>CAXXUV010000008.1:0-2652355 GCA_963666795.2 Dehalococcoidia bacterium | reverse complement strand
CTCGGCCGCTAACACGTCCACGACGTCACCGGGCAGCGTGCGCATCATCCCTGCGACCAGCATGCTGATCCCCAACAGCGTCGCCGCTGCCAGCAACAATCGCCGCACCAGATATCCGCGCACGCTCTCCGCCGATCACGAATCCGTTTGTGCAGGACGTCTCGCCTATGAGGCGACTACGCGTTGAACCACATGTCCTCCAGCGACGGCGCCGGCGCGAACGTCTGAATGAACTGCACGCCCGATATCTCCGGTCGAGCAATCTGCGAAACCGCCGCATTGACCCACGGCACCGAGTACATCTGTTCGGCGATGTGCAGCTGCAGGTCGTAAATCTGCTTCTTACGAGCTTCGACGTCGCTCTCGATCCGCTGCATGTTGAGCAACTCAGCCATCCGAGCATCCGACGCCATCAGTTCGCCGTTGGGAATCGGCGAGCGGGGGCTGTCGGGAATGAAGACATTGCGCAACGCCTCGTCCGGCTCGATCGACGCCACCGACAACGTGTGACCGATCACGCCGGTCGTGCTGCCGTTGAAGATCGTCGAGTAGTGCACCGTCGGCTCGTTGACCACCAACTCGACCTCAATCCCCACGTCGAGGAGGTTGGCCTGGACGACCTGCGACTGCTCGGCAAAGATCGGCCCGTACGCCGTCGTCGTATGCAGCGGTACCGGCCCGAGTCCGTCAATGCCGGCCGCATCGAGCAGCTGCATCGCCCGCTCCGGGTTGTAGCGGTAGTACTCGCCCAGCGCGTCGTCCTCTTTCGGGTCGACCCACCAGCCCGGCATCGGCGGCAACGCCGTTGACCACTTTCCGGTCTCCAGAGCTCCGCCAACGGCGAGAATCGAATCTCGGTCAATCGCCGACGACATCGCCTGCCTAACTCGCGGGTCCGTGAACGGCTCCATCCCAATGTCGGGGAAGACGCCGCCAATCACGAGGCTCGGCTCAAACTCCCAGGTCGAGCCGGGAATGCCGTTCTCCAGTTCCTCCACGATCGGAGGCGCGACGCCGAACCAGCTCGTGTTCAACTGACCACTCAAATAGGCAGCCGCAATCGCCGAATTGTCACCAATGAAGTTGATCACCAGCGAGTCGGCGTAGGGCTTGGGCGCATTGAAGTAATTCGGATTGCGCTTATAGACCACGCGCGAGCCTGGCTCGTACTCATCGAGTAAGAAGGGACCGGCGCTAATCATCGTCTGCCGAGACATCTCGTCTTCGAGTAGTTCCGGCGGCATCACGTACGGACCGGCGTGGTGGCCCAGGTAGAGCAGGAACGGCGCCAATGGAGCGGTCAAGTCGAACCGGACCGTCCGGTCGTCGCTGGCCTCGACGCCACCCAAACTCGGCAGGATTGCGCCGCGGTTGGGATAGCCCGCATAACGGTCGCCATCGAACGAAAACGCGACATCTTCGGCAGTGACCTTGCGCCCGTTGACCGGCGCCCGATCCTCCCAGACCGCGTTGTCCTTGATCACGAACACATAGGTCGCGTCGTCGGGCTGCTCGACCGAGTCCGCCAGCCACAGTTCGGGCTGGAAGTCGATCGATGACTGTCCCGGCTCGTTCGAGAACTGGGTCAGCATCGGATAGCACTGGTGATTGTGCAGGAACGCCTTATAGCCAAACGTCAGGAAGCCGTCGAATGAGGCCGGGTCGGACGTGTCCGAAATCCGCAACTCGCCGCCAATCGGTGGCCCGTCGGCGGCCTGCTGGGCCTGAGCCGTGGCGGCCTGCTGCTGCGCGCCATCCTGCTGCTGAGCCGCCTGGTCCTGCTGGTCGGCCTGATCAGCCGCTTGAGCAGCGGTCTGATCCTGCTGCTGTTGCGGTGCAGCCGATTGCGATTGATCCTGTTGATCCTGTTGCTCTGCGGCCGACGACTGTGAGTCATCGTCATCATCGCCGCAGCCAACCAGCGCCAGTCCCGCAGCCCCCACCCCAGCGGTCGCCGCAGAACGCAGCACCGCCCGCCGAGAAAGCCGGCGAGTCCGCATCCGGGTCCAATAGGTCTATTCGCTCATCAGATACCTCCGTGCTTGGTCATCGGAGGCTACCGAATTCCGAGCGAGCTGTGGCGAATGCGACTCTACCCGGCTCGCATGGTCTGGCCGTGAGCTAGCTTCAGAAGTGAAAGAAGAACAAACATCGCACAAAGGAGCGAGGTCGTGTCCCGAACGGAGTATCTCGAAGACGAGTATGACCAGCTTTCGGTCAACGCGGCGATGCTCCTGGTCACTTGGCTTCGTGCATCAACCGAAGAAGGAAGCGCAGGAGGGCGGCTTCGCCTTATGAAGCTTGCCTTTCTTACAGCACGCCGCATGGCAGAGGAGTCAATCTGCGCCTTGAGCTTGAGCTTTTATCGATGGAAGTTTGGCCCGATGTCCAATGAGGTGTATGACACGTGGGAGAGGCTTCGCGCAGCTGGATTGCTCGAAGAAGAAGAGGTGTGGAGTGTCACTCCATCCGGAATGGACTTTGTCGACGCCTTCTATAGGGAGGTGCTGTGCGACGAACAGAATGCCGCGATCAGAGAGGTGGTCGACGAAGTCTCCGACAAGTGGCGGTCGGCGTGGTCGGCTCAACCCTTGATGGCACATACTTATGACCTTTCGGCCAACGTTGATGGGACTGGCTTTTCCATCCGGGATATGCCGCTCGGCGCTGAATTCGAATCCCCTCCAATGCCTCCGCACACCAACTTTGTCCTTTCAGTCGGCAATGACTGGGTCGAAACGATCGCGCTCAAACTGAATCCAAGCACCTTGCCGATGCTTCAGGCCGCTGTGGAGGACTTCCGTGCCGGACGAATTCTCATGGCCTGACGGATCGGGAACAGCGTGGAACATTCGCTATTCCCTACAATTTCATCGTCAGATGGAGCGCAAGTACTTTCGTCCAGGTAAGGGGCGTGACGATGTCCCGCAGAAGATAAACTCTCTCCTTGCCGATCCTCAGGGCGCGCTAAGAGCCGAACGCCTGAGAGAGGAGTTGTGCGGCCTTCACAGCGCACGACTCAACAGGAGGGATCGATTCATCTACAGGCTGTGTGCAGAGTGCAGGCAGTTCGGCGATCAGAACCGCTGGCCCATTGGGTGTTGTCTAGGGCAAACTGCCGACACCTCAATGCTGAACATGCTGTTCATTAGCCTGAGCCACTATTCAGACATCCCAAAAAGCTTCGACTTGGAGTCTTAAACCCCTACCCCTTCCGATCCTCATACGTCTCAAAGAACCGAGTCTTGACCGTCTTCTGATTCTCGTAAATCGAGCCCTGCTTTGGCGATACCGGCAGCGGCAAATAGGCCGGCACCGCGGTCTGACGCGGCTGCTCGACGTGCTCTCCCGCGCACATGGAGTCCTTGTAGGCGTCGAGGCTCAGCCGGCCCAGACCCATGATTGGCCAGGCGTCGGCGGCGGCGTAGCCGAACAGCAGCAGGCGGCGCGGATTCTCCGAGCGATTCAGCGCCGACCCGTGCATCGTGCGCACGTGATGGAATGAGACCGATCCGGCCGGGCCCTCAAGCGGGACCAGGTCCTTCTCCATGTCCCAGTCAAACTCCTCGGGCTCGACCGCGCCGGTGAAGTAGCGCTCCTCAGGGTGGTGGTGGTCATAGATCGCGCGCTTGTGCGATCCCGGCACGACCAGCAGTGGGCCGTTGATCGCGTAGCAATCGTCGAGCAGGACGCCCGCCGCCACGAGGTCATCGTTGGTGTGCGGGTAGAACGGCCAGTCCTGGTGCCACTCGACCGGGGCGCCGTACTGCGCCGCCTTCATGTTCAGCTTGTCGCTCTGCAGCCGCACATTGGGACCGATCAGCGCGGTCACGACCTCCATCAGCGCCGGATGCTGGGCCAGCTCGCGGAAAAACGGCCAGTGCGTCGACGGCAACTTCAGACGCCGCACTCGAGGCTCCTCGGCCGTATGCGAATCCTCGAGGTCGTACTGTGCGTTGTGGTCGGTCAGACCGGCGGCCTCTGCCACAATCCGGTCGGTTTCGTCGCGCAGTGCCTGCAGTGCGTCGTCGGGCAACAGCTTCGGCATCAACAGGAAGCCGTTCTCGTGATAGAAGTCGACCTGCTCCTGGGTCACGGTTGGTGCGGCAGCGGTGGTCATAGCAATACTCCCTGCGAGTATGGGCGGGTCAAAGCGATTTCGCGTCTCAGTCTAGGTGATATGCGATAGCCGCCTAGAATGCGCCATATGCCAGACCTACCTGATCACCCATTCCTGTTCGAATCCCGACGTTCGCCGGTGCTCTCGCGGAGAGGCATCGTCGCGACCAGTCAGCCGCTCGCCTCGTTGGCCGGCCTGACCATCCTCCGAGGGGGTGGCAACGCCGCCGACGCCGCCGTCGCGGCTGCCGCGACCCTCGCCGTCACCGAGCCCACCTCCACCGGCATCGGCGGCGACTGCTTCTGTCTCTTCTACAACGCGTCCGACCAATCGGTGCGCGCCGTCAACGGCAGTGGACGCGCGCCTACTGCGCTCAATCTGGATGTCGTTGAACGCGCCGGCGGATGGGAGCGCCAGGGTCCGCATGCCGTCACCGTCCCCGGATCAGCGATGGGCTGGCACGACACGGTCGAGCAGTTCGGACGCATGGCGCTGGCCGACGTGCTCCAGCCGGCCATCGAGATCGCCGAACAGGGCTTCGTCATGACCCCGGCCATCGGCCGAGGCTGGGCCTTCCAGGCAGACTTGCTGGCCTCGAAAGGCCCCGCCGGGCAAGACATGCTGCTCAACGGCAACGCGCCACGGGCAGGCCAAGTCTGGACCAATCCCCTGCTCGGTCGCGTCCTGCGAGAAGTCGCCGAGGGCGGCCCCGAGGCTTTCTACCGCGGACGCCCTGCCGAACGAATCGTCGAAGCGCTCTCCGAGCATGGCGGCGTCATGTCCCTCGACGACCTCGCCAACCACTGCTCCACGCTCGACGACGCCATCTCCACCACTTACCGACGCCACCGAGTCTGGGAATGCCCACCCAACGGTCAGGGCATCACGACCTTGATGGCGCTGAACATCCTCGAGGGCTTCGAGATCGGCGAATACGAAGCCCGCTCAGCGGAAGTGCTGCACCTGATCATTGAAGCGCTGCGCCTCGCATTCGCCGACGCACGCACACTCGTCGCCGACCCTGCCAAGACAGACGTGCCGATCGAGGCGATGCTCAGTAAGGCGTACGCCGCGAAGCGTCGAGAGCTGATCTGCGCCGACTCGGCGATCGAGCTCGCCTCCACAGGGTTCCTGCCCGGCAAGTCCGACACCGTCTACCTCTCCGCCGCCGACGGCGACGGCAACGCCTGCTCGTTCATCAACAGCAACTACGAGGGCTTCGGCAGCGGCATCGTTCCGCGCGAGTGCGGGTTCAGCCTGCAAAACCGGGGCGCCGGATTCGTTGTCGACGACCCGGACCATCCCAACGCCCTCGCCGGCGGCAAGCGCCCGTATCACACGATCATGCCCTCGATGATCACCCGACCCGACGGCAACCTCTTCGCCAGCTACGGCGTCATGGGCGGCTGGAACCAGCCCCAGGGCCAGACCCAGGTCGCGATCAACCTGATCGACCGAGGCATGGACGCCCAAACCGCGATCGACGCACCCCGTGTCTCGATGTACGAGGAACCGCCCAACGGCCGCATCTACGTCGAGGACACCTTCGGCATCGAGGTCCTCTCCCAACTCGCCCTGCTCGGCCACCCCGTCCTGCCCGCCTCAGGAGCGATGAGAACCGGAGTCGTGGGCAAGGGCCAGGTCATCGTCCGAGACCCCGATACCGGAGTCCTCTGGGGAGGCAGCGACCCAAGATCCGATGGCTGCGCCGTCCCGCTCTAAGAACGCTCTGATCTCCGCTTCCCCCCTGACGCAACATGTGCGGAGACCTGCCGGCGTGGGCTGAAGGACCGGATCAAGCATCGGGCGAACAAGTGGCATGCGCAGCTGCCGCACTGGCAGGAGCGGCGCAAACAGCTGATCGCACCGCAGCGGCGCGCGGTGGAGCGGGTCTTCGGCACGCTCAAGCGCAGCTACGGCTATCGGCGAGTGCGCTATCGCCGGGTGGCGTGCAACAAACTGGAGCTGTGCTCCAAGGTGCTCGCCTACAACCTGCGCCAGGCGGCCCCGCTGAACGCGGCGGCCGGCTGAACGCCGAAGCGACAACCGCTGGGCAGCGCCACACCAGGCACGACCCCTCCAGCTCGGCTGACGGCGCAACCGGCGAGCGAACCAGACCAAGCCAATCACTCGCACACACCATCATCAACCAAGCGACCCCATGAACGCCCCGTCGACAGTCGCCAGCCACAGGAGTTATTGAAACGTCTCCTGGGAAGGGTCCCCGGGAGTGGCCTCAGAGGCGATCAGAGCTGTGGCGACGGCGCGGCGACTGGCGCGCTGCCGACGGTGCGTGGTGCGCGGTGCGTGGTGCGTCTCCTCACACTGCGATTGCGGGCGTAGGGCAGCAGACTCGAATCAGGGCTTGCTTAGAAGGACTCAAGCGCTGCCGCGCGGTCTCCGTGGATCGGAATGATCTCGGCGAAGCCTGAGAATTTGAACACGTCGTGAACCTTGGACTGCACGGCGCAGAGGACCAGCTTGCCGGCCGACTCGCCGGCGCGCCTGGACGCGATCAGCAGCACACGCAACCCGGCCGACGAGATGTAGTTCACCGACTCGCAGTTCATCAAGATGTTGGTATGGCCGGCGCCGATCTGCTCAAGAAGCGCTTCTTCATACGCCTTGGCATTGGCGCTGTCGATTCTCCCTGATGGGTTCAGCACGAGGATGCCGTCGTCGATTTCGGCTTGCAGATCCAGCATTGCTCGGTCCCCCCCTTTTTGCTTGATTGTTCAGGATAGGGAAGTCGGCATCTTGTCCTGGCGACCGCCCCGGAGGCCTCGCGGGCTGCTGAAACATGGCTGCGGGCTACCGCCAAAGTCAACGCTGAGGCAAGCGTGTCGAGGAAGTCTGTGGTTGGATCAAGACGTTCGGCGGAGGCGGCAAACTACGCTATCTCGGTCGCGCCCGCAACAAACTCTGCTTGGAACTGACCGCCGCCTAGGCCATCGCCGGCAACTGCGACGGGTCGCTCAAGATCAGGCCCGCAGACGCACCTCGATCACACTGCCACGGGGCGCGAACAGAGACGCCACCGTCTCCCGACGCACGCAGTCGCTGCCACAGCCCACATGCTTCAGCAGCCCGCAGAGGCTGTTGCAAAAGTCATCGGCTCTCAAATCCGTCATTCCTGGCTTGACCAGGAATCCATGCTCCATATCTGGTCAGCCCTGGATTCCTGCGTTCGCAGGAATGACGAACAGGGACGATCAGCGCTCGCAAGCGGATTCTTCAGCAGCCTGCTAGGACCTTCACTCGCTTGTATCCGAATGGCGCCTTGGAGGCCAGGAAGAATCCTCGCGACGCAGCCTCCCGCATGCCACGCGTGACCTCCTGGGCAAGGTTCTCCGAGTAGAACTCGTCGACGCTTTCGATGATCGCTTCCATCAGCTTGCCGGTTGGCGTGTCGTCGGCGTGCTCGGTGATTGATGTAACCCGGATCCCACGTCGTCGCAGCATCGATTTGAAGGCGACGGCGTGCTCGCGCTTGCGCGTGAAGCGCGACAATTTCCAAACCAGTATTTCTTGGCACGGGGCGTTGGACTCGGATGCCTCGTCCAGCATCTTGCGGAACTGAGGCCGATCAGCCACGCGCCCGCTCTCGGCTTTGTCGATGTACTCGCGGGCGACGACGTAGTCATTCCGCTCGGCGAAGTCGCGCAGCGCCCTGAGCTGCGCGGCGACAGAGAGGTCGACATCCTGTCGATCGCTTGAGACTCGGGCGTAAAGTGCTGCCGGAGTAGGTTGCGGAAGGTTACTCATTGTACTCATTGGTTGTTCCTCTCAATGGGTGGCGCTCGAAAGCACACGGTTGGATGAGCAAGTTCCGGATCAGGAGATGTTGCCGTCTCACCTCGATGCATGTTCGAAACACCTTAGTTGATTGGCGTATTGTGTAGGTGGGTTAGATGTCTCCTACCGGAACTAGATAAGGACAGTCAACCATCGGTAACGAATCCTCTCGACTGGGAAGTGGCTATCCCAAACCGTTAGCGGAAGGGCGAGCATGAGACTGCCAGAGAGGCCAGGTTCGATCAACGAATTGCGCCGCCGTCTAGCAACGGGAGAGTTGCGTGAGACGCGAACTGTTGAGTTCAAGCGCGAATTTCCGTCGAACAGATCTCTTGCCAAACAAATCGCTGGATTCGCAGTTGAGGGTGGCGCGCTTGTGATTGGCGTTGCCGAAGATCCGTCGAGATTCAAAGTCGCGCCAATCAACTGCAATGGAGCTCGAGAACGCGTCGAGCAGATTGCTCGTGACATTCCTGAACCTCCAGTGCAGATCGAGTCTCACATTCTTTCCTCTGATTCACCCGGTCATGGCGTCCTTTGGGTAGAGATTCCGGCGTCGTCAGCAATGCTGCATCAGGTCGAAGGTACCTACTACGAGCGGGGGGACACGCAGACTCGACCGATGCGTGACTCAGATGTCGCCGATCGCATGCGGCTACGCGAAGACCGAGAGAAGCCTATTCAGGCAGACCTCCACGTTGCGTTGAATCGCGAGGAGCCAGGCAATGGGCGATGGCAAGGCCGGACCTGCATTGTGGTGAGACCGATAGGTGCGTCCGAGAATGAGTTCTTCCAGAGCGCACGGGCCCCTGATGATTGGAAGTCCTTCGCCTACGCGCTTACTCAGCCGTCAGGGATGCTCCAACCCGTCGCCAACAGGTATTGGGGCATGCTGAAGTCCATCACACACCAGAGCGCTGAGCACCTTCGATTGTCTGGAGCGCTGTTTGGCTACCGAGACATCGAGTTCCAGGAGAGTGGCGCTTTCTGCCACCTGTCCTACTGCCATGACTGGCTGCCAGATTGCAGGGACGACATCTTGGCAGATGGCGCACTTCTGGCGTGTCGCGAAGCGATATTCATTATCGGTGCCGTGCAGGCCCGGACGGGCCAGCGGCGGATGTGGGACTTGGCCTTCCCGGTATCAAACGTCCAGGGTAAGAAGAGCAGAAAGCGGACAGAGGAACGCTTCTTCGGCACGAGATTCGTACCTGAGATTCCGCGCGACCGCTATGAACAGGTCCTGAGCGGCGTGACAACCCGTCAGCTAGAGCGGGATCCGCGCTCCCTCATCGAGCAACTCGCCGACCGGTTCATCGCTGAGTGCGGTCTGGAATTCGATGAGGAACTACCACCCTCATTCTTCGAGCAGGCTCAGGCTTCGGTGACTTGAGCGCGGCGCGGTACGGCCGTTGATGACTAACACCAGTCTGTACCTCTATGGGGTTCTCGATTACCATCGCCTCGATTCAACTCGGAGAGAGCACGAATGCCCATCCGCAATCGCGACGATGCCGCTGAAGTCGAGGACCGCGTCGAGCGGTTCTTCGTCGCCGCGGCGGATCAGCGACCGGACATCCTCCGAGGACTATTCGGGGAGGTCTTGGACTTCCAACGCGAAGTCGGCCAGTTCGGCCTGGATCAAGCCCGCGACCGAGCCGGCATCGAACTGCCGGCCATCGCCGAACGGATCGCGAGCCTCGCAGGTGTGCAAGTCCTCTACGTCGCGCTCCCCCGCTCGGACACCAACACAGACACCGACCGAGTCCGCAAGTCTGAGGTTGTAGCCGTCGCCAAGCGGGTCCGCGACGAACTCGGCGAGGACATGCTGCTGCTCTTCAGCAACGGATCCGCCAACCAACTCCATTGGATTCACCCCCAGTTCGGCAGCGCCGCAACCCCGACGCTGCGCCGCATCGTGGTCGAACGTGGCATCAAGCAACGCACAGCCGTCCAGCAGCTCTCCAACATCTACTGGCGACACCAGGACCTCGGCAACATCCTCAACGCACTCAATGAAGCCTTCGATGTCGAGCCCGTCACCAAGCAGTTCTTCGCCAAATACAAGGAACTGTTCGAGCACGCTGAACAGCAGATCACCGGCTTCGCCGACCCCGAGGATCGCAAGCAGTTCGTCCAAACCCTCTTCAACCGGCTAATGTTCGTCTACTTCCTCTCACGCAAGGGCTGGCTCAAGTACGACACGAAGACCGACTATCTCAATGATCTCTGGAAGGCTTACGAGGCCCATGCCGACCACGACAATTTCTACCGAGACCGACTGACCTTCCTGTTTTTCGAGGGACTGAACAACCCTGACTCGCGTGATGTGCGTGGCGGTGTTGACTTCCTGATCGGCGAGGTGCCGTTCCTCAACGGCGGATTGTTCGAAAAATCCAACTTGGACAAAACGGTCGAGCGTGAACGCATTCCCGTCCCCGACGACGCGATCCGCCCGCTGATGACCGACCTCTTCGACCAGTTCAACTTCACCGTGATGGAGTCAACACCGTTCGACATCGAGGTCGCCGTCGACCCCGAGATGCTGGGCAAAGTCTTTGAGGAGCTGGTCACCGGACGGCACGACTCAGGCGCCTACTACACGCCGCGGCCGGTCGTCTCGTTCATGTGCCGCGAGGCGCTCAAAGGCTACCTGGAATCGCGCGCGCCGAAGGTCCCGCCCGAGACGATCGCCGCCTTCGTCGACGAGCGCGAGACCACCGACATCGGCATCAATGGAGCACAGCGCTTCGCGGCCGCGCTGGCCGAGGTGACGGTGGTCGACCCGGCCTGCGGCTCGGGCGCATATCTGCTCGGCATGATGCACGAGCTGGTCGAGCTGCAACAGACCCTCTTCAACGTCGGCGTCGACTCCAAGTCGCTCTACGACCTCAAGCTGGAGATCATCCGCCGCAATCTCCACGGCGTCGACCTCGATCCCTTCGCCGTCAATATCGCGATGCTGAGACTCTGGCTCTCGCTAGCGATCGAGTTCGACGATGACGAACCCGAACCGCTGCCCAATCTCGACTTCAAGATCGTCCAGGGCGACAGCCTGTTAGGTCCGGATCCGAGTGACAGTGGACACCAGGGCAGACTCGGGTATGAAGGGACTCGGATCGACGAACTGCGCAACCTTAAGTCGACGTACACGACCGAGTCCGACGGCGACCGCAAGAACGCACTGCGCGATTCCATTGCCAAGGTCGAATCAGACATTCGTGAGCGCCTGAGCCACTTCGCCCACAGCGACAACACCCTCGATTGGCGAATCGATTTCGCCGAGGTAATCGCCGAGGGCGGTTTCGACATCGCAGTCGCCAATCCGCCCTACATCCAACTACAGAAAGACGGCGGCCGCCTGGGCACGCTCTACAAGGACTGCGGCTACGAGACCTTCGCTCGCACCGGCGACATCTATCAGCTCTTCTACGAGCGCGGCTGCCAGCTTGCTGCGACACAGCGGCGGGCTGATGGCCTACATCACCTCCAACAGTTGGCTCCGCGCCGAGTACGGTAAGCGCACCCGCAAGTTCTTCACCGACAATCATCGCCCCCAGCGTTGGCTCGACCTGGGCAAGGACGTGTTCGACAGCGCAATCGTCGACAGTGGCGTCCTCATGCTGAGAACGGGAGGCACGGCCTCACCCTTCCCTTCGCCGTCGACATGGACACGCTGCCCGATTCGGACTTCCCACCCACAGAGGAGCATTGGGAAGAAACCCGTCCCGACGGAGACTCACCCTGGAGCGTCCTCTCAATCATCGAGTGGAGAGTGATGGACAAAATGCTCGCCCGAGGCACACCGCTTAAGGAATGGGATGTCAAGATCAATTACGGAATCAAGACCGGTTACAACAAGGCGTTCATCATCGACACGGCAACCCGGACGCGCTCGTCGAGAAAGATCCAAAGTCGGCCGAGATCATCAAGCCGGTGCTGCGGGGTCGAGATATCGAGCAATATCGGGCGAAGTGGGCTGGTCAATGGTTAATCGCAACCGCACCTTCCCTAAGAATCGACATTGAATCGTTTCCAGCTGTAATGCAACACCTGCTGTCGTTCGGAAAAGTCCGATTTAGAACAGACTGGCCGTACACTCCTGGACGGCCGAAGGGCCCGCAAAAGAACAAACAACGAGTGGTTCGAATTGCAGGATTCCATTGGCTACATCGAAGACTTTTCGAAGGAAAAGCTCCTCTGGATCGAGTTAGCGAGCCGAGGGAGATTTGCCTATGACGCTTGCGGCCTATTCCCAGATGTTTCGACATTCTTCATGACTGGCAAGCCCCTCAAGTATCTGTGCGCATCCCTCAACTCTCATCATCACTGGTTCTTGACCCAAGTGGCTCCAACTTCCGGTATGGGCACGTTGCGTTGGAAGAAGGTCTACGTAGAGACCATTCCAATCCCTACACCAGAAAGAGATACACGTTTAGCCGCCATCAGCATCGTAGACAGAATCATCGAAGCGAAATCCACTGATGTCTCTGCTGACACGACCCATTGGGAGCAAGAAATCGACCGCCTCATCTACGACCTCTACGGTCTCACCGACGAGGAGATTGCGGCGGTCGAGGCACGAGTCAGCGTTTGAGGGCGGCAAGAGCGGCCCAAGTAGCAGCACGCTCGTTCTGCTACCCTGTAGACCAGCCGAGACGGGAGAGGTGGGGGAACATGGCAGCTGGGTTGGTTAATGTTGACCTCGGGAAGCTGGCGAAACCGGCAACGGTACTGGTCGAGAGAGTATCCGACGCTGTCGGCGGCATTGCAAAGCCCTGGCAGATCCAGAGGGTCGCCAGGGCCGAAGGATTGGCAATGGTCATCGCTGCGCAGTCAGAGATTGAGGTCACGGAACTCCAAAGGAGGGCTGCAAGACGCTGGATGGATGAAGAGACCAGAAAACAGATCAATATCGAGGACATCACAAATCGAGCACTCCCGCATGTCACTGAAGAGGCCAAGCCAGAGGATGTCGAGGAGGACTGGATCGTCAACTTCTTCGACAAGTGCCGAATCGTGTCCGACGAACAGATGCAGGACGTTTGGGCGCGGATCCTGGCAGGGGAAGCGAACAATCCTGGCACGTTCTCTCGCAAGACCGTCAACATCCTTGCAGACATGGACAAGTCGGACGCGGAACTATTTACGACCCTCTGTAGTTTCGCGTGGGAATTCCCCGACGCTACAGTCCCGTTGATCTACATCGATGAGGATTTCTTCATGGAACGAGAAATCAACCTGACTTCCCTCGCTGACATGGAATCTTTCGGACTGATTCTTACGGATAGCATGGGGTTCGCATTGAACGCAGGTCACGGTGCGATTCAGGCTTCGTACTTCGGCAGGAGTCTGGAGCTAACACTGGCAAAGAGCGCGGAGAATCAGCTGGACACAGGCAGCATGCTCCTAACGGGGGCTGGACGCGAGATAGGATCGATTTGCGGGCTTAGCCAAATCGAGGGTTTCTTTGAGTTCATGCAATATAAGTGGGAGCAAGATCTTCGAATAGAGGCTATCCGAATGCTCGAATGACCGACAAGAAAACGGCGGCGATCAAGGTGCGAGTCGGGCAGGTAGTTTGGTGGTCGCTCACACTAGTCCTCCTCTCGCCGCCCCTGCTTGCCAGTCCCGGCCCGAATCACCCGACACAGCAACCGGACCGCGTTCCTCCGTCAGAACGGGATGATCCCCACCGCACAACTCCCCCTCCACAGAATGTCTGTGCTGATAAAATCAACCGCGCTCCACCCTCACCGACCAGCGCACCAAGCCCGCCATGAACAATCAACCCATCCCGCCTACCCCGAACAGACCCCAACCAACACCCAACACCCGCCGACATCGGCCGAGCCCCACCGCCAAAAACCGAACAAAACCGAACAAGACCGAACGCCTCAGACCCAAATTCCCTGTCCACAGCAGCATTTCCACCAGTGCCGACCAAAATTCCCTCCAACTCCCCCAGAACCGTCAAAATCAGCCAGTCCAACCAAACCCGCGCCGCATCAGCAGACACAAAATCCCGTCGCCCAGCCCTGTCGATAAACTGCCCATCAAGGAGCCCCGCCATGACAACCCGAGTCAGAGCCAGATACGCCGATGGCGTCCTAATTCCCTTCTTCCCCCTCGACCTCAAAGAAGGCTGCGGGTTCGACATTACGGTCGAGGAGCAGCCTGCCCCGCGGACGTTCGCAGAATATCTGGATTGGTTGATGCGCCCGCATGATTCGATTCCCGCCGACAAATGGGACCAACTGCCGGCTGACGGCGCCAAGAACTTCAGGGACTATCGAGAGCGCGTGCTCAAGAGTGAGGCCTAATGGCGATCGTGTTCGCCGACGCGGGCTACTGGATCGCGCGTGACCTGGCGCGGGCCTATCATATGAACCACTGACGACCCTGGACTTCAAGAAGGATGTCATGTCGCTGAGGAAGGCCCGCGCTCGGTACGTTGAGGGCAAGCTGGAGTTGCTCGACCCGCTGCCGCTGCGTGAGGATGCGGAAGTGCTGGTCACGCTCGAAGATGAGCCGCCGATGGATGATGAGGAAGTGCGCCGACTCATGGGCGATGCGGCCGGCGGCTGGAAAGAGTTCTTCGACGAGGACCCGAGCCTGGCCGACGACCTCTACCGACAGTGCGTCTGCTGCCCGCCAATGAGGATCGACCCATAGCGCTGTGGAGTACCTGATCGACTCGAACTGGGTGATCGACTGTCTGCGCGTCTCGCCCAGGCACTTGCGTCGCGTCGCAGAGCTTGAACCGGACGGCGTCGGGCTCAGCGTGATTGCGCTGGCAGAACTCTGGGTTGGCGTTCACCGCGTCTCGGATCCGGTCTTGGCCGCACAACGGTTGAACGCCTACATCGCAAGATTCACCCTGTTATCCGTGGACTCTGATACGTGCGAGATCTTTGGCCGAGAGAAGGCGCAATTGCTGCAGCAAGGCAACGTGATCGAGGACTTTGACCTCATGCTCGCCGCTACGGCGTTACGCCATGATCTCACGCTGCTGAGCGATAACCGACGCCATTTCGAGCGGATCGCCAGCCTGAGAATCGAATCGGTCTGACGCCGTGAACATCCTCCACAGCAGCACCGACCCCACGCTCCTCGCGCGCCTCAAACAGATGCTTGCCAGCTCGGCCCGGGCGGATATCGCCGTCGGTTACTTCTTCATCAGCGGGTTCGAGACCCTGGCCGAAGACCTCTCCGGTTTGGAAAAGGTCCGGATACTCGTCGGACGGACCGACCGCCAGGTCTTGGAGGAGGTCGCCAGGGGACTGCAGCAGGCGCCGGCGCTGAAGCGTCGGCTCGAGGACGATTCGACGGTCAGGCGCCGCGACCGCCCTGCTGTCGCACGGCAGGCAGTCAATCACATTGCCTGCGGAGTCGCCCAGTTGCCCCAGGAATCGGGGTCTGAGGCGGCCGTCAAGAAGCTGCGAGACCTCATCGCCGATGGCGTCGTCGAGGTCCGCACCTACCTCAAGAGTCCGCTGCACGCCAAGGCCTATCTCTGCTGGTACGAGGACCACGCCGAGTCCGGCGCCGCCGTCGTCGGCTCGTCCAACCTCACCCTGGCCGGCTTCGAGGGCAACACCGAACTCAACGTCCGCGTCACCGGCGACGACGAGATGAAGGCGCTCAAAGCCTGGTTCGACAACCTCTGGCAGGACTCGGTCGATATTGGCGACGAGCTGGTCGAGGAACTCAATCGGTCGTGGGCGATTGAGCGGACGCCGCCCTATCTCGTCTACCTGAAGGCGCTCTACGAGCTCTATCACTCGGGGGCCGGACTGGCAGAACTGGCCGCTCCGGTCAGGGACCAACAGCTTGCGAATTTTCAGATCGACGCCGTGCGTCAGGGCCTGGCCATGATCGACGCACACGGGGGTTGCTACATCGGCGACGTCGTCGGCCTGGGCAAGACGTTCGTCGGCGCCGAGCTGTTGCGACAGCTCCAGTTCAGCTATCCGAACGATGGCCGGCCCCTGATCCTCTGTCCCGCCGGCCTGATTCCAATGTGGCAGGCCTTCAACGAGCGCTTCCAGTTGGGCGCCGAGATCGTCTCGCACAGCATGATCGCGCCTGCCGGAGCGCCACAGTTCGACGAGGAACTCGGCCGCTACGTCGACTCCGACCGCCCAGCACGCGGCATCGTCCTACTGGAGAAGTACCGGGACCGCGGCCCCGTGCTCGTCGATGAGGCCCACAACTTCCGCAACATCAACCGGCGCTCCGAGGGTCTGAGGGAGTATCTCGGCTCCGGCGATCACAAGGTCGTGCTGGTGAGCGCCACGCCGCAGAACCTCGGTCCGATGGACATCTACAGGCAGTTGACGCTGTTCCTCGACGATCGCGACCACGGCCTCCCCGTCGAACCGATCAGTCTGGAGGCATATTTCGGCAACGCGCAGCAATGGCTTGATCATCAATCAAGCATGGCCGCCTACAAGGCAGAGTTCGCGGAGTGGGAGCGCCGTCGCAACCAGGCGACGCCACCGATTCCTCCGAAGCTGCCTGCCATTCCTCACGCCAGGATCGAAGAGGTCCTGGCCCACGTGTTCATTCGTCGTCGTCGACGAGATGTCCGAGACCTGTACGGCGAATCGGCTGAGATCAACGGCAAGCCAATCCAATTTCCTGAGCCGTCGCTGAAGAACATCGACTACCGTCTCGACCGGGTCTACGCCCGCGCGGGAACATTCGCAGAGATCACCAAGGCGCTTGGCCAACACAAAGCGTCGCGCTATTCGGCCAGCGAGTATCTGTGGCCGGAGGCGCGCAATAAGTCCAAGTACAGCGGTTTGCTGAGGTCCAGAGATCGGCTCGCCGGTCTGATGAAGGTGCTGTTGCTGAAGAGATTGGAGTCGAGCGTCGCGGCCTTCCAATCCACGCTCGAGTCGCTGATGCGCAGCAATCGGCACTTCCGCAAGGCGTTGGAGGCCGGCTATGTGCCCGTCGGCCAAATGGCCACGAGGCTGCTCAACGGACAGCAGTTCGATGCAGACGAAGCGCACGAGATCCTCAGCCAGGAGGACGACCGTGGAGAGTCACGAGGCGCAGCGCATCCAGCGGAAGACTTCGACGCCGCGAGATGGATTGAAGACCTGGACGCCGACCACGAACTGCTCAGCGATCTACACGCAAGGGTTCAGTCGATCTCGCCAGAAGACGACGACAAGCTGCGGACGCTCAAGCAGTTCCTCATGCGTCCCGATGTCGCGAGCGGCAAGGTGCTGATCTTCTCGGAGGCCGAGACCACGATTGACTACCTCTATGCGCAACTCAATCCGGACGGCAAGAATCCCCAGATCGAGAGGCTGACAGGCAGCAACCGAGATCGCTCAGAGAGCATCGTCGGAGGGTTCTCTCCGAGTTCCAATCTCGCGCCGGAGATTCATCGACCGGTACCGGAGATTCGGATTCTGCTCGCCACCGACGTTGTATCCGAAGGACAGAATCTGCAGGACTGCGCTCGTGTGCTGAACTACGACCTGCACTGGAATCCGGTGCGCCTGATCCAGCGGTTCGGGCGCGTTGACCGGATCGGAACCGAGCACGACATCATCCATCTGCACAACATGTGGCCGGATTTCGAGGTCGATCGGGACCTCGATCTTACCGATCGCCTCAGCCGTCGCATCCAGCTGTTCCACGATCTGATCGGCCTCGACAACCGATTGCTGTCCGATGCCGAGCAGCTCAATGCGGATGCGATGTATCGGATCTACGGCGATCAACAGCTACCCGACAGCGATGACGGGCTTGATGATGTCTCGGTGCGCCAGCGGGCGGTAGCCACGCTGCAACGCATCCGCGAAGAACAGCCGGAACTCTGGGAGAAGATCGAGGGACTGCCGGATGGGATTCGCTCGGCGCTGATCGCGAAACCGAAAACGGGCGAAGTAGCCAAACCGACCGCCGGGTCTCCGGCCGACGCACCTGTAGTCGAAGGGACTCAGCCGCCGCTGCTATCTCCGAGCAACCTGAAGTCCACCACGCCTTCAGCATTCGATGAACCAGTGGCCGGGGAGTCCTTAGTGCTGCTCGGCGCGGGGGAGGTCAATGCCTGCTATGCCGTCGGCGATGATCTTCAACCACGACCGATCAGTCCAGCACAGTTCATCGCGCACGCAGAGTGTGGGGACGGCACTCCTGCGATGCCACTGCCTCAAGGCACGAATGAGCGCGTGATGGCGGCGTTCGGGAGGTTCACCGCGGAGCTCGGTCAGCGGCTGGGCCGTTCCAGACGACCACGCAACACCAGGGCACGCCGACACGTCTCGAAGCAACTCAACATCATCAGAAACGAGGCAACAGGGGACGCTCCCGAGGTTCGCCGCATCGACGAACTGAGACAGATCTTCGGCGGACCGCTCCCGCAACGAGCGGAGGCCGCTCTCAGTGAAGTCCACGCGATTCAACCACGGGGTCGCGCACTGCTTGCACGGCTGGAGGCATTACGTGAGACCTATCGGCTCTCGGTAGCAGACGATTCGGACGGGGCGGACGCGCCTGAGCCAGAGCTAATTCGCATTGTTTGCTCAGACGGGCTAGTTGATTGAGAGGAGTGGTTGAACTGCATTGGGCCAACTGGCGTCATTAGGCGGACCCAGTCGCTCTGCCTGACCCATCGATTGGTCACCCCAGAGCCCCTACGAATGTCGCAGCTCTGATTCCTCGTCCTCAATGCGATATCTCTTTATTCGTTGCTCGAGATCCTGAACTACACGGTCGGCCCACTTCCGGATTGCCGGGTCATCATCTTCAACCCACTTGCGAGCAGCGTCTAGTCGCGGCTGTTCCGCCGTGGCCATACCACCCATGAACGTCCGCACCCCGTGCTGGGTCATGAGACTGCCCAGGATCTCTTGGGATTCTCCAAAGTTCGTGACGATCCAACGAATGACGGGTGTCAATTCCGTGTCGACCGTCGTCAGCTTTGCGACTAGGGGCTGTTCACAGTAGTTGGAGTGCGTCGTAGATCAGGGCGAGGTGGATGAAGCTGAGCAAGATCAGGTCGAGTTTGTCGTAGCGAGTGGCGATCCGGCGGAAGCGCTTGAGCCGACAGAAGAAGCGCTCGACCTCGTTGCGTCGGCGATAGAGTTGGCGGTCGTAGGTCCAGGTCGGGTTGCGGTAGCTGGGCGGCGGGACGACCGGGCGGTAGCCCAGGTCGCGCGCCAGTTGACGCGTCTCATTGTCGTGGTCGGCACGGTCCATGATCATCGCCGTGCGCTCGTCGGCGACGAGCGCATGCAGCTTGGTGCTCAGGCCACCCCGCGAGCGTCCGATCGCTTGGCGCCCCTTTGCGCAGTGCGCCCGTGCCATGCGCATGCAGCTTGATGATCGTGCTGTCCAGCGACAGCGCGTCCAGTTCCAGCGCAGCGAGCTGGTCGCGCTGCAGTTCCGTGACGACGCGCTCCAACACGCCCGCGTTGGCCCAGCGATTGAGCGGCATGTAGATCGTGTGCCAGTGGCCAAACTCGGCTGGCAGGCCGCGCCAGGTGCAACCCTCGTTCGCGATGTAGAACAGCGCATCCAGGACTTGGCGCTGGGGAATCGTCAACTTGCCCCGCGGCGTCGGCAGCAACGGCGCCACCCGCTCATACTGAGCATCCGCCAGTGTCATCTGGTCACCAAGGCCGCGCCGCCAAGCACCCCCACAATGTCAGATCCGCGGGCTACTGTGAACAGCCCCTAATGGAAACGCTCAGGGCGTGCAGAACCGGCTCAATTCGGAACGGGATTGTGACTGAGAGGTCGTCCGTGGGAACGCCGATGCGCTCAACGCCGGGCCCACTCGTTGTGACCGAACAATTCCGGTCATCCACGTAGCACTGGCCCTCCGCGACGGCACGAGTGGTGGAGAATATCCGGTAGATCTGGTCGCCGCCGGGCTGATTGCGGGATATCCAGGTTACTGCTCCGCTCGATGGGCAAATGTCTCCACCAGTACCCATTCGGAATTGGTTGGTGTGTCGCCGGCGTGCCAGCGGTAGATCTTTAGGTCCTCTTCGACGTGCACATTTGTGGCATTGAAGGCGAACTCCACAGAACCTGGCTCACTAGAAACGATCGTCGCACTGGGATTCTCCACTGGATTAGGCACGTACAGGGCTGATATATCTAATAGGTCTCTCGGTCGAAGCGGGTAGGGAGGTGATGTACCCCCGGATGGACCCATCAGAGATGGGGCCGGCTCCAATGGATCGGGATGTCCTAAACCTAGCAAGTGGCCTAGCTCGTGTGCAATCGTCCGACGAATCGCCTGATAGTCGCCATCCGAAGTGCCTCTTGAATCGTCGTTGGGGTCTCTCCGGTCTGAGTTCATGATGACGAGGAGATCACCGGTGAAAGAGTAGAGCGGCGGCCCCGAGCGCGGCGGAATCAGGATGCACGCATTCGGCGGCCTACCAGACATACTACCGATTCCACAGAAGAAGTTGTTGTCGGCTTCTCTCCTGGCGTCAACATCCACAAAGTCAATGTAGTCATTCGACATGTCTTCATTGCAAACGGTGACGAACCTAAAGGCACTGCTGCCCACACTGCCGGCCATCGCGATCGTTCTCAGTTGTCGGTTTAGCTCGCCGATAGCATCTGTTGCGGCGTTCCGGTAATCAGGTGCGCAGATCTCTATCGGGTCCCCTATGACCAAGTTGCGTGCTATCTGGGGCGTACCCAGCCACACGTTGATGTCCACCATTCGGAGATTACCCATACTGTCGAAGATTCGATTCTCCATGGCGTCCAGTCTTGGAATCTGGGCTGCGTTCGTATCGGCTGCTGCCGGGCCGGTTACAAGTGCCATGCTAGCCCAGACCAGCACGGCGGCAAGCACCAACAATGGCAATGGTCGTGTTATGGAGAAACAGCCTTTGGTCACGGGTATTGTGTCCTTTCGCCATTCCAGGGGGACAGTACATATGCGGATGCAGCAAGTTGCTCGATGAACGCAGCTGGTGAGCGCTCACTTACACAGTCGTAGACGCATCCGGAGTAGTGACTGCGTTCGTATTCGAAGCCGGTTTCATGGTCTACATAGAGCCAGATGTTGTTATCGTCGGCATCGTGTAGTCCGTAACCGCATTGGTAGGAGTCGAAAATGCTGTAGAAGTAGTCAACCTCCATGCCGTTGCCCGAGCAGTTGCTTGAAACAGTTACTGACCTATCAGGGGGCACATCGAAGAATAGGACGCAGTCCCAACCGCAGGAGACTTCGGACGTGATCTGAACGGCGTAGGCGCCGGTCGACAGGTGGGCGGCTCCGGGAACTGGTTGGTGGGGAAGTGAAAGGGGCAGGGGGCAATCGGGCAGAACAAGTTCGTCGAGATCGTGATCTTCAATGTGGCGCAAGGCCGCAGGAATGCAGCCGCTAAACGCATTGCCTCCAAGACGAAGCAGTTGGAGCTTGGAGAGCAATGACAGCTTGTGAGGTAGCGTGCCAGCCAGTGCGTTCCGCTCCAGGCGCAGTACGGTGAGCTCGCCGAGTTCACCTAGCCAACCCCAAAGTTCTCCATTGAGGCCACGACCAGCCAGATCCAACTCGGTTACTCGAGGCGGCGTTCCGCTCAGGCTGACCCCTTGCCAATCTGCCACGGGCCTTTCAATGGTCCAGTCCAGTTCAGTCCCGTCGCCCTCCAACACATCACGCAGTGCGAGTAGGTGCTCTCGGTCGGCCGAGAGCCCCGGATTGTTGCGAGGGGCCGCGATCTCGAGATCGCCGTAGCGATAGTGGCCTCGGGATGAGAATCCGTCGTCTAGCGCAACCTGCGCCATGACCGACGGCCGCCAGCTGCGGTATCCTCTCCGTGAATGGACGCCGTCTCTGCGAAGTTGGATCCAGACGAGGCTTGGGTCGCGGAGGCGTTGCCAAACCCGCATAGGGACATCAAAGAGGTACACGCTCGTGATCGCGTGCAGCCGAGATTCGACTCCTGGGTCCTCAACAGTGAGTGTCACATCTTGGAACTGCCAAACGGCGGGGTAGGACTCCAATCGTGCGTAGGGTGGTGAATTGGGCCTTCCATCCGGCAATCGAAACGTACCCAGTTCGTCCCAGCGGCCTCCGGCGGTTCGTGCGCTCAGCCACAACTCCTCGGGGTCCGTCACCCGCTGCCAGAAGCGCAACTGAATGACGACAGTGTCGGCTGCCGCCTCTTCAGCACTTGCATGCGGATGGGTCATGGCATCCTTCACGACCAACCCGAAGAGGGCGGCGAACGCGAGCGACACGACTACGACAATGGCATGCCTTCTCATGGACTGTCATCCATCCAGATCGACTCCGAGAGCCGGTCGAACAGGGCCGCGATGTCGGGGGATCCTGGTTGCATGGTCGAGACGATCTTGCGATAGCACTCCTCGGCCGCCTCAAGGTCGACGCAGATCCAGGATTGCTCGGAGGTGTTACGCAGGATCAGGCCGATCGTCGAGTCGCCCGCCTCGGACTCGGACAACACGATGCCGACGATCTCCAGGTTCAGCCCGGCCGGCACGTCGAACATCACGGCCGGACCGTCATCAACCAGGCCGAACTCGTAGGTTCCGGCAGTCAGTGTGTGCTCGCCGTAGGAGATGTCGGACGGCGCGCCGCAGTCGGTCAGCGTGAGCGAGGACAGATCGTGGTTGGTGACGGCTTTCAGCTCAGCCGGTAGACAGCCGTCGAACGAGTTGCCGGCCAAGTATAAGTGAGTCAGATTCGCCAGCGTGGTCAGCTTGGACGGGATCCGGCCGCTCAGCGCGTTGCCGTTGAGCCGCAACTCGGTCAGCGCGTCCAACTCGCCCAGCAGTCCCGACAGCTCCCCGCTTAGACCAGAGCTGGCCAGATCGAGCTCCGTCACCCGCTGTGGCGTGCCCGCGATCGTCACGCCCTGCCAACTCGTCATCGCCGTGCGCACGTCCCAGTTCAGTTCCCCGGAACCCGCCAATACGTCGCGCAGTGCAATCAAGCGCTCGCAGTCGGCGACCAGGTCTCCATTGGCAGAGGGGTCCGACACCGCGGTCCCACTCGCGCAGCTTGACACGCGGAACTTCGTCGTCGCCACTACATCGCCTAGTTGCGGCTTCAGGCCTGGGCGCAGCGGCGGCCGGGCCGCGGTCAGGCTAAACATGAGCAGCGTCGCAGCCTGCTCATCGTCGGCAATTGTGAACGTGTAGGTCGTGCCGATCGGCGGGATGAGCTGCGAGAACAAGACCGGCCAGGGCTGCTCCAGCGGCTCTCGTTGCAGGTAGAACCGGGTGTAGCCGACCGGCAGCCGGGCCGCGGTGACGACCGTGACCTGTTCGCCGCGCCTCACCCGGTAACGGCCGTCGGCGTCTGGGGTCAGCAGCAGTGCGGCGCGGATGTCCTGGACCTGGGCGTAGTCGTCGGGCGCGCCCAGGTAGACGGCGCGGATGCAGTCGGCGTCGGTGGCCGACGCGCAGCGGTCCGCCGCCAGCGGCGTGAACGTAGCCGTCACCGTCTCGTCGCGGTACATCTCCAGGGTGCAGGTTGTCGCGGCGCCCGAGCAAGCGCCGGACCAGCCCCCGAACCTGTGCGTCGCGTCGTTCCAACTCGCCGTCAGCGTCACCGTAGAGGCCTCGGCGTGCACGCTCGCGCCCGACGGCTCGACCGTGCCGCCCGCAGCCGCGCCAACCGCTGCGAGCGGCTGCGCAGTTCGGGCGGCAACGCGTCGCTCTGCTGCCTACCCGAGTCCGCCTGCTCCTCGGCGTCCGCCTGCGCAGCTTCGGCCAGCATGCGCTCGACGTCGGCCTCCAGTTGCGCCTGCGTGCGGTTGCGTTCACGACTCGCGTTGGCGCGCAGCTTGGTCCCGTCCAGCGCCACCAGCCCGGCCCGCACCAGGCCCGCCTCGACGCAGAGCCGCGGCGCCTCCACGAACACCCCGGCCAGCGCCTGCTCATGGCGCTGGCGAAAGCGCCAGATCGTCGCGTGATCGGGCTGCTGATTCGCGCTCAACACGCGGAACGCGATGTCCTCCCGGCAACGCCGCTCGATTCGCCGGCTCGAACGCTCGCCCTCGCAATAGGCGTAGAGCAGCAGCGCCAGCATCATCGCCGGATCATAGGCCTGGCGGCCCCAACCATCGTCGCGGTAGGCGGCATGAAACGCCGACAGGTCCAACTGCTCAACCGCCTCCAGCACGAACCAAGCGAAGTGTTACTCGGGCAGCCAATCGCGCAGGCTGACCGGCATCAAGTACTGCTGTTCACGCTCACACGGCAGATAACGCTCGGCCATCGCGCTAACCCATCGTTACACCCGGTCGTCGCTCGCAGACTATGCCTGAACGCCCCACCTCGATATTTTGTGCGACAGCCTCTGCTAGGGGGACCTGTCGCGAAGCAGCCTGCCCCGGGCCTGAACGGGGGACTGAGGGGTACCTCCCGGGCGTGAGCCCCCTCTGCCTTTGGTATCTCCCCCCGCAAGCGGGGGGAGAAAGGCACGCCGCTTCATCAAGTTGGCTCGGCGCCTCAGTGCGAAGCCGCCGAGCAAGTTGAGGTTGTTCTCTATGATGGTGAGGAATTCGACCCCCGACGGCGCCGGTTCGGCGCTCCGCCTGTAGAAGGACACGACAATGCCAGCACTCGACGGACTCAGAGTCCTCGACATGACCCAGTACGAGGCGGGCACGTCCTGCACCCAGGCGCTCGCCTGGCACGGCGCCGACGTGGTCAAGATTGAGCAGCCCGGTGTCGGCGACCCAGGCCGCGGCGTCGGCAGCGGCGCCGATATCGACTCGCACTACTTCATCAACTGGAACTCCAACAAGCGCTCGGTGACGATCAACCTGCGCGACGAGCGCGGTCGCGCCCTGCTCTTCGAGATGCTGCCGCACTACGACGTCTTCGTCGAGAACTACGGCCCCGGCGTCATGGAGAAGCTGGGCCTGACCTACGAGGCGCTCAAAGAGGTGCATCCCCCGATCATCTACGCGCGACTCAAGGGCTTCGGACTGACTGGACCGTTCGCCAACTTCAAGAGCTTTGATCCTGTCGCACAAAATGCCGCGGGAGCCTTCTCAGTGACCGGCGAGAACGGCGGTCCGCCCATGCGGCCGGGCGCCTGTGTCGGCGACAGCGGCACGGGCATGCAGCTCGCCTTCGCGATCACCTCCGCCTACGTGCAGAAGCTGCGCACTGGCGAGGGCCAGCACATCGAGATCTCGATGCAGGAGGCGATGACCTACTACGTGCGCACGCCAATCGCCGGGACGCAGAGCTGGGGCGATGTCGCCGCCGAGCGTCGAGGCAACGGCTGGAACGGCCCGACCGACCTCTACCCCTGCAAGCCGCTGCCCGGCTCGGACGGTTCGAACGACTACCTCTACGTCATCGCACTGACCACGCGCATGTGGGACACGTTCTGCGCTGCGATGGATCGTCCGGACATGGTCGTCGACCCGCGTTTCGCCGACGAGATGGCACGGATCGAACACTCCGACGAGCTGCGTGATGAGATCCGTAACTTCACCTTGCAGCACGACAAGTGGGAGGCGATGAAAATCCTCGGCGATGCCGGCGTCCCTTGCTCGGCGACTCACGACACCTACGACCTCTTCCACAACCCCCACTTCGACGAGCGAGGCTTCGTGCAAGAGATCGATCATCCCCAGCACGGCCCAATCAAGCTGCTCGGCTGGGCGCCCAAGATGTCCAAGAGCGATGTGCCAATGACGGCCGCCCCGCTGCTCGGAGAACACACCAGGGAAGTCCTCTGCGACGACCTCGGCCTAGAGGGCGATGAGTTCGCCAAGCTCGAGGCGGAGGGCATCGTCAGCGCCTATCGCAACGGCCACTAGGCAAGTTCGTCCCTGTGGGCTCAATCAAGAGCTAGGAACGCTCTGAACAACTCCGATCCCCGCTTCCCCCTTCTGCGGGGGAAGCTGCCGAAGGCTGAAGGGGGGGTCCCCGCTCGGCCTGCGACACCAGTTGTTCAGAGGATTCCTAGGGGAGCAAAATTGCCTGTGCAGTCCCCCGGACCTCATCGATCAGCCCACGTTCCCTATCATGCTTCCATATATCGCCACATCCACACGCGGCGGCAGGCCTATCCCTGAACGCGCCTGCAGGAGGACACAGCAATGCCGGCTCTTGATGGAATGCGCATCCTGGACATGACCCAGTACGAGGCAGGCACATCCTGCACTCAGGCGCTGGCCTGGCTGGGGGCCGACGTGGTCAAGGTCGAGCAGCCCGGCATCGGCGACCCCGGACGCGGCGTGCGCACCGGGACCCTGAACTCGCCCTACTTCATCAACTGGAACTCCAACAAGCGCTCGGTCACGATCAACCTGCAGGACCCCAAGGGCCGCGAGCTGCTGCTCGAGATGCTGCCCCACTACGACGTCTTCGTCGAGAACTACGGCCCCGGCGTCATGGAGCGGCTCAATCTCACGTATGAAGTGATGAAAGAGATCAACCCGACGATCATCTACGGCCGGCTCAAGGGCTTCGGACTCTCCGGTCCGTGGGCCGACTTCAAGTGCTTTGACATGATCGCCCAGTCGGCGGCCGGCGCGTTCTCGGTCACCGGCGAGACCGACGGACCGCCGATGCTGCCCGGCTCCACGGTCGGCGACTCCGGCACCGGCGTCGAGCTGGCGCTCGCGATCACGGCCGCTTACGTCCAGCGACAGCGCACGGGCGAGGGCCAGTTCATCGAAATCACGATGCAGGAGGCGATGACCTACTTCATGCGCACCCGCATCGCCTACTCCGAGTGGGGCGAGAAGGTCGCGCCGCGGCGCGGCAACTCGGCCGGCGCGCCGACCGACCTCTACCCCTGCAAGACCTCCCCCGAGAGCGAGGCGCGCGGCGGCAATAACGAGTGGGTCTACATCATGGTCGTGACCAGCCGCATGTGGGACACGCTCTGCGCCGCGATCGACCGGCCCGAGCTGCTCATCGACCCGCGCTTCGAGGACATGTGGAAACGCAACGAGAACGGCAAGGAGCTCTACGCCGAGATCTCGAAGTGGACCCTCGAGCGGACCAAGTGGGAGGCGATGGAGGAGCTCGGCGCAGTCGGCGTGCCCTGCTCGGCCGTGCTCGACACCTACGACCTCTTCCACAACCCACACTTCGAGGAACGAGGCTTCGTCCACGACCTCGAACACCCGGCCCACGGCAAGATCCGCCTGCTCGGCTGGGCGCCCAGAATGTCAAAGAGCGACGTCCCGCTCGTCCGAGCCCCACTGCTCGGTGAGCACACGGAGGAAGTCCTCAGCGACGACCTCGGTCTCAGCGCCGGAGATTTCCAGGAAATGGAGTCCGCCGGAATCATCGGAGGCGAACCGGTCTTCCCCGCGAAATAAGGAATGCGCGGCAGTTCCCCGTCCCCGCCCCCGAGCGGGGACCAGCCCCCTTCCCAATCGCCCACCGGCGTAGGGGACCTCCTCCAGGGCCTCCCACCAATCCTGCCCGAGGGCAAGATCAGAGCCCTCATCCTCGGCTCTTTCCCCAGCGTGCAATCGTTAGAAAAGCAGCAATACTACGCCCACCCCCAAAACTGGTTCTGGCGAGTCATGCAGCACTGCGGAGTCGTGGAAAACGCCCTCGCTCCTTATGACGAGAGAGTCGAGCAGGTCAAGACAAAGAACATCGCAATCTGGGACTTGTATGAGCAGGTCCGGCGGGAAGGCTCGGGAGACGACAAGATCCGCGACGCAGTCCCGAATACGATCGGGGAGCTGTTGGAGTCGAGGGGTCCGTTCCCGATTTTGCTTAATGGCCGTCGACTGAGGGAGTTTCGTCGGGCGTTGCCAGGTCTGAAGGCGGAACTGATTCCTCTGCCGAGCACGAGTCCGCGGCCGTTGCATTGGAACACCGAGGCGTCGCGGTTTGCCGCGCTGAACGAGTGGTGTTCCGCGTTGTCACGGAGCCGGGAGCTACATACGCTCGGTGAATGATTGGTCGTATTCGGCACCGGGGTCTTCGCCGACTGCACGTGCACAATGACCCAAGCGGCCTCACGCCACATGAAGTTCCGCGGATTCGCCGTATCCTGACGGCATTGGATCGGGCGAACGGACCAGACCAGATGGAGTCTGCCAGGATTTCGCGAATCATCCGACTCACTGGAGACCTTGGACCGGATTCTGGGCTGTCGCTGTCACCCGCAATCCGACGGATTGATCTTCCGCTTCGAAGACGGATCACGCTACGGACGTTGGATTTGGTCGACTACCACTGAGGAGCATAATCATGACGATGAAGAATCCCTGCCACCCTGGCGACCTCCTCCTGCATGATTGCATCGAAGCTCTTGAATCTCACGATCGCCGATGCAGCGGACTCACTTGCAGGTGACTCGGAGGACGGACTCTGGCCGCAATCTGCGAATGCCGAGCGCCCGTCACGGCCGATTTGGCGATCCGCTTCGAGATGGCCTTTGGCAGCACCGCCGACCATTGGCTGCGAATGCAAAACGCATACGACCTCGCCCAGGCGCGTAAGACCGCCTGCAACATCAAGCGCATCGACCGCGCGGCCTGACAATGCCGATGAAGAACCCGCCGCATCCCAAACTCTCATTGCGGCGAGATTGCATTGAGGAACTTGAGCTCACCATCGCCAAGACAGCGGGGCATTTGCAGGTTGACAAGCAGCTCCTCGCCGAGGTGTGCCACTGCCGAGGCCCTCAATCACTGCCGACCTGGCAGTCCGAATCGATATGGCCTTCGGCGGCGGAGCCGACACCTGGCTAGCGAATGCAGACCGCCTACGACCTCGCCCAGGCCCGCAAGTCCGCCTGTAACATCAAGCGCATCAAGACATCAAGCCGCGGCCTGACGAAAGAGCCGATGACCCCAGTTGCTTGAAAGTCATTGCAGCTATTCCTCGTACCAGCAATTGTCGGACGACCAAGTACTTACCCATGAACACGATGGTTATCGGAATCACCACAGCCAATGGAGGAGCCAGCGAGGTCTTGAGAGTTCGTCAACAGGTACCCAGGATTTCATGGGTGAAACTCGTCCAGCGACTCCGGCAAAACCAAACCGGCCGCTTGGACCACGTTCGCCTTAGCCTTGATCTCGAAAATGTCGCTTCCCACATTGGATTTGCCGCGCGCGGGTGGACTCGTGGGCCAGCCAAGAGAACCACTCGCGCTCTATGTCGAGCAATCAAGCCGATCGTGGCCAATGCGTTGCCAACCATGCCACCCCCTACGTCGCTAGTGCGGAACGCGGATATCGCCTCCCACAAATGCGGCCAAGCATCTCGTGTAGATTGTTGGCGATCTTCGTCAACAGTCTGTAGTGGAATTTAACGCACACTTTGTCTGCCAGACCACTTAGACTGTGCTGCATGACCTCGTCCTTCGAGTATCATCGTGCCAGATTGGCACAATCCGAATCTGCTCTTCTACTTCCCGAATTGACCAAGCATCGATCAAGCTCCTCGGTCACTCTTTCCGAACGCAAGTGCTTCGACAGCACAACAATCTTGTCATCTCAAGCACCCTTCATGGGCAAGCCCATCATCGATGCACTCCGTCGAATTTCTATCGCCTTCGCTTGAGTACAAAGTCGTCGTACCAGACTTGACTCACCCTCTCTCGCGAAGATTTCCGCTAATGAGTGAACAACCATCCGGGTCCTCCTCGCATAAGAGATAAAGAAGCACTCTCCCTGGGTGAGTCAAGGGAGCGAGGCAGTGCTGACGGGAGAATGTCGCGATTTCGTCTGCCCAATCGACAATCTGTGGCTGTTCTCAGCAACTGCCGTCTTTGAAGTCTTCCAGAGAATTCGTCGCTGACTGTCGATCATTGGGCACGAAGACATTGACCGAGATCCTTCGAGCATCATGCAGCTGACTCTGGTTTGGAGTGCGCTGTACGATATACTACAGAGTCGTTTCTGATCGAGTCCGTACTGAATCAGTGACAGCCGTTCAAGATCCCTGAAGGTGAGTTCTGGCTGCACTGTACGCACGCTCTTAGCCGATACGATTCGCTGCATGCGTTTGCTGGTCGATGAAACCGAACTTCGTTCTTGCCTCCGACTTCGCAAGATCAGCATCTCTCGAGTGCAACTCGAAAATCTCTCTGCGATGTTGCTCACCTGTCGCAGACGGCGACTCGAACAGAGTTGGTTTAGCCTTGATGGTATTGCCGGAAATCTAAGTCATCACTCGGAAATCTACCACGACAGAACCAGCTTTGCCAATTGCAGGTTCGACTGTCTAACATCGAAAGGCGAGATATACGACCGAGCGCGGGTATGACTGTCAAGGTTGTAGACATCCGCCACTTCGCGCTCCTTGAAGTCATGCGACCTTGAATCCTGGCCAGGCATGGACGAGCTTGATTGACCATGAAGAGAAGCACATAAGCACGGCGGCTTGATGCCATCACGAACTCGCTAGGGTTTCCGGATGGCAATCGGTCATTCAGCCCTGCGCCCAACTTCCCAACCAACGACGCCAACATCGACATCATTGGACACTCCACGCCCAACTCCTTCGCCCTCTCCACCGGCTGCCTAAAGATCGCATCCACCTCCAACGGCCGACCCTCAATAAAATCGATCGTCGTGCTTGGCCGATAGGCTCCCATGCCGGCGGTCAGCGTTAGATACAAATGACACAGCTGATCACCGTCGATCCTGACTTCTTCTCCGTGGGCAGCCAGATCGGCGTTGCCGGCGGCGACGACTTCTTTCATGATTTCGTGGGCGGTGTGGTGCAGGGCGGGGTCGTGGATGACCTGGTCGGTGCCGACTCCTCCGGCGATCACGCAGAGGCCGTTGAAGGGGATGTTCCAGCCCAACTTTTCCCAGCGCGCTTTGAGCAGGCTGGGCTCGGGGCGGATTTCGACGACTGAGCCCTCGAACAGGTCGATGGCGCGCTGCAGCTCGTCCGGGTCGTCGCCGTGGTGACCGATGTTGAGCGCACCGAACTCCTGGTGAATGACGTATCCGGGTTCGCCTCGGATCACTCCGATAAAGCCCAGTCCTCCGAACAGCGAGGTCGAAGCTGGCAACTGCGCCGCGATCTCCTCGTCGACCGTGAGCCCATTCAAGATCGCGAGCACTCGGGTCTCATCCGACAACAGCGGTCCGACCAGTTGGAGAACGTCGGGAATGGCTGTCGCCTTGAGGCCGACCAGTACCCAATCGACGGGGCCGTGTGCAGCCAGGGCCTCCGGGGTGTTCTCAACGACCGGCGTATCCAGGGACAAGTCGCCGAGATGACTGCTCAGGTGCAGGCCGACCGACTTGACGGCGTTGTAGTCGCGACGCATCAGGAAGCGGACATCGTGGCCCGCCTCGGCGAGCCGCATCCCGTAGTAACTGCCGATCGCACCTGCGCCGATGACGGCGACTCGCTGCCGCTGCATGTGGCTCAGTCTCCTGCTGCCGTCTGCGCCGACTGTCCGTCGAGCGGCTCGACGAAGCGGTCGACGCGGAACAGGTGCAGGTCGTGCTCGGTCTTGCGGTACATGCTGAGGTCGGCCAACGCCTCGCCAATCGCGGGCGAGAACTTGAAGCCGTGTCCCGAGCAGGGGCTGGCCAGCGCGATGTTGGGGCGCTTGGGGTGGATGTCGATCAGGAAATGGGCGTCGGGTGTGCTCGTGTAGAGACAGGTCTCCGCCCGCAGCAACTTGCCGCCGACATCGGGGAAGGTGCGCTCGAGCCACTCGCGGACGTTCGCCTCGTCCTCGGCGGTCATCTCGCGGTTGTAGCCGTTCGGATCGGCATCGTGCAACGGCTGATGATGCCCCAGCTTGAAGCCCTTGCCGACGTTGGGGAATCCATAGGCGAAGTCCTGTGGCCCGCGCTCCCACATCCAGAAGGGCAGCGCGCCGACCTCGAACGCCTCTGGATTTGCCCGCGGCTCAAACCAGAACATCACCTGTCGCGTCACCTTGAGCGGCAGGTTGAGCTTGCCCACGAGTCCCGCGTTCCAGGCGCCGGCGGTGACGATCATCCGCTCCGCCTCGTACGTGCCGTTCTTCGTCTGGATCACGATTGGCGACTCGACATCGTCCATGTCCGACGGCAGCCAGCGCTCGACCGGCTCGTCGAAGTGCAGCTCCGCGCCGTGGCGCGCGGCCTGGTCGAGCTGTCCGTTGAGGGCGGTGTCGATGTCGATCATCCCGCCGCGATGCTCCAGGATGCCAACCAGGTCGTCGGTCGCCAGGATGGCGGGATAACGCTGCTTCAGTTCGGCGGCGTCCATGTAATCGATCGGAATGTCGTGCTCGCGTGCGCTGGCCAGGACGCCGTTGATCTGCAACGAATCCTCGACGCCAAGCGTCAACGAGCCGGTCTGCGTGAACAGCGGCTTCCCGACGTCCTCCGCCAGCTCGTCCCATAGCTCGTAGGCGCGCCGGACGAAGGGGACGTAGGACGGACCCTCGTAGTAGGCCTCGCGGATGCCGCGCGTGTCGCCGTGGGTTGAGCCGAACATATGCGGCGGACGAAAGCGGTCAAAGCCAATCACCCGCTGGCCGCGCATCGCCAACCGCCAGGCAGCCGCCGACCCCATCGCGCCGAGGCCGACGATGGCCACGTCATATCGCTCAGTCATATGCGCCCTCCGACGGACATGATAGGAATTGCATTATGCCCATACGTCGTCTGAGCGCGTGGCTGGCGTTCGCTGCGTTGCTGTCGGTGCTGTCGATGCTGTCCGCCTGCGACGCCGAGTCGGAGTCGCCACCGGAGGCTGCGCAGTCGATCGCACGCCAAGGTGAACAGCAGGCGTCGGAATGTCGCAGCCTGTGACCTGCAGATTCGGTTGGACGCCGGGGCCGATCTCAACGCCCGATCAGACACTGGAACCCCGCCGCTGCATGTTGCGGCATTGGTCTGCCAGGATCCAGATGCGATCAAGTTGTTGATCAAGGCCGGCGCCAACATCGACGCAATCGATCCGTCCAGTGGCTTCACGCCGCTGTTCTTCGCAGCCCGGAACAGCAATCGGGTCGCTACGCGCGTGTTGCTTGAGGCTGGCGCGGAGGCCTCAGCGACCCTGCATGACGGTCGAACCCCGCTTCACGTGGCGGCCGAATACGCCAAGGAGCCTCCAACCTTCCTTGTCCCGGCAGACAGCACACGGGAAGCAGCGGAAGCAGCGGCCGGATTCCTGGCTGATTGGCGCGACCGATTCCCCAGCACGGTCGAATCGCTCCTGCGCTACGGGGCGGACCCTACCGCTCTCACAAACGCAGGAGAGACCGCATGCAGACTGACCAACGAGTGGCTGCGCCAGAGCGAGATCCTGGCGATGCTCTGTCCCAAATTGTGACAGGCACCTGACAAGTTCGTCTCTAGAATCTTGAGCGCACAACCCAAGGTGCGCGCTCCTCCACCGTGACAAACGAAGCTCTCAGCCCAAGACTGCTTGCGCTTTCATCTCCGTGGCGACCTGCGTCATCGAGTTGTTCTCCCAGAAGAGGACGTGTTCGACGTGCTCGCGGATTGACCAGTCATCGTTCGGCGCCTTGGCGTCGAGCAGCGAGTCGTCCATGTGCAGCAACTGTCCGACTAACTCCGCGCGCTGGAAGATGAGGTCGCGGGTGAGGTGCGCGAGCGGCGACTCCTGCATCTGTCTCGCCGTGAAGCGCGCCGTCGAGACGGCCCCGGTGTGCATGCGGTCGTGCTCGGCGTTGTGCACCAGCAGTCGCTCCAGCCCGCCGGCCATGGCGCAGCCATGCTCGGTCGGGAACGTCAGGTCGTCGTCGGTGACGCCCGAGAGTTGTTCGACCGTATCGGTCAGTTGTCGCATCAGTTGTATCGCGAACTGGGTGGATTCTGAGTTGTTGGACATGTTTCCTACTCCGTCGTATCTGCTCGCGTGAGGAAGTTGAGCAGTGTTTCGTTTGTGAAGACCGGCGCCTCCTCGGGGAAGAAGTGACCCGCGCCCGGTACTCCGACTGCGGTTAAGTCGGGGAAGTACATCGAGAACTGGTCGAAGAAAGGATTGCCGCTCGGGACGGTGTTGTCCGCGGCGGCGCCGGGTCCGAGGCGCGCGTTTCCGTACATCCAGAGCGCCGGCTTGTCGAAGCGCTTGTGCCGATCCTCGGGGCCGTACTCCATGAACTCGCGACCCCAGGGATGGTCGTTCAGGCCGCGTCGCCAGATCTCGCCGACCAGCGCCGAGGTCAGCCGCTCGCAGCGATAGCCGCCGGCGACATTCTCGTCGGGCCGCATCCGATGGAATGGCAGCGCGTGTCGGTAGTAGCTGATGGCCGCCGCATGGCTATCGGGGTCGGAGAAGGCCTGCTTGTAGACCTCGACATCCTCGTCTGTCGCCCAGCGATTCTGGGTCAAGCGCCGACCGGCGACATTCCATGGCGACGCGGGCCAGTCGGGTAGTTGCGGATCGGACGTTCCAGTGAAGATGGTTTCGATGAACTGCGCATGGTACTCGGCATAGAAGTGTTCTGGCAGCGGCCGCGCCTTGAACCAGAAGCCGTGAATCGCGGCCGGAGTCCAGACCGTGCAGAGCGTGTCCATCAGCGCGGCCTTCGAGATGCGCTCGGGCCAGTCGATCAGCAACTTGAAGGCGATGATCCCTCCCCAGTCATGCCCAACCAACGCCGCCTCGTCGACATCGAAGTGGTCAAGCACGCCCGCCATATCGGCTGCCAGCGTGTGTCGCGAGACGGGTCCCGGAGGCTTGTCGGAGTCGCCGTAGCCGCGGGTGTCGGGCACGATGACGCGGTAGCCGGCGTCAACCAGCGCAGGAATCTGGTTTCGCCATTCATACGAGGTCTCGGGAAATCCATGGATCAACAGCACCGGAGGCCCGTCGGAGGGGCCATCGGTAAGCACGTTGATCCGAATCCCGTTGGAGTCAATCCGTTGTGTCTCCATCAGCCACTCCAATCACTTCTCCTGCGCAGGCTAGCGCCCACGCGAGATGTGATTGGCTCTGTTGAGTCAGCAGCCCAGTCACATTTGGTTACCCCTGAAAAAAACAAAGAGCAGAGAGATTCCGGGCCCGAGACCGTAGATACCAAGCAACAAGGGGAATGCAGTGGATCCTAACCTGAAGAGAATCACAATGGGGTTGATTCTCATAGGCAACGCTACCTCGGTGCGGTTTGGTGCGCCCCACGTATCCCAGTATCTCCGAGCTGCTCTTTCACACTTTGGTTGAAGGGCATGAGTTCCGCCGAATCTGTTTGCGCATCCACGTTGCCCGTCACTTCCGCGGTCCCATCCGCGAAACGTTTCGATTGCGTGGCAGGGTGCCAATCCCAGAGACACGACTTGGAATCGATTCCGATTCTCGGCAAAGCGGTCCGTTCTGCCCTAAACAGCCGACTCGCCCCCATTTGGTCGACCCAAGAGGCTGGCGGCGGTGGCTGATTGGAGATTTCTGCAGCATGTGGGCTGCCTTGCAGTCTGCTCCGGTAACGCCAAGTAAGCCTAGAGTAGATTTCGCTACCCTGTGGCCGCCGTCACAAGGGCCAAAGAGTGAGGCCAACTCATGCCTGCTGGCACAAATGAAATCCTGACCGTTACCTTCGCCGGAGGAGTGTACGACTCCCAAACACTTGACGAGCCAGCACTCGAAGAGGTGCTCAAAGTCATGCAAGCCGTGACTTTGACGGCGCAATCGCTTTGGCGTGCAAGTCATCCCCTGCGAAGGCGGCTTCCCCGTGGCTACGGGCAGAATCTTCAACTTGGCATTCGAGAGATCCGAGCCAGCAGCACAGCGCCAGTGCTTGTGCGAGCCGGTGCTCAAATGGAACCCCAAATGCTGGACGACGATCTGACAACGGCGGCGAAGTTCATCTGTCGCTCATTTCGAAACTCTCGAAATGGCAAGCAATTCCCGGCTGAGCTCACCGATGAGTTATGCAGCGTGTACGGCACTTTGGGCACAAAGCTCCCGGAGGACTGCACGATGGGTCTCTCCGCTGAAGGGCGAGAGCTTGTGAGAGTCGATGGCCTCGCCCGGCAATCGTTCCTCGAACGTTTGCCGGGCGTTGCGTCGTCTCCCGTGGAAGTAAGCGGACGGGTTCTTGCCGCCGACGTGCATCGAAGGAGGTTCCAGCTCTGGCTCGATTCAACCCTGTATGTGGAAGCGCCCTTTACTTATGAACAAGAGCGGCGCATCACTGAGGCTCTCAGGTCACATGACTTCATGAAGTTGCGTGTCCGGGGGCATGGATTCGTACATCGGAACGGTGATATCGAACGCATTGATCGTGTGGACGAAGTTGAAGAAGTTGGCCTCGAACAAGGCTCGTTCGATCCGGAAGCGTCTACAATCGACGAACTGATAGCATCAGCGTTTGCAGGTGTCCGAGAAAAGGATTGGGCATCGCTTCCCGCCGATTTATCTGCGCGCCATGACGAATATCTGAACGCCTAGGGAGGAATCTCACTGTGAATCTCGTGTTTGCCGACACAGTGTTTTGGGTTGCCCGAATCAATCCCAATGACAAGCATCATCAAGAAGCCGAATCGGCGCAAAGCAAAGTAGGCACTTCACTTATCGTGACAACCGATAGCGTGTTTGGCGAAGTGTTTGCGTTGCTCAGTGGCAGACACGCAATTCGCATAGGCGCCATCTCACTCTTTCGATCTCTGGACTCATCGCCGAACGTTCGCCTAGTTCGGCAGCACATTGGGTTGTTCAACAGGGCAATGGATCGATACGAGAGACAAGGCAGCGAGAGCTCCAGCTTAGTTGACTGCATATCGATGGTCGTGATGGATGATTACGGAATCACAGAGGTACTTACTGCTGATGCGGACTTCGAGAAGGCTGGATACAAACGCTTGATGCAAAACCCAGGAGAGAGGTAGCAAGAAGACCTGCTTCGTCGCTGCCTGGCAAAGGGAGAGATGCTTGCCAATCGCGCTAACGACCACCTCAATCACCAACCGCAGTGCCCTTTCCACTTCTTCATCAACTGTTTCTGCGCTTGTCGGCGTCCAGATGATCCATGACAGGGCAAGCACACTCAGTGTGAGCCATCGAAGCATGATTCCTCCATCCGCCGCCAATAACAGAACGCTTTTGGCGCACAGATGGGTTCCGCAGGACGAATAGTGGTGTCTAATCAAACGCCGGCAAGACCTCATTCACGACCTTGTCGTACATCGCCTGTTGGTCGTAGCCGACCAGCCTCAATGTGATCGTTGTGGCTCCCGCGTCGACGTACTTCTGGATGTCGGCGATGCACTGGTCGGGGGTGCCCATTGCGACCCAGAGATTGAGCATTGGGTCGCTGTATGTCGTTGTGTAGTAGGCCTCGAGGTAGCGCCGAGACTCGTCGAGCGCGGCCTGGCGGTCGCTGTTGACGTTGATGTTGTAGTAGATGCAGGTCTCGAAGTCGGCTGGCAGTTCGCGATCCTGCTCTTCGGCGTAGCGATGGATATCGGCGAGGTATTCCTTGACGGTGGCGGGTGGCTGGAACGTCGTCATCCAGCCGTCTCCGAGCCTGGCAGTGCGGCGCAATCCACGGCGTCGGTTGGCGGTGTCGTCAGGCCGCGGGTTGGAGGTCACCCAGATCGGCACCGGTCGCTGCACCGAGCGCGGCTCGATGGTGACGTTGTCGAAATCGTTGTACTCGCCGTGATAGGAGACGTTGTCCTCCGACGTGAGCAGCCGCATGATCTCGATCGCCTCCTCCATCCGCCGCATCCGCGAGTTCGGAGCGACGCAGAAAGCCTCAAACTCGTGCATCATGTCGCCGCCGCCGGGCGCGTTCTGACCCATGCAGGCGGCGAAAATCGTGCGGCCGTTGGACATGAAGTCCAGCGAGGCCCACTGATACGCCAGCAACAGCGCGTCGCGAAGCGGCGTCGAGGCGAAGCAGGCCGGCCCGATCTTGACGCGGTCAGTCACAACGGCGAGCGCGCCCATCAGCGTGAGCGCGTCGAGCCGCGGCTTGGCCAGGATCGAGTCGCCGACCCAGATGCTGTCCCAACGCTCATCGGCGTCGGCCCGTTGGGCCAGCGCAATCATGTCGTCCAATGTTGACGCGCCGGTGACGACGCCTCGGTTTGAGAGTGTGAGTCCGAATTTCACCACGATGTTCCTCCGGTCTTGCGACCGCAGGGTAGTGATCGCGGCGTGATAATGGTGCTTAGCCGAATGCCGGCAGGATCTCGTTGACGATGCGTTGGTATTGATCCATCTGGTCACGTCCAGCGATGCGCAGGGTGATCGTGGTCGCGCCGGCATCGATGTAGGCCTGGATGTCGCTGATGCACCGCTCGGGCGGACCGTACGTACACCAGCGATCGACCGCGGCCGGCGGGTGGTCGAGCATGTAGTAGTCGTCGAGGTAGCGCTTGGCGTCGCGGAAGGCGAGCTCGCGGTCGTCGTTGATGTTGACCGTGTAGTAGGTGTGGACCTCGAAGTCGTCCGGCAGCTCGCGCCCTTGCTCAGCGGCGTAGCCGCGGATGTCGTTGAGGTACGCGGTGACCACAATCGGAGGCAGCACGGTATTCATCCAGCCGTCGCCCAACCGCGCCACACGCGACAGTCCGCGCCGTCGGTTGTTCGTGTCGTCGGGGCGTGGATTGGAGACGACCATAATCGGGATCGGTCGCTGCACAGAGCGTGGCTCGATGGTGACGTCGTCGAAGTCGTTGTACTTGCCGTGAAACGAGGCGTGGTCCTCTGAAGTGACGAGCCGAATAATCTCGATCGCCTCTTCCATCCGGCCGGAGCGGGTCTTGGGCGCGACGCAAAAGTCCTCAAACTCCGCATTCGCCGGAGCGCCCATGCAGGCGGCGAAGATCAGCCGTCCCTTGGAAATGACGTCGATAGCTGCCAACTGATAGGCCAGCAGCAGCGCCGGGCGAATCGGCGTGGTGGCGAAGCATCCCGGTCCAATGCGGACGCGATCCGTGATAGCCGCGAGAGCGCTCATCAGCGAAAGCGCATCAAGCCGAGGCTTGGCCGTGATCGAGTCGCCAACCCAGATCGAGTCCCAGCGCTCGTCGGCATCGACGAGGCGGGCGAGTGCCATCATCTCATCCAGCGACGAATCGCCGGTGACGAGGCCTCGGTTGGAGAGGGTGAATCCAAATTTGGTCATGGTCGTTCGTCCAGAAAGCGACTCGATTGGCCCAAAGAGTATCTGAATCTAAGGCTTGGAGATGGAGAAAGGACCCCGGCTTGGATCAGGTCACAATTGGCAGTCTCAAGTTCGCCCAAGCCGATGGCGAGATCTGGTCTCCTCGAGCTTCCGCTCAAGAGGGGTGAATGCGTCGATGAAGATGATCTTGACAGGGAAGGTCGGGAACTGACGCTGCAGCCCCATGATGTCGGTGACAAGCATTTCGCCGCGCCCGACGCCAGAAGACATCTGGCGCTGGAGGCGATACGACGGGACAATCTCGACGCCGACATCTGCTTCGTTTCGCCGATAGAAGTACTCGAGCTTCGCCATGTCATAGAACATGGCGAAGTACTTGCCGAACTGAACCTCGACCAGGACTCGGTCCTTGGCAAAGTCAATCTGCTTGGTTCCGGGGCTGACTGCGGATGTATCCCATCCAGGAACATTCGGCTCGACAATGCGCTTCAGTTCTTCAAAGCCACGAGCATTGAATTCTCGCTTGAATGCTCGATTCATTGAACGAGGGTCGTAAAACAACCTGCCTTTGGTCGCCTTTTCCTTGCTGACCTTAGTTCGATAGTCATTCCCAGTATCGGCAATCGCCTCGTTGATCTGTTGGTCGATCTCGGGGTAGTCGCACTTCAGTATCTGGGCGCCTCCGAGGTGAGAGTGAACGTGGACGATTTGCATTGTTCTACAACAGCTTCGGGGCAGGCGGAAAAGGCGGTGGCTTATACACCGGTCGATTCATTGGGCGTGTCCGTAGCAGCCCATTCCGTTCGTCCTGAACCCGTTCGACGCCGATCCGGTGGTAGCCAGGGTCAAGTTCGGCGCCCGCAGCCCTTCGGCCGTGGCGAATCGATCCGACTGCCGTTGACGCGACACCCATGTAAGGGTCAAGCACCCAATCGCCCGGGTCGGTCATCGAGAGTACGAGACGCTCTACCAACTCGACTGGGAACTGACACGGATGCTCGGTTTTCTCAATGTGGTTGTGCTTGACATTCGGGAAAATCCAGACATCGCCCGGGTTCTTTCCCAGTGGATTGCCGGATAGCTGGCCGGCCTTAGGACCCTTGAAGTGGCGCTTGTTGGGGTACTTCTGCGGCACGCGAATTGGATCTACGTTGAATTGGTAGTCGGCCGACTTCGTGAACCAGGAGATGGTCTCGTAGCGACCGGAGAAACGGTTGGTACAGTGAAGTCCGTGTTCGAAGTGCCAAACGATGCGATTGCGCATCTTCAGGCCGAGTTCGCGGAAGACGGGAAAAAGCAGCGCATCGAGCGGCACAATCTCGCCGTGGCGGACGTAATTGCCGGTCTGCCAGCAGAGTGAGCCGTCGTCGCTGAGGACTCGGACACACTCGCGGATCACTTCCGACTGGGCCCTGACATACTCGTCAAGCGTCTGGGCGCGCTCGTACTGCTTACCGATGTTGTATGGGGGAGAGGTGACAACTAGCCGAACTGACCCATCCGGCATGTCGCCAATCAGGTCACGACAATCCCCTCAAGTGAAGTACACATTCAGCGTCAGGATGCCAAATGGGCTGGTGAGCTTGGATAGCTCTTGCCGCTGAAGTGCTTGTCATGGCCGCCATGTTAGGACAATATCGCCACTAGCGCAAACGTTCTGTCAAGAAATCCGTCTGCACCCCTCAGGCATTTGGCGCCTGCCCCCCTGCAAGCGGGGAGAGCGCAAGGGTAGCTATGCCGTCACACCCTCGAGCGCGAAGTTCCGGACCAGGTCGGACAGCGCTTCAGGCGCTTCCAGGTCTGCCAGGTGGCCGGACTTGGCTATCCGGACGGATTGGGCGCCGGGGATGGCGGCTCTCCAGATCGCTCCCATTTCCTTTGCGACGATGTTGTCGTTCTCGGATGTCGCGACCAGGGTGCGGGCGTCGATTCGACCCAGGCGGCGGCCGACGCCCGTATCGGGGATAGGCCAGAGGAACTTGGCCGAGGCGCGCAGGTCGAGCAGCTCCTCGACGTATGCGTCCATCGCGTCGCGACCCTCCATCAGCAGCTCATTGCGCTTGTCCGGGTCGCTGAAGAGGACGGCGGTCGGGTGTCCGGGATGCTGCGCGAACAGGTCTTCGCCGGGATGTTTCTCCGACCAGAGGCCGAGGGGATTGACGAGCGTGAGTGACTGCACAGCCTCGGGTCGGATGGCGGCGATTTCCGCGCCGATCCAGGCGCCAATGCTGACGCCGACCACGTGGGCCGAGCCGACACCGAGCGTGCCGAGCAGATCCACGTTAAAGAGCACGAGATCGAGTCCGTCGCGGACGCCGGGCAGATCGTCCTTGGCCGGGCCCCAGCCGGGCTGGTACGGCGCGATGACGTGGAAGTCCTTGGCCAGCGATTCCAGTGCGTCGCCCCAGCGGGGGATGCCGGTGATCGGGTGAAGGAAGAGCAGCGCCGGCGAGGCGGGATCGCCGCCTTGCCAGACATGTGCAGTCTGGCCACCGGGTCGGAGGTCGAGTGTCTTCAGTTCGGCCATCAGTTCACTCCTGAGAGTTCTAGCGTTCGAGCTTGTTCGGATTTGTTCGGTTGTGTTCGACTTTGGTCGATTTCGTGGGCTGTCTTGAGCGGCTTGGGCGACCCATGTTCGACGTGCTCGGCAAAGAGCCTGGTGTTGCGATTGATCAGGTCGTGCGGCATGTCGCCGAACTGAAGGACGCCGATCAGGTGTCCAACTTTCAACCGCTTGACCAGGTCTTCAACCGGTTCGGTCACCGATTCGGGCGACCCGGCAATCAGCGTACCGCTCGTAATGCGTTCGTCGAAGCTCGGCTCCGGTGAGGGCGGCGCGTTTGCCCAGCGCGGATCAAAGTGCTTGCCCACGTACCAGCCGTAGTGGAGATGCGGCCAGGGCATCCCGTGAAACCAGTGGAACTTCACAGGACCTCACTCCCCCGTGCCAAACTCCCACTTTCCCCTTTAGGGAGAGCTGCCACACGCTTCCCGCTCCCCCTTGCAGGGGGAGCTGCCGCAGGCTTCCCGCTCCCCCTTGCAGGGGGAGCTGCCGAAGGCTGAGGGGGTCCTTCGGACAACGCCTCAGCGATGGCATCGAGTACAGACTCGACGCCCCTCATCACTTCGTGATCCCAGAACCGCAACACGCGAAACCCGCGCTCCTTGAGAAACGCATCTCGTTGGGCGTCGTAGGATTGCTCGTCGACATGTTGCCCACCGTCCAGTTCAACGATCAGACGCGCCTGCAAGCAAGCAAAATCGGCGACGTAAGGTCCGATCGGATGTTGCCGGCGAAATCGGTGTCCACCTAGGCTCCGTCGGCGGAGATGCTTCCACAGATGGCGCTCCGCCTCCGTGGCGTCACTGCGTAGTCGGCGGGCGAAGTGCAGTTGGTGAACGCGCTCAATGTCGTCGGGCATGCTTGGGCGGGACCCCCTCAGCCTTCGGCAGCTCCCCCTGCAAGGGGGAGCGAGGAGTTCACAGTCAGCGTCTACCTAGTTGGCGCTGAGCACCGGGGCGGGTGTTGACATGTGCTCGGAGCCGATGGGCTTTGGCGACCAGTGGTCTTCGTAGTCTTCCCAGATGTGCTTGACTCGCGGGATGACCTGTTCGGCGAAGAGCTTGGTTGAGGCTCGGGCCTTGTCGTCGGGCATGTTGCCGCAGTGCAGCAGGGAGACCAGGTGCCCGACCTGCAGCTTGGTTGCGAGCGCTTCGATCTGCTCGGCCACCGTGTTGGGCGAGCCGGCCACGATGTAGCCCTCGCGCACCCAGTCGTCCCAGGTCAGCGTGTGGGCGATGCCGAGGCCCTGCGCGCTGCCGGCGCGGAGTCCGGCGCGGATCGTGTTCTCGGTGCGGTAGCCGGGCGCGTCGGCGAAACCGGGGTAGACGTGCAGGCACTTGTCGAAGAAGTACTGCAGGTGCTCGGTGTACATCTGCTCGGCCTGGTCGTCGGTCTCGGCGACCACGATCTGCTGCGCGAAGGCGCCCTGGAACGGGTTGAACTCGACGCCGAGCTCGCCCAGACGATTCCAGAAGCCCTGCATCAGGGCCTCGCCGCGGACGTAGCCGTTGAAGGAGAGATACGAATAGTTGTAGCCCATTTCGGCGCAGAAGTCCCAGGTCTCGATCGAGCCGCCGCCGGGGATCCAAATAGGCGGGGGCTTCTGAATTGGGCGCGGCCAGATGTTGACGTAGCGCATCTTGTTGTACTCGCCGTTCCAGGAAAAGACGTCAGGGTCCTCCCAAGCGCGGCGGATCAGGTCGTGGTTCTCGCGGTACTTGTCGCGCAGCGTGGCCGGATTGGAGCCGAGGCAGAAGTTGTCGTCCATCGACGTGCCGACCGGGAATCCGGCGACCAGTCGTCCGCCCGACATCACGTCAAGCATCGCCATTTCCTCGGCGACGCGGGTCGGCGGGTTGTAGAGCGCGATCGACTGACCGAGCAGCAATAGGGTCACGTCCTTGGTCCGGCGGGCCAGGGTCGCGGCCATGAGCTGCGGCGACGGCATCATTCCATAGGCGTTCTGGTGATGCTCGTTGACGCCAATGCCGTCAAAGCCGAGGCTCGCGGCATACTCAAGCTGGTCAAGGTATTCGTTGTAGACCCGGTGCCCCTCGACGGGGTCATAGAGCCTCGAGTCAACATCAACCCAGACAGAGCGATTGGTCTCGCGGAAGTCATCGGGAAGATGCGGCCAGGGCATCAGGTTGAACCAGTGGAATTTCATGGGGTTCAGCTCCATTCGGAGGGCGGTTGCGGGGTCGTGGGGTCAGTGTAGAGGGTGGGCCAGATGCATCCCGATACACTCGAAAGCGCGGGACGAAAGGCGGCGACGATGACGCTTGACCACCCGGTCGATACTTCGGCTGCCGATTTGCTGCGCTCGGCGCGGGAGGTGGCTTGGGGACAGGATGAGTCTGCCGCGCCCGACGCCTACGACTGCGCCATCCGCGCAATCGAGCAGGCATTTCGCCAGATTGCGACGCCCGACAACCCCACGACCGACCTCGGTGTGATCCTGGCCCACTGGGAAGAACGCCCCGACCTGTGGTGCGAGGGTTACTCTCGCGTCCACGTCCTGGAACCGACGATGGCGGCGCTTGACTCACTCTGGAAGCAGCGCCCGCAAGCGGATGACCGGCTCCCGGTCACACTGGACGACGCCCGCGTCGCCGTCACGATTGCCGAGGCCGTGTCGAGCCTCGCCGAGCAGGGCCAAATCGAACTGCTCGACGAACTGACACCGGAGGAAGAGGCGGAAGACCAAGCGAATCGCGGAGGAAACCCAAGCCGAAGTACGAACGACACGGCGGCCGGTTCCCCGATGCTCGTCCCATGGGAGGAATATGTCGAGGAGCGACTTGATGCCCGACGACGCGGAGAAGTGAGCGAGCGGTCCAGCGGCGAGCGATATCGGGTCACAACGAAGCCGCGAGTGGAGCGCCAGTTGCGCGTCTCAACAGGAAGGCACTATCGCGCGCGACTTCAGACCAAATCATCGCCAAAATCAGACGACCTGGCTGCAGAACCCCGTCCTCACGGGATCGTTGCAGCTCCAGGGAAAGAACCCATCGAGTGCGCCAGGGCAACTGGCGTGTCCTCTATCTCGACGATGTCAACGGACCGATGCGCGGTTGGTAACCGTCACCGATGTCCTGCGTCGCAACGAAGCCACCTACCGCGACCTATAGGTACCCGGACCCTGCCTCAGTCGAATGGCCCACTATCCACTGATTGCCAAAACGGCATGCTTCGCGCATCGTAATACTGGACATCGATTGGTGGGGCGACCCGATTGTTTCCGTATCTCCTCAACTCCTTCGGCATATCCTCAAACTCCTTGGCTCTTACTTGCAGAGCTAACCCACCTTTGGATTGGAAATCGTCGAAGACTCCAACGTAGACAGCCTTTAGCTTGTCATTGGCATGAATCGCCTCTAGGATGTGCTGGTCCTGTTCGTTCATCGCCCATCCGTAAGTGAACAGAATCCCGCTCATGTGGCCGACTCGCTCAAGCGCCCACGCCAGATACTCGTTGGCTGCGATTTGATCCCTTTTGGCTTCCCACGACCCTTCTGCTACGAATAGAGGTGGGTTATCGTCCTCAATGGCGTCTCGCGCTTGTTCAATCAACGAGCCGTTTTCCATTCCCCATCTACGTTTGACCACGGTGCCTGGAGCACGCGCGAAATGTAGTGCGCCATGCAAGTAACAAACAGTCCTCTTTCTGATACTCCCGTCTTTGTTCAGTTTCGACACCAAGAAACGCGAGGGTGTCACGATCTCTGTAGGATGGCCGAAAACCATCCTCGAAACGATAGTGATCTCCAATCTCTTCCATGTAGGTCATCAGCACGCCAATACAGCACCAAATCATAGTTCACGGTGGCTATGAGTTTGCAACCTAGTAAGTATGTCACCGATCTTGTGAACATCGACGTTTCCTAACCCCCACAGGTTATCGGGATGTACTGCCGCAATCGCCTCAATGAGAGCACTCTTCACCTCTTCGAGATCCGCGCGCATACGCACAGTCCTTTGGCGATATTGCCTGCCAAGCCATACACCTTCCTCAAGTTGATTCAACACCCTCTCAAAGTTGTTGGTGCCATACCTCTCGAATAACCTCTGAGCCAGGTCTGAAATGCTCTGCCTCTCTACGGCTTCATCGTAGAGGCTACCGTAAGCGAAACCGTCATGGGCTCCAAGCGAGAAGCCATTACCCAGGATGATGTTGGCGGACTTCTCTTCCTCAGGCTTTAGTCCGGACCAAGCCTCTTCGAAAGTTGGCAAGCTAGACATTCAAAAGACCTCTCTATTCGGATGATTCAGCCAATCAGCCGACCTACCAACGCCTCCACACGCTGACCCCTCCTCCGACTCTGACAGCCAGCGACGCAACTCTCGACGTGCGATTGTTACGCTGAACGACTTTCCCGACGCCTCCCGCTCCGCGCGCAACCTCGGCTAACACCGTCTTTGCGGCCTCAGCGGCGGAGGCGCCGGCGGCGGCAATCTCCTGATGCAGATCATTGGACTCGTCGTACTCGGGGATGGGAAGACGCCAAAGATGCTTCTGTCGTATTCGTGCCACCAAACTGACCCTTGCGACATGAACGCGGTCAAGATGCTGTTCCAACGGCACTGGCTGTTGATGACTGCGATTAGATATTGCGCCTCGGTCAAGGATTTGCAATCCAGAACAGCGTGTAGTCAATCACTTGGGGTCGCGATTCATTGCTATCGGCGCTGTCGGCCGGCCTGACGACGAATAGGCAACTCTACAGATAGCATCCATTAGCATTCTCCGGCTGTGCGATGCCAGAACTTGCCCATATAGTCAAGCTGTGTGCCAAGCAGATTGAGCTTGTTGTTTGGGCTCTTATGCTCATCCCAGAGTTCGTTGACTCTTCCGCCAGCGCCGCCGCATCCGATTCCCTAGCGACAACGGATCAACGCCGTACCAACCATCCCCCTTCTTTACCAATTCCCCTGTCGTCTTGGAGAGCGGCAAGACCGCCTTTCAGCGGGATCCAAGAGGACATACGGCGCGACCGTTTCGCCTAGATGACATCAAAGACGTGCTCGGCCTCAATCGCTTGTTGCTCAGCTCTGGCAGTCGAGTTGTTTCCACGGGGACTTTTCCTGCTTGCTTCGCCGCGGCGAGACGGTAAGGGTGTTGGCGGCCTGCACCAGCGCCTTGGAGTCTTCAACATTGACGAAGAACAGCGAGATCGAGGCACGATCGTCGCGCCCTGTCGCGCTCGATCGCCGTAGGGCGAGGCGAACTTGCCGGACGTATCTGTGAGTGGGATTTGCTCCATCGTGAAGGGGCCGCTGTCCTGGCCGCGCCAGCGGTCGGCTCGATTGGGCAGTGGCTTGCCGGGCGGATCCTTACGGGTGAGGAACACCACGCAGGCCGGTACGGGGAAGAAGTTGTTCGGCTCGATCCGTTCCAGGTCCCACGGCGGCCGGACGCCGAGATCGACTGAGAGGACGCCCCATTGCCCGCTGCGCCACTTGGTGTATTGGCCGGTCTGCAAGGCGCTGTGCGGCAGGACCATCGCAGCTTTGCCGCCGGGCTTGAGGTACAACTCAGTGGCACGCGCGAAGAACATCCCGGCAATGTCCTGATGCGTCGCATAGCGTCCGCCCGCCCAGATGCCGTAGCGCTCCTTGCTCTGGCGTTCCAACTCCTCTCGCACGACAGCCTCGGTGCGGTTGTATGTGAGCCAGGGCGGATTGCCGACGATTACGTCGACCGGGTCGGCGCGGAGCGCGACGGGGCGGACGAGGTTGCGCGTGTAGTAGGCCCAGATGTGGTCGCGGCCGTCGTCGTGGAGGCGCTGGAGTGTCTCAGCGGTGCGTTCGAGCATTGTCCGGTCGGGGCCGTCGTCGATGTCCTCATCATCCAGCGCCCACTTGGGATCGCCGCCGCTCTCGATGTTGGCGGCCATCTTGGTCATCAGGCCGTCGAACCAATCGGCCTGCTCAACCAGGGCGCGGGGGAAGTGAAGCTCGCGGTGATAGGACAGTTTCGCGCCCGGCGGATCGGGCACCGGGATGGTGATCATGCCTTCGAACATGGGACCGGTGGACTCGGCTCGCAACTGCAACGAGTCGCCGAGATAGACGGGCACGGTGACACTGATCGACTCGCCCGCCTCACGCGCGGCGTGCAGCGCATCGCGTGCGGCAAATGTCCAGGTGGCCCGCGCCAGGTGTACGGCGACGGGATGCACGTCAATGCCCATCACATGGTTGAGCAGACCATCCAGGGTCTGTCCCGCGCCCCGGTCGGCTTCCTGTGCTGCGGACAGATACTTGCGCACCGCGGCGAAGATGAAGGAACCGGAGCCGCAGGCGGGATCGAGTACACGCTGGTTGAGTGGATCCGTGACAACGGCATCTACGATCTCGCGGGCCAGCCAGTCGGGCGTGTAGTACTCGCCGAGCCGGCGCCGGTCGTCGGCGGGGATGACGGCTTCGTAGAGGATGCGGGCGATGTCGGACTCGGCCTGGTTCCAATCGAACCAACTGATCCGGGTGGCGATATCGCGCAACCACGCCTCGCCGCCGACTTCTACCGGCCAGGTGAAGAAGTCGGACTCGACAACGCCGCTGACCCCTGTTGCGTCGGAGAAGAGCTGTCCGTTGAGCAGGCGATCAGGCTCGGTTACTACTGAACTCGCGATGTCAATGCCAAACGCAGACTGGACGGCGAGTCCGACAACTACGGAGAGGTACGTGTGCCTGACAAAGAGCTCGTCCAGGTCAGTGTCTACTTCCACGACCTGTCCGAGGGCGGCAGCGAGCAAGCTTCGCCACAGCTCGCGCTTGACGGCGATCGTCGGATCGTCGCGCTTGGCGTCATAGAGTTCGCGCAGCGACTTGAGTTGTCGTTCGTAGCGCGGTCCGCTGCCGAGGCGGGCGCGGATTTCGTCATCGGTGGGCGGAGTGCCACGTGCTTCGAGGACTTGTGACTGGTCGCGGAGCCACTCGTACAGTTGCAGACCATATTCGGCATTCGCCAGCGTGAACGCATTCGGTGATTGCGTACTGACCGGTCCCATGCCGGGCCATCGGAGAATCCAGTACTTGCCGTCGGTCAGAATGCCGAAGCGTTGAGGTTGTCCGCCTGCGACGGCTGCCTTGAGGTAATCGTCAAGCTGCTTGACATGGTGCGGGTCGGGGTCGACTTGATTCCCGATGCGCACCTTGAACTCGATGATGAGGTCGCGGGTCCGCAGGTCGACCCGTCCCGACGAGCCTTCCGCCGGCGCCTGCTCCATTTCTACTTCGTTCGCGTCGACCAGGCCGGTGTTGATCAGGAAGTCGCGTATTGCTGCGCCAATCTCGGCCTCGCTGACTCCGGCTTTGTTGTGACGCTCAAGAATCGGAGCAGCGTGCTGAAGGCAGAGTTCAGGGCTCGACATGTGCGAATCCTACATGGAGGGGCTTGCCACGCTCATACACTGAGTCCATGAGTTCTCGCGAGGCTTCCTGCTATCGGCATTCGGATACCTGGGCTGGGGTTCTTTGTCAACGCTGCTCGCGGCCGATTTGCACTTCTTGCATGATTGCGGCTCCGGTGGGGTTTCAGTGCCCGGAGTGTGTGGCCGATGCTCGCAAGCGGACTCGGGAGTGGAAGACGACGTCTCCGATTCGGGTGACTCAGGCGCTGATGGTGGTCAATGCGCTGATCTGGATCTTTGTCTCGCTGTATTCGGGGTCGCTGTCGCTGTGGGGCGGCGGCGTGACCTCGATTCACCGCGACTTCGCGCTGCATGGCGCGTTCGTCTATGACGGCGAGTGGTGGCGGCTGGTTACGTCGGCGTTCTTGCACTATGGGTTGATCCACATGGCGATGAACATGTTCATCCTGATGCTGTTGGGGCGGATGCTGGAGCCGGCCATCGGCGGCCGGCGGATGCTGCTGCTGTACGGCGTCTCGTTAACCGGTGGCGCGCTGGGCGCGCTGATCGTCGAGCCCAACGCATTCACGGCCGGAGCGTCGGGCGCCGTGTTTGGGTTGGCCGGCGCGGTCGTGATCGCGGAACGGGCATCGGGCGTCCGGCTCCGAGACTCGGGCATCCTCGCCTTCCTGGTGATCAACATCGCGATTTCGTTCCTCTGGCCGGGGGTCAGCATCGGCGGACACCTGGGCGGGATGGTCGTCGGGGCTGTCGCCGCGCTCATTCTCTGGACGTTTCCCAAGTGGAGCGGCTTCATCAGCGCCGCGTCGCATGTCAAGCCGTTGCGCCCGTTGCCGGAGCTGATCGTGTTAGGTCTGGGCGTGCTTTGCGTCTTCCTTGCGTTGTCGTGGGCGGCGCCAAACTGGCGCACTCCGATTTTCTAGATATCACGGTATTGTTCGCCGATGCGGAGGGACCCCCTCAGCCTGCGGCAGCTCCCCCTGCGAGGGGGAGCAGGGAGGCTTGGGCAGCTCCGCATTACTGGGGGAGCGGGTATTCTTCGCAGAGCGACGAACTTGAGAGGATGGCTGACGATGAGTGACCGATTCGACGGCATGGTGGCGATTGTGACCGGAGCGGCGGGCGGCATCGGACGCGCGGCGAGCGTGCGCTTCGCCGAGGACGGGGCCAAGGTGGTCGCAGTCGACCTGGCCGGCTCGGACCTGGACGAAACCGTTGCGGCGATCACTAATGTCGGCGGCGAGTGCATCACAGTCGAGGCTGATGTCACACAGGAGGCGGACGTCGCGCGCTACGTGTCGGAGGCGCTGTCGGCCTACGGTCGGGTGGATGCGTTCTTCAACAACGCCGGGATCGAAGGCGTGCGCTCGGCGCTGACGGAGTTGGATGAAGCAGACTTCGACCGCGTGATCGCAGTCAACCTCAAGGGCGTCTGGCTGGGCATGAAGCACGTCGCGCCGGCGATGCAAGAGTCGGGTGGCGGCGCAATCGTCAACACCGCCTCAGTCGCCGGACTCACGCCGACGCCGGGAATCATCGCCTACGGCGCGTCGAAGCACGCGGTGGTCGGAATGACAAAGTCGGCCGCGCAAGAGCTCGCGCCGACCGTCCGTGTCAACGCAGTCTGCCCAGGACCAATTGAGACTCGGATGATGCGCAGCCTGGAGCGGCAGTTCGACCCGGACAATCCCGAAGGCGTCCACGACATGTTCGCGGCCGCAAACCCGTTGGGTCGGTATGGAGAGCCTGAAGAGGTCGCGTCACTGGTGACATGGTTGTGCTCGGATGACAGTCGGTATGTCAACGGCGCGATGCACACGATCGACGGCGGCGGGAATCGGGGGCGTTAGGGGGTCGCAGGATTGCCCAGCTTGGTTCTCTGAACAATGGCGCGATCAATGAGACCGTCAATTGTGGGGTCGACGTTGCGCAGCACAATGCGCGACATGAACGCTCGCGGTCCAAGATCGACGAAGAGGCGACCGAAGACTTCATCGGCGAAACTGCTAGAGATAACTCTGACGTTTGCAAAGTCCAACACGACGTGGTCCTGATCTCGAAGCAGGTTCCGCAACTCTTGCCTGACACGGGCCCCGCCTCTTCGAGAACCGAGATCGCGTTTGGCGTGCTCATTGATTGAGTAATACAGTTCGCCACTATCTGTCTCGAATGTCCGCTCTACGTAGTCGCCCAAAGGTTGGTGTGGTTCTCCGTTGAATCTGAGTGCTTGTTCTAGGAGTTGTCCATCGAATCCACCAACTGCGCAACGAACTGACGTTCCCGAAAGGAGAGTCGGATCCAATGTCGTTATCTCCTGCGCACTCTGGCCATCGAAGCTAAGCACTGCCCCCTGCGAGTGCATCTCGAATTCCCCGGTAGAGATAGCCGCGATTCGCAGACTCCCATAGAGGCCATTGCCTGCGTTCGAGGAGCGATCACGAGTACCACCTTCGGAAACTGCCTTGCGCAACGCCTCTTGCTGATCGTCGATGCCGAGACTGCGAGGTATGCCTATTCCTGCATCAGCAACGACAAACTCGATTGCCGGTCCGTATTCAGAGGCTTGAAGAAACCCTCCGACGCTCGATTGTGCGTGATTGAGCACATTGTCGGCAATCTCGGTTAATGACCACTCCAGAGCCTGAAGGGTCTCTCTACTTATCCGACTCCCGCGAAGGAAGAACCTGAGAAGTTCATCAACGGCTGCGTACATCTCCCTGTCGGTCATGAAGCGCCGAACAGGCACCTTGTCACCGGATTCGCTTACTGCTTCGAATCGTTCCGGCTGGATGAAGTGCGCCCAGTTGGTGCTAGAGAAGAGGTCGTTGAGCGAGGCGAGGAAGAGATTCTCGCTCTTGTTGGGAAGAACGAGGTTGAACCGAACACCTTCTTGCTCGCGATAGCGAACGATCTGCGGGAGGATGGGCAGCATAACCGCTTGCGTGAGTTCTTCACAGGCGGCGAAGTCCAGTTGGACTTCGGTTGATCTGTCTCTGCGGATCGATTGTTGCAGAGCTCGGCACAATTGCCGAATCGCGTGCGCGTCGGTGACGGTGCCGCTTGCGGAGATTACACCTGAGTCCCAGGAAATCTCGGAGGGCACAGATCCTCTGCCTTTGACACCCTGTCTGGGCTTACTCCACCTGCCAGGTGGCTTTGCCTCGGAGGAGTTGGACGACGTCCTGTTGGTTTCTGAACTTGGCGACTTCGATCTGGCTGTCGAGGTAGTCGCCGTAGGTTGGCGTCGCGACCTGGCGGATGACTCCCATGGGGACCGGCATCTCGGGGTAGGCGCAGCGGGCGAGCAGCTGATGCACGTCGGGCGATGGGCGGGTCGCGTCGTGGGTGAGGATCAGGCCGGCGTCGGGACCGTGCGAGTCAACGACATGCAGGCCGGTCGCCGAGACGGCCAGTCCCTTGTTCTTATCCTCGCCGAAGAGCATCTGCTGACCGTGCTCGAGGTAGAGCAGCCGCTCGTCGCGGACGTCGCGGTCCGTGTAGTCGGAGAAGGCGCGGTCGTTGAAGATGTTGCAGTTTTGCAGGATTTCGACGAAGGCGGCGCCGTGGTGTCGGGCGGCTGTCTCGATCGTTGCGGTCAGGTGCTGCGGGTCGGTGTCGAAGGTGCGGGCGACGAATGTCGCCTCGGAGGCGAGCGCCACGGAGAGCGGGTTGAGCGGACGCTCGGTCGTGCCGCTGGGCGACGACTTCGTGACCTTGCCAAGTTCGGAGGTCGGCGAGTACTGACCCTTGGTCAGGCCGTAGATGCGGTTGTTGAAGAGGAAGATCTTCACGTCGACGTTGCGGCGCAGGACATGGAGCAGGTGGTTGCCGCCGATTGACAGAGCGTCGCCGTCGCCGGTAATCACGAAGACCATAAGGTCGGGGCGCGCGAGCTTGAGTCCGGAGGCGATGGTTGGCGCACGGCCGTGAATCGAGTGGAACCCGTAGGTGTTCATGTAGTACGGGAAGCGCGAGGAGCAGCCGATGCCGGAGACGAAGACCATTTTCTCGGGCGCGACGTTGAGGTTGGACAGGGCGCGCTGCATCTGGGAGAGGATCGAGTAGTCGCCGCAGCCGGGACACCAGCGGGTGTCGACATCAGAGGCATAGTCCCTCCGCGTCAAGTTCTCTTCCGCGATCGGGATGATGGTCTGGACGTGCTCTGGAGCATGCGGTGTCTGGAGTACCATGTCGTGCCTCCTGTGGCTCTCTGTACTCGATGCTACGGGATATTCGGTGCGATCCGGCGATTATTCAGAGGCGAACTTCTTGATTGCTTCAGTCAGCAGGCGTGCTGAGAGTGGCTGGCCGGTGACCTCGTTGTAGCCCTTGGCGTCGACGAGGAAGTTGGCGCGGATCAGCATCCGCAGCTGGCCGGTGTTCGCCTCGGGGATGAGCACCTTGTTGTAGCGCGCAACCACGTCGCCGAGGTTTCGCGGGAAGGGGTTGAGGTACTGCAGGTGTACGTGTGCCACGTCGTAGTCCGCCTCGCGTACGTCGTTGACCGCGGTGAAGACCGCTCCGTAGGTGGAGCCCCAGCTCAGAACGAGCATGTCTCCAGATTCTGGACCGTCAACCTCGGCCTCAGGAATGAAGTTGGCGATCCGCTGAATCTTCTCGGCGCGCAGGTTGGTCATGCGCTGGTGGTTTTCCGCCGTGTAGGAGACTTCGCCGCTGCCGTCAGCCTTCTCCAGACCGCCGATACGGTGCTGCAGACCGGGCTGTCCGGGTGGGATGAAAGCGCGAGCCAGCGTGTCCGGGTCGCGCTCATAGGGCGCGTAGTCTTCCGGAGCCGTGTGCAGAAGTTTGCGGTATGGGACCTCGATCTGGTCGAGTTGTGTGATGTCGGGCACCGGCCACGGCTCGGCGGTGTTGGCCAGGTAGGTGTCAGAGAGCAGGATGACCGGCGTCACGAACTGGTAGGCCAGCCGGACCGCTTCGAGCACCATGTAGAAGCAGTCGCCTGGTGACTTGGCGGCGAGCACGCAGAGCGGCGATTCGCCGTTGCGCCCGAACATGACCTGGAGGAGGTCCGTCTGCTCGGTCTTGGTCGGCATACCGGTCGAGGGACCGGAGCGCTGGACGTCGAGAACGATCAGGGGCAACTCGGTCATGATCGCGAGGTTGATTGCCTCGCTCTTGAGCGCGATGCCGGGACCTGAGGTGCCGGTCACACCGAGCGCGCCACCGTAGGCCGCGCCGATCGCGGCGCCGACCGCTGAAATCTCATCCTCGGCCTGGAAGGTGCGCACACCGAACTCGCGCAGAGCGGCAAGTTCGACCAACACGTCAGAGGCGGGAGTGATGGGGTAGGAGCCGTAGAACAGCTCGAGGTCGGACAGGTGGGAGGCGGCGATCAGACCGAGCACGAGCGCCTGGCTACCGGTGATCGTGCGGTACTCGCCGGGCTTGAGCTGTGCCGGTGGGACGCGGACGTGGGCGTCGGCGATTTCCGTGGTCTCGCCGTAGGCGTGGCCGGCGAAGAGCGCGCGACGGTTGGCCTCGGCGATGTTGGGCAGTCGACCGAAGCGTTCCTGGATCCAGTCCAGCGTCGGCTCGAGGTCGCGGTCGTAAAGCCAGTAGACGAGGCCGAGGGCAAAGAAGTTCTTGGTCCGCTCGGCGTTCTGGTTGGAGAGTCCGAGGTCGTCAAGAGCGGCGACCGCGGCGGTCGTCGCCGGCGCCTTGATGATCCGATAGCTGTCAAGCGAGCCATCGGTCAGAGGATTTGAGGGGTAGCCGGCCTTCTTCAGGTTGCCGGCGGTGAAGGCATCCTCGTTGACGACGAGCAGTCCGCCCTTGGCCAGCGCCGCGAGGTGCGATTTCAGCGCGGCGGGATTCATCGCTACGAGCGTGTCGGGCTCGTCGCCGGGCGTGAAAATGAGGTGCTTCGAGAAGGAAATCTGGAAGCTGGAGACGCCGGCGAGGGATCCGGCTGGCGCGCGAATCTCGGCAGGGAAATCCGGCAGTGTCGAGAAGTCGTTGCCGAAGATCGCGGTGGCGTCGGCGAATCGATTGCCGGCCAACTGCATGCCGTCGCCGGAGTCGCCCGCGAAGCGGACGGTGACGCGGTCACGTTCGAGGATCGGCGCGCCGGAGCCGCCCGATCCGTTCGCCTGCGTTGATGTGGTGGTCATCTTTCAACGGCCTCCGCGGACGGCGCGGGAATGCGATGCGCCGGCCTGATTACTCGGGAAGGAGTCTGCCGTGACACCCACCGAGAACTACTCCTGTCCGCACCATAGACCTGTGCGGTGCAAGACACGCAATGCCAAGGTGAACACTGTCAGAACCAGGGGAATTCGTGCCACGCGGGCTGATCATTCAGTAACCCTCGGTACATCCCGGACGCTTAGGACGCTACGCCCTCAGGAGCGTTATCCGCAAGTCGTTTCGTAAATGCGAATGAAAACGGGGTGTCTCTCGGCCTCTTGTCATTCCCGCGAAAGGAGACCGTTGCGGAAGTCATCTTCTCTCCCTTGCGGAGTTTTGCGGGTTAATCCCCTTCTCCCCCCTCGCGGGGGAGATGCCGTAGGCAGAGGGGGGGCTCCCTATCTCAAGGCCTATCTGGTCGCTGGCGGCGGACCCCCCCTCTGTCACTCCGTGACATCTCCCCCCGCAAGGGGGGGAGAGGGGAATCATGAGTTTTTCAAAGGTCTCCGCAAAGGGGGGAGAGGGGATTCGTGAGCTCCGCAACGGTCTCCGCGAGGGGGAGCAAGGATGGGGAGGTCATGAATGGCTATGTGGCACTGACTTCAGAGACACCGTCGCGAGTCTCAGGACCAAACGCAGGGGCAGCCACAATGGCTGCGGCTGCCCCTATCCATGCTGGTCCTATGGCTGTGCTTGCCCGGCGGTCAACGAGTTGCGCAGGGCCTGCATCGCCTCTGCATCGGTGATCATTGGCTTGATCAACAACTGGGTGCTGTTGAAGTAGCCCTCTGGGTCGATGCGCAGGCGTTCGACGATCAGTGAGCCGACTGCGGCCAGGTAGGGCTGCAGCTCCGGATGGTCGAAGATGGCGAACATCATCCGACCCTCGGACACCAGCTCGCTGATCAGGCGGGTCCAACCGAACGTTGCGGCGGGTATGTCTGCGTCGGACAGGAAGATCACGATGCGTACCGCGACTCCGGTGTTGGACGAGAGCGCGAGCACTGCGTCGACATTGCCTTCGGTCAATCGGGCTTCGAGCTCTTCGATCACGGTTTCGTCGCTGGTTGGGCTCCAGCGTTCGACGGCGCCGTTGAACGTTTCCTCAAGCCCGTCATAGCGGTTGTGCAGACCGACGTTGTTGGGTTCGTGGATGATGCAGAGTGCGTTGCCCTCAATACCGCGTTCGCTGAACTCTGCGGCGGCGATTCGACCGCCTTCGCGGTCGTCGAGACCGATGTGCAGGGCCGTGCCGACATCGGCGGCGACTTCGGCGCCGGAGTTGAAGGAGATCATGTGAACGCCGGCATCGATGGCTTCCTGGACCGCAGGCTTCAGGACCTCCGGCTCGGCCAGCGTCGTCGCGATAGCCACAGCGCCATCGGCGACGCAGCGGCGAATGGCCTCAGCCTGCTCGGCGGCGACGGCGTAGACCTCGGTACGGACATCGATGCCGAGCGCACCGGCCGCGGCGACCGAAGACTCTGAAGCGAGTTCCCAGAACAGGCTTGCTTCGCCGCCGTGGCTGATGACGCAGTGAAGGTCGTCTGGACTGGGCAGGTGAGGGTCGATCAGTTCGATCCAATATCTACCGGGAACTCAGGTGCGGTTCTCCTCCATCGTCTCGTCAATGATGTCGGCGATGGGAACGCTCGTGGCAAAGTCGCCGCCGAGATCACCATCCTCGCGGACCGCCGTCTCGATCTGCGTGCGAAATTCGTCGTAGTCGCTGACGGCGAGCCGCTCGACAGTGCCTCCATAGCCTTGTCCCAGACCATCGCAGAGCTGACCGATTCCTGGATCATTGAGGTCCTCGATGCAGAGCATCTTGGGCAGGTCTTCCTGCGCTGCTTCTCCGAAGTACTCGGAGAACCGATCGGCGATGTCCTCGCCGGACTCGACGAGATATGCGCCGTAGCTGTTGGCAACGAGCTCGTGTCGGCTGTCTGTGTCTACCACGATCTCCGAGCTGTACAGCGCCAGACCGGCCTCAGCGTTGGGCGCCAGGAATCGACGTTCCGGCTTTTCCGTTTCGCTCCACGCTCCGCTGACCTCTCGATGTTGGAGACCGACTTCGACGCGACCGTCATCGAGGCGCTCGACCACGATGCGCACATCAACGTTTCCGTCGGTTCCTCTTGTGGTCGCCCAGACCGCGCTCAGCGCTGCCGCGCCGACCACCATGCCCAAGAGCAGCAAGATCATTGCTCGCATATCCCGAGCCCTCGCAATTCACTGCTCAACAACGTTGGCGCGTATCGTATCGGCAACGATTCCTCAGTCCTATAGGGGAGACCTATGTGTTCTGCCCCAGTCGGCGCCGGCAACGCCTATCCTGCCGTCGGCAATTGATCCTGACACACTGCTGGACTCGGAACGCTGAGAGGCGGGCGACATGGCTGGAGCACTTGAGGGACAGGCGGCGTTGATCACCGGCGGAGCGAGCGGGATCGGCGCTGCCTGCGCGATTCGGTTCGCACATGAGGGCGCCGACGTGCTCCTGGCCGATCTGCTGCCGCATCGCGCCACCGACACAGTGGCGGCGGTCGAGGCGGAGGGTCGGCGAGCCGTCGTGGTCGAATGCGACACCTCGACCGAGGCCGCCAACGACGCCGCGGCGCAGGCCTGCGTCGACGAGTTTGGCCGCCTCGACATCGTGGTCGCCGCGGCCGGCATTTCCAATGCGGAGTACGTGTCGGGCGAGAGCAGCGACATCGGCGAGGACCGCACGGCGTCGTTCATCGCCAATCAAAACGTGGAGCACTGGGAGAAGGTGCTGGCGGTCAATCTGACCGGCGTGATGATGACCGACCGCTCGTGCGCTCGGAAGATGATTGAGTTGGGCAATGGCGGATCGATTATCAACATCGCCTCGATCATGGCCAAGTTCCCGCAGGCGGGCGCAGCCAACTATTGCGTCTCGAAGGCAGGCGTCTGGATGCTGACCAAGGTGCTCGCGCAGGAGTTGGTGCAGGATGGGATTCGCGTCAACGCGATCGGTCCCGGTTTCATCGAGACGCCGATGACGGCCGCAATCTCGGGTCACGAAGAGTTGAACCAGTGGGTCCTGAGCTTGACGCCGATGCGCCGCTTCGGTCAGCCGGAGGAGATCGCCAAGGTGGCGTGTTTCCTGGCGTCGGACGAGGCGTCATATGTGACCGGTGAGATCATTCATCCCGACGGCGGCTGGTTCACGGAGTAGGGCGAGGGTGACATCGCAAACAGCGAAACGCGAGGGAGGAAGGACCCCCTCAGCCTTCGGCAGCTCCCCCTGCAAGGGGGAGCAAGGAGGGAAGAACCGATGAGTCTCTGGGATATCGCTTCGCAGACGATTGATGCCGCGTCGGAGTCTCTACGGGCGCTGAGCATGGACATCCACTCGCATCCCGAGGAGAACTACGAGGAAGTGCATGCGCACGCGGCGCTGACCAGCTTCCTGTCGGACGCAGGATTCGACGTGACGCGTTCGGCGTACGGGATGGAGACCGCTTTTGAGGCGACCAAGGGCTCGGGCGGTCCGACGATTGCCGTGCTCTGCGAGTACGACGCGCTGCCGGGGATTGGTCATGCTTGCGGTCACAACCTGATTGCGATTTCGGGTGCGGCGGCCGGATTGGCCGTGGCGAATGCGCTGGAGCGCGAGGGTGTTGACGGTACGGTTCGCGTGCTTGGATCGCCGGCTGAGGAAGGTGGCGGTGGCAAGATTCGTCTGATCGACGAGGGAGCGTTCGAGGATGTCGGCGCGGCGATGATGATTCATCCCGGCACGGGCGACATCGTTTATCCCTTCGTTCTGGCGATCGACACGGGTTTCGTCGAGTTCCGAGGCAAGAACGCCCACGCAGCGGGAGCGCCGTGGGAGGGTCGCAATGCGCTCGACGCGCTGGTGCTGGCCTATCAGGCGATTGCGCTGCTGCGCCAGCAGTCGCACCCGACGGTGCGGATCCATGGCAAGATTCACCACGGCGGCGAGAAACCCAACATCATCCCCGACTACGCGCAGGCCGAATTCTACGTGCGGGCGCCGCAAGAGGGTCGGTTGAACGAGATGATCAAGCGGGTCGAGGACTGCTTTGCCGGCGCAGCGCTGGCGACCTCCTGCGAGTGGTCGGTGGAATGGCAGGGTCCGCGCTACAGCAACATGGCCAACAATCGGCCGCTGGCTGAGGCCTACGGTCGGCGCTGGCTCGACCTGGGTGTGCGGGCGATGGACCTGGACGGCTCCAAGGAGGGCAGCTTCGGCTCGACCGACATGGGCAACGTGTCGCACGTCGTGCCGTCGATCCACCCGATGTACAACATCCCGCACGAGAGCGGCAATCACACGGCGCAGTTCACAGCGGCGGCGAGCTCGGCAGAGGGCCACGGGCTGACCTTGACCGCGACCAAGGCGATGGCGCACGCAGCACTGGACTGGCTCACCGACCCTGATCTGCGGGATCGGACGCTAGCCGACTTCGAAGCCACGCACGCAAGCTGACACTGAGCTGAGACCACGAAAAGAGGACCACCATGCTGGATCACATTGTCCTGGCGACGCCCGACGTTCAGGCCTCGGTCGAGGCGATCGCGGCGGCGACCGGGATTCGCGCGGAACTGGGCGGGCACTTCCAGGGCCGCGGCGTCTACAACCACCTGATCGCGCTTGAAGATGACGCCTACCTCGAGATCATCGGTCCCGACCCGAGCCAAGCCGACCATGAAGGTCCGCTGCCGTTCGGCATGCACGAGTTTCGCGAGCGCGGCGCCCACGTGCCGCACTTTTGTTACAAGGCGGGCGACGCGATCGAGGAGCGAACGGCGGCGGCGAAAGCGGCCGGCTTCGACATCGGCGAGGTGCGGCCGCTGGGTCGCGTCCTGGCCGACGGCACGCGGCTCGACTGGCATCTGACAGTCGGCGGCTGGCCGCCGCTGCTGGGCGGGCTGGCGCCGTTCCTGATCAACTGGGGCGACGCGCGGCATCCGTCGACGACGGCAGTCAAGGGCGCGCGCCTGGCATCGTGGCACGGCGAGCATCCCGACCTCGATGCTGTGCGTCGGGCGCACGAAGCGATGGGCGTCGAGTTGGAACTTCGCGAAGGCCTTGAGCCTGCGCTGGTCGCGGTGATCGAGGGTCCGAACGGATCGATCACGCTGCGCTGAACGTTTGAAGACCTCTCCCCTTGGGGGAGGTGTCACGAGGTAGCCTGCCCCCGGCTTGAACGGGGGACGGTGGGGGCCGGTCGGGGCCTAAGCCGAGGGACCCCCTCCGCCTTCGGCGCCTCCCCCTGCAAGGGGGAGGAAAGAAAAGGGATTGGCGCCTCCCCTCGCAAGGGGGAGGAGAGAAATTAGTTAAGCATCTCACCCGCCGAGGGCGAGAGCGCGGAAGGGACCGAGAAATGAAACTGGGACTGGCGCTTGGTTACTCCGGTGCGAACATGACGCTGCCGGTTGACATGGTTCGCAAGGCGGAGGCGTTGGGCTATGACTCGGTCTGGACGGCTGAGGCGTATGGCTCGGACGCGTTCTCGCCGCTGGCTTATCTGGCTGCGGTGACCGAGAAGATTCGCCTCGGAACCGGCATCATTCAATTGGCGGCGCGAACAGCGGCCAATGCGGCCATGACCGCGGCGACGATCGACGCGCTGGCCGGCGGCGACCGCATCATCCTGGGCATCGGTGTGTCGGGACCGCAGATCGTTGAGGGCTGGTACGGCCAGCCCTGGGGCAAGCCGAACCCGCGCATCCGCGACTACGTCGCGATCATTCGCAAGATCCTCGCCCGTGAGGAACCGGTCACACATGACGGCAAGGAAATCTCGTTGCCGTACGAAGGCCCCGGCAGCGCTGGGCTGGCTAAGCCCCTGCGCTCAATCTTGCACATGAATCCCAACATCCCGATCTGGCTGGGTACCGGTACCGAGACCAACGTGCGGATGACGGCCGAAATCGCCGAGGGCTGGCTGCCGCTCGGCTTGACGCCGTACAACGCCGACACGTTTGCGCCTTGGATTGAAGAGGGCTTCAAACGCTCGGAGGCGAAGACGGGCGAGGCGAAATGGTGGCCCGACTTTGAGGTGCAATCCTCTGCCGAGGTTCAGATCACCGACGATCTGCGCGACGCCTTCCGAAGGATGAAGCCGAATGTGGCGCTCTACGTCGGTGGGATGGGCGCTCGCAGCGTCAACTTCCACAAGATGAGCATGGTTCGTCGCGGCTACGGCGACGCGGCGGAACGCATCCAAGAGCTCTATCTCGCGGGACGCAAGGGCGAGGCGATCGAGGAGGTGCCAGAGGAGTTCCTCGACGAGCAGGCGCTGCTCGGTTCGCCGGCCAGAATCCGAGAGCGCTACCAGGCCTGGGCGGACAGCTACATCACCGGCCTGACGGTCAGGACGGACCAACCAGAAGCAGTCGAGCTGATGGGCGAGCTGGCGAGGGAATCGTCGGGGGCGTAAGAGACCAGTCCGATTCTGGACGACTTATCGTTTCAGCTCATCGGGTCGCTCGCCATGACTGGGCCCACTCTCCCCCCCTTGCGGAGACCTTTGAATGAGTCCCCTTCGCCCCCCTTGCGGGGGAGATGCCGCCGGCAGAGGGGGGCTCCCCATCTCAAGGCCTATCTGGTCGCTGGCGGCGGACCCCCCTCTGTCACTCCATGACATCTCCCCCCGCAAGGGGGGGCGATGGGATACGTGAGTTTCTCAAAGGTCTCCCTTGCGGGGGGAGATGCCGCCGGCAGAGGGGGGCTCCCCATCTCAAGGCCTATCTAGTTGCCGCCGGCGGACCCCCCCCCTCTGTCACTCCGTGACATCTCCCCCCGCAAAGGGGGGGAGAGGGGATTTGTGAGTTCTGCAAAGGTCTCCAGCGGGGGGCAAGAGTTGTGGTCGCTTCGCAAGCCAAGACATCCGGGCCAGGAAACTCTGGCAATCCGATCAGTCGATGCCAGCAATCTCAACCAGACCTGCGTTGTATCGGTCGTGGCGGCGGAGCCAGGCCATGCCCCAGGGCAGGTTGGATTCGTCTCGGCCCTTGGGCAGGACATCGAGGAAGCGGTAGGCGCCAAGGAAGTCTTCCAGACCTCGCGCATAGGTCGAGTAGGTGTGGAAGATTTCGCCTGACTCGTCCTTGTTGAACACCGACAGTCCCGGCGCTTCCGCGCCGTCGAACTGTGATTGCAGCGCGTAGTTGTACTCTCGTCGGCTTGCGTCGACATCCTCGATAGAGAACGAGACCCGGTAATCAAAGTTGAAGCTGTTCGCATTGGACGACAGCCATTCGAACTGCCAATCCATTCGCTCTCGGTAGGCCTGCAGCTTGTCCAAGGGCGCTCGCGAAATTGCAGCGAAGGCGGCGTCTCGTTGCTCAATGTGAATCGTGATTGGGTCGAAGTGGTCGGCCAGGAACGAACAGGAAATGCAGCCTTCGTCCCACTCGGGATCGAACATGAAGTGGTAGATGATCAACTGGCTAGCGTCGCCGAACAGGTCGGACAGCGACTCCGGGCCATCTGCGCCCTCGAAGACGTAGTCAGTGTCTACGCGTTCCCAGGGCAGCGCCTGCCGAGCCTCGACGATTTCGTCGCGGAGGCGCGTCAGCTCTTTCTCTCGCCGCAAGAGATCTCGTCGAGCGACCACCCATTCCTCGTGCGATACGACCGGTTGGTTCTGCATCTTTCAGCCCTTCCTGCTTGCCGAACGTCCGTGCGGACGCGAAGAATATAGCGCGGATCGACCACCTAGACTGCGCACGCGCTGTAACTGCCAGGAAAGGAATGCCTTATGTCCGACGCTGAAGCGATTGTCAACGCCTTCATGGCCGAGTTTGATGTCGAGCATCCCGACGCCGATACGTTGGCGTCCTATTTCACCGACGACGCGGTCTATCACAACATGCCGATGGCTCCGGCTGAGGGATTAGAGGCGGTCAAGGCCGCGCTCGCGGGCGTCTCGCAGATGACATCGCGGGGATGGGAAGTGTTGCACTCGGCGACGAATGGCGACGTCGTGCTGAACGAGCGGATCGACCGCTTCGACATGGGCGGGACTGAGGTCTCGGTGCAGGTATGCGGCGTGTTTGAGATTCGGGATGGAAAGATTGCTCGTTGGCGCGACTATTTCGACCTGGCGTCGTTCCAGAAGCAGATGCCCAGCAGGTAGCGGACTACTAGACCTCCCCCTTTGGGGGAGGTGTCGCGAAGCGACGGAGGGGGCCCTCCGCTGGTGAGAGACCAGTTCCCTGGCAAAGACATTGCCAGCGTGGGCGGCCCCCTCAGTCCCTGCGGGACAGCTCCCCCAGAGGGGGAGCTCTCTTTTATTCCATGCCGAAGGCTGACCTGAGTTCAGCTGCGATCTGGTCGAGTGCCTGGCTGCCCTCGGGGACAGCCTCGAATGCGCTGACGAAGCCGTGGATCACGCCGTCGTAGCGGGTGCAGGTGGACTGCACGCCAGCGGCTGCGAGGGCAGCGGCGTAGGCTTCGCCCTCGTCGCGCAGCGGGTCGTATTCGGCGGTGAGCGTCAGCGATCGCGGCAGATTCGAGAGGTCGGCGGCCTGCAGCGGCGAGGCGTAGGCCTGCGAGCCTTCCGACTCATCGTTGAGGTAGAGGTCCCAGAACCAGCGCATGCCGGCCTCGGAGAGGCCAAAGTCGACGCCGTTCTGCTTGTATGACTCGGTCTCGAAGTCGAAGTCGGTGACCGGGTAGATCAGGATCTGCGTGGCGATCTCGGGACCGCCACGGTCGCGCGCCATCTGCGCAACGACAGCTGCGAGGTTGCCGCCGGCGGAGTCGCCGGCGACGCCGATCATGCCGGTCGGTCCGCCCCGCTCGGCGTACATCTTTTGCATCCACTGGAGCGCCGCGTAGCAGTCTTCAGCGGCTGCCGGGTACGTCGCCTCGGGCGCGAGCCGATAGTCGACCGAGAGGACGCTCGTCGGTGTTCGATTGCAGATGGCTCGACAGACGGCGTCGTGTGACTCGATATCGCCGATCACCCAGCCGCCGCCATGGAAATAGAGGACGGTCGGCAGGTCACGCGGGTCTTCGGTCGGCAGGTAGCCGCGAACCGGAATCCCGCCGGCGGGACCAGGAATCTCCATGTCGAAGGTGCTGGCGACGGGCTCGGGCTCGCCGGTCTGCGGGCGCAGAGCCGCCATGGCCTGGCGCGCGTCCTGTGGCGACATCTCGTGGAAGGCGGGAGCACCGGCGCGCATCTCTAGGATGGCCTCAGTTTCTGCAGTCAGCGGCATGGTGAAACTGGTCCGTTCGTGGTGTTCGGCTTGTTCGGGTTTGTTCGATTCTGTTCGGATTGTTTCGTCTGATCTCGGCCAGGAGTCCGCTGAATGACTCCCGTCGGCGGCCGATCGGGGACCCCCTTCAGCCTTCGGCAGCTTCCCCCGCGAGGGGGGAAGCGGGGATTGGAGTTGTCCAGAACGTTCCTATATGCGCTCGTTGATGAAGGCGGCGGCCTCCTTGAGGCATTCCATGCCAGTGGGGATGATGGCGAACATCATGATTGGGTCGTGGACGACGCCGTCGTAGCGATGCACGGTGACATCGCCGCCGGCCGCCTCGATTGCGGCCCCGTAGGCCTCACCTTCGTCGCGCAGGGGGTCGAACTCGGCGGTCTGGATCAGCGCCGGGGCGAGGCCCGAGAGGTCGTCGGCCTTGATTGGCGACGCGTAGGCCTCCTGACCCGCTTCGGCGTTGGGCAGGTAGTGGTCCCAGAACCAGACCATCGAGGCGCGCGTGAGCAGCAAACCCTCGGCGTTCTCGGTGTAGGACGGGTAGCTGTAGTTGTGGTCGGTGACTGGGACGTGCAGGACCTGCGCGGCGATCGCGGGGCCGCCCTTGTCGCGCGCCATCTGCGCGACCACGGCCGACAGGTTGCCGCCGGCGGAGTCGCCGGCGACGGCCATACGCGAGCCGTCAACGCCAATCTCGGCGCCGTTCTCGGCGACCCAGGCAGCGGCGGCGTAGCAGTCGTCGGCCGCGGCCGGGTACTTGTCCTCGGGCGCGAGTCGATAGTGGACGGAGACGACGGCCGCGTCGCCCAGTTCCGCCAACAATTGCTTGCAAGTGCCGTCGTGCGAGTCGATGTCGCCCAGGACCCAACCGCCGCCGTGGAAGAACATCACGACGGGCAGGTTGTCGCCCGCAGCGGCGTAGACACGGACGGGGATATCGCCGCCGGGACCGGGGACCGTGCGGTCTTCAACTCGTGCGGGCTCGGGAGCGCCGGCCTGCATCATGGCGAAACCGGCAATGGCCTCGCGCGCCTCTTCCGGCGTCTGCTCGGAGATATCCGGGCCGCCGGCCTCTTCCAACATCGCCAACAGTCCCTGGGTCTCTGGTGTCGGGGGCATGGTTCTCTCCTCGTATTGAGCTGTCTTGTGTAGGTATCAGTCTTCATGCGCTCACAGGCGCAACGAGCACAGGATAGGCGGTGTCGTAGCTGTCAACGTTGCCGCCGAGCCGAGTGGGTCCCCGCTCGGAGGCGGGGACTGGGATCATTAGCTACCCCTGAGCGTCCAGCCACTGGCGTGTCATCTCGGCGTGGCCGACGTGCTCGCCGGTGTGTGAGAGGACGCGATCGACGAGCTCGTGGCCGCTGAGGTTCTTGTCCATGAACCTGTGGTAGTGCGGACCGGCCCAGGCGTCGTCCGAGAGTCCGGCAAGCGCTGACTCAATGGCCGCCTTCGCCCCGGCCCAGCGATCAGCGAGCACGCCCTGCGGGTCGTCGACAGAAGCGGCTGTGGAGTCGAACTCCGCTTGGCGACTCCGGTCGAGCTTCCGGCCGGCGAGCACTTCGACGATGTTCCACTCGGACGCGGAGATCGCATGGGTGGCGAGGATGAACATCGACGATGCATCGTCCCAGGGGGCGGTGTCGAGCTGCTGCGACGACAGGCCGGCGGCGGCGGCGAGGATGCGTTCGATCAGATCGCAAGCGGTTTGGAAAGCGGACAGAGCTGGTCCCTCAAGCGGCATCGGCGTCTTCCTAACTTCTACCTATACTCCGACTGGTGAGGCGGTCGGACGCAGTGTATCGCGCCGACTTAGATACTAGCACATACATCCTAGATAGGGAACCTGCCATGAAAGCCGATCCGCAGACGCAGGCGTTGAACGTGATGATCGAAGAGGCCTCGTCGCAGGGCAAGCCCTGGCACGAGATGGAGCCGCAGGAGTTGCGCGACATCCTGGCCGAGGGCGGCCCGTTCGGTCCGCCGCCGCCAAAGCTGGATGACATCGCCCAGGAGCGCACCATTCCGGGTCCTGCCGGTGACATTCCCGTCCGTGTCTTCATTCCGCCGGTCGTGCACGGCGTCTACCTGCACATTCACGGTGGAGGCTGGGTAATCGGCTCGCACGACGGCGCCGACGAGCGGCTCTGGGAGCGCGCCCAGGCAACGCAGCAGGCGGTCGTGTCGGTGGGCTACCGGCTCTCGCCTGAGTACCCATATCCCGCGCCCAACGAGGACTGCGAGGCGGCCGCGGTCTGGCTGGTCGAGAATGGCCAATCGGAGTTCGGGACCGACGCGTTCACGATCGGCGGCGAGTCGGCCGGTGGTCACCTTTCAGCGACCACGCTGCTGCGGATGCGCGACAACCACGGCTACACGGGCTTCAAAGGAGCGGCGTTGAACTACGGCGTCTACGACCTGCGCCACTCGCCGTCGGCGAGGCTCTGGGGACCGCGCACCCTGATCCTGTCGTCGCCAATCATGGAGTGGTTCATTGACCACTACGTCACGCCGGAGGAGCCGGAGCTGCGAGATCTCCCAGACGTAACGCCGCTGCTCGCCGACCTCTCGGACATGCCGCCGGCCATCTTCACAGTGGGAACACTCGATCCACTGCTCGACGACACCCTCTTCATGGCCGCCCGCTGGCAGGTCGCCGGTCACGAGACCGAGCTGCACGTTTTCCCCGAGGCGCCACACGGGTTTGATGGGTTCCCGACGCCAGCGGGGATGGACGCGACGAATCGTGGGTGTCTAGGCAATCGCCGAGCGCTGAAAACGCAGCGCTTCAACTTCCTCAGTGGGTGTTTGGGGTAGGTCCGTAAGAGCTCCCCCAAAGGGGGAGCTGTCGCGGAGCGACTGAGGGGGCCGCCTGCTAAGGCAACTCGGTCGCAATTCGCTCAACCACCGTGTCGATGTCGTGAAAAACGTCGTCGTTCCAAAAGCGGAGCGTACGGAAGTCAATCCCCTCTGTTGCATCAAAAGACATCAACATCTTGTGCCTTTTACGGATCTCCCGACTTCGCCAAAACTACGGGCGCGCTTCCCGGCACATAACTTGTCGTAGCGTGGGCGCGCTCTGCCATGCTCTCCCAATCCGTCCAATGCCCACGCGTCTCGCTTCGATCAGCAGTCGTATAAACAGCGCGAAGTCGCTTGAACACATGCCGCGGACCAATCGTCGAATTGCCGCCGACTCTTCGCAACCGAACTGAGCCACGCTGAGTCCTTTGCTCTTAAGTTGTCGTCTACGTACTTCAGCGACTCCAAAGGATGTACTTCGGAGCCACCGAAGTCGCTTCACAGCAATTTCTTCTGCGAGACCGCCGTAGGCGACTCCAGGCAAGGAGGGTGCGTGGTTCAGTCGCTAATCGCGCATAACGTCCAAGCGGAGTGCCACCCGATCCGACTCAGTCATCTTTGCGAACGGAAATGTCTGCAATAGCGCCTTCGGAGAATAGAGAAGTCGCACTGACACCCACCGCACGCAGCCTGTCAGTAATGGTCTCTCCAAGCTTTCTGTTGGTGACCAAGACCATTATCTCCGCCGGCTTCACTCCTCGGGCCAAGAGGCCCTTGATCTCGTTAGAAGGGGGGAGAGGGTTCGGATCTAGTTCACTCGCGCAAGTTCGTCCCGCCCCATCCCAAGCAGGCCTGCTTGAAGCCACAGCTCGAACTCCTATAGCTTGCCGATCGCTCAGATTCTGCTCTGCGTTTAGGTCTTGAATTCACTCGCTTTATCAACGACGTGGAGGTATCTGTCGCGGTCAAGCTAGTTCAGGGCTCGCATGACCTCACCAATTGCATTGCCTTGTGAAAAACAACTCATCCTCAAGTCTCTGTTCCTGCACGGATTTGGCGTATTCATGTTGCGCGCCCATCGTAACCATTCTCCTTTTGCCCAGCGGGTCCCCAGCGGTTCCTCAAGTCACTTCGGACTTGTCGGCCAAAGCTCAACGAATGCTCCCCGAGAGCAAAGCGGGGACCGCCGAGCTCTAACTCGGGACTCTAGTTCACAAGTTCATGCCTCCTTTCAAGCAGCGACTCTCTTCTTCATAACGCCAGTGCCGGGCCCCCTCAGTACTTGCGTGCAGCTCCCCCAAAGGGGGAGCTTTCTATCGGGATAGCTCGTTTCAGCCATAATCTCTGCCTTTCAGTTCACACGCTTCTCGACGCCCTCCCAGTAGGCCTCGCGCAGCTCGAACTTCTTTAGCTTGCCCGTTGCCGTGCGCGGTAGCGTCTCGACGAACTCCACCCTTCTGGGAATCTTGAAGCTGGCCATGGTGGCTCGACAGTGGGCGACGATTTCTTCTCTGGTGACGTTGTGACCCTCTCTTGGGACGATCAGGGCGAGTGGGGTTTCTCCCCACTGCTCTGAGGGGACTCCGATGACGGCGGCTTCGAGCACGGCGGGATGGCCGTAGAGGACGTCTTCGACCTCGATGCTTGAGATGTTCTCTCCGCCCGAGATGATCACGTCCTTGGCTCGGTCGACGATGTTGATGTAGCCGTCCTGGTTGACGGTGGCCATGTCTCCGGTGTGGAACCAGCCGTCGACGATCACCTTGTCCGTCTCCTCCTGCTGCTGCCAGTAGCCGCGAAAGACGACGTTGGAGCGGACGACGATTTCGCCGACCTCCTCGTCGTCCCAGGCGACCTCTCGGCCTGAGTCTCGGACGACCTTGACCTCGACGCCGATCACGTCGTGGCCGGCGCGCACCTTGGTGCGGAAGTAGCCCTCTTCATCGACGCCGAGGTACGGCTTGACCTCGGAGACGGTGAGGATCGGCGAGGTCTCCGTCAGGCCGTAGATCTGGATGAATTCCCAACCGAGTTCCTTCTCCAGGCGCTCGATGAAGGCCTGCGGCGGCGGCGCGCCCGCGATGGTGAATCGCGGACGGACGGTGATGTTGTAGTCGTCCTTGCGCTCGAACTCGAGGATGCGGGCGAGCACGGCCGGAGCCATACAGGCGAATGTGCAGTTCTCGTCCTGGATGACCTGATAGATATCGGCCCCGTCGGGCGCTCGCAGGACCACGTGCTTGCCGCCCATCGCGGTGATCGCGTAGGGGCCGCCCCAGCCGTTGGCGTGGAACATCGGCAGCGTCCACATCTCGGCGTCGTCCTGCGAGATGCGCAGGTGGGCGATGAAGTTGTAAGTGTTGATGTAGGCGTTGCGATGCGTGATCATCACGCCCTTGGGCCGCGCCGTGGTACCCGAGGTGTAGTTGATCGAGAGCAGGTCGGTCTCTTCCAGCCCCGGGTCGGGCGGCTGCGCCGTCGACTGACTCGCGATCCAGTCCTCGTAGTTGGTCCATCCGGGTGTGATCTGAATGTCCTCGAAGGGGACGGCGATGAAGTGCTCAACCGTGGTCAGGTTGGCGCGGATGTCATCGACCATGTGCGTGAACTCGGCGTCGACGAGGACGACCTTCGAGCCGGAGTGCTCCAGCATGTACTCGAAGTCGGCCGGGATCAACCGGTAGTTCATCGGCACGATGATCGCGCCGATTGCGGCGGTCGCGTAGAAGGTCTCCAGGAACTGGTGCGAGTTGGGCGCGATGATGCCGACGCGGTCGCCTTTGCCGATCCCGGCGGCGAGCAGGGCGTGGGCCTGCTGATTGACGCGGGCGTTGAATTCGGACCAGGTGAAGCGCTTGTCGCCGTCGACGACGGCCTCGGACGGGCCGTAGAGCTTGGAGGCGCGTCGCAGAAAATCATTGACCAGCAGCGGGACTTCCATATTCGTCTCCCTCGATCAATCACGGTGCGAGCGCGAGTAAGCGCCGCCTACATCTCAGAGCAGATTCGGGAACATTATTGCACTCGGACCAGACCGAAGCGGCAGCTCACTCCTCAGCGAATTCCGAGACCGGGAAGACGTCGTTGACCAGCATCAGGTCGTCGTTGGGCCAGTGCGGCAGGATGGTCCGGCGCCACTCAGCGTTGGGGATGTGGAATTGCAGTTCGCCGTCGAACCAGATCTCGGCCTCGAGTTCGTAGCGATGGTGACGATTGATCTGGACACCTTCATAGGGCAGCTCGAACTCGATTGGGAACTCGTCCAAATCGTCGAAACTCGCCTCGGTGACGACAAACCGTTCTTCCGGCTCGGAGATGTCCCACAGCCGCACGTGCAGAACGGCGTCGTCAGGCAATTCCACATCTGCAAAGCTCGAATGAATTTCTCCTGGCAACGGCTCGACGCACTGGTCGAATGGATTGATCGAGATGACCGCCACATCGCTGTTCCTCGGCGCGCCGCCAGTGAGGACTGGATGGACGGTGTCGTTGATGTAGAGCAGCTCGTCGCCCAGCTCGACCCTCGCCTGGAGCGAGTATTCGTTGCGCTCCTCGATCTCGTCTGGGTCGTACTCGATCCTGAATCGGACAGGCAGGCGATCGGCGTTCTCGATCACGTCCTCGCCGAGCTCAATCGCCGAGGCGTCGGCGAGGGAAGTATCCAGCAACTGCACCGTGACGGTGGCGTCGTCGGGCAGATCGACTTCACGGACAAACCGCACCGCGCCGCTGATGGTGTTGGAGGAACCGCCGTCGCCACAGGCCAGCGTCAGCAAACCGAATCCGGCGACGGCAGCAACCAACGACAGGCGCAACGCAGTCAGCATCTGGACTCCTCCACTCGCGCCGATGACATCCTGAGTCCATTAGATAGCATCGGATCGAGTCATGGACGGGTCGTCAGGGAGTTGTCGGGAGCAATCGCATGGAAATTGTCGTTGGTTTGATCATCGGTCTCGCGGTCGGCGGTGTGGTGGCGCTGCTCGTGTCGCGGCAGGTATCGGAGTTGAAGGAGCAAGCCTCGCAATTGCGGATGGAGCTGGATCAGGCCTCGGGATTGGTTCAAGAGCGTGAGCTGGCGCAGGCGAGGGCCGACACGGAACTGGCACAACGAATTCGCGAAGTGGAGACCTTGACTAAGGAACGTGACGAAGCACGACTCGAGCGGGAGGAGCGAGCATCCTCATTGACGGACACGAAGTCCAAACTGGCAGCGAAGGAAGCGGCGCAAAAAGAGCTGCAACACGCACTTGATCGTGATCGGACAGCGTTGGCGCAGCGGTCCGAATCACTTGATGCGGCGCAGGGTGAACTGACCAACGTGAAGTCCGAGCTTGAAGCCATTCGAGCAGCGGATCAGACGCGACAGGATGAGCTGAACAAGCAGCGGGAACAGCTCGATACCCATTTCAAAGGCATTGCTTCGGAGGTAGCCAAGTCGTCGAACGAGGAGTTCCGCAAGCAGGCCAGTGACGACTTCAAGCGGCAGCGAGAACTCGCCGACCACGAACTGAAGCAGCACGTTGAACCGGTCGGCAAAGAGCTGGAACAACTGCGCAAGTACGTCTCGGATCTGGAAAAAGAACGCGCCGGCGCGTACGAGGGCGTCAACAAGCTGATTACGGAAACGCAAAAGCAGGTCGGTCGGCTGAGCACCGAAACTGGCGATCTTCGGGAAATTCTGCGCTCGTCGCGGCATCGCGGCCGTTGGGGTGAGACCACACTGGAGAACATTCTCGAACTCGCCGGGATGCGCCGAGGCAAGGACTTCAACACGCAACTGTCGGGTGAACTCGGCAGCAGCATCGCCGACTTCGTCGTCCGTATGCCAGGCGGCAAGAAAATCATCATCGATTCCAAGACGCCGTTCGACGCGTATCGCGATGCGCTCAATTCAGCGACCGAAGCCGAGCAGACCGTGCTGCTCGGAAAGCATGCTGCAACGGTGCTCTCGACCGCGGCGGCGCTCAAGAAGACGGGCTACGACAAACAGTTCGAGGGCTCGATGGACTTTGTCGTCATGTGGATCCCGACGGACAGCATTCTCGAAGGCGCGACGCGGGTGATGCCGGACTTGATTGAGAAAGCGTTCGCCGACCACCGAGTGTTATTGGCCACGCCGGTCACGATGATCGCCCTGGTCAGCGGCGTCGCGGCGGCATTGCATCAAGAGGAGCAACAGGAACTGCTGCACAAGAACGCGTTGGAGATCCAGCAAGCCGGTGAGCGGCTGTACAACGGTGTGCGTCGCCATGCGACGGTGTACGCCAAACTAGGCAAGCAACTGGACAGCGCCGTCCGCACCTACGACGAGGGCGTCAGCTCCATTCAGGGCAATCTGCTGCAAGGCGCCAAGCAAATGCGGGATCTGGGCGGCGGCGAGGGCGAGGAAGCGCCGGAGCCGGATGAGTTGAGGCTGGAGACAAAGGCCTTCCGCTCGAGGGAACTGCGTGAGCTGGCCGACAGTCAGACGGATTAACTAACGAACACCTGCTGTTCCCGATTGTGTTACTAGTCGCGAGACCCACCGTTTCCTTGAAACGATGGCCCTGCCTATCATCCTAATGTGGAATTCAGTGACTACATCATCTACGCGGACGAAAGTGGTGACGCGAGACTGCGCGCCTCGGATCCATTTCCCGTGTTTACTTTGGTGTTCTGTCTATTCTCCAGGGACGAGTACGTAAGCCGTGCAGTACCGGCCTTTCAACAGCTGAAGTTTGACTACTTTGGCCATGACGCCGTGATCCTTCACGAGCGCGAGATTACCAGGCGAGAGGCGCCATTTGTATTTCTTGCTGATGTCCAACGACGTGGGGTATTTCTCAACAGATTGGCGCATACGATTTCAAGCCTCAAGTTCGACATTATCGCTACCACGATTCGCAAGGACCGCCTGATAGCAACGAAACGCGACACGGGCGACATCTATGCAATAGGACTCGCGGCTTGCATGAAGCAAACCAAGCGATTGCTCCAACGACGAGGCGCATCTGACGGACGTACCCACATCGTCATCGAGGGACGCATGCCGAAACAGAACAGTCGGCTGCAGCATGAGTTTGATCGCATTCGTGACAGTGAACACGACTTGGATTTCGGACTGGTGATCGCAGACAAGCGAATGAACTCTACTGGAATGCAACTAGCGGATTTGGTCGCTCGTCCCATTAGTCTGAACGTGATGCATCCCGACCAGCCGAATCGCGCGTTCGACGTCATCGAATCCAAGCTCGCGACGGGAATCCAGATCATCCCGTGATGAGCGCACGGCCGGCGCGGAGCCGAATCCGTGCGCCGGCCGGCGACGTCCGCCAGCCTGCAGAACGCCGGGGCCTCACGGGAAAGCACCCAACGCCGACCGGCGACAACCGCCAGTCGTCTCCATAATAGGCACTGCGAGGTGTTGTGCGTTGCTACGACCGAGGCGCTACTCCTCGAACGTCATCCGAGTCCGAGGTCGCACCGCGCCGTACTTTCTCAGGTCGGCGATGGTGACGATTCGGCCGGTCCACTCAGGGCCTTGCGCGACCATCCAGAGGCAGGCGTCGGACATGATGATTGGGTCTTCGAAGTCCATTTGCTTGGCCTGCTCGCCGAGCGTGAAGGCGTAGCCCTCGCTGTAGACGGAGAGTTCAAGCCGTAGGCAATTGACCGAAACTCCAGTGCCCTTGAGGTCGCTGGCCAACGACTCCGACATCGCCTCGAGGGCGCGCTTGGTTGTTGTGTAGCTGGCTCGGCCGAAGTCGGGGCTGACGGCGGCTCCGGAGCCGATGTTGATGATCGTTCCGCCGTCGGCCTCGGCCATCTTCGGGGCGATCGCGTGGGTGAGGTAGAACGGGGCGTTGACGTTGATCTCGACGGCCAGTCCCCAGCGGCGGCGCGGTGATTCCAGCGCCTTGCCCGGAGGCGCGATGGCAGCGTTGTTGATTAACACATCGATCTGGCCGAAGCGGTCGTAGGCTTCGGCCACGGCGCGGTCGAGGTCGTCCACGTTGGACAGGTTGGCGCCGATCGGCAGACATTGCTGGCCGGCGTCCTCCACCAGTTGCGCGGTCTCGTCGACCGTGCCGGGGAGCTTGGTCGGACTGTCGGCTGTCGAACGGGCGATAGCGACAATGTCGTATCCGGCGATGGCGAAGTCCTGGGCGAGCTGCTTGCCGATGCCTCGGCTGGCTCCGGTGATGAACGCGACTTTTGCCATGACGATTCTCCTGAGTCAATAACTCTTTGCTCCCCCTTTGCAGGGGAACCTGACCTTTTTCCCATCCGCTCCCCCTCGCAGGGGGAGCTGTCGCAGGCTGAGGGGGTCCCCTCGCCCAACTCACTGCCGCAGCATACTTGCCGTTTAGACTTGCGCGGAGGAGGACGACGATGCCCCATCACGTCAAGAGCAAAGCCTTGTCCCACCTGCGGATCTGCGACTTCACCGGCCAATTGGCCGGCGCGGGCGCGACCAAATTCTTGGCCGCATTCGGCGCCGAGGTGATCCGGATCGAGGATCCGTCCAACCACGGCCGCTGGGACATCCTGCGCGGGATGCCGCCGTATGTGGACGACCGGCGCGGGCCGGAGCTGGGCGGTCCGTTCAACAACCACAACGTGGGCAAGTTGGGAATCTCGCTGAACATCAAGACCGAAAAGGGGCGCGAGCTGTTCGAGCGGCTGGTGGCGATCTCTGACTGTGTGACCGAGAACTTCTCCTCCGGCGTGATGCGCTCATGGGGCTACGACTACGAGCAGCTCAAACAGCTCAAGGAAGACATCATCTATGTCTCCAACTGCGGTTTCGGTCACTCGGGACCGTACGAGAAGTTCAAGACGTGGGGACCGATCGTCCAGGCCACCAGCGGGCTGACGATGTCCTCGGCAATTCCCGATCAGCCGCCGGCCGGCTGGGGCTACTCCTACATGGACCACACCGGCTCCTACTTCATGGCGATGGCGATCATGCTGGCGATCCACCATCGCAACCGCACCGGTGAGGGCCAATACGTCGATGTCGCGGCGACCGAAGCAGCGTTGACCCTGAACGGTCCGGTGTTGCTGGACTACACCGTCAACGGTCGTCCGCTGCGACGCGACGGCTTCCCCGACGCCAACCATTCACTGCATCCGGCGATGGCGCCGCACAACATCTACGCGGCCAAGCCGATTCCCGGCACGTTCGACGAGGCGTGGCTCGCAATCGCATGCCGCAACGACGAGGATTGGCAGGCGATGCGTGACGTGCTGGTCGCCGATGGCTGTAACTGGGCTGCTGACGATTGTTACGGTCAGCTCTCGGGACGCATGGCGGCACAGGATGAGCTGGATGCGAACATCGCCGGGTGGTGTCTGCGTCGCGATCCGTTCCAATCGGCGGAGATGCTGCGCGCTGCCGGCGTGCCGTCGAATCCTGTGCAGACGCCTGAACAGAGGATTGACCAGGACCCGAACTCGGCCGAAGCCGGCCTCTGGCCGACGATCAGACAGGCGGAGATGGGGCGCGTCCGCGTCGACGGGATTCCGGCGCACTTGTCGAAGACGGATTGGTCAATGACGCGAGGCGCGGCCAAGCTGGGCGAGGACAACGAATACGTCTACGGCGAACTGTTGGGATTGAGCCAGGATGAGCTTTCTGGGCTGCACGAGGAGGGCGTGATCTAATGACGACCGATTCCAATCCCCTGGCGATGATGACGCTGGACGATTTGCGCGTGCTCGAGATCGGTGATGAACGCGGCGCTTGGTGCGGCAAGCTGATGGCCGATATGGGCGCCGACGTGATCAAGATTGAGCCGCCCGAGGGCGACCCGTCGCGTCAGTACGAACCGTTTGTCGACGACGTACCGCACCATGAGCGTTCGCTGTTCTTCTGGTACTACAACACGTCCAAGCGCAGCATCGTGATGGACTTTGACGATCAGTCCAATGCCGACGCATTCGTCAAGCTGGTGCAGTCAGCCGACGTGATCTTCGATACCGACATATATCGCCCCATTCAACGGCTGGGACTCGACTTCAATCAGTTGATGTCCGACAACCCAGGGTTGATCTGGTGCACGATCACCAACTTCGGTACCGGTTCGGTACGAGCTGATCAGCCGCACACGGACCTGACGTTGGCCGCCAACGGCGGCTTCGCCTGGATGAACGGATACGACGATCACTCGCTGCCTCCGGTGCGCGGCGGCGGGCAGCAGGCGTACCACACGGGGTCGAACTACGCCTTTATGTCTATTCTGACCGCGCTGTTGCACCGTGATCTAACAGGCGTCGGTCAGCACATTGACGTGAACATCAATGCATCGGTCAATGTGACGACGGAATCCGGCTCCTATTCGTGGTTGGTCGCGCATGCGACCGTGCAGCGCCAGACCGGCCGTCACGCAGGCGTGGCGCCGTCGATGCCGTCGCAAATCGAATGCGCCGACGGCCGCTACGTCAACACCGGCATTCCACCTCGGCGTCCGGCCGAGTTTGGCCTCGTCCACCAGTGGTTGGAGGATGAGGGATTGCTGGATCAATTGCCTGAAGCGGCGCTCCTCCTGGTCGGCGCCGAGCTGGAGAGCTTCTCGCTGGCGGACATCTTTAGCGGCAACAACGAGGAGCTGCTGGCGATCTTCGGCGCAGGTCGGGAAGCGTTCGACCTGCTCGCCACAAAGCTGACGGCCTACGAGTTCTTCACCAAGGCGCAGAACTTCGGCTTCCAGGTCGGCGTGATCCACAGCCCGGAGGAAGCGCTGGAGGATCCGCATTTCGTTGATCGTGGGATGCAGGTCAAGGTGGAACACCCGGAGCTAGGACGGGAAGTGATCTATCCGGGAGCGCCGTATCAACTGACCAAGGGAAGCTGGGGCATCACAAGGCGTCCGCCACTGCTCGGTGAGCATACGGACGAGGTATTGTCGGAGCTGAGCTAGGGCGACCGAAGCCTCGCTAGTCTGCGGCGATCGCGGGCATAGTCTCGCTCGATATCTTTTAGCGCCGTCAAGACCTCCATGTCGCACGCTTTCGCAACGCGCGCGGCGTTGCGGTCCGCGGTAACTACTACGTGGCCATGGTTCTTCGACTGAGCCAACATCCAAAGATCCTCACGCTCAGTGCCGTATCGCAGGACCAGTTGGACTGATGTCCGTTTCAGGAGCGCGAAGTGATTGATGACGTTGGCTTCCGGCGGTTGGAGATACGTCGCGCTTCTGAGGAGCGCTCTAAGCTCTATCGGATCGGAATCTCGCCAATCGCTCGCGAGCACTTCACCTTGAACGAAATACGTCAACACTAGGCCACGAGCGCCGAGCAAGATCCAGTAGAGACTCCGATTCTCATGACCGCTTGTTAACAAACTGATGACATTGGTGTCCAACGAGACATCTGCTCTCGACTCAGTGGACAACGCCATTGACTAGAGGCTCTGTCGCCATCGCGGATCTATTGAATCGGCGAGCGCCTCACGCTGTTCTTGAGTCATGTGGTCGGTGAGAGCATCAAGCCTCGCCACTAACTCATCACCTGTCATCGGAGCCCCTCGATTGATGATCGAGACCGTGCAATCGATCTCTTTGCTATCCAGGGAAGTCTCCCGGTAGGACACTCTCGCGTCTTCGCCATCGAACAACATGGCCCGCTCCAGTGCGTCGCCTGGGAGGCGTATTTCGATGGGCACTTCGCCTTCCACCGTTACTCGCGCGCGGAGGTTTCCGGGCTCGGTGATGACCTCGAGGTGGCCCCGGATGATCTTGTGACAGATCGAAATGCCATGTTCGGTCGTCGGTTCACTGCTGACCATGTCCCGATGGTACTTCGATGAGCCATCGCTGTGCCAATACCTGCGCTCGGCGATTGTTGATCAGGCCATGACTTTCGCCGCGCAGATTAGAGAACGTCGCGTGTGGAATCCGATTCGCTAGCGCCTCTCCGAAGGCGATCGGCACAGTGGTGTCAGCGTCACCATGGACGATGAGGGTTGGGCATTTGATTTCCTGCAGCTGATCAGCCAGTTCGATGCTTCTCTGGGCCTGCATGTTTAGCAGCGCTCCTTGTCCTAGCCTCACCAGCTCGCCTTGCGACAGCCTGCTCAGGACTTGCAGACGATTCGCTCGATGCGCAGCCAACTCTGGATCTGGGTTCTGCGGCTCGGGCGGGGTACGCCATTCTTCTTCGGATTGCTGGATGGCCACCTCGACCCCCTCGGACTCCATGAGTTCCAATAGGGCGATGCGCTTGGCGACGGTGTCAATGCGGTCGGCGACGAATGGATCATCGAGATCGATTCCGGTGGGGCTCAATGACATCAACGCTGCGCCGGTGTTGAGCAGCACCAGCGCTCTCACGCGCTGCGAATGATCAAGCGCGAGCTGCATGCCGATGGGACCACCCGCCGACGTTGCAATCACCGACGCCCGCTCAAGACCGAGATAGTCGAGCACATCGACCGCGTCGTTGGCGAGATCTTCCAGCGTGAACGGCTGCGTGTCGTATTGCGAGAGACCGGCGCAGCGGCGGTCGTACCAGATCAGCTTGAGGCCGTCGGTCGGGGCGGACCAGCGCAGGCGCGGGCCGTTCCAGAGCGTGGAGGCTGGGCCGCCCCAGGCTCCGTGGATGATGAGGACTGGTTGGCCGTTCGGGTCGCCGCTGATTTCGTAGGCGACCCGGCGGCCGTTGATGAGCGCTAGACGCAAGCCAGGAGTCCCTTGAGCAGTGGCTACTGTGAACGGGCCGAGCCCCCCTCAGCCCCCGCATCAAGTGCGGGGCAGGCTTTCGGCAGCTCCCCCTCAGGGGGGAGCAGGGATCAGGGGGCCGCTCAGCGCATTCCTAGTCGTACTTGGGCTGATCCTCGATGCCGGGCATGACCCAGGTGACGAGTTCGCCCGGCGGGTCGGCGAAGGTCAGGCCGGCCATGTCGGGCTGCACGCCGCTCAAAGTGAGCTTGTACTCCTCGATGTAGACCGGATCGCCGTCGACCATCTTGAACGGGCGATCGTGGCCGGGGTAGAGCAGATCGGAGGCGCTCATCACGCGAGCGATGGACTCGTTGGCCTGGGACTCGCTGTAGAAGACGAGCGGGCTGCGCCCGGCCTTGCCGACAGCGGCGGTGTGCATCGCGTCGCCGGTCAGTCCGGCGATGCCGGCTTCGGTCTCGACCAGCAGGCCGATGCTGCCCGGCGAGTGCCCCGGCAGGTGGATCACACGGACGCCCTTGGCCAGTTCATCGCCCTCGTTGACTTCCGTCATCGGGTGCGTCTCGATGGCGGCGCCGGTCCACTGTGGCGTGGCCCAGTCGTTGACGTGCGGCTCCGAGGCGTACTTGCGCTCGTGCGGATGAATCGCCATCGGCACGCCGGGGAAGGCGTCGAAGTTCTGCACGTGGTCCCAGTGCGCGTGCGTCATGAACACGAGGTCAATGTCCGACACGCCAAGTCCACGCTTTGCGAGCTGCTCCTGGAGCTGCACGCGTCGTCCGACGTGCGCCGTGTCGACGAGAATGCGTCGTCCGTCAGACTCGACCAGGATCACCGCGCAGAACGCGGGCGTGCCGGAGTCGGTGCCGAACGAGTAGCCGGGCAGAAGGATGTCGAGGGTCGCCATGTCAATGTGCTCCTAGTCACCGGAGCCGGCGGCTGCCGACGCTGCAACGCGTGCTTTTGCGGCCTCGTCGTAGAGGATGCTGACCGGCGGTTCGGAGTCGAACGGACCGTTGAGGTCGAGCTCGGCTCCCATGTCTCGCAGAGCGGGCATGACCTCGGTGCCGAGCAGCTCGATGCAGCGCATCGAGTCCTCGTGCGTGACGCGGCCGTCGTTGCCCCAGAGGGCGAGGATGCCCGGCCGCGTTTCCTCGAGAATCATGCGCAGCTTGCGGATGCACTCGTCCGGCGTGCCGGCGATGATCTGCATGTTCTCGATCTGGTTGTCGAACGACTGCGCGCGTGGCGGTGGTCGGCGGCCGTTCATCACCTCGACCAGCGCCTCGCGGTTGCGCGGCGAGGCGTAGCCGGCCGGGTTCGACCAGACCGGATGCGCGAGACCGGTGAACTCACCCTGCATCCACATGAACTGCGATGCGTTCTCCATCGCCTTCTCGGTCGTGTCGGCGACGTGGACGCGGAGCAAGTAGCCACGATTCTCGGGGCCCGGGTCGTAGCCGACCTCGTGTGCGGCATCGTCGTAGGTCTGCCAGATGCGCTTGGTCGCTTCGATCGTGGTGTTGAGCGCGATGTATGGGTAGCGATGCTTGGCCGCCCAGACCACGGTCTCGCGAGAGAGCACGCCGGGAATCCAGATGCGCGGGTGAGGCTGCTGCATCGGCAGCGCCCAGGGGTTGACCACGCGGTGCTGGTAGTGCCGACCTTCCCAGCGGAACGGTCCGGGACGCGTCCAGGCCTCGACGATCAGGTCGTGAGCCTCTTCGAAGCGCTCGCGGTTGAACGCCGGGTTGACGCCGGTCGCGAGCTGCTCGCTGCCACCGCCGCGGACGAAACCGGAGACCAGCCGACCGCCGGAGATCATGTCGATCATGGCCAGTTCTTCGGCCAGGCGAATGGGGTTCTCGGCCAGCGGCAGCGGGTTGCCGAGCAGGACAATCTTGACCCGCTCGGTCGCGCCGGCCAGCACCGAGGCCCAGATATTGCACTTGGCCTGCATACAGAAGGGCGCGTTGTGGTGCTCGTTGAGCATGATCCCGTCAACGCCGACCTCTTCGGCCAGTTTGTACTCGGTCAGGCGGTCGTTGTAGAGCTTCGAGCCGGCGACGGGGTCGAAGTTGGAGTTGGAGAACAGCAGAGCGGTCACGCCCTCCTCGGCGGCGTGCTCGTCATATTCCGACATCGGCTGCTCGGTGAAGTACATCAGGTGCATGGAAGACCCTTTCGATGCGGTGTCGCTAGGCAGTCTAGCGGGCGACGCTCAGTGGTAATCTGAGCACCGAGGAAGAGTGGACGATGGCGCTATTCATGGACAAGCTGAAGGTCGCGGGCATCCTCGTCAGAGGCAACGTTCCGCGTCCTGAGGCGGAGGAATTCGCGGAGGCGGTCGCGGAATCGTTAGAGGCCGCTGCCACGGAAGACGATATTCGCCGGCAGGTTGAACCTGTGCAGATACGGCTTGAATCTTTAGAAGAGCGCACGGACGCCAAATTCGCGGCGATGATGGAGCGATTCGAAGCTCGCATGGATGCCCGATTCGCCCAAATGGATGTCCGATTCGCTCAAATGGATGCCCGATTCGCCCAAATGGATGCCCGAATTGCTCAAATGGAAGTGCGGCTCTATCGCGCTGTGGCTGTGGCGACGGGCCTGATTTTGGCAGCCATTTCCGCGTGGGCTGCATTCGGGTAAGCACTCTGCACTTTCAATGGACCCGACGGGAAACTCTTGGACCACTAATCGGTCTCGGGAGCCGCAGCCTCCGCCTGATCAACCAGTTCCCAGATTGGCTCGAAGTCGAAGCTGAATCCGTCAACCGGCGCCGTACCTACCACCTCTGACGGTCGTTGCAGGCGCTCGGGATTTTGATCGGGCCGATAGATCCAAAGGTCGCGATTGTGCGGATCGACGAGCCAGCCCAGTTGTGCGCCGAATCGGAGCCAGTCGTCCATGCGTCCTTGCTGAGGTCGCAGATTGTCGCCGGGCGAACGGACTTCGATGACAAAAGCCGGACAGACGGGCCAGAATCCCTTCCAGGGAATGACGCCGCCCATTTCCTCGAACTGCGCATCGCTGATCCAGCAGAGATCGGGATTGCGCATCGGCTCACCACCACGCGGATCGTCGACGTTGAAGCTCGCGTCAGCGCCTCCGGCGATGCCGCCATGCGCTTTCGCCCATGAGGCCAACGCAAGCAAAATCTCGGCGGTAATCATCCAACTTGGTCCGCCCGATCCCATGGTCATTACCAATTCGCCGTAGTGGCCTCGTTCGAGTTTCCATTCGGGGTTGAGCTGACCCAGGTGCTCCAGGAGTTCATCCGTCAGTTCCCACTGCTCGGGCAGACGCAGCGCGAGCAGACCCCAATGTTCAGGAGCGCTCTCGGCGGGAACTTCAACAGGATTTGCCAGGGTCGTGGTCATGGGGTGGTGATTCCTCCAATGACCCCATTGTATGGATCAGGCGATGATCGCCTCGGCCAGCGCTTCGGCCGCATCCGACTCCAGGTTGTGGCCGCCTTCGATCTCGATCAGTTCTGCGTTGCCAAGCAGTTCGACGTATTGCTGTGCGCAGGCGGCTGGGACGACCGTGTCTCCCGTTCCTCGGACGACCTTGGCCATGACGTTCACGTTGCGAAGCAGGTGCGGGAGGGTCTGGCTGTAGAGGAAGGGCTTCCAGGCGACTCGGGCGGTCATCTCCCGATTGGCGTCCCAGGCGATGAGTTGCTCGGTTGAAACTTCCTCTCCGTAGAGGGCGTCGAAGCTGGCCGGGTCGGCGAAACAGTCTTTGACATATTCGGCGTGGGCCTCGAGGAACTGGTCTCGGATTTCGCCCTCGTTGGGCTGCAGGCCCATTGCGTTGACCAGGACGAGGCTGCTGATCCGGGACTGGTTGGCGGTTGCCATCTCGGCGGCGATGTAGCCGCCGAAGCCGAGACCAACGACCGTCGCTTCGCCAACACCCAGTTCGTCGAGGATGAGCGAGCAGACGGCGGCGAGGTCACGCACGCTGCGCATCCAGTCGCCGCGCTCGGTGCCGTCCCAGCCGGGCAGCGTGGGCAGGATCACGTCGTTGTTGGCCGAGAGCGCGTTGTGGAACTCGAGCCAGCCGGGATTGCCGGTCTCGTGGTGAATGACGAGGATGCTGGGTCCTTCGCCGCCGCGGCGGATCTGGATCGGGATGCCGGCAACCTCGATGCTGGATTCTGTATACCCGTCTGTCATGGCGTCGGCCTCTCTGCTCCGCCAGGAAGTTGGCGTCGTTGTTGATTTCGGTTCCGAGCGGCATGGTAAGGCAGCCGCGCTGATACCCTCGCCCTGAGATCGGCAGGAGCGCGACAGAAGGGGCTTCCTATGGCTGCAGGATCGACAACGGACACGCTGAATGTGCTCAGCGAAGTGGAAGCGCAGGAGCGGGCGACTCAGGTGTCGGATGTGGGCTACACGCTGTCTCTGGCTCTGACCAAAGGTTCAGCAACCTATGACGGCGAGCTGACGGTTCGCTTCAATTTGAGCGATCCGTCGGCAGGGACCTTCCTCGACTGCACCTCGAAGTCGATCAACTCGCTGACCGTGAACGGTTCGAGTGCCGAGGTCAAACATGAGCGCAACCGGCTCTACTTCGACGGCGCCGACCTCGCCTCGGCGAACGTGGTCGCGATCTCCTACACCAACGAATATGACCACATCGGCGCGGGGCTGCACCAGTTCGTCGACCCGGAGGACGGCGAGGAATATCTCTACACGCATTTCGAGCCCTATGACGCGCACCGGTTGCTGCCCTGTTTCGACCAGCCCGATATCAAGGCGTCGCTTGACCTGACGGTGACCGCGCCGTCGGAATGGGAAGTGGCGGCGAACTATCCGGTGTTGTCGTCCTCGGACGCGGGCGATGGCCGGACCATGCATGCTTTCACCGAGACGCCCCGCATTTCGACATATCTGTTTGCCTTCATCGCGGGGCCGTACAAGCGCTATGTGGACACGTGGTCGGACGCTGCCGGCGAGACGTCGCTGGGCGTGCTGTGCCGGGAATCGATTGCTCCGCACTTCGATCCGGACGAGTTCTTCGAAGTCACTCGCAACGGACTGACCTTCTTTTCGGAGTTCTTCGACTTCCGCTACCCGTTCGACAAGTACGACCAGGTCTTTGTGCCCGAGTTCAACATGGGCGCGATGGAGAACGTGGGCTGTATCACGTTCTCGGAGCGGATGATCTTCCGCGACCCGCCGACCGAGCTTCAGCGGCTCAACCGGGCCGAGGTCGTGCTGCACGAGATGGCGCACATGTGGTTCGGCGACCTGGTCACAATGCGCTGGTGGAATGACCTCTGGCTGAATGAGTCGTTTGCGACCTACATGGCCTACCTGGCGATGGAGCACGCGACGCGCTGGTCGGACAGCGCCTGGTCGGCGTTCCATGCACGGATGAAGGCCTGGGCCTACGAGCAGGATCAACTTCCGACGACGCATCCGATTGCCGGCGACGTGCCTGACACCGATGCGACGTTCCTCAACTTCGACGGCATCACCTATGGGAAGGGCGCGGCGGTGCTGAAGCAGCTCGTAGCGTTCCTCGGCGCGGACGGCTTCCGCGACGGGATGCGCGATTACTTCCAGACCCACGCCTGGGGCAACACGACGCTGGCCGACTTCCTCGCCGCGTTGGAGCGCGGCTCGGGTCGCGAGTTGGGCCGCTGGTCGGAGGCCTGGCTGGAGTCGGCGGGGGTCAATACAATTGCTCCGCAGTGGGATGTCGCCGAGGGTGCGATCAACTCGTTCACGATCCAGCAGACCGCGCCTGAGGACCATCCGACGCTGCGTCCGCACCGGACGCAGATTGCGGTCTACGACCGTTCTGACGACGGGCCCCGGCTTCGCGTCGCTCAGCCGGTCGATATCGATGGCGCATCGACCGTGATCGAGGAGCTGTCGGGCGCTCCGGCTCCGGCAGCTGTGTTCCCCAACCACGATGATCACGCCTTTGCCAAGGTTGCGCTCGACGAGCGCACGCTGGCCTTTGTCCAGGAGGAACTGGACCGCTTCCCCGACGGCTTCCAGCGGCTGCTGCTCTGGCACACGCTGTGGGACATGGTGCGTGACCAGCAGTACTCGGCTGCGGACTATGCGGCTCTGGCGACCGACAAGCTGGCCTCGGAAGGCACGCTGGAGATCGCGCAGACGGTCGCCTACAACGCGCTGCACGCGGTCGGCTCGTATCTGCCCGACGACATGCGTCTCGAAAGCGCAGCGGGCCTCTACGCGTTCGCCCGTGAGCGGCTGTTCTCGGCGACCGAGCAAGACTTCCGAATCATGTGGTCGCGCGTGATGATCGGCGCGGCGCAAAACGTCGAACACATCGGTGAGGCGCTGAAGCTGGCCGACGAAGGCACCGGGATCGATGGGTTTGAACTCGATCAGGACATGCGCTGGTCGCTAGTCACCAAGGCGACGGCGTATGGCATGGACGGCGGATTTGAGCGGTTGGATGCCGAGCTCGAACGCGACGGCTCCGACCGTGGCCGTCGTGCAGCGGAGCAGATTCGCACCTCGCGTCCCGACGCTGAGGTCAAGTCGGCGGCCTGGACTCGATACCAGGAGGAGACCGAGGCCTCGCTGCAGATGCTGACGGCGTCAATGCACGGCTTCTGGTGGCGACCCCAAGCGGAACTGCTTGAGGGTTACACCGACCGCTTCTTCGACGAGGTGCGCTCGGTCTTCGACAAGCGCGACAAGGAATACGCCTCGCGCTTCTTCGGTGCGATGTACCCCGGTCAGATGTCGCCCTCGGATCAGCTGATCGGACGCTCTGAGGCATTGCTTGAAGAGTTGGGCGACGAGCTGGTCATCCTCTCGCGTCCACTGCGCGAGGCGCTGGACGAAGCGAAGCGGTCGCGTGCGTGTCGCGAGTTCGCCTGTCGCGAATTTGCAATCGCTCAAACTGGGAGTTAATCATGCAAATCACCGATTGCTACACCTATCCCGTCAAGGGCATGACGGCGGTGGTTCACCACACCCACTTCGACACTCAATGCCCTCGCTGGCGCTGGTCCCGGGAGAGTCGGTCGGGCGACCGGGGGCGACCGGGCGTTCATCTTTGATGCTGAACACCTACCTGCCCTGGCGGGCTGCCTGAGATTCTGAAAGGACAGACGACGCGCCGAGGTGGACAATCCCGCCTGGACCTATCCGGTTGGGGATGTCTTGCCGAAACGTACGCCTGCTGGGCGGATCGCAGATGACGGGGATGCTCGAACTACTCTGCGAAAGCCGGTACGATGTCGATGCGATTCCGGGCGTGGAATGTCGACGAATGGGCGCGAGATGGATTGGGTCGGGGCTGACGCATGGGATCCTGCCCCGATCCAGACGCTCGCGTGCTCTCGATCACGGTGAAGGGACAGACGAAATCGGCGGATGTCGACAATGCCGCGTCCCGGCTCGACCTGTCCGAGTGGATGACCGACGTCGTGCTGGGACTGCCCGAGAATCCGCTGCGCGGCTCGCCCGGAGCGCGAACCGCTGCCTGCTGGGCGACGGCGAAGCGCGCTTCACCGACCGTGGGCCGACGCAGATTTCGCTCGGCGGTCTGGCGTCGCTGTCCGACCTGACTGCGAAGGCCGGTGTCGATGTCGATATGCGGCGATTCCGTTTGAACTTCTCGGTTGACGGCATCGACGAATGGGGTGAGATGGACTGGGTCGGCAAGCGGCTGCGAATTGGCGAGTCACGTGGAGATTGACGTGAACTGCGCCGATTCAGCGCTGCAACGCCGTGAATGCCTCACCGACCGGTGAGGGTCGTGACCTCGACCTGATGAAGCTGCTCCACGACAAGTACGGGCACCTGAATTTCGGCGTCGAGGCGAATGTCGCCGCAGGTGGTGAGATCGCTGTGGGTGACGAGATCGTCGTCCTTGGGTGATCGCGTAATCTGCCGCCATGGACCGATTTCCCGAGCAGTCGTGGGACCCGCTGGATGAGCGTGTGCCCTCGTGGCTGGCGTCGGCGACGGTGACCGACGGGGCGCGGATTCCGTATGCGTCCAACTATGTGTTTCTGCTGGAGTTGCAGCATGACGACGCGCCGATTCTCGGGTACGCCGTCTACAAGCCGGGCAAGGGCGAGAATCCGTTGTGGGACTTTCCGCCCAAGCTGTATCGGCGCGAAGTGGCGGCGTTCCGGTTGTCGGCGGCGCTTGGCTGGGACCTGATTCCTCCGACCATCGAGCGTGAAGCAGGGATGGAGTACGGCATAGGATCATTACAGTCGTATATTCCTACTGATTACACTTGTACGTTCTTCGAGTTGCGCGAACAATATGCCGATGACATGCGTCGGTTTGCCTTGTTCGACTGGTTGTCCAACAACGCGGATCGCAAGGGTGGACACATCCTCAAGGGAGTTGGCGATCATTTGTGGGGGATCGATAACGGTCTCTCGTTTCACCAGGAAGAAAAGTTAAGAACAGTCATCTGGGATTACGCCGGAGACCCGATTGCGCCGGAACTGATCTCCGATGTGGAAGAGTTGATTCCGACGCTGTCGGAGGCGGGTGAGACGACGGCCGCGTTGTCGGAGTTGCTCAGCGAGGGCGAAATCGATGTGCTGCGGCGTCGTGCGGAGCTGGTGATCGCGGAGCGAAAGCTGCCGGAGCCACCGCAGGGTCGGCGGTCGTATCCGTGGCCGTTGGTTTGAGGTTGTCATTGGGTGGGTAGAATCCACGCCATGAGTCAGGATTCATTCCTCCGGCTATTCGCCCGTCCCCGCCTCCGAGGAGACCGTTGCATAAGTCCTCTTCTCCCCCCTTGCGGGGGAGATGCCGCAGGCAGAGGGGGGCTCCCCATCTCGTGGCCTATCTGGTCGCCGTCGGCGGACCCCCCCTCTGTCACTCCGTGACATCTCTCCCCGCAAGGGGGGGAGAGGGGATTTGTGAGTTTTGAAAGGTCTCCTCCGAGCGGGTCCCGGCTCGGAGGCCGGGACTGGGATCTGGATTCGCGTAATGGCGAGTGAGGAACTGACATGAGCACTCGAGCCCTCGGCGGGTTGATGGTCGTTGACCTGAGTTCGGCATTGGCAGGGGCGTACGCGTCCAAGCTGCTTGCCGACCTCGGCGCTCGCGTGGTCCTGGTGGAGCCGCCGGAGGGTTCTGCGCTTCGTCGCTGGGGGGCAGAGGACCGGGCCTGGGGCGGACCGTGGGCTCATTTGAGCGGCGGCAAGGAATCTGCGTCGCCTGCCAATCTGGATTCGGCTCGGCGAGTGCTGGAGGGGCTTTGCCGGTCGGCGGATGTGCTGATCGTGGACGAAGGATCGCATTGGCGCTCGGCATTGCCAGGGGTGTTGCCCGAGCGTGTGGTGACGGTTGAACTGTCGCCCTGGGGGTCTGATGGTCCATACGCCGGTTGGCGCGGCTCTGAGATCGCGACCTGGGCGTTGGGCGGATACATGTTCTTCACCGGCGATCCCGACGGCTCGCCGTTGATGATCCCCGGCGGGCAGTCGGAGCTGCATGCGGGCGTCCATGCCGCCATCGCGACGCTGACCGCCGTGCGCGAACGTCGACGCTCGGGCCATGGGCAGACGATTGAGATATCGGCTCTGGAGTCGAATCTGTCGGCTCACGCCTGGTTGGTCTCATCCTGGATCGCCAGCGGCTCGCCGATGAATCGAGTGCCCAACGACTTCACCAAGACTCGCGACGGCTGGGCTCACTTCATGCGCGCGGTGCCGAATCCGAATGTGTTCCTATTGATCGATCAGCCGGAGCGCATGGAATCGGTGCAGATCAACGACCTCGACGACTGGCGCAAGCAGCTCGGTCAGCTCTACGAGGACGTCGAAGCGTGGGCGCAGGACTACGACTCGGTAGAGGTCGCCACCAGAGCGCAGGAGTTGCGGGTCGCCTGCACGCCGGTGCTTGACGCCAAGGGATTGGACGAGAACATCCAGCTCGCGACTCGCGGCTGGTGGGAACAGGGCGAAGACGCGGAGTGGAACGAGCTGCGATTCCCCGGACCGGCGTACCTGATGTCGGCGACGCCGGCGGAGCGTCAGGGTCCCGCCCCGGCGTTGGGCGAGCACACGTCGGCGCTGGAAGCGGAGTTCGCGGAAGTCGCGAATCCCAAGCCGCCTCCGGCGATGGCAACTGGCGACCTGCCGCTGGCCGGCCTCAAGGTGGTGGAGCTGACCGGCAACTGGGCGGGACCAATTGTCGGACGGCACTTGGGTGATCTGGGCGCTGACGTGGTCAAGCTGGAATGGGCAGCACGTCCGGCGACGCGAGCGTTGTTCATGCCCGGGCCGACCCAGGATCCGCAAAAGTACCCATACGACCGCGCGATGTATTTCAACTTGCTCAATCGCAACAAGCGCGATCTGGTCGTCGACCTCTCAGCCGAGGAGGGCAAGCAGATCTTCCTCGAGTTGATGCGCGAGGCGGATGTGTTTGTCGAGAACAACTCGGCTCGCGTGATGCCGAATCTCGGTCTCGACTATGAGACCGTCCGCAAGGAGAATCCGGGCCTGATCTATGTGTCGATGTCAGGGTTTGGCGCGACCGGACCATGGCGCGATTGGTCGGCCTACGGCTCGAACATCGAGGGATCGTCGGGACTGGCCGTCAGTCACCGGGTACCACGCCGATCAGGTGCGACGCACACCGTTGTTCTACGCCGACCCGGTCTCCGGAAACCACGGAACCGTCGCCATCCTCGCGGCCCTCGAGCACCGCGAGGAGACCGGCGAAGGTCAGTACATCGATGTGGCGCTCAACGAGGCGGGCGCGGCGTACTTCTTCGAGTCGCTGATGGAGTATCAGACGACCAGCAGGATTCGGCGTCCCAACGGAAACCGCGACGCCCGCTTTGCACCGCAAGGCGCGTACCGCGCGGCAGGCGAAGATTCATGGATTGCGCTGTCGGTGCAGGATGACGGCGATTGGGCGAAGCTCTGCCACGCGCTGGGACGTAGCGACCTACTGGCCGACGCCGAGCTTGCGTCGCTGGAGGGTCGGACGGCTCGACACGACGAGCTGGACAGCGCCATCGAAGCATGGACCAGTCAGCGAGAACAGTACGAAGCTGCGTGGGAGTTGCAGCACGCCGGAGTCTCGGCTGCGCCCATCCTGGCCAACTGGCAGGTGTTGCACGACCCGCACATCCACGCGAGAGAGTTCTACCAGTGGGTCGAACACTCGGTGGTCGGCGTGTATCCATATCCGTCATGGCCGTGGCGCTTCAGTCGAACCAGGCCGTCAATCCGACGGGCGGCGCCTCGTTTCGCGGAGCACAACCAGGAGGTGCTGTCGGAGTTGGGCTACGACGAGGAGCAAATCGCCGAGTTATACGCGCTGGAGATTACGTCGGATGTGCCGACCGCGCCGCTGCTGATATCTCGGGGTGGGCTGAGTTCGTCGGACGACTAAGGCCGGTATGATCAGGTAGAGCGAGCTAGTCCAATCCCGAGGGTTGTCCGATGACCACGCACGCGAAACGCACCGAACCATTAAAGGACGATGCGGAGCTTTTGGAACTGGACCCAGAGTTTCGACCGATCGAAACTCTATCCGACCTCATTGCTTCCGCGAGGCGAGCAGCATTGAAGATACCGCCAGAGGAGCGGGCGCGGATGAGGGCCATCTCGGTGGCATATCTCGACGAAGTCGCTGCGCGTGAACCAAGCCGCCTCCTCGACGACCAGGCCGAATGAGAGAACGCCCTCCGATCTTCGTCGACACAATACTTCTGATCGCAGCCATTGAAATCACTACATCTGCACCGAAGGCAGCATTGTTGATTTCTCGGGGCGGGCTGAGCTCGTCAGCCGACTGACTCAACCCACCACCGATCTCAATACCCTGTTTTTCGGCGCGGACCCAATCACTTAGCCCAGACCAACGGCGAACGTAATGATGTCAACCCATTCAAAGGCGTCGGGAAGCCACCTTAACAGCAAGCCTCCGGAAGACACGTCGCAAATTGACTTTCGCAATCGTCTGCGCCGCGTCGCGTGAGGTGCTTTCCCGCCTTCGACTATCGGCAGCGGATAGCCTGCCTGTCGCCACATCGTCCGTTCGATCCGCATCCGCAGCAAATCGACCGACCAGTGGCTGTAGATACTATCGGTCACTATATGTCGCATGGTAGATTCACGGCTGTTTGGGGATTCTATCTTTCGGTTCGTCATACTATATTCCTTACGTTCTCGATTCGTAGATCACAGACCACGAATCAACTTAATTTACGTATTGGTAGTTGCGGCCTCTTAGTAGCCAATCCTCCTCTGGCTCAGGTCATGTCATTCCTTTCAGTTGGCGTGGACAACCAAGCAGCTCCTAGCTGTGGCCAGCTAAGAATTCCTGCGATCCACAAGTGCAGCGGAATTAGAAAACGGCGTAGAAACGCGTTAAGCCGCGTTTCCTCGCCGGGTAGTTTCGTTATGGCACGACTGGCCAGGTTTTGTCAAGTGATGGGGAATACTCAACTATTGGCGCTGCCTAGTGTTCGCCTCGAACCAAGCAGTACTATCCGGGACTTGAGGTTCAACGGAGCCGCGAGTCGCCCAAGTCTGTAGAAGGAACTATGACCTGCTTAAATCAGGGAGGAAAGGATGAGGATTCTCTCGAAATGCCTCATGAGTCGGGAGAGGGACGGCCTCAGCCTGCGGCAGCTCCCCCTGCGAGGGGGAGCGAGAGAACTTCTTGCCCCTGATTTAGGTGTTCACTGGATACGGAACAGGCTCAAGCGGGCTGGCGCAGGATGATGTGGGATCCTTCGGCGTCGATCACCTTAACCGCCAGCGCGATCTTGTTGTCCTCGTCCAGGATGTTCCAGTAGGCGTCGGCGACCTCTTCGGCACTGCCGACGAGCGGGAGCCAGAGCGGGTCTCCGGCGTAGGGGGGAAGTGGGTTGCCGTCGTGGCGATAGGTCGTGATTCCGTAGCCGAGGCCCCTCGGTGGGAACGGGAATCGCCAGACGATGCGGTCGGTTTCTTCGTGGTCTGCAGCGTTCGCTCGGAGGATGGCGAAGGCGAGTTCGCCATGACCCCGGAGGTCGAGCATCGACGCGATGCGCGGTGTGAAGTTGGGCGGATCATCCTCGCGTTCACGGACGGCGAGCGCGTCCTCGAACCTCGCGGACCGTTCGATGGTGTCCTGGATCGTGCGCGTGTGGTCGCCGTTGCTGACGAAGTAGATGTCGGGCAGCTCAAGCATCGCGTCGTAGATGATGTTGGTCGGGTCGCTGACCAACGCCGGATCACGGGCTTCAGTTCGCAGGTCAGTGTCGTCGGCGCCGCAGACGACGAAGCGGCGATTTCGGCTGTTCTCGCTGCGGCCCATGATCCAATAGATCTGGACCCAGACCTCTTCGTCCTCAGGGGATTCGAGCCGTCCCACGACGATGCCGCGGCCGGGATAGCTGTTGGCCGCGAGGTGGCGCCCGAAGTTCTGCTCGGCGAAGACGTGGAGCTCTTCGATCTGCGTCGTCATGCCACCAGAGTATCGGCCTCGATCCGCATCAGGGATAGACTCAGGGCATGTCCGACGCAGCGAGGCTCCCTTCTCGTGTCCTGATTGCCAATCGCGGCGAAATTGCTTCGCGGATCATTCGCACCTGTCGTCTTCTGAACGTCGAAACTGTTGCCGTCTATTCCGACGCCGACCGCTCGGCGCCCCACGTATCGGCAGCCGATCAGGCGGTCCAGATCGGCCCCGCTGCAGCCGCCGACAGCTACCTCAAGATCCCGGCGCTGATCGACGCAGCCCTGTTGACGGGCGCAGATTCGGTCCATCCCGGCTATGGATTCCTGTCTGAACGGGCCGATTTCGCGCGTGCAGTAGCGGATGCGGGACTGACCTGGATCGGTCCGCCGGCCGATGTGATCGATGCGCTGGGCGACAAGGTCTCCGCCCGTCGTTTGGCGTCGGAGGTCGGCGTACCGGTCGCGGAGGGCATCGAGCAAGATGATGGCGATGCATCGCTGGCCGCAGCGATTGGCGAGCTCGGCTATCCGGTCATGGTCAAGGCCGCGGCAGGCGGCGGCGGACGAGGCATGCGCTTGTTGAAGAGCGCCGATGACGCGCCGGACGGGTTAGAAGCGGCGGTCGCGGGAGCCAGGCGCGAGGCGCAGGCCGCATTTGGCGATGGGCGGTTGCTGGTTGAGCGTGCGCTGTCGGAGGGCCGACACGTCGAGGTCCAGGTGATGTTCGACGCGCACGGCAATGGCATCCATCTGGGCGAGCGCGACTGCTCCGTCCAGCGTCGTCGGCAGAAGGTGATCGAGGAATCGCCCTCGCCGGCGGTCGATTCAGTATTGCGGGCAACACTGGGAGATGCCGCACTCAAGGTCTGTCGGGCGGCCGGTTATGTCGGCGCTGGAACCGTCGAGTTCCTGCTGATGCCGGACGGCTCGTTCGTGTTCCTGGAGGTGAACGCGCGCATCCAGGTCGAGCATCCGGTGACGGAGGCGATCACGGGGCTGGACCTTGTGGAATTGCAGCTCCGAGTCGCGGGCGGCGATCCCTTGCCGATTGCGCAAGACGATGTGCGCTTCGAGGGACACGCGATTGAGACTCGGATCTATGCCGAGGATCCGTCGCGTGGATATGTGCCGTCGACCGGTCGGCTGCGTTGGTTTGCTCCGCTGGACGAGCGGGCTCGGCATGACGTCGGTCCGGTGACGGGCGATGTGGTCACGGCTCACTACGATCCGATGCTGGCCAAAACGATCGTGCATGCGCCGACGCGCGCCGACGCGCTTGATCGAGCTGCTGAGGCGTTGGATGGCTGGGCCATTGACGGGGTCACGACGAATCTCGCGCAACTGGCGGCGGTGCTGAGGTCGGGCGATTTCTGCGACGGTGGAGTCGATATCGCGTGGTTGGATCGAGTGGAATTGTCGGAGCGGGCAGCGCCCGTCGATGTGTTGGCAGCCGCGGCTCAGGCTGAGGCCGAAGGTGGCGCGTGGCGATCGTCGGGCGAATTGGTGCGGAAGTACTTGCTGCACGGACGCCCCTATGAAGTTCGGTTGCGTCGCTCGCAGGATGGGTGGCTTGCCTCCGTCGACGGAGGCGAAGCGGTCGCAGCGCCGGTTGATCACGATTGGACAGCTGACGTCACGCCGAGAGGTGTCGTGGTCGCGAATGGTGGCCGTCGCTGGGCTTTACTGCGAGAGCGGCGACAACGGAGCGCCGGCAGAAGTCGTCGGGTGGGCGGCGCGAATGTGGTCCGCGCGCCGATGCCGGGCACGATGATCGAGGTATTGGTCGGGGTCGGTGATGAGGTGGAGGCAGGACAAACCCTCGCGGTGATGGAGGCGATGAAGATGGAGCATCTGCTGACCGCGCCCAACGCCGGCATCGTGACGGCAGTTCACACGGCCGCGGGCGCATCGGTGGATGAGGACGCGGTGCTGATCGAGCTGGGAGCAGCGACGTGAACCCGGGTGAGCGGGCTGATGTCCTGAGGCAACGCAGGCAGCGAGTTGAGGCTGCCTGGTCGGGCAGGGACGCTGACGCCCCGGTGCTGATTCCGGCCAGCCTGCCAATACCTATTGATGGCACGGACCAGTTCCATGAGTTCCACGCGCATCCCGAGTTTCAGTACCTGACCGGCGTCGCCGAACCGGGCGCGGCGCTGGCCTGGGAGCCGGATCAGGGTTGGACGCTGTTTGCGCCATCGCTATCGGTGGAGGACCTGGTCTGGATGTCGGCGCCACCTTCGGCTGAGGAGTTGGCCGAGGAAACTGGCATCGGGCGATCGGTGGACCGCTCGGAGCTCGCCGGCTGGCTGGAGTCGCGACGCTGGCAGGGATTGATGCTGCTGGGTTCGCGCGACATCGAGACGCGAGCGTCGGAGTATGGCGTCGAGGCATGGTCGACGCTGGAGGCGGTGGTCGATGAGGACGCGACCGAACGTCTGGGCAAGGCACTGGCGGAACTACGGCGAGCCAAAGATTCGGTTGAACTAGACCGCATGACCCGCGCGGTGGATGCGGCGGTCGAGGGTCACCTGGCCGCACAGCGACTGGCTCGGCACGGCCTAACCGAGCGCGCCTTGCAGATTGAGATGGAGGCGGAGTTCTTTCGCCAGGGCGGAGCTCGGACGGCATATGGATCGATTGTCGGCTCGGGGCCGAACTCGGCCATCTTGCACGGGACACCCGGTGAGCGCGTGATGTCGGACGGTGAACTGGTGTTGATCGACGCGGGCGCTGAGGTCGAGGGCTATGCCTCGGACGTGACGCGGACCTTCCCGGTCTCGGCGTCGTTCACGCCGATTCAGCGAGAGCTGTACAACGTCGTGCTGGCGGCTCAGCAGGAGGCGATTGCGGCGGCCGGCCCGGGCGTTGAGTACAAGTCGCTGCATTTGCAGGCCTCGGCAACGATTGCTCAGGGATTGGTCGATGCTGGCGTCCTGCGCGGTTCGGTGGATGAACTGGTCGCGGCGGACGCTCATGCGCTGTTCTTCTCGCACGGACTCGGCCACATGCTCGGATTGTCCACGCATGACTGCGGCGGTTACCTCGAAGGTCGTTTGCCCGAGGACCGGTTTGGACTCGCCTATCTGCGGGCCGACCTTCCGCTCGAGCCGGGATATGTCGTCACTATTGAGCCGGGCATCTACTTTGTCCCGGCGCTACTAAATGATCCGGCGCGGCGTGAGCGATATGCGGAGATGGTCGATTGGGATGTCGTGGACGGGATGCTTAATTTCGGCGGCATCCGGATCGAGGACGACGTGCGCATCACAGGCGAGGGCTGCGAAGTGATGAGCGCCGCGCTGCCCTCGGCGGCGTCCGAGATCGAGGCGATCCGGCGTGAGGCGTTGGGCGCGTGATGGACGGCATACATGTCTGAGCGGCTGACAATCTCCGATGTCGCGACGTATCCGCGTCCCGGAATGGACGCGCCAGGGATGATCGGATTTTCGCCCGACAGCTCGGCCGTGAACTGGTTGCATGCTGCGGACGGCGGGCTGGTGCGGTCGCTGTGGCGCATTGATGTACAAAATGGAGAGCGGTCCGTAATCGCGGGACCCGGCGTAGACGCCCCGATGTCGCGCGAAGAGGAGTTGCTGCGCGAACGAACGCGGACACGCGAGCTGGGCGTAGGTTCTTACTCGTGGGCGCGTGACTCCGACGAACCGGCGTTGATGATTCCTGGTCCGACGGTCCGGATCTCAGTCGACGGCGAGACGCTACAAGAACTTTCTGGCGCCGAGGGCGCGTTGACTCCGGCGCTGAGCCCTGACGGCACGAAGTTGTCGTTTGTGCGGGGCGGTGAGTTGTTTGTGATCCACACCGACGGCGGAACGGACGCGACGCAGCTGACCTCCGGGGCGGAGGATGGCCTCACACATGGGCTCGCCGACTACATCGCACAGGAAGAGTTTGGACAGCTTCGCGGCCATTGGTGGTCGAAGGATGGACGGATTGCCTACCTGCGGGTCGACGAGCGGCATGTCGCGCCCTACCCGATCGTGCATCAGGGCGCGACTGAGGTGGATGTCGAGACGCACCGCTATCCGTTTGCCGGCGACGAGAACGCACACGTGTCGCTGCGGGTTGTGGATATCGCAACTGGAACGCACAGGGAGTTGCCCCTTCCTGAGGAGGATGGTTATCTCGTTCGGGTCGCCTGGTGGCCCGACTCCGTCGGCGGCCAACGGTTGGTAGCGCAGTGGGTTGATCGCGAGCAGAAGCAACTACGTCTGATGGCGTTCTCGGACTCCGATCAGGCAACCAATTTGATCGATGAGACGCAGGAACCCTGGATCAACGTCGCCGACGATGCTCGCGGGCTGAAGGATGGGTCCTTCCTCTGGTCGTCGGAATCGAGCGGATTTCGGCACTTGTCGCTGCGGGCCGAGGATGGCTCGGAGATTCGCGCGTTGACCGAGGGCGATTGGATCGTCGATGGCGTGATTGGCGTCGACGAAGACTTGCGGTGGGTGTACTTCAGCAGCAGCCGAGGGTCGCCGATGGAGCGCCGCGTCGAGCGGGTCTCGCTGGATGGCGGTGAGATTGAGACCTTGTCGGAGGCGGGTGGGGTGCACGGGGCGGCGCTGTCGCGCGACGGCAAGTGGCTGGCGATGATGAGTTCGTCGCTGGCTGCGCCGCCGAGCATCTCGCTGGTCGCGACCGACGGCTCAACGCGTTGTTCGCTGTATGAATCCGAGGCCTCGATCGACGAACTGGGACTGGAGGCGCCTGAGCTGCGGACCTTCTCGGCAGCCGACGGCACGACGCTGCACGGCGCGCTCTACCGACCCGACGGTGAGGGACCGCATCCATTGCTGATGGCTGTCTACGGCGGGCCGCACGCGCAGACGGTGGTGGACGCCTGGGGCCTGACCGTCGATCTGCGTGCGCAGTACCTCGCGCAGCAGGGCTACCTCGTGCTCAAGCTCGACAATCGCGGGATGGCTGGACGAGGCCTGGAGTTCGAGGCGCATCTGAATCGGCGAATGGGGACGATCGAGGTGGACGATCAGTCGGCGGCGGTAGAGCAACTGGTCTCGGAGGGTCTGGCCGATGTTGAACGAGTCGGGGTCTATGGCTGGTCGTACGGCGGCTATATGACCGTGATGTCGATGCTGCGACGACCCGAGCTGTTCAAGGTTGGCGTGGCGGGCGCGCCGGTCTCGGACTGGGACGGCTACGACAGCGGCTACACCGAGCGCTACATGGGCACGCCGCAGAACAACGCCGAGGGCTACCGCGAGGGCTCGCTGCTGACCCACGCCGACAAGCTCGAAGGTCAACTGCTGCTCATTCACGGCGGCGTCGACGAGAACGTCCACTTCCGACACACGGCAAGATTAATCACGGCGCTGACCGCCGCTGACCGCGACTACGACCTGTTGATGTTCCCGGAGGAGCGTCACATGCCGCGTGATCAGGCGGGTCTGGAGTACCAGGAGCGGCGCGTGGTTCGGTACTTCGAGCGCCACCTGCGCTGATTCAACGATGCAATTCGACGGGGAGTAACGATGACGATTCCCAGTACTGCAAGCGATGCGGCGATGCTTCTGGGCGTCGGTATCGCGGCGGACCGCGACACCATCCGGGACCGCTACCGGCGGCTGGCGCGGATTTATCATCCCGACGCGAATCCCGACGACGACGCAGCGGACGAGCGGATGCGGGAGCTGAACGCGGCGGTCGATCTGTTGTTGGGCTCGGCTACGCCCACGATTGAAGCGATCATCGAACCTCACCGAAACGATCGCGCGCTGACCACTCGCGAACGTCGAAGCGAGGCCCGCATCCGCGACGCGCTGCAACATCTGCCCTACGGCGTCTACGTCGTCGGCACCGTGACGCCCGAGGGCCGGCCGAACGCGATGGTCGCGGACTGGGTGATGCAGGTCTCGTTCCGGCCTCGGATCATCTGCGTCTCATTCGAGCGGGACGCGGCATCGCTGCGCAACCTGCGCGAGACGCGGCAACTGACCGTGAGCCTGTTGCCGGAATCGGGCATGGATCTGGCCGCGAAGTTCCTGCAGCCGACCGATCCGTCGAAGATCGAAGGGCGTTCGGCCGAGTTCGCAGCGCCCGACAAGATGCGCGGCGTGGACTATACGCAGCTGGAGCATGCGTCGCTCGAGGGCGGCGCGCCGGTGTTGGCGGACTCGTTGGCCTGGATCGCGGCCGAGGCGCAGCAGTTCATTCCCGTCGGCGAGCACATCCTGGCGCTCTGCCGCGTGTTTGATGGCGACACGGGGTTCATCGATGAGGGTCCGCTGACGTCGCTATATACCGGCTGGCACTATGGCGGCTAAGGAACGTTCACAGATCGAGCTTCGTCATTCAACACCCCGGAATCTCAGTGTCGATCAGCCGACACTGGACACATACGAAGCTGATTCCGATGCCCCGTGCTTGACACGGGGCCCAGAGCACCCAACGTTGTTCGCGAAATGAACGTTCACTTAGCACACGTTCGCTTAGCACAATTGGCCAGGGCGAAGGACTCCGCGCGACAGGTGAGGCAAGGGTGACCGACAAACTGCGCGCGATGCACGAGGTCTGGGCCCCGTGTCAAGCACGGGGCAACGAAGAGCGAGGCCATTGTGAGCAGGCCCGTTAGGCCGCCGCGCTCGTCCGTCGTCGTCCGGCGGGCGCGTCAACACGACTACGGCCAGCATTCCGTCATTCCCGCGCAAGCGGGAGACCATGCGGCGATTGACGGCCGCATGGATTCCCGCCTGCGCGGGAATGACGCAGAGGTTGTTCGGGCGCCTGGTTCCGAAGCGCCCATGCGGATGTTCGGCCGCCGAGTCCGCACCTTTGAATCGTTCCGCGAGCCGGCCTTTCGGTGGTTCTTCGTTTCGACGCTGGCTCAGATGTACTCGGCGATCGGGCAGATGTTTGTCCGCTCGTTCCTGGTCTATGAGCTGACGGACTCGTACGCAGCGATGGGGCTGGTGGCGCTGGTCGGTGGCGTCGTGCAGCTCCTGCTCGGACCCTACGGAGGCGTACTGGCCGACCGGTTCCCCAAGAAGTTGGTGACGCAGGTCTTCCAGTTCGTCGGCTTCCTCAACGCGTTCGTGATCGGCACACTTGCGATCCTGGGCATTCTTGAGTTCTGGCACCTGTTGATCTCGTCAGTTTCGCAAGGCGTGTTGGTCGCGCTGATGGTGCCGGCGCGTCAGGCGATGGTCTCCGAGATCGTGTCGCGCGACCGGATCATGAACGGCGTGGCGCTGAACACGGCGGCAATGAACATCATGCAGTTCGTGGCGCCGCTGATCGGTGGCGCATTGCTCGCGACCGCCGGCGCTGGTGTGACGTTCTACGCGATGGCCGGTAGCTACGTGCTCGCGATGCTCACCATGCTGCCGATTCCTACGGTCGTCGCGCAGGCGGGAAAGGGACGCGGTGGGATCCGCGAGGCGATGCACGACATCACCGATGGATTCCGCTATATCGCCGGGCATCGAGTCTTGCGCATGATCCTGTTGCTCTCGTTCGCCGTGTCGACGCTGGGCATGCCCTTCCAGGGTCTGCTGCCGGGCTTCGTCCAGGATGCCTTCGACGCCGGCCCGGCGCTCGCCGCATTGTTCCTGACGTTCTCAGCAATTGGCGCCTTCCTGGCGGCATTGATCATCGCCTCGTTGCGGCGTCGCGGTCGAGGACGATTGCTGCTGTTGATGGGCGTGTGCGTCGGCGCGGCGACGCTGGGGGTCGCGATTTCGCCCTGGATCTGGCTGAGCTTGCCGATCATGATCTTGATGGGCATCGGACAGGCCGGCCGGATGACGATGGGCTCGGCTCTAATCCAGGAGCAAGCCGAACCCGCCTTCCGAGGCCGCGCGATGTCGGTGTTGATGATGCAGTTTGCGCTGATGCAGGGCGGCGTCTTCGTGCTCGGCATTGCGGCCGAACTGATTGGCATCCGGCTGGCGGTGTTCGTGGTCGCCTCGGCGTTGCTGGCCATGCTGGTCCTGTTCGGCGCCTTCTCGCCGACGTTGCGCCGTCTGCAATAGTGGGATCGAACGATCAGCGCTGGGCTATCTTGACGCCATCGACGAACGATCAACGAGCTAGCGCTCAACAGACGACAGGGGCGGGCATGATTACGCATTTGGATCACGTGGGCATCGTGGCGAACTCGCTGGAGGAGGCAGGCGCCGTGCTGGTTGACCAGCTCGGCTTGCTCTACGACGAAGAGCGCACGCCATTCCCCAAGGGTGGCTTCTTCGCGCCGGAACGCACCAGGATCTTCTTCGTCAAGGTCAACCTGGGCGAGACCCGGATCGAGATTCTGCTGCCCGAGGACAACGTCAGCGGGATCGGCAAGTTCCTCGAACGTCGCGGCCCGGGACTGCATCACCTGGGCTACGCCTCAACCGACGTGGTCGGCGACACCAAGCTCTACATGGAGCGCGGTCTCAACTACATCGACTTCGGTGGCCCGATCGATGAGATCACCGCGTCGTTCTTCCATCCCAAGACTGCGGGCGGCATCCTGACCGAGATTGTGCCGGATCGTCGACCGCAGGCGTCTGCGTAGGAGCCATTCCGAAGTCCGGCAACGATATGGACCTCCCCATTGGGGGACTGGTGCGTAAATCCCCTTCTCCCCCCTCGTGGGGGAGATGCCGGAGGCAGAGGGCGGGCTCCCCTTCGCAATGCCTAACTGGTCGGCGCAGGACGACCCCCCTCTGTTACTCCGTGACATCTCCCCCCGCAAGGGGGGGAGAGGGGATCCAGAGGGGGAGCGCTTGTATGACCGACTCTTGAACGAATCCCCCCCGCTGGCTGGAATGGCGGTTGTTAAACAACGATGATTGATATTGCGGCTTCAAGATGTGAGACAGTGTTCAGCACAAGTGGCGGCGAACAGGGCTGATGACAGCAACACTGAGCGGCTTCGAGGACAAGCGACTGGCACTCGTATTGAGCGGCGGTGGGGCGTCGGGGATTGTCCAGGTGCCGTTTCTGGAAGAGCTGATTCGGCGCGGGATTCGACCGGACCTGATCGTTGGTTCATCGGTCGGGGCTGTGAACGGCGCGTTCCTGGCCTTCCATCCGAACAACATCGAGGGCCTGGCCGAGCTCTGGATAGCGCTGCGCGATGATCGGTTGTGGCACAAGAACCTGATTCGGATTGGCCGGCGTCTGCTGACTCGCGGCACGTCGCTCTATTCGAACCGGTTCTTGCGCGACCTGTGCAAGCAGCAATTCGGGGTCGACAGGATCGCCGCCGCAGAGATTCCGCTGCTTCTGGTCACGACCAGCCTGTCCAGCGGACGCAAACACGTGATCGCCAGGGGACAGTTGTTGGAGACGGTCATGGCGTCGATCGCGCTACCGGGGCTGTTTCCGCCGGTCCGATTGGGCAGCCACTGGTGCGTCGACGGCAGCTTGTCGTCGGGCCTCGATCTGGAGACCGCGTTTCTAAACGGCGCGAGCCGTACGCTGGCAGTCGATCTCGGCGTGCATCCTTCGCCGTATCAGCCGCGCGGGTTGGTCGATCTGCTGGCCCGCTCGATGGAGATTGCTGTGCAGGAACGGACCAAGTCGGAGATTGACCAATTCGGCTCGTTGGTGCCGACGGTGATCTGGCGGCCTGGCCTGCGCGCGGAGTCGTTTGGCTCGTTTCATGACGTCGAAGAGCTGTACGCGGCTGCGAAGGACCTCGCGCCCGCAATGATCGATCAAGCCATCGGCTCCAATGGTGAGTGGATTCCCGGCGTCTACGAGGGCGTCGTCTCGGTGGCAAAGGTCTAGCGCATGGCCGGCATGACCGACCTGCGCGTGGTTGATCTGAGTGATCAGGTCTCGGGCGCCTACGCCAGCCGGCTGCTGGCAACCGCCGGCGCTCAGGTCACGTTGGTCGAGCCGACCAGCGGCTCGCCGATGCGCTCACGGCCGCCGCTGCTGACGGCAAGTGATCCAATGCGCAGCGCGGCGTTCGAGTATCTCTCCGCCTGGAAGCGCGGGGTAGCGTTGGACTGGTCGTTCGATGCAGGATTCGAGGCGCTCGGGCGATTGTTGGACCGGGCTGATGTCGTGGTCACGACAATGGCGGCATCAGAGGCTCTGGATTTTGATCGGCGGATTCGCGCCGAGCGCCCGTCGCTGATCCATGTGGCGGCTACGTCCTACGGCCTAACAGGTCCGTGGGCGGGTTGGCGCTCATCCGACCTGACCGATTGGGCGGCCGGCGGCTATCTCTACATCACGGGCGATCCGTTGCGTGAGCCGCTGCAGGGCGCCGGGCCGTGGGCGTCGTATGCCGCCGGTATTGCGTCGGCCGTCGGGGCGATGGCTGCGCTGCATGGGCGCCGCAAGACGGGACGCGGACAACTGGTCGATGTGGGCGCGATGGAGACGATGGCCTCGGCGCATCAGTGGAGCCTGGCCATGTGGTCGCACCAGGGCCGGATTAAGCATCGCGCGAACAACCGACACGCCGAGGCGCATCATCCGGTCAGCCTGATGCAGGTCGGAGACGGTTGGGTCTGCATCGCCGCGCCAACGCAGGCCCAATGGAACAACCTGTGCATCGCGTTGGATCTACCGGACATGTCAGATGATCCCCGATACGCCACAGCAGGATTGCGATTCGACCTGGCAGAAGAGATTGACGGGCGGTTCGCTCCATTCCTGATGGCGCGAACGAGGATTGAAGTTGTGGAGCACTTGCAAAGTCATCACGTTCCGGCCAGCGCCGTGCTGTCGATGGACGAGGTCCTGAAGGACGAACAGCTAGAGGCGCGGGCCTATTGGGCCTATCCGGACGATCTGGGAGAGGGAGTGAAGATGCCGGGGCTGCCATTCGTCTTGCCGTCGTCGCCGGAGGAGTTCAGAGCGGCGCCGAAGCTCGGCGCGGATACCTTTGATGTGCTTGATGAAGTGGGCATGGGTAGGGATGAGATCGAGTCGTTGGCGGCGGCGGGCGTCGTCAAGTTGGGCGGAGCGGATCATGGCTGAAGGCATGTTGTCCGGAGTGCGCGTCGTTGAGTTTGGCTACGCCTGGGCCGGACCGCTGGTCGGTCGGACGCTGGGCGATCTTGGGGCGGACGTGATCAAGTTGGAGCAGGACACCTCGCGCGGTGGCCACCTGCCCGACAACCCTGCGCTGCGCGCCGCCCTCGACGACTGGCGGCGTGGCGAAGCGGTGGAGCCGACGTTGCGCGCTTCGGTGTTCCCTGAGGGTGAGCCGGAACCGGAACCCTGGAATCGCTCAGGCATTTTCAACAAGCACAATCGCAACAAACGCGGACTGTGTGCGAACTTGAAGTCTGCATCGGGTAAGAGAATCTGGCGCCGGTTGGTCGAAGAGACCGATGTGATCGTCGACAACTTCAGTCCGCGCGGCTCAAAGAGTCTGGGCATCGATTACGACACCGTCAGCCAGTGGAACCCGGGAATCATCTCGGTCTCCTGCACGGGTTATGGACATACCGGACCGTTCCTCCAGCGAGTGTCGTACGGCCCGGTGCTCGAGGCGCACTCAGGCGCTGCCTCGGCAACGGGCTATGCCGAGGGCGGTCCGATGAAGATGGGACATGCGTTCCCCGACCCGATTGGCGGTTTGCACGGCGCGTTCGCGGTGCTGGCAGCGCTGTGGGAACGTGACGCGACCGGCCGAGGTTGCTTCGTCGACCTGTCGCAACTGCAGACATACACATCAATCTCCGGTGACCTGGTCCTCGAAACATCGTCGCAGGGACAAGCGCCCACGCGAGGCAACCATTCGCGAAGCTGCGCGCCTCAGGGTGTGTATCGATGCCGAGACGAAAGTCCAGACGCGCGTGAGTCGATGGATATGTGGATTGCAATCACGATCGAAGACGACGCAGCCTGGGAGCGCTTCAAACGACTAATCGGCGACGAGCGGCTTGCGGATGCTCGATTCCGAGACCTGTCCGGAAGGTTCGAGTATCACGACGAAATCGACAGTCTGATCAATGAGTGGACTCGCCCGCAGGATCGCTTTGAGCTGGCTGAACGTCTCCAGGCATCCGGCATCACAGCCCTACCTGTGATGACCAACGGCGACCTGATGCAATCGGAACACCTCAGGGACCGTGGCTTCGTGGTCGAGTGGGATCAGCCAGGAGTCGGCGTCTACGAATACGGGGGCTTCCCCATCCACTTCAGCGAGCAAGGTCCGGCAGAAATGCGTCCGGCCCCGCAGTTGGGCGGAAACAATCGACAGATCTGCGAGGAACTGGGGTTCGCGCCGGAAGAGATCGACGAGTTCGTCGCGGATGGAACGTTGGTAGATCAGCCGCCGAGATCCGGCCGACGGTAGCGACTACTCGTCTGTCGACGGAGTGCGGACGTGTTGGTGGGCGCGGAGGTATTCGCGGGTCATCATCAGCGCGGTGATGCCCTCTCCGACGGCGGCTCCGAGCTGCTTGGTTGACCCGGCTCGGGCATCGCCGGCGGCGTAGATTGATTCCACGCTGGTCTGGAAGCGATCGTCTGTTTGGATGAAGCCGCGCTCGTCGAGTTCGACAACTCCCCGCAGGAAATCGGTATTCGGTTGCAGACCGATGAAGACAAAGACGCCGTCAGGATTGGTTTGTACGGTTCCATCGCCCGATTGCAAGGTCAAAGCCGATAGTTTGCCGTTGCTTTGCATCGAACTGACCGACGTATTGAGCGACAACTCAATTTGAGGATGCGACTGCACTTTCTCCTGCAGGACCGCCGAGCCAGAGAGTTGATCGCCGTGATGGATGATATGTACCTGTTCGGCAAACTGAGTTAAGTACAATCCCTCCTCCAGCGCCGAGTTGCCTCCGCCGATCACGGCGAGCTGCCTCGCGCCGGCGTAGAAGGGGCCGTCGCAGGTCGAGCAAAAGTGCACCGACGTGCCAATCAGATCGTCCTCGCCGGGGACGTCCAGGCGTCGATAGGTGGATCCCGGTGTAAGGATTGCGGCGTGTGCGGCGACGCGATCGCCGTTACTGAGCGTGACCTGGACATCCGACGAGGTATCGATCTCGGTCGCGCCCACGGCTGACAACAGCTCCACGCCGAAGCGTCGCGCCTGGGCGACGAACTTCGACATCAGGTCGTCTCCGTCAACGCCGTCGGGGAAACCTGGATAGTTGTCGATTCGGTTAGTCAAGCCCGCTTGTCCGCCGAGGGCTGAGCGCTCGATCACGACCGTGTCGATGCCTTCGCGGGCGGCGTAGATAGAAGCAGCGAGCCCAGCCGGTCCACCGCCGATGATTGCCAGGTCGTAGAACTGTCGCTGCGGCCGAACCTGGATGCCGAGCGCCTGGGCGAGTTCTTCGTCGCTTGGCTCGATCAACATGTCGCCGCTGGGCAGGACCACCGTGGGGATTGAGCGGCCGCCGTTCTGAAGCTCCTCGACGTAGGCGAGCGCGTCTGCGTCCTGGTCGATGTCGATCCAGTCGTAGTCGAGCCGGTGCTCGCTGAGGAATGCCTTGGAGCGGCGGCAGTCGGGGCACCAGGGCGCGCCGTAGACCTTGAGCTCAGCCATCTCGTCCCATCCGAGCCAGCGCTGCGATGCCGTCCTGATCGAGCCGGTAGAGCAGCCACTCGGACTCGTAGGCCATGCCGAGCTGGTGATAGAACTTGCGGGCCGGATTCCAGTCGAGCACCGAGAGGTCGAGCCGCGCCCAGCCTCGTGTCTCTGCGATCTCAGCCAGCGCCCGCATTAGCGCGAATCCGGCGCCGGTGCCCCGCGCCTCTGAAGTCACGAAGAGCTCTTCCAGGTAGAGCGCGGGCGTGCCGGTCCAGGTCGAATAGTGCGGAAAAAAGAGCGCCATGCCGACCGGTTGGCCATCGCGTTCCGCGATCAGCGTCTCGAATAGACGAGTGTTTCCGAATCCGTCGCGGCGGATGCTCTCGACCGTCGCTTTGACAATCGAGCGAGGCTCGTTCTCGAACTCCGCCAGACCGATGATGAAATCGAGAATGGTCTGCGCGTCGTCGATGTCGGCCTCGCGGATGTTGACGTCAGGCACGTCGGTCCCTTACTCGCCGGTGAAGGCCGGTAGCCGCTTCTCGATGAACGAGGCCTGGGCTTCGCGGACATCGTGCGCTGAGCGAGTGGCGTGTGAAATGGCCGTGATCTCGTTGCGCAACGCTTCTTCCAGGGTGGCGTTGAGATTGCGCTGCATCACGCGCTTGGCGGCTCGGGAAGCGAGCGGCGGCCAGAAGGCGATCTCGGTCGCAAGCGCGCGGGCGCGAATCATCAGCTCCTCGTGCGGCACACGCTGGTTAATCAGTCCGATCGCAAGTGCCTCATCGGACTCGACGAAGCGGCTGGTCTGGACCAGCTCGACGGCCTTGGGGTAGCCGACAACACGGGGCAGGAACCAGGTCATGCCGGCGTCGGGGCTCAGCGATCGCTCAAGGAAGACGACCTTGAATCGAGCCTTCTCGGAGCCCACGCGCAGGTCGCAGGACAGAGCCAGGCTCATGCCCGCACCGGCGGCCACGCCGTTGACGGCGGCGATGGTCGGCTTGTCGAGTTGACCAAAAGCCAGCGCCTGGTGTCCGACCCAGCTGAACTCGTCCATCCGCTGGTTTTGCGATTCGGCCGGTGTCTCACCCGGGCGCGCGGTCAGGTCAGCGCCCGAGCAGAATCCCCGGCCTGCGCCGGTGACGATCACGACGCGCACTTCGTCGTCGGCCTGGAGCTGGTTGGCGGCGGCGACCATTTCATTGTGTAGATCGCGCGAGAGCGCATTCAGCTTCTCGGGACGATCGAGCATGATTGTGCCGATCTGGTCGGCGATATCGAGTCGCAGGTGTTGGAAAGTCATGGTTCGCTCCGTTCGTTCAGCAGCGTATCGCGCATCCTGGCAATCTCCGCGAATCGGAAGCAGTCGGCGTCGTGGTCGTTGACGATTCCCACGGCCTGCATGAAGGCGTAGCAGGTCGTCGGTCCGACGAAGCGGAATCCGCGCCGCTTGAGCTCACGAGACATCGCCTTCGATTCGGCGGTCTGCGGTTGAATGTCGGTACGTGGTTCGTTGGATGGGTCGGCGTAGGCCCAGACGATATCCGCGAGGGATAGTCCCTGCTCGCGAAGCAACAGGGTCGCCTGGGCGTTGGAGATGGTCGACTCGATCTTGCCTCGATGGCGGATAATGCCTACGTCCTGGACCAGGGCATCGACTCCTTCGGCATCGATCTCCGCGATGGCCTCGATGTTCCAATCGAGGAATGCTCTCCGGAATCCGTCGCGGCGCATCAGAATCGTGTGCCAGGAAAGTCCAGCCTGCGCACCCTCAAGCGTCAGTGACTCGAAGAGGGTTGATTCTTCATGAACCGGGACGCCCCACTCGAGATCGTGATAGGCGAGCTCATCAGGGTCGTCGCCGGGCCATTGGCATCGTTGGGTCATGTTCGATGTGTTCCAAGAGCGTATGCTGACCTTACGAGGAGGGTACTGGCGATGAGCCCTCGATTCAGGACGAGTGGCAACTTGCGCACTACTCTCGAAACTCCGCAACCGCTGCCGCCCGGCCCGGTGAAGAAGGAACCGCCCGTACCGTCGATGCGAGATTCAGGAGCGACGCAGTGATCTCCCAAATGCGAACTGTGGTGCAAGCGCTCAAGCTCTTGCTATTTGGCCGTTCTCGTCTTGCCAAGCATGCGCCAAGTCCAACCTATCCTGATGTTGCGACGATTGAGGGACGACCACCAACCCTTCGGCCAGCTCCGTTCAGGTCTGGGTTATGGGGTCGTATTCCATCAAGGGATCCAGACGGCAGCTGACACGGCTGACGCGACAATTTGGCAGACCGTCAAGACACTCAGCGCTGCCAAACCAATCACCTTCTCTTCGAGGACTCTCGTTACTCCAACGCAGGCCTCCCTGATGCTCTCAACATAGCTCCAAGCCAACGCATCATTTCCATATTCTCCGGTCATGTGGGTCAAGAGATCCGCTGGAGAAACGAACTGACCCATATCGCGAGGACGCAGTGTCAATCCGCCCACGAAAAGTGTAAGGAGGAAGAGGATTGCGGGTGGCGCAACAGCGACCCAAGGGGTAGGACTTGTGCCGGAAATCAGTGCTCCGAAATAGACGCCGAATAATGCTACCCCGACAGCAACGATCAGACTTCCCTTGCTGTCCAGAGCATCGGTTGCTGACAGAAGCGTAGAAAGGTGAGACTGAGCAACCTGCAACGCGGCCATACCACCGGCTGGGTTGTTCTTGGAAGTTCCTTCATTCATGCTCGACAGCCTATAGCGCAATCCTCGAGTACCTTGCCGACATGGCCTTCGTCCTCAGCGTCTCCGGATCCATTGCCTGCGGCAAGTCGCTGCTTTGCCGACACCTCGTAGACGCTCATGGCGCCAGGCACATCGACGCCGACCGCCATGTCCACACGATGTACGAACCCGGCAAGCCCGCATTTGACCGAATCGTTGCTGAGTTTGGCGACCCTGTGGTGGGTTCCGACGGCTTTGTCGACCGCAAGGCGTTGGGCGACATTGTCTTTGGCAAGCCCGACTTGCTGGCGGCGTTGCGGACGGCGATTGGCGACATCGAGGGGGAGTTCATGCGGCTGCTGCGGGAGCTGAAGGACGACCCGGCGCCGATTGCAGTGTTTGAGGCGGTGCGGCTCTTTGAAGGTCCGTACATGGAGGTCTGCGACGCGGGTTGGCTGGTGGCCTCGGAGGACGAGACGGCCTTGCAGCGCCTGATGGCTCGAAACAACTTCTCACGTGTAGAAGCGGAGCAGCGGATGTCGTCGGCGATCCACTGGACCGAGCGTGCGCCCAAGGCCGACCTGGTGCTGCACAACGACGGCTCGGTCGAGGATTTTCTGGCGAACGTTGACGAAGCGATCGAGAGCGCCCTGAACAATCATCGATAGCCGCTAGCCTCTGATCGCAACAACGAACTTTGCGATGGAGGCGGATATGGGCGCGCTCGACGGACTTCGCGTAATCGATTTCGGACAGTACATGGCCGGTCCCCTGGCGGCGATGATGTTCGCCGACCATGGCGCCGACGTGATTCGCGTCGATCCGCCCTCGGGTCCGATCTGGGACACGCCGGGCAACGCGGTCTGGAATCGCGGCAAGCGGCGGATCTCGCTCGACCTCAAGACGGCCAGCGGTCGCCGCACGGCCCAGGAATTGATCGCGTCGGCCGATGTGGTGGTCGAGAACTTCCGTCCCGGCGTGATGGATCGCTTAGGCATCGGAGCTGAGGAATCAACCAACATCAACGACCGTCTGATTTACCTGTCGCTGCCTGGCTTCTCTTCGGATGACGATCGCGCCGGCATGCCCGGATGGGAAGGTGTGGTCTCGGCGTCGGTTGGCACCTACAGCGGATCGTTGATGGCGGATGCGCCGCAACCGGTCTATACGGCAGTGCCGATTGCGTCGTCTTACGCGGCCTTTGTCGGCTGCGCCGGGGTGTCGATGGCGCTGGTCGCTCGCGAGCGCGACGGCTTCGGCCAGCGGATCGAGGCGTCGCTGCACGACAGCCTCTACCAGGCGATCGGCATCCGAGGTCTCAAGTACCTCGACAGCGACACGCCGCGCGGTCCCGTCCCCTGGGTCGGACCGTACGAATGCTCCGACGGTCGCTGGGTGTTCTTCCACGCTGCGTACTCGCACTTCATCCGGCAGTTCTGCGTCGCGGCGGGCGTGCCCCAATGGTTGGATGAGCCGTGGTCGAAAGCGTCGGAGATCCACAAGGACTTCGCACTCGCCGATGTGGCGCGCGCGCAGTTGACCAACATCTTCCTGACGCGAACAGCGCAGGAGTGGGAAGACCTGATCAATGAAGCCGGCCCGCCGACCGTGCGCTGCCTCGACTCCTCGGAGTGGCTGCAGGAACCGCATGCCCGCGAGGCGGAGATCATCGTCGACATCGACGACCCGGAGCTGGGGCCGATGCTGCAGCCCGGCATCCAGGTCCGTATGGGCGGTACGCCAGGCGAGATTCGCGGACCCAGGAAGGCTCTGGACGCCGACCACGACGACATCCTGTCCGAGCTGTCGAGGACCGCGCCGGCTGCGATGACCGCGCCCGGTGGACGCCTGTCGCAGGCCCTCGAGGGGATGACCGCGCTCGACCTCTGCATCATCCTCGCCGGACCGACCTGTGGACGGACACTGGCCGAGTTTGGCGCCGACGTGGTCAAGATTGACAATCCATCGCGCGAGAACGGCATCCTGCTGCATGAGGACATCAATCGCGGCAAGCGCTCGGTCTTGCTCGATCTGAAGCGCGAAGCAGGCCGGGACGTCTTCATGGAGCTCGCTGCCGATGTCGACGTTGTGGTCCAGAACTACCGGATGGGCAAAGTTGGCGGGTTAGGCGTCGATTACGATTCGGTGCGCCAGATCAATCCCGACGTGGTCTACGCGTCGCTGAACGCCTTCGGCGAGATCGGTCCCTGGGCTGGTCGGGCCGGCTGGGAGCAGTTGGCGCAATCCGCGAGCGGGATGATGACGCGCTACGGCGACACCGAGCCGACGCTGCAACCGTTCGCGATCAACGACTACGGCACCGGCATCAACGGCGCGTTTGGCGTCGGGATGGCGCTCTATCACCGGCTGCGGACGGGCGAGGGTCAGCAGGTCTTCACCGCGCTCGCCCGCACGGCGAGCACGCTGCAGTCCAACATGCTGCACGGCTACGAGGGCAAGCACTGGGACGAGCCGGCCGGCCAGGAGGCCATCGGCGAGGGCCCGCTGCATCGTTTGTACGAAGCATCTGACGGCTGGCTATTCGTCGGCGCGAAACCTGAGCAGGCCGACGACATGCCGTCGGCGGATGATTTCAAGAGCAAGACGGTCGCTGAATGGGTCTCGGAGTTGACCGCCAAGGGAATCGGCGCATCGGCGGTCGGCTCAGTTGAGCACGCCATGACCGAGGAGCGAGCGGTGTCGCTTGGGTTCTCGATCACCAGGGAGCACGAGGGCCGAGGCCGAGTTCGGACCAACGGCCCATCGGTGAAGATGAGTCGTACGCCGGTGGTCGTGGGTCGGCCTGCGATGGTTCCCGGATCGGGAGCGTCGGAAGTCCTCGGCGAGCGAACGCCTGACTTGTCGGAGGCTGGTGTCGTGGTTGGGGCAGACTGAGGAGAGGCGCGGTCGTGACCTTGAAGTGGGTACCATCGAAAGCAGAGCAACCCGACAGGAGACCGCACATGGGGGCTACGCACGTAACCGTCAACGTCAGCAATCCCGGCGATCACGGCCGCGAGTGGAGCGGGCTGTTTCTGGTTGACGCTGGTGCAATCGACTCCCTCGTTCCGAGGAAACACCTGAATACGATTGGCGTCGTCCCAGTTGGACGGCGTATGTATGTACTGGCCGACGGCAGCGAGTTTCGCGTGGATATCGGCGTCGCGAGACTTGAAATCCTCGGAGAGATCGTTGGTACTACCGTCATGTTTGGTGACGACGGCGACGAGCCGTTGTTGGGCTTGACTGCGCTTCAATCCCTTGGAGTTGAGGTAGATCCGCTTACGCAACGTCTACGGCGACTTCCGGCGGTTCGTCTCAAGGGCATTCGTCGCTCAGGCATTCCTCTCCTCCCTCTCGGAGACGATTGCAACAATGCCAGATGCGCGCGCACAGTTCCGTCATACCCGCGCTTGCCGCGGGTATCTCGCTGATTCGAGCGCTGACGTCTGTGCTGAACGCGGCGAGATTGCCGCGACGGAGCGCGGCAATGACGGAATGGAGGCTTTTGCAAAAGTCTCCCAATGGGTGCAGGGCCTTGGCCACTGAGATACTTCGGCCCAACAATCCCCTCACCTCGCATCTATCCCTCAGCTTCGTTCCCTAGAGTGGTTATCCTCACCGCAGACTTGAGAGGGGCTGGATATGGCCTTGGCGCTTGCCGATGTTCGGATTTTGGACTTGACCCAGTATGAGGCTGGGACCTCTTCGACCCAGGCATTGGGCTGGTTGGGGGCTCAGATTGTCAAGGTTGAGCCGCCCGGACGCGGTGAGCCGGGGCGACGGTTGGGCTCGGGGCCAGATGCGGTCGACTCGACCTATTTCATCACGCTGAACAACAACAAGCGCTCGTTGACGCTCGATCTGAAGACGGACGAGGGTCATGAGATCTTCCTGCAGCTCGTGCCGAAGTTCGACATCGTAGTCGAGAATTTCACGCTGGGCACGATGGAGCGGCTGGGGATCGGCTACGACACGCTCAAGGAGCTTCATCCGGCGCTGATCTACTGCACGGTCAAGGGATTCGGCACGACCGGTCCATGGGCGCCGACGAAATCATTCGACATGGTCGCGCAGGCGGCCGGCGGCGCGATGGCGCTGACCGGCATGGCCGACGGGATGCCGCTCAAGCCCGGACCGACAATAGGCGACACCGGCACGGGTGTGCAAGCGGCGATCGGCATGCTGGCCGCGCTCTGGCAGCGTCAGCGCGACGGCGTCGGCCAGAAGGTCGAGCTGTCGATGCAGGAGGCGGTGACCAACTACACCCGCGTGCCAATGACGCGGCGCGAGGTCTCAGGCGACCCGGCCCCGCCCTACGGCGACGGCCTGACCGCGCCGACCGGCCTGTTCCCCTGCAAACCAGGTGGTCGCTCGGACTGGGTCTGGGTTGTGGTCGCAGGCGACCGGATGCGCAAGGCACTGATGGAAACTATTGGTCGGCCCGACCTGAACGAGAACACCGAGGCGCGAGGCATCACCCGCAACGAGGGCGGTGACGTGCGTGAAGCGATCGAGTCATGGACGCGTGAGCGCACCAAGTTTGAGGTGATGGACGCCATGCGAGAAGCCGGCGTGCCATCCGGTCCGGTGCTGGACTCGGGAGAAATCTTCAACAACGAGCACCTGCGGGAACGAGGCATGCTTGTCGAGATCGAGCATCCGACTCGAGGTCCGATGACGCTGCTCGGTTGTCCAATCCGGCTCAGCGAGAGCCCTGCAGTGCATCGTCGAGCGCCGCTGCTCGGCGAGCATACGGCTGAGGTCTTGGCTGAGGAGTTGGGGCTCGGGGTGTCGGAGTTGGAGGCGTTACTCGAGTCGGGGGTTGTCTCGGTATCCGGTTAGCCCTCGGCGTATTGCCGAGCGGTACGCCGAAGCGCGGCGGCGTGGGTGACTATGTCGTTCACGCTGTCGATGCTACGGCGCGTCTCGTTCTTCTCTGCGTCGAAGGCGCCTAAGTACTTCTGCCGCCCGTTGAAGTGAAATCGACAGATCGGTTTGCGGTTGTTGTCGTCGATCAGCACACTGGCGTAGGTGCGCCGATCGCGAAAATCTATCCTGCCCGGCTCGATCACTCCATGCAAGATGCCCTTGACGAGAGAGTAGGCGTCCAATTCGTCGCCGGTGGTTGAAATCCCATCATCACGATCGTTGGAACTTCCCTGTTGGACAATCGTGTTGACAGCGGCATGCAATCGCTCTCCGATCTTCTCCAGTAACTGGGCGATCTCAGTATCACGTTCAGTTTCGGCCTTCAGCTCAGCGATGCGAAAAAGCTCTGGCCTTGCTGACTGAGCCCAAACAAACTCGTCAGCTGTCCCCTGTCTCTCTAGTTCTTGCTTGTGTGGCAGTGCCAGTTCCCGAATGCGCTTTGCGTCGAAGTTCGGCTTGGTGAGCAGCGAGATGGCACGCTCGTCTTCACTAGTCATGTGCGCGACATTGACAAAGCAAAACGGATCCGTGTCGATTTTGCCGGCCGTGTCCACGTCGGCAAAGCACGAGTATCCAATCCCGTTGGTCGCAACTCCAACTACAGATCCAAGCGCGGTCGCGTACTCGCGCATCTGGTCGGCGACACTTTCGTCAACGATGACGCTCGCCGCTTTACATTCAATGACTATCGTTGGCCTCTCATTGTGCATGATCACGTAGTCAGCCCGACCATTGCCTCCACCGGGGAGCTTGAGCGGATACTCGGCCATGACTTCCGAGGGGTTTCGGGTGTCGTATCCCCAAGCCTCGATCATTGGGAGGATGAGGGCCTGTTTGGTCATTTCCTCGTTGATGAGCTTGTCGCCGTACTGCTTGATTGTCTCGCGGATTTGCTCAAGAGATTCCTGAAAGGTCATGGTCTTTGCCTCCGAGCAAAAGCGGGAGGTTAGCAGGAGATTGCTGGACAAACATCCTGTCCCACTCAACAAATGCATCACAGATGCCGACACCAGCACATCTCGTATATCGAGTGACGCGAAGGCCGACCGAGCGGGTCCCGGCTCGGGGGCCGGGACTGGAAATTGAGTCGGCGCGCTCCTTACCCCACCGCGACGTCCCAGCGAGCCGCGCAGTTCTCGACGACGAGGTCGATGTCCTCGGACAGGATCATGCATTTTGCTGCGAGGTGGTTTGCGTCTTCTCTGACACGGCTGAGGTATGACTCCCGATCTCCGTAGCGACGGCTGATCTCGTCACGCTCGAACCATTGAGTCAGGCCGACGAAGTGACTGGTCAGGTCCTCTCCTCCTGTTTCTGGATGGCGCGGATTCCAGCCGGTGTGTAGGCCGAGGGGCTGTGTGAGATCTGGTAGCCGCAGGCCTGCGGCTTCGTTGCCGTCCACGTCGAGTGCGGACACGTAGCCCTGGTATTCGGCCCCTTCAATAGGCGGCAAGGTCGTCCAGTCGACCGTCCTCACTCGCGACAGCCGATCGAGGTCGGGTGTCGTCACTCGCTCGTTGAGCTGTGACAGCACCTCGCCCCGCGTGGCGGCTGTGCCGTTCCTGATACTTGGCACGTTCGTCGGCGGCGGTTCGGATTCTCCTGCGGCCCAGCGATCCAGGTTGACCAACGCCGCCCGCAGCAGCGGCGACTGATCGACGGCGTTGTGCCGGTACATGCTGCGGTCGCCATTGATGTAGAAGCTATCCGTCGGCTCCGCTTGTCCAGGACCGTGTTGAGTGCAGGCGAGCAGGTAATGCCGCGACTGGGGATGCGCCGGGATGTCCTCGCCAGTGGCAGGATCGATGTCGAGCAACGACGCGTCGCCGCGCCAGTACTCCCAGCTCGTATTCGTCGTCACGACCTTTGGTGTCACGCCCTGTTCGTCGGCGCGCTTCAACAGACCGTCGCTGGCGCCCGTCAAGGGGTCGTCGAGGACCACGTCTGCAAACGGGAACTCGTGGATCGGTCCCGCGAGGAACAGTTGTGACGGCTGCCCGTAGCGGCGGTTGAACTCGCCGCGAATGCCGCCGGCCACGTGGATGTGGACTCCGTCGAACACCCGCTGCACGGGAGCGTCGGGATCGCGATTCAGGCCGAGATAGAGCAGGTGCCGGAGGAAGCGCCCGCTCTGCGAGATCCCGAAGCCATGCACGCGCTCGTACGGATGCTGCCAGCCGCGCAGGAACAAGGCGGCATCGCGGAACGCCAGCAGACCGGCGCCGACGACCGGCGAGCGAGCGGTCGGATAGACGATCTCATAGATTCGTCCCGGCGTGAATCCATCCTCGATCCAGAGGTCCCGAGTGCTTGGGACCGGGCCCTCGTCGGTCTGACGAGCGAATCGCCAGCGGTCGTGTGGAATCTCGCGGGGCTCGTCATCTTCGAAGTCACGGACGTAGAGGCGGGCGCTGCCTGCCGCGCTGCTCGAGACCGGGTAGCCAGGCTGGCCCAGGTGCTCAATGGGCATCGAGGCCAGGCGCTCACTCGGACGCAGGTCGGTGATCGCGTCGCCCGCAATCGGGGCGCCATTGTCGCCGAGCGCTTCCGGCGCTTCAAACTGGAGCAGGGTAGGCAGCTCCGGTGTGTTCCACTGCCAGGCGACCGAGGCAACGCTGAACCCACGACGGTAGAGGAATCCATCGCCCTGGTGCAGCGGATCGGTGAACGACATTTCTTGCGGGGTTCGATTGAGCGTGCCCGGCAAGAGGCTGCGTCCGCGGTTGGGGACATCGATCACCAGTGCACCGTTACCGGAAGACGGATTCTGCGGGCGAATGAGTACCAGGTCGCCGCTGAAGCGGACGCAGCCATCCGCTCCGCGAGGCGCGAGGTCGAGGTCGGTGATTCGTTGGTGGTCTTGCAGCTTCGGGTTCACCGCGTAATGCAGGCGGGCGCGGATCAGCTCGAAGCAACCCGCATCGCCGAACTCCTGGCCGTCGGCATAGGGACCCTGGTGTGTGATTTCGATTCGTTCGACAGACATGGTCGTCCCGCTTTCGTTATGCGCGCAGGTTAGGGCGACTATGCCAGCGGAGGCAGGCCCCAATCATTTCGGATTCCAATTGGGCCTTGCCTGAAGATACGGGGGTCCATGGTTCGCAGATCGGGCGAAACGATGGGCTTGAACTCCATCAGATCAAGAACGTCCCGCTGGAGGTCGACACCCGGCGCGATTTCGGTCAGCGTCGGTCCCTGTTCGGTCAGTTTGAAGACCGCGCGCTCGGTGACGTAGTGGACGGATTTGCCTTGCTGAAACATGCGCGGTCCGTTGAACGAGACGGCCTGGACTCGCTCAACTGCGCGGGGATATTGGCCCTCTTGCTCGATGCAAAGTTTGCCGTCCTGCCCAAGCGCCTCGAGTCCACCGGCGCGAAACGGCGCGATGAATACGAGGCGCTGGATGTGCGCAGCGATGTCCATCGAACCCCCGGGCCCAACTATGGTGTCGCCGTAGCGGAGCAGGTTGACGTTGCCCAGGGCGTCGAACTCAAGCATGCCGAGGCAGGACGCATCCATGACTGAAGTCGTGTAGAGGCTGAAGATGTCGGGCGTCTCGAGAATGCTGGTCACGCCGGAGCGGTACCAGCGACCGTTCAGCACGCCTCCGAGGACGCCAGTCTCGACCGAGAAGCGGAGCTCTGGATCAACGTCGTCATCGACGGCGGCTGCGGCGACATCGCGCATCGGTGGACCGAGTCCGAGGTTGACCAGTTCTCCGCGATTGAGTTCAAGCAACGCACGCCGGCCGGCGATGATGTCGGCGGTCAGTTTGCGCTCCCTGGGCGGCGGCGCCTCGCCGGTTTCCTGCCAGCGACGCCAGACCTCGGGGTCGTGGTCCAGAAGTACCTGCCGAGGCGGTCGCGGCAGACGAGCCTCCTGATCCATCCAGTCGAGCATCGGCGCGGATTCGTCCATGTGAGCGTTCGGATGAATCACGATTTGATCAACCAGCTCGGCCGGGATAGCGACGTTGCGCGGAGGAATCTTGCCCTCTTCGACCAACCGGCTGGCCTGGACGATCACCTGTCCGCCGGGCCGCCGCTTGGCGGCGAGCGCTTGGTAGAGGACGCTCATCGTGACCTGTTCGCCCTCGAGCGAGAGGTTGCCGGCGCGGTCGACGGTGGTGCCGCGAATGATGGCTACATCCACAGGCATCGGGCGGAACATGAGTTGTGGGCCGTCAGCGAACTCAACTCGCTCGACCAGTAGGTCCGAGGCCGCGCGGTTCAGGCGTCCGCCGGCACAGCCGTCTTCGCCGTGCGTCGGATCCATGACCGTATCGAGGCCCGTTTCGGTGAGCAGGGCCTGTCCGGCAGCGCTGGCCCGACACCAGAATGCGAGCGTGCCCAATGGATAGCAGTAGCCAGCGACCTGTTCCGCGAGGATCATCTCCCGCAAACGCGGATGCAGCGTGTACCAACCGCTGATCACCCGTTTCAGTAGTCCTTCATGAGCAAGCGGCTCGATGCCGGCGAGGCCGGTGGGAAAGACATCGAACCAGGTCAGGTCGCGCGGATGACCTGTCTCAAGAAAGCGCCGCTCGATCGCATCAAGCACAGGAATCGGCAGCATGTACCCGATCGTGCCGGAAATCGTAATCGTCGCGCCATCGGGGATTGAGGCAGCGGCCTGCCCGGGCGTCGCGATGGTTGGGCGCATAATGGTTCAGACCATTCCCGAGGCAGTCTAGGCGACGCGCAGACACAACAGGAACTTGGCTCTGTTGGATTCGCCTTCGCGATGGACGTAGTAGCGAATAGCGGCCTTTGCCAGCTCGTTTGCCCGTGCACCCTCGACATTACGGCGGGCGGGATAGAACTCGTTGGAATTGATATTCAGTAGTTTTGGTGGTAAAGGTTGCATGGATAGTACTTTTATCAGAAATCCGAACATGAGATACCTCGATCCAGCGTAAGGCGACTATGCCTCGGGCATAGGATTCCTTCTCAGCATCCGCTCATCTTCCTCAAAATAGGCATCGAGTTTCGTCCGATTTAGGAGGGTGGTCGCCCAATCCAAACCCATCCCTCGCGCGACGCGAATCGCATTGTAGTCGTGACATATGAGGGGCAAAGCATGCTCCGCGGTCTGAGAAAGCAACCAAAGATCTTCCCTCTCGGCGCCTCTATCCAAGTTCAGGCGAGTACGCACCTGCTTAGCGCGCGCAAACCAGCGCCTTGTGGCGACTGTGGGATTCTGCAGATCTATGCATTTGCCAAGGAAATCGTCAAGTAGCTCCCGCTTCTCTCTTGTCCACTCAGCAGACTCAAGCTCGGCACGTGCAAAATACGTGATGGCTAAAGTCCTCCCCTGCAGCACCAAGTCATAGCGATTGGAATACTCGTTGCCGGAGCTGATCACAATGCTTACGACATTAGTGTCCAACGAGAGAGGCGGCAAATCACTCATCGAAGTCGGATCCACCCCTCGAGTCTGCCATATGCCTTTGGAAGGCTTCGACATCTTCCTCTGAATCGAATAGTCTTCTCAACATCGAAGGGTAGTCGGGGGGCGAAGACAGGTTTATACCCTGTTCATCAGCCAACCTCCGCCAATCTTTAGGCGGGAAATCGATCCCAATTTCTGCGGGTTCCAACAATCGCACAGCATCTACGACACTTCGGACAACCACGCCGCCCGATATCTCATCCAAGACTCGAAACTCGACGTCTCGCTCGAAGACCGAATGAAGCGGGGTAAGAAACTCGTCAGGTACCTCAAGCACGAATCTTTGTCCATTGTACAAGTTCGCACGCAACCTTCTTCTTTGGGGTTCAGAATCCGCCATAGTTGCTCGACCGAAGTAAACTCTCCTCTCATGAATCGATTCTTCGTCTTCCTGAAAGGGTGCCTCTAACGGGATTGGAGTTGTCTTGAATCCGCCTAGATCTTGCCGGCCTATAGACGCGGACGGCCCAATGCGCCGAATCGAGTGGTTGAGCTCTCGAAGAGCATTGCGGCGACTGGGTCTATAAGCCGTGCTGTCGTTTCCAGTATCGGTTAGATCCAACTCAAGCTGTCGAATCACAAGATCCGCTGTTGGCAGTTCCTCAAAGGAATCGTCGAAGCTAACTCTCAAAGCTGAATCCAGCGGTGGTGGCGCAATCTCTACCCTTAGCACACTTCCCGGCCCGATTCTCTTCAGAGTCAATCCTGCCAGCGCTTGCTCTTGTGACGTCATAGGTCCATGAGGATCGCCGAGACCAAGTAAGTCCGCAGCGATTTGCCTTGCCACTGCTGTCAAGTCGACTAGCATTCGGCCGACGGCTCGAACGTCTACGGGCGTCCCTGCCCGTCCTTCGAAGGTGATTTCAAACCACGAATCGCGTTGTGAGTCGGCCATCTGGCTTCCCACTGTCAGGCTATACAGCGATTAGCGCAAGATGATTCTTGCCTTCACTAATTCAGGCCCCACAGTTTCTTTGCGTTGCCTCCGACGATCTTTTGTGCGTCTTCGACTGAGTCGGTGGCGTTGAAGACGTCCCAGAGGCTTTGCTGGGTGTAGCCGACGGCGCTCTCGGGGTGCGGGTAGTCGCTGCCCCAGAGCACCTTGTCGACGCCGATCAGGTCAAGCTGGCGTAGGCCGCTGGGATCCTCGATGAAGGTGGCGTAGCAGTTCTCGAACCAGTAGTGGCTGGGCCGGTTGGCCAGCTTGGGCGTCATCTCGCTCTCGAACGAGGCGTAGACCTTGTCACAGTCGAACAGGGCGCTGGGCACCCAGGAGATGCCGCCTTCGGTGAAGATGACCCTGAGTCCGGGGTTGCGCTCGAAGATGCCGGCGAAGGTGAGCAGCGCGAACAGACGCCGGAAGGGCTGGAAGGCGACGACGATCGTCGTGGCCAGTCCGCCCTGACCACGGGCGTCGAAGGTCTCGCCGACGTGGAAACTGAGCGGCAGACCGGACTCACCGATCGCCTTCCACATCGGCTCGAGCGCACGGGCGTTGTAGTAGACCTTGGCGTGCGGCGGCGGCAGCGAGGGCATTAGCACACCCTTGAAACCGAGCGCCTTGATTTTCTGCAGCTCGTCCTCGGTCGCGTCGGGATTCCAGTAGTTGAGCAGCGCCAGTCCGTGCAGCTTGTCGGGGTGCTGGGCGCAGAAATCGGCCAACATCTCGTTGTAGGCGTCCATGCAGGCCTGGATGTAGTCGAAGTCCTCGTTGCGAATGATGCCCAACATGCGCTGGGGAAAGAGAATTTCCTGCTCAACACCCTCGCGCGAGGTTTCCACGATGCGAATGCCGGCGTCCCACATTCCGGTGCGGCCCTCGATCAATTCGCTCGGCATGCCCGGGTTGTCTGTCGACTTACCGTCAATCTCCATGTGGAAGCCGCGCTCGTTGAAGACGCCGCGAGGCGCACGGTCGCGATACTTGGCCGGCATGCGGTCGACGAATTCACCGGTCTCCAGCCAGTGGCTGTCGGCGGAGATGACAGTGGTGCCTACGGGCAGTGGCCGTGACACCTCGGGCAGCTCACGCTGATTCGGCCAAGGCAGTGGACTGGTGCTGATGCTGCTGAGAGTGGTCGTCATGAAGTGGTGTCCGTTCGCTGACAGTCGGGCATACGAGTGCGTCTCGGGTCGTACATACAAGATATCGCGCTGGATCGGCAGTGTTGAGAGGCTCGGACGGGTCAGAGCTCCAAGATCCGTCATTCCCGCGCCCCGTCGCGGGAATCTCGACGAGTGCTGCACCGACGCTCCGACCTGAGGGACCGCGCCCGTTTGAATCGCTTAGGCAGCTCTGGCGTTTGTGCCGAGCACAGCGAGATACCCGCGGCGGAGCGCGGGTATGACGGAAATGGAGGCGAAGCGAGTTCCGATACACCCTGGCAAGCCCGTCGCGATGAGCTGGCCTTAGGCGTCATGCCGAATCACAGCTAGCCTGCGCGGTATGGCCATTGAAGCGACGACCTACGAGCCACGGCGGGCGAGCCGCTGGCGGCTGGGCCGGATTTACTACGGCTGGTACGTGCTGTTTGGCATGGTGGTGGCCCTGATGGTCGCCGAGGGCGTCACGATTGGCTCGCTCAGCGCCTATATCGAGCCGCTCGAGAATCACTTCGGCTGGTCGCGCGCGGAAGTCTCGATTGGGTTCTCGGTCACTATTGGGACGATTGGACTCTTCGCCCCGTTCCTGGGCAGGCTGATCGACGGCGTTGGTCCGCGTCGCCTGATGCTGATTGGCGCGCCGGTTTGCGCCGTCGCATTCACGCTGCTGGCATTCATGACCCAGCTCTGGCAGTGGTATCTGTACCTCGCGGTGTCATCGGTGGCGCTGGGAATGATCGCCTACATTCCGGCGCAGGCACTGGCGGTGCGCTGGTTTGACAGCCGTCGGGCCGTGGCGCTCAGCATCATCGGCGCGTCGGTTTGGATGGGTCAGTTGGTGATGCTGCCGCTGGTCCAGTTCATCATCTCGACGTTCGGCTGGGGCGATGCCTTTCTCTACTCCGGATTCTTGGTCGTGGGGGCCTACGTCATCGCGTTCATCTTCGTCCGCGACCGTCCGTCCGAGTCCGAGAGCGACGCACCAATTGATGCTCCCGTCGCGGTAGCCGGAAGCATACCGCTGGCGATGAGCGGGTTGACGCTTGGACAAGCGCTGCGCACGCCCTTGTTCTGGGCGCTCGTGCTGGGACTGATGTTGCTCTACTTCGTCGTCTTCGGCTGGATGTCGCAGGGCGTCCCGTACTACCGGTCGGTGGGCTTCTCCGACACCTGGTCGGCGCAGATCGTCTCGCTGACGGCCGGCGGCGCAGTGATCTGGCTGTTGACGGCCGGCAACCAGCTTGAACGGTTCCGTCGGCCGGAGCGGGTGGCCGCCGTCGGCGCGCTCTTCGTTTGCGCTTCACTGCTGGTGCTCTATTTCACAGGTGGAACCATTCCCGGCGTCAGTGTTGCTGTGGTGTGCTACATCATCGGCTTCGCGGCGGCGCCGCCGCTGGAGGCGTTGATGCTGTCACGCGCGTTCGGACTGCGCAACTTCGCCACGATCATGGGCACGGCGTTTCTCTTCCAGACGATGGCGATCGTCTTCTCACCGATCATTGCGGGAAGCATCTACGACCGGAACGGCAACTACGACCTGGCGCTACTCCTGTACGCGATCTGCGTCGCGGTCAGTTGCGTGGTCTTCCTCTTCGCGAGTCGGTTGCCACAGCCGTTTGCTCGGCAATCGCAGTTGGACATGTAGTCCAACTCCCGCTCAATCGCATGCTCTGGGTTCTGCTCCCGCTTGGAGGAGAACTTCACGAAACTCCTCTTCTCCCCCCTTGCGGGGGAGATGCCGTAGGCAGAGGGGGGGCTCCCCATCTCAAGGCCTATCTGGTTGCTGGCGGAGGACCCCCCTTTGTCACTCCGTGACATCTCCCCCCGCAAGGGGGGGAGATGGGATTTGTGAGTTTTGCAAAGGTCTCCGCGAGGGGGAGCAAAGAAACTGGTCCCCGCTCTGGGGCGGGGACAGGAAATAGTGTATGTAGAAACTTGGAAGAGAAAAAATGGTCGGGGAGAGAGGATTTGAACCTCCGACCTCTTCGTCCCGAACGAAGCGCGCTGCCAAGCTGCGCCACTCCCCGACTGATTTAGCTTACTACCAGTTCGACTCCATGCTGTTCACCAACATGCTGTTCACCAGTTGGTGAAGGCTCCATCTCGACGCTTGAGCATGGGCGCGAAGCCGGGGGGTGGTTCTGGATAGTTCTTCGCGCTTTTGGGATCGAAGCTGATGCCCCAGCCGGGCTGATCGGTGGGCAGCGCGTGGCCCCTCTCGAACGGGGTCTGTTGCGGGAAGACATCCTCCAGCGCGCTGCCCGGTGGCTTGGCCATTTCCAGGACTCCGGCGTTGGCCGATGCGAGCATCAGTTGCGCTCCCGCTGCTGACGAGACTGGTCCGAGCGGGTTGTGCGGCACGATTTGAATATGATGCGTTTCGGCCCAACGGGCGATTTTGAGCGCCTCGGTCAGTCCGCCGACGAGACAGAGATCGATGCGGGCGTAGTCGATCAGCTCCTCCTCGATCGCGGTGGCGAAGCCCCACTTGCCGTGCCACTGCTCGCCCGCGGCGAGCGGCACGTTGGTGCGCTGGCGCAGGCGTCGATAGGCCGCTGGCCGCTCCGAGCGCAGCGCATCCTCGATGAAGAACGGATACACATCCTCGACTGCGCGGCAGTAGTTGAGCGCATCGGGCGGGTCGAGTTGGGTGTGCACATCGACACAGAGCTCCAACTCAGGACCGAAGTGGGCGCGGACTGACTGGATGGCCTTGATTGATTGGCGAACGACGCTGGGTGGGTCGTAATACTCATCGTCCGCGCCGCTCAGCTTCCAGCGAGCAAAGCGCCAACCATCGGCGACGGTCTGTTCGATGCTGTCGATCAGCGCCGCTGGGTCGTGCTCACCCTCGTTGTGTGGATAGCAGTGAATCCGCTCGCGGACGAGTCCGCCAATCAGGTTGTAGACCGGCTGGCCGAGCAGCTTGCCCTTGATGTCCCACAGCGCGAGGTCAATAGCGGAGATGGCGGCAGAGTTGACGAGGTCGGCGGGGAAGAACGAGGCGCGGGCCATGACCTGCCAGAGATGCTCGGTCCGCATCGGGTCTGCGCCAATGAGCAGCTCTGAGAACCGCTCGATGGCGGTGACGACCGCGCGCTCCTGGCGGCCCAGCCCGGACTCGCCCAGTCCGACAGTTCCGTCGTCGGTGGTAATTGCGACGAACAGTTGCGGGCGCCCGGCCATGATCGGGTAGGTGTCGATGCGAGCGATTTTCATTGGTTGGCCGATCCGTTGCTCCCCCTTGCAAGCGGAGCTGCCGAAGGCTGAGGGGGTTCCCGGCCTTGACGCGCCAACAGGAAGCCCCCCTCTGTCGCTCCGCGACATCTCCCCCCGCTGGAGCGGGGGGAGAAAAGAAATCCAGCGCGACAGCTAGACGTCCGCCGAAAGAGGACCGTTTCCTGCCCCAACAGTCATTAGCGCCGCTCTTCGCGGCCGTCGTAGATCGGTTCGTTGAGGTAGACGTCGCCGTTTCGGATTTTGAGGTTGAAGAGGCACTTGGGGTCGGTACAGATCCAGGCCTTGTAATGGACGGCGGCGCCCTGTCCGCCGAAGTCCGAGAGCGGCACCAACACGCCCTTTTCGCACTGCATGCACCTCGGGAATCCGCCTTGAACTATGTCAACTGCATCGTTCGCCATCGCCCCACAACTCCCTTGGGCCGCGCCCGCTCACCGGCATCCACAGCACAGTCCCGCTCAGCAGCGGCCCACGATGTCCATTGCGCATGGTAGCGCCTGCGGCGTCGGGATTGCTTGGACCACGGAGGGCGACCAGCGATTAGTCAGCAGAGGAGTCGTCGTCGGGCCGCCATTGGTCCCGATGCAAGAGGTAATACTCGTAAGCGTCGGCGAGCGCGATCCAGGACGCCTCAATCACGTCGGCCGACGCCCCGACCGTGGTCCAGGTGCGGTGTCCATCGGTCGATTCAATCAAGGCGCGGACCTGCGCCTCGGTGCCGGCGTTGGTGTCGATGATGCGCACCTTGTAGTCGAGCAGCGAGACGGCCGCGAGCTCGGGGAAGGCGAGCTCGAGGCCCTTGCGAGCGGCGCTGTCGAGCGCGTTGACGGGACCGTTGCCGTCGGCCGTGGTGTGGAAGAGGTCGTCGCCGACGCGAATCTTGGTCGTGGCTTCGGCCATCATCAGCGACGCATCGCGGTCCTTCGGCTCGGACGACCCGGGACGACGGCGCTCGATGACGAGGAAGTCGTCGAGCTCGAACGGCGCCTGGTAATTGGGTCGCGAGCGCAGCGCGAGTAGTTCGAAGGACGCGTCGGCGGCCTCGTATTGGAAGCCTCGCGACTCCATCTGCTTGACTTGACCGAGCAGCGCCGTCGTCTCTTCCGTCGTCAACGGCATATCGTGACCGCGCTCTTCCAGCTTGACCTGGATGTTGCGCTTGCCGGAGAGCTCGGAGACCAGCACGCGGCGGTCGTTGCCAACGTCGGCTGGCTCGATGTGCTGGTAGTGATTCGGGTCCTTGACGACCGCAGCGACGTGATAGCCGGCCTTGTGCGCGAATGCTGATGCGCCGACATAGGGCGATTGCCCGTTCAGGGGCAAGTTGGCCAACTCGGCGACCAAACGCGACGCACTCGTGATCTCCTGGAGCTGCTGGTCGTCGACAACGCGAATGCCCATCTTGAGCTGGAGGTTGGGGATGATCGATGAGAGGTTGGCGTTGCCGCAGCGCTCGCCGTAGCCGTTGAGGCAACCCTGGACCTGTTCCACCCCGGCGCTAACGGCGGCGAGCGAGTTGGCGACGGCCAGTTCGCAGTCGTTGTGCGTGTGAATGCCGAGTTTTGCTCCCGGTACGACTTCTCGGACGGCCTGGATCGCCTCGATGATCTCGTGTGTCATCGCGCCACCGTTGGTGTCACAGAGGATGAGATATTGCGCGCCGGACCGATAGGCCGTGCTGAGCACGTTGAGCGTGTAGTCGGGATCCTGTTTGTAGCCGTCGAAGAAGTGCTCGGCGTCGAAGTGGACCTCGCGCCCGATCGATGCCATGTACTCGACCGACTCGCGCACCATCGAGAGATTCTCTTCGCGCGACGTGTTGAGCACCGTCTTGACCTGCGAAGCGATTGCCTTGCCGACGAACGTGACGACCGGCGTCTCAGCCTCGCGGAGAGCGACAACGTTGAAGTCAGTTTCAACGTCGGAGCCGGGCTTGCGGGTGCCGCCGAAGGCGACCAGTTTGGCGCGCTCGAGCGGCTGCGACTTCATCTGCTCGAAGAAGGCTTTGTCCTTCTCGTTCGAGCCGGGGAACCCGCCCTCGACGTAGTGAATGCCAAGCGAATCCAACCGCCGGGCGACCGTGATCTTGTCCTGCAAAGAGAAGGCAATGCCCTCCATCTGCGAGCCGTCGCGGAGCAGGGTGTCGTAGAGCGCAATTGGAGAGTCAGTGAAAGCGGACATGGCTTGAGGTTACAACTGATTAGTGACGGAACAAGCGATGTCCTGTTAGCGCCATGACGATGCCGTACTGATTACACGCACCGGTCGTGTCGCCATCGGCGATTGAGCCGCCTGGCTGGAGGATGTGAGTCACGGCCGAGGCCTGGGCGCGGTCGACGTTGTCGCGGAAGGGCATGAAGGCGTCGTGGCTGAGCACGGTCCGAAACTGTCCGATCCAGTCGCGCCGGTCCTCGTCGGAAAGCGGGCCCGGCCAGTCGCTGACCTGCGATTGGAGGCGCTCACGCTCCGGCTGAGAGAGTTCGCTCCAGGCGATGTACTGTTCGCGCGCGGCGAATCGGTCGGGGCGTTTCAGCGACGAGTCGAATTGGAGCCCCAGCACCTGATCGTGTTGCTGCAGCATCCAGCGATCAGCTTTGCCGCAAGCGAGACGAGTGCAGTGGATCCGCGACTGCTGGCCCGCGCCGAGTCCGATAACTTGTCCGTCGGCGGCGACGCAAACCGAGTTTGATTGGGTGTAACGCAAGGCGATGGTCGCGATCAGCAGATCGCGGCGCACGTCGTCGGGGAAATCGGTCAGCTCGGTGACGGGATTGTTAAAGATCGACTCGTCGATCAACTTGCGGTCGAGAGGCTGGTCGAGTCTGATGCCGAAGTGATCTCGCGATTCGATCTCAGGCGCAGAGACATCAGGATCGGCTTGCAGGATGAGGTAGCGTCCGCCTTTTTTCTTGGACAGGATTTCCAGCGCCGCCGGCTCGAATCCCGGTGCGATGATCCCGTCCGAAACCTCGCGTCGGAGGAAGCGGGCGAGGGACTCGTCAACCACCTCGGAGACGGCAGCGAAATCGCCGTAGGCGCTGACGAGATCACCGCCTCGGGCGCGGACGTACGCTGCCGCGACTGACGAAAGCTCGAGGTTTTCGACCTCGTAGGAATGAGCCAGCCGGTCGGAGAGCGGCAGTCCGATGGCAGCGCCTGCGGGCGAGACGTGCTTGTATGACGCAGCCGCCGGTTGGCCGAGGGTCTGCCGGAGTTCTCGGACGAGGTTCCAGGCGCTCATGGCGTCGAGCAGGTTGATATATCCCGGCTGACCGTTGAGTACCTCGAACGGCCACTTGGTGATCGCAGACGCGGTGGCCGGCGCCTGGTGAGGATTGATGCCGTAACGCAGGCTGATGGAGTCGGACATGTCTGTCAGGCGACCGAGCTCATCCAACCAGGTCCTGGAGCGCCGCGTCGATGTCAGTGAACTTGAAGCGATAGCCGAGATCGAGCGTCCGCGTCGGCAGGATGCGCTGCGATGCCAGCAGCACGCTCGCGCCTTCGCCCAACATGAGTTTGAGCGCCAGCGGCGGCACCGGCATCAAGGCCGGACGCCCGACTGCCCGTCCGAGCGCGCTCGAGAACTCGCGGTTGCGCACCGGGTTTGGGGCAGTCAGATTGACTGCGCCTTCAACGTGGACATTCTCTAGAGCATGCAGGATCACGCCGACAGCATCGTCAATGTGAATCCAGCTCCACCAGGCGCGTCCAAATCCGATTGGCCCGCCGAGGCCGAGCCGGAAGGGGAACAGCAGGCGCGGCAGCGCGCCGCCCTCGTTGGCCATCACGATGCCGAATCGCGCGTTGACCGTTCGAACGCCTGCGTCGTGTGACTCGGCTTCCCAGTCGACACAGAGCCGGGCGAGGAAGTCGTCGCCGGCGGGCGCCGACTCAGTGGACTCCCGATCCACCTGGTTGCCGTAGTAACCGATCGCAGAGGCGCTGACGAGTACGGCCGGCTTCTCTCCTGCTTCCTGGATGGCTTGCACGACCTGTCGCGTCGTATCAAGTCGGCTGTTGCGCAGGGATTCCTTGCGGGCGTTATTCCAGCGCTGATCAACAATGCCTTCACCAGCCAGGTGGACGACACCGGCAGCGCCGGAGACGGCGTCGGTGAGGCCGTCCCAGGCCGTCCAGTTGACGCCGGACAGCGCGCTGTGGGCGCGCGGATTTCTCGACACGGCGGTGACGCTGACGCCTCGGCGACGGAGCTCACTGATCAGCGCGCCGCCCACCAGACCGCTCGCGCCGGTAATAACTACGTGCATGTGGTCGCTCCCGTCCTCGCTGCCTCGCTCCACTCGAGTCGGGCGTCAGCCGCCCAGGTTCGGTCGCACCGGGTCGAGCCCGTGCATACCGCGGATCAAGTTGATCTCGCCGCGGTGACCGTTGAGGTGCGTACAGAGGTGCAGCGTGATTGACTGACCGAGCGTCTCGGTGTTTTCGCCGAGCTGAACTTCGCGGGTGAGGTCGTCATCGCTGAGCGCGTCGAGGAACGCGTGGGTCGACTCGTTGACCGCATCCTGGTATCCCCAGAAGGCGTCCATATCGCCGATCGCGACGGCGGACGCCTCTTCAGTCGACTGTCCGGTGCCAAAGCCGCGCTCGGGCAGGCCGGTCTTCTCGGCCCAGGCGCCTTCGCGCCAGATTTCCTTTTTGCCCTGCCAGGCGCCCTGGACGAGCAGGTCCTCGACCCGAGCCGCGTGCCAGAGCACCCAGGCGACGGAGTGCGACTCACCGTCGGGCGCGAAATGCAGTTGCTCTTCCGACTGTCCATTACGGGCGTCGCGGAAGCCGCCATGAATGAAGCTGAGCATGTCCTTGATGTAGCCAACGGCTGAAGCGCTCATGTCGCGGGTCCTTTCGGGTCGTTGTCGGAATCGAGCTCCGACTTGCTGGATTCGGTGTCATTACGATCGGCGTCGGCGAGCAGCTGCTCCAGTTGCTCCATGATCCGTGGATCGAGTGGGTTGGGCGGGTCGGATCGGTCGGTCTCCGTCTCAAGCTCACCGGCCGGCGACGGTTCCGCTTCGACATCAAGCGCATCCGCATCGAACCCGAACGCCCTCGACAATTCCTCGGCCACACGCGGATCGAGCCCGCCGGCCTCAGCCAGTCGCTGCGCCAGCTCGCGCAGTTGATCCTCGCTGACACCCATCGTTGTCAACGTTTCGCGGACCAATCGTTGTACTTCTGCGTAGTCCTGACGGATCAGCGCGTCGGCCAACTCGAGCTGTGTCTCGATGGCGCGGAATCCGACGCGACGCTGCGCGTCATCGCGCTGGAGCAGGGTCGACATGAGACGCGTGAACAGCGTTGTCGTGCGAGCGATACGCATGCGGTCGTCGGGATGCGCGGGGAAATCCCCGGTCACGGTGACTTCAAAGCCCGTGTTCTTGTCCCTGGCGACGTATTGCTCAGCCATGATTCGATGTTACGTCAGTCAGATCGCAGCGTCATTGAGGAAGCCGGAGACCGCCTCGATGAATCCGGGCGTGTTCTGGGAGTGAACGTTGTGTCCACAATTGGGCACTTCGACCAGTCGAGCATTCGGCAGATCGCTGACAAATCGCTTCGCTGCATCCGCTTCGAGGATGTTGCTGGACTCGCCGCGAACGAGCAGTGTCGGACCGGAGAACTGATGGAAGCCGTCGGCCACATCACGTCGGTCTCCCGACTGCCGCCGGAATCCGGGGTCGTGCAGGATGCGGTCGGACTTGGCCACATACTTGCCGTCCGAGCGATGCACGAGGTTGTATTTCGCCGTCCGCTCCATGTGTTCACGCGAACGGAACGGGTCATAGGCGGCAACGCGGTCGATGAAGTCGTCGAGATGGTCGAACTCGACGTTGCGCACAACGAAGTTGCGGATTTGCTCGGCGCCACGCTGCGAAACTTCCGGACCAACGTCGACCAGGACCACTGCGCGAGGCAGCGATGGTTCGCGCGAGGTCAGCCGCATCGTGACCATGCCACCCATCGAATGGCCCATCACGATTGGGCGGTCAAGCCCTTCCTCGTGGATCAGGTGCAGCGCATCCGACGCCATCTGATCGGGACCATACGCAGCGTCGCGGGCCCACTCGGAGTCGCCGTGCCCACGCTGATCGGGAGCGATGATGTGGAATCGGTCGGCGAGATGCAGGGCAACCAGGTCCCAGCTATGCGCCGACTGATTGCCACCGTGCAGCAGCACGATGGTCGGATTGGCTGGGTCGCCCCACTCCAGCAGGTGCAGTCGGAGGTGATTGATCACCGCGTTACGCGAGACGTAGCGGACCTGGTCGGAGTGGGAGATGCCAAGGTCGGCGGCGGACTCGCAGAGCGAGGCAAACTCGTCCGTCAGTGTGAGGTCAACAGCGTTGGCGGTTGGAGCAAAGGTGTTGAGATAGGGCACGGGCCGGATTTCGTGGGACTATTCCAGTGGTTCGGAGCCAGTCTATCGTGGCAGGTGGTTAGCCTAACGCTGTATGCAAGTTGCAAGTCAGGCGGGAGTTGATCATGGCATTCGCACATCCGGAATTTCTGGTCTCGACGGACTGGTTGGCGGAACACATCGAAGACGAAGAGGTGCGCGTCTTCGAGTCGACGGTATTCCTGCGTCCACGCGACGGCGGCGGTTATCGCATTGAGTCGGGCCGTGCCGAGTATGAGTCGGGACACATCCCGGGAGCGGGCTACCTCGATCTGCAGGGCGATTTCTCCGACAACGACCAACGGCTGCGATTCATGATGCCGTCGGCCGAGGCCTTCGCCGAGGCGGCGGGCCGGCACGGCATCTCGGAGTCGTCGAAGCTGATTCTCTGCGACCGCCTTGGATCAATGTGGGCGGCCCGGCTCTGGTGGATGTTCCAGTCGATGGGTTGTCAGAACGCGGCGGTGCTCGATGGCGGTTGGCGTCGCTGGTCGGCCGAGGGTCGTGAGACGTCCACAGCGGAAGCCACCTACGAGCCGACGACGTTCATTCCAACCGAGGACGCCGCGCGCTTTGCCGACCTGGCCGAAGTCAACGCATTCGTCGAATCCGGCGGGAGCTGCCTGATCAACGCGCTCGGTCGCGATCAGCATTCCGGCGCCGACGGCGGACTCACGTATGGGCGAGCCGGTCACATTCCCGGTTCAACCAATGTGCCCGCGATGGAACTGATCGATCCCGACACGGGTCTATACCGGCCAACCGACGATCTGGCAGCCCTATTCGAGGGTGCCGGAGCATCGAAATCGGAACGTGTTGTGACCTATTGCGGAGGCGGCATCGCGGCGTCAAACGACGCGCTTGTGCTGAGTCTGCTGGGCTATGAGAACGTCGCGGTGTACGACGCCTCGATGTCGGAGTATGCGGCGGACGCTTCGTTGCCCTTGGTGGTGGACTGAGCGGGTTTGCACGCTACCCCTTCCGCCAATTCCCAGTCCCGGGACGACTTCATGGACCGAAATCTCTCGGTCAGCGAAGGCAAGAGGGCAGGTCCCCGCGTGAAGCGGGGACTGGGGCTGCGCTTCCGCCGAGCTACGCCAAGTCGAACCGATCCAGATTCATCACCTTGTCCCAGGCCGCGATGAAGTCGCGGACAAACTTTTCCTCAGCGTCGTCGGAGGCGTAGACCTCGGCCAACGCTCGCAGTTCGGAGTGTGCACCGAATATCAGGTCCGCCCGAGTTGCGGTCCACTTGGGTTCGTCACCCTGACGATTGCGTCCTTCGAACAGATCCTCAGCGTCGGTGGCCGCCTGCCATTCGGTGTTCGGGTCGAGCAGATTGACGAAGAAGTCATTGCTCAACGTCCCCGGCCGGTCGGTGAACACGCCGTGTGGCGAGTTTCCGGTGTTTGCGTCCAGGACGCGCATGCCGCCCACGAGCGCCGTCATCTGAGGGGCGCTGAGGGTGAGCATCTCGGCCCGCTCGATCAGCAACTCCTCTGCTCCGCCGCGACGCCAGGCCGGACGGTCCTGGCAGAGATAGTTGCGGAAGCCATCTGCGACCGGCTCGAGCACGGCGAACGATTCGGTGTCGGTCCACTCCTGCGTTGCGTCGGTGCGACCCGGCGCGAATGGGACCGTAGCGTCGTAGCCGGCGTCTCTGACGGCTTGCTCGACACCGGCGCAGCCAGCCAAGACGATCAGGTCGGCCAGCGAGACGCGCTTGCCGTCACTGCGCGAGGCGTTGAACGCTTCCTGAATGCGCTCCAGCTCCTCGAGCGCGACGCGCAACTCGGTCGGGTTGTTGACTTCCCAATCTTGTTGCGGCGCGAGGCGGATACGGGCCCCGTTCGCGCCGCCGCGTTTGTCTGTGCCGCGGAACGAAGACGCCGCGGCCCAGGCGGTCGCGACCAGTTGCGAGCGGGACAGGCTGGAGGCGAGTACGTCGGCCTTGAGCGAGGCGATCTCGGCGTCCTCGATCAGCTCGTGATCGACATCAGGGACGGGGTCCTGCCAGAGCAGCGGCTCGATGGGAACCAACGGGCCGCGGTAACGGCTGCGCGGTCCCATATCGCGGTGGATCAGTTTGAACCAGGCGCGGGCGAAGGCGTCCTCGAGCTCGTCGGGCCGCTCGAAGAATCGCTGTGCCATCGGTCCGTAGACCGGGTCCATCCGCATCGCGAGGTCGGTGGTCAGCATCATCGGCGCGTGCCGCTTGTGCGGGTCGTGGGCGTCCGGCACGGTCGCAACCGCGGCAGCATCGCGGGGCGCATATTGCCACTTGCCGGCCGGGCTCTTGGTCAGCTCCCACTCATGCTTGTACAGGTTCTCGAGGAACCCGTTGTCCCACTGGGTCGGCTGGTCGGTCCAAGCGCCCTCCAGGCCGCTCGTGATTGAGTCCGCTCCCGCGCCCGAGGCGTGGCTGCTGTGCCAGCCGAGCCCCTGCTGTTCCAGGCTGGCGCCCTCCGGCTCCGGGCCGACGAGGGCTTCGGCGGCAGCGCCGTGCGCCTTGCCGAACGTGTGTCCGCCGACGATCAGCGCGAGGGTCTCCTCGTCGTTCATGGCCATGCGGCTGAACGTCCTGCGGATGTACTCGGCGGCGGCGAGCGGGTCAGGATCGCCGTTGGGCCCCTCGGGGTTGACGTAGATCAGTCCCATGTGGTCGGCGCCGAACTGCTCGTCGAGCGTTCCGTCGGCGTCGTGGCGTTCGTCGCCCAGCCAGTCCTCTTCAGCACCCCAGTCGGTTTCGTCTGCCTCCCATGTGTCCGGCCGTCCAAAGGCGAAGCCAAAGGTCTTGAAGCCCATTGACTCGAGCGCGCAGTTGCCGGTGAAGATCAGCAGGTCTGCCCAGGAAATCTGGCGACCGTACTTCTGCTTGATTGGCCAGAGCAGGCGGCGCGCCTTGTCCAGGTTGGCGTTGTCGGGCCAACTGTTGAGCGGAGCGAAGCGCTGCTGTCCGGCGCCGCCGCCGCCTCGACCGTCGCTAATCCGGTAGGTGCCGGCCGCGTGCCAGGTCATGCGGATGAACAGCGGCCCGTAGTGGCCGTAGTCGGCCGGCCACCAGTCCTGGGAGGTGGTCATGACCGCTTCGATGTCCTGCTTCAGGGCCTCGACATCGAGCGTGCTGAGCGCCTCGGCGTAGTCGAACGCTCCACCCATCGGATCGGAGGAAGGGGTGTTGCGGCGCAGGGCCTTGAGGCTGAGTTGATTGGGCCACCAGTGCTCGTTCGTCGTCACGTCGTTGGTCCCTTCAGGGGCGCGCGAATGCGCCTCGCCGAGCGCAGAACTCCGTTCTGGTTTGCTTACTTGCGCGGGTCGCTCGGCGGTCGTTCTCCTGGCACACGCTGAGCTTATCTCAACACCTGTCCTCACCGCCCGAGCCGTTTTGAGATTCAGATCAGGAGTGCAGCGCCGCCAGCATTGGCCAGGCCTCCGGAGAACGGCCTGCTCACCGGATCGCTAGTCCGCTCCGACTGCATTCCGCGCCTCCGCGCAGCGTTGGATGAAGGCTGCGGTCTCGTAGGCGAATCGTCCCGGCTCGGTAATCGGCGGAGCGTGGCCTGAGACTTCGAACGTGCGCAGTGTGGCGTTCGGGATCTGTTGAGCCATGAACTCTGCGGCGGGATATGGAGCGATCGGGTCGGTGCGTCCATGGAAGATGGCGACGGGGATGTCAATCTCCGGCAGTGTCGCCTCGAGGTCGCAGGTCGAGCGCGACGCATTCGAGCCCTCCCAACACGCCTCGGTTGAGGCTTCAAACGATTGGCCCCATGCTTCACGCGGCGGCGCATCGCGGTTGGGTGGATTCAGGAGTTGGCCGCCAAAGTTGGGCGAAGGCGGGCCTCCAACGAAGATCGCCTGCGCCACCCGCTCGCTGCCGTGTCGATGCAGGTAGGCCAGCGTCGTGCGCACGCCCAGCGACCAGCCGATCATTGTGATCTCGCGATAGCCGCGCAGTTCAATGAACGCCGCCTGGTCGTCGGCGAACTGCTCGATGCTGTAGGCCGACGGATCATCCGGCGACTCCGAGGGCGCGCGCCCACGATGATTCAGTGCGGCGCAGTGAAAACGATCGGAGAGCACGTCGATCATGTCGGCCCAAACCGCCGCGCTGCTCTGGGTCCCGTGGACGAAGACGATGGTCGGCACATCACCACCTGGGGAGTTGTCTGGGCCCGGTTCGTGATAGAACAGCTTGAGTCCGTTGATGTCGGCGAAGGGCATTGGGCGGCGTTTCGTTACTATCGGCGGTATTGTCGCGTTGGGAGGATGGTATGACCTACGTCTGGGAATTGGATACGCCTGCGTTGATCGTCGATCTGGACGCTCTGGAACACAACGCCTCGCTGATGGCCGAGCGCTGCGCGGATGTGGGAATCGCCTGGCGTCCGCACGTCAAAGCCTGCAAGGCGCCGGCGATGGCGCTGCGTCTGATCGAGGCCGGCGCCGTAGGCGTGACCTGCGCCAAGGCGTCGGAGGCGTTGGCGATGGCTCAGGGCGGCGTCGGAGACATCCTGATCGCGAACGAAGTGGTGGGCGAGCAGAAGGTGGCCAGGCTGATCGAGGTGGCCAGGCTGGCGAAGGTGTGCGTCGCAGTAGACGACGCGGCGAACATCCGCGAAATCTCCGCGGCCGCCGACTCGGCCGGCGTCACAATTGACCTGTTGGTTGATATCGACGTGAATCTGCACCGCTGCGGCGTCACTCCCGAGGAAGCGCCAGCGTTGTGTGCGCTGGTGTCGGACCTGCCGAGTGTTTGGTTGCGTGGCCTGATGGGTTACGAGGGCCACGTCATGGGTCTACCGGACGACGAAAAGGAGCGCGAGACCACGGCATCGGCGGCGATTATCAAACAGGCACGGGAATTGTGCGATTCCGAGGGTCACGACATCGGCGTGATGTCAGGAGGCGGCAGCGGGAACTACCGCTTCGTGCTCCAGCAAGCCGCTCTGAACGAACTGCAAGCAGGCGGCGCGGCGCTCATGGACCTGACCTACGAGCACATGGGCGTCGATGGTCACCGGCGGGCGCTGAGTCTAATCTGCCAGGTCGTCTCCGCAACAAACAAGGAGCGCGCAGCCGGAGACGCCGGTTGGAAGGCGACCGGCCGGCACACCGGAATGCCGTCGGTGGTCAATCCCGAAGGCTGGCAGTGCGTTGGATTGAGCGCCGAGCACACTCACCTGTCAAGAGACGGGGGCGAGCCCCTGAAAATCGGTGATCGCATCGAGATGATCCCTCATTATTCCGACAGCACGGTGTTGCTTCATCGCAGGTTGTACGCGCACAGATCTGGCCTCGTTGAGGCAGAGTGGGAGATCACTGGGTCGGGGGCTCTGCAGTAGTCAGGGTCAGATGTAGCGACGAAGCAAGGGCGTGACGCCTGCGATGGCGAATTCCTGGTCTGCGGTGAGGATTTCCAAGATTCCGACATCTCTCATGATCTGGATCGCAACACAGTCCTGCAGGCTCAGACCGGTATAGCGAAACTCTCCGTCGTACAGATCGACAGCCGCATCAAGAAGTGCTTTCGCATGCGATACGACATTTATTGACGGTTCATTCCGCATTCTGCGAACTGTGTTCGCTGCTCGATGCCGAGCATGGCTGCCGTGCCTGGAAACATGCGCAAAGAACTCTTGAAATACTCCTTCGCTTGTGTATTTTGGGCGGTCGGCGAACGCTTCGTTAGCGGCACGCGCCGCATTGTGCCATTGATCGCCCTCGACAAACATCCCTATCAAATGGACGCTATCGACGAAGATCGGTTGGCGGGGCGTCATCCAGTCTTGGAGTCGTTCTCAGTGACCAGAAATTGGTCAAGGTATTCGACGAGTTCTGAGTGACCCTGTTCACCAGGCTTCAAGCTGTTGCCTTCGAAAATCTCGTCAAAGACCTCAGCCGTGGTCCGGTCGTCCCAGCAGACCTCGTGTACATCACCCATGTACTCCATCTTCTGGCACTGGTAGGTTCGGCCGTTTCGCTCCATGGTGTAGACATCGGATACCGGCTTCGCCCTGGTCGAAGATTCGGCTGGTCGCTCGGTCGTGGTCATGGTTCGCCTCGGTGCTCAGGCTAGCGGCTGCCAGCCGAACGCTTTCCGCTTACGATACCCTTCGATTGCTGAGCGGGAGGAGCGCTGGACGATGTTGTTGACTCCGTATCGCGTGTTGGACTTGACCGATCAGCGAGGCATGCTCACCGGCCAGATTCTCGCCGACCTGGGCGCTGATGTGATCTGCGTGGAACCGCCGAGCGGGTCTTCTGCTCGCGGCGTTGGTCCGTTCGCCGGCGACGATCCGGGTCCCGATCGATCCCTCTTCTGGTGGGCCTATGCCCGCAACAAGCGGGGCATCACCTGCAACCTCGACCATTCAGAGGGACAGGCGCTCTTGCGCCAATTGGCTGCAAGCGCCGATTTCATTCTGGAGTCGGACGAGCCGGGCGCGATGTCGGCTCGCGGGCTGGGATTCGAGGAGCTGTCGGCCGAACACAGCGATTTGATCTACACCTCGATCTCGGCATTCGGACAGACTGGTCCGAAGGCCAACTACGCAGCGACCGACCTCATCCTGATGGCCGCCGGCGGCCCCTTGATCTTGGCCGGCGGCTCGGGCGAGGCCCCGGTCCGCGTGTCGGTGCCACAGGCCTGGAATCACGCCTCGGGCGAGGCGGCGATGGCGACGATGATCGCCCTGCGCGCGCGGCGCAACATTGGTCGCGGACAGCACATCGACATCTCCGCCCAACAGTCGGTCGCAACAGCCACCATGTCAACGATCCTCGCTTCATCAATCGGCGCAGTCGAGACCGCCCGCGTGTCAGGCGGCATGGTCGTCGGGCCGTTCATGGGACGACTGATCTGGAAGGCCGCCGACGGCTACATCTCGCTTACCTTCCTGTTCGGCTCCGGCATCGGACCGTTCTCACAGCGGCTGTTCAACTGGATGTACGACGAGGGTGAATGCTCCCTCGAAGACCGCGATCTCGACTGGATCGGCCTCGGGGTGCTGTTCATCACCGGCCAGAAGCCGTTGACGGAGTGGGATCGGCTCCTGGAGGTCGTGGGAGCGTTCATTGGCAAGCGGACCCGAGCAGAGCTCTTTGCCGAAGCGCAGTCCCGTTCCCTGCTCATCGTGCCCGTGACGACGGTTGATGAGGTAGCCAATTCCGAGCAGTTCGAGGCACGAGAGTTCTGGCGTGAGCACGATATGCCCGGTTGGCCCGAGCCTGTCAGGTTCCCGGGTCCGTTCGTCAAGCTCTCCAGCAACGAGATCGAGTACCGGCGTCCCGCTCCGACCATCGGTCAACACAATCCCGAAATCTATGCCGAGCTAGGCCTCGATGCCGAATCGCTTGACGACTTGAGAGAACGAGGGGTGATCTAAATGACGACGGTACTGCCCAACGTCCCATCCGTCCCGACCGAGGGCGCCCTCGCAGGACTCAGAGTGGTCGACTTGATGTGGGTGGTCGCCGGCCCCACGGCGACTCGCGCAATGGCCGACTTCGGCGCCACTGTGGTGCGCATCGAATCGGCCAACCGGATCGAAACCGCTCGAGGCATCGGCCCCTTCCACGACAACGCGCAGGGTCCCGATCACTCGGGACTGTTCAGCAACATGAACGCGAACAAACTGGGCCTATCGCTCAACCTCGGCACACAGGAAGCCCGTGGTGTTCTTCTTGACCTGATCAAGTGGTGTGACGTGCTGACCGAGTCCTTCTCGCCTCGCGCGATGCGCGCCTGGGGCATGGACTTCGAATCGCTGAAGGCAATCCGACCCGATCTGATCATGCTGTCGACCTGTCTCTTCGGACAGGCGGGCCCGCTCTCACGCGTCGCCGGATTTGGCACGATGGGCGCTGCGATCGGGGGATACATCGCGCTGGCCGGCAATCCCAGCGGCCCGCCGATTGGTCCGTACTCGGCTTACACGGATTATCTCTCTCCCCGTTTTGCCCTGCCGGCAATCCTGGCCGCGCTCGATCATCGCGACCGCACCGGTGAGGGCGTCTACATCGACCAGGCGCAGGCCGAGTCTTCGCTGCACTTCATGAGCACGGCGTTGCTTGACTACACGGTCAACGGACGCATCCCGCAGCAGGTCGGCAACGCCGATCCCGCCATGGCGCCGCATGGATGTTACGCCACATCCGGCGACGACGACTGGGTCGCAATCGCGGTACGCGATGACGGGGATTGGGCGAACCTCTGCGCTGCGATGGGCATGGGCGAGCTGACCTGCGATGATCGTTTCGCCGACCTCGCTGCTCGGAAGGCCAATGAAGACGAGCTCAACGGCATCGTTGCGGAGTGGACCTCTGAGCACGGCGCACTAGAAATTGAGTACATGCTGCAGGCCTTCGGCGTGCCGGCGCACGCGGTCTCGAACAGTTCAGCAGCCGTCGCCGACCCTCAGTTGCAGCACCGCGGTCACTTCATCCAGATCGAGCACCCGGTTCACGGCGTCGCGACGATCGAAGCGGCGAAGGGCCGCATGTCCGAGACACCGCCCGACTATCGCTCGGCCGCGCCGTCGATCGGACGCGATAACGAACTCGTCCTCCGCGAAATCCTGGGTTACGACGACGAACAGATCGCTCAACTCGCGATCGCCGACGCGCTGACGTAACTGAGCGCCGATTCGCTCGACTGCCTGACGGCCAAGACCTTCAAGCTCTACCCTCCCTACCGAGCGCGGCGGTCGCTGCGCTGATGCGTTTGTGAGGAGGTCTCCGATGGCTGGACGTTTGGACGGCAAAGTAGCGGTGATTACCGGAGCAGGCTCAGGCATGGGTCGCTCGACTGCGGAGTTGTTCGCTGAAGAAGGCGCTCGTGTGCTGATCGTCGACCGCTGGGCCGAGCGCGCGGAAGATGCGGCGTCGAGTATCGGCGAGGTGGCCATCGCATTCACTGCCGATGTCGCCCGAGGCGAGGACGTCCAGGCGATGTACTCGGCAGCGGTCGATGCATTCGGCGGCGTCAACATCATCTACAACAACGCCGGCATCGGCGGACGTGAGGACAACGTTCGCGACTGTCCTGAAGAAGTCTTCGACGAGATCATGTCGATCAATCTGCGCGGCGTCTGGCTGGGGATGAAGTACGGAATTCCGCACCTGGAGCGTGCCGGAGGAGGCTCGATCATCTCGACCGCGTCTGTCGCCGGCATTTCCGGACTCGCCGGGATCGCGGCCTATTGCGCCTCGAAGGGCGGCGTGATCGCCTTGACCCGCGCAGCAGCCGGCGAGTGGGCGGCCAAGGGCATCCGCGTCAACTGCATCTGTCCCGGAGCGATCGCTACGCGCATCGGCGACGACTCGCAGGGTCCCCAGGATCAGGACAATCTTGAGCGACGCCGCGAACGCGGCGCAAAAGCGCACCCGCTCGGCCGCTCAGGAGAGGGCAGCGACATCGCTCAGACCGCGCTCTACCTGGCCTCCGACGAGTCATCCTTCGTCACAGGACAGGCCATCGTCGTCGACGGCGGCTGGACGGCCGTCGATCGCCGCTGGTACGACTTGACCGGTCGCGACTTTTCCTAGCGACGAGCTCAAATCTCTAATCCCCGCTTCCCCCCTCCGCGGGGGAAGCTGCCGCAGGCTGAAGGGGGTCCCCCCTCAGCCGCCAAACGAGTCGTTTGGAAGCCCGCAGGGACATTAGTTGAATGCGCGAAAGGACGAGATCATGGCAGACCGACTGGCTGGGAAAGTCGCCGTCGTCACCGGCGGAGCATCGGGCATTGGCGAAGCGACGGCGCGCCTGTTCGCCTCAGAGGGCGCGAATGTCCTGATCGCCGACCGCGACGCCTCACGAGGACCATGGGTCGCGTCGGAGATCGGCGACTCCGCGCTGTTCGTCCAGAGCGACGTACGCAACGGCGAAGACGTGCAGGGCATGTTCGCCGCTGCCGACGAGGCCTGGGGCCGTATCGACATCATCTACAACAACGCCGGCATCGGACCGAATGAAGGCAATGTCCGGGATTGTCCGGAGAAGGTTTATGACCTTGTCTCCGACGTCAACATCCGTGGCGTCTGGTTGGGCATGAAGTATGGCATTCCGCACCTCGAGAAAGCAGGCGGCGGGTCGATCATCGCGACCGCGTCGGTCGCCGGACTGACCGGACTGTCAGGTATCGCCGCATACTGCGCGTCGAAGGGCGCGGTCATTGCGATGGTGCGCGCTGTTGCGGGGGAGTGGGCTTCGAAAGGCATTCGAGTCAACTGCATCTGCCCCGGCGGGATCGCGACCGGCCAGGGCTGGCTCTCCGAGGAGCGGATCGAGGAGACCCGCCAAAACTGGTCGAAGTTGCACCCGGTCGGACGCTCAGGCGAAGCGATCGACATCGCCAACGCGGCACTGTTCCTGGCCTCGGATGCGTCTTCATTCATCACCGGCCAGCAGCTCGTGGTCGACGGCGGCTGGACCGGCCCCGACGGTCGCTACGACGAACTCACCGGTCGCGACTGGAGCCAGGTGTAGCTCTCAGCTGGCTAAGATGACCTTCGAAGCCGCTGCGGAGGGTGTTCAAGATGGTCCTGCAGGAACGACAACCCAGCCTGGCAGAAGTTCAGGCAGAGTGGATGGAAGCATTGGAACGAGCGCTGTCGGGGAGCGACGAGGATTGGGCCAAGTTCATCGTCCTTGCAAACGACTCAGGCCCCGACTTCACGCCGGAGGAGGACGCCGAAGACATCGCATCCGTCCTCGAGTATGAAGCGCAGCTCGCTCGTGGCGACATTTCGCGAGGCGTTGTGTGGGACGACGAGTACGAAAAAAGACACTTCCCCGAGGATTGGGAATTCTTCCAACGGCTCGACTCAGAGTTTCCCGAAAGAGAAGACATGCGCGTAGACCGCAAGCTCTGTTCCCCAGTAGGCAAGGCGTTCATGAGAAGACTCAAGGCTGAATTCCCAGAAGCACTCTTTTTGTACATGATCGCGATGCCAATGGAATGAGTCCGCGGACTGTCCTCTACGCGGTTCGCTTCTCGGCAACTGGTCAAGCAGAATTCGGCCGCCTGGCTCCGATTCCTCGTCGCTTGGCGAAGGAATACCGAACGCAGCTGCGAACCGGTCCACACATGCCCGAGTCGAAGCAACTCGAGCTCGTTGATCGCTCGGACCTGTGGCGCATCAAATTCGGCGACTGGCGAATCGTCTTTCGTCTTGACGAGCCGAATCGAGAAATCGAGATCATCCGCGTGCGACGCCGCGCCGAGGCATACATCGGACTCGAACGACCGTCTCGTCAGTAGGCCCCAGTCGCGGACCAGCGGGTGACACGGTCCGGCGTCAGTTTGAGTAACGGGCGCTCCTCGAGCCCCATCGACTCGTACTGCTGGTACTTGTCACGGAGCGCGGCGATGGCCATTGACGCTTCCTCCTGTTCCCACTCGCTAGGCCAGAGCGCTTCGGCAGGGCCGCGCAGCAGGATCCACCAGAGCTGGTTCCAGTCGTCGTCGTAGTGATCGACGAGCAGCGCGAACTTCGGATTGGACTCGATATTCGTCAGACGTCGCAGACGAAGCGTGGTCTTGGGCTTCTCGTCGATGGCGATGTAGATCGAATCTGCGACCACCTGGAAAACCACCGGTTGCAGGTGTGGGTCCGCCTCCGCCGATGCCGTGGAGAGGTATCCATGTCGGGCCGATTCGAGTGTGGCGCGGACATCGTCGATGTTGGGCATGGGATTCCTATACTCGCGGCACGTCTCACGTTTAGTTCATTGGGGAATTCACCGGGAGGTTGTCATGCCGGATCGACGCAAGCTGGATGATTCCGAGATTAGCGGTCGGCTGTCCGAGATTGCTGGCTGGTCATACGAGGGCGGCTCGCTGACGCGCGAGTTCCAGTTCGGCAACTTCGTGGCGGCCTTCGGATTCATGTCTTCCGTCGCCTTGCTGGCGGAGAAAATGGATCACCACCCGAACTGGTCAAACGTCTACAACAGCGTTTCAATCGCGCTCAACACACACGACGCCGGCGGCGTCACCGATTTCGACTTCGTCCTCGCCGGCCAGATCAATGAGGTTGCTGACTAGGCTCGACGTTCGGCGAGCTATTCCACGCTCTCCTCTTTGTCTGGCTCCAGCTCGCTCAAGAGCGCCTGCAGCTGAAGAGCGAGCCTCGGCAAGTCATCTTCGATGATTGACCACACGATATCCACGTCGACCCCCGGATAGACGTGAATGATCCGATTCCGGACGCCAATAATATCGCGCCAGTGAACCTCTGAATGCTCTTCGCGGAAGGGCTCGGGAACGTGAGTAGCTGCCTCACCAAGCAATGCGATATTGAACAACGTGGCATCGTAGGTACGGATATCGGAGGCGAACTTTGATTGCTCCATGCCAGCCACAAATTCGCCGACTTTGTGACAAATCGAGATCATGTCCTTGAGGTGACCAACTAGACGACGGCTCGGGCCGACTGGGTCAGACATGTACTGCCTCAGCCTCGACAAATGGACGGAAATCGGCTCGCAAGGCTTTGTCAGTTACCAAGTCGATTTCGTGTTCCAGCAAATCCTCCAGAAAGAAGAGCACACCAAAGTACTGGCGCGAGTTAGCCGGTCCGTCGAAGCTCACCAGGATGTCGACATCGCTGGTTGGCCTCGCCTCGTTCCGCGCGGTAGATCCGAACAGCGCGAGATCGAGTACGCCGAATCGGTTCACCAGCTCATGCTTGTGCTCACGCAGCACGGCTAATACTTCTTCCCGGCTCAAGGACTGTGCACTCGTTTTCATGCCTGTGATGCCAGATTAGTCGTTGGAGGGTTCGCCTTGCGTACCGTCGGGCTCACTGGCCAGCCATTTCAACAGCTGGCTGCGGGTCGCGTTGGCCCCGCTGATCACGATCACGACACGTTTGCCCTGAAGGCGGCTCTGCTCCTGTTCCGCAGCGGCGACGCCGACTGCGCCGGACGGCTCGGACATGATGTGCTGCAAATCCCAGAGCTGGCGCAGACCCGCGAGGATCTGCTCGTCGTTGACCAGGATGAAGTCATTGAGCGAAGCTCGGAGGATGCCGAGCGGCAGCTCGAAGACGACTCCGGTGGCGATGCCCTCCGCAAGCGTGCGATTGGGTCGCGGCTCCATCTTTCCTGAACGCCAGGCGTCGTGCACGGCCGGCGACAACGACGACTGCGCCGCCCAGACATCAGCCGGATGCCCCAGCCCGTCGCGCACTGTGACCCAGCCCGAGGCGCCGGTACCTCCGCCGAGCGGGACGATGACCAAGTCGGTGTCAGGTTGCTGTGTCTCCAGCACTTCCAGCGCTGCGGTGGCGACGCCGGCAATCAATGTGGGCTGGTTAACTGGCTCCACGTAGAGAGCGCCTCGCTCGTGGGCATACTCCGCCGCCGCGATGAAGCATTCATCGACTCGTTCACCGACGAGCTCCACCCGGCCGCCGAAGCGCTCGATCGCCGTGATTTTGTCAGGGTTGGCGTCGGTCGGCATAAAGATCGTTGCCGACGTACCGGCGCTGGCTGCGCCGTAGGCAATCGATTGACCGTGATTGCCGGTCGAGGCGGTGACCAGACCCCGTTTACGAGCGTCAGCGTTGAGCTGGGACGAGAGATAGATGCCACCACGAACCTTGAACGCCGATGTGGGCGTCGCGGCCTCCAACTTGATCGAGACGTGCGCCTCGAGGTGCTCCGAAAGACCGGGACTGTGAATCAGCGGGGTCGGCAGGGCGATTTCCCGCTTGATGATCTCGTGCGCGCGACGGACCTCCTCCAACGTCGGAGGAACCAGGTTGGCGCTCACGAGCGATACTTTGCGATCTGATCGGGCTGGTGTTCGGCGATGGTCTCGGCTGATCGGTAGTAGATGTCGGGCGGATCCCAGCCGTTCAGTCCGGCGTAAGTATCGATCTGCGAACGATGGTGAATGTCGTGCTCCATCATCATCAGCAGCAGACGCCAGCCGCTCAACGTCGCGCCCGGCGTGTCGATCATCTCAATCTGCCGGGTCAGGCCATCCGCGCCGACCTCGGTGACGAGACGTTTGAACTCTTCGAAGCTGGCGTTGAGCGCGGGCGCCCATAGCTCCGGGCGGCTCACATCAGGCGGCTCGGGCGAGATCCAGCCCTCGCGTCGATAGGCGCTGGCGAAGTACAGGCGTGAGCCGCACATGTGCCCGATCAGCTTGTTGATTGACCACGCTCCTTCTCCCACCAATGTGCCGCCTTCGCTACCCTCGGGCGTCCAGCCGTCGGCTTCGGGAGGCAGCGCCGCCATATCGCGGACTGCGCGGCCGTTGACGGAGCGGAAGTAACGGAGGAAGCCATCGATATCGGTGAACATGTGGGCTCCAGTGTCTGCGACTATTCGACCATGTCGAGCGTCGGCTGTTGCTCAATCTGCAGGAGGCTGGGATCGTCGTTGCGAACCGCGTTGACTCGCGACGAAACCGGGACCGTGACGAACGAATCGTCGGGACTCAGATTCAATAGCGGCAAGACGGTGTCAGACTCTTGATTGCCGCGGTCGAGCCATGCTTCTGCGCGATCTATTGGCATCACGACCGGCATCCGCGGATGAATGTTGGCCAGCGCCTCGGTCGCGTCGGTGGTGAGGATAGTGAACGTGACGGCCGGTCGATCCAGCTCCGGATGCCAGATGTCGTAGAGACCGGCGAAGACGAACGGCTCTCGGTCCTCACGATGAATCCAGTGCGGCCGACGGTTGTCTTTCGGCCCACTCCACTCGTACCAGCCGTCGGCAGGGACGAGGCAGCGCTGCCGCTTGAATGGTCGAGCGTACGCGCGAGTTGTCGCGACGGTTTCCGAGCGGGCGTTGATCTGGCGCGACGCGCGCTTGGCGTCCTTGGCCCAGAAGTTGACCAGTCCCCATCGCGCCGGCTGAGCTGCGAACACTTCGCCGTCGGCCAGGATGATGGGATGAAGCTGTGTCGGCGCGACATTAAATCGGGGCTTGAACGGGGGATCACCGAACAGCTTCACGTTGAGCCGTTTGACCGCTTCGATGAATTCCAGCGAGTCGACGGTGAGGGTGAAACGTCCGCACATGCCGTCAGTCTAGGCAGGTCTGCCTTTAGCATTGAGGAGCGTAAGGAGTCCTCAACACAACTCCGATCCCCGCTTCCCCCCTTGCGGGGGAAGCTGCCGAAGGCTGAAGGGGAGGTCCCAGTGGCCGACGGAGCCAATTGTTCAGAGGGCTCTCAACTGTAGTGTTTCGCTTCTCGAAGCATGTCAATTGCATCCGAACACACTCGATGAAAGGGTCCAAGATGTCAGAAACGAACGGCGACGCGACCGTCATCCTCGACAAGCGTGACGATGGCGTCGCCCTGATCACGCTCAACCGTCCCGAGCGCATGAACTCCTTCGGCGACGACCTGATTGAGCGGCTGGTCGCCTCGTTGATCGACTGCGAAGACGACCCGGAGATCCGCTGCGTCGCGCTGACCGGCGCGGGACGTGGTTTCTCGGCGGGCGCAGATATTAACAACATGAACAAGCGCTCCGACGCTCCCAGGCCCGGTCCTGGCATCGGCAACCGCAATGGCCACCGAAACCAGATTCAGACCTCGGGCATGCTGCACGAGATGGGCACGCCGACGGTGTCGCTGGTCAATGGACCTGCCGCCGGCGGCGGACTCGGACTCGCGCTGGCAACCGACTTCCGGATCGCCTCCGAGCGCGCGCGCTTCGTCACGGCGTTCCGCAACATCGGCGTCTCGGGCGACTACGGCTGCGCCTGGTTCCTACAGCGCATGGTCGGCATGACCAAGGCGCGCGAGCTGCTGATGCTCGGCGGCCAGCTGTCGGCGAGCGAGGCCGAGGCTGAGGGCATCGTGACCAAGGTCGTGCCACACGACGACCTGATTCCCGAAGGTCTGGCGTTCTGTCGTGAGATCGCACAAGGACCGACGTCAGTGCTGGCGATGATGAAGTGGACGCTCAACTTCGGCGCCACGTCGAATCTGCACGACTCGCTGTACCAGGAGGGCGCGCACGTGGCGCTGTCCTTCGCCGGACAGGACAACAAGGAAGCGGCGCAGGCCTTCCTCGAGAAGCGCAAGCCGAACTTCATCGGCCGTTAGTCCTTGGGACTGAAGGATCGACCAGAAAAACCGAACCCCCGGACGGATGTCCGGGGGTCGGCCAGGAAGCGGGGCTGGGTGAGCGAGATACCCGTGCCCCTGAGTACGCCGGGCGGTCGTTCCCGGCGGGACTCTCACGTTTCGCGGCCGTTCACTGCATTGCTGCAGCAGGGCGAACCGATGGAGCCGTGCTCAAAACACGGGTTCTTGATCAACGCAGTCAGAACTCACGCTCCGATGCGCATCTCCCTCGGTCGCCTACGGGGTTAGCTGACGGGTTCGGCGCGAAGGAGTGCGCCGTGCAGTGCTCGAAGTTCGAACGCTGCATTCACCCCAAGTGTTGGGTCCCCCGTTCCCCGCTCGGTCTGACGACCTTGCAAGGATTCGGCCCTGATATTCAGTTGTGAGTCCTAGCGTACTCACTCAAGTACCATTCTGCCAATGCCAATGCGAGAGATAACACTGCGTTGACATGAGCGAATAGGCCGATGAGGGTCGCGGCTCATTCTCCGCTTCCCCCCTCTGCGGGGGAAGCTGTCACGAAGTGACTGAAGGGGGGTCCCCGCAGCGCCAAGCGTCCCTCGTCTCGCGGGCGGACCCCCCCCTCAGCCTTCGGCAGCTCCCCCCGCAAGGGGGGAGCATTGAGATTGCCAGCGGCAACTCCTACCGGCTCCACGGGGGGAGAGAACAGGGACATGTTCACACGCGACCGACCAAGGTCTCTGAACAACTTTGGGTTTCAGTATCCGGTCAGGGCTTGCAGCCCATCGCGAGCAGCTCCTTGCGCAGATCATTGATCTGGTCATAGACCCGGCGCAGCTCTGGATTCGGCCGACCCAGCGGCCCTTCGCCCGGTTGCGGTGGCAGCTTGCCGGGCATGTCGTCGGTGAGCGTGCTCAGCCTCGCGCGTTCGGCGCGCATCTCTTCACAGCGTGCGTTGTCGGCCATCTGCGGCACTCCTACTTGCTACGTTCTCGATGTGCGCGATCCAGCGCTTCCGCCTCTGTTCGCGACAATGCTACGCGCGATGTCAGCTCAAGACCCAATTCCGACGCCTCCCGGCCAATCCGGAAGAGCGACAGGTCGTCGGGCGTCTCAACGGTCAAGGACAGCGATCCGTCGACCTGCAACACCTGCAACAACTGGCCGCCGGTGCGTTGGACGATTTCCTCCAGGGCGCCCAGCGCCTCACTCAGCGGAAGCTCGGCGTCCCAACGCGCATCGGTCAGATAGAGCGGCATGGGTCGTATCGTAGTCGCAATCGCCTGCTAAGCAGGATCAAGTGAGCAGGATCAAGCGAGGGAGTGGGTCATGGAGCGCATCGGATTTATCGGTCTGGGAATCATGGGCGTGCCGATGGTGGCGAATCTGATCAAGGCCGGCTTCGTTCCAATCGTCTGGAATCGGTCGCAACCTGGCATCGACGCCTGCACGGCATTGGGCGCATCTTCAGGCGCGTCGCCGCAGGCTGTGGCGGAGGCGTCGGACATCCTGATCACGATCGTCACAGACTCGCCGGACGTGGAGTCGGTGCTGGTCGCGCGGGACGACGCAGCCATCCATGGTCTGGCGTCGGGCTCTGTGGTCATCGATATGTCAACCATCTCTCCGGCGGTCACACGCGATGTCGCGTCGCAGCTGGCCGAGCGAGATGTCGCGATGCTCGATGCGCCGGTCTCCGGCGGCGACACCGGCGCCAAGGCCGGCACGCTCTCGATCATGGTCGGCGGCGACGCGGATGTGCTTGAACGATGCCGTCCCGTGCTCGAGGCGATGGGCTCGACCATCACGCATTGCGGACCAACCGGCGCAGGACAGACGGTGAAGCTGTGCAACCAGGTCGCGATCGCCGGAGCGTTGCTCGGCGTCTGCGAGGCGCTGTCCTTGGCCGACAAGTCGGGCGTCGACCAGGAGCGGATGTTGGCCGCGATCTCGGCCGGCGCGGCCGGAAGCTGGCAGCTGACCAACCTGGGACCGAAGATCGCCGTTGAAGACTACGCGCCTGGCTTCATGGTCAAGCTGATGCAGAAAGACCTGCGACTGGCATTGGAGGCGGGCGGCGACGTGTTGCAGCCGTTGCCGAACACGTCGTTGGTCCACCAGCTGTACTACCAGCTGCAGACCTCGGGGTTGGGCGACGAGGGGACGCAGGCGCTCGCCCGCGTGGTGTCCGGACTCGGGCGCTCCATAGCCTAATAGGCCACGACAGCGTGTCCACTGGGGTGTAGAGAAGGCAATCGCAGGGCCTTATGTCCCCCTCTGCGCGGAGGGACCCGCTCAGCCCCCTGGTTCACAAGCCAGGGGCAGGCTTTCGGCAGCTCCCTCCCCGTTCACAAGCCGGGGACAGGCTCTGCAAGGGGGAGCGGAACCCGCGCGCTTAGTGCGCGTGCATCTCGCCGATGGCCTCGTCAGCGTGGGCGAGGCGCTCGGCGACGTGCTGCAACATGGACCACAGGACCGGGACGCTGGCCTCTTCCTCGAAGGTGTTGCGCAGAATCGTCAGACACTCGGTGTCGGCATTAGCGACGATCGTCGCCGAGCGCGGCCGTCCCAGCAGCAGTGCCATTTCGCCGAAGAAATCGCCCTCGCCAAAGGTAGCGAGGTGTTGCTGGTCGTCGGCGCCATAGTGCTGGAACACATCGACCGAACCAGTGCGAATGATGTGCAGGGTCGTACCGAGCTCGCCCTCGCGGTCGATCACATGTCCAGCCTTGAAGTCCTGGATCTGCACCCAGCCGGCGATGTTGTGCAGCTCGTCGCGGTCAACGCGAGAGAACAGCGACGTATTGGCAAGCATGTCTTCGATGGATACCGGCATTTTGAGCCTCCGCAGCTGTTCATCAGCGCGCCTGGCGCTGTCCTATCAGTTCTTCAGGTGCAAGATATCGCGATAGGACGAATGATGCTGGTAGAAATCGCTAATCGCGCCCGAGGTTGTGACCAAAGTTGCGTAGGGAACGGCATGCCGTTTACGCCAGGCCGTCGCGGAAGTCCGGATGCGCGATCATTCGTAGCGCATCTGCCCGATCGGACAGGGTTCGGCCCGCCAGTTCCGCCTGTCCAAACTCGGTGACGATCCGGTCGGCGAGGGTGCGTGGCGTGGTCACGACGGCATCGGGATCGAGACGTTTGACGATCCGCGAGACCTTCCCTCGAGCGGCGGTCGACGGCATCGCGACGACCGAGATGCCACCATTGAGCATCGCGGCGGCGGCGAAGTCGGGCTGACCGCCCGGGCCGGATATCTGACGACTGCCCAGCGACTCCGCGTTGATCGTGCCGTCGAGCGCCACCTGCACCGCAGAGTTGATCCCGACAAAGTTCGTCTGCTGGGCTAACACCTGGAGCGAGTGCGTGTATCCCGCCGGCGCCATGCAAACCGCCGGGTTGCGGTCGAGCCACTGAAAGAAGGCGGCGCTGCCGGCAGCCTCTGTGGTGATGATCAGTTCCGCAGCGGTGGCTTTCTGCGTCCCGGTCAACGCGCCGCTCTCGACCAGGCCCATCACGCCGTCCGAAATCAACCCGGAGTGAATGCCGAGCTCGCGTCGCTCGCCGAGCATCCCCATGATCGCCTCGGGCACGCCACCGATGCCGAACTGCAGCGTTGCTCCATCGGTCACGAGTTCGGCGACGATGGCCGCAATCTGACGCTGCAATGCTCCAGGCTCGCCGCGACGTAGCTCGATCACCTCGCTCTCCAGTGGGACGAGCCAATCAAACTCCTCGCGTCGAAGCTCCGCCGCGCCGAATGTGTAGGGGATGTTCGGATTCACCTGAGCAATCACCAACGGTGCAGTCCGAACGACGTCAACGATCCCGCCAACCGATGTCCCAAGCGAGTACATGCCTTCCGGCCCGGGCTCCGAGACCTGGATCAGGATCGCGTCGGCGGGAAGCGGGCCGTCAGGTCTGAACAACGTCGGTACCTGCGCGTAAGTCGCGGGAATGTGCTCCAGCGCGCCAGCCGCCTCAACATCGCGCAGCGGTCCACTGGTCTGATAGGTCGAGAATCGGAACGGGTCATGCGGGTGGTCCAACGGAGGCACATGCTGGAACAGATTCCCCGTGGCTAGCTCAATATCGGTCCAGCCATCGCGGATCTCGTCCAGCACTGACAGAAGTCCCACCGGTGTCGCAGACATCGGAGGAACGACCACCCGAGCCCCATCGGGAATCTCCCGCAACGCCTGTGCAGCAGTCCCATTGCGACCCAGGCGCGGTGCCGAACGAGCCGGGAGATATGCGTCGAAGTCAATCACTGCTATCCCGCTAACCCCACGTTACGTGGATTCTGCAGTAGGTAAGACCTGCCAGAAGAAAAGATATCTCCTTCTAACTCTATTAGTCTTCGCTCTCGGAAGGCAGCGATCACTGTCTCAAAATCATTCTCGTCGAACTCCACTTGTAACCGCCGATCCTGTCCATCTAATTCCGCTATAACCAGTGCCTTTCCATCAAACTCGTCCGGCTCTCTCTCTAAGCGAACAACTTCAGCGACTACATGTTCGTCCATGTATGGTGCCTTTGCCAGCAATTCTAATCTCGCAGCTCGAAGAATCTCTGAATCATGCTGACTGAATTCCGCGTTCACTTTCTTGAGTTGTAACGCTGGCAGTACTGCGGCCCAGGCGAGGTTGATGTTGATCCCACTGCCGAACTCACTTCCGCGCTCAATCATTTCCGCCAATGTGCCGCAGAAGTTGGCACTCACACCCTGCGGAAACTTTCTCGTCAGCGGTGCCAAGTCGTTCTTGCGCTTGGCTTCATCGATACCTTCACCTGTCGCGCGTAGACTTGACGCTAGCTTCAACGCAGCCTGTCTCGAGAACGGCTCCGGTAGTCCGCCATATTCCCTACGCTCAGGCACATCCTCGAGCTTCGGCTGGCCTACCGCAGTAGGCACTGGAGAAAACAATACCAACTTGAATTCGTCGAAGGCCATTGGAAGAGGAGTCAAGTGCCTAAGAAATTCCATGGCATCATGAGGGGTCGGTCCCCGAAAAGCAGGGCGCGACTCTACCGCCGCACGTGCCGACCAAGAAAGCAGAGCGTGTGTATCGCTCAACAGGTGGCCTGCATCATGTACAGACAAAGTCTGTCCTTTGTTGGCATGTAAGGCACTAATAGTAATTGTGTCGGCGCCCGCGCTTGACAAATCACGAAAGACCTCAAGATGATCTCTCATCTCAACCTGTGTTAGTAGATCAATGGCTTCCGCGATTGTGTCGGCGTGATCCGGGAAGGTGTCCTTCACTGGTACATGAATCCCCCAATCGCGACCGTGTGCAATGGCCTTGTACACGAGTGATCGCTCAGGGATCTCGCCGACCTTGTTCCATCCTCGGTCTGCTAGGTACGTTGCCAAGGTCGTCGCAGAAATGGAAGTGAGCGCCCGCTCGTCATCGACAATGAGACGCATTAGAGTTCCCCTTCCTCGACGCGCTTCATCAGGCTAGGAAGCCCATTTACGTCGAAACGATTCACGCGAGGGATCTCAACTCGAACTGTCTCTTTGTTTTCCGACCTGTCACGGCCTCGAAACGACAGCCAGTAGCTGCAACATCGCAAGCACAGTTCTTCGTCGGACAATCTTGCCCAATCTCCCACGCTGACCGGTAGCGGAACCAGCACTAGCATCTTCGACTGCCTGTTGTCAACACAAAGATCATTGTGGTTCTTGACCTTGAGATCGAACTTGATGATGTTGCCATCGCCAATTGGCTGAGAAGTCGATTTGGCTTGAATGTGAATCGAGGGAAAGAGCCCTTCATCAGAGGACACGATGCAGTCGACGCTAGCGAAGTCTTCGCTTCTGCGGTCGAAGTAGAAGCCGGCTCTGGCCGCAACAGCGTTTATGTAGGCGAGAGAAAACTGCTCCATCTGCTTCTCATGACGCATGGGATCTGCTCCACAGCATCCACATTACCGATCTGGGGATGCAAACGCGCCGCCCGATGGCTCGGACGGCGCGTTGGTTGGTCGCTGGTTCGTCGTGGCGTGCGAACTAGGGCTGGGAGATGTCCAGCACGCCGCGGGCGACTTCGCCGGCCTGCATGGCTGCGAAGGCTTCGTTGATTTCACTCAATGCGAAGCGCTTGGAGACCAGTCCGGTCAGGTCGAGCTTGCCCTGTCGGTAGAGGTCGAGCAGTTTCGGCATGTGCTCGCGGAAGCGCGTCGAGCCGTACATGCAGCCGATCGCCTTCTTCTCCTGCAGGAACTCGGGACCGGGGAAGCTGACCTCGGAGCCCAGCGGCATCATGCCGACGATGCAGGCGGTGCCACCCGGTCGGACCATGTCCCAGGCCTGACGCGCCGCGTTGACGTTGCCGATCGCCTCGAAGGCGATCTCGACGCCGACGCCGTCGGTCAGTTCCTTGATCGCCTCGACCGCATCCACTTCGGTGGCGTTGATCCGGTCGGTGGCGCCGAACTGCTCGGCGTAGTCGAGCTTGTTCTCGAGGATGTCGACCGCAATGATGCGGCTCGCGCCGGCAATCTTGCTGCCCTGAATCACGTTCAGGCCCACGCCGCCGCAGCCGATTACGGCCACGATCGAGCCGCCCGGCACCTTGGCGGTGTAGAGCGCGGCGCCAACGCCGGTCATGACGCCGCAGCCGACGAGCGCGGCCTCAGCCGGCGGTATGTCCTCAGGAATCTTGAGCACGCCGCTCTGCGAGGTCAGCATGTACTCGGCGAACGAGCCCACGCTCGCCATCTGCACGACGGGGCGGCCGTCCCAGTTCAGGCGGTCGCGAGCCAGAGCGGCGCCGGCGGGGTCGGGGCACAGATTCGGCTCGCCGCGCAAGCACCAGTAGCACTCGCCGCAGAACGGGCGGAAGGACATGATCACGTTGTCGCCAGCCTGGACGTAGGTGACATCGTCACCGACCTTCTCGACGACGCCGGCGGCCTCGTGGCCGAGCACGGCCGGCAGTCCGCCAAAGGCGGCGGCCCATTTGCCGTCGATGAAGTGGAGGTCGGAGTGGCAGACACCCGAGGTCGTGGTGCGAACAAGCACCTCAGTCGGCTGCGGGTCACGCACGTTGATGTCGTGAATCTCAAGCACGGAGCGGTCGCCGTCCTTGGCCTGGTTGGTCGGGTCGAAAATGGCAGCTTTCAAAATGGGTCCTTCCCAGTTAGCTCATACGAAGAATCCGCACAGCACTGCGCGGTTGGCAATCATGCTAGGCGAGCACTGAGGACGACACAACAATCGGCATTCTCCGCTGCCCCCCGCTGCGGGCGAAGCTGTCCCGTAGGGACTGAAGGGCGCGCTCCGCCTTTGCAATGCAATGTGGTTGCGATAGACATCCGACCTAAGCGGGAGGCAACAGACCAAACAACCGCCGCTTCTTGGGCGGAGGGTTGCGTCGCGCCTGGACCTGCTGAGCCGCAATCTGAGCCAGCTCAAGCATCCCGCGAGCTGACCAGCGATCCTCTTCCAGCCAGGCGGCCAGCTTCGCATCGGCGGCGGCAACGCTGCCGGCGATGCGTCGCTCATGGAATCGTTCGAGTCGTCGCACTACGCGGTAGGCCGTGAACGACAGCTTGGTCAGAATCAGGAGGAAGATGAAGGCAGCCAGAGCCACCGCGCCCCCAGCCAAAATCAGCACGGCATCGCGCAGCTCGGCGAAATCCTGAAAGACTGCCAACTCAGCCATCGTCTACTCTATCCCTCGGAGACCAGTTTGGAGCAAAGACCATGCCAAAGCGAGGCCCCGCCGAAAGCCTAATCCTATTCCAGCTCCTCCTCGGAGCCGGCTTCGCGGCAATGGTCGCGTGGGCGCTGCTAGCCTGGATCGGTGTGTTCTAAGGACTGACGAGGTCCTTGACCCTACCTTGCAGTGGCAACCGACCCATTGCTTCAGTTTGCCACTTACGTATTCTGAGTACGTGAACTCCCCGTGTTCAAGAGCGGCGCGCTACCTAGTCACTTCAGAATGCCGCGCTTCGCCGCTGAGCACGTCAAGCTGCATTTGGCAGCTTGCCCGCTCCCTAAAAGAGGCTGTTGAAAACCCCGTAATTGCTCCGTTCCAGTGATTCTTGCGAAGGCGTCAGCCTACCGCTGACCAGATACGGAGACTGGATTCCCGTGTCAAGCCGCAAATGACGCAAATGGGGTTTGTGCAACAGCTTCTGCGAGGGATCTCGTGTCCTCAGTGATTGCTTCCGAGCACAGCCTATAAGTCGTAGTTCAACATCATGCATCGCGGAGAGGTGAAGACCATCCTCAAAGAACAGAGTCGGAGACGTCATGCGAAGATCCTTCGAGCCTGCAAACTCTCCGAGGATGAATTGGCCCGACCATCGTGCGAGCATTTGAAGACCAGCTCGGCCGCTACTACTCCAGAATAGTCGGTGACGCGATGGAGCAACCTGTCAGAGATCGCCTGGAACAGGTCCTTCCAAGGGGCATTGGTGTCGGCTGAGGATGCGTAAGCTAGACATCACGGGAGCGACCAGCCGACAAATGGATGTTGTGTTGGACGAGAAGGAACAATGCCCTGTGTTCTGCATGGGAACAACAGCCCGGAGTCAACTTACTGGACCCAGCAGAAGGGGTTTCTTCCGGTCGGAGATAGATCAAGAGCCGGATTGGCAAACGTGAATTGGCGGATTCCTTCGAGACTGATTAGATCAGTGAAATGTCCGAGAGGTCCTACTCTAAGATGACCAGGATGCGGGCTCTACGTGGGTAGGCGGTACGGTAACGAGGGCACGACTGCAGCATACGGATTCCATCGAGATCATAGTAACCTAGGAGACATCTTCGGATTTGTCTTGGCACAGGAATCTCGTCTACCCGTTACGCTGCCAGATGGGCCAAGGAACATAAGACTAAGCCGAGAGCGACACTATTGCGAACTACTCGCTGAACGATTGAGAAAGTGAACACCGATGTGCTTTGTCCGGTATGGTGCGCTACTTCTAGAGCGTACGGTGCTGTACCCGCGATGTGCCCAAGGTGACTTGCCCTACACGCCTACTCGATCGCCAAGAACGTGCAATTCCATCGGATCAGTATGCCGGCTCGCGCAGATTCGCCATTCTGCGAACTTCCATGAGGCGGATATGGATCGGTATCAAGCATGGCTTTACAGCCCAAATTCCACTGGACCACTACCTGCACTACGAGGCGAAGGTCGAGGCGAGCTGAGTGGGCAATCTTCGCAAATGTCGGAACGCGGGAACAGGCGATGGCCACTCAAGTCCAAGACACGGAGTCCCTCGTGACTCCGCCGTATCACATAAGAAACGATTTGGCCCTTTCCTGGCTAGGCATCAGGCGTAGATTGAAGACTCGTTCAACCCGTTCTTGTTGGACAACGATCTCGCATCATCGATGCTGACAATAGCTTATGCGAAGTACCGATTCTGGATGTTCCGCGCGATCACCATCCGCTGAATCTGCTTGGCGCCCTCGAAGATTTGGAAGATCTTCCCGTCGCGCATCCACTTCTCCAGGCGGCAGCTCTCGCATGAAGCCGACGCCTACGCAGACCTAAAGGGCGTCGGTGGTGATTTTCATTGCCTTGTGCGAGGCGAAAGTCTTGTGCCACACTCTTCAGGGTCGATGAAGCCGTTGGGGTTATCCGAATCGCCGGCTAACCATCAAGCGCGAATGATCGCGACGAACAACGCCAGAGCTGCCAGCATAATCACGACCATCCGGTTGACGCGCCTTCTCTGGCGAGCCTCCATTTCGGCGAGCGCCCGCTCCATCGCGACAACAGCCTGCAGCACACGATCCACCCGAAGATCGAGCCGCTGATCACCAGTCAAGCTTGACCCACTGTTCGATTGAGGACTTGCTGGCTCAAGCTCTGTCATCAGCAGCAAAGATTCTCGACGTTCCTCGTGAGCACCATTCGCCGAATCTCGTTGGCTTCATTCGAAGGGGCGGGACGGCGGTGGGAGTGAGCTTGTTGTCAAGCCACCTATCCGAATCCAAGGATGAGCCCAATAGCCAACCCGATTCCAGCAAGGACAATTCCCACAGACTGATTGATATGGTGGGCCTGCTGCGCTGCCATTTCCGCGAGTCGCGCTTCCATTTCGGCACGACGCTGATCTGCCTCTGCGATGGCCTGAAGCACCTGGGCAAATCCCAAACTGACCTGATCTTTCGTTGGGTACGCGGAAAGCGCGTCTTCGGTCTGAGTGTTTAGCTCTTCGACAAGTTCGGTCGCAGCGGGATCCTGTGCGATGTTGCCACGCACCAGGACGTCCCTCAGCCGCGCCGTATTGAAGACCGCCAACTCTTCCCCTTCTTCGGTTGCACCAGCATAGCCAACACACCCGTTCTATGTGGGGAACGATTGGCGTTTTTCTTACGCGACCAGGGACTTATACGAAGTACCGATTCTGGATGTTCCTCGCAATCACCATCCGCTGGATCTGGTTTGCGCCCTCGAAAATCTGGAAGATCTTCGCGTCTCGCATCCACTTCTCTAGCGGGAGCTCTCTCATGAAGCCGACGCCTCCGCAGACCTGGACGGCGTCGGTGGTGACTTTCATGGCCATGTCTGAGGCGAAGGTCTTGGCCTTGCTGGCCTCTTCGAGGTCGAAGGGCTGGTTGTTGGAGGCCATTTCGCCGGCTCGCCAGGTGAGCAGGCGAGCGGCGTCGATGGCGATGTCCATGTCGGCCAGCATGAAGCCGACGCCCTGGTGCTCGATCAGCGGGCGGCTCATCGTCTTGCGCTCGCGGGCGTAGTTGGCCGAGTACTCGAATGCGGCGCGGGCCAGGCCGACCGCAAATGCGCCGATCCATGGCCGCGTCGCAGCCAGGGTGCCCAGCGCGCCCTTCCCGCCGGAGCGGAAGTCAGGGTCCGGGTCGCCGAGGCGATTCTCCAACGGGATGCGGACGTCGTCGAAGGCGAGATCGGCCGTGTGCGAGGCGCGGATGCCCATCTTGTCCCAGAGCTTGATCTGCGAGAAGCCCGCCGCGTCCTTGGGCACGACAAAGGCCGAGACATCGTGCCAGCCCTCGGAGTCGGACTCGCGGGCGAAGACGACCGTGATGTCGGCGATGCCGCCGCCGGTGATGAAGCGCTTGGTGCCGTTGAGCACGTACTCGTCACCGTCGCGAACGGCGCGAGTCCTGATCATGGCCGCATCGGAACCAGCGTCCGGCTCGGTCAGCGCAAGCGCGCCAAGACGCAATTTGCCGTCTTCGGAGGTGCACTCGGGAATCCAGCGCTCGTTCTGCTCGGGCGTGCCGATCACCGAGATCGCCGTCGCGGCCAGCCCGGAGACCTGCGTGCCCAGCGCGATGCCGGCGCAGCCCCAGCTCAGCTCCTCGGCGGTGATCATCGCCGTAATGCCCGGCTCGGCCGAGTAACCGCTCAAGGGCACACCGGTCAGACCGATCTCGGCCGCCTTCGAGGCGACGTCCCAGGCGAACTCATTGCGCTCGTCATACTCCATCGAGACGGGCCGGACCTCGTTGGCAGCAAAGGCGTGAGCAGTCTGCTGGACCATGCGGTCGGCTTCGGAGAGTTGGAAGTTGGTCATGTCGTGATCTCCTCGGTGTAGGTCGGCCGTCTGGGTTGCTGCAGCGGCGGGAGCTCTCGCAGCATTTGCGCCGCGACGACGCTGATTTCATCGACGCGCGCTGGAAGGCGTCCTCGCTGCGCGAGGACGGATGCTGGATGCCGGAAATCTTGCGCACGAACTGTCGCGCAGCCTGCTCGATTTCGTCGGGGCCAGGTTCAGCCCCGGCCGGTTGACGCAGGCGCTTGATTGATCGGCACATCGGCAATCCCCCTCTGCCTGCGGCATCTCCCCCATTGGGGGAGATGGTATATGCGTCTAGAAGCCGGTGAACTTGGGATCACGTCGCTCGACGAATGATTGCACGCCTTCGATGCGATCGAAGGAGTTCTGTACCAGCGGCAATACGGCGCCGGAGAGTTCGAGCGCCGACTCGTAGTCGAGGTTGGCGGTACGGTAGGCCATCAGCTTGCCGACCTTCTGACCGATCGGCGGGCCGTTCTCGACCTCTTGCGCAAACTCGCGCAGCTTCTCCTGGAAGTCGTCGGCCCCGACCAGGTAGTTGCTGACGCCGGCCTCGTGACCCTCCTCGGCGCTCATGAAGCGGCCGGTGAACATCATCTCCATCGCCTTGCGCCAGCCGATAATCTTGGGAATCGCCCAGAAGCCGCCGAGGTCGGCGTAGAGACCACGCTTGACGTAGGCGACCTGATAGCGGGCATTGGTCGAGGCGACACAGAGGTCGGCCAGGCAGGCCATGTCGAAGCCCGCGCCGACGCAAGCGCCATTGACGCCGGCGATCACAGGGATGTCCATCCGCCGCAGCTCAGCAAACGTCTTGGTCTCATAGCGGAAGTTGAGCCGCTGGCCCTCGTTGTCGGGATAGCCATCGGGGGCGGGATTGCCGACCAGCGGGTCGGGGTTCTCGTCCCAGAAATCGATCCCACGCCCGCCGCCGGCATGGTCCATGCCGGCACAGAATCCGCGGCCCTTACCGGTGATCACGAGCAATCGAGCCGAGCGGTCCATGCGGATCTTATAGAGCGCATCCAGCATCTCGGCGAGCAGCGGGAAGGTGAGCGCATTCAGCTTCTCGGGACGGTTCAGCTCCATCCAGATCGTGCCGTCCAGAGCGCCGGTGCGTTCAACGGTGATGAATTCGTATGCCATCGATTGTGCCTCCTTGAGCGTTGGATTTCGGCGGCGAACAACTGACTATTGAAAGTGCGGCATCACCTCGTTGGTAAAGCGCACGAATGAGTCGTGTGAGAACGGTGATGCAATGAGGTAATCGAGACCGATGGTTTCTCGCAGCTCCTCGATCTCGTCAATCACTTTCGAGGGACTGCCATGAATCACAACCTGGTTGACGTACCGATCAATGCGCTGTTGATCGGGAAGCAATCGCGACGGATTGGCATTGCCGCTGACTTTGTCATTTGCGTAGGAGCCAATCGTCCACTGCGCACCGTTGATCGCGATCTGCTCGGCTTCTTCATCGGTTTCAGCGACGGCGATCAGGCGGGCCATCGGAATGACCCGGTCCTCCGTTTGATGGCTGTGCTGTTCCAGCCCCTTGAAATAGTTCCGCCGCTTCTCGCCGAGTTCGGCGTGGGTCGCGTGCGGATCCATGAGGATCGAGTAGCCCTGTTTCGCCGCCCAGGCGATCGCGTCGGGTCCGCCGGCAGCGACCCAGAAGGGCGGCGTCGGCTGTTGATGCGGCTTGGGCAGAACCTCGATCTCGTCAAAGTCGAAGTAGTCGCCGTGCCAGGTGATCCGTTCTTGTCGCCATGCCTCGAGCACGATCTGCACCGACTCGCGGAAGCGCGGGTAGGACTCCTCGAAATCGACACCAAACACTTCGAACTCAGTCTTGTCGAAACCGCGCCCGGCGCCCCAATTGACCCTTCCTCCGGAGAGGATGTCCAACAGCGCCACTTCTTCGGCAATCCGCAGCGGGTGATAGAACGACGCCAACGTCACAGCCGTGCCGATGCGAATGTTCTTGGTCCGCCCGGCGACGTGCATGCCCATCAGGTGGACCGAGGGGCAGACCGAGTAGGTCGAAAAGTGATGCTCGGCCAGCCAAACGCAGTCGTAACCAGTCTCGTCCATGATGTCGATGCGGTTGAGCGCCCGTTCGTAGACGGTCGGCAAGGGCACACGGCGTCCGGGCCAGCTGAAAAATTGCAGCACGCCGAACTTCATCTGGCCATTGTCGACATTCGAGCGGTTGGGCATGCGATTAGGGTAACGGTCGCGCTGAAGAAGCCGGCGCTAGCTCCAGATCGGCGCGCAATCAAGGATGAAACCCTCCAAGACATCCTCGCCCGACAGCGATTCTGGCTTGTCCAGTTCCTGCGGCTCTTGTTCGCCGGGTCGGTAAATCAATACCTTCTCCCGCCTGGGATCAATCAGCCATCCGAGCCGCACGCCAAACTCGATCCACTCCTGCATCTTTCGTTGTTGCGGCGCCACTCGCTGCTTCGCGGAAATGATTTCCACCACGAATGGTGGGCAAACGACCGGTATTCCGTCCTCATACATTTCAGGGTCCAAACCATCAACCATTTCCATCGGCATCCAGGAAACATCGGGAACCAGAGTGGTTTGTTTCTCTTCCTCCCCTGGAGGAGGAATCTCTCCTAACTTGTATCCTCCGCTTGCGTCTCGGACCACTCCGCTTCCTACATCTCTCATCCATAAGCGAATTTGGAACGCGATCTCTACGCCGTGCTCAGGGCTTCGGCCATGTGCGGGAGGTACGATGACGAGGTCTCCTTCCGCCGTCCGCTCGAACGGCAGCACCTGATTGAGCTCGCAGAGTTCCCAGAGCGCGTCATCCGTTAAACGCCAATCAGCAGGCAGCTTGAGGATGATCGGCTCCACTACGCCCACGCTCTGATCGAAGGGACTGCCTGCCGATTTCGGTGTTGCTGCTCCTGGCTTCTCGGTGGTTGTGACCATGGTCGGCTCCGTGACTTCGTTGGAATCAGAGTATGGCCCGGCGCGCAAGGAAGTTGGATGCGTACGGCATGAACAACGCGCTGCTACTTCCAGATCAAGGCGCAATCGAGCGTGAATCCCTGCAACACTTCCTCGCCCGACAGTGTTTCAGGTTCATCAAGCTCTTCAGGCTCTAGTTGGCCAGCCCGGTAAATCCAGGCCTTGCCGCGCTTGCGATCGATCAGCCAACCCAGTTGCACGCCATACGCCATCCACTCCCGCAGCTTTCGCTTCTGAGGAGCGACACGCTGCTTAGCCGAAATGATCTCCACGATGAACGGAGGACAGAGGTTCGGCGTCTCGTCCTCGTAGGCGTCAAAGTCGAGGCTGTCGACCAACTCCTGCGGAAACCAGGACACGTCGGGCGCCCGCTCCGCCTGCTTCTCTTCCTCTTCCGGCGGAGGCGTCTCTCCGAGCTTGTACCCGCCGCTGGCATCTCTGACTTCTCCTCCTGCGCCGGCGTCAATCCAGTTCAGAATCTGAGCGCTAATCCTGGCCCCCATCATGGGACTTGGACCATGGGGTGAGGGGACGATGACGAGGTCTCCTTCTGCCGTTCGTTCGAACGTCAGCGGCTCATTGAGCTCGAACAGTTCGAAGAGCGCGTCATCGGTCAGTCGCCACTGCGACGGCAATCGCAGCCCGATCGGATCTCCGATACCAAACAAGGTGTCGGCAGAGTTCAGTTGTGGCAGCAGTTCAGACGATTCGACTTCTGGTTTGTCAGCGGTGGTGACCATGACTCGCTCCGTGATGTTGTCCCGTCAGGATACCGGATACATCGCACATGTGTTCCACACCGTGAACCCAGGGTGTCATCGATCCAGAACGGTTAGCGCCACTCATGCAGTCGATGAGTTGGCTCTGCGAACTGTCACGCCCGAGAGCGTCTCGAGGACTACGCGGTTCGCAAGCAATGCCGTGATCTCGGATTGGTCGTAGGGCGGCGCGACCTCGACGACATCCATCCCCAACAGATTGGACTCCATCCCGATCCTTCGCACGGCATCCAAGAGCTGACGCGATGTCAGACCGCCCGACTCCGGCGTTCCTGTCCCAGGCGCCATGCCGGGATCGACCACATCGACATCAACCGAGAGGAAGACGCCGTCGCAATCGTCGGCGGCACGCTCCAAGGCGTCAGTGAGGCAATCGTCGAGGCCGCGCTCGACAACTTCAGTCATCTCGTACCAGCGCATGCGTTGTTCGGCCATCCACTCGAGGATCGGCGGGTCGGGCCAGTATCCGCGCAGACCGATCTGGAGGAAGCGATCACCTCGAATCGCGCCGCTCAGGATCAACCGGCGCATCGGCGTGCCATGACCCCAGAGTCCGCCCTCGGAGTCGCCGGTGTCGGCATGGGCGTCGAAGTGGATGAGCGCAACGCGCCCGAAGCCGTGATGCTGAGCAACCCCCTGCGCGGTCGCATACGTAATCGTGTGGTCGCCGCCAAGCACGACAGGAATCGCGCCGGCCTCGGCAACCTGGCGGCAGGCCTCCATCAGCCGTACCAGGCTGCCCTCGCTATCGAGCTGCTGCATCCGCACGTCGCCGACATCAACGACAGCTAGCTCGCCCAGTGGGTCAACGCCGAGCCCGAGATGCGGACGGTATCCGGTGTGCGGAAGGTTGTCGGTGGAACGAATCGCCTTCGGTCCAAAGCGGGCCCCAGGGCGATAGCTCGTTCCGGCGTCGAACGGCGCGCCAACGATGACCGCCTGCGAATCTGCCAGCGTTTCTGCGTCGCGGAGAGTGGCCCTGGGCACGCCGAGGAAGGTGTTGCCCGGTCCATACTGATTGGGCGGCCGGTTTCGCGCGTGCGCGTCGGCGTAAGACTTCGGGAGGTCGCGTTGGTCGCTCATACGTACGCCTTTGCCTGCCGGTGGAGGTGCGAGGGGTATCTAGAATGGTACCGAGCGCGTCTCGACGGGTGGACTCGATGGGCAAGAAGGGCAGATTGCGGTGGTCACTGAGACAGCGGTCGACCGATTGAGAGACGAGCTCCGAGATTCGCTCGCGGGGCTGCCTCGCGAGAAAACTCAGGCGCTGCCGGCGCTACATCTTGTCGATGAGACGTTCGGGTTTCTCGATCATGCGGCGCTGGAGGAAGTCGCACGCTGGATTCACATGCCTCGAGCCGAGCTGTTTGCCGTCGCAACCAGCTACACCGAATTCCGCTGGAACCCGCTGACAGCGGATTCGGTGAGGGTCTGCCAGGGAATGTCCTGCCGGATCGCGGGCGGCGACACGGATGTCGAGGGTGAGGCGCACGAGTGCATGTTCCTTTGCGCCGCTGCGACGAGCGAGCCGATCACGGCATCTGGAGCAGGACGGCTGGAATCATTGCTCGGAGACGACGTGTTCGAGGCCGCCCGCGCAATTGTGGATGGTGGCTTGACGCGAGTGACGAAGCGCCGCAGCAGCGATCCGCCGCAGTGGCGCGGATGGGCGGGAGCTGCACAGCTCAGCCCGTCGGAAGCCCTGGCGCTGGTCGGCGAGAGCGGACTGCTGGGGCGCAGCGGGGCATATTTCCCTGTCCACATCAAGTGGAGCGGCGCCGTCGATGCCGCCTCGCGCAATGGACAACCACTACTGGTCGCCAATGGTGAAGAGGGCGAACCAGGGACCTTCAAGGACCGCTGGCTGATGGAGTCCGACCCGCAACGCATCCTCGAAGGCATCAGGATCGCTTGCTATGTGCTGGGTGCATCGCACACCTACTGGTACATCAACGGCATGGCGGATCGATCGGCGGCCGCAGCGGCAGACGCAATCGCCTCGGCGCAGTCGGCCGGGTTGATGGACGGCTTGACCGTCGAGATTCGGCGCGGCGCGGGAGGATATGTCTGCGGCGAGGAGTCGGTGATCCTCGAATCGATCGAGGGACGCCGCGCGGTGCCGCGACTCAAGCCGCCCTTTCCGACTGAGCACGGGCTGTGGGGGCGTCCGACAGCGATCAACAGCGTCGAGACGCTGGCCAACATCCCTGACATCTTCGAATTCGGTCCGGACTGGTTCCGTGAAGTCGGTACTGAACGAGCACCGGGCACCAAACTGGTTCAACTCAGCGGGACGTTTCGCAATCGCGGGGTGATCGAATTGCCGCTGGGCACGCCGGTCTCGGAAATCGTGGACCTCGCCGAACCGACGGAGACGTTGGCCGGCGTCACGATGGGCGGTCCGTCGGGCGGTTTCCTCGCGCCGGAGAATTTCGACACGCCGATCGCACCGGGCGCGATGGACGGCCACGGGGCGCTGTTAGGGGCCGGCGGGATCATTGGCATACCCAAATCGTTCGGCGTCGAGCGAGCGTTAGCCGTCTGGGCCGAGTACAACGCCAATGAATCCTGCGGTAAGTGCACGCCCTGCCGAGAGGGCTCGGCCCGAATGGCCACAGCACTCGCCGAAGGCAATTGGGCCGATATTGAGGAACTCATCCCACTGATCACCGCAGGGTCACTTTGCGGTCTCGGCCAGATGGCGCCGAATCCCATCACCTCAGCACGACATCAGTTCGGCGGCTCGGCGATTTAGTGGCTTCTGAATCCGAACAGAGTCGATACATCATCTTCGCCGACGAAAGCGGCGACCACAGGCTCAATGCGACATCCCATAGTCGTGCGTTCGTCATTGCCTTCGCGATCTTCCGACGAGATATCTACGAAGCCATCGCGGTACCTGTACTTCAGGACTTCAAGCGTCGCTACTTTGGTAGCGAGTTAGTTCCTCTTCACGAGCGGGACATTCGTACCGGGGATGGCTACTTTCGTCAAGTGCCCGGTCCTGCTGCTCGTGATGCGGCACTGAATCACCTCCGATTACTCTTGCAATACCTTCCGTATTCCATCGTTGCTGTTGGAATCGATATGGACCGCTTCACGCCGAATCCGGACCACCCGGGATCGCCGTACCATCGACGGTTTCTTGAGACCTCAGTTGCATCTCTGCGGACGATGCCGAACATCAGCGCTGCCATGCCGCCCACGGAAATCGTGGCCGACTCTCGCGGCAAGAAAGAAGACGAGCAACTGCGAACATTGGTCAACACCGGAACCGATTCCGCTGATCCCGCGTTAGCCAGATTTCAATTCCGTATCAGGTTCACTTCGAAGTCAGATATTGAGGTTGGAGTAGAGCTGGCGGACCTCATCGCGAATCCGATCTCAAGACAAGTCCTCAATCAGCAACATCCCATTATCCCGTTTCGAATTCTCGAGCCAAAGTTTCTTCGCCACCCTGTCGACCCCATTAGGCCAGCACTGTTCATCCTCGAACGGGAATAAACTAAGGGCCCCGACCGAAGTCGGAGCCCTTAGCCGATAGGGGATATGCCCCAGTCCAACTCCAAGGGTACGTCGATGGGAATCTCGTCGCAACGCTAATGACCGGCTGTTTGCGGCGGCAATTGGCGTCGGTGCTGGATATCGGAGGACTGACCGCCAAACGATTGGCTTGGTTACCATCTAATGAGGAGCGCACATGGCTGCTGACACGATTTCGGTCACGATAGACGGACAAGACTGCACGGCGCCGTCTGGCGCGACCATCCTCGACGCCGTTCTGGCTGCCGGCATTGATCTGCCGCACCTGTGCAAGGACAACGACGGGCCGGCGCTGGGTGCTTGCCGGACCTGCCTGGTCGAGATTGATGGTGTCCGCGGATTGCCCGCTGCCTGTCACACGCCACTCGCCGACGGACAGGTTGTGCGCACCAACTCGGAAACGGCCGCCGCCGCTCGCAAAGGGATCATTGAGCTCACCCTGGCGATGACCGAACGCGGCATCGATGCCAACGGCCACGGACAGACCGAGCTTCGCCATCATGCCGGGACACACGAGGCGGACGGCTCGCGTTGGACAACTCGCTTCAACGAGCACGTCGACGAGAGCAACCACTTCTACAAGTTCGACGCCACCGACTGCATCCTCTGTGGACGCTGCGTCTCGGCCTGCAGTGACCGACAGCACATCGGCGCGATCGGGATCGCCGGCGCCGGCAAGGCTGCGCGCATCGCCTCCTTCGCCGATGAGCCGCTGGGCGAGTCGACCTGCACCTCCTGCGGCTCTTGCGTCGCCGCCTGCCCGACCGAGGCGCTGATGCCCAAGCGCGCCGCCTCCGGCGCGAAGACCGTATCGACGGTCTGCCCGTACTGCGGTGTGGGCTGCGGGATCAACATCACGGCCGAGGACGGCATTCTCACCCACGTCGATGACGACCCGAACAACCTCTCTTCCAAAGGATTGCTCTGCGTCAAGGGACGCTTCGGCACGGCGTTTGTCAATCATTCCGACCGACTCACCACGCCGCTGATTCGTGGACCCGAGGGCTTGCAGCCGGCCTCCTGGGATGACGCGCTCGACCTCGTCGCGGAGAAGTTCGCCGAGCATCAGGGTGCATTCGGTGCGTTCTCGTCGGCCAAGGCGACGAACGAAGACAACTACATGCTGCAGAAGTTCGTCCGCTCCGTAATGGGCACGAACAACATTGATCACTGCACGCGGCTCTGTCATTCGCCCTCGGTTGAAGCGATGCTCGCCCAACTCGGCTCGGGCGCAACCTCGAACAGCTACAGCGACTACGAAGCGTCAGATTGCCTGTTCGTGGTCGGCGCGGACCCGTCGTCGAATCATCCGGTGGCGGCCTCGCGGATGCGCTCGGCGGTCGATCGGGGCGCTTCGTTGATTGTCCTCAACCCCAAGCGGATTGAGATGTGCGACCACACCGATCTCTGGCTGCGGCAGTATCCGGGCACTGATGTCGCGGTGCTCAATGGCATGGCGAAAGTCATCCTCGATGAGGGTCTGGCAGATGAGCCGTTCATCGCTGATCGCACAGAGGGGTATGACGAATGGCGGGCAGAACTTGACGAGTACACACCGGAGCGCGTCGAAGAAATGTCGGGCGTGCCTGCCGAACTCCTGATCCGCGCGGCATGCACCTATGCACAACCCAATCCGACCGACTCGGGACCGGGCGGCTCATGCCTGATCTGGGGTATGGGAGTCACTCAACACACCAATGGCACCGCCAACGCGACGGCATTGCTCAATCTTGCCCTCTTGACCGGACAGGTCGGGCGCGTCGGCAATGGAGTCTCACCCTTGCGTGGTCAGAACAACGTGCAGGGCGCGGGCGACGCGGGCTGCGTCCCCGACGCGCTGCCCGGTTACCAGCGTTACACGCCCGAGGTTCTGCAAAAGTTCAACGAAGTCTGGCAGTCCGATCTGCCGGCTGCAGAGGGCCTACGCGCGACCGACATGGTCGAGAGCATTCTGTCAGCCGATGACGGCGTTAGCTGCATGTACATCGTCGGCGAGAATCCGCTCCTGACCGAGCCCAACCTGGCGCACGCACGCGAAGCATTCGCCAGGCTCGACTTCCTCGTCGTGCAGGACATCTTCTTGCACGAAACGGCCGAGATTGCCGACGTGGTGCTACCCGCCGCCTCGTTCGCCGAGAAGGAAGGAACCTTCACCAACTCCGAGCGCCGCGTGCAGCGCGTCCGGCAGGTGATTCCACCGGTCGGACAGTCACGAGCGGATTGGGAAATTGTGCAGGATGTCGCCCGACGCACCGCGCGTCAGCTCGGGACATCAGCCGCCGGTTTCGATCACGGCTCCGCAGCCACGGTCTTCGACGAGTTGGCTTCACTGACGCCGATCATGGCCGGTCTGTCGCACGCGCGGCTCGACGCCGAAGGCGGCATCCAGTGGCCCTGCCCCAGCGAGGACCATCCCGGCACGGCGCGCCTCTACGGCGAGTCATTCCCGCGCGGATTGGGCAAGTTTATCCCGGTGCGACAGTCGGCGCCCTCGGAGGAGGCGCCCGACGAGCGCTACCCGCTGATCCTCAACACCGGCCGAGTTCTCTATCACTGGCACGGCGGCACGATCACACGGCGCGTCGAGGGCCTGGTCGACTCCTGGCCCGAACTGCGTGTCGCCATCCATCCAAACGATGCTGCCCGCCTTGAGATCGTCGACGGTGAAGCCGTCTGGGTCGCCTCGCGCCGCGGTCGCCTGGAGGGCGTCGGCTTTGTCACCGACGATGTTGCCGAGGGCTCCATCTTCGTCCCCTTCGTGCGACTCGCCGACAGCGCTGCAAACTGGCTGACCAACAACGTCTACGACGAGGTCGCCCGCATCCCCGAATACAAGGTCTGCGCCGTCGCCGTCGAGCGAGCCGCGGAACCGTCGGAGTGGAAACACAGCGGCGCAGGCCGCAAGCGAGGCAAGCGTCGGCAGTATTGGTAGGTCGCCGGGAACTCCCATGAGGAGACTTGCACCTATATCCCCCTCTCCCCTCTTGCGGAGACCTTTGAAAACTCACAAATCCCCTCTCCCCCCCTTGCGGGGGGAGATGTCACGGAGTGACAGCGGGGGGGTCCGCCGACAGCGATCAGATAGGCCTTGAGACGGGGAGTCCCCCCTCTGCCCACGGCATCTCCCCCGCGAGGGGGGAGAAGGGATTCGTGAGTTTACGCGCGGGTCTCCATGAGGCTCACGCGCTGCAGAGTCAACAGGAACTACGCGTCAGGTTCCGCGACCGCGCTGAGCAGTCCCACCACGACTATCCGCTCGTCGTAGCTGTGCGTGTCTTCGTCGAAGTCTCCCGAGCACGTGATCAGCGTCACGACGGATTCTCGCGTCTGGCTCAGATACTTGACGGCGTCCCTGGAATCTGGTCGGATGTTGGCGACATCGACGACCTCGTACACGAAGTAGCGATTGGACGACTGGTCGAACATGATTAACTGGTCGCCGACGCGCGTCTCGTCCAGCTTCCAGCAGACGCCGACGTCGATGTGGCCGTCACGATCCTCGTAGTCCCGGTGCCCGCCGAGCAACGCATTGCCTGGCTCACCTGGAATCGCTGAGCGATTGAACCAACCGACCACGAACGGATTGTCGGGCGAGCCCATCGCGCCGTCGGGAGTCAACCCGACCTGTACGACGGCCGCCCGAATGCCCGCTGAGGGAAGGATCAGCTCCCAGGACGTACTGAATCTGGGGCCGCTTGACGGCACGACGCCGTTATCCAAGGGCAAGATGCTGCCCTCGGCGCCGTCCGATCCGAAGGCCAGCTCAGAATGATCGAGGTCTTCCTTCAGCACCTCTGACAACCTGGGCAGCACAATCTCCGGCTCGGCCGGCTCGGCCGGCAAGCCATCGGATTCCTCAAGATGCCCGTCTTCCGAGTTCGCCAGACCGTTGTAGGGCACGTATCGCACTTGCCGAGATGCATCACCATCGGCTTCGCCGCTCGACTGTGGCCAGGCAGACGAGTTCGACGTCTGCGGCGTCGAACTACCGCCAATACCGAGAATGGGAATCAGGACAAGAATGATCAGGACGAGGAACGAGGCGACCATGCCAGCGAACAGCTTGGGTTGCCGATAACAGAGATCAACGAGATACCAGAGCAAGTCATAGCACCAACCAGAGGCCTCGCGCAGATTTCGCCACATCCGGTTGGCCTCGACATCCTAGGCGTCGGGCGACGCCACGGCTGCGAGCACTCCCACGACCACAAATCGATGTGAGTATTGGTGTGTTTCCGCGTTGAACGCCCCGGTACAGGTAATCAGTGTCATGATCGGCTCGTCGCTGTTCCTGAGATAGCGCGCCGCATTGCGATCGCGTGGATTCACCGTCACCGCTTCCGTCACCGTGTAGATGTAGTAGATCTCGTTCTCGGTATCGCGGACAATCATCTGGTCGCCCGCTACGGTGTTGACCAATTCCCAACAGACGCCAGTGCCGATGTTGCCCGACTTGTCCTCGAAGTCTCGATGGCCGGCCAGCAGGATATTCCCCGTCTCGCCCGGCTCGGCGCTCGTATCCAGCCAACCGATGACGTATGGATTGTCCGGAGAACCCATCGCCCCGGTGTGCGTTTTGCCCACGCGGACAATGTCGCTCTTCAGACCCGCCGAAGGAACGAGCAACTCCCACGCCGTCTGATGTTCTGGTCGGCTGGAGACAACGACGCCATTGGCTATCGGCAGGATGCCACCCTCTGAGCCATCCGAGCCGTGCTGAAGCGCTTCTTCGTCGATCCCGTCCACCAGGACCTCGTCCAGCGGCACAACCACGTAGCCGGCCACCATCAGCGGCCCGTCCTCCTCTTCAGCCGGCTCGTCTGCCTCTTCAGCCTGCTCGTCTACCGCTTCAGGCGGCTCATCTGCCTCTTCAGCCTGCTCGTCTACGTCCTCAGCCTGTGGCTGGTCGACCGTGTCTTCTCGCTGCGCCTGCCGATCGTCCTGCTGATCGTCGCTCTGCGTTTCGACGTGCACAACGGCGGTCTGGCGAGCAACCGAAGTTTGAGCTTGGTCCGTCGGTTCAGCTTGGGCGACGGCGGCCTCTGCTTGCTGATCGCCGCTGGCATTTCCGCCCACGGCCAGGAACAGAACCAGCAACGTGATCACAAACGCAATCGGCGCGATCACGGCTGCCGCTACGACCGCCGGTCGTTCGGTCCACAGATCTCGGAGTCGGTCCAACATGGCCGCCATCCCTTGCGCCACCCACGACGCCAGTTCAGCCAATGTATGCAGCTTCGGCCGACATCGGCAAACGGAAACCGCAATCTCAGTTAGCCCAGCGTAAATCTGTCGCGACTTGGTTGGCAGCCAACGGAGACGCGAATCACGAAACTGGAGTTCGGGCAGTAGCGCGTCGGCGAGGTCGGGCGTAGGCTGGTAGTCCGCGCCAAGAAGTGTCAGAGGCGCAAGGCGTGGGGCTGTAGCTCAGCTGGGAGAGCGTTTGACTGGCAGTCAAAAGGCCGGGGGTTCGAGTCCCCCCAGCTCCACCAAGCTCGACAAGATCGAGAACCTTTTCGTTCACGTTCTCTCTTGACCTCTGAAGGCGCTGAGGGCCGATGACCTGTTGTCGGTGCTAGCGCTTAGCCAGTGGGCCAGGCCTCTAGTTCCCCAGACACGCCGCTGAAGTTGGCTTCCAACACTCGACCGTGTGGCCCGCCATTCCGCTATTCCCTGATATGAACCGTTTCCCATTCAAGGGCGGACGACGGCTGCGCTGCCTCGTCGGCGAGTGCGAGGCAATCGGACAGGTCCGGAGCCGCGCCGAGAAGGCGCGCACGCGACCCGACTCGATCTCCGCCGCCCCTATCCAACTACGAGCGAATGTGCCATGGCTCTGCCCAACGCGCTCCTCCTCGACCTTGACGACACCATCCTCGACACGTACGGCAACCCCGACGATGTCTGGCGCAGGCTCTGTCGCCAGTTCGCTGACCGACTTGGGGCCGTAACTCCTGGGCAGCTCCACGGAGCCACCGTGGAGTCCCGAGAGTGGTTCTGGGCCGACGCGGGGCGTGCACGATGGGGCCGACTCGATTTGCGCGAAGCCAGACGGCAGGTCGTGCGAGGGACCTTCGAGCGTCTCTGCCTTCCCGCGCTACCCACCGTAGTCGAGTTGGACAACCGCTTCACCGTCGTCAGGGAGGAGGCCGTGAAGCCCTTGCCCGGAGCGATAGAAACGCTCCGGCAGCTTCGGGAGGCGGATGTCCGCCTGGGTCTGCTCACCAATGGTCAGTCCCAGAATCAACGCCGAAAGATCGAACGGTTCAGCCTCGACCGTTTCTTCGACCGCATCCAGATCGAGGAAGAGTTCGGGGTCGGGAAGCCGGACGAGCGAGCCTTCCGGCATGCGCTCGAAGCGCTGGGCGTGGAGCCGAAGCGCTGGGCGTGGGGCCGACGGAAGCCTGGATGGTCGGCGACAACCTGGAGCACGACATCGTGGACGCCCAGCGGGTGGGCATCTAGGGCGTCTGGGTGGACGCGCACGGCGACGGGCTTCTCGACGGGATGGCCATCCGTCCGGACAGGACGATCGGCGCCCTCCCGATCTGTTGGCGTGATGTCGGGTGCAAGCACGAGGGTCCGGAGTCTGGGTCGAGGGTTGGCGTCGCCCCCTAATGGTCGAGTCCCTTGAGAGCGGTACGAGAACTAGGTACGCTCCGACGCAAATCCTGCCCTGGTGATGCTGCGGTGGGACTTCGGGCATTTGCGATTTGGGAGACTCCTCATGGACGAGATCAGAGCGCTTTCGGCGACGGGGATGATCGGATCCGGCTTCCTGGAAGCGTCGTTGAAGCGGGCCATGGAATGGGAGCCGCACTTCATCGCGGCCGACGCGGGCACCACCGACGGCGGGCCGGACGCCCTTGCGACCGGGAGGAGCAACTTTCCCCGGACCGCGGTCAAACGGGACATCCGGCTCATCCTCCAGGCCGGGCGAGCGGCGGGCATTCCGGTGATCATCGGCTCAGCCGGGTCGGCCGGCGGGGACCTGAATGTCCAGTGGACGGTGGAGATCGTCGAGGAGATCGCCAGGGAAGAGGAACTGCAGTTCAACCTCGCGGTGATCCGCTCGGAGCAGGACCGGGAGTACCTGAAGTCAAAACTCCGAGCGGGCAAGATCACGCCGCTCAAGCCGGCGCCGCATCTGGACGAAGCAGTGATCGACCAGAGCCTGCACATCGTCGGCATGATGGGCGCCGAGCCGATCGCCAGGGCGCTGGATGATGGCGCAGAGGTGATCGTCGGCGGCAGAGCCAGCGACACCACGCTCTTTGCAGCCATGCCCCTGGCGCGGGGATTCGCTGAAGGCCCGGTCTGGCACGCCGCAAAGATCCTGGAGTGCGGAGCTGCGTCCGTGGCGCTGAGAAAGTCGCCCGATTGCATGTTTGCCACTGTCCGCAACGACCACTTCATCGTCGAACCACCGGCCGACGAACTCTGGTGCACTCCGCAGAGCGTCGCCTCTCACACGCTGTACGAGAACGCCGATCCCTTCCATCTGTACGAGTCGTCGGGCATGCTCGACACCACGGATTCGGTCTATGAGGCCGTCTCGGACCGGGCCGTCAAGGTCTCCAACAGCCGATGGGTACCTGCGGAACGCTACACCGTGAAACTCGAAGGAGTGGAACTGGCGGGCTACCAGAGCATCATCATCGGGGCGATCAGAGACCCGATCATCATTCGCCAACTCGACGACTGGCTCGGACGCATGAAGGAGCGATTGGCCTTGCGGATCAGGGATGCGTTCGATGGCCTGGAGATCGACGAGCACTACTCGGTCTTCTTCCGCGTCTACGGTCGAGACGGAGTCATGGGCGCACTGGAGCCGGTGACGACTCCTGCCCACGAGGTGTGTCTGATCATCGAGGTAACCGCACCCGAGTCCGACCTGGCCGGAGAACTGGCCGAAACCGCGCACCACCTGGCGCTGCATTTCCCGGTGCCTGAGTGGCACGGGTTGATCAGCGCTCTCGCGTTCCCTTACAGCCCGGCAGTGCTGCACCGCGGCGCGACTCACAGGTTCAACCTGAACCACGTCGTCGAACCGACTGATCCCTACGAGATGTTTCCCATTCAGATGGCGACGGTATAGAGGTAGAGGCGCGTCATGGCAAAGCTCTGGGAGGTCACCAAGCTGGTGCGCAGCAAGAACGCCGGACCCTTCGTGCTGACCTTCGACATCATGTTCGATGACGTCGACGTGTACGAACAGGTACGCGATTCCGGGGTGCTGAACAAGAAGCTGGTCGCGGAGATCTACAAGCAACACGAGGAGGACGTGCTCTTCTTCAACTGCGACAATGCGCTGGCGATCAAGTTCTCGATCCCCAGGCCCGTCTCGTCGGGCGACCTTGAAGACAGGGACTGCTTCGGTGGACAGCAGTACGCGCCGCTGCTGGACATTGAGGTGCCGGTGTGCGCCGTGCGCGGGTCGGAGTAGCCAATCGGGCCGCACGCGATCAGTGCGGAATCATGCCGAACGCATGAAGTCGGAGATCCGTTCGCCGAACATGATGCTGGTCAGATTCGTGTTGCAGCTCACGATGTCCGGTTGCAGGCTCGTGTCGGCCACCCGCAGGCCGTCCAATCCGTGGACTCGTCCCTATTGATCGGTGACCGCCAAGGAATCCGTAGCCTGTCCCATCCGCGCGGTCCCGCTGATGTGCCACGCCGTCGATGCCGCGCTAAGGACGTAGTCGGCCAGGGCCAGGTCCGATTCGATCACCCCAGGTTGAGGCGCAACGATCTCATCGACATAAGGCGCCATCTGGTCGCTGTGCATCAGATCCCAGCAGAGTCGCGCAGCTTCCATGAGCCGACGCAAATCTTCGGGATGGCCATAGTTCAAGTCGATGTTGGGCTGCTCCTCGGGATCGGACGAGCGCAGCGTGACCGAGCCACGCGAGTACGGACGCTGCAGCATCGCGGCGAAGCTGACGCCCGGATATCCACGCGGCGCATTGCTGAATCCGCGCATGTGTTCCGGATCCCAGTTTGTTGAGAACGCGATCTGCATGTCGTTGAACAGGTCACTGCCGGGCACCGTGTAGCGCAGGCCAACCTCGAAGACCACGTCGGGGTCGTGGCCAATGTCCGGCTTCGCCGATGCCGCTACACCGATCACGATGTGGTCGATCAGGTTTTCGCCGACTCCGGGTAGCACGTGCACCTGTTTGATTCCGTGCGGTGTCAGTTTCTCGGCTGGGCCGATCCCCGAGCGAAGCAGGATCGCCGGCGTCACGGCAGCGCCGGCGCTGACACACACTCGCTTCGCTTCGATCACGTTCCGTCCGCAAGCACGACACCCGTGGCGCGACCATGTTCGAGCTGCACACGGTCGACCAGCACTCCGTGACGGATAGTCAGATGTTCCCGGTCGCGGATGCCCATCAGGTAGGCGATGTTGGTCGAGATCCGCAGGCCCTCGCGGCGGTTCCGTGGCCACGGTCCGACGCCGGTCGCATCGGGGCGGTTGTGATCCCAGACATCATCGAATCCTCGTTCGCGGCAGGCGTCGTAGAAGGCGCGGTGCAGCGGCTGCCACGCGTCCTTGGGGCTGCGTTCGATCGGGACCGGGCCGCGCGAGCCGTGGAAGTCGCCGCCCTCGGGATCCGACTCCAGCTTCCGGTACCAGGGCAGCACGTCTTCGTACGACCACTGATCACAGCCCAGTTCAACCCACGCGTCGAAGTCGGCGGGAACGCCGCGCAGCGCGACTGCCCCATTAATGGCGGAGGAGCCGCCCATGACCTTGCCGCGATGCATGCGAAGCTCGCGACCGTGGCGTGCATTGGCGCTAAAGCCCCAATCGTGATCCACCCACGAGATCCAGGGCCTGACTAGATCGCGCGGCAGATCTTCAATCCGGCTGTAGTCGGGTCCCGCCTCGAGCAACAGCACATCGCGTCCGGGATCCTCCGAGAGTCTTGCGGCAATCACCGCCCCAGCCGAACCCGCACCGATGATGATGTCGTCGTACATCGCTGTTACCTCCTCAGCAGGGTCTGGTCAGGCTAGTCAATCGTCATCGACAACAAGCATGGCGTTTCCAAGGACGCACAGATCCATATCAAGCTTGTCGCAGCGGCGGCGATTCGACGGAAAAAGCGTTCCTCCACGCTGATCCGGCGCTCGTCCGAGCGCTCTGTCCAGGGGCTCGGAAACGGCCGACGTGCTGTCGGCCTGTCGGATGGTGGGCCATCGCCAAACACGGAGCGTTATTCCATGACATTGCAAGCGGTCGCTCGACGTCCGTGTCGGGATTAACTGGCCGATCACAAGCGTTACGATGTCCAACGACCAGATGTAACGCGACCCCGTTGAGGCACGCCATGCGGAAATTTGTGATCGCTCTGCTGACGTTGTACCGACGCATCTCTCTATTGATCTGGAAGCTGCGCGGGAAGACAGAGGGCGATCTCGCTGCGCGCCGTGTGACGAGTGGCGAGTCGTGGAATGAGTTTTGTGACACGTTGAAGGCCGCTGGAGCAGCTTTGCAGTTTCCCGGGACGCCTCGAGATCCAGTGGCCCAGGCGGAGGGATATCGATATCTCAGCCGGATCGCGCGGGCCGGCTTGATGGCGTTCATCGAGCACGCCGATCCACAGGCGCCGGTCCTGCACCGAGTGGTCAATGAGTTCACCAAGTTGGGCGCCGACAATCCCGATAACTTCTATCTGACGGCGGCACTGGATGGCACATACGAATACCGGATCAGCGGCCGCCGCAACACAATTGCTTTCCTCAGCTTTGGCACGCAGAGCGGAAACTATGGCCAGGGACGAGGGTTGCCGCCGACCGGCCACATCGATTCCAGCCAGATCGAAACGGACGAGCATGGCTACTTCGAGCTGATCCTGAGTCGCCGACCGCAAGCCAGGAATTGGCTGCCGATGACGCCTGAGACCGGCACACTGGTCGTGCGCCAGACGTTTCTAGATCGGGGTACCGAGATCCCGGCGGAACTGCAGATCGAGCGAATCAACTGCCCGGAGGACGAACGCCGCCAGTCTCCGCTCACAGCGCAACAGCTTGATCAGGGTTTGCAGAAGGTGGGGGCGCTAGTCATGGGCGCGCCGCTCTTGTTCGCCAAGTGGGCGCGCGACTTTCAACAGCACAGCAACGAGTTGCCGGAGTTCGACCCGGAGCGATCGCTGAGCGCCGGGGGTGATCCGAACATCAGGTACTATCACAGCCACTGGGCTGTTGCTGAGGACGAAGCGCTTGTGATCGAAGTCTTGCCTCCAGAGTGCGAGTACTGGAACTTTCAGTTGAACAACTACTGGATGGAATCCCTGGACTATCGTCATCATCGGATTCACACCAACAAGCACCTCGCCGTCTATGAAGCGGACGAATCCGTTCGTTTAGTGGTTGCCCACGCCGATCCCGGCCTGCCCAATTGGATCGAAACCGTAGGCCACACGTCGGGGACCATGTGCTTCCGCTGGGTTCAGGCGAAGGAGCATCCCCAACCCCGCACCCGGCTGGTCAAACTGAGCAGTCTGAAGAACTGACTGAGTGCCCGGGTATGGCCATGCTCAGCCGCCGTGCGCAAACCTCCACGGACTACGTTCATCCCCACCGCCCTCTCCCGGTCAAGGCATTCAACTCCATTGGCCGCGCTGTCCGACAGCTTGGTTGGTCGAGTGATCTGGTCGTCGAGACCCTCATCGGCGAGACGACTCGCAAATCCGGTCTAACGGACTTCGGGAACGATGGTCACGTTCGAGCATTGGCAGTGCTCATCGACTCGATCAATCACGAGGCCGATCTGACGCCGACCGGCAAGTTGATTCAACGGTCTCGGCTGACCGGCGCGTTGATTCAGCGTCTACGAATAGAGGAACTGTTCAAGCAGCATCCTGAGATCCATGATGTCGATCTCGGTTCCGTCATTCTGATCACCGGATTGCAGCGGACCGGTACCAGCTTTCTGCACCGACTGCTGTATTCAAATCCTGAGATTCGAGGGGTGACAAGTGCGGAGGCCCTTGAACCCATTCCTGCCGGCCGCGACATAACTCCTGGATCTGCCGTCCGAACAACACGAGCGATGCTGGCGCAACGACTGCTCGCCTACCTGTCCCCAGAGTTCAATATGGTTCATCCGGTCGACCATCAGGAACCGGAAGAAGACGTCATGTTGCTCGATCTGAGTTTCATGAGCCAGGCGCCGGAGGCGATGATGCACGTCCCGACGTATGCTCGCTGGCTGGAAGACCAGGACCATACCCAGGCCTATGAGCACTTCTCCAGGGTGCTGAAGATCCTGTGTTGGCGGCATCCCGGCCGCGCCTGGGTGCTCAAGACGCCTCACCACATGGAATACCTCGATCTGTTTCTCAAGTATTTCCCCAGTGCGTTGATCGTCCAGACCCATCGCGATCCACGCAAAACGTTGCCCTCGTTCTGCAGCATGGTCGCTCATGGGCGGGGCATGTTCAGCGATGCCATTGACCCGGGCGAAATCGGCAGGCATTGGAGCAGAAAGACACAACGCATGGTGGAACTGAACATGCGAACGCGGGACATGCTGGAACCGGATCAAAGCATGGATGTGTCCTACTACGATCTGATCGACGATCCCATTGCGCAACTCCGGCGAATTTACGAGCACGCTGAGATCTCATTCGGTGACGTGGCCGCCCGTATCGCTGAGCAATACGCAAGCGCGCATCCACAGAATCGCTTCGGCAGACATACGTATCGTCTGGCCGATTTCGGGCTGGATGCGGAAACGGTCGACAAGGACTTCTCCTCCTATCGTCGCAGGTACGGCATCCCGTTCGAGTAGAGCGAGTGAAGCCTCGAAAGCGAACGCGGCCGTGAGTGATGCTGCCGGAAACAACAGACGCTCAGGCCATAGCAACCTGGTGAACGCCATTGTCACGGCAGTGCGAGACATCAGGCAGCCGAAACAATCGCCGGTGAGCGCCGTCCCGCAAGACGTGCGAATTGAGGGCAAGACCTGCCTGGTGACCGGAGCGAACAGTGGTTTGGGCAGGGCGGCGGCCATCGAGCTCGCCAGGCGCGGCGGCCATGTGATCCTGGCGTGCCGGCCGGGACACGAGGAAACTCGTGCCGAGATCGTGCAGCTCTCAGGTTCCACGACGGTCGAGATGATGGAGGTGGACCTCTCGGATTTGGCATCCGTGCATCGCTTCTGCGACCGCCTGATTCAACAGGGGACGCAGATCGATATCGCTGTGCTGAATGCTGGCCTGGCGGCGAGGAGGTCAAGGAGGAGCCGGCAGGGATATGAGCTGATGTTCGCAGTGCACTTCCTTGCAAATCGGGTGATGCTCGACCGCTGGCTGCGAGATGGCGTCGTTCGTCCGGGCGGCCGCGGCCGCGAGATCCCGCGGATCGTCTTCATCACTTCCGAATCACACCGATCCGCTGAGCCGATTGATTTCGATCGTCTGGGCGCCTACGTCGACTACGGGATCAGGGGAAGCCTGAAGCAGTACGGTTTCAGCAAGTTGGTCCAGTGCACGTTCGCACATGAGTTGTCGCGCCGTCTCAACCCGGGCGACGAGGTAGAGGTCGCCGTACATGCCATCTGTCCCGGAGGAGTTGCCACGAATATCGCCAGAGAAGCGCCGCCACTGCTGAAGCCACTACTGAATGCGCTGTTCCGGCGTATCTTCCAGTCTCCGCAAGAGGCGGTGGCGCCGGTGATCTACCTGTGTTGCGCCGAAGAACCCGGTGCGACCACAGGGATGTACCTGCACATGACCCAACCCAAGTCAGTCTCAGCCAGTGCAGCCGACCCGGAGAACGGTCGCAAGCTGTGGGAAGCCAGTGAGAGACTGGTGGCGAAGGCGCGAGATCCAGGCTGACGCATGCTGGGTCAAGCCGATGAGTCGCAAGGTCCAGGAGGCAGCAGTCAAGACCCTGACATCACCAGTCCGCCCGCCCGCCGCGAGCTCGGAGGAAGGCAACACATGGCTCCCTCGATCGAACAGACCGGCCTGATCGCGCCCTACGGTGGCGAACTGGTCGACCTCGTGGCTCCGCAGGAGCGATTCGCCGATCTCAAGGACCGAGCCGGACGATTGAACAGCATTCAGCTGTCCGAACGCGCGATCTGCGATCTCGAGCTCCTTGCGACGGGGGCGTTCTCGCCTCTTGACCGGTTCATGGGCGAGGACGACTACCGTCGATCGGTCGCCGAAATGCGACTGGGCGACGGCACACTGTTTCCTGTTCCAGTAACCCTGTCCATCGAAGACGCTGCTTCCGTCAAGATCGGCGCTGACGTGGCCCTGCGCGATGCCCGCAACGATCTGCTCGCGGTCATGACGATTCAGGAGGCGTACGAGTGGAACCCGCTGGAGCTCGCGGATGAAGTATTCGGCACTCGCGACGCGCGGCATCCACTCGTGTCAGAGATGCAGCGCTGGGGGAAGGTGAACGTATCCGGCCCGCTCCAGGTGCTGCAACTTCCGCGGCACTATGACTTCACCGAACTCAGGCGAACACCGCGCGAGACGCGGGCCGAGCTCTCCGCCTACGGCCGAGGGAACGTCGTGGCCTTCCATGCCTGCGACCCGTTTCGCCGGGCCGAAGAGGAACTCACTCGGCGGGCCGCTGAGAGTGTGGACGGCGTGCTGCTGCTGCATCCGGCAGCGGGGTTGACTCATACAGGGGACGTGGACCATTACGCGCCCATCCGCACGTATCGGACGCTGTCGCTCCACTACTACGAGAGCGATCGGGTGCTGCTATCGCTGCTGCCGCTGGCGACGAGGTTTGCCGGACCCAGAGAGGCGCTCTGGCACGCGATCATCCGACGCAACTACGGCGCCAACTATCTGATCGTCGGCCAGGACTACGCCAGTCCCCCCGACAACTCGTTGAGCGCCACACTCCATAGCCCAGACGACGCCCATGAACTCGTGGACCGGTACCGCGATGAGACCGGAGTGAGAGCTGTGACCGTTCGCTGGACGGAGGACGACACCGGCGGCGAGACGCGCGACGCGGTCGCCGTGAGTCCCGAACGCACGGGTGGAGCCATTGCCAATCCGCCGCAGATGGGTGAGGAGAACTCGCGCCAGGGGCGAACGCTGCCGAGCTGGATGGCCTTACCCGAGGTCGCCAGGATTGTGGCTGAGCACAATCCGCCGAAGCATCGACAGGGGGTGTGCATCTGGTTCACCGGTCTCAGCGGTTCGGGCAAGTCCACAACCGCCGAAGCTGCTCACGGGACTGATCATGGAGCACGGGCGGCGGGTGACGGTCCTGGACGGGGACGTGGTCAGAACGCACCTCTCGAAGGGCCTGGGCTTCTCCAAAGACGACCGCGACGCCAACATTCGGCGGATTGGATTCGTCGCCTCGGAAATCGTCCGTCATGGCGGAGTCGCAATCTGCGCGGCCGTGAGCCCCTACGGCGCCGTGCGAAATGAGGTGCGGACCATGGTCGGATCCGAGCGCTTCATCGAGGTGTTCGTCGACACGCCGCTCCATGTCTGCGAAGACCGCGACCCCAAGGGTATGTACGCCAAGGCGCGCCGCGGTGAGATCTCCAACTTCACCGGGATCGACGATCCGTATGAAGCTCCACAACACCCCGAGATTTCGCTTGACACCGTCCAACAGTCCGCACGCAGCAATGCCAGGCTGGTGTTGGACTACCTCATCGAGGAGCGATTCCTACGCGTCCCGAATGACCAGCGCGCACCATCCAGCGACGACCAGTCGCATGAGCGCCCAGACCCAGGAACGCTCTGAACAGGGGGGTTCTCGAGCGGATTTGGTCCTGATTCGGCGTGGGCTGTGGCGTCACAGAGTTGAACTGGCGCGGGGGACGATGGGGTGGGGCGATGCAGAGGGTCCGGTTGGCCCGATGGTTGGGGCCGAGCCGGGCCGGGGGCGCAGTGCGCCGGGGTTGAGGCGAGCCGTGGCTCAGCGATCAGCAGATTGGTGAAACCCAGGAGCAACGCCAGCCGCTGATGATTCTTGGCCAGGCCGCGGTAGCGCAGCCCCGCTTTCGCGGGGGCAGGCTGTTGTCGTAGCCGAAGCGTCGTTTGATGAAGCGGAACGGGTGCTCGACCTTGGCCCGCAGCGAAGCCCGCTCGCGCTCGCGCTGGGCCAGCGGACTGTCGGGCGGCAGCGTGCGGCGGCGTCCGGGACGCATCGCGACCCGCCACACCGTCGAGCCGTGGCGCGTCGGCCGTGTTCGCCGCGGTCGTGCTCAGGCTGTGCGTCAGCCCCAGCGCCGCGTCCACACCGATGTGCAGCTTCATTCCGAAGGCGCCACTCGTTGCCCTTCCTGGTCTGATGCATCTCCGGGTCGCGTGCACGGGCCTGGTTCTTGGTCGAGGACGGCGCCGGGATGATGCTGGCGTCCACGATCGTGCCCGCCTGCAGGCGCAGGCCCCGGCCTTCCAGGTGCGCGTTGATCGTCTCCAACAGCGCCTCGCGCAGCTGATGCCGCTCCAACAGATGGCGGAAGTGCAGGATCGTCGACTCGTCAGGAATCGGACCGGCCAACGTCAACCCACAGAAGCGGGCGCCGACTCGACCTAGTAGAGCAGATCTTCCATCGCCGGGTCGCTCAGGTTGTAGCAGAGCTGCACGCAGTGGATGCGTAGCATCACGGCCAGCGGGTATGGTCGCCGTCCGCGCCCCGGCTGGGGATAGACCGGCTCGACGCGCGCCGCCAACGCGGCCCATGGAACCAGCGCGTCGCTCCGTTCCAGGAACCGCTCACGCCGGGCCTTGCGCTTCTTGCGCGTGAAATCCAGGCTGGCAAACGTCGGTTCCTGCATCAAGGCGCTCTCTTCAGCGGTCGCTGCCCCGATCCTGACCAGCCCTCAGAACGCAGACATGTTCAGAGCGTTCCTAGCTCTGCAGGGTTCGCTCGGAGTCCTCGGTTCGACGCGGGGCAAGCCATTCGATAGAGCATTCACATGACCGTGACAGTCCATGTCTAATGTCTTCTCGCTACTATTGCTGAGTCAGTCCATGGACACGACATCCGATCCTACAACACTGACACGTGGGACTAGTGAAGATAATCCACATGTCTCTCTCGCTTTGAGCTTCTCCAACTGATGACGAGGGCCCTGAATGCCGCGTTGCGTTCTCCTCCGGACAGGAGAACGGGACGGCCTCTGCGGCTGTTGGGCGGCGTGCTGCTCGTGTTCCTCGGAGCCCTGTTCGCCAGCGCTCCGCCAACTCCTTCCGGTGCCCAGACGCCCAGTCCCGTGGTCAGCAACTTGTCGGAGACGGACGCCGGAGACGGCAGCCATGCGATTGCCAACCGACAGCTCATTGCACAGTCATTCACGACCGGGAACGACATTCACTTCCTCGACAAAGTCCAGTTGCGGATATCGGCAGGAGCCAACGTAGATGTCGGCGCCTGGATCTACAGCAACAGCGGGGCTACGCCTGGAGTACCCATCGCCACGCTCAACGCGCCCTCGGCCATTGACGCCAACCTGACAACCGCAGAGGACTTTGAGTGCTCCGGCGCTACCTGCGAGTTGGCCGCCAACACGACGTACTGGGTCGTTGTTCAGAAGGAATTTGGCGCCGGGGACCTGAGTGTCGGTCACACAACGTCAGATAACCAGACCTCATCGAGCATGTGGACAATCGGCGACGATGCAGCGAGCAGGCTCAGCGGAGGCTCATGGACCACGGCAGCGGGGAACGTACGACTTGCGTTGTTCACCAGAGCGATCATCACCGTTACCGAGGTCGTAGTCTCATCCACGCCGCTGTCAGGCGATACGTACAAGGCAGGGGAGAACATCGAGCTGCAACTGACATTCAGCGGCAATGTCGTGGTCTCGGGAGGACACATCGGCCTGACGTTCCCATCCGGTTCCGCTCGGGCCGAGTATGTGGGCAGTCGCGACGAAACACGCGCGCTCTTGCGCCACGTGGTGAGGGCCGGCAACACCGATTCGGATGGATTCACTCTCAACGCCAACGCGGCGTCCACGCTTGAAGTCAAGTCCGCCCAGGGGGACCGGATCGACACCGCGTCCAACGCGGTAGAGGCAGGCACAGACCAGAAGGTAGACGGTTCAACGGCGGGTTGCGAGCTCACCTTCTGCACCAGCCTGACCGTGAAGCAAGTGGAAACCAACGTCCAGGGCTACAGCGACGCGTTGACTTCAATCACGGGGACGCTTTCGAATCGGACATTCGAGTTTGGAGACGAGAACAACTTCATCAGGAAACTGGTGCTGAGGAGCTCGAACATGCTCGACATCGAGTTCGAGAGCCCGCCATCGGCCGAATTCCTGAACACCGTCGCCCTCCGCGTAGGGAGCAAGAAGCTGGGAGCCTGGGACGCCAACGTGGCCAACACGAGGCTGAGGTGGACCGGTTCCGGGGTGACCTGGATGGTTGACGATGTCGTGCGTGTCGACCTGGAGACCAATACGCGAGCTGTCGGGCAACCTCGCATCACCGGTGTGCTGGAACAGGGGACAACTGCGCAGGTGGATACGTCGCCGATCACCGACACGGATGGCCTGACGACCCCGGGCTTCACCTACCAGTGGATACGTGTCGACGGTCGCAGCGAGTCCAACGTCAATAACGCCGCCGCAGCGACCTATGCGATCCAGGCCGCTGACGTGGGGAAGCAGCTCAAGGTCCAGGTTTCATACACCGATGACGCAGATGTCCCGGACAGCGTCACCAGTCTGCCTTCTATGATCGTCGGTAGTACCGCCAGCTACGCGGTCAGCAATCTGAGCCAGACCTCCGATCCGGCGCAGGCTTACTCCGCAACCGGCAACACGCGCCATGCCGTTTCGTTCACCACCGGCAGTAGCCAAGTAGTGCTGCTGACCGTTCGATTCGCGGCTGAAACTGTCGCAGGAGCCAGACCGCAGTTCGTCATCTGGCCCAACGGCTCGGACAACCGTCCCGATACGACCAGCCGCCTGCGTGTGCTGAGCGGCGTGGGCAACCTGGACAGTTCCGTCGTCACGCTCGATGAATTCAGCGCCGGTCGACTCCTGCTCAGCGCCAACACCACGTACTGGATCAGCTTCCAGAACGTGAAGCTGAGTCGCACAGCGAGCACCAGCCAAACTGGATCCGGATGGAGCATCGGCGACGCATTTTATCGACTTGATTCGGGGACCTGGACCGAGGTGACCGGGTCTCCTGCAGTCATCCGCCTCGCCATCCGCACCGCGGAGCCAAACACCGACCCATCATTCTCCGATGCCGAAATCGAGCGCTCAATCGACGAATTGCCGTATCGAAACGGTGACCTGATCCTGGCCCTGGCCGCAGACAATCCTGACGGCGACACTCTCGACTACAGCGTGACCGGTCGAGATGCGGCCGTATTCTCGAGGGCGTTCACGCTCATCTCACGTAACGGAGAAATCCTGGTCCGCGACAACACGCAGATCGATCACGAAAGCAGAAGCTCGTACTCCGTCACCGTCAATGTCACCGACAATCTCGACGCCTCTGGATCGTTCGACCCAAGCATCGACGATTCGGTTGACCTGACGTTCACAATTTCGAATAACGACGAAGACGGCATCGTCCGCCTGTCGACCAATACTCCAGTGATCGGCAGCAGCCTGTCCGCTTCGCTCACTGATGCCGACGGCAACGTCCGTGATGTGACTTGGCAGTGGGAACGATCCACGAACAAGTACTCTGGCTTCACGCCGATTAGCGGGGCTCAGTCGGCGCGCTACACACCCGTTCAGATCGATGGCGATCCCAATTCCGACGTGGGGCAGTACCTGCGAGCAGTTGCCACCTATAGCGACGGCAGCGGATCTGGAAAAATCATAGCATCCCCGCCCACCGACGCGGTCCGTACGACGATCAGCAACCGGAACGCATATTTCACGCAACGACCGAGCGTGATTAGCGTTCGTGAAGGCACGCTACCCGGAACAACCGTAGCCACAGTGAGCGCCACGGATCCGGACGCGGATCCGGTCGATTTCTTCTATTACCCTGACCAGTATGCGGATCAAGCTGGTCTCACACTGGTCATTGCTGGCAACAGCGCCAGGATTACCGTTGGCGCGAACGGCGAGATCGATTATGAAAGCAGCAGCCAGTACACAGTGGGTCTGGCTGTCAGCGATGGACTTGATTCTGGAGGCGACAGCTCAAGCAGCCCAGACGACGAAATTACATTCATCATTAAAGTCATTGATGTCGATGAACCCGGCATATTGACTCTCGCGCCGGCGACACCGGCGGTCGCAGTTCCAGTTACGGCCGCTGTGAGTGATGGCGATGGAAACCTCGGCGGCCTGCGCTACGAGTGGATGCGATCGACCAGCTCCACGGGATCATTCCGCACAATTCAGAACGCAATCGGCAACAGCTATGTGCCGACCGGCGATGACGTTGGTCACTATCTGAACGTACGAGTGACCTACCGCGACAATCACGGCCCAAACAAGCGCGCAGAGGCCGTCACTCACGAACCGGTATACGCCGTCGTGACCAACCAGTCCCCGCTGTTCTCAACCGATTCAGTGAGCCTTTCGGTTAGGGAAAACGCTGGCAAGGATCATCGGGTGGGCGCCGTGACCGCCAATGATCCTGAGAATGATCCTCTGAGTTACACGGTCAGCGGGCGCGACGCCGAGACGTTCAACGAGCACTTCACTGTGAAGGACGGAGGCATAATCCAGGTCGCTGGCGCCGGCCTCCTGGACTTCGAGTCCAGGCGCTCCTACAACATCACGATCAACGTCAGTGATGGCCTCGACGCCATCGGCGAGGCACTCGAGGATATCGACGACAGCATCGACCTGACTATCACTGTGACTGATGTCGACGAACCTCCGGTGATCATTGGACCCAAGGCAGTGGACTACGCCGAAGATCGCGATGACGCTCCTGCTCAGTATGCCGCCTACGATCCCGAGCGACGCACGAATGTGACGCTGTCCCTGGAGGGCAGGGACGCGAGCAAGTTCACGCTAGGCCCAAGTGGCGTGCTGGCGTTCCGGATCGGCGTGGATCATGAGAGACAGGCTGAGTATCAGATCACAGTCAAAGCCGTGGACGACGCAAACAAGACCACGACCCTGGCAGTAACGATCAACGTGACCAATGTTGACGAGCCGCCGCTGATCACGGGGCCGGTACTCGTCATTGTCGATGAAAACGACACCGCAACCAGTAGGACCGTCGGCGCCTACACCGCCACCGATCCCGAGTCGGGGACCATCACCTGGTCTCTCGCTGGAGCCGATGCGGACAGTTTCGAGTTCACGCCAGACTCGATGAACGTGAACAGGGGAGCGCTAGTCATCGGGAATGTGCATAACTACGAGAATCCAGGGGATGCCAACCGCGACAACACGTATGTCGTCACCCTGCAGGCGTCGGACAGTACGCATACGGTCAGTCGACCGATCAGATTCGTAGTGACCGATGTCAACGAGACACCCGTCATGACACAGCCGCCAGCCTGGACGATCCGGGAGAATTGGACGGGGCTGGTGGGCACGTTCGTCGTCACCGACGATCTCGGTTCTGATCTCATCTGGACACTGAGCGCCCATGAGATCGATGGCTTCGCGCTTCGTCCGCGAGCGAGGTCCTCAGGGGCCGAGCAGCGAGCGGACCTGTTTGCTGAACGTCCGCTGAATTTTGAAGAGGACCCGAGCCGAAATCTGATGGTCCAGGTTTCTGACGGCAATAGCACCGTTGGGCGTAGCCTGATGGTCACTCTGACTGATCTGGCAGAGCCGGGAACGCTGACTCTTGCTCCCTGGCGACCGCGCGTAGGTGCTATGTACCGGGCTGAATTGAGCGAGCCCGATATGATCATCGGAACCGCCGAATGGTCCTGGGAACTGGCGACTAATTCGGGCGGACCCTGGACGCCCGCGCTGGGCAGCGTCGCACTGAGCAACAACGGTTCCAGAATCACCCCGCTGATCGAGGACGCGAATCAGTTCCTCCGCGTCACTGTGACGTACACGGATCGGCACGGCACGGAAACACTTCAGGCAGTTTCGCCGACCCGTGTCGGTGCGATGGGCTCCGACCCAAACACCGCACCATGCTTCAATGCCGAAATGCCATGTGCCGACAATGCCAAGATCGAGATTATGATTCGCGAGGACGCCCGGGCGGGTACTCTCGTCACCACGGTACCCGAGGCCACCGACAGCGACGGCGACTCCGTCTATTACACGCTCAGCGACAATGCGAATTTCGTCATCGATTCGCGCTCCCGCCAGGTCCGGATCGCCCAGGGTGCAATGCTGGACCACGAGTTGATTGATGTTCACGAGTTCACGGTCAACGCCGTTGACGACCGTCATGAGGGCACAGCCCTGCAGTTCGAAGTTCACGTTGAGGATGTCAATGAACGGCCGGTGGCGGTCGATCAATGGGTACCGACGAATGAGGACGAAGAGTTACAGATCTACCTACCGTTGGGCAGTGATCCCGACAGCACATCACTTTTTCCAACGTTTCCAACGTTCACGACAGCGTCACAGCCGCCTAATGGGAGAGTGACCGCAGCATCAGACCGGACCCAAGTGACGTACACGCCCAGGGCGAACTTCTTCGGTCAGGACCACTTCACTTATCGGCTGACCGATCAGGCTGGACTCTCAGACACCGGGACCATCAAGGTGCTCGTTGCTTCTGGGATCGACCCGCCGGCATTTGCATCGGACACCGCAACTCGCACAGTCTCCGAACGCGCTCGTCACAACGACCCAGTCGGCGTGCCGGTTGTGGCCACGGATGTCGACGGCGACGCGCTGACCTACATCCTGAGTGGCAACATTGAGTTCGAGTTCTCAATCGACCGGCACACCGGCCAGATCAGGGTCTCCATGACAGCCACGCTCGACGCTGCCTTGGAAACCACGCACACGGTCACAGTCACAGCAACAGACGGAGACAACAGACAGGCCGTGACTGTGGTGACGATCAACGTCATTCAAGGACCTGCGGCACGATACACAGGCCAGTTTGTGGCCGGTCCCGGCCTCACTGGTCCCTCCGGGACTACTACGGCTGGCGGCGGAGGCGGCGGAGGCGGCGGTGGCGGCGGTGGCGGTGGTGGTGGCGGAGGGGGCGCGGCTCCGGTTCGTTTGCCTTCTGACGAGGACTTTGACTGGAACCTCACACGGGACATCGACGACCTGCACCGCGACAACGACAACCCGACGGACATCTGGTCCGATCGAACCACGCTCTGGATCCTCAACAACCCGTCAACCGGATCCGACTCAGTGTTCGCCTATGACCTGCTGACCGGGGACCGCCAGGAAGACCGCGAGTTTGAGCTCGATTCGCGAAACCGATTCTCGCACGGCATCTGGTCGGATGGAGAAACCGTCTGGATCGCCGACGCCGGTCGGGACTCATTGGTTGCCTACGAACTGTCCGATGGATCACGACTGGAAGATCGCGACATCGAACTCGCTGAACGCAACCGCGATCCGCGTGGCATCTGGTCGGACGGTGAAACGCTCTACGTGCTTGACAGCGTCAAAGACGCATTGTTCGTCTACAACCTGGAGACTGCGGAATTGGACGCTGAGCATGCGCTCCACAGCCTGAACAAGAGCCCGCGCGGCATCTGGTCGGATGGAGTGTCCATCTGGGTCTCAGATGACGGCGCCAACCGAATCTTCGCCTACCGAATCGAAGATCAGACCTTGGTACGACTCGAAGCAGAAGAATTCGGGTTCCGTGTCTTGCTCAAAGCGAGGAACGGCGATGCTCGCGGCATCTGGTCCAACGGCGATGTTCTGTATGTCGTCGACGCCGAGGACGACAGGGTCAACACCTACAACATCCCCGACGCCATCCAGGCCGCACTCGCCTCGCTCTCGCTCAGCGACCTTGACATCGGAGAATTCTCCCCGAGCAAACTGGATTACCAGGCAACTACCACCGACGAAGCCACTTCAAGCATCGTCGAGGCAACAGCTACTCAGGAGTCGGCGACGATCGCCGTGGAACCTGTCGACGCGGACGGCGACGCAGAGAACGGACATCAAGTCACGCTCGGCGAGGCGGCCACTGTCGCGGTGACCGTGACATCAGCGGATGGCAGCCGGACGAGAACGTACCGCGTCACCTTGCCCGAGACAGTTCCCAACCAGGCACCGGTCGGGAACGCAATACCTGCGCTTGCTCTGACGGCCGATGCAGAATCAGCGCGCCTCACGCTATCCCAGTTCTTCTCCGACCCCGATGGCGACCAACTCGAATACTCGCTGGTCGCGCCCGACTCGTCGGACGAGATCAGAGTTGAACTGGCCAACGGCGTCGTGACTGTCGCGCCGGTTGCCGCAGGCGAAGCATCGTTCAGTCTCACTGCCTCAGACGGCGAACTGGAGACATCGCCGGTTCGCGTGCAAGTGACAGTCGCCGCGCAGGCCGTCAACGCGGAGGTGGTCTACGAAGTGCGAATCGTGGCTCGTCGCTTGGCCGATGGCCGAACCGAGTTCGCGCTACAGGAGCGCGCACCAGATGGCTCCTGGGGCGTCTCGCTGAGTCCGGAAGCGCGGTTCATGCCTGCGAATGCCGCGGTCGACAATTGGTTGGCGAGCTCGCCTCTCTCGTTGACGACTGCCCAGGTCAGCATCGAGATCCGAATCGCGGCTCGTCCGCTGTCAGATGGAAGGATGGAGTTCGCATTACAGGCTCGTGTGCCTGGCAGCGCCTGGGGCGACCTGCAGCTGCCGCCTTCTCGCTTCCTTCCAGCTAACCTGGCCACCGGACGCTGGTTGGCCAGCAGCGCGGTTGTAGTTGCAGGTGCTCAGTGACAGCACAGCAGCTATACGCCATGAGTATTCCCGCGACAGCCGAATCCTGGCGGCTACCGCGGTTCCGCAATCGACGACGGCTAGAACGTCTCCAGCGCTGCCGCGCCGTCGCCGTGGATTGGAACGATCTCCGCGAATCCTCCGCGCAAGCGACGTAACTGAAGACATCGTGGACATGGTCCTGCACTGCACGGAGGACCAGTGCGCCGGCCGCTTCGCCTGCTCGCCTGGACGCCATCAGCAACACTCACAGCAGGCCAAAACAGTTCTCGCACACGGGGTCGAGCAGAACGACGATCAGGCAAACGAAGTCGACCTGGTCACCCACATCTGCCCGTCGTGAGAGCAAGAGTGCAATTGGCAGTGCGCGAGGAGAGCTACAACTGACGTGTACGCAACAGAGGTCAGCACGGCCCACTGTTTGGGACTCGAACCCAGCGGAGTTTGGTGAGCTCCTGAGATTCTGAGTTGGCGCCTACAGCGCGATCTCCCAGGAAAAAGTTCACAGTACGGTCTCGCTAGCTCCACCAAACTGGACAAAATCAAGAACCTTTGCGTTGAGGTTCCCGCTTTCTCTGTAGGAGAGTTCTGGCATACCTCTGCCAGCATTACGTGATCGATGGTCGGGCAGGGCTCGGGCCGGTTGGAGCGGGCGGCTGGGACGCGATTAGTTGGAATTTGGCCTTCCGCGCGGGACCAGCACAGCCATCTGGCGATGAGCGATGAGCGGTTCACCCGGAACCAGACCCTGGAGGAAGCGATTGCGGAACGGTTGGCTGAGGAACTCGGGGAGGTCCGGGAAGAGGAAGAGCGCGGTCCAGGTACCGTCGCGGAGGTGGTAGAGCGCATTCACGTTGGCGCTGCGCGCGCAGGCTTCCAGATCGCTAACGCTGCCGCCAACGAAGCTGACTTGGCTCAGTCGCGCTTCGCTGAGTCCTTCCAGGCACGTTGGTTTGCTGATCTGAACCCGGTAAGTCGTGGTCCTGCTGCCGTCCTCGGACGTGACCGCGATGGTGATCGTGGTCTCGGCCCCGAGATTGACTTGGTTTCCGTTCTCGAGGTCACCATCCGCGTCGACCGGTTCAATCGCGACCGTGGCCGCTTCTTGCGATGCTTCAACCGTGACCGTCGTTAGTGAGACCTCCTGGACAGCGGTTGCGGTGTATTCGAAGCGGTTGGGCGAGAACTCCTCAATGTCGATGTCGCTCAGGCTGAGCGACGCGAGTTGAGCAATGGTCGCGTCGGGGATGTTGTAGCTGTAGACCTTGTCGTCCTGCTCGTCGGCGACGTACATGACATCGCCGTCCGACCAGATGCCGCGGGCGTTGCCGTTACCGGCCTTGCGCAGGGCGCGGAATGTGAACTCCAGGTCCTCATTCCTGGTCATTGCCGTGTCCTCGAACTCGTAAGCAAACAGGCGCTTGGCGCCGTCGTCCGAGACCCAGATCGTGACGCCGTCGGACCAGATCCCACGCGGGCTCTTGTTGAGCTTGTCGAGCGGATATTCAGCGACCAGTTCGCCGGTCTCGAAGTCGTAAACGAAGAGCGCGTCCTTGACGCTGTCGAGCACGTAGAGCGTCTCGCCGTCCGCCCAGATGCCGCGTGGATCGCGGTTGCGTTCAGCCAGCTCGATGTCGCGTTCCGCCAGGCGCTCGCTGCTGGCGAGCTCGTATGCGAAGAGCTTGTCCTGTCCGCTGTCCGCGACCCAGACGGTCTCATCGTCCGACCAGAGGCCGTGCGAGAAGCGGTTGCGAGATTCGAGTTCAAGCTCCGCGTCCTGCCTGCGTTCGCCGGTCTGGAGGTCGTAGGCGAAGACTCGGTCGGCGCCTGAGGCCGAGTTCTCCAGGACCCAGAGCGTCGTGCCGTCTGACCACATGTCGGTCGGTAGGTCGTTATCGCGGTCAAGCGCCTCGATATCGCGGGTCACGTTCCAGTCGAAGTCCTTGTCCGATGGGATCGGAACCGGTGGAGGCCCACCGCCTCCGCCACCTCCACCGCCGCCGCCGGTCGGCGGTGGCTGGACCCGTTCCACCACTGTGATTGTGACCGCAACCTCGGCGCGGGCGAAATCCTCGTCGCGCGCCTCCACCTTCACCGAGTACTCGGATTGAACCAATGGATCGAAGATCACTCCCGCACCGACCGTGATCTGACCCGTCTCGTCGTCGATCTCAAAGCTCGAAGCATCTGGGCCGCGCAATCCGTAGGTCGGCGAGTCGCCGTCGATGTCGGTGGCGGTCACTGGACTCCCGACATCGTCGCCGGCTTGCGCGCTGCGAGCGACTTGCCGCTTCAGCGGGCCTCGGGAGAACAGCGGCGCGTCGTTGATCGGGTGGATGGTCAGCGCAATCTCGCCGCTATCGGTCAAGCGGCCGGGGTCAGTCAGGATGTATGTGACCGTGTCGGAGCCGTGGTAGTCGGACTTCGGGGTGTATGTGATTTCTTGGGTGTCGGGATCGACGGTGGCGGACCCGTTGCGCGGCCCCGAGCCCAGGCTCACCGTCAGAACGTCGTTCTCGGGATCGCTGGAGTCGGCCAGGACGTTGAGGGTCACCGCCGTGTCCTCGTTCGTCGTTGCGACGATGTCGTCGGCCTCCGGCGGCTCATTCACATTGGTGACACTGATCGTGACGCTAATGCTCGCCGTGGCGTTGGAGGAGTCGGAGGCGGTGACGCTCACCGTGTGGGAGGGTCCCCTCTCGTGGTCGAGCATGGCGCCTGAGGCGACGCGGATGCGGCCTCGTGCGCTGTCGATAGTGAAGCGGCTTGAGCCGCTGAGCGTGTAGGTCAGGACATCGCGAGGGTCGTCGTCGGTGGCCGTGACGGCGGCGCCGACGGTCGCGTTGGCCGAAGCGTTCTCGGCGACATCGCGAGTCGTGGTCAGGGTGGCGAAGTACGGAGCGGTATTGTTCGCGGGGTCGGCGATCACGGAGTTGGCCGACCGCGCGAGGAGGCTCTTGTCCGGACCGTGGCCGTCGGTGAAACTGGCTGTGACCCGCAGATAGTAGCCGACATCGTCGGCGTCGGGCTGGTAGACGCTCGTCTCAGTACTGTCGGAAGCTCCGCTAACCGAAGTCCAGGGGCCGTTGCGGCTCGTTGATCGCTCCCAAGTCCAAGTCGTAGACACAACTCCGTCGGGGTCGCTGAGCGTGGCGGTGTAGTCGGCGTCGGCCTGCGGCTGTGGCGAGGAGAAGCCGAGCGAGCCGAATTCCTCCTTGTTCGTCACGCTGACGGCGACATCGAACGGCGTAGTCTGGCCGTCTGCGGCAGCGCTGAGCGTCACGTCGTACATGTTGGTCCGGCCGATATCGCCGGCGTTCTCGTAGTTGGGCGCGGCCTTGAACACAAGCCTGCCGGTCGATGAGCTGAACTCGAACTTGTCGCTGTCGGAACCGCCCAGGGGCTGCCACGTGATCGTCGCGTTCTCCGGGTCCGTGGCCCGGTAAGTCCCGACCAGGACAGCTCCTTCCTCCTCGACACTGGGTGTGGCCAGACCAGTGATTGAAGGCGGGTCGTCTGCATCGATGACCTGAAGGGTCAGTGCGATATGGTCGCTCAGGCCCCAGGGGTCAGTGGCCGTTACAGTCAATTGGTAGGAAGACTTCTCTTCATAGTCGAGCGGCGCAAGGGCGCGCACCTCACCGACAGCGTCATCGGCGATGTTGAAGGCGTCCGCGTCGGTCCCACCGAGCGTGTATGTGAGTGCCTCACCCTCTGGATCGGTGGCGGTAATGGTCGCGACGACAGCGGATGTGCTGCTGTTCTCGGCTGCCGACTGCGTTTCGCGGAAGACCGAGAATTCTGGCTGAAGGCTAGGCACGACCCTGAGGATGTGGTCAGCGCCGCCGGCGTTGGAGGTGGTGACATAGAGAGCCCCGTCTGGTCCGAGTATCGGCGTCCGCAGCCGCCCATAGACGCCTGTCAATTCGGAAGCGACGACATGGCTCACGAGTGTCCCGGCGGAACTGAACTCGAAGATGCGCAGCGACTTGTTCTTCAGCGTGGCGACTGCCAGCCGACCGTTCCACTCGCCCCAGTAGTCGCCGGTGAGGAAGACGCCCCCGCTGGGGGCCAACGTCGGCTTGCCCGACGACCACTTCGCCTCGACTGCGTTCGGGAACTCATCGAGGTCCGTCATTGGGACTCCCTGGTAATAGCTGCCGCTGTCGTTGCCCGGAACCGGATTCCAGCCGTAGTTTCCGCCCGCAATGAGCAGGTTGATCTCGTCATTCAGGCTGGGTCCGTGTTCCACTGACCACATGTTGTTCGTGCCGGGCCGAAGCGCGAGCCCCTGCACGTTCCGGTGGCCGTAGGTGTAGACGAGCGATGCGAACGGGTTGTCCGGCGCGGCCGCGCCTGTCGACGCGTCGACCCGGAGCACCTTGCCGCCGAGCGACTCCAAATCTTGGGGAGCTGTGCCGGTCGACCCGTCGCCGGTTGCGATCCAGAGATAGCCATCCGGGCCGAATCGCAGGCGACAGCCGTTGTGAAAGTCGGCGGAAGGAATGCCGCCGACGAGTGGATCGGCGACACGCCTGGCGACGGTGTACGTTTCGTTGATGGTCCAAGCGATCACCTGGACCTCGGGTACCAGTCCGGTGTGAGCCTGGCAGCTATAGAATCGCCGGTTCGAGGAGAAGCTGGGATCGACTACGATCGCCATGAGCCCAGCCTCGGCTCTGACGATGAGGTCGCTGAAGTCGGCCGTCACAGACTGAACCGTGCCGTCGGTGAGCCTACTGCTGAGCCGGCCGGACCGTTCAGTGAACAGCATGGTCCCGTCTGGAGTAAACGCGAGGTCCCACGGGATGTTCAAGTTGGAGACGAATGGGACAACGGTGATCGGCGGCGCTGCCTCGCTTGAGTCGGTGACGCCTGCAAAGATCGCGTGGTCCCTAATGTGCTCGTTCGCCTCGCCGTTGCCGACAGCCACGGTCGCAGCTATCGCCTTCAGGTCGGCCCAGACACGCGCCAGGTCAGGGTTGCCGTCAGAGTCGTTGTAGGTATCGGCGAGCCAGGACGGCATTTGTCCCGCTAGCGCACTCTTGACGACGGTGAGGGCTTGCTCTGTCACCGTATCGGTGGTGAGGGAGCAACTGGACCAATAGGCAAATGAGTTCCGAAACTGGTCCCCAAGAGTGAGAATCACCACTGCGTCGGCGAATATCTCGATGGGATCGCAGGACGGGCCGCCCAGGGCGCCCCCGGAGGTCAAAGCCTGGAAGTAGCGAGGAGCAAGCCTTGGCGGAACGGAACTAGACGTCACGCTGTTCGCCAGCATGTACACATGCGCCAGCTCATGAGTGATCCCATAGATTAGGTTGGGGTTTGACCTTGCGATCAAGACGCGGAATGCATCACACTCCTGCAGCTTCGACTCGGTCGGGTGGGTGCACTGAACCTCAGTGCCGCCGCGCACTACAGACCAGGTCACAGGAACGGTCTGAGCGGTGAGGTAATCCCAGGTTGCCCGCAGCCAGGGAGACGAACTCTCGAAGATCTTGATGACTTCATTCTCAAAGAACTGCCGAGCTCTGCCTGGCTGGGACTGCGGCGTGCCGGCCGCCGTGGCAGAAGGGTCGCTGTCCCCGTTGGAGTTCGCGGCGATGACCCGCACCGTGTATTCCGTGCCGTCGGTCAGGCCGGTAAGCGTGTCCTTGTACCGCGCGCGTGCCGAGGTCGACTGCTCGGTTTGACAATGCTCGATGTTGGATCGCTGCTGTCAGCTGTCTGGATGAGTCGAACTCCTCGCTGCCTGATTTCCACTGAATCTTGAAGGACGTAGTCGACGCCGCGTCGGAGGTGGACCAGCGCACTTCCAGCTTCTGACTCTCGATGCTGTAGACCGCGACGGCTGTGGGCGCGTCAGGAGCTGTCACCTGCGCGCTAGCACGGAGCGGCACGATCGTCAAGCTGAGAAGTGCAAGCACCAGTAGGAACAGGACCACTGATCGCTGTCGCCAGCGGTTCTTGGCAAGCAACGCGACGAGCACGAGGACGGCGAGAATGCCGCCGGAGAAGCTGTACTTCACCTCATCTCCCCCCTCACGCACACAGCCGACTGCGCCGTCGTCCCGCGTGACCGTGACGCCCCGGACTGTGCTGTCTGCGCGTTGGCAGTCGTCTGCGTCACGTCGTTTGCCCGAACCCGTACTCGCCAACGATGGCACTGCTCGCGTTCGTCCTTAGCGGGCATTGCTACCTATCATTCAGCCGACGCAGGATGCGCTAGCCGGTGATTGCGGGGTCGCTGGGATCGTCCCAGTCCAGGCTGACTTGGTCGTGGGCCGGGTCGGCGGTCAGGCCGGTCGGGCGCATCAGAGGCGGCTCCCGGGCCGAGACCCTGATCGCAACCAACCGACCGGCCAGCACGAGTCCGGCCAGTCCCACCGCGATCACCCCGAAGACGTGTCGGCGTCCGAGCGGGAATCTCACCAGCGCCTCCTCGTTACGGCCATCCGAGCCGTCACTGGATCACATAGTTTGACTGGACTGCTGGAGTTCAAAGTATAGCTTCAACCCGTTCAACCAATTCTGGGTATGGCGCGTCAGGTATCGATTGGTGCGTTTGTATCGCTATGGCTTGCGCAGTATGCCGATCGTGGATGGGCGTACGTTGCAGCAAGACGCCTACTGCATTGCTCGCCTTTGACTAATCTTGTGTGCAGCCATCGCAGTAGAGTCGCGATCGGGCTCCGGTACAGGTCCTGTGTGCAGCGCTCCATCGCACTGTGACCGATACCTCTGAATGCGTTGGCTATTGCAGATGCGAACATGATCCTGCGCAGAGAAATCATAGGCGTCCTGCCCAGATTGGCGCTCGTTTGGAGCGATGGGAAGACCGACGATTGTCTGCGCCGCGGCCGACGGACGAACTGTGAGGGTCGGTCATTGGCAGATGGGCGAGGGCTGACAGACTGAAGCTAGACGGACTCAAGCGCCGGCCACGCGGGTCTCAGCTCTCTGTCCGACCCGGTCTCTCGGGGGCATTCCGAATGGCCTTCGTGTTTCTGATGTGGGCGTGCGGCATTGCGTCGGCTATGTGATGTGCCCTCTATAACAGCACGAGTATACGTAGGCAGATCACATCGTAAGAAACATACGAATGTATCACTGGTGAGGTGGCGAAACGCCCTCGTTGTGCTCCCGAACCGTTTCATACAAATGCCCTCTGCAATATGCCCCTGCGATGCGTGGTATTTGCCCGTTGTTGTTGTTGCTGGATCTCTGCTAGTCTCACGCATCTAAGCCTTGGCACTGATGCCTAACAACGGTTTCTCAAACTAACGTTGAAGGGTTGCGCGCAACTATGCGACTCCAGTACCGACCGTCCAATGTGTCAGTGTCAGTGGCTAGGTCTCAGTTGCTTCGGCTGATATTGTCGCGCGTAGTAGGGGAGAGGGGCGGGCTAGTCCTGTTGCTTGGCCTGGCGGCCTTCCTGGGCGTGGTTGCGGTGGCGCAGGCCCAGCAGTCGGATGGAGCGCTCAGCGGCCTGACGCTGACCAGCGACTCCCCCGGTACCCTCTCCGTCTCATGGGACGCGCCCGACCCGGCGCCCACCGACTACCGGCTGAGATGGGCGCCGGCTTGGGCCGATTATCTCTCCTGGAAGGACGACAACGAGACCGTGCGGGGCAACGCCTACCCGGCCGGCGACGCGACCTCGCTGCTCCTCAGCGGGCTCATGGAGGGGACCGAGTTCAAGCTGCAGGCGCGGGCCCGGTATCACGACGGAGCACATCAGAACAGTCCTTGGAGCGGGCCGTGGGCCGAGGCCTCCCTGCAGGTCACCGCCACGCCCACGCCCACGCCTATCGTCGGGGCAGACATTACGGGCCTCACGCTGTCCAGTCCCGGACCGGGTTCGCTGCAGGTCGCCTGGGACCAGACCGTCCCGCAACCATCCAACTACCGGGTGACATGGGCCAAGGTTGAGGAGAGTTATCCCACCTGGCTGAATAATACCCGCAACGCCTACCCTACTACGGCAGAGCTTGACACCATCATTGGCCTGGAGAGCGGCGCGGAGTACAAGGTCCGTGTTCGGGCGCGTTACGACGGCGATGCCGACACGCAACCGTGGAGCGGGCCCTACTCGGATGAGGCGATACTGCGGGTGCGTGGAGCGGCGCCGAGTGGACTGCGGATCAGCTACCGCGACGGGGCGGTTCGGCTGAACTGGCAAGAGCCGTCGCCGCCGGGCGGTGCGACCGCCGTGTACCACATTTGGCGGACGCGCCTGGACTCGACCCCGCAGAGCTATAGCGAACCGCCCATCGCCGAGAACATTGAGACGACAAGTTACCAGGACGCCGACGTTGAACCTGAGTCCCGGTATCGCTACGAAGTGGTGATCCAGCAGCCGGGCACGTTGCTGAGCGGACCCGGGGAGGCGCTGGAGATCGAAATCCCCCCGGTCCTGGATGAGGGCCAGGCGCCCGGTCTGGGACGATTGACGTTAGACGGCGCCGAAGTGGCGCCAACGGCCGACGGTTGGCGATATGAAGTCGAGGCGCTGGTTGACGTGCGGGAACTCTGGTTCGACGTGGACTCCGACGCCTACGACACGGAGTTTTCGGCGCAGGTGATACGGGGGGACGAGTTCATCCTGGTAGAGCATGATCTCGACACGCCGCTGCCCCTTTCCAGGTACGGCGACACGCTGCTGCTGATTGACGCGAGGGATGCGGAGGGGGAGCGCCAGGAATTGTACGTCGCGCACGTGCGCGGCCCGACAGCGTCACCGCGCTCTACAGGGTCATCCATCGTGACGCGCTCCACGAGGTCATCCGGCTTGACGCACTCCACCTTGACGCACTCCACAAGGACAACCACCGAGCGGCCGCGGCTGTCCACGCTGAGCGTGAGTCCGGGCCTGCTGGACCCCCCCTTCGATGCCACTGTTCTGGAGCACAGCGTGACGGTCGGTTCAGACGTCTCGCAGATTACGGTCACTCCCACGGCCGCCGGGGACAGTCGATTGCTGATGATCCCGATCGACGCGGACACGGGAGTACTCGGCCATCAATTCACCCTTCGGCCTAGTCAACTGGGGGCCGGGCCGAAACTCAACGTATTGATAATCATCGTGGCTGATCGCGAATCGGGCCGAGGCGAGATTTACCGTCTGAATGTCTACCGGGAAGCGCCCCCCGACAGCGACAACGCGCTGAAGTCCCTGGCGTTGGACGGAGTGCCGTTCGAGGACGAGCGGCTGTTCACGCCGGACTCGTTCTACTACTCAGCAGACGTGGCGGCGGACATCGACCAGGTCACGCTGCGGGCGGAGGCGCGCAGCAAAGTGGCTGTGGTGAAGTTTGTTCCGACCGACGCCGATGCGCAGGTGGAGGGACACCAAGTCTCGCTGGCGCCAGGCGCGAACGAGGTCAGCGTGCAGGTGAGCGCCGAGGACGGCAGCCTGATGACATACGTGGTGAACATCCGCCGCGGCGAAGTGGAACTGGCGACAGACGCCTGGTTGGTTGCGCTGGTAGCGAGCGGGTTGCGGATCGAACCGGATTTCGACCCTGGTCACATGAACTATCAGGTCCTTGCGCCGCACTCGACCACGAGGCTGACCCTGCGAGTCGAGACCCATCATGACGGGGCAACCTACGAGATTTTCCCACGCGACGCCGACGACGGGACCGACGGGTACCAACTCGAACTTGCCGAGGGTGAGAATCGGGTGAGGGTCGTGGTTCAGGCCGAGGACGCCGTCACCACGCGGACCTACTCGATGACCGTTGTCCGTGCCGGCCCCCCCGCTAGCGAAGCTCGTCTCCGTGATCTGGAGGTGTCCGGGACGCAATTGCAGCCCGGATTCGACGCACAGGTCCTGAGCTACCGCGTTGACCTTCCCCACACCAGCGAGACTGCCACCTTCCGACTGTCCGCGCTCGACTCGTCGGCCAGCGTCGATGTCGAGCCGGCCGACGCCAACTACCTGGCCAGCGGCTATCAGGTCGATTTGGACGTAGGCAACAACCCGGTCACGATAATAGTGACCGCGGAAGACCGCGCCACCAAGCGGACCTATAACCTGACCATCGTCCGAGCAACCCCGCCCTCGAGCGACGCCTCCCTGAGCGCGCTTGCGGTCAGCGGAGCGGTGCTGAGCCCGGCGTTCGACCCGCAGGTGCTCGACTACCAAGTCGCGACGGAACACGAGAAATCTCAGATTACTCTCAGCCTCCAACCGGCCCACGCCGGTGCGTACTACGCGGTAAGCTCTTCCGACGCCGACCGAGGCGCCGAGGGTCACCAGCTCAACCTCGACGTTGGCGACAATCAGGTCGCGATAGTCGTTACCGCAGAGGATGGCGCCACGAACCGCCGTTACCGGCTGACGATCAACCGCGGGGGGCCGCCCTCGGTCGACGCCAGTCTCCGTTCTCTCTCAGTCGAGGGAGCACGACTGCAGCCCGCCTTCAACGGTCAGACCTTCCGCTACTGGGTTCTCGTCGAGACCGATGTCGACCGACTCACGCTTGCTCCGACGGCCCGCGACGCCGGCGCCAGCTATGTCATTAGTCAGACCGACGCTGACCCCGGCACGGACGGTTATCAGATCACACTGCAGCTCGGCGAGAACGAGGTCAGCATCGTCGTAACCGCCGAGAACGGACGCGACAGCCTGACTTACCAGTTGATGATCACCCGCGCCGTGCCTCAGGAAGCCAAACTGAGAAACCTGATCCTGCCTGGGTACACTCTGGAACCGGCTTTCGCCCCCGATGTCAATAGCTACGCGTTTACGACCCGGCACGACGCGACCAGTGTCACCATATTCGCACTCGCATCCGACCGGCGTGCCAGCGTTCACGTTTCGAGTCCCGACATCGACCCATCCCAAACCGGCCACCAAGTGGCCGTCGCCGTCGGCGATACTCAGGTGCTGATAGAAGTCCGGACCACGGACGGCATGAGCAATACCTACACCGTCAACATCAGGCGCCCGTTGCCGCCCACCAGCGACGCCACCCTGGCCGAGATTCGCATCGACGGCTTCCACCTCAGGCCGGCGTTCGATCCCGCCAAAACCGATTACGAGGTGGACGTGGATCTCGAAACCGAAGTGGTCACCCTGCGATTCAGCGCGAACGACGCCGACGCTCGCGTCACACCAACCTTGCCCGACGCAGATCCGCGAGCGGACGGACACCAGCTCCGGCTCCGGAAGGGTCAGGAAATCTATTTCTCCCTGTCAGTCAGAGCGCCGGATCGCAGCCAAACCAAACAATACCGTGTGGTGATCACTCGGCCGTACCAGTCCGATCGCGACGCATCACTCGTCAGACTGGAGATCGAGCAGGCAGCCCTTGTTCCCGAATTCGACCCTGAGATAACCAGTTACACCGCGACCGTGGCGCACGACGTCAGCGAGATCACCTTGCGCGCCAGCACCGCCCAAAATAACGCCCAGACAGCAATCACTCCCGCGGATGGGAACCCATCAGCGAGAGGCCACCAAGTTTCCATCGCCCATGGCGTGGCCACGGGCGTCACGATCGAGGTGGCGTCGTCCGACGGAGTGGTCTCGCGCACCTACACGGTCAGCATTACGCGCGAGCCACCCCCCTCTCCCGACGCCTCCCTCGCCAGCCTCAACCTGGCGGGCGAAACGCTACGGCCGGTGTTCTCCCCGGAGGTGCTCGACTACATCACAGCCGTGTCCACCAAAGCCGGTGTCGTGACCGTGACCGCCGTGGCGAAAGAAATGGATGCCCTGGTCACAGTCGTCCCGGACGACGACGACCGGTTGAGGGCTGGCCACCAAGTTTCGTTCTCGGAGACAGATCAGACGATCAGTGTGACAGTCCTGGCCCCGGACGGAGTGGCCTCCCGCACCTACACGATCATCATTCAGCCCGCCTCTTCCGAGGCCTCCCTCTCCAGCCTCAACCTCGATGGAGAGACGCTGCAGCCGACGTTCTCCGAGAAGGTGCTCGACTACACGGCGGTCGTATCCGCTAGTGTCAGCGTCGTGACCGTGACCGCCGTGGCGAAAGAAACGGATGCCGTCGTCACAGTCCTCCCGGAAGACGCCGACCTGATGACGGCTGGCCACCAAGTCTCATTCACTGGGGTAGCTCTGACGATCAGCGTGACTGTCCTGGCCCCGGACGGGGAGACCGAGCGCACCTACATTGTGCGCGTCCGGTCGCCTAGCGATGATGCGAGTCTGCAATCGCTGCGTCTGTATGAGCTTTCGCTCAGCCCCGCCTTCACGCCGGACGGGCTGGTATACGCGGTGACGGCGCCATCGCCGGCGTCAAGCGCCACTCTGTACGCGCGCTTGACTGATAGCTCGGCCACGATGCTTATCACGCCGGTCGACGCCGACACCAATCAGGCCGGCCATCAAGTCAACCTGTCACAAGACGCCAATGCGGTAACGATCCTCGTCACTGCCGAAGATGGGACTACCACCGCAACGTACACGGTGACGATCACGCGGGGCGCCTCGGGGGAGGACGACGCCTGGCTTAGTTCCCTCAGCCTGAGCTGGACCGATTTGAATCCCGGATTCGAATGGGACCGCTACTCCTATTTCGCCCGCATACCCGACGATGACGACAGTCCGACGCTCGTCGCCACTCCATCCAACCCGATGGCCACCATTACCTACTCGTTTATTGACGCCGATGCCGATGCTGACGGCATCCAAGTCGGCGCGGAACGAGTTTGACTCACCGATCTTGATTACGGTGACCGCGCCGGACGGCGTCGCGTCGCGGATGTATCGCGTAAATCTCTACGAAGGAGCAGGATCAATCCAAGGGGGCTTCGTCAAGGTCGATGTAGGCGAGGGGGTCGCCGCCTGCGCGCTGCGGACGGACGGCACGATGGTCTGCTGGAATACCAGCACCAGCGGTCTACAACCGGATGGGATCTTCACAGATGTGAACGCCAGCAAGGCCTATTACTGCGGCGTCAACCCGGCCGGCTCGATCCAGTGCAAGGATAGGTATGACAGAACAGATGTGGTGTCCGGGTCGAGGGGGGTGAGGGGCATCGTCACGGACTCGGGCGCGATGAGCGCGAACAACAATGCCGGGCCGATCTTCTCAATGGCCGCCAATTGGTACGCTTGTCGTTTGAACGACGACGGGAGCGTCTACTGTAGCGGAGCCACTTCACAGCCTCCCGCATCGCTGGTCGCAGGGCCGTATAAGGCCATCGGTGTTGGCCAGGGTTGGGCCTGCGGTCTGCGCGAGGACGACAACCTGATTCGCTGCTGGGGTATGGACTACGGCTTTAGGGGAACGGAGGAATTCCCTTTTCCGGAGCCTGATACGGAATTCAGCTACATCGACGCGCACCGCTGGTTGGGCTGCGCGGTCCGCATGGATGACGATTCGGTCCTCTGCTGGTGGCCGCCGGGTAGAGGGAAGGCTCAGCGGCCCACTTCCGTGAGCTTCGACTCCGCCAGCCACGATGGCCCATTCGTCGCGGTAGCCGTGGGGCAGAACACCAATTACGAAATGTGCGGCCTGACGGCCGAGGGCGTCATAGAGTGTTTTCGGGACGGGCGGTCTCCCGGCAGCACGATGAACCTGCCGATTCCGGACAACGGTGTCCTGCCCTATACCCAGGTATCGACTGAGTGGGCGGGTTACTTCTGCGGGCTGCGCGTCGACGCTACCCTCCGTTGTTGGGGCGATACACGAGCCAACAAGCATATGCCCAGTTTCGAGTCGCCCTGGAAGGACAACTCGAAACTGCTTGGCCTGTCGCTTGAGGGACTCACGCTCTCCGCCCAGTTCAACCGCAACGTGAACGCGTACTCCGCGTCGGCGCCCTACAGCCTGGAATCGACCACGGTCGTACCGGAGTTGACCAACTTGTTCGCCAGCTACAGCATCACCTCCGATCAGGACGACCAAGTCGACGACAACGTCGTTGACCTCGCCGTCGGCGCCAATGTGATCAACGTGAGCGTCTTGTCTGCGGACGGTACGTCGAGCCGCACCTACACGGTAACCGTCACCCGTGCCGCATCCTGACAGAGTATTAAAGGGAGGCCGACATGCTGAGGCAGAACGCTACCCGGAGGTCGAGGTCGTGCGGGTAGTGTTAACCAACCTGAACACCCACCGGACCGCGTCGCTGTACGAGACCTGCCCAGCAGCCGAGGCTTGGCGCATTGCGAAAGGGCTGGAGTCCCACTACAGCCCCAAGCACGCCAAGCACGGCCCCCGCTGCCGCAGGTAATCAGCGTAATGGGCCGCGTGGAGGCGCGTGAGCGGCCCAGCGGCCGGGTCGAGTTCGGCTTCCGGCCCAGCGGCGGCAGTCGGTTCCCCGCCAACACGCGCATGCTCACTCCAGCGGGCATGATCTTGGATGCCTGGAGGCACAGCAGCGAGACGGCGACATGGAATCGCAAGAGGAGGCGGAGCAGCGCTGCCGAGCGTCAACGAACGATCCGCTCCTGGCGGACTTGGCGGTATCCGCGCCGAATGCCATCGTTGACCCGGCGGACACTCAGTCATTGCTGACCGGCGCCGTGGAAAACTGGCTGCGCCGCCAGTACATCGACCCGCAGTACGCGGGTGAAGTCGAGAACCAGCCCGCACCGCACCAAACGCAGGCAGACCTCGACGGCGAGATGCGACAACTCCGCGCGCTGAACCTTGCGCCGGCGTCGTGCGCCGCCGGCGTCGTGCGCGGACGAAGCCGAGTCCATCGCGTGCGCCGGGCGACACGTCGTCCGCGTCTACCGGCCTGCGCTGCTGGACGCGGCGAGCGACCTTGCTGCTGACCGCCAGCGCCGCGAGGACGCGTATTGGAACGAGTGGGCTGCGGAGGTTGCGAGTGTACCGAAGGTCGCAAGTGTTGGTGAGCCTCAGAAACAATCGCCCGACGCTGACGGCAACTGGGTGGACCACGTTGATGCTTGCGCCTCACGGGCTGAAGCTGGCCGCCCGCGGTACGAACTGCACTGCACCTCAGCGGAGATACAACAGGGACGCCGGCGGCGGTAGAGGAGGCGCGTGGATGGAGTTCAGCGAACAGAACGTCTTGCACACCTGGAGCGTGAGATCTGCGAGATGATTGTTCAGGTACTCGCCGCGCTTGGCGTCCGTCGGCTGCACGCAAACCAAATGGGGAGCACCAACGCAAATCCGCGCTGCCTCATACGTGGTCGCTCGACTGGCGGAGTGGTCGCTCGGCTGGCGGAGCGGCCGCAGTGACAAGTGCCACAAGACCTACATCACCTTCGAGGGGACCGACAGCTCCTTCTTCCAACCACTGGCCGAACTCGCGTCGCGCAGCGGCGGGCGGTTGGTCGTGGTCGGCATCCTCCATCAAGCGTTTGAGGAGTACGCTCACCGCCTGTCGCGTGAAATCCGCGATGAATGGTCGAAGGTCCAGGGCCGTTTCGTCGATCTCAGGGTCGCCGTAGGACCCGATGAGCAACTGGAGATCCTCGGCCGCGCAATTGAGAGCGACAGCCCGCCGCTGGCTCATCGCGATCTCGCGTGCCGGGTCGCAGAACTGGCCGGTACATCCAATGCGGCCCGAGCGTTTCTCGCATGCTGGCCCTTGCACCCAATCGTCGCGAGTTTGCTGGGACCGATCTCCAGGCGCAGGTTTGGGCACAACCAGCGGAGTGTCTTGGGGTTCCTGAACTCGGCCGAGCCACTGGGCTTTCAAGAGTACCTGCGCAACGCGAACGATACCGATCTGTATAGCCCAGACCTCCTCTGGGACTACCTGCGATTCATCCTTGAACTCTCGATCCTTACTTCTCCGGACGGCCACCGTCGGGCGCTGGCGGTCGACGCGGTCAATCGCTGCGAAGCAACGGGGGGCGACGAGATTCGAATGCACCTGCTCACGACCATCGCCCTCGTTGATCTGTTCAAGGAACGGAGCGGTCTCGTCGCCGGCGCTGAACTGCTGCGGCTGGCGGTGAGTGATGTGAGCGCAGGCGAGACGGTTCGGGCGCTCGCTGACCATCAGCGCCTCTCGTTGGTGGTGTAGCGCAAGTTCAATGACAGTTACAGCGTGTTCGCGGGCAGCGATTTCGATATCGAGCAGGCGATCGAGGTGGCTTACGACGCGGTCGGGAGCTTGAATCACGAGCGGCTGACCGAACTTGCCGGCTTGCCGCCCGTGATTGCGAAGCGTCATTACTACGAAACGGGAGCGCTGCGTTGGTACCACTTTGCGGTCTCGGCGCCTGGCGAACTGGCCGATGCCGTCGCCGCACACGCCGCGCGCGACGGCTCGTCGGGCGCGTTCATCCTCACGCTTCCGATGCAGGGGGACTCGCCGGCCGAGGTCGAATTGCATGTGCAAACCGTAATCTCAACCGCCGTTGGCTACGACCCCGCCATTGGCGTGCCGGACTTAGAGGCCTGGACCGTATCGGGCCTCGCACACGGCCCGGCGGGTCAGCGGGGGGCTGCTGCGCGAGTTGCGGCAGGCTTTTATCCCGCGATGTTGCATCGCCAGCAGGAGTCGTTGCTAACGGAGTTGCAAGTGCCGAACGCGTCGGAGCCGATGCTCGCTGAATTGCGAGCGCGGGCCCGAAACGTGCGCGGACTGGGCGCGGATCATCGCCAAGAGGCGTTCTCTGTCCGCTTGGCCTAGTTCCAGGGAAACGAAGCAGACATAGAGGGACTGATCAGCCTTTCGGTGAGCAAGCCGCCGGCTAACTGGGCAGACACAGATGTCGACGGCGCCGAGCTTGGACTGGCCGAGTTGGCGCGCGACTTCGTCCGCCGCGAGGCGTTCGCGCATGTCAAAGGTCGGCGAGACAAGCGACATGCGATCGCCGTCATGGTCGGCACGAACAGCCGCGACACGCCCTCGCACAGGGAGTTCGATGTGTCGGACATCGAGCAACCGGCGGTTGAGGCGCTGATCGACCGAAATGAAGAGTCGCTGACCAACTGCGACGGACAAAGCGAACGCCTGGTGCTCGCCGCACTCGCGGAGTTGAGCGCGCGGCGCATGCGGGCCGGATGAGAGAGAGGTGACGCAATGGAACGGCACGTTCTAGGACTGTCGGGTGGGCGCGACAGCGCGGCGCTCGCTGTCTTCATGCGCGAGCAGCATCCAGGGCTCGACATCGAGTACTTCTTCACGGACACCTGCAAGGAGTTACCGGAGGTGTACGAGTTCCTAGACAAGCTGGAAGGCGTCCTGGGCAAGCCGATTGTTCGCTTGAACCCGGACCGCGACTTCGACTTCTGGCTCCGGCAGTTCAACAACTTTCTCCCCTCGCCCAGGACGCGGTGGTGAACGAGGCAGCTCAAGATCAAGCCGGTTGAGCGCTGGGTCGCCCCGATGCTGGAAGCTGGTGAGACCGTCTATAGCTACGTCGCGATCCGCGCCGACGAGGAGTACCGCGAGGGCTACAGCTCGAAGCAGGAACGCGTCGTGGTACGTCTTCCGCTGAAGGAGTCGGGTATCGACAAGGTGGGAGTTTTGGAGATCCTCGACGGCGCCGGCTTGGGACTTCCCGCCTACAACGAGTGGCGGACACGCAGCGGCTGCACATTCTGCTTCTTTCAACAGAAGATCGAATGGGTCCGTCTGGTCGAACGGCATCCGCAGTTCTTGGAGGAAGCTTGCCGCTACGAGAAAACGGCGCTTGTCGGCGGGTCGCCGTTCACTTGGAGTCAGGGACAATCGCTTGAGCAGCTTGCGGAACCAAAGCGGATTGCGGAAATCGAGCGAGATCACGAGCAGCGTGACCAACGGCTACAGACTCGGGTACAAGTCAATCCGCTGCGTCCAGACTGTGAGCCGCTCGACATCCATGACCTGTATGGCCAAGCCAAGGTGTGCATCGCTCGCCACAAGTGAGCCTCTCTTGACGTAGATCAGGAAACCTGACCAAGACGAACGAAGTATCTACCCCCGCGTTCCTAGTCGGACGTAGGAAAAGCATTCGGTCGGCGTCTTACTGAGGCGCCGACCTTTTTCTTGCCTGAGGAGGCACGAATGGCGAGTCTGGCGATCTTCTTAGACGGTGGCTACCTCGATGCTCTCTGCAAGAACAACTGTAGCGGCGTCAGGGTGAACTACGTGAAGCTGAGCGCTGAGATTCACTAGAGGATTGGGCAAGGCTCCGCAGGACCAGTGGAACACCTAAGAACCTAATATTACACGTGTCCTCCCTACCAAAGCAATCCTCCGACCACAGATGAGAGCCAGCTCCTGGCATGCTATCAGCGGTTTGCATATGCTGTGAGCGCTATTCCTAGGTTCGAACTGCGTGAAGGACGTCTTCAACGGCGGGGTTATGATCAGGTTGGCCGCCCCATCTTCTAGCAGAAGCGTGTGGATCTGCTACTGGGCCTTGACATAGCGTCACTCAGCGCGAAGCAGCAAGTAACGAACATTGCGCTATTGGCCGGAGACGCTGACTTTCATCCAGCCGTCAGGGTTGCAAAGCAAGAAGGCGTGTCCTTTTGGCTGCTACACGGCCTGCAGGAACCTATTCGCACGAACTATGGCGGGAGACAGATGAGCGTATCGAGATTGACACTGATGTTATCGACCTGGTGAGTCAGTAGTGAATGCACGACGGGGCACAGCCTGTGCTGCTTCCTGCGCCACATCTCGTCCGGCTGCCGTGGCAGCTGCTACTTGATTGACATGTGCCAGCACTTGCTTGCATTGCCAGAGTCGGCCTGTTGAACGTGGGTCCAAGTTGGCGTTCCGTTGGCGCATCCACCACCTAGCAGAGGCTGTCGCACAAACCCCATTTCCGTCATTCCTGGCTTGACCGGGAATCCAGTCTCCGTATCTGGTCAGCGGTAGGCTGCTGAAAAATGAGTACGGGAGAATGGAGGTCGGAGCGAGCGGCTTGTTGAGGGAGATTGGTATGCGTGGTGAGACTGAGCGGCAGTCGACGTTGATGTTGGGCTTGACGCCGGAGGGGTTCATGCCTCGGGACCACCCGCTGCGGCGGATCAAGCAGCTGGTCGATTCGGCGTTGGGTCGGATGTCGCCCCTGTTCGACGAGATCTACGCAGCCGCTGGGCGGCCCTCGATCCCGCCCGAGCACCTGCTCAAGGCGAGTCTACTGATGGCGTTCTACACGATCCGCTCGGAGCGCCAGTTCTGCGAGCAGCTGCGCTACAACATTCTGTTTAAGTGGTTCCTCGACCTGAACGTCGAGGACGAGCCGTTCCACCCGACCACGTTCACGAAGAATCGCGAGCGGCTGCTGGAGGCGGATGCGGCGCGGGTGCTGCTCAAGGAAGTGGTGCGCGAGGCGCGTCGCCGGCGGCTGCTGTCGGCGGACCACTTCACGGTTGACGGCACGCTGCTGGAGGCCTGGGCCTCGCACAAGAGCTATCGTCCGCGCGACGAGCAACCGCCCAAAGGCGGCGGTCGCAACCGCGATGCGGACTTCCAGGGTGAGCGCCGCAGTCGTGACACGCACGCCTCGACCACCGATCCCGAGGCGCGGCTCTACCGCAGGGGCAAACAGCAGGAGGCGCGGCTCTGCTATCTCGGTCACGTGCTGAGCGAGAATCGGCATGGCCTGGTCGTCGATGTCGAGCTGACCGAGGCCGACGGGCGGGCCGAACGCGAGGCGGCGCTGGCGATGCTGGAACGCAGCGTCTGCGGACCGGCGACCGTGGGCGCCGACCGCGGCTACGACACCCGCGACTTCGTCTGGAACGCGCGGGCCCTGGGTGTGACCCCGCATGTCGCCCAGAACGACCGCGACCGGCGCAGCGCGATCGACCGCCGGACCACGCGACATGCGGGTTACCGTCAGAGTCAACGCCGGCGCAAGCGGGTCGAGGAGGTCTTTGGCTGGATCAAGACGATCGGCGGGGGCGGCAAGCTGCGCTATCTCGGAAGGGCCCGCAACAAGCTCTGGTTCGAGCTAACCGCCGCCGCCTACAACCTCACCCGCCTCGCCCAAATCGAGGCCGCCACCGCATAGGCCACCGCCGGCAACCACGACCGATCGCCCAAGATCAGGCCCGCAGACGCACCGCGATCACCCTGCCACCGTGAGCCAACAAAGGCGCCAACGTCCCGTCACCCAAGCAATCTCTGCCACAGCCCACATTCTTCAGCAGCCTGCTGAGGCTGTCGCACAAACTATCGAGGTGAGGGGTTCAGGCGTAGTCTGCGAGCGACGACCGGGTGTAACGAAGGGCGGGTGCGATGGCCGAGCGCTATCTGCCGTGCGAGCGTGAACAGCAGTACCTGATGCCGGCCAGTCGTGCGCGACTGGCTGCCGGAGGATCACTTCGCCTGGTTCGTCTTGGACGCGGTCGATCAGATGGATCTGGCGGCCTTCCATGCCGCCTACCGCGATGACGGCTGGGGCCGCCAGGCCTATGATCCGGCGATGATGTTGGCGCTGCTGCTCTACGCCTATTGCGAGGGCGAACGTTCGAGCCGGCGAATCGAGCGGCGGCTGCCGGGAGGACATCGCCTTCCGCGTGCTGAGCGCGAACCAGCAGCCCGACTATGCGACGATCTGCCGTTTCCGGCAACGCCACGAGCAGGCCCTGGCGGGCTGTTCGTCGAGGCGCTGCGGCTGTGCGCCGAGGCGGGGCTGGCGCCGGCCGGCGTGGTGGCGCTGGACGGGACCAAGCTGCGCGCCAACGCGAGCCGCGAGCGCAACCGCACGCAGGCGAAACTGGAGGCCGACGTCGAGCGCATGCTGGCCGAAGCGGAGCAGGCGGACGCCGAGGAGCAGGCGCGCGGCGGCACGGAGCGGGATGAGGCATTGCCGTCGGCGTTGCGCGGCCGGGAGCAACGGCTGACGCGGCTGCGCGAGGCCAAGCAGCGGCTGGCGGCGCGCGAACAGGAGCGCCAGGACGCCTACGAGGCGCGGTTGCGGGAACGCGAGCAGAAGGATGCGCGCGGGCGTCAGCCGAAGCGGCCCACGCCCGACCCAGAGACGAAGGTCAACCTGAGCGACCCGGACAACCGGGTCGTGCGCGACTACTGGGGTCACTACCAGGGTTACAACGCGCAGGCCGTGGCGACCAGCGAGCAAGTCATCGTGGCGGCCGAGCTGACCCGCGCCGCGACCGATGTGCAGGAGCTGCAGCCGATGGTCGAAGCGACGAATCGCAATCTGGCGGCGCTGGGTCAGGCGCCGATCGGGATCCTGCTGGCCGACGCCGGCTACTACTCCGACGCCAACGTCCGGTCGCTGGCCGCGGCTGGGCCCGAGCTGTTGATCGCCAGTCGCAACGACCGCAACCGGCGCGCGGCCGGCCCGGCCGCGCGTGGGCGCATCCCGGCCCAACTCTCGACCCGCGAACGGATGCGCCGCAGGCTGACGACCAAGCGTGGCCGTCGGCTCTACGAGCAGCGCCGCTGGATGATTGAACCAGTCTTCGGCCAGATCAAGGAGAACCGCGACATCCGCCGCTTCCAGCGCCGCGGCTTCCAGGCCGGCGCCAGCGAATGGCAGTTGATCGCCGCCACGCACAACTTGCGCAAGCTCTACCGCCACACTCAGCCCCACGGCTCGCCGGCGCCCTTCGGCCGCCGCTCACCCAGACCGCGCACCGAGCCTCGCCACGCCCGCTTGTCCAGCCCGGTCCAACACCGCCGCGCCCCCGTCCGATGTCAACCAGCCCCCGGGAGCCGACAACCCCGCGCCGACTGACCGCCCACACCCGGCCGACCACAAACTCTGTGCGACAGCCTCCGCAGGCTGCTGAAAAATGGCGTGTGAGATCATGGAGGTGTAGTTGAGCTGGTAGCTGAAGGAGACGGCGATGCGTGGTGAGACTGAGCGGCAGGCGACGTTGTTGTTGGGCTTGACGCCGGACGGGTTCGTACCCCGGGAGCACCCGCTGCGGCGGATCAAGCCGCTGGTCGATTCGGCGTTGGGTCGGATGTCGCCCCTGTTCGACGAGATCTATGCGGCCGGCGGGCGGCCCTCGATCCCGCCCGAGCACCTGCTCAAGGCGAGTCTACTGATGGCGTTCTACACGATCCGCTCGGAGCGCCAGTTCTGCGAGCAGCTGCGTTACAACATCCTGTTCAAGTGGTTTCTGGACCTGAACGTCGAGGACGAGCCATTCCACCCGACCACGTTCACGAAGAATCGCGAGCGGCTGCTGGAGGCGGATGCGGCGCGGGTCCTGCTTAAGGAAGTCGTCAAGGAGGCTAGGCGCCGGCGGCTGTTGTCGGCGGACCACTTCACGGTTGACGGCACGCTGCTGGAGGCCTGGGCCTCGCACAAGAGCTACCGGCCGCGCGACGACCAAGGGCCGCGCGGCGCTGGTCGCAACCATGATGCGGACTTCAGAGGCGAGCGCCGCAGCCGTGACACGCACATCTCGACCACCGATCCGGAGGCGCGGCTCTACCGCAAAGGCAAGCAACAGGGCGCGCAGCTCTGCTATCTGGGTCATGTGCTGACCGAGAACCGGCACGGCCTGGTCGTTGACGTGGAGCTGACCGAGGCCGATGGCCGGGCCGAGCGTGAGGCGGCGCTCGAGATGCTGGAACGCAGCGTCTGTGGGCTGGCAACCGTCGGCGCCGACCGCGGCTACGACACGCGCGACTTCGTCTGGCGGTCGCGCGCGCTCGGGGTGACCTCGCACGTCGCCCAGAACGACCGCGGGCGGCGCAGCGCGATCGATGGTCGGACGACGCGGCATGACGGCTACCGCCAGAGTCGGCGCCGGCGCAAGCGGGTCGAGGAGGTCTTTGGCTGGATCAAGACGATCGGCGGAGGCGGCAAGCTGCGCTATCTCGGTCGGGCCCGCAACAAGCTCTGGTTCGAGCTAACCGCCGCCGCCTACGACTTCACCCGCCTCGCCCAACTCGAGGCCGCCGCCGCATAGGCCACCGCCGGCCGAACCCTCACCCAGGCCGCCGGAACGTCCCCCACCGCTCCAACTGGACCTACCGTTCAGCTCACTCGAGCCTGCTCAGCTAACCCCTACTCCCGCTGCCAAGCCCCAACCGGTCATTGTTCAGCACCCTGCTAGACGAGAACCATGGTGGCACGCTCGCCACGTTCAATGCGAACGACCCGGAGAACCAGGCCGGTCTCACTTACACCTGGTCTCTTGGTGGAACCGATGCATCCGACTTCGGCATTACCTCCGCCGGCGCCATCTCCTTCACCAGCACGCCAGACTACGAACGCCCCTTGGACTCAGGGGGTAACAACGTTTACGACATTCGGGTGAGTGCCCTCGACAGCGACGGCAAGACGGGCAGTATCGACATGACCGTCACCGTCAGGCCGGTCAACGAACCGCCGACTATCACCGGCAACGCGACCCCTAGCGTTGTGGAAGAAGGCGCGCGTCTTGTTGGGACATACGGGGCCACGGACCAAGACGATACCACGATCGCTTGGCTGCCCCTGGGCGGTTCCGACAGCGACAAGTTCGAGTTCAGCTCATCGACCGGCAGGCTTGTGTTCAAGGCCGCGCCCAACTACGAGAACGCCGGCGATATCGGCCGGACCAACATGTACGACGTGACGCTCAGCGCTGCCGCAGACGGCCAGACTACGCCGTTCGATGTCGCCGTCAGCGTGACGAACAAGGAGCAATTCGGCTCGCTCGGCTTCTCCTCGCCACAGCCGCAGGCCGACGCCGACTACACCGCCACGCTCAGCGACCCCGACGGAGTTGTGTCTACGACTTGGACTTGGGAGCGATCAACGAGCCGCAACGGCCCCTGGACTTCGGTTAGCGGAGCTTCCGACAGTACTGAGACGAGCGTCTACCAGCCCGACGCCGACGATGTCGGCTACTATCTGCGGGTCACAGCCAGTTTCACCGACGGCCACGGTCCGGACAAGAGCCTCCTCGCGCGGTCGGCCAACTCCGTGATCGCCGACCCCGCGAACAATACCGCTCCGTACTTCGCCACCCTGACCACGACTCGCGATGCCGCCGAGAACGCTTCGGCCAACGCGACCGTCGGCGCCGCCGTCACGGCCACCGACGACGACCCTCGCGATGTCCTGACCTACACGCTCAGCGGCTCAAGCCGCTTCACTATCGACAGCGCACGAGGCCGCATCCGCGTCGCCTCAGGCGCCATGCTCGACCACGAGAGGGGACCCTCCCACACGGTGAGCGTCACCGCCTCCGACTCCTCCAACGCCACGGCGAGCATTAGCGTCACGATCAGTGTCACCAATGTGAATGAGCCGCCGGAGGCCGACGACATCGTCGCAACGACGAACGAGGACACGGCGGTGACCCTCAACGTCCTGGCCGACTCCAGCGATCCCGAGAACGACGTTCTGACGGTGAGCCTGGGCTCGGGGCCGCGCAACGGGTCCGCCACCGTCGATCCCGACACCCAAGAAATCACATACACCCCGAAGTCCGACTACCACGGCTCCGACACGGTCACATACATCCTGACTGACCCCGGCCGTTTGACCGATAGCGGCGAGATTGCGCTTACTATCCATCCGCTCAACGACGCGCCGCTGTTCTCCCGAGGCCCGCTGAAGCGGCAAGTCGCTCGCAGCGCGCAAGCCGGCGACGATGTCGGGAGTCCAGTGACCGCCACCGACATCGACGGCGACTCGCCGACCTACGGATTGCGCGGCCCAGATGCTTCGAGCTTTGAGATCGACGACGAGACGGGTCAGATCACGGTCGGTGCGGGAGTGATCTTCGATCCATTGGTTCAATCCGAGTACTCGGTGAAGGTGGAGGCGCGCGACGAGGATTTCGCCCGCGCCGAGGTTGCGGTCACAATCACAGTGGTGGAACGGGTCCAGCCACCGCCGACCGGCGGCGGCGGTGGCGGTGGCGGAGGCGGTGGGCCTCCACCGGTTCCGATCCCATCGGACAAGGACTTCGACTGGAACGTGACCCGCGATATCGAGGCGCTTGACCGCGATAACGACCTGCCGACCGACATGTGGTCAGACGGCACGACGCTCTGGGTCCTGGAGAACTCGGCCTCAGGCGCCGACCGAGTCTTCGCCTACGACCTCCAGACCGGCGAACGCAGGCAGGACGCGGAGCTTGAACTCGAATCTCGCAACCGCTTCTCGCACGGCCTCTGGTCGGACGATGAGACCGTCTGGGTCGCGGACAGCGGACAGGACAAGCTCTTCGCATACGAGCTCGCCAGCAGCGAGCGCCTGGCGGAACGCGACATCGAGCTGGCTGAACGCAACCGCGATCCACGCGGCATCTGGGCGGACGGCGAGACGCTCTACGTGCTCGACAGCGTCAAGGACGCGCTCTTCGTCTACGACTTCGAGACCGGCGAACTGCTGGCCGAGTATCCGCTCGACAAGCTCAACAAGAGCCCGCGCGGGATCTGGTCTGACGGCGTCACGATCTGGGTCTCAGACGACGGCGCCAAGCGCCTGTTTGCTTACGAGTTCGAGGACACGGCAATGACCAGGAATGAGGACCTGGAGTTCACATTCCGCGCCCTGCGCAAGGCCGGTAACGGCAACGCCCGCGGCATCTGGTCGGACGGCGATGTCATGTACGTCGCCGACGAGCAGGACGACAAGGTCTACAGCTACAACATCCCCGACGCGACCATTGCTCAACTCGCGTCGCTCAGCCTGAGCGACATCGACATTGAGGAGTTCTCGCCCAACCGCTTCGAATACACCGCAACCGCTGTCCAGGAGGTCTCACTAACGACGGTCACGGTTGAAGCATCGCAAGAAGCGGCCACGGTCGCGATTGAACCGGTCGACGCGGATGGTGACCTCGAGAACGGAAACCAAGTCAATCTCGGGGCCGAGACCACGATCACCATCGCGGTCACGTCCGAGGACGGCAGCAGGACCACGACTTACCGGGTTCAGATCAGCAAACCAACGTGCCTGGAAGGACTCAGCGAAGCGCGACTGAGCCAAGTCAGCTTCGTTGGCGGCAGCGTTAGCGATCTGGAAGCCTGCGCGCGCAGCGCCAACGTGAATGCGCTCTACCACCTCCGCGACGGTACCTGGACCGCGCTCTTCCTCTTCCCGGACCTCCCCGAGTTCCTCAGCCAACCGTTCCGTAATCGGTTCCTAGAGGGACTACCGCTGGATGAGCGATTAATCGCCCAGCGCCAATCAGCTGTTGTGGACACGCCCGGAGCGTCGACCACCAGCTAGTCGCCATCTGGCCGCAGATCGGGAATGGTTGGTCGTGGACGCCGCGCTTCATGCCGCAGGAACGGGCAGGGCGGCGACGTTCGTCGAAGTGCGCAGCGGCGGCTAGAGCAGCTTCTCGCCCAGCGACGGAACGGAAGTCGCGCGGCACGTGCCAGACGCCAACACCGAGCTGGGCGCCCAGCTCGACGCCGTGCGCACGGCTGCTCCGGCTCGCGCCGACGGAGGGAGCGAAACGGTAGACACGGAGTCGTAACGTCGAACAGATACCTTCGCCAAACGCATCGGTCGTCTCCGCAGATATCGCCTTGCGCACGCCAGCGCCAGTGAGCAGCACACGAGGTGACGAAACGACCTGAGTGAAGAGAGATCCGTCTCTGATCTCTTGTCCGTGCGGGCAAGAAAAAAGCGCTCCACATATATGCGGCTGCAGGGAGGGTCATCGCCAGACGAGATGATGACTCGCTATCCGCATATCAGGTGTTGGCGACCAACCTTGCGTTCTGCTCCTGTTCCAGCTCCCAGTCGAACTGTGAGCGCGAGGCCGACGGGGCCTTGCGTCCGAGCCGCTTCGTTAGCCCAGGTGCTCGAGCTATGAACTCGGCCCAGGTGAACAGTGACTGCTGTGGTTCCGGCGTCCCGTGGTGGCCCCGGCAGGGAACCAGTTCGACTACCGACGCGACGCGTCGGTCGGTGGGCGATGCTACAGCCAGCCGCTCGGGTTCTAGTTCCGCTCGCTGCTGATCGTGGTCAACAAGCAACGCCTCACCGTCCGTCGCGACCCGTTGGGCCTGCGCGAACACCGACTCGACCAAGTCTGGGTCCTCTGCGACGGAGACGAGCTTGTGGGACAGCGCCAGCATCAGGTCGTCGCCGTAGGCGGCGAGCCTGCCCTCTAGCAGTTCATCCGCAACCGCCAGAGCGCTGGGCAGCTACTGGGCGAGCAGCTTGAGTGCGTCCGTCTGGCTGATCCGTCAACAGGGACGCGAGGGCTGCCCTCCAACAGAATCCACAATATAGTTCGCAGTTCAGTACGTACTGGTCGAGAAAAGTGGGCCAAGCGAGACCGTACTGCGAACTTGTTCCGCTGGGAGGTGGACCTGTAGGCGCCTGACCCGGGATGCCTGGAGCGGCGCAATCCTCGCACGGATCGAGTCCCCCAAGGCGGTCCTGAAACAGCCACCGACATCAACGCGCGCACGACTTTCATGAGGAGCGCCCGCTCCGCGTCCACTTCCAACAATCGCTCGCGATTCTTCGTGCAGGTCGGCGGGTGGACCGGCTCGTCCTTGATGTTCAGGTCCAGGAACCACATTAGGAGGATGGGGAGCGAGGAGGATGGAGAGCGCAGTTGCTCGCAGAACTCGCGCTCAGTCCACCACGCATAGACCCTCATGCACCAGCGCAGACCGCCTCCATGTGAGCGCCACTCCGGTATTTCAGCGTCCCGCTAGCCGGCGCCGGACACGGCCTGCGTTGTGATCTGGATGGCATCTCGCTTCCCGATCAGTACTTCGCCGCCCGGTACGCCCTCGGCGAAGCGGTCGCGGAATGGACGATTGAGGAACTCCGGCGCTTCGGGGAAGAGGCCGACCCAAACGCCGTCGCGGTAGTGATACAGCGCATCGACGCCGAGGCTCTGGGCGCAGTCGCCTAACGCTTCTACGCTGCCGCCGACGGACGTGACCGAGTTCAGGCGCGTCTCGCTGAGGCCGCTCAGACAGTGGCTGACGCCGACGCGGTAGACCACGGTCCGCGAGCCGTCTGCCGATGTCACCTCGACCGTGATCTCCTGACCATCGATCAGCGTCGCCTGGTGTCCGTTGCTCGGGTCGCCGTCGGCGTCGGCTGGCCTGATCTCGATGCCGGCCTTGCTCTGAGCCGCTTCCGCTTCCACCGTGGTCTGAGCCAGACCGGAATCGACCACGGCCGCATACTCCGTTCGCCCAGCCGAGAACTCGCCGAATTCGACGCCGCTCAAGGTGAGTGAGGCGAGCCTCGCATCGATCGCGTCGGGCATGTTGTACGTGTAGATCTGTTCGTCCTGTTCGTCGGCGACGAAGATCACGTCACCGTCGGACCAGATCCCTCGGGCGTCACCGTTGCCCGCCTTGAGCAGCGAGCGGAAGGTGAACTCCTGCTCCTCATACCGATTGAAGGTTTCGCCTTCGATGCGGTAAGCGAAGATACGCTTGGCGCCGTCGTCCGAGACCCAGATCGTGAAGCCGTCCGACCAGATCCCACGCGGACTCTTGTTCAGCTTGTCCAGCGGATACTCCGCCGGTAGCTCGTCCGCTTCGATGTCATACACGAAGAGTGCCTCCTTGACGCTGTCGAGCACGTACATAACTTTGCTGTCGGACCAGATGCCCCGAGGGTCGCGGTTACGCTCGCCAAGAACAAGGTCTCGGTCTTCATCTCGCTCGCCGGTAGCAAGGTGGTAGGCAAACAGCTTGTCCTGGCCGCTGTCGGCAATCCAGACGACTTCGCCGTCGGACCAGATGCCGTGCGAGAAGCGGTTGCGGCGCTCGAGTTCAAACTCGCGCTCTTCCAACCGCTCACCCGTGTTGAGGTTGTAGGCGAAAAGCCGGTCGGCGCCGCTCGCCGAGTTCTCGACGACCCAGAGCACCTCGCCGTTCGACCAGAGACCGGTCGGTAGATCGTTGTCGCGATGCAGCGACTCAATGTCGCGGGTCACATTCCAGTCAAACTCCACGTCGGAGGGGACCAGAACGGGAGGCGGGCCGCCGCCGCCACCGCCACCACCGCCACCGCCACCGCCACCGCCACCGCCACCCCCGCCTCCTCCGCCGCTGACCGGGGGCGTCATTTGAGCAACCACACTGATCGTGACGTCGATTGAGTCGAACGCGAACTCGGGATCGTGGACCTCGGCGGTCACCGTGTACTTGTCCTGGACTGCCGGATCGAACGTAGCGTTGGGCCCCACCAAGATCTGACCGCTCGACTCCACGATCTCGAACGGGAAGCCGCCGACGAGGCTGTAGGTCAGCCGGTCGCGATCCACGTCCGACGCCCTGAGCGGCTGCCCGATCCAGTCGCCCTCCGCCGCGTTCATCGCAACCTCGAACTCGACCGAATCGGCAGAAAACTCCGGCGGGTCGTTGATCCCTTCGATGACAACAATCACTTTGGCTGTTGCTGTGTAGGTTCCATCGGTGATCTGGTAGATGAAATCGTCCTGGCCTGTTGCATTGGCATTCGGGCCGTAGAGGATGACGCCGGACGGTTGAACGATCAACGTCCCTTTGCTGGTGCTTGCCGGTGCGGTCACCGTAAGATCATCGGAATCTTGGTCATCGTCGTTGGCAAGCACGTTGAAGGATGTCGGCGTGTCTTCGCGAACCATGAACGAGTCGTTTTCGGCCACGGGCGCCTCGTTGACATCCGTGATGGTGATGGTCACGGATTTGGCGCCTACGCCACCAAAGTCATCCCGTGCGGTCACGGTCACAACATGCAAGGGTTGCGCTTCGTGGTCGAGGATCGCCCCCTGTATCACCGTGATCAGACCGGATCCGCTGATCGCATACTTGTCCGAGTCCGTGCCCGAAAGCGAATAAGTCAATTGGTCGTTGTCGGCGTCCTCCGCGACGACCGCCGCGTCTTTGCCGGGTTCGGGATGCACAACCCGTTCTCCACGGCCGGAGTTCTCTGGGATCGTCCGCTGGCCCGTTTCCGTGGACGGGAACGCAGGGTCGCTGTTGTTCGATCGGTTGCGAATCACACTCCGACCTGAGGTCGCGGCCAACGTCCTGCCATTGCGGTGGGTGTCGTCGTAGGTCAAGGTGACACGCAGGTAGTAGCTGACATCGTCAAGGACCGGGGTGTAGCTGCTTGATGTCGCGGACTGAATTTCGGTCCAGCCGCTGCTTCGGCTCATCGAGCGTTGCCACTGCCACGCTCTGTTGGTGACGCGATCTGCTTCGGTAAAGGTTGCGGCAAGGTCGATGTCCTGCACTGGTTGGTTCTTTGCCAGCGAGAGCATTTCAGTTTCATCGAGATCCGTAACGTTAATCGTTACTAGTAGGGATCTCGTATGACTACCGTCGGAGGCGCGGACGGTGAGATCATAGCTATCACTCGCCTCATGGTTCGGCGGCGACCTGAAGCGGAGTTGGCCGTCTGTCAGCGTGAACGTGACTTGATCGCTCATTGGCAGCAACCAGATGACGGGCCCGCCTTCTGGATCGGCGGCCGAGTACCTCTCGACAACCGCAGTGCTGTTTTCTCGATAGTCGATGTCGGCCCGGCCGGTGATCTCCGGCGCTTCATCGACATCTTCGACCTCGACCATGACATCGAGCTCTCCACGCAACGTGCCGTCGGAGGCGACCACGTTGACTTCGTACGTGCTCTTCTGGTCTTGATCGGCGGGTCGATCGGCGTCGGGCGGCTCGCGGAAACTGAGATTGCCGGATTGGTCGATCTGCAAGTCGCCTCGGTCGTCGCCCGCCAGCGACCATCTGATCATGTCGTCTTCTGGGTCGGACGCGGAGTAGCTGCCAACATCCCAGTAGCCGCGGTCCTCTCGGAATTTGAAATCCCTGGCTCCCGACACCACAGGCGCCTCGTTGACATCCGTGATGGTGATGGTCACGGATTTGGCGCCTACGCCACCAAAGTCATCCCGTGCGGTCACGGTCACAACATGCAAGGGTTGCGCTTCGTGGTCGAGGATCGCCCCCTGTATCACCGTGATCAGACCGGATCCGCTGATCGCATACTTGTCCGAGTCCGTGCCCGAAAGCGAATAAGTCAATTGGTCGTTGTCGGCGTCCTCCGCGACGACCGCCGCGTCTTTCCCGGGTTCGGGATGCACAACCCGTTCTCCACGGCCGGAGTTCTCTGGGATCGTCCGCTGGCCCGTTTCCGTGGACGGGAACGCAGGGTCGCTGTTGTTCGATCGGTTGCGAATCACACTCCGACCTGAGGTCGCGGCCAACGTCCTGCCATTGCGGTGGGTGTCGTCGTAGGTCAAGGTGACACGCAGGTAGTAGGTGACATCGTCAAGGACCGGGGTGTAGCTGCTTGATGTCGCGGACTGAATTTCGGTCCAGCCGCTGCTTCGGCTCATCGAGCGTTGCCACTGCCACGCTCTGTTGGTGACGCGATCTGCTTCGGTAAAGGTTGCGGCAAGGTCGATGTCCTGCACTGGTTGGTTCTTTGCCAGCGAGAGCATTTCAGTTTCATCGAGATCCGTAACGTTAATCGTTACTAGTAGGGATCTCGTATGACTACCGTCGGAGGCGCGGACGGTGAGATCATAGCTATCACTCGCCTCATGGTTCGGCGGCGACCTGAAGCGGAGTTGGCCGTCTGTCAGCGTGAACGTGACTTGATCGCTCATTGGCAGCAACCAGATGACGGGCCCGCCTTCTGGATCGGCGGCCGAGTACCTCTCGACAACCGCAGTGCTGTTTTCTCGATAGTCGATGTCGGCCCGGCCGGTGATCTCCGGCGCTTCATCGACATCTTCGACCTCGACCATGACATCGAGCTCTCCACGCAACGTGCCGTCGGAGGCGACCACGTTGACTTCGTACGTGCTCTTCTGGTCTTGATCGGCGGGTCGATCGGCGTCGGGCGGCTCGCGGAAACTGAGATTGCCGGATTGGTCGATCTGCAAGTCGCCTCGGTCGTCGCCCGCCAGCGACCATCTGATCATGTCGTCTTCTGGGTCGGACGCGGAGTAGCTGCCAACATCCCAGTAGCCGCGGTCCTCTCGGAATTTGAAATCCCTGGCTCCCGACACCACAGGCGCCTCGTTGACATCCGTGATGGTGATGGTCACGGATTTGGCGCCTACGCCACCAAAGTCATCCCGTGCGGTCACGGTCACAACATGCAAGGGTTGCGCTTCGTGGTCGAGGATCGCCCCCTGTATCACCGTGATCAGACCGGATCCGCTGATCGCATACTTGTCCGAGTCCGTGCCCGAAAGCGAATAAGTCAATTGGTCGTTGTCGGCGTCCTCCGCGACGACCGCCGCGTCTTTGCCGGGTTCGGGATGCACAACCCGTTCTCCACGGCCGGAGTTCTCTGGGATCGTCCGCTGGCCCGTTTCCGTGGACGGGAACGCAGGGTCGCTGTTGTTCGATCGGTTGCGAATCACACTCCGACCTGAGGTCGCGGCCAACGTCCTGCCATTGCGGTGGGTGTCGTCGTAGGTCAAGGTGACACGCAGGTAGTAGGTGACATCGTCAAGGACCGGGGTGTAGCTGCTTGATGTCGCGGACTGAATTTCGGTCCAGCCGCTGCTTCGGCTCATCGAGCGTTGCCACTGCCACGCTCTGTTGGTGACGCGATCTGCTTCGGTAAAGGTTGCGGCAAGGTCGATGTCCTGCACTGGTTGGTTCTTTGCCAGCGAGAGCATTTCAGTTTCATCGAGATCCGTAACGTTAATCGTTACTAGTAGGGATCTCGTATGACTACCGTCGGAGGCGCGGACGGTGAGATCATAGCTATCACTCGCCTCATGGTTCGGCGGCGACCTGAAGCGGAGTTGGCCGTCTGTCAGCGTGAACGTGACTTGATCGCTCATTGGCAGCGACCAGATGACGGACCCGCCTTCTGGATCGGCGGCCGAGTACCTCTCGACAACCGCAGTGCTGTTTTCTCGATAGTCGATGTCGGCCCGGCCGGTGATCTCCGGCGCTTCATCGACATCTTCGACCTCGACCATGACATCGAGCTCTCCACGCAACGTGCCGTCGGAGGCGACCACGTTGACTTCGTACGTGCTCTTCTGGTCTTGATCGGCGGGTCGATCGGCGTCGGGCGGCTCGCGGAAACTGAGATTGCCGGATTGGTCGATCTGGAAGTCGCCTCGGTCGTCGCCCGCCAGCGACCATCTGATCATGTCGTTTTCTGGGTCGGACGCGGAGTAGCTGCCAACATCCCAGTAGCCGCGGTCCTCTCGGAATTTGAAATCCCTGGCTCCCGACACCACAGGCGCCTCGTTGACGTTTTCGACCGTGATCGTGACCGGCTGCGTGGCGTCAACTTTAGGATCGTCTTCGGCGTTGACATCCTTGTTGTCCGAGACCACGACGTTGACTGAGTATGTCTTCCTGATGCCCTCATAGTCGAATTCGGTCAACGTCTGAAGTTGCCCGGTGACTTTGTTGATCTCAAAGTCGTCGGCGTCGCTACCCGTAAGGTCATAAGTCAATGGGTCGCCGTTGCGGTCAGTCGCCTGGACAGCCTTGCCGATGGTCCGGCCGGCAGGAGTGTTCTCGTTCAGGCTGCGCGTGCCCGTCTCGTTGGATGGGAACATCGGGCCGTGATTGGAGACATTTGGCGTGCCGGTCTGGGTTGAAGACCAATCGTTGGTCGCCTGTCCGTTAGTCGCACGTAGCTGCACGTCATAGCTGACGCCATCGGTTAGGTTGTCGATGATGTGTTTCAAGTCGCCGCCGCCGGTTGTCCAGGCCACATCTTCTGTCCAATTCGTATCAACTTCCTTCTCCTCGGGAGTGGCGCTGCTGAGGATGTGCCGCACGTCGTAGCTGCTGATTCCAACCTGCCCCGTCCTGGGTGGCGTCCAGGTCACGAGCAGTTCAGTCACACGAGGCGTCACGCCCGGCGCACTGAGCGTTGCGGGCGCGTCCGGGTCAGTGTTGCCTTGTTCAGTCTTGGACCACACGCCTGCGCCGCCGTCGTTGTGCGCCCGCATCTGGATGTCGTAGTAGACTCCGGAATCGAGATTTGTGAATTCCTGGGCCGTGGTTGTAATCTCAGTATGAGTGGTCCAACGGCCGTCCGACTTGTCCGTGGCGTCGGAACGGATCACGCGTGCGTCGTATTGGGTGACGTCGCTTCGGCCGATGTCCTGCGGCGCCTGCCAATTGACGGTCATGGACTGGTCGCCTGGTGCGGAGGAACCGAACTTGGGTTCGCCCGGCGTGATGCCGTGTCCGTAGAATTTGATGTCCCAAGACCGCAGCGTTCCGCTATCGCCTGGCTGCCGGTCCGTCACCCTGAGCTTCCAGATGCCGACTGAGTTTTCGCCAAGGTGGCGAGCGGAACCGAAGCGGAACGCGCCATTATATCCGCACATGGCGTCGTATTCGCCGTAATTCTCCCGCAAACAACCAATCACGGCAGCGGAGGCCAATTTGGAGATGCTGCCTGTCGGTGAGACCAGCTCCACTTCGAGATCTCTGAAGTAAGAGTGACGAATGTTGACGTTGATCTCGACGAACTCAATGAACTCAACGAACTTGTCGATCGTCAGCGAGCTCTCGATGGTCCTACTGGGTGAGCCGTCGGGAATGCCCCGTTCCTCGCCGCTGGACTCAACGGTACTATTCCGCCAGGTGGGAAGATTGGTCCAGCCTTTGGCCAGGTCAATGGCGGCTTCGGCATCGACCATTCCAAAGCCGTACTCGTGGTTAAAGATGTACCGCTCGGTTGTCGAACCATACTTGATCTGTCCCGTTTGCCAGCCACGGTTGGCGGAATCGTTCTTTCGTGCCGAACTGGCGAGGATCAGCTTGACGTCACGCCAGGTGAGGTCTGGATTGGCGGCACGTATGAGCGCCACGACGCCGGAAACAACGGGCGCTGCTGCCGAAGTTCCACCGAAGGCGTCGGTATAGCGATCGTCACCGACCGTCGTCGTGATTGCCGGATAGTCGGTTGTGGTGAACGGATCGTGCGATGGGCCGCACACCCAGAGGTTGGCGCCCATTTCGGAGTAAGAGCTTCGCCGGTCGGCGTAATTGACAGCGCAGGCGGCAATGATTGCATAGTGATTGGCCCGACCGTCAAGGTTGCTATTGTCCCGCTGGCGATGGCCGTTGCCGGCTGCCCACACGTAGGAGACGCCTCTGGCAATGTCGGTTGGTCCGCTGTCATCGACATATCCCTGGTCGACCCCCGTCTCGACCGCTGTCACCCAAGTAGCCTTCGCGGCGTTTGGTACGGCGGAAACGAAGAATCCCCAGCTGTTGTTTGACACTGCCGTCACACGCATATTGCGCGTCATCGCGTCGCTTTCCTCATCGGCAGTATATCTATCGGCAATCAAGTTGTAGGCGTAAAGTTTGGCTCTGGGCGCGACCCCGCGTACGCCAATGTCGTTATCGCGAGCGGCGATGATTCCAGCGACGGCCGTGCCATGTGAATTAGTCCGATTAAAAAGCTCGCCGCGTCCGCTGTAGTCGTGATTCAGTGCTTGGAGGACATTCGCTGTCAAGTCCAGATGATCGGCATTGAGGCCGCTATCAACGATCGCAACGTGGATCCCATCTCCCAGACTGCTCAGATCCGCAGGGTCGCTGTCGTCCCAGACATCTTCAACGCCGATGTCTTGCTGGCTCCGTGGGGGAACTGCCCGGTGTTGTTCAGGTGCCATTGGCACCCGTAAAGCGGGTCGTCGTAATCAGACGCAAAGGCCTCACAAAGTTCCAAGAGCTCATCGGACCGTGATGATTGAAGAGAAACCAAATAGGGTCCTGTTCTGGTAGCGGGTGGCGAAGTGCCAATGTCGTAGGATCCTCGCGGGAGCGCGGCCCAGTCCCAATAGTCGACGCTTCTCCGAAGATTAATTTGCCAGGCGGCGTGGGGAATGATGAGGGAGGGACTGAGGGCGTTGATAACCCGCTCCGATACTACGGGGTGCAAGCCGTCGCCAAGCGAAAGGGCGTGGATAGTTGCATACGAGTCGTCCTCAACCGACAACGTGAGGCGGTTGTTATCACTTGAGGTGAACATCTTGCCAGTGTGGGGGACATCCAGGGCGATTGGTGTTGTATGATTCGAATAGCCGCCCGGTTCGGTTTGTGATTGTAGTTCCAGACCGTACAGACCAGTCCGGAACGTGTCTAATCCTCGGATTTCCAGGTAGTACGTTTCCGCAGGTAATGTAGCGCGCAGGACGAATGCGGTTGGATTGTATGGTAACACGGCCTCGTTATGGTTAACAACAATGGCTCCGCGGTTGTTGCGTAATGTAACGGCGGCACCGATCGTGCCAGATCCGACCGCCCATACTTCGGTGACTTGCGTCAGAACTAACGTTAAATCGTCAACTGTGCCACCAGGCCCGTCAGCGTATGAGATCTTCGCGGGAGTCACCGACTGGAGCTCGACTTGTACTACGGTCTCCCGGTTGTCACCAAAATCAATGGACTGCTGTGCGTGAATCGCGTATGGTCCGGTCAACGTCTGGCCTTGACTGACATCCTTGCCGTAGTACGTCCCGGTAGATATCTGCTCTCGGAGCGAGAAGGCACGGGGAGAGTCGATATGTCCGCTTTCTTCGTTCGTGCTGATCAAGGTTCCACTGGAGTTGAGCAAGTAGCCTGTCGTGTCCAGAGGGCCGGTGGTATACACCCAGAGGTCAGTCTGTGAGGAAACGACGATTCTGAAATAGTCTTCACCAACCGTCGTAGCAATGCTGCCTGCGATGGTTGAACCAACTTCCAGCGAGGTCGTTTCAGCGGTGCTATCGCCATGGTCGGTGGTGTTGTTGGGATTCTTGTCCGACCAATCACCTTCGCCATCAGTGTTTTCGGCCCGGAGTGCGACGCCGTAGCTCGTGTCCCGGCGTAGATTGGTCAATTGGTATGTCAGCGAGCCGCTGGTCCAGGCATCGTCAACCTCGGTCCAGTTGCTGTCGGTCGCGGTATCGGCTTTGTCGCTGCATACGTAACTTAGGCCGTAGCTCGTGATCGCCGAGCCTTCGTAGTTAGCCGGGGCGGTCCATTGGATCGTGATATCGCTGCCGCCTCCCGCGACTGAGCTAAGCGTCGGCGCGCCGGGAGCTCCCTGGGCGCAGCTGGGTATCAGAAGTAGCGCGGCGCAAAGTGAAGCTATTAACCCCAGAACAACTAGCGCCTTCAACGGGTCACAGCCTGGGTCTGCCAGTTGGGACTCGAGATCAGCACTCCATCCTGGCCGGCCAGTTGGTTGGCGAGGTTTAGCGATGCGAATCCCGGGGTGGTCTCGATGAAGAAGGCGTTGGTGGCGAATGTTCGCTTCTGGACGAGGCTCAATGAAACTATGTTTTCGGCGAAGAACCGGTCGATCCTGGCCTGGTCCCATTCGGCGTCGAACACTAGCAAGACGCCGCCGGGCAGGGTCATTTGCTGTCCGGACTCGGCGTAGAAGACCAAAGCGGAGCTGTCTGCGCCGCTGACATTGCCGCCTGCATCGTTCTCTCGCTCATTGGGTTGCGTCTCTGTGTCGGTCCAAATTGTTCTGGTCGCGTCGCCGTCCTGCCACGTGTAGGTGGTTCTGTTGGAAGGCGAGACGTTAGTCGTAGGCGCGGGTTTTTTAGTTCGCGGAGGGTCGGTATCACCAACGCCGCTGGGTTCGCCTTCGTCCTCGTCGCCCACTTGCCTCGCGCTGCCGCCGGACACGCCCGGCCCGGTTTCGGTCTGCGACGCTTGCTGTTCCTCTGGGTCGGTTGCGGGCGGTTGCGCGACGTAGCTCTCTTCGGCGGCTACTTCCGGCTCGTGGTCCGTCGCCGGCGCTTCCGGTTCTGGTTCCGGCTCGGACTGCGCTTCAGGCTCTGCCACTGCCTCTTGAGACTGGGCCTGCGAGGCGGATGCTTCCTGTTCTGGTTGCGGCTCGGATTGCACTTCAGGCTCAGCCACCGCTTGTTGAGATTGTGCCTGCGAAACGGACGCTTCTGGCTTCGATTGCGCGCTGGAAGGATCTGTGTTCGCTTCTTGCTCGCTTGTCGCCGCTGGAGGGTTGCTTGCGGCGGAATGGGAGGCAGTCTGATCGGCGTAACGGGTCTCGGGCTGTGCTGATGCTTCGGAATCTTCCGGCTGGGTGCTGGCAGGAGTCTCACTGGACTGAGTCGCTTGGACGGATTTCGCATTCGTCGCCGACGTAGGCGTAGCGTCGCGATGCTCTCGATGCTCTGTCGATTGCTCCCGCTCAACTCCTGCTGCCAACTGTTGTTGCTGGAACTCCGGAGCTACATCGGTCGTGGTGTGATTGTTTGTGCAGTCAATTAGAACCGCCATGCAGCCGACGACCATGGCAAGCAACACCCGCGTCAACATTGACGCCGAGCCGTCGGCCAACGTGGTTCCGGTTCCCAGCAACGATGCACGTCTCACTGGTCCAGCTGCACCCTTCCGTTCCGCGGTATCAAGGATTCAGCCCCCCATCGCACGGACAACACCGACGATCAGCGTGGTGGTCATCAGCGTGGTGGTCAGTGGAGATATCTGTGGGCGCCATTCGGTGTGCCGCAGCCAATCACTGGATCCTTCGTGGAGTGGAGTGCCTATTATATGCCACGCCATTAGGGGCTGCTCACCTGTACTGCCTACCGGATATCAGAACGCGCCCTCTCTGCATCGCAGCCGGTGACCGAGCCTGAGATCGCGCAGGCGCGTAGTCGCCAACGCCGATCCCAACGTCGACGCCGCTGACGCCGACCACGCGGGGGCGACCTTGGCGTGCAGCCGGCTAGACGGCAATCCGCAGCCTGACGCGATTGCTCCAGGCGATTTCCCGCACGACGCTCACATCCCGGGCATCTACGAGTTCGATTCCAACCCTGGAATCCTTGAGCGATTCGTCCACGCCGTCGACGGCCTGTCCACCCGCATCCGCGACGTTCCCGACTCCGACCCAGAAGAGGCGTTCGAACACTCGGTCTCCCGCTACCTCGACGTTAGCTACGGGTTTCGTCGTCGTGCTGCTGGAGGCTTGTGGAAACGACTTCCGCGCGAAGATCAACCGGATGCCGTCCCTGCCCAAACGGGTTGATGCACTCGATCGGGAGCGGATGGACGATGCCGCAGTTCTTTGTATGAGAACCAGTGCCTCTTCTAATCGGAATACGACTAATCGACCCGATTATCCCGATGTCGTCCGGTTTATCTGCGAAACCTCGTCCGAAGAAGACCAGCCGCAACTCAACGGTCTCACGACGACCGCGAAGCTGGATGTCGATCGCGAGATCACCGAGTACTTCCTTGACGAATTGAACAGCGACCTCAAGATCGTCGACGAAGGCGCTCCGCGGACCAACCTGGGGTTTGTCTTCGTCCATTCCACGGGCGCGCAAGGGACGCTCGGCGTCCGACCTGCTCAAAGGCCGCCGGGGGGAACCGACAGCGACGGCGCGGCGCGGCCGATTGCGCATACTCGAACTCAGCGGCGATCAAGCCTCGCCCGCCGAAGCGCTACCCCGATTCCCGGGTGACCGTGACCGTGTAGGTCTTCGTCGCGCTGCGGTCGGCCGAGACGACTCGCACCTTGATGACGTTGGCGCCCACGGACAGGTTGACGATGCCGTCCTCGCCGACAGCCCCATCAGTGTCGGAGTAGATGGTGTAGACCGCCAGTGAGTTGGTCAGCTCCGGCGCGATGGCAACGGTGTCGATCCCGTTGGCGACGGTCGCGGTGTAGGCGGTCGCCGCGCGATCGAAGGAAGACGATAATCCGGCGCCGGCGACCGGCAGGCCAAGCAGGTCGGCGCTGTTGCGCCACGGCGAGGTGTGGTTCAGGGACCAACTGCTCCAACCGGTCCAGCATTTCATCGACCCATCGGTTCGCAGCCCGCATGGACCGGCTCTATGGGCAACGACACCGTTTCATAGCCGATCGTTGCCTCGTCCGGCGCATTGCTCGCAGATTGAGATTCTCCGTTCCGCCAACAGTTGACGGTACCGTCCAGCAGCACGCCGCAGGCCCTGGCGCCGGTGCCGGCGTCGATCCACTTGTATTGGCCAGCCATCGTGGGCAGTGTCGCAATGTCGCGGTTAAGCGAACTTCCTCGTCTATTGTCGATGTACCACTTCCAGCACAGCGCCGCTTTGTCGCTCGCACGGATGCCGCACGCCTCGCCATATCCGGCGGAGATGAAACTGAACGCGGTATCGGGATACGCGGGATCGATGGCCAAATAGTTTTGACCCGCTTGGAAGTGTGGGCGCGTATAGTAGTATCCGTATCGGATGATGAAGCAGCGGGCCAATCCATCCGGGCGCAGTCCGCAGACACCGTCGCGAGATTGAGCCATCGCGGTAAACGGTCCCTCGATCTCATAGTGTTGCCAAAGCGGGCCACAGCCAATGTTGCCAGTCGGCAAGAGGCCACAGTAACCTCCTACCGGCTCGGCAGAGCCTTCCAAGCGCTCAACATCGAGTCCCCTCTGTTCCAGAAATGGTGCGTTGTCCCACCAACAATATTTGTCTCCGTTCTGTCGGAGCGCACACCCAAACAACCTCGATATCCCCACTTGGACGAAGATGCCCTCCGGCACGTGCGCTGCAAACTGCTCTCCGTCGTCGCTGATCCACTGGTTTCTGCAGGTGAGAGTGTGGTCCTTTCTGAGGCCGCAGACGCCCTCCCAACCCCGTTCAATCTGCAAGAACCCCTCGTGATTCGCTTCCATCGCCGGCTCGCGCACGATGGTCAGGTTGTAGGTCTTGCTGGACCCGCCGGCGACCGCCGCCGTGACCGTGATCTGGTTGCGTCCTGCTGCGAGCGCCACCTGGTGTCCGTCGAGGACGGCGTCGGCGTCGGTCCCGCTAATGGTTGCGGTGGCCCCGGCGACGGCCGTCGCCGAGATGGTGAGCTGTGCTTGGTCGGAACCGACGAAGACCGTGTAGTCGCTGCTCGCGGCGCTGAAGGCGGGATACAGCGTGCCCGGGTCCGTGCTCAGCGCGCTCAGCGCCGGTTCGGTGTTTCTCCCGTCGCGCGTGACGGTCAGCACGTAGGTGTCCAACCGCCTGCGATCGGCCGATCGGACCACGATCGAGACCGTCGTCTGGGCCGTCGATCTGGTCTGAATGGAGTTCAGCGCCACCTGGTGTCCGTCGGCGGAATCGGCGTCGTCATTGGTGATCAGCCAGGACCCGGATGCGCCGGTCGCGGGCGTCACGGTGAGCGTTGCGACGTGCGGCGGTACGGAAACGTTGTATTCGAATGTCTCGCGATCGAACGGCGGTTCGAGCTCACCGCTGCTCAAGCCGATGCCGCTGAGGCGCGGCTCAGAGCGGACTGGCGGTGTGCCGCCGAGTTCCGTTCCCAAGTCCTGGAACAGGTTCTGAAACAAGCTAGTCCTCTGGCGGTACCACGAAGTTGAGGAGTCCGTGGGCGCGGCCCGGGGCCGCAGGCGGAGCGTGTAGAGGGTCTGTTGCAGTCCGTCGGCCGAATCGGCGCGGACCAGCACCAGCGTGTCGCCGGCCGCCGACAGTTGCACCGGAGCGGTTAGGTCGTGCGCCTGCGGAACGAAGGTGTCGGCACGAATCACCGTGCCGTGCAGGTACGTGTCGAGCGCGTTGCTGGCCAGATGAACCCGCGTCTGGCCGCTGGCCGTCGTTTCCAGCTCATAGCGGTGGCGCCCAGGCTGGAAGGCCAGCGGGCCAACGCCCCTGACCTGGATCCGGGTCACCATCGGGGTGCCCCCGTTCAGAGCCGCGGGGACCTCGATCACGACCGGCTCCGAGGCGAGACTGAGCTGGCCCTCCGCCCCGTGGCGCACGGCCACGCCGTAGCGGTAGCGCGCGCCCGGTTCGATCTCAGCATCGGCCAGGCTGGTCGTGGCGACCTCGTCAACCGTGCGCACCGGGAAGTCGAGCGCGTCCGGCTCGATCAGCGCTTCGCGGTAGACGCGGTAGCTCGTTGCCGGCTGCGCCTCCGCAGGCGCAGTCCAGGCCAGCCGGACCTGGCCATTGAACACGGTCGCGCCGAGACCCACAGGAGCGGCGGGTAGGTCGGACAGCTCGTTGACCGGCAACCCCGATGAGTCGACCTGGTCGGCCCGCACCGTGCCCGCGCGGACCCGGAACGACGCCGGATCGCTGGGCAATGAGACTGACTCGCCGCGCAGCGCCGTGACCTGGAAGCTGTAGCGCCGACCGTCTTCCAGTCGTGCCGGCAGGTAAGTGAAACTCGTGCGCTCTGGCAGGCTGACGAAAATCCCGATGGTCCGCACCGCGCCGTCGGCGCCAACCTGTTCTTCCAGCACTTGATAGCCGGTCACCAGGTGCGCGCCGGCGGCGGGCGGGTCCCAGGAGAGCCGGATCAGCTTGTGCTCACGTTCGACCCGCACGTTGCGGGGGACCAGGTCGGCCGGATCCGTGTCCGCGCTGAGCGGCGGATACCCCGGCGTCGTCACGCTCACCCGCGACGGCTCGCTCTGACCGGACGCATTGCGCGCGATCACCTGATAGACATAGTCCGTCTCGCGCTCCACCGACGCGTCGGCATAGCCCGCCTCGGGTGCGCCCGTGTCCTCGACCAGGACCGTCACGTGGCCCGGCGCCGCCCCGCCCGGCGCCTGCCGCAAAATCTGGTAACCCGTCAGCGATGCGTCGCCGGCGTCCTCCCAGCGCAGCGTCACCGTGTCCATCGTCGCCGCCGCCCGCAGCCCGCTCGGCGCCGCCGGCGCGCCCGCGACGGCCTGCGCCGCCGCCGTCGCGTTGGCGTAACTCGACTGGGCGCTGAGCCCGCCCGCGTTGCGCGCCTTGACCCGGTACACATACCTCGTACCCGGCGTCACCGAACTGTCGACGTAGCTCGTCGTCGCATCGCCCGTATCCTCGGTCAGCACCGAAAACACGCCTGGCGCATCCGTATCCCGCAGCCGCCGCAAAATCTGGTAACCCGTGACCGAACTGTCGCCCGGATCAGCCCAGCTCAGCGCCACCCCCGCATCGCTCGCCGCCGCCGTCAGCCCGCTCGGCCCCGCCGGCGCGACCTGCGCCGGAACCGCGATCGGCCTGGCCAGGGTGTCGGCGTTGGCGTAGCTGGATTGCCCACTCAACCCGTATGCGTTGTGCGCCTTGACCCGGTAGACGTACCTGGTGCTCGCGGTCACCGTGCGATCCACGTAACTCGTCAACGCCTCGCCCGTGTCCTCGACCAGCACCGCGAACACGCCCGGCGCATCCGTATCCCGCTGCCGCTGCAAAATCTGATAGCCGCTGATCGAGGCGTCGCCCGGATCGTCCCACTGCAGCGCCACTTGATCATGCGACGCCGTCGCCGTCAAGCCCGTCGGGCGGTCCGGCGGCCCCTGCTGCGCCGTGACCGAAAACACCACGCCCAGCGCCGCCGCCAGTGCGAGCAATCCGATCCAGCGGGACCGCCAGCCGAGTCCTGCAGCGCTCATCGCCCGCCGCCTCTCCGGTACTCGAGTCCTCGGCTGCCTGCGCTCGCTCGTCCAGCGGCGACGGCGGGAACCAGGAACTCAGCCGATAGCGCTGGTCGTCCGGCAATGTTTCGCGCCGGTCTGAGATCGGCGTCCCAAACTGAACGAGGCCCAGGTTGGGCCTCACGGCCTGGACCGCCGGCGAATGAGCGGTCCCTGCATGCCGCCTGTCGGACATCGACCCGGATCTCCACGACGGCCTCCTCGACACTGCCACTGAACAGGCACTTGTTTTGTGTGACTCACAACGTGTCTGACTCATGTGAACTGAGTCATCATAGCCGACTTTGATTGACCATCGAGGGCTCGCGCGAATGGTCTTCCGCAGGCGCGGGCAGCGAGCGGCATGCAGCCACCGGCGGGTTCCGCTGAGCGCCCCCGCCGGCGAACGGGGAGCCGCTACCCGTTCAGTCGAAGACCGGTACCGCGTCGGTGACCGATGCTCAGGCAACCCCTCAGACGGTGACCAACGATGGGCCAGTCCGCTTGGCGGCAGCCTGACCGCCAGCCCCTGCTCGTCGTCTGCCGTCCGTCAGTTCCAAGCGGCCCGAGCGCTGCTCAACCAGAGAAGCTCTGCCTCCAGCCGCTGAAACCCCGTGTCCGCCTACAGGTCAAGCGCAAACGTCAACTCGAGGGTTTTCGTTACACCCGGTCGTCGCTCGCACACTACGCCTGAACCCCTCCCTCGATAGTTTGTGCGACAGCCTCAGCCAGACCATCACCAGTGCGCAATATGCCGGACGCCCACGTGTGGGGTCGTTGACCACCGCATCGGTTCAGGTCTCCGCGCTCAATTGACGTCGCGCTAACTAGCCAATGAAAAAGAACTGACATATATTGGCTGCTGTGAATGGTCACCGAACCAAGAGATGACTTGGGGAGGGGTGGAGGATGCGGCGATTGCGTGTTTCGGTCCCGATGGTCACTTCGTTGACAAGTTCAGGTCATGCGGCGCTCAGCGTGGGACTGGTGGTCGTGCTTGGCGTGCTGAGCGTGGCGCTGGCGCTGCTCTCCGATGGACGCACGCAGCTCACCGCGGCCGACGCGGGCGACGATCACGCACTGCTGCCCTGCGCGAACGGCACGGTCCTGACCGACTCGGCGGATCAACCTGGCCTGTTCGCGGATTGCGCGGCTTTGGTGGAGGCCAGCGACGCCTTACGCGGGACAGCAACGTTGGAGACGTTGGACTGGAGCGCTACGTGGGGATCGCTCCCAGAGGCCGTATCGGAAGGGCCGGGACTCACGACGAATGATCTGATGGAAATTCGCGGGTGGGGGGACGACAGCATCGAACTGGCAGGGAGCCAACGTCGGGTCTTTGATTCTGGCGCTGTCGGCGGGACAAGCTCCCGCGACCCCCAGATCAGGTCGGGGGGAACCAGCGAGACGGCCATCTTCAGCAACGTCGCCCGCTCGTTGACCACCCTGGTCAGCAATTTGGTGCAAGGTGTCGATACCCATGCCAACTTTACCAACGCTCTCGCAGCGGCACAAGCCTTCACCACCGGTTACAACGAGACCGGTTACACCGTTACCAGCGTCACCATCGTCTCCGAGGATCCGGAAGGTGACACCTTCTCCCTTGAGATCTGCGAAGTTGACGGCAACGGCGAACCAACCACGATTCCTGTGTTGATCTCACCGCACCAGGCTCCTTTGCCGCGGGACCTCTGAACTTCACCGCTCCGACTGATACGACGCTCGACAACGAGCACACATACATGGTGGTGTTGTCCCCCAGCTCACCAAACCCAGTGATCGTGGGCACCACCTCGAGCGACCACAACGACGACGATTCCCTTCCGCACTGGTCAATTCGAGACACACTCAGGGTACTTGGCATGGTGGAAGGCTGGTCCGACTTTCCCACGCGCAAATCGGTACGCATCACCATCCACGGCACAGTCAATCCACCCTCCGCCACTGCTCCCACGGCGATGGACAGCAATGTGACGGCGACCGAGGAGACGGCGTACCCCTTCTCCGCGGCCGATTTCCGTTTTTCGGGAGTGACTCTCAGCGACGCGCTGACCAGCGTCAAGATCCGAACGCTGCCGGCTCACGGTACGCTCCTGCTTAACGATGTGGCAGTAACCGCCAATCAGTCGGTGACCAAGGTCCAGCTCGACGCCGGGAACCTCACGTACACACCGCACACCGATGGGTACGGAACGGGTTACGACGGCTTCCTGTTCCTGGTAAGCGGCAACACGGAAACGAGTAACTTCCCTTACGCGATGACCGTCGACGTGACCGGCGTGAACGATCCGGCGACGGGTATGCCGGATATCAGCGGAAGCGCAGAGGGGCGTCGGACCCTGACCGCCTTAACCGCCGGAATCGCCGATCCGGACGGTCTGTCCGGCGTCTTCAGCTACCAGTGGAAGCGCTACGCCGCCGATGGAACCACCTTCGAGGCGACATCGGCACGGACCTGAACACGTACAAGCTGACCGGGGATGAAGTGGGGAAGACGGTCAAGGTCGCGGTCAGCTTTACGGACGACGGCGGCGGCAGCGAGGGCCCACTGGTCAGCCCCGCCTTCCCGTCGAGCGGGACGGTGGGGCTGTCCATGCTGGTCAGCAATAACGAGCAAGGCGACGATGGGCAGGTCACACTTAGCGCCCTAGATCAAGGACAACCTTTCACCACCGGAGGCGCCGCGCCCAGCTACAACGTGACCGGCGTCACTGTCACCTCCGAGGATGTGGAAGGCGACGCCTTCGCCCTGCAGATCTGCGATGAAGACAGGTACAGCCAGGCGACCACGACATGTACGAATCTTACCCCACCCGACTCCTTTGCCGCGGGACCTTTGACCTTCACGGTTCCGACCACTTCGACACTCACGCTCTACAGGGGGGAATCCTACATGGTGGTGTTCCCGCGTCTCGCCGGAGGTGCTGAAGTGGTTATAGACTCCACCGACAGCGACAGCAAAGACGCCGACTCCCTTCCGAACTGGTCAATTCGAGACACACTCAGGGTAATTAGCTCGGATGGCTGGTCCAACTTTCCCAGGGGCGAATCGGTACGCATCACCATCCACGGCACAGCCAATTCAGCCTCCGCCACTGCTCCCACGGCGATGGACAACTCGGTGACTACGAGCGAAGACACGCCGTACACCTTCACTCCGGCCGATTTCCGTTTCTCGGCAACGGGTGGCAGCGACACGCTAGCAAGCGTCCGGATCCGAACGCTGCCGGCTAACCCGCGGCCTTCCGGATCGAAGCCGGCTGGCGGTGAGTTGACCCTCGACGGTGCGCCTGTGACCGCGAACCAGTCGGTAACCAGAGTCCAGCTCGCCGCGGGAAGCCTCGAGTACACGCCGCGCGCCGACGACTCCGGTTCGGACTACACAGACTTCCTGTTCCTGGTAAGCGGCAGCTCGGAAGAGAGTTCGTTCGCCTACAAGATGACCATCGACGTGACCGCGGTGAACGATCCGGCCACGGGTGCGCCAACGATCAGCGGAACCGCGCAAGTGGGTCAGGCACTGACCGCCTCGATCACCGGCATTATGGATTCCGACGGCCTGCCCAGCAGCTTCAGCTACCAATGGAAGCGCTACGCCGCCAACGGGACCACCCTCGAGGCGAACATCGGCACGAACGCGAGTACGTACACACTGACTGCGAATGAAGAGGGGAAGAAGGTCACAGTCGAGGTCAGCTTTACGGACGTCGACAACAACAGCGAGGGCCCACTGGTCAGCGCCGCCTACCCGTCGAGCGGGACGGTGGTCGCGGCTCCTACGGTGAACACCGCGCCGACGGCGTCGAACAGTACGGTGACCGCGACCGAGGACGAGACGTATACCTTTCTCGCTGACAACTTCAACTACTCCGACAGCGACGACGACCCGTTGGTGGAATTAAAGATCACTGGGCTACCCGCCTCGGGTAAGGGCACGCTGAAGATAGGTTCCAGAACAATTCGTGCGACCGACCTACCAAAGACGGTCAGCGCGACTGAGCTGACCGATGGCGAACTGAATTACGAACCGACCACCAACCAGAACGGGGTCGGCTACGCGAGCTTCAGGTTCAAGGTCAACGACGGGACGGTGGACAGCACCGACGAATACACGATGACGATCGACGTGACCTCGGTGAACGATGCGGCGTTCTTCGCCGAAGCATCAATCGATGGAACCGCACAGGTGGGTGAGACCCTTTCCGCCTCGGCCGATATTCTCGATTTATTGACGGCAACCCAGATCCCTCCACCTACACCTACCAGTGGAAACGGTACGCCGCCGACGGGAACGCGTTCGAGGATGACATTGGCTCGGACTCGAACATGTACACCCTGGCCACGAGTGAAGCGGGGAAGACGGTCAGGGTCGAGGTCGGCTTTACTGACGGCGACGGCAACTACGAGACAAAACTCAGCGACGCCTACCCGTCGAACGGGACGGTGCTGGCGGCCCCCGTGCGGCCCACGGCGGCGGACGGCTCGGTGACCACGATGGAGGACACCGATTACACCTTCACGGCCGCCAACTTCAACTACGCCGCCGGCAATGCCAACTCGCTGGTGAGCGTGATAATCACCGAGGCGCCCGCCGAAGATCGCAGATGCGAGCTGTTACTGGAGGGCTCACAGATCACTGATGCTCTTTCTATCGAGCTGAGAACGGTCAGCAAGGCCGACTTGGACGCAGGCAAGCTGACGTTCATTCCGTCTCGCGACGGAAACGGGACGAGCTTCAAGTTCAAGGTCAACGACGGGACATCGGACAGCGCCGACGAATACACCATGACGATCACCGTGACCCGGATGAACGAGCCGACGAATACTCCACCGACAGCATCGAACCGCTCGGTGACCACGGACGAGGACACCGAGCATACTTTCGCTGCCACCAACTTCGGCTACCTGGATGTCGATTTCTTCGACGTGCTGGTCAGCGTAAAGATCACCGGACTGCCGGCCTCGGGCAAGGGCGAGCTGACGCTGGACGGCACGACGATCACCGCCGGCCTGCCGAGGACGGTCAGCGCGACCGACTTGACCAATGGCCGGCTGAAGTATGCGCCGCCCAGCAACGCGAACGGGAACGGCTTCGCGAGCTTCAAGTTCAGGGTCAACGACGGGACGGTGGACAGCACCGCCGAATACACCATGACGATCAACGTGACCGCCGGTGAACGATCCGGCGACGGGTACGCCGACGATCAGCGGAACCGCACAGGTGGGTCAGGCACTGACCGCCTCGACCACCGGCATTATGGATTCCGACGGCCTGCCCAACAGCTTCACCTACCAGTGGATGCAGGTGGACTCCGACGGAATGTCTAACCCGACGGACATCGGCTCGGGCTCAAGCACGTACACGCTGACTAGCAGTGAAGAAGGGAAGAAGATCAAGGTCGAGGTCAGCTTTACGGACGGCGACGGCGGCAGCGAGGGCCCGCTGGTCAGCGGCGCCTACCCGTCGAGCGGGACGGTGGTCGCGGCGCCTGTGTTGAACACTCCGCCGACGGCGTCGAACGGCACCGTGACCACGGACGAGGACACCGAGCATACTTTCGCTGCCACCGACTTCGGCTACCTGGATGCCGATAACGACACGCTGGTCAGCGTAGAGATCACCGGACTGCCCACCTCGGGTACGGGCACGCTGACGCTGAACGGCACGGTGATCGGCTCGGGCTAGCCCTGACGCAGACAGTCAGCGCGTCCGAGTTGGGTGGCGCAGGCTGAAGTATGCGCCGCCCGCCAACGCGCATGGAGCGAGCTTCGCGAGCTTCAAGTTCAGGGTCAACGACGGGACGGTGGACAGCACCGCCGAATACACCATCACGATCAACGTGACCGCCGTTAACGATCCGGCGACGGGTACGCCGACGATCAGCGGAACCGCACGGGTGGGTCTGACCCTGACCGCCTCGACCGCCGGCGTCGCGGATGTGGACGGCCGGCAGGCCGCATTCACCTACCAGTGGAAGCGGTACTCCGCCGACGGGGCCGATTTCGAGGCGAAGATCGGCACGGACGAGACGTACACACTGAAATGCGAATGAAGTGGGGAAGAAGGTCACAGTCGAGGTCAGCTTTACGGACGACGACAACAACAGCGAGGGCCCACTGGTCAGCGGCGCCTACCCGTCGAGCGGGACGGTGGTACCGAGGCTTTCGGTGTCGTTCCTTCAGCGCGCGTACACGGTCCTGGAGGGCAACTCGGTCACAGTGACGGTCACGCTCAGCCCCGCCCTGGAGCGCATGGTGATCATTCCGATCACGCATACGCCCCTTGGCGGGGCAGAATCCGCCGACTACTCCGGGGTGCCCGCGAATTTGACGTTCAACTCGGGGGAAACTGAGCAGACGTTCACGTTCATGGCAACGAATGACGCCGACGACGATGACGACGAGAGCGTGCTGCTCGGCTTCGGGACGGTCCTGCCGACGATCGGCGTGAGGCCGGGTGCGACGGATCAGACCACCATCAGCATCACCGACAACGACGACCCACAGGTGACGGTGTCGTTCAGTCGGACAACGTACACGGTGGCGGAGAGCGGCCCGCTGACGGTGACGGTGAGGCTGAGCGAAGATCCGGAGCGCACGGTGATCATTCCGATCACGCATACGCCCCAGGGCGGTGCGATCCCCGACGACTACTCCGGGGTGCCCGCGAATTTGATATTCAACTCGGGGGAAACTGAGCAGACGTTCACGTTCACGCCAACGGATGACATGATCGTCGACGACGGAGAGAGCGTGCTGCTCGGCTTCGGCACGCTGCCGCCGCGGGTGACCGCGGGCGCGACGGCGACGGCGACGGTCAGCATCGACGACGACGATGTGGCGGGAGTGACGGTCTCGGAATTCGGCCTGACCATCGACGAGGGCGGCTCGGGTACGTACACGATCAAGCTGGACAGCCAGCCCACGGCCAATGTGACTGTCACGATCAACGACCCATCCGTCAACACAGACGTGACGGCGGAGCCGGCCAGCCTGATCTTCTCGTCGAGCGACTGGAGTACGGCGCAGCCAGTGACGGTGAACGTCGCGCAGGACGAAGACACAATGGACGAGACGGCCACCGTGACCCACAGCGTGACCTCGACCGACAGCAGCTACAGCGGCGCCTCGGCGAACAACGTCGATGTCAGCGTGACCGACGACGACCACCCGCGGGTGACGGTGTCGTTCGAACGGGGGGAATACACGGTCGACGAGGGTGCGGACATGTCGGTGACGGTCATGCTGAGCGCGGTCCCGGAGCGCACGGTGGAGATTCCGATCACCGCGACGAACCAGGGCGGCGCGACGGCCGACGACTATTCCGACCTGCCGTCGAGCTTGACGTTCGCTGCGGGGGTGATGTCGCAAATGATCACGTTCGAGGCGACGCAGGACGACGAGGACGACGACGACGAGAGTGTGCTGCTCGGCTTCGGCACGCTGCCGCTACGGGTGAGCGCGGGCGCCACGACCGAGGCGACCGTGAGCATCACCGACGACGACGACCCGCAGGTGACGGTGTCGTTCGGGATCACGGACACGTACACGGTCGCGGAGGGCGACTCGGTCACAGTGACGGTCACGCTGAGCGCGGACCCGGAGCGCAGGGTAGACATTCCCATCACGGTGACGCCGCAGAACCCTGCGACTACCGACGACTACTCCGTATCGCCGACCAGCGTGATGTTCAACGCGGGAGATACGTCAAAAGAGATCACCTTCACGGCGACGCAGGACGAAGAGGACGAAGAGGACGAGACTGTGCAGTTGGCCATCGGGGCGATGCCGCCACGGGTGACCGCGGGCGCCACGACCGAGGCGAGCGTAAGTATCACCGACGACGACGACCCGCAGGTGACGGTGTCGTTCGGGGAGACGGCGTACACGGTCCCGGAGGGCGACACGGTCATGGTGACGGTCACGCTCAGCGCGGAGCCGGAGCGCACGGTGGTCATTCCGATCACGGCGACGGACCAGGGCACGACGGCGCCCACCGACTACTCCCGATCGGCGACCAGCGTGACGTTCAACGCGATGGACACTGAGCAGACGTTCACATTTACGGCAACGGATGACATGGTCGACGACGACGGCGAGAGCGTGCTGCTCGGCTTCGGCACGCTGCCGCTACGGGTGAGCGCGGGCGCGACGGCGACGGCGACGGTCAGCATCGACGACGACGATGGGGTGGGAGTGACGGTCTCGGTAGCCGGCCTGACCATCGACGAGGGCGGCTCGGGTACGTACACGATCAAGCTGGACAGCCAGCCCACGGCCAACGTGACCGTGACGATCAACGACCCGACGGACAACACAGACGTGACGGCGGAGCCGGCCAGCCTGATCTTCTCGTCGAGCGACTGGAGTACGGCGCAGACAGTGACGGTGAACGTCGCGCAGGACGAAGACACAATGGACGAGACGGCCACCGTGACCCACAGCGTGACCTCGACCGACAGCAGCTACAGCGGCGCCTCGGCGAACAACGTCGATGTCAGCATCACCGACAACGACCACCCACTGGTGACGGTGTCATTTGGTCAGGCGGCCTACCCGGTCGACGAGGGTGCGAACGTGTCGGTGACGGTCATGCTGAGCGCAGACCCGGAGCGCACGGTGGAGATTCCGATCACCGCGACGAACCAGGGCGGCGCGACGGCCGCCGACTACACCGACCTGCCGTCGAGCTTGATGTTCGCTGCGGGGGTGATGTCGCAGACGATTACGTTCGAGGCGACGCAGGACGACGAGGACGACGACGACGAGAGTGTGCTGCTCGGCTTCGGGACGGTCCTGCCGTTACGGGTGAGCGCGGGCGCCACGACCGAGGCGACCGTGAGCATCACCGACGACGACGACCCGCAGGTGACGGTGTCGTTCGATCAGGACACGTACACGGTCGCGGAGGGCGACACGGTCACGTGACGGTCACGCTGAGCGCGGACCCGGAGCGCACGGTGAACATTCCCCTCACGCATACGCCGAAGGACGGGGCGAATCCCCCGACGACTACTCCGGGGTGCCCGCGAACTTGACGTTCAACGAGGGAAACGTGAGCAGACGTTCACGTTCACGGCAACGCATGACATGATCGACGACGACGGAGAGAGCGTGCTGCTCGGCTTCGGCACGCTGCCGCTACGGGTGAGCGCGGGCGCCACGACCGAGGCGACCGTGAGCATCACCGACAACGACCACCCACTGGTGACGGTGTCGTTCAGTCCGACGGCGTACACGGTCCCGGAGGGCGACACGGTCATCGGTGACGGTCACGCTCAGCGCGGAGCCGGAGCGCACGGTGGTCATTCCGATCACGGCATACGGACCAGGGGCACGAATCGGCCCCGCCGACTACTCCGGATCGGTGCCCGCGAATTTGACGTTCAACTCGGGGGACACTGAGCAGACGTTCACGTTCACGGCAACGAATGACATGATCGACGACGACGGCGAGAGCGTGCTGCTCGGCTTCGGCACGCTGCCGCTACGGGTGAGCGCGGGCGCGACGGCGACGGCGACGGTCAGCATCGACGACGACGATGGGGCGGGAGTGACGGTCTCGGAAGCCGGCCTGACCATCGGCGAGGGCAGCTCGGGTACGTACACGATCAAGCTGGACAGCCAGCCCACGGCCAATGTGACTGTCACGATCAACGACCCATCCGTCAACACAGACGTGACGGCGGAGCCGGCCAGCCTGATCTTCTCGTCGAGCGACTGGAGTACGGCGCAGACAGTGACGGTGAACGTCGCGCAGGACGAAGACACAATGGACGAGACGGCCACCGTGACCCACAGCGTGAGCTCGACCGACAGCAGCTACAGCGGCGCCTCGGCGAACAACGTCGATGTCAGCGTGACCGACGACGACGACCCGCGGGTGACGGTGTCGTTCGGTCACGGCGGCGAATACACGGTCGACGAGGGTGCGAACATGTCGGTGACGGTCATGCTGAGCGCAGACCCGGAGCGCACGGTGGAGATTCCGATCACCGCGACGAACCAGGGCGGCGCGACGGCCGCCGACTATTCCGGCGTGCCCACGAACTTGATCGTTCAGCGCGACTGAGACGTCGCAAACGATCACGTTCGAGGCGACGCAGGACATGATCGACGACGACGGAGAGAGCGTGCTGCTCGGCTTCGGGACGGTCCTGCCGTTACGGGTGAGCGCGGGCGCCACGACCGAGGCGACCGTGAGCATCACCGACGACGACGACCCGCAGGTGACGGTGTCGTTCGATCAGGACACGTTCACGGTCGCGGAGGGCGACATCGGTCACAGTGACGGTCACGCTGAGCGCGGACCCGGAGCGCACGGTGAACATTCCCCTCACGCATACGTCCGAGGACGGGGCGGAATCCCCCGCCGACTACTCCGGGGTGCCCGCGAATTTGACGTTCAACTCGGGGGAAACTGAGCAGACGTTCACGTTCACGGCAACGAATGACGCCGACGACGATGACGACGAGAGCGTGCTGCTCGGCTTCGGCGGCCTTCCGATCGGCGTGAGCCCGGGTGCGACGGATCAGACCACCATCAGCATCACCGACGACGACGACCCGCTGGTGACGGTGTCGTTCAGTCCGACAACGTACACGGTGGCGGAGAGCGGCCCGCTGACGGTGACGGTGACGGTGAGGCTGAGCGCAGATCCGGAGCGCATGGTGATCATTCCGATCACGCATACGCCCCAGGGCGGGGCAGAATCCCCCGCCGACTACTCCGGGGTGCCCGCGAATTTGACGTTCAACTCGGGGGACACTGAGCAGACGTTCACGTTCACGGCAACGAATGACATGATCGACGACGACGGCGAGAGCGTGCTGCTCGGCTTCGGCACGCTGCCGCCGCGGGTGACCGCGGGCGCGACGGCGACGGTCAGCATCGACGACGACGATGGGGCGGGAGTGACGGTCTCGGAAGCCGGCCTGACCATCGACGAGGGCGGCTCGGGTACGTACACGATCAAGCTGGACAGCCAGCCCACGGCCAATGTGACCGTCACGATCAACGACCCGACGGTCAACACAGACGTGACGGCGGAGCCGGCCAGCCTGATCTTCTCGTCGAGCGACTGGAGTACGGCGCAGACAGTGACGGTGAACGTCGCGCAGGACGAAGACACAATGGACGAGACGGCCACCGTGACCCACAGCGTGAGCTCGACCGACAGCAGCTACAGCGGCGCCTCGGCGAACAACGTCGATGTCAGCGTGACCGACGACGACGACCCGCGGGTGACGGTGTCGTTCGAACGGGGGGAATACACGGTCGACGAGGGCGTGACCCAGTCAAGTGACGGTCACCCTGAGCGCGGTCCCGGAGCGCATGGTGGACATTCCGATCACGCATACGCCCAGGGCGGCGCGACCCCGACGACTATTCCGGCGTGCCCACAAACTTGATCTTCAGCGAGACTGAGACGTCGAAAACGATCACGTTCGAGGCGACGCAGGACGATGATCGACGACGACGACGAGAGCGTGCTGCTCGGCTTCGGGACGGTCCTGCCGCTACGGGTGAGCGCGGGCGCCACGACCGAGGCGACCGTGAGCATCACCGACGACGACGACCCGCAGGTGACGGTGTCGTTCGATCAGGACACGTACACGGTCGCGGAGGGCAACTCGGTCACAGTGACGGTCACGCTGAGCGCGGACCCGGAGCGCACGGTGAACATTCCCCTCAGGCATACGTCCGAGGACGGGGCGGAATCCCCCGCCGACTACTCCGGGGTGCCCGCGAATTTGACGTTCAACTCGGGGGAAACTGAGCAGACGTTCACGTTCACGGCAACGAATGACGCCGACGACGATGACGACGAGAGCGTGCGGATCCGCTTCGGCGGCCTTCCGATCGGCGTGAGCCCGGGTGCGACGGATCAGACCACCATCAGCATCACCGACAACGACCACCCGCAGGTGACGGTGTCGTTCAGTCCGACAACGTACACGGTGGCGGAGAGCGGCCCGACTGACGGTGACGGTGACGGTGAGGCTGAGCGCAGATCCGGAGCGCATGGTGATCATTCCGATCACGCATACGCCCCAGGGCGGGGCAGAATCCCCGCCGACTACTCCGGGGTGCCCGCGAATTTGAGGTTCAACTCGGGGGACACTCGAGCAGACGTTCACGTTCACGGCAACGAATGACATGATCGACGACGACGGCGAGAGCGTGCTGCTCGGCTTCGGCACGCTGCCGCCTCGGGTGAGCGCGGGCGCGACGGCGACGGCGACGGTCAGCATCGACGACGACGATGGGGCGGGAGTGACGGTCTCGGAATCCGGCCTGACCATCGACGAGGGCGGCTCGGGTACGTACACGATCAAGCTGGACAGCCAGCCCACGGCCAATGTGACTGTCACGATCAACGACCCATCCGTCAACACAGACGTGACGGCGGAGCCGGCCAGCCTGATCTTCTCGTCGAGCGACTGGAGTACGGCGCAGACAGTGACGGTGAACGTCGCGCAGGACGAAGACACAATGGACGAGACGGCCACCGTGACCCACAGCGTGAGCTCGACCGACAGCAGCTACAGCGGCGCCTCGGCGAACAACGTCGTTGTCAGCGTGACCGACGACGACGACCCGCGGGTGACGGTGTCATTTGGTCAGGCGGCCTACCCGGTCGACGAGGGTGCGAACGTGTCGGTGACGGTGAGGCTGAGCGCAGATCCGGAGCGCATGGTGATCATTCCGATCACGCATACGCCCCAGGGCGGGGCAGAATTCCCCGCCGACTACTCCGGGGTGCCCGCGAATTTGAGGTTCAACTCGGGGGACACTGAGCAGACGTTCACGTTCACGGCAACGAATGACATGATCGACGACGACGGAGAGAGCGTGCGGCTCGGCTTCGGCACGCTGCCGCTACGGGTGAGCGCGGGCGCGACGGCGACGGTCAACATCAACGACGACGATGGGGTGGGAGTGACGGTCTCGGAAGCACCCCGCTGACCATCGACGAAGGCAGCTCCGGCACGTACACGATCGTGCTGGGCAGCCAGCCTACAGACGATGTGACCATCACCATCATCGACCCATCGGACAACACAGACGTGACCGCAGAGCCGGCCATCCTGACGTTCACCTCGATCGACTGGGAGGCGCCGAAGACGGTGACGGTGACCGCGGCGCAGGACGACGACGCGGTCGACGCGACGGCCACCGTGACTCATACCGTGGCCTCCAACGACAGCGATTACAGCGGGACCTTGGCCGGGCAGGTGGTCGTCAGCGTGACCGACGACGATGAGCCGGGACAGTCCGGTTCGTCTTCCAGCGGCGGAGGCGGCGGTGGCGGTGGTGGCGGTGGTGGCGGCGCTCCGCCTTCGGTTCCGATCCCCTCCGACGTGGAGTTTGACTGGAACGTGACTCGCGACATCGAGTCGCTGCACCGCGACAACGACCTGCCGACCGGCCTCTGGTCGAACGGCGAAGTGCTCTGGGTCGTCGAGAACTCATCGAGCGGCGCCGACCGGCTCTTCGCCTACGGCCTCAACACCGGCGAGCGCCTCGAGCAGCACGAGTTCGAACTCGACTCGCGCAACCGTTTCTCGCACGGCATCTGGTCGGATCGCGAGCTCGTCTGGATCGCCGACAGCGGCCAGGACAAGCTCTTCGCCTACCAGCTCGAATCGGGCGAGCGCGTCGAGGAACGCGACCTCGAACTCAACGATCTTAACCGCGACCCGCGCGACATCTGGTCCAACGGCGAGCTGCTCCTGGTGCTCGACAGCGTCAAGCGCGCGTTGTTCGCCTACGACCTCGAATCCGGCCGGTTGACCGCCGAATACCCCCTCGACAAGCTCAGCAACAGTCCGCGCGGGATCTGGTCGGACGGCGTCACCGTCTGGGTCTCGGACGACGGGGCCAAGCGAATCTTCGCCTACCGCATCGAGGGCGAAACGCTCATTCGCGACGAGGACCAGGAGTTCACATTCCGCTCGCTGCTCAAGGCGGGCAACGGCGACCCGCGCGGCATCTGGTCCGACGGTGACGTGATCTTCGTCGCCGACGAACAGGACGATCAGGTCTACACGTACAACATGCCCGACGCGATCGACGCGCGGCTCGCTTCGCTCACGCTGAGCAGCGTCGAGTTCGGCGAGTTCTTGCCAGGTCAGCCGAAGTACGCGGCCGTCGTCGATGCAGGTCTGGCTCAGACCACGGTGGAGGCGGAAGCGGCTCAGGACCAGGCCACCATCGAGATCACGCCAGCCGACGCAGACAACAACCCGACCAACGGACATCAAGCGTCGCTGCTCGACGGTCAGCAGATCACGGTCGAGGTGACATCGGCAGACGGCTCGCGGACCCTGGTCTACCGCGTCGGCATCAGCCACTGTCTGAGCGGCCTCAGCGAGACGCGTCTGAACTCGGTCCAGTTCGTGGGCGGCAGCGTTGCCACGCTCGTTGACTGCGCCCAAAGTATCGGCGTCGATGCGTTGTATCACTACCGCGACGGCGTCTGGGCGGGCCTCTTCCCCGAAGCGCCGGAGTTCCTCAATCGCCCATTCCGCAACCGCTTCGCTGAAGGCGTGCCGGCCGGCGAAGTACTGATCGGGAAGCGAACGTCCGTCCGGATTGCAACGCCTGTCGTGTCCAGTCCCAACTGATCCGTGCTAAAGCCGGTGCTGACAACCGCGGCGGCGGCCTCGATGAGGTGCGTGGTTAGTAGTAGCTGAAGGAGACTGCGATGCGTGGTGAGACTGAGCGGCAGTCGACGTTGACGTTGGGCTTGACGCCGGAGGGGTTCGTGTCTCGGGACCACCCGCTGCGGCGGATCAAGCCGTTGGTCGACTCGGCGTTGGGGCGCATGTCGCCCTTGTTCGACGAGGTCTACGCGGCCGGCGGGCGGCCCTCGATCCCGCCCGAGCACCTGCTCGAGGCGAGTCTGCTGATGGCCTTCTACACGATCCGCTCGGAGCGTCAGTTCTGCGAACAGCTGCGTTACAACATCCTGTTCAAGTGGTTCCTCGACCTCAACGTCGAGGATGAGCCGTTCCATCCGACGACGTTCACCAAGAACCGCGAGCGGCTGTTGGAGGCCGACGCGGCGCGGGTGCTGCTCAAGGAAGTGGTGGACGCGGCGCGGGGTCGGCGGCTGCTGTCGGCCGACCACTTCACGCCTGCCCCTGGCTTGAACAGGGGGTCGACGGCACGCTGCTGGAGGCCTGGGCCTCGCACAAGAGCTATCGTCCGCGGGACGAGCAACCGCCCAAGGGCGGCGGACGCAACCGCGATGCGAACTTCCAGGGTGAGCGCCGCAGTCGTGACACACACGTCTCGACGACCGATCCCGAGGCGCGGCTCTACCGCAAGGGTAGGCAGCAGGAGGCGCAGCTCTGCTATCTCGGTCATGTACTGACCGAGAATCGGCACGGCCTGGTCGTTGACGTGGAGCTGACCGAGGCCGATGGCCGGGCCGAGCGTGAGGCGGCGCTCGAGATGCTGGAACGCAGCGTCTGTGGGCTGGCAACCGTCGGCGCCGACCGCGGCTACGACACGCGCGACTTCGTCTGGCGGTCGCGCGCGCTCGGGGTGACCCCGCACGTCGCCCAGAACGACCGCGGGCGGCGCAGCGCGATCGACGGCCGGACGACGCGGCATGACGGCTACCGCCAGAGTCAGCGCCGGCGCAAGCGGGTCGAAGAGGTCTTTGGCTGGATCAAGACGATCTGCGGAGGCGGCAAACTGCGCTATCTCGGTCGGGCCCGCAACAAACTCTGGTTGGAGTTGACCGCCGCCGCCTACGACCTCACCCGCCTCGCCCAAATCGAGGCCGCCACCGCATAGCCCGACGCCCGCCGAACCCCCACCCAGGCCGCCGGAACGTCCCTCACCGCTCCAACCAGACCTGCCAATCAGTTCAGTAGAATCCGCTCAGCTCAGCCCTACACCCATCGCCAAGCCCCAATCCGTCATAGTTCAGCAGCCTGCTAGGTCCATTGCGAGCGCCATCAGGTGCCTGCTCGCCGTGCGAGCATCTGCTGGGCTTTGGTCGGTGGACAATGCGGACAATGCCCTCTCAAAGGCCCTCATCGAGTCGCGCTTCTGCCCACTAGCCAGGAGGATCTGCCCGAGATTGAGCCAAGCTTGACCAAAGCGAAGAGGATCCTCAGCGCTGGGGATCAGCTTGACAGCTTCATGACCGCTCACCTCGGCACGCATGAGGAGTCGCGACTGCTCCTCTATCGGTATCTCGTCCATCTCAGAAAGTTGGCGCTGTTGCGCCGCAAGATTGTGCTCAGTCAGTGTAATCAGCTGGGTCTCTTGCAATGCCCGGGCCACGTAACGAGCTCTGGCGGTGTGGAGTATCGCACTGCGGACGCTCTTAACACCGTCGCCAGCCCCAAGTCGAGAATAGGCAAACCCGAGGTTTAGCTGGGAGGTCGCCCAATCGGTTGGGTCGCGGTGTCGAGTTCGATGGGTCAAGGCAACGCGGTGATGTTCAACGGCTCTCTCAATGTCTCCTGATTCGCCTCGGTTAGTCAAGAGAAGTCCGAAGTTGTTGTGAACAATCCCCGAGCCGTTGTGGTCGTCAGCTTCTTCCAACAGCACGAGAGTTTGGTTGAGGTATGACTCCGCCTGAGCCAGCTTCCAGTCAGGATCGCCTTGACGACGTTTGAGAAACGCGGTGCTCAAGTTCGTTAGGACTGCGACTCTGCCCGGGAGATCCACAAGTTCGGGATGGGACTCGGCGATTGAAGCCGCCAGCTGGCCAAACTGGATTGCATGCTCAATATTGTGGTCATAGTCCGGCGCCCCATCAAACAAAAGCGCCGTTGCCGTTGTCGCTGCCACTCGAACCAGCGAGAAGGACCTCAAAGTCGTGAACAATCTGCTTTCCTGCTGCGGCCTCCAACTCTCTGAACGACAAGAGGAGCGCCGGGCCAGGGACCGTTAAGCGCGCGTCGCTAAGTGCAAGTTGGACATCAGAGACGAGTTCTCCCAGGGTATCTAGCGGATCCATTTGGTCTTGAGAGTCGCGTGCAACGATTAATGGCGCCACGGTTGCCAGTCGGAGCACGAGCAGTGGCTGTGCGCGCTGCATCACCCGTTCGCAGATTGGGCAGTGATCCTGCGCCGTGCCTACCAGTTGCCCACGGAGATCGGGGCGCTCCTTTGCGTCAATCGCAAGCCATGAAAGACGGGAAAAGACTTCACCGCAGTGTGTGCAGTCCCAGTCGACGATCCTCGCTTGCGAAATAGGCATGTGACACTCGCGCTACCCACACGGGGCCAGGCCCGCTTTCTGTTCGAGTGTACTTATGGGGTCGACAGGTCCCAACGATTCCGTCCAAACGGCTTGCTGAGGAAGACCATTTCCAAGCCATTCCTCGAGATTCCTGATCCATGAAGGCCCCGCACTCTGTCCAGCTAACTCAGAGGAAGGACATCAATGTCAGCCACGAAGGAGCAAGTCTCGCGTAAGGCAACGTACCGAATTGCGTTCGCGATCGCACCGCAGTCCTCAGTAGCGCATGAGCTTGGGAAAAGCCCTCACGAGCCGTTGATTTGTGTCTGTCTGGGCAAGAGCATGAATGTGAGACGATCAGAGTTCCAGCGCGAGGATCAGTTCGAAGGTTCTTGATGTTGTCCAGTTTGGTGGACCGGGATCACGTTCGAAGACGATCCCTAGCGCCGACGGTGTTGCGGCCGCATCCCCGCGGCGTCTGCAGCTCCAGGGCAACCGTTCGATCGGGTCTATCCGGCCGGCACTGAACCGTCTGGCATGGTGCGCCAGCTTGATCCCAGCCGCAATCAGTCATCGCCCGCCGAAGCGCTACCCCGATTCCCGGGTGACCGTGACCGTGTAGGTCTTCGTCGCGCTGCGGTCGGCCGAGACGACTCGCACCTTGATGACGTTGGCGCCCACGGACAGGTTGACGATGCCGTCCTCGCCGACAGCCCCATCAGTGTCGGAGTAGATGGTGTAGACCGCCAGTGAGTTGGTCAGCTCCGGCGAGACGGTAACGGAGTCGATCTCGTGGGCGACGGTCGCGGTCTGGGCGGTCGTCGCGCGATCGAAGGAAGACGATAATCCGGCGCCGGCGACCGGCAGGCCAAGCAGGTCGGCGCTGTTGCGCCACGGCGAGGTGTGGTTCAGGGACCAACTGCTCCAACCGGTCCAGCATTTCATCGACCCATCGGTTCGCAGCCCGCATGGACCGGCTCTATGGGCAACCGACACCGTTTCATAGCCGATCGTTGCCTCGTCCGGCGCATTGCTCGCAGATTGAGATTCTCCGTTCCGCCAACAGTTGACGGTACCGTCCAGCAGCACGCCGCAGGCCCTGGCGCCGGTGCCGGCGTCGATCCACTTGTATTGGCCAGCCATCGTGGGCAGTGTCGCAATGTCGCGGTTAAGCGAACTTCCTCGTCTATTGTCGATGTACCACTTCCAGCACAGCGCCGCTTTGTCGCTCGCACGGATGCCGCACGCCTCGCCATATCCGGCGGAGATGAAACTGAACGCGGTATCGGGATACGCGGGATCGATGGCCAAATAGTTTTGACCCGCTTGGAAGTGTGGGCGCGTATAGTAGTATCCGTATCGGATGATGAAGCAGCGGGCCAATCCATCCGGGCGCAGTCCGCAGACACCGTCGCGAGATTGAGCCATCGCGGTAAACGGTCCCTCGATCTCATAGTGTTGCCAAAGCGGGCCACAGCCAATGTTGCCAGTCGGCAAGAGGCCACAGTAACCTCCTACCGGCTCGGCAGAGCCTTCCAAGCGCTCAACATCGAGTCCCCTCTGTTCCAGAAATGGTGCGTTGTCCCACCAACAATATTTGTCTCCGTTCTGTCGGAGCGCACACCCAAACAACCTCGATATCCCCACTTGGACGAAGATGCCCTCCGGCACGTGCGCTGCAAACTGCTCTCCGTCGTCGCTGATCCACTGGTTTCTGCAGGTGAGAGTGTGGTCCTTTCTGAGGCCGCAGACGCCCTCCCAACCCCGTTCAATCTGCAAGAACCCCTCGTGATTCGCTTCCATCGCCGGCTCGCGCACGATGGTCAGGTTGTAGGTCTTGCTGGACCCGCCGGCGACGGCCGCCGTGACCGTGATCTCGTTGCGTCCTGCTTCCAGCGCCACCTGGTGTCCGTCGAGGACGGCGTCGGCGTCGGTCCCGCTAATGGTTGCGGTGGCCCCGGCGACGGCCGTCGCCGAGATGGTGAGCTGTGCTTGGTCGGAACCGACGAAGACCGTGTAGTCGCTGCTCGCGGCGCTGAAGGCGGGATACAGCGTGCCCGGGTCGGTGCTCAGCGCGCTCAGCGCCGGATCGGTGGATGTCCCATCGCGCGTGACCGTCAGGACGTAGGTATCCAACCTGGTTCGATCGGCCGATCGCACCACGATCGAGACCGTGGTCTCGGCGGTCGATCTGGTCGTGATGGGGTTGAGTGCCACCTGGCGTCCGTCGGCGGAATCGGCGTCGTCATTGGTGATCAGCCAGGACCCGGATGCGCCGGTCGCGGGCGTCACGGTGAGCGTTGCGACGTGCGGCGGTACGGAAACGTTGTATTCGAATGTCTCGCGATCGAACGGCGGTTCGAGCTCACCGCTGCTCAAGCCGATGCCGCTGAGGCGCGGCTCAGAGCGGAGTTGCGGCGAATCGACGAGATCCGTTCCCGAATCCTGGAACAGTTGCAGTGATGAGCCGCTTCCCCGGTACGACGATGATGAGGCGGCCGCCGGCGTTGCGCGGGGCCGCAGGCGGAGCGTGTAGAGGGTCTGTTGCAGACCGTCGGCCGAATCGGCGCGGACCAGGACCAGCGTGTCGCCGGCCGCCGACAGTTGCACCGGATCGGTTAGGTCGTGCGCCTGCGGAACGAAGGTGTCGGCACGAATGACTGTGCCGTGCAGGTAGGTATCGAGCGCGTTGCTGGCCAGATGAACCCGCGTCTGGCCGCTGGCCGTCGTTTCCAGCTCATAGCGGTGGCGCCCAGGCTGGAAGGCCAGCGGGCCAACGCCCCTGACCTGGATCCGGGTCACCATCGGGGTGCCCCCGTTCAGAGCCGCGGGGACCTCGATCACGACCGGCTCCGAGGCGAGACTGAGCTGGCCCTCCGCCCCGTGGCGCACGGCCACGCCGTAGCGGTAGCGCGCGCCCGGTTCGATCTCAGCATCGGCCAGGCTGGTCGTGGCGATCTCGTCAACCGTGCGCACCGGGAAGTCGAGCGCGTCCGGCTCGATCAGCGCTTCGCGGTAGACGCGGTAGCTCGTTGCCGGCTGCGCCTCCGCAGGCGCAGTCCAGGCCAGCCGGACCTGGCCATTGAACACGGTCGCGCCGAGACCCACAGGAGCGGCGGGTAGGTCGGACAGCTCGTTGACCGGCAACCCCGATGAGTCGACCTGGTCGGCCCGCACCGTGCCCGCGCGGACCCGGAACGACGCCGGATCGCTGGGCAATGAGACTGACTCGCCGCGCAGCGCCGTGACCTGGAAGCTGTAGCGCCGACCGTCTTCCAGTCGTGCCGGCAGGTAAGTGAAACTCGTGCGCTCTGGCAGGCTGACGAAAATCCCGATGGTCCGCACCGCGCCGTCGGCGCCAACCTGTTCCTCCAGCACTTGATAGCCGGTCACCAGGTGCGCGCCGGCGGCGGGCGGGTCCCAGGAGAGCCGGATCAGCTTGTGCTCACGTTCGACCCGCACGTTGCGGGGGACCAGGTCGGCCGGATCCGTGTCCGCGCTGAGCGGCGGATACCCCGGCGTCGTCACGCTCACCCGCGACGGCTCGCTCTGACCGGACGCATTGCGCGCGATCACCTGATAGACATAGTCCGTCTCGCGCTCCACCGACGCGTCGGCATAGCCCGCCTCGGGTGCGCCCGTGTCCTCGACCACGACCGTCACGTGGCCCGCCGCCGCCCCGCCCGGCGCCTGCCGCAAAATCTGGTAACCCGTCAGCGATGCGTCGCCGGCGTCCTCCCAGCGCAGCGTCACCGTGTCCATCGTCGCCGCCGCCCGCAGCCCGCTCGGCGCCGCCGGCGCGCCCGCGACGGCCTGCGCCGCCGCCGTCGCGTTGGCGTAACTCGACTGGGCGCTGAGCCCGCCCGCGTTGCGCGCCTTGACCCGGTACACATACCTCGTACCCGGCGTCACCGAACTGTCGACGTAGCTCGTCGTCGCATCGCCCGTATCCTCGGTCAGCACCGAAAACACGCCTGGCGCATCCGTATCCCGCGAGCGCCGCAAAATCTGGTAACCCGTGACCGAACTGTCGCCCGGATCAGCCCAGCTCAGCGCCACCCCCGCATCGCTCGCCGCCGCCGTCAGCCCGCTCGGCCCCGCCGGCGCGTGCAGCCGCTGAGCCCGCCCGCGTTGCGCGCCTTGACCCGCTCGGCCCCGCCGGCGCGACCTGCGCCGGTCAGCACCGAAAACGCCTGGCGCATCCGTATCCCGCCTGGTAACCCGTGACCGAACTGTCGCCCGGATCAGCCCAGCTCGGCGTTGGCGTAGCTGGATTGCCCACTCAACCCGTATGCGTTGTGCGCCTTGACCCGGTAGACGTACCTGGTGCTCGCGGTCACCGTGCGATCCACGTAACTCGTCAACGCCTCGCCCGTGTCCTCGACCAGCACCGCGAACACGCCCGGCGCATCCGTATCCCGCTGCCGCTGCAAAATCTGATAGCCGCTGATCGAGGCGTCGCCCGGATCGTCCCACTGCAGCGCCACTTGATCATGCGACGCCGTCGCCGTCAAGCCCGTCGGGCGGTCCGGCGGCCCCTGCTGCGCCGTGACCGAAAACACCACGCCCAGCGCCGCCGCCAGTGCGAGCAATCCGATCCAGCGGGACCGCCAGCCGAGTCCTGCAGCGCTCATCGCCCGCCGCCTCTCCGGTACTCGAGTCCTCGGCTGCCTGCGCTCGCTCGTCCAGCGGCGACGGCGGGAACCAGGAACTCAGCCGATAGCGCTGGTCGTCCGGCAATGTTTCGCGCCGGTCTGAGATCGGCGTCCCAAACTGAACGAGGCCCAGGTTGGGCCTCACGGCCTGGACCGCCGGCGAATGAGCGGTCCCTGCATGCCGCCTGTCGGACATCGACCCGGATCTCCACGACGGCCTCCTCGACACTGCCACTGAACAGGCACTTGTTTTGTGTGACTCACAACGTGTCTGACTCATGTGAACTGAGTCATCATAGCCGACTTTGATTGACCATCGAGGGCTCGCGCGAATGGTCTTCCGCAGGCGCGGGCAGCGAGCGGCATGCAGCCACCGGCGGGTTCCGCTGAGCGCCCCCGCCGGCGAACGGGGAGCCGCTACCCGTTCAGTCGAAGACCGGTACCGCGTCGGTGACCGATGCTCAGGCAATACGAACGGCGACTGAGGTTCAATCACCCCGATCAACCGGGGATTGCCCTGCCAGATGACCTGTTCCTCAACGGTCAGCAGACAGTCATAGCCGTGTCGGGAGTACAGGCAGGGCTGCGAAACCAGATCGTCGGCATCCTCGAACGCTATCCACTCGCTCCGGCTCAGATCGCGGATGATCCCGCTCCCAAGATCAAGAACGCGGGCCGCAATCCCTTAGTCCGGTGAGCCCTCTGCCCATGCCGACCAGGCGAAGACGGACGCTTCGGCAAGGTCTTCATAGGCATGAGCGGGAAGTCGCTCTCCAAACTCAAAGAACACGAGGCGTTCCGGATCAGGGCCCCAGATCACGTGTTCGATGTCTCTCCAGCGACCCCAGACGCTTGGGTCGGACGGGATGATGCCCTGACCTTGATCGACTTCGACTGTCCACAGCAGTTCACCGTTCTCCATGTCGACTACGTCGAACTCGCTCCAGAGATATTTGTCCGACTCCCAGAAGCGGTGCGCCCCGACGAGCTCACCGGGGTTCAATCCGTATCGCAGGCCTGCCGACAGCAGCCAGCCTTCTGGAAACAGGGATATCTCATCCTCGAGCGTGATGATCGCCAGTTGTTCGGGAAGCATGATGTAGCCGTCAGACCAACGGAAACGTTGGTGCGCGCGAAGGCTGAGTTCATCACTGCGTTCGCTCCACTCGCCCAGGGTCAGCGCCCTGCCGGGGTTGTCGTCGCTCCCCCATCCGATATGCCTCAGCGACAACAGCCGCGGGTCATCCGCCTCGACTGTCAATAGCTCGTCACCCGATCCGATCTCGAGCACCACCAGGTTCAGTGGTCTGCCATACGAGATGGCCAGCTTGTTCATGTCCGGCGAGAGCCGCAATTCCTGGATCTCCGCGTGCTCAAAGAGAACCCGTTCCGTGTAGCCATGCAGCCCGACACGCAGGATCTGATCCCCGGTCCAGACAATCAGCTTCTCCCCAGCCACCAGCACTTCTGTCAGGGACACCCGGTCCAGCGCGATCCAGTACCTTCCCAGACCGACGTCATAGACGATTACGTGCGACCTGTCGCCCTCAATCCACTCTCGGAACACCACATATGGCCCCTGCGTCGTCACCAGAGGCATGCCCAGGGCACAGAGCGAAAGGAACGGCAGCACTGGCGTGGAGCCGGAGTTGGACCTTCCCGTTTGCACAGGCCCGTCCGCTCTCGCCCGCTCCACCAGGGAACCGGAACCCAGCTCAGCGCCACTAACGGCCCCAAGCGCCGCCATCAGCAGCATGCAACCTATAAGCAGCACTCTCATAACACTAGAGACGACACTTGTGCGTCAGAAGTTCCCTCTCCGACGCCCCGCGCTCCGAGTCGTGGCCGAGACCCTGTTCACAGTGAGTTCCGGGTCGTCGGAGGGCTATTGAGTGGAAAAGATGTCAGTGAGTAACCAATTCGCAACTCGCTGCCGGCTAACAAAGACGCCAAGCCTGAGGAGGTCCAATAATCCGTGCCGCTCTTCGCTCTGACGGCTTGCATCTCTGCGCGAAATGGATACCTCAAGTGCCAGCTCGGTCGGCTGGACTTCACCGACCAGTTGCAGCATATCGAACGTGATTGCCCCGCTGTTTTCCGAGACGACGCCGCTCAAGTCCGACTCCCTCTTGGGAAACTGCGAAGCAAGAGGGTGAATTCTGTCGAACTCAGCCCACAAGTCGTTATGGAGCGAAAATCTGCTGACTCACCAAATCCAGGCGATCAGTTCGTAGTTCAGTAACAGATGGCCGTGAAAAGTGGGCCGGACTGGACAAAATCGAGAACCGATGTTTCGTCCTTGGTTACACCGTCCGATGGCAGCGGAATCGTGTATGTCAGCCTGGCGTTGCCGTCGACTACCTCAATCGACTTGACGAACTTGCCGATCAGCGTCTTTCGCTCAGGAAACGTGCCGGCTTCGAGGAAGTCGCGGAAGCCAGTCACATATTCGGCGATCTCCGCGCTGGTCGGCAGGTCCTCTTTGCGCTGTCGCAACTGACGCGCCGCATCTTCCTGAGCAGCGGCGAGCTGGTCCTCACGCTGGCGCAGCTTCAAGATGCGTGGCGAGAGCGCTTGCATCGTCAACTCCGTCGTCTCCGGGGCTTCGTAGAGTCGCTCCAGCCGGCTGCGGATATCTGCCAACTCCGACTCGACCGCCTGCAACTGGCCACCGAGTTCGCTCGCCAGCGCGTCGATGTCCTCAGCCACCAGGACGATCAGTTCCGTGATCGTCTCGTCGGTCAGAATCTGTTCGCGGATCCGCTCGACGATGAACGCCTCTACCCGCGCGGCGTTCAAGTAGCGAGCGGAGCAGGAACCGGCGCCCTGGTGCAGCAAGGTACCGCAGACGTAGTACGAGAACTTCCCGCTCTTCGCTCCTTGGCCGGTGTAGGGCTTGCCGCAGACGCCGCAGCGCAGCAGCCCGCTGAGCAGGAACTTGCTGCCCACGCGGGCCGGTCGCTGCTTCTTCGGCGCGTGCTCCTGCAGTCCCTGCTGGACCTCATCGAACAGTTCCCGCGAGACCAGGGCTTCCCAGGCGCCCTCGGTCCGTACCGGCTCGGGTTTCTTGTCGCCCGTCGTCGTGCGACCCCAGACCGCAGTGCCCGTGTATGCCTCATTGGTCAGCACGTAGTGCAGACTGTTGCGCCGCCAACGCTTGCCCTTGTTGGTGATACCTTACTTGTTGAGTTAGGCCGCAATCTCCTTGAGCCCGACGCCGCGCAGCGACTTCTCGAATATCTCTTTGACAATCGGACCGGTGTCCGGGTCGACCTGAAGGGTCGGCCGCTCCTTGGCCCCGTCCAGCACCTTGATCCTTGAATAGCCAAAGGGCGCCTTTGAGCTCAGGAAGAAGCCGCGCGAGGCCGCTTTGCGCATTCCCCGCGTCACTTCCTGGGCCAGGTTCTCGGAGTAGAACTCGTCCACGCTCTCGATGATCGCTTCCATCAGCTTGCCGGTCGGGGTGTCGTCGGCATGCTCGGTGATCGAGGTGACCCGGATCCCACGGCGGCGCAACATCGATTTGAAGGCGACTGCGTGCTCGCGCTTGCGTGTGAATCGCGAGAACTTCCAGACCAGGATCTCCTGGAAGGGCGCGTCGGGCTGTGCAGCCTCATCGAGCATCTTGCGGAACTGGGGTCGGTCGGCTACGCGACCACTTTCGGCTTCGTCTATGTACTCGCGGGCGACGACGTAGCCGTTTCGGTCTGCGAAGTCTCGCAAGGCACGAAGTTGGGCGGCGACGGACAAATCGACATCCTGACGGTCACTGGAGACGCGGGCATAGAGGGCAGCGCTAAGGGCCGGGGCTGTGGGATTCACTGATTGAACCTCTCGTTTCACGTTGCTGAGACGGGAACTTGAATGGTCTGGCGTCCTCATGCTCATCGGCAGAGTGTTCCGAACATATTATCCGATACACCGACTCGGATGCTCAAACGAACTCCAGACGACAAGCTTCACGCTGTGTAAGGGAGACAAGCCACAATTCGGCTGGCTACAGAAGTTGATTCTCGCGTGGGCGGTCATGACTGACTTGGTGGGTTACACGGCTTTTCAAAGCCCGTTAGCCCGGCGGGGTGGTTTCAGTTCGCAGAGATGTGAACGGGTTGATGACCGTGACGCCGCCGTACTCCTGGCCAGCGTTCAAGTCCTCGGAGTAGACCGCGTCGCAACCCATCGCCTCGGCGGCGGCGAGGATGGCTGCGTCCCAATACGAAATCTGGTAACACTGGCTGATCGCAGTGGCAGCGCGAAACAGATCGATCGTCAGCACCTGCACCTGTTGCTTCGATAGTTCTTCGACAAACAGCATGGCTGCTTCGTGCGACAGCCTGTTTGGTCGATTCGCTCGGGTGACCTGGTAACAGAACTCTTGCAGTACTTGCACTGATAGGACAATGTCAGCTGATCCCAACAGACCCTGAGCAGCGGCTTGCTTCTCGGCCTCGTCAGGCGCCGAACTGACGGCATAAGTCAAAATGTTGGTGTCGACCAAGCGCGGCACCGAGATCAGCCCAAATCGCGGCTGGCCCGAGCGTAGAGCTCGCTTCTGGGCAGGCTGGCGGCGGCTCGGAAGCCGGGATGAGCGGCGCGAATGCGGTGAATATGCTCATCGATTTCGCGACCTGTGGCCATGCTGTTCCGCTCGTGGGATTCTTCGGCCGTGTCGACCTCCTCGACGGCGCTCGCCAACACTGCTGACGCTAGCTCTGGTACAGAGACCTTGAGCTGCTCCGCTCGAATTCTCGCCCGACGGTGCGTTTCCGGGTCAACGGAGACGACGATGCTGCGTGTGGTTGCCATCAGCGAGCCCTCCTGACCCACAGGATACGCAACCGTTGATGGGATGATCGGGGCTTTCCCTCGACACGTCTTGACACTGGTTGTGGCTGCGGAGACGAAGCTCTTTGCTCTGCCGAGTACGAGTCTTCGGCCTCTGCATTAGAATACAGAGGTGTCGCGGACGGCGGCGTTGGAGGAGTGGTGCGCGGCGCTTCCATGGGCGGAAGATCGAGGTACCGTTGAGGACTGATTCCCAAGCAGTCAAGGGCAAGAGCACCGTGTACCACTCAGTCGATGAAGACGACCTTCCGCACGAGCACCTCGACAAGATTGCCGACATCCTCGGATGCCCGAACGTTGCCACCGAGCCGTCCAAGATGGACATCCCCGGCTTCCACCTTCGAGCCCTCGATAGCGAGCATGAAGGTCATTGGGGCGTGCAGGTCGCCGACGACCTGCTGATCAGCTTCCGCTTCGAGGACAGCGACGTGTACGACGTGGATCTTCAGGCGCAGGGGTAGGGCGGGTCAGATGCCGATGGCCAATCCTCCGCATCCCGGCCGCTCGCTGTTGCGAGACTGCATCGAAGAACTCGGCCTGAGCATCGCCGAGGCGGCGGAACAGCGGCGCATCCATGAGTACTACCTCGAAGAGGTCTGCCGCTGCGAGGCGCCGATCACGCCCATGGTCCCGATCCGGATCGACGAGGTGTTTGGCAGCGGTGCGGAGACATGGTTGGCGATGCAGTCGGCGTACGATCTGCGGGAGACTCGGGAGCTGCTGTCGATGTTCGACGGGTTCGAGTGGAAGGAATGACTGTGTCACGCGGCTACCAAATTACAGAGAGAGCATCCGATTGGCGGAAACGGTTCGACAAGCACGTAAGCGACTCTGCGAACGAGACCCCGCAACTGATCGCTCAGATCGCTGAACTGGTTGCTGAACTGCCGCCGGTCCAGCTATTAGAGCGGGCATGGCACGAAGAGTTCCGAGCCTTTGCCGATGTGCAAGACGAGACCGACATCGGTCATGACGAGATGGCCACACACAAAATGGTCACCTACGTTCAGGGCGTGATCGCCGCCGTATCTCGTGCCCCAGTTCAGAAAACGACGGTGAGTGATGAAGACTGGCAGAACCTCAAGGAGCTAGTTTCCAGCCTCTTCGGCTTCCACATGCGTGCATACACGATGTCTCTCCTGGCGCGGAGGGAGAAGGCCCAATCTCAGAACCGCGAGGCACGCGAAGCAACACGTATCGAGTCTTCCTTGGTGGACTTCTAGTACATTGTTTGGGGCCGACGTTTCCCTGCCCACCTTACTCAGTACCTCGAAGATCTTTTGCTCCCACATTCTGCCGTCTTCAAGGACACTTTCGGCGTCACAGCATCCGACCTGATTCGCGGACTGCTGAAGATCGACGTCGCACTCCGCTTCGGACAGGCCATCACCGTCCGAGACTTAGACGAGCTAGGACTGATTCCCGAAGCCGATTCACTCGTAATGCTCCCACAAGCCGACCGCAAACCTGCTTCATCAGCTCCAGATTGGGTAGATCGCGCGGCTCGCTACCTAGGATGGCTGACCAATGAAGAAGATGTCCACGCTAGGGTCTTTGAACACGGCCTTTTCTCCGCATCGACGGCAACTATTACTGCTTCGATCCCAGCGCGCTATCTGACCATATCTATCGCAACCTGTATCACATCGTTCGTCGCCTTCGACCTGATCTCGCTGAAGCATGGCGAGAGAGGCAGGCCAAGCAAATGGAGCACTTGGCTGCGAAGTATTTCGGACGACTTCTGCCCGCGGCGACGGTCTTCTCAAACGCCCACTACACTGGACACAGCTTGACAGGCGAAGTGGACGCAATTGTCATCTACGATGACCACCTGATCATTGTGGAGACAAAAGGTGGTGCCTATGCCCCTCAGCCACCCGCGACTGACTTTGCAGCTCACATTGACTCAGTGAAGGAACTCGGTAGCAGGGCGACGAACCAGGCCGCTCGATTCAAAAAGTACCTTCAAACAGCACCCTCCGTTCCCATTTATGACAGCAACAACAAGAAGACGCGAAGCAAGCTGGCAGACATTGAATTGTCTTCGTTTCGACATGTCTCGGTGTGCGCCGTTACTCTCGACCCGTTTACTGAACTCGCAGCGCGACTGCATCATCTCACTGGGTTTGGCATCACGTTAGACGATCCGGGCGTCTGGCTGATGTCGGTCGACGATTTGCACGTCTACGCAGCCGTCTTTGACAATCCGCTTATCTTTCTGCACTACGTAGAACAGAGGACCCAGGCCGCCCAGTCAACGATTCTCGACCTTGACGATGAACTCGATCATCTCGGCATGTACTTTGGTCATAGCCAGTACAGTCAATGGGTGGAGGATGAATATAATGCACGACCGTTCGAGTGTGCTATGTTCGGTGGATATCGCGCCAGAATAGAGCATATCTTCGCAGAGCATCTCAAAGATCCCGATTCGACTCGCGGACTCGATCAGGAGATGCCCAAAAGTCTCAGCGAAGTTCTCGAATTCCTCGGACGCTCATCTCTACAAGGACGAGCGCGTGTTGCAAGCTACTTGTTAGATGGATCGGGGGGACTCGCAACCTAATCGGAGACTACATCGAAAAGGTGCTGTCTGAGAGTCACATCACCGACCGCCCACGGACCCTTACCACCAATAGCGCAGGTGACGGCATTAACCTAGCACTCTTCTGCTGGAATACCCTCGCTGCTCCCCGTGACGCGCACTGGGCTCAAGACTACGCCAGAACATTGGTTGTGATGAACAACGAACCGGAGCGCCTGCTCCTGGAGCTGACATACACATCGCGCGGCGTTCTGCATCAAGTGGATTGGAAATGGGTGAGGCCGGACGACATCCCGAAGGGGGAGTTGCCGCGCCTGCGCGCCATGGCCGAGAAGCTGCGCCAGGGGCGGAAAGGGGCCACGATTCGCAACCAACAGATCCAACCCGCCGCGCGCAGTGAGAGCAACCGGCGGAAGATTGGCAGAAACGAGCGGTGTCCCTGCGGAAGCGGAAAGAAATACAAGAGGTGCTGCATCGAGGTCACTCCAGCAGATCCTGGGCCCGTGCGGTTCATTGAACGGCGCAAATGGCTGCAATCCGCCGAGCCAGCTCCGAGAACCAGCCCCTCTCCGACACCCTGAGCTCTCTGCCCAGCACCTTCGACTCCCGATAGCTCAGCCACGTCTTCAACACCTGATACCCGCCCAACTTATACTCTCACACCTCCGACGGCACATCCTTCCAGTACGCCCGCTCATTTAGATACACATCCACCATCTGGCCCCGACGCTTGATGTTGCCCTGGCCGGGCATGACGGCTTGGTTGGCTCCGAAGTGGCCCCAGCCGGCGGTGAGTTTGAAGTCGTTGGGTTGCATGGGTTGGCCGTCGGTGGTTGTGGGGACAGCGATGGTGGTGTCGTGAAGGTCGCTGACGTCGGACTCGGTGTCGAGCAGGCGGGCGAGGCGGCGGCCTTTGGCGGCGGTCTCGGCCAGGACATCGGCGCTGTCGGGCAGGGGGATGCGAGGCCAGCCCATGTGCAGACCGCCGGCGTTTGGATACGGCGGCTGGACCACAGGACATGGACATCGCTGGCCTGCACTTGCACCCTCTGAAGGGCGACCTTGCCGGGCACTGGGCAGTGGATGTGAATCGCAATCGGCGAATGACGTTTCGCTTTGACAGCGACAATGCACGTGATGTCGACCTACTTGACCACCATTAGGACGGCGATTGGAGCGATACCATGCCGATGAAGAACCCGCCGCAATCCGGTGAAACGGTGCTCGTGCTCTGCTTCGAGCCGTTCGACCTGTCAATCGCAGACGCCGCAGCCCACCTCAAGGTGGAGGAGCAGTATCTGTCGGCGCTATGCGTCGGACGCGAGCGGATCGCTGCCGACCTTACGTTGCGTCCAGAGCAAGCATTTGGTGGGACAGCCGAAGGGTGGTTGCGCTTGCAGACGACGCATAATCTGGAACTTGCCCGGGAGTCAAACTGCGATGTCAAGCGGATCGACTCCGCCGCCTGATCATGCCGATTAACAACCCTTGTCAGCCAGGCGAGCTGAACCTGCACGACTGGATCGGCGGTCTCAATTTGACCGTGGAGGCAGCCGCGGAGCATATGCAGCCGCCAGCCCAGTCGCTGGAGGACATCTGCCAGGGCAACGCGCCGGTCACGACAGAAATGGCCGTTCGCCTCTCCAAAGCGCTCGGTAGCACACCTCGCGTCTGGGTCCAACTACAGGCCAACTACGACGCCTCCCAGGCCGAGCAAATGCTCGACCACTTCAACATCAAGCGAATCGAACGCGCCACCTAACCATGCCGATGTACGACCCGCCGCATCCGGGAGAAGCTGTTCTAGGCCTATGCCTGGAACCGTATGATCTGTCGGTCGCGGAAGCGGCGGCACACCTTGAGCTGGACACCGGGTATCTGGCCGACCTCTGCGCTGGCCGCGAGCCGATTACGGCCGATCTGGCGATCCGGCTGGAGCAGGCATTCGGCGGCACCGCCGACAACTGGATGCGCGTGCAAGCTGCCTACGACCTCGCCCAGATGCGCCTGAAGTCAGGCCACATCCAGGTCAAACCAATCGGCTCAGCAGCCTGACCATCGGCTGCGGATGCAGGACTTCCTACGACAGACGCCCGTGCGCACAAGGCCGCCTGTGAGATCAAGTGCATCGAGCATGCGTGAACTGAGGAAGGTTCGCCTGCTGGGGACCGGAACGTGCCAAGAACTCAGCTGCCTGTCAAGCATGTTGACCCGGGTTCAAAATCGTTCTGACTCGGGTTCGATCCTATTGAGATCAGAGAAATCATGCACTGGCGCTTCAACCGCCACACGTCCGCACTGCGAATCGGCATCAGGAAAGAGTGGATCCATGTCACCTCGTGAAGTCGAGAATCTGCGAGTTACTTGCATCACTGCCATTGTCGCAAGGAACGCTCCACCTATAGAACAAACCTCGACGTCGCGCAGGTCCATCGCTTGAGCTCGGAAACAAGGACGACCACGCAATCGGCAAACGCCTCCCAAGCTTGAAATTCTCTGCTGCAATCGATTGTTAGCTCTCACTCAAAATCTCATGTGCCGAAAGTCGATCCTCAACCGATGCTCTGCAAATGCGCTGACGTCGTCGGAATCGAGTAAAGTCACGCATCGTCCCCGCATACTTCCATCTGTGTCTGACTTGAGATAGCGGACTTCGAATGGGACCAACATCCTGGCGTTAGTACGTAGATCCGCGTAACCTCGTCGGCGCGCCGCAGTAATTGCGAGAGTACATGCCCAAACCGTAAACGCCCCGAGACGTTGCCGGCATTGAGTCGGATGCTTGGAAACGCGAATGGTCGATGTGCCTCGCTGACGCCTCCGCTGCTACGGGCCGCATCCGACTAAGCCTGCATGCCGAGAATTGCTGTCCAAGAACCCGCCAACCTAGCTCGCCGGCTAGAACTGCACCAATTGTCAGAACCATATCGGACACCGAACTGAGCATCTCGAGTGGCTCAAACCGCTAGTTTTCCCGAAATGGGCTCCGTACAATAGGCCGCCGCTGAGCGACTGTCTATGACGCCGATCGAACCCATCCTCATCGGTCGATGAAACGCCTTCACTCAGTCCAAACAGATACCCGATATCCGACGAGCCACCTCCGAGAACCTCATCTGACACCTCCAACGACCTACCCAACTCCGTCATACCCGCGCTTGCCGCGGGTATCTCGCGGTGAGCAGCACTGGCGCCGCGTTGGATCTCCATCGCCTCACGCCAGGTCGAAATAGAGGTCGCGCCACTCAGGATTGAACGCGTCGATCATGCCTCGACGACGCGCCTTGCTCCGCGCTTGCATCTGTTTCTCGCGAGCGATCGCTTCGTCCATACGGTGTGCGCCTCCATCCGACCAGCTTGTCAATCTGAAGCGCCTGGTGAAAGCGGAGCCTTGGCCGTGTTTGTGCTGCCAGACGCGACGAACGAGCTCTGCGGTGACCCCGGTGTCTGGCTCCGTTGGCTCGGCTGGCAATGTAGACGCAGATTGGCGCAACATGGTCGGCAGGCCTCCACTTCGTCATTGCCGAACGCTTGCCGCCGGCAATCTCGCTGGGTCGTGCATTGACGTTCGTGCAATCAGCGGCGAGATACCCGCCACGCGGGTATGACGGAGGATTGTAGGGATCTTGCATGGCAGGATCCTTTGAACTGCTACGTATCCAATACCGCCGCCACCCGACGAGCCACCTCCGAGAACCACGCCACCTCCGACACCTCCAACCCTCGACCCAACACCTTCGACTCCCGATAGCTCAGCCACTTCTTCAACACCTGATACCCGCCTAACCGATACTCCCACACCTCCGACGGCACGTCTTTCCAGTAGGCCCGATTGTTTAGGTAGACATCCACCATGTCTCCCCGACGCTTGACCTTGCCCTGGCCGGGCATGACGGCTTGGTTGGCTCCGAAGTGGCCCCAGCCGGCGGTGAGCTTGAAGTCGTTGGGTTGCATCGGGGCGCCGTCGATGGTGGTGGGGACGGCGATGCTGGTGTCGAGGAGGTCGGTGACGTCGGACTCGGTGTCCAGCAGGCGGGCGAGGCGGCGGCCCTGGGCGGCGGATTGGGCGAGGGCGTCGGCGCTGTCGGGCAGGGGGATGCGAGGCCAGCCCATGCGCAGACCGCCGGCGTTGGCCTCGCGGTAGGCGGGGTCGTGCAGCGTGGCGAGGACGTGGTGGAAGAGGTCCTCAGGCTCGGCGCTCATGGACTCGATGTAGGTCTGCGCCAGCTCGCTCAGGTTGGCAGTGCGCTTGACGCCGTCCACCTCCTCGCCGAACTGGTCGTCTCGGAGGTAGAGGGGGAACCAGCTTGAGAGCCCGTTGCCGAAGTTGTCCGCCATCGCTCGCGCAAGCGTCCCGCGTTGATACTCAGGCTGCGGTTCCCGTTCACGTGCTTCGATCCACCTGTTCTCGGCGAACACATGAGGGCGATATTCGCTTCGAGGACGATCCAACAGTCCGGTCTGTATCCGACCAATACAACCACCGCACATCGAACGGACGATAGGCGTAGTGAATGAAGTCTGTGTCGGCCCGCCTCGACGTGACTCGGCGATCCGCTCCTTTGAGCGGGCCGGTTTGATGTCACTACCAGAGAATCGCGACTCGTCTTGACGCCAGGGTAGTAGGCAGGGTACAGAGGTCAACCAGTGACGGCCAGTCGAACCACTTTCGTCGCTGATCGCAACTGGCTTAGGGGCGGCAGATCCCAAGGCGGAATCGAAGGCGAGTGTTTGTAACCAGCATCGGGTCTGATGCGTCCAAGATCGCCATCGGCTCGTCGGTCTTCGCCGACACCCTTTGCCTGATCGAAATCTCGCATTGCAAGACTCTGCCAATCGGCGGCGCTCGTGCTTACTTGCGTCACCATGTCGCGATGGCTGTTCCCACCTGGATGCCCGGCGACTTGCCTTTAATCGAGAAGATGCTGGGATCGGAGTCGCCGTCGGGGGTGAGCTTGCCGGTTCGGTACTTGTCTCCGTTGAGATTGTCGATTCGCACGATGTCGAAGGCGTCGAGGTAGCGCTGTCTCATGCCGGGGAAGGAGAGGCCGTCGAGCCAGGAGTAGTTGCTGATGAAGCAGACGATGCCCTGTCCAGTCTTCTCGGCGATGCGGCGTTCGGCCATTCGGTAGAAGCGGACGTAGAGGTCGTTGAGACCCTGTCCCTTCGGCGTGGGCAGGTCGGCGCCGGGTACTTGCTTGACGGTGCGGTAGGCGTCGGTCAGCTTGCGCTCTTCGTCAACCTCGGAGACGCCGGGGAAGCCGTTGTAGGGCGGATTGCCGAGCACGACCAGAATCTTCCGCTGCTGCTTGACCTCTGTGGCGTCTTTGCGCTCCTGTTCCAGTTCGGGGAAGGGCAGTGGCTTGGTCGTGTGCGGCTCCCAGCCGGTCAGCGCGTTGGTCAGGAAGACGCCGGCGCGTTCGTTGGGCGCCCAGCCCCGCGCCCATCTGTTCCAGCGCCATGCCCGATCTCGAGGTGGGAGACGACCAGCGGGGCGGGCATGATCTCGAATCCGAAGACGCGCGTCGCCGCCGCCTGCGCGGACCGACGCGGCCCAGTCGCCGCGCCACCGCCCGAGGACTGCTCCGTCTCGGCAATCCGGCGCAACGTCTCGACCAGGAACGCGCCCGTCCCGCAGCAGGGATCGAGCACGTAGACACGCTCGCTCGGCCAGTCCCTTGGCGATACCGAGGTCGTCGCGCAGCGCCCGGTCGACACGCGCCACCATGTAGCGGACGACCTCACGCGGGGTGTACCAGACGCCGAGGTCCTTGCGCAGTTTGGGGTCGAAGGCTTCCAGGAACGGCTCGTAGAAATACTGCACCGCCTCGCCCTCGCTGAAACGCTTGAGGAAGGCCTCACGGTCGACCCGCTCCAACGCAGCCTCGGTCCAGTCGAGCACATCGTTCAGCGCCAGCCGTTCCAGCCGCCCCGGATCGGTGAGCTGATGGAACAGCATGCCCAGCACGGGCGCGCGCAGGTAATCGCGCGTGTCCTTCCAGCGAAAGCGGTCCGCTGATTTGCTGGATGGGCCGGACCGAGCCCAGAGCACCCAGGCGGCGAAGATTCCGTAGAACAGCGTCTGCACGAGGGTCGAGCGGAAGAACTCCTCGCCGCGTTCATCCTCAAAGGACATGCCGAGCGCCTGCTCAATCGCGTCGCGAATCGGTTTGAGCGAGTCCTCTTCCTCTTCCGCATGTTCGACCCGCTTGAGAGCATCACGGGCGTAAGAGGCGAGCAGTCGGGCAAGGTCGCGTGGCTCGGAGATGGTCGATCGGTGCGACATCACGCGCAGCAGGTACTCGCCCAACGAGACCCCGTGTCGATTGGCGGCAGCCACGCGATGCTTCAACAGTTCATCGAACTCTGCAACCGTGTTGGCCGCGCTGTAGCGTTCCAGCGTCGCCTTCGAACCTGCGTTGTCCTGTCCGACCAGCGCGAATTCACGCAGATTTGTCACCAGCACCAGCTTGTGCTTCTGCCAGTACGTGTCGACCTGTTTGGAGGCAATCAGCTCATCGAGGTCGGCCTCGGCGCCCTTAACCTCAACGACGCCTCGGTCGGGGTCTGTGTTCTCGTCGGAGAAGATTCCGAGGTCCGGCTGTCCAGCGCTCGATTCGCTGTAGTGGACTACGGCACGCACCTTCGGCGTGAGGTGGCCTCCGATGGCATCAAACAGGTTGTCGAGGGCCGTGTAGTGCGAAAGTTCCGGCGTTCCCACGCGGCTGACAACCGAAATGGCGTCGAAGTAGTCCTTGAACGCCTGCTTGAGTTCAATCACCTGACGCGCCCAACTTTCCAATCGGTGACCCGACCGTCAACCTCATCCGACACGTTACTCCCGGCTAGTTGGCTCTTCCGGCAAGGCCGGCTCCAGCAGCTCACGTTGTGCGGGCGTAGCGCTGCAATTCCTCGGGGAGACCATGCCAAGCGCTCCGCATCATCAATCGCGCAGCAATACGACGATGCCCGGCTCTCAGGTGACGAACCCGTCCAAAGCGAACGTCGTGGCGCTGCCCGATGAGGTTGTGCTGCGGCTGGGAATCCCAATCAGAAGGACGATTGCAACGACCTGCTCTGACGGAAGACCCGGGGTCCTTCTGGTGGCCGACCCGCTGACAATTCGGATCGGCGATCAGGAGATGTCAGTGGACTGTGCGGTCGTCCACGACGGCACCTATGCATTGGTCGGTCAGTTCGTGATGGAGGGTCTAGATCTGATCACAGACTGGCTGAATCAGACGTTGGGTCCGAGGCCGGAGTCGCCGGATCGGCCGCTGTTGCTAATGTGGGGGATGCGCTTCATCATCCTTGTCTGAGGCGGTGTTCGAGACTCTTCCGGGCGTCAGGATGGGTCGTCGCGGAGTACGGCGGTGAAGCCGGCTTGTTCGAAGTCTCGGTCGTAGGCGAGGGCTTCCGTGATGCCGCGTTCCTCCATGACGAGGAAGCTGGCGCAGTCGGTGAGACTCCAGCGCTGGTCGGCACGATTGGCGTAGCGCTCCATCGCTGCATCGAATTGGGCATCGGACTGCGTGATGATCTCGACATCGGCTCGTGATTCCAGTTCGCGGACCATGTCCACGACCAAGCTTCGGAGTTGCGTACCTTGACCGGAAACATGATTTGTCGCCTCGACCAGCACCATTTGCGTTGTAACGAGCCTGACTCCTTGCAGCGCCACAGACAGGGCCTCGGCTCTGGGGTGCAACTGGTCGGCGGAGTCCAGCTAGGCGACCCAGTAGCCGGAGTCGACGAAGACGACTCGCATCAATCGTCTTCCTTGGGATGCCCGTACAGATAGTGCTTCTTGTTGCGAACCAAATCGGTCGGCAAGTCGTCCCAGGCGTCGTCCGGGACGGAGGCTCGAATCCGTTTGAACATGTCGAGCAGTGATTCCGGTTCCGGCTCTTCGGAGACTGAAAGGGTGACCAAGCAGCCTTCGGTGAGATTGAGCGGCTCGAGGGGTTCGAGTTTGCCGTTGGTGTAGCGGGCTTTGACTTGGGTTGGCATGGTCGTCTCCTGGGGGTCAGCGTAGCGGTCTGGGTATATTGGAGTTGCGTCGGTGGAGTTTGGAGGCTGTCATGGGTGAAATCATCGTCGAGATAGAGTTGGAGAATTTCGAGGACCGGATTGACGCGCTTCGGGGCCGGATTGACGGGGGGGGGGATGTGCAGCAGGAGACGATTCGGGCGGTGGCAGACACGGGCGCGCGGATGTTGGCTCTGCCGCGGGACGTGGCGGACCGCCTGGGCTTGGTTGAAGTAGAGCGCGTGGCGACTGTCTACGCGGACGGTCGAAGAGGTGATTTGCCTGTTGCCGGCTACATGATGCTGCGATTCGGCGGGCGTGAAATGCAGACGGACTGCATCGTGGTGCCCGAGGGCGCGGAGGCGCTGCTTGGTCAGATTGCGATGGAGCGGCTTGACCTGATCGCGGATTGCGCGAATCAGACGTTGACAGCGAGGCCGGAGTCGCCGGATCGGCCGTTGTTGCGGGTGTGAGCGTTCCTCCTACAAACTCTCTGTCCGATTGATTCGGGACTCCGCATAGCCCGAGTACCGTCACCGCGACAGGTCCAGTTTGACCGGGATGCCCAGTGGCGCTCACATCAGTGCTCTTTGGTCAAATGCCAATGACGATACACACCACCCTGCGGGGAAAGTTGCCGTTCCTGACTCTAGTACGGCACGATGGGGGCGCAACCATGCGGCGCTCACCTCAATTCTTGGCTGAAGCACCGCAGATTCCGCCCTCAGATAGAGATCTAGAGATCAGGTCATGCTATTCGGTTGTTTGCCGCTCGATTGCAAGTGCGAGCACGTCATCCTGAGGAGACTTGTCACCGAATACAATCTCTTGCATGGAGGCGTTTATACACGGTGGAGACGCCCAGATGTAGAAGAACGGAATCAGATGGCACCAGACTTGTTGCTTGAGGGGCCTGGAGCTACGTCGGTTGCCATCGAGCGCAAGTGCGTGGTTTGGCCGGCTAAGGGTTACATGCCTGACCATCGCAACAGCCACGATCTCCTGTGGCATGTGCAAAATGGTGTCTGCTCGGAAGATGACTCTTTCATAGGTGGCCTGTATCAGCTGCGATTCGAGGAGAGTTCTATACGAGGCCTGAGCAATAGGGAGATTCAGTCTATTGGTTTCAAGATTGCTAAAGTCGTGCTGGAGAATGCCGTGATCGCAAAATCGGCTCGGGGTTTGGGCGGCGACGAGCCGTTCATTTGGTGGTTCGGCCCATTTCCATCACAGGAACGAGATGAAACAACACCGGATTCCGGGTTCGGAATGTTAGCAATTGGCGAAGGTGGGCGCGGGCTTCCGAGTCGAGCGAGAGTGCTTGAAGGCTATGCTGGGGAGTTTTATCGATTGATGACGGACATTGACGAGAAGTTCTCCCGCTATGACAACTGTCGCCGGCTAATCGCTGTGCAGTTCTTTGGCGATCCCTTGATGCCAATCGATGAGGCTGACATTGTACAGATGATAGTCACGGGAGAATTGCCGAACACCGTTGATGAGGTTTGGTTAGCTTACCATGATTGGGCAAATGCGGACGAATATGAAGTTGCATGGAAGTGCATAAGGGGATGATGCTCGTAGGGGGAGTTGTCCGATGTGAATGGACACACTTGAGCAATGCTGCTGTCGGTGTGACGCAGTAGGTCACTCTCCGAAATCGACGATGAAATCCTCTGGGCTTTTGATTCGGACTGCTAGTTTGTTATGGAAGAGATCGGCAGCTCTCAGCATGGCTCTGTCCCAAGAGAGGAAGACATCTCGCTCTGCAATGTGGTGACCGAATATACGGTCAAGGTCTGCTGTCTCAGGTTTCTTCAAACTACGAACACGCAGTGCCGTTTCGATGTCGTCTTGGACGTCGCCGTAACTGCCGTCAGTGAGCATGTCTTCGCTGCCATATCGAGAGTAGCCCAAGCGAAGTGGCGAGCCTACGATTCGTATGCCTAGTTGGGGCATATCCGTGAGCCGTTCTGACAGTGGCTGATTCGGGGTGTCGTAGTCGATACGTGTGGTGACAGCCAAGTCGAGATAACCGGTGTCTGCTAAGGCAAGCAGCTTGGTCACCATCTCAACCTTGTCTTGGTTCCGCCACAATTCTTGAAGAATGTTCGTGTCGAGAGTGACGCGGATGATGCGATGTTCGTCGGTCATCGTTAACTCGTTGGTTCACATGGCATTGATTACTAGCAGGCTGCTGAAAAAGGACGTGTGAGATCATGGAGGTGTAGTTGAGCTGGTAGTTGAGGGAGGCAGCGATGCGTGGTGAGACTGAGCGGCAGTCGACGTTGTTGTTGGGCTTGACGCCGGAGGGGTTCGTGCCTCGGGACCACCCGCTGCGGCGGATCAAGCCGCTGGTCGATTCGGCGTTGGGGCGCATGTCGCCGCTCTTCGACGAGGTCTACGCCGCCGCTGGGCGGCCCTCGATCCCGCCCGAGCACCTGCTCAAGGCGAGCCTCCTGATGGCGTTCTACACGATCCGCTCGGAGCGCCAGTTCTGCGAGCAGCTGCGCTACAACATCCTGTTCAAGTGGTTCCTCGACCTGAACGTCGAGGACGAGCCGTTCCACCCGACCACGTTCACGAAGAATCGCGAGCGGCTGCTGGAGGCGGATGCGGCGCGGGTCTTGCTTAAGGAAGTCGTCAAGGAGGCTAGGCGCCGGCGGCTGTTGTCGGCGGACCACTTCACGGTCGACGGCACGCTGCTGGAGGCCTGGGCCTCGCACAAGAGCTACCGGCCGCGCGACGACCAAGGGCCGCGCGGCGCTGGTCGCAACCATGATGCGGACTTCAGAGGTGAGCGCCGCAGTCGTGACACGCACGCCTCGACCACCGATCCCGAGGCGCGGCTCTACCGCAAGGGCAAACAGCAGGAGGCGCGGCTCTGCTATCTGGGTCATGTCCTCACCGAGAACCGGCATGGCCTGGTCGTCGATGTCGAGCTGACCGAGGCCGACGGGCGGGCCGAACGCGAGGCGGCGCTGGCGATGCTGGAGCGCAGCGTCTGCGGTCCGGCGACCGTGGGCGCCGACCGTGGCTACGACACGCGCGACTTCGTCTGGAACGCGCGGGCCCTGGGTGTGACCCCGCATGTCGCCCAGAACGACCGCGGCCGGCGCAGCGCGATCGACCGCCGGACCACGCGACATGCGGGTTACCGTCAGAGTCAACGCCGGCGCAAGCGGGTCGAAGAAGTCTTTGGCTGGATCAAGACGATCGGCGGGGGCGGCAAGCTGCGCTATCTCGGAAGGGCCCGCAACAAGCTCTGGTTCGAGCTAACCGCCGCCGCCTACAACCTCACCCGCCTGGCCCAACTCGAGGCCGCCGCCGCATAGGCCACCGCCGGCAACCACGACCGATCGCCCAAGATCAGGCCCGCAGACGCACCGCGATCACCCTGCCACCGTGAGCCAACAAAGGCGCCAACGTCCCGTCACCCAAGCAATCTCTGCCACAGCCCACATTCTTCAGCAGCCTGCGGAGGCTGTCGCACAAACTATCGAGGTGAGGGGTTCAGGCGTAGTCTGCGAGCGACGACCGGGTGTAACGAAGGGCGGGCGCGATGGCCGAGCGTTACCTGCCGTGTGAGCGTGAACAGTAGTACTTGATGCCGGTCAGCGTGCGCGATTGGCTGCCCGAGGACCACTTCGCCTGGTTCGTGTTGGAGGCGGTGGAGCAGTTGGATCTGTCGGCGTTTCATGCCGCCTATCGCGACGATGGTTGGGGGCGCCAGGCCTACGATCCGGCGATGATGTTGGCGCTGCTGCTCTACGCCTATTGCGAGGGCGAACGTTCGAGCCGGCGAATCGAGCGGCGTTGCCGGGAGGACATCGCCTTCCGCGTGCTGAGCGCGAACCAGCAGCCCGATCATGCGACGATCTGCCGCTTCCGGCAACGCCACGAGCAGGCCCGGGCCGGGCTGTTCGTCGAGGCGCTGCGGCTGTGCGCCGAGGCCGGTCTGGCGCCGTCCGGCGTGGTGGCGCTGGACGGGACCAAGCTGCGCGCCAACGCGAGCCGCGAGCGCAACCGCACGGCGTCGCAGTTGGCGGCCGAAGTCGAGCGCATGCTGGCCGAAGCGGAGCAGGCGGACGCCGAGGAGCAGGCGCGCGGCGGCACGGAGCAGGATGAGGCATTGCCGTCGGCGTTGCGCGGCCGGGAGCAACGGCTGACGCGGCTGCACGAGGCCAAGCAGCGGCTGGCGGCGCGCGAACAGGAGCGCCAGGACGCCTACGAGGCGCGGCTGCGGGAACGCGAGCAGAAGGATGCACGCGGGCGCCAGCCGAAGCGACCGGAGTCGGATCCGGATACGAAGGTCAACCTGAGCGACCCAGACAGCCGCGTCGTGCGCGACTACTGGGGTCACTACCAGGGTTACAACGCGCAGGCCGTGGCGACCAGCGAGCAAGTCATCGTGGCGGCCGAGTTGACCCGCGCGGCGACCGATGTGCAGGAGCTGCAGCCGATGGTCGAGACGACGAATCGCAATCTGGCGGCGCTGGGTCAAGAGCAGATGGGGATCCTGTTGGCCGACGCCGGTTACTACTCCGACGCCAACGTCCGGTCGCTGGCCGCGGCCGGGCCGGAGCTGTTGATCGCCAGTCGCAACGACCGCAACCGGCGCGCCGCCGGACCGGCCCCGCGTGGGCGTATCCCGGCCGGGCTCTCGATGCGCGAGCGGATGCGCCGCAGGCTGACGACCAAGCGTGGCCGTCGGCTCTACGAGCAGCGCCGCTGGATGATCGAACCAGTCTTCGGCCAGATCAAGGAGAACCGCGGCATCCGCCGCTTCCAGCGCCGCGGCTTCCAGGCCGGCGCCAGCGAATGGCAGTTGATCGCCGCCACGCACAACTTGCGCAAGCTCTACCGCCACACTCAGCCCCACGGCTCGCCGGCGCCTTTGGGCCGCCGCTCACCCAGACCGCGCACGCCCGCTTGTCCAGCCCGGTCCAACACCGCCGCGCCCACGTCCGATGTCAACCAGCCCCCGGGAGCCGACAACCCCACTCCGGCTGACCGCCACACCCGGCCGACCACAAACTCTGTGCGACAGCCTCAGCTAGTCCTATATCTCAGCTCATTATCAGCAGTCTTTGCGTAGCGTGAGTACGCGTGGGCAGAGTTCCGCGCCAGCCGGCGAGGCGTCGGCCGACGATCGGGACAGGGGGGTGGGATGTCCAGGATACCGCTGTTTCCGTGGCGACGTTCCCTGCGTAGAGACCGACCTCGCTGCTTGATGACGTTCCGTTCAAGCCGATCACGCAGCGATCAGAAACATGGCCTGACTCCAAGCGCGGCGGTCCATCAAGAGTAGCCGTCGTCCAAACGCGGGCGAGCCGTGTGGAGACGGAGTTCGGGATGAAAGCAAGACTGAGCCGAATCAAGCTGCGCGACCTGGCCCTGTTCGTAGTCGTGGCTAGCGTCGTGGCGCTCGCAACGGTGTTCATCGGTCGCGAATCGGGCGTGGGCGACGAGGCGAAGGCAACGAGCACGGCCGATGTCGAGGAGAGGCAGCTGCCGGCTGAGGACGGCAGCGACGGCAGTGAAGAAGAAGACAACATCGCACCGTTGACTCTGACGCTCTCCGCTCCCAGAGATATGCGAAACGAAGCGCGCCTCTTCATCCTATGCCGCCCACTGGACCCAGGACGAAGACGGGACGAATCACAACAGCACCCTGATCGCCTGGCAAGGTGTGTCCGAAATCCCGGTGGAGTGGACGGTCAGTGGGGGAACCGCACCGTACACCCTGATGATCGACGGGGAGAGCGAGGACGGCAGCCACGAGTATGCCGGGGCTTCGGGCACGGCATCCGTGAGTTGCGCGCTAGATATCGGTCAGACCGTGATCGGTGGTCCCTACAACAATCGCTACCGTCGCTACCTGAAAGAACCTCGCGTCTACTCCGGCCGCAAAACGATTCGCGCGACCGTGACGGACTCCGGCGGCGCGACAGCGGAGACATCAGCGGGCGTCTACGTGATCACCGATTTCGGCGCTTCGAATACCCCGCTGAGGGCTGGCGAGACCTACCCAGTCTTCGATCAGCTCATCACCATTCCCGATGAAATCACGAACGCGATCATGGGTTCGTTCGAGACCCCAGATGGAGGAGAAAGCTCATTCAGCATTGGCTTTCGCGGCCCGGGTTATCGGGCCTTTGTTGACATCGGTATCTCTACGGGCACTGTCTATCGAAGAGAAATCCAACGTTCGGCGCTGACGGCTATCGAAAGAGCCGCGGGGCAATCGCCAGTTGACGATGAGGTCATACTCCTGAGCCTTCAGCGGATCGGGGACTCGGTCGGTCAACAACCGCAGGGGATGAGTGAATAATGCGAACATCACTGAGCGCAATTGTGGTTTGAACCTGCGTCAAGTCGCTCGAATGTCCAGGACGGGGAATCGATTTGACCTTTATCGTTCCTGCCCCAGCAGACAAGCTCGCCATCGTCGCGCAAGGCGCAGGAATGATTGGCGCCAGCGCTGACCTGAATGAAGCGAACCGGGGGCGTGTTCGTTTGGCCGTGATCGTTCTTGCCCCAACAAGACGCCGATTGATCTTCGCGAAGTCCACAAGCGTGATAGCTGCTTGTGCTGAGCTGGGTGAATGTGACCTGAGGCGCGTCTGCCTGATGGTAATAGTTGTAACCACCACAGATAGCTTGTCCGTCCTCCGTCAACGTGCAAGCGAAGGACGTACCAACATCGACTTGCACGACCCGGACCCCGCTCCTCGCATCGCTGTCACCTTCGCTGTCACCTTCGCTGTCATGTTGCTCTGAGCCTGGACTCCGTGCCGACACTGTTGAAGTGACCGACCCTCGTGCCAGCGGCGTACCGTACAGCGGATCTGCGCCCCAACAAGTCAGGGCGCCCTCAACATCAATCGCGCAGCTGTGTCGTGTACCGGCGCTCACTTGCGTGAATTTGCCGGTTGGGACAGCTGCTTGACCGGCTGCGTTCCAGCCCCAACAGGACAAGGAGCCTTCAACGCTGATCGCACAGCCGTGCGACCCTGCTGCGCTGACCTGCGCTGACCTGCGCTGACCTGCGCTTAGCGGCCTGGCGGCGCGTTCGTCTGTCCAGTCGTGTTTCGACCAGCGCAGACCAGCGTCTGCTCCGCCGTCAACATGCAGGTGAAGTCCCCTCCCGCGTCAACTTGCTGGACGACGAAGGCCGACGACTCCTCGCCCTCAGCTATCGCTGCGCTCGAATCCAGCGCCATTGACGCCACGGCAACCGCGGCGATCAGAGCCAAGAACGAGATCATCGCACTCAGGGCGACACCCGGCCGGAAGGGAATGCGCTTGACTCTGATGCCCAGCTTGCTCGACCGACACGCGCTAGACCCGTTTTGGGCTGCACGGTAGCGCTCTGGGACCTGGTTGCGGGACCTGGTTGCGATCTATCGGAGCCCGCCCGATTGCAGTGTCGCCAACCGAAGCCTCAAACACCACTCACCCAGCGAGTTCGGCCCACCAAACTTGACGAAATCAAGAACCTTCGAGTTGACGTTTGCGCTGGAGATCTGACCGACATCGTGCTGTCGGACACGCCATCCTTCTCTCTCCTTCTCTCTGCAAGCCAGTGAGATGTCCAGCGTCCGCCCCGGCCTGCCGTTATTCGGATGCTCTTCCGGGTGCGCCGAATCGGGCTACGCTGGCCTCATGCCAAAGCTCAGCGAGCGCTTCCGCCGGCGCCAACTGCTGCGCGCTAGCGCTCTGGCTGGAGTAGGCGCTACGGCGCTGGCGCTCTTCGGCTGTAGTCAGGAACCGCCCCCCGAGCCACCTTCGCCGGGACCTGTCCAAGAACCTTCTTTGCCCTCAGAACCGCAGCAGTTAGATGCACCAGCGGCAGCGGACGATCCAGCAAGGCTACGGCCTCCGCGCGCGCAACCCCAGCCCGAATCACCCCAGCCCGAATCACAGCGCCCTCCTCGCGTTACGCATCAATTCGCCTACTCGAACGAGGTCGACACGTGGGACCCGCATCGTTCCATGTCAACCTTCGTCCAGCGCGTCCATTCGTTGACGTACAACCGCCTGTTGCGACCGACCAGGACGAACTCAACCTTGGTCGAGCCCGATCTGTGCTATTGGCCCGAAACCCCGGACGCACAAACCTCGATCTTCACGATTGATCCGCGCGCCCGGTTCACTGCCGATCCGGCCGACGACGGGCGTCAGGTGACGTCCGATGATGTGCGCCTGAGCATCGAGCGGCTGGCCTGAGCCAATGCACGGGAACGGGTTCCCGACACGCATCTCCGCCGCGCTGCGGATTGGAACGGCACGCGGTTCCAGGAGTTTGAACCGCATGCCGACGGAGGTCACACTTTTGCGTTGATCAGCGACTCGTCTGTCTATCACCAGCAACGCGACGTGGTCGCAGGCCCATTCGGGTGGATTGCCAGCTCGGAAGCGATCGCACAAGCGGACATCCGTTGGCCCAGGGGCACTGCAGGCGATCTTTGGACTGACGGAACGGGACCCTACCGCGCTGTGGAGCATGGCGAACATCGGACTTCGGTTGTTCGCTCGGAAGAGTGGTGGAGAGAGAAGGAAACGCACCAGTAATGGCTCGAACAACGGTTGGCACGGATGAATGCGATCACGTTTGTCAACGGGTCTGCCAATAACTTGCTGGAGGCGTACGCCGCCGGCGATATCGACCGCGCCGATTGGCCCTTGAGCAACCGGCAGATTGCCTCATTGTCCGACCAGTTTCCCGAGCACAATATCTATGAAATCCCTGGAGGACGGCCGTTGCAATTGCTCACGCCACGCGATCCGGATCCCGCGGGATCGTTGAGCGATTCGCGCGTTGCTATGACAATCAACTGGTCAATCGACCGTGTGCAGATTGCGGAATCGCTGACAGAACCCTTCGTCTTGCGTCCCTCGGGACCAGTGCCGTGGCACTTCCAGGATTCCGCCTTACCAGATACAGAATTGCACCAATACGCCGGCTAGCTGCCCTCGCCAGACGCAGTGCTGCCGATTGCGGCCGAGTTGATCGAGGCCGCAGGTGGCGTCGAACAGATCGGCCCGCTCAAGCTGGTGGTCTCTACGGAGGTCAGCGCGTATTTCCCGGACTTGGGGGGGCTGATCGCAGGGATGATCGAGCGCGTGACGGGGCTGAGCGTCGAGTTCGAACAACTCGACGGTACAGCGGCGAATGCTTCGCATATGTGGCTTGGGGCGAGCTGCCCGTGTCGCCTCTGCCGATCGGCGCATGGTCGCAGGCTCCATTCACAGGGGGCGGAGAGCTGGGGCGCATTCCCGGATGCGGAACTTGATCGGCTGTTTGAGCAACTGCATCGGGAGCTGAATTTCGACGTACTGACCGAGCTCATCGCTGAGATCCAGCGACGTCTGCTCAGTGGTGCGAGCACCGGCTGGATTCAGAATCTGGCTAACCCGGTTCAACTGAGCATCGTCCAGCCGTGGTTCAGTCCCGACGCGAGACTGCTCGACTATGGCTGGTCGGACCACCACCTGGCCGACTGCGGCATTCGTCTTCGCTCTGGTTCCGGATACCCGGCTGATCGCCGTCCGCTTTCGGGCTTCGAGGAAGCCAAGGAAACACCGCAGGTTTCCCGCTAGCGAGCATCCGCCTAGAGCGAGCCGACTTCGGGCTCGTGGATCGACCAGGGCGCTGCTTATGGGATTGGGTTGTTCCCAGCGAGCGTGGCTGTGGCAACCGGAACGGGACCGCTCCCGAGGCCCAACCTTGTCCCGCGTCGACCAGACCCTTCTGTGAACAAGAGTCGTGACGCAAACAGGAAACCAGTGGCGTCTGGGAGCCCCAGCCGAAGGCTGGCAGTCGAGCACGACCCGCATGCCACCGCGGATTCGGTCAGTCGCCCTTCCGCTGGGCGGCCCACCTTTGAGGACTCGAAATGTGTAGGCTTCGACGTGAGCCGGAGACCTTGAGTCGGCACGTACAGCGCCTGGTCCCCTTTGGACTAGCCGTCGTCGATCATGGACCGCGCCGGTAACACGGCCACGTCCGATTAGGTGTCGTCGTTCTCATGTAGGAGCCTGTTGCCCCACGTCACAGCGCTCGCTCCTCATGCTGAGCAAGTACCGAGACCTCTTCCGACGATGCAAGCGAGTCGACAGTCAGTTGTCAGGGTGGCGGCTCTCGCGAGCGAGTGTCGATGCCCCGAAACCCACCTCCGGAACTTTCATAAGTCGGGCGAGCCAGCTCTGACAATAGGCCTAGGAATCCTCTGAACAACTGGTGTCACAGGCTGAGCGGGGACCCCCCTTCAGCCTGTGGCAGCTTCCCCCGCAGAGGGGGGAAGCGGGGATCGGAGTTGTTCAGAGTATTCCCAGCAGTCGAGACGAGTCGTCTGCGGATCGCTCGAGCCTGACCGAATCGAGAGTCCGAAATCCGTTAAGGTCCCAGAAGGTCGGTCGATTGAGCTCGACGGTGACGAGGAACTTGCGATGACCACAACCGCTGTCCCGTTCGCATATACGGACATAATCTGGCCGATACCCGAGCGCACCGCCGACGGTCATCGCCGTAGCTGGGAGCGGCTGGCTGCCGCGGGTGAATGGTGGAGCGGCGCCGAACGGATCAGCATCGCCGCCGAGACCCGCCGCGCAGGGGCGATGGTCGACGGTCTGCCGGATCCCGGACCGGGGCCGGCCGATCTGCCCGAGGCGGCCGTCCACGCCGTGCAGAGGCTAATCGGCGACCTCCCCAACGTCAGCCGCGAATGGTACGAAGAGACTGTCTCCGCGCCGGGCATGTCCGATGCGCACTACATCGAGCTCCTGGGCGTGGTCGTGCAAGTGTGGGCGATCGACGAGATTCATCGCGCGCTGTCACTCCCACTCGAGCCGCTGCCCGAACCGCAAGCCGGCGCGCCAACCCAGCGACGACCCGCTGGAGCGGCCGATCACGGATCGTGGACGCCGGTGGTAATGCCTCCCGACCTCGATCCCGAAGACGCCGATATCTACGGCGGACGCCCGCAGAACCCCAACGTGATCAGCGCTCTCAGCCTCGTCCCCGAGAACGTGCGTTGGCTCAGTGAATTGCGCGCCGCGCAGTACATGTCGTGGGAGCAGACCATGCGCTTCGAACCCGTGTCACGGGCGCTCTCGCAGCCGCAGTTCGAACTGTTGGCTGCACGTACATCGGCCTTGAACGAGTGCTTCTATTGAACGGTCTCGCACGTGGCTGCGCTCCGTCGGAGCAGCACCGGGAACGATCGACTGAACCTGGCCGGGGCGGTCGATAACGAGATCGAGAGTGGCGTCCCCAATGCGACGACGCTGCTGCGCTTCGCCGATGCAGTGGTCGGGCGCTATGCCGACCTGCCGGAGCGTCGCGAAGCGCTCCGCACTGAGTTGGGGGCCGCAGCGGTGGTTGACGCCGTCGGCGTGATCGCTAACTATCAACGCATGGTGCGCATCGCCGACGGTTGCGGCATCCCGCTGGACGCTCCCACTGTTGAGGCCAGCGCCGATTTCCGCGACGAGCTCGGCGTCTACGCCTATGCGTCCGCCGCGAACACTCCCAGCTAGGAGCCACACATGACCACGACCGCCGCCGCCTTTGGATACGTGGATACTGCCTGGCCCGTCCTGGACCGTATGGCCGAGGCGCACCGTCGCAGTTGGGAGATGCTGGCCTCGCCGGGAGACTGGTGGACCGGCGCTGAGCGAATCTCGATCGCGGCCGAGACTCGACGGGCGTCTGCGTTGGTGGACGGACTCCCCGACCCGGGAGCGGGACCGGCGCCACTGCCCGAGGCGGCCGTCTTCGCGGTACACAAACTCATCGCCGACCTGACAAACGTGAACAAGGAGTGGTACGAGGAGGTCACAACCGCCGACGGGATGTCTGACGCTCATTACATCGAGTTGCTTGGCGTCGTAGTCCATGTCTGGTCGGTTGACGAGTTTCATCGAGCGCTCTCGTTGTCGCTGGAGCCATTGCCGGAGCCGATCGTTGGCGAGCCCACTTGGATCCGACCGTCGGGGGCGAAACAACATGGAAGTTGGCCACCGACAATTCGGCCCGAGGACCTAGGCGAACGTGAAGCAGACATCTACGACAGAGACGAGCACGCCGCGAATGTTCGCGCGGCGATGAGCCTGCATCCGGACAGCGTGCGCTGGTTGGCTGATCTATTCGATGCGCACTACCTCAGTTGGGTGGAGATCAGCGGCGAACAAGAGTCGTTCCGCGTACTGACGCGTCCGCAGCGCGAGTTGGTGGCAGCGAGAGTCTCGGCCTTGAATGAGTGTTTCTATTGAACGATCTCACATGTAATGCTGCTCGGTCGGAGTAGCGAACACAACGATGCATTGAATCTGAACGGCACGGTCCGCAACGATACTGATAGCGGCGTCGAGCATGGCGAAGTATTACTTCGCTATTCGGATGCCGCGGTCGGACACACTCCCGACCTCGCCGAGGCTCGGGATGCAGTTAACGCCGCCATGGGGCCGGACGCAGTCGTGGATTGCGCAGCGACCGTCGCAAACTTCCAGCGAATGGTACGGATCGCCGACGGTTGTGGCATTCCCCTGGATTCATTCTCACGCCGCGAGTCGGAGAAGTGGCGAGACGGTCTGGGGATCGACGGGTTCCGCAGTCGCGCGAATACGTTTGGGTAGGCCTAGCGAACGACCGTCTCCATCCGCGTTTGGAATGCCGAGCGCACGTGCTGGGTTTGCTCCAGCGGCTCGAAGCCGAGCACGTTCCCGTGCTGATACTGCGCGCGTTTGATCGCTGGAACCTGCTTACAGGTTCCGACCATGAATTCCGCGGTACTACCCCCTGTTGGAACGCAGTGCGGAGGCGTTGATCGGCGGGACGCCAGGGCGACCAATGGCTGGAACCACTAGCCCTCGAGCATCAGGCGCGTCAGCTCGTCGGGTGTGCTCAGCATTGGGTAGTGCCCTGTATCGAGCTCGTGCCAGCGCGCGCCGAGCGCCTCTGCGCAGCGGCGCTGGTGCGGCTCGCCGGGATTCGGCGCCTGTCGGCACCAGATCACGGAGGCGTCCCACGATTGATCCCAGAACGATTCGAGGACGACCGGTTGGTTGAACGCTGCAACTGGGTGCAGTCCGAAGCGGTCAGCGGCCCACGCGGCCATTTCTGGCTCCATGCTTGCCTGTAGCGCCTCGATCATCCCGCCAGGCGCGGGGCCGGTCACCACATCGTCGGTAATCGCGGCAGATGAGGTCACGATGTCGCGGATGGTCTCGCCGTTGAGCAGGGCGAGCGCGTCGGCGAAGACCAGGCGCTGAATCCGCTCGCGGGCGAGTTCGGCGACCTTGGCCAGCACCATGCCGCCCGACGAGGTACCGACCAACACAACCTCAGTGAGATCCTCGTAGCGCAGCAGCTCCGCGATTTCTTCGGCCTGCGTCTCCGTCGTGATCCCGGGCCGCGCCTGTGCCGAGCGCTCGGCGCAACCGTCAAGCGACGGCGCGTACACGCGGTGGCCGGCGTCGCGCAGCTGCGTCGCGACAGGCGACCAGATCCAACCGCCCTGGTACGCGCCGTGGATCAATACGAATGTCGCCATGTCATCGCTCCTCACTGTCCTGCCGAACCGTCGTGCCGAGCCTAACGTACGCTTCTTGTCGCTGACATAGTTTCTGCTGACATAGTTCGCGGTAGCTTGCAGAGGATGCCGCCAGCGCGAGTAAAGGACCAGTCACAATGAGTTCAAAGCGAATCGCCGTCATCCCCGGGGACGGCATCGGCAAGGAAGTCGTCCCCGAGGGCATTCGCGTGCTCGAGGCAGCGGCGACCAAGTTCGAGATCGATCTGGAGTTTGACTATTTCGATTTCGCCTCCTGGGACTACTTCGAGCAGCACGGGCAGATGCTGCCCGATGACTGGAAAGACCAGATTGGCGGACACGACGCGCTGTTCTTTGGCGCGGTCGGCTGGCCCGAGAAGATTCCCGACCACGTCTCGCTCTGGGGCTCGTTGCTGCAGTTCAGGCGTGAGTTCGATCAGTACATCAACCTGCGACCGGCGCGTCTGATGCCGGGCATCCTTGCGCCGGTCGTGCGTCGCGACGGCAGCCCGCGCGAGCCCGGCGAGATTGACATGTACATCGTGCGCGAGAACACCGAGGGCGAGTACTCAAGCATCGGCGGGCGGATCTTCTCGGGCACCGAGCGCGAGATGGTGATGCAGGAAACGGTGATGACGCGCATCGGTGTCGACCGCGTGCTGAAGTACGCGTTCAACCTTGCGCAGTCGCGCCCCAAACAGCACCTGACGAGCGCGACGAAGTCGAACGGCATCGCGATCACGATGCCCTTCTGGGACGAGCGTGTAGTGGAAATGGCGGCGAGTTACCCCGACGTCGAGGTCGACAAGTTCCACATCGACATCCTGACGGCGCACTTCGTGCAGCGGCCCGACTTCTTCGACGTGGTGGTCGCCAGCAACCTGTTTGGCGACATCCTCAGCGACCTGGGACCGGCGTGCACCGGCACGATTGGGATCGCGCCGAGCGCCAACCTCAACCCGCCGGAGGCGTTCCCCTCACTCTTCGAGCCGGTTCATGGGTCCGCGCCCGACATCGCTGGACAGGGAATCGCCAACCCGATCGGTCAGATCTGGTGCGGCGCGATGATGCTGGACTTCCTCGGTCACCGACGCGCGCACGACGCGGTCCTCGGGGCGATCGAGACGGCGCTCGACCCCACAAGCGGTGCTCCGCGCACGCCTGACATCGGTGGCTCCGCCTCGACGGCCGACCTGGGAGCTGCGATCGCCGAGGCGCTCCAGTGACCTCGCGGTGGGCAGCGCGAGCAGCCTGTCGGCTACTGGCGGCCGGATAACAGCTTGTCGGCCTCGTCTGCGAGGGCCAGGCGATCTGGCAGTCCGCGCAGCCGTTCAATCGGCAGCACTACATTCAGGTCCTGCGCGAGCGCCGAGCGGTCCCAGTTGGCGCTGACGTGGGAAGAGACGATGTCCGCGAAGTCGACGTCGCCGGGGATGATCCGGTAGTCGACACCGCCCGCGACGAACGGCGGATCGTGTCGGCGGTGCAGGCCTGCCGTCGTGATCGGGGTGATCGTCGATTCCGCCAGCGGCCTGGGCGTGATCCAGTCGCCCGGCTCGATGTGCACCCGTGGCCAGCTCATCAGGTTCTTGGCTTCCTGGGGATGGAGGTCGGAGAGGCGGACCATGAACGCTGCTCCGCATCGATACAGCAGAGACACGGTGCCAGCGGCCAGTGCCGCGCGGGCAACGGGCCGCTGTTGCCAGTCTGAAGAAGAGGCGATGTTCAGTGTTCAGGTTTGTTCGGTTCTGTTCGGGAATATTCGGCGGTATTCGGATAGCAGTGGTGAGTGTCGGTGGGGGCAATCATGGGCCGACGTCGTTCGGTTGGGTGATACAGATATTTCTTGTTTAGTAGGTTTTGGGAGGCAGGCGGTTGCTCAGATGAGTCCCAGGGCGCGCTCAACCACATCGAACGACTCTTGCTCGAAGACCAACTGGAACGTGCCGCGCATCGGACCATTGCGAACCTTGACCGCGCCGTACGGTCCGCCATCCTCGTTGACCGCTTTACCCGGATTGAATGCCGCCTCGAGAGTTCGCAGCACATGTTCCTTGTACTGCGTGTCTTCCGTCTGCGCCAGATGGTCGCCTTTGATCTCGAATACGAGCAGATGCGGCCGTCCGTCCGTTTCCCCCGCCATGGCGATGAAGTCGGGCCAAATCCGTTCGGGTTTCCAGCCGCGCAGATAGTATTCGCGGCTTTGGCGCACGCCAACACGGTGCCACCAGGTCAGCGCCTTCCGCTCGTCAAGGTATTTGGCGAACCGCTTTTCGAGTTCGGAATCGAGCTCTTCTTCGATAACCGGTGTGAACAAGGACAGCCGGAGCTGCCTGCCCAAGCTCGGCTGAAACTCGTGGAAGTTGGCGGGCAACAGCCGCTTAAACGGTTCGGCCGTTATCCGGTGATTGGGCAACTTAGCATCCAGCGAGAAGCGGATGTCGCCAGCGCCTAGTTTTCCCCGGAACACTCTCTCCGATTGCGTCTCGATCTGGCGGCGCACCTGTGCTCGAAGCCATTCGACCAGCGTTGCGCGTTGGCGGTATATCTGTTTGTCAGTCTGATCGGCTGCTCGCAGGTCGTCGATCATGTCCGAGGCGATGCGGGCGGCCTGCCAAGGGTTGGGAACCAAGTCGGCGAGACGCCGGGCGTACCAAGACACCCGCAGCGGCTCGGCATCCGGCAGTTCCGCTTCGCCCCATCCAGAAGCAACGACGCCGTGCTCGTCCAGATCGATTGTGCCGAACTCGATTGATGGCCGGCGAGGAAGCGAGCTTTGTACGTCGGCGATGCGAATGTCGTCCCAATCGATGTGGGGCAAGATGTGACGCTGATAGTCGAGATCGCTCCAACCGTCTGCGTCACGGTGCAATACCTTAGGCAGGAAGATCTTTGCACCGGCGAACTCTGGTCGTCGCTGAAACTCTTGAAGTCTCAGTTGGGAAGATTCGCCGTGTACGTCGTCAAGCAGGTCGCCCAGACCCTCGCGTTCCAGACCGTCCTTTACGTGGGACATGGCTTCGCCAACGGTTGTCTCGGTGCAGTAGACGTAGCACTGATCAAGCGCCTCGACTTCCGTTCGCCGCGCCTCGGGTTGGCGCATGACGCGTCCGACGAGCTGGGTGATCGCACGCTTCGACTGGGTATTGTCAAGTACGACCAGCACATAGGCAAAGGAACAATCCCATCCCTCCATCAGCGCCGCCTTGGTGATGATCCAGCGGATGGGCGAGTAGGGCGACATCAGGTCGACGCCGGTGATCTCATCCACTTCGGCTGATTTGACCGCGATCTGATCGGCGGGGACGCCGAGCGTTTGCAAATGGTCGCGCGCATCTTCGGCGTGGATGTGGTCGGTATTCTGCTGATCTTTGCCTGTGCGTTCAACCCGGACAACGGCGATGGGTCTGATGTATCGGCCGCTGTTCTCAGCGAAGTTGACGGCCGCGTGTTCCAGTTGAGCGAGTTCGTCGGCGGCGAGCGCCAGCGTATGTTTCCAGTCAGTGTCCTTGGTGGTTCGCACCTGGATCGGGAGCTTGATCATCTCCTCGCGCTTGAGCGCCGGGCCGTCGATATCGACCAGGACGTTGCTGGCGCGGCGGTTCGGCGTCGCGGACAATTCGATCACCAGACTCGGGTTGTAGCGGTTGATCGACTGAACAAACTCGTCACCGGCGACTTTCGCGGTCCCGTACGCCTTGTGCGCTTCATCGAGCACTACCACTGGGCGCGTCAGCTTGAACACGTTGGCGAGACTCTGTGCAGCCATGCCGCCGCCGCCAATCTGATACAAGTCGGGATGCTCGGTCAACAGGCCTGTGTGCGCCCAGAGATCGTCGTCGGGCGGGAAGAAGGACGGATAGCGGCCTGAACTGCGGAACATCCGTAGAAATTCCTTGTTGTTCTTGCGATTGGCGCCTTGCAACGAGATCAGCATCACGCAGAGATAATGGGCTGATGTCGTCGCAGGTAGTAGTCGGTCGTCCTTGGAGCAGTTTGATCCGCCGCTAGAACGCGATCCAGCATCTGGCGGTAGCTCGCGGTTCCAAGCGCCTTCGGATGCGGTGATTCCTTGGTCGGCGAACCAGTATAGAGGTGGGCAGCCGCTGCGCGGCCAGCATCGGCCGGTAGAAGCAAATTGGGGATGTGTCTTCACCGGTGCAGCATCCGTTCGGCGTCGATCGGCTCACCCAGGGTGCAATAGGTGAAGGAGCCGCCGAGCCCCTCGCGGAGAGCCTTGCCTTTCGCTTCGGGCACGCCGTTCGATCACGCGGCGGACGCGCTCGGCGGTGATCGTGTCGGCTTCCGCCTAGTCTTCGCATTCGAGGGCAACTGGCAGAATGAATTGTGCGGTTGCCGCCGTCCCATGTACTTGCCGGCTGCGAATCACGACGGCGGCGTCGATCGGCTCACCCAGGGTGCAATAGGTGAAGGAGCCGCCGAGCCCCTGGGCCTCACCTTTCGCTTCGGGGACGCCGTTAATCACGTGGCGGTGATCGTGTCGGCGTAGTTGAGTTGCCAGTCCTTTTTGTTGAGCGCGAGAGTCGCGTGGGCGGTGGTGCCGCTGCCGTTCCGAAGGAGTCGAGGACTATCCCGTCGCTTCTAGTTGCCATTGAACGGATCAGTATCTGTCCAATGAGACCTTCAGGCTTGGCGGTGTCGAAAGCATTGGGGTAGTACCAAAGAATCTCTTGCATTTCACGTGGCTCCCACGCGTACCAGCCCCTGGGAGACATTTCGCTCCCAATCATGGTGGCGTATGGGACGCCGGCCTTTACGTCGGCCAGGAATCGCTTGAGCTCTTGCTGGCCTTCCTTTGCCGTCCGGCCAAAGTATACAATCGTCGTTCTCCAACATTAGCGTTGACCATCGTTTCCCGATTGAATCGCCAGTTACCATCTGGTTCCGTCCTGGATAATTGTTCTTGAGCGGTGTTCGGGTCTGATCAGATCGGAAAGTGAAGTGACTCGACGTATCGCCGCCTTTCACTTCGCCATGAGACCCCCGCCGTCCAAGCGGCCCTTGGAGTGATTGTCAGGATTGCGATATTGTACTGGTGTTGTCTGCGGTGCGTTCTCTTCGGTTTAGTGTACTGTCCTTGGGTCAGGTTCCCATTGACAGTACTCGTGGTCGATAGATACACCGGTTACGTTACGATTGTCTTTATTCTGACGGCTGCTTCCAAACAAGTTCGTCCTACGAAACGCGATTCGCCAAAAATCTCGTCCATCATCATTCGCAGGTGGTGTTGTTCGTTGTCGTCGATCGAGATGAAGATCGCGCCTTCACTCAGCCATTAGTTCGTTCATTAACTGCAAGCGCGGCCACATCATGCAGAGCCACTTGTCGTGGCGTTCGAGGTCTTCGCCATCGACCGGGTTGTTCTTTGCAAGCCATTCTCGCATCAGAGGGCTATTGACGTTGTCGTTGTAGGTCCAGCCCTCGTTGCCGGTGTTGTAAGGCGGGTCGATATAGATGCAGTTGACTTTGCCGGCGTAGCGCGGCAGGAGGGCTTTGAGCGCTTCGAGGTTGTCGCCGTGGATGATCAGGTTGTCGTCGGGTTCGCCTGCATTGTCGCCGTGCGACTTCGCGGGGTCGGGGACCAGCGGTCGATAAGGCACGGTGAGGTGGTGGGCGTAGATGTGCTGTTTGCCTCTGAATTCGAGCGTGGGCATGGCGGCACTTTAGGCTGGCCCCAGAAGTCTGGTCAACGGCGGATGTGCGCAGTGTTGAAGCCTCCGAAGTAGGCGGTGAGCTTCACAAGGATCGAGGCCAGGATTAGCACCGGCGCCATCTGCGTCAGGAGCCGGTTGAGCACGTAGTTCAGCGCGTCGCTCGACTTTGCGCCAGCGCGTTTGTCGCGTCGTCAAACGCAGAGATTCTGGGGGCGCCAGTGCCGGATTCTACTCCGCAATGGTGAAGCCCTCCCGATTGCGAGACGGTAGTCGGACCAAAGAAGGAGACCACTTGTCGCAACTGGACCGCGTACCTCAGACGATGAGTCGGTCAAGCCGGAACTGCACGACCGGACCAATCGACGCGTACCCTTGGGCAGCAGGATCATCCTCCGGCGCCACATAAGCGAGGCGTCACAAGCCTCGAGAGCCAGTACATATAGTCGGATGACCCGATCTCGGACCTGTCACCGTCGGCGTGGTCCCGTGCGACGGCGAGACGTGCCACAACGCTCTTGCCGACATAAGATACAAACCGCAACAGCCCGCCTGAGCCATTGCCAGGCGCCGCCGGTTCATTCGTCGATCGTCGATTCCTGTCCGTCAGTTCAAACAAACTTCCCTGATGCTGGCCGATACCCTGAGTAGGCTGGCTTCGCCCTGGATATCCGGAGTTCATTCTGATGCGCGTTGCAATTGTCCACAATCGCGATGCCAGCGGCGTGATCAATGTCTTTGGACCGCAGAATCGCGAGCGCTACAACCCTCGCACGGTTGAGCGCGTCGCCCGCGCGCTCGAGTCGGGCGGACACACCGTGCGCATCATCGACGGCAACATGCACGTGGTTGAGCAGTTGCAGGACTTCATGCCGCGCGTGCTCGCCGGTGAGCGACCAGGCATGGTCTTCAACATGGCCTACGGCATCCAGGGCGTGTCGCGATACACGCACATGCCGGCCATGCTTGAAATGCTCGGCGTCCCTTACGTCGGCTCCGGACCACAGGCACACGGGATGGCGCTGGACAAGGTGATCGCCAAGATCATGTTCCAGGCGGCCGGGCTGCCCACGGCGAAGTTCTGGAACTTCGCATCCCCAGACGACCAGTTCGAGGGCCTGGAGTGCAGCCCCGCGCACCCGCTGATCGTTAAGCCGAAAATGGAGGCGGTCTCCTACGGCATCCGGATCGTTCAGAACCAGGACGACCTGCATGAGGCCGTCGCCACGATCATCAACGAGTTTGGCCAGCATGTGCTGGTTGAAGAGTTCATTGCCGGGCGTGAACTGGCCATCGGCCTGCTCGGCAACGGTAATCCTGAGGTGTTGCCAATCGTCGAGATCGACCTCGAAGGCGACCCGAACGCGATTCAGACCGACTCGGACAAGCTGCGGACTCCGCGCGGCAAACTCTGTCCGGCGCCGCTGACCGATGAACAGACCGCCGACTTGCAAGAGCTGGCAAGGCGGGCGTTTCGCAGTCTGGAGCTATACGACTTCGCCCGAGTCGACATACGCCTGGACGCAGACCACAATCCATACATCCTCGAGATCAATTCGATGGCCTCGCTCGGATTGACCGGAACTTACGTGCATGCGGCTCAAACGGCCGGTTACTCATATGACGCGATGGTCAACCGCATGCTGGATGTGGCGGCGATTCGCTACTTTGGCGCCGAGCGCCTGGCCGAAATGCAGCGACCCAACGCGCAGGCCGCCAAATCAAGCGACAGCGAGCGCCCGCGCGTGCGCCTGCGCACCTACATCCGCAGTAGCGCTGCAACGATTGAAGAGAACGTGCAGCGCATGGTCGAAGTCCGCACGTCGACCGAACATGCTGACCGCGTCAATCAACTGGGAGAGTGGATCACGCGCCAATTGGAAGCATTGAGCTTCCGCGTCGAGCGGCACCCTCGGGTTGGACTTGGCGATGCGTTGCTTGCCCGCAACCACATGTACGACAGCGACGACGTGTTGCTGCTCGGCCACCTCGACACCGGCGCTCCGACTAGCGAATGGGCGCCGCACCGGGCCGACGACCGCCGCATCTATGGCACCGGCGCCGCTGAGACGAAGGGTGGAATCGCGGTGGCGCTGGCCGCCCTGCGCGGCCTGAGGCACATTCGTCGGCTGCGGCAGCTGCGCGTCGCCATCCTGCTCACCAGCGACGGCGCTGCGAACGGTGCAGGAGGACGCCAGTTGATTGAAGCGGCGTCTGCCCGCGCGCGTAATGTGATTGGCCTCAAGTCGGGTGATCCGAACGGAGCGCTGATCAGCGCCCGCGCCGGCGAGCATCGGTATCAGCTGGAGTCGGCCTTCCGGCGGCAGCGGCGCCAGGTCTCGGCCGAGCAGATCGTGCGGCACTTTGCCAGCCGCGTCCTGGCGCTGCAGGAGCTGAACCGCGACGCGCCGGGACATACAGCCGACGGCGAAGCCGTGTCCAATGAGGCAACGCCTGTCGACGGAGTACACGCACACATCACGCAGATGCGATTCGACGCTGGCGGAGGGCGCTTGCCGTGGCGCGCCGAAGCGGGGCTCACGATTCGATTCACGGATCCCGAGGCTGGACCGATTCTCGATCAGCGGGTCCAACGGATTGCGGACGCCCGAACGACGCCCGGCGTGCGGATGCATGTGACGGCGCGCCCAGGCCGTCCGCCGCTGCGACCAACCGAACAAGACCAGGAGCTGTTGCAGACGATCCAGCGGTTGGCGCGCGACCTCAGTCTTGGCGTCGATGCCGGCCATCGCTGGGCCGCCGCCGATATCTGCTTTGCTTCAGAACATGCGGCGCGGATCGACGGGATGGGTCCGGCCGGCGGAGCGGCCCGGACCGACGACGAGTACATTCTTCGCCACTCTCTGGTCGACCGGGCAACGTTACTCGCCGTGACGATGTTTGAGCTGCGTTCGACTGGCACTCGAAAGAGGACCACACGTGCGAATTCGCTGAGTTGAGGGGCGGTTTCGCCCAAGCCCGGCGGGTAGTCCCCGGGCGAGGAACGCCACAGACGAGCGGGGCATGGTGGCCAGCGCATTCCCCAACGCGACCGAGGCCGGCGCGCGCATGCTGGCCCTGGGTGGCAACGCCGTTGATGCCGACATGCGCTACCACGACGGCTTTCTCCGAGCCGACGACCTGGCGCTGATTCCCTGGCCGATCGTGCGGCGTGCGCTGCGCCGTCGCTATCGCAGCGTCACGCTGGCAACGATGCCGCCGCCCGGAGCGGGGCGTGTGCCGTTGCTCGTGATGATGATGCTCATCCATCTCCGCTCGGACGCGCTGGAACAGGTCAATCCCGAGAATCTGCACTTCTTCGCCGAGTCGCTGCGCAAAGCCTTCCTGCGCCGGGTTGACCGGCCCTTTGATCCGAACACCTACGCACAGGTGCAGAACAAGGTCCTCCTCAGCCGCCTGTACGCGCGAGGATTGGCCGACTCCATCCGCGATGATGTCGATCCCACTCTGCCCACCGTTGACCCGGAGGTGGACGAGTTCGGCGAGACGACGCACTTCTCAGTGATGGACGCCGACGGCAATGCCGTCGCCGTGACGCAATCGATCGAGCTGGTCTAGGGCTCCAATGCGGCGGCCGAAGGGCTGGGCTTTCTCTACAACAACTACCTCTCGGCTTTGGAAACGTCCGAGCCGTCGCATCGGTACTACCTGCGGCCGGGCGCCGTGCCCTGGTCGACGGCGGCGCCGACCATCGTGTTCCGCGAGGGTCGGCCCTGGATCGCGCTGGGCAGCCCCGGCAGCAAGCGCATCTTCTCGTCGCTGGCCCAGGTGCTGAGCCGGATCGTCGACGGCTCCGACTCGCTCGACGAGGCTATCGATGCGCCTCGTCTGCATTGCTCGATTGGCGTTCAGGTGAGCCTCGAGGCTGAGCGGTTCGACCATGCCGTGATCGAACGGTTGCGGGACGCTAGGGCCTGTTCACATTGGGGGATGCAGAGGTAGAAGTGACGCATTCCGGCTGGACCATGGGAGGCGGGACCCCCTCAGCCTTCGGCAGCTCCCCCTGCAAGGGGGAGCTGGAGAGTTGATAGGCGCTTCGATTGGGATCGCGCTGTCAATGTGAACAGGCCCTAGCTATCGAGTGCACGAACTCGAACCGTACGCGTTTTATGTCGGATGCGTCCAGGCCCTGCTCCGTCGGCAGACGGGCGAGGGATTCCAGGGCGCCGCCGACCCACGCCGCGACGGCAGCGCCGCCGGCCCGAGCTTCATCGAGGTCCCAATGTGACCTTGCCGGTTCTGCTTTCGATCCCGCATAGCGGCGATCGAATCCCCGTCTGGGGTGGCGGAGGTCCGCCGCCAGTCGCTCAAACGCGTATGGGCGTTGCCGATCGGAACTCTGCAGCCACGTCCTCCATCGTCCGGAAGCGCACGCCCTCGTGGCTCTGCATGTGATCGATTAGCCGTTCGAGCATTAGCATCCGGCTGCCTTTGCCGATGCACTGGGGATGCATCGTTAGCACCAGCACTCCCGAGCCGACCTTCTGGTAGAGGTAGTCGAAGTCCGCAGCCCAGATGTCGTACACCTCGTTCGGCGACCGCATCCCTTCGAGCCCGGTCCGCAGATCGTGGGTGAAGTAGGGCCAATCATCGAGATTCCAGTCGAACGGCAACTCCACCAGATCCACTTCAGCGCCGAACTCGTGTGGTCCGTCCGTCCTGACGACGTCTCCGGTCCGGCAGTAAGTGGGCTGGTAGTCGTTGGGCGCCATCGAGCTGTCGTACGAGAATCCATGTTCAAGTAAGAGGTCGAGCCAGCGCGTGCCCAGGTTGCCGCCCGGCAGCCGCTGACCAACGGGCGGTCGCCCGGCCACACGCTCGATGCATTCGATCGACCGCTCAAGAATCGCTCGCTCGTCCGCTTCGTCCCGTTGCGACGACGGCGCCTCATGGCAATATCCGTGGTAACCAATCTCGTGCCCCGCTGCAGCGATGTTCCGGCAAGTCTCGGGATACGTATCGATTGTATGACCGGGCATGAACCAGGTCGTGGGAATCTGGCGCTCATCGAAGAGCTTGAGCAGACGCTCCGCACCGACCCTGCCGAACTCGCCTCGTGCGATGAGATTCGGCGACTTCGACTGCCGCGGCCCAACCCAAATAGATATCGCATCAAAGTCAAACGACAGGCAAACACTCACACCATCAAGCATGCGCAAAGTCTACCAGCGCCAGGGCTATCATCATCGGCGAGCGGGACTCAGAGTGATTCAGCTAGAGGAGGCACCGCATGGCCGACGGATTCCTGGCTCGCGTGAACTACCTGACCTTTGACATCTTTGGCACCGTCATGGACCTGACCGGCAGCCTGGCCGGTCCTGCCGGAGCGTTCCTGGCGGCTCATGGCTCCGAGATGACGGGCCAGGCGTTTTACGACGATTGGCGGGCTCGGCAGCGCATCGAGCAGTACCAGGACAATCTGTTGATGCTGGGACACAGCGGATATCTGGAGACCTGCCGCCGAGCGTTCGTCTACTGCCTGAAGAAGCACCACGTGAGCTACACCGCCGATGCGGTCCAGGAGTTCATGCAGGTGTACAAGAACTTACAGCCCTACACCGACGCCATCGAAGGGCTGCGGTCGTTGTCGGGACGATACAAGCTGGTCGCCCTGTCGAATGGTGAACAGTGGTATCTGGAAGAGTTGTTGGGCAACAACGTCCCGATCCCGTTCGATGCCGTTATTTCCGTGGACCAGGTTGGCGCGTTCAAACCGTCACCAGGGATATACCGCAAAGCGATACAACGGCTGGAGTGTGAACCCGGGGAGATCATGATGGTCGCCGCGCACGCCTTTGATCTTCTGGGCGCACAGACCTGCGGTTTCAAAGCTGCCTACATCAACCGGTACAAGCTGCCGACGGAGGACTCGGAGTATCAGCCCGAGATCATCGTGGACGACTTCGTCGAGTTGGCCGCCAGACTTCTGGCATAAGCGTGACGAAGCCTGGTCACCAGGAGTTTCCTGTCGCCGAGACGACTGAGTAGCGTTTCGGACGGCGACATTGACCCGTCGCCTGCATGGGGCGACGAGGCGGTCAGAGCGCGGACATCGCAATGGTCATCGAGACCTCACTGCAACATCACTGCTTGCAAGCTCGGGCTACTCGAACAGCGCGAAGTTTGCTTCCCTGCTGGGAGTCCGAGTACCGGTCAAGAGTGCAACAGCAGGAACGAAGCACTCGCAGGATCGGCCTCAGCTGGCACGCAATGAGAGCGCCGCCACGACAAGAGCGACGATCAGCAGCAGCGGAGCCGTCAAACATCCATTCGGGTTTTCGCCTTCGAACCCAGCTGGCTGACGGCGACGCCTCGCACTTGTGAAGCGTTCGCGGTAGATGGAACGTACCTCCGGCGAGGCGCGAGTCCATTGCGTTTCTGCAGTGAACAGTTCTTGTGCGATTGGCGGTTCGGGGATCGTCCTGTCGGGCGGCAACAAGCGCCAATAGCGTGAGCGAAACTCCTCGTCGGTCTGGATTCCCTTGCGCATGTTGCAGGCCGTGCACAGCAACTGCAGATTCGAGCGCTCGTTCCCACCGTTACGACTGACTGGCCACTTGTGGTCGATCTCGAGGTAACGGTTGCTCATGCGGCGACCGCAATACATGCAGCGAACACGCTGCTCCACGAACAGCGTGTTCTTTACTCGCGGAGGAAATATGATGCGTCCCAGAGCGGGAACATCACCATCGTCGTTGGACATCATCTGCTCAGAGTATTTCACGAAATTGGCGCATATTCCGGCAGTCCACATCGCGGTTGCGCAAGCCGGTGCAGGGCGTTTGCTCGTCGCCCCGGCGATAGCCTGACGGAGGCCCGCGCTTCGCCGCGGTTACACATTGATGTACGAACGGTCACCAAGGGAGTCATCCATGAGCTGGCAGCAAGAGATCGATGAGCTGGCGCGTCGCCATGCAATGAAAGAGGCCATGGGTGGTCCGTCGGGCATCGAGCGGCAGCATCGGCAAGGCAAACTCACGGTGCGCGAGCGACTCGAGCTTTTGGTGGACCCTGGCACGTTCGACGAGATGGGCAAGCTCCAGGGCCGCGCGACCTACAACGAACAGGGTGAGCTGACCGACTTCACGCCCGTCAGCAGCGTGCGCGGCCTGGCCAAGGTGAATGGCCGGCGCGTCTATGTCCGCGGCCAGGACTTCACGGTTCGCGGCGGCTCGGCGCGCACCGACGATGGCGGCGTCGACATCGGTCACGGGCATCCCAATCCGACCGAGTTGTTGCTGCCGTCGGTGAACCTGATCGACGGCGCCGGCGGCAGCGTGACGGAGTTCTCCGATCTGGGCCGCACCTACATCCCGGATGGCGGGCAGTTCGGTGACTACTGCAAGGTTCTTAACCTCGCGCCCGTCGCCTCTGCAGTCCTCGGTCCGGCTGCCGGCGGGCTCGCGCCGATCCCCTGCCTCAGCCACTTCAGCGTGATCGCCAAAGGCACAGGTCAGGTCTTCCCCGGTGGACCGCCGGTTGTCAAAGCGGCGCTTGGGCTCGATATCGACAAGGAAGAGCTGGGCGGATACGCCGTCCACACGCGGATCAGCGGCGTCGTCGACAATGTGGCCGAGAACGAGCCGGACGCCATCGCCCAGGTCAAGCAGTTCCTCAGCTACCTGCCCGACAACGTCTGGGAGATGCCGCCGCGCGGCGACACCAGCGACGATCCCAACCGCCGCGACGAACGCCTGCTCACGCTGATTCCGCGCAGCAAGCGACGGCCGTACAACCCGCGCGTGATCCTCGAGGGCGTGCTGGACGAGGGCTCGTTCTTCGAGATCGCGCCGGACTACGGGACGTCGCGGATCATCGGCCTGGCGCGCGCGCACGGTTATCCGGTCGGGGTGATGAGCAACAACCCGAATAAACGTGGCGGTTCGATGGATGTCGCCGCTGCCGAGAAGTCGGCGCGACTGGTCCAACTCTGCGACACCTTCCACATTCCGATGGTCGTGTTGATGGACGACCCGGGATTCCTCGTGGGGCCGATGTCGGAGGAACAGGGCATCGAGCGAGCCGGGTCGCGACTGGTCTATTCGATCATCAACAGCAAGATGCCCTGGATTTCGTTTATCTGCCGGCAGTCGTACGGGCTGGCCGGGAGTCTTCAGTTCCGTCCCGGCCCGCATCTGTACCGGCGCTACGCCTGGGTCTCGGGCCACTGGGGATCGATGCACATCGAGGGCGGCACCAGTGCCGCGTTCCGGCGCGTGATCGAATCCGCGCCCGACCCGGAGGCGAAGCGGCTGGAACTGGAAGAGACTTTCCAGCGCATCTCCTCGCCCTTCCGCACGGCGGAGGCGAGCGGGCTCGACCTGATCGACCCTCGGGAGACACGCGCGCGGCTCTGCGACTTCGTCGACATGGCTCAGGGTGTGATCAAGACGCAGCTCGGTCCCGGCTCCGGTCCGACATTCCGACCCTAGCCGGGACTCGGCGCCGCAGGCGTGGCGATCCGGATGGGCTCTCGCTTCGCGATCAGGACTTCGCCTGCCGGTACGCCCTCGGCGAAGCGGTCGCGGAAGGCGTGGTTGAGGAACGCCGGCGCATCGAGGAAGAAGCCCACCCAGACGCCGTCGCGGTAGTGATACAGCGCATCGACGCCGAGACTCCGGGCACAGTCGAGTAACGCTCCCACGCTGCCGCCCACGAACTGGACTGAGTTCAGGCGCGTCTCGCTGAGGCCGCTCAGACAGTTACTGATGCCGACCGTGTACGCCAGTCTCCGGGAGCCATCTTCGGAGGTCACCGCGACCGTGATGTCGAGTCCATCGATCAGCGCCGCCTGGTGTCCGTTGGTCGGGTCGCCGTCAGCGTCGGCGGGCATGATCTCGATGCTGGCTTTGCTCTGCGCAGCCTCCGCTTCCACCGTGGTGAAGGGCAGGCTGGCCTCGACGACGGCCGCATACTCCGTCTGCCTGGCCGAGAACTCGCCGAACTCGACGCCGCTCAGCGCGAGCGAGGCGAGCCGCGCGTCGATCGCGTCGGGCATGTTGTACGTGTAGACCTGATCGTCCTGCTCGTCGGCGACGAAGACTACGTCGCCGTCCGACCAGATCCCGCGCGCGTCGCCGTTGCTTGCTTTGAACAACGAGCGGGAGGTGAACTCCAGCTCCTCATACCGATTGAAGGTTTCGCCCTCGATGCGGTAAGCGAAGATACGCTTGGCGCCGTCGTCGGAGACCCAGATCGTGAAGCCGTCCGACCAGATCCCACGCGGACTCTTGTTGAGCTTGTCCAGCGGAAACTCGGCGAACAGCCGGCCCGATTCAAGATCGTAGACGAACAACGCGTCCTTGACGCTATCGAGAACCAGCATCGACTCGCCGTTGAACCAGATGCCGCGCGGGTCGCGGTTGCGCTCGTCGAGTTCAAGGTCGCGGTCTTCGTCGCGCTCGCCCGTTGCAAGCTGGTAAGCGAAGAGCCTGTCCTGGCCGCTGTCGGCGATCCAGACGACCTCACCGTCCGACCAGATGCCGTGTGAGAAGCGGTTGCGGCGCTCAAGTTCGAACTCGTGCTGCTCAAGACGCTCGCCCGTGTTGAGGTCGTAGGCGAAGAGCAAGTCGGCGCCGGTCGCCGAGTTCTCCACAACCCAGAGCACCGCGCCGTTCGACCACAGCCCGGTGGGCAGGTCGTTGTCGCGATGCAGCTCCTCGATGTCGCGCGTCACGTTCCAGTCGAACTCCTCGTCGGAGGGGATCGGAATCGGTGGCGGACCGCCGCCTCCACCGCCACCGCCGCCACCGCCGGTGGTTGTGGTCGTGGTGACGCGTTCGACGACGTTGATGGCGACGGCGGTTCTCGCCTCCTCGAATGAAGAGTCTCTGGCGATCACTTCGACGAAGTGGGTGGGCGTGGTTGTCGGGTCAAAGGTCGTAGTTGCGGCGACCGTGATCTGGCCGGTGCGGGTGTCAATAGCGAAGAAGCTTGACCCTGTGATGCTGTACGTCAGTCCGTCCTCGTCGACATCGTTCGCTGTTACCGGCTTGCCGACCTTGCCACCCTCCTTGGCATTCTTGGCGACTTCTCGCGTGAACGGACCGCCAATGAACAGCGGAGGGTCGTTGACAGGGGTGACGTTTACATAAACCGTTGCAGTTACTCGCGGAGAAAGATCAGGATCCGAGACGGTATATGTGATTGTTTCGACTCTGTCGAAGTCCGCATTCGGGACATATGTGAATGTGTTGTTCATGCCGACGGTCAACTGCCCATTGGCCGGACCGCTCGCCTGCCTGATGATCAGGCTTTCGTCAGGGTCCGTGACGTCCGGATCCCTAACGTCGGGGGCCACATCAACGGGCTGCGTTGAGTCTTCGGTCGTTGACACCATTCGAACATCCGACAGTGGCGGCTCATCGATGTCCGTGATCATGATGGTCACCTGTTGCGTCACGGCTGGATTGAATGGGTCGGAGACAGAAACAGTTACCGGGTAAGTGGCCCTTGATTCGTGGTTGAGGTTGGCGGCCGAGCCCACGCGCAGCAGACCGGTATTCCTGTCAATCGCGAACCGGTTTCCGTGGGTGGTGTCGATGTTGTAGGCGAGGCCGTCATTCTCGGGATCAGTAGCCCCCACAGCGCCGACGATGGCGGTTCTGTGACGGGAGTTCTCGTCAACGCTGCGCTGGCCGGTTTCATCGGGCGAGAATGTTGGAGGTTCGTTGTTCACCGGAGCTGCCAGAACGCGCCCACTGGTGGTCGCAGTTCGTGTTCGGTCGGCCCGGTGGGGGTCGTTGTACGTGAGGGTTATTCGCAGGTAGTAGCCGACATCATCGCTGTCCGGCCTGTAGTCGCTGAAGGTCGCGCTGGGAATGTCGGAATAGCCGCTGCCCCGACTGGTCGAGCGGGCCCATTGCCATCGCCTGTTGGTGACCTGATCTTGCTCGGTCAACGTCGCGGTCAGGCGCACGTTTTCAACCGGCTGGTCGGATGCGAGGGTCAGGGTCTCAGTTTCATCGATATCCGTGATGTTGATTGTGACGGGGAAGGTCCGCTTGAGAACTCCGTCAGAGGCCTCGACGGTGAGGTTGTGAGTATCAGTAACCTCGTGGTCGGGCGGCGACCTGAAGCGGAGTTGGCCGTTGGTCAGGGTGAACGTGCCTCGATCATTCGTTGGCAGCGACCAGATGACGGTCCCGCCTTCTGGATCAATGGCCGTATACCTTTCCACAACGCCAGTACTGTTTTCCCGATAGTCGATGTTGGACCGTCCAGTGATCTCTGGCGCTTCGGGGACTTCCTCTACGAAGACGGAGATATCGAGCTCTCCTTGGAGCCTGCCGTCGGAGGCCACCACGTTGACTTCGTACTTGCTGTCGCCGCCTTGGTCGGCGGGCCGATCGGCGTCAGGCGGCTGGCGGAAACTGAGATTGCCGTCTAGGTCGATCTGGAAGTCGCCGCGGTCCGGACCGGACAGCGACCAGGTGATCATGTCCATCTCGGGGTCGATCGCGGTGTAGTTGCCCACGTCCCACCGTCCGCGATCCTCTCGGAAGTCGAAATCCTGCCCGCCCGAGACCGTCGGCGCCTCGTTGACGTTCTCGACCGTGATCGTGACCGGCTGCGTGGCGTCGACGCTGGGATCGTCGTCACCGTTGGCATCCTTGTTGTCCGAGACCTCGACGTCGACTGAGTATGTCCTCCTGCTGTTCTCGAAATCGAACTCGTCCAATGTCTGAAGTTGTCCCGTGTCCTTGTTGATCTCAAAGTGGGCGGCATCGATACCCGCGAGGTCGTAGGTCAATTGGCGGTCGTCGGGGTCGGTAGCGCGTACAGCCGCGCCGATTCTTTGACCGGCCGGCGTGTTCTCGTCAATGCTGCGCGTGCCCGTTTCAGACATAAGGAATGCGGGCGCCTGGTTGGCGACGCGCGGCGTTCCGGTTCGGGTCGCGGACCACTCGCTGGTCCCCTGTCCGTTGGTCGCGCGCGCCTGGATGTCGTAGCGTTCGCCATTCGTGAGGTTGTCGATGATGTGCGTCAGGTCACCGCCAACGTTCGTCCAAGCCACCTCCTCCATCCAATTCATATCCACTTCTTTCTCCTCGGCAGTGGCGCTGCTGAGGATGTAGCGCACGTCGTATCTGCTGATCCCGACCTGTCCGGTCCCCGGCGGCGTCCAGGTGACGAGCAGTTCAGCCGCGCGAGCCGTAACACTCGGCGTATTGAGCGTCGCGGGCGCGACCGCGTCCGTGTTGCCTTGTTCAGTCTTGGACCAGACGCCCGCCCCGCCATCGTTGTGCGCGCGCATCTGGATGTCGTAGTACACGCCGGCTTCCAGGCTCATAATTTCGTAGGTATCGGTGGTGATGTCCGTGTGAGGGGTCCAACGGGTCTCGGACTTGTTGGAAGCGTCGGAGCGAATGTAGCGAAGATCGTACTTGGTGATATCGGAAGTGCCGTGGTCGTCCGGCGCTTTCCAGGCAACGGTGATTGTCTGATCGCCTGCCGTGGTCGAATCTATATCGGGCTCATTCGGCGTGATGCCGTGTCCGTAGACGGTGATGCTCCAGGAATGTAAGATTCCGGTGTCTGTTGGTCGGTGATCGGTCACGCTCAGCTTCCAGGTCCCGGCCGAGTTTTCGCCGAGGTGTCGGGCCGAGCCAAATCGGAAGGGGCCATTAACTGGGTTGGCCACGTAGACGTCCCGGCGCACGCTGAGCGAGGACCGTTTGCCCGACGGCGAGACTAACTCCACGCTGAGATGTCCGAAGTGGGTGTGCTGGAAGTTGATGTCGATCTGGACGAACTCGATGAACTCCACGTAGTCATCGATGGTCAGTCTGCTCTCAATCGTTCTACCTGTCGTGACACTACTCGGTGCGTCGGGGATCGTCTGAGCTTGATTGGTTGAGGTTCCGGTCATCTGCCGCATGTCGGGAAGGTTGGTCCAGGTCTTTGCCAGTGCGACGGCTGCGCCGGCGTCGACCATGCCGAAGCCGTACTCGTGGTTGAACGAGTACCGCTCAGTTGTGGAACCGTATTTCAGCGCTCCATCTCGCCAGCCGGAATCGGTCGCGTCGTTCTTGCGCGCCGAGTTGGCGAGGATCAGCTTGACATCGCGCCAGCTAAGTGTCGGCTGTGTGCCTCGATCGGCAGCACGAATGAGAGCGGCGACCCCGGAGACGATCGGGGCAGCCGCCGAGGTGCCGCCGAAGCTGTTTCGGTATCGGTCTTCGTTGTCGGCGGTCGTGATGGCAGGGAGCTCCGGAATTTCGCGGGGGGAGTTGGATGGAGCGCAGATCCAGAGGTTGGACCCCAGTTCCGAATACCAACTGCGCTTGTCGGCATAGTTGACTGCGCACACAGCGACGACGCCGTAATAGTTTGCAAAGCCATTCAGATTGCTGTAGTCACCATCCAAATGACCGTTTCCTCCGGAAAATACATAGAGGATTCCATTCTTGCCAAACCCATCATTCACTCCTCCCGTTACGGCCTTTTCCCAGGCGTCCGACGGTCGAAAGAGTCTACCTCTTGTGACAGGTCCCCAGCTGTTGTTGAATATGGCGGCGTTGGACATTTCAGGGTCCATCGCGCCGGATTCAGTGTCGTTAGTGAATGGGACATTTGAGTGGATTTTGATACCGAAGATGGAGGCTCTGGGGGCCACACCGCGAACTCCAGATGAGTTGTCTCGGCCGGCGATGATGCTTGCCACCGCAGTCCCGTGGCTGTCGGCCGGATTGTAGATGCTACTCTGTGACCGATGATAGGTACGATTCTGCGAGGTCAGGGCGTTGTCAGTCAGGTCTTCGTGCTCGTAGTGCATCCCGTCGTCGACCACTGCCACACGAATGCCCGCGCCCATGGTGGACGGGTCGGAGTCGTCCCACAGTTCCTGGACGTTGATGTCCTGTTCGGCGCCATTGGCGAACTGACTGGTGTTATCGAGGTGCCACTGGCATCCGTACCACGGGTCGCTCGTGGTTGTCGTCAGCGACATCGTGCAGTTGTCAACCACTTCGGCGTACCTGGAGGTGCGCACGTGGAGCAGGTACTTCCCGCCTCCACTGTTGTTCGTTGAAGTAGAAATATTATAAGTATCAGCGGGGAGCCTACCCCATTTGTAATAGCTTTCGGCACGCTCACCGGCGTCGGAGTAGTCGGCCCGGGTGATCTCAAAGCTCTCCGTCATAGCGCCCAGGCCACTCACAGCGACGGGCAACGCTCCGTCGAACGATGCGACATAGACGCTCGCGTAGGTCTCGTCATCAAGTGTGAAGCTGAAATATTCTTGGTCCGTATTGGAAGCCAAGTTACCGGTCTGGGGGACGTTGAGGGTAAGCCGAGTCGCGTCAGCCAGGGACCCTCCTGGTTCAGTGACAGTTTTCAGATACAGGACGTATGGCCCGAAGTCGTCTCCGTTGTCTCCCGAAACTTTCAAATAGTACGAGCCACGACTCAGGCTCCGTCTGATCATTGACGCAGTCGAGTTGTACGTCCAGCCTCCGTTGTCGTTGCTTGCGAGTACTTGTTGATCAGAATTGAAGAGAGTGAGTGTGCTGTCGAATCTCCCCGCGACGAGGATCCAGACCTCGGTGGGGACGAGTAGTTCGAAGGTGAAGACGTCAATGTCGATTATGGTGTAGTACTTGTAGACTCCGTTCGTATCGATTTCCGTCTCAGATTCGGCGATCGGGTAGAGGCTTCCTGCGGCCGCGGAGTCAAGATTGATCTCCGTTGGGTTGGCGAAGCTGCCTCCGAGGCTAAGCGCTTGTTGGGCATGAATCGTGTAGGCGCCGGTGTACTTCCCTGCGTGGCTGGTGACCTTGACGTAGAAGGTTCCGCCGCTGAGGCGGTATCGCATCGAGAAGCCCAGCGGGTGGTCAACGAGACGCCCGTCATAGTTCCTGGCCAGCACTGAGCCTCCAGACCTCGACAGTTCTCCTGTGGTGTCGAGTGCACCGCTGGTATAGACCCAGAGGTCGGTGTTCGATGGCGCCACGATTCTGAAGTAGTCTTCGTCATCCGCGGGGTCGATGCTGCCTTCCAGCGAGGAGCCCAATGACAGCGTCGTCGCCGCCGACTGGCTGTTTCCATGATCGGTGGTTGACGCTCCGTAGGTGGCCGACCAGGGACCGTCGCTCGTTGTGCTGTCTGAATTGACAGCGCGGACCTGGAAGTCGAACGCCGTGTCCCTCCTCAGGCCGGAGAGCGTGTATCTGAGATTCCCCGAGGTCCAGATGTCTTGTTTTTCGGTCCAATTGCTTGCGACGTCCTCGTCTGCGTCGGTGCGGATGTAGCGCAGGTCGTAGGCGATGATTGCAGAGCCTCCGATGTCGCCTGGCGCGGTCCACGCGATCGAGATCGAAGTCGTGCCGGACGTTGCCGAGTCGATGGTCGGTTCACCGGGCGCTTGGGCCAGGATCACTCTCGTGAACAGCGAGAAGCAGAGCACGGCGCAGATCGCCAGGAACAGCGGCAGGAACACCGCCGGGAACAGCGGCAGAAATCGGGCTCTCACTGGAGCTCGACCTCAGTTTGCCAGTTGGGACTGGAGAACACGACGCCCTCCTGCGCGGCCAGCTCGTTGGCCAGGTTGAGCGAGGGGAAGCCGGGCTCGGTTTCGATCAAGTAGGCGTTCGTCGTGAATGTCCGCTCCTGCACCAGACTGCGGTCCACGTTGTTGTCCTTGAAGAACTGATCGATCCTCGCCTGGTTCCACTCTGCGTCCAACACCAGCAGCACGCCGCCGGGCAGGGTCATCGTCTGTCCGGTGTCGGACTGGAAGACCGGATTCGAGTCGCTCTGCGTTCCGCCGGCCTGCCGTGGGACCGATCTCGCTTCCGCCGTCGGCCTGCGCGGTGGCAGTCAGGTCCGCCAGGTGCGTGACTGTCCTGGTGTGCTCGCCGTCCTGCCAGGTGTAGGTATTGGCGGTGCTGACTGTTACGACGTCCGTCTCACCCGCACCCTTCTGCGGCGAAGCATCGAGCGGTATCTGGCCGGCGGGTTCGTCCTCGGTCATGGAGCTGGAGCCACCGACATTGTCGTTTGACGCAACCGGAGTCGCCACCACCGGAGAGGTCGGCTCCTCTTCCGGGTCTACATCTGCGTCTGTCACGGGCGCCTGCGCGACGTGAGTCTCTTCAGCCTCATCTTGTACGTTGTTGTCTGCGGTTTGCGCTTGCTGAGCTGGTTCCGGTTCGGTCTGAGTTTCGGCTTCGACTGGCGCTTGCTGAGACTGGGCCTGGGCTACGGACGGCTCCGGCTCCGATTCGACGGCGGCTGTCTGCTCGTCGATCTGTCGGTTGCGGTCTGGTCGCCCGATTCGGCAGGAGGATTGTCTGACGGGGATTGGGAGGCAGCCGCGTCGTCGGACTCGGTCTCGGGCTTCTCGGACGTCTCGGAATCTGCTGGTTCGGCGCTGTCTTGAGTCTCGTTGGACTGGGTTTCGTGGGTTGTTTCTGCCGCCGTCGCTGGCGCAGCCTCGCCATGCTCGCTCGAACGCTCCTGCTCAGCTTCTACTGCTGCCTGTTGCTCTTGCAGTTGCGGAGGGATATCGGCTGTTGTGTCATCGTCGGTGCAGGCAACGACAAGCGCCACGCAGCCGACGACCAGGGCAAGCAACGCGCGCACCAACATTGCCGGCGCGGCAGCGGCCAACGCGGATTCGGTTCCAAACGACAACGCACGTCTCATAGGCCCAACCCCACCATTCCGTTGTCCCAATGGCAACTGTTGGCTTCTGTAGCAAATTACCGGTTCCGCCGTTCGGCCTCTAGATCGTACCTAACTCCGAATCCAGAGCGTAGCGCGGAGCGTGCTGGCGTCCACCAAACTGGACGAAATCAAGAACCTTTTCGCTCACCTTCCGGCTGGCCTGGTGAGTTGACCCCGGTCCTACGATTATTTTCAGTGATCCCCGAGTTACGCCGAGAAGTGTGGGCCCAGTGACGAGGAGGATGCCGCAGCGATTTCCGCTCGTGTGCGAACGCTCGGACCATCTCTGAACTAGGCGCTTGCCAGCGCTTAATCCTCGCGGGTCACCCGCACGCTTATGGCTGCGTCGAGCGCATACAGGTACTTTTCTCCAAGCGTGCAGAAACCCCATCTGCATCCGCTTTCTGGTCCCGAGGCGAGCAGGCTCAAGAGCAGGTTTGAACGCTACCTGTGCTATGACAATGAAGACAGTGCCCGTCCGCAATCGATGGCCCCTGCAAGGGCTTACAAGAGCGTCATCGGCAAGGCCGCAGTATCGTCGTTACCCAGAACGGGACGTGTTGCCTGACCTTGAGGATGGGACAGGCAAGTTCCTCGCGAAATGTGAGGATCGGCGTCAAGCGGCCAGCCGCCTTCGCCCTGGGCGTCTGCGGCCCGACACTGGTATCGACGCCGACATGAACAAAGCCGCCACACCTGCAAGTGTTGGGGTTCGGTGCCACAACGTCGTTCGCTGGAGCAGGCGAACCTAGCAGTGGGCAAGTCGACTCGCCGCTTCCTGGTAGTTCTCGAGTTTGATATCCGGTGTGTCGACTGTGTGCAAAGGAGACTGAAACTGTGGAAAAGAAGACCCCTTTTCGCCTTCGGTTGAAGCTCAGGGTCGGCAGAGCTCTCGGAACAGAGGAACAGACCCTGACGGCATCGCTAGCTGGCCGCGAAGTCACGATCAGGTCCGAAAGGAATTCGCAACCGCTGTCTGAAGCGTCGTGGCTGTTGATCGAATCTCGCGGCTTCGAGGCCGAGGAAGAAGCGAGGGACTTCGGGGAGGAACTCCGTCGAGCCGTCCATCTCGCCGGATTATGCGCCCGAGTAGGAGTGGACGCGGGCGACCCGGGGGAAAACCGCACTGTCTCACAAGTCCATCCAGAGTTTCTTCGGACAAGTGGCATCCTGGATCCTGATACGCGAATCGGCCCCGATATCCATGGTCTTGTGGTCTTGCCGGATGACGGAAAGACGATATTTCTTCGCTTCAGATGGGAGCCAACGGTACGCTCGAACGCCGCCGATTTCGTTCAGGCCCTGGAAGAGGCATTCTCGGAGCGTGATGTGTCCACGGCTGATAAGCCTGCGATTCGGCGAGCCGTGAGAGTGTTGAATCTTGCCGAGATGAACACAGACCCCATCGCCCAAGTCGTGTTGGCAGTTTCAACGATTGAGGGAATGGCCGCCGACCCGGCTTGGACCGAGTCGCAGAAGGAAATGATCAAAGGTGCCGCCGAGTGGGTTGAGCGGGCATATGGCGAAGAGGAAGCGACCGAGCAAGTCGTCCAGGCGATTCGAAGGATACGACAGAGCAGCATCCGTCAACGGATCCGCATCATGCTGGAAGAATATGCCCTCTTGGACCTGTGGAAGGATTGGGAGGATTTGTACTCGAAACGGAGCCGCTTGTTCCACGGTGGTGACGGAGGCAGCGGTGAGCACCGGGGCGACCACCTCTTGGAATCGGAGCTTCACACCTTGGGCCAAGAGGCGATGAAACTCTGTGCCAGGATTGTCCTATCCATGGCAAAGCGGGAAGGGCTCGCGATTCCCGGTCCAGCCGGCCTACATTTTGGTGTCGAATGAAGACGGAGTGGCGCGATTGTGGAACAGGCCTCTCTGTGGGACTCGAACCGCGGTGGCCTCGCGTTGATCTGGAGACGTTGAGTCCGTGCTGATGGTTCCAATTCTCAAACGACCATTCGCAGCACGGTGCAGCTCGGCCCGCCTTCTCTGTCCGGTTCCTACTGACCTGCGAACCGATTTGCCGGCTCGGCCAGATGGACGGGTTCGACATCTACCGAGCAGGTGGGCTGGCGCTCGTCACAGTTCTCTTCGAAGCCTCGCATCGGGCGCTTGAGCACTGGTTCTGAGCTCACAACCCCTGCTCTTCGATCCAGCCACAAATCTCCCTGGCGAAGCGTTCTCCTTGCTCCACAATGACGAAGTGGCCTGCCTGCTCGATGTAGACCAGATTTGAGTTTGGCAGTGCGCGGTGGAGATCCTCGGCGTGGTCGCGGTGGCCGACCAGGTCGTCGGCGCCGTAGAGGAGCAGTGTTGGGCAGTCGAAGCGACCCCAGTAGGACTCGAGCGGCGTTCGCTCGATCGCGCCTGAGACGACGGCGCGATCGGTCGGCGTGGTGCGCACGAGTTGGAGGAGCCAGTCGGCTCGTTCGGGATTGCGAGCACTGAAGCCGGGCGCGCAGTGTGTGCGCTCGAAGCGCAGGTTCCACGCCTCTGCGTCCGCATCCTCGGCGCCGACGGTCGCCGTTTGGACGTCCGCTGCGCTGGCGAGCGGCGGGAACTTGCCGCCGCCGGAACCGATCACCACTCCTGCTGGCGAATGGTCACGCGCGATCACTTGCGCGGCACGGGCGCCCCAGGCGTGCCCCACGATTATCAGCGAGCCGACGCGGTGTGGCTCAGCGAGCTCCAGCGCGGCATGCCCGAGTTCCTCGAACGAGTATGGCTGGTCGGGCGCCGGGCTTTCGCCGACGCCCGGCACATCGAAGCGGATGATGCGGCCGGCATCGAGCAAGCCCGGCACGACGTAGTCCCAGCTACGCAGGCTCTGGCCGGCTCCGTTGAGCAGGAGGAACGTTCGCTCACCGTCACCTTCGACCACCGTATGGATGGACGCCAAGTCAATGCTCACCGGTCACCGCCTGTCCGGATCGACAACATACCGCGTCGAGGCGCCGACATGCCGTCGGCTACCGACCTGCACCGCCTGTTGCTGAGAGACTTGTCGAGGGACTAGCCTCAGGCCATGCCGGAACGAAGGAGCACGCCATGACGGATCAGGACCAACCCCAGCACGAAGCGATCATTATTGGCGCCGGCGTCGCCGGCATCTATCAGATGTACCGGCTGCAGGAACTGGGCATCGACGCCACCGTCCTCGAAGCCGCGGACGGACCCGGCGGCACCTGGTACTGGAATCGCTACCCGGGCGCCCGCTTCGACTCGGAGAGCTACAGCTACGGCTACTCGTTTTCCAAAGAGCTGCTCGAAGAGTGGGAGTGGAGCGAGCACTTCGCCGGTCAGCCGGAAACACTGCGCTACCTCAATCACGTCGTCGACAAGTTCGATCTACGCCGCCACATGCAGTTCGGCTGCAAGGTCGCGGGCGCGTCGTTCGACGAGGACCGGAGCTTCTGGACCGTGCATCTGGAGGACGGCCGCGAGATCACGGGCCGCTTCCTGCTCACCGCGATCGGCATGCTCTCGGCCGCCACCTTGCCTCGCATTGAAGGCGTCGAGAGCTTCGAGGGCGAGGCCTGGCACACGTACTACTGGCCACACGATCCGGTCGAGCTGGCGGGCAAGCGCGTCGCCGTGATCGGCACGGGCGCGACCGGCGTCCAGGTGATCTCGGAGATTGCCGACAAGGTCGGCGATCTGACCGTGTTCCAGCGCCGCCCCAACTGGTGCGCTCCGCTGCACAACGCCCCTATCGACGAGGCCACCATGGCCGAGATCAAGGATTCCTACGACGAAATCTTCGAACTCTGCAAACAGACCCCTGGAGGGTTCATCCACGGTCCCGATCCGCGCAAGTTCCGCGATGTGCCCGAGGAGGAGCGCTTCGCACTGTGGGAGCAGATCTACGCCTCGCCCGGATTCAGCGTCTGGTTCAGTAACTTCATCGATGTCGGCATCAATGAGGAAGCCAACGCCGAGTATTCAGAATTCATCGCCAACAAGATCCGCGAGCGCGTCCACGACCCGCTGACGGCCGAGAAACTGATCCCCAAAGACCACGGCTTCGGTACTCGGCGCGTACCGCTAGAAACGCACTATTACGAGGCCTACAACCGCGACAATGTACACCTGATCGACATCAACGAGACGCCGATCGAGCGGATCACGCCCAGCGGCGTCCAGACCTCGTATCAGGAATTCGAGTTTGACCTGATCATCTACGCGACCGGCTTCGATGCGATCACCGGCGCGTTCGACCGGATCAACTTCACCGGCGCCGGCGGTGTCGCGCTGCGCGACAAGTGGTCCGACGGTCCCGACACCTTCCTCGGTATGCAGACCTCGGGCTTTCCCAATCTGCTCATGCTGACCGGTCCGCAGGGCGGCTCCGTCTCGACCAACTTTCCGCGTGGCATCGAGACGTCCGTCGACTGGATCACGGACTTGGTCTGTTACATGCGCGAGCACGGCTATCGCCGCGTCGAATCACGCGAAGCGGCCGAGTTGGAGTGGCTGCAGCACGTACAGGAGATGTACCAGTTCCAGCTGATGAGCAAGGTCAAGAGCTGGTTCACCGGCTACAACTCCAACGTCGATGGTCACGACACCATCCGCTACCAGATCTACCCGGGCGGAGCGCCGCGCTATCGGCAGCGCCTCGAGGAGGTCGCCGCGAACGGCTACGAGGGATTCCAGTTGACTTAGAGGTCTTCTGAGCAATTGGGGTTCGAGGCCCAGCCCCCTCGCTATGGCCTTGGGCGGTTTCCCTTCTCCCCCCTTGCGGGGGAGATGCCGCAGGCAGAGGGGGGACTCCCCTCTCAGGGCTGATCTGATTGCTGTGGGCGGACCCCACCTCCGTTACTCCGTGACGTCTCCCCCCGCAATGAGACCTTTGCATAAGTCCTCTTCGCCCCCCTTGCGGGGGAGATGCCGCAGGCAGAGGGGGGCTTCCCATCTCAAGGCCTATCTAGTCGCTGTGGGAGGACCCCCCCTCTGTCACTCCGTGACATCTCCCCCCGCAAGGGGGGGAGAGGGGAATCATGAGTTTTGCAAAGGTCTCCGCAAGGGGGGAGAGGGGATCAGAGTTGTGCGGTCAATCTAGCGAGGCTTGAATTCGTCTGCCGTAGATGAGGCCTAACGCGATGCGCCCTCTTTGGCTGTGCTAGCTTGATTTCCCGTGCCCTTGGCTCGGAGGACAGCACACCGTCCTCCGGAGTTGGGTGCGCAGGGTTGCATCCTGTCGTGAGCGCCGATCTGAAGACGCGGCAGGGCCAGGAGATGAATTATGACTGAAGACCTTGCCGCAGATCAGACACAAGCAGACCAGGCCGCAGACCGGGCCGCAGATCAGGCGCAAATTGACGCAGGCGCGATCGCCTTTGCCATGCGCTACCGCGACGACATCGCCGGTGATGAGGGGCTTTGTATCGAAGTCCGCGCCGATGTCGAGGGACATGACACGGAGCTGCTTCGCTTCGACTGCTTCCGCGTCGCGCCTCACTACCACTACGGACCCGAGGCAGACGACGAGCGTCACATGCTCGACTTGACCGCGGCCGGCAACTCCCTCGATTGGACCCTGAGCGTCTTCGAGCGCGGGCGTCTGCGGTCGATGATCGAGCGTGCGGGCTACCCGTCCGTTGCCAACGCGCTCGACGAAGATGAAGTCGCCGCGATCGTCCCGCGTGTCGTCAGCGCCGCTCGCGAGATCGTCGAGTCGCGTCAGACCTAATCGGCCGCCGGAGTGGCAGTCTGTAGCGCGTCGAGGACGACGCGTCCTCTCGGTGAGAGTTCGTATCCAATCTCGAGGCTGATCGTGAGGCCGAGCGCTTTGAGTTTGCGCACGTCGGCCTTGAACTTCGCGGTCTCGCGGCCTTGTGCGGCGGCCAGTTCGGCGGCACGACGACCCGGATCGGAAGAGATTGCCTCCAGCGCGGCTCGCGTCCATGGTCCGTGTTGGGCGCGTGCGTCCATCTTTGCGAGGCGCTCGGTGATGGCGCTCAGTTCATCCGACTTGAGGCCGGAGTCGGCGGCCAGGATGCTGCGCGGATCGGCTTGTTCGCCCAAACAGCGGAACGCGACCCGATAGAGCGGTGCGTTCGCGTCGCCCGACTTGCGCTGATTTCGACGAATCGCAGCGAGGGCGTCCTCGGCCGAATCGTGACCGGCTGCGTGTGCGTCCTCGGCCGAAATCTCAGACGGATCGATCTGCTCAACCGACGTGACCTCGATCACGTGTTGTCCGACGCGGTAGCGGCCGCCCGATCGAGCTTGTGGTCGGCGCCAACGCCGGAAGGTTAGGGTTTGCTCTCCGCGAGCGATGGCTTCCGTGTCGCTCTGCCGAAACTGCATGACAGAATCTTCCTCGCTGTATGAAAGCGTAGATTGTCGTGGACCCGCGAGTAGCTCAGTGGATTTTCGCGGCTACACACACTTGTGTCGCAACACGATGTCGTTGAGTTGCTCGAGCGGGTATCCAGCCAGCAGTTCGCGTGACTTGGCGCGGAACGCCAGCTTCCAAACACTCATCCACTTGGTTCGCACCAGTCTGCTACGAAATTCTCGACACATAACTTCCAAGGCCAATGGACGGTTCGTTTTCAGTTGGATTACGCTGGGGCTTGCTGTACCAAACGACTATCTAGAGTGCGAAGTCGGCCGCAAGAATCAAGGACAACCGCCACCGGAGACACGATTACCAAGACGCTCAGCTTGACTGAGGATCTGATCTTGATGCTGCTTAACGAAGAGAGCGGGTTCTTTCAACCGGTACCGGGTTGGACCCTGAACTGCGTGATCGCCGGCGCGGCGCTCGCGGAACTGTCCCTCCTGTCACGCATAGACTCGGACCTCGACTCGTTGATCCTGCTGGACGAAACAGAGACGGACGACGCCTCCCTGGACCCGATCCTGCGCGAGATAGCCAGCGAGTCTGGTCAACACAACGTCCAGTATTGGATTGAGCGGCTGGCGCCGCATACGGAGATGATTATCGACCAGACGCTGGAGCGTCTGGTCGATAACGAGATCCTGAAGCACCATGCCGGCGAGTTTTGGACGCTGGCGCCCAATCTGGGCCAGTTGGACGAGTACCTGAACTCGCGCGACGGCACGGTGGTCGATTTCGTCCGTACGCGGATCAGCAAGGTCATCTTTAAGAACGAGATCCCCGACCCGTGGGACGTGATCATCATCAGTCTCGTGAACGCCTGCGACGTCTTCAACTTGATGTTCGAGCTCGAAGAGGAATCAGAGGCTCGAATTGCGTTCGTTTGCAAACTGGATGTGATCAGCCGGTCCATCATCGAAGCGGTCACCGAGAGCGTGGCTGCTCCGCTGCTTCAACGCCCATCCCTGAACAAGCCGATTCCGAAGGCGCCGATGCGTCAGCTGCTGCTGAACCGGCGCCTTCGCGAGGGCAACCTGCCGGCGCTGTTCGCGGACCTCGCCCAGCGGCACGGTCCGGTGTTTGAGCTCAGTCCCCCGTTTCAGAAGGAGCGAATGATCGTTCTGGCCGGGGAGCAGACGAACCAGTGGGCGGATCGCCATGGACGGATGTATTTCAGAGCCAAGGAGTACTTTCAGCGCCTTGAGGAGAGCTATGGCGTCGCCCGTTCGATCCACTCGATGGACGGAGCGGAACATTTTCGCTATCGCAAGGCCATGCAGCCTTCATACTCTCGCGAGGCGTTGACGAATCGGCTGGACGAGGTCCAACACGATGCGCGCACACATATGTCGACCTGGAACGTTGGTAGCGCGCTCGCGGCTTCGACCAGCCTGCGAGAATTGATGAACACGCAAATCTCGCCGTTACTGATCAGCACCGACACGCAGGACATTATCAATGAAGTCATCGACTACAAGATGCGCGCGCTGAACGTCGGACTTTTGAAAGTCTTGCCGGGGTTCATGCTGCACACGCCATCGACCAGACGACGGGCGCAGGCCGTGGACGAGTTGATCGCGCGGATCCAGAGGACCCACTCGCCGGCCCAACGTCGAGGGCAACCGCGCGACGTAGCGGATGGCTACCTCGCCCTCAACGCGAGCGATCCGCAGTTCTTGCCGGAGTCGGACTTGAACGTGCCCCTGGGCACGATGTTGATGGCGAGCATGTACCTCGGCGACCAACTCGGGTTCGCCGTCTACGCCCTGGTCACGCACCCTAAGTTGTACGAGCGGGTCATGGCGGAAGCCGACGCGCTATTTGCCGATGGCGATCCGAATGGCGCCGACCTCCGACCCGAGAAGATTGACGTGACGCATCGATTGCTGATGGAGACGCTGCGGATGTACCCGATCGTCGCGCTGGCGATGCGCCACGTGATGAATACGTGCGTGGTCGACGGCTTTGAACTGCCCCTGGGCGCCCGAGTCGTGATTGCCTCGACGGCTGCGCACTACATGGAGGACGTGTTCCCCGATCCGTGGAAGTTCGACATTGACCGCTATCTGCCGCCTCGCAACGAGCAGCTCGGTACCGGCTACGCCCCGTACGGACTCGGTACGCATGCCTGCATGGGATTCCGTTGGTCCGAGGTGCAGCTGGCGCTCAATCTGCTGATGCTGGCGCATTACTTCAGGTTCGAGATGGCGTCCGAGCCTCCCAAGCGATTGATCAACTCGTTCCCGTCGCAGTCGCCCAGCGACAAGATCCGGTTCCGGATCGCAGAGCAGAGGCACGAGCTTCCCGTCTGAGTTGCGGGCCGAGGCGTCGCCCCGCACGGAGACCTTTGAAACACTCACGTATCCCCTCTCCCCCCCTTGCGGGGGGAGATGTCACGGAGTGACAGAGGGGGGTCCGCCGCCAGCGACCAGATAGGCCTTGAGATGGGGAGCCCCCCCTCTGCCTTCGGCATCTCCCCCGCAAGGGGGGCGAAGGGGACTTATTCAAAGGTCTCCAGGCTGTACGAACATGGCGGGGTGCATATCTGGTGGTGAGCGATTGAGAGGTCGTAGCCTCGCAAAGCGGAACCGGTCCCCGCTCGGGGGCGGGGACGGAGAAGATCTCAAAGCGCGACTTTTCAAAGGTCTCCGCACGGGGCGCGGACCTTGAGTTCGGCACCACCGGTGGCGCCTTCAGTGGATGGCAGCCGCCCATCCCCCAAGACGCTTCGCGCAGCGCGACGATGTGTGGCTGTTCCGATTCGAACACCTCGGCGACCGTTTCGAGGCTCACCAGGTGACAAAAGAACCTCTCTCCGGCACTTACATAACGGAAAAATCTGCCTATAGTGGGGCATCGGCTTCATTGTGGAGCTTGTGGAGCTTGTGGAGACCGGCGAATGATGCGTCAACTCTCGCGATGGGCACGGCTGATGTTCCGGGTCGTTATGGAAATGGGCAGCGCCCGCGCTGCGCGGCTGCTTGTCGGAGTCGCCGGCGCAGCCGTGCTCGGCGCCATGCTGTCCGGTGCCTGGTCCGTGCATGGCCAGGGCCTCGACCCGGCGTCCTTGGACATATCCACCGGTGATGGACCTGCACCCTTTCAGTCGACCCAGGTTGAAGTGCTGGTCAGCCCGACTAATCTGACGATCGACGAAGGCAACAGCGGCAGGTATTGGCTCTACCTACGAAGCGCGCCGAGCGCTGACATGACAGTTGTCATCAGCGCCGGTGAGGGCGTCACGGTCCACCCGACGGAGGTCAAGTTCACGCCCACGAGGTGGCGCGGTTCGCAGGAGATCACCGTCAACGGCGTGGATGACGCGGATGCGAACGACGGCACAGCCACCATCACCCACGCGATCAAGATTGGCAGCGCGTCAGAGTACCTGAGCGTGGACGTGCAGACCGTGAGGGTGGCAATCGAAGACGACGACGACCCCGGGATCAGCACGTCGCCGGCTCGGATGCGCTTCGCCGAGGGCCACACGGGGACAATTGATGTGCGGCTGGAAGCTCCGCCGACAGCGGATGTGACGGTCAGCGGGACCGTCAGCCACACCCAGTGGGCCACAATCGACCCGTCGACGCTGACCTTTACCAACACCGATTGGAGCACGCCGCAACAGTTCACGGTGACCGCCACGGACGATCAGGTGCGAAATCCGTGGGATCAGCGCCCCACGATCAGCGTCAGCTTCGCGAGCTCCAGCAGCGAAGCCAGCTACAGCGGCCTTTCAGGACCTTCAGTGAGAGTGGACATTGCGGACGACGAAGCGACGGGGGCGTGCGTCAGCGTCTATCCAGAGCGTCTCTACATTCCCGAGAGTGAGACAGCTACGTTCACTATCTCGCTCTGCAGCAAGCCAAGGGCGGTAGCACCGAGCGATACCCCCTATGTCGAAATGCGGATCGACGCCGGCGGCGATGTGACGGTCAACCCGGCGCGGATCAGGTTCGAAGAGTCGAACTGGGCGACGGGTGAGACGGTGATCGTCAGCGCCGGTAGTGACGACGACGGCGCCAACGACGAGGTGACGATCACAATCTCAGGCGCCTCCGGTTCCGGCCGCCTATATGTGGGGACATCCATCGATGTCGTGACGACCGTGATCGACGACGACAGCGGTGGGATCATCAACCCCATCGATATCACGGTTCCCGAGGGTGGCCAGGGCTACTACCAGGCTGCGATCATTTCCGAACCCTCGGGCACGGTGACTATTTCCATTGCAACCGCACCAGGCGTGACCACGAGTGTCTCCAAGCTCACCATGACCCCATCGACTTGGGAGACGCCGCAGTACGTGATTGTCAGAGCAGCCGCGGACTCCGTGACCGAGGACATCGGCCTCCAGTTGGCCCATACGATCGGCGGCAGTTCGGTTGAGTATGATGTCATCTCGCTGCCTGATGTGATGGTCACCGTGGCCGACGGCGGCGCCGGTCCGACGAGCTTCGCCCGTGCCGACGAGACCGACGGCACGCGGCTCAGTTGGGGTCCACCGCCGACGCCGCTGACAGCCGGCCTCCGCAGCGACGTGTATCAGTACGAGATCGAGCGATCCGTCGACAACGGCGCCTTCGCCTTCCTGACCTGCGTCGACGCGGACTCGACCAGCTTCCTCGACAACACCGTCGAATCCGACACGACCTACCACTACCGAGTCCGCGCCGTCTACTACGCCACGGATCGCTGCGCGGCGCTGCGCGATATCGAGCTGACTTCGGGAACGCTCGTCGACAATTCCGCCCATGGCGTCTGGTCGGACGGCGACACGATCTGGGTCGCGCACGAGACCGACAGCAAGCTCTACGCATACGATCTGGCGACCGGCGCGGCGCAAGCCGACGATGACATCACGGCGCACAGCGACTCGACCAGTGTCCCGACGGCTATTTACAGCGACGTCGACGGCGGCCTGTGGGGCGACGCCACACGCATCTGGACGGTGACAGCGAATCACTTCGAACACATCAATCATGCCGAAGAAGTCGGGTTCGTCCCATACCGGAAATCGGACGGCGCGTTTCTCTCAAGTGAGGTCGTGCAAACAAGTGGGGACATGCGACCTCTGGGTTACCCAGGTGGAGTAGACCGCAAGCAGCTCCCCGAGGCCAAGGCGTTCTTCGGCGACGGCTCGACGTTCTGGGCTGCGGGCTCGGGGCGCGACACCTTGTTCGCGTACAACGCATCCACGGGTGAGCGCGAGTTCGGCAAAGACATCGTTGTACCGAGCTCGATCTGTCAGCACGATCAGGTCGTAGGCATCTGGCACGATACGTCGCGGAGCCTGCTGTACCTGGCGACGCAGTGCTCCACTAAGAAACTGTATGCGCTTGATCTGTCGGACGGAACTGCGAACGTGCACCATATCTACGTGCACGACGTCACGTTGCCTCAGGATCACGGCACAATCAAGGGATTCTGGTCGGATGGCGACGTTGTTTGGGTCAGCTCCAACACCAGTTCGACGAGCATCAGGGACAAGTTGCTCGCCTACCCGCTGCACAACAACCGCCAATATTCGGGCTGGTCGTCACCTCCTGTCGTGGTCTCGGTCGAAGTGGATGAGGATTCCATCACCCAGACTGAAGCGACGGTCACTGTGAATGTCAGCGGGGCCAACGACACAGACGTTCACATGCGCTACGCGCTCGTCTCGGATCCCGAGAACTGGACCACAACCTCGCTCCCCGGAGCATCTGGCGTCGAGGCGGTTGAGTTCCCACTCACCGGGCTGACCTCGGACCGTGAGTACAACGTTGAGGCCTCTTACGTAGACACGTTCCCGGCTAACCGCACGAAGACGACCAGTTTCACGACGTTGCCGCCGGCCATCGAGTCGGTCGGCGCGATTAGCACGACACAGACGGAAGCCACCATCCAGGCCGTGATCAGCGCACCCAATGGCGATTCCAAACAGGTCCATCTTCAGTACCGAGTCAAGGGCGAGACCGCCTGGCAGTCCACGGTTCCGGTAGACACGACTGATGCATTCGCCGATTTCTCGCTGAGCGGACTCACTTCAGGGACCGACTACGAGCTTGAGGCCTCGCTCGACAGCGGCTTCCCGGCCGACGGGACCGTTGCCGGCAAGTTCGCGACTGACCCTCCGAGTGTGGATTCAGTCGTCGCCAGTGAAGAGTCGCAGACCGGCGCGAAGATCACTGTGTACGTCACGGAGCCCAACGGCATTGCCCAGGTCTACATCCAATACCGGGCCGACGGCGAATCCACCTGGGAGACCAGGTCGGAGACTGTCCCCCTTCTCGCCGCCTCGCACGAGTTCATTCTCACCGACCTGAGCTCCGGCACGAGGTACACCATCGAAGCGTCCTTCGACAACACCTTCAACGACGCGGACGCAAAGAAGTCTGACATCTTTTCGACGCTGCCGCCGAGCGCGGACGAGATCAAGATCATCGAAGTGGAGCAAACGGAGGCGCTCATCGAGGTCCTGGTCACGGCTCCGAACGGGAGCGATCTGCACCTGCGCTACCGCACCGGTACCGACCCCTGGAGTTCGCGGAGAAAGCCCGTTATCCCCGGCGAGACATCTATCGAGTTCGGGCTGCGCGGGCTGACCTCTGATCGCGACTATGAGGTCCAGGCCTCGTACGATTCCAGCTTCCCGGAGACTGATGTCACCGCGACGGCGACCTTCAAGACCCTGCCGCCCGCCGTGTACTCCGTCATCGTCCGCGATAAGGCCAAGACGACCGCCAACGCCAATGTCACCATCTCTGCGCCGAATGGCGACACGAAGACCGTACGGCTGCAGTACCAACCCAGCGCGGCACCCGCAGACGATTGGACTGACGCGCAACCGGCCACCAGCACCGACGCGGACGCAACGATTGCGCTGTCGAGTCTGACCGAGGCCACTCAGTATCTGGTCGAAGCAACCCTGGCCAGCGACTTCACATCGGGTGTGCGGACGACCGTCTTCTCCACGCTCGGTGATGACCCAATTGTTGAGGATGTCTTTGTCTATGACGCAGACATCAACCAGGAGGACGCGACGGCGACGATCGTCGTTGCGAACGCGGGTGGGACCGTCCATGAGGTCCACTTGCGATATCGCACTGCAGGGGAAACGCCGGGCGCCTGGAGTACAGCGGACCTGAGGGCCGACAGCGACCCGAACGACTCCGACACCGCGACGATCGAACTCACGTCTCTGACTGCCGGCACGCAGTACGACGTGCAGGCGTCGCTTGACTCGACGTTTGCGACCGGCACGCAGCAGGCCACCTTTACGACTGACGAACCAGACCCGAGGATCGTAAGCATTTCCGCCACGAGCGATTCCTCGACCAAGGCCACGGTGAGGATCGAGATCGAGCATCCTGACGGCAGCGATGCCTACGTTGGCTATCGGACAACCGGCTCACCACCGGGATCCTGGAGCGCGCCGGTGACCTTCGAAGCCGACGTGACGAGTCATGCGCTAATCCTGTCCGGTCTGTCGCCTTCGACCGAATATCAAGTGACTGCGTCATTCAGCACTCCGTTCCCGGGTGCCCCCGACCCGTTCGCCCTGGTCACCACATTGGCGGCGGATCGGATGCTCTGGCAAGTGACTATTACTGAGATCGCGCAGATCGCCGGCGGAGTCGATGCGAAGGGGACCGTCACTGTCACGATTGACGACGCGAACAACGTGTCCCGGACGGTTTACCTGCAATATCGCGAGATACCCGGGGCCGGCTGGAGTCACCCACCGCTGGAGGTTGACGGCATCGATAGCGCGACGCTTGTAATCACGACATTCATGGTCAGCACGAACTACGAGCTGCAGGCTTCGTTCGATATCAACTTCACCGACCCAGCGCAAGTCACCTTCTGGACGCCGGACGTTTCGGATGTCTCTGTGAAAGACACGACTGATCAAACGGCGAAGGTCGTTGTCATGATCGATCATGCTGGCGTTGCGGAGAAGACCGTCCACCTCCGTTACACGCCCGTGAATCAGGATCAAGTCCAGAGCAGTTCAGGCACGAATGGCGGCGTGCCAGGTCAGTCGACTGAATCTCAGACAACGAGCGGGAAGACGAACAGCAATACTGTCGAGATTCCTGTGTCCGACCTCCTACCGGGCCAGGAGTACATGTTCGAAGCGTCGCTTGACGACAACTTCGAGCGAGGCGTCGAGACGGCCAGCTTTACGACCCCAGGGCAACCGGGTACGGGTGGCGGCGGAACCAAGCCCGGACCGGGCGCCACGCCTCCGGCCACCATCGGCGGCGGCGGCGGTGGCGGTGGCGGTGGCGGTGGCGGTCCTCCGCCCAAGCGGGTCCCGTCCGATGCTGATTTCCGCTGGAACGTCACCCGCGACATCAACTCGCTGCACGGCGACAATGGTCAGTCCACCGGGATCTGGGGCAACGGTGAGTTGTTGTGGGTGCTCGAGAATGCTCGATCCGGGCCCGACCTGCTCTTCGTCTATGACCTGGAGACCGGCGAGCGAATGGAGGATCGGGAGTTTGAGGTCCATTCCAGCAACCGCTTCTCGCATGGCATCTGGTCCGACGGTGAAACGATGTGGGTTGCCGACAGCGGCCGCGACCGCCTCTTCGCCTATGACCTTGAATCGGGCGAGCGTCTGCTCGATCTTGAGATTGAGTTGCATGAGGACAACAAGAACCCTCGCGATATCTGGTCTAACGGCGAAGTGATCTATGTGCTCGACAGCGGCAGAGATTCGCTCTTTGCCTATGACCTGGAGACCGGCGACTTGCTCGCCGAATACGAACTCGACAAGCCCAATCGTGACCCGCGCGGTCTGTGGTCCGACGGCGTTTCGCTGTGGGTCTCAGATGACAACGCCAATCGTCTCTTTGCATACCGGATCGACGGCGATAAGTTAAAGCGCGTTGAGGACGAGGAGTTCGGTTCCCTGCAGTTGTTGCGTGCCGGCAATGGCGACCCACGCGGGATCTGGTCCGACGGTGGAGTGATCTATGTCGCCGACGATCGGAAGGACAAAATTTACACCTACAACATGCCCGACGCGATCGATGCCCGGCTCGAATCGCTGACGTTGAGTGAGATCGCGATTGGCAAGTTCTGGCCCTGGCGGAAGTCTTACGCGCCAATCCTCTTGGGCGGGCTGACCGACACCACGGTGGAGGCGACCGCTTTCCAGGAGGAGGCGACGGTCACACCGGCGCCAGCCGACATTGATAGCGACCCCGAGAACGGTCACCAGGCCGACGTCGCCGACAAGCATGAAATCAGCATTACTGTGACATCGCCGGACGGTAGCCGAACACGGGTCTATCGCGTCTCGCTCCGGTACTGCCTGTCCGATCTTGCCGATGCGGGTCTTAGCGACGTCACCTTCAGCGGTGGCAGCCTGGACGAACTGTCGGCGTGTGTTATCAGTCTCTCGGTCGACGCTGTCTACAGCCACGCAGACAGCGGTTGGGCGGGATTGTTCCCGAGCGCGCCGGAATTCCTCAGTCAACCCTTCTTCAACCGGTTCAGCGAAGGCCTGCCTCCTGGCCAGCCGCTGATCGCCAAGCGGGGGAACGCGCCCGCGCCCACGGGACCGTGTCTCTCCGACTTGGCCGATGCAGGTCTCAGTGATGTCACCTTCTCCGGTGGCAGCCTGAATGAGCTGGCGGCATGCGTGCGCAGCCTGGAAGTAAATGCGCTCTATCACCAGGCGCCAAGCGGCTGGACCGCGTTCTTCCCTGATGCTCCGGCATTCCTCAGCGAGCCGTTCCGCGATCGCTTCCGATACGGCTTGTCAACCGGCCAGGCGCTGGTCGCCAAGCGAGGGACTGATCCTAGTGGGCCGTGCTTGTCCGGTCTGACTGAGTCACGCCTCAGTCTGGCCATATTCAGTGGTGGCAGCATGGATGAACTTGCGGCGTGCGCACAGAGTCTCTCCGTGGACGCCCTGTATCACCGGTCTATCAACGGCTGGACGGCATTCTTCCCGGACGCGCCGTCGTTCCTGAGCGAATCGTTCCGCAATCGGTTCCGCAACGGGTTGTCGACCGGTCAGGCGCTGGTCGCCAAGCGCGCAGATGCGCCAGCACCCGAGCCTGTGGAGGCTCCCGCGCCCGTAGAGGAACCAGCACCCGAGCCTGTGGAGGCTCCCGATCCGACGCCGGTAGAGGAACCAGCTTCCGAGCCCGTGGAGGCGTCCGCCCCTACGCCGGACACAGAGCCAATTGCCGTGAGCGTGGAGACACCGACGATCAGTGAGTCCTGCCTCTCTGGACTGACTGAAGAACTTCTCAGCGATGTCACGTTTGTCGGGGGCAGCCTGGACGAACTGGCGGAGTGTGCACGCGGTCTCTTGGTCGACACGATCTTCCATCGTTCGGAGTACGGTTGGGCGGCGTTCTTCCCCGACGCTTCACTTGCGCTGGCACAACCCTTCCGCGTCCGCTTCCCCGATGGTCTGCCGGCTGGTGTGTCGCTGGTTGCCAGGCGCGCACCTAATTGATACGCGATTGATACGCGTAGCGCGCCTGATAACGTAACGCTCGATGGGACGCATACTTGACCGGTTGTGTTGGCTGATTACAGTCCGTCCGTATGTCACCCTCACGGTCATTCTGATCATCACGCTTATGTTGGCTGCCGGAGCGGCGCAGCGAGCGGAGATTGACGAGACCGACGGGTTTCTCCCGCCTGATAGCCCGATTGCACTGGCGAAGGCAGACATCAGTGAACTGTTCGGTGAGTCGGGCGGGATTATCTCCTCGACGCTCGTCTTCCGCGGGGAGGCGCTGACGCCCGACGCGCTCGCCCAGATGGATGCCCTGACGGATCGAATCCTCCGTGAACCAGAAGTGCAGGAGCTGCTGGTCAGTGGGCATCAGGCGGTTACTCCGGCGTCGCTGATCGGCGCGGCGCTACAAGTCGATGATTTTGAGGGGATCTCACAGGAAGCGATTGACCAGGCCAGCGCCGTGCCGGAGATCGAGGCGGCGCTGTCGGCGATGACGGGATTGGATGAGGACGGTACGCCGGTCGCGGTCACGACGATCCGTCTTCGCGACACAGGCGACGACCGACCTCAGGTTGCCGAACTTCGGATTCATGAGTTGGCCGTGGACGATGACGGTCCGTTGCGGGTCAGCAGCGTTTCGCCTGCGGTCGTTCAGGATGAGTACACGGAGGCGAACAGGACGGGGATCGCGCCGCTGATCGGGATTGCGCTCCTGCTAATCGCGGCATTGCTCCTGTTTTTCCTGCGATCACTTTCGGACCTCCTGCTCACTTTGGCCGGGCTCGTGATATCGCTGATCTGGCTGGTCGGCGCCGAAGGCTGGTTGGGGCCGAATGGGCTGGGGATCACAGGGCGGCCCAGTGGGATTTCGGTGGTGATTCCGATCATCGTGATCAGCCTGACGGTCGACTATGCGATCCAGGCGCTCTCGCACTACCGCGAACAGCGGACCGGCGATTTGCCGGTGATTGATGCGCTCAGGTCAAGCATGCGGATCGTGATGGTCCCGCTGTCGCTGGCGGCTGTGACGACGATCGGCAGTTTGCTCGTGCAACTGATCTCGCCGATTCCGGCGATCGGCGACTTTGGCATCGTGGCCGGACTCGGCGTCGGCATGAGCCTGGTCGTGATGCTGACATTGGTTCCTGCCGCACGCGCGATTCTTGATCAGCGGCGAGAACGGCGAGGCGACCTGAAGCCTCCCGCGCTGGTCGCGGACGCGATTCCCGGTATCGGGGCCGCGGCAGCAGCGCTGGGCCGCTCCGTGACTCGCCGACCGATGCCGTACATCGCTGTGATCGCGATCATTTCGATCGGGCTTGGGATCGCGTCGACAGATATCGAAGCGAAATTCAGCATCCACGACGTCTTGCCGACGGGCGGAGACGCGCTAGCGGATCTGAAAACGCTTGACACCGCCTTCGGCGGCTCGACGGAGGTCGTCAATATCTTGATCGAGGAGGAGGCGACGGATACTCGCACCCTGCTCAATCTGCAAGATTTGCGTCTCGCCTTCGCGGACGACGGGCGCCGGCCCGTAGCCGCGGCCGGGCCGATTGAGAATTCGTACGAGTTGCTGTTGAGCGATTTGATCGACGATAGCGGCGAGCCGGGCGACCGATATGACGCTGAACTCGCGGCGCTTTACCAGGAAACGACGGCGGGACTGGAGCTCGTTCCGGCGCAGATGCAGACCTTCCTCGATCAGCTTGAGCAACGACATCCAGCGATTAGGGACTATCTGGTCAATGATCCGTCGGGGATCGACACCATCCTGCTGCAGTTCCCGGCCTATGGGCTGGACGCCGAGAAGATCCGGCAGCTGCAGGCAGATATCGAGGAGATCTGGCAGGGCGACGACCGCGCCATCACGGCAACGTCCACCGGCATCACGTCGGTCGCGGTCACGGACGAGATCACCGGCCGGCAAACGGAGTCGATTGTCATAACGATCGTCGTGGCGCTCGTGATTTTGATGGTGTTCTATTGGACGACGCTGCGACAGCCGGCGCTGGCGATCGTCGCCGTGGGTCCGATTGTGCTGGTCTTGATCTGGGTGCTGGGCACGATGGCGCTCGTGGGCATTCCCTACACGCTGACCACCTCGATCATCACCGCGCTTTCGATCGGGATCGGTGTGGACTACACGATCCACGTGATCCACCGTTATCGCGAGGAGTTCTCACGGTCTCGCAATCCGGAGCAGGCGGCGATCCGCACGCTCGCGACCACGGGTTCGGCATTGCTGGGCTCGGCTTTGACGACGGCGCTCGGTCTGGGCGTGCTGGCATTCGCACCGACAGTTGCGACGCAACAATTCGGTATTACTGCGGCAATCACCATCGCGTATGCGCTGATCGTTTCTACTGTGTTGGTACCACCGGCGATGACGATCTGGGGTGCATATCAAAACATGCGTCTGCGCTCGGCGTTGGAGCGGACCTGGAACGAGCTCGACATCGCGCTCGACGATGCCGCCCGACAACACCAGGACGAGCAAGCTGCTCTCTGATTGCTTCCAGTTTGTTGGGCGCGCCGCCGTTCAGGTCTCGGGGACCGCATTCGGCAGCGTCATTCAAATGTCCTATTCGGTTAGCAGTTACAATAGAAAGCAGAAGGTAAGGATTCGCTCGGTTCGCTGATTGAGGGAATGGGGCTGGGCTGTCATAGTAAGTAACGGATTTCGGCGGGATGACGGGCATTCGCGCTGAGGTCTTGGGGAAAGCGTCGTGGCCCGTGTTGATTGAACACTTGGAACGCTCCAGAGAACGATCGCTGTTCCCGTTTCCAGAGGGTTGGTACTTTGTCGCCACGCGGCGGACGATCGTGAACGCGAAGCTCCTGCAACTGACATGGATGGGTGAAGATATCGTCGCCTGAAATGACGATGACGGAAGCGTCTGCGTCGCTGAGGCCTATTGCCCGCATCTCGGCTCTTGCCTGGGACCTGATGCCGGAGGCCGGGTTTGCGAAGGCCGCCTCGTCTGTCCGTTCCATGGCTTCGAGTTCAGTACGAGAGGTCAGTGCGTGGCCACGCCCAATGCCCCTCCGCCGAGGACGGCCACGTTGCGAGTCTTCGAGACGCGGGAGATTAAGGGTCTCGTCTTCGCCTGGTGGGGGATCGGCGGTCGTCGGCCGCAGTGGGATCTGCCGCCGGATCCGGAGGACAGCGCTGTATGGAGCAGCCTTCAGATGCAAACACTCAGATTCTCAGGTCATCCGCAGGAAACGACAGAGAATGGCGTGGACATGGGTCACTTGAGTTTCGTACATGGCTACCACGACACACAGCCGGTCGGAACTGTGTCAGTAGATGGTCACCAGCTCTGGAGCCAGTTTGATTTCAAGCGCAAAGTCAAGATCGCGGGTCTCAACGTAGTAGAGATGGACTTCTCAACGAATGTCCTGGTCTGCGGCCTGGGGTATTCGCTTGTGCATTTCCATGAGCGCAGCATTGGCCTGGACGCACGGCTGTGGGTGATGGCAACACCGGTCGACGGTGACTGTCATCGATTTCACGTTTGCCTGTCAGGATCACGAGGTGCGCGAGCCCAAACGCCGAATCGCAGGGCTGCGATTCATGCCGGTTCGGTTCCGGGCGCCGATCATGACCAAGCTCGGCGCCTGGTTGCAGCGCCACGACGTGCTGCAGGATGTGACGATCTGGAGCCGGAAACGCTTCCAGCCGCGCCCGCGCCTGTGTCGCTCCGACGGAGAGATCATGAAGTATCGCGCCTACTGTGAGCAGTTTTATCCCGACTCGGTTGATCACAGCCTGCATCTGGTCAACGGGCGCAGCGACGCATTTGAACGAGAAATTGAACCAGTTCAATCGTTGCGGGTGTAGGTGATCGCTTTCAGCGGCCCGCTGGTCGGGAGATGATCGCGTTCGGTCAGCGCTGTCTAATTCTGTGGTGAATGCAAGCAGGGCGGCCCCAACGGCTGCCACTGCGAGAGGTTTGCAACGCCGTGGCCGAGCGGGTCCCGGCTCGGGGGCCGGGACTGGGAGACATGAGACATCCTCACAAGGGTCGCCACAAGGGTCGCCACAAGGAATCGCTTGCGACGCTGAGCGCGAGCGGGTTTCGGCTTGGGGAGCGTGTATTAGAAGTACGAGATTCGTCATTGCCGCGCCCCGTCGCGGGATTCTCGACGAGTGCTGCACCGACGCTCGAACCTGAGGAGCGGCGGCGATTTCTATCGCTCAACGGGATCCCGGTTTTCGTGCCGAGCGCAGCGAGATACCCGCGGCGAAGCGCGGGTATGACGCAGATGGGGGTCGGGTGACTTCTGAAACAGCCGTTGCAGGCTGGGACTGGGGAGTATGAAACGCCGTCACAGCGGCCACACGCTTCACGCACCGCTGTGGGGCGCTTAGACTCGTGATCTGAGTACAGGGGGAAACCATGAGTACCGTTTCGTTCATCCAACGCAGTCTCGACTTCACGCACTCCGCACTGATCGACGCCCGTAACGGGACCGACGAACAACTTCACTTCGTCCCGGAGCGGGGCAGCCACTCGATTGCCTGGTGTCTGTGGCACACGACGCGAATCGAGGACCTGATCATCAGCCGGGTCAGCGGCGAGCCCGAGATCTGGAGTGAGGAGTGGGCCTCGCGGACTGGTCTGCCGTTCGAAGGGATTGGCGCGGGCATGCCGGACGAGGACGCCCAACAGATCCATGTCTCTGACACCGAAGCCCTCGGCGGATACCAGGAGACCGTCTTTGAGCGCACCGGCCGGTTCCTGTCAAACGCCACCGACGAGGACCTGGAACGCGAGATTCCGGCTCGTAACGGCACCGAGAGTGTCGCTGAGGCGATCTCGCTGCACATGATGGGACACTTCAACGGGCATCGCGGCGAGATCAACACGCTGCGCGGTATGCAGGGCATGCCGACCGTCATGGCCGCCCAGGGCACGCACTAGCGAGACGTTGCGCCAGTCAACACCCAACTACCTTCGTCACTTCCGACGGAGGTAAGGGAGTTGTTGCCGCTCAGACGCCTGGCTTTAGGGAAAGGGCGGAATGATGCCCGACTATGTTGATCGCGCACATGAGGCTGCGGTTATTGGCGAAGTACGTCAGGCGGCGGCGGTGCATGACATCCAGACGCTGCCGCCGGACATTGGCAAGTGGCGCGCGGCGGTGTTGATCGCGATGTTGCCGTATGACGATCCCCAGGTGGTGCTGACCGTGCGCTCGCAGCAGGTCGAGCATCACAAGGGGGAGATTTCGTTTCCCGGCGGCGCATTGGATTCAGCCGATGAGCATCCGATGGCCGCGGCACTGCGTGAAGCCGACGAGGAAGTTGGACTACGGCCGGAGCATGTCGAGGTGCTGGGCGAGCAGTCTCACTATCGGACGATGTCCAATTTCCACGTGACGCCGTTTGTGGGAGTGATCGACCGTGCGCCGTATCCGTTTCGGCCGCTGGAGATTGAGGTGGGCGAGGTGATCACGCCTTCGCTGTCGCACTTGCTCGACCCGGCCAACATCACATTCGAGCGGCGAGAGCGGGACGGCGAAGTCTTCTATATGCGGGAGTACTGGTTCGAGGGTCACCGCATCTTTGGGGCGACGGCGACGATGCTGGGTCGGTTCCTCGATGATTTGTCGCGGCTCCGTGGGATACCGATTCCGGAGCCGAGCTGAGAATCCACTGAATAGCTCCCGTCGGTGGCCGATCCGGGAGACCCCCCTTCAGCCTTCGGCAGCTTCCCCCGCAAGGGGGGAAGCGGGGAGGGCAGGGGAGGTTGTGGTGAGGACGACCTGGCCGTTGAGGGCGACGGTGAGGACTCCGTCCTGGCCGAAGCGAGCGATGACTTCCAGGTTGTCTATCACTTCGACTGCTCGGACTCCCTTGACGACCCACATGTGCGGTCCGACGGTGATGTCGATTCGGTTGATTGTCGGCCAGAGGACCATGCGGATGTTGCCGCTTTCGGCTCGGTAGTTGACTGCCCAGACGCCCTGGTCGTCGTTGGGCAGGCTGTAGAGCTGGCGCTCGGCCTCGCAGCCGAACAAGACGGCGACTGCGTCGATGGCTCCTGACGTCACTCCGTCGAATCGTTGGCGCGGCTTCACTGGCTCGCATCCCGGTCGGTTGGTTCGTAGAACACGGCGTCCTGCAATGCGTCGGGCAGGTGTTGCTGGTCAGGGGCCACGGCGTCGTCGTAGTCGTGAGCGTACTGGTAACCCTTGCCGTAGCCGTGGGCCGCCATGAGTCCGGTGGCGGCGTTGCGCAGGTGGAGTGGGACGGGCAGGGCTCCGTGCTGGCGGACGGCGCCGACGGCTGCGCTGTAGGCGTTCTTGGCCGAGTTGCTCTTGGGCGCGCGGGCGAGATAGATGGCGGCCTCGGAGAGGACGAGCGTGCATTCCGGTATGCCGATGAGGTGCGTCGCCTGTTGGGCAGCGACGGCGACCGAGAGCGCTTGCGGGTCGGCCAGACCGATGTCTTCGGCGGCCAGGATGACGATGCGGCGGGCGACGAACATCGGGTCCTCGCCGGCCTCAAGCATGCGTGCGAGCCAGTAAACGGCGGCGTCGGGGTCGGAGCCGCGGACGGACTTGATGAAGGCGGAGACGGTGTCGAAGTGAGCGTCGCCGCCCTTGTCGTAGGGCAGGGCTCGTTGGGCGACCGTTGACACGGTGTCCACAGTGATGGTCCCGCCGCGAGCTGAGGCGTCGCGTACTGCGGCTTCGAGGGCGTTGAGCGAGACGCGAGCGTCTCCGGCGCCGTAGTTGGCCAGGGCGTCAATCGCCTCCGGGTCAATTGGCGGCGGATTCGGCGCGAGTCCCCGGTCTGCATCGTTGAGCGCTCGAATCAGCAGGGCGTGGATGTCCTCGTGTTGGAGCGGCTCGAGTTTGAAGACGCGTGCGCGGCTGAGGAGTGGGGCGACGACCTCGAAGGATGGATTCTCGGTGGTTGCGCCGATCAAGGTGATCGTGCCGTCCTCGACGGCGTGCAGCACTGCGTCCTGCTGGGCCTTGTTGAAGCGATGGATCTCGTCGATGAAGAGCATCGTGCGGGCGAGGCCGTCGCGGCGTCCAGCTTCGGCGGCGGCGATGACTTTGCGCAGGTCGGCGACTCCGCTGGAGACTGCGGAGAGGGTGGCGAATCGTGCGTGGGTGACGCCGGCGATGACTCGGGCGATGGACGTTTTGCCGCTGCCCGGCGGTCCCCAGAGGATGCAGGATGGCGCAGCGTCGGCCTCGATGGCGCGGCGGAGAGGCGCAGCGGGTCCGATCAGGTGGGATTGGCCGACGATTTCGTCGAGCGTGCGGGGTCGCATCCTGGCAGCGAGCGGGGCGGAGCGGTCGACGGCGTCAGGGGCGTCGAACATGGAGGTCATGCTCTGTATGGATTGTTGGGCTGGAGCTCGTCGTGCCATGGGTCTGAGGGTAGCTGTGGGTGAGAAACAACTCCGTCATTGCCGCGCGTCTGCGCGGCAATCTCGCTGTGTGGCGCTCCAATGTCTGTGCTCGACTCGGCGAGATACCCGCGGCAAGCGCGGGTATGACGGTGAATTGGCGGGGAGCCCCCTCAGTCACTTCGTGACAGCTCCCCCAAGGGGGGATCTCTTGTTCAGATTCAGACCAGGCGGCGGCCCTGGCCTTTTCGGTCTTTGGTCCAGCCTTCGAGGAGCATTTCGGCTCGGCCCTGGGCTTTTTTCCAGGCGACTTCGGGGCCGTGTTGAGTGACCTGGTCGGGGTGGGCGATTGACCAGGCTTTGCGGACTTCTTCTGGGCGGAGTTCTCCGACCATGGCTCCTCTGAGCAGGGCGAGGCGGAGGATTTCTCCTGCTTGATCGTTGGGCACGAGTGGGGCTCCGCTTGCGCCGGGCGGTTGGAAGAGCATGACGGCGGCGTCGACGAATCCGACGAGGGAGTCGGGGTCGATGCCTTCGAGGCTGGTGAGGACCTGCTCGGTGGAACGCTTTTCCTGGACGTAGGGCTGGACGGCGGCCTGATCCTGGTAGATCTGACCGATCAGGGTCATGGCGAAGCGTTTGCGTCGCTGGCTGAGGAGCGTCATGCTCCAGAAGCCAGGGTGGGCGAGATTGCTGACGTCCCAGCCGCTGACGCCCCAGGCGCCGGAGCGTCCTTTGCGCTTGGGTAGCTGGGTGACGAAGTCGTTGGCTGCGATTTGCAGAATGCTGCGGCGGGCGTTATACGTGTTGGGCCGGCGGTCGATAGCTTCGGCGATGCGGCGGAGCACCATAATGGCAACAGTATCGCTGTAATCGCTGTAATCGCTGTAATCGCTAGTCGGTGTTATCCGACGAGGGTGACGATGGTGACGCCGTCGCCGCCTTGTTTGGGCTCGGCGCTTTCGAACTTGGTCACGAGTGGGTGCTTGCGGAACATGTCGCGGACGGCGCGTCGGAGCGCTCCGGTGCCCTTACCGTGCACGACCTCAAGGCGGGTCTGTCCGGCTCGGTAGGCGAGGTCGAGGTAGGCGTCGACCATCGGCAGCGCTTCCTCGGTGATGCGTCCGCGGAGATCGATCTTGGAGCCGGGGTCAACGGGCGGCTTGGGCATGTTGGAGACGGTCGCGCCCATGCCGCGGAGTTGGCGGCTGGCGTCGGCGGCGCGCGCCCCGCTGGGCGCTAGGCGTTCGACCTGCTCGACGCGGACTCGAGTGCGGAGCGCTCCGAGTTGGACCTCGAGCGCGCCGTTCTCGACGGCGGTGAGCACTTCGCCGGGCTCGGGCAGTCCGCGCAGGTAGATGAAGTCTCCGGCGGCGAGTCGGTCCGGTTGCAGCGTGGGTTCTGTGGCTTTGGCGGCCGAGCGCCGGCGGCGGCGGGTTGAGCGTTCGCGGCGGACTCGCTGGAGCCGTTCGCGGCCTTCCTCGGCACGGTGGTCGGCGAGTTCTTCGGCCTGATCACTCGAGCGCTGTTTCTCGAGCTCTTTGAGGCTGGCTCTCATGGTTCTGCGGAAGGCGGCGAGTTCGTCTTCCATGGCGCGTTCCGCCTTGGCCAAGACAGCGTCTCGCTCGGCCTCGATCGCATCGCGACGCTCGGCCAGGTTGGTGCGGATTTCTTCTGCTTCCTCGCGGGCGAGGCGTTCGGCGCGGACCTGGTCGGCGATGGCGTCTCGCTCGCGCTGCAGTTCGCCGAGCAGATGCTCCATGGAGACGGCCTCGGTGGGCGCCTCGTCGCGCGCTCGGGCGAGCACTCGCTCGGGCATGCCGAGTCGTTGCGCGATGGCGAGGGCGTTGGAGCGACCGGGCGTACCCATCAGCAGCCGGTAGGTGGGCTGGAGCGTGACCGTGTCGAACTCGGCGGAGGCATTGACGATGCCGTCGGTGGCGTGCGCGAAGACCTTGAGCTCGCCGTGGTGGGTCGTGGCGACGACCATGCTGTCCTGGTCGAGCAGTTCCTGGAGGAGCGAGCGGGCGAGGGCTGCGCCTTCTATTGGGTCGGTGCCGGCGCCGAGTTCGTCGAGCAGGACGAGCGTCTGTGGCCCGGCAGCGTTGAGGATGCGCACGATGTTGGTCATGTGGGCGGAGAAGGTGGAGAGCGACTGCTCGATCGATTGTTCGTCGCCGATGTCGGCGAAGATGTTGTCGAAAACGGGGATGCGGGTACCAGTCTCGGCGGGCACAGGCAGTCCGGCCTGGGCCATGAGGCAGAGCAGTCCGACGGTCTTCAGCGCGACGGTTTTGCCGCCGGTGTTGGGTCCGGTGATGAGGACGCAACGGGCGTCGGCAGTGAGCGCGGTGGAGATGGGAACGACGTCGCCGGTGAGCACGTCGGCGTCGAGAAGGGGGTGTCTCGCCGAGTGGAGGATCAGGTCCTGCGTCCCGGGGCTGAGCCAGTTGAGGTTGTCGTTTTCGGCTGGGAGTGGAGCGTCCAGTGCCTCGGCGAGGCGGGCCTTGGCCTGGGCGAGATCGATCTGGGAGAGGCAGCGGATGGCGGCTCGGATGGCTCCGGTTTCGTTGCCGATCGACTGGCAGAGGGCTCGGAGGATGCGTTCGACTTCTCGTTGCTCTTCGCGCCGGGCCTCGCGCAGCCGGTTGCCGAACTCGACGACGGCGAGCGGCTCGACGAAGAGCGTCGCGCCTGAGGCGGAGATGTCGTGGACGACGCTGGGCATCGCGCCTCGGTACTCCGCCTTGATCGGGATGACATAGCGTCCGTCGCGCTCGGTAATCAGCGATTCCTGGGCGACGCCCTCGGAGACCGCGTGTCGGAGGGTGCGTTCCAGTTGGCGTTCGAGTCGCTCTTGGACGGTGCGAACGCGCGCGCGCGTCTCGGCGAGGGCGGGCGAGGCGTTGTCGGGGACTTCGCCTCGTTCGTCGATGGTGGCCTCGATCTCGTGGATCAGCGTGGTGAAGTCGGCAATGCGCTGGGCGACTCGGGCGAGCTGCGCCAGTTCTCGGCCGAGCGGAGCGATCTGATTCTTTGTGTGTCGGGCGGTTCGCAGGAGGATGGCGACTTCGAGGATGTCCGGCGCCGGCAGGACGGCGCCTCGTGAGGCGGCGAGGAGGCTGTTGGCGATGTCGGGGGCTTGTCCCATGCGGAAGTTTGGCTTGAGCCGAGCCAGGGCTCGGGCTTCGGATGTGGCGGCGAGGCGTCGGCGGACTTCGTCGGGGTCGGCGCTCGGCGTGAGATCATGTGCGAGCGCTCGTGCTCCGGGCGAGCCGCAGAGGTCAGCGAGGCGCTCGATGATCTTGGGGAACTCGAGGACGGCGATGCTCTTGGCGTCCACTCTCAATGGCTTTCCGGGTTGCTTTCCAGCGGGAGATCGACGAGCGCGGTGACATAACCGACGCCCCAGGGGTGCTCTGAAGCCAGAATACGCGGGTTCACGTCCATACCGTGTAGCGCGCCCATCAGGATGAGGGTCGGTGAGATCGCGGATTCGTCGACTTCACGGCGCAGCGTTTCGTCGATGCCGATCAGGGCCTCGTGGTCCCAGTTGGCCAGGCCGGTCTCGTACTGCTCTTGTACTTCTGCGGCTCGCGGGTGGAGACCGTAGGACGAGTCTTCGGTGAGGGTGTGGACGGCGTCGCCTGAGGCGATGATCGCGGTTGGTTCGGGGAAGCCGGACAGTGCGTCGGCGATGCAGCGGCCGAGGTCGTAGTGATCCTGCGGTGGGCGGAAGCTGATGCTGACGATGGCGATCTGTGCTGGAACTGCGTCTCCGAGCAGCCGCAGGGGGACTCCGACGGAGTGGTCTGACTGTTCCCAATGGTTGGTTGCGGTGAGCGGGACGCCTTGCGTATCGGCTGCTGATTGGATCGCTGCCACCATGTCGGTGTCTACGTCTCGTTCGAAGGTGAGCAGGTTGGCCTGGAATCGCTCGAGATTTCCTGAGAGCTCGTTGGCCAGGATGTGATAGCGCTGCAGGGTGACGATTCCGTGGGTGGAAATCATCAGGAGCCGCTGCACGGCGAGCTCTCGAAGCCGAGCGGCGACGGTGTTGTAGGCGTCGAGCGTGGCCTGCACCTCCGTTTCACGGCCCTTGCCGATTTGCGGCAAGAGGATCGGAGGATGGGGGAGGACGGCGCCCAGGACGATCAAGAGGCGCCTCCGACGATCTCGTGCAGGGCGGTGATCACGGCGTGGTCCTCGCCGGGCAGGACGGTGCGCGGATCGAGAATCAGGCGCTCGCGCTCGACGCGGGCGACGATCGGGGTCTCGCTGTCGCGCAGGCTTCGGGCCGCGTCGAGTGGATGCGGATGCTCGAGCGACCAGACAAACGTCGGTCTTGTTTCGGCAGGCAGTGATCCGCCGCCGATGGGCGACTCAGAGGCTTCCACCTGTCCGCCTCCCAGCGCGGCTTGCCACTGTTGGGCTCGTTCTTGCAACTCGGAGGCTTCCATATCGATCATGCGCCAGATGGGGATTGCGTTGATCGCCTCGCCGGCGAGATAGTGCTGGAGCGTCGCGGCGAGTCCGGCGATGGCGGCCTTGTCGAGCCGGAGTGCGCGCATCAGCGGATGGGTTCGCAGCGGATCGACGGCCGCCTGGTTGCCGATGATGATTCCGCCCTGCGGTCCGCCGAGCAGCTTGTCGCCGCTGAACAGGACAAGATCGGCATCGGCGTCGATGCTGTCCTGTGGTCGCGGCTCGTAGGTCAGACCGAAGTCGCGCGTGTCGAGCAGACAGCCGCTGCCGACATCGTCGATTAGCAGGATGCCGGCGTCGTGGGCGACATGACGGAGCTGGGCCAGGGTCGGCTCTTCGGTGAAGCCGACAATGCGGAAGTTTGAGGTGTGCACACGTAGAATCGCGGCGGTGTTCTCGGAGACGGCTTCGACGTAGTCGGCGGGTCGGGTGCGATTGGTGGCGCCGACCTCGACGAGGATGGCGCCGGCCTGGCGCAGGACATCGGGGATTCGGAATCCGCCGCCGATCTCGATGGCCTGGCCGCGCGAGACGATGACCTCTTTGCCGGCGCAGTGGCCCGACATGGCGAGATAGAGCGCCGCGGCATTGTTGTTGACGGCGATGCCCGACTCGGCGCCGGTGACGGCTTGCAGCAGCGATTCGAGGTGGTTGGCGCGCGAGCCTCGCGTGCCCTGCTCGAGGTCGAACTCGAGGTTGGAGTATCCCGTTGCGACTTCGGACATGGCGAGGGAGGCCGCGTCGGAGATTGGGGATCTGCCGAGATTGGTGTGAATCACGACGCCGGTGGCGTTGATTACGTTTCGGAGCGAAGGTTGGAGTCGTCCGCGCAGCATGCGTTCTGCCAGTTCGGCCAGCTCGGCCGGCGCATTAGGGGCTTCTCGTCCGTTGACCAACAACGAGCGAGCGACGTCCAACTCTGAGCGCACCGCGTCGACGACGTGTGGGCGCGGCCACCGGTCCAGTGCGTCGGCGAGGGCGGATTCGGAGAGGACTCGGTCGACGCTCGGCAGCGAGCGCAGTTTGGCAGACAGATCGCGGCGGCCGTTGCGGGAATTCACCATTGTCACCACATATTGCGCTGATACGATTCGACCAGCAACACGTTAAACGGCACTGGAAGGTCCAGTGCTCGTAACCATCGTAGTGAACAGCGTGAGATAGCAATGCCCACCAACCTTCGCATTCCCGGTCCGACGCCGTGTCCACCCGAGGTGCTGGCGGCGGCCGGCGGCGAAATGATCAACCATCGCGGCCCCGAGTTCGCCGAGCTGCTGAAGCGGCTGACGTGCGGGATCCAACCGTTCTTTGGAACCGACCAGGAGATTCTGATCATCTCGGCGTCGGGCACGGGCGCGATGGAAGCGGCGGTTGTGAACACGCTTTCGACCGGCGACAACGTGCTGTGCGTCACAGTTGGTTCCTTCGGCGACCGGTTTGGCACGATCGCCGAGCGATACGGCGCGGAAGTGACGCGCTCGGACATTGAGTGGGGCCAGGCGGCGACGCCTGAGCTGGTCGCGGAACTGGTTCAGCAGGACGACTACGATGCCCTGCTGATCACGCACAACGAGACTTCGACCGGCATCACGAATCCGATCGGCGCGATCGCCGCCGCCGTGCGTGAGGTCGCCGACCCGCTGATCATTGTGGACGCAGTGTCGTCGTTGGGGTCGATTGAGATGCGGATGGACGACTGGGGTCTGGATGCGGTAGTGACGGCGTCTCAGAAGGGCTGGCTGTCGCCTCCGGGGATTGCCATGGCGGCGTTGTCGGAACGCGGCTGGGAAGCGGCCGAGCGGTCCAACATGCCAAGCTACTACTTCGACCTGAACACGCACCACGAGTACGCCGAGCGCGGCCAGCCGCCGTGGACACCGGCCTTGCCGACCATGTACGCGATGGACGCGGCGTTGCCGATGCTCGTGTCTGCGGGTCCCGAAGCGATCTACGCGCGTCATCACCGATTTGCGTCGTGGACGCGGTCGGCGGCGAAGGCGTTGGGTCTGGTGCTGTTGGCCGAGGAACAGTACGCGTCGGACACGGTGACGGCGATTCGCGTGCCTGATGGGGTTGCCGGACCTGCTGTGACCAAACGCCTGCGCGAGGAGCACGATGTCGTGATTGCCGGCGGTCAGGGGAAGCTGGCGGCCTCGATCTGGCGGATTGGGCACCTGGGCTTCCTTGATGAGAGCGAGTTTGCGGCCTGCTTCTCTGCGTTGCAGGAGGCTCTGGTTGCTGAGGGATTCTCGGCGGCGGAGGGCGCGGTGATTCCGGGGATTGACGGCTAGCGACGGCAGCGGTGGCATAGCAGCGACCGGCCTGCCCTCTCTCCCCCCCTTGCGGGGGGAGCTGTCACGGAGTGACAGAGGGCGGGTCCTCCGACAGCGACCAGATAGGCCTTGAGCTGGGGAGCCCCCCCTCTGCCTTCGGCATCTCCCCCGCAAGGGGGGAGAAGAGGACTTAATCAAAGGTCCCCCCAAAGGGGGAGCCAAGGGACGCGAACGTCTCGAGAAGAAACGAAGCCCCATGGCGCGGATTCTGGTTTGCGAACCGCTTGCTGAGGAAGGCCTCTCGATTCTTCGAGGCTCGGTGGATGTGGACGCTCGATATTCGCTGACTCGGTCAGAGTTGTTGTCGGCGATTTCCGACTGTTCGGGGCTGATTGTTCGCAGCGGGACCAAGGTGGATCGGGAGTTGATTGCGGCGGCTCCGAGTCTGCGCGTGATTGGCCGGGCTGGAGCGGGTGTCGACAATATTGATCTGGATGCCGCGTCGGAGCGCGGGATCATTGTGCTGAATGCGGCCGGCGGGAATACGGTGTCGGCTGCGGAGTTGGCGATTGCGCTGTTGTTGTCGTTATCGCGGCACCTGGCGGCAGCGAATGCGTCACTGAGGTCAGGTGAGTGGAATCGATCGGCGTTTGTTGGCGGAGAGTTGCGAGGCAAGACGGCCGGGATCATCGGATTGGGGATGGTCGGAGCGGCGGTCGCAAGGCGATTGCAGGCGATGGAGATGCAGACGATTGCCTTTGATCCGTTTGTTTCCGAGGAGCGGGCTCGCAGCGTCGGGGCGGAACTGGTCGCGTTAGATGAATTGTTGGCTCAGTCGGATGTGGTCACGCTGCACTCTTCGGCTGCTCCCGATGCGCCGCCGTTGCTGGGGCGTGACGAGTTTGCCGCGATCAAGCCGGGCGCGCTGTTGATCAATACCGCACGCGGACGTCTCGTGGATGAGTCGGCGCTCTCGGATGCGCTCGATTCCGGCCGACTTGGCGGGGCGGCGCTGGATGTCTTCGCTTCGGAGCCGGCGCATGAGAATCCGTTGGTCCTGCATCCGCGGGTGCTGGCGACGCCGCACCTCGGCGCCTCGACCCAGGAGGCTCAGGAGCGAGTCGCTGTCGATATCGCGACTGAGACGTTGAAGGTCTTGCGAGGCCAACCGTCGCAGGCCGCGGTGAATGCTCCGCTGATTGACCCGGAGTCGTTGGAGGCTGTTGGGCCGTACTTATCGGTGGCGGAGATGTGCGGACGGCTGGCGACGCAGTTGGCCAGCGGTCAGTGGCAGGACATTGTGATTCGCTATCGCGGTGAGATTGCTAACCATGATGTGACGCCGCTGAAGGCGTCGGTGGTGGCGGGATTGCTGGCTCCGATTTCTGACGAGCACGTGAACCTGGTCAATATCAACAATGTGATTGCGCATCGCGGTTGGCGGATTTCCGAGCGCAAGACGCCCGATGCCGAGCCGTATACGTCGTCGATCACGGTGGAGTTGCGCACCTCGGACGGCGCGACCTCGTTGATGGGGACGTTGGAGCACGGTCGTGCGGCGGTGGTGGAGATTAACGGGTTCCACGTGCATATCGCGGGGCCTCAGCGTCGAGGACTTGAGCACTTGCATTTGTTGGTATTGAGGAATGAAGACCGGCCGGGACGAATCGGCGAGGTGGGAATGGCGCTGGGTCGGCTGGATGTGAATATCGCGGCGATGGATGTGGGCTTTAGTCCGGACGATCCGTCGGAGATGGCGCTGATGGCTCTGACGATTTCTCGGGCGCTGTCTCAAGGGGAGGTCGCGACGATGAATGCGATTGATGGGATCGAGGGGATTGCTCAGGCGTTGATGTAGTGAGTTCGGTCCTGTGTGGAGGCTCGGCGGCCCGCTCAGTCAATTCGTGACAGCTCCCCAAATGGGGGGAGCGCTGCAGCGACTAGTCCAGTGGGTGGAGGACGAGGCCGGTGGGCAGTTTGGGGACGAAGTAGGTGCTCTTTTGGGGCATGAAGCTTCCGGCGGCGGCGGTGTCGACTACGTCTTGCAGGGTTGGCGCGGGGAGAACGAAGGCGGCGCTGGCTTGTCGGCTGTTGATTGCTTCCAGGAGTTCGTTGAAGTGGTGGGTGTAGGTGACGGCCTGGCCTCCGGCGAGGACGTCGGCGTCGATGCCGAGGAGCGGTTCGAGCACGACGTGCTGGAGGACGGCGGGGGCGAGGTTGCGCCAGGCGTCTGGGACATCGTCGGGCATGGCTCGTTGGGCGGCGGCGGTGGGCTCCAGCAGCCAGGCTCCGCTTGCCGTGACTAGTCCAAGCGCTGAGCTGCCGTCGGGCAGACTGGCGGTGAGTTCGGATGCCGACGCCTCGCTGATGCTGAAGTTTCTGCCAAGCTGGGCGAGCAGACTTGCCGGCGCCTCGGTGTGGATGACTCTGTGGGTGGCTCCGACGACGAGGGCAGAGTCGGAGGCGCAGACGATGCCCATCAGCACGCTGCGGGAGCCGGGGCGTTCGTCGATCGAGGCGAGGGCGGATTCGTAGCGATGGTGTCCGTCGGCCATGTAGATGCGGTCGTTGGCGAAGGCGTCGGTGATCTGGGCGACGGTGTCCGGTTCGTCAATTCGTCGCAGGGTGTGGGAGTCTCCGGTGGGGTCGGTTCCGTCGTTGAGGATTGGCTGATCCGTGGCTTCAGTGATGAGGTTGGCCAGCGTTCCGTTGGCGTCGGGGACGAAGGCCATCAATGGGGAGATGTCGGCGCCAACGACGGAGCGCAGGGCGGTACGGGTTGCCTTGGGTCCTGGCATGGTGCGCTCGTGGGCCATGACGCCGGCTTCGCCCCAGGGGGTGAGTTCGACGGCGCCGAAGATCGCTCGGCGGACCTGGCCGTCGCCGAATCGGTGCTCGTGCAGGTAGAAAGATGGCGTCTCGTCCTGGATGACGGCTCCGGATCGTCGCCAGTCCTGGAGGAGTTGTGCGGCGTTGTTGATGTCGTCGCCGGACGCGGTTTCGATGTGGGCGATCTGGTGTGGGCTGGAGGCCTTGAGCCTGGCAGTCTGGGCGGCGTCGACGATGTCGTAGGGCGGACCGAGGACGGCGCCCCAATCACCGACGATGTTGGCGTCGTAGCGGAGGCCTCGGAAGGGCTGGACGTTGACCATCAGTTGGAGTCCTTGCGTTGGGGGGAGGGAACGGGTCCCCGCTCGCAGGCGGGGACGGGAGATCGTTTTGGCTGAGAAGATCGTATCTCAACTGTTTGCGCGGTCGGAGGTTTGATGCGACTCTGAGGCGTATGCCCGACAAGCCTGGCCAGCGCCTGAGCCGACATTGCGTGTTTTGTGGGATTGCCGACGGTCGCGAGTCAGCGTTGTTTTTTCGCAATGGGGAACGGCGGTTCACTGATTCTCGGCGCGGGGATCCGGCGGTGGCGTGGTCGGATGAGCGGCCTGAGATATTTGTCTTTGAGAATCAGTTCCTGTTTTTCGACCTGACGTCGCTGGTAATTCCGTTTGAGCACTCGGAGTCGGTGATTCCGTTTTACTCGCAGCAGTCAGAGTTGTGGTCGGACCTGGGTGAAATTGGGGCGACAGCGCGGGATCATGGCAAGCAGGCGGTCGACTGGTTCCGGGATCGGAATGCGGATCGGGCGCCGTCGGGCTTTCGGGTGTTCTGTAACTTTGGCTCGATGGGTGAGCAGTCGCAGCCGCATGCCCACTTGCAGGTGCATGCGGCGAAGGAGCTGGATTCGTCGCGCTGGGCGCCGACGGGCGAGCCGTGGCTGGAGGCGGTGAGGAAGAATGGCTCGACGATCGTCCACGAGACGGAATCGACGATCTTCTACGACGCGCTGCCGACGCTGGAGTCAGGTCGGTCGAACCTGTGGCAGGTGACGGTGTCGGTGGGTTTTTCGTCACCGCATCGTTCGTTGCCGAAGATGGCCTTGCTAGCGGCGCCACGCAAGGCTGTGTCGCAGGAGGCGTTGTGGGGCGATGTCGGGCAGTTGGGCGCTGATGTGGTGGCGTATGGGGCTGAGGTGTCGCCGGGGGGGTTTCGGGTGATGAGTAACTTCCCGGGTCAGCAGTCGGGTGAGGAGTTTGGCGAGGCCCATGTGCTGCTGGTCGGTGGGAGTCACCTGGGGTTGTACGCGGACTATTTCTAGAGATCCGAGGGGTTGAGGCCTGCGGGGCGGCCCCCTCAGTCGCTTCGCGACAGCTCCCCCAAGGGGGGAGCTTTTCTTATTATCTGAGCGCGGACTGTTGGGCTTTGAACATTACTTTGAGCGTTTGTTCGGCGGCGGTGACCATTTTGCTGAGTTGATCGGGGGTGAAGGATTGGCCCTCGGCGGTTCCCTGGACTTCGACGAGGCCTCCGTTGTCGAGGCCGACGATGTTGCAATCGACGTCGGCGGTTGAGTCCTCGGCGTAGTTGAGGTCGGTGAGGATTTGGCCGTCCGCGATGCCGATGCTGACGGCGGCGACCGCGGCGATGATCGGCGATTGTTCGTATTCGAGGCGTTCAATGGCTTGCGAGACGGCGACGAATGCTCCGGTGATGGCGGCGGTTCTGGTGCCTCCGTCGGCGTCGAGGACGTCGCAGTCGATGTTGAAGGTTCGCTCGCCGAGTGCGTTGAGATCGACGGCGGCTCGGAGGCTGCGCCCGATCAGGCGCTGGATTTCCTTGGTCCGTCCCGCATTGAGGACTCGCTCACGGTCGGAGCGGGTATTGGTGGCGGCGGGCAGCATGTTGTACTCAGCGGTCAGCCAGCCTCGGCCTGTGCCTCGCATCCAGCGGGGAACGCGTTCCTCGACGGTGACAGCGCAGAGGACTCGAGTGTCGCCCAGTGAGACGATGCAGGAGCCGGCGGCGTGCTTCTGCACGTCGGGTTCGAAGCTGAGCGGACGTAACTGGTTGGGTTGGCGACCATCAATGCGTACCATGCGTAGGAGCTTATGCGGAGTGTCCGCGCAGTGCATGAGAGGGAATACACATGGCGATTCAGGGCTACTCGGACCTGGACGGCGTTGAACTGGCGAGAATGGTGGCCGACGGGGAAGTGTCGGCGATTGAGCTGCTGGATGAGGCGATTGAGCGTGCGGAGCGGGTCAATCCCGAACTCAACGCGTTGGTATACCCGTGGTTTGACCATGCACGGGAGCGTGCGTTGGAAGGACTGCCGGACGGTCCGCTGACAGGCGTACCGTTCCTGCTCAAGGATCTGGGCACGTACTACGAAGGTCAGCCGATTTCGAGCGGCTCGAAGATCTTCGCCGACTATGTACCGGACCACGACAGCGAAATGGTGATCCGCTACAAGGCGGCTGGATTGTCGATCTTTGGACGCTCGACGTCGCCGGAGATGGGGATCACCTCCACGACGGAGTCGCAACTGCACGGCAAGACGCGGAATCCGTGGAACACCGAGCACACGGCCGGTGGATCGTCCGGTGGGGCGGCGGCGATGGTGGCGGCGGGCGTGATTCCGGTCGGCAATGCGTCGGACGGCGGCGGATCGATTCGGATTCCCGCTTCATGTTGCGGGCTGTTTGGACTCAAGCCGACGCGGGCGCGGACGCCATCGGGACCGGATGTGGGCGAGGGCTGGGCCGGGATGTCGGCGGTGCACGCGGTCTCACGCTCGGTGCGGGACTCGGCGGTACTGCTGGACGCGACCGCCGGACCGGATCTCGGCGCGCCGTACTACGCGCCGCCGCCGGAGCGTCCCTGGGCTGAGGAAGTTGGGCGCGATCCGGGCAAGCTGCGGATTGGCGTGATCGTCAAGCCGTTCAACGACAGTGAAATGGATCCTGACTGCTTCCGCGCCGTCGAGCATGCGGCAGAGCTATGTGCCGGTCGCTGGGCCACGAGGTCGAGGACGCGGTCCTGGATATCCCGGAGGAGGTCCGCAATCCGCTGTTCGACATCGTTCGGCCGTCGACGAAGCTTGCGATTGACTTGCGTGCGGCCGAACTGGGCCGAACGGCGAATCCCGAAGACGTGGAACCGCTGACCTGGCGGATGATCTCGGGCGAGATGCCGACGGCGACGGAGTACATCGCGGCGACTCGGGCGGTGCATACGATCGGACGCTATGTGGCGCGCTGGTTCGCTGGTGTAGACGGTCCTGGCTACGACGTGATGCTCACGCCGACGATGGCCACGCCGCCGCTGGAGCTGGGCCGATTGTCGCTGGACCGCGAGGACATGTACGCGCAGGGCGTCGACGTGCAGCGCACGGTGGGCTTCACGTCGCTGTTCAACGCGTCGGGCAATCCGGCGGCGTCGATTCCGTTGTACTGGAATGAGGCGGCATTGCCGGTAGGGACACAGTTCGTCGCTCCGTACGCGGATGAGGCGGCGCTGATTCGGCTGGCGTCGCAGCTTGAGGCGGCTCAGCCGTGGGCCGGTCGGAGGCCTCCCGTACACTCCGATTAGCCACGTCCGAAGGAGACTGTTGAGGCAGACACTGTCTTGAGAGCGTCCGAGGGAGGCCCCCTCAGTCGCTTCGCGACAGCTCCCCCGAAGGGGGAGCAAAGAAACACCAAGGAGCTACAGAATGAAGACGGCGAACGCTATTGCTGAGATGTTGAAGCGGGAGGGTGTCGAGTTTGTTGTCGGCTATCCCGTCAACCCGATCTTTGAGGCGGCGGCTGAGGCCGATATCCGCACGATTGTGGTTCGGCAGGAACGGACGGCGATTCACATTGCCGATGCGTTTGCCCGGATGAACTCGGGCGACCAGGTGGCGGTGTACCTGACCCAGAACGGTCCCGGCTCCGAGAACTCGTTCGGTGGCCTGGCTCAGGCCTGGAGCGAGTCGGCGCCGCTGGTCGCGATTCCCGGCGGCTATGCGCGGTCGCAGACGAACGTGGCGCCGAACTTCTCCGGGCTGATCAACTTCCAGCACGTGAGTAAGTGGACCGAGCAGCTGACCGACCCAAATGACCTCGCGAACGCCGTGCGCCGCGCGTTCACGCACGCCAAGAACGGCCGGCAGCGTCCGGTCGTGCTGGAGATTCCCGGCGACATCTGGGGCGCGGACATCGAGGAGCCGATCAATTACACGCCGACGCCGGCGCATCGCTCCGGTCCCGATCCGGCCGACGCACGCAAGGCGGCGCAGACGCTGGTCAATGCCGAGCGACCGGTGATCTATGCCGGTCAGGGCGTCCACTACGCGAAGGCGTGGGACCAGCTCAAGGAACTGGCCGAGCTGCTTGAGGCGCCGGTGACGACATCGCTGCAGGGCAAGAGCGCATTCCCCGAGACGCACCCGCTGTCACTGGGCTCGGGCGGTCGCGCGTTCCCGCGCGCGGTGCACGAGTTCATCCAGGACGCCGACGTGATCTTCGGGATCGGCTGCTCGTTCACCAAGACCGGGTTCGGTCTGCAGATGCCCAAGGGTCCGTACTACATCCACGCGACGCTCGACCCTGATGACTTCAACAACGAGGTGGAGATCTCGGAGGGCGTGGTCGGTGACGCGGCGCTGGTGCTGGATGCGATCATCGCCGAGGTGCGCGAACTGGTGGTCGGGCCTCGCGGTCGCGCCGATGCGATTGCGGCCAGGATTGCGCAGATCAATGGCGACTGGCGCGCCCAGTGGTCGCCCAAGAGCGACTCGAACGACGCGCCGATCAACCCCTACCGGGCGCTGAAAGATTTGCACGCGACGCTGGACGAGACGGTCGGTATCGACAACGTCGTGGCGACGCATGACGCCGGTTCGCCGCGCGACCAGATGTCGCCGTTCTGGAACTCGACGACGCCGCTCAGCTACATCGGCTGGGGCAAGACGACGCAGCTTGGCACCGGCCTCGGGTACGCCATGGGCGCGAAGGTCTCCTGCCCGGAGAAGACTTGCCTCAACGTCTGGGGCGACGCCGCGATCGGCATGACCGGCATGGACTTCGAGACCGCCGTGCGCGAGAACATTCCGATCCTGAGCGTGCTGCTGAACAACTTCTCAATGGCGATCGAGCTGCCGATCATGAAGACGGCGACGGAGAAGTATCGGGCCACTGACATCTCAGGTCACTACGCCGACATGGCAAAGGCCTTCGGCGGCTACGGCGAGCGGGTGGAGTCGCCTGAGGACCTGAAGGAAGCCTTCAAGCGCGGAATCGCGGCGACCGAGAATGGTCAGGCGGCGTTGATCGAGGTGATTACGTCGAAGGAGATCGACTACTCGATTCATCGGTAGAGAGTCCATAGACCTCGCGGAGCGTTCGGAGGAATAGCCGGAAGCTCCGCGAGGTGTTGTGGTTGGGGTCGAGGTTGAGGTTGGCGGCGATGTTGCGTGCGACCTCGACTTTTGGCATGCGCGTGACGTAGTAGCGCCGACGCAGCATCAGTTTCTCAAGCCACTCCCAGGCATCAGGAACGGCGTCAGCTTCCTTCCATCGGCGAATCTTCATGTCGCCGGCGGTGATTCGCGGGTATGCGGTCCGGGTGGCTGCAACATCGCCGATAAACCAGGCTTCCAGCTCAGTCACCGCGATTCGGACCCATACATTCGTCGTTGTGTCTGATCTTCTATGCCTAGATATCGCGTAGGAGGTCAACTCCAATAGGGATTGCTTGAGCTGTACGCAATCGTCGCGATCAGCGTCAATCAACACCACAATACTGTCGGCGAACTGCGCATCGAGGATTCCTCCGAGCACACGAGACAGACCCTGGATCATCCTCCTCTTGCCGTCGAAGGAATGAATGCGCCAAGAGTGGATTGGAGCGTTTGGCCTAGGAAACAGCAATCGGTCAAGCAACACCTCGATCATTGCCGCTGACGATGGCTCTTCGACGAGGAATTCAACGTGCATGACTTGGGAAATGACTATCGTCGAACAGCTTCATCTGCCACGCGTCGCCGAGCAATCCTCCGTCGGCGATGAAGCCCTTCAGACCCGCGATATCACTTGCGACTCGGACTCTGGTGAATCCATCCTGTGCGCGATCAAGAACTCGCACCTGCTTTGGGCTAAGCGCGTCAAGAAATTGTGGCGCGTGAGTGGTAACCAGAAACTGAGCTTGCACAGAAGCGATTAGGCATTCTTCCGCTAACTCTCGAAGTAGTCCCGGATGCACGAAGTTCTCGGGCTCTTCAATTCCAATCAATGGCGGTGGCTCTGGATCGTCGAACACCACGAGGTAGGCAAGCAGCTTCATAGTGCCATCGGAAGCGAATCTTGCGAGGATTGGATCTTCAAACTTGCGATCCTTGAGTTGCAACAGCAAACTGCCGTCTCGTTGTTCTTCAGCAGTGACAGATTGAAGTTCTGGCACGCGCTTCGCTAATTTGTCGAACATCGATTGGAGCCGCGCCGGATCCGAATTCTGCAGATGCTGAAGGACGTTGGCCAAGTTCTCGCCAGTGGCGGACAGTCGGCGTTCGGGTCCGGCATCCCTCGCGCGCCGGAGGCCGGGCGTTGTCAAATAGGATAGGTACCACCCAGTTATAAAGCTCCTGAGCGCAGCGACGCGCGGATGATTCTTCAATTGACCGAGCGTGTTGACCGCGAGCAAATCACTTGATATCAGTGGTTGTTCAGTACGAAGAGCTGCGGCATCAGTAGCGTCGCCGGAAACGGCGAATCCCATGCCGCGCTCATACTGTAGAAACCGAAAAGGCTGGCCCCGCTGCATTCTCCGCCAAGACAGCCATTCACTCTCGACAACCGGAGCTCGGTCTTCTTCATTGATTTCTAAGTGATAAGTGATTAGAGGATCATGCGGTCGTTCTCGGTACTTGACCTCGATTGTGATTGGTCCGGTCATTCCTCTCGATCGCAGCTCTCGCATGCCGCCCCGTCTCGCCCAAGCCTGAGGAAGCCCGACCGCGAAACACTCGGACAGGAAAGCGAACACGTCAAAGAGGGTCGATTTGCCGCTTCCGTTGGGCCCTATCAACACCGTGAGCGGGGTCATGTCCTTAAGTTGGACATCTCGAAGGACGCGATAGTTCCTGACATGTACCGCTTCAATGCGGGGAAGCTCGCGCACGCCGTTTTTGGTCATGGTCCGAGTTTAGCTTCGGCTGAGGCTTGAACGGCTTTGGGGGCTACTCCATGACGCCATCGGATTCGAGGCGCGCGACCTCATCGGCGGGCATGCCCAGCCAGTCGGCGGCGATGGGGGCGTTTGATTCTCCCAGGATTTCTGATCGGTTGTAGACGGTTGACGGGGTCTGGTCGAACTGGAGCGGGAGGCGGTCTCCCTTGAGCGGGCCGAGGTTTGGATGTGGGTCGGCGAAGTCGAAGAACATCTTGGCCTGGGCCAGTTGCGGGTCGTGGACGGTGAGGTCCTGGCCGGTTTGGACAACTCCGGCGGGGACTCCGGCGGCCTGGCAGCGGTCCATGAGCTCGTAGCGGTCCTGGCTGCTGGTCCAGTCTGCGATTCGCGCGTCGATTTCCGACCGATGGGCGCTGCGGCCTTCGGCGTCGGCCAGCGAGTCGTCATCTAACCAGTCGCTGGCGTCCATGAGCTGGCAGAGGGACTGCCACTGATCGTCGGTGATGACGGCGATGGCGCACCACTGATCGTTTCCGCGGCAGGGATAGATGGCGTGGGGGGTCCAGTGCTCGTAGGTCGGGTCGTTGCCGACGGGCTCGGCGGCGACTCCGTTGGCGAAGTAGTTGAGCAGGGTGGGTCCATTGAAACCGACGCCGACCTCGAACTGGCTCATGTCGATGCGCTGGCCCTTGCCGGTCATTCGCCGAGCTTCGATCGCGGCGAGGACGGCGACGGCGCCGTGCAGGCCAGCCATGTGGTCGTTGTAGCTGAAGCCGATGCCGATGTCGTTGCGTCCGGGCACACCGGTGAGGTAGGTCAGGCCGGCGAGCGCGTGGACGGTGGGCGCGTAGGTGACATAAGACGCCCAGGGTCCTGAAATTCCCATGCCGGACATGCCGATGTAGATGGCGTCGGGATTGTCGGTGCTGACGGCGTCGTAGCCGAGATTCCAGCGGTCGAGCACGCCGACGGAGAAGTTGTCGATCACGACATCGGCCTGGAGCGCGAGTTGGCATGCGATGTCGCGGGCGTCGTCGCGGCTGAGGTCGAGCTGGAGGACTCGCTTGTTGCGGTTCCACATGGCGTGGTAGGGATGGTCGGCGCCGCCGGCGAGTCCGGCGCGGGTCGAGCTCATGATCTTGACCACATCGGCGCCCATATCGGCGAGCACGCGGGTCGCGAAGGGTCCGGCGAGGACATGGGTGAAGTCGAGGATGCGGATGCCTTCGAGTGGGCCGGTGGTGGGGCGACTCGCGGCGGGGGACCGCCCTTTGTCCCCTGTTCGAGCCAAGGGCAGGCTGCTACGCGACATCTCCCCCCGCGGGGCGGAGGGAGAAGGGGATTCGGCGAATTCAACAGGACGAGAGCTTCGATCCCTGATTTGCCAAGGTGTGTCGGAGAAGTGGTAGGGCGCGCCGGGTCCGCTGGTGGTCGTATCGCCGACGGGATAGTCGGCCCACCAGTTGCGGGCTTCGAGCTGTGGATTGTTGGCGACCTCGGGGGTGGTCATGACCCAGCCGTAGGGATGATGCCGGTTCTGGGCCTCGTGGAAGAAGGGCTCGACGTCCTTGGTCGCGACCCACTCGCGCAGGGCGGTCATCGTGAGTTCGACCATCTCGGCGAGATTGGCGGGGTCGGTGAAGCGTTCGTCCAGCAGCTCAAGTCCCGTGCCTTCCTCGATCAGCCAGGCGACCTGGCGCTGGAAGTCGGGCGTCGGCGTGATCATGATTGAGCCGCCGATCGCTTGCATCACGACGTAGGCGGTCGACCAGTGGAGTGAGCCCTGGCGGGGGAGGACGGGTCCCTCGGCGAAGGGCAGGAGCTCGTGGAACCAGGCCCACATGAGGACGTGCTCGAGCACCGTGCAGAGCGCCTCGTGGGTGCTGAGCCGGACGATCTGGCCCTGGCCGGTCTCGCGGGCATGATTGAGGGCGGACAGCGCGCCGACGGCGGCGTAGACGCCCCCGACGAAGGCGTACTGGTCGCCGAAGAGCTTGAGCGGTGGCGTGTCGCTGTCACCTGATGTCGCAGCGATGCCGCCCAGCGCCTCCGCGACGAGTCCGGGCGCCTGGTAATCCTGCCAGGGGCCGGAGCATCCGAACGAGGTGACATCGACGATGACCAGCCTGGGGTTGACCCTGAGCAGCGCCTCAGGGTCTGGTAGGCGTTCGCAATCGAGGATGATGTCGGCTGACTGTGCGAGTTCCTCGATGGTGGCTGCGTCGCCGGATGCTATGAATGTCCTCGAGCTGGCGAAGAAGGCGTGCCAGAGTGAGGCTTTGTTGGTGTGGAACGGACCTCGGGTGCGGAGGGGGTCTCCGCCCGCCGGTTCGACTCGGACGATGTCGGCTCCGAGGTCTCCGAGGAGCTTGCCGGCGTAGATGGCTCGGTCGTCGGTGAGGTCGATGACACGGACGTTGTCGAGGGGGCCGGGCTTGATGTCAGGCATGGATGAGATTCTACGGGCGGGACTCGCCAGAGGTCCCCTCCGTCGCTTCGCGACACCTCCCCCAGGGGGGAGGTCTAGTGGGCCTTTGTTAGTCTGGCGGCAGGAACAGATAGTTGGGTGGGAGTTTTCGAATGGACTTCAAATTCTCGGCCGAGGACGTGGCGTTTCGCGAGGAGGTGTTGGACTTTCTTGGCGACCAGCTGCCTCCGGGGTGGGCTGATTTGTCGGAAGGGCCGGCGGAGGACGGGGCGGCGAATCGGGAGCGCTGGGAGTTCACTCGGGGCTTTCACAGGGCCCTGGCCGAGCGTGGTTGGCTGACGCTGGGTTGGCCGACCGAACATGGCGGCGCGGGCGCAGGGCCGGTGCGGCAGGCGATGTTCAACGAGACCATGGCGCATCATCGTGCGCCGGTCTACAACCAGGGCGTCGACCGGGTCGGTCCGACGGTGATCATGTACGGCTCGAACGAGCAGAAGGAGTTCTTCCTGCCGCGGATTCGATCGGCGGACATCCAGTGGTGCCAGGGATTCTCGGAGCCGGGGTCGGGCTCAGACCTGGCCTCGTTGCAGACGCGGGCTCAGCGCGACGGCGACGACTACATCATCAACGGGCAGAAGATCTGGACCTCCGGCGCGCAGCACGCGGACTACATCTTCATGCTCGCGCGGACCGAGCCGGACGCGCCCAAACACCGCGGGATTTCATTCTTCCTGCTCGACATGAAGACACCGGGAATCACGGTGCGTCCGCTGGTTAACATGGCCAATCGGCACCACTTCAACGAGGTCTTCTTCGAGGACGTGCGAGTGCCGGCCGCGAACATGATCGGCGAGGAGAATCGGGGCTGGTACGTGGCGACGACGACGCTCGACTTCGAGCGCTCGGGGATTTCGCGGGTGGTCTCGGGCGTGCGGCTACTGGGCGAGCTGACCGAGCTGGCGAGCGTGCCGGGCCCGGACGGGCGTCGTCCGGACGAGGATCCGCGCATCCGGCACAAGCTGGCCGACCTGAATATCGAGTTCACGGTTGGTCGCTGGCTGGCGTATCGGGTGGCCTGGATGCAGTCGCAGGGTCTGGTGCCCAACCACGAGGCGTCGATGAGCAAGTTGTACGGGACGATCATCAATCAGCGCCTGGCGGGGATGATCAACATGTTCGGCTTGGCCGGCGGACTATCGGGCGAGCAGGAACACGCGCCACTGCACGGTCGGCTGCCGGATGAGTATCTGAACGCGGTGCCGCTGACGATCGCTGCGGGTACGTCGGAGATCATGCGGAACATCATCGCGACTCGCGGGTTGGGTTTGCCGCGATAGGATCGACTGGTGACGGCAAATTGGGCCAACCAGACGCTCTGGACGGGTACAACATCGATGTGATGCGGGGGATGAACTCTGCATCTGTCGATCTGATTTATCTCGATCCGCCGTTCAATTCGAATCGCGACTATGCCGCGCCGATCGGATCGGAGGCGGCTGGGGCTGCATTCAAGGACACATGGACGCTGGATGATCTAGATGTTGCCTGGCATGGGGAAGTAGCTGAGCGTGAGCCGGCGCTCGCGAGCGTGATCGAGACGGCTGGGATGTCGCATGGCAGGCCGATGAAGGCCTACTTGATCATGATGTCGGTGCGGCTGCTGGAGATGAAACGGTTGATGAAGCCGAACGGCAGCATCTATCTGCATTGCGATCGCACGGCCGTGCACTACCTCAAGGTCGCGATGGATGCCATTTTTGGGACTGAGAACTTTCGCAATGAGGTCGTCTGGAGGCGGCACAACGCCAAAGGCCTCGCGACTCGCAACATGCCGACGAACCACGATCTGCTGCTGCGCTACGCCTTAGGAGGGGAACATACATACAACGCTCAGTTCAGACCGCACGACCAGGAATACATCGAGCGCAACTATCGAGAGATTGAGGAACACACCGGTCGGCGATACTCGCTGGCTGATCTGGTCAATCCGAACAAGAATCGACCGAATCTGACATATGAGTTCCTCGGAATCAACCGAGTGTGGCGCTGGACGCAGGAACGAATGGAACAAACCTATAGAGACGGACGTATCGTCCAGAAATCGCCTGGACTTGTACCGCTGTACAAGCGGTACCTGGACGAACAACCTGGAATTGCAGTTGACAGCGTCTGGAATGACATCTCCCCGGTCCAAGCGAGATCGCGAGAGCGGACCGGGTATCCAACTCAAAAGCCTCTGGCACTGTTGGAGAGGATTATTGCGACTTCGTCACGGGAAGGTGATGTGGTTCTTGACCCGTTCTGCGGTTGCGCCACCGCGTGCGTCGCCGCCGAGAAGTTGCAACGCCAATGGGTCGGCATTGACATCTCAGAAAAGGCCGCAGAGTTGGTACGAACGCGTTTGGATCGAGAGTTGGGGCTGTTCTATCAGGGTGTGCATCGGACGGATGTACCGCAACGCACCGACCTGGGTGAGCTGCTGCCATACGGAGCACGATCCAATCGACAATTGCTCTACGGCGCACAGGAGGGCACGAGCAATGGCTGTCTGACCTGGTTCCCGTTCCGGAACATGACGATTGATCATGTAGTGCCGCGTTCTCGTGGAGGGTCTGATCACATCAGTAATCTGCAGTTGATGTGCGGAGCGTGTAACTCGACGAAGGGGACGGGGACGCAGGAGGAGTGGTTGCGAGGTTGACGGTTCAGGGGATACGCACTTAGTCAGAACATGTATTTGACAATGAGAGGGCGGCCACTTACCACAATCGGCGAAAGGAGTCAGAGATGGCTCAGCGAAAGTACCGCGAACGACAAGACACAGACCGAGACGGAAAACCTGAAATACGGCTCATGCCTCCAAGGAACAAGGGTCGATATCCCAAGGGCCCTCGACCGCTTGCTCCGAAGAAGAAGTAGTAGCCGTTCCCCATAGCAGCCATCCTCTTACCGTCGGCGAGCGGGACCCCCTCAGCCTTCGGCAGCTCCCCCTGCGAGGGGGAGCGGGGATCATTTCCGTACATCTCTGACGTAGGCGTTTCCGAGGGCTCCCCAGCTGGCGACGAAGAAGGGGACGCAGTAGGTGAGGGGGATTTTCCAGGCGAGTTCGGAGGTGGCGTCTCCGCCGATGATGACTGTTCCCTGGTTGATGGCGACGAGGATCGTTCCGACTACGGCGCTGGTGAGGATCGAGCGGCGCAGCATGGCTCGGTTGCGGAAGGCGCAGCGCCAGCACTCCTGGCCGGTTTTCATGCGGAAATGAGGACCGGGATCGGTCTCGGGCAGATGCGGGCAGACTGGTTCTGGCATTTGGCGGTAGGCTAACGGTCGTGCGGCCTCTGAATATTTTCTTTGACGTTGACGGGTGTCTGGTTTCCTGGAATCTTCATCTGCGTCCCTATGCGCGGGAAGTGCTGGAGCGGCTGCAGGATCGCGGGCATCACGTCTACATGTGGTCCGGGTACGGGGCGCGTCGCGAGGTGGCGGACAAGCATGACCTCTGGCCGCTGTTGGCCGGGATCATGGGCAAGCCGATTTTCCAGTATCGGTCGCGGCTGCACATGTTCACGAAGATTGAGCCGGACTTCATCATCGACGACCACCGAGAGATCGTAGAGGCGCTGGGCGGGGCGGTGATCAAGCCGCCGCGGGAGCCGTTGGCGAAGGATCGGGAGATGGTGCGGGTGTATCGGCGGATTCTGGAGTATGAGCGCGAGCATCGGCGTCGGTGGGGGTAGGGTCCTTTCAGCTGTGCAAGGCGGCCCCCTCAGTCACTTCGTGACAGCTCCCCCTAGAAGGGGGAGCAAAGGGAACGAGCGACGGCTCGCCCAAATGGAGCGCCTTTGGCTCTAGCCGCCTTGTTCTGATTCTTCTTCGAGGGGCGGGAGCTCTCGGCCGGTTGGGTAGATCTCGTGGGTGGTGTTGAGCCAGGTGTTGCTGAGGCGGTTGGTTGACCAGGCGTATTCGAAGAGGCGTGGGTCGGGATGGAGCCACGGTTGGTGGATACCGAGCTGGATGCCGTTGACGAGCTTGATCTGCCACTGGGGGGCGTGGCCGCTGAGCAACATTTCCTGGATCTGATGGCCGATGTCCTGACGCGCGCCGAGGTTGAAGGTGGCGGCCATCTGATCGATCAGGGCGTCGAGCTCGGCGTTGGTGGCATCGCTCCAGTTCTGGATTCCGCGGGAATGGAGCGTGGAGCGCCAGTGATCGGTTGGGTCGGCCTGCTGCGGAACGGCGCTCCAGCCGAGGAAGCAGAAGCGTTCGCCTGCTCTGAGCTGGTCAATGGCCTCTGCGAAGGGACGATTCTCGATATCGACTTCGAGCCCGGTGGCGTCGGCGATCATGGTTCGGACCGCCTCGCCGGCGCCGGCGAAGAAGCCTTCGAACAGGTCGGCGACGACTAGCGGTAGGACTCCGAGGTTGGGAGCGCCGCCGGCAGCGCTGATCAGACTGACGATCTCCGACAGGTCGGCGTCGCGGTCGTTGCGATAGCCCGGGAACGTTGAGAGCAACTGCTCACTGATGCTCCAGCCGTCGAGATACCAGGGCAGCGGCCCTGAGGCGCGGCCATGGCCGCCATAGAGTCGCTCGATGAGTTGAGCTCGGTCAATGGCAATGCCGATGGCGCGGACGACGCGTGGATCGCCGAGCGCGGCGAACCCGTCCGCCGATAAGGGGGCATGCAGTTCGACGGAGGCGTCGAGCGGTTGCTCGAACGCCGGGTGATCGGGGTTCTGTTCACGCAACGTCTCAACGGTCGCGTTGGTCAGCGGAAACGCGGCGGTGTCGAAGGCTGCGGCGTCGTACAGGCTGACGATGTTGTTGGTGTCGCCGGAGGTGAAGGTGACGGCGTCGGCCCAGGCGGAGTCGGCGCGCCACCAGTTCTCGGAGCGGGCGAGCGTGATTTCAAATCCGTTGTAGAGATGCGGCGTGTAGGGCCCTGAGCCGCTGTTGCGCATGATGTCGCTGGGATCGTCGCGCCAGTCGTCGGCGTAGAGCTCCGCTGCTTCGGGGCTGGTCATCCAGGCGAAGGGCGAGGCGTGGACGCTAGCGAGATAGGTGGCGTCGGGCGCCACAGTGGTGAGCGTGGCCGAGGTAGCTGATGAGGCTTCAACCGACGCCGTGCGAATGTAGGCGGAGCGGCGGAAAAAAAACGGATCGGGCGCGCCGGACGCGTCGAGTGCGTCTCCCTGTCGCTGGATGTTCCAGACGATGTCCTGTGCGGTGAAGGCACGGCCGTTGGTCGGTTCCAGATTCCAGAAGACGGCGCCGGGCTCGACGGTGAAGATGTAGGTGGTCTCGTCGGGCATTTCGGGCAGGGCGCAGAGATCGGCCTCGAGTTCGCCCGTGGACACGGAGGCGGGCTGGATCAGCCGGCTGTACATCAGGCTGTGGGCAGCCTGGGTGTAGCGATAGCGGGAACGATGCGGATCCCAGCGGTCGTGTCGTTCGACCGCCAGCCAGGCGCGGATGATTCCGCCCGGGGTCGGTCCGCTGGGCGCTTCGGGCTGGTCGTCCTGCGCGGACTGCTGAGTCTGGTCCTGCAGGACCGACTGCTGTTGTGCGTCGGGCGGCTGCGGCGGCGCGTCCTGCTGAGCGGCTTGCTGCTGGGTCGCCGCCTGTTGTTCCAAGTCCTCCTGGGCAGGCTCCTCGTCGTCTGAGCAGCCGACCAGAGCGAGAGCGCCGGCGCCAACGCCAGCTCGTGACGACGCGGCGAGCAGGGAGCGGCGGGAGAGTCGATGGCGTCGCAGGGCGGCCCATTGGCCGCCTTGTGGCAGGGCGGCTATGGGACCGCTTTGTGGCCGGGCGGCCCATTGTCCGCTTGGATGTCTCGTTGACATGCGCATTATCGTATCCGCGATTTCGCTATCGGGGCATTGCCCAGTATGAATTCGATCAGGTAACTAGACGAAAGCGGCGAGTGGGGCGATACTGAGCGCACTTGGGACGAGTGAAGCGTAAAGGGTTATTGCGATGCCGCCTCTGGTTCCCTCCTTCTTGTTGCCGCAGTGGTTGAAAGACGCGCCGATTGCCATTCAGATGGCGCTGCTGGTGCCTGGTATGGTCGTCGGCGGCGTGGTTGGGCTTGTGGTGCAAACGATTATGGTCAACCTGGGCGCGGGGAATCAGCACTTGTCGTCGGCCAATGGCGGCTTCGACGCCTGGTTGATCTGGATCATCGTGGGTGCTGGGCTGATCATTGGTCTGGCTGCTGGTGGGTTTGTGTACATCGGCGTCGGGCTCGGGGCGGACAAAGAGCTTGACGACGAGGTCGAGCACGGCGAGACGGGGATGCTGGAGTTGTAGTTCGCCTCTGACACGAGAACCAAAACACCAATCGCCCCCTCGTTTGAGGGGGCGATTGGTGTTTTGGGAGGGATCCCCCTCAGTCACTTCGTGACAGCTCCCCCTGCAAGGGGGAGCAAAGGAAAGATCTTCCCGATAGCTCCCCCCAGAGAGGGGAGCAAAGGGAACTTTGCGAGATCGCTCCCTTTCTAGGGGGAGCTATTTGGACTAGGCCTGCAGCTCGGCGGCGAAGAAGGCCTTGAGTTTGTCCCAGGCGTCGGCTGAGGCTTCGGGGTCGTTGATATCTGAGGTGTCGTTGAAGAAGCCGTGGTGCGAGTCTGGGTAGACGTGGATCTCGTTGCGCACGTTGGCGTCGTTGAGGGCGGATTGGATGCTCTCGACGACTTCTCCGGTGATCCAGTCGTCGTGGCCGGCGTAGAAGCCCATCACGGCGCCCGTGATGTTGGCGGCGTCTCCCATGCCGGCGCCGGGAACTCCGTAGAAGGGCGCGGCGGCGGTGACGGCGGGGTTGTTCATCGCCAGCAGCAGCGACATACCGCCGCCGAGGCAGAATCCGGTCACGCCGATGCGGTCGGAGCGGACGTCGCCGCGTGCTTGCAGAGCGGCGACGGCGCCGGACATGTCGACCAGAGCGTTGGGCTCCTGCAGCGACATCATCAGTTTCTGTGCTTCATCCGGCTCGGCGGTGACAGCGCCGTGGAAGAGGTCGGGCGCGAGCGCGACATAACCTTCGGCGGCAATGCGGTTGGCGATGTCGCAGATGTTGGGGTTGAGACCCCACCACTCCTGGATCACGACGACGCCCGGGTAGGGGCCGCCGTCAACGGGCTTGGCCAGGTAGCCGGATGCGGCGCCGCCGTTGGCGGCAAATTGGACGGTTTCGTGGGCGAGGATTGCCATTTCTGAGTCCTTTCGAGTGGTGGCGGGTTGTGGTTGCTGTGGTCGGCGGGCCCCCCTCCGCCTTCGGCACCTCCCCCCAGAGGGGGGAGGAGGGTAGAGCCTAACGCGGGGCCTGTGTCGGCCAGGGATTCTTTTGCGAGCCGAGGTAGGACTGGGCGGCGACACGGTCGAGCTCGTCCAACGTGAAGCTGGTGCCGGAGGCGTAGACGGCGGACTCGACTGTGGGCAGGTTGTACATGCCGACCTCATTGCCCCAGACGAGGAAGTCGCGGCCGTTGATGTTGGCGGCGGCGTCGGTGCACAGCCAGACGGTGAAGGGTGAGACGTTCTCGGGCGCCATCATCGCTTCGCGGTTGCCGCCGAAGTCGATGTCGCCGGCGTCGCCCGAGGCCAGCCCGGCCTCGCGGGCGCGGCGGGTGGCTTCGGCCAGCTCCTCGGTCAGCGTGAGCCGTGTGCCGGCGCGGGGCCGGATCGCGTTGGCGGTGACGCCGTAGCGTCCGAGGTCGCGGGCGAGCGTGCGGGTCAGCCCGACGATGCCTTCCTTGGCGGCGGCGTAGTTGGCCTGGCCCATGTTGCCCAATCCGGACTCGGATGAGGTGTTGACGATTCGTCCGGAGCGCTGCTGGCGGAAGACCTGCGAGGCGTACTTGGTGACGGTGAAGTGTCCCTTGAGGTGAACGGCGACGACGACGTCCCACTCTTCCTCGGTCATATTGAAGACCATGCGGTCGCGCAGAATACCGGCGTTGTTGATCAGGATGTCGAGCCGGCCGAAGTTATCGAGCGCCTGCTGGACCATGTGCTCGCCGGCGGCCATGTCGGAGACGGATTCGTAGTTGGCGACGGCGTCGCCGCCGGCGGCCTTGATTTCGGCCACGACCTCGTCGGCGGGAGTGGCCTCGCCGTCGAGCTCGCCGCCCTGGGAGCCGCCGTAGTCGTTGACCACGAGTTTGGCGCCTTCGGAGGCGAGCAGCAGGGCATGTCCGCGTCCAATCCCGCGTCCGGCGCCGGTCACGATTGCGACGCGGCCTTCGAGTCGATCACCCATTTGGTTGGGTCCTTTCGATATTGTGTCTTCGTTCACAGGCAGGATACTAGCGAGCCGTTTGGGGTCGGATTCAGTGGAAGCTGGCTGAGTGTAGGTAGAATATGCACATGCAGAAGAGCGACGCTTGCGTGGGCGCAAGCGTTGGGAGGCCGGCAGGATGACCACCACGACGAAGCAGGAGCCGAAGCAGTTGAGCGTCGAGCCGCGTCGGGTAGAACCGGCGAAGTTGCAGCCGGTCAGCGCGGATGAGCTCCTGCGCTTCATGATGGATCGCTACGGCAATGTCCTGGTCCGGCTTGCGGACCAATGAACCATGGCCAGTCTCCGCTACGTATGTGAAGCCGATGTAGCGGCCATCTCCGAAATCGCGAACCAGTAGTTCAGCAAGCGGCCTGATTACCAGGACGCGGGCGGCAATGCTTTTGTTATTCGCGGTTCGGATGGCCATGCGCTGCTGTCCAGCGCAATGGACCAACCTCGCTGGCCACACCATCGAACGCTGCAGCGCAAGGCTGGAGTGTTGCAATACCACCTGAACGTCAATCACCCATTCGTCGATGGCAACAAGCGCTTCGCCCTCACAGCCATGATCTTGTTTCTGGCAATGAACCAGGCATTCATACTGGCGACGGAGGATGAGCTGTTCGAGATGAGCATCGGCATCGCAAATGGGAGTATCGACCGGGACGCCCTTTGCGACGTTGTCGACCGTCGGACGGTTCGGACAACGTGGTCTCCTTCTGCGCTGCAGAAGTGGCGAACTCACTTGGCCCGAGAGCCGCAAGAAGAAGCTGGTGTCAGTCGGCTCATTGCGAGTTGGGTTGACATCGACGCCAACCTGGCGCTGCGGCTCTGGCTGGCAGAGGCTACCCGAGGCTTGAGCACTTGAGCACGACTCCATCCAATCGGTTGCGACTTGACGGAACGGGGAATTTCTTGCTAGAGCAGTAGTGGCGGTTGGAGGGGCGGTTCTCCTAGAGCGAGGGTTTGATGGTTACGACGTCTGTGGCGTCGCCGGTGGCGGCGTCCGCCCTGTTGGTCAATCACGAGACGACACAAACCGCAGAGACGAATGGGTCAGTGCGCGCGCTTCCCCAGGCGATGGACGCCAGGCCGGTGGCCTGCTCGATCCTGACGCAGTCGGGCGCGCTGCTGGCGCGGGCGATGGTCAAGCCGCGTGCGGCTTCGCTGCCGGCGGACACGTATGCGGTCGCGGTCAGCGAGGTCGAGCCGCAAGGCGCGCTGGAGCCGCTCTTGCGGTCGAATTCGCAGGTCGTGCTGCGCATGCCGCATGAGGCGCAACTGGCGCTGCGGATCGATCACATCATCGGTCCGCGGGAGCGGCGGACGTACTATCTGCAGACGCTGGAGGTGGCGAGCGAATAGCGGTTTGGTGGCCGCGCAACAGGAGCCCCCTCAGCCTTCGGCAGCTCCCCCTGGAAGGGGGAGCATTGAGTCAGGGCCTGCACGCTGCTGCGGTCTCAGATTTCTCGACTGACTACACAAGCGATGATTGAAGGTGGTGACACATGGACTTTGTTGAGCTGGCCTCGGGGCTGGAGTTTCCCGAGGGGCCGATTGCGATGGACGACGGCTCGATCCTGCTAGTCGAGATTGCGCGGCAGACGCTGACCCGGGTGTCGCCGGACGGGGCGGTCTCGGTGGTCGCCGAGACCGGCGGCGGGCCGAATGGGGCGGCGGTGGGACCGGATGGGCATGTCTGGATCACCAATAACGGCGGCTTCGAGTGGAACCGGGCGGGCGGGCGGCTGCTGCCGGCCGGACAGGCCGCGGACTACACGTCGGGCTCGATCCAGCGCGTCAATATCGAAACCGGCGCGGTGCAGACGGTTTACACGGAGTGCGACGGGATCCCGCTCAAGGGGCCCAACGACATCGTCTTTGATCGCGCGGGCGGCTTCTGGTTCTCCGACCTGGGCAAGAACCGGGAGTTCGACCGCGACCTGGGCGCGCTCTACTACGCGACGACCGACGGCAGCCATATCTCGCGCGCCGTCTTCCCGATTCCCGGCGGCGCCAACGGAGTCGGGCTGTCGCCGGACGACACGCGCGTCTACATCGCCGAAACGCCGACCGGCCGGCTGTTTGGCTGGCAGATCGCCGAGCCGGGCGTGCTGGCGTCCGACAACGCAGCGGCCGGATTCAATGCGTTCATCGCCAACGCCGGCGGCTACACGCTGTTCGATTCGCTCGCGCTGGAGGAATCGGGCCAGGTCTGCGTGGCGACGATCGGTCCGGGCGGCGTGACGCTGATTGATCCCGACACGGGCGCAGTCGAGCATGTCGCGGTCGGTGACGATCCGTTGACAACGAACATTTGCTTCGGCGGCGCGAACATGCGCACGGCCTACATCACGCTGTCGACGACGGGTCGGTTGATCTCGTGCGAATGGCCGCGTCCGGGGTTGCGGCTGAACTACAACGCCTAGAGAGATCGCTGAACAACTGGTTCCGCTGCCTTAGCGGGACCCCCTTTAGCCCCCCCTCGTTCAGGACGGGGCAGGCTTTCGACAGCTTCCCTCGCAAAGAGACCGTTGCGTAACTACTCTTCTCCCCTCTCGCGGGGGAGATGCCGCAGGCAGAGGGGGGCTCCCTATCGCAGTGCCTATCTGGTCAGCGTCGGAGCCCCCCCTCTGTCACTCCGTGACATCTCCCCCCGCAAGGGGGGAGAGGGGAATGGTGAGACCGCCGCGGGTTGTTCCGTATCTGAGGCGCGGATAGCATTCGAGTAACCGCGCTTGGCGTTCACGTGGGGACGGGAGTCGGGATGGAACGGTTCGCCGGACTACTGCAACGGCTGCCCCGCCGTCAGGGCGAGATGCTGCGCGCGCTGCATTTGGCGCAGGAGCAGTTGGGCTGGATTTCGCGTGACGCGATTCGCCTGATCGCGCGCCACTTGCGGGTCTCGGAGGCGCAGGTCTACGGTCCGGCGACCTTCTACGCCGAATTCCGTCACTCGCCGCCGCCCAAGAGCCTGGTCACCTGGTGTTCGGGTCCCTCCTGCCGGGTGGTCGGCGGCGACAGGGTGCGCCGCATTTTTGAGGCCGAGCTGGGCTGCCGGATGGGCGAGAACACGGCGGACGACGAGCTGGGGCTGTGGCTGGGTCAGTGCAACGGGACCTGCGAGAACGCGCCGATGGTCTGGGTCAACGGCCGCGTGGTCGGCCCGCTGTCGATGGTCGAGACGGTCAAACTGGCGCGCCGGCTGAAGGCCGGCGACGACCCCGTGACCTGGCCCGAGCGTCCGATCAAGATCGCCCCGGCCATGTTCGTTGACGCCGAGGCGACCTATGGCACAGCTGGCTCTGAACATGCGCACGATTCCGCGAATGATGGGACGGTGTCATGAGCAGCGCCTACGACGAGATTCGTGAAGCGGCGGAGCTGAACGCCGCGCCGCGCCGGTCCCCGTCCCGTCCGCTCGTGCGAGTCGACCTCTCGACCTCCTCGATCGCGGCCGAGGCCGACCGTCTCTGGGAGGCGCTGGAGCCGCTGGCGGCGGAACATGATGTTGAACTGATGCGCGTGGGCACGCTGGGGCTGTCCTGGCTGGAGCCGGTGGTCGAGGTGGAGCGTCCCGGCTTCGGAGGCGGGGGCGCAGTGGTCTACGGACCGGTGCGACCGGAAGCGGCGGCGGAGTTTCTGGTCGCGGCGCTGGGCGACAACCCGGCTGAGGCGGCGGCCCAGTGGTTGATTGGCGCTCGCACGCCCGTGCGCGGCGTGGCGCCCCTGTCCGAGCATCCCTTCTGGGGTCCGCAGGAACGGCGGCTGATGCAGTCGATGGGCGTGATCGATCCCGAGTCGATTGACGAAGCGATCGCCGCCGGCGCCTACGAGGCGCTGGACCGCGCGGTCGAGCTGGAGCCGATCGCGATCTGCGATCTGGTCCTGGCGGCAGGCGTCGGCGGACGCGGCGGCGGCGGCTTCCCGGCGGGCCAGAAGTGGAAGTTCCTCTTGGGCGCGCCGGGTCCGACCAAGTACCTGGTCTGCAACGCCGACGAGGGCGACCCGGGCGCGTTCGTCAACCGCGTGCTGATGGAATCGGACCCGCACCTGGTGGTCGAGGGCATGGTGATCGCCGGCCGCGCGACCGGCTCGGACTACGGCTTTGTCTACATCCGCGACGAGTATCCGCTCTCGATTGCGCGGATGGAGCTGGCAATCGCGCAGGCGCGCGAGCGCGGGCTGCTGGGCGAGCGCATTCTGGGCTCCGAGCATTCGTTCGAGCTCGAGATCACGCGCGGCGCGGGATCGTATGTCTGCGGCGAGGAGACGGGTCTGATCGCATCGGTCGAGGGTCTGCGCGGGATGCCCAAGATTCGCCCGCCCTTCCCGGCCCAGAAGGGCGTCTTCTCGGAGCCCTCCAACGTCAACAACACCGAGACCTACGCCAACGTGCCGTTGATCGTGCGCCACGGCGCGGCCTGGTACCGGCAGCACGGGACCGAGTCCGACCCGGGCACGAAGATGTTCTCGATCACGGGGTCGCTGACGCGGCCGGGCATTCTCGAAGTCCCCTTCGGGATGGGCATGGACGAGCTGCTCTTGGGTTGCGGCGGCGGCCCGCCCGACGGTCACACGCCCAAGGGCATCCAGCCGGGCGGCCCCCTGGGCGGTCTCTTGCCGGCCTCCGACCTGGGACTCAAGCTGGAGCGTCCGCCGTTCACCGAGCGCGGCGTGCTGCTCGGTTCGGGCGGCCTGATCCTGTTCGACGAGCGCGCCTCGGCGGTCGATCTGACCAAGTACTTCACGGAGTTCTGCGAGGACGAATCGTGCGGTCGCTGCACCACCTGTCACGGCGGCTCGCAGCGGCTGGTCGAGGTGCTGGAGCGGATCATGCACGGCGACGGGCGCGAGGAGGATCTGGAGCGGATCGGAGCGATCGACAAGACGCTGCAGAACTCCAACTGTTTGCACGGTCAGTTCACGCCCTATGCGGTGCGCGGCCTGGTCAACTACTTCCGCGACGAGCTCGACCTGCACATCAATGAGAAGCGCGATCCGGCGCGGGTCGCGCCCGGCCTGACGCGATATTTGATCACCGACCAGTCGGATCCGGCGCTGGAGGAGGCGGCCGCCTTCTGTCCGACCGGCTGCCTGACGCGGGCCCCGGTCGAGGACGATGACGACACCGACGGCGATGGCGACGACGGCGGGACGGAAGCGCTGGGCGACTGGCAGATCCATGAGCCGCAGTGCATTCACTGCGATGTCTGCCGCGAGATCGCGCCCGACGCGATCCGCTTGGAGGACCGCTTCCTGGCGATGCTCTCGGTGGTCTAGGGCCTGTTTAGGCGCTGTTCTCCTCCCAGTCCCGGCTCGAGGAGATTGTCTCGAGAGTGGGGACATGCTCTATATTCGTCATTCCCGCTTTCGCGGGAATCCATTCCGCGTATCTGGTCAGCATGGGTTCCCGCTTTCGCGGAAATGACGGAATTGAATTTGTTGATGCCGACGACTGAGACAGGCTCCGAGATATTGTCCTGACAGTAAGAGATTCGTCATTTCCGCGCTCCGCCGCGCGAATCTCGACGGGCGCTGCAGGGACACTCGAATCTGAGCAACCGCTCCCGGAACCATCGCTCAGCCGGCTTCTTGCGTTCGTGCCGAGCACCGCGAGATACCCGCGACGGAGCGCGGGTATGACGGAGGGCGGGGTCAGGCGACTGCTGAGACAGCCTCTGGAGACGGGGACGTTGCCGGAAGTCACGGCGCCAGGCGGACGAGTCCTGGCGAAATTGCACGCTTCACTGCCCGCTGTCCACAATTCGTTCAAGCTGTCCACGATTACGACCGGTCGCTGTTCGCAGTTCGTTGCGCAATTGATAAACTGTCTGAGCAGTTGGTCAGAAGATTGGCCACGCGGTGACCGTGATACACGGTAGCGTGTAGAATGTGGGCATGGTGACACCGGTACGGCGGCAGTATCTGGACCTCAAGGCGCGCTATCCCGACGCAATCCTGCTGTTTCGGCTGGGCGATTTCTATGAGACGTTCGACGAGGACGCGAAGCTGGTCGCCCAGGAGCTGGACATCGCGCTGACCTCGAAGCCGATGGGCGGCGGCCTGCGCGCGCCCCTGGCCGGGGTGCCGGTGCGCTCGGTCGAACAGCATCTGGCCAAGCTGGTGGCGCGCGGGCACCGGGTCGCGATCTGCGAACAGCTCGAGGATCCGCGCCTCACGCGGGCTGCGGGGGGTTCACGTGCGGGGCGCGGCCTGGTCAAGCGCGGCGTGGTGCGCGTGGTCTCGCCCGGCACGGCGCTCGAGCCGTCGCTGCTCGAGGCGGGCGAGGCCTCGGCCTGCGCCGCCGTCCGCGTGATCCGCACGAGGCGCGAGCTGCGCCTGGGGATCGCCGCGGCCGACATCACGACCGGCGCGTTTCACCTGAGCGAGATTCGCGAACCGCGGCAGCCAGGCGGGTCAGCGTCGCAGCTCTGGCAACGCGGCCTCGACCAGCTGTCGCTGCTGGGCGTGCGCGAACTGCTGCTGCCCGACGACTTCGAAGACCCAGGCGAACCCGCTGACGGCCCGCAGTCAACGTTGGCGGCGACGGGGCTGGCGGCGACTGGGGGCTGACAGTGACGCGGCGTCCGGCGCACGAGTTTCGCTCGGACCGGGCGGAGCGCGCCCTCGTGCGGCAGTTCGGCGCGCCGCCGGCGGCGTTTGCGCTGGAGCCCGGCTCGGCCGCGCTAGAGGCGACCGGCGCGCTGCTGGAGTATCTGTGGTCGGCGCTGCCGCAGACGGACCTGCCGGCGACGGACCCGCCGGCGACTGACGGGGTCGATCGGCCGGGTCCGGACGATGAATCGGGAGGGTCCGCAACCTGTACGGGAACGCTGCAGCAGCTGGCCCCGCCGCGTTGGTTTCAGCCCGAGGCGCACCTGCAGTGGGATGCGGCGACCCAACGGGCGCTGGCCATCGCCGAGCGCGGTCCGGGCGAGGCGCAGGGCCAGGGGCCGAGCACGCTGCTGGCGGTGCTCGACCGCTGCGGCTCGGCCCTCGGCCGGCGCTGGCTGCGGGCGGCGCTGACGGCGCCGCTGCTCGACCTGGAGCGCGCCGAACGCCGGCTGGACCGGGTCGAGGCGCTGGTCCGCCGGCCCGCGCTGCGCCGCGCGCTGGCGCAGCGGCTGCGCGGCGCGCCCGATATCGAGCGGCTGTTCGCGCGCGCCGCCTCAGGCTTGGCGCGGCCCGCCGAGCTGGGCTCGCTCGCGAGCGCGCTCACCGAGGCCGACGCGCTGGTCCGGGTGATCCGCGAGGCCGCGCCGGCGGACGAGGGTGGCGCGCTCGTGGAACTGGCTGAGCGGCTGGGCTCGGCGCCGGCCGCCGCCGGGCGGCTGGCCGAGGCGCTGGTCGAACGCCCGGCGTCCGAGTACGGCGGCGGCGTGGTGCGCCCCGGCGCGGACGCCGAGAGCGACCGCTGGCGCGCCGTGACCGATGCGCTGCGCCTGAAGCTGTCCGAGCTGGAATCGGCCCTGCGCGAGGAAACGGGCATCGCCTCCTTGCGCGTCGGCTATCAGCGGACCTTCGGCTATCACATCGAGCTGACCCGCAGCCAGGCCGCGCGCGCGCCCGGGGACTGGGAGCGGCGGCAGTCGCTGCGCGATCGGGAGCGCTTCTCGGAGCCGAGATTGCGCGCGCTCGAGCGCGATCTGACGGATGCGGACGAGCGCTTCCGCGAAGCCGAGCGCGCCTGCGTCGAGCGGCTGCGGGCGGAGCTGGTGGCGGAGGCGGAGGCGGTGCGGCGGATGGCCGGCGCCCTGGCCCGCTTGGACGCGGCCACGTCGCTGGCCACGCTGGCGGCCGAACGGGCCTGGACGCGTCCGGCGCTGGAGCATTCGGGCGAGCTCGAGATCGAGGGCGGACGCCATCCGATCGTCGAAGCGGCGGCGGCCCACGGCGCATTCGTGCCCAACGACCTGCAACTGGCGGACGACGGTCTACGCGCGCCGCAGCTCTTGCTGGTGACGGGGCCGAACATGGCCGGCAAGTCGACCTACCTGCGCCAGACGGCGCTGATCGTAATCCTGGCTCAGGCCGGTTCGTTCGTGCCGGCCGAGCGCGCGCGGGTGGGACTGGTCGACCGCATCTTCGCGCGGGTCGGCGCGCACGACGATCTGGCCGCCGGGCGTTCGACCTTCATGGTCGAGATGCTGGAGACCTCGCGCCTGCTGCACGGCGCGACCGATCGCTCGCTGATCCTGCTTGATGAGATCGGCCGCGGCACCTCGACCTGGGACGGCCTCGCCATCGCCCAGGCGGTGGCGGAAGCGCTGGCCGGCGGCGGCGACGCGGCGCGCACTGAGCGCCCGGTGCGAGGCCCGCGGACATTGTTCGCGACCCATTTCCACGAACTGACGGCGCTGGCCGGCAGCCTGCCCCGGGTCGGCAACGCGGCGGTCCAGGTCGAGGAGAGTGAGGCGGGCACGGTCGAGTTTCTCTACCGAATCGCCCCGGGCGCGGCCGACCGTTCCTACGGCGTCCAGGTGGCGGCCCAGGCCGGCCTGCCCGCGCCGGTGGTCGAGCGCGCTCGGCGGTTGCTCGAGGCGCTGGAGCAGGGCGATTCCAGGTCGACGTCGGCGCCGACGGCTGACGTCCGGCCCGCGGCGCTGCGCAGATCCGCGGGCGCCGGCGTTGGGCAACCCGGCTCGCCGCAGCTGATGCTGATGCCGCCGCCCACGCATCCGATCGTGGCCGACCTGGCCGACCTGGACATCGACGGGATCACGCCCCTGGAGGCGATTTCGGCGCTCTATGCGCTGCGCGATCAGGCGCGGACGGAGCTGCGTGGGCTGGGTGCGGGCGGGCTGGGTTCGGGCGGGCTAGCGGAGGCGGGCTCATGACGGCGCAAGGTAGAACGACGCCGGCGGGTGTCCGGCCGATCCGTGAGCTGCCGGAACGCGTCGCCGCGCAGATTGCGGCCGGCGAGGTGATCGAGCGTCCGGCGGCGGTGCTCAAGGAGCTGGTCGAGAACGCGCTCGACGCCGGGGCCGGGCGGCTGGTCGTCGAACTGAGCCAGGCGGGCCGGGAGCTGATCGCGGTGCATGATGACGGCGTCGGGATCGCGGCGGAGCAGGTGGCGCTCGCCTTCCGCCGTCACGCGACCTCGAAGCTGGCGGTCGTGGACGATCTGGCCCGGCTCGCGAGCTACGGCTTCCGCGGCGAGGCGCTGCCGGCGATCGCGGCGGCGGCGGGCCGGCTGCGGCTGACCACGCGGACCATCGCGCAGGCCGGGGCCACGCTGATCGAGTTCGAGCACGGACGGCAGATCGGTCCGCGCCCGGCCGCCCGCGCGGTGGGCGCCTCGGTCGAGGTGTTCGATCTGTTCGCCGGACAACCGGCGCGCCGCGCCTTCCTCGCCGGCCAGCGGGCGGAGCGCTCGGCGCTGCTGCGGGCTGCCTCGGATTCGGTCCTGGCCAATCCCGACTGCTCGCTGCGGCTGACGATCGACGGCCGCACGCCGCTGGCTCACGAGCCCGCGGGCGCGGGCGATCCGCTCGAGGCCTTGCGGGCCGCCGTGGCGTCGGTGTTTCGGGCCGAAGCGGCGCAGCGCGCGCTGGCGATGGAGGCCGTGTCGGAGCGGGCGGCGGTCTCGCTGGACGGCTTCGCCGGTTCGGCCGACGACGCGCGGCGCACGCGCGATGCGATCCGGCTGTTCGTTAACGGCCGCCCGGTGCACGACCGGCGGCTCTCCTACGCCGTCCAGGAGGCGTACCGCGACTGGTTGCCGGCGGGATCGTTTCCGCTGGTCGTGGCGCGGCTGACGGTCCCGCCCGACGCGGTCGACGTTAACATTCACCCGGCCAAGACCGAGGTCAAGCTGCGCGATCCGGATGCGGCCTTCTCGCTCCTGCAGCGCACGATCCGCGAGGCGTTGTCGCGCGACCGCTTCGCCTCGCCTCGGCGGCTCGGCGTCGATCGCGGCGGCGGCGCAGACCAAGCGAGCAGTGAATCACAGCAAACGGGGGCGGCTGCGCGCCCGCAGCCGGCGGCCGGACCCACACGGTCCGGCCTCAGGCCGATGCCGCGGATGGCGTTGCCTCAGGGATCGGCGCGCACGGCGGCGGTGGCGGAATCGGCCCCGGCGCTGACCATGGCGCTGGGGGCAGCGGGAGCACTGGGCATCGCTGAAGGAACGGCGAACCGGCTGCCGCCCTTGCGCATGGTCGGTCAGCTGCACCGCACCTTCATCATCGCCGAGGGACCGCACGGGCTCGTGCTGCTCGACCAGCATGCGGCGCACGAGCGGGTGATGTACGAACGGCTGTTGGCCTCGAGCGCCGGTCCGGTGGGCCATGGGCCGGGAAGCGTGACGAGCGCCAGCCAGCCGCTGCTGACGCCGCTGTTGCTCTCGCTGGACGCGCAGGAGGCGGCCAACTGGGATGCGAGCGCCGAACGGCTGGGCGAGCTGGGCCTCGAGGCGGAGTTGTTCGGTGAGCGATCGCTGCGGCTGCGCGCGCTGCCGGCGGCGCTGGCCTCGGCCGACGCCGAGACGCTGGTGCGCGGCGTGTTGTCCGATCTGGGACCGGGACGGGACGAGCCGCAGCGCTTCGACCGCGCGGCGGCCTCGGCCGCCTGTCATGGCTCGGTGCGCCGCGGCGCGGTGCTCGATCCAGCGGCGATGACGGCGCTGCTGCGCGACCTGGAACAGTGTGCGAATCCGCACTCCTGTCCGCACGGACGGCCGACGCTGGTCGAGATCAGCGCGGACGACGTGCTGCGCCAGTTTCGGCGCAAGTAGCGCGTGCGGGCCGGCCTGCCGCCTGCCGCCATCGATTCGCAGCGAGCGCGACAACACGTTAACGCTGCTCGCTGCGCCGTCGCATTTGCTCTGTGACATCTTCCCCAGAAGAACCCCTCGCAACACTCAACAGTCTCCTCTCCCCCCATTGCGGAGACCCTTGACACAGTCGCGCTTGAGGAACTTCTCCGTCCCCGCTCGAGGGCGGGGACGGAGAATCGGGAGTGTTGGAGTCGTTCAACGGTCTCCTTGCGGGGGGATGTCACGGAGTGACAGAGGAAGGGTCCTCCACAGCTGACCAGATAGGCACTGCGATAGGGAACGAACCCACCTTCTGCCTCCGGCATCTCCCCCGCGAGGGGGGAGCAGGCGATTTACGCGCAAGTCTGCAGAGGGAGAGCGCTGGATCTGCTAACCCAGACAGGCCGCTCCTTGAGGAGCGGCCTCTGCTGATTCGACCGTTGCCCGATGGCTTAGGTGCCGCGCAGGCGGGGATCGAGGACGTCTCGGAGGGCGTCGCCCATCATGTTGAAGCCGAACACGGCGATCATGATGGCGAGCCCGGGGAAGACGCCGAGCCACCAGGCTTCGCTCGCGTAGAGCAGAGCCAACCCGCCGGTATCTCGGCCCCAGGTCGGGAAGGGCGGCGGGATGCCGAAGCCGAGGAAGGAGATGGCGGCCTCAATCAGCACGGCGGCGCCGAGGTTGAGCGAGGCGAGGATGATGATCGTGGCCATGATGTTGGGCACGATGTGGGCGACCATGATGCGCACGTTGGAGGCGCCCAGGGTACGGGCGGCCTCGACGTACTGGGCGGCGCGGGTGGCGAGCACGGCGCCGCGGATGATCCGCGAGTTGCCTGCTGCCAGCACCAGCGCGACGGTCAGGATGACGGTGGTGGTGCGCGGGAACACCTGCCAGAACCATTCATCGCCGATATTGGCCTGTGGGCCGAAATTGGGACCGAAGCCCAGACCAAAGAACCCGTTGCCGCCGGCGCCGATGATGGCCAGAATGCCGAGGATCAGGAAGATCGCGGGGAAGGCGTTCCAAACGTCGACGACGCGCTGCAGCACGATGTCGATGTCAGGCATCGGTCCACCCCTGGACGGCATGTTGGTCATCAGCGCGTCCTGGGCCCGATCGATTTGCGAGTTGAACAGGCCCAGTGTGCCGATGTCGATGATCCGGACCACGATCTGGACCAATAAGACGGCGAGCGCAAAGGGCATGGCGAAGAACCACCAGATTGGCAGGGCTGCCAGGAACCGGGGAATCAGATAGGCGATCCCAGGACCAGTCATGGAGCTGGGTATGGGCACGCGGATGTCGAGGATGAAGCCGGGCGCGCGCATCGACCAGCTTGCCCCCGAACCGGCGAAGTAGCCCGACACCAGTCCGATCGCGGTCGACAAGATGGCGGTGGCGATGACCGAGCCGAAGCCGACCAGCACCGTCACTTCGGAGCCGTAGATGATCCGCGTGACCAGGTCTCGGCCCTGGTTGTCGGTGCCCATGACGTGATCGGCGTTGGGCGAAACGAAGCGTTCGGAGAACGAAGCCTTGGTGTATGGAGCAACGCGAATCGCCTCAGGGTCTTGTTCGACCGTCTGGATCAGCGGGGCGATCGCAGCGACGGTCACACAGGCGAGCAGGATGAACGCGCCGAAGGCGCCGAGATACTTCTTGCGCTGGTACATCCAGTAGGGCATGATCAGCACGCCGATGAGGAAGCCGACGGTGCCGCCGAGCGCCAGCATCAGGAGGGCCGTGAGGAACCCGAGCGGGCTGGAAACCGAACGGTCGATCAGAAGCTGCATCTGGTCGCGAATCCAGCTCGCGATGCCGCCCTCATCCTGGACGGCGTAAGACGAAATGGTCTCCGGCGCGTCTGACATCAGCCCGCTCCCTCCGTCATCCGTTCAGCTCAGTTCGAACCTGTTCGGGTCCCTTTAGGTCTGCTTAGGTCCGTTTAGGGTCTGTTCACTAGTCGTAGCGGATGCGCGGATCGACCAGCGAGTATGCGATGTCGACCAGCAGATTGGCGACGATGACCACAATCGCGATGACGACCATGATGCCCATCACCACAGGAATGTCGCGGTCCTTGAGCGCTGTGATCATGCGCAGCCCCATGCCGGGCAGGGTAAAGATGGACTCCATAATCACCGAGCCGCCGACGAGGATGCTGGCCGAGAGGCCGATCAGGGTGAGCACCGGGATCAACGCGTTACGCATCGCGTGGCGGACGATCACCGCGTTCTCCTGCAAGCCCTTGGCGCGCGCCGTACGGACATAATCCTGGCGCAGCACCTCGAGCATTTCGCCGCGGGTGAGGCGCATCACGGGACCGGCCAGGCCGACGCCGAGAATAATCGCCGGCACATACATCTGGCGCAGGTTCTCGGCCAGATTCTCGGTCGGATCGCTATAAAGCAGCGGCAGGGACGGCAGTCCCAGCTGGGGAAAGACGATCCGGATGATGATCACCGCCAACCAGAAGCCAGGAATCGACAGAGCGAGGATGGCGCTGCCGCGCATCACATAGTCGATCGGCGAATCCTGTTTGACGGCCGAGATGATTCCTACCGGCAACGCGATCGCCACGCCGACAATGAGCGATAGGACGCCCAGCTCCAGGGTCACCGGAATTCTTGTCTTGAGCTCCTCGTTGACCGTTTGGAACGCGCCGATCAACGACGTGCCGAGGTCTCCCTGCACCAGCCTCCCCAGCCATGTTGCGTACTGAACAATCCAGGGCTTGTCCCAACCCAGCTCCTCTTCCCACTTGGCCCGGATTTCTGCTCTGTCCTCACCCTGACCCACGTGGTCGGCGAGCATCACATCGATGAAGTCGCCGGGCAGGAGCTGCGCGATCAGCGAGACGAGCATGGTGACGCCGATCATCGTGGGGATGATCAGCAAGATCCGACGGAAGATGTACTGCTGCATCGTTGGTCGTCCTTAGGTCCGTGCTCGTTGCGATGATCGCGACTTGAACGCCGTTGCGATGGTCGCGATCTGAACGCTCAGCGCCGTGGTTGAGGCTCAGGCAGTCGCTCGCGTCTGAACGTTTCAGGGAAAGATACGCCAACGGGAGGCGCGGTAGCCAGACGCTGAGGACAGGTCTGGGTCGCGCCTCCCGTGGGTTGGTTCGATCACTCGTTAGGTGTATTCGTCCTTGATGCCCTGGTTGAGCATGAAGAACGGCTCGGCCTCTGCGCCCCAGGCGTAGTTGGCCTTGGGCCACATACGCTGGTCCGCGTTCTCGATCAGCGTGCCGTTGCGCGGGTCAATCTGCTGCATCCAGGGGTTGAAGGCGTAGACGCCGGGAGCGGCGACGAACGGCACCATGTACTGCTTGGTCGACATGTAGCGCTGGATGTCCTGCGTGTAGGCCAAGCGCTCGTCGAAGTCGAGCAGCGCCTTCTGCGTCGCGAACATCTCGTGCAGGCGTTCGTCGTGCTCCGGGCCGCCGCCGGACACGGCGTTGGGGTGGGACCAGGCCTCGGCATTGCCACCGGTGTCGAGTTCGAGCACTGAGGCCAGACCGTCCGGCGTGCGGCCGCCGGAGCCCCAGTTGTGGCGTCCGGACGAACGAGCGTAGACCGCTGCCCAGATGTCCTCGGGGTCGGTCGCGCCACCGTAGAGCGGGCCGATGCCGAGGTGGCTGGATTCGCCATCCCAGTCGTCTGGGAAGTTGCCACGGAAGATCGAGGCGATGTAGGCGGCGTACTCCTTGAAGAAGAACTCGAACTGGAAGCCGGCCTCGGAGGCACTCGAGGCGCAGGCTTCGTAGAGGTTGACCACGGTGGTGCCGTAGTCGGCGGTGCCGTGCAGGGTCGCCTTGACGCCCTCGGGGTAACCGGCGGCGTCGAGCAACTGGCGCGCCATCGCGATGTCGCGGTGGAAGGTGAGGCCGGAGGGCTCGCCTTCGAAGGTCTCGCCGTAGGTGTCGAGGTCCCTGGGGTCGAGCCAGTACGGCGCGATCTGCGAGAGCGGGCTGTGCCAGCCGCCGCGTCCCGTGTCGTCGGTCGCGGCGAGGATGCCGTCGCGGTCCTGCGAGTAGGACAGCGCGAGGCGCACGCGGACATCGTTCCAGGGCGGGATCGAGTAGTTGAAGTAGAAGCCGCCGGGCACCGTGTTGTTGGTGAAGACGTAGCCCGCGGTCTCTTCGATGTCGGGCGCCGCGTCCTGGGCCTGCTTGAAGATCGCAGGAGAGAGCTGCGAGTAGTCCAGCGAGCCGTCGCCCAGTGCCGGGATCAGCACGTTGACGTCGCCGTTCATGGTCGCGGTGACGCCATCCATGAGCGGGAAGAGCTGCGGGTCGACGCCGGAGACGCCGTTGTAGCCGCCGGCGCCCGAGTCGACCATGTTATTGACATAGTCGCGGCTGCGGTGCCAGTTGGGGTTGCGGCGCCAGTTGATAGCGACGCCGGGCTCAAACTCCTCGAAGATCCAGGGGCCGGAGCCGACCGGTCGCTGGGCGACGGTGCCGTCGTCAACGATTTCCTGGGGGATGATCCACATGTGCTGCGAGGAGCCGGCCAGGGTCAGGAAGGGCGCGTGCGGCTCGTGCAGGTTGAAGCGGATGGAGTTGTCCTCGCCCGTCTCGAACAGCGCGATGACCTTGTCCCAACCGGCGGAGTTGGCGGAAATTTCCTTGAACCGGTCCTGGGTGGCCTGAATGTCGTCAATCGTGACCGCGCGACCGTTCAGCGGGTCGATATCGTGCCAGTTGGCGTCGTCACGCAGGGTGAAGATGTAGGTCGTCGAGTCGGGAATCTCGGGCATCGTGGCCGCGAGGTCATTCTCGTACTGCGCCGTGTTGTCGGGGCTGACGCCGTCGCCGCCGCTGATCGCCTGGATCAGCTTGGAGTAGTGGAAGGCTGAGGGGATCTGGCTGCGATAGGTCAGGTTCTCGTAGGGGTCGAGGGTCGGCGGGTCGCCCGAGTAGGGGCCGACGAAGGGCGCCACGCGGCGACCGCCACGGATGATGTGGTCGGCAGTCGCAACGGACTGCTGGGCGGCCTGCTGCTGGGTGTCGTCTTCTTGCTGGTCGGCCTGTTCGGCCTGCTGCATCGCCTGCTGCTGTTGCTGCATGGCCTGCTGCTGCTGATCTTGCTGCGGCTGGACCTGCGCGGCGCTCTGCTGAGCGTCGTCGTCATCGTCGCCACAGCCGACTAGCGCCAGACCAGCGGCGCCGACGCCGGCGCGGGCCGATGCACCCAGAAGGGCGCGACGCGACATCTGTCGCCGGCGCATCCGTTGCCAATAGTTTCGCTCGCTCATTCTTACCTCCTGCGACGGGAACGCCCCGCCGAATAGTCCTCGCCCGAACTGAGCCTGTCGGATCAGTTCGCTGCATCGTACATCACCAGATGGTTATTTCCTGGGGAACAGTTCGTGTTAGTTCACGAACTCGTACATTCCGTTTCGGTAAGCTTGTTCGCCCTCACCGGGTGGACATCGATGGTCCCGGAGGCGTGAGCGAGGGGCGTCGGACCCACTGTCTTCGCAAACTGCCGCCCACGCAGTTGCAGCGTGTGCCGGGCGCGGAATCGGGGCGCCGGGCGCCCTGCTCGCCTTGAGGCGGCGGGGCAGCGCGGTTTAACCCATCTCTGGTCGTTGCGGCCCAATGGCTGTCACCCGGCGCTAATGGCTAGCGGCGTTTGCCGACGCTGCGGCGGATCGATTCGTAGAGGAAGCGCCAGTCTTCTTTGGTCCGTGGCGAGGCGCCTCGATAGCGGATGCCGGCGAGCATTTCGATGTCGACCGGGGGGAGCTCCGCTTCCTCGACGAACTCTCGCAAGCTGTCGGAGATTTCGACGGCGGCGGCGCGCTGGCTCTCGGATTCCTTGCCTTCAAACAATTCGGCGACGGTGGTACCGAGGGCGCGGGCGATGGCGAACAGGGTGGCCGCGGAGGGGCGGGCGGTGGGCGAGCGTTCAACCTGTGAGAGGTAGCCCTTGGACACGCCGGACAACCTGGCCACTTCGCTGAGTGACAGTTTTTGCCCTTGGCGTAAGGCGCGAACGCGCTGGCCGAGCGGCTCCAACTCGTCCTCGAGGGGCGGGTCGTCTCCTTCGTCTCCGTGAGAGCCGATCGGCCTGCCGCCGGCTGTTTCCGCCATGCTGCCCTCTGTTCGTGATCGACGCCGTGAGACGCCGGCCGTTCCGGGTCGCATCCGAGCGGGCGAATCGGATGTGCTGGTGGAGACGGGGGAGAATCGAACTCCCCGTCCAGACGATCGTCGCGGGCTGCTTCTACATGCGTAGCCGTCGCTTGTGATGTCCCTGCACGCCGGCGCGTCGGCCGACCGTTACGAGCAGGTGAGTGGAATTAATCTTTCCGGCGCGGTCCCAACCGCCCGCGACGGGCATCCGAGTAGACGGCGCCGTGCTCTCTCCGACTCGGCAACGGGTGAGAGACGACGTCACCGCGGTTAAGCGGCGAGGGCGAGTTCCCTGGATTCGCCAATTAGGGAGGTGTGGCGTGGATTTACGAGCAACGCCAGCTCGACACGCAGCAACTCGAAATCAACCGCTGTCGAACCCTTTCGTCCCCAGAAGGTCATTCCATCGGCGTTTGGCCGATGCAATAACAATCGTACCAACATAAGCAGCCTAGGAGTCCGTATGTTTCACATATGACATATGTTCCGATATATGGGAATCCCTGCTGTACTCACTAGCAAACCCCCCTGGCGCCCGGCCCGTTGTTCTTAGTTGAATCCCATTGATGTTTGCTATAGGTGACAGCACGTTGACAGCAGGGCGTCAGCCCGCCGCCGCAGCGCTGTCTCGGGCGCTGAACGACCGACATGTTGGATGACGCCGTGCCGATGATTGCGGATCACTATCGCCGCAGCGCGCGTTCGATCTGCCGATTCGCGTCGCGCTCGGCCATGCGCTCGCGCTTTTCGTGCTGACGTCGGCCGCGCCCGACGCCGATCTCGAGCTTCGCCAGTCCGCGCGTGAGGTAGAGCTTGAGCGGGACCAGGGTCAGCCCTTTCTGGGCGAAGGCCTGATCGAGTTGCGCGATCTCGCGGCGATGCAGCAGCAGGCGGCGGTCGCGGGTTGGTTCGTGATTGGCCTGACCGGACGGTTCATAACGGGCGATATGGGCGCCGACGAGGTACATGTCCCCGTCTCGCGGGCGACAGTAGGCCTCCTGGATTGAGGCGCGGCCGGCGCGCACGCTCTTGATCTCGGGACCCGTGAGGCTGAGTCCGGCCTCGTAGCGGCGCAGAATGTCGTATTGATAGAACGCGCGACGATTCGAGGCGAGAACGCGATCGTTGTGGCCGGCCTGCGTCTGCGCTGCTTGTTGGCCTTTGGACTTCGATTTCTTCGCCATAGGGCTATCGGGTTGTGGATTATCGGGTTGTGGATGTGTGGGCCATTGGATTGTCTGCTAGGACGAGGACTGGCGCTCCGGGGTTCCGCCTCGTCCGCGTAGGCTGCGTAGGCTGCGTCGCATGATTGGGATAACCCCTCTTACAGAACGGTCAGAACGGCCAAAACGGCAGCGCTGGACAACCCGGGCGCTGGGGCTGGTGGCGCTCCTGGCGTCGGTGGGCCTGTTGGCGGCGCTCGCGGTGGGAGCGGCGGTGCTGGTCCATCCACCGCTGATTGCCGACCTTCGTGCCTGGTGGCCGCCACTGGCCGCGGTCGGATTGATTTCGACCGCGGCCGGCTATTGGCTGCTCTGGGGCCGAGCGCGCTAGCTCTCTTCAGCCAGCGCCTCCGTGACGGCCTCGGCGACATCGTCGGAGACGAATGCCGACCAGACTTCTTCGTAGGTTTTCAGATACCAGATCGCCGCCTCGTCGGGCGAGGTATTGTTGTCGGCCATCCAGATTTCCGAGAGGACCTGCACGTCGGCGTCGAAGTCCCAGGCGAGCAGGAATTCGACCACGTCGGGCGCGTCGTCGAGCAACGAGCTGTTAACGGCGATGCGAATTTCCGAGGCCGGGTATGCGCAGCCCTGGTCGCTGTTCCAGCATTCTTCGCTCCACTCGGGCTCTTCCAACCGGTAGAGGTCAAGCGTGGTGGTCGGCTTGGTTGGACCCCACATGTAGCCCAGCCACGGCTCACCGCGAGCGTAGGTGGACTCGAGGTCCTCAAACAGGGCGGCGCCGGAGCCCGGCTTGACCTGCTCCACTATGTCCTCGAGTCCGTAGGCGACGATCTTGTTGGAGTTGACCTGTTCACAGTTCCATCCGGGGACGCAGTCGATGAATCGGGCCTTGCCTCGGGAGTCTGCGGTGGCAAACAGTTCGTAGTAGTCGGGCAGGTCGGTGACCGATACGAGCCCAGGGTTGGCGTCCTTGACGTATTGGGGAATGACCCAGCCCTCCCAGTTTTCGTCGAGCGAGTTGCCGAGCAGTTCGATCACGCCCGGCTCGAGGTCATCGATCCAGGGCTGTTGGGACGGCCAGATCTCCATCGTGATCTGGGTGTCGCCGTTGATCAGCCCCTGCCAGAGCGAGACCGTGTCGCCGGCGATCAACTCTGTGGGGTAGCCATAGCCGTGCTCGACGATGAACGCCGCGACGCGCACCTGAATCTCCGAAGAGGTCCAATTCAAGTCGGAGAAGACGACCGTCGTCTTTTCCTCTTCGCCGCCACAGGCTGACAGCAATGCCGCGGCGCCGGCAAGCAGCAGACCGAACATGAGCAGCAATCTCAATGGATGCCGAAGCAAGGGTGAGAGTTTCATCATCGTCTCCAATTCTGAATGGCCATCGCTATCGATAGCGAACGCTGTTGCAGGGTACCAACACCTTCAATCGCGATTTCTGAAGATTCGCAGTCTATACACCGTCAGGAGGGTCATGAGCACGGCCAACACAACAAACATGGCTTTTGCTCCGCCCAACGCCGCCTTGGGTGAGAGATCGGGGTCGGCGACGGCGAACGCGGTGAGAACCCAACACAGGAGCGTGATGCAACCGATCGTGAGTCCAGGGATTCGCGCGATTCGTTGGATCAATGCCTGCATGGGTCGTGCCTTCAGCTTGTGTGGTGTGCGCGGTGTGGTGGGCGAGTTCGTTGACTGAGTATGTCAGTCGGCGCCGAGCGCCTCTTGCTGCTGCTGGGTCAGTGCCTGGGTGATGCGGTCGATGATGATGGCGACGAAGACGATGCCGAGTCCCGCCAGGAAGGCGTTGCCCGGTTCGATCCGCCCCAGAGCGCGGTTGACGTCGAGACCCAGGCCGCCGGCGCCGACCAGTGAGGCGATCACGACCATCGACAGCGCCATCAGTGTGGTCTGGTTGACACCGGCCATAATCGTCGGGATGGCGAGGGGAATCTTGACCTTGATCAACATCTGGCTGCGCGTCATGCCGAAGGAGTCGGCCGCCTCCAGCGTTTCTTCGGGCAGTTGGCGGATGCCGAGATTGGTCAGCCGGACTGCTGGAGGCACGGCGTAAATCAGCGTCGCGAAGACCGCTGGGGTGTCGCCTAGCGAGAAGAACGCGATGGCCGGGACGAGATAGACGAACGACGGCATTGTCTGCATTGCGTCGAGGATGGGCCGCAGCACGGCGTCGAGCCGGTCGCTCTGCGAGGCCCAAACACCCAGCGGCACGGCAATCAGGATGGACAAGGTGACGGTGACGATGATCAGGGCCATCGTTTCAACGGTGGAGCCCCAGAGGCCGAAGGTCGCGAGCAGAAGCAGCGAGGACACCGAGAACAGCGCCATCCGGAATGAGACCAGCAGCCAGGAGGTCAACGCAATCGCACCGATGAGTGGCGGCCAGGTGAGCCAGAGCATCATGTCTTCGAGCGAGATGAGGAACCAGACGATCACATTCTTGATCGCCTGGAAGACCGGAGAGAAGTTGTCTTTGAGCCAGTCCAGCCAGATATCGATCCGGCGTCCGACGTCGCGCCCGACATCGAAGGGGAACTCGTCGGCGACGAGGAAGTAGGAGAGGACAAAGCCGAGACCGATGACCACGATCATCGCCGGCGCAACCCACCAGTGTCCCGCTAGCGGCCGATTGGCGCCCGACAGAATCAAGGCGAGCAGATGACGCGAAGGCATCGCCGGCGGTAGCGCTCCATCGCTCATGGCGTCGGCTCGTTCTCCGTTGTGGCGGCGACGGCGGCTTCGTCGGAGACCATGGCGCGGGCGAGGCGGTCGAGCGGGATGACGCCGACGAGCAGGCCATCTTCGTCCAGCACAGCCAACGGGTGCTGCGCACGCAGTCCGGCGGGGACGAGATCGTCGAGCACGGTGTCTTGCCCGACGGCGTCGCCGACGTAGAGCTGCGCCTGCTTAATCTCTTGCGCGCCCTCGGACCGCGCCTTGAGGGCGCGGGCAAGGTCGAGCGCGCCCAGGTACTTGCCGCCGGCATCGACGCAGCAGGTCATGGACAGCGCGCTGTCCTGCATGATTTCAATCGCGCTCGCGATTGGAGTAGCGCCGTCGATCGATTCGAACTCGGAGTCCATGATCGAGGCGGCGGTGACCATGCCGTGGAGGCGCACGTCCCGGGTGAACTCGCGCACGAAACTGTCGGCCGGATTGAGCACGACGTCATTGGGCGCGCCGACCTGCACGACTTCTCCGTCGCGCATGATGGCGATCCGGTCGCCGACACGGACCGCTTCGTTCAAATCGTGGGTAATGAAGACGATGGTCTTGTGCACCGATTCCTGCAGCGCCAGTAGCTCGTCCTGGAGATCGCGGCGGATCACGGGGTCGAGCGCCGAGAACGGTTCGTCCATTAGCAGGACCGGGGTCTCCATGGCGAGTCCTCTTGCCAGTCCCACGCGTTGCTTCATGCCGCCGGAGAGCTGGCTCGGCAGGGACGCGGTCCAGTCACCGAGCCCGACGAGATTGAGGGCGGTAGCAGCACGCTCGCGCCGTTCCAGTTTGGCAACGCCGGCCACCTCAAGCGGCAGCACCACGTTGTCGAGCACGTTGCGATGCGGCATCAGGCCGAAGTGCTGGAAGACCATGGCCAGGTCGCGGCGGCGGACATCACGCAGTTCGTCAGCGTCCATCGAGGTGATCTCGCGGCCATTGAGCCAGACTTCTCCAAGAGACGGCTCGATCAGGCGGTTGATGCAGCGAACCAGCGTCGACTTGCCGCAGCCGGAGAGGCCCATCACGACGAACAGCTCTCCTCTGGCGACGTCGATGTTGATGTCGTGCAATCCAACGACGGCGCCGGTCGCTTCCTGGATTTCGTCCTTGGACTGCCCATCGACGGCCAGGTTGAGACCCTGGCCATCCTCGTCGGCGAAGACTTTGAACAGGCCTCGGATTGAGAGCGCGATGTCGCGTCCGTTCTGCTCCACGAGCCTTCCCTTCACCCTGCCGCACGACCGTAATCGGCGACGCCTGGCGTCGCATGGCCGGAACTGATGCAATTGATAGCAGACTACCCTTTCCGGTAATGGGCACCGTAGGCAAGACCCAAGGCAAGACCCAACTCCTCAGCTTCATGGGCCTGTTGGCGCTGGCCCTGGCCCTGGTCAGCGGATGCAATGAGTCATCAGGCGGCGGCATCTTCTCAGGTAGCGGCGGGACCGCGGTTGCGGCGTTGCATATCGACGAGCAGGCCGAGGACCGCGCCGTCCTGACGCCGCTCAACCGCCCACTCAAGCTGGATGAGCAGTTCTGGATTCGGTTGGAGATGAACGAGCGGGTCGATGCCGACCACATTCTGGTGCGGGTCGAATACGACGCGGGCGCTCGCGAGTTCTTCGAGCTGAACGACTACCGCTTCGACGATCTCGATCCGCCCTGGCAGATTGCGGTGATTCCGCTGCAGCTCAACGACGACGGCGACTTCAACATTGCGCTGATCGTGAACTCGCGCAAGGTGACCGATGTCAAGGTGACCGTGGAGAACTGACCCGATTGCCTCAGTCACCGGGCCTCAACGCCTGACCTCACAGTCAGGCCTCACAGTCGGGCCTCAACGCTAGGAATCCTCTGAACAACTGGTGTCGCAGGCTGAGCGGGGACCCCCCTTCAGCCTGCGGCAGATTCCCCCGCAGAGGAGACCTTTGAAAAACTCACAAATCCCCTCTCCCCCCCCCCCCCTCGCGGGGGGAGATGTCACGGAGTGACAGAGGGGGGGTCCGCCTCCAGCGACCAGATAGGCACTGCGATAGGGAGCCCCCCCCTCTGCCTGCGGCATCTCCCCCGCGAGGGGGGAGAAGAGGACTTAATCAAAGGTCTCCGCAGAGGGGGGAAGCGGGGATCGGAGTTGTTCAGAGCATTCCTAGGCCTCTCAGTCGAGCCTTAAAGTTGAGCCTCAAAGTCGGAAGCGGACCTGCGCTACTCTGCCCTTCGAAGCGATCTGAGGGGTAGGAACATGCGGCCTATCGTCGACGTGGCAGCGGATTTGGGCCTGTCGGTCGATGATCTGGATCTGTACGGTCGCAACAAAGCGAAGCTGACAGCGGCAGCGCTGGACCGGCTGCGCTCCCGACCCCAGGGCGACCTGGTGCTGGTCACGGGGATGACGCCGACGACGGCCGGCGAGGGCAAGACGACCACGGCGATCGGGTTGACCCAGGCGCTGCGGCAGTCGGGCGCGAATGCGGCGGTGGCGCTGCGCGAACCGTCGATGGGTCCGGTCTTCGGGATCAAGGGCGGCGGCACCGGCGGGGGCGGCTCGCAGGTCTTGCCGGCAGACGACATCAACCTGCATTTCACCGGCGATCTGCACGCCGTGACGGCGGCGAATAATCTGCTGGCGGCCGCGATCGACAACTCGCTCTTCCACGGCAACGCGCTGGGACTGGACTCGCGCCGGATCACCTGGCGTCGATGCATCGACATGAATGATCGCGCCTTGCGCGGCGCGGTGATCGGCATGGGCGGAACGAACGACGGGATTCCGCGCGAGGAAGCGTTCGACATCACGCCGGCTTCGGAGGTCATGGCGATTCTCTCGGTGGCGAGCGATCTTGATGACCTGCATCGCCGGCTGGGCGATGTCATCATCGGCTACACGGCCGCGACGCCGATTCAGCCGATCACCTGCCGCGATCTGAAGGTGGATAACGCGATGACCGTCCTGCTCAAGGATGCGATTCGGCCGAACCTGGTGCAGACCGGCGAGGGCGGACCTGCGTTCGTGCATGGCGGGCCGTTTGCCAATATTGCGCTCGGCTGCAACTCGATTGCGGCGACGCGCGCCTCGATGGCTTGCGCAGATATCACCGTGACCGAGGCCGGCTTCGGCTCCGATCTGGGCGCCGAGAAGTTCTTCAACGTGGTCTCGCGGATCGGCGGATTCCAGCCGCAGGCGGCGGTGATCGTGGCGACGGCTCGCGCGATCAAGCGGCACGGGGGCCGTCCCGCGCGAGATCTCGAGGTGGAGGATCTGGCCGCGCTCGAGGCGGGGCTGCCCAACCTTGACGCACATATCGACAACGTGATCAAGCACGGCGTGATTCCCGTTGTGGCGGTCAACCAATTCCCGTCGGACACACCGGCGGAATTGGATGTGATGCTGGCGCATTGCCATGGACGCGGCGTGCGCGCGGCCGTGGCCAATCCGTATGGCGGCGGCGGTGACGCCTGTCTCGACCTGGCGCTTCAGCTTCGGGAGGCCCTGGCGGGCGATCGGCCGACGTTCCAACGGCTCTATGAGCTGGACCAGACGCTGAAAGACAAGATCGAGTCCGTCGCGCGCGAGGTCTACGGCGCCGGTACGGTCACCTATTTGCGACGCGCCGAGCTCACGTTGCGTCGCGCGCAGCGCCTGGGACAACAGGCCTGGCCCGTCTGCATTGCGAAGACGCAGTACTCGCTGTCGGATGATCCGGGCCGGCTGGGACGACCACAAGACCATGAGTTCACTGTTCGCGATGTGCGACCGTCGGCCGGGGCTGGATTCGTGGTGATCATCTCGGGCGAGATCATGACGATGCCCGGATTGCCGAGCAATCCAGCGGCGACCCAGTTTGATTACACGGCGGCGTCGCACACCGCATAGCCGGCGCACACCGCATTGCCGACACAGACCGACCGGAGGGGTTGAGAACATGCCTGAACATCGCAACACCTTCGCCGGCAATCCACTTGATCGCGAGGCGGCGCGCCGCCGCGACGAGGAGTGGGTCGGGTTGCAAATCCGCGACATGGGAACCAAGTTTCTGCCGCTGCGCAGCCTCACATTCCCGATGCGGCCGGTTGACGGCGGGATGCGCCTGGCCTGGTCGCAATTGCCGGTGGGCGCCGACATTGACCGCCATCCGGCGCTGTTGCTGGGCACATCGGACGGCGCTGCGCGCTTTGCTGTCAATGAGGCGTCTGCGCCGGGACAGTTCGAACTCCCCGCCGACGCCACCTATATGGACCTGCGCGCCGCTGCGCCGGTGCTCGATGCGGACGATGCCGGGATTGCGGCCCAGGCCCGCGCATTTCTGGATTGGCACGAGCGGCATCGGTTCTGCGCCGTCTGCGGCGCGCCGACCGAGGCCGCGCAAGGCGGCATCTTCCGGCGTTGCACATCCTGTCCGGTCGAGCACTATCCGCGCACCGATCCGGTCGTGATCACGGTCGTGATCGATACCGAGCGCGACCGCTGTTTGCTGGGACGCCAGGCGTCCTGGCCGGCGGGCATGTTCTCAGCATTGGCAGGATTTATCGATCACGGTGAATCGATTGAGGACGCGGTCCGGCGCGAGGTGACCGAGGAGTCAGGCATCGACGCGGTGAACGTGCGCTACCACTCGTCGCAGCCGTGGCCGTTTCCCTCGTCGCTGATGATTGGTTGTCACGCCGACGCCGGCAGCTCGGACATCAACTACGACGACTGGGAAATGGACGATGTGCGCTGGTTTACGCGCGACGAGATTCAGCATTCGCTCGACCAGCCGGCGGCGCAGCTTGGTCAGCCAGGACTGCCTCAGGGCGCGCTGTCCTTGCCCGGTCCAATGGCGATCGCACACACGTTGATCTCAGCCTGGGCCGAGGGCACGGCCTGACCTCCGCGAATGCCGCCGTTGTACGCTCGACCATATGAAGTACTCGCGTCTCGCCGCTATCGGCATCCTCGCATTCCTCCTCGTCACTGCGTTGTTCGCGGCCTGCTCATCGGACGACGACCCGTCCCAGGGACAAGAGCAACAAGGCCAACAGCAACAGTCAGCTCAGCAGACATCCGAGTCGTCCGAGTCGTCCGCTGCGACATCCACGGACGATCAAGAAGCGGATTCGCAGACCACGACGTCCGGACGCAGCACGCCACAAGAACAGGACCAGCAGCAACGAGAACAGCAGGGCGGCGCTGCGGAGTCGGGGCGCGACGAGGGTCAACAAGACGAAGATCAGCAGGAGCGATCGACCGTCACCTCGTCAGCGGACAAAGACCAGGAGTCCGATGGAGGGAAAGATTCGGCTGAGTCTGATTCGGGCGAGAAACAGTCGCAAGACCAGCCATCGCAGCAGGCCGAACCGGCTCAGGACGACGAGCAACAAGCGGACCAAGCGCAGCCTGAACCGTCCGACCAGCAAGAACGCGAAACCGTGCAGCAGGAGGAAGAAGAGGACGAGCAAGCGTCGGCCGAATCGACCGCCGCCGCAGCCCAGCAAGACGAACAGCAAGAACAGCAAGAGCAGTCCAGCGATCCGGCGGGGGCCGAGCGACTGCGATTGCGCGCTGAGGAGATTCGGGCCGAGGCGACCGCTCCCGAACTGACCGGACTGAACGGCTGGCTGAACGGGGAAGAGACTTCGATCGCGCTCGAGTTGGCCAAGGGCAATGTCGTGCTGATCGACTTCTGGACCTACACCTGCATTAACTGCGTGCGCACGCTGCCGTTCCTCACAGCCTGGGATGAGAAGTACCGCGATCACGGGCTCGTGATCTTTGGCGTGCATACGCCTGAGTTCGACTTTGAGGGGATTCCCGCCAATATCCGGGGCGCAATTGCCAAACACGGCATCGAATACGACGTGCCAATGGACAACGACTATCGAACCTGGCGCGCATTCAACAACCGCTTTTGGCCGGCCAAGTACCTGATCGGGCCGACCGACGATGGCTCGCCGATGGGGATTCGTTACTCCCACTTTGGCGAAGGCGACTATCGCGGGACCGAGCTGGAAATCCGAGAGGCGCTCATAGCGGCCGGGAACGATGTGTCCGACATCCCAATCGGGGTTGAGATCTCAGTCCCGACCCGCCAGGGCGGCACACCGCGACAGACCCGCGAGCTCTACGCCGGCTGGCGGCGCAACATCGGCGGGGGTGGACCGTACTCCGGGCAAGACGCGTATTTCCTCGCCGGGCCGGGAGTGGACACGCTCTACAACGACATCGACACCTCGGCGCGCGAGCACAACTTCTGGTACCTGGAGGGGCTCTGGCGGATTGAAGACGACGCCATCGTCCACGCTCGGCAGACCGATGACCTGAAGGACTACATGGCCATGCTCGTCCGCGGAGTCACCGCGAACGTCGTGCTCACCGTGGCTGAAGACGGTCAGCCGTTCAATGTCTACGTCGAGTTGGACGGTCGCTGGCTCTTCCCCAACGAGGCGGGCAGCCACGTCCAGTGGGACGACGAGGGTCGGTCCTTCATCCGCGTAACCGAGAACGACCTGTATCGGCTGCTGTTCCTACCCGAGTGGTCGGAGCATGAACTGAAGCTGAGTTCCGACTCCAACCAGTTCCGCATCTTTGCCTTCACATTCGGCTCTTACGTCGGCGGCGAGTAGCGTGAACCGAATGGGCGCTTCCCAACTGATCGAGCGAGGGATTTCATGATTTCACTTCTGAACACTTCCCGGCTACGGGGATATCGTTGGCGGCCGGGTTGGCAGACGAGTTGGCGTTTGGCCGCACTATTTGGCATTGCCGTGGCCGCGCTGTTGGCGGCTTCGGCCTGTACGACTACGTCGGACGACCAGCAACAAGAGCAAGCTCAGCAGGGACAGCAAGAGCAGGCAACCGCTGAGTCAACATCGACGAGTTCGTCAGGCTCCACGTCGGGCTCCACGACTACGACCGCGCGCGCGACCACTCGCGCCGCTCAGCCCGCTGAGCAACAACAAGAGCAAGCCGCTGCGGATATGGCCGATCAGGCCGAGGCCGATGAAGAGGCCATGCAGCAGCAAGAAGACGACGGCATGGGCGGCATGAAAGCCGGGATGTCGGTTGGCATCATCGAGGAAGCCAACTACGACGACCTGAGCCCGCGCCTCCAGCTGCTGCGCGATGCCGGCTACCCGGTTTACGTCTCCGATGACGGCTACACGCTCGCGCTGGGCACGCCAGACCTGTCGCCCGGGACGCACCGCATCTCCGTCGTGATCGAAGGGCCGCAGGGTCTGGTCGAGTTCCCGGCGCTTCGGGTCACCGTGTTGCCGCAGGACGCGCCGGGTGCGATGCAGGAAGTGGTCGCGCGTTTCTCTTACTTCCCCGACGGCGTGCGCGGATTCCACGTCACATCAGTCAACTTCACCGGCCCCGGACGCTGGAACCTGATCCTCCACATCCCCTCGGAGAGCGGCTTCGACGATCTCGGCATCGCAGTCAATGTTCCGCTCGATACCTCAGCGCCATCGGTGGGCGACGCCGCGCCGCTATCGCAGAGCCGGACGCTGACCGATGTGGAGAACATCGCCGACCTCTCGACGGGCGAGACGCCGGATCCCGGGCTGTACCTGGTCTCGCTGGCCGACGCGGTTGATGCGGGCAAGCCGTACGTGGTGGTATTCGCCTCACCGGGCTTCTGCACGAACGCCTTCTGCGGCCCGCAGGCCGAGGTGCTATCGGAAGTTCGCGGCCTCTTCGGAGACGCCGCCAATTACGTGCACGTCGACCTGTTCGAGAATCCTGAGCAAGTCCGGCTGGGGGAGGAGCCAATCGAGACGCCGATTCTGGAAGAGTGGGGACTGCGCACCGACGAGTGGACGTTCGTCGTGAACGCCCAGGGAGTCGTCGTGGCCCGCTTCGAGGCGTTCGCGACATTGGCCGAGGTCGAGGCGGCGTTGGCGGAGTTGCTGCAGGGCTAAATGAGTTCGTCTCATGTCTCCCAGTCCCGGCCCTCGAGCCAAGACCAGCTCAAAAGGGCATCTTGCCTCGCCCTTGAGGCCTTTGAAACATTCCCCTTCTCCCCCCGGGGACCTTTGAAAAACTCCTCTTCTCCCCCCTTGCGGGGAGATGCCGAAGGCAGAGGGGGGTCTCCCTATCTCATCACCTATCTGGTCGCTGGCGGAGGACCCCTCCTCTGTCACTTCGTGACATCTCCCCCCGCAAGGGGGGAGAGGAGACTTGTGAGTTCTTCGAAGGTCTCCGCAAGGGGGGGAGAGGAGACTTGGAGTTCTTCGAAGGTCTCCGCACTGTCGCGTTCAGTCGGCGGGCGTCTCGATCGGGTGGTCGAGGGCGTTGCCGTATTCGTGCCAGGATGCATCGTAGTTTCGGCTGTTGTTGTAGCCGAGCAGTTGCAGGAGCCAGTATCCGTGCGCCGCACGGATGCCTCCCTGTCAATAGGTGGTCACCGTTGTTTCGGGCGTGATTCCCAGGTCTCCGAGCATCCGGCGCAGCTCGGCCGGCGGTTTAAGCGTCCGCACCGGGCTGTCGAGCGTATCCAGCCACTCCAGGTGGACCGCGCCGGGAATGCGTCCGCCGCGCTCTGTCCCTCGCTTGTTGGCTCCGGTCCATTCACCATCGGAACGGACATCCCAGAAGACGTGATTGTCGTCCTCAAGCGCGGCGGGGATGTCGTCCAGCCGGCAGATCGAGACATCCTGCGGGACTGCGGGGGTCGGATATTCGACGGCGTGCGCTCGCAGGTTCTGACGCGAGAGCGGACGGCCCTCGGCGTACCACTTGTCGAGACCGCCATGCAGAATCTTGAAGTTGGTGTGGCCGAAACGGTCGAACGTCCACCAGGTCCGGGCTGCGTAGAGCGAGCCGGAGCCGTCATACGCTACGACCGTCGTGTCGGGCGTGATTCCCAGCCGGCCGACGAGTTGCGCGAACTGCTCAGGGTCGGACATACCGTAGATCTGCGAGTCGTCGCGCGGATCGGTCTTCCAGTAGCGGGAGAGCGACCAGACCGCGCCGGGGATGTGCAGCCGCAGGTAGCCATCAAGCAGATCGCAGTCCAGGACGACCACGTCGTCATCGTCGATGTGCTCTGCCAGCCAATCGGTTTCGCAGATCAACTCGGGACGAGCCCAACCGTCAGCGTTTGTTGTCATCACGAATCCCTTTCGCCCATCCAAACCGCAAGCCAGCTTGCCGGCTTCCAACGTGGCGTAGGTTACTCCTCCGACTCCGACTGAGATTCAGCGTCCGACTCCGACTCCTGCTGAGCGCTCTCATCTGAATCTTCCGAGACTTCTGCCGGACCGCTGTCGGCGGAGTCGTCGCCGCTTGCGGCGTTCGGGTCGTATTGGCCGCGCAGGTATTCAATCGCCACGTAGAGCTGGATGTCCTGGCCCGCCTCGAAACCGGTATCGGGAATCGCAATCTCAATGTCGGGCGCCACTCCGACGCCCTCGACCTGTGTGCTGTTGGGAGTCAGGTAGCGAGCGACGCTGACGTAGAGCACGCTGCCGTCGGACAGGCGGCGCGGCACGTTGACCGTGCCCTTGCCCGTCGTCGTGGTGCCAATCAGCACGGCCCGACCGTGGTCGCGCAGCGCGGCGGCCATCACCTCTGAACCCGAGGCGCTGCCCTGGTTGATCAGGACGACCAGCTCGAGGTCGACGCCTGCGCCGCCTGCCCGATCGCGGAAGACTTCCTCGTTGCCTTCACGGTCGATCTGGCGCAGAATCACGCCTTCATCGATGAACTCGCCGGTCGTGTCGACAGTCGCTCGGAGCAACCCGCCGGGATTTCCGCGCAGGTCGATGATCAACTGCTCCAGGCCGGCGTTGCGAGCGCCGTCGAGCAGCTCCAGCAGTTCGCTGCGGGTGTCCTCGGTGAACTGGGAGATGAGAATGTAGCCAATGTCGGCCACGGGATTGCCGGAACGGTCCGTGATTGGCAGTGATTCGACACTGGGCACGACGATCCGGTCGCGGGTGACGACGACCAGTTCTTGCTCGCCGTCGGCGTGACGGACCAGGAGCTCGACATCGGTGCCCTTGGGTCCGCGAATCACGGCGACGGCCTGCTCCAGGCTCCAGCCCTCGGTGGATTCGCCGTTGACCTCGAGGATTACGTCGCCGGCACGAATTCCTGACTGTTGGGCCGGCGAACCGCGGAACGGACGGACGATGATGATGGCGCCGTCTATGGAGTTGACGGTCGCGCCGATGCCCTCGAAGGAGCCGCCGATGTCCTCGCTGGCGAGGCGGTAACGTTCGGCGTCAATGAAGACCGTGTGCTCGTCCTCCAGCGCGTCGATGATGCCGTTGATCGCGGCTGCGCGCGTGTCGACCGATGCGAACTTGGCCGGATCGACGAAGTCCTTATCCAACACTTCGACAATCTCGTCGAGGATGGCGAAGCGCGACAGCCTGCCGCTGACATCGGCTGCTTCGACGGGCTGATCGTCATCGTTGGACGGTTGGGCGGCGGCCGGGATCGCTGCCGGCGACACGCCGTCTCGCGAGCTGCGCAGGAAGCGGCCGTAATCGTCGTTGGCGTCGACCACGCGCATCACACCGATGCCGAGCGCGAAGGCAGCGCCGATCATGACGAAGATCAGGAGGGCGACTGACCAGCGGCTTGGACCGCCGGAGCCGCTCTGCCGATCGGGAACGACAGCACGCTGACCGGGCTCGCCGCCGGGCGGCGGTTCCCATCGAAGATCTGACATCAGCCCCAGCCTCTCCGCACCGACGCATCGGCGCCACTGCCTGCGTCGTCCAAGATGTGTATCATCGCACTCAAATTACAGCGATCAGTCCCGTATCAGAGCGTACGGGGAGTTCAAAGGAGACCGCTATGCCCGCCGTTGCCGGATACAGCCACGTTGCGATCTGCGTCGCCGATGTTGAAGCGTCGAAACACTTCTACGGCGAACAGCTCGGTCTCGGTGAGATCGACCGACCAGATTTTGGATTCCCCGGCGCCTGGTACGTAGTTGGTCCGCTCCAGCTGCACCTGATGCAGCGCGAAATGGACCAGTCGGTGGAGGGGATCGGTCCGCACTTCGCCCTCTATATCCCAACCGATGACTTTCACAGCGAGGTCGAGCGATTGCGCTCGGACGGCGTCAGCGTCATGGTGGAGCCGAACCAGCGCGAGATCGACGGCATCTGGGCCGCATTCTGCAAGGACCCCGACGGCAACGTCATTGAGCTGACGGACATGGGTCCCGACCACTACAAGAAGTAAGTAGAGCATTAGGTCGAACAGGTCATTCAGCAGGCCAGTGGGTCGCCACGCCAGGCTGACGGTCACGCCAGGCCGACGGTCACGCCAGCGGTCAAGCAACCGGACCACATCCTGTGTGGCGCCCGGCGCATACACTGATTCCGTGAATCAGTCGCCCGACACCGTCCTGATCTGTCCGGGACAGGGAGCGCAGCGCGCAGGCGGCGTCGCTGATCTCGCCGACGATCTGACTGACCTACCGCCAGTAGCGCAGGAAGTGTTTCGGGTGGCCTCGTCGGTCACAGGTTGCGATCTGTGGACATTGGGCCAAAGCGCTGATCCATCGGATGAGTTGGCGCTGAGACAGCCATCGTTGTTGCAGCCGTATCTCATCGCCTGGGCGGTCGCCGAGCACGCGCAGGCGGCGGACCGCATCGGTCCATTGACCTTCGTCACCGGGCACTCCAGTGGGATGAACTCGGCGATGGCGCTGTCCGGGGCGCTCGATCTGGAATCAACGCTGCAGTTCGCCTGGCACTGCGGCCTGAGCATGGACCGCGATTGCGCTCACCAGCCGGGAGGTCTCCTGGCCCTGGTCGGCGCCGGACGTGAGGCGGCGGAAGCGATCGCGGCGAAATCCGGCGCCTCGCTGGCAAATCACAATGCTCCCGACCAGACCGTCCTCGGAGGATCGTTCGATGCCCTGGATCGAGCAGCCGAGATCGCTCCCGATCACGGCGGTCAGGCGGTGCAGCTTCGTGTCGCCGGGGCCTTCCACACGCCGTCGTTCCTGAGTTCCGACATCGAGAGTCGCGCCCTGATCCAGGCGCTGCCAATCGCCGACGACTTCGTTCCCATCGTGGGCAATCACGCCGGGCAAATCATCTCGACGCCTGAGCAGCTTCGACGGGAGTTGTGCGCGCAGTACGTCCGGCCGGTGGAGTGGCAGGCAGCGCTGAAGACGCTCTACTCCGAAGGTGTGCGACGATACCTCACGTTGGGTCCGGGAAATGTGATGGCCGGTCTCGTCCGGCGCTACGGCAAAACCCTGCCTGAACGCATTCAGATTGAACGGATCAGTCAGCTCAAATGACGAAACCTCACGACGCGCAGCTCGAAAGGACCACAACATGAGCCGCTACGAATCCGACTACATCCTGACCACCACGCGATCGGTCCGGCTGCGGCTGGACTTTGAACGACCGATCGAACCCGAAGTGATCAACGAATGTCTGGAGATCGCGCTACAAGCGCCGACGGCGTCGAACTCGCAGCAATGGCAATGGATGGTGGTCACCGACCCGGAGAAGATCGCTGGCATCGCCAAGATCTACAAGGACAGCTTCATGGAGCTGACCGCCGCCCGCGCAGATGAAGGTCCGCGCTGGCCCGAGGGCGACACGCGAGCGGCAGCGGCAGATGGCGTCACGCGTTCAGCGACCTATCTGGCCAATGAGATGCACCGCTGTCCGGCGCTATTGATCGCGTGTATCACGGGCCGCGTCGAGAATGCCGGCTACATGGCGCAGGCAGCGACCTACGGATCGATTATTCCCGGAGCGTGGTCATTCATGCTCGCGGCTCGGTCTCGTGGGATTGGCATGGCCTGGACAACGCTGCATCTGCGCGACGAGTCGTTGTCGCAGGAATTGCTCGGGATTCCCAAGGACGTGACTCAGGCAGTTCTGTTGCCGATGGCCTATTTCACAGGCGCGACGTTCAAGCAAGCTCCACGCGTGCCGCTGGAGGAAATCGTGCACTGGAATCAGTGGGGTCAACGGACGCCATAAGAGGCTGCTTCAGCAGTCCAGATAGGCCTTGAGATGGGGAGCCCCGCTCTGCCAACGGCATCTCCCCCCGCGAGGAGACCTTTGAAAAACTCATGATTCCCCTCTCCCCCCCTTGCGGGGGGAGATGTCACGGAGTGACAGAGGGGGGGTCCGCCGCCAGCGACCAGATAGGCCTTGAGATGGGGAGCCCCCCCTCTGCCTTCGGCATCTCCCCCGCAAGGGGGGCGAAGGGGACTCATTCAAAGGTCTCCGCGAGGGGGGAGAAGAGGAGTTACTCAAGAGTCTCCTGACCTCCATTTCCGTCATACCCGCGCTCGAGCGCGAGTATGACGAATCCTGTATTTCCGAGACGCCTTCCTGAAGAGGGTTACCAGGCCATCAGGACCAGTTGTTCAGAGATTCCCTAACGCTCGTCGCTCGATCGCAGCGCCCCGAGCGCCTCGTCTCGGCCCTGGCGTTCTCCTTCTGCGAATCCTGACTGAAAGGCCTCGTCGGCCCGCTCCTGCAGCTTCACCCGGCCGGCCATGACTCCGGCGAACCAGCCATCCGGATTTGGCAGTCGATCAAGCGAGAGCCCGTCTGCGGATTCTCGGCCGCGCTGATAGCCCGCTTCGGCTTGCTCGTCGGCGGCTGCTTCCTTGCCCACGCCGACCTCGGCCGTGGCTTCCTCACGGCCTCGTTCGCGTGCGTCGGACACATCCAGCTCGGTCGGTCCGCGGTCGAAGACGCCCAGCGCTCCGCCGACGGCCGCCGTCAGCAGTACGCCCCCGGCGAAAGACAGGACCAGTGCCAGTCCCAACCTGCCCTTCAAGGTTCACCTCCCCATTCGACCCACTGAACGCGGTCATCGACTTCGACCGTTGGTGGAGTGGGATTGAACGGCGCCACGGCGACCTCGCTTGTGATCGCCGACCAGGCTCGGGAATAGCCGGCCATCCATCCCCGCCGATAACTCTGCTCGACATCGATATCGGGCGAGCGCAAGCCGGCGTCGAAGCCGCGGTCCCAGCTAAATCCCTTGTGGACCGCGATCACCAGTGCCGGCGCGATCGATGATCCCTCAGACTTGCCCTGTTTGTATGACTCCCACCATCGCTCCTTGAGCTCATCTTGCCAGTAAGCCTCGGCAGCCGCGGTTCCCTGGTCGATGCCGTCTCGATAAGCGGCGCTGACGCCGGTGGCAGTGGGGCCGGAATCGAATATGTCAGTGGCGACGCCGAGCACGCAGACGAGGAGCACTCCGGCGGCGAATGCCGCCGCATACCAACCCCGATTGAACGCGCCGGCAGGCGAGCGTTCGCGGGAGAGTTCCGTCAGCTCACGTTGCTCTGGAGGTTGGGTCCATGCGGACACTGGGCATCACCCGCCCCCCGCAGCCGCTCTAGCAGCGAGCGGCTCCAAGGCCGGCGGCGCGGTCCGCGTCCAGCCCATGAACCGGCCGAGGAGCAGCCCTCCCAGCGCGACCACTGCGCCCAGCGCGGCCAACCAGAAGATCACTTCAACGTTGAAGAATGCTCCGACGATGCCAATCAGGAATGACGCGAAGCCACCCACGTCCCAGGCAAGCTGGAACGTCGCCGTGGCGCCGCCGCGTTGGGTCGACGAGACGCGGTCGACGGCCATCGCCAACAGACCCGTGTGCGCGCCGCCCATGCCGATGCCCGTCAATAGACCGGCGACCCACAGCATTACGGCGGTATCCGATTGAGCCACCAACACCATGCCGGCGCAGGTGGCAATCAGGCCTGGGATGATCACCGGGACGCGGCCGATGCGATCTGACAGGCGTCCAGCCATCGGTCGGGACAGCATCGCCCCGACGCCGCTGAACATAAAGAAGAGCGCCACGAATCCGAGATTGCGGTGAGGTTGATCGGCCAGGGGCTCGAGGAATGCAGCGGCCACCGAGAATCCCAGCGTGACGCTGAGGAAGACGAGCATCGGAAACACTGCTCGGGCGGGGATCAACGACTTCAACGACACGGGAGGTGGCGGCTTGGTCGGGCGCGGCGGCTCTCGCTGGAATATCGTGACCAGCAGGGAGACCGCCGCAGTCGCGGCCCCAAGAATCAGCACGCCGTCGAACCCGGCGAAGACGGCGATGGCGCCACCGCCCACGGGGGCGAGGGTCTGAGCGAAACTGGTCGACAGTCCGAAAAAGCCCAAACCCTCGCCACGCCTGACCGGCGGCACGAGTTCGGCGACGAGCGAGCCGGCCGAGGTCGGATAGGCCGCCATGCCAATGCCCTGCACGCAACGCAACGCGAACAGCGCCCAGAGGTTGTCGGTAAAGATCATCAACGCAAACGACGCGATGAACGCCAACAGGGCAAATCGCATCTGCAGAATGCGGTGCCCTCCATCACTCCAGCGTCCAATGAAGGGCCGCAGCAGGATCGGAATGGCCGCGTAGCCACCGACGACCAATCCGATCTCGAACAGGTTGAACCCGAGGTCCGTCATCTCGCGCGGGAGCGTCGTCGTCAGGTAGAAAAAGCAGGCGAAGAACGAAGCCGTGCCAAGCAAGGAAAACGCATACTGGTATGTCCAGAGCGGGGGTCGGCGAGGCGGCAGGCTAGAAGCGATTCGGACGACCGTCCGCAGCAGTGCGGAGTGTTGCGGGGCAGCGCGCGCAGTCAGCCTGTCTCGGCCAACAGTTCGTCGAGCTACTCCAGGAGCCGCGCCGTCATAGGTCGTCAACGATCGCCTCCGGGCCTAGAACTCGGGCGGCCCGATTTCGGCGAGTGCGTCTTCCGAATGCCCGTTGGTGCGTGGGCAGAGATGTTCCGATCCCTCGATGGGTTGTTTGCATAGCGGGCAGTTTGGCCGCCCGCCGGCGACCGTTTCCTCCGCCTGCACGGTGAACAGTCGCGCGGCCTGCCGGCTGAGGTCGACGCGCACCGTCGGCGAGGCATTGGGGCCGCCCTGCTCAATGTCGGTCGCGAAGAGCGTGATGCTGTCGGCGTCCTCGTCATAACCGAGGGCGATCCGTCCGGCGAGGAAGTCGTGCGTCGCGCGATCGGGGAACGGCTCGAGCGGTCGCGAGGCGGGGCGCCGGCCGTCGGTTGTGCGCCGGTGACGCGACAGCACCTGCTGAATCGCCTCGGCCAGCGCACTGACCTGCGTCTTGTCGCACCAGATCGATGCGGTCTTGTCGCCGGCGATCACGCGCAAGCGGAAACGGCGTTGACCGGCCGGGCCGATCGCTTCCGCTTCCAGCACTTCCGCCGCACCCAGGTCGTACTCGGCGCCGTTAGCCATAGGCGAAGTATACCCAGCGCTTAGGATATGGACAGCGGGCGCCAGTGGCGTCCGCCACCAACCGGTCGACACGCGATCGACCAGCAGTCGACCAGCACAAGCGTTCAGGAGCGGTCCCATGGCAGTTGAGATTGGACAGGTCGCGCCCGACTTCACCTTGATGGACGGAGACCGCAAGGAGCACACGCTCTCGGAGTATCGCGGCCAAACGGTCGTGCTGGCCTGGTACGTGCTCGCCTTTACCGGTGGTTGAACGAACGAACTGAGCCGCTTCCGGGAACTGCACAGCGAGTTCCAGGAGGCCGGCGCCCAGGTGCTGGGCATTTCGGTCGACTCACCCTTCGCCAACGGGGCCTACGCAATTGAGTTGGGGCTCGAGTTTCCGTTGCTCGGGGATTTCCCCTGGGGCAAGACAGGCAAGGCCTGGGGCATTCTCAACGAGGAACGTGGGATCACGGCACGGACGACATACGTGATCGACGCTGAGGGCGTGGTGCAGCACATCGTCGACGCGCCTCGGGATTTCCACGCGCATCCGGAGGGAGCCCTGGAGTTCGTCAAAGGGATGTCGGGATAGCGGAGTCACCTCGTTCCGGGCATTCGGCCATGTCCCGATCTCCGTCATACCCGCGCTCCGCCGCGGGTATGACGAGAATCGAAGTCAATGTAGCCCGAAGGAAATTCGCTCCTGCATGTCAATAGCGTAAGCGGCTGATCGATATTAATTTAGTTCGTACGATTGTACTGTTCGCACTAATCGGCCGAACATTTATACAGCGTTGACAAAATTAACGTTTTGCTTCACCGTAAGGACAGTCGCGGGCGATACGTCAAGTACAATCCGCGCACAGGACGCCTGGCGGCGGACCGAACTCCTTCTTGAGGGATTCGACATGGTTACCGCTGTAGCCCCAGGCCTTGCTGGCCCTCGCGAATGCGTACATATCTGGCTGATCGACTCGCCCGACGGCGCGTCGTCGCTGGGACATTGTCCGCGTTGTAACTCACGACGTGAGTTCTACAATTCAATTCCCGAAGACAAGCGGATCAACAACTCCGACATCTTCACCGGACGTCGCGGCGGGACTCGCCAGTCCTACAGCGATGATGACGCCGATTCGGCCGTCCGTTCCATGTACCGGCGCTAGGATGCCGAATTCCGTGGATCGCGACATTACACTGCGCCTATGAGTACACAACCATGAGCACTCGGGGCGGCGGCGGACGAACGCCCGGTGACCCGCCGGAGTCCGGCATGTCAGCCGATCTCTCGGCCGACCTGGCCAGCTTTGCGGTGCGCTCGGTGCCGTTCGACGAGTGGGTCGATATCGACACCCTGGTCCACCGAAGCTCGGTGACCTCGGGCGACTTCGACTACGTGTTGCGGCCGCTGTGTCCCGATTGCGGGTCGGAAGCCGAGATCGAGTACGAGACGATCAACCTCGAGAGTGACGGAGGTCGCGAAGTGATCTCCGCTCTCGTCTGCGGGACGTGCCGGATTCTCTGGGAGCCGGAGCAGCCGGACGAGTAACCAGTCCGGTCTAGTTGCCTCCTCTAACCTGCTGCACTGCATCAGCCTGCGCAGACGCCTTCGCTGACCCGCGCTAACCTCTAATCAAGCAAGTCAACCCTGAACGAATCGAGCTCCGTCGATGAGCGTTTCCGTGCGCATTCCGACTCCGCTGCGCCCCCTCACCTCCGACCAGGATGTCGTTGAGGCGGCCGGCGAGACCCTACAACATCTCGTGCTTGACCTTGAGCAGCAGTTCCCCGGTATCGGCGATCGGATCCTCGATGAGGACGGTGAAATCCGGCGCTTCGTCAATCTCTTCGTCAATGGCGAGGACGTGCGCTTTCTCGATGGTCTGCACACGGCGCTGAGCCAGGGCGACGAAGTCTCGATCGTCCCCGCAGTCGCGGGCGGTTAGGCGATCATGTCAGTCCGAATCGAAACCGACGGCAAGATCGCGACGATCACGCTCGACCGACCCGAGCGCATGAACGCGATCAATCCCGAGATGTCACAGCAACTGGACGAGTTCTGGTCGGAATTCGATCAGAATGACGCGCTGCACGTCGCGATCATCACCGGCGCGGGCCGCGCATTCTGCGCCGGCCGCGACCTGGTGCGTCCCGACGCCCACAATGATGAAATCAACCGAGCGGCGACGTCCGCATCCCGGCGTGAGGCCAATCCAACCAATGCGACCGGGCTTTCCAGTTGGGGTCCCGACAAGACCTGGAAGCCGGTCATCGCTGCGATCAACGGCTGGTGTCTGGCCGGCGGATTTGCGTTGGCCTTGTCCTGCGACCTGCGGATCATGAGCGACACGGCCCGGATCGGCTCAATGGCGCCGAAGCGCGGACTGCTGCCCGGCGGTGGTCAGGTGCAACGACTGGCGCGGTATGTCCCGTTTGGCAAGGCGTTGGAACTGCTGCTGCGAGCGAATCATCTCGATGCGCAGGAAGCGCACCGGATCGGGCTGGCAAACGCCGTCACGACGCCCGAAGCGCTGCTGCCGACCGCTCGCGACTGGGCGGAAGAGATTGCCTCGAACGCACCGCTCGCCGTTCGAGCGTCGAAGCGCGCGGCCTACGAGGGCGTCTTGCTGCAGTCCGGCTTTGCCAAGGGCATGACCCTGGAGTCGCAGCTCTATTCTGAGATCATGGTCACGGACGACGCACGCGAAGGCACAACCGCGTTCGCAGAGAAGCGTCCGGCCGAATTCACAGGCCGCTGAGGCACGCACGGCCTCTCGCGGCACATGCCGGGAGCATGCCTGATGGTTGACACCTTTTCTTCACTGACCGACATCGTCCGGGCGATCCGCGAGCGGGAGGTGTCCGCGTCGGAAATGCTGGAGGCGCACCTGGCGCGGATTGACGAAGTCAACCCGACGCTGAACGCTGTGGTTCAGTCCTCGGCCGAGCGCGCTCGCGCGGAGGCGGCGGAGGCTGACGCGGCGATTGCCCGCGGCGACGATCTGGGTCCGTTGCATGGAGCTCCAATCACGCTCAAGGACTCTCACGACACCGAGGGCATTGTCACGACGGGCGGAACGCTGGGTCGCAAGGACTTTGTGCCGGAAGCGGACTCGACCGTTGCGGCTCGGCTGCGGGCTGCGGGCGCGATCCTGATGGGCAAGACGAACACTCCGGAGCTGACGCTGTCGGGTGAGACCGACAACCTGGTTTACGGACAGACTCGAAACCCGTTCAATCCCGAGCGTACGCCCGGCGGATCGAGCGGCGGCGCGGCGGCGATTGTCAGCGCCGGCGGATCGCCGTTGGACATGGGCAGCGACACCGGCGGCAGCATCCGTCTGCCGTCGCATTTCAGCGGCGTCTGCGGGCTCAAGCCGACGGCGGGTCGGGTGCCTCGGACGGGCCACATCGTGCCCTGGGGCATGGGTGCGCTCGAAGCGTGGACGACGATCGGTCCAATGGCGCGCTACGTCGAGGATCTGATGCTGGCGCTGCCAATCATTTCGGGTCCCGACGGCGTCGATCCCTACATCGCGCCGATACCGCTGCGCGATCCGGCTGATGTGGACTTGAGCAGCTTGCGGATTGCCTGGTACTCGGATGTTGACGGTTACCTCGCGCCCGATGACGACACGCGCGCCACGCTGGAGGCCGCCGTGACCGCGCTTGGGGAGCGAGTGGCGTCGGTCGAACCGGATACACCGCCGGCGCTGGCGGAATACGTCGACCTCTGGCCGCGGGTCGGTGGCGGCGACGGTCGCGCCTGGGTGCAGCGGATGCTGGACAAGTGGGGCACGACCGAGAAATCGCCGTTCCTGAAGAAGGGCTTCGACACGATCGAGCCAACGTCGACGGACGAGTACACGAAGTCGCTGGAGCGGCAGGACCAGTTCCGCAGCGAGATGTTGCAGTTCATCCAGCCCTACGACGCCATTGTCGCGCCGGTGGCGGCGCGTCCGGCGCCGGAGCATGGCCAGACGTACAGCAACGAGCTGCGGAACATGTTCTACACCGGTCCGTACAACATCACCGGTTGGCCGGGCGCCGCGCTGCGCTGCGGGACGTCCAGCGATGGATTGCCGATCGGCATCCAGATCTTGGCGCATCCCTGGCGAGAGGATGTCACATTGGCCTTGGCGGCGGCGTTGGAGTCCGATCTCGGCGGCTGGCAGCGGCCTCCGCTGTAGGTGTGAACTGAGCTATTGCTCTCTTTGATTGAGCGGGAAGATCCCCCTTCAGCCTTCGGCAGCTTCCCCCGCAAGGAGACTTGCGCGTAAATCCCCTTCTCCCCCCTCGCGGGGGAGATGCCGGAGGCAGAGGGGGGCTCCCTATCGCAGTAGCTACCTGGTCAGCGTCGGACGACCCCCCCTCTGTCACTCTGTGACATCTCCCCCCGCAAGGGGGGGAGAGGGGACTAATGGGTTTACGCGCAGGTCTCCGCAAGGGGGGAAGCGGGGAGGACGCGATCGATCCAATCGATGAGCAGCGACCAGAGGTCATCTCGGCGTTGGCGTAGGGAGTGGGTGGCTTCCTCGAGGATGTGCAGCTCTCGCCCCTCTGCGGCGACGGAGTAGACCCACTGCGACAGGCGCGGCGGCAGGCGCCAGTCTGCTGCTCCGTGGATGAGCAGTAGCGGTCTTGGCGCCAATGAACGGACTTCTGCGGGCTCGATTCCGGCCGTCTGCGTCGACAGAGCGCAGGTCGCGACGACGTCACTTGACCTCGCGGCGGCGCGAATCACGATGGCTCCTCCATAAGAGTGACCGAGCAGCGCGACTTGACCGATTTCCTGATTGACCAGCCAGTCGATCCCGGCCAACAGGTCGAATGTCCCTTCGTCGATTGGCCCAGGTGATGTCTTGACTCGGAAGTCGAGGCGCAGCACGCCGATACCGTGTTGCGGCAGTTCGTCTGCGAGGTCGGCATAGATGCCTTCGGCGGGACCGTCGAAGCCGCCGTCGAATCCACCGACGCACAGCACTGCGCCGCGCACCGCGTCTCCCAGTGGCGGTTGCCAACGGACGGCAATCGGTCCGCGCTTGGATGGAATATGGAGATCGGTCATCGCAACACCGGTTGATACGCTACTCCCGCGCCCTTGAGGCAGACAGCAAAGGTCCGTCCATGACATTTGTTCCCACTCAATCCAGCCGCAAGGCCGACGCTCAAGCCGCGTTGCAAACTGCGTTCGCTCCCCAATCCCTGGCGATCGCCGGCGTGTCACCGCGCACGACCGGTTGGGGCGGCGGGCAGATGTTTCTGCGCGGCATTCGCAAGCTCGACCGCGTGCCGAACCTCTATTGCCTCAATCCGCGAGGCGGTGAACTGGCAGACGGGACTCCGTTGTTCCAATCGCTCGCTGACGTGCCCGGACCGGTTGAGTCGCTGATTTCGGCCGTTCCGGCGTCCGCCATCCTGGGATTGGTCGACGATGCGATCGCCAAGGGCGTCAAGGTGATTCACCTGTTCACTGCGGGCTTCGGTGAAACAGGTAGCTCGGAGCGCGCCGACCTCGAGGCTGAGGTGCTGCGCAAGCTTGACGAGGCGGGGATCAGGCTGATCGGTCCAAACTGCATGGGCATTCACTCGACGCGGGGCGGCGTGTCGTGGATGGATGAAGCGTCCTCGACGCCGGGTCATGTGGGCATGTTGTCGCAGTCGGGGATGAACGCGTCGGAAGTGGTCGGCGAAGGCGTGCGGCGCGGGATTACCTTCTCGAACGTCGCGTCGTTTGGCAATGCGTCGGACCTCAACGAAGCCGATTTCCTTGAGTTTCTCGCGCACGACAGCGACACAAATTTCGTTCTGGCCTACCTGGAAGGCATTCGCAACGGACGCCGATTCCTCCAGGTTGCACGCGAGATGTCGCAACAACGCAAACCTCTCGTCGTACTGAAGGGCGGACTGACCGAGGCTGGATCGCGAGCCGCGTCGTCGCACACGGGATCGCTAGCTGGGTCGGCGCAGATTTGGAATGCGGTGCAGAAGCAGGGCGGATTCATCCCGGCCCAGAGCATCGAGGAGCTGCTCGATCTCGCCGTGACGATCGAGCGCATGCCTGAGGTCAGTGGATCGCGATGCGCCGTGCTCGGTGGCGGCGGTGGCGTCTCGGTGCTGGCGGCCGATATCTGCGACCGCAACGACATCCCCGTGCCCTGGTTCGACGAGGCGACGCAGAAGGTACTGCGAGAATTCACGCCGGTCGCCGGGACATCGATCCGCAATCCGCTGGACGCCGGCTTCATGTTCGAGGGCGACCACATGGCGACCGCGCTGACCGCCGTCGCCGACGACCCGGGCATTGACTGGTTAATGGTGCACACGGGCACGGACGGCGGTACTCGGGCCCGAGATGAGGAATTCGCCGAGCAAACGGCAAACGCCTTGGCGGGTGTTGCCGGAAAACTGTCGAAGCCACTGGCGGTCGTGGTGCGCCAGCCGCGTACGAACGAGGGATTTGGCCGCGGTCTCGACCTCCAGCATCGGCTGAACGACCACGGAATCGCTTGCTATCACAGCATCGAATCATGCGCGCGGGCCGTTCGGCGCTACCTCGACTGGCAAGACAGATAGTCTGAAGGCATGATGGATGGTCTGACGACATGATGGGTGGTCTGACGACATGGCAATCCTGAAACCGCTGAGACTGCTGCGAGCGCCACAGGCGCGCGTGGTCGAACTCAAGCCAGCCGAGGCCACGCTGGAAATCGACGGACTCGTTTGCGGCATCTGCTCAAGTCGCGTGGCAGCGGCCCTGAAGGGGGTTGCCGGCGTCGAAGATGCACACTGCGACCTCGAGACGAGCACGGCGCGAGTGTCGCTGAGCCGTCAGGTGGACGCCGACGCGCTCGCCTCGGCCGTAGCCGACTCGGTGATTGCCATGCCTGCTCGTCGGGTGATCGATCGGCTAGCCAAAGCGCTCAGGATCTAGCAATGGCCCGAACTCCCAGCCTTGGCGCTCATGTCTCGTCTGCAGGCGGGATCGACAAGGCGGTCGGGCGAGCCCTCGACCTGGGCGCCGAGTCGTTTCAAATCTTCGGCGCCGCTCCTCAGATGTGGCGACGGAAGCACCATCCCGACGAGGACACGGAATCGTTCCGCGCGCAGATGAAGAGCGCCAAGATGAAGTCGGCCTTCATTCACGCCGTCTACCTGATCAACCTGGCGTCGCCGGACGACGAGCTGCTGCGCAAATCGACCGACACCTTGACTGAGGAACTGGACCTGGCCTCGAGGCTCGGCGCGGACGGCGTGATCTTTCACGTCGGATCGCACATGGGCTCCGGATTCGACCACGCGCTGCCACGGATCGCCGCGTCGATGTCGGAAGCGTTGGATCGGACGCCCGACGACTCACTGCTGCTGCTGGAGAACAATGCCGGCTCGGGTCGTTCGGTCGGTTCCACGTTTGCCGAACTGTCGGCGATCATGAACGCCGTCGACAACCCTCGTGTCGGCATCTGCCTGGACACCTGTCACGCGCACGCAGCCGGCTACAACCTCGCGACGATTATCGGACTGAAAGAGACCATTGACGAGCTCCAGCGCGAGATTGGGACGGAGAAGCTGGCCGCGATCCACGCGAATGACTCGAAGACTGAGCTCGGCTCAGGAAAAGACCGTCACGAGAACATCGGGCAGGGGACGATCGGCCTGAAGGCGTTCCGGCGGATGGTGCGGAATCGAGTGCTACGCAATGCCGCGTGGCTGCTCGAGGTACCGGGCTACGAAGGCGACGGCCCGGGCAAGGCCGACGTGGACATGCTCAAGGCGCTGCGCGACGAATCGGAGCTGCCGGAGTTACCAACCGGCGCCGATTAGGGCGCCGCAGGCACTCGCCGACTCGGCGCGCGGCTGGGTTGGCGGACATCTGGCATGACCTCGACTCCGAAAACGTGACCGACGAGGCTGAGGAACGAAAGCGCCGCGTCGCTCAGTGTGCGTCGGCGTCGGCGGATGACCGCGATACTGCGGCGAATCGGCACGGCCGACTCGATGATGATCGGCGCCAGCTCTCCACGTTGCATCTCCTCCTCGACCGCGACCTTGGGCAGGAAAGCGAGGCCCAGCCCGCGCAGGACGAGGCGTTTGGCCATCTCGAGGCTGTCGACGTCGATTGAGTGCCGCGGCGCGGACCCAGAGTTGTGGAACACCGCCTGGCTGATCGCGTGATAGCTGCTGCCGGTGTCGAAGAAGATCACCGCCTCATTGGCAATCTCCGCCGGCGAGGCCAGACCCTGTACGGCGAGCGGATGATGACGGCTGGCGAGCAGGACGATGTCATCCTCGTAGAGCGGTACCGATTCGATTTCGGCGTGACCCAGCTCGCGCTCGAAGCCGATCTGGACCTCGTCGTCGAGGACCATCTGGGAGATTTCGTGGCTACGTCCCGTGCGGATCGAGATTTCTACGTTGGGCTGAGCGACGGCGTAGCGCTGCAGCAGGCCGGGCAAAACATACGTCCCCACGGTTGGGGCTGTGCCGATGACCAGACTGCCACCTCCGCCGGCTCTGAGCGCGTGGACGGCTTCGGCTGCGTCGCGGGCGGCCTGAAGCGTTCGCTGAGCGTGGGGCAGGAGCGCTCGTCCGGCATCGGTCAACCGGACGCGTCGCCCGAGACGCTCGAACAGGCTCACGCCTAACTGAGCTTCCATCTGCGCAATCCGCGCGGACACCGTGGGCTGGGTCAGGTTCAAGTGCTCGGCGGCGCGGGAAAACGAACGCGCCGATGCGACCTCAACGAATGCTTCCAATCTGGCCAGATCTATTCCGTGAATGCCCTGCATGGTGAGCCTCACCCTCCCGATCGGACTCCGGTCTTGCGAACGGTTGCGTCGCCATAAACGCCCAGCTGACACGCCAGGCGCACCGGGTCCTCAAGTGCGCGCCGCCCGCGCTGGTTGAGCAGCGCTTCCTCCTCCGCCCGCCCCATGTCCGACAAGTGGTCTCCCCCCGAGACCACGGTGACGAAACAACCAGCGCAGCGACATTGCATGTCGCACTGATTGGGCCACCAGAATCCCGCGTCACGGGCCGCCTGCATCAGTCGCTCCCCATCCGGCACTTCAACGGTCAGCCCGGATGGCTCAATCGTGACCGTATGTCGCGGCCCGAACATGTCGCTATCCCGTCCCGCCAGGCGCCCGACCAGGCGCCCGACCAGACGCCCCATCAGGCGCATGGTCCGCTCGCCGAATGCCGGCGAAGCCGAGGAAGTCGTCTTCCCAGCTCAGCACTTGCTCGACGAACTGCTTGGGCACCGGACGAATCTGCGATGTATCGATTCCATCGGTTGACAGCGTGTCGGGCGGCGGACCGACATGGACGTTTTCCTCGAGCATCTTCTGCATCACCGCACCGACCACGGCCGGACGATCATCAGGCGTCACGCCCTTCTCGATCGCTGTCCATTCCATGTCGAGGACGAGATCGACGAACCCGCTGGTCACCATCAGTCCCTCTTCGGAGAGCTGCTCGGCGATCCAATCCCCCGCCTCGTTCATCAGTGCTTCGCTCGGTCTTGACATCGCTCGGGTTGCTCCCCTCGGCAGGCGTGGCTGCGTGTTACTCGCCCACGATTTCCGGTCGCTGACTGTCGGTGATGGTGTCGTCGCTGTCGACTCCGAGTCCGGACTGCAGGACGACGATGAGCAGCATCAGGATGACGACGCCGCTGACGAGGATCAGCAGCGGTCGCTTGAGGCGTCGACCGACGCCTGCGGCCAAACGCGACATCGCGGCCAAACCGGCCGCAATGGTCTCGCTCGCGCCTCTGATCTTTAGTGTGTTCATGGATTCATGGTACCCCTGAGCCCGCTCGCTCCCAGGATTGACCGCGCGCGTCGGGGCTAGAACAATGCAGACTGCATATGGAAGCGCACGCCAATTGTGACCGGCAGAACCACCTCAGTGCGAACGCATTCGGCGTTACAACAGACTGGTAACTCATGACACGTCCAATCCTTCACACCGAGATGTGCGATCTGCTCGACATCGAATATCCAATCGCGCTGGCGGGCATGGGACCGACGACTGGAGGCGGCCAGGCCGGCATCGCCGGCCCTGAGTTGGTGGCTGCCATCTCCAACGCGGGCGGGCTCGGCGTCCTCGGCGCAGCCGGATTCCCGCCGGATCGCCTGGAAGCGCAGATCAGGCGCATCCAGGACCTCACCGACCGGCCGTTCGGCGTCGACATCCTGGTGCCGTCGAACGTTGCGCGGCGGCCAAGCGGCCGTGAGCGACCGAAGGATCCGCGTGACCTGCTGCCGGATGAGCAGAGAGAGGTGATCGGCGAGATTCGCGCCAACCTCGACTTGCCCGATGTCCAGGCGCCGCGCGCCGATGTCCGTGTCCCGCGCTTCACGCCGCAGGATCAGGTGGACACAATCACGGGCATGCAAGTTCCAGTGCTCGCAACCGGTCTGGGCAATCCGGCGCCGTTCGTCGACCAGGTCCATGAGTCGGGCGGCAAGGTGATATCGCTGGTGGGCAACGTCAAGAACGCCCGCCGCGTCAGCGACGGCAACGCTGACATCGTCGTGGCTCAGGGTCACGAGGCCGGCGGTCACACGGGCAGAATCGGCACGATGGCGCTCCTGCCACAGGTGCTCGACGCCGTGGCGCCGAAGGCCGGTGGTCGCGGCAGGCGGCATCGGCGACGGCCGAGGCCTCGCGGCGGCGCTGGCCATGGGCTGCGTCGGCGTCTGGTGCGGCACCGTCTTCATTCCAACTCAGGAGGCAAACCTGGACGAATACCGCAAGCGCCGAATCCTCGCCGCCAACGACGAGGACACCCGAGTCACCCGCCTCTACTCGGGCAAGACAATGCGCAACGTGACCAACGAACTAATCGAGGCCTGGGAAGACTCCGGCGCTCAAGCCCTACCGATGGGCCTCCAAGGCCTCCTGATCGCCGACATCGCCGAGGCCGCAAAGCAGGGCAATCGCGAAGACCTGCTGATGAACGCGGCAGGTCAAATCGCGGGGCTGTTGCATGAGCTCAGGCCTGCGGCAGAGGTGTTGGAGGAGATGGTCCGAGAGGCGGTCGAGGTGTTCACGTTGAGGTTGCCAGCGAACGTGAAGGTCGCGATTGGGGCGTAGACAACACCAGTCTTCCTTGTCCTTTTCGCCTGCCCGGCCCCCCTCCCTCGCATTTGCTCTTTGAATGGAACTTATTGTGGCGATCACAAAGCTGTTGGTTGCGACCTTGGCTGCTCTCCTAATTGCAGGATTGGCAGCAGACCTAGTCGCACAGGACCAGGGGATCGAGCGTCGCGCCCGCGTGAGCGCTCGTCCACTTGAAGATGGTCGAATCGAGTTCGCCTTCCAACTTGAGACCGATGCCGTTGACCTAATGGAGGAAGAGGGTGCTGCTCCAGCAACGAGCTGGGATGAACGAAATCTGCCACGGGGACGAAATTTTCCAGCTGATGTAGCCACTGACAGGTGGCTCTCTTCAAATCCCTCAATCCTTGTGGGCGAGGTCGAGACCCGAATTCGGGCGCGAAGGCTCGAAGACGGCCGAACAGAGTTCGCACTACAACAAAAGACCGACGGCGAGAACTGGGGAGAGAACATTCTTCCTTCAGGTCGATACCTCTCCGCTTCTCACAGAATCTCGCACATCGACCGGTGGCTCAACTCCTCCGTGGTCACGCTGTCGACTGTGATCGTGATTCCCCCTGTCGTAGTGCCGGCTGGGGTACCGATCGTGGCAGAAGCCGTACTAGCTCGGGCCGAGCTCGATGGCTGGACCTATAACGGCTCAGAGCCTTCGTTCTATTACGGCGTTCAACAAGACCCATTGGATGACACCTACTTCACCTGGATTGTTAAGGTCGCTCATACTGACGACGATCTCTATGACACGATGAGAATTGAGGTCTCTTGTCGCGCCGGATCGTTTGAGGTCGTGCTCTGGGAGAACGAGTTGCCCTATCAACCCAGTGATCGGCGCGTCCGGGTGTCGTATCGATTCGACAGCAACGACGCCATCACAGAGAGCTGGAACCACTACTCAGGCAACGAAGATAGCTTCTATCCACCTGATGCATCGGAGTTTGCTGACAAGATGCAGAGCGCTAACAGACTTGTCATTAGGGCGAGTTTCTTCTCACAGACGCTAACGGCTACCTTCACGGGTGTGAATCAGATGTTCAACACGAAGGTTCAACCCAATATCGAGTTCTGTGGTCACTATTAGCAAACAGGTAGTGAGGGTGTTCGGGCTTCGCAAGCACGCGGCGGTAGCGCACAAGCGAAAAATGCCACGGCACTTGACGGCGTTCGCATCCACGAACGGACTTCCGAGAGGGGGCATTTCCTCGGTACGTCGTATGCCCACCTCGGAATGGATGTGCCCTGGTCAGCCTGACTAACTCCCCGTCACTCGTCAGAAGTTGGACGTTCTAAGCCTTCGTAGGCGCGATCTCGGTGGGCGACTCGGATGACCGTGACCTCACGCACGGCGGGGCCGGGCCGGAAGATGATGCGGTAGTCGTCCACGCGGACGCGGAACAGGATCTCCGGCCGTTCTAGCTGGATCGTATCCAGCGCATATGGATCGCCCTCCATGTCCCGCAGCGCTCTCCGCACCAGCCGCTTCGGAACAGGCGTCAATGAGCGCACGTCCGCTTTCGCATGTTCCAGCAGGATCACGCGAAAGCGCATCGTTACTCGAAGTCCTCGTCGTCCATCTCATCCAGATATGTGAATCTCCCGGCGCGGATGTCCTCACGCCCCTTGCGTGCGAGTGCCACGAGTGCCTCTTCAGCCTCCGGCGTGAAGCCTGGCTCGTCGTATGCGAAACCGACGCCGTAGTCAGGACTGAACATCGGCACCCAGGTGCGCCCCTCCTCATCGAGCATCAGCCGCTCGCGGCGCCGCTCCGACCACTCCCAATCGGGATACTCGCGCGTGAATTCGTCGAAGAGCATTCCCTTGTGGCGCCGAATCTCCGATATCGACGTCACCGGTTGGGCGGAGTCCGAGTCGCTGTCCACGCCCTTGAGCACCATGACAGGCCTCCTATGGGTCACGATAAGCTATCGGCTATGGCTCCGACAGCACTCGACGGCGTTCGCATCCTCGATCTCACCTCTGAGATGGGGCACTACTGCGGCAAACTCCTTGCCGACCTCGGCGCCGACGTGATTAAGGTCGAACCGCCGGGCGGCGAGCCCTCTCGCGCACGCGCTCCCTTCTGGAATGGCGAGCCTGGGCGCGAGACATCGCTGCGCTTCTGGTACTTCAATGCCAACAAGCGATCGGCGACTGTCGATCTGGGACAGTTTGACGGCCGCTGGCTGTTTGGCCAGCTCGTTAAGACGGCTGACATTGTGATTGAGGCCTGGACTGCTGCGGAGCGTTCGGAGCTGGCCGAACATGGGGTCGATCCCGACGCCTACATGGAGGCGCAGCCTTCCCTGATCTGGGTGTCGATCACCGGATTCGGGCTGGACGGACCCAAGTCGGGCTGGCAGGTCACCGACCTGATCGCTCAGGCAGCGTCGGGGATTGCGACGCTGGCTGGCTATCCGGACGGCTCGCCGATGCGGATTGCCGGAAACCAGGCGTACATCGTCGCGGGCATTTCGGCGGCTCAGGGCGCGCTGCTGGCGCTGTTGCAGGCCGAAGCGACGGGTCGCGGACAGAGGGTGGAGACGTCGATGCAGGAGGCGCTGTCGATCTGCCAGGAGACGGCGCATTTGCAGTGGGACTTCCAGGGCACGTCGCGCCAGCGGATCGGCGAGCAACATCGGATTCCGGGCATCGGCACGTATAAGACCCGAGACGGCTACATCTACTCAATGGTCGGCATCCCGGGATTCGGAGCGCCCTGGTCCGCGCTGGTCGAGTGGATGGAAGAGGAAGGCCAGGCAGAGGATCTGACTGATCCGCCTTACGCGGAGACGTTCGCCAGCCTCAACATGCGCATGCTCATGGATCCGGAGGAGCAGGCCAAGTTCGCCTCGATCTTCGCCCGTGTGCAAGACGTGCTGACCAGGTTCTACGCGAGCAAGACCTCGATGGAGCTGTACGAGCAGGGTCAGTCGCGGAGGCTACTGCTCGGCCAGGTGGCGACGCCGGCGGATATCGGCGACAGCAAACACCTCGCCGCTCGGGAGTGGTGGCTGGAATTCGACCAGCCGACCAAGCTGGGCTCGGACGACGCACATCTGCGATTCCCGGGACCGCCGTACCGGATGTCGGCGACGCCGACGAGCATTCGGCGTCCGGCGCCGCAGATTGGCGAACATAACCAGGAAGTCTGGGTTGATGAGGTCGGGATTCCGGCCGAAGACCTGATCGCATTTGCCGGGGAGGGCGCGGTATGACGTCCACAACTGGCACACGACCGCTCGATGGCATCCGGGTTGCCGATTTCTCCTGGTTCGGCGCGGGACCGATCGCGGGTCGCACGCTGGCCGACTTCGGCGCGGATGTGATTCGGGTCGAGTCGGAGGCTCGGGTTGACGGATTGCGTCTGGCTCAGCCGCAGAAACCGGGCAAGTCGGGCTACAACGTCTGCGCATACTTCAACAACTTCAACGCCGACAAGCGATCCTTCCTGCTCAACATGTCTGCCGAGGGTTCGCGCGAGGTCGCGCTGCGGCTGATCGAGCGCTCGGACATCTTCCTCTCCAACCTGACCCCGCGAATGTTCGAGCGTTGGGGCTTGACGTATGAGGAGCTGTGCGAGGTCAAGCCGGACATCATTGCCGCCTACCAACCGATGCAGGGGCTGACCGGACCGCATCGCGACTTCCTCGGCTTCGGCGCGGTATTGACACCGACGACCGGAATTTCGCACCTGTCCGGCGACCCTGAGCGCAAGCCCGTCGGCGTGGGGACCAACTATCCCGATTACGCGGTCAATCCCGGCCACACGATCGTGGCGATTCTGGCTGCATTGCGACATCGGCGACGGACCGGGCAAGGACAGCGGATCGAACTCGCGCAGATCGAATCGGTCGCGGCAACTATGGGCCCGGCGCTGCTCGACTACACGGCCAATGGCGTGAATCAGATTCGCAAGGGCAATCAATCAAGCTGGATGTGCCCGCACGGGATCTATCGCTGTGCCGACGATCCATCGGGTCGCGAGCGTTGGATCGCGATAGCTGTTGGCGACGATGCGCAATGGGAGTCGCTGTGCACGGTCGCTGCGGGTACATCGTTCGCAAGCGATGATCGCTTCGGCACACTGTTGGGACGCCGGCGCACTGAGGATGAGCTCAACGCCCAAGTGTCCGACTGGACAACTTCATTTGACGCGGCGTCGCTGGCGATTCAGCTGCAATCGGTCGGCGTCGCGGCGTCACTCGTCCATGATGCCGAGGACATGTGTGAGCACGATGATCATCTGGCCGAGCGAGGATTCTACGAGTATCTCGACCATCCCGAGACGGACATCTCGCTCTATGACGGCCCGATTGTCAAGCTGCACGACACGCCGGGTTACCTCGCGTCGGCAGCGCCGCTGTTTGGCGAGCACACGTTTGAGGTCGCGACTGAGGTGCTGGGCTACTCGGCGGAAGAAGTTGCCGAGTTTGCCGCGTCGGGCGTGTTGAGCTAGTCGCCGAAGCCGAGCGTTCGCTCGAGAAATGGGCCGACCGGCTTGATCCCCTGGGGCATGAAGTCCCAGTGTCCGCAGGGCAACCAGACAAGTTCCCGTGGCTCGGAGAGTTGGTCGTAGAAACGCTGCGTCGCTTCGGGCGTGATCAGGTCGTCACGTTCTCCGGCGACGACCTGGATCGCACGGCCCGCCATCATCGGCGCGTAGACGCTCGGATCGGTAAGCTCGTTGGCCAGCTCTCCGGCGCTCCCGCCTCGGCCCGAGAGGGTGCTCGCTCCTGAGATGCAGAATGACGCCGCCTTGACCCGCTTGTCGATTCCGACGAATGGCGCGCCCCTCATGCCGCCCATCGAGAAGCCGACGAATCCGATGCGTTCGGCATCGACCTCGGGGCGCTCAGACAGGTAGTCGAGCGTTCGCATCCAGTCGACGACGGTCTGCAGGGACTGGTCCAGGCGGCGCATGGGCCACTGCTGGAAGTCCTCCATGGAGACCGGGCGCCTGGCGCGCTCGCCGTGTCCGGCCTGGTCGATGGTGGCGCAGATTGCGCCTCGTGCGACCCACTGTTCTGCCGGCCAGAGCACATAGTCGCTGGACTTGTCGAGCGTACCCGGGTGCCCGACCAGGATCAGCGGACGGGGACCAACTGCGTTGGCAGATTGCATCAGCAGTCCGCCGACGCGGTCGTCATAACGCGATGTGATCTCGAAGCGCTCGACGAGCATCTCGCCGCCTTGTTCGGCCTGAGTGGTCTTGGCGTCGAACGGGAGGTCGCGGTCGTAACCGAATGCGAGTTCTCGCAGGACGTCGGTGGTGTCGTTACTCATAGCGAAGCGCCTCGGCGATCGTCGTTCTTGCGGCCTGTCTTGCCGGGAAGTATGTCAGGATCAGTGACGCGGCGAACGCGCCGATCAGCATGGGCAGAATCGTGCCGAGCGGGATGTACATCGAGACCTCGCCGAAGGTGCCTTCCGCGAAGAGTCGCCAAGCAAGGCCTAGCGCGAGCGCCGTGCCAAGTCCCAGTCCGAGCAGGGCGATGAATCCCATCTCGATTAACAGCCCGAATCCGACCAGTCGCGCCTGGAAGCCGATCGCCCGGAGCACCCCGATTTGTTGACGCCGCTCGACCACTGCACGCAGCGCAATCACGCCGAGCGCAGCCAATCCTGCCACCAAACCAATGCCGATGAACCCCTGGAACAGCGCCAGGATTGAGGATTGCGTGCTCTGCTGACGCTCGAGTTCACCCTGGATATCGATGGCGAAGATGCGCAGCTCACGCTCGATGCCTTGAGCGACGTCGAGAGAGTCGGCTCCCGGAGCGGTAGAAATGTAGTGGCGCGTGTATGACGGCTCGCCGAGCACCTGGATGGCAATTTCCATCGGAACGAGCAGCGTGGGCAGGCCGCCGTTCTCTCCGTCGAGATCGACGAATGCGCCGCTCACACGCGCCAGGATGCCTATGACCTCGACCTGTCTTGCGTTGTCGCCGATACCGAGTTCGACCACGATCAGCGGCAGGCCGGTTGACTCATCGTTCAGCGAGTCCGGCGCAGACCACGGATTCAGGCCGTTTCCGCCGAAACCGCCAAACGCGCCCGACAAGGCGTCGACAGTGGCCAGCGCGACGGGCTCGCCGCTTCGCAGGGCCGCCCAGACTTCGCGCCTGTTCTCGTAGCGATGCGAGATCGCCAGCAGCTTGACTTCCTGTCCGTCGATGAACTCGGTATTGACGCCGCCCACGACGACAGCGTCGCGATCTTCGATGTCCACCGATGCGATGTCGGTTTCAATCCTGCGCGGCTCGCCGTCGCTGCCAAGAATCGGGCGGTCATTGATGGTGTCCCACTCCTCGGTGAGGACGGTAAGCGCCAGCGTGCCACTCTCGGGACCGACTTCGACTCGTCCGGCGTTCTCGATGCCCTCGAGCACGTCGGTCGCGCCGACGGCCTGGAGATCGGCGCGGACATCGGCGACGTTGTTGATGTCGGTGTTGAAGGCGAGCACCTCGAATCCACCGGCGGTGTCGCTGCCGGTGAAGGCCTGGCTGAATGAGGCGTTAATCGTGGAGAAGTTGACCAGCGCAAAGGTGATCAGGGCAATCATCGCAATCGTCATGCCGGTGCGATAGCGAGCGGCTGCAGGGTAGGCCGCCGCGGTGCGAATGACGGGAGCCATGCGTCCGATGCCGCCAACGGCGACTCGGATGACACCGACGATGAGGTCAAGGTTGAACACCAGCAGCAAGGTGCCGGCAGCGGTCATCATCGTGCCGGCGAGCACAAAGAGTTCCGGGCCTCCGTTGAGATTGTTGTCGAAGAAGCTCTCATGCCAGTCGTTGGGGATAAACCAGAGGAACATGACAAATCCGGCGCCCAAGCTGTAAAGCAGGCGCTGTGGAATCCGGTGTCCACTGAGGCGGAGCTTGTTCAGTCCCATCACGATGCCGAGTGGAACCAGCGAGACAGCGGCCATGTAGAGGAAGAAGCTCTCCTGGCTCAGTCCGAGGTTTAGCAGGTAGAGACCGCCAACCACGAACAGCAGCCACCACTGAGGATTCCAGCACAACACACGCCATCCGAAGAGCAGCACCCAGGGAACCAACCGCCGCGCCCGGCGGTTGCCTGTGAGTTGCAGGACGAATGCGATCGGCGCGCCGATGATCAGGGTGATCGGCGTGGTGATGACCAACACGAGACCGATGGCGGTCGTGAACATGCCCAGGATGTTGCGCAATACTCGCCGAAGTGTGAGCGGGTGCGTCTCTTCATAGTGCGATTCCGGGATGTCGCGGATGGCGGCGACGATATTGAGCCGTGCCGCGCGGAAGCTGGAGAAGAGCACGGTGATGAACGTGATTACCACGCCGATCCCCGCTGAGATGATCAGACTCTTGTATGTCACGGTCCAGGTGAACGCGAAGCCGAAGCTCTCGAAGCCCTGGTTCATCGCGGCGATCATGCCCATCGCAAATAGCAAACCCAGGATGACGCCGATCACGGCGCCCCCGAGGTTGTAGATCATGCCCTCGGAGATGAACATCTGGATCAGGTCGTTGCGCTGCATCCCGACGGCGCGGGCGATGCCCATTTCCGGCTTTCGCTCCTCGGCCAGCATGGCGAAGATGAGGAAGATCAGCAGGATGCCGGCCGCAACCGAGAACGAGCCCATGAACAGGAATAGCGTCGTGAAGATGCTGGCGATCAGCTCGGCGCTTTCCAGAATGTCGGCCTTGAGCGGTTCAGTACCAAAGCGGCTCAGTCCGCTGACGCGATAGAGATCGGGATTCTGACGCTCAAGTCGCACGAGCAACTCACCGATGTCGTTGTCGAGCGCCTCGGACAACTCCAGCGAACCCACCACACCACCAGATGCAGCAACTGCGATCGCGGCCCACTGGTCCGGAGGTGAAAACTCGGCTCCGAACACGGTTTGGAAGGCGTCGACGCCGATCACCCCTCCAGCAGCGCCATTGTCGAGATTGCCGGTCAACACGGCGTCGCGGGCGATTTCGGCGACTGTGAATTGGCGCGGAGCGCCCTGCACGAAGAGTCTGACCGTATCTCCCGGCTCCGCGTCGAGCTCGCGAGCAGCTCGTTGGTTGATCACAATTTCGTTCGCCGATAGCGAACTCAATTGAATCGGATCGCCGTCCTTGTCCTTGACGGCGTCGATCTTGTCAACCAGCGCGGGGTCGACGCCTATGAGAAAAAACTGAGGCTCAATCTGGCCGGCGTCAGGGTGCTCGATGGGCACGAGCTCCCAGCGAAAGCCGAAGACGGCCTCAACGCGATCGTCGTTTGCGAAGGCCGCGCTCAAATCGTCAAGAACTTGTTGCGGCACATAATCGAGGTCGCTGCCCGACGCTGACGTCGCCCCTGCCTCGACGCTAATCAGGTGGTCGATGCGCTCCAGGCCATTCAACGCAAGGGTGCGGATGCTGACGGCCAGCGAGTCACCGGTCGAGAACGCGATCGTGACGATGATCGTGGCGAGTGTCAGGCCCATCGTGACGAGCACGCTTTGGGCTCGACGCCTGGGAATGTTGCGCAATCCCATGCGCACGAGGATGGGTCGCTTGAGAAAAATAAACGCAACTACTGCAGCCGCGACTCCGACGATCGCAACCACAATCCACATCAGCTGGATGGTCGGCAGGCCAAACAGTTCTTCCATGTCGTCGTACTTCCCTCAGCGCTGTAGACCGGCAGTGTCTGGCGCGTCAGCTGCCTAACTAGTGGCGCGTTAGCTGCCCAACGAGCGGTGAATGGTCTCGCCTTCGATTTCGCCGTCGCGCATGTGGATGGTGCGATTGGCTCGGCGGCCGATGGCCTCGTCGTGGGTGACGATTACGAAGGTCTGATGATTGCGCTGATTGAGGCCTTCAAGCAGCTCCATGATCTGATTGGCGTTGGTCGAGTCGAGGTCGCCGGTGGGCTCATCGCCCCAGACGATGGCGGGATCGTTGACGAGCGCGCGTGAGATCGTCACGCGTTGTCGCTGCCCGCCGGACAACTGCGACGGTCGATGTCCCGCCCAATCATTCAGGCCGACGTTCTCAAGCGCCTCATGGGCGCGCTGACGTGACTCGCGCTGTCCAACGCCGCCGAGCAAGAGCGGCAGTTCGACATTCTCGACAGCCGAGAGGACGGGCAGCAGGTTGTAGAACTGGAAGATGAAGCCCATGCGGCGCGCGCGGTGGTCGGTGCGCTCGGTGTCGGGCATGTCGTGGATCGTGCGTCCCTCGACCGTGACCTCTCCCTGCTCAATGGTCTCGAGACCTGAGAGGCAGTTGAGCAAGGTGGTCTTGCCGCAGCCGGAAGGTCCCATGATCGTGACCATTTCGCCGCGCGCGACTGACAGGGTGACGCCGCGAAGCGCGTGGACGGGCTGTCCGGCGCCGGCATAGGTCTTGTGGACGTTTCTCGCCACGATGATCGGCTCGCCGGAGGCGTGTGCCATCGCCGCCTTTTGCGGCGCGGCCTCCGCATCAATCCCGATGCCTTGCGTGCTCATCCATGCCTCCTGATCCGACCAAACCCGGCTTGTGCAAGCCGAACACACCAAAGCGCCGCCCGCGAAGGGTCGCGGACAGCGCGACACCGATTTAGCCTATCCCGCCTGGCTGTAGGCTGAACGTTCATTCGCATGGAATTGAAGTCTGAATCTTGAAACGTGATCGGGTTGCGTACATGTCGTTTACGCAACTCGCCCTAGCGATCCAGCGCAGCGAGGAGAGCCGCAAATGACCGAGCCCGCCGACCTCTTGCAGACTGCTGATCAGTTCGTACAGGACCTGATCGCCAACAACATCGCTGGACTCATGCCCGTGTTCACGCCAGTCGGAATCGGCCAGGCGATGGCGCTGCAGGCACAGCCGGACTCGGCCGAAGGATCAACCGAATACGAGATCGACGACCAGGGCGACAACCTGTTGCACATCACCCTCCGCGGCGACGACGGCGACGGAACAATCTTCACCCAGTGGGTAGAGGTCGAAGGCGTGTGGAAGGTCGATGGGATCGGCCGGGTCGAGTAGCGGCCTGACTCTCAGAAGTCCATTGCCGTCATTCCCGTGCTCCGCCGCAGGAATCTCGCGGATTACGGCACCCACGCCCGAATCTGAGGAGCCTCGCACGCTTCGATCGCTCAGCCCTTTGCTCAACTCCGCGCCGAGCGCGGCGAGATACCCGCGACGGAGCGCGGGTATGACGGAGGTCTAAGTCAGGCTGAGTTCAACGTCGCCGATTCCCGGGAAACGGATGGTCACTTCCTGGCCGGCCAGGCCGGGGACGTGGATGGCGGCGGCGCCGGTGGTGATGACTTCGCCGGCGGAGACGGTCATGCCGCGAGCGTTGATCTCGTTGACGGTGGCGACCAATATCTCGGTGGGATTCGGGCGGCCATCTCGTCCTTCGGCCATTGCTTCGCCGTTGATCAGGATCTGGCAGGGCAGGGCGACGAGTTCCTTCGATTGCCAATCGTCGATCTCGGGTCCGATAATCAGCGCCTGATTGCCGACGCCGTCGGCGGCCATTCCGGGCATACCGGGCGGTTCGGAAAAGCGACTGTTGGGCGCTTCGATCACGATGTACGCGTTGGATACGCCGTCAAGGACGGACTCGGCGCTGTGTCCACCGTCGGCTGGGGCAAAGTCCTGTCCCAGGCGGAAGGCGACTTCCGCCTCGAGGATGCAGTTGAAGAAGTCCGAGCCGGGGATCGAGGCCGGGCGAATCCAGAACCATGCCGTCGAAGAATGGGGCCAGAACCATGTCGCCCTCGATCACGGCTGCCTTCCAGGCCACGGCTGGTCGCTGGTTGCGCGACCAGCGCTCCCAGTAGATGCGGCCACCGTCGGCGGCGGACTGCGGGCGGCACGACTCCGGGATCAGCGGCAGCGGCAGACCGTTGGCGGTCGCCTCGTCGAGGAAATCGGCGGCTTCGATGACTTGTGCGTCGGTCAGTGTGTCGGACATGTTGGCTTCCTGTCGTTTGTCACGCGCGGCGGGAACGGCCTGCGACGAAAACTGTTAGAACACCAAGCAGGATAGGTTGGCCGGAAGCGGGCCACGTGTCCACGAGACTTTGCCATGAGCCAGCAGCGTTCGCACCCCGAACAGATTCGCGCAGACCACGAACATGTGGGGCCCGATCACGGCCACGAACTCAGGCTGCAGAGCCGGCGCACGCTGATGATGGCGCTGGGGTTGATTCTGGTCTTCATGGTCGTCGAGGTTGTCGGCGGCCTGCTGTCTGATTCCCTCGCACTCCTGGCCGACGCGGGTCACATGCTGACCGACGCAGGGGCACTTGGACTCGCATTGATGGCGATGTGGATCGCGAATCGTCCGTGGACGGCTGAGCGCACGTTTGGCCTGGCGCGAACCGAAGTGCTGGCAGCGTCGCTGAACATCCTCACGCTGTGGCTGATCTCAGGCTGGGTGATCTGGGAAGCGGCGCACCGGATTGGCGCTGCGACAGAAGTGACGGCCGGGTTGATGACGATCGTCGGCGTCATTGGCCTGGTAGCGAATGTAGCCGTCGCGATCATCCTCCGTCGCTCTGCTAAGGAAAGCCTGAACGTTCAAGGGGCCTTTCTGCATGTGATCGGCGACCTGCTGGGTTCGGTTGCAGTCATCGTCTCCGGAATCCTGATCCTCGCGTTCGGTTGGCATCTGGCCGATCCGATTGCGAGCATCATCATTGCCGGATTTATCTTGCTGCTCTCATACCGCCCGGCAAAGCGCGTGTTCCACGTCTTGATCGAAGGGGTTCCGCCGCATATCGACATCTATGCCCTCTGCCACGACATTGAAGAAATTGAAGGTGTGACCCTCGTCCATGATGTTCACGCCTGGACGATCACATCCGGCTACGACGCCATTTCGGCGCACATCATGATCGACCCGGAGCACGCCAATCAACAAGAGATTTTGACAGAGGCTCAAGCGGTCACGCGTGATCACTATCGCGTGAACCACATCACGTTCCAGGTGGAGTCTTCGGCCGATGGCTGTATTGAGGACCATCATGTTGGGCATCTGCAGACGACCTCGCGGAACTCTTGACCGATCGGCGATAGTATTTCTGCACAATGAGCGCTTGTCCTCGTCCGGTCAGTGAGTTGGTCGATTTCTTGCGTTCGTTGGGTACCGCGGAGATTGATCACACCGGTCCGATTTCCTGACTCACCTGCGTGCGGTTCACGACCTGCTGGCCGACCATGACGCGGGCGACGAATTGTCAGCTGCAGGGTTGTTTCACTCGATCTATGGGACAGAGAAGTTCCAGGATTTTTCGCTGCCGCTGAGCGAGCGGAAACGGGTCCGCGAGCTGATTGGGGCACGCGCCGAGCGGATCGCGTGGCTCAACTGCGTCATGGATCGCTCGACGTTGGATGCTGCCGTTTCGGCGGCGCTCGCAGGCGAGTCCGACCTGATCATTCGTGATCGCAAGGGCAATCCCCCGATTGACATGTCGCGAGACGAGCTACGTGACCTGGCTCAGGTTCACCTGTTCGACTGGCTGGAGCAGGTCGAGCGCTCGGAGTTGGGCTGGGGTTATCGACGCACGGCTTACCGCGAGATGGCGACACTGGTCGGTCTCGAGGCGGAGGCGTTGCAGGCGGATGTCTTCTCTCGCGAGCCTTCAAGATCGGCTTGGGCGGCTTCCGGTCCGTAGACCGTTCCTTCCTGTCCTAGACTGCGCACGTTCCGCCCGACAGCAACGCTGTCGGCGGACTCTCGTGAGGTCCTTGAGAGGAGCATGCGGTGACAACCGACATTGATTCAACGGCAGACAAGTATCTGCGCGACAAGTACGCCATCATTGGCATCGGCGAGACCACCTATACGCGCGGTTCGGGCATGACGACGCGCGGATTGGGCACGTGGGCGATCAAGAACGCGATGGATGACGCCGGTATACCAGCGTCGGAGATCGACGGGATGATGTCCTACTCGGGCAACGACTCGACGGCGTCGCCGATGCTCGCCGGCGACCTCGGCATCAGGCTCAATTTCTACATGGACGTGCAGGGCGGCGGCTCATCGTCGGAGGCGTTGATCGGCCTCGCGATTGGCGCGATCGAGGCCGGCATGTGCGAGACGGTCGTCATCTTCCGCTCGATGAACGGCTACTCGCAGGTGCGGATTGGCGGAACAGGGGCGAGAGCCTCGGTGCCCGTCGGCGGCGACGCCTTGCACAGCGCGGCGTATGGCTGGTTCAGCGCCGGACAGAACTTCTCACCAACGTTCATGCGTCATATGTACGACTACGGCACAACGCCCGAGCAGGTGGCGATGGTCAAGGTGATCCACTCCGAGCATGCGGCCAACAATCCCAAGGCGTACTACAAGCAGCCCGTCACGGTTGAGGACGTGGTCAACTCGCGGATGATCTGCAAGCCGCTGCACCTGCTCGACTGTTGCGTCGAGACGGACAATGCCACGGCGCTGATCGTAACCTCGGTCGACAAGGCGTACGACTACAAGAACACGCCGGCGCGCATCCTCGGAGTGGCCGGTCGCGTCTGCAAGCCGCGAATCGACATGCACTTCCAACATGGCCCGATTTCGACGGTCGCAGGCTTCTACATCAAGGACCTGATCTACCGGAACGCCGGCCTCGGTCCAGAGGACATCCAGTGCACCGGCGCGTATGACGCGTTCACGTTCACCTCGATGCTTCAGCTTGAGGACTACGGATTCTGCGAGAAGGGCGAGGGCGGCGACTACGTGTCCTCCGGAATCATGAGATTGGGCGGCGCGCGGCCGAACAACACGTCCGGCGGTCACCTCTGCGAGGGCTACACGCACGGGATGAACATGATCATCGAGAACGTGCGTCAGCTGCGCGGCGAGGTCGACGATTACTGCCCGGTGAACGAGAACGGTTCCAGGCAGCACACGTTCAACTACGCCGAGCCGTCTCAGGGCGGTGGCTGTCGCCAGGTGCCTGATGTCACGATCACGCAGAACCTGGGCTGGGCGATGCCCGGCACGGGCTCCTCGCTGATCATGCGCCAGGGCTGAGATCGGACCATTCGACCGAACAGATGTTTCACGTGAAACAATTTCCGATACTACGAATCGAAGCTGAAGGAGCTGACCATGCCGCAAGGGGAATACCTGGGGATGACCCTCACGGTCCTCGACCTGGACAACGAAAACCTCGCCTATTTCCAGCACTGCGCCGACCACGAGTTCCATCTGCAGCAGTGCGTGAACCCCGAATGCGGATTGATCCGCTATCCGCCGGGTACCGCTTGCCCGTGGTGCTCGGGTCGTGAGTTCAACTGGGCGCCCGTGGATGCGCGCGGCGTCGTGCACTCGTACGGTGAGGTCCACCACGCGATCCAGCCGGCATTCCGCGAGCGCGCGCCGTACATGATCCTGCTGGTCGATCTCGACACGCAGTCGGGTGTGCCAACTGAGCATGAGGCGATACGGGTTGTGGGCAATCTGGTCGACGCCGACGGCAACTTCGCGAAGCCCGATCTGGTCAAGCAGGTGGGCATCGGCTCGCGGATGCGGATGGTGTTCGCGGACGTGGCCGACGGCCTCGCGATGCCCCATTGGACGCTGGACGAAGAGGCCGACCAGCCGGACTCGCCATGGCGCTACCCGCAGGAGGTCAACGGCGTCTAGGAACGGACCTGAACGATGGCTGACACGGGAACGGCCCGCTTCAAGGGCAAGGTCGCGCTGGTCACCGGTGGCGCGTCGGGCATGGGCGCCGAGGCATCGATCCGCCTCGCTCGTGAAGGCGCTGCCGTCGCAGTTGTTGGGCTCCCCGATGACATTCGGGGCAACGATGTCGTAGATCAGATCAAGGAAGCCGGCGGACAGGCGATCTACGTCGGCGCCGACGTTTCCCGAGACGCGGATTGCGAAGCTGCCGCACAAGCAACGGTTGACGAGTTTGGGCGCATCGACCTGTGTCTCGCGGCTGCCGGGATTTTGCATGCGCACTACGTGTCGGGCGAGGTCTCTGACGACGATCCGTCGCCTCGCAATCGCGACAATCACATCATCAACAAGCCCATCGAGTATTGGGAACAGGTGCTCGCGGTCAATCTGACCGGCGTGATGCTGACGAATCGCGCGGTGGCTCGACGCATGATTGCGCAGGGCGATGGTGGGGCGATCGTCAACATTTCGTCAGGAGCGGCCAAGATTCCGATGGTCGGCTCGGCCGATTACTCGGTGTCGAAGGCGGGAGTCTGGATGCTGACCCGCGTGTTGGCGTTGGAGCTCGCGCCGCATGGCATTCGGGTCAACACCGTCGCGCCGGGCGTGATTGATACGCCGATGGCGCTGGGGTTGTCCCAGAACGAAGAGCGCCGCGCGGCGTTTGAGCGCATCGTTCCCCTGGGACGGTTGGGCGAGGCCGAGGACATCGCCGAGGCATCGCTCTTCCTGATGAGCGACCGCGCCAGTTACATTACCGGCCAGATTCTGCATCCCGACGGTGGCATCTTCACCGGGTCGTGACCTGTCTCATGTTGGCTGTGCGATGGCGCTTGAGTTGACAGAACATGACAAACATCTGACCGCAGTTTTACGCTCTGGACTTAGCTTGCTCAAGAGAACGCACGATGTTGCGCGTTCTGTCGAGGTGTGCTTCCGACTCAATGTACTGGCAGGGCGGCTTTGAGTAATCAAGACGTAGACATTGATGCTCTGGTCGGCGGACGGCGTGGTTCTCGACGCTGGATGATGCTGGCGCTGCTGATCGTCGTGGCGGTCGTTGCAGTACTGGCCTGGTACTTGACTCGAAGCGAGGAAGAGGAAGCCGTCTTCGAACCGCAACGCGTGACCGCGACCTCCGGTCAACTAACCACGACGGTCGAGCTGTCGGGTTCAGCAGCGGCTGCTCAGACGACCTCGTTGAGCTTCGCTGTTGGCGGAGAAGTCGATTCGGTCGAAGTCGAAGTTGGTGATGAGGTCGCGACGGGCGACGTGTTGGGTCGGCTGGACGATAGCGATGCCGAACGCCAATTGGAGACCGCTGAAGTTCAGCTCCAACTGGTCCGACTGAAGCTGGAGGAACTGCTGGAAAGCCCGGCGGCATCGGCCATCGCCGCGTCGGAGCGGGCGTTGGCGATTGCGCAAGCCCAGGTCGTCAGCGCAACGCTGGCGCTTGAGCAGATCGATGATCCTCCTGACAACAGTGCGATCGAGTCCGCCGAACAGGCGGTGGCCAACGCGCTGACTCAGCTCTCGAGCGCGGAGCAGGCACTTGAGGACTTGACCTCACGGGCGAGCGCCGGCGATATCGCGAAAGCTCAACAGAGCGTCGCCAATGCCGCGTCTCAGTTGTCGACTGTGGAGGAGGCGCTGGAGGATCTCGTCGGTGATCCGAGCGAGGCTGAGCTGGCGTCGGCGGAGCAAGCAATTGCGAACGCGGCGTCTCAGCTATCTAACGCTGAAGAGGCGCTCGCCGACTTGAAGAGCGAACCGAGCGAGGCGGAGCTGGCGTCGGCGGAGCAGGCGGTGGCGTCGGCGGCGTCGCAGCTCACCAGCGCCGAGCAGACATTGGCCAATCTGACAGAAGAACCGAGCGTCGCAGATGTCGAAACGGCCCGCTCGACCGCGGTCCAGGCCCGAAATCCAGCGGCCGAAGCGGAAGCAGCCGTCAAACAAACCGAACAAGCGCTCGAGGACGCGCACGAGGGCTTCTGTGACGACATCGTCGTGCTTCCTGAGATTTGTCGCGCAACGTTGCCATTGAGTGAAGCCGAAATTGAACTGTTGGAGTCCAAGACCGAGAACAGCGGGAGCACATTGGAACGGCGCTCGCGGGCGCTGGTTGACGCTCAAGCAGCTTGGGAAGCGGCACTGAACTCCTACGACGCGGCTGCGTCGACGTTGATGGCTGCGGAGGCTCGGCTGGCCGACCTGACCGATCAGGATCCCGAGCAGATCGAGCAAGCCACCGAGTCTGTAACAGCAGCGAAAGCAGCGCACCAGGCAGCGAAAGCGAAGCTGGAAGAGTTGTTAACGCCGGCAACCGAGGCGGACATCTTCCAGGCGGAGCAGGCCGTCGCGGCGGCTCGTGCGGGACTGGCAGCAGCGGAAGCGAACCGAACCGAGCTGCTGGCTCCGGCCGATCGCAGCGACATCTTCCAGGCGGAGCAAGCAGTTGCGGCGGCGAGAGCCGGCCTAGTTGCGGCTCAGGAAGACCTGAACGACTTGCTCGGCAGCGCCGATCCCGATGATGTCTACCAGGCCGAACAGACCATCGCAGCGGCGACAGCCAATCGGGATTCTGCGCAGGCCCATCTCGCGGAGCTGCTTGCACCGCCCACGGATGACGACATCCTTGAATCAGAATTGGCGCTGGCCAGCGCTCAGTCCTCGCTCACTGAGGCGAGGGCTCAACACGACGAGCTGAGGTCGGGTCCGACCGCGACGACCATCGCGCAGCAGGAGCAGAACGTCCGCCTGGCCGAAATCACCGTTGAGCAAGCCATCGCCGCGATGGACGACCTCGTGATCAAGGCGTCGTTCGACGGCGTGGTCGAAGAAACGAATGTCGAGCCGGGCGATCGGATTGCCTCAGGGACATCGGCGTTTGTTGTCAGTACGCGCGACCAGATCGTTGTGGCGTTGACCGTGACCGAGGCGGAGATCTTTGAACTGGAGGAATTGCAGGTCGGCGTCGCATCGTTCGACGCGATTGATGGTGTGCAATATCCCATTCGAATTACGACCATCAGTCGCGTGCCGAACGTCGAGCAGGGCGTCGTCACCTACTCCGTCGAGGCGACGGTCTTGTCTCCGCTGGCCATCCAGGCTGTGCGTGACGATTTGCAGGCGTTGGGAGTGACCGTGCCTGAGCGACAGGCGGCAGCCGGCCAGCGTGGAGCTCAGGGTGAAGCTCAGGGCGGTGGACAAGGAGGCGGGGCAACCAATCCACAGCAAGCTGCGAGATTCCAGGCATGGCTACAGTCGCTCGACTTACCGGAAGGCGTCTCGGTCATTCAAATTGTGCAGGCGATTGCCAATGACGAACCCTTGCCAGGAGGGGTCGAGCTGCCGGAAGACTTCGAGATCACGGACGAACAGCGGGCTCAACTGCGGGCGCTGATTGCTCGATTCAGCGGAGGAGGCGGCGGCGCAGCAGGTGGGCGCGCTGCCGTCGACGACGACCGACAACTACCGGTTGACGGGATGAGCGCATCAGTGACGATTCTGACTGCGGTCAGGGACGAGGCCGTTCTGGTCTCCACATCTGCTGTGCGACAGATCGACGGCGCGTTCTTCGTCGCAATACCGACCGGGGACGGCGGCTGGGAACGGCTCCCCGTACAGATTGGCGAGACCGACGGGACGAACGTAGAGATTCTCTCAGGCCTGGAGGAAGGCGCGACCGTGTTGGTTGGCGCCGACTCCGAGGGCATCGCCTACAGCGCGACTCAGCTACCCGGAGGCGGCACAGGCGGCGGCGGCGCTGGACCACCGGCAGGAGGCGGTGCTGGCGCAGGAGGCCGAGGATGATTCGGCTTGAGGGTGTCCGTAAGACCTTTACCGCGGGCGAGACGAAGATTCACGCCCTGGACGGGGTCGATCTGGAGATCGAACGCGGCGAATTCGTCGCGATCATGGGTCAGTCGGGCTCGGGCAAGAGCACGATGATGAACATCATTGGTCTGCTCGACAGGCCGGACGAGGGCGCCTATCTACTGTCGGGGACCAATGTTGCCACGCTGAGCGAGCATGCCCGGGCTCGGCTGCGGGGCAAGGCGTTTGGCTTTGTCTTTCAGTCGTACTCACTGCTGCCCCGCATGAGCGCCTTGGAACAGGTTGAACTTCCTCTGATCTACCAGGGTGTTCGCGACCGTCGTCGACGAGCGGCTGAGGCGTTGGTCCGGGTCGGACTGGCCGACCGCATTTGGCATCGCCCGACCCAACTTTCCGGCGGCGAACAGCAGCGAGTCGCGATCGCACGGTCGTTGGTAGTTGACCCGCTCGTCGTCCTGGCCGATGAGCCGACCGGCGCGTTGGACACGGCGACCGGACACGAGGTGATGACGCTGCTGAGCGATCTGGTCGACCAGCACCGGATGACCATTGTCCTGGTCACGCATGAGCAAGAAGTCGCCGCGTTCGCGCACCGCACCATCCGGATGCGCGACGGCAAGGTGATCGATGACACCGGCGTTCTGAAGACGTCGGATGCCGGCGAACGTGAGACGTCCACATGAGCGTGTTGGATGCGCTGCGGATTGCGGTACGTGCGATCGTTGCGAATCGTCTGCGGAGCCTGTTGACCCTGCTCGGGCTGGTAATCGGCGTGAGTTCGGTGATCGCGCTGATTGCGGTTGGCCAGGGGACACAGAAGGGAGTCAGTGATCAGATTCGCGGACTAGGGACGGACCTGATCTTCATTGAGCCGTCGGCGGCCGCGACGACTCAGCAAGGAGGCGGCGCGGCGCTGATCACCACGACGCTGACGCAGGCCGATGCGAAAGCCATTGCGGCGAACGGGAATCCGGCGATCTCGGCCGTCACTGCTCATATCACCGGCGATACGCAAGCGGTTGCGGGTTCGCTGAATGTGGGCGCGGAATCGGTGTTCACCTCATCCAACTACGCAGATGTCCGCGATCTGGCGGTCGCGGCCGGATCGTTCATTGCGCCGTCTCATGACGAAGCGGGCAGTCTGGTTGCGGTGCTCGGCTCACGTGTTGCCGAAACCCTGTATCCGGGAATCGATCCGATCGGGCAAGAGGTACGCCTGTCATTCCTGGCCGGTCGGGTGGTGTTTGGCTTCACGGTGATTGGCGTGCTCGAGGAAGTCGGTGGCTCTGCAGATGCCGATGATCAGGTGTTTGTTCCGCTCACCGGGTTGGCCAATCGATTCCGCTTCCTCTACACGCCAAGCGGTGACCTCCGAGTCACGCAGATCAACGTGCAGATGACCCAAGGCGCAGACAGCGATGAAGTGAAGCAGCAGGTCACGGATCTGCTCCTGTTCCGACATAATCGCACCGACCCCGATTTCACGGTTGAGAGTCAGGACGATTTGCTTGACGCAGCGTCGGAGGTGGCCAACACGCTTTCGATCCTGCTGGGCAGCATTGCCGGCATCTCTCTGCTCGTGGGAGGTATTGGCGTGATGAACATCATGCTGGTCTCGGTGACGGAGCGGACACGGGAGATTGGCATCCGCCGCGCTGTCGGGGCGACGGCGACCGACATCGTCAATCAGTTCGTGACGGAAGCGTTGGCGTTGAGCGTTTTTGGCGGTGTGATTGGAATAGTGCTTGGCGTGGCAGCGTCGTTGTTGGTTGATGGCCGAACAGTGGGCGATCAGGAGATGACCACGGTGATTCAGGCGTGGTCGATTGCGGCAGCGTTCGGCGTGTCGGCGGGGATCGGGTTGTTGAGCGGGCTGTACCCGGCCTGGCGCGCGACCGTGATCGATCCGATTGCGGCATTGCGTAACGAATAGGGGCAACGAATAGGGGCGTCGAATATTCGCAACAGGTATCTTGACGCCGTCTATGCAATCGGAAACGTCCAAGTTCAGTACTCATGAGGAGCACGACCATGCCGCTGCCGCCACAGGTTTCTTTGGACCGATTCCAGGGGAAGGTCGCCGTCGTCACCGGAGGCGCAAGCGGGATGGGTCGTGAGTCGTCGATTCGTCTGGGACGCGAGGGCGCATCGGTCGTGGTCGCCGGGTTGCCGGACGATGAGCGTGGCGCGGAGACCGTGTCGTTGGTGGAGGAAGCCGGTGGTCAAGCCGTGTATGTCGGAGTCGATGTGACGCGCGAAGCCGAGTGCGACGCGATGGCGCAGGCGGCGCTCGATCATTTCGGACGCCTCGACCTGTGTATCGCAGCGGCGGGGATTTCACACGCTGGGTATGTGTCTGGAGAAGTGACCGAGGGCGAGCCGCTGCTGGGTGGCGCACATCGACATGTGATTCACAAGCCGATCGAGTACTGGGAGAAGGTGATTGCGGTCAATCTGACCGGCGTGATGCTGACCAACCGGGCAGTCGCGCGACGGATGATTGCGCAAGGTGAAGGCGGATCAATCGTCAACATCTCGTCGGGCGCGGCCAAAGCGCCGATTCGTGGAATGGCCGACTACTGCGTATCGAAGGCCGGTGTCTGGATGATGACGCGATGCCTGGCGCTGGAGCTTGCGCCGCAACATATTCGGGTGAACACGGTCGCGCCGGGTTTGATCGATACTCCCATGACGCTCGCGGTAACCACTGATGAGGAACGACGTCAACGGCGGATCGAAGCTATTCCACTGAATCGGTTGGGCGAGCCGTCGGACGTCGCCGAAGCCGCGTTGTTCCTGCTGAGCGAGCAGGCCAGCTACATCACCGGGCAGATCCTGCACCCCGATGGCGGCGTGTTCGTTGGCAGTTAACGCAGGTACTCTCAAGACGTTTGATGTGTCTCAAGATGCAGATCAGCCTGCGCGGCTGAGGCTTGCCAGCCAGGACTTGGCGATTAGTATTGCATCTCAACGCCGCATAACGAACGTGCTGCGTACCAGGAATGGAACAGAGCGAATGATGACGAGAGTGCGGTTCCTATTGTTTGGCGTACTTCTGGCTGTGGCCGGAATGGTTGGCGCGTCGCTGGTTGGAGCGGTTGGGACTACCACCGCTATGCCTCCCTCGGTCTTCCGAGTGACAATCACCAACATGACTGATCCGCCGACGCCGATTTCTCCCGGCGCGCTGGTGGGCCATTGCGAGGACGGCGCGTTCTGGAGCAGCGGCGGCTTGGCCAGCGCCGGGCTGGAGCTGATCGCCGAAGTCGGCAATCCCAGCGCGGCGGTTGCCGTCGAACAGGACGAGACCGCCATGGGCATGTCCTTCGTGCAGGAGCGCTACACCATCGGAGAAGTTGGACCGGGCGAGTCGGTCTCGGTTAATGTGATCTTCGAGTTCGGTTGCAAGCTGTCCTCGGCGCACATGCTGGTTCATTCGAACGACACGTTCGTCGGCGCGAACTCGGTCGGCATGTGGGACCCGGACACACACCTGCCGCTGGAGAACGTCTCGGTTGAGTTGACGGCCTATGACGCCGGCACCGAGGAGAACAGCGAAATCGCCAGTGGCTTCGACGGCGGGCAGCCTGACCCGAGCCGGGGCGCCGAGAACCTCGAGAACGGGGTGGCTACCAGCGAACCGATTTCGGCGAGCACGCAGTGGCCCGGCGTCCAGGCAACACTGACCGTCGAGTTCCTTGACCCATTCGTGGAGGAAGACGAACTCGAGTCAGACGACTCCATGGAAGACGACTCTATGGAAGATGACGCCATGGAAGATGACGCCATGGAAGATGACGCCATGGAAGATGACGCCATGGAAGATGACGCCATGGAAGATGACGCCATGGAAGACGACGCCATGGAAGACGACGCCATGGAAGATGACTCCATGGAAGATGACGCCAGCGGTTTCCCCAACGGTGGCTCAGGTGGCTTGGCCAACGCTTCGACCGGCAGTACGTCGTTCCTGACCTACGTATTCGCCGTCCTGGCAACTCTGGCAGTGGCAGTGGCTGCTGTCGTCAGCCGGCGCTTCGTTCGTCAGCAACGGTAGTCGCCAACAATCTGGATGAACTGCGAAGCCCGTGGCGCATGCGTGCCACGGGCTTCGTTGTGTCCAGGGTGGCGCTCCCCTCTGACACCGGTAAGCTCAGTGTCGGCAGGAGGCATCCATGCTGACCTTAGCGATGCAACAGCTATTGACGAAGAAACTGCGCAGCGGGTTGACGGTGCTGGGATTCGGCGTCTGTGTGAATCTTTACATTGTCGTGACGACGGTGATGCGATTCATCACTGAAGACCTTGACCTGCAGGTCCAGCGGTTCACCGGCGTGCTGTTCGTTCAATCCCGTGGGTTGACGGGGCTGTCCGGAATTGAGTGGCCTCCGATTTCATCAACCATCTCTGTATTAGAGGCGAACGAGGTGCTTTCGCATCCGTCTGTCGATCGACAACGCTCGACGATGGTGTCGTTTGCCGCGCTGGCTCCACCGCCGTATCCGACGGCGCCTCCCGAGGCGCTGTTGGTCGGTGTTGAGCAGGGCAAAGAGGATGTCTTTCTCAATGGAGCGACAGCATTCGCGGGCCTATCGAGGTTTCCGCAACAGAGCGCGGAACCTGGTACGCCGCCCGTCGTTCTCGGCGTGCTCGCGGCGCGACACTTTGCGCGGGCGGCCTCATCGACAACCGAGGTGCCCTCACCGGTCGGGCCGATCGCTCTTGCCGCCGTGGGGAGCACCATTGCTGTTCGCGGCACTGAGTTTGAGGTGCAGGGCATCATCGAACCAGAGACCAATCAGCTCTTGCGCTCTGCGGTGCTGGTGCCGCTCGAGCAGGCGCAGTGCGTGTTACAAACCCCTGAGTCCGTGACCGCGCTGTTGTTGTCGCCGAAGCGCACGTCCGACATTGACCCGCTCCAGGCATCGATCGAGTCGGATCATGAAGAACTCATGGTGATCTCGGATAAGCAACTGGCGGAGAATGCACGAAAGCTATTGGATCGGGTGAATCAACTGTTTGATGTCGTGCGCTGGACATCGGTTTCGGTGGCGGCGTTACTGATTGCCATCGTGATGTTTGTATCGGTGTTGGAACGGACTCGAGAGCTTGGAACGCTCCGGGCAATCGGAGCGCCTCGGAAGTCGTTGCTGTCGCTCATCATGTCCGAGTCGGCTGGTTTCGCTGTGGCGGGATCGATGGTTGGCGTGCCGATGTCTCGGGTGGTGATCCGCAGGGCGTTGGGGCCCGACGCCGCGAGTCTGCGGTCGCGTGAGATTGAGTGGGGAGCGGCTGGAATCCTCAGCTTGTGTTCAATGATTGCTGCACTGATGCCTGCCTGGCGAGCCGTGCAGGTCGATCCGATCATCGCTTTGCGATACGAATGAGGCAGTCGCGATGAGTTCGGAGCAGCCACAATCTCAGGCCGACGTAGCTGAACGCGATCGTGTTCCATTGCTCTCGGTGCGGAACCTCGAACGCATCTACCGGCTGGGACAGCAGACGATCCACGCGTTGCAGCCTTTGGATCTCGACATCCACAAGGGTGATTTCATCGCCATCGCCGGGCCCTCCGGGTCAGGGAAATCGACACTGCTTCAGCTGCTCGGCCTGGTTGACTCTCCGACGGCCGGCGAAGTACGGGTTCGCGATCGAGCGGCACAGGACCTTGACAATGAACAGCGGGCGGCTTTGCGGCTGGGAACGCTGGGGTTCGTGTTCCAGGCATTCAATCTGCTGCAGATGCTGACCGCAAAGCAGAACGTCGAGATCGCCCTGGCCCTGGCAGGCGTTCCACGCCGCAAACGGCGCAAGCGTGCAGAAGAGTTGCTGTCGGCGGTCGGGCTGGCCAAACGGCTTGAGCATCGGCCGGTGGAATTGTCGGGCGGAGAACGTCAGCGGGTTGCGATCGCCAGAGCGATGGCGAATGAACCAGACGTGATCCTCGCCGACGAACCAACGGGCAACCTCGATTTGCAGACCGGTCGCGAGATCGTGAAGTTGCTTGAGGACCTGAACCGTGCCGGGCAGACGATTGTGATGGTCACGCACAATCTTGAAATTGCACGCCGCGCGAGCCGGCTGTTCCTGATGCGCGACGGTCACATCAGCGAAGTCGATCCCGACGATCCCCGAGCACTCGATTAGCCTTACCCTACGACGTAGGCACTTGTGCCCATTTGCGTGTGTGTTTCGGAGGCCTTGTGGCGCAGCATCAGAATCACGCCGTCGATGGGGACCCAGCCGTTCCCGACTTTTGGCCCGAGGCACTGAAGATTATCAATAGTGCGCCAATCGGTCTGCTCGCGACCGCGCAGGGGCGCCAGCCGCATGTGCGTCCCGTGACTCCGGCCTATGTCGGTCTCGATGCCTATGTGCTGACCGGTAGCGGGACGCCCAAGCTCGATCAGATTCGCAACAATGAACTGGTCGAGCTGTTGCATTGGACCGTCGATTTTCGGCATCTCAACCTCGCCGGAGTCGCCCAAGTGACTGAAGACCCGGAAACGATTTCAGAGGTGGCGCCTCACTTTCCGTACGAGGTCGCCGACTTCTTTGGACCCGACATCCGAGCCCCGGCCTTGATCAGGATCACATTGCGCCGGATCTCGATCACCACCTTCAACGACATCATCGCGAACAAACAGCCCCGGATCTGGCGCGCGCCGGCATGACGCGAACTCCAGAGCAGGCTGAGGAGGCAGAGGAGAGGACATCGCCATGCGTATTGCACTAATCGGACAGGCGCCATTTGGCGCGGCAATCTTCGAGCGGTTGGTTGCCGATGGTCACGAGATCGTCGGAGTGTTCACTCCACCGGAGCGTGAAGGCGGCCGGCCTGACCCACTGGCCCAGGCGGCACGCGACTCAGGCATCACGCTGGTGCAGCCGCGTCGGTGGCAGCGGCGTGGCGTGGTCGATGAGGAAATGATCGCGCAATACGAGGCGACGAATCCCGAGCTCAACGTGATGGCGTTCGTGACACAGATCATTCCCTCGCGAGTGCTCGAGTTTCCGCCACTGAAGACGATTCAGTACCACCCGTCAATCTTGCCGAAGCATCGTGGACGCTCAGCGATCAATCATGCCATCGTGCAGGGGGACACGATGACCGGAGTCACGATCTTCTGGGTTGACGAGGGGCTGGATACCGGGCCGATTCTGTTGCAGCGTTCCTGCCCGATCGGACCGGACGCAACGATCAATGAGGTCTACCGCGACTATCTCTTCCCGCTGGGTGTCGAGACCATGGCGGAAGCGGTCCAGTTGGTTGAAGCCGGCCAGGCGCCGCGCCATGTCCAGAATGAAGATGACATGACCTACGAAGGTCCGTGGGAGGGCGACATCGCGCGGATCGACTGGTCGCAGGATGCGCAGACAGTGCACAACTTCATTCGCGGCTCGGATCGTGCGCCTGGGGCCTGGAGCGAGGTCGGCGGTCAGCGCGTGACGTTGCTTGGCTCCACGCGCTCAGATCACTCCGGTGGCTCCGCGGGTGAAGTCGCAACGATCGGCGCGGACGGCATGACGATTGTTTGTGGAGACGGTGAATCGATACGGGTTAGCACTCTCGCCGTCGGACGCAACCGTCAGCCCGCGCAAGCATGGGCCTCGGCGAATGGCGTAGAGGTCGGAGCAGTGTTCGAGCCTGCGCCGTCGGAGTAGGCGGCGTTGGCTCGTCGGAACCCTCTGAATAACTGCAGCCGACGGCGGCGCCGGGACCCGACCCCCTTCAGCCTTCGACAGCTTCCCCCGCGAGGGGGGAGCGGGGATCAGAGTTGTTCAGAGCATCGTTAGGACATGTCCTGAACGCGCTTGCCGGAGTCGACCAGCGGCGCGAAGCGGGTCCTGCTGAGTGGATCGTTGCGCGAGGCCTTTTCCCAGGCAGCGTCGATCATCTTCGCGTACTTGGGATGCATCTCGCGCATCTTGGTGTTCTCGTCCTTGATGAAGGCTGAACGCGCGATCAGCCGCTCGACCTGTTCATCCGATTCGCATTGATCGCAAGGCGGCGCAGGTGCGTCCATTTTGCGGGTGAAGTGTTCCCATTCGTTGCCACAGGCTCGGCAGGCGTATTCGTAGATGGGCATTACGGGCTCCCGGCAACCTAGGCGCGTGATTCGATCCGTCTCTCACGATGGTACGATCCCGACGTAACTGCCGCACCTGTTCGGCGAAAGATGGAGGTGATTCGTGTACGGATTGCGCACGATGTTCCTCGTGGTCCTGATGGCTGGGCTGCTGATGGTGGTGGGATTGGCGGTGGCCGGCGAGATCGGTCTGATCGTGATGGCTGTGATCGCCCTCGGGATCAACGTCTATAGCTACTACAACTCGCACTCGATGGTGCCGAAGATGATGGGCGGCCGGCTGGTGACCGCGGCGGAGGCGCCCGATCTGTATCGGATCGTCGAACGAGCCGCTTGCCAGGCCAAGATGCCGTTACGGAAAGACCTGTTGGAGCAGTTCACGGTTGAACACCTTGAGGCACGGTGCACCGGGCATTGCCGACCCGGCGACTGTCCGCGTCACATGCCGTCCGTCTACGTGATCGATACGCCGATTCCGAACGCGTTTGCGACCGGTCGTCATCCGAATCACTCGGCCGTCGCCGCGACGACCGGCATCATGGGCCTCCTGACTCAGCGTGAGCTGACAGGCGTGATGGCGCACGAGCTGGCGCACGTGACCAATCGCGACACGTTGTGGTCCACGCTTGTGGCGTCGATGGCGATGGTGATCTCATTCATCGGGATGCTGGCGCAGTGGATGCTGGTCATGGCGTTCCTGTTCGGCGGAATGGGCGGACAGGACGATGAAGGCGGCGGCGGTGCGGGTCACCTGGCCGGTGCGCTGATCGTGGCAATCATTGCGCCGTTCATCGCGATGTTGATTCAGATGGCTGTGAGTCGTCAGCGAGAGCTGAAGGCCGACGACACGGGCGCGCGTCGCTGCGGCGATCCCGAGGCGTTGGCCTACGGGCTGATGAAGCTGGAGGCGGGCGTCAAGACACCTGAGTCTCGGTATGCCGCGTCAGAGATGAAAACCGCTGAGGCGGCGAATCACATGTTCATCGTGAATCCGCTGTCTGGCGGTGCAGGTCGGTGGTTCTCAACGCATCCGCCAACCGAGCGGCGAGTCGAGCTTCTGAGGAAGATCGGTGAGGAGATCGGCCGCCCGTTCTGATGGCTGAGGAATCAAGCTCTGGAGAGGTGGAAAAAAACAAATCTGTACTTGTCCGAAGCCCGTTGGCGGAGGGACGACCAAGCCGAGCGCCACGAGTCACTGAATCGCAGGCTGAACACACTATTTGCCCTGAATTTCGCAGTCTTGGCCGTGCTAGGAGCCTCACTTAGGTTTGACGAGCAGACATTGCCACAATTCCTCGATTTTTTCGTATTCGCCACGTTGTTTGTTCTAGTCGCCAACATCCTCCTGCTCTTGTTTGCTTACCGCATTGGTAAAGGCAGCCGACGCCCGGAACTAGCGGCATTACAAGAGGTAGTAGACGATGCTCATTCTCTAGAGACCACCATTCGATGGACAGTGCGAGAGATACGCCGATCTATGGAGGTAAACGAGGACCGCATGAAAACGAAGGCGAAGTTGATCACGGTGGCAATGAGATCATCAGCAATCGCTGTACTCATGGTCGCGGCCGGCGCTGCATTGTCACTGAGTTTCACCGTGGTCGTCTGCGGGTGACCCCGCGTCGGCGCGTGAGTCGGTACCTTTTCCACGGAGCGGTCTTCCTTCAGACGCCGAGCGGTCCAAAGTAACCAGGTTCTCCGGTCCAGGCGGCGGAAGTGCGTTCTTTGGCGCTGGCTCGCTTGTTGGTGCTTCGGATTCTGGAGCTTCTCCGGTTGGAGTGGAGTCTTCTTTGTCTGAAAACACCAATTGCCTCACACTTTCCTTCACTATGTCGCAGATGCGTTTTTGTTCGAGGACCGGAACGGACGCGTCCAGCCCTTGGACCTCTGCTTGTCGTCCGCTTTAGATTCCTGCACTCCGGTCGGTCCGAAACCGGTCTCCGAAATCAGGTACTCAGGGCCGGGGTCTGGTAGTGCATCGCGGTCCTGCTCTTGGTGTTGCTGAGTTGTTTCTTCAGTTTCCATGTCCTGCTCCTTCACTTAGGTTACCAACTCCCGAGCTATTTCCCCTGCGAAAGGTCCCTTCGGAGTGACTTGACCTCTTCCTGCAGGCTCTTCAGTTCCGCAAGAACCTGTCCCTGCTCCTTGTTCTCTCCCTGCTCGACGAACCAGGCGGCGACGTTGGCGGTGAGGACTCCGAAGAACCCAATTCCTACCACCATCAGGACTGCCCCGACGATCCGTCCGAGAACTGTGACAGGCACCACGTCGCCGTATCCGACTGTGGTGATCGTCGACAGGGCCCACCAAAGCGCTGTGCCCCAATCGCTGATTGCACCACCGCCGTCTTGCTCCGCGAGGACCACGACCAATGTTGCCCCTGCGATGGCGAAGAGCGCTGCCATCAAGGATCCGCCGATTGCTCTCCGTCGTAGGACAACCCTGACGAGCAACAGCGCCAGTCGGAGCAGGCGCAATGGGCGCAGGAACGGTATGACGACGATCAAGACCTCGTACCAGTGCTGGATGAGGAATGAGCGGCGGTGTTCGGCCATCCAAACGCGCGCTGCCAGGTCGAATGCGAACATGGCCCAGATGACGGTGTCGCCGACGAAAAGCCAGATGCTGAGCGACTCCGGAAGACTCTCGTCGAAATGGCCGACCAATAGCGGGATCATCGCAGCCGCGAGGATCAGCATGAGCGGCCCAGTTCTCCGCTCCCATATCAGACGAAGCTCATCATTTCTGGCGCTGGACCGGATTCGGTTTAACATGGTCGCTTAGCGCAGGCTGGACTTCATATCTTCCCAGGCGGAGCGAGCGTCTTCGACGGAGCCTTCGTCTTCGATCGTGGAGATGTCGCCTGGATCAGTGTCGAGTGTGACGGCCTTGAGGACTCGGCGCATGATCTTGCCGGAACGGGTCTTGGGTAGGGCTTCGACGAAGTTGAGTTCGCCGATGACTGCGATTGGGCCGAGCTCGCGCCGGATCGTTTGGAGGATCTCCGTCTTGAGAGCATCGCCCGCTTCGTAGCCGGCCTTGAGCACGACGAAGGCGGAGATGACCTCACCTCGGAGCTCGTCTGGGCGTCCGGTGACGCCGGCTTCGGCTGCTCCGGGATGGCGAAGGATGGCTGATTCGACCTCGATGGTTCCGATGCGGTGCGCGGCGATCTTGATGATCTCGTCGGCTCGGCCGGAGAACCAGACGTATCCATCTTCGTCGACGGCAGTGGCGTCGCCGGTGAAGTAGACCTGACGTCCAGGGATTTTGCCCCAATAGTCGGTCTGATAGCGCTCGGGTTCGCCCCAGAGTCTGGCTGTCAGGCCGGGGAATGGCTTGGTGATGACAAAGATGCCCTTCTCGTCGGCGCTCAGCTCTTCGCCTTCCGTTGAGAGCACGGCTCCCTCGATGCCTGGCAATTGGATTCCGGCCGAGCCAGGCTTGATTGGCAACATCTGGATGCCGTATGGATTGCCGACAATTGGACCGCCGGTCTCGGTCTGCCACATGTGGTCGAGGACAGGGATTTGGTCGCTAAAGACTTCTTGCTGGAACCATTCCCAGACCGGCGGGTTGAGCACTTCGCCGGCGGAGAAGACACGGGTCAACGACGACATATCGACTGCCTCGGCGGGCTCGGTGCCCGAGCGCATCAGCAGGCGAATGGCCGTCGGCGAGGTGAACATCCCAGTGACGCCGTGGTCTTCGATGATTCGGTAGAACGTGCCGACATCGGGATGATCGAGCGCGCCTTCGAATGCAATCGTGGTGGCGCCGGCGAGCAACGGCCCGTAGACGATGTAGGAGTGTCCCACAACCCAGCCGATGTCGGAGGTCGCCCACCAGACATCCTCGGCTTGGAGGTCGAAGACCCAGTCGGCCATGCTGGCGATCCAGACTGGATAGCCTCCGTGGGTGTGAACACACATCTTCGGTCGAGCAGTCGTCCCTGATGTGGCCAGGATGTATGCCGGTTCATTGGCTTCCATCGCGACCCAGGAGCCGTCGCCGCCGCGGCCTGCATCGAGGAAGCCTTCCCAGCTCATCTCCTTGTCGCCGCCGATGTTGGGGCTGTCTGCGAGCCGGCGCTCGACGACGACGGTCTCAACGAAGTCGCCCGCGCCTTCGTACTCAAGCGCACCTCGGACGAAGTGATCGAGTGGGACGCTGCGGCCTCGTCGGTAGGTGGAGTCGGTGGCGAAGATCGCTTTGGCCTCGGCCAGTTTGATTCGCTCGGCGATGGCCCCGGCGCCAAATCCGGCGAAGATGACGAGGTGAACGGCTCCGATGCGAGCGCAGGCGAGCATGAGCGCGATCGCTTCGTAGTTGGTCGGCATGTAGATCGCGACGCGGTCGCCTCGCTCGATGCCGATGGCTCGGAGCGAGGCGGCCATTCGTTCAACCTGCTTTAGGAGTTGCGCATAGGTGAAGACTCGTTGCTCGCCGTTTTCGTCCAACGCGATCAGGGCGGCCCGTCCACCGTTGCCGTTGGCAACCTGGACGTCGAGGCAGGCGTAGGAGAGGTTGGTCTCGCCGCCGATGAACCAGCGGAAGGCCGGGATCTCGTCCGGCGTCCACTCGAAGACCTCGTCCCACTCGCGGAACCAGGGCAGCCGTGCAGCGGCTTCCGACCAGAATGCTTCCGGTTCGTCGAGGGCTCGACGTTGGATTTCGCGAACGACTGGGCCGACCAGATCGACGTCTGAAGACATGGTGAGACTCCAACTCGGGGCTGCGGTCTTGCTTGCTGGATGAGCGGGTACCGTATGCGGAGGGTATCAGCGGAGGGGTCAGGACCAATGGACGAAGCGATCATTGACGAGGTCATCCAGGCTCGCGCCAGGGCGATGGATGCCGCGCGTCCCGAGGCGGTGGCGAAGGTGCACGCCAAGGGAAAGTTCACGGCGCGCGAACGGATCGCGATGACTCTGGATAAGGGCAGCTTCGTCGAGTACGGCGTCCTCGCGATTCCGGCCAACAAGTCGATGAATGGCCCGGCAGATGGATTGGTGCAGGGCTTTGGCACGGTTGATGGACATCCAGTGGCGATTGCGTCGTATGACTACACCGTTCAGGGCGGGACGCAGACCGCACTCAATCATGGCAAGTTCGACCGGCTGATCGAGCTGGCTCATGACCGCCGCTGGCCGATGATCACGTTTGCGGACGGTGGAGGAGCACGCGCCCACGACCTGGCGGGATCGCAGCGGGGATTGACGGGTCGCTGGGGCACCTTCGACGGGATGGCTCAGCTGTCGGGCTGGGTACCGACTGTCTCGGTGGTGTCGGGCCGTTCGTTTGCTGGCAATGCGTCGATTGCAGGGTTGTCCGACTTCATCGTCGCGACGCGGGATTCGGCGATCGGTATGGGCGGTCCTCCACTGGTCGAGGGCGCTATGGGTTTGAAGCTGACGCCGGACGACATTGGTCCGGCGGAGATGCACGACCGGGTCGGTGGGATCGACCTGATGGTTGAGACAGAGGCTGAAGCGATAGACGCGGCAGGTCGCTACTTGCGGTACTTCCTCTACGACCTTCCGGACGGAGAAGTCGATCCGTGGGCCGAACGGATTCGCTCGATCGTGCCGTCGAACCGACGCCGGGCGTACGACATGCGGCGGGTGATTCGCGCGATCATGGATCGCGACTCCGTGTTTGAGATTCGTCCAACCTGGGCGCCCCAGCTGATCACCGCGTTGGCGCGGCTTGGCGGTCGCTCGGTTGGGATCATCGCCAATCAACCGCTCTCGGTGATTGCCGGGGCGATCGACTCGAACGCCTCAGACAAGATTGCCCGCTTTGTCCAGCTCTGCGATGCGCATGAGATTGCGATGGTGTCGCTGGTGGACAACCCGGGCTATATGATTGGGCGTCCGGCGGAAGAGGCGGGCATCGCCCGACACCATGCGCGGCCGATCATCGCGCATCAGAATCGGACGGTGCCGCTGTACACGGTTCAGCTTCGTAAGGCGTATGGTCTGGGTCCGGCGGCGATGGGCAACTCGTTCGCGCCCCGCGACATCCGGCTGGCCTGGCCGACGGCGGAGTCGGGCGGGATGGGACTCGAGGGCGCGTCGCTGTTGGTGAATCGGGACCGGATTCGCGAGGTGGAGCGGGACGACCCAGCCGAGGCCAAGCGTTTACGCGACGAGTGGGCCGACGACATGCGGGAACGCAACTCGGCGATCAACGCGGGACGTCGTTATGACTTCGATGACGTGATCCCTCCTGAGGAGACTCGGGATCGTCTGATTGCGATGCTGCGAATGACACCGCGGGCACCCTTGTCGCCGGTGAAGAAGCATGCGGTGGATGCCTGGTAGAACGTCGTCGAAGCGGCCTGCGGTTCTGATCGAGGGAGTCACTCGTCCTCGAACTGGATCGCCGGAATCTCGATTCCGGCGGCTGACTCCAGGACAAGCTGCGCTGAGAAGTGATGCAGTTCGCCTAAGCCCGCGGCCAGAGTTGACAGATAGGTCTGATGGGCGGCATTGGCGACCGGCATCGCGACCTGTTGGTCGCGAGCCAGTTCCAGCGCCAGCGCGACGTCCTTCTCTGCGATGACAACTGTGGAAGTGGGGTTCTCCCACTGCTTGGCCAAGAAATTATCGGCCGATCCCATGTAGGGTCTTGCCGTGCCTTGCCGGAGCTTCTCGACCAGATCGATCGGGTCGAGTCCCGCCTTTGCTCCCAACACCAGTGCCTCCTGGACGATCATGTGGCCGCACAGCACGATCACGTTGTTGATCAGCTTGTAGAGGCATCCCATTCCGGCCTCGCCCAGATGAAACACGTGATCGCCGATGTGATCGAGGAGCGGTCGGACGCGCTCGAATGCCTCGATCTCGCCGCTGCCGAGAATGGTCAGCGTGCCCTGACCTGCTCGTACGACGCCACCGGTAACCGGCGCATCGATGTGGACAACTCCGGCATTTGCTTCGAGTGGAGCGATCCGTTGCACGCCCCTGAGCGAGTTCGTACTGAGGTCGACGTGGATGTCTCCGGGTGAGGCGCCGGCGAGGATGCCGTCGGGGCCGGCGGTCGCCGCTTCAATCTGAGGTGGACCAGGGAGCGAGGTGAAGACAACGGAACAGCGCGAGGCGACCTCGGCAGCGCTTTCGGCGGGCTCGGCGCCGAGTTCGAGCAGGTTCTCCATCGCCTCCGGTCGGAGGTCGTATACGACCAGCTGGCGCCCGCCTCCGATCAACTGCCGCGCCATCGGGTTGCCGATGTTGCCGGTTCCGATGAAGCCGATTCGTTGGTCGCGGGTCGAGTCTGTCATGACTTGGTCCTCTGCTGGCTGTTCTCTGTTGGATGCGTGCGAGGCAGGGACCGAGCGGGTCCCGGCGCGGGGGCCGGGACTGGGGGGATGTGAAACACCGTTCGCCGGCGCATGCTTGGTCACCACGCGATATTGGATGCGACTGAGCGCGATTAGAGAGAGCGGCCTCCGCCTTCGATTTCAATGGTTGGGATTTCGCTTCCGGCCGCGGCCTCGATTACTTGAAGCGTTGCGAGGAATGACTGTTCGCCGAGTCCGGCGCTGAGCGCTCGGAGGTAGGTTTGGTGCGCGGCGTTGGCGACTGGCATGGGGACCTGGTTGACGCGTGCGGCTTCTAGCGCCAAGGAGACATCCTTTTCGGCGAGGCGCAATGTGAAGGACGGGTTGTCGAAGCGCTTGCCCAACAGGTACGGGGCGAGGCCCATGTAGGGTCGTGCGGTCCCAAGCCGGAGTTTCTCGACCAGGTCTTCGGGGTCGAGGCCGGCCTTGGTTCCCAGCACCAGCGCTTCCTGCACGATCTGGTTGCCGCAGAGGATGATGACGTTATTGAGCAGCTTGAAGAGGCAGCCGGCGCCGGCTTCGCCGAGGTGGAAGATATTGGCGCCGATGTGCTCAAGTAGCGGCCGGACGCGTTCGAAGGCGTCGGCGTCGCCGCTGCCGAGCACGGTCAGCGTGCCCGCCTCTGCACCGGGGACGCCGCCCGTGACCGGCGCGTCGATGTATGCGACTCCGGCATCGGCCTCGAGTTGGGCGAGGCGTCGCACGGCGGTGATCGAGTTGCTGCTGAGGTCGACGTGGACGTCGCCTCGTGATGCGCCGGCGAGGATGCCGTCCTTGCCGGTAATGGCAGCCTCGACCTCCGGTGGTCCAGGCAGTGATGTGATGACAACGGCGCATCGGGACGCAACTTCGGCAGCACTGTCTGCCGATTCTGCTCCCAGCTCCAGCAAGTTCTCCGTTGCCTCCGATCTGAGGTCGTGAACCACAAGCTGGCATCCGGCGGCGATCAGTTGTCGCGCCATGGGATTGCCGATGTTGCCGGTACCAATGAAACCGATCAGTCGGTCTCGGGAGGAATCGGGCATGTTCGGGCTCCTTACAGGCTCTGGTCAGGGGTGAAGGTATCGGCGGCACGCCACATGTACCAACTGGCGACGGAACGGTAGGGCGTCCATTTTGCGCCGATCTCGATTGCCTCTTTGGGCTTGGGCACTTCCTCAAGCTCGTAGGCGATCTGCATGCCCTTGCGCACGCCGAGGTCGCCGACGGGCAGAATGTCGGGGCGGCCGAGGTGGAACATCAGGTGCATGTGGGCGGTCCACTCGCCGATGCCTTTGACCGCGGTGAGCGCCTTGATCACGTCGTCATCGGACATGCGGCTGAGACACGTGAGCTTGAGCCGACCGTCGGCGGTGTGGACAGCGAGGTCGCGGAAATAGGACATCTTCTGTCGCGAGATGCCGCAGCCGCGAAAGTCCTCGTCGGGCGTGGCGAGAATCTGTTCGGGTGTCGGTGTGGACTCCTCATCGCCGTAATAGGCGAACCACTTGCGCTGGATCGCGGAGGCGGCAGCGCCCGCCAATTGCTGAAAGAGGATGGATCGAATGAGCGCGGACCACGGGTCGTCCGAGGGGCGCGCCAGGAAGGGACCGTGTTGGTCTATAAGTCGCCCGATCACGGGGTCGGCCTCACGCAAGTGCGCAGATGCTTTGCGAACCGAGAACTTACGGCGGACGGGCGGCATGGGCGACTAGTCGTTCCAGCCGTTCCAATGGAGGAAGTTGTCGAGCGGCTTTCGGGTGACCGGGCCGAAGTTGGCGTTCGGGTGTCCCATGGGGATGATGGCGACGGGGAGCGCGTTGTCGGGGATGCTGAGCTCTTGGCGCAGCTCGTCCATGATGCCGTCCTGGGGCGTGGTGAGGACGGTTCCCAGGCCCTCGGCGCGGGCGGCGAGCATGATGTTCTGGATGCTGGGGTAGATGCTGCTGCCGGCCAGCAGAGTGTCCGGCGCGCGGGACAGATCGGTGAGCAGGCAGGGGATGATCCAAACCGGGGCGGCGGCGAAGTTCTCGAAGAGGTTCTTCGCTCCTCGGTACATGCGTCGCCGGGTGGGGTCTTCGACCTGTTCAGGATTGGGGAAGCTGGTACCCATGCGGCTCTCGAATCCAGAGCGGATGGCCTCGGCAAGGCGTTCGCGCTTGTCGTCGTCGGTGACGACGAGGAATCCCCAGGGTTGCGAGTTGCTGCCGCTGGGCGCCCAGCATCCAGCCTGGATGATGCGCTCGATTACCTCTGGATTGACCGGCTCGTCGGTCCAGCGGCGAATCGCTCGCTGGGTCTGCATGACTTCGTAGATGTCGGTGGTGGTGGTCATGGGGCGGATCTTTCGGTGCGGCGGGTTTGCCAGGTGAGGAGCCGCTTCATGGCGCGGGCGGCGTCGCGGATGTTGTAGTAGAGCGGAAGTCCGGCGTCGGAGATCATTCGCGACAACGCCGCATTGGACTGGCCGTGGCGGTGATCGATGCTGATCGGCACGACAATCGAAATCGCTATCCGGTGTCGTTCCCTGGCCTCGGCAACCTCGGCGATCATGCTCTGACGAGCGTCAAGCTGGTCGTTTCCGAAGAATCCGAGCCCCCAGTTCATCCCAACCTGAACGATGATTGCGTCGATATTTGGATCTTCGGCGACGGCGTCTAGGGTCGGGCGAACCTTTTGGCCGTCCCAGAGTGACATGGTGTCGACCGGGTTGCGGATGCCGGTGCCGGCCACGGGCGTGACTTCGGCCAGGCGGCTCAGCGTGTGGTCGCTGAGCGGCGGCAGCTCGAGTCCTTCGCGTTCGACATCATCGGCGCCCTGAACGGAAATGCCGCCACCTCCAACAACGAGACCGATGCGCGGTCCAGAGGGCGTTGCGCCGAATCTCCATCCGACAAGGAGGTCAACCATCTCTTGCATGTTATGGACGAGCACGGCGTTGGCTTGACGCGCCGCGGCGGCCCAGAGATCGCCGGAACCTGCGAGCGAAGCGGTGTGTGATTGAGTGGCGCGGCTGCCGGACGGCAACAGACCGCCCTTGAGGATTCCCACCGGCTTGGCTCGGGCGGCGCTCCGCAGCGAACGGAAGAAATCGCGGGCGTCGCTCATGCCCTCGATGTATGCGCCGATAATGGCGGTGTTGGGGTCGGATTCTGCGTATTCCAGTAGTTCGGCGGCGGAGACGTCGATGGCGTTGCCGAACGAGACGACCTTTGAGAAGCGGAGTCCCCGCAATGCGCCGTTGTAGGCGGCGTCGCTGGCGTTGGTTCCGGATTGGGAAAAGAATGCGACCGGACCTGACTTGGTGGGCAGTTCCTGGGCGAAGGACACCTTGCCGTCGGGCACGTACAGGCCCATGCAGTTGGGTCCGATTAACCGGATGTCCAACTCAGCGGCCCGCGCCTTGAGCTGGTGCTGCAGTTCGAGGCGGTCGGCCATGCCGGTCTCGGCGAAACCGGCCGTGAACAGGTGGATGGATCGCACGCCTTTCTCGGCGGCGTCTTCCAGCATGGGCAAGACATAAGCGGCCGGGATGGCGCTGATCACGTGGTCGACCGGGCCGGGGATGTCGGTGAGCCGGGCGTACGCGGGGAGACCGTCGATCACATCGGCCTTTGGGTTGACGGGGTAGATGTTGGGCTGGCCTGCGTCGCGGAGCGATCGAATCCAGCCGCCGGGACCCCGGGCGCTGCCGCTGTCGCGGGATGCTCCTACGACGGCGACGCCGCGGGGGTGGAAGATGGGATCGAGGGGGTGCGGATGGTCGTTGGTTGAGTTGCGGTTGGTCACGCTTGAGAGTGTACGCGGTGGTCGGTTTGAGCTGTTCGGGTTAGCTTGGCACGACCGGTGTTCAGGTGTTCGGTTGACTTTTTTCTTGCGCGTCGGGCGGTGCGGAATTGCCGTGTTCTACTGGAGATCGAGTGTTCGCAGCGTTCAGGTTTGTTCAGGTTTGTTCAGGTCGGTCTGAACATGGTTGTTCGATTTTGGACGGGCCTTTTCGGGTTTGGACGGCCGTTGACGAGGCGTTGCAGTTCTGTGTGGGAGTGATCGGGTTGAGGAGTCGGGAGAACAGATGCTGGCATGACGGCTCCGTTGGCGGGTTGGGCGCTGTGGGCGCGGTCATTGTATGCGCACAGAAGTTCTGAGATGATCGACTAGGTGTCGTGGCGGCGACAGTCGGGTTGGGGCGTCGGTGCGGCACTCGGCGAGATACCCGCGGCGGAGCGCGGTTATGACGGAGGTGGAAGGGGGGGCGGACTTCTGAGGCCTATCTGGTCGCTGGCGGCGGACCCCCCCTCTGTCACTCCGTGACATCTCCCCCCGCAAGGGGGGGGGAGAGGGGAAGGGAAGGGGCGTCAGCGGGCAGTGGCGCAGCCGCCAGCTGCGAGCGGTTCGGGGGCGTCGTCATGGAACTCGTCGAAGAACTGCTCAATTGCACGCTCGTCAACTTCGTCAAGCGGTAGACGCACGCCCCAGGCGACCAACATGATTGGTGAGTCAAGCCCGCCATAGGGCGCTTGTATCGTGTACTCGTTGTCATTGAGGCGCCCGGACACGACCTCGGTGAGCGCGGCGATGTCGTCGGCGTTCAGGTCTGTCGGGGTGTACCAAAGGACGACGGCGCCATGCTCCATCGCGTGGACCACCATTTCGAAGAGCGGTGTGGAGCTGTAGATGCCGCAGGCCAGGGGAATGGGAGAGTGTTCTTCGCCGTATGGAGGGAAGATGGTGTAGTCGGCTGGTTGATTGCCGACGAGGTGAATCTGTTGGTCGGTCGTGTGCTCGTTGTCGTAGATCTCAAGCTCGGGGCGGTCACGGATGTCGACCGCGGACTGACCGTCATCCGATCCTCCTCCACCGCCACATGCTGACAGGATGAGAACAGCAATGGCCGCGACGGTCGCGACAAGAAGTCCCGGACTGAGTCGTTTCATTCGGACGAGGTTCCTGCCGACACCGTGGTTTCTCCGCGCTCGAGCCGGTAGCGGTCGTAGTAGCCATCAGGCGCATTCTGAAGGAACGCCGTGATCTGCTCATTGCCATCAGCGTCCCATTGCTCGACGCGCAGTAGGGAGCGCCAGGCGACAAGCACGATGGTTGCGCCGTCATGCTCTGCCGCCAATCCTTCGATAGGCACCACCGCGAGCCGCTCTCGGAACTGGCGAAGGCTATCCATCGCTCCGAGAAGGCCGCTGGTGTCTTCGGCGTCGGTGTACGAGTTGGGGTCGTAGTAGATCACGACACCGCCGCGCTCCAGCAGCGGGAGCATTTCAGCAGGTTGGGGAATGTTCTCATCGTCGGGCAGGTACACATCGGCGTCGGGCGCTTCGGCTGGCTGCGGGCCCGAGGTTGGTGGAGACGAGTTGTAGTTGTCGAACGTCTCACCCTCGCCCAAATGGCGTCGTCCCTGGTCCGCGAATGTCTGCACGCCCTCGACTTGACTCACGTCATCGGGAGGGAAGATGAGCTGCATCCCGAAGACCGCGATCATGGCGACCAACAGGCCACCAAGAAGCGCGACGGACATGCGGGGCATGCCGAAAATCGTGGCGCGACGTTGTGGTTGCTTGGCAGTGGCGGCGCCTGCGCGCTTGCCGCCTCCGCGGCCACGCTCACTCGATTCCGCGTTCGATTCAGCTTCAGGCCGCCGACCGACTTCAGATTCGCCGGAGCTTCCTGCGGGACGTGCTGGTCGGCGTCGGCGACGCCTGCGGGCCGGTTGTTGACTCATCGGGCGACTCCTGCGGCGACCAATGCGCCAAGTTCGTCTTTGCTTAGTCCCAGTTGTCCGCAGAGGACTTCGGCGGTGTGTTCACCGAGCAGCGGCGCTCGGCGACCGTGTGTCCAGGGGGTCTCGCTGAGGATGTAGGGAGCTCCGGGGAAGGTCACGGTGCGGTTCTGTTCCTCATGTTCGATGTCGACAAAGAACCCGCGCGCGTGCCAGTGTTCGTCGTCGAGGCATTCGTCCGGGGTGCGAATAATGCTCCACGCCGCGCCGGCTGCCTGTGCGCCAGCGTATATCTCTTGCGCTTCGTGGGCAGCGATGAACTCGGCGATATCGGCGAGCATCATCGCGACCGTCGGCTGCTTCAGCCCAAGCTGTCGCTTGCGCCCGTCAAGGAGCTCGAAGTCGGAGAGGTTCTCGCCCATGCCGTGTCCCTGAATGAAAGCGACCAACGCGAGCCAACTCGCTTCTGAGCGGGGCATGCCAAAGATGTTAATCAGGCGTCCGTCAGCGGTGGGATACTGCCAGGGTTCGGTCGGTTGCGGTCCGGCGTGACGGCCCGCCTGGCGGATCAGTGGATGCTGCTCGTAGAGCGCCCATGGCGCGGAGGACTCGATCGTGAATCCCATGCACTCGTGCATTGCGATGTCGAGATGTTGTCCGAGACCACTCTGTTGTCGTTCATAGAGCGCAGCACAGGCGCCAGTGGCAGCGAAATAGCCGGCGATGTGTCCAGCGTGATGTTCAGTCGGCCTGATTGGCGGCGTGCCGGGAATGTTGTCATAACCGCAACTACCCATCGGTCCACCCAGGGCGATTCCGACGCCGTCGGACCAGGCGTAGTCACGCCAGGGGCCGGTCTGACCGAACGGAGTGAGGCTGAGCACGACGAGCTCGGGGTAGTACTCAGAGAGCGCCGCTGGATCTAACGGTCGATTGCGTCCCGGTTGCCACGTTTCGAGCACGACGTCGGCCTGGGCTGCTAGCTGCAGGAAGAGTTCGAGGCCATCGGAGCTATGGATGTCGAGCGCAAGCGAACGTTTTCCGCCTGCGTAGTGCCACCAGTACAGGCTTCGATCAGGGCCGGGCTGGTCGTCAAGGAACGGTCCGTAGCTGCGGCCGACATCGCCATTAGGTGGTTCGATTTTGATCACGTCGGCGCCGAGGCCTGCCAGCAGTTTGCCGGCGAAATGGCCCTTGGGATCGGAGAGGTCGAGGACGGTGATGCCGTCGAGTGGTCCCATAGCTAACCCATTGCGCCGTTCATATGCAGCTCGGTGATGCGCTCGTCGCTCAGACCGAGCAGCTCGCTGAAGACGTACTGGTTCGCCTCGCCCAACGGCGGGCCCGGTAGATCGCGGTGTGCCGGCGTTCGTGAAAATCGAATCTGCAGGCCGTCGGTCAGATGCTCGCCGATGACCGGATGGTCTCGGGTGGCGGTCCACTCTCGAGCCTTCATTTGTGGGTCGCTGACGACGAGGTCCACGCCGTTTTGGACGACTCCGGCAGGCACGTCGGCATTCTGGAGACGCTGCATAAGGGCGCGGCCGTCTTGTCCGGCGGTCCAGGAGCCAATCTGTTCGTCCAGTTCATCCTGATGTCGCAAACGCGCCGGGAGGGTGGCGAATCGACTGTCGGTGCGCCAATGCGGGTGGTCGCTCGCGTCGCAGACGGCTTCCCATTCGGCGTCGGTCGTGCAGGTGATCATGATCCAGTTGTCGTCGCCGGCGGTTGGGTAGGTGTTGTGTGGTGCGGCTTGTGGCCAGACCGAACGATTGCCGGGCGGGTTGCCAGTGTCGCGATATCGGCGGCCGTTGGCGGTGAAATCGAGCGTTGCAGGACCGGTTAGCGCCATGCCGGTTTCGACCTGGGAGAGGTCGATCCATTGTCCCTGGCCGGTCTCGCGTCGATGTCTGAGCGCTGCGGTGATCGCGGCGGCGGCGGTGAAGCCGGCCATGTGATCGAGGTACGAATAGCCCCAACCGGCCGGCTCGGGAGCCTCAGGAAGACCGGACATCGCGGTCAGACCGCTGAGCGCTTGTGCGGTCGGACCCCAGGTGGAGTAGTCGCGCTGCGGGCCGGAGTGTCCGAAGCCGGACAGCGACACGTAGATGATCTCAGAATTCTCGGCGCGCTGTTCCTCGAAGCTCAATCCCCAGTTCTCAAGAATCCGGGAGGAGTAGTTTTCGATCACGACATCGGAGACGCGAATCAGACGCTTGATCAGGTCGAGTCCATCGGGGTGGCGGGCATTGACGGTGATTGAGCGCTTGTTGCGGTCGAGCCAGTTGAACATCGCGCCGGAGTCGGGCGGATTGAATCCGTTTGGATGGGGGCGGCCGAATCGGATTGAATCGAGGGTCTGCTCGTTCTCGACGCGGATCACCTCCGCGCCGAGATCGCCGAGCAGTCTGGTGCAGGTGGGCCCAGCGACGATCCAGGTGAAGTCGACGACGCGAATGCCGTCAAGCGGCGGTTTGGCGTCGGCGTTGCTGTTCGATGAACCCATACGTGGTCAATCAGGCGTCTTCTGCTTGTCGTCGGAGGTGGTTGATGATGATCCAACTCAGAAGGAGTGCGGCAATGAAGATGCCGTTGTTGTTGAGTGCAGCTCGCGCGCCGAAGATGACAGCGCCAAACGAGAGGACGAGGAAGTTGAGCACGCTCAGGTTAATCGAGAGCAACGCCATGTTGAAGCGTTGGCGATGCTTGCAGATGAAGAGCGCGAACGTGACAGCGAACAGAATGCCGATTCCGAACTCGGCGAGCCCGACCACGATCGCCATCGGTTCCGCGAGCGAGGCGCTGACCCCGATGGCGGGAAGTAGGTCGTTCTCCAGAGCGCTGGTGAAGCGGACTCCGAAGAAGTGTCCCCCGTTGAGCCACTTGTCCGCGCCATTGGTGATCCAAAAGAGGCACCAATGCAAGACAAGGACCACGCTGATCGGGAGGGCGACATTGATCTCGGCAATTTTGTCGATGATCGAATCAAGTCCAGGGACCGATCGACCGCTTGCTTGTGGACTCTCGGCCATGATGGCGTTCCCTTCTGCTGAACCGGTTATCCCAAAGGTAGGGAAATCCGATCGGCCCTGTAGGGGAACACCAAGGACGCTACACGGGTTCGAACTTGGGCAGTGTGAACTCATCGGTAACGTCATCAAACGTGACTTTGACGCGCATGCCGACACTGACCTGTTCGGGGTCGACGTTGACGAGATTCGTGTGCATGCGCGGACCCTCGTCGAGCTGAACGACGGCAAGGGTGTAGGGAATCTCTTCCTTCCACGACGGGTGGTAGAGCTGGTGCATGCGCACCCAGGTGTAGATCTCGCCGTTGCCGGCGGACTCGCGCCATTCCCAATCGGTCGACCAATCCTTGTAGCAGCGGTCGCTGTAGGGGTACTGATAATGATCGGCCGACGGGAAGTATTGCAGCAGGAGCTTGTGCTCCTTCAGACCGTCGAAGAAGGGTTGCGTGTTCTCGTCGGGCTTCGGGAGCGGCTTTTCGTAGGCCATTGGCGTTGGTGTCGTTCCTGATGATTAGTGGATTGGGCTAGTTGGCGTTGGGCGAGAGAATCAGGGTGCCGTGCGTGTCGAGCGTGCCGCCATTGCCTGAACAGAGGACGATGTCGTTCTTCTCGACCTGGCGGTCGCCGCCGGAGCCGCGGGCCTGGATGACGGCTTCGGAGACAGGTGTCATGCCCCACATGTAGTAGGACGAGAGCTGCCCGCCGCCGGTGTTGATCAGGGGCAGTTCGGCTTCGGGGTCGGCCGGGTCCTCGGGGTAGAGGCCGATGGCTTCGCCGGGCTTGGCGAGTCCGTAATCCTCGATCGTGCGAAGCACGGTGTAGGTGTAGCAGTCGTAGAACTCGCAGATGTCGACGTCCTCGGGTCCGAGTCCGGCCATCTTGTATGCGGTCTCGCCGGCGATCACGGCGCCGGACGTGGTGCCGGTCTCGACTTCGGCGTGCGGCAAGTTGCCGGGGTGTCCCTGGCCCATGCCCCAGACGTAAGCGGGGGAAGACTGTAGGTCTCGTGCACGGTCGGCGGTTGTGACGATCGTGCAGACCGCGCCATTGGAGACGAGGCAGCAATCAAGCAGGTGGAACGGGTCCACGATCCAGCGTGAGTTGTGGTAGTCCTCGAGCGTCAACGGCTGGCGCATGGTCGCGTGCGGGTTGTCGACGGCGTATCGGCGTTGCGTGACGGATACGCGGCCGAGGTCGTTGTTGGTGATGCCGTAGCGCTCCATGTAGCGGCGTGCGGCGAGCGCATACGACGTGTTGGCGCCGTAGAAGCCGAAGGCGGGCATTAGCGAGGCCATGCCGCTGACACCGCGTCGTCCCGCGCCACCGTACGCTGCGCCGGCGGAGCCGCCCTGCTGCAAGGGAGCATCGGAGAAGACACAGGCGACGTAGTTGGCCATGCCGTGATGGACAGCCATGGCGGCATACTGGACCATCGCCGACGCCGTCGCGCCGAAGGAGTTCATGTGATTGAGCAGTCGCAGGTTGCGAAGTCCGAGGTAGTTCTGCAAGGGAATGCTGATCCCGGTGCCGAATGCGCCGGTGATGCCCGGGTTGATGAGTAGGCCGTCAAGTTGTTCCTTCTCGAGTCCAGCGTCTTCCATCGCGAGCTTGATCGCTTCGCCCGCGAACCACGAGGCATCGTGTCCGTAGACCTTGCCCATCTCGGTGATGCCCAGGCCGCAGATTGCCGTTTGTCCCCTGATCGGGTCGCTCATGTGAAACTCCTCGCTGATGCGGGGTCAGTTTAGCAGCGGCCTGGTGCGGTTCTGTGAGAAGATGAAGACGTGCCCAATGGAACCAATTCTGATGCCACACCTGACTTCGAATCGACGTTCCCAGAACGGGCTCGCGCACTTTACGACATCGCCCGTTGGCGATTGGACGAGCAATTCGGTCGTATCGCTGAACTGGATCGAAGGGTCACAGCAGCATCGAGTTTGAATGCCATCATCGTGGCCATTTTCGGCGCGGCGGTCGCGTTGAGGGGCGGGGATCTTCCGATCCTGCTGTGGTCGTTTGCGGTTGTGGTCCTGATTATCTTCTTCGTTAGTTCTTTGTGCGCATATCAAGCCTTGAATGTCTGGAACTGGTCAATCAGACCGGATCTTCGCGACGTCCAGATGCTCGTTGGGCGCGATGAAGGCATCCAGTGGTACATGTCGGGAAATGCCATTGTGCGCGCCTACTATGAGAACGTCAGCAGAATCGCAGCCAAAGAGCGGTGGACTCGATGGGCCATCAGATTGGCCACGCTGAATGCCGGTGTCGTCTCTGTTGCCGCGATTATTTCGAGCGCGCCGTGGTAGGCCGCAATTGTGTCTAGAGTCGGCGTACGATTTCGCTTCCTTCGGCGTTTCGACGAAGCGGGTAGCGACTCTCCAGGTATTCGATCAGCTCGTTCCCATACTCAAGGAGATCTTCTTCGGTTGCAGTCGCCGGATCAGGCTCATCGGGGCGCTTCTTCACCGCAGTTTCAGCCCTATTGGTTCGCTTGCTCCAACGCATATCACATCCCCAGGTTGCAACTATTTGCTCCCACATTCTATCGCGCTACAGCACGGTAATGTCTTCGCCTCCGTCTACGTTGATCGTGTTTCCGGTGACCCAGTTTGAGTCGTCGAGGCTGAGGCCGATGATGGCTCGGGCGATGTCTGCCGGCTCGGTGACTCGGCCGGAGGGGTTGTGGTTTTGCGCGAAGTCGAGCAGCTGCATGCCGGCTGGGATTTTATCGAGCGCGGGCGTGTGGGTGATGCCAGCTTTTATGGCGTTGGCGGAGATTCCTCGGGGCGCGAGTTCAACAGCGAGTTGCCGCAGGTGGGCCGCGAGTGCGGCCTTGGCCGCAGAGACGGCGCCGTATTGCGGGATCACTCGCATGTCGCCACCTGAGGTCATGCCGTAGATTTTGCCACCCTGGCCGAGGAGGCCGCGGCTGACCATGTCCTGGGCCCAGTAGACGACCGAGTTGGCCATCACGTCGAGGGTCATTTCCATCTGCCTCTGTGAGATTGGCCGATCCTCTTTTTCGCCGATGTACGGTCCGAGCGTTCCGAAGGCAAGCGAATGCAACAGGATTCGGACGGACTTGGGACCGTCCTGGCCATCGATCTGCTCGCGTAATCTGTCCAGCATCTCGGCACGCTTGCCGGCGTCGGCGGCGTTCATGTTGTGGAAGGATGCCTGGCGTCCGTGACTCTCAATATCGCTGACGATTCGGTCGACGTTCGCCATCGTGGAGCGGCGGTCGAGGTGGACGCCGGCGATGTTCATGCCTGCTTCTGCCAGGGCGACTGCGCAGGATGCGCCGAAGCCCGAAGACGCTCCGAGAATCAATGCCCACTGACCGTCAAGTTGAGGATGTCGCACGGATTGGCTCCCTGCTGAATAGTTCAGAACGGTTTGCTGGAAAATTAGAATCGCTGGGCGTTTGTGAATCGGCGAACGACCTCGAAGAGGATCTGGATGCCCGTGTTGAGACCTTCGATTGGGGTGCGCTCGTTGTGGCCGTGGACTCCTGCAGCGAGCGAGGCGTCCATGAGCGTTGGGACGAATCCGTAGGAATGGACACCATGGCGTCGCAGGACTCGGGAGTCGGTGAAGCCGACGCAGGTTGACGGAATCACGAGTGCGCCTTCAATCTGCTCACGCACCACGTCCTCGATCACACTGACCATTTCGGTCTCGAAGCTGCTCGACGGCCCCATGCTGCCGAAGACGACTTCGACTTCGACTTTTTCGTCGTCGATCACGTTGCGCATGTTCTTGATGAAGTCGTCATACGACTCGCCGGGCAGCAGGCGGCAATCGAGTGTGGCTTCGGCGTCGGCCGGGATCACGTTGTGCTTGATGCCGCTCGTCGCGCCGGTATTCGAGATGGTGTCGCGGGTGACGGCGGCGAAGGCGGGGTAGGTCTGGCAGAGCCTGTTGAGGCTGGGCGCCGAACCGGCCCAGGCGTTGGCGTCGCGCATCCGTTGGATTGCTTCTGCGGTATGCGGCTGGACGGTGACGGCTCGGTCCCAGTTTTGGATTGCGAAGAGGGCGCGGACGAGGCGTTCGACGGCGTTGTCGCTGTGCGGGGTCGAGCCGTGTCCGGGTTGCCCCTCGGCACGAAGCTTGAGCCATAGCGGTGACTTTTCAGAGGGCGAGCAGGCGAACACGGGCCGATTGGAGCCCAGCAGATTGAGGGCGCCCATGCCGCCCTCGTTGAGCGCAAACTCAGGCTCGGTGATCCAACCTTGCTCGTTCTGATCGAGCCACTCCATGCCGTAGGCGGAGCCGGCTTCTTCATCGGCCACGGCCAAGAAAATGATGTCTCGGTTGGGCGTCAGATTCAGGCGTTTGAAGAGCAGCATGACGAGCAACTCGAGCGTCCCCATGCCCTTCATGTCAAGCGCGCCACGCCCCCAGAGCATGCCGTCCTGCTCGACGGCGGCGAACGGGTCGACGTCCCAGAACTCGGTCTGCACGGGGACGACATCGGTGTGGTTGAGGAGCATCAAAGGACGCTCTTCACCTGAGCCGTTAAGTCGCGTGCGCATCGAGACTCGGCCGGGGCCGGCCTCGACGTATTCGCACTCGTAGCCTTCGGCTTCCAGGAGGGTCGCGAGGAACTCGGCGGCGGCCTGTTCGTTGCCTGGCGGATTTGACGTGTTGATGCGGAGGTAGTCGCGCAGAACCGACGTGATCTCAGCCGTCACGTCGTCCCAGTTGACGCCTAGTTGGGGTGTCGTAGTCATAGGGCGAGTATAGGCACCGACGTTGCGGCGTCAGGGCGGCGTCAGGGCGGCGTCAGGGCGATTGGTCGGCGAGGATGCTCTTGACTTCGGCAGTGATCCGCGACATCAACTCTCCGGCCTTGTCGTGAATGGCGACGGCGCAGTACTGCGAAATGATGGTGGGATCGAGGTTGACTTCGATCATCGGGTGTCCACGTTGGCCAATAGCGAAGGCGAAGTCGGCCGCAGGCGAGACGACGGCGGTTGTGCCGACGAGGATGACACAGTCTGCCCTGGCCGACTCTTCGTAGCAGCGCTGCAAGCAGTCGGGCGGAATTGGTTCGCCGAACATGACAGTGTCGGTCTTGACGATGCCGCCACACTTGTCGCAACGGGGCGGAAAGATCTCAGGGATTTCGTCGAACGGCGCTCTTGTGTTGCAGTTGATGCACCTCAGCAGCGTGGTGCATCCGTGAATCTCGGTCAGGCTCTGTGCGCCGGCGGCGCGGTGCAGGCCATCGACGTTCTGGGTGATGATGTGCTTGAGAATTCCGATGCGTTCGAGCTCGGCCGTAGCGTAGTGAGCGTCGTTGGGTTGGGCATTGGCGATCGTGGCCGTGAGTTCGTCCGGATTGCGGCGACGATCCGCGACATTCTGCCACCATTCGGCCGGATCGGCCGAGAATTGGTCGTATTGGTTGAGCGGCGGCTCTCCATGTTTGGTCCAGAGGCCGTCCTTGCCGCGGAAGGTGGGGATGCCGGACTCTGCAGAAATGCCGGCGCCTGTCAGCGCGATGCAGTAGTGCGACTGAGCAAGCAACGCGGCCGCCCGCTCGATCGACTCCTGATGCTCGTCAGGAAGCTGGTCGGCCGATTCTGTCATGTTCGAGTTTTCCTCAGATACGACAACGCCCCCTAGCGGGGGCGCATCTTCTCGTGTGCCTTCGGCTCCCTAACGGGAGCCCAGATAGTCAACTTGAAGTACTCCAAAGATGAGATGGATATTGAGCTTGCGCATCTAATCCTCCTATCGATTCCCAACCGCTGTCATGGTAGCTGATCGAAATGGAATTGTCACGCGGGTTCGAACGCCTCCAAACTGCGATAAACTACCGAAGAAATGCGGACAGTCAATGACCACCGGTTTACAAAGGGGCTGCGCGGATGCTGAGATTGGCCGAGCCACTGCTTAGCAACCGCCTCGGCGGCTGGGCCACGGTGGAGAGTCCACCGCAACGAACTGCTGTCACCGGCCGGCAATGGTCGCTGCTGATCTTGACGACGGCAGCATTGGTCGCCATGCTGGCGGTCGTGTTTGACATTCGGCTATCGTCGGAAGGCGCGCTACTGGCCGAATTGCCTGCGACAACTGCGGTCGAGTCTACAGAGCGAACCGCATTGGTAGCCGCTCCGACGACAGTGCCTGTACCCCCTGCGGCCGCTCGACCGCAGAGTGAGACAGCCGGCTCGGTCACCGACACAGGCGCTCGATCCTCTACGACCGACGTGGATTCCCAGGGTTCGGTGCTCACATTGCCGGCAACACCTGGTGTGGTGGAGCAAGCGGGTGAGGTGGAGCAGGGCGGAGGGTCTACCGCCGCTCGGCCGGAGGAGACTGTTGCGGCTTCAACCCCGGTAGACGGCGCATCGACAGAAGTTGCTTCAAGTGAAGCGGCGGCTGGTGCAGCGGTACTCAACGATCCGGCGTCGCGGATTCGCGACTACCTGGGCCTGCACGCGGCGGGGCAGTTGCCGGTGTCATTCAGTTACGAGGTACAGGCGGGCGATAACGCATCCAATATTGCTGCCCGATTCGGTCTGGAAGAAGCGACGGTCCTGTTCAACAACTTCGACATCTACGACTCAAATCACCTGACTATGGGTCAGCTTTTGAAGTTGCCGCCGGTTGATGGTCTCGTGTACACGGTGCAGCCGAACGACGGTCTCTATGCGCTACTGGAGAACTTCCAAGCAGATCTTCAGGCAACACTTGACTACCCAGCGAACGGCATCTCCTCGCCGGACCAAATTCAGGTCGGACAACAGTTGCTGCTCGTTCACGGGTCGGCATCGCTGCCTGCGACCAGCAGCGTTGCGTCCTCTGGCTCTGGCGGCGGGCAGAGCGCACAGCTCTGGACAGTGCCGACATTCATCTGGCCCCTGGGATACGACGAAATCAGCGACCTGTTTGGGACGGCACGAGCAAACTCCGTGGGCTACCACACCGGCGTGGACTTCACGGCTGCGGTCGGCACGATTGTCGGGTCCACGGCTGCGGGGCAAATTTCAGTCGCGACGTGGGATCCGTCCTACGGCAACTGGATTGAGATCGACCACGGTGGCGGATATCGGTCGCGTTATGCGCATCTGAATGAAATTTGGGTCCGCGAAGGCGAATGGATACGGAGCAACGCTTACATTGGAACGGTAGGGAACACCGGAAATTCCTCTGGTGCGCACCTGCACTTCGAAATCATCGTCGACGGCCAAGCGGTCAACCCCTTGGCCTGGTTGAACTAGCAGATTTAGTTTGAACGCTCGAGCCGCACCAATGCGCCGCTCGAGGCGGAGGTAGGCATGAGCGCAGATGATCCCGGTTTTGATCCAGCGGGCTGGACTCACGATTACGCCACAACCAACGGAGTCCGCCTGCACTATGTGACCCAGGGCGAAGGCCCACTGGTCCTGCTGCTTCACGGATTTCCCGAGCATTGGTACTCGTGGCGCTACCAGATTGGCCCGTTGGCCGAAGCAGGATTCCGTGTCGTGGCCCCGGACATGCGGGGATACAACCTGTCGGACAAGCCTCGCGGCGGATACGACATCAAGAACCTGACCAAGGACGTCCGCGGCCTGATTCGCGCCCTGGGAGAGACATCCGCGACGATCGTCGGTCACGACTGGGGCGGGGTGATCTCGCTGCAATTCCCAATTGACTACCCACAGGCGTGCGACCGATTGATCGTGATGAATGCGCCGTTAGTCCGCTCGTGGTACTGGGGCAAGCAGAATTACCCAAACAACACCTATGCGCTGCTCATGCAAGTACCGGGTTTGTCCGAGCGCAAGATGTGGTCGGACGTCGATGAGACGACGCGGCGCGTCTTCAGGGGCGTCGGGGAGAACGAAGATGCGTTCAGCGAAGAAGACCTCGAAATCTTCGCAGAGGCGCTGAAGCAGCCGGATGCGCTCTCGTCGGCGATGAAGTACTACCGCTCCATCTATTGGCCGAACTGGTTCCTGACCTGGCCCGACCGCAATCGGCGGATTACGTGTCCGACCCAATTCATCTGGGGACGTGAAGACCGCGCGGTCCGCTTGCCGTTCATGGAGGAAGCGGCCGAGCAGGTCGACGACCTGAAGACGGTGCTGATCGATGGCGCCGGTCACTGGGTTCAGCAAGAGAAGCCCGAAAAGGTCACGGCCGCGATGCTGGACTTCCTCGCGCCGACCGCCGTCGGAGCGTCGCTACGATGAGCGACCCGTCGACGGAGTCTGAACCAATAGGTGTCTGGACTCATGGCTTCGCGGAGGGCTCAGGCGGGGTCAGGCTGCATTATGCCGAGGTACGTCCCGAGGGTGACCTGAGCAGCGCGCCGCTGGCGATCTTGCTACACGGCTTCCCCGAGTTCTGGTGGTCGTGGCGTCTGCAGATGCCGGCGCTGGCGGCTGCGGGCTATTGGGTTGTGGCGCCCGATCTTCGCGGCTACAACCTCTCCGAGGCGCCATCGGACATCCATGATTACGACATGGACCTACTCACCGAAGATGTGCAACGGCTGATCAGCCACTTCGGCCGCGAACGGGCCGTGATCGTTGGTCACGACTGGGGAGGTGCGGTGGCCTGGCAGGTTGCGATGGACTATCCCTCGTCGGTCGAGCGGCTTGTGGTGATGAATGCGCCTCATCCGGAGCGGATGGCTGAAGCGTTTGGCGGGAAACCCAACTTCCGGCAAATTGGCCGATCCTGGTACATGTTCATGTTCCAGATTCCGAAGATTCCCGAGCGCTGGCTCGCGACCAACGACTATGAACGAGTCGGCTGGGCGTTTCGAGATACGGCAGCGCATCCGGAAGCGTTTCCGCCTGAAGTGCAGCAGGAATACCGACGCGCCGTGGCCCGCAATGGTCTCAGTGGCCCGCTGAACTTCTATCGCGCGGCAGTCAGGGCGAGCGCCCAGGAATCGCGGGCGCGATTGAGTGGCCGCTTCTCGGGGCTCGCGAATGCGCTGGACAGCTTGTTCGGACCATCTGCCGCGCAGCCGGCGACGTTTCCGACCATTGCCGCGCCGACGCTATTGCTCTGGGGTGAGCGTGACACAGCCCTCGGCAAAGAACTGACCGAGGGAATGGACAGCTTGTTCAGCGGCCCGTTCGAGTTGATGTATCTGCCCGACTGCGGGCATTGGGTGCAGCAGGAGTGCGCGGAAGACGTGAACCGGCTGCTGCTGGAGTTCCTCGAGCGTTACCGCTGAAGTGACGTTGTCCGCAGTTGCCAGGAATCCGCTAAGCAACTCACGTCAATGGCCGATCGCCCCCCCTTCAGCCTTCGGCAGCTTCCCCCCGCGAGGGGGTCCTCTTCTCCCCCCTTGCGGGGGAGATGAGGGGAATCGTGAGTTTTGCAAAGGTCTCCGTGAGGGGGGAAGCGAGGCTCGGAGTTGTTCAGAGGATTGCTAGGTGAGAGGCGAGTCGGGATCGAGGTCGGTTGTCTCTGCGATCCAGTAGCGGCGCCTGATGCCCATTGACAACGCCTCAAGGTCGGCAGCGACCCGGCGCTCGGTCGTGGCGTCGAGTCCAGCGCCTCCGCAGACGCCGGTCAGCATCGAGCGCTTGAAAATCAAGCCGACCGACGCGTCGACAAAGGAAAGGTCGCGCGCCTTGTGGGCGAGGAAGTATTGCATGTCCTTGGAGTCGAATGGGAATGGCCCACGGCCATCGGTCGGCCACAAGCCCCAACCGAGGTAGCCGCCGCGCGCAACGTGTTCGCGGACGGCTCGGTGATGCTCGATCACGTCGTCGACGTGGCCCTCGCGGGCATCGAAGTGAATCAGGTTGGGGCGTGAGTCGAGGACCCGCGTCCAGTTGGGCGAAGCGCAGCAATGAATGCCCGCCAGCGCGCCGATCCGCTGCACCGGCTCGATTGCCGCGCGCAGGACGGGCACAACTTCTCGCCAAGGCAAGGGGATTGACGGTTCACCAACTGAGGCTAACTCGGGCTCGTCGAAGAGGATGATGGCCTGGTAGCCAAGTCGCTGGAAGACTCGCGCCTGTTGAGCTGCTGCTTGGCCGAGCCAGGCAGCGAGCCGTTCGAGTGTCGGCAAGTCCTCGTGCGGCGCGTTGCCGTTGGCGTCACGCATCCAGCGAGATAAGGTCAATGGTCCGACGATTTGTCCCTTGACGACCTTGGATTTGCGGTCTTCGGGAACGGTCGGCAGGAGATCGAGGAGCTGATGCAGGCCTGCGGCGCGTTCTCTGGGTGGGAGATCGGCGTTGGCGAGATCGGCGTCGGAGATCGAGCCGGACCAGGTGATGTACTCGCCGTCCCAGGATGCGCCGGGCAGGGAGAGCGCGGTCTGCGGGATCATCTGCTCCTCGGGGACCCGATTTGGCAGCTGGGGCCAAAACGGGAGTCGCCAGTAGTCCTCGAGGATTTCGGCGGTGGCTTCGGCGGCATCGGTGTGTCGAGTTGACCCGATGCCGCAGGGCAGGAGCGGCAAGTGAATGGGTGCGTCCACGTTCTCAACGCTTTCTGTGGAGATGTGGGCAGAGATGGGCGAGCGGTATGCAAACCCAGTTTACTGGCGCTTGCGGCTAAGCAGGTTTTCGAAAGTCGCTTCACTCCAGTGAATCGATTTCAAGTTCAACACTTCCAGTTAATTCCCTGCAGCGCTCTCGAAGCTGCAAGGATGTTGCTTGAGTGCTAATATTTTTGTCTAGTTGCTTAGGCACTTGTGCATTTTCCGATCCTCCCCAAAAGGGGAAAAACGGAAAGTCAAGCCACTTGGAGACATAAGGGGCAAGACGCATCAGCCGACCGCTTACCAGACGGGAACAAGCGTACTACTATTGTCAGTGCAGGAGAATGGGACATGACTCGCGCCGACGACCACACCGATGTAGCTGATGAATCGACCGCTGCGTTTGCGGGCGAAGCGACTGCCGAGGAGCACTCTGCCGCCTTGCCTGCCACACGCGTCGTTCGCGAGCCGCTGATTGGCCGGCACTTTACCCAGCCTGGTGAGGATGTCTACGCGCAGATTGAGTGGACCTATCGCACCGCGGCGATCACCTCCGATACCGGCGACACGATTTTCGAACAGACTGACATCGAGACGCCATCATTCTGGTCGCAGACGGCGACGAACATCGTGGCGTCCAAGTATTTCTGGGGAGAACTAGGGACGCCTCGGCGCGAGACGTCGATGAAGACCCTGGTTGACCGCGTGGTCGAGACGATCACGCGTTGGGGTCGTGAAGGTAGCTACTTCAATGACGGGGCGGCGGCGGCGGCATTTGCACAGGAGCTGCGCTACCTGCTGATCAATCAGCACGCGGCGTTCAACTCGCCGGTCTGGTTCAACGTCGGCATCGAGCAAACGCCGCAGTGCTCGGCCTGCTTTATCAACGCCGTCGAGGATTCGATGGAGTCGATCATGGACCTCGCGAAGCGCGAGGCGATGCTGTTCAAGTGGGGCAGCGGCACAGGATCGAACCTGTCGACCTTGCGATCGAGCCGGGAATCCTTGACCGGCGGTGGCAAGGCCTCCGGGCCGGTTTCGTTCATGCGCGGCTATGACGCATTCGCCAACGTGATCAAGTCGGGCGGCAAGACACGCCGAGCGGCGAAGATGATCATCCTCGACGCGGACCATCCCGACGTGATGGAGTTCATCAACTGCAAGGCCGAAGAAGAGCGCAAGGCATGGGCGCTGATCGATGCCGGCTACGACGGCTCGCTGAATGGCGACGCGTACTCTTCGGTCTCGTTCCAGAACGCAAATCACTCGGTCCGGGTCGCCGATGAATTCATGCAGGCCGTCGAGGCCAACGGCATGTGGGCGACGCGGGAGGTGGTGAGCGGACAGGTCGTTGAGCAAATGCCGGCCCGCGACATTCTGCGCGCGATTGCCTCGGCGACGCATCAGTGCGGCGACCCGGGCATGCAGTTCGACACGGTGATCAACGACTGGCACACCTGCTCGAACACTGACCGGATCTACGCCTCGAACCCGTGCTCGGAGTACATGTTCCTCGACGACACGGCGTGCAATCTGGCCTCGCTGAACCTGTTGAAGTTCTACGACCTTGAGACGCACGAGTTCGATGTCGAGGCCTATCGCCATGCCTGCCGGGTGATGATCACGGCCCAGGAGATCCTGGTCTCCAATGCGTCGTATCCGTCCCCGCTGATCGGCGAGAACTCGGACAAATACCGTCCGCTGGGGCTTGGCTACACCAACCTGGGCGCGCTGCTGATGGCTCGCGGTCTGCCCTATGACTCGGTCGAGGGCCGAGCGCTGGCGGCGACGGTGACCGCGTTGATGACCGGCGAGGGCTACCTGCAGTCGGCGCGGATCGCGGAGCGGATCGGTCCGTTTGCGGGATTCGCCGCGAACCGCGACCCGTTCCTTCGCGTGATGCGCAAGCACCAGGCCTCGGTCGGCCGGATTGACGGACTGGCGAGCGTGCCCGCCGTCGTTCGCGCTGCCGCCGATGATGCGTGGCGTCAGGCAGTGAAGCTGGGCGAGGCGCACGGCTATCGCAACGCGCAGGCCACGGTGTTGGCGCCGACCGGCACGATCGCTTTCATGATGGACTGCGACACGACCGGCGTGGAGCCGGACATTTCGCTGGTCAAATTTAAGAACCTGTCCGGTGGCGGCTACTTCAAGATTGTCAACCGCACGGTGCCGGCGGCTCTGCGGCGCCTGGGCTACGCCGAGGACGCGATCGAGCGCATCGGTCAGCACATTGACGAGACCGGGACGATCGAGGGGTCGGCGGACTTGAACCCCGCGCACCTGGCGATCTTCGACTGCGCCTTCAAGGCGCGGTCGGGACAGCGGACCATCGCGCCGTCCGGTCACATCCGGATGCTGGGCGCGGTGCAGCCGTTCCTGTCGGGCGCGGTGTCGAAGACGGTCAATGTGCCGGAGCACACGACCGTTGAAGAGATCATGCAGACCTACATCGATGCCTGGAAGCTAGGCGTCAAGGCCGTCGCGATCTACCGTGACAACTCGAAGCGGATTCAGCCGTTGGAGACCGGCGAGCGCAGCGGTCCGGCTAAGGCGCAGGTCGCGGTTGAACCGGGACCGTCGTCGCCGATGGACGAGCCGGTCGTACTGGAGAACGCGGTGACGCCGCCTGCGTACCGGCGACACCGGCTCCCGGACGAACGCAAGGCCTTGACGCACAAGTTCACGATCGGTGAGCACGAAGGCTACATGACGATTGGCGAGTTCGAAGACGGCAAGCCGGGCGAGGTGTTCGTGCACATTTCCAAGGAAGGCTCGGCCGTTTCCGGTCTGATGGATGCTGTCGGAACGTTGACCTCCGTTGCGCTGCAATCGGGCGTGCCGCTGTCGACGTTGGTGAAGAAGTTTGCTCACATGCGATTCGAGCCGAGCGGCTGGACGCGGTCGAAGGACATTCCGCACGCGGATTCGATCCTCGACTACGTGTTCCGCTGGATGGGCACGAAGTATCTGAACGAGGACTCCTCGGACGCCGTGGCCAAGCAGGCGCGGATGCCGATGTCGCCGGACGAGGTCAAGCTCGCGGATCAGTCGGCAGGGCCGTCGCCGGTGACGCCGATTGCGGTGGCCGTACCGCTGGTCGATTCCTCGTCGGCGTTGGGATTCCAGAACCAGCTCGATGCTCCGCCGTGTGCGGAGTGTGGCTCGATCATGGTGCGCTCGGGCTCCTGCTTCCGCTGCATGAACTGCGGCGCGACGTCAGGCTGCTCGTAACGGGCTCAGGCCGAGTCCTCGAGTTCCTTGATCAAAGCTTGGCGACGGTGCTCGTACTCGGCTTGCGACAGCGCCGTCCGCCCTCTCTCCAGCGCTTCGAGTTCTGGAGATGTCGGAGCCTTCTCGGCAGGTGACCGCTGGCTTGAAGCGGAGGCCGGAATGTCGGGGCGAGCCGTCGGCGGCGGCGGCGGCTTGACCCGCGGTCCTCGTGGAGCGGGTGGCGGCAACTGCATGTCCCCCTGAGCAAACACTGACCTGGGCGTAGCGAGTCGGGGCGGTTCGCGTCGGACCACGACGAGCGTTCCCACGAACCGATCATGGACGCATTGTCGATCGGGATTCATCAGAATCCATCCGGCGTTGATGATCGGCCCCAACAGACCGAACGCGTAGCCAAGCAGACCGAGTAGGAGCCGCTTAATCACCAACTCGCGCATCCACATCCGCTGGGCTGTCACTGGCTGTCCGGACTCGTGGATCACATACAGGTTGAGTAACGATTTCGCCGGAGATTGGCCGTCGCGCGAGGAGTTCCACATCCAGACCAGCCAGACCGGCAGGAGCAGGAAGATCAACAGGTCAAGGAGTTCGCCGCCGAGGCGGTGGACGTAGGGCGCTGCGTAGTCGCCTGAGGTTGGATGGGAGGTGAGGACGCCGCACTCGCTGCAGAACGCTCCGACGCCGGGGTATTTGTCGCAGATCGGACAGTGCTCGACACGCAAAGCGCTCGTTCTGCTCGCGTGTGGCGTGGACATTGGTTGTCCTCCGCCACGAGGCTAGGACAGTTGGCTTGGCGATCCCAAGTTTCGCCCCGGCGGACATCAGCTTGTCGTCAGTCGAGCGTCCTGGCCCGTTCGACAACGAGCGTGCCCAGGACCTTGTCGTGCAGCGTCTGGCGGTCTCGGTCCCAGAGCAACCAGGCGGCGTCGAGGAACGACACTGACCAGAACAGAAAGGTCAGCCAGAACCAGATGATGAGGAACTCTTCGACCGAACTGGCGACCGCTCCGAACAGCACCAGGAGGGCAATAGCGATCAAGCCGACCGCCGCATCCCAACCAAACTCCCGCAGCCAGACGTGGCTGGTGATGGCCTGGTCGCCGTCGACTCGGTGGATGTACAGACCAAGCAGCGATTTACCCGGCGATTGACCGCGCGGCGCGACGATTGCCAGCCAGATCAACCAGCCGACACCGATGGTGAGCCAGATGATCAGGTAGTCCAATGAGAATGCGCCCAAGCGCGACCAACGCGAAGCTGCATATGCACGTCGTTGCGGATCGCTGCTGAGAATCTCGCAACTGGCGCAGAAGTAGGTTCCTGGTCCTGACGGCCGGTGACAGACATCGCATTCGAGGACGAACGTCCTGTCCGACGGCGAGGTCATAGGGCACGAAGTTCCGCACTGGTCTGTCGCACAGCGCGAATGTTGATGACCAGCGTGCCGAATACGCGGTCGTGGAGCGTTTGCCGATCAGCGCTGAAGAAGATGGCGGCGCCGTCGGCGACTACGACCAGGGCAATCAGGGCCACGACGAGACTGGCGATGGCAGACTCCGGATACAGGGAGCTGATCAGGACCATTGGCGTGTTGATTGCGATGCGATATCCCACTTCGCGCGCCCACATCAATTTGCGAGAGGCTGGCGCGCCGTCGGTACGGATGACCTGAGTTGAGACGAGCTGTTTGCCGGGAGTTTGACCGCGTTTGGCGACGGCGGCGAACCAGATCAGCCAGATGACGGATCCCAGCCAGAGCTCAAGTGACAACACTCCGCCGACGCTGAGCAAGCTCAGGGCGATGCCGATCACCGCTGGGATCAACCCATCGGCGATGGAACCCATGAAGCGCGATGTCCGGCTGGCGGCGTAGCGCGGCGAGTGTCCATGTTCCGCGTCTGAACGAAGCACCTGACAGGTGGAGCAGAACTTGACGCCCAGATGGGTGTTCTTACCGCAGGCGGCGCAGATTGCTCCGAACAGGCCGCGCGGCGGCGGTACGAATTCGTCGAGTGGCTCAAATCGACCCATATTCGGCGCTCCTGGCCCTGAGCTTAGTAGGGCAGTCTTAGTAGGGCAGTGCCGAAGGTCGGTAGTCCTTGCTGCGTAGAGCGGCCATCAGATCGTCCAAGGTGCGGACGTCCGCCGCGAAGTCGGTTGCCGCGGTGCCGACCTCGTGCAGAGCATGGGAATCGCTGCCACCGATCGGCGGCAGAGGCCTGGTCCGGCCCCGCGACGAGGAACTTTGATTCTGTAGTGGACCGTCGCAGCCGTTGAGCCCCTCCACGCCATCAAACATATCCATGGCGTCTCGTGGCACGCGCAACCCCGGATCGCGTGCGGGATGCGCCAGGAACATCAGAGCATTGTGCTCGTCGCATAGCGCTCTGAGGCGTTTGGAGTCCGTGATTCGCGGCACGAGCGACGGCAGCCCGTAAACCAGGACATGTCCGAGCTCAGTCGTCACTTCGACTCCGGGCAACACCACGATGCCGATCTGCTCGGCCAGACGCGCAGTGCGATCAGCCGCCCAGACGATGTCGTGCTCGGTCAGGATGACGCCGTCGATGCCTCGCTCCGCCGCATGGGCCAGGGCTTCGTGGGGCAGCAAGTTGCTGTCGGTCGAGTAGACCGAGGTGTGGGTGTGCATGTCGATCAGCATGTAGGCAAAGCGTCACGCGTTCGGGCGCGTGGGTCAACCTTAAGTTTGATCGTCAAGAGGCCGGCCGCAGTTGTAGGATTCGCACGTGAGACAGATTGAGATCACGGCTGCGTTGGTTGAAGATGAGCGGCAGCTCGACGGGAGCCGGCATGTCGAGATTGTGGGCGATACTGAGGATGCCGATGCCGCACTGCGATTGGTTGTCGACCGCGACGGCACGGTAGTGGAGGCAGAGTTGAGCCTCGAGATTCACGGGGTATCAGACGGGATATACGCGGTGATCGGTTTTGATCAAGACGTGCAGCTGGCCTCGCAAGACAGGTTGGACCTTCAATTGCGTGGCGACGACGGTGAGCTTGTGCTGCGTCAGCGCGATGACGGGGACATTGATCTGTCCTTGACACTGTTCGGCGCGCAAGGAGACGAGGCGTGAGCCGGGTTGCGGTGCTGGCCGGCGGCGTGGGAGCTGCGCGGTTTCTCGATGGACTGGTCCGCGTTGTACCAGCGTCCAACGTCACTGCCATCGTGAACGTCGGCGACGACATGGAGTGGTCCGGTTTACACATTTCGCCGGACCTGGACACCGTCACCTACACATTGGCCGACCTCGTGAATCCGGAAACTGGTTGGGGACTCAGGGGAGAATCGCGCAGGACGCTGGACCGGCTTGCTGAACTGGGCGGACCGGACTGGTTCATGATCGGCGACCTCGATCTGGCCACGCATCTGTATCGGACACATCGGCTTGCTCAGGGCGACCCGCTTTCAGAGATCACCCGCGACTTTACGCGGCGCTTGGGCCTTGAATGCGCAATCACGCCAGTCACCGACGATCGGGTGCGGACCGTCGTGAGCACCGATGCGGGAGAATTGGCGTTTCAGGACTACTTCGTGCGTCGAAGAGCCGCCGATCCGGTTCACGCCCTTCGATTCGACGGCGCTGAGACCGCGCGTCCCGCGCCAGGCGTGTTGGACGCCTTGCAGTCGGCGGATGTCATTGTCATCGCTCCGTCGAACCCATTCCTCAGCATCGATCCGTTGTTGAGTGTTCCCGGAGTTCGAGAAGCGATCGTGTCAAGCAGTGCGCCAGTCGTGGCCATCAGTCCGATCATCGGCGGTCAAGCTGTGAAAGGTCCGGCGGCGGACATTTTGCAGTCCCTGGGCCACGATGTCTCGGCCCTGGGCGTGGCCCGAATCTATGGCTCAATCGCCGACATCTTCATTCTCGACGAGGAGGATGAGTCCCTGGCGCCTGAGATTGAATCTGAGACCGGGATGCGCGTCGTCGTGATGGCGACGCTGATGACGGACGTTGAGGCGAAGATGGCGTTGGCGTCGGGAACACTACAGGCGGCGCTTGATGTCAGCTGACGCAACAGGTGTGATTGCAGTCGTACCCGTCCGAGGTCTGCCGGCCGGCAAGCGCCGCTTGGCGGCGTTGTTGGATGTGGACGATCGCAATGCCCTCGTGTTGGCCATGCTGGATGACGTCACTAGGGCGCTCGTGGCGGCGGAATCGGTCGTGCGTGTAGTGATCGCATCGCGCGACGTCGCAGCTCGCGATGAGGCCGCACGATTGAATGTCGGGTTCCTTGACCAGACTGAGTTGCGTCTGGGGTACAACCGAGCCGTATCGTTCGCCCAGGAAGCTCTGGCTGCTGCTGACGCGCTACTGATCGTGCCGGCCGATGTACCTCTGATTACGCCCGACGCCGTTGACCTGGTGGTGGCTTCCGCGCCTGATGGTCCGGCGGTCGTCGTTGCTCCAGCACATAACGGAGGCACCAATGGACTGTTCCTGCGCCCGCCTGGTGTGATTGCGCCGCAGTTCGGTCCATCGTCTGCGCGAGCTCATGAGCAATCGGCGGCGGCGGCCGGAGAAGCAGGGGTGCCATTCCGCGAGGCACAGATCGACGTTTGGGCGTTCGACCTCGACACGCCGGCCGATCTGCGTTGGCTGCAGGAAGTGCTGCCGCAGCTACCCGAGGAGATTGCGCCAAATACGCGCCGCTGGCTGGCGGCGCACATTGAGCAGACCGGGACGCCAATTTGAGTTGCGGCTAGTGTCTGTTCACCTGGGTAGTGAAGAGCGGCAGCTGACGCATTCCGCCTGGACGATGCGAGGCGGGACCCCCTCAGCCTTTGGCAGCTCCCCCTGCAAGGGGGAGCGGGGAAATCGCAAGCCCTAGGCCCTGGGCAGGCCGAATCCTCGCTGGGCGATGATGTTGCGCTGCAGCTCGTTGCCGCCGGCGCCGAAGGTCGGCATGACGGCGGCGAGGTAGCCGTTCTCGGATGAACCATCGATGGGCGCTCGCGGGTCGTTGCCGTTGAGCTGGCCGTATAGTCCCATCGCGTGGAGCGAGAAGTTCTGTAGCCGTTGCATCATCTCGGTCGAGAAGATCTTGACCTGGCTGGCCTCGTAGTTGGGCGATTCTTCGCGCTTGAGCATGTCGAGGATGCGGAAACTGAGCTGCTGGAGGACCTCCAGCTGAACCTTGAACTCGGCAAACGATCCCGCAATGCCGGCGTCGTCGATTGGCCGACCCATGGGCGTATCCGACCTGGCCCAGTCGATCAGTCGGTCGTAGACGGCTCGCACTGACGAGACGGTGAAGATTGAGATGCGCTCGCGATCGAGGGCGTGCGCGGCGTAGTACCAGCCGCGGTTCTCCTCGCCGACCAGGACGTTGGACGGGGCGCGGACGTCTTCGAAGTAGACCTCGTTGGTTCGGTAACCGGCCATCGTCCAGAGCGGCCTGACTGTGATGCCGGCGGACTTCATGTCGACCAACATCATCGAGACGCCGCGGTGTTTGGGTGCGTCGGGATCGGTGCGAGTGGCGAGCCAAACGTACTCGCTGCGGTGCGCTCCTGAGGTGAAGCGCTTGATCCCGTTGAGGATGTAGTCGTCGCCGTCCTTGGCTGCGCGTAGCTGAAGTGAAGCGAGGTCGGAGCCGGCGTCCGGCTCGGTGTAGCCGAGGGCAAACTCGACTTCGCCGCGGGCGATTGGCGGGAGGAAGCGCTCCCGTTGCTCGTCGGTGCCAAAGCGCATCAGCGTCGGGCCGACCTGTTGCGTCGCGACGGTCGCCTGCGGCGCGCCGGCGTAGTTCATCGCCTCCCAGAAAAGGTACTGCTCCTCCAGCGAACGTTCCTGTCCGCCGTACTCGGCCGGCCAGGACATGGTCAGCCATCCACGCTCGGCGAGGAGCTTGCGGAATCCCCGCTCCTCGGCCATCGTGTCCGTGGTCGGGTCACCGATGGTCGTCTTGAGTTCCGTGGTCCATTCCTGGTCAAGAAATTCGTTGACTTCGGCCTCGAAGCCGATTGCTTTATCGCTGAAGCGGTATTCCATGGGGGAGGCTCCTTTGGGTGGAGTGTTCGTGTTTGAGCGGTTTCGGATTGCTTGAATGTTATCGCAGCGTCGAGAGGACCTTGTTGGGCGCGGTGCGGACGATAAATGTCGCCGCACCGTTGAGGACGCGGCGCGCGGTCGCCGCTTGTGCCGCCATCGTTTCCAAAGCCGGGTGTTGGGGGACACGCGCGCGCAGAATGGCAGGCCGGAGCACGATGAATGCGGCGAGGAAGGCGAGGATTGCGAACGACATCGGTGGGAACAGGGTCTCCATGCCGAACACCTGGGCGACGGCGCCCAAGGGCAGACCGGCGAGTTGCGCGATGCCCATGCCGAGGAAGACAAGTCCCATTATCCGGCCGCGCATCTCGTTCGGGGTCTCGTGTGCAAGTGTGGCGTTGGATGAGACCATCGCGATCGACATACCGACACCCAACAGGAAATTGCCGGCGATGGCGTTCAATGCAGTCGCCGGATTGACGAAGACGACAAAGCCAAGCGCCATCACGATGACGCCGGCGGCGGTCAGGACTCCCTTGCGCTCGATCCAGGAGAAGCGAACCATGATGATTGATGCGACCATCGCGCCGCCGCCCCAGAAGACTGCGATAAAACTGAACTCCGACCAGGTCGCGCCGACAACCGTCGTGACCCATTGCGGACCAAGCGTGCCTGTGGGCGGCATGATCAGCGACATCATCAGGACAACGATGAGGACGGTCCAGAGGATCACCGGCTTGGAACGCGCGTAGCGAAGTCCCGCGCCAATGTCGCGGAAGGCTTGCCCGCGACCAGTTCCACGAGCTGCCATGTGGGCCGCGGAGAACACGGTGCGGTAGGCCATCATCGTGAGGATCAGGACTTCGCCCAGGTGTCCGAAGGAAGAGATGGCGAAGACGGCGCCGTGTCCCAGGCTGTCGATCATGAGACCAGAGGCGAAGATGGCAAAAGGCATGGCGAATTGCATCGCGGCCGAGTTCAGTGCGATACCGGTCGAGGTCAGACGCGGCCCGAGAATCTCCGGGGTGATCGCCTGGCGAGTCGGGCCGTCGATGGCGTGAGCGGAGGAGGCGATGATGGTGAGGACGAAGAAGATGACGATGTCGGTGATACCGCCGGAGCCGGTCCAGATCATGACGGCGATCAGGATGTTGCTCACGAATGCGATCGCCTGTGTGACCATCAAGAGGCGGCGGCGGTCGAAGCGGTCAGCCAGTGCGCCGCCAAAGAGCCCGAAGCCGATCATGCCGGCGCCGCGAATCGTGCCAATCGCACCGACCATGATGATCTCGATGCTGTCGTCGGCGACGAGCTGGATCCAGGCGATTGAGGCAACGAACTGCAGCGGCATCATCGATTGACCGACGATGAAGCCGGTCAGCAGCAGGCGGAACTCGCGTAGTCGGAGCGGCTCCAACATGCCGGGACGCGCAGGAGGCGACTGGGCGGTCATGCCGATAGTTTCGCCGCTTCGAGGACCGTGTGCCGGGGCCCCTGATGGACTTTGGCGACTCGATCGGCTCCGAAGATGGTGGCGAGCCGCCGTTGGAGATAGCGGCGCAGTCCATTGACGGCCACGACGGCGAGCGACCCTTCGTGCTTCAGGGCGTCGTGAGCATCGAGCAATAGCTGATCGATCGCGTCGTTGCCTGCCTGGGCAGGCAGGTTGGAAACCACGAGGTCGTATGCGCCGGCGCTGTCGGGAAGCTCTCTCGTGCCGTCGCTCAAGGTCACTGCTGCGTTGTCCAGGTGATTGCGTGCGGCGTTCTCGGTAGCGGCCTCGACGGCACGGATGTCTGTATCGACCATATCGATGTGCGACGCCGGCCAGCGCGCAGCGAGCGTGAGTCCGATAGCGCCGTAGCCACAGCCGAGGTCAAGAACACGGGGTAAGGGCGACAGCGCCTCAAGCTCACGCAGCAACAAGGCGGTTCCTTCATCCAGCGCTCTGGCTGAGAACAGGCCGTGACGGGTCGCCAATTCGATCTGGCGGTTGTCTACCTCGATAGTCACCTGAGGCTGTCTGGCGAGATGCTCTCGTAGCGCATCAAGGCGGGTCGATTCGACCGACGGCGATGTCACGATGGGGCTGTCCGCGCCGAAACGAGCGCGCGCTTGGAACGATCGTCCTGCGCAGCAGAGGGCAGCAGTCCGGTGCGGGGCTGACGAAGAGCACGGTGTTCGGTCGGTTGGCGAAGAACATTTTTCGCAGCGCCGGACCGGACAATCTCCAGTGTTTTGCGGGGGATCGGGCGCTCAGAGTGTTCAGGTTTGTTCAGCCCTGTTCGGTCGGGCTGAACACTGTGGGCGTCCGGCTTGTTCGATGTTGTTCGATGGCGTTCGATGGTGTCGGACGGCGGACGATGCTGGCCGAGCGAAGGTCGGCGCGGGTGTGAGGGATAGCGGGCGGTAGTCATGGACATGGCGGCTTTTCCGCTGCGCAGCGCGAGATTGCTGGGGCCGGGCCGGCAACCATATCAGAATATGTGTTCTTCAAGAAAGGCTGGGGTCTGTTCATATTGGTGGTTGGAAGGACGGTGCGGCTCCTCTGCCTTGGTCACTGCTGTGCTGCGCCGCGGCATCTCGATCTGCGGGCGAATATCGTGCTGTTGGCAGCGAGATATCCGTGGCAAGCACAGGCTTGAAGCGTATATCCAGGGAACCAATCCCCTAACTAGACGAGTTTCCGGGAGGAGGCCGAGGAGGGGCGGGACGGCGGAATGACAGGTGGTACCTCAGCGCATATCCCGGTTGAGAGACGACCTGCGTGAGGGGGAAGCGGATTTCATCTTCTTTCCAAAGGTGACGAAGACGCTCAGAATCAGGATAGCGGGCAAGCCCGACCACGAACATCAGTCACCTGGCTAGACGGGTTTCCGGATTCGCTGCCAATTGGTCATTCGGGCTCGCAATCTTCATGGTGCTCCGCCGGTGAGGGCGCCGCTCATCTTGCAATGAAACTCCCTGCCGGCCGGGTCTTCTCTCTCGGATTGACTGCCCGGCCACCTAATCCCAGAGCCATTGCCCCAACCAGAACGGCCACCACATCAGGAACAAGGCCACCCCTGCTAGTCCCAGTCGGCGCCTGCTCGGTTCCATCCACACCCCCAGAACGATCGCCAGGTGAGCGCCGGGGAGAAACCCAAACCAGCCAAACCACCACCCAATAGTTCCCCCAACCAAGGCCCCGCCGAGGATTAGGTAGAGCGGGAAACGAGATTGCTTGGACATGAAGAGGCTGTGACGGTTCGCCAATTCGATGTGGCGGATGTCTGCTCGATGGTCACAGTTGGCGGTTGCGCGAGGCGTTTTCGAAGCGATTCAAGGTGAGTCGAATCGAGGGCTGGCGATGTCACGGCAGGTCAATCCGTACGGAAACGGGCCTGAACTCGTCCATGTGCTCCGGGTCCATCCGCCGGACGATCCCCGGATAGATTCCGGTCCGTTTGCCGGCATTCGCTCCAGCGACCGCGAATTGAATGTGAGAGGGATGGGAGACCTTGGCCATTGGCCGATCAAGATCCGCCTCGGTGATGCCATCCCGCTTGAGCGTTGGTTCAGTGATGCCCCCGCCGACGCGGTCGGTGGCGAGACGCTCGCGGATTGGCAGCGCGGTCAGCTCCATCATCGCTTCTCGGACGTCGCACTTCGTCCAGCCGTCGCGTCGGAAGACATCGGCGTGCTCCGGACTGAGCACCAGCATCGATGGGCCGATCTGTCCGTTGGGGCTGAAGATGCGCTGGAATCCCATCGCCAACGAGCCGACGAGTGCTCGCGCGGTTCGACTGTACTCGTCGACGCAGACTCGTGGTCCACCGATAACGGGCAGCAGTGTGACGACGCTGTCGTCGGGTTCGTAGCCGTGCTCGACGTGCAACGGTTGCCAGGGCGAGGCATCCTCGTGCTCGGCGAAGGTCAATGTGAATTTGTGGGCGCCGCCCTGGACGGTCTGGTCGATCTCGCCCTCGCGGGCGCCGCCGATGTTGCGCAGTACTAAACGCAGGGCTCGGCCGATGGTCATGTTGGCTCGATTGCCCTGTCCGAGCGCGTTGAGACCCCAGTTCATCCCGATCTGCTCACGAATGGGGCCGTTGACGATCATCATCGGTGAGATGCCGTCGGTGCTGGCGATCGTCCCATGCAGCGGAAATCGGCCCGCGGAAGCCGCTCGGACGGCGGCCAGGATCACGGGCAGATACTCGGGAGCGGCTCCGGCCATGACGGCGTTGATTGCAATCTTCTCGACCGTCGCTGGCGCGTAGTTGGGCGGGATCTTGCCAATGACTTCATCCGGATGACGGGAGGTTCCGCTCAACATGCGTTCCACCCGCTCGAATGTTGGCGGAACGACTGGCAGTCCATCGGTCACACGTTAGTCGAAGAGGAACTCGTAGATATCGTCGTGATCGGCAACGTCAATGGCACGCGCGCGCAGCTCGGTCATGAACGGACGAGAGCAGACGCGGGCACAAATGTTGGCGGAGGATCTGCAGGATTGCCGTCGCCGAAGATTCCCTGGTAAATGCTGGTCCACTTGCCGGCATGGCTGCCGGCCATGGTGATCTGAATGAACGAAGGGTGAGCCACCTTCGACATCGGGATGTCGAGCTGGTCCTCGCTCAGGCCGTACTTCTCGGGGAGATACTCATTGATGCCGCCACCCATCATCGGGGTCGCGAGGCGCTCACGCAGCGGCAAGGCGGTGAATTCCATGATCGCTTCGCGGATGTTGTCCTTTGACCAGCCGTCGGCGCGGTAGACGTCGGCGTGCTCAGGGCTGATGACGAACATCGAGGGTGTGACCTGGCCGCGCGGCTTCAGGATCTGCTGGAAGGCCATCGCGATTGAGCCGGTCAGCGCGCGAGCGGTGCGGCTGGTTTGATCGATACAGACTCGAGGTCCGCCGGTCGTGGGCATCAACGAGACGACGCTGTCGTCCGGCTCGTAGCCGTGCTCAACGTGGAATGGCTCCCACGGTGAGTAGTCCTCGTACTCGGCATAACTCAGTGTCCACTTGTGGCCGCCGCCCTGGATCGCCTGTTCGATCTCACCTGGTTTCGCGCCACCAATGTTGCGCAGCATCAATCGCAATGCTCTCCCGAGCGTTGAGTTAGCTCGATTGCCCTGTCCCAGGGCGTTGAGACCCCAGTTCATGCCGATCTGCTCTCGCACGGGTCCGTTGACGATCATCATCGGCGCGAGACCGGCGGTCGTGGCGATTGAGGCGTGGAGTGGGAAACCTCCGCTGGTGGCGGCTTCCACGGAGGCGAGGATCGTGGGGAAAAAATCTGGCCTCGCACCTGCCATGACGGCGTTGATCGCCGCCTTCTCGACGCTCAGTGGCGCGAGGTTGGGCGGGAGCTCGGCGATGACCTTCTTGGGGTCGCTCCAGTGCTCGGGAGCGGCGTCCAGCATCCGGTCGACCCGCTCACGAGTGGGCGGGACGACCGGCAGGCCGTCGGTGATTCCCTGGGCGAACATGAACTCATAGACATCGTCGTGTTCGGCGATTTCGATGAGTCGGGCGTAGAGATCGCGGCTTGCTGAATTTGAAGACGCCAAGAAGAAGCCCCTGTTCGCCTGGGGAATGGAAAAGAACGGCGATGGCCGCCCGTCGCTAGGCGACGGGAGCCATCAACGTGTCGAGAATCTCGTCGATGAACCGCTCAGCGTGATTCTGCATCTCGGCATCGGTGCGGTCCTGCATTGGATGCGGGATGAAGACGCGACGTACCTCTTCGAGTCCGAGTCGCTCAGCCTGGTGGCTGGCGGCCTTGATGAACTCGGAAGTGGCGACGAAGACGCTGGGCTTGCCCTGCAGTTCGAAGTAAACGGTGTCGTGCACACTGCACGTCGTACAGGATCCTCAATCAGCCAGCGCTTCGATGACGAAGTCGCATTCCTCCAAAATCGCTTGCTTGATCGGTTCGGGGGCGGGCTTGGCGACGGTCGGCTTCATGAAGCGTCGCGTCTTCACGCCGGGCGCGCGCTCGTGCAGGAGCTGCTCGAGGCGGTCGAGGAAGACGTCGCCGCGCGGCTTGGAGATGTCGAGCAAAGCAACCGTCCCATGCAGCGCCTCGGGGCGCGGCGTGAGAGAGCGCTTGATCGGCACTCGTTCGTCAGTGGGGTCGAGGATCTGGGTAACCATGGGACCTCTCCATCAACGCGCCGACTGCGGGGTCGCGACGCGCCTTTTCTTGTTTCGCGGCGCTAAACGCCGATCTTGCTGCTGGTTGGCGTCGAGTACACGCCTGTGGCCCAGCCGCCGAGGATGGTTGAGAACTTCGCTGCCGCAGAACCGGCAACGACGAGGATGATGTTGGACTTGTCGCGGAACTTGGCGATCGGCATATCGAGCGCGGCCTCGCCGCCGAAGCGCTCGACGATTTCAGGAGGCAGTCCGCAGCCAGCATCTTCCGAACGTAGGCGGTCCTTTAGCGGAACCGATGTCTCTTCCATGATGCACTCGCGTACATCGTCCTTTGACCAACCTGAGCGCCCGAAGATACCGGCGTGATCCGGAGAGAGCACGACGAGCGTGTCGACCATCGGCGACTTCGGGTCTTGCATGCAGCTCATCGACATCGCGAGCGTGCCGGCGATGCCGCGGCCGTCGCGCGAGCGTTCGTCCGCGATGGTAGCCGGGCCACCGGACATCGCCATCAGTGTGGCGACGTCGTCGGTCGGCGCGAATCCGCGTTCGACAGCGAGGGAATCCCAGGGATTCGCGTCTTCGTTCTCGGCGAAGTTCATCGTCAGGCGATGTGGGCCGCCCTGTGTGGCGCGGTCGGTGCCGCCGGGAAGACTGCCGCCGACGTTGCGGGCACAGAGTCGCAATGCCCTGCCGATGGCTGCGTTGGCTCGGTTTCCCGAGCCCAGCGCGCCGTGGAGGTAATTCATGCCGATTCGGTCTCGAATTGGCCCATTGAAGATGCCGACGGGCGTGGCGCCCATCGTGGTCGCAAGGACACCGTGAATGTTGAACGTCTCGGTGCAGGCGATCTCGACGAGGGTGATGATGGACGGCATGTACTCGGGCTTGGCTCCGGCCATGACCGCGTTGATTGCGATCTTCTCGACCGTGATCGGCGCCAGGTTGGGTGGCATGATCGCCACTTCTTCCTGCGGATCGCGGCTCGTGCCCTGGAGCATTTGCCAGACGCGTTCACGTGTGGGCGGGACGACGGGGAACCCGTCGGTATAGCCCTGCTCGTACATGAACTCGTGGATGTCGTCTTTCGCTGCGAGATCGACCAGGCGCGAGAGCAGGTCACCACTCTTGATCGCTTGCAGACGCTCGTAGACGCCGGGCTCGTAGTTGCGAGCCCCGCAACCCGGTCGCTGCACGGGCAAGGCATCCCAATCGATAGCGGTGTCGCCATCGGGACGACCGGCGAGCGCCATCGATTCGCTGGCGATCTCTCGCCATTCGTGCTTGTCGAAGCCGAAGGTCTGCAGAGTGCAGTTCTGTGCCTCGTCGTAGAGGAAGAGCGTCGGGACCGTATCGATGTCGGTCTCGTAGGACAGATCGAGTGCGTCGTCATCCAGCAGCGGCATCGTCAGATCGTGTCGGTCCTTGAGTATGGGAATGTCGTCGCTCTTCTGGACAGCGACCCATACATCGAGTCCGTCGTCGGTGGCTCGGTGAACGGCTTCGAGCAGCGGCAGGGTCAGATTGCAGGTCTCGCAGTCTTCTTTGACCAGCGCCAGGAGCACGGGGCCTTGCGGTGGGAACTGCATTTCCTGACCGTCGGCGTTGCGGAGGGAAAACTTGGTTGGTGGGTGCATGTCAGTAGTTTAGCGTTGCTGCTCGCGAGATTGACGCTGTGGCCGCTTGACTTGTTTGACGCTGTGGCCGCTTGACTTGTTTGACGCTGTGGCCGCTTGACTTGTGTGGCCGCTTGACTTGTTTGACGCTGTGGCCGCTTGACTTGTTTGACGCTGTGGCGTCAGGGCGCGACACTATGCCCAAGGATAGTTGAGGGGTGTGATCCGATGTCCCAGCTTCGACGGTTTCTGTTGGCGTTTGTGGTAGTTGGCGGGATGTGCGCTCTGACACTTGGCGCCGCAGCCGCAGGTGAATACGCCATCGAGGAACCGGGACAAGTGGTTGAAGCCGGTGGCGAGGAAGACGATGGCATTCACGTCTCGGACGCGACGCTCGCGACTTCCCTGTTCATTCCGTTCGTTTTCGTCGGAGCGACACTCGCAGTCTTCATCTGGGCAATCGGCAATCGGGCCAAGCGAGATGACGACGACACCCCGATGCCGTGGTGGCGGACGCGTCAGTGGTACACGCGAGGTACGGGAGAGGACGAGGCCTAGTCCGCTCGTCTTCCTGCCCTCCGACTAGAACAGCCGACTAGTAAGAGCCGGCTAGAAGAGCAACTGGCCCAGGCGTCGTCGATATTCAGCCACAACCGGTTGGTTCTCGCCGAGCATCCCGAAGATCCCGAGCAGGCACTTGCGAGCGACGTCGTCGCCTGCGGACTTATCGATTTTCACCGACTCCAGTAACTCGTCGAGCGCTTCCACCCACTGACCCTCGAGTGCCAGCAGGCAACCGTGCCGGTATCGCGCGAGCGCATCGCTCGGGTTGGTTGCAACTGCCAGCCTGACTTCGTCCGGCTCGTAGCCATTGAGAGCGACCGCGAGCTCCATTGACGTGAGGACGCTCTTGCTCATTGGGTGATCGGGCCAGCGACGAGCGAGCTCTGCTGCGCGCTCTGTTTCGCCAATCCTCGCCAGGATGGCGGCGAGTCCGACTCCGGCGGGTTCGTGGTTGGGATCTTCTTCCAGTGCCGACTCGAAGTGCAGCCGTGCGATCGGGATCTGGTTTTCCTGCATCATCCGATAGCCCTCGGAGGCCTTGATGTCGGCTTCTGAGGGGACCAGCGAGTCGAAGAACGTCCGGACCTGTTCCTCGGGCAGTGCGCCGACGAACTTGTTGACAAGCTGTCCGCCGACAAACGCAAACACGGCCGGGATGCCCTCTACCTGTAGAGCTTGGGCGACCTGTGGGTTCTCGTCGGTGTTGACCTTGACCAGCTGCACCTGGCCGTCGCGCTCGTATGCGAGTTTTTCCAGGATCGGACCGAGCACGCGACACGGTCCGCACCAGGGCGCCCAGCAATCGACGATCACGGGAAGCTCCTGGGAGCGCTGGATCACGTCCTGAGCGAACGTGGCATCTGTGGAGTCGATGACGGCCGCAATGTGTCCGTGTAGACCCTGCGGTTCAGCGGAACCAGCTGGCTGAACGGGTTCTGTCCGCTGTGAGGGCGGAGGCGTCTGTCGAATCGGGATCGGCGCGGGTGGGGGAGCAGGCGGTTGCTGCTGAACTCTGCGCATCGGTTGTCCCGACGCGGAGTAGATCACCGGACCGGATGGTTGCGGCGGCTGCTGCTGCGCTGGAGGCGCGCCGCGTTGGACTCGGTCGCGGGGAAACGGGATCGGGTCAGGCGGACGCTGGGTCATGCGAGTCTCCGGTCGGCTGACAGATTAGCTGGGATTGGTTACCAGTTGGTGTAGCGTTTGCGCTTGGGGAAGTTGGCGGATCGGTTCTTGGTCGAATTGCTCTCGAAGATAGCGGACATCACCCGGTCCGATTCGCTTTCGCAAGTCGGGCAGGGCTGCGGCTCCGAGGCGAGGGACATCGGCTGAATCTTCTCGAAATTGTCGCTGCACTGTTGGCAGCGATAGGTGTAGACGGGCATGTCGGCGGTCTCCTGCAAATACTAATCTGTGGCACTTGCCTATTGCAGCGAGCTTATCGCTAAGTCAGTGGTCGCGACGTGACGCGCTGAATTGCACGCGCGGCAGTCGAAACGCGGAGGGCCCAAGCCACCTCCTGCACGTCGTGCACGCGGACGACATGTGCTCCCAACCAGGCGGCGAGCACATTGAACGCAACCGTCGCATCGAGCATGCCGGGGCGTCCCTGCGCGTCATGTGAGCGTAGCTCGCCGTGCCCGAGCAGCTCGGCCAGGAAGCCCTTGCGCGACGCTGAGATCAGTACTGGATGACCGAGTCGGGAGAGATTGGGCAGATCGAGCAGGAGACGCAGATTGTCGTCCAGCCCGCGGCCAAACTGGAAACCGGGATCGATCCAGACATCCGGCGCACCAGATTCTTCTATCTCGGTTGCTCGCTGGTCGAGGTACGCCCGCACTTCGGTCGCGACATCCTCGTATTGGTGCTCAACTTCACGGTGTCGTTGTGGCCGACCGCGCATATGCATCACGGCGATTGGCGTTTTCGTACTGACGGCCACGGCTACGGTCTCGGGGTCGGCGCCGCTAATGTCGTTGATCAAATGAGCGCCGGCGTCGACCGCTGCGCGCGCGACTGGCGCGGTCCAGGTGTCGACGGAGACCAGGTGACCCTCGGCGACCAGCGCTTCAACGACCGGCGCGACTCTGGCGATCTCCTCGTCGGCCGAAACTTTCGCTGCTCCCGTGCGGGTCGACTGAGCGCCAACGTCGATGATCGAGGCTCCGGCGTCGCGCAGCGCTTCGGCTCGGCGCGGGGCGTCTCCCACGTCGACGATGGAATCGATGACGGGAGAATCGGTCCCCACGTTGAGGATGCCCATGACGTGGCAACGATCGGTGGCGTCGAGCGTTTGGCCGCCCAAGTGGATCAGCATCGTTGTCGCCTCAACGCCGGCGGGTGAGGTAATGCGGGCTGTGTCCGAAAAAGACCTGGGCGGCTTCCATGATCGACTCGTTCAGCGTCGGGTGCGCGTGAATCGATTCGGCCAGGTCGGAAGCGCGAGCGCCCAGCTCGACGGCCAACACGCCTTCTCCGATCAGCTCGCCGGCGCCGGGTCCGACGACCTGCATGCCAAGCACGCGATCCGAACCTTCTTCGATCACCAGCCGGGTGAGGCCGTCGTTGCGACCAGATGCGGTCGCACGGCCCAATGCTGCCCAGGGGAAGCTCACGGTCGTGGCTTCAATGTCGAGCGCACTCGCGTCCGATTGAGTCAGTCCGCACCAGGCGATCTCGGGGTCGGTAAAGATTACGGCCGGCACGGCGAGGGGACGGAAGGCCGACGGCTCGCCGACGATCGCTTCGACCGCGACTGAGGCTTCTGCCGTCGCTTTGTGGGCGAGCATCGGCTCGCCGGCGACGTCGCCGATTGCGAAGATTGACGGCTCCGCCGTGCGTCGTTGCTGGTCAGTGACGATGAACCCGCGGTCGTCTATCTGCGCCTGTGTGCGTTCCAGGCCCAGCCCGGCGCTGTTTGGTCGCCGACCCGTGGCGACCAGGACACGCTCGTAGACCTCGGTTCGCTCCGCACCGTCCTGGTCGACGATGACTGCGGCGATTCCGCCTTCCACTTCCTCGAGCGAAGACACGGACGTGTTCACGTGTGTGGCCTTGAGTCGCGAACGCAAGCTCCGTTCGAGGATGCGCACGAGATCGCGTTCGACGCCGCTGAGGATCTCCGGCAAGGCCTCGACGACGGTGACTTCCGTCCCGAGTTCCGCATAGACAGTTCCCAGCTCCAGGCCGATGTAGCCGCCGCCGACGACGAGTAGGGATCTTGGAATGTCTTTCAGCTCGAGCGCATCCGTCGAGTCCATGACCCGATCGGATTCAAGCTGTAGCGATCGTGGGACTGACGGAGTGGAGCCAGTGGCGACGATCAGAGCGTCGAAGTCTATCGGTAGTACTTCGGCGTTGCTCTCGATGTTGAGTTGCCCGGCGTCGCGGATTCGTCCGTATCCCTGCTGGTATTGCACGCTGTGCTGACGACGGAGCAGACCCAACCCGTTGGTCATCTTGCGAACGACGCCGTCCTTCCAGTCGCGGAGGGCATCGACATCAATCGTCGGGTCGCCGAATGTCACGCCCCAATCGGAGGCGTGACGAGCTTCGCGGATCAGCTTGGCGACGTGTAGAAACGCCTTCGAGGGAATGCAGCCCTCGTACAGGCAGACCCCGCCGGGTTGTGCTCGTGTATCGACCAGGGTCACCTCGAGACCTCGTTCGGCGGCGTGGAAGGCGGCGGGGTATCCGCCGGGGCCCGCGCCGAGCACAACGAGGCGGAACTTGTCGCCCCCGGAGACCACGCCTCAGCTCCCCAACGCCAGCACGAGCGGCTGGCGGATCACGTCGGCGATCCAGGTCATGAAGCGCGCGCCGTCGGCGCCGTCCATGACTCTGTGGTCGAACGTGAAGGAAAGCGGAAGGATGCTGCGCGGTTCCCAGTTGTCGAGCGCATCGGACCAGATCGGCCGGCGTTCGGCTCGTCCGAGTCCAAGGATGGCTGTATTGGGATGATGGATGATCGGCGTGAAGTGACCGGTGCCCATGCCACCGAGATTGGTCACGGTGAAACTGCTGCCGCGGAAGTCTTGAAGCCCCAGATCGCCTGAGCGCGCCCGCTCGGAGATGTCCGTCAACTCGACGGAGATCTGGATGATGTTCTTTTCGTCCACGTCTCGAATGACCGGCACAACGAGTCCACGTGGTGTGTCGACCGCGACGCCAAGATTGACATAACGCTTGAGCACGAGTTCATTGTTCTCGGCGTCAAGGGAGCTATTGACGTGCGGATGCGCCTTGAGCGCCGCAGCGGTGATTTTGAGCAAGATGGCCGTGATGGTCAGCCGACCGCCAGCCTGTTCAGCTCGGCCTCGATAGTCGCGGCGGACCTGCTCAAGCTCTGTGACGTCGGCTGTGTGGAACAGCGTGACGTGGGGGACCTCGTGCCAGGAGACCGCCATGTTCCTCTTGATTGTGCGGCGGAGCCGGCTCATTGGGACCCGCTCGACGGCGCCGAACTCGGAGAAGTCGGGCAAGGGACCGGGCAAGAGGGCTGTGTGGCCCAGGCTGGGCGCCTGAATCGGCGTTTCTCGGGAGTGACGCTTGATGTCTCCCTGATCGATCCGGCCTCCCGGTCCGCTGCCCCTGACGCTGCGGATCTCGACGCCGATTTCGCGGGCAAAGCGCCGCACCGATGGCGAGGCAAAAACGGGTCGAGATTCAAGATCACTCTCAAGGAGTGGCGACGGAGCGGCGGCTGGGACGTGCAGGATTGGCGCCGGATGATCTTCCTCGGCGGATGGCAGCGGAGGATCCGGAGACAGCGGCATCATCTGGCCCGAGTCGGCCTCTGCAGCGGGAGTCAGTTGAGGCGGCGCTGCACGGTTTGGGGTTGGTGTGGCGGGTGCGACCGCTGCCGAGTTCGATGCCGAATTCGATCCCGAACCCGCGTCGACATCGACGCTCAGCACCGGGTCTCCCGGCCGGATGGTGTCTCCGGCTCGGACGTGGATCTCGGTAACGTTGCCGGCAACCGACGAGGGCAGGTCGATCGTGGCCTTTTCCGTCTCGATCTCGATGATCGCTTGCTCCAGCGCAATCAGTTCGCCAACGCCGACGTAAATCTGGATGACATCTGCTTCTTCGATGTCTTCACCCAGGTCGGGCAGGAGAGCAAGGCCGGCATTGGATGCGGTGGTAGTCATCTGATTTCCTATCGCAACATAGGATCAGGTCGCGTCGGGTCGATTCCGAGTTGATCGCGCGCCTTGAGCAGCAGGTCGCCATCGATTTCATCGCGGCGGCTGAGCGCGCTCAAGGCAGACCAGGCAACGTGATTCGCGTCGACCTCGAAGAAGTCGCGCAGAGATTCGCGGGTGTCTGAGCGACCGAACCCGTCGGTCCCGAGAGCTGTTAGCGAGCCGGGAAGCCAACGAGAGACCAGATCGGGAAGCGACGCCATGTAGTCGGTCGCCGCGACAATCGGCGCATCGCATGATCCGAGCGAGGTTTCGAGCCACGATTCACGGGGCTCTTCAAACGGATGCAGCCGGTTCCAGCGATCACTCTGCAGCGCTTCGCGCCGCAGCTCGGTGTACGAGGTCACCGACCACACGTCCGCGCGGACATCATAGTCATCGCGCAGGATCTGCTGCGCGCGGCGTACCTCGTTGAGGATCGGCCCGCTGCCGAACAGACGCACCTGTGGCGCCTCGCAGGGTGACAGCGGATAGATGCCGCGCAGAATGCCCTCGCGGACGATCTCCGACTCGGGCATCGGCGGTTGAACGTAGGATTCGTTCTCGACGGTGACGTAGTAGAAGATGCTCTCGTCTTCGTCGTGCATGCGGCGAATGCCTTCCTGCACGATGACGGCGATCTCGTAGGCGTAAGCGGGGTCGTACGCGATGAGATTGGGGATGGCCGAGGCCAAGATGTGGCTGTGACCATCCTGGTGTTGGAGACCCTCGCCGTTGAGCGTCGTGCGGCCGGCCGTGGCGCCGATCAAGAAGCCGCGTGCCCGGGCGTCGCCGGCTGCGTAGGCCAGGTCGCCAATCCGTTGCAGCCCGAACATCGAGTAGAAGATGAAGAACGGGATCATCGGCACCTTGAGCGATGAGTAGGCCATGCCGCCGGCGATGAACGACGACATCGCCCCGGCCTCGGTGATGCCTTCTTCCAGAATCTGACCGTCGCGAGTTTCCTTGTAGTAGAGGAGGCGATCGGAGTCGACCGGCTCATACAACTGGCCGGTGGAGGCGTAAATGCCAAACTCGCGGAACATGCCCTCCATGCCGAAGGTGCGCGACTCGTCGGGGACGATCGGGACGATGTGTTTCCCGAGTTCGCGGTCGCGCATCAGCCGGCTGAGCATGCGCACGAATACCATGGTCGTCGACGCTTCACGTTGGCCGGTGCCTTCGTGGAACTCGGCGAACGTCTCGTCGGGCGGTGAGGTGAGGTGCGATTTTGGTGATCGACGCTCGGGGACATGGCCACCGAGCGCTGCCTTGCGCGTGGAGATGTAGGTCGCCTCGCGACTGTCTCGCGACGGACGGTACAGCGGCGCGCCGACGACCTCGTCGTCCGACAGCGGGATCGCGAAGCGATCCCGGAACTGCATTAGCTCGCGTTCGTTGAGCTCTTTCTGCTGGTGAGTAATGTTGCGACCCTCGCCCGCCTCGCCGAGGCCGTAACCCTTGATCGTTCGAGCGAGGATCACGGTCGGCGCGCCGCGATGGCTGCTGGCGGCGGCGTAGGCGGCGTGGACCTTGAGCGGATCGTGACCGCCGAGTCGCATGCGCCAGAGCTCGTCGTCCGAGACGTCGTCGACCATCTGCAGCAGCCGAGGATCGACGCCCCAGAAATGCTTGCGGATGTAGCTGCCGCCGGCCACCGTGTATTTCTGATATTCGCCGTCAACGACTTCGCCCATGCGTTGGATCAGCAGACCGTGCTCGTCACGAGCGAGCAGCTGATCCCACTCCGAACCCCAGACAACCTTGATCACGTTCCAACCGACACCGCGGAAGACGGCCTCAAGTTCCTGGATGATCTGCCCATTGCCTCGGACCGGACCGTCGAGGCGCTGGAGGTTGCAGTTGACGACGAAGATGAGGTTGTCGAGCTCTTCCCGGGATGCGAGCGCGATCGAGCCAAGCGATTCCGGCTCGTCGGTCTCGCCGTCGCCGAGGAAGCACCACACCTTGCGGCTGGTCCGGGGCAACAGGTCTCGACTCTCGAGATAGCGGATGAAGCGGGCCTGGTAGATGGCCTGCAGCGGTCCGAGGCCCATCGACACCGTGGGGAACTGCCAGTAATCGTCCATCAGCCACGGGTGCGGATAGGACGGCAGACCGCCGGACAGTTCTCGGCGGAACTTGTGCAGCTGCTCCGGCGAGAGACGACCCTCGACATAACCGCGCGCATAAATGCCGGGCGCGGAGTGGCCCTGGAAGTAAATCAGGTCGCCGCCGCAGGGATGGTCCTGGCCTCGGAAGAAGTGGTTGAATCCGACTTCGTAGAGCGTGGCGGCTGACGCATAGGTCGAGATGTGACCGCCGATGCCGTGGTTGTTCTGATTCGCCTCGACGACCATCGCCATGGCGTTCCAGCGAATGATCGACTTGATTCGCCGCTCGATATTGAGGTCGCCGGGATAGGGCGGCTGCTTCTCGATCGGAATCGAGTTGACGTACGGAGTCTGCGATGTGACCGGCAGCCTGATGCCGGAGCGCTGAGCTTCGATCTGCAAGGTCTGAAGCAAACGAGAGACTCGCTCGGGTCCGCGCCGACGCGCAACGTCTCTCAGCGAGTCGATCCAGTCGTTGGTTTCCAACCAGTCGTCGGCCCCAGGGGCATCTGGAACACGATCAAGCGCCGATTGCCACGGGGATTCGGAAGTAGTCATCGTAAATCCAGTCTACTCAACCAGACTCTCCCTCCCCGTAATGGAACGAGACGATAGATAGACTTAAACAAATCGAAACGGTGTCGGGAACTGTATGTCAATATCGACCGCGGGAGTCGCGCACCGGCATGAGGAACGCGGCCTGGAGCGCTCACAAATCGTTCAATCCGCGCGCGTGGACATGGCCCCATATGAGGAGGCTGCGACCTGGCAGACGCGGCGGGCGAAGGAAGTCGTTGACGGTTCGCAGCCGGAAATCGTCGTGCTGCTCGAGCACATCGCTGTCTACACGCAAGGGCGACGCGGGGGTCGAGAGCATGTGCTGCAGGAGTTGGACGCGCCGATCATCGATACCGATCGGGGCGGAGACGTGACATTCCATGGACCGGGCCAGCTGGTGATCTGGCCGATCCTGCGCTTGCGAGAGCGTGGCATCGGTATTGCCCGCTACATCCGTGGTCTCGAAGAAACGGCCATTCTGACTGCGCGTGCCTTCGGCGTCGAGGCCGGGCGGGTTCGAGGTCGTCCGGGAGTCTGGATCGACAATCGCAAACTTGCCAGTGTTGGCGTGCGTGTGCAGTCGGGAGTGAGCCGCCACGGGCTGGCGCTGAACTGCGATGTCGATCTCAAGTGGTTCGACGGCATCCGCGCCTGTGGGATCGCGGACAGCAGCGCAACTTCACTGTCTAATGAAACGGGGAGACGCATCACAGTCGCCGATACCGCAGCAGAGCTCGAGCGCTGCTTCGGCGAGGAGTTCGGACTGCGATTGTCGCCGGTCCGGGGGTTGAGGATTTCCGAATGACCAGCTCGCGAGAGCGAAAACCGCGCTGGATTCGGGCGCAGTTTCCCGGAGGAACACGCTACGGCGAGATCGTCCAGCTCTTACGCGAAGAGACGCTGAACACGGTCTGTCAGGAGGCGCGCTGCCCGAATATCGGCGAGTGCTTCAATCGGGGCACGGCGACCTTCATGATTCTTGGCGATACCTGCACCCGAGCCTGCGGCTTCTGCGCCGTCACGTCAGGTCGTCCGTCGCCGATTGACTGGACGGAGCCTCGGCGTCTGACTGAAGCGGTGGAGCGGCTCAATCTGGCCTACGTGGTGATCACGTCGGTCAACCGCGACGACGCTCCCGATGGCGGCGCACAGATCTTCGCGTCGTGCATTCAGCTCATTCGTCGCCAACGGCCGGAGACTGAGGTCGAGGTACTGATTCCCGACTTCGAAGGCAACTGGGATGCGCTGGCAACGGTGTTGTCGGCGCGCCCGACGGTGCTGAATCACAACGTCGAGACAGTCCGTCGGCTCTATCCACGAGTGCGATTTCAGGCTCGCTACGAGCGGTCGCTGGAACTGCTGAAACGCGCGTCGGACTGGACGCCGCATATCCCGACCAAGACGGGATTCATGCTCGGGCTGGGCGAGGAGCGCGACGAGGTCTCTGAGTTGCTCGAAGATCTCCGCGCGGCCGATGTCGACTTACTCACGGTCGGTCAGTACCTGCGTCCGTCCGCCAAGCACTTGCCCGTCGCCCGCTACGTGCCGCCGGCAGAGTTTGAATCGATCAAGGAAGAGGCGCTGGCGCTCGGCTTCCGACACGTCGAGTCGGGGCCCATGGTGCGAAGTTCATATCACGCCGACGAGCAGGCGCGGGCGGCCCGGCTGGTTGACGTACAGCTGCACCGCTAGGAATCCTCTGAATAACTGGCGTCGCAGGCTGAGCAGGGACCCCCCTTCAGCCTTCGGCAGCTTCCCCCGCAGAGGGGGGAAGCGGGGATCGGAGTTGTTCAGAGCATTCCTAAGACTCTTCAGCCTCGCTATCGCTGAGCGGAATCAGCAGCACATCGCCGGGGTGGATGAAGCTGAAGCTGTCGAGCTTGTTGAGATTCATGATCGCCTCAACTGTGGAGTCGTACAGCTCAGCGATGTCATAGAGCGTGTCGCCCTCTTCGACGATGTACTCGAAGGTGTTGGCCGCCTGAGGAGTCAGGTCGACTTCCTCGGAAGCATCCCCGGCCGGCGAGGCGGCCTGGGGCGCAGCCACGACGATCGGCTTGACGGGTGCGGCCGACTGCTGGGACTCAGTCGAAGCCTGCGGACTTGCGGTCGAATTCTGTGGTGGCGCCACTGACGTAACGGTCGTTGACGTCTGTTGGATTTGACCCGCGGATGGCGGATCCACTTGTGGGGTCTCCGGTTCGCCGTCACGGCTGCGGTCGATCACGGAGACATTCTGGTCGAGGCTGGTCGATGACTCCTGAACGGTCGTCTCGGCAGAGCCGATCGCTCCACCCACGAACAGCAGGATCGCGAGCGCGGATACCGGAGCCAACAGGCCGGCGAGCGGCACTCCAGCCTCCGGTTGGCGAGACAACTCGATCTGGGATCCGGCCAAGCCATAAGCGCCAACGTTGGTAAATGGCGACGTATTAGTCGGCGCGTAGGGATCCTGTTCGAGTAAGAATCGGTCGCGCCACCAGAGGTAGGCGGCAATCAGCCCGGTCAGGATGCCAACCACAAGCAGCCAGATGCCGTGTCCCGGCCAGGTGAGACTGAAGACGAGGAGCAGAAGAAACGCAGCGGCAGCAGACGCTGCGGCCGGTTTGAGGTTTATTCTCATGACGGTCGTGGCCACGCCGCAGAAGCACCGACAGATTCACTCTAGCCGAGGAGTGCATCGTGGGAGCATGAGGCTGACAGTTCAGGTCGCGTACACTCGCGGGAAACACGCAGGATGATGCGCTTCGCGATGGGCGAAGGACCGGCGTGAAGGGAGTGCAACGCGATGCCGCAGACGCAGTCCGATACGCCGTCACTGAACGAGTTGGCGGAGGCCGCCGGCCTGTCCATGGAAGAGATGGACGGGCACCAACGCGAGGTCGGCTCGCCCGACATCTTCGAACGCATCTCGCACTTCCGACTGGCCGACCAGGCGCGCGCCGTCGGCCTATACCCCTTCTTTCAGCCGATTGAAGTGAATGACGGGCCGGAGGCAATCGTCGAAGGCAAGCGCGTCATCATGCTGGGTTCCAACAACTACCTGGGCCTGACGCGCCATCCCAAGGTTCTTAACGCTGCGCACGAAGCACTCGACCGCTACGGACCCTCGATGACGGGATCGCGTTTGCTCAACGGCACGAGCCCCATTCATCTCGAGCTTGAGGAGGCGTTGGCAGAATTTCTGGACGCGGAGACCGCGATCGTGTTTTCGACTGGATACCTGGCCAATCTGGGCGCGGTGTCCGCGCTGGTTGACCGCCATGGCATGTCGGTCCTTGATCGCGACGTGCATGCCTCGATCTACGACGCTGCCGGGCTTGCCCTGGGCAAGTACACCCGATTTCAACATAACGACCCCGTGCACCTGGACCGCGTACTTTCGAACCTGCCTCCCGATCAGGCGCGGTTGGTATTGATTGACGGCGCGTACTCCATGGGCGGCGACCTCGCTCCCCTGCCCGAGCTACGAGAGGTCTGCCGCAAGCATCGGACGCGGATGTTGGTCGACGAAGCTCATGCAATCGGCACGGTGGGGCCAACCGGACGCGGGACACGATCCCATTTCGGTCTGGAAGAGCCGGACGATCTGACCGTCGGCACGTTCAGTAAGTCGTTGGCCTCGGTCGGCGGGTTCTGCGCCGGACCGCGGAATGTGCTCGAGTACATTCGGCACTTCTCGCGTCCGATGTTGTTCACTGCGGCGCTTGCTCCTGCCTCAGCGGCAGCGGCGCTTGCAGCGCTGCAATTGATCGATGAAGAACCCTGGCGCGTCCAACGGAGTCAAGCGATTGGCGAACGGATGCGGCTGGGACTGTCCGACCTGGGCTTCGACATAGCCAACTCCGACACGCCGATCATTCCGATTCGGGTCGGAGACGAAATCCGGACCGCTGTGTTCTGGCGCGATCTGCTGAACCATGGCGTTTACACCAACGCTGTGATTGCACCTGCCGTGCCTCGTGGACAGGCAATTCTGCGCACGTCTTACATCGCGACGCACACCGACGAACAACTCGAGCGGGCGTTAGAAATCTTTGCCGAGGCCGGGCGCCGCAACAACGTGATTGACTGACCGATCGTGCGCGTGCTGTTGACTGGTGGCAGCGGATTCATCGGTGGACATGTGGCCCGTGCGCTCGTCGAAGCGGGCCACGAGTTGCGGCTGCTAGTGCGGCCGAAGAGCGATACCTCGTTGGTCAAGGACGTCGACTTTGAGCGGGTCGCGGGCGACTTGCGCCAGGCGGACACGTTGCCGGCGGCCTGCGAAGGTATGGATGCCGTGGTTCACGCTGCGGCCGTGCTGCGGGCGGTTCGTCAGGACGACTTCATGCATGCGAACCGAGAAGGCACCGGAAATCTGGCACAGGCGGCATCGAAAGCCGGTGTGGAGCGATTCATCTACTTCTCCTCTATTGCGGCTCAGGGTCCAGCTCCGAGCGCTACGCCCGAACCGCCGGAAACGAGGCTGCATCCGGTATCGGCGTATGGTCGATCGAAGGCCGCCGGCGAAGACGAATTGCTCAAGCAGCTTGGTCATATGCAGATTGCCATCGTGCGTCCGCCCATGGTGTACGGACCAGGTGACACCGGCCTGCAGATGTTCTTCTGGCTGGCCCGGCGCCGGATTTCAGCCCGCTTGGGCGACGGGGCGAATCTGGTCGATGCGATCTACGGGCCAGACCTGGCACAGGCGATCAGAGCAATTCTGGATGCGCCTCCGCAAGAACTTGCTTGCTATCACGCATCCAGCGACGAGGGTCCGTTCACCTGGAACGACCTGCTCTCGACGTTGGAGATCATCGCCGGCAAACGGCTGTGGGTTCCGACGCTGGCGCCCAGCGTGTTTCACGGCTTCGCCCGTTGTTCGGAATTTTGGGCGATGCTGACTCGATCTGAACCCATGCTTGACCGCACGCGGGTCGTGGAAATGCGGCAGCCGGCGTGGATTTGCGATCCCTCGTCGCTGACTCGGGACACGGCCTGGCGCGCCGTCACATCGCTGGAAGACGGCATGCGAACAACCATGGCGTGGTACCAGGAACACGGTTGGGCCTGATCACAGGATTCAAATGTCGAGCCTGTGGTCATTCGATCTGGACGGCGTGTTAGCGGAGCCACCATTTGGGTGGAATCCGGCCATCAATCGAGATGTGGGGCTGCAGCCAGCTTCCGACGCGATCCGGCCACCGGCGCGCAGGGATGACGCGGTAGACCGAGTCTTGAGTGCGACCTGGTATCGCTTCCGCTATCTGCTGCGACCTCCACGCACCGATGCGCTTGAGGCTGTGCGATTGGCTGCAGAGCAAGGGAACGTGATCATTCTCACCGGCCGACACGAACGAGGCCGGCGGCAGACACAGGATTGGCTCGAGCAACACGGTTTCGCGGAGTGGATCGGCGCGTTGATCATGAACGGCTCCAGGCTCAAATCGGCCCGCTACAAGGAGGCGTATCTGCGTGGACGGAATGTGGCGCTACACATTGACGACGACGCCGCGACGGCTGCGTTGTTGGCCCGCAATGAAATTTCGTCCGCGCTCGTGACGTGGCCGCGCAATCGCGATCTGGCGTATCCAGCGGGCGTCATCCGCTGCACAGATATGAGCGAAGTTCGCCGTCTGATCGAGCAATTGGCGTCCGATGATTGAACCACTTGAAATCTCGGCGTCAGCCGAACGCGTTTGGAGCCTGCTTCGTTCCGAGGCACAGTCGGGCGTTGAGGCCGGCCAAGCTCTCGTGCTGTCCGAGGTGCGAGAGCGCGAGCTCCTGCTGGAAGTGCATATGGGCATCGGATTCCGCGTGCAGCATGCATATCAGCTGGAGCGGCGAGGTGACCAGTGCGCCGTCAGTGACAATGTGCGGCCGATTGGTTGGCGATGGCGGCTGAGCAACGTCTTCCTCTTTGGACGAGGCATGCGCCCGCTCGAGGCCGCTGCTGCACAGGGACTGCTCAACCTCAAGGCCGCCGCCGAGGGAAATGAAGAAGAGCCAGACTAACGAGTCTGGGTTGTGATGGCACGTTGCTCTACGGCACAATCCACAACATCTGGATAGTGTGAATAAAGCGGTCAACCGATTATGTGTACAATGTGGATGGCGGCAGGAGTGATCTTTAATTGAAGTAGGGCACATAAGGTGTTTTTTCAAGATGGATTGCGGACAACTCGTTTGCTCCGATTCATTCTCATCACCTCAGTGGTGCTGGTGGCGTTCGTCGCCGGCGCTGCGCTGAACATTGTTGCTGCCGAAGCCCCCGAGATTGCGGAACATCCCCTCGTTGAAGAGTCGACCGCGATCACTTCAGCGGCCACGTTCACCAAGAGTTTGAGCGGCAGGGTTTACGTGTGGGATCACGGGCGGCTGCGCCCGGCGTCCCAAGCCCGGGTTTCTACCGGGAGTGCCCTGGTCCGAACGGATAGCAGCGGTCGATTCGAGTTCAGCCCCGACCAGCGCAGCGGCACGCTGTCGATCGTCCAGCCCGGCTACGACACCGTCAGGCGACCGATCTACTACGACCAGTCGGTCGTTGTGCTGCGGAATCTTGTCGTTCGTGCGATTTATATCCCCTTCAGCGAGGTCACCAAGCCGGCCGTTCAGGCTTGGGCGCATGACCTCGTTGACCGCGATCTGATCAATGCAGTAGTTGTTGACCTGAAAGATGAATCAGGTCAGGTGTTCTCGTTGGCATCGACGCCGACGGTCGAACAGATCAAGGCAGCCCGCAATGGCGAATCAGTCGCCGCATTCCTTGAAGAGCTTGAGAACAAAGGCGTTTACCGGATCGGCCGGGTGGTGACGTTCCTCGACGACACGTATCCCCGGTGGTTCCATGACAACGCTCTGCACCATGTTTCCGGAGGACTGTTCAAAGATGGCATGGGTATTACCTGGTCCTCGGCCTATATGTCCGGCGCCCGCAGGTACAACATCGAGATCGGCGTCGCGGCCTCTGGCTACGTCGAAGAGATCCAGTATGACTACGTACGTTTGCCCTACGAGAACGGACTACGCGAACGGCTCGAGCATACCGAGACTGATCGCGTGGCGGCCATTACTCGCTTCGCTCGCGAGGCCAGCGAGGCGCTGCACCTGGCCGGACTGGCCGTCTCGTTCGACACGTTTGGGGTGATCTCGACGGCCGGCAACGATCAGGGCATTGGGCAATCGGTCGAAGGTCTGGCTCCGTACCTCGACTACGTCTCACCGATGGTCTATCCGAGTGGTTGGTCTGCGGGATCGTTCGGATTCGAATATCCGCCGGAGCACCCGGGAACCGTGGTCCGGTTGAATGTCGAGGCGACCGTTGATCTGGTCAAGGAGCATGGCTCGGCGCTGGTCAGGCCCTGGCTTCAGGACTTCCGCGACTACCAAGCCCGCGGTCTGCCCTACGACGCAGAGGAAGTGCTGGCGCAGATCAGAGCGACTGCGACTGCCGGAGGCGTTGGGTTCATGCTCTGGGACCCGTCGCTCAACTATCAGCAGGTGGCGCTTGAACAAGCGCTCGCCCTGACCTGGAACCCGTTCGGATAACGCAGGCGCCGAACCTACAGCTGATTCCTAAGAATCCTGTGAATAACTCACGTCAGTAGCCGATCTGCCCCCCCCTTCAGCCGGCGGCAGCTTCCCCCGCGAGAGGGGAAGCTGGGATCAGAGTCGTTCAGAGCGGTCCTAAATGCCGTTGCCCCAGCCGGCGTCGGCCAGGAATCGGTTGAGTTGGCCGTTGAATTCTTCGGCGCGCTCGAAGTAGACGCTGTGGCCGGTCGCTGGAATCTCGTAGTACTGCGATCCCGGCAGGTGAGCATGGGCCGCGCGCATCGCCTCCGGAGGTATCAGTGGATCATTGCCTCCAACGATCCAGAGGATTGGCATCGAGAGCTTGGCGACGGCGTCGGGTTCAGGAGCAACCTCCGCCAGCGCACCGGTCAAGGCCGGATCGCGCGGTGGATTCAGTGCCATGATCTCGTCGTACAGGAACGCCAGGGCTGGATCTCGCTCTCGCAGGCTCTGGTCGAACGCGAGGGTTGCCAGTCCCTCCCTTTGAAGTCTGGCGCGTGTAGCTTCCCAGGACGGACGTATTGCGTCCGTCATTAGACCACCGATCGTGTCGGCCATGACCAGGGCCGCAACACGCTCCGGCGCACGAACAGCCGCTCCAAGACAGCTCCAGCCACCCATTGACTGAGCGACCAGCGCGGCCTGTTCGATGCGTAACTCATCCATCAGCGCGATCAGATCGTCCACGAACGCTGCCGGTCCGGGTCCGCCCGTTGGGATGCTGCGTCCCCAACCGCGGTGATCGAAGGCCACGCATCGGTAGGACTTGGCGAACACCGGCACTTGTTGCCACCACGAGAGGTGATTGCCTCCCGCACCGTGGGCGAAGATGATGGCCGGACCGCTGCCGGTCTCCTCGTAGTAGATGTCGCAGTTTGGTCGTTCCAGCGTCGGCATCGAGTCCTCCGAATCAGCAACACGTACGCTTCTGATGCAGAAGCGAGGCTACCAGCTACCTCTGTCGGGGAGTTCGACCAGATGTCAACGCTGCGAATTGTGCTGACAGGCGCCGAGCAACCTGTCGGACTGGCAGTACTGAGCGAGCTCCAACGCCACGACGTTGAGCTTGAGCTGTTGGAGATCGATTCAGCTGACGACCTTGGATCGCGGCTCGATGGAGCGACGCATGTCGTCCATGCTGCGTCCCTGGTCGAGCCCGGTCGTCCCGCTGCCGACTACACCGCGGCGAACGTTCACAGCACGACGGCGCTGTTGGACGCCTGCCGGCAGCAGGACCTCGAACAGGTCATCTTGATCTCCACGACGGAGACCTATGGTCGACGTCTGCCACCTTGGCCCGTGACAGAGAGCTGGGTTCCGCGGCCGCTGGGTCCGGCGCTTCAGAGCCGAGTCGCGGCAGAACGGGTGGCGAGGACGTATCGGCGCCGCGTGCCGCTCTCGATCCTGCGTCCGGCGCCGGTGATCGCCGATGGCGGCGGTCCGATGATGAAGGTAATCCGGCACTTCGTTTCTCGACCGCGGGCAGCCCTGGTCTCGGGAGGCGAGGCGCCAGTGTCGATTCTGGCCGGCGCAGATCTGGGCCGGGCGGTCTGGGCAATGCTGAGTCAACCAGAAGAGGCGGTCGATCAGGTGTTTCACGTGGCGTCGGCGCACACGACGTGGCGAGAACTCGCCGTCGAAGCCTGTCAACTGCGGGGAGTTGAAGAGCGATTCTGGAACGCACCGTACCCGCTGGCTCAGGTGCTGAACGCGCTCAGGCTGTCCAGCTGGGTACTGCCCGAGCCGGAAGGCGTCGACTCCTACATCTCACTGACGGGCCGACCACATCTCGTAGACGACTCAAAGGCGAGGGTGTCGCTGGGCTACGCACCGCTCCTGGGGGTGCGGGCAGCGCTGGCCCAGGCTCTCGACGTGTATCGGCGAGGTCCTGAGGTCAACTCAGGCGACCAACGAGGTGGCTAGCCGACCGCCTGGACGGCGTCCGCGACCTTTTGGGCCAGGCCTTCTTCGAAGATGCTTGGCACGATGCGATCAGGCGACGGGTCGGTGACGAAGTCGGCGATCGCCCGAGCTGCGGCAATCTTGTGCGCATCCTCGACCTTGGAGATACGTCCATCGAGCAGACCGCGGAACATGCCGGGGAAGCCGAGTGCGTTGTTGATCTGGTTGGGGAAGTCCGAGCGACCGGTGGCGATGATCGCAGCGCCCGCTTCGGCGGCCTCATCCGGCATGATCTCGGGAGTCGGGTTGGCCATCGCGAAGACCATGGAGTTGTCGTTCATCGAAGCGACATCCGAGACGGTGACCAGTCCCGGTCCGGCCAGACCGAGGAACATGTCGGCGCCTTGCATGACCTGCGAAGTCTGCGGGATGCTGCCGTCGGCGTTGTTGTGGTGCTCGCACCACCCGGCGGCTTCTCGCTTCCAGGGGTTCAAGTCTTCACGATCGACCGTCAGCAGACCCTTGGAGTCGATCAGCGAAATGTCCTCGCAGCCCATCTTGTGGAGGATCGCAGAGCAAGCGATGCCGCTGGCGCCGGCGCCAAGGACGACGGTGCGAATGTCCTTGAAGTCGCGGTTGGTGACTCGCAGCGCGTTGATCACGCCGGCAAGGGCGACCACGGCGGTACCGTGCTGGTCGTCGTGCATGACAGGAATGTCGAGCGACTCGTGAAGCCGCTTCTCAATCTCGAAGCAGCGCGGAGCGGAGATGTCCTCGAGGTTGATGCCGCCCAACGAAGGAGCGATTGCCTCGATCGCAAAAACGATGTCGTCGACCGAACGCACCGAGAGCGCGATCGGAATGGCGTCAACGCCCGCGAACGAGCGGAAGAGCACACACTTGCCTTCCATCACCGGTAGCGCGGCCTGCGGACCGATGTCACCGAGACCGAGCACAGCAGAGCCGTCGGTGATGACGGCCACCAGGTTGCCGATACCGGTCAGCACGCGAGCCAGCGACGGGTCGCGGGCGATTTCGAGGCAGGGCGCCGCCACACCCGGGGTGTAGACGATTGAGAGGTCGTCGTGATTCTCGACGGTGACCTTGGAGGCATAGTCGACCTTGCCGCCCCATTCACGATGCATCTCGATGGCGCGCTGGTCGTAATCGCTCATTTTCCCGCTCTTTCTGGGGCCCTGAGGGTCTTCTGAGGGCCGGGAATTGGTATTCCTGCACTGTAGTAGTGAGAGCCGAGTCGGTCACTAGCTCCATATACGTTGCGGAAACAAGAGAGGTCTTTGGTAGCAGCGATTACATCTGATCACGCATGTAGAGCGCAAAGCGGGCGCTAGAGCACCGTTCCTTCAAGAATGCCGCGGTGGGCTCGCAAGACGAGTTGCCCCTCTTCTCGACGCTCGACGATCAGCGGCTTGCGACAGTGCTGGCAGGGAGAAGTTTCTTTGCGCCGCAGCAAGCCCTTGGGAGGCACGCGCGCGACGCTGGGCTCCTTGCAGTACGGGCAGGTGACATCCCAACGCATGCAGGCCCTGATCTTCATCGGCTCGTCGTCTTGTTGGCCGCGGGAGACCACCAGGTCGTGGTTGCAGTTGGAACACATCGTGACGACGCGCCGGGTACGTCCGGCTTCGGGCGGCACGCCAACGTTGAGCGGCTTGGAACAGTTTGGACAGCGGATGCGCTTGGTCTCGATGGGATCGACCATGCCTCCATCTTACCGAGGATCGAACGTCGAGCCGTTCGTGAAGATCGCGGCGCTACCTCACGTTCAGGCTGATCGCATACTCTGCGGTTATGAGCCATCACTCCCGCGAGCCTCGCGGCGCGCATGACTTCTCTAGCCCGCAGATTCGCATACGTGGCGCGAACGACTTTCGCCACTACTCGAATCAGCGACTGAGATTGCCGAACGAACGGCCTCCGCTTGGCCCGCGATTGAAACAGCTCTTTGGCGCCCTGCTCACGCTGGCAATCCTCGGTGGCATTGGGGTAGCCGTCTACTTCGGCGTCACGCTGTTGATCGATGACGACGAGTCGACATCTGCCGAGGTCACTGAAGCGACAGCGGAAGAGCAAAGCGCAGCCGCGGAGCAGCCGGCGGCCGAGCAATCGGCGACGGAGCAGGCTGCGACGAGCGCCGAGCAATCCGGCTCCACAGGGTCCGAGGAAACAAGCGCGAGCGACGAACCGACCGACGCTGGAGCAGCCGAGCAATCGCAGACGCAACAGGCAGCAGCCGTTGATTCGGATCAAGCATCGAATGTGACGGACGGACCCTCGGTATCTGTATCGTCCATCGAGCCAAGCGTCGCCAATCAGCTCGTGACGCCGGCCCAGATCGGCGGCGCGGAAATCAGCGCCGAACGCGTCACGGCCGAACCGATTCCTTCTGGCATCCCGCGAAGTCTGGCCGACGGCGCAAACTACGATCCGACGGAGCCGGCGACCGTGTTCACGTCGCGCTGGCCGATCGGCACAACGCTGCGGTTAGTCCGTTTGCCAGGAGCCACCCTGCTCAGCGACGAAGAGCAGGAGCAGGTTGTGGGGACTGAGACGCTGGTCGTCGTGCGCGGCACGGAATCGTCCAACACTGACTTGCAGCTCAGTCCGGCGGCATTCGACCAGATCGCGATCTACGGCACCGAGCGGATCATCGCAGTGCGAGTGGAAGTCACAGCGCCACCACCGTAGTCGGAGTGCGCGCCCGGTTCAGGCGCGCCGACGCCGTCCGAACGGCATTCTCAATTCTTCCCCGTAGTTGAGGAAGTCTTTTTCGGCGCCGCACTTCGTGCAGCGGCCGTGCGACACCTGCTGGTTTGGGCGGTCGATCTCCCAAGAATGCGAGCATTCTGCCGCTTCAACTGCCGCAGCGACGACCGGTTGTTTGGCCGTCTCAGTGCGAGGGTGAGCCTTCGTTATTCGCTCGACCACGTGTTCCGCCTTGTCATCAAATGCACATTAGTGGTACTAGCCTATGACAAGCAGCTAACACTTACAATCCGTGGACGTAACAAACAGGTGAAAGAGCGAAATCTCAGGAAGTTCGCTCGTAGAGCGTGTGGTACTTGTCGCCGCCCGAGATGGCCTGGCGAATGTCCTCGCGGTCGAGTTGGTACAGGCGACTGAGGGCGGCGCGAGCGTCGTCTTCGGCAGTGCGATCGCCGGCGCAGCGCTCGAGAATGCGGTCAAAGAGCTGTGCTTCGACAAAGGAATCGACGCGACCAGCCCACGGGAAGAAGACGAAGGACTCGGGGTCGTCGAAGCTCGGTCGAAGTTTGCGCAGCTCCCGAATTCGGTCCTGCGGGGAGCGCACCGGCTCCACGACTCGGACGTACGGACCCTCAGAGTCGTTGCGACGCCCGTCGATCAACAGGCGTTCCCGCAACCAGCCGAATCCGATGACGACAACGTCAGCCTCGCGCAGCGCGCGTAGCGTCTCTTCGAGATCGAATCCTTCGTCAGCCATGGGGCCAGTATACGATCAGCCCGCGTCTGATGACGAACCCGGTTCGGCGTCTCGATGAGTATGCTTCGGCAGAGGCTTTCCTACATATGCGACGATCACCGAATGCCGTGCGACCCCACCGATCGGCCGAACAGGCGGACGCCTTCCGCACGCTTTTCCGACAGCAGAGTGATCGACTCTGGAATGCTGATCGTGATATCGACTGGGCCGCAGGCTCGCAAATCCCAGACGAGCGTCGCGACGCCTGGCTGCGGATGGTGAACGTGTTTCACGGGCTGGAGGTGATGGGTCTCGACACCATCCAGGTGATGATGAGTCAGGCGACGCATCAGATCCCCGATCCCGCGCTGAACCTGTACCTCGCCGGACAATGCCAGGATGAAGCGAGGCATGTGTATGTGCTGGATCGCTATCTGACCGAGGTTGATGGACACGGATTCATCTCGAAGCCCGAGAAGTTCCTGATAGACCGGTTCGGCGGCATGTCTTCGTGGGGCTTCTACCGGGTCGAGAATTGGCTCATATCAACGCTCTTCAGCGAGAATTTCGCGGCGCTGTTCCTGCAACAAGCGCTCGAGCTTGAAGACGTGGACCCGCTGGCCAAACAGATTTTTCGGCTGATCCTCCGCGATGAGGTCCGGCACGTCGATTTTCTGCATACGATTCTGCCTCACATGATCGAGCGATTGCCCGCGACTGGCCGCCTCTACGTTTGGCAAAGCCAGTTGCTGTTGGCCGGGGCCGTGGCGCTCGGACTGCGGCGCATCAAGTGCGACGTAGCGGCGCTGGGCATTGACGTTGACGAGTACAAGGCGACCTTGTTGGAGAACCTCGGAGCGCAATTCAAAGACGCCGGCCTCGATTCCTTCCTGCACATCGAGACCTACGCGAAAGTGATCAACGCCGCAACATGACCAACGATGGCAAGATCGATGACTGGCGACGCCTGAGCTCCGAGATCATTGAGGACTTCAAGTTCTTCAAGCTGCGCAAGGACATCTCACGCCACCCCAGGTCGGGCCGTGAGCACCGCTTCTTCATCTTCGAGTTCCCCGACTGGGTCAACATCATGCCGCTCACTGCGGAAGGCGAAGTGGTGTTCGTCAACCAGTTCCGGCACGGAACTCGCGAGCTGACCCTGGAGATTCCTGGCGGCATCGTCGATCCTGGGGAATCTGCCAAGGAAGCCGGTCTACGGGAAATGTTCGAAGAGTCTGGCTACTACGCGCCTGAGGCGATCGAGTTGGGCTGGGTTCATCCCAATCCGGCGCTACAGGAGAATCGCTGCTGGTCCTACCTGGCACAGGACGTGGAACTTGTAGTCGATGACGATCATGTCGTCGGCACGTCGAGCGAGGCGATTGAAGTGAGCAAAGTGCCGCTGAACGAGATTCCCGGACTATTGAACGACAAGCTGATCACGCACGCACTGACGATTGCCGCCTTCGACCATTACTGGCGTTGGAGCGGTCAGGTCTAGCTTCTCAGCGAGTCGACGTCGAAGTCCTCGGGCAACGGAATGAACAAACTGCGGCGCGGGCCTTCGAGGTCGCGAGTGATGTGTCCGCGTCCGGTGACGTCGTCGGCGAGCAGGATGTCGCCGCCGTGTAATTGCACCTTGGAACCGTCGCCAACTTCGATCTCGACCGTGCCGCTCAGGTTCACGACGAATTGTCTTCGCGGCGCGTTGTGGAAGTCCAGTTCGCCGCCGACCGGAGTCGTGCGAAACATGACGCCTTCAGCGTCGAAGGTGTCAGAGAGGCTGCCGTAGCGGCTCTCTGACATTGCGACATCGATGGTTTCGAAGTGGGATTCGCCGTCATCGCCGGTGTAGACACGTGTGATTTGCATTGGGTTCACTACTTTCGGTTGACTAGTCGTCGAACGAACGGGCCCAGTGGTGGACGTCGAAGTCGTCGGGCAGATTGACCATCAGGCTAAAGCGGGGCCCCTCAATGTCGGTTGTCTTGTGGCCTGGTCCGTCGGCGTCCTCGGCAAAGCAGATATCACCGGGTCCAAAGCGTCGAGACTCACCATTCGTGACTTCGGTCTGCACGATGCCTTGAATCACGATGATCATGCTCTTGCCGGGTGCATTGTGCCAATCGACGAAGAGACCTGGCTGCGAGACGCGAAACGACATACTGGCGGGAAACAGCCGCCTTGAGAGATCGCCGACATCGAAGTGTTTGAGTCCGACCTCGATGTCCTCGAAGTGGGATTCGCCGTCGTCGCCCTGGTACATCCTCGTCAGTCGCATGTCCCGCCTCCTGCGCTGATGCTACCGCGAGTAGTGAAGACGCCAGAAGTCGCCCAACTCGGCCAGGGATTGGACGATCAGATCCGGTTCGACGTCGTCCGGGATCGGTTCGTGGGCTCGACGCACCCAAACCGTGGTCGCGCCCAGCTCGCTTGCGGGGCGAATGTCATGAGCGATTGAGCCGGCGATGTGCAGTTGTTGGTCGGGCCGGATCCCTCGCGATTCGTACAGTTCGCGCCAATGGTTGTCGTCGGGCTTGTAGCTGCGGACATCCTCGGCGGTCACGAACTGGTCGAACGTCGCGCCCAGCTTTTGCACGCTCACGGCAAGACTGTCGCGAGTCACGTTGGAGAGAATCGCCATCGGCGTGCCGACGGTCGCCAGTCGTTTCAGGAATCCACCCGCGTCCTGGAACGGAGGCCAATTGGCGATTGAGTCGGCGAAGGATTTGGCTGCCGCGTCGTCGAGCTCGATGCCGAATTCGGCGGCGGTCCGTTGAATCGAGATCGCCAGCACCTGGTCGTACGGCCGGTAATGCTCGTGCTCGACTTCCAGTTCTACTTCCAGTCGTCGCGCGATCAGCGCGTTGGTATCGACTGCAACCAGTTCGGGAATTGCGTTCACTGCTGCTCGGGCGCCGGATTGCCAGTCGATCAACGTTCCGTAGCAATCGAAGGAAATCACAGCCGCGTCGCGTGGATGCATCATGGAGACTCCCTTGCGGACTTGGTATCAGCGCCAAAGTGGACGATATCGCCCCCGAACTTCTCGTTCAGCTCGCGGACGGCCTCGTCTACGACTCGCTGACGCTCTCGGCGCGCAGTGGACTGCGGTGGTTCCACAGTCGGCGCGCCTGTTTGATCGAACATGGAGAGCTGTGAGGCGACGGGCCGCTGCTCCAACCCCGACACGCCGACACCGATCAAGCGGAACTTGCGCACCGGTGACAGCTGCTCACCCAGCAGGGAGAGCGCTGTTCGTTCGATCGTTGCGGCGTCACTGGTTGGGTTGGACAGAGTTCGTTGGCGCGTAAAGGTGGTGAAGTCCGACAGTCGCAGCTTGATCTGGACGGTGCGAGCACGGAATCCGTGCTCCACCAGTCGTTTTGCGACACTGCCAGCCTGTTCTGAAGCGACAGCGCTGAGTCGGGATTCGCTGCCGACATCTTCCGCAAATGTTGTTTCCGAGGAGATAGATTTCGTTTCGCGTTCGAGCGATACCTCGCGGTCGTCCAACCCGCGAGCCAGCTGCCAGAACCACTCGCCACGAGAGCCGAAGCGGTCGATCAGCCAGGGCAAAGGACGATCGGCCAGTTCTCCGATGGTCTCGACGCCGGCGCCGCGCAGCCGGTCCGCAGTCTTGGGACCAACGCCCCACAGATCGGAGATTGGCAGCGGCGCCAGGAAAGCCGCCTCTGTGCCGGGCGGCACGACGGTCAAGCCGTCCGGCTTGTCCTGGTCGGAGGCGATCTTGGCGACAGATTTACTGGTGGCGACGCCGCACGACACAGTGAGTTCGGTCTCTCGCCTGACGCGTTCGCGAATCCATTGCCCCAGTTCCGCCGGCATCGCTCCCTCACGCACGCGATGAGACACATCGATGAACGCCTCGTCGATGGAGAGCGGCTCGACCAGCGGTGAGACATCGCGGAAAACCGACATAATCTGCGAAGAGACTTCGCGATAGCGAGAGAAACGCGGTCTCACGATCTCTGCGTGAGGACATAAGCGAACCGCCGTGCGCATCGGCATCGCGGAGCGACAGCCAAACACTCGCGACTCGTAAGAGGCGGCGGCGACGACTCCTCGGCTGCGGGGAGAACCACCGACCAGCACCGGCCTTCCACGCAGTTCAGGATTATCATGCTGCTCGACCGACGCGAAGAATGCGTCCATGTCGGCATGAATGATGTGCCGGCGCCGATGCTGCTCAAGCTCGTTTGTCACGCCACTACGCTATCAATTCGGCGGAGTTTCACCGATGAGCTTGATTAGTCGTCTACGAACCCGATTGTCGTCCGATCCTGCGCCGGCGCCCTCTCTGCCATCGCTGTCCGAGGCTGAACGACTGTTGCGGACGGGCGGCGCCGTTGCAGAGATACGGCGCATCGCACAGCAGGCGGTTCCCTCGGACAACGTTGGCCATGCTTGGCAAGCCTTGTTCCTGGGTGATCGTTCTCAGGCGCAGGAACTTGCCTACGCGGCTGCGGACTCGCGGCCGTACGATGTCGATTCGCGGATCGTGCATGGCACGGTGCGGTTGGCTCGAAACGAATTGGAGCATGCCGACCGTGAGTTCGAGGCAGTGATCGAGGAGTTTGGCGCGGAGCCTGACGCTGCTGATGGAAAGCGAGCCGCAGTGTTGGCTCGTGGGTTCGCACCTGAGGACGATATCCCGGCATCAGATGATGACTGGGATTCTGCAGCCACCCTATTGACGACGCTGTGGCGCTTGTGCGGACTCGTGGAGACGCGAATGGAGACGCTAAGTGGTGGACATCCAGACGGGCTTGCGGTCATCAAGCTTGCGCTGGACCTTGGGATGGCTGTCGATTCGGAGGCTGAAGATGGGATTGTTTGACGGATTGAAGCGACGCCTATCGGCGCTCAATGAAGTGCGCGAGGCATCCCAGGCTGAAGCAGCCACGATGGCCGATGTCGACACGGTGCGTCGGGCACTGGTCGCGGAGTCTCATCGGCTGGGTCGCCGCGAACGTTTATCCGTGACGATGCTGATGGAGTACTCGGGCGAGGACCTGCGGCGACTGGATCTGTTCCAGATCATCGGTCATCTCGATGCCGAGGGCGAGATCGCGAACGTGGAGCAGGATTCCTTCGGCAATCTCAAGTTCGACCTGGCCAGGCTGCGTGGCCCACAAGATTGATTTTCATGATCGCACTATGCAGGTTATGTAGGGAATAGCGTAATCTTCTCGACATAACGAGGTAATTGTGCCTCAAGAACCGCTTATTGCCCACTCCGTCATACCCGCGCTTGCTGCGGGTATCTGGTACCCAGCACCACGGAAGCAGAGGGCCGACTGAGTGCTTGGGTGCGAGCAGGATTGCCCAAGATGGAGCACGGGTGAGGCACGCGGCGAGATTCCCGCGGCGGAGCGCGGGAATGACGGAGTTATGGCCGAACGACGACCAAGCGTTGATCTGGCAATTGGACTGTGAAGATGGATTAGGGAGCGCGCTCGAGGACGAGCTGGAACTCCATGACGCCGATCTCATCGATTGACAGGACCCGGAAGCCGGTCGGCGGCTCGATGTTGTAGTCGGCCAATGCGATCTCGGTCGAGCCGACGACCACGACTAACCCATCCACGAATTGTCCTTGTAGCGCGATGCTGACGGGGTTCGTCACTCCGTGTAGGTCGAGTGTGCCGTTGACCGTGACGCTGAGCGTTTCCTCGCCAACTGGCAGCGCGGCGATCGGAATGGGCTGGACAAGGGCGAACGTGGCAACGGGGTACGTATCCGTCTCGATGCCTCGTGTACGAAGGGCGCCATCACGGAACGACTGATCGCTGGTCAGTGTTCGCAGATCGGCCTCGATGATCACGGAGGTGATCATCACGCTGTCAAACACCAGGGTCGCGACGATGTCGCTGGTGCGGCCAACTGCCGTGGCAGTGCCGATGTTGGCGAGCTCCTCGCCGATGCGGTAACCGACGAAGGATGTTCCCTGCTCTGAGAGCGTCCAGGTCCCGGCGAGTTCGCCGAGCACTGCCGGCCCGTCGGTGGCTTGCGTTTGAGCCGACTCCTGCTGGGTCGGTTGCTCCTGCTGAGCCGCTTGCTGCTCGACCTGCTGTTGAACTGCTTGTTGTCCATCCTGCTGTTGAGCCGAGTCCTGTTGGCTCTGGTTAGGTTCGGTGGACTGCTGCTGCTCGGATTGAGAGTCGTCGGCTCGGGCAGTGTCCTGTTCCTGCTCTGCCCCGGTCGATTGTTGATCCTGCTGGCCCAGATCCTCGGTTGACTGAGAATCTTGCTGCTCTTGCTCTGTTTGCTGTGCTATGTCCTGATCTAGTGACGATTCCTGTTGCGTTTGGACCTGTTGAGTCTGACTCTGCTGCTGTAGCTCATCTTGGCGGATCGATTCGACCGCCGACTCGAGCGACACCGGCGGCGGCGCGCTGTCGAAGAGGCCCACTTGCCACAAGATGATCAGCAGGACGGCAATCAGCGCGCCGCCCACAACGAGGCCCATGGCGATCAATCGGCGGGGACTGAGGCTCTGAAGTTGGCTCAACATTCGCGCCTCCATCGATCGTTTAGTTATGTCAATCAGTCGTCAGCGAGGAGAGCATCGACGAATGCGGTGGCGTCGAATGGGGCGATGTCGCCCAGACGCTCTCCGGTACCCGCGAAGCGCACGGGAATGCCGAGCTCCTCCGCGATCGCAAAGACAATGCCGCCTTTGCTCGTGCCGTCAAGCTTGGCCAGGCAGACGCCGGTGACACCGGTCGCCAGCAAGAACTGGCGCGCCTGAATCAGCGCGTTCTGTCCGCTGGTCGCGTCGATCACCAGCAGCACTTCATGGGGAGAGCCAGGGTGCTTGGTCCCGACAACCCGGCGCACCTTGCCAAGCTCGGCCATCAGGTTGCGTTGGGTTTGCAGTCGTCCCGCCGTGTCAATCAGCACCACATCGGCGCCTCGGGAAATTCCGGCTTCGACGGCATCATATGCGACCGCGCCCGGATCTGAGCCTTGTTGGTGCGCGATCACCGGCGCGTCGATTCGTTCGCCCCAGGTCTGGAGCTGTTCGATGGCCGCGGCGCGGAAGGTGTCCGCGGCGGCAAGGATGACCGTCTTGCCCTCTTCCTGATAGGCATGGGCGAGCTTGGCAATCGACGTTGTTTTGCCCGCGCCGTTGACGCCGACCACTAACACCACGTGAGGCGTGGGATGCGCCTCGGAGCCATTCTGCCCGCTCCAAAGTGAGCCGTCCGCACTCGGCCGCTCAAGTCCGGCAATCATTCGATCACGTAGCAGATCTCGAATCGCCGGTGCGTCCTTGCCTCGCGATTGCTCGCGCAATTCTTCCACCCAGCGAGCCGATGTTACCCCTCCAACATCGCCAAGAATCAGTGTTTCTTCCAATTCTTCCCAGAAATCTTCATCGACCTGCGTGCGCATGAAGATCCGTCTCAGCGCCCCGAGTTGGCCGCGCTTCGTGTTGGCGACGCTGCGTTGGAACTCCTCGCGGACTTCCTGAGCTTCTTGCGCGTCCGATTCGTCCGGCTGCTCATCGCGGCCCCTGCGAAAGCGTCGAAAGAGGCTGACCATTAGTCGCCGGACCGTTCACTCAGCAGCCGCTCGGTGAGCCAGGCCGAGAGATCATGGATGCTTTGCTGCCCAATCTCGTGCTGCATCGGATACTCGCGATAGTCGAGATTCATGCGCATCGCCTGGAGCCGATCTCGCGAGTTTCTGCCTCGGTCGATGCCAACCAGCGGGTCGTTCGTTCCGTGTTGGACGAGCAAGGCCAAGTCAGGCGCATCGTCATGGACGACATCCGCCGCCTCATCCGAGAGCCAGGTCGACAACATAGCCGCGCCACGCCAGCGGTGCGGTTCGCTCAACGCCAGCCGATAGGCCAGAAAGCCGCCCTGCGAAAAGCCCATCAATGCGAGCCGGTCCGTGTCGACGTGGTAACGCTCGCAGACTGAATCGATGAATGACGACAGCGCTCCGGCGACGCGGTCCAACTCGCCATCCAGCGGGCGATCATTCGCACCGCGCTGCATCCAGGTAAACATGGGGCTGTAGGAGTACGGGGCTCCCTCAAGCGCAAATTCAGCCTGTGGACAGATCACCTGGAGTTGGCCGGCGGCCAACATCGGCGCCAGCGGAGCGAGGTCCTGACAGTGGGCGCCATGGCCGTGCAGCGCGATCAGCGTGGGGTGAGGGCCTGGACCAGCGGGAGTCCAGACAGCATGTATGAATTCCATGGCGATCAGGTTAGGGCAGAACATCAAGCGAAATGTGCGATGGAGATCATCGGTGGGTTATGAGTCCGTTGTCGGCAGCTGATCAACTCTGACCGAAAGCAGACGACTCACTCCGGCGGCGCCCATCGTGACGCCGTAGATACTGTCGGCCTGCTCGATGGTACGCCGATTGTGGGTAATGACTACGAACTGTGTGTGTTGCGCTCGCTCTTTGAGCGCGGCGACGAATCTCTCGACATTGGCCTCGTCGAGCGCCGCATCCACCTCGTCGAGAACGCAGAACGGCGCCGGCCTCACTTCGAGCAGAGCAAAGAGCAGGGCGATCGCCGTGAGCGCGCGTTCTCCTCCCGACAACAGACCGAGTGTCGAGACTCGTTTGCCGGGCGGTTGCGCGCGAATGTCGACGCCCAGCCTCGTGCGTTGATCGGTCTCATCGCCGTCATCCTCGGCGTCGATTCGATCCTCAGTCATCACTAGCTCGGCCTTGCCGCCGCGAAACATGAGCTGGAAGTATCGCTGAAAGGCTTCATCCACCTGCGCACAGGCCTCGCGGAACTTGCGCTCAATCAACTGCTCAAGGTCACGTTCGGCGATGCGAAGCGACATCTCTGTTTGCTCGAGATCCGTGATCTGCGATTCCATGCCCTGCCAGCGCGCCTGCTCCGAGGCAAACTCGTGTGCGGCTCCCGGGTCAACAGGACCCAGTCGCTGGAGCTTGACGCGGAGTTCTTGGACGGTGTCCTTCAACGCAGACACGTCAGGTTCGGCGACCGCGACGGCTGTCCGCGTTTGACGGCGCACGGCGTGGCCCGAACCGTTGCCCACGTGTTGGCCGGCTCCGTTGAACCCGTTGAGCTCCAGAGTCGGCTCTGCAACCCGGTGCGCCGCAGTGAACTCGATTCCTTCAGTGGCCGCTTCAGCCGCAAGCCGGGCACGCGACGACTCGGTTTCACGCAGGGCCGAAGCCGCCTCGACTTCACGTCTCTCGGCGATGACTCGAGCCTGCTGCGCTTGCTCCAGTTCCCGCGCTGCTTCCGCCCGTTGCGCTTCCAGTGCGCCGAGATGCTCCTTGGCCAGCTCGTGCGCTCCGACATCGGAGGCAACGGAGGCGGCGCGCTCCAGGAGGGGTTCTCTCTCCCGGATCGCCGATTCGACTTCCGCAAGTTCGCGCCTCAGTGAAGACAGCCGAGCGCGGTCGGCTCGCGCCCGGTCAATGGCAGCGGCATGTGCGCGTGCCTCAGCCAGCGCTGCGGCACAGCGATCTCGTTCGCGTTCGAGCCGTGACAGGTCTTCCATCGGCGCCACAGGCATCAAGGCCAGTTGTTCCGCCGATTGTCGCTCGATGCGTCTGGACTCTTGGAGGTTGGAACGCAGCCGCGCCACTGCGCCAATGTCGGTGTCCATCTCCGCGAGCTTCGACGCTCGGCTGCGACGCACGGCGTCGTACGCAAGCGCAGACTCAGACGCTGCCTGTCGTGCGATGTTCCGCTCTGTCTCGGCCTGCAATCGGGCGCTTGCCAGACCGTCGATTTCGCGGCGATGGACTTGTGAATCGTCGGTTTCAGACAGCTCTCGCGAAAGATCGCTTCGCTCCGTCGTGAGCTCTGCCCGTTGTTGCCGGCGGCGCCGCGCTCCAGGCAGCGAGCCTCCCGCCTGAACCACGCCGTCGGGGCGAACAACGATGCCCGAGGAGGTCACGGCTGTCTTACCGCTGGCGGCCGTACGTTTCGCCGAATCGATGTCGTCAACGAAGACGACGGATGCCAACACCGACTCAATCAGCTCGACCGCACGATTGTTGACAAGCGCCGTCGCCCGGCCGACATCGGCGTCAACGATGTGCTGAACAGATGCAATGGCGTCGTCCTGGTCGTCGTGCAATGTCGCGTCCATCAGCTCGCCGAACACGGCGTCTGCGCGAATCGTGTCGTTGACCCTGGCAAGTACCAGAGCTCGAAGGGTGTTTGCCTGGTCGTCGGTGCGCTCAAGCGCGACGATCTGTACGTCGATCCCTTCGAGTCGTCTCTTCAGTCGCTTTCGCTGCGCCTGTCGGCGCTCAAGCGCTTCTCGAGCAGCCGCCTCCTCGCGTTGGGCTCGGAGCATTCGCGACTCCGCGTCGCGCAACTGATCTTGTGCATCCTGCTGCTTCCGCTCGGCGACGGTCACGTCGGACGAGGACAGGTAGATTGAAGCGGCGTTGGCTCTCCAGCGACGATTGAGCCGACCCGCCTGTTCTCGAAGTCCTGCGATGTCGGTCAGCGCCCGCTCGTGTTGAGCGGAAGCGGCTGCTCGTGATCGCTCGCGGTTGTTGCGCTCGCTCCGCGCAACGTTCAGTTGCGCGTTGACGTTTGCAAGCGCCTGCTTGGCGGCGTCGAGATCGTTGCCTGAGGGATCGAGGCGTTCTCGAGGGATTTGGTTGGACAGCTCAGATACTTCGCGGCTCAGCCAGGATCGTTGCTGCTGATCCAGCTCCTGCTGATGTTCCAGCGTCCTGAGCTCTGTTCGGGCGCCACGGATCGTTTCTGCCGCCGATTCGACTGCTCGCCGCGCGAGGCTGGTGTCGCGTTCAACGACCGCCAGCGCGTTGGTGGCCGTTTCCCGGCGCTGTTCGGCTGCGGCTCTGGCGGCGGCGGCTGATGTCGCTGATTCATGCCGCATCAGGAGTTCGTGCTCCAGCCCGGCAGCCGCAGCTTGAAAGTACCGCTGGAGCGCGTGCTCTAACTGTTGTTGGAGGTCTGAGTGTCGTTTCGCCCGACGCGCGGAGCGCTCCAGGCTGTTCAATCGCGGCCCCAGTTCGTCTCGCAACAATCTCGCTCGGTCCAGATGTTCTTGCGCGCGTTGTCGGCGGCGACGGGACTCTTCCATCTCGTGACGGTGTTGGCGGACGCCGCCGACCTCCTCGATGGCCTGACGTCGTTCGTGCGGTCGAAGCCGCAGCATTTCGTCGACAAGCCCCTGGCTCATCAGCGCGAAACCGCCGGCGCCAAGGCCGCTGCTGCGGAAAAGGCTTTGCACGTCGCGTACGCGAGCGGTCCTGCCGTTGATTCGAACCTCGGACTGGCCGTCGCGATGGACGCGACGCACGATTTCGACTTCTGCGGCGTCGAGATGCAGCCATTGATCGCTGTTGTCCAGACGCAGGCGCACTTCAGCAAATCCGCTGGGGGCGCGGTCGCGTCCACCGGAAAACACCACGTCTTCGGCTCGCTTGGTGCGCAAGACTCGGCCGGAACCTGCCCCAATCACCCAGCGCAACGCGTCCATGACGTTGGACTTGCCGGAGCCGTTTGGTCCGACGATCGCCGTGACGGGTGCATCGAACTGCAGCGCCGTGCGGGCGGCGAACGACTTGTAGCCGTGCAGGTCGATCGATCGCAGACGCATCATGCCTCTTGTTCCTGGAGCACGATCAGTGCTTGTTGGGCGGCATCCATCTCGGCGGCTTGCTTGCTTTTGCCTTCTCCTTCGGCCAGTGATTCGCCTTCGACGACAACCGATGCACGGAACGACCGATCATGGGGCGGTCCGGATTCTTCGATGATCGAGTATGTCGGCTTCGAACCGGTCCGTGATTGGGTGAACTGCTGGAGTTGAGACTTCGCATCGGCCTGAACTTCGTCGGCGGTCAAGGCGTTGATGCTGTCCTCAAGGAGTCCAAGAATGACATCGCGGACCGCGTCATCGCCGCCATCAAGCCAGACCGCGCCGAACGTCGCTTCGAGAGCGCGGCTGAGCACCGACAACCGCTCGCGTGCGCCGTCGTTGGCGATCCCAGCGCCCATCAACAGGCACTCGCCGAGGCCGAGATCGCGTCCAACGCGACCGAGCGTTTCGTTGCGCACCAACTGTGATCGCGCGACCGTCATCCACCCTTCACCCGCCCCGGGGAAGTCCGTATAGAGGTGGCGTGCAATGACGGCGCCGAGGACTGCGTCTCCCAGGAACTCCAGACGCTCATTCGATTCGAGGTCCGCTTCGTCGACTTCATTGACTTCATTGAGGTAGGAGCGATGGATCATCGCCAGCCGAAGCAGACCGATGTCAGAGAATCGGTAGTGAAAGCGATCCTGAAGTCGCGCTACCTGTTTGTCCCACGTCGAGCACATATCCAACTCAGTGTACTCAGCTGATCAATTATCCAGCATTCCATCACCCTGCACGCGGGGGACGGCCTACGGTGTCAACAACGAGGGGCGCGAGACCGACTCCAATGATTGTTCAAGGGACCGACCTCACGGAACGGGTGTTGGGCCGAGTCCGACGCCATTCCGAAGCAGCTAATGCCCTGTTGGACACGTTATGTCATTTGGCCTCGCTTCGTGAATGCTCGCTCTACGTCGTTGGCGGAGTGATCCGGGACACCCTTCTCAATGACTCGGAATCGGACTCTGAGGCACTGGATCTCGATCTGGCTCTCGACGGCAATCCCACGCCGTTTTTCGAGGTGATCGCAGAGGCGGCGGCTGGAAGTCCCACGATTCACGACCGGTTTGGAACCGCGAGCGCGAAACTTCCCGATGGAACTTCAATCGATCTCGCGCGAACTCGGGCAGAACGGTATCCCGCTGCCGGCGCATTGCCGTTTGTGACGCCTGCGCCGATCGATGTGGATCTGGGACGTCGGGACTTCACTGTGAATGCCACTGCACTGGCTCTCGTAGGCCCAAACGCTGGAGAACTGCTGGATCCGTACGGAGGCGTTGCCGACACCCAGAGTCGATTGATTAGAACCCTGCACGCGGAATCGTTTCGCGATGACCCAACTCGGTTGATCCGCGCCGCTCGATACGCCTCCCGAATGCATGGAACGATTACCCGTCAGACTCTGGCTGATGCCCGACGCGAGCGAATTCATTTGGCGGTGCTCAGCGTCAATCGCTTTGGCGACGCGTGGCGCTTGCTCTTGAGCGAGCGCAACTCGAAATCAGCGCTTCAGATAGCGCGCAGGCTCAAGCTCTCTCAGTCCCGTGATCAGAAATGGGTCATTCCTACGCCAGCCGTTGCGGCTGCGGAATCTGCGGAACACTTCTGGGCGGCGGTTGGCCTGCTCGCAGATCAGGATGGAATCGAAGAGTGGTTGCCACAATCGGTCGGGCTCAATCGCAGTGAGCGCTCAGCTATCGTTGCCGGCGCCTCGTTGCGCTCTGCGAGACGGAGCATTGGAAGTATCCGCCGACCGTCTCGTATTGCCGCGCGGTTGGACGGATTGCCGGAAGCTGTCGTCGAAACCGCCGCGCAAGTTTGGGCCGGTTCCTCAGGGCGGGCAGTCGCGACTTATCTTCAACGTCGGGAATCTGTCAGTTCGCCAATCTCTGCACGACAGTTGATTGAGCTCGGTATCACCCCTGGACCAGAACTCGGGCAGTGGTTGAATCGTCTCGAAGCAGCGGTCTGGGACGGTGAACTTGACCCCGAGGATGAATCGTCTGTTGCGCGAGCGGCACAGCGGATACGCTTGTCGCGATGACTACTGACTCTCCCGTCACCGAGGACACCTGGCCCTGTTCAGTGTGCGGCGAGCCAGCCGGACCGGAAGCCCGCTCCGATTGCTACCGCTGCGGCGAGTATTTCCATCTGCGTCTGACGACGACTGCGACTGGACCGGACTGCGGCGATGTCTGGCTCGACGATGAAGTAATGGCACTGCAGTTCGCGTGTCGCAACTGTCTGGCAGAGCAGATGGGAGAAATCGAGTCGCCGGATCTTCAGCCACCTGCCCCGGAGGAACTGCCTGAGCCCGATCGACCGCGTGCGAGACGCGCAGCGAGCGGAGCCTCGGCCCGCGACCTCGCGCGGCGGCGGCGCTGACATGCCCCGTCAACGTCCCCGCCGTCGCAGAAGACGTGCTGCGTCAGGAACGACGCCGACCCAAGCTGCTGTAGCCAATGCGCAGATCGAGCGCACCGAGAAACCTCGTGGCCGCAGGTGGATCCCGTCGGCTGGGGTGGTGACTGCGTTGGGGCTGGGAATCTGGGTCGGCTGGACATTCACAATCACCGGCGGAATCGTTGAGGACATCGCGCTTTGGTTGGGCGTGCTGATGGCCGGTCTCGGCGGGGGCCGTCTCTTCCGGCGCTCGTTTCAGGCGCGCCGTGACCGGCGGACCGGCCGGCGCTAGTCGCGCTTGAGGTCCAGCCCGCCGCCCTGCACGGAATCCAGGCGAATTACGACGGCCGTACCAGTCCGCTCCACGTCACGCGCCTGCTCGAGCGCGTGCTGACCTTCCCAAATCTGATCCCGCTCGCCGGCATCGGTCGTGACCGCGGCTTGTCCTTTGAAGATGAAGAACTTCCTCGCCTGCATGTTGGTGTACGTCAACGCCACGCTCGGGTTCGTTGCAATGGCGTTGAGGGTGGAAGACGACTCTCCACGAACCCAGATCGCCAGCGCGTCATCGCCGAATGTCTGCGTGCTGCCGCGAAAACTGACGACCGGTTCCGAGTCGGCGCTGATGGCGACCATGCACAAGGGGAAGCCTTCGTCCAGCGCGCCATTGACCCGAGCGTGAACTTCATCGGGAAGAACCAGCGGCATGTATTAATCCTCGGAATCGTGAACATCGGTTGTGGATGTCGGATTGAGCGGACGCTGCATCCAGAGCGCGTCCCGAGAAACACCGGTTGGAACGTCGCCTTGATCGACATCGACCTCCCGCACCGGTGTGTAGCCCAAGCGTAACCAGAAGTAGAGCGCGACTCCATTGTCGGGAGGCAGTGGCGCCAGCGCGACGGTCGCCCCGGCCTGTTGAGCGGCCTGCTCAAACAGGGGAACCGCTGCGCCGCCGTAGCCATATGCCCGCCACTTTGCGTCGATGGCCAGCCAGGTCCAGATCAAGGCCTTCGAAGCGGCAGGATCGGCGAGATTGACAATCTTGCCGCAGAGAGCGCCGACAATGGCTCCATCTCCACGAATCCACCACCCAAGGTCACCATCATCGAGGCGATCCTGCAGCAGACAAGGCGAAGCACGACCGGCAATCGCTTGCGCCGCCTCGTCAATCCAGTCGGCTTCGACCACATCGCCATCGCCAGCATCGCGATCAAATGGCGCGATGCTGGCGCGATCGCCTTCGACGATCACGGGCCAATCGAAGCTGGCTGTCATTGAGCATCGCGATTCGACGGCAGGAAGGTTCTCAACTCCTGTGCGATGTCGCTGATCGACTTCCTGATCACAGGCGCCGGAGGCAACGCCTCGAGGAACCGCTTGCCGTACCTCCGCGTGTCGATGCGACCATCCAGGATCACCGCAGCGCCCAGGTCGGATTGCGTCCTGATTAGCCGTCCGATCCCCTGACGGAACTGCAATATCGCCGCCGGCAGCGAGAACTCCATGAACTCGTTGTCGTATTGCTCGCCACGTGCCTTGAGCACCGGGTCGTTGGGTGGTACGAATGGCAGCCGAGTCATGATCAGCAGAGAAAGCGCATCGCCAGGGATGTCGACGCCAGTCCACAGTGCGGCAACGCCGAATGCGACGATCTTGGGGTCGCGGCGCAAGAGCTCGACGATCGACGACGCGGAACCGTCCCGCCCCTGCCGGACCAGGAGCAGCCCGGCCCGCTCGAGATCCTCCTGGACTCTCCTTGTGACTTGATTCATGGCGCCATATGACCGGAACAACACCATCGTGCGGCCGCCCGCCGCGATCGCCAGGGTTCGCACTGCGTTTGCGACGAAGTCGTTGTGCTCGTTGTCGGTGGCGTCGAGCCCGTCCGTCGGCAGATAGATGCGGCAACGTTGCTCGTAGTCGAAAGGCGATCCGTATTGCGACACAGCGGCGTCCTTGATTCCAAGTCGCTCACGCAGATAGGCAAATGCGGAACCGTCCTCAGCGCTGGTCGCCAATGTCGCTCCGGTCAGGATTGTTGCATGGCGCTCGAGCCACAATGGCTGCAAGTGGGCAGCCACGCTCAACGGCGCGGCGTGGACACTTGAGGTTCCCGTCCTGCGATTCTCCCGTGCGACCCACGCGATTTCTTCGCTCGAGTAATCGGTGATGGCGCGAGCGAGATGCGAGCTACGCTCTGACAGCTCGGCCAGTAGACCCTGCGCTTCCGTCGCGACTGAGAGCAGCCGCTGCCGCTCATCGCCACTGGATTCGCGAGCGTTCGCATCACAGGTTTCGGCGATCTCTTCAATGGCCAGACTGACACCGGCAATGGCGGTTTGAGACTCTTCCCATTCCAGCTCCAGGTCCGACCACGCCTTGGTGTTGCGGGCGCCCTGGCTCAATGTCACTCGGTCTTCGTTGCCGCGCTTGTCTTCCGAATATTTGGAGACGAATGAGCCGATCCGGGAGAACAAGGCCTCTACGGCACTCACCGCTTGTGCAGCGTTCTGTTTCAGTCGTTGAGCCTCTGCCTGGACGCCGACGTCTTCAGCCAGACGTGTCAGCGCATCATGACCCTCGACACCTCGACGGAGTGTCTCAAGCATCCAGGACTCATTCATTTCTAACGACAACTGATCGGTTGCGACCTCTTCCAGCGCATGTGATTCGTCGACGATCACGACCGAGGCGTCGGGCATGGTCACTGCTCCGCTCGCCAGGGCTCGGACGAGCAGCGCATGGTTCGCGATGACGATGTGGGACGAGGCCGCCTGCCGCTGGACCCGCAACAGGAAGCAGGAGCCGTTCATCGCGTACTCGCAAGTGCGGTCCGAGAGGCAACCGGTATCGCGCGCCGACAGCGCCTGCCAGGGACGCAGCGCTGGCGCCGGAAGCCGCAGCTCTGCACGGTCGCCGCGCGTGGTCGTCGAGCGCCAGACGGAGGCTCGCGCCAGCAACATGGGATCTTCCCAGTCGGCGACTCTGCTCAGCTCACGATCCAGTTTCTGTTGGCAGAGATAGTTGTCGCGGCCTTTGACGACCGTCGATTTCAGCGCAGCGGCGGCATCGGGCGAGACGCCGGCGATGAGTTTGCGGGCGAACTCGACATCCTTGCTTTCGAGTTGTTGCTGCAGGTTGATCGTGTGGGTACTGACGACCACCGTGCTGCCGGTTTTGAGCGCCCAGAGCGCCGCCGGCACCAGATATGACAGTGATTTCCCGGTGCCGGTCCCGGCTTCAACAATCAGGGTTCCGCCGAACTGGAGTGACTCTGCCACATCTCGGGCCATGTCGAGCTGTTCCGGGCGCTGCTCGAATTCGTCGTCACCGACCGAGGCGAATGCCTGGGCCGTGAGTTCGGCCAGCGAGCCTTGTGGCAGTTCCACAGGAACGAGGGGGCGATTCTGTTCTGCAGAGCGATATCTGTCTGAAGGCGAAACGGGTGATCTTGGAGTCTCAAGCGACCACTCGCGCAGCACTCGACCCGGTCCCCAGAAGATGTTTGCGGCTCCGGCAAGTTCGCTCAACGAGTCCCGCGCCGATTGGGGTAACTGCGCGAAACGATCCTTCAGTCGTAGAAATAGCTGACGCGCCGCCTCGGCATCGGCGAGGGCGCGATGGGCATCTTTGAGTTCGATGCCGTAGCGCAGGCAGAGGTCGCCAAGCCGATGCGACGCGGCGCCCGGCTCGATGATTTGCGCCAGCGGCAGGGTGTCGACCGACGGAGTCGAGGGCTTGAAGCCAACAGCTTCAAGGAACGACTCGTCGAATCGGACGTTGTGCCCAATCAAGGTGGCGTCGCTCAACAGGCTCTGCACCTTGGACTCGACTTCTGACCAGGCGGGCGCATCGACAAGCGCGTCGGGTGCGATCCCGGTCATGCGTTGGATGCGCAGCGGTGGCATTTCCAGTGGACGAACGAGCGTGCTCCACTGGTCGAGGACGCGCTCGGGCGTGCAGCGGACGATGCCCACTTCGATAATCTCATCGAAGCCGGGCTTGAGACCCGTCATTTCCAGATCGATGGCAGCGTAGATACGCTCTGGCACGCCCCGAACCGATTCTGTTTGGTCGGCGGCTAGGGCGCCTCATCCTCTGAGCAGGGGCCGAAGGGGCGGAACTTGCCGATGTTGAGGCCTTCGTAGCAGACCGTGGCGCCGTCATGCAGCAGCTGCACCGTCTGCTCGCGGCAGGTCAGCGGTTCCGGAAATACCGTCGCGTAAGTGCCGATACCTGAGGTCGAATGGGCGTCCGAGCCCCCAGTGACCGGCTTGTTCAGGATGCGGGCGACTTCGAGGGCAAAGAGATTCTCGCGGCGCGTGTTGCCCCCGTTGCCGACTTCGATGCCATGCACGACCTGGAACACGTGCATGCGCTCGGCTGCTTCGTCGGGCGTCATCGAGAACGGTTCCTCGCCCTTGCGCCGGAAGGTGACCGGGTCGAAGAAGTGCCGGAATGGATGCGCGACCGTCATGAACGCGCCGATCTCGTCGCAGACCTCTCGCAGGCGCTCGGCCGAGCGAATCCCCAAGTAGTACTGGTCGATGCCGAAGACAATGATGTGTCCGAGGTCGGTCGAGACTTCCATCCCCTGGTTCAGATAGACGCCGGCCTCGCTCATCGCGTTGACGTAGTTGTGCCAGTCGTATCGCTCCCAGACGCGGTCGTGCTCAGTCAGGTTGACCCCGGTCAGGCCAATCCGATTGGCTTCCGCCAACAGATCGTCGGGCTGCAGCTCTGAATCTGCCGCGCCGCGAACCGTATGAATGTGTGCATCGAGGATCGTGCCGGGCAGCGACTGAGGATCCACTAGGTCTCCAGCTCCAGGGGCGAATGGGATTGCTCAACTGAGTATACGCACCGCCTATGTGCATTCTGATGCACCTAACCGGAGGCGAGATGCGGCAGCATCCAACCAAAGCAACCCGCCGCGACCAGAGAAATCGTCACGAATCGTCGCCACAAGGGTCGGTACATGGCGATTGCTCCAGCCGCGACAAGCGCGATGCAGATGACGATGCCCGCCGTGAATTGCCAGGATGGGCTGCCCAATCCGCTCGAGCCGCCATCGGCAACGTTGAGGAACACCACGCCGAGCAGCATGCCCAGCACGGCGCTACCGGCCTGGGCGACCAGCGCCGCCCCCAGGCTGACCATGACCCAGTTCGAAGGATCGGGAAACTGCTGTCGAAGCCAGTTGGTGGTTGGCACGGTCACCAACAGCGAACCAAAGACGCCGAGTCCGAGGACGCCCACGGCAGCGCCGGCGACGAAACCCGAGAACAACGCAGCGACGGTTTCCATGATCAGATGACGCGGACAGCGGTTGCTTCTGCGCAGGTGAGAGGACTTGCAACCCTAGTCACGCCGGAGACTCCCAGGAGTTCGCTTGCGGCCGCCTCCGCCGTCTGAGGCGAAAGGATTGCGAATAGCGTCGGCCCGGCCCCAGCCAGTAGCGGCGTGACCGGCTCGGCATCGGTCTCGACTGCGGCCCGGGCGATGGCCGCTCCCATGCGCCTCCAAGCTGTCGTCAATCCCTGCATGATCTCGCGCGCAGGCGCATCGAACGAGTTGTCGCAGTCGTCCTGTGATGGGGCCCGTCCCGCCAGCAACAGATCGTTGAGCGCTGTTGACCTCGCGCCATCCCGGTAATCCGAGGAACGCAACGAGCGATACATCGTGGCCGTTTTTGCTTCGGGAACCGGAATCTCAGGACGATGAAGCAGGACCGACCATCCCTTGAGGGAAGACGCTGGAGCTTCGATCGGAGTGACGATCTCACCTCTACCGGTCATCAACACAGGACCGCCAGTGATGCAAGCTGCAACGTCCGAGCCAACCTGCGATCCGATGTCGCAGAGATCGTCTTCTGCCAATTTCAGGCTCCACGCCTCGTTGGCCAGACGAAGAAACGCGGCGGCATCCGTCGATCCGCCTCCGAGCCCGCTGGCAATCGAAATACGTTTCACTACATTGACCGAGCCAATCGTCCGCTGACCCTGGTGCGCCTCCAGGGCCGACCAGGCGCGAGCGATGATGTCGTCATTCGTCTCAATCGAAAAGGGCCGCCCGTGGTCATCCTGGTAGGAGATCGAACGTTGGTCGCCTCCGGCCGTCAGACGAACGTCATCGCCGAGGTCAAGAGAGATAGCGACGGAGCAGAGATCGTGGAATCCGTCCTCGCGCTTACCCAAGACTTCCAGCGTCAGATTGAGCTTGGCTGCAGCAGTGGTGCACCAGGACGTCATTGCGATGGTTCCGCGTGATTCAGGATGTGTTCCTCGCGCCACCAGGCGAGGCGAGCCCATTCCTCAATCGACAACGTCCCCGGTCGGCGAGTCGGGTCGATGTCGCAGGACTCGAGCCAGTCGCCCGCGCCCTCGGGCGGCAGCCAGACTCCCTGAGCGAGCGCGTTATGTAGTTGCTTTCTTGGAGTGCGGAATCCGCCGCGCACGACCTCAAAAAATCGCTCGATGCTCGGCACATCGACGACAGGTTCGTCTCTGAGTCGCACGAGCACCACTGCTGATCGCACTTTCGGCGGCGGATCGAAGGCTTCGCGCTCGACGGCGAAGAGCAGTTCCGCCTCGGCATAGAACTGAACCGAGACGCCCATCAGCGACATCTTGCCTGGTTGCGCCGTCACTCGCTGGGCCACTTCGTGCTGGATCATGACCAGCATCCAATCCGGCCGCTGCGTCTCCTGCTCAAGGAACTTGCGAAAGACAGGGGCAGTGATTGCATACGGCAGATTGCCGACCAGTCCGTACGGCGGACGTGCAGCGACAGCCGCCAGCGCCTCCGCCGGATCGATATCTAGCACGTCGTATTCAATCACGACGGCGTCTCCATCGAGTCCACGTTGTGATAGTCGACGGCGCGCCCGATACGCCATGCCCTCGTCGAGTTCGACGGAAGCGAGCGGGCGACCGAGTTCAGCCAGACGCTCGGTGAGCACGCCATCACCCGCGCCAACCTCGAGCATTGGCGCAGGTTGTTCAGGTAGGGCGTCAATGATCCGGCTGAGCACACGCTCGTCCCGCAGCAGATGCTGACCCAACCGCGCGCGGCGGCGGCGTCCGCTCATTCGGTCACTCGGAACAATGAGAGGCGTAACTGAAGTTGTGGTGTGGCCGTGCACCTGACTTCGAACGGCGCCATTGAGCTTGCCTTCGCTAGCCGGCTCTGCCCAGGCACTCCCACGTCACCCGACCAACAACCGCTTACCGCTGCTTCCTCTCGGACCTGACGGGGTTCACGGCGGGCCGCCGCGTGGGACCCAAGCTTCATCACTGCTTGGCGTCGGTAGTTCTCATGTCGTCGCCCTCAACTCAGGAATTCAACCCCGCTAGAGCGGATTGCGGGTACAGGGCACCGCTAGCTCCCCATCTAGCACGACCACGTCCAATCCTACCATCAGCGAGGGCAGCGACCTGTCAGAGTAAACTCATGGCAATGGCCCGACATTGGGCATTGATAAGTTGAGCAAAGGAGCAGCCAGTGCGAATCATCTCCATCGGCTGCCCTGTTCCCAGCCCCAGTGTTGACAACCACTCCATCGCCAACGCATCATCGATCTTCGACTACGACGCCTGCATCATCGACCTACAGTCCGTCTCCGAACAGATTGAAGGCATCGCGGCGACCACGCTCGATGTCAAGGCAGCCGACGGTCGCGCCGTCAGCACCGGGGAATCGGGCGCATTTCATTTTGGACTGGGAGAGCTGCTGCAACAGCGCCAACTCGAGCTCCAGCAGTTGCTCGACAACGGTGGTGTGCTCGTCGTCTTTGCCTACCCGAACGTCCGCCACCCGAACATTGCGTCATTTCCCGGCCTGAACCGATATTCTCTGATTCCCGGCCCGGACGGCGATCCGTTCAAGTGGCCAACGCTTCGTCCCGCAGACGGCAAGGACGTGCGACCGACGGTCCCCCAGCACGCGGCGAGTGGATTCCTGGATGACCTCGCGGGGCGGCTCCGGTACCGAGCGCTCTTCGATCTCAAGGCGTCGGACGGCGCGCTGATCATTGGACGCTCGATTGGCGGCGCCGCTGTCGCTGCGGAGTTTCGGATCGGCCCGGGACGAATTGTGGTTCTTCCTCCACCGGACACGTTGGCCGCTTCGCAACGCAAGGTGTTCTCCTCGTCGCTGCTGGAAATGATCGAACGACTCGTGCAGGAACCTGACTTGGGCGCCGCCCCGGTCTGGGCGCGCAGATACGACACGCCCGAGGCGACTGCGGCGCGAGATGAACTGACCAACGCGCAAAACGAACTCAAGCAGGCACAACGCAGGATGACCGAAGCAGAGTCGCTGTTGGTCGACGCCACGCGATTCCAGGGCATGCTCTGGCAAAGCCAGAACCTCGCCTTCCGCGACGTGATCGCGGACTCATTTCGGGTGTTGGGCTACACAATCGCCTCAGCAGGCGACAACATGGAAATCCGGGACGGCTCGGAAGCCTCCGTAGTCGAACTGGCGTCGGCGAACAGCGCGGTCAGTGACCGTCTGTATCTGACGTTGCAGAGCCGAATCGAGGAGCAATACCTGCGCCGGAAGAGCCGGCCGAAGGGCATCATCGTCGCCAACGGTCACCGCCAAACGGACCCCAGGATCCGCCGCGGGCCGTTCCCAAAGACATTGATCAATGCCTGCGAAACCTACGGTTATGCGCTGATTCCGGTAGAAGCGCTGTTCGAACTTGTGACCTTCGCCGGCGAACCGTCGGACGAGCCAGAAGTCCTGGAAGAGATTCGCCGCTCAATCGCCGACACCGCTGGCGTGCTGGAAATCACGCTTGAAGAAGAGGTCAATGCCGAGGAAGCGGAATCGTCCACCGTGGCGTCCGGAAACGGGGCGGTCGCGACTGCCGCCGAGGCGACCTGACTTCGTCTAGCCCCTGCCCAATTGCAGGACGGCGAGAAACGCTTCCTGCGGAATCTCGACGTTGCCGACCCGCTTCAACCGCTTCTTGCCCTCGGCCTGTCTGGCGAGGAGCTTGCGTTTCCTCGTGATGTCTCCGCCGTAGCACTTGGCGGTGACGTTCTTGCGCATCGCACGGACCGTTTCGCGCGCCACGATTCTGCCGCCTACTGCCGCCTGAATCGGGACATCGAACAACTGCCTCGGGATCAGTTTACGCAACCGTTCGGTTAGCTCTCGTCCCTGTGACGCGGCCGAGTCGGAATGCACGATTGCGGAGAGCGCGTCGACCGGTTCACCGTTGATCAGCAGGTCCAGCTTGACCAACTTTGCCGGGCGGTAGTCGATCAGGGTGTAGTCGAGGCTGGCGTAGCCGCGCGTCTTCGATTTGAGTTCGTCATAGAAGTCGGTCAGGATTTCCGACAGCGGAAGCTCGTACTCCAGGAGCACGCGAATCTCGCTGGTCAAGGGTTCGTATCCGCTGGAACCGTTTGCCTGGCTCGTTCGCTGCAGGTATTCCATTCGATCGAACATTCCACGCCGGCCGAGGACAGCCTCCATCACCGCGCCCACATGCTCGTGCGGCGCAATCACAGAAATCCGCACCCACGGCTCACGGATCTCCGCAACGTGGTTTGGCGCGGGCAGCTCGGATGGGTTCTCGATCAGTCGCACCTGCCCGTCGACACCCATTACTTCGTACTCGACGGACGGCGCAGTAAAGACGAGCTCCAGGCCATACTCCCGCTCGAGGCGCTCCTGCACAATCTCCATGTGCAGCAGCCCGAGGAATCCCATGCGATAGCCGAAACCGAGGGCAGCGGAAGACTCGGCCTGGTATTGAATGGCGCTGTCGGAGAGCCTGAGCTTGTCCAGCGCGTCTGATAGGTCCTGGTAGTCCGCAGAGTTCGCCGGATACAGACCGGCAAACACCATCGGCTTAGGTTCGCGATAGCCGGGCAGCGGTTCGGGCTGATGACGTCCGCCGCCGGTTACGGTGTCTCCGACCCGGACATCGGCGACATCCTTGAGTCCGGTCGCGACATAGCCGACATCGCCCGCGGACAGAGACTGGAGCTTGCGTAGCTCCGGCGCAAAGCTGCCGACCTCCATCGCCTCGAAGCGTCTGTTAGTCGCATAGAGTCGGAGAGGAGCCTGTCCCTTGACACTCCCGTCGACGACCCGGATGTGAGCAATCACGCCTTTGTAGGGGTCGTATTCGGAATCAAAAATCAGGGCGCGAAGGTGATTGTCGGCTTTCCCTGTGGGCGCCGGAACGCGCTCGACGATCGCGTCGAGCAGCTCTTCAATGCCCTGCCCGGTCTTGGCCGAGACGTACAGAATCTCGTCGCGGGAGAACCCGATCACGTCGACCAATTCGGCAGCAATTGCTTCAGGCCTCGCGATATCAAGGTCGATCTTGTTGATCACCGGAATCAGCGTGAGATCCTGCTCCATCGCCAGGTACACGTTTGCCAGTGTCTGAGCCTGGATGCCCTCAACCGCGTCGACGACCAGCAAGGCGCCTTCGGCGGCGGCGAGACTGCGCGACACTTCGTAGGAAAAATCAACGTGTCCCGGCGTGTCGATCAGATGCAACCGGTACTCACCGCTGACGGGCGACTGGTACTTCATCCGCACCGCTCGCGCCTTGATCGTGATGCCCTTCTCCCGCTCCAGGTCCATGGAGTCGAGCATTTGCTCGGACATGTCGCGGCGATCAACCGTCGCGGTCGCCTCCATAAGACGGTCGGACAGGGTCGACTTGCCGTGATCGATGTGAGCGACGATGCAGAAATTGCGGATGCGCGATGGGTCCATGTGGGCAGATCGTATCAGTCAGCAGTGCTGTTGCCGTGTGCCGGATACGCAGCGCGGGGCCTTCCGGCCCCGCGCTGGTACACAACTCTCGACAGCGAACTAGACGCGATGGCAGCGGACGAAGTGGTCCTCGACAATCTCGCGCCATTCCGGGTCGTCCTCGCGACAGATGTCGATGGCGATCGGGCAACGCGTATGGAAGTTGCAGCCTGGCGGTGGCGCAATCGGGTTGGGAACGTCCCCAGTCAGGATCAAGCGCTCACGTCTGCGCTCCAACGCCGGGTCGGGAATTGGAACGGCGGAAATCAACGCCTGCGTGTACGGGTGCAGCGGATTGTCGTAGAGCTGGTCGGACTGAGCCAGTTCAACAATCTTGCCCAGGTACATGACCGCGATGCGGTGCGAGATGTGACGCACCACCGAAAGATCGTGGGCGATGAACAGATAGGTCAGACCGTAGTCGGACTGGAGGTCCTCAAGCAGGTTGATGATCTGCGCCTGAATCGACACGTCAAGCGCCGACACCGGTTCGTCGCAGACGATGAACGCCGGCTCAACTGCCAGCGCGCGGGCAATACCGATGCGCTGTCGCTGGCCACCAGAGAATTCGTGCGGGTAGCGGCTGGCGAAGTAGGGGTTGAGACCCACAGTCTCCAGCAGCTCTCGGACGCGCTCCTTACGCCGGCCCTTCTGCAGGCCGTGAATCACCATGGGCTCGGAGACGATGCTGCCGACGCTCATGCGCGGGTTCAAGGACGCGTATGGGTCCTGGAAAATCATCTGCATCTGACGCCGATAGGCGCGCAGGTTGCGACCGGTGAGTGTCGTCAGGTCGACCGGCGCACCATCCGCGCCGCCGCCGGGGAGACTCACCGACTGTGCGCCGCCATCGTCATCTGCGCCGATGTGTGACGTGTACCTCGGCGCTGACATGAAGACATTGCCAGCCGTCGGGCGATAGAGCTGCAGGATCGCACGACCTGTAGTCGATTTTCCGCAACCGGATTCACCCACGAGTCCAAGCGTTTCACCTTCTCGGACGGAGAAGGTAAGCCCGTCAACGGCCTTGATGTCGGCCACCTTGCGCTTGAGCAGCAAACCGGCGGTGACCGGGAAGTACATCTTCAGGCCTTGGACTTCAAGCAACGTATTGTCGTGCGGCTCGGTACGGCCGGTACCAATGAATTCCGCCACAGACGCCGCCGCGGAGCCGACCGATGCTGCAGCGGCTGCCCGCATGCGTTCCGGGGTCATCGTTCCAACGCCGGCCTCCACCTGAGACTCCTGCTCCTCCGCGACCTCTGGTTGTTCGTTCTCAGACATTGGCAGTCTCCCCTTCCAACATTTCAGCAGTGTGCGCGCTAGCGAGGATGATGTCAGCCTCCAGGGCTACGGCCTCAGAGTTCCAGCATGCGACCGTGTGATCAGGCGCGAACTCCAGGAGCACCGGACGCTCAGTGACGCATTGGTCGGTGGCGAATCGGCAACGAGGTGCGAAAGAACAGCCCTCGGGCATGTTGGTCAAGTCTGGCGGTGTGCCCTCAATCGGAATCAGACGACCGGTTCGTGCGTCAAGTCGAGGCACCGACTCGAGCAAGCCGAGCGTGTAGGCGTGCTTCGGGCGTGCGTAGATTTCTGCCGCTGTCCCGCTTTCGACGATGCGACCGCCGTACATGACATTCACACGGTCCGCATAGCGAGCAACCACGCCGAGGTTGTGAGTGATGACGATGACGGCTGTACCGAGTTCACGGCTCAGGCGGGCCATGACCTCAAGCACCTGCGCCTGGATAGTCACGTCAAGCGCTGTGGTCGGCTCATCGGCCAGCAGCAGCTTCGGGTCGCAGGACAGCGCCATTGCGATCATCACGCGCTGGCGCATGCCGCCGGAGAACTGGTGAGGGAAGTCAAATAGGCGCTGTTCGGCTGCAGGGATGCCAACCATGTTGAGCAGCTCAACAGCGCGCTCGTTGGCCTGGTTGCGGTTCATACCCATGTGCAGCTCGATCGCCTCAGTGAGCTGTCGACCGATGGTCAACACCGGGTTGAGCGAGGTCATCGGCTCCTGGAAGACCATGGCGATCTCGTTGCCGCGGATTTCCCGCATCCGCGAGTCATCGACGCTCATCAACTCTTCGCCGTCGAACCACACCTCACCGTTGACAATCTTGCCGGGAGGGTTGGGAATCAGGCGCAGCAACGAGAGCGCCGATACGCTCTTGCCCGAACCGGACTCACCGACCAGACCGAGAGTTTCGCCGGGCATGACGTCGTAGGAGACATCGTTGACGGCCTGAACGACTCCTTCGGAGGTGAAGAAACTCGTAGAGAGGTTCCTGACACTCAATAGTGGCTCAGCCATAAGAACACTCCTTCAGCGACGCCTGTGGTTCCAAGGTTCGCAATACGACCGAGCGATTCGTGGTCGGTCGAGCGTTGGTGGGGAAGAGGAGACTCGAACTCCTACGCCTTGCGGCACATGATCCTAAGTCATGCTCGTCTGCCAATTCCGACACTTCCCCCGAGGACGACAAGAAGGCCGGCGAACCGGTGTCCTCGCGCGAGAGGCGCGGAATCTGAGGCAGACCGCTCGAACTGATGTAGCTGGTGAGCCGCCAGGGACTCGAACCCCGAACCTGCTGATTAAGAGTCAGCTGCTCTGCCAATTGAGCTAGCGGCCCCCGCGCATGGATTGCTCCCGACGCCGGTTGCGTCGAGGCGTCCCCCAATCTTACACGTCGGGCGCTCCGGGCGCACAAGTGACGTGCGCCCACGGTGCTCAACCGTTCTGCGCCAGTGGCGCGGCTTGCAGCCTCATTGCTCAACGTCTGCTCCCAAGTCTGTTTGCTATTCAGTTGTTCCAGATCAGTTCCGTAGCGGCCCAATAGCGGCTTGGCCTGCAAGCTAGCCAACCCGACGCGGAACGTCAACGAGTTGACACTGATTCTAGTCCTTCTCCCCTGCGAAGTTCGGAACTGCATCGGCGTCCCCTTCGTTGACCAAGCCAATGCGCGAGGAATACGATGAATTCAGTCCTGACGAGCCCATCATGAGCGAAGCGGTCAGGCACGGGCGGTTAGCTCAGTCGGCTAGAGCGCTGCGTTGACATCGCAGAGGTCACTGGTTCAAGTCCAGTATCGCCCACCACTTTCCCGACCCAATACCCCGGCATGACTCGGCAACAGTGGTCACGGGTACAGCGCAGTGAGCAGGCGGATGGCGGACGACCCCTACGATGCAGGAGTTGTGGTGGAGGACGGGGACGCCGGCGGCGTCGCCTCGCGTGAGGAAGTGGACGAAGCCGAATGGCTGCGACGGATGCGCCACTCCGCGGCGCACGTCCTCGCCCAGGTGGTGCTGCAAATGTTCCCCGATGGCAACATCGCCATCGGCCCACCAATCGACACCGGCTTCTACTACGACTTCGACCTGCCCAGACCGCTCACACCGGAGGATCTCTCCGAGATTCAAAAGCGGATGCGCAAGGAAATGCGGCGCAATCACCGATTCAGCTGGGACGAGATCCCAGTCGCTGAGGCGCGTCAACGATTCGCCGATCAACCGTTCAAGCTGGAGTTGATCGACCAGTTCTCAGCCGAATCGGAAGATCTCGGGATCTGCACTCACGCCGAATTTACCGACCTCTGTCGCGGCGGCCACGTGGAATCGACGAGGCAGATCGGGCCATTTCGACTGACCAACGTCGCCGGCGCCTATTGGCGCGGCGACGAAAAACGGCCGCAGCTTCAGCGCGTCTATGGAGCGCTGTTCGCATCCAAGGAAGAATTAGACGCCCACTTCGCTCGAATCGAGGAGGCGCAGCGTCGCGATCACCGACGCCTGGGCCGCGAACTTGAACTGTTCACGTTCTCTGAACTCGTCGGGGCCGGCGTGCCGCTATTGCTTCCCAACGGCGCGATCATCCGCCAGGAGATGGAACGCCTGATCCGCGAGCTACAGGATGCTCGCGGCTACAGCGAAGTCTGGACTGGTCACGTGGCTCGCGGTGAGCTGTTCCGACGCTCTGGTCACCTCGAGAACTACAGCGATGTCATGTACCCCCCGATGCGAGAGGCTGGGCGCGAACACGGCGAAACGGGCGAAGACGACGATAGCGAGGCCTATTTCCTCAAGCCGATGAACTGCCCGCTTCATATGACGCTCTACAACAACTCGCTGCACTCCTACCGCGAACTGCCGCTTCGCTACGCCGAGTACACAACGCTGTATCGCTACGAGAAGTCGGGCCAGCTTTCCGGCCTGACCAGGGTCCGTTCGCTAACCCAGGACGATTGCCACATTTTCATCACGCCCGAGCAGATATCGGACGAGGTGTCGAATGTGCTCGAGCTGGTGCAGACGCTCTTCGAGACCTACGGCATGCCCAACTTCCGCTACGAACTTTCGCTCCCGGGCGAGAGCGGCAAGTACCTCGACAACCCCGAGGCCTGGGCGACCGCGGTCACCGCCTTGCGCGACGCGCTCGATCATGCGGGCATTGATTATGTCGAGCAGGAAGGCGAGGCCGCCTTCTATGGACCCAAGGCCGATCTCTTCGTGTCCGATGTGATGGGCCGTGAATGGCAGTTGTCGACCATTCAACTCGACCTGATCCAGCCGGCCCGATTGGGTTGCGTCTACGTCGCCGACGACGGCAAGCGGCACACGCCGGTGGTTATCCATCGCGCGATTCATGGTTCCTTCGAGCGCTTCCTGGGCATCCTGATCGAGCACTACGCGGGCGCGTTTCCGCTCTGGCTCGCGCCGATCCAGGCGCGCTGTGTGCCCATCGCGGATCGGCACCTGGATTGGGCCCGAGAGATTGCGGCCGACCTGCGCGCCGCCGGGCTTCGAGTCGACGTTGATGACGGCAACGAGCGCATGCAGGCCAAGATTCGCAATGGCCAGCGGCGCAAGATTCCCTACTTGCTGGTGATCGGCGACCGCGAGGTTGAGGCGCGCGCAGCGGCGGTCAGAGTGCGCTCCGGCGACGATCTCGGCGCCATGCCACTGGACGAGATCCGCGAGATGCTGACCCAACTGAAGCATTCCCGTGCCATCCAGCCAGCCTGAGCAGCGCATGACGGGCGTCATCGATTCGATACTCTCCAACCATCTCGGCGGGTATGATTCATACGGCCGCCACAGGTGTGGCGATGCCCGCCATCAGACAGATTCATTTGCCGAATCCAGATTCAACGAAAGTGGCGGATGACTGATTTCCAGCGTCCATTTGACACGCTCCTGATCGCCAACCGCGGTGAGATTGCCGTTCGTGTCATTCGCGGGGCACGGGACCTTGGCATCAAGGCGATTGCGGTCTTCTCCGACGCTGACCGCGCCGCTCGCCACGTCAGAATGGCAGATGAGGCCGTTCGCATCGGCGGTTCCGCGCCCGCTGAGAGCTATCTCTCGATGGACGCGATCTTGGCAGCCGCGAAGCAGACCGGCGCCGATGCAATTCATCCTGGTTACGGATTCCTGTCCGAGAACGCCAGGTTTGCTCGCGCCTGTCGCGAGCAGGGCATCATTTTTGTCGGCCCCTCGCCGGAGGCCATCGAGTTGATGGGCGACAAGATCGAGTCCCGGCGGACGATGAAGCGGGCCGGCGTGCCGATCATTCCCGGCGCGACCGATCCGCTCACGGATCCGGAAGAAGCCCGCCGAATAGCAGATGAAATCGGCTATCCGATCGTGATCAAGGCCTCTGCCGGTGGTGGTGGTCGCGGGATTCGCATTGTCGAATCGGCGGACGAGATCGAGCGAGCGGTTCACCAGGCACAGGAAGAAGCGATCACCGCTTTCGGCAATGGTTCCGTCTTTGTGGAGAAACTGCTTCGCCCCGCCCGCCACATTGAGATTCAAGTGGTCGCCGATACGCGCGGCAACATCGTTTGCCTGGGCGAACGTGACTGTTCGGTGCAGCGCAGACGGCAGAAACTGGTCGAAGAATCACCGGCGCCCGGCATGTCGCCACAACTTCGTGCTCGAATGGAAGAGGCGGCGACCAATGCCGCCCGTGCCTGCAACTACACCTCGACAGGCACGGTCGAATTCCTCGTCTGGGACGACCCCAGGGCGCCCGATGGGCACAGCTTCGCATTTCTGGAGATGAATACCCGGCTGCAGGTCGAGCATCCGGTGACGGAGCTCGTCCGTGGTGTGGATCTCGTGCAGGATCAGCTCAAAATCGCCGGAGGATTGCCCCTCGGCTACACCGCGGCGGAGCGACCGATCCGCGGCTGGGCGATGGAGTGCCGGATCACAGCCGAGGACCCGTACCTCGACTTCACGCCCTCGGTCGGACCGATCGCCTGGTACCGCGAAGCCGACGGTCCCGGCGTTCGACTGGACTCGATGCTCGCCCGCGGCGTCGGCGTGAGCCCGCACTACGACTCGCTGATCAGCAAGCTCATCACCTGGGGCGAGACGCGCGAGCAGTGCATCCGCCGCATGAAGCGAGCGCTCGGCGAGTATCTGGTCATTGGCATCAGCACCTCAATTCCGTTCCATCAGGCATTGATGGACGACGAGCACTTCCGCAATGGCGACATTCACACGCTGTACGTCGAAGAGAACGAGATTCTCGACCGTGGCGACCGGCCAACGCACGTGACAGAGGCGACCCTCGCCACTGCCCTCTTCTTTCATACACAAGGCGAACGCGCCGATTCCGAACGAGGCGGCACACAGCCGCGACGCCGTCCGTGGGCAACATCGTCTCGGGGTCGCCGATATCCAGTGGAGCAGGGATGGCGAAGAACTACCGGCTGATCGTCCAGGGCGGTCTCGAGGAAGTGGCCATTGACGACAACGGCGACGGTCGGTACCGCGCCGAGTTCGCTGGCAAGACGTATTCGCTCGAGCTGGAATCGGTCGACGACAGCACGCTGTTCCGTCTCTGGATTGACGGCGAAAGCACTCCAGTTGCTATCCGGCGCGAAGGTATGTCGCTTGATCTGTTCATCGGACCTGACCGGTATTCGGCGGAGATTGAACGCAGCGCGGGGATGCTTACCCAAACCAGGCCAGCAATTGAAGGCGAAGTTCGATTGACTTCACCGATGACGGGCCAAGTCACTGAGGTACTCGTCGGCGCGGGCGACCGCGTAGAAGAAAGCGATCCACTCCTGGTCATCGTCGCCATGAAGATGAACAACGAGATCCGCTCACCAGCGAGCGGGCTGATCACTCAGGTGTCCGTGGAGGCTGGCGATGCCGTCGAGCAGGGCGCCCTCATGCTCGTGATCGATACCGAAGCGGAATAGCAATTTCCTCAAGTTTCCCTCTAACATTTGAATCCGCGCGCGCGCGGACCTAGCATCGGCGTCAATAGAGCCACACGCATTCGCGTTCAGACCGGCTCGCAGTGAAGGAGCGCTCCTCTGCCCGTCAAGGATCAACGAGAACACAAGGAACAGCGCGTCAACGAATCGATTCGGATTCGAGAAGTCCGGGTGATCGGCGACGAAGGCGAACAGCTCGGCGTGATGCCGACCATTCAGGCGCTCGATCTCGCGCGCGCCCAAGGGTTGGATCTCGTTGAGGTCGCGCCCAGCGCCCGGCCGCCGGTCGCCAAAATGATGGACTACGGTCGCTTCAAGTACGAGCAGTCGAAGCGAGAACGCGAGGGCCGACGTCGGCAGAAGGGCGCAGCCCTGCACCAGATCAAGATGCGTCCCAACATCGGCAAGCACGACATGCAAGCCAAGGGGCGCACCGCCGCGCGGTTGCTGCGCAACGGCGACAAGGTCAAGATCTCGATCATGTTCCGCGGTCGCGAGATCACGCACCGTGACATCGGCCAGGAACGCATCTACGAAATGCTCGACACCCTGGAGCAGTACGAGGTGCCGACGGTTATCGAGAAACCGATCTCGACCGAGGGCCGCTTCATGTCGATCATCGTGGCGGAAGACAAAGCCAAAGCGAAAGCGATGGCGACCGCGAAGGCTGCGGAGACATCTGAGCCAGTAGAGACAGCAGAAGCTACGGCCGAAGCATCCGAAGCCGCCGGCTAGATCGCTGCGCTGCACGCGCTGTCATCTTCAGCCTCAGATGTTTGTGTCAGGTCTGATTGGACAGTGTCTAAATTCCTCCTAAGCTGGGGGGACGCGCCAGTGTGTCGTTACTGATGCGCGGCTGTGTTGGAGACAGTCACCCATGCCGAAGATGAAGACCCACAAGGGCGCAGCCAAGCGATTTCGCATCACACGCAATGGCAAGGTGATGCGGATGAAGAGTTCCCGCGGCCACAACAAGCAAAAGAAGCACAAGCGCACTCTGCGCGCGCAGGGACGCATGCACCAAGTGAAGCGCCTTGGCGACCGGAAGCGGGTCAAACGACTGCTGCCGTATGGCTCTCCCTAAGCAGGATCAGAACAGGAATCCGAGCCATGCCAAGAGTCAAGGGCGGACCGCGCGAGCGACGCCGACACAAGAAAGTCCTCAAGCAGACCAAGGGCCATCACGGTGTACGGCATCGCCTATATCGTCGCGCCTCAGAATCCCGTCTGCACGCCCTCTCATACGCCTACGCGCACCGGCGCGAGCGAAAAGGCGACATGCGCCGCCTCTGGATTACCCGGATCAACGCGGCCGCACGGCTGAATGGGACGACGTATAGCCGTCTGATCAACGCCCTCAAGCAGGCCGAGATCGAAATCGATCGCAAAGTGCTGGCCGAGATGGCATTGCACGACCCGGCAGGCTTCACCGCGGTTGTCGAACAGGCAAACGCCGCCTGACCACTTGCTCTCTGTTCTGAAACCAGGACGCCCGGCGTCGCTCAATCAGGAGCGAGCCGGGCGTTTTGTTGCGTGTCTGAAGTCGGAGAACTAGGACTGAGCCGCCAATGCCGGCGGTCCGCTGGCCTCAGCGACGAGTTCAGCGTCGTCGCCCTCGGACAGGTGCTCCAGCAGCCAGTCCGAGGCGTCGTGGTCGCGCAACCAGGGCAGGAACTTGGTCAACGCTGCGAACTCTCGCATGTGCAGCGCGTTCTTGATTACGTCAAACTCGATCTCGCGGTTGCGCTCGTCCCATTCGGCCGGCAGGTCGATGTGGGCGTCCGCGAAGGCCCGAGCTGCGATGCGGGCCTCTTCGACGTCAAGCCGGAGGAAGGCTCGCAAGCGGCGCACAGCGAGCTCGTGCGCCAGCTCCAGTGACGCGGCGCCCTCGCGTCGGGCCAACGCTCGCATCACACGGCGAAGCTCAATCGGAGGCAGCGCGGTCGCATCGTAGAACGCGGCCGCGAGCTGGATGTGATCGCCCGCGTCGTTCAGGCGGTGCGTCAGATCACCCAGGTTGAAGGCGCTCCCATAGTTCTCAGACAGATTCGGATGCACGTAGGTCATGATCGATTCCTTCCGTGTCGTTCGTCTTCATGTTCAAGTTTGGCACTCTCAACACGAGAGTGCCAAATCGGTCGGTACAGTTCCGACACAAGTCCGACAAGCAAGCAACAGAGCATGAATCGGAAGCGTTTAAACAGACCTAGGAATACTCTGAACAACTCCGATCCCCGCTTCCCCCCTCTGCGGGGGAAGCTGCCGAAGGCTGAAGGGGGGGTCCCCGCTCAGCCTGCGACACCAGTTGTTCAGAGGATTCCTAGGAATCGCGAAGTGTGGCGCCAAATTGCGACTCAAGGCGGCGCACGATTCCGCGTCGCGCCTTCTCGACATCACGGTCCGTCAGGGTGCGGTCCGGTGATCGGTAGTACACACGGAACGCCAGCGACTTCGAGCCCGCCGGTATCTGATCGCCGGTGTAGATGTCGAAGAGTTCGACCGACTCCACCAGGCCATTCGCGGCGATGGCCGAGGTCAACTCGCCGGAGGTCGCGGAGGCATCGACGATCAAGGCCAGATCCTCAACGGCGGCTGGATAGACCGAAGGCGACGGTACATCACTCGCTGATCGAATCAGCGGGGCCAGTTCGGCAATAGACAACTCCAGCGCAAAGACGTCGCCTTCGACGCCGAACCGTGAAGCCACAGCCGAATTCACTCTGCCCAACACCCCGACCTCTTGACCGCGAACCGAGATACGCGCCGACTGTCCTCCGCCGAGTGCTGAATCCTCCGCATTAGCCGTCGGATCGAACTCCACGCCCAGACCTGAACCAAGTTGCTCCATCACGCCCTTGATGTCGTAGAAATCCAACGAACGCGCAGGATCGCCGTGCACCGAACCAACGGCCTCGCCACCCAGCAATGCCAGCAGCATGCGTTCCTCGGTTGGTTGGCTCCCGCGCTTGGCTTTGAATGTCTTGCCGACCTCGAACAGTCCAAGCGAGCCTCGCGTCTCGCGCTGATTCAAAGCGAATGTTTGCAGTCCCCACGGTCGCAGGCTGGTCCGCATCCGGTCGCGAGCCGTATTCATTGGATTCATTAGTTGCACGGCAGGCGAATCGACGCCTGTCGAAGTCAGCTCGTCTTCGCCGACTGCCACATAGGTAATGATTTCGCGCAGCCCGAGGCTCGCGAGGACATCGCGAATCCGCTCTCCCAACTCTCGCTCAGCGTCGTGCTCCGGTTCTGGTACGGCGCCGGGCAATGGCTCTGATGGCAGGTTGTCGTATCCCTCGATCCGTCCGATCTCTTCCACCACGTCATCGGGAACGCTGATGTCGGATCGCCAGGGCGGACAGGTCACCGCGTAGCGATCGGGCGGTAGCCAGCGATTGGAAATGCCGAGGCCGGAGAGGATGCCACGAACACGTTCGACGCTGGGCTGAACGCCAAGAATTTGCTCGATCCGGCGCTGCGTCACGACGACCTGCGGAGCATGGACTCTGCCCGGATACGCATCAACGAGGCCGGCAAACGCCGTTCCGCCGGCCGTTTCGATGATCAGGGCTGCTGCACGTTTGGCTGCCAACTCGGCCAGTTCGGGATTCAGCGACTTCTCGAAGCGGCGACTGGCCTCGGTTCCGCCTTCAGTGTGTCGCGCGCGACTGCGACGAATCGACGCCTCCTGGAAGTTGGCCGTCTCCAGCAGGATGGTGGTCGTCGAATCCGAGATCTCCGACTCAGCGCCACCCATGATGCCTGCCAATGCGACAGCGCGCTCGGCGTCGGCGATGACCAGGTCATCCGTCTCTAGCATGAGCTCAGAGCCATCTAACAGCTGCAGATGCTCGCCGGGTTGCGCGCGACGCACGACGATCCGACTCTGGCGCAGAATCTCGAAATCGAATGCGTGCAGCGGTTGTCCCCACTCCAACATCACGTAATTGGTCACATCAACGATGTTGTTGATCGGGCGCATACCGGCCGACGAGAGCGCGTCCTGCATCCATTGCGGCGACGGACCAACGGTCACCCCATCAATCACGATGGCTGTGTATCTGGGACAACCCTCCGCGTCTTCAATCTCGACGCTTGTCTTGTCGATGGCCACGATGTCCGACTCCGGATAAGTAGCCGACGGCTCTCTGACCGCGCCTCCTGTCAACGCCGCAACCTCTCGCGCGATTCCAAGAATTGAGAAGTGATCGGGACGATTCGGCGTTGGCTTGATGTCGAGCACGACTTGGCCAAGCACATCGACCAATGGCGTGCCCAGCGCCGCGTCTGTGCTGAGCTCAAGGATGCCTTCGTGCTCGTCGGAGAGTCCCAACTCGCGCTCCGAGCAGACCATTCCCAAAGAGGTCACGCCACGAATCTTGCCCTTGCGCAACTTGCGAGGCTGGCGGGTGCCGGGGTCGATCAGTTGCGCGCCGACCTGGGCAAACGCGATCGTCTGACCCTGCGCCAGGTTCGGCGCTCCGCAGATAACCTGCAGCGGCTCGGCGCCACCAAAGTCGACGGTTGCCAATCGCAAACGGTCGGCGTTTGGATGCTGCTCAACGGCTGCGACCCGCCCGACCACGACGTGTTCCCACTCACCGCCGCTTCGTTTGATCGATTCGACTTCCGCGCCGGCCATGCTCAAGCGATGCGCCAGCTCCTCGACCGAGATATTCCAGTCGACGTATTGCGCAAGCCACTTCAGCGGGACATCCATCAGGAGCGTCCCTCGAATTCGCGCAAGAATCGCACGTCATTGCGATAGAAGTGCCGAATGTCACGGACCCCGTAGCGCAGCATCGCAACGCGCTCGACGCCCATCCCGAAGGCGAAGCCTGTGTACCGCTCAGGATCCAGCCCAGCGTCTTCAATGATCTCGGGGTGAACCATGCCGCAACCCAATACTTCCAGCCAGTCACCTTGCCAACGGACGCCGAGTTCTGCGCCCGGCTCAACAAATGGGAAATAGTCGCAGCGGAATCGCGTCTCAATCTCCGCGCCGAATACCCGACGCACGAATGCTTCCAGCGTCCCCTTGAGATGCGCAAACGACAGGTCTTCGTCGATCACGAGGCCTTCAATTTGCGTCAACATCCACTCATGCGTGGCGTCGGTCGCCTCATAGCGGTAGCACGTTCCGGGCACGATGACGCGAATCGGTGGCTTCCTGCGCTCGAGGTAGCGAATCTGCATCGGCGAGGTGTGGGTGCGCAGCAGTTGACGCGGCCCGCCACTGCCATCGTCGGCCACCCACATCGTGTCCCACATGTCTCGCGCGGGATGTCCGGCGGGAATCCGCAGCCGGTCGAAGTTGTACTCCTCCAGCTCGACATCGGGACCCTCAACCACGTCAAATCCCATGTCTCGGAAGGTTCGCTCCATCATCCGGCGAGTCAGTGTCACGGGGTGAAGCGATCCCAGAGACGGCCGTCTCCCCGGAAGCGTGATATCAATCGCAGGCCCATCAGCCGTGGATGTCAGCAACTCGCTTCGACGGGCCGTCTCCGCCTCTTCCAACAAGCCCTTCAGACGATTCGCTCCGGCCCCGACCGTTGGCCGCTCTTCGGCCGGTAGGTCGCGAACTCCGCGCAGAATCGCCGTGAGCCGGCCGCGGCGTCCTAACCATTCAACTCGCCAGGAGTCGAGAACGGCCTCGTCGCCCGCCTCAGCGAGCGACGCGCGCGCTTCCGCTTCCAACGCCTCAAGATCTAGCACAGCGCAAACCCACCAATACTCGTCAATGATTGTTCGGGCATACAATTCGCATCGTACCCGCCGCCCCTCGCACGTAACACGAGTCGAGCCGCCTGGATAGTAAACTTGTCCCAGCCCGACGCGTATCGCGAGGCGCGCAGTTTTCTGGAGCTTCCCCCATGGCAGTGAAGAGCTACATCCTGATCGAAACCGAGGTGGGAACCGCCAAGCAGGTGGCGCTCGCCCTGGCAGACCTCACCCACACCGACGGTGAAGTCAAGACGGTCGAGCTGGTCACCGGACCGTTCGATGTCATCTGCCTGGTCGAAGCCGACAACCTCGAGCAGTTGGGCAGCTGCATCACCGATTCGATTCAGACCGTGCCCGGCGTTAAGCGAACCACGACTTGCCTGACCATCCGGGTCTAGAGCCGGACCGCTGTAGCCAGATGTATTCGCCCAAGACTCCCGAACCGCGCTCGACTGAGCCGCCCGTCGACATGTTGCCGGTCGAGGACGCCGTTGAGCGCATCCTCACGTTCTGCCGGCAGCTGCCTTCGGAGACCCGAGCCATTGACGATGCCGTCGGCCAGGTGCTCGCGACCGACATCACCGCGCCCTTCGACATCCCGCCGCACGACAACACGGCCATGGACGGCTACGCCGTCCAGTCGGCCAGCACCGACGGCGCATCGGAGGCGAATCCGGTCCGCCTGCGAGTGATCGGAGAGCTGGCCGCTGGCTATCTCTACGACAAATCGGTCGGCCCCGGCGAAGCCGTGCGAATCATGACCGGCGCGCCCATGCCCGATGGCGCCGACACGATCGTCCCCTTCGAAGAGACCGATGAAGTAGGTCTGCGAGCGCCCGGACAGGCCCATGAGGCCATCGAAGATGTCGGCATCCTCAAGGCCGCAGCGCCCGGCAACAACATTCGCCGGCGCGCCGAGGATGTTCGCCAAGGCCAACAAGTTCTGAATGCCGGTACCGTCCTGCGCGGACCCGAAGTCGCCGTTCTCGCGTCGCTGGGCGTCGCTGAAGTCGAAGTCATCCGGCGACCTCGCGTCGCAATTCTGTCTACAGGCGACGAATTGCTGACGCCCGGTGAACCTCCCGCGCCCGGCAAAATCTACGATTCCAACTCATACGGTCTCAGCGCGCTGGTCACGCAGTATGGCGGCGTGCCACAGCGATTCGGCATCGCGCGAGACACGATCCCAGCGCTGACCGCCAAGATCAACGAAGCGCTTGAAACCTGCGATCTCGTGCTCACGTCGGCCGGCGTGTCTCGTGGCGACTTCGATGTCGTCAAGGAAGTCCTCGCCCGCGAGGGAGCGATCGATTTCTGGACAGTCCGTATGAAGCCGGGCAAGCCGCTGGCCTTTGGCGAGTTCGACGCTCCAGACGGTCGACGCGTGCCGCACATCGGACTGCCGGGCAATCCGGTTTCTTCGTTGTTGGCGTTCGAGTTGTTCGGACGGCTCGCGATCTACCAGATGATGGGCCGTCAGCCGCAGCCGCGACCGATGATTCGGGCGATTGCCGACGAAGACATCGTCAACACCGACTGGCGGCGGGTCTACGCCCGGGCAACGTTGAGCCAGGACGACGACGGCCGCTGGCACGCGCGTCTGACCGGACCGCAAGGCAGCGGCGTGCTGACATCAATGGCGATCGCCAATGGGTACGCTGTGTGTCCAGAGGACCAGGAACGCGTCCACGCCGGCGAGGAATGCGATGTGATCATGGTCGACTGGGATCATCCGCTCGACTAGCTCGCCCTCGCCCTCGCCCCAAGCACTGAATCGAGCGGAACATGCCTCTCAAGACCGCCATCCGAAGCACAATTGCGCCGCTCTACATCAGAGCCAAGCTCGCCCAGGAGAAGCTCCAGTCCGGAGTCGTCTGGTATCCGCTGGACCCCAACTTCATCGCCAATCCGTACCCCACCTACAAAAAACTGCGCGAGCGGGATCCCTACCATCCCAGCCCGCTGACCAAGGCCCTGGTGCTGTCACGCTACGAGGATGTTGACGCCGTTCTGCGCAACTACAAGGTCTTCTCCAACTTCCGAGGCCCAGTGGGCACGCGCAATCGGCGAGGCATCGGCGAGCAGATCGAGAACGAACTGCAACCATCCATGCTGTCGCTCGATCCGCCCGACCACACACGCTTACGCGGACTGGTCAGCCGTGCGTTTACGCCTCGACAGATCACCAAGATGGAAGACCACATTCGCGAGACGGCGCACGCCTTGCTCGACGAGGTCGAGGGACAGACCGAGTTCGACTTGATGTCGAATCTCGCATCGTCATTGCCGACAGTGGTGATCGCCGAGATGATCGGCGTCCCGATCAAAGATCGGCAGCAATTCAAAGTGTGGTCCGACCAGTTCGCCCGCGTGCTGGAACCGAATTTGACGGAGGACGAACTTGGTCAAGTGTTCGCCACGGCCCAACTGTTCGACGGTTACTTCAAAGACATCGTCGCTGAACATCGCGAGAACCCGAAGGACGACCTCGTTTCACGTCTGATTGAGGCCGAAGAAGAAGGCGATCGACTCACAGAAGACGAAATGATCGTCACGCTCCGACTCCTGTTGGTCGCGGGCAACGAGACCACTACGAACCTGATCGGCAACGGGCTCAAGGCCCTGCTCGAGCATCCAGAGCAGCTCCAGCTCCTCCGCGAGCGGCCGGAGCTGCTGGACAACGCCATCGAGGAGTTGCTCCGCTACGACTCGCCCGTCCAGGTTGATGGCCGGATGACGCTCGACGATTTCGAGATCGATCGTCACAAGCTCAAGCCGGGCCGTCCCGTCTCGCTCCTGATCGGCGGCGCCAACCGTGATCCGGAGCAGTTCAGCGACCCTGAAACGCTCGACATTACGCGTGAAGACGCCGGCAATATTTCCTTTGGCCGCGGGATTCATCACTGCCTCGGCGCGCCGCTGGCCCGACTGGAAGGGAAGATCGCATTCGAAGCATTGCTCGAGCGCTTCGATGAGATCAAGCTCGGCGCCCGTACACCGGTCTACAAGCCAAACATCGTCCTGCGCGGACTCCGGCACCTCGACATCCGCGTCCAGCGCGCTGGTGGAGAAACGGTCCCAGTGCCAAAGGTTGAAGCGGCAGCCGATTAGTCCAAGGAGTTCTGCCGTCACCCAGCAGACCGTCGTTAGGAATCCGATCGAGCCGTCGTTCGTCGCGAACCCATACCCGGTCTACCGTGCACTGCGTGAGTCCGAGGCAATCAGGTCGAGCTGCGCTGCGAGCAGCCGGCGGACGACCTGGTGACTTGGTTGATCTCGGCGAAGGAGGAAGGTGACCGGCTCTCGGAGCACGAGATGATCTCGACGCTCACCCTGCTATTGCTCGCTGGCAACACCTCCTTCGGGAGAGGGATTCACTTCTTTCTCGGCGCCCCGCTTGCACGGCTTGAGGCAAAGATCGCTTCGAATGCCTGCTTGAGCGCTTTGATGAGATCGGGTTCAGCGCACGAACGCCTGAATACCGACCGAACCCCGCACTGCGAGGCCTCAAGCATTTCGACATCGTCGTCCACCGTCGAGGCAGTTAGTAAATCGTCTCAAAGCCGTCGAACTTGTCCGAGGCCACGCCCCAATCGACCTCAACGCCACGCACGAGCGCGTGAGCCGGTCCAATCTTGAGTTCCTCAAGGAATTCTTCCAGCACCCGTCGCAGCCCTTCAGCCACAATTTCCACGGTTGAACCATCAGGGAGATTCTGGACCGTTCCCTGGATGCCGCCAATTCGGTCTGTTGTTCCCTCGGCGAAGATGCGATAGCCAACCATCTGAACGCGACCCCGGACGCGGACCGTCATCCGCACCATCAGGAAAGGCCGACAACTGCGTCGATGGCCTCCGACACGATTTCCGCAGGAACGTCGTCGCGCACGATGGGCGACCCAATGCTCTCCAGCAGCACCCAACGTTGCTTGCCGCCGACCACTTTCTTGTCTCTGGACATGGCCTCGAAAATCTCGGCTCGGCCAAGTCCGGGCGGGCTCTGAGTCGGCAGACCGAATCGTTCAATCAGGCGTCGGTGGCGCGTCACCAGGGCTTCATCAATCAGGCCTAACGCATTACTCATCTCAGCGACCGCGATCATGCCCATCGCCACCGCCTCGCCGTGCAACACGGCGCTGTAGCCGGTCACTGCTTCGATGGCATGGCCCAATGTGTGTCCGTAGTTGAGAATCGCGCGGATATCAGACTCGCGCTCGTCGGCAGAGACGACGGCGGCCTTGATCGCCTGGTTTCGCATGATGACATCGACCAGGAGCTGGCGACGCGTTTCATCAGCTCTCCCCGCGGCCGGGTTCAAGAGCAAATCCGCGGATTCATGCAAGAGTTCGAGCATCGGTTCATCGCGAATGAACCCGTGCTTGATCACCTCGGCAAATCCCGATCGCAGCTCGCGCGGCGGCAGCGTTGCCAGCGTGGCCGCGTCGGCCAGGACCGCACGGGGCTGATAGAACGCGCCCACGAGGTTCTTGCCTGAGGGCAGGTCGATGGCCACTTTGCCACCGATGGCCGCGTCGACCATGCCCAACACGGTCGTTGGCGCATGAACGAGCGGCATGCCCCGCAGATACGTCGCCGCAGCCGTGCCGGCCAGGTCGGTCGTGACGCCACCACCAAGCGCAAAGACCACGTCGCGACGCTCGGCTCGATGGGATGAGAGCCATCCGTAGAGGGCATCCAGGGATTGAAGAGACTTGCTTGCCTCGCCCGAAGGCACGGCATACGAAACGACCGAGCGGCCCGCCGCTTCAAGTGACTGCCTCGCGGTCGCGCCGTGCGAGTCAATCACAGCCTGATCGGCGATCAGGAACACGCGACCGTTCAGTCCAAGTCGGTCGAAGACATCGCCTGACCGCGCCAGCAGGCCCCAGGCGCAATAGACCGGATAGCGCGCCGACCCGGCTTCCACGATGCAACCGACATCGGGGCCAAAATCGCTGACCGGCGGTGGATCCACGCCGGGGCCGTTTCGCATCTCCCTCAGTCGCGAGTCTGAGGCCAGGATCCCGCTTGCGCGCTTCGCGACAGCTTCAACGATCTGATCGACCGCCTCGCCGATCTCGATATCGTCCGTGTGCACCGTCAGATCGGACATGGCGTAGAACGGCTGTCGCACCGCTTTGAGCGTCTCAACTCGGCGGCGAGGGTCGGCGCCGGCCAGCATCGGGCGCACTTCGGTAGCGCCCTGTTCGGTCGCCGCATAGCGCGCCAGAATCGTCGCCGATCGAGCCTCGAGCGTGACGACCAGCCCTTGCTCGGCAAGCAGAGAGCGGTTCTCACTGTTCAGCCAGACGCCGCCGCCCGTCGCAACGACCAGGCCATCCCGATCCGCCGCGTCCTTGACCGCTTGATGTTCGCGAGTACGGAATCCGCTCTCGCCTTCCGATTCGAAAATCTGCGGAATCGTACGGCCGGCGCCTCGCTCGATTTCAACGTCAAGATCAACGGCCGTCCACCCGAGTTTGTGAGCAATGTACGGAGCAAGCACCGACTTGCCGGTCGCGCTGAAACCGATCAGCACGACCCGTTTCAGTCTTGCCGGCGCACTCACGACCACTCTCCTCGCGGCACCGCGGTCTTCAGGAACGAGTGCATGTTTCGTCGGGTTTCATCCAGCGAGTCGCCGCCGAACTTTTCGAGGACCGCATCGGCCAGGACGAGAGCCAACATCGCCTCGACGATGACACCCGCAGCCGGCACGACGCAAACATCTGAGCGCTCATAGTGCGCTTCGACCCGCTCGCCGGTCGTTAGGTCCGCCGATGGCAACGGATGAGCAAGCGTTGCAATCGGCTTCACGGCGACTCGCACCACGAGGTCCTCGCCGTTGGAGATTCCCCCCTCGACGCCGCCGGCGTGATTCGACTTTCGACGCCAGGGATGGTCGCCCCACGCGTCCTGGGGCAGGACGACATCGTGGTAGCCACGACCGGTAAGCGCGGCGGCGCTGAATCCATCGCCGATTTCAACCCCCTTGAACGCGTTCATCGAGAGAATGGCCTGGCCAATCCTGCCGCTCAGCTTCCGATCCCACTGCACATGTGAGCCAAGTCCAAAGGGAACGCCCGTCACCCGAGCCTCCAGCGTGCCGCCCAGCGTGTCGCCTTCCTGCTTAGCTGCATTAATCGCATCGACCATCGCTTGCGCAACGTCAGCGTCGGTACAGCGAACCGGCGATTCTTCCACAGCCTCCCAATTGGCTTCAACCGATGGATCGATCGCAACCGAGCCAATCTGCACGACGTGGCTGTTGAAGTCGCAACCCAGCTCCTCGCACAGACGCCTCGCCACGGCGCCGGCCCCGACGCGAGCAGCGCTCTCCCGCGCCGACGCTCGTTCCAGAGAGTCACGCACATCGTCGTATCCATATTTCAGCGAGGCCGACAAGTCGGCGTGCCCGGGACGCACCCGCGTCACTTGCGTCGGCGGTGGCTCCACCGAATCCAGCGACATCGTCTCGCGCCAAGGTCGCTTGTCTGGACCGAGTCCTTTGTCGAAGTCTTTGTTCTCAATCCACAGCGCAATCGGACTGCCCATCGTCCGGCCCTGCCGCACGCCGCCGCGAATGTGGGCGTAGTCGGTCTCGATCTTCATCCGTCCGCCGCGACCGTAACCCCTCTGACGTCGAGCCAATTGTTGACGAATCTGCGCTTCCGTCAGCGGCAGGCCTGACGGCACGCCGTCAACGATCACGGTCAATCCAGGACCGTGCGATTCGCCTGCCGTGAACCAACGCAAACTGCCCATCAGTCCGTCCTCTGTTCTTCAACCGGAGCGTCGGCTGGTTCGGCCACGATATCGGCAAAGCGGTCCTCGGGCAGCACGATCGGACGCGGTTCGCCGCTGGGCGCCCGATCCGCAGTCGTCTCAAACTCACGAGCCAGCGCAGCCGGCGGCAGGTTCCAGTCGAGGCTCATCGCCGACACGCGATCCGCTTCCACGCAGAGAATCGGCAATGCCTCGGCGACGCCTTCGGCGTTGCGGAATGTTGTGTAGACATCAACCCGAACATCGTTGGGCCTGAAGTTGGGCACGTCGTAGAAAATCATCTCAACCAGCCGCAGAGCAGTGGAATAGGCCGTGTCGAGCGACGACGCGATCTGCTCGCGCTTGCCGTCGACGGCGCCAAACTCCGGATCGGCCGATGTGCTCACTCTGACATGTTTGGCCGATGCTCCGACCAGTGCCAGCCCCTGCACACCCGCCCAGACGGCTGCGCTGATGTCCTTCGGCGGACGCTGAGTGCGCCAGTGCTCGAGCTCCTGGTCCAGAATCCCGCGGATGGCGTCCATGTTGTTGTCGGCGACGAGCTGTCGCCAGAAGCGATGCGTCCGAGCCTCCTTGAACAACACGAAACCAATTCCGCCGAAGAGGAGCGCGATCAACAGAAAGCCGATGGTGACGCCTTCGTTCATGAGCCTGCCTCCGACATCGCCGACATCGCCAAGTGCGCTTCTCTGAGCATGACCTCCACAGGAGCCTCACGCTCCGTCCACAGCTCAAACGCCGCCGCGCCCTGGTACACAAGCATCGGCAGCCCGCCGATTGCGCGCCGCCCTGACTCCCGAACCGCCTTGACCAATGGAGTTTCAACCGGATTGGCGATCAGATCGGCGACGAATGCGGCCTTAGACAACCGAGACGGATCAAAGGGCAGTTGACCATCGGTCTCACTACCTTTGAGTCCAACAGAAGTGCACTGGACAACAAGATCAGCTGAGCGCAGGGCGTCCGCGACACCCTCTTCATCGGCTCCGAATGATCGCAACGATGCCCCGGCCGAGGCAGAAGCAAGGTCGTGCCGCAACCGTCCGGCGCGCACCGCCGTGCGATTGATGATCGTCAGCGCCTCCACTCCGCGCCAGATCAACGCCCAGGCGACCGCGCGAGCGGCGCCGCCCGCGCCCCACAGCAGCGCGCGCGCGCCCGATGGATCGAATCCCGCCTCCGACAACGAGCGCTGAAAGCCGGTCACGTCTGTGTTGTAGCCCTGCAGATGTCCGGCGTTGTTGACGATGGTGTTAATCGCGCCGACGAAACGCGCCGTCTGGTGTAACCCATCCATGTGACGCAGTGCCGCCTCCTTGTATGGAATCGTGATGTTCGCGCCCAATGCGTCGTCATCGCGGAGCCGGTCGATGAAGCCTTCCAGCTCACCGGGCTCGAGATCCCAGGCTTCGTAGCGCGCGTTGAGGTCGGCAGCGTCAAACCCTGCTTGCTGAAACCGCGGCGAAATGCTGTGCGCCACAGGATGACCGATCACGCCGACACGCAACGTCATTCGAGGCCTCCGCGATAGCGCTCCACGTTGGCCTGATGCTCCTCATACGTGACCGCGAACGCATGCGTCCCATCTCCCTTGGCGACAAAAAACAAATATGGCACATTCGCCGGGTTCGCCGCCGCCTCGATCGAAGCAAGTCCTGGAGACGCAATCGGAGTCGGAGGCAGACCATGCGACACATAGGTGTTGTAGGCCGACCGCACAGCGAGATCCTCAAGCGTCAGATCCCGTTTCCACCACTCTCCGGTTGCGCCAACGGCGTACTGCACGGTTGAATCCATTTGCAGCAGCATGCCGGCGTCGAGGCGATTCCAGATCACGGCTGAGACCAGGACGCGCTCCGAGTCCTCAACGACTTCGCGCTCGATGATCGAGGCGATGGTCAGAATTTCGTGCAAGGTTCGGCCCGAGGCATTGATCTGCTCCCAGAGCGGTGGGGTCAGCGAGTCATTGAATCGCAGGAGCAGCAACCGAAGGGCGTCTTCCGCGGTCGCGCCCAGTGGGAAGGAGTACGCGCTCGGGAAGAGATACCCCTCCAGCGTCACGCCGGCAGGACGTTGCGCGGCCAGTGAGCCAAACACTGTCGGCTGCGCAGCGGTCTCAAGAGCAGCCGCGAACGACGCCCTGTCGATGACGCTTGCCTCTGCCAGACGTTCTGTCACCTGCTCAAGCCTCAGCCCTTCCGGGATCACCACCCGCAGAGGCGATGTCTCTCCAAAGTGTATGCGCCGCAAGATCTCAAACGTCGTCAAGCCGGCCTCAAACGAATATGAACCCGGCTCCAATCTCGATTCCCAACCGAGCAGCAAGGCCAACAGCTCAAATCGCGTCTGAGAGCTAATCGCCTCACCGGCGAGTAGCCGTCGGCCGATCACCGCCGTTGAGTCACCCTGGACGATCGTCACCGCTGATGGTCCGTGCAGAAGCGTCGTGGTCTCGTCGTCAGTCGCCATGGCAAGTTGGACGCCGGGAGTTCTCGAAATCGCCACAGTCGCCGCGGCCATGCAAATCATCGTGACAAGCACCAGAACGACTGCTGCCGCGGTCCGCCAGGCAGAAGCAGGCATCAGACGCCGCGATCTGCTCTGCCGCGAGCTCGCAGTCCCTCGCGCGAGTCCAGCCAACGCTGCAGAATCCGCGCCGCAGCGGTCGCGTGGGAGCGTTCCCGCTCCCGGCGTTGACGCTGGACGCTCTTCCTTCCTTGCGCTCTGGACTTGCGTCCGCCACCGGCATTGCGCTGACTGTCAGCGAGCGTCGGCGGTTCGCTGGAAAATCGCTCGTCCTGCGCGACGCACACCGCTCCCAGCGAGTCGGCCAACGCTTCGCCGAACTGCCGAAACGCTGTGGCCTGCGGGTCCTCGCGACCATCCGGGCGGAGCGGCACGCCGATGACCAGCTCTGAGACGGCCTCGCCACCGAGCATCGATCTGAGCGCCGTGGCGGTTTCCGTATCTCCGGAACTGCGATCAATCGTGCCGACTGGCAGAGCGAGGTCCGAGCCGCTTGCGGCGCGGGCCACGCCGATCCATCGTTCTCCCGGATCGATCCCCACCGCGCAGCCGCGCGACATCGAACGCGCCTTATCCCACTATCCGAGCTGCTCTCGCACCGCGTCAACGGCCGAGCCAAGCGCCTCGTCGAGCTTGTCGGCATGCCGTCCGCCTGCCTGCGCCATCTCGGGACTGCCGCCACCGCCACCGCCCGCGAGTCGTGCGATCCCGCCAATCAGCTTCCCCGCGTTGACGCCACCGGCGACAGCGCCATCGGTCGCCATCGCGACGAATAGCGGCCGTTCATTGGCGACGGCGCCCAACACGATCACTCCCTCGCGCCCACTCTCCGTCAGCCGACGCCGCACTTCGTCTCCGGTTCGACGCAGTGCATCCGCCGATTCGACCGCGACTCGACCAACCGCTACCGCGACATCGCCAATGTCAGTGGCGCTTGCTGCCAGGTCTTCAGCAGTGGTTGCGCCCGTTTTCGCCTCTACCGCTTGCAGCCGTCGTCGCAGTTCCGCCGCCTCCGTTTGCAAGTGAGCGATTCGCTCTCCGGCGGTATCGGGGGTAGCGCGGACTGCGCTGGCAATCTCGTTGAGCGCGTCCAAACGAGAATCCATCCAACTTGACGCCGCCGAACCTGTTAAGGCTTCGATGCGACGCACGCCTGCCCCGACGCTCCCTTCTGAAATGATCTGGAACGCGCCCACAAAACCCGTTGCCGGAGCGTGCGTGCCTCCGCATAGTTCCTTGGAAAAACAGTCATGCACATGCGGCGCCGGATCGCAGATCTCCACAACACGGACAGCGGTCTCGTACTTCTCGCCAAAGATCGCCATCGCGCCGGTCTTGAGCGCGTCGTCGTAGGACATCTCCGTCGTCGCAACGGGAATGTTGTCGCGAATTCGCTCTTGCACCAACTGCTGCACCGTGCGCAGATCGGCTGCCACCGGCGCCTCGGGTTGGGTGTAGTCGAAGCGCAGGTGATCGGGAGCAACCAATGATCCTGCCTGTCGGACGTGATCGCCCAACACCTGACGCAGCGCCGCATGAAGCAAATGAGTCGCCGTGTGATTGCGCGCGGCGTCGGCTCGGCGCGCTCGGCTGACGGTCGCCGAGACCGGGTCTCCGACCGCGACACCGCCGGCAGTCACCTTGCCGACATGCGCTATGACATCACCAAAGGCCCGCGTATCCTCAACGTCGACCTGCAAATCGTCACCTCGAAGCCAGCCGGCGTCTCCGACCTGACCGCCGCCTTCCGGATAGAAGGGCGTCCGATCGAGCACCACGCTGACATCCTCGCCGACCGACGCGTAGGCAACACGCTCGCCGCCAGAAACGATGGCGACCACTTCAGCTTCCACCTCGATCGATTCGTAGCCAGCGAACTTAGTAGCGCTATCGATTTCAGCGTACCTGGACGCTTCTTCGTCGTAAGCGAACGTCGCCTGTCGCCGAGATCGTTCCCGTTGCTCCTCCAGCGCGGCTTCGAACTCTGCCCGCACATTCGATTCGTCCGACAACGCGTTGTTCTCGCGTGCAACTTCCGCCGTCACTTCGAAGGGCAGACCGAAGGTGTCGTAGAGCTCAAATGCATCACGGCCGGTGATGGTTCCAGAACCGAGCGCGCTAATGCGACCCTCGAGTAAGCCTCTGCCAGTCGACAAGGTCCGTCGGAAGCGATGCTCTTCCTGATTAAGCACATTGGCGACAAGCGCCGCGTGTTCATCCAGCTCCGGATACCAGGCGCCCATCCCTTCGCGGACCTGGATCGCCAGATCGGCGAGGAGGTCGTCACGGATACCAAGCGAGTCCGCCATGTAGAGCGCCCGCCGGATCAAACGTCGCAGGACGTATCCACGACCTTCATTGCCCGGGATCGCTCCATCAGCGATCAGGAATGTCATCGCCCGCCCGTGCTCAGCAACCACGCGCATCGCACGACGCTGAGACTCATCGGCTTCGTGATAGTCGAGCTGCGATCGCCCACCGATGTAGTTCAATAACGGGACGAACAAATCGGTGTCGTAGAGGTTGTTCTTGTCCTGCAGCATCATCGCCCAGCGCTCGAGGCCGGCGCCGGTGTCGATGCTCTGTGCGGGGAGATCAGCCCGTGATCCGTCGTCGAATCGCGTCCACTGCATGAAGACGAGATTCCAGATCTCAAGCCATTTCTCTTCGGCTTCCGCCGGTCCGGTTCCCTCTCGATATCCGGGCCGCATGTCGTAGTGCAGCTCGGAGCAGGGACCGCACGGTCCCGTCGGTCCGGCCGCCCAGAAATTGCCCTGGTCTTCCCCGTAGCGATAGATCTTCGAATCGGGCAGACCGATCTTGCGCCATTGGTCATAGGCGTAGTCGTCATCGGTGTACACCGTCGCGACGAGTCGCTCCTTGGGCACGCCGATGACATCGGTGACCAACTCCCAGGCCCAGGCCTGCGCCTCGGCCTTGAAGTAGTCACCCAGTGAAAAGTTGCCCAGCATCTCAAACATCGTCAGATGCGAGGCGTCGCCGACTTCGTCGATATCGGTCGTGCGGAAGCACTTCTGGATCGATGTCAGACGGTTGTGTGGCGGTTGCGATTCACCGAGGAAGTACGGTTTGAACGGCACCATGCCGGCGCTCGTGAAGAGCAGCGTTGGGTCGCCCGGCGCCGTCAACGGCGCGGACGCCACCGCGAGGTGGTTGCGGTCAACGAAGAAGTCGGTGAATGTCTGCCGAATCGTCTGTGCGTCCATAGCTCGGTGGCTGCCTCAAGGGTTCGTTCGCGCACGCTGAAACCAGTCCGCGCCAAGCGCGAGCTGCAACTTCCGAGTATACGCAGAAGTCCTCATGTTGCCCTGCGCGAAGCACCTGATGTGACCCAGACAGTTGACAGTCCGTGAACTGCGTACCTAGCGTTACTGCACTGGCCCGCTTGAACCGGAGCCCCGCTTGAGTTCCGACGACGATCCACCAGAATCCGACCCATCCCCACATGTCACTGCTGTGGTGCTCGCCGCCGGTCGCGGCCTGCGGCTGCGCGCCGACTTACCCAAACCGGCTTTCCCCATCTGCGGCCGCGCGATGGCATCGCACGTACTTCACGCCCTCGGCGACGCTGGCATTCAACATGCGGTCGTCGTTGTTCCTCCCGGAGAACCCGGTCGGGTCGTTCGCGAAGCACTGGCCGACGACAGCGGTTGCCTCGAACTGCGCTTCGCAATCCAGGAAGAGCCACGCGGCACCGCCGACGCCGTATTGGCGGCTCGATCCCAGGTGGAAACCTCGCACGTCTTCGTTGTCAATGGCGACTTACCGCTGCTATCGGCGAATCACGTTCGCCCGCTACTCACAGCCGCCGATGTTGACGCGGTCATTGCCACGGCCAGTGTCAACGACCCAGCAAAGATGGGGAGAATCATCCGCGACCCGGGTGGCGAGCTCAGAGGGATCGTCGAATGGATGGACGCCTCCGAGGATGAACGCGCTATTGATGAAGTGAATCTCGGCTTCTATCTCTTCCGCAGCGACTTCCTCTGGCCCGCGATTGAGCGAATCGTCGAAGGCGCAGAGGGAGAGGCATACGCGACAGACGTTGTCCCTGTTGCCGTCGCAAACGGAAGCGCGACAGCCATCAAGGTCGATTTGGGCGGTGTCCGGCTCAACGTCGAAACACCCGCGGATGCCGCAGACGCCGAAGATGTCATTCGTACGAGGGTGATCCGCCGACTCACCGACTGTGGTGTCCACATTCGCGACCGCAACGCGGTCTGGATTGATGCGCTGGCATCAATCGAACCGGGCGCCACAATCGAGCCTGGCAGCCACATCAAGGGCAAGACGACCATCGCATCGGGTTCGAAGATTGGACCGAACGTAATCATCGAGGACTCAACCGTCGGCCGCGGCTGCACCCTGGAATCCTGCACGGTCCGTGGCTCAGTGCTGCGCGACGAGGTAGAAGTCGGTCCCTATTCGACCATCCGGCCCGGATGCCGGATCGAATCCCGGGTACACATCGGAACGCATGCCGAGCTCAAGGAATCCCGAATCGGCGAGGGCGTCCAGATTGGACACTTCAGCTATCTCGGTGACGCAGATGTCGGCCCGCGCGCAAACATCGGCGCGGGAGCCATCACCTGCAACTTCGACGGCGAATCCAAGCAGCGGACAATCATCGGAGAGGACGCATTCATCGGCTGTAACACGATGCTGGTCGCGCCCCTCAAGGTCGGAGATCGCGCCAGGACCGGCGCAGGGGCTGTTGTAACGAAGGACGTGCCTGACGACAGCAACGCCGTCGGCCATCCGGCGAGACTCACGCCCTCGCGCCGCTCCCGGCGAGAATCGGAGACCGGCTCATGAGCGACAGCGCCATCATTGCACTGGTCATCCTGATCCTTGCAGTCGTGCTGCTGACGCTCGAGGCGATCGCCGAGGCCGGCGTCATTTCACTCTCCCGATCTCGCGCCCGACTCCTTGCCAGCCGACAGCCCGACAGTCGCCGAGCCAATCGGTTGACGGAGATCACCGCCGACCGCGAACGAGCACTTGGATCATTCGCCGTCGGTCGCACGGTCGCGGTGGCTAGCGGATTCACCGCGGTCTTCTACATCGTGGTCCGTGAATTCGGTTTTCAGTGGGAGTCCATGGTGATTACCGGACTGGTCTCAGCCTTCGTTGCGGCACTGATTCACTCCGTCCCGCGACGGCTCGCCGCGACCTGGCCCGAAGCCTTCGCCCTGAATTTCGTGCCCGCCATCGACCTGCTCGACGCCGTTTTCCTCTGGCCGGCCGCCCTGCTCGAGGCTCCCGCGCGACTGGTCACCGGGCTCGGACGCCGCCACACCGAGGTCGCGCCTCAGCCGACCGACATCGAGGTGCTGATCGAGCATGAGACCGACACGCTCGAAGACGAGGAACGCGAGATGATCCGCGGCATCATGACCATCGGCGACCGCATCGTGCGAGAGGCAATGACGCCGCGACCCGACATCGCCGCGCTGCCGGCGGACACCAACCTGACCGATGCGGCATATTTCCTGCTCGAGCACGGCTTCTCGCGAGTTCCGATCTTCGATGACTTAATCGACAACATCACAGGCATCGTCTACGCGAAAGACCTGATGGCAGAGATCCTCCAGGACCGCGACCGACCCATATCTGAGATCGGCCGCGAGCCGATCTTCGTCCCCGAGTCCAAGCTGATCGACGATCTCCTGCATGATCTCCGAGGTTCACGGGTACACATGGCGATCGTGTTGGACGAATACGGCGGCACCGCCGGCCTAATCACGCTCGAAGACATCCTGGAAGAGATCGTTGGCGAGATCGCCGACGAATACGATCCCGCCGGAGCAGAAGACGACGGCGCCCGGCTGGTCGACGGCGACCTGATTCTCGATGGACGCGCTCCGTTGGCGGCCCTGGAACAGATCGGCGGACACATCGAGGCAGCCGACTACGACACCGTGGCGGGATTGGTCTTCGATCGGCTTGGGCGTATACCGGAAGTCGGTGATGAAGTGCGGCTCGGCACACTTTCGGTAGTCGTCGAACGCATGAACGGCCGGCGTGTGGTACAAATGCGCGCGGTATCCCTCGCAACGCCTGCTACTGACAGCCAGGCCAACTCGCGCTAACGTGAGCGCCCGTGCCCCACTTCAACGAACCAGCCGCCAACCCAGCCGACAGCGATGTCTCATTTCGGGTCGCGTTCTCGCACGTGACCGGCATCGGCCCGGCGCGGATGAGTGCCCTCGATCGCTATTTCGAGAGCCTCGAAGAAGCCTGGCAAGCGGATCGCACCCAGCTGCGAGAGGCTGGACTCGACAAGCGAACCGTGGACGAACTGGAATCAACCCGAGCGACGCTCGACCCCAGCGAAGCCTACGCACGCATGCTGGACGCAGGCATCACGGCCCTGACTCCGGACGACGACAGCTACCCGAGGCGCCTCAAGGAGATTCACGATCCGCCGCCACTGATGTATATCCGCGGCGAGCTGGCCGAACGCGACGAATGGTCGCTCGCGATCGTCGGCACCCGTCGGCCGACGGCCTACGGGCAACAGGTGACTCGCACGCTGACAACCGACCTCGCACGTTCCGGCCTGACGATCGTCTCCGGTCTCGCCCGTGGTATCGACGGCATCGCGCACGAGACTGCGCTCGAATGCGGAGGCCGGACCATCGCTATTGTCGCCTGTGGTCTCGATCGCGTGTACCCGCCGGAACACAAGCCGCTGGCCGCTCGGATTCTGGAGAGTGGCGGCGCAATGCTCAGCGAGTATCCCCTCGGCACCCGGCCCGATGCCCGCTACTTCCCCCGACGCAATCGCATCATCGCCGGAATGACGCTGGGCACGCTGGTCACAGAGGCCGGGGAGAAATCAGGAACCTGGCATACCGTGACCTCGGCGCTCGACCAGGGGCGTGAAGTCTTCGCGGTCCCGGGACCGATCACCTCCGAGCAATCGACCGGAGCCAATAACGTCATCAAGCGCGGGTTGGGTAAGCTCGTCACCTGCGCCCAGGACATCCTCGAGGAGCTCAACCTGGGACCGATCGAACGGCAGGCCGAGTTGGTCGAACAACTTCCTGAAGACCCCGTCGAAGCAGTGCTGCTTGAGCACATCGGCAGAGAAGCGATCCACGTCGATGAGCTTTCCCGCATGCTCCAACAGCCTGTCCACGAAACCGCCGCGGCCATGGCCACCCTTGAACTCAAAGGCCTGATTCATCAAGTAGGACCAATGACCTATGCCCGACGCTGACAACGCCGGCTCACGTGGCAAGAAAACGCTCGTAATCGTCGAGTCCGGCGCCAAGGCGGACACGATCTCGCGGTTCCTCGACGACGATTATGTCGTCAGCGCCTGCTTCGGTCACATCCGTGATCTGCCGCGTCGAGCCGCGGAGCGTCCAGCGAAGATCAAGGGCCAGCCCTGGGCCGACTTCGCTGTCGACGTCGATCATGGCTTCCAGCCGTACTACATCGTCCCGAGCGAGTCGAAGAAACACGTCACACGGTTGCGCAAGGAACTCAAGCAGGCCGACCGAGTCCTGTTGGCCACGGATGAGGACCGCGAAGGCGAGTCCATCGGCTGGCACCTCATCGAGGTGTTGAAGCCGAAAGTGCCGTACGAACGAATCGTCTTTCACGAGATCACACCCGCCGCCATCGAGCGTGCGTTGGAGTCTCCCCGCCCAATCGACGAGAACCTGGTCGAGGCGCAGGAATCACGACGCATTCTCGACCGCCTCTACGGCTACTCGCTGAGCCCGGTGCTCTGGCGAAAGCTCGGACAGGGCACCTCGGCCGGACGCGTGCAAAGCGTCGCGCTCAAGTTCCTCGTCGACCGCGAGCGCGAGCGGATGGCGTTTGTCAGCGCCGAATATTGGGGCGCCAACGCCGACTTCGACATCGGTGATAGTCAGCTCAACGCCCGGCTCCTGTCACTGGGTGGAGTCGAGCTCGCCAGTCAGACCTCCGACTTCGATGCCGCCACAGGCCAGCTGGCTGCAACCAACAAGCGTTGGGAGACCGAGGCGAACCTCGAGGATCTCCGCCCCGCCGTGACCGCTGCCGAGTGGGTTGTGTCGACGATCAACAAGACTCAGGCTCGGATGCGTCCGGCGCCGCCATTCACGACCTCAACGATGCAACAGGCTGCCTCGAATCGCCTCGGGATGGGAGCGGCCAGGGCGATGGCAGCCGCACAGCGGCTGTACCAGGGTGTCGACCTGGGTGCTGAACGAGTCGGCCTGATCACATATATGCGGACCGACTCGGTCACATTGTCCGACCAGGCGCTGGCGCAATCCGCCGACTACATCAAATCCACCTATGGCGACGATTACCACCAATTCCGCACGTACAAGACCCGTTCGCGTAACGCACAGGAAGCCCACGAAGCGATCAGGCCGACCGATGTCGGCCGGACCCCGGAGTCCTTGCGCCGCGTCCTTGACGGCGACGACTTCGCCCTCTACGACCTGATCTGGCGTCGAGCGGTCGCCTGTCAGATGGCCGACGCCCGAGTCGAACGCACCCGAATCGAGTTGCTGGCCAACCTCCCGGACAGACCGAACGACGACCCGGCGGTCATGATCGCCAACGGACAAGTCGTCCTGTTCCCGGGTTGGTACGAAGTCCTACCGCCGCGCGGCGACGGTCAGCAGCTCCTCCCTGACCTCAACGAGCGTGAATCCGCCCGCCTGCTCAATTTCGAGCCGCGACGGAGCGAGTCGCAGCCTCCTCCGCGATACACAGAGGCGACGTTGGTCAAGAAGCTGGAAGACGACGGACTTGGCCGGCCCAGCACCTACGCAGCGATCATCAAAACCCTCACCGACCGCAATTACGTCAGCCGCAGCGGTCGCACACTGATACCCACGTTCCTCGGCTTCGGCGTCACCGACCTGCTCACCCAGCACTTCGCCGACCTGGTCAATGCTGAGTTCACCGCAGACATGGAGGACTACCTCGATCAGATTGCGCGTGGCGAGGCCAAGGGCGAAGAGCACCTGCACACCTTCTATTTCGGCGACGAGAGCATGGAGAACGGTCTCAAGGGCCGTGTGGCAGAGAAAATCGACACCATTCCCTTCTGGGCGCTGAATCTGACAGAAGACGGGCTACAGCTCGACCTGGACGGCGACGACCACGTCGGACCTGATGACATCCAGGTGCGCATCCGTGGTGGATCGTCATTCCTGCGCCGAGGCGTCGGCGACAGCATGCGCACCGCGCCGCTGCCACCCGACCTCGCGCCAGCCGATTTGACGCTGGCACAAGCCGATGACCTCCTCGAAACGACCCTCCAACTCCCGAGAAGGCTGGGACACCACCCCGACTACGACGACGACGTCTGGCTGCTCAACGGCCGCTTTGGTCCCTTCGTCCAGGTTGGCGAGACGGTTGGTAAACCCAAGCGCGGCCAACCAAAGCCGCGCCGGGCTTCAGTGCCCAAGGACATGGAGCTGTCCGAGGTCAACCTCGAGCACGCGATCGATTGGTTGCGTTGGCCCAAGACGCTCGGCGCGCACCCGGAATCCGGTGAAGAGGTCACGGTCCGCCCCGGCCGCTGGGGGCCATACCTGCAATGCGGCGACGAGCGGCGCAACCTCAAGGACGCTGACGATCTTGAGACCATCAAACTGGATCGGGCGCTGTCTCTCCTGGCAGAGCCGAAAGCGCCTCGACGCGGACAGGGAAGAACCGGCGCACGTCGGGGCGGACGCCGCAGTTAGCGTCCCTCTCACTGTCCTACAGTGACTTCGTGTCAACAGTCGCGATCTCGCAACATCACCTGGAATCGCTCGGCCGCTACTTGTCCCTGCTGGAGCACGGGCGCGGACTCTCTCCGCACACCATCCGCAACTACCGCTCGGATATCGCGCACTTCCTCCGCTGGCTGGAGCAGGCGGATTGCAGCCTGGAGAAGCTGAGCAGAGCAGACTATCGCCAGTACCTCGCCGAGCTGCAAACCAACGGAGTCGCCGAGGCGTCGGTACGCCGTCGCGCATCCACCGTCCGATCCTTCACCCGTCATCTGAGCCGTAGAAACGAGATCGACCGAGACCCCCTGGTCCTCGCTGCGACGCCCAAGGCGACCTCCTACCTGCCCAATATCCTCAGCGAGTCACAGATCGAGGCGCTGCTCAACGCCCCAGACATCGCAACTGCAGCGGGACTGCGAGACCGCTCGATGATCGAGGTGCTCTACAGCGCCGGCCTGCGGATCAGCGAACTCACCGGCCTGCGTGTGCCCGACTACGACGCCGATCACAACGCATTCATCGTCAAAGGAAAAGGTGACAAGGAGCGGGTCGCCCTATTGGGCAAGTCGGCCCGGCACTGGTTGCGCCGCTATCTGGATGACGGACGGCCATCGCTGGTTTCCGACAAATCAGCGAACTGGCTCTGGCTCAACAGATTCGGCGGCCGGCTATCGACGCGGGCGGTCCAACTCAGCGTTCGCCGCTACGCCGAGCAGGCCGACCTGCCCCAGGACGTGCATCCCCATTTGTTGCGACACTCGTTTGCCACTCATATGCTCAACGGAGGCGCCGACATCCGTGTGGTCCAGGAGTTGCTCGGTCACGCATCCGTGTCCACGACGCAGATCTACACCCACGTCAGCGACGCCGCACGACGCGACACGATCGAGCACGCCCTCGACGGAATCGCTGACCTCCTCCGCGAACGACGCAACCGGAATGTAGACGACCAGCAATGAAAGTCCTTCTCATTTCGGGACCAAACCTCAACATCCTGGGCCAACGCCAGCCGGAGATTTACGGCACGCAGACGCTCGCCAATATCGAAGACCTGGTCGGCAAGCGCGCCAGGGAATGGGGCGTCACGATTCGCCCGTATCAGTCGAATCACGAGGGCGCGATCATCGACTTCATTCAGCAGGAGCGCTCGGCTGAAGGTCTGATCATCAACCCCGGCGCGCTCTCGCACTACGGCTACTCGCTGCGCGACGCGCTTGAAGCCTTTCCCGGCGGCAAGATGGAAGTCCACCTCTCCAACGTCCATGCTCGCGAGAACTTTCGCCACAACCTGGTGACCGCGCCGATCATGGATGGCGTCGTCGCCGGCCTCGGTTGGCGAGGCTATCTCGCCGCACTCGATGCGCTGGTCCCCATGCTCCAGGAACGCGAAGGAAGCGGCACCTCCGGCCCGATCGGACACGCTTAATCCGACACATGACTGTATCCCCGTCCAGACCCGAACGAGACAACCGCCTCAATCGAGTGCGGGACCGCCTGCAACAAGCCAAAGTTGATGCGCTGCTGGTCACAAACGCGCACAATCGCCGCTACGCATCGGGGTTCACCGGCTCCAATGGTTGGCTGCTGATCCCTGCCGACGACTCGCAGCCCGCCAAGCTCGCCACGGACTTCCGCTATCTCGATCAGGCGGCGCATGAGTCGCCAGAATTCGAAGTCGTGCACATGAAGGGTGGAATGGAGCAGTGGTGGGGCGAACTGGCCAAGCCACTTGGACGTGGACGGCTCGGCTTCGAGTCGCACGACCTCACAGTCGCAGCACACAAGCAGCTGCGCGACATCAACGCCAAGCTCCCAGCCGGCCAACGACCAGCCCTGGTCCAGACAGACCGAATCGTCGAAGCGGTGCGAGCGATCAAAGATGAATCCGAACTGGAACAGCTCCGCCAGGCAGTGCAGATGACCGACGATGCGTTCGCCCACGCGGAGGGCGCCATGCAACCTGGTTGGACTGAGCGACAGGTCGCCTGGGAAATCGAACAATTCGCGCGTTCACATGGCGCAGAGGGCATGGCGTTCGAGTCGATTGTCGCGGCCGGACCGTGGGGCGCTCGGCCGCATGCGCGACCCAGAGACGAAATCATCCGCGAGGGCGAACCCATCGTCATCGACATGGGCGCCCGCTGCAACGGCTACTGCGCTGACATGACGCGCACCATCGTCCTCGGCGACCACGACGACCTGTTCCCGAAAATCTACGACATCGTCCTCGCAGCGCACGAGTTAGCCGCCGAAATGGTCGAACCCGGCATGTCCGGCAAGGACGCGGACCAGCTCGCCCGCCAGGTCATCAGCGACGCAGGCTACGGCGACCAGTTCGGCCACGGGCTCGGTCACGGCGTCGGCCTCCAAATCCACGAGAAACCTCATCTGGGCACGACGTCAAAGGACACCCTCGAGGCAGGCATGGTCATCACGATCGAGCCGGGCATCTATCTGCCAGAATGGGGCGGCGTCCGGATCGAGGACATGGGCCTGCTTGATGAGGACGGATTCCACTCCTTCACCGGCACGCCCAAACTGCGCATGCTCGCGTAACCTGCTGAAATACCCCCTCCGCAATCGAACCCGCCCGAACAAAACCGACCAAGACCGAACAAGACCGGACAACACAGAACGCAACTGACAGGCAAACGATGATTTCCACCGGCGACCTTAAGCGCGGCTTTGTGATCGAACTCGACGGCAACGACTACCAGATCGTCGACTGGGACCACATCAAGGTCGGCCGCGGCTCCGCACAGGCGCGGCTCAAGCTGCGAGACCTCCGTGGCGGTCACACCATTGAGCGAACGTTCCAGGCGGGAACCAAGTTCCGCCGCATCCGTACCGAACATCAGACGATGCAGTACCTCTACCGCGAGGACGACCTGCTCTACTTCATGAACACCGAGACGTATGAGCAACAGCCGCTCTCGCTCGAGGTTGTCGGCGAGGCGGTCAACTACCTGGCCGAGAACGCCGAGGCTGAAGTGCTCATCGTGGGCGAAAGTCCGGTCGCCGTCGAGCTCCCCGCAGCCGTTCCTCTGCTGGTGGAGGAGTCAGATCCCGGCGTCAAGGGCGACACTGCCACCGGCGCAACCAAGACGGCAAAGCTCGAGACCGGCTTGACAATCAACGTGCCGCTGTTCATCAGCCCCGGCGACACCGTCAAGGTCGACACCCGCAGCGGACAATACCTGGAACGCGCCTAGCGCCGCGGAACTGTCGGCACGTCGACGAAAGCGTCCAATGGCAAAGCGACCCCCACGCGGCTTCAACGCGAGGCGCTCGCAACAGCAGCGCATCGACTGGGATAAGCCCGCCCCGGCATCGACCGAAATCACCGATCCGGCGACACCGACACCACAGTCCCGACCTGTCGGCGAGGTCGCGCGGCACATCCGTAGCCAACTCAAGGCAGATCCACAACTCACCGACATCTGGATCGAGGGTGAGGTTCGCAGCTTCAACCGATCCGGCGCCGGCCACTACTACTTCGACCTCGCCGATGCCAAGACCGACGCCGCCCTGTCATGCGCATTCTTCCGTCGCCAGAACCGAGGTATGCAGGTGCAGCAGGGAGATCAGGTGCTGGCCCACGGCAGCGCCGACCTCTACCTCGCCCGCGGCTCCCTACAGATCATCGTCGACGATCTTCGTCCAATCGGCGAAGGCGTCCTCCAGGCCGAGTTCGAACGCCTCTTTCGCAATCTCAACGCCGAAGGTCTCTTCAATCCCGAGCGCAAACGACCCCTGCCGACGTATCCCAGGCGAATCGGCGTCGTGACATCACCCAGCGGCGCGGTCTGGCATGACATCCAGCAGGTCATCACACGGCGATGGCCACTCACGGCGTTGACACTGTCGCCCTGTCTGACCCAGGGCGGGGGAGCCGCCGAATCTATCTCTCTCGCAATTGAGCGCCTCAACCTGCTGACGGTCGACGCGCCGGACCTGATTATCGTCGCGCGCGGGGGAGGTTCGCCGGAAGATCTGTGGGCCTACAACGAAGAACCCGTCGCCCGAGCAATCTTCGCCAGCGACATCCCTGTCATCTCCGCGGTCGGTCACGAAACCGATGTCAGCATCGCCGACCACGTCGCTGATCGGCGAGCCCCCACGCCGTCGGCCGCAGCAGAGATCGCCGTTCCCGATCGAGCAGAGGAGGCCGCGCGGGTCGCCGGCCTGCGCCAGGCGGTCGATCAGGTAATTGACAACCGACTGATTCGAATGGCCCAGGATGCAGCACTCAGCCGCGACCGACTGGAACGAGCCGTCCCGCATCCACCCACGATGCGAATAGAGATCAACCGTCGCCGGCAAGATCTCGAGCAAGCAATCAGTCGCCAGCTCGCGCTGCTTCGCGCTCATCAAACCACCGCGACCTCACGATTGACCGCCCTCAATCCTCTCGGAACTCTCCAACGCGGCTACGCCATCGTCTCCGATTCCGACGGAGAAGTCGTCACAACAGCCGGCAAACTACGCGCAGATCAACAAATCACCATCCAGTTCGCCGACGGCGATGTCAAGGCGAAGACGCTCTCAGTTTCAACTTCTCCAAAGGAGTCATCACGTGACCGATGAGCCCGAACGCTCCTACGAAGAAACCGTCGAGGCGCTGGAACAGGTGCTGGGGGAGTTGGAAGATGGTGGACTGCCACTGGACAAGGCGGTCGATGCATACGAGCGCGGCGTCGAGCTGAGCGAACGGGCCCAGAAACTCTTGACGGACGCTGAACTACGCATCGACACCCTCCGAAGCGATTCTTAGCCCGATTCAGATGACGCTCCGAATCGCCTGGTTCGCCACCGCCAAGGGCCAGAGCTCACGGCGATTGCTCAACTCCGCGCTCGATGCGATCCGCAAGGGCGAACTGGACGCTGAAATCGTTTGTGTCGTCTGCAACCGGGAGCCCGGTCAATCGCCCAACACCGACGCATTTCTCGAGGTTGCGAAACAAGCAGGGATACCGCTGATTGCCAGCAGTTCTCGAAACTGGCGCAGAAAGGTCGGTGGCGACATATCGGATCCCGGCAGAGATCTCGCTCCATGGAGACGCGAGTACGATCGGCATCTCTACGACCAAATCATCGAGTTCTCGCCCGATGTCGCGATGCTCGCCGGATACATGTTGGTCATCACCGACGAGATCTGCGACCAGCTGCCCTGCCTCAACCTCCATCCAGCGCTGCCCGACGGTCCAATCGGTACCTGGCAGCAGGTCATTCACCAGCTCATCGCCGAGCAGGCGGAATCCTCGGGCATGGTCCTCCAGCGAGTCACCACAGAGCTCGACCGCGGGCCAACGGTCACCTGGGCTCAGTTTCCGATTCGAGGACCGGAATTCGACGAGCTGTGGGCCGAATTTAGTAAGGACACGGAGTCCGAAACGCCGCTGTTCCAAGCAATCCGGGAGGCCGGCGCCGCCCGTGAACCGACGTTCATTCTTCAGTCGCTGAGAGCAATCGCATCCAGGCAAACATCGCTCGGTCCGGCGCCGCTACTGGGTCGCGGGATCGGGGTAGGATCGGATATCACCGACGCGGTCGAAGCCGAAATGCGACGATGACCCTGCTAGAAACTCTCCGTTATGTCACGTAGGTCCCAATGTGGACGATGGGGACAATCTGTATACGCGCTTAGGCCGATAACTATATGATCGGACCATGACGCAGCAGCCAGAGTCGCGAGTGCTCACGCCGACGATCATTGAGCCGCGGTCCTCGGCGCTGTTGCCCGCAATCCGCGAGGACCTGGCGCCGTTTCTGCCCGCACTGCGCAGCGCCGCAGGACTGATCGCCGCTGCTGCTGTCGCCGAGTTCACGGCTCGCTATGCTGCACCAGCGCTGGTCGACAAGGCCCGCCAGATCATCTCCCCAGCACCGCAGCACATGCAGACGATTCTCGTTGAAGAACACACCACGGTTCGCCGCCGCGTCACGTTGGTTTCTTGAACTCGTAGCTGCGCTTGCCATCACCATTCTCCTGTTCTCTATTACTAACCACAGCAGTTTGGCAAAGGCGTCGCACAACCCGCGACTCGTGATCTCCGAAGTGCATCCGAGCGTCATTGCCACGGGTACATCGATGGATTCGAACGAATGGATTGAAATTCACAATCTTGAGCGATACGCCGTCAGCCTCGATGGATGGACGATCGAAGACGCTCAGGCAATCGCTCGCTTACCGGATGTTGAGCTAGAACCAGGAGCAGCGGTGTTGATCGTCGGCAGCTCCGCCGACATCGTCGTGACGGCAGGTCGAACCGCTGTCGTTCTTGACTCGGCGAGCATCGGCACGGGTCTGCGCAATGCAGGCGATCGCGTCGCGCTCGTCAATCCATACGGTGTCCGCTACGACGCAGTGAGCTGGGGAACAGTCCGCTCGCCCCGAGCGAGCGATCCGCCGAATCCTCGCCAGTCGATTATCCGCACGCCAAGCGGAGGCCAGACGCTCACCGATTCCCTGACTCCCTGGACCGTCGGCGAAGCCATTAGCGCAGAACCTGGGCGGCATCGACATCCGCGGCCCGATACCAGGATGCGAATCACGACGGCGCAAGTTGATCCGCCGGTCGGTCAGCCCGAATCGGTCACCATCAAAAACATTTCGCCGCAGCCGCTGCTGACAGTCAACTGGACCCTGACCGTCGGCGACGCTCTGGTCAGACTCCGTTCAGTGCGGCTAGATCCTGGCGAATCGTTCATCGTCACCGAGCCGGACGGCAAGATCGGAGGCGGCCTGTCTCGTCGCGGCGGGCATTTGGTCCTGAGAGACCAGCACGGCAACTGGCTCGCCACGGCAAGTTGGGGTAGTGACGACACGTTCCATCAACAACCCGCCCCAAAAACGGGCGAGGTCGTTCGGTTCAATCCGTTGGCCCGCGTCCACCCGCGAATCCCCTGGTTCGAATTGCCAGATCCTGGGAATCGGCCGATGGTCACAAGCGGCGCGGGTCGTTCGTCTCCGCACAACGCTGACATCTCAAAACAACTCGAGCGCGTGAGACCGCTCGCCGGGATCAATCAAGAGTCCGAAGAAGCCAGCGTCTGGATCAGCGAAGTCCATCCAACCGCCGGTCAGGGCCGCAACGACCCGGCCTTCGAATGGTTCGAGATCACGAACGCGACCGACGCGACGATCCAACTCATCGGCTGGACAATCGCCGACAACACGTCCTCCGACCCACTCGATGACATCGTCATCCCGCCCAGATCATCCATCGTCGTTGGCGTATCCAGTGAGGCTGACATATCGCTCGCTGCGGCGATCGCAGATGGGCGCATCGGCAATGGACTTGCCAACGCAGGCGACCAGTTGCGTCTGATCAATGCAGAAGGAGTCGTGGTCAGCGCGGTCAGCTGGGGCAGCGATCGAACATACAACTCTGTCAAAGCGCCCAAGGCCGACGAGTCCATTCACCTTGCGTCACCAGGCCACGTTGCTATTGTTGCGGCGCCGTCGGCAGGCGAAGTGAGCCGTGTCGAATCGACGCAGGCGCCGAATTCCGTGCAGGCCGATGCGAGCGCAACCACGGCAACTCCGACATCCAACAGCAATGACCTGCCGGTTCAATCCTCGCCATCGTCGGAGTCCGTCGGCGACGGCTCCAAGCAACCGGTGTTGAGGATCACCGAAATCTTGCCTGCGCCTCTGGCGGGGCAGCCGGAATGGGTCGAGTTGTACAACCCCACCGATCAGCCCATCGACCTCACGGGCTGGACACTTGGCGACACAGAACGAAGATCGGAACTGTCCGGCACGATTCCGCCGCGCGCTCGTCTCGTGATCTCAACGAAGCCTCTTGATCTTGCTGGGCCCGTCCTGGTGCTAGACCGCATCGGAAACGGCTTGAACAACGAAGCCGACACCATCTCCGTCTTCGATCCCCAGGGCCGGATCGTCAATCAAATTCGCTATGGCACCGATCAGCTGCCTGCGCCGGACCGCGGCCTCTCGATCGCGCTCGATCCGGAGAGATGGGTCGTCACGGCAGCAGCCACGCCTGGCTCAGAGGAAGTCATACCCTTGCTCGGAGACGCATTCCGCTCAGCATCCCCGAAGCCTCCAATCACCGGCGACGATCGTCTTCCGGTCGTGGAAGCGACTCAGAATGACGGAGCAAACGCCTGGATGATCGTGAGCTTCGCGCTCATTGGCGTGATCATGACGTTGCTTGTTCGCCGTTGGCGCCCAGAACTCGAACCCGCCGATCAGAATCCCGGGGGAGTTTCGTACTCCGGCCCTGCCGATGCGTCGCACACCGAAGGCGACCTCGAACGAATAGATGAGAAGCGAGGAGAATGACCGACTCCGACCGAATCCGCATTTCAGTCGCCATTGCCCGCAGTGGAGTCGCGTCCCGGCGGGGAGCTGAAGCCCTCGTGCGCGAACGACGAATCGCAGTGGACGGCCAGGTGGCAACAGATCTGTCGCTCCGAGTCGATCCTCAAGCCCATCACATCACGCTGGACGGCCGGCCGCTGCCGAAATCCGAGCCCTTGCGCTACTACGCCCTGAATAAACCCCGAGGTGTACTCTCCACTGCCCGCGACGACCGCGGTCGCCGCACTGTCGTCGACCTGCTGCCCGCCGACGCTCCGCGCTGCGTTCCCGTCGGACGGCTCGACCTCGACAGCGAAGGTCTCATCCTGCTCACCAATGACGGTCCGCTCGTCACCGGACTCCTGCATCCTTCTCACGAAGTGCCGCGTGTCTATCTCGCCGAGATCATCGGCAAACCGTCGGACGCCGCACTCGACCGTATGAACAACGGAGTCGAAGACGACGGAGAGACGCTGCAAGCGAAGCCGGCCCGTTCAAGACGAGAAGGCCGGCGGCTTCGTGATCGACGATCAACTTCGTGGTTAACGCTCACGTTACATACCGGACGCAAACGCGAAGTCCGCCGCCTGTGCGAAGCCGTCGGCCACCGCGTCGTCACTCTGCGCCGAGTCCGCTTCGGTCCGCTCTTGTTGCAAGACATGCCCGAGGGGGCAGTCCGACCGCTTAGCAGGCGCGAGATTCGGCTGCTGCGTCGAGCGGCCGGGCTTCTTGAAGACTCCACCGACGCTGAGCGCTAACGCGCCCACCACTACTATTCCCCTATGTCCACTATGGAGAAATCGTCCGTCGCCGATTGCAAACACCAGGTGGTCGCGATCGACGGTCCCGTCGCTTCCGGTAAAACCGTGGTCGGCCGCGCCTTAGCGACGCGCCTGGGTTGGCGCTTATTCGACACCGGCATCATGTACCGCGCCGCGACATGGCAAGCACAGCAGAATGGCGTCCATCTCGATGAGGACGAGACCGTTGCCGACCTGATCAGCGAGTCGGAGTTCCTCCTAATGCCAAGCGCCGGCAGAGACGCTACCGACTTGGACGTGTACGTCGATGGGGTCAACGCAACCCCGCACCTCAGAGAATCCGCTGTCGAGTCCGGCGTGCCGATCGTCGCGGCAATCGCCGGCGTTCGTGTCCTGATGGTCCAGATTCAGCAGGCCCAGGCAAGCCGAGGATGCATGATCGTCGTCGGTCGAGACATTGGCACCGTCGTGTTGCCGAATGCGCCGGTCAAGATCTTCCTCGACGCCAGCGAAGAAGTGCGCGCCCGGCGTCGCGCCGCCGAGCAAAACGGCGGCGCTGATGAAGCGTCGGTCCTCTTAGCAACCCAGCGGCGAGACGCCCGCGACCGCAGCCGGGAAACCTCTCCGCTCGTTGCGGCTCCCGATGCGGTCACACTCGACACATCGAACCTCACGCTTGAGCAAGCCATTGACGCCGCAGAGGCGATCATTCGAGAACGAATCCCAAGCCTGGCTCGCGTCCCCGACGCCGCACCGGCCGGACAGGGATGAACCATGCGGCAACGCGCCTACCGCTGGACGACACGTCAGCTCACCCGCCTGATCTTCGGCGAGTACAAGGCGCTCGCCGATATCGGCATGCGAGGCATGCCCAACGCCTCGCGTGTCTGGTTCCTCGTTGTCGGTTTTCTCGCACGGCTCGCCTTCATGCGCATCGTCCGATGTGAGTGGGTCAACTTCGATCGCATACCCACGGGAGGCGTGATCATCGCCTCGAACCACGTCTCGTCCGCCGACCCAGCGATGATGGCTTCCGCCATCTATCCACGGTCTCCTCGATACATGGCCAAGGTCGAACTCTTCCAGAAGGAGCCGGTCATTGGCTACTTATTCGCTCTGTCCGGCGCATTCCCGGTTCGACGCGGCGCCGGCGACCGCCGGGCGATCCGCGAGGCCGAGCGCTTGCTCGAGCAGGGGGACATCGTTGGCATGTTCCCTGAAGGACATCGCTCTGAAACCGCCGCGCTGATTCAGGCGCACTCAGGCACCGCCTTGCTGGCGCTCAGAACTCAAGCCCCTGTGGTCGCCGTCGGCATCACCGGCTCCCAGCGAATGCGCGCCGGCTGGCGCGCACTATTCGCGGGAACCCAGGTCCGGATGACCGCCTCGCGCCCCTTCGTGCTCCAACCAAAGGGGCGCCGCGTGACCCGCGATGACATTGCAACAGCACATACCACAATCATGCGCGCCATTGCCGAAGAGCTACCCCCCGCGTATCGTGGCGTGTATGCACACTTGGTCGACGACACTGTCGCCGACCCTGAAGTGGGTGCGAACCGGTCCCGAACTGACAGGTCAGGAGCAGCAGCATGAAAATTCACCGCGCAAGCGACATGGGCTTCTGCTTCGGCGTTCGTCGTGCCGTCGACATGATGCAGGAAGCCGCCGCAAACGGCACCAGGGTCACCACGCTCGGGCAAGTAGTGCACAACCCGCAGGTCGTCGCCCAGCTCGAGGCAACCGGAATTATGGTCAAGAACGACCGTTTGGCCGATGATGTCGAAACCGACACGGTCGCCATCACCGCACACGGCGTCGGCGAGACCGTGGTTCGAGACATCGAAGCACGTGGGCTCAAGGTCATCGACACCACCTGCCAGTTCGTTTCCCGCTCCCAACGCGCCGCCCGAAACCTGGCTGAGCGCGGCTTCACAGTCGTGATCTTCGGCGATCCTAGCCACCCCGAAGTCAAAGGCGTGCTCGGTTGGTGCCGAGGCCGGGGCATCGTCATCAAGAACGAGACCCTCGATGACTTGCCGGCGTATTTGCCCGCAAAGATTGGCGTGATCTCCCAGACCACGCATACCCCCGATCGCTTCGCCATGTTTGTCGCCAACCTGATGCGCGCGCGCATCGCCCAGATCACCGAGATCCGCGTGGTCAACGTGCTCTGCAACGCCACGACCTCCCAACAGGCCGCAACGCGCGACCTCACCCAGGATGTCGATCTGATGGTCGTCGTCGGCGGGCACAACTCCGCCAACACGCGACATCTCGCCGAACTCTCACGAGCAAACGGGGTCGTGACCTACCACGTCGAAACATCGGGAGAACTCGAGCCAGAGTGGTTCGATGGCCACGAGGACATCGGCGTGACCGCAGGAGCGTCGACTCCGGATTTCTCGATTGACGCGGTCGTCAAACGAATCGAAGAAATCGACGAGATGGCGGGAGCCACGGTCTAACAGCAGCTTCCGTAACAAATTCAGGAAGTTTCCCGATGACACGCAAGCGCCGCTCCACAGTGCCAGTCGGCGCAATCAGCGCAATTGATCCAGACTCGTTGGCAGCCGAAGCCGGTCTGCGACCCGGCGATCAGGTGCTCTCGGTCAACGGACAACCGATCCGTGATCCTGTCGACTACCGCTTTCAGACCACCGACGACATCGTCGAACTCGAAGTCATCCATCAGGGCGAAGTCGGCCTGGTCGAGTTCGAGAAGCCGATCGACGAGCCGCTTGGCATCGAGTTCGAAGACGACGCGTTCGACGGCACCCGCATCTGCAACAACAAATGCTTTTTCTGCTTCCTCAAAGGACTGCCCAAGGGTCTGCGGAAGCCGCTCTACATCAAGGACGACGACTACCGTCTCTCTTTCCTGCACGGCAACTTCGTCACGCTGACCAACCTCTCCGACGACGACTGGGTGCGTCTGGAAGAACAGCGGCTGAGCCCGATGCACGTCAGCGTCCACGCCACCGACCTCAACCTACGACGCCAGTTGCTGGGCAATCGCAACGCGCCCGACATCCTCGAGCAATTGCGCCGGCTCGCCGACATGCGGATCGAGGCGCACACACAGGTCGTTCTCTGCCCGGGCGTCAACGACGGCGACGCCCTCGACCAAACGGTTGGCGATCTCTTGCGCCAGGACAACGTCACCTCAATCGGCGTTGTCCCGGTTGGCTCGTCGCTCGAGGGCGAACAGCGCATCGGCGATGCCGGAATGCGAGCGCATAGCCGGACTGAAGCCAGACGAGTCGTGAAGCAATTGCGTCGCTGGCAGCGCGAAGCTCGCGCCGACCGAGGTCAGTCCGTCGTGTTTCCCAGCGACGAGTTCTATCTCACCGCTGACACCCAGATTCCCTCTGCGCGACGCTATGACGGATTTCCGCAGTGGGAAAACGGCATCGGCATGACGCGCACACTCGTTGACGACTGGCGCAAGACGAAGCGAAAGATTCAGCAAGGCCGACTGCACGTCCCGCCAACCTCGGCAGTGATCGCCTGCGGCACACTCATCGCGCCAACGCTGCGGGCACTGTGCGATGAAGCCACCGAGCTGACCGGCGTCGAGTTGACGGTCGTACCGATCACCAACACGCTCTTCGGCGCACGAGTCAATGTCAGCGGTTTGATTCCCGGTCGCGACTACTTTTCGGCGTTGTCTGAGATAGACCTGGCCGACCGCGTATTCCTGCCGCGCGCCTCGCTCGACTACTTCGGCGCCAAATTCCTTGACGATCTCACTCCCGAACAGTTGGAATCGCAACTCAAGCGACCCGTCTCATTCGTCTACACGCTCTCAGAGCTTCTACAGTCAGTAGCAGAAGGCGTCGACAGCAGGAATTCGGGCAGCAGGCAGCCGCAGCCGAATCAGCGTTCCAATGGGCGTAGCTGGACGACTCCTGTGGCGGGGTAGACGTAGGGCACGTTCATGTGTGGCATTGTTGGCTACATCGGCCATCAGTCGGCCGGTCCCATCTTGCTTGAGGGATTGCAACGCCTCGAATACCGCGGCTACGACTCCTCCGGCATCGCCGTCGTCGACCGTGACGGCGCCCTCGCCGTGCTCAAACGCCAGGGCAAACTCCGCGACCTCCAGGCCGCGATCACCGAGATGCCGACGGGCGCAGCGGGAATCGGCCATACACGTTGGGCAACCCACGGAGAACCCTCGGATCGAAACGCACATCCCCATGCATCCTCCGCCGGCGAAGTGATCGTCGTGCAAAACGGGATCGTCGAAAACTACCGAGAGCTCAAGGCCGAACTGCAGGAGACCCTTGATGCCGAGGGTCGCACCTGGCAGTCCGACACCGACACCGAGGTCATTCCCGAGCTGATCGCCCGCGAACTCTCCGCCGGCCGCTCATTCGAGGACGCGCTCGCCTACGCCATCGGTCGCCTCAACGGAGCCAACGCGATCGCAGCCGTCCACCGCCGTAATCCCTCCCGTATCTACGCCGCCAGGAAGGGATCGGCTGGTGGCATCGTCATTGGCTACGGCGACGGCGAGATGTTCATCGCCAGCGATCTGCCCGCGCTGCTTCCGCATACGACCACCATCTACCACCTCGAAGACGGCGATATCGCCGCCATCGACGCCGACGGCGTCACCATCAGTCGATCTGACCGTCCTACGTTCCAACCGACGCCGAAACAGGTCGACCTGGATCCGGTCGCCATTGCCCGCGGGCCCTACCGACACTTCATGCTCAAGGAGATCCACGAGCAGCCCCGCGCCCTCTCCGACACGATCCGCGGTCGCGCCCGTCTCGATCCGCCGAGCGCGTTGCCCGACGACCTGAACATCTCGGACGAAGCGCTGCAGAGCATTGAACGCGTGCTCGTCATCGGCATGGGTACGTCGCTCCATGCAGCGATGATCGGCCGTTGGTGGATTGAACAGATCGCCGGAATCCCGGCCGATTTTGACAACGCCTCCGAGTTCCGCTTCCGCGCGCCGCTCCTCGGACCCTCGACCCTGGTCGTCGCGGTCACGCAATCAGGTGAGACCATTGACACACTCGGCGCCATGAATCACGTGCGCGACCGTTGGGGCGCGCCTCAAATCGTGATCACCAACGTCGACGGCTCGGAAGCCACCCGTCAAGCAGACGCCTCGATCATCATGCGCTGCGGTCCGGAGGTAGGTGTCGCCTCGACCAAGACCTTCGTCGGTTCGCTGGCTGTCCTCTATCTGCTCGCCTGTCGCATCGGACAAGCTCAGGGTCGCCTCAGCAGCGACGACTTGACCGCCCGGCTGGAGCAACTCTTGACCGCCCCGTCCCTCGTTGAACGCGGCATTCAACAGGCGGGTCGATGCGCGGAGATCGCGCAGCTCTTTGGCTCGGCCGTCAACTTTCTCGTGCTGGGACGCGGCATTGAATATCCCCTGGCGATGGAAGCCGCTCTCAAGTGCAAGGAAATCTCCTACGTCCACGCCGAGGGCTACGCCGCCGGCGAAATGAAGCACGGTCCGATTGCCTTGCTCGACCAGGACTTTCCCGTCATCGCATTGGCGCCTCGAGGCCCGCTCTTCGACAAGATGATGTCCGCCATCCAACAGGTCAGCGCCCGTCGCGCTCCGGTGATCGCAATCGGCGACGAAGGTGACCGAGAACTAATGGACCTCGTCGACCACTTCATCGCCATACCGCCGGCGCCGCCGTTGTTGACGCCGTTCTCGCTCACCCCCGTGATCCAGCTGCTCGCGTACCACATCGCGCTGGCTCGGGGACTCGACATCGATCAGCCGCGAAATCTGGCCAAGACGGTCACCGTCGAGTAGCGTGCGATTCCCTGTCGCGGCCGGCAGGTGATACTAGGCGACAATCGAGTTTGGTTAACGCGGTGATACCCTGCGTCAGCCAGCAGTGACCGACCCAACCAGTACTCGCGGGCTTCTTAATGACCTCTGACGCAGAACACATCGTCTGGTTCGCCGAAGTCGGACGAGAATCCGTCCCGCTTGTCGGCGGCAAGGGCGCCAACCTGGGCGAACTGACCCAGGCCGATATCCCTGTTCCGCCCGGATTCGTGGTCACCACCCGCGCCTACCGCCAGTTCATCGAGGACAGCGGTCTCGATCACACCCTGCGACGACTGCTCAACGGCCTCAATGTGGACGACGACGCCCAGCTCAACGCGAAGGCGGCGGCGGTTCGGTACGCAATCGAGCAGGCCGAAATGCCGGCGATCATGCAGCAAGAGATCACCGCCGCATATGCGCAGCTCGGGGAAGGGCCGGTCGCGGTTCGCAGCTCTGCGACTGCCGAGGACCTCGCCGAAGCGTCGTTCGCCGGACAGCAGGCGACCTTCCTCAACATCGAGGGCGGCGTCAACGTTGTCGAGGCAGTCCAGCGTTGCTGGGCCTCGCTCTTCGAAGCCCGCGCCATCTTCTACCGCGAGCAAGCCGGCTGGGGACACTTCGATGTCGACCTCGCCGTGCCCGTCCAGCGCATGGTGCAGTCGGAATCATCCGGCGTCATGTTCACCGTCGATCCAATCACCAACGACCACAACCGAGTAATCATCGAGGCCGCCTTCGGTCTCGGCGAAGCGGTGGTCGGCGGTCTGGTGTCGCCCGATCACTTTGAGGTCGAGAAGTCCAGTGAGAACATTCTGCAACGCCAGATATTCACACAAGACCGCAAGCTCGTCCGCGCACCAGATGGTGTCGTCGATCCCGAGTACGGGCCAAATGTATGGCAGACGCTTTCGGACGCCGACGGCTCGCAGCCAAAACTGAACGACGAGCAGGTCGTCGAACTCACCGCCATCGGCAAACAAATCGAATCGCATTACGGCTCACCGCAAGACATCGAGTGGGGCTGGGCCAACGGTCAGTTCTATCTGCTGCAAACTCGCCCAATCACCACGGTCGCGCCATCGGCCAAGACAAATGGAAGCAATCCCCCCCCAATACCCGCCGAAGCTCCAATTCTCGACGGGTCACCGGCTTCCCCGGGAGTCGCGACGGGCCGCATCCGAGTCATCGTCGACGCCCGTGAAACGGCCAGCATCGGCGAAGGCGACGTCCTGGTCGCCGTAATGACCACCCCCGACTTTGTGCCCGCAATGAAGAGGGCCGCCGCGATCATCACAGAACGCGGCGGACGGACGTGCCACGCAGCGATCATTTCCCGCGAGCTCGGCGTCCCCTGTGTTGTCGGAGCTTCCGGCGCCGCCAAGCTGGCCGACGGCCGCGAGGTGACCGTCGATGGCGCATCCGGCCTGATCTATGACGGCGTCCAGACCGACCTGCTCAATTGGTGGCACGACCGCGAGGAGGAGTTCTACGCCCCCATCGCCACCAAGACCAAGCTCTACGTCAATCTGGCGGAACCCGAAATCGCCGACCGTGTTGCGCAGCGCGATGTCGACGGGGTTGGCTTGCTGCGCGCCGAGTTCATTATCGCCCGGCTCGGCGAGCACCCTCGCAACTTCATCAATACGGGCCGACAGGACGAGTACGTCCGGCGCCTCTCCGAGGGCATGCGCAAGATCGCTTCCGCCTTCGACCCGCGTCCGGTGATCTACCGCGCCACCGACTTCAAGACCAACGAATACGCCAATCTGACCGGCGGCGACCTCTACGAGCCGGACGAAGAGAACCCGATGATCGGCTACCGAGGCGCCGCGCGATACATCCGAGAGCCGGACTTATTCGAACTCGAACTCCGTGCCCTCGAGTACGTGCGTGAGGATCATCCGAACCTCCATCTGATGATCCCGTTCGTCCGCACGCCCGACGAAATGGCCCACGTGGTCAAACAGGTCGACGACTACGGACTCGAGCGCAACGCTGGCGAGCCCGGCGGCTTCCAGCTCTGGATGATGGTCGAGGTGCCGTCCAACGTCATCCTGCTCGACGAGTTCATCGATTGCGGCATTGACGGCGTTTCGATTGGCTCCAACGACCTCACCCAGCTCACACTCGGCATCGATCGAGACTCCGAACGCTTTGCGGATTCCTTCGACGAGCGAAACCCGGCAGTGCTCAAGTCAATAGAGCAGGTCATCACAACCGCCAAACGGCGCGGCATCACAGTCTCCGTGTGTGGTCAGGGCCCGTCGGAACATCCGGACCTGGCGCAGCGTCTAGTTGACTGGGGGATCACCTCGATCTCCGTCACTCCGGACGTGATCGAACGGACGCGTCAATTGGTCGCAAATGCCGAAGCGCAACAGCAGCGATAATCGTCTCGGCCCCATCGCGATATAGAGTGGCGGCGAGTCTGTCCGACTCGGCATAGAATGTGCGCTCGCCTCGCGAGTCGCTGCAAGTCGAATCTGGTCGCTGGAGACGCATGGGCAGCCGAATCGGCTCAATCGCCATCCTGCTTGTCATTGCGGCGATCGTCGCTGCGGTGGTCATCGTCATCAGCCGACTCGATCTCCTTGATACCGGCCAGCCCGACGCGCCCGTCATGGTCGTGTCCCTCGACGAAGGCGAACTGGTCCTCCTCAATCAGCCGCAGAGCATTACCGTCACCATCTCGTCGGGCAATCCCATTGCCACGCTGGAACTATTCGTCGACACCGAATCCGTGGTCTCCGACTTGCCGGCCTACTCCCAGGACCGCGGAGCCTGGATCGGCACGTTCGTCTGGACTCCCACTCAACTCGGATTCGCCGACGTTCTGATCGTCGCCCTTGACGACCAGGGCGTGGAGTCAGTCGCGTCAGATACGAGTCGAGGTCACCGACGACCAGGCCCGAGTCGCGGCGGCGCTGCGTGTGCAGGTGCTCGGCATCACTCCATTCGAGCGGTTCGCTTCGGGCGCCACCATTCCCATTGTTATCTCTGCAACCGGCAGCCAGCCGATCGAACGCTTCGACATGCTGGTCAACGAACAACACGTCGTCTCTGTAACGCCGCGATTGGGGGAGGACGGCAAGTACCTCGCCGCAATCGATTGGACGCCCGGCGAGACCGGAGAAGTTCAGGTCACCATCACGGCGGTCGATGCTGCTGGTCGAAAAGAGTCGATCACGACTCTCGTGATTCTGATTCCACAAGGCGGCGCCACGGAAACTCCTCAGTCGAACGAGCAAAGAGAAGAATCATCCACACCCGAACGGCCGTCACCCGATAACGAGCCCACAAGCGAAATCGGCGTCGCCCGCATCGAGTCTCCATCCGACGGTCAGCGATTCTCGCTGGACTCCGACTTCGCCGTCGATGTCGAGCTTGCTGCTCACAATGTGGGCACAGTCGCCAGTGCGTTGCTCTACATCACGCCGATCGGCCCGGACAACACGCTCGGCAACTCGGTCTTGATCCACTCTTCCGAGGGTCATGCGACGGGCGACTACAGCGAGCTGGTGACCGACGTGCAACGTTGGATCACAAGCTCCGGCACGTACGAGCTACAACTCGTCGTCTTCACGCCCGAGAAGGATCGCTACGACGACCGCATCGTGATTCATGTCGTGGCCGTCGCCGATGAAGAAGAAGATCAATCTTCGACAGGCGACAGTGGTGAAGAAGACGAAGGCGCGTCCGACAGCGATGAAATCGACCTGGCCATCGTCACAGCCCGTCAGGTGGCTGACGACCGCACCCGGCTCAACGTCTCGATCACGAACACCAGCACGGTCGATATCGAACGCACCAATGTCTTGATCACCGTCGTCGACGCAAGCAACGGCGCCGAGCTCGCATCCGCTGCCGTCACCTTTGGGATCGAATCGGACGACGTGCAAACGATTCCCCTTGAACTCGACCTGGAGCCCGGAACCAGGGTCGAGGCGCTTGTTGTGCTCGAGGCAAGCGTCGATACGAACACAACCAACAATACGTTCCAGATCACCCTCTCGGCGCCCGACGAGCCAACGAACGATCAGCAACAAGAAGCTCCGCCGCAAGATGAAGATCCCGAGGAACAAGACCAGTCAGAAGAAGCCGTGCCTCCGGAGCCGGGACCGCAGCCCGACCTCACATTCCTCGATGCTCAGGCAACGAACGACGGATACGTCCTGCTCACCGTCATTAACAATGGAGCGGGTCCGGCCAACACCTTCATCATCATCATCGCCAACCAGGCCGGAGAGCAGCTTGAAGTCATCACCCGACGCGATGCCGACGCTCAACCGCTGGCCTCAGGCGGCACGGAAATTCTGACGAGCCTTCAACCTCACTCGGGCACGCTCACGATCACCGTCGTCACGGGCGGCAATTCGAGCGAACTGAACACTGCTGACAATGAAATGACGCTCGAAATACGCCAATGACCCATCGATTCGCTCTATTCCTCCTGTCGATCATTGATAAATGTTCCGCATCAACGTAAATTTGGCGTATGCCCCTGCCTTCCCTCCTGGATAGCCTGCCTGGCCGTTGCGCATGTCGGTAGCGGAAGAAGTCAAGGCGAAGATCGACATCGTCGATCTCATCGCTACCGAAGTCCAGCTCAAGCGGAGCGGCTCAACTTTCAAGGCCCCGTGTCCCTTCCACGCCGAAAAGACACCCTCGTTCATCGTCAATCCTGACCGCCAGACGTGGCATTGCTTCGGCGCATGCTCAGAAGGCGGCGACATCTTTAGCTGGGAGATGAAGCGACACAATGTCGACTTCCGCGAAGCGCTCCAGCGTCTCGCTCAGCGCGCCGGCGTGCAGCTCCGTGCGCGAACGCCCGACCAAACCCGCCAGGATGAGCAGCGACAGCGACTCGTACTTGCCAACGACGCCGCTCTGCACTTCTGGCGCGGCCAGCTTCAGGATCCGTCCTTCGGTCGTGAGGCGCAGGAGTATCTGCGAGAGCGCGGCATTTCACCAGAGTCGGCTCAGCAGTTCAACCTGGGCCTGGCAGGCTCGGAGCCCGACGCCCTCGCCCGCCATCTCTCCGCACGCGGACATCAACTACGAGACGCTGAAGCGGTCGGCCTCGTCCTGGTCACCGAGAACGGACCACGCGACCGTTTCCGCGACCGCCTAATCTTCCCCATCCGCAATGGCCGGGGCGAGACAGTCGGCTTCGGCGGCAGAACCCTGATCGACGAACCGGCCAAATACATCAACACGCCCGAGTCGGACCTCTTCCGCAAACGCGACCTGCTCTACGGCCTCGACATTGCCCGTCCGGCCATCCGTGAATCCGGCTCGGTCATCATCGTTGAGGGTTATACCGACGTCATCAGCGCCCACGAGTTCGGCAGCCCCAACACAGTGGCTTCGATGGGAACGGCGCTCACCGAGACTCAGATCGCCCTGATCAAGCCGCTGACCACGGACGTCCGCCTGGCGCTCGACCCTGACGCCGCAGGGCAGGCAGCCGCACGGCGGGGCATCGACACCGCCAGAGCAGCGATCGGGACCGTACAGCGCGTCGCTACCGACATCCACCGAGTCGGAGCACTTCAGAATCAGCTGTCAAACGACATCCGCATCATCCCACTTCCGGAGGGTCGCGATCCCGATGATCTGATTCGCTCAGAACCGGAGCTCTGGCGAACGCTCGTCGACACCGCGCCGACCTATCTCGACTGGCTCGTCGATCACGCGCGCTCGCTTCACGACCTTGATAGTCCTCGAGGTCGGGCCCAGTTTATCGACGATCTCATGCCTACCATTCGCACGATCGGCCACGCCGTCATGCGAGAGGAGTACACCAGGCGAGTCGCCGCCTGGGGACGCGTCGACGCTGCTTCGTTACTCAGCCGGTACTCGTCGCCCTCAAGTCGGGCTTCAGGCTCCGCGTCCGCGGGCAGTAATGTCACTCAACGTCGTCGCGACCGACAGCAATCGTTCATCCTTCAGCTTGCCCTCGCCTATCCATCAGTCCGCGACGATCTGCAGTTCGAAGATATCGAGCTGATCGAAGATTCCGAGGACCGGTTCATCCTGATGGCGCGGATCGACTCCGGCGACAACTCTTGGGCAGGCAATTTAATTGACTCCTCGGAACGGATCGCGCAGTTACTACGTGACGCGAAGCATCTTCCGCCCTACAGTGACGCGGAGGCCACCGAGGCCGTGTCCGATGCAATCAGCCGGATCCGACGCAACCGCAGCAAAGAAGGCCTTCGCCTGAAGAATCTCGAAATCGGCGAGCAAGAGCGCGAACTCGGCATTGACGAGCTCGCCCGCGCCGCCGCGCAACTCGACAAGACCGACGAATGCGAGCCCGAACTGATCGCGGCCGCGAGTTCCGTCGTGTCCACTCGCGACATTGCCCGTAGTCTTCATCAACTCTCCCCGTCAGGGGCGGATTGATCTGTTGAGAAACACCGCGAACCACGCTGGGGGACCACGCTGAGAGAAGGGACCATGACCATGGTGATCGCTCGAGACGCAACCGCCGACGCACCAGCGGAAGCTGCAACGTCCACGCTTGTTACCCCACCAGAGGCCGAATCGGCGCCGTCAAGCGCGCCATCAACGAACGGCGCTGCGGCCGAAATAGCCGGCAACGGTCAATCGACTTCCGCGACGAGCGCCAACGGCGCGAATGGAACCGGCGATTCGGCGGGAACTCCTTCCGCATCTCGCAGCCGTTCCAGCGCGACCCCCACCGCAGCCACGCTTGCCGAGCGCGCTCGCGGCGTTGCGGTGGCCAACCACAGCGTCGGCGCCCTGCGCCAACTTGTCCGAAACCAACTCGGCGACCGCCGCGTCACCGCCGAGGCCCCCGGCCAGCGCAAGCCTCGCGCCGTGGCCCAGTCCGAGGAAGAAGCCCGCGTCCGCGCGCTGACCGCGCCGGTTGACGAGTTTTCCATGCCGGCCGGCCGGCGGACGATCAATCTCGCCGAGCAGCCCAAGCGCACCACCAAGAAATCCACCAAAGCGGCGCCAACGCCAAAGAAGGCCGCCGAACGCCGCAATCAAGCCAAAATGCACGAAGAGCGACAAATCTCTCACGCTTCGGTCGCCAGCTTCTTGCTGACCGGCGAAGAATCGCCGGAAGCTGTTGAGTCACTCGGTAAGTTGCTCGGTGTCCTCGATCGCCCGATTCGGGCCCGCCCGGATCCGACGCCCAAACCGACCGGCCGGCGCGGCAAAGGCGCAACCAAGGGCCGAGGCCGCGGGCGAGGCAAGAAGGCCGAACCGGCGTCGCCTGCGACACCAGCCGTCAACCTCTACGGCAGAACCAAGGAAGTCAGTTCACGCCGCATCATCGAAATGCGTAAAGAGGGTCGCCAGAGCGTCCACGAAGAGGCCGAAGGCATCGACGACCCGGTCCGCATGTATCTGCGCGAGATCGGCCGCGTCAATCTGCTCACCGCCCAGGATGAGCGCCACCTTTCACGTCAGATGGAAGAGGGCAACTGGATCCGCGACTTCGAGGAAGAATGGCACATCCTCAACGGCCGTTGGCCCACGGCCATCGAAATCACGATCTTCCTGCTCCTCCAGTTGGAGTCACTTCTGCCCGAAATCGCTGTCATCGCCGACGAAATCGGCAAGTCCCATCTGTCACTCTTTGACCTGAGCAAAGACATCGATTTCCGCGAGCGCGTCGACCAGGAGATGGACCCTGAACTCCGCGAGGCATTGGCCAATCGATTCCAGACGGTTGATGAAGAGTACGACGAGGCACGGGCCGAAGAACGCTTGGTCCAAGTCTCAGTCGTCACCCACATCTTTGATCAGCGCCATGTACGCCACCTGCTCCGAGCAACCGGCGGACTCGAGCAACTAATCCCCTGCCCTTCGGACCTCGATGACAAGCTCGATCCGATCGCGCTGCGCTGCGAGCGACACATCGGCGTGCTCAAGGAAGATGCATACCTCTCAGAGAAGCGCCTCACCGAGGCCAATCTCAGACTCGTCGTCTCCGTGGCCAAGAAGTACATCGGCCGCGGCATGTCGATGCTTGACCTGATCCAGGAAGGCAACATCGGCCTCGTCCGCGCGGTCGAGAAGTTCGACTACCGCAAGGGCTACAAATTCTCCACCTACGCCACCTGGTGGATCCGGCAGGCCATCACGCGTGCCATCGCCGATCAGGCCCGCACGATCCGCATCCCGGTGCACATGGTCGAAACCATCAACAAGCAGGTCCGTGTTTCTCGGCGACTGGTCCAGGAACTCGGCCGCGAGCCCACCTACGAAGAGATCGGCCAGGGCATGGGTGTCGACGCCCAGCGCGTCCGCGAAATCATCAAGGTCTCGCAAGAGCCGGTCTCTCTCGAAACACCGATCGGTGAGGAAGACGACAGCCATCTCGGCGACTTCGTCGAGGACGAGAAGATGGTCGCCCCTGAAGCCGCCGCCGGACAGCAGCTGCTCAAGGAAACTGTCGGCGCAGTGCTCGGTTCGCTCTCGCCGCGAGAGCGCCAGGTGCTCGAACTGCGCTTCGGCCTCGGCGACGGCCGCGCCCGAACGCTGGAAGAAGTCGGCCGAGACTTCGATGTCACCCGCGAGCGCATCCGCCAAATCGAAGCCAAGGCCCTGCGCCAGCTCCGTCACCCGACGCGAGCCACCCGTCTCCGCGACTACATCGAGTAATCGAGTAGCTTGCCCCCGTAGGAGCAACCATGTGGCAGGACATCGTCAACTTACTCCGTCGCCTCGGCCTGTTGCGGCCGATGGAGAATTTCGTCGTACCGCTGACCGGCTATTCGATCATGGGTCGCATGATCACCTGGAACGAAGGCGTTCCTTATGTCGACTCATTGATGCTTCGGTCCGTCGGCGCGAAGTCCGGAGACCTCCGCGACGCGGTGCTCTTCTATGTGCCCGACGGCGATAGCTGGGTGATCATCGGCTCGGTCGGCGGAGGACCCAAACATCCTGCCTGGGTCCACAATCTACGAGCCAACCCGCACGCATGGGTCTTCGTCGACCGCAAGCGATTCCCCGTCGAGGCAGAGTTCCTCAACGGTGAAGATCGCGAACGCATTTGGGCCGCAGCGGCTGAAGTCTGGCCGCCCTACATCCAATACGCCGAGCGCGCGAAGCCGCGCACGATCGAAGTAATCAGACTGAATCGCTCCAGCGGCTAGTTACAGCGTCGGCGCCAGCGAGCCCAGGAACTCTTCCGTCCGTGAGCGCTCGTCCTCGGAGCCGAACACGACGCCGACGAAATCGGTCGTGCCAGCCTCCTGCAGCTGCCTGAGTTGCGTCTCGATTTGCTCTTCCGTACCGAGCAGCGCCACATCCTCAGGATTAGCGGCGCCTTGCACGTCGAGCATCGAGCGGTACGACGGCAGCCGGCCATAGTTCGAGAACTGTTCCGCTGCGGTCGCGCGAGCCGCGTCCGCGTCGTTGCTGAGCATGACAGGCAACCCGACCACGATTCGTGGCAGCGGTCTTCCCGCCTCTTCGGCGGCGCCGTTGATGTGCGGCGCGATATACGACTCAATCGCTTTGGCTGCAGTCATCCAGAGGATCGTGCCATCCGTGCGAGCACCCGCGAGCCGCAGCATGGCCGGACCCATCGCCGCCAGCATGCAAGACACCGGCTTCTCTGCGTCGGGAACATCCAGGCTGATCGCGCCGCGGTAGTGCTCGCCGTCGGTCTTGACCGGCTCGCCGTTCAACAGCGGCAGCAGCACGTCCAAGTACTCCTTCATGTGCCGCGCGGGACGGTCGAAGGAGTAGCCGAACATGCTCTCGATCACGACCTTGTGCGAGAGGCCAATGCCCATCACAAAGCGCGAACCGCCCGATGCCGCCTGCACCGTCAGCGCCTGCTGCGCCATCGCGTGCGGGTGGCGCGGATACGTCGGCACCACAGCCGTCATCAGCTCGATCCGCTCGGTCTGAGCAGCGACGAGCGTCAGCGCCCCCATCGCGTCGTGCGAGAAAATGTTCGCCATTCCAAACGTCGCGAACCCCGCCGCCTCAGCGCGCTGCGCCTGTTCCACGATGTCCAGCACGCTCGGCGCCGGACCGGCGCCACCGATGAAGATTCCGATTTCCATGTCATGCCTCCGTGTTCAAAGTCGCTATGACGGGCGCACAAGGATGCGTCCCCGCACCCCGCCTACCAGAATCTTGGCTGCCGCTTCGGGCACGTCTTCCAACCCGATCCGCGCTTCGACCAGGTCCAGCAAATTGCCACCGCTGAAGTCCTCAGCCATCCGAGCCCACAGTCGGGGTCGATCCTCGCCCGGCCAATAGACAGACTCGATCCCTACCAGCGAAACACCGCGCAGAATGAACGGCATCACGTTCGTACTGACCGCGACGCCGCCGGTCAGCCCCGAGACCGCCACCACGCCGCCGTACTTCGTCTGCCGCAGGATCGACGCCGTCGTGCTGCCGCCAACCGGATCGACCGCCGCCGCCCATCGCTCACGCTCGATCGGTCGTCGCGACTCGGCCGCCAATTCCTCGCGGTCGAGAATCTCGGACGCGCCCAACGCCCGCAGGAAGTCGTGCTCCGACGCTTTGCCTGTACTCGCATGTACGGTGAATCCACGGGCCGCCAGCATCGCCACAGCCGTGGAACCCACGCCGCCGGTGGCGCCCGTCACAATCACCGGCCCTGAGTCGGGGCCAATCCCCGCCTTCTCAATCACATCAATCGACATCGCCGCCGTGATGCCCGCCGTACCCAGCGTCATCGCCTCTTCTGAAGTCATCCCCTCCGGCCGCGGAGCTAACCAGTCGCCCGACAGCCGCACTCGCTCGGCATAACCGCCGGGATGTCCGGTGCCCAGGTCGTAGCCAGTAGCGACAACCGCGTCGCCAACCGCATATCGAGAATCGGAGGACTCAACCACGGTGCCGGCAAAGTCGATACCGAGGGTCATCGGATAACTCGTCACCACACGACCATTCGGGGTGCAGGCGAGGCCATCCTTGTAGTTCAGGTCGGACCAATCAACCGCAACCGTCACATTGCCTTCCGGCAAAGACGACTCATCCAGCGTCTGCACAGACGCTGAAAAATCATCATCAACCTTGTTGACCACAAACGCTCGAAAGCCCATAACTGCTCCTCACTCCCATACTTACGCTCCCGCATTTAAGGGGGAGCTGCCCACTAATTCCTTGCCCCCCTCTGGGGGGGAGCTGCCGAAAGCCTGCCCCCGGCTTGAACGGGGGCTGAGGGGGGCTCCCCTCTCCTCCTAGTGAAGACGCGCTTCCATCATCGGATTGCCCGCGGTCTGCGGATCAGTTCCGGCGCCATCATGCAACTCATGACGCACAGTCGTCCCGTCCGCGGCAAAATCGACGATCGTCGCCCCACCGGAATGACGCGGCGCGCCCGGGTAGTAGGCAGGCACCGTGCCGTCGCCGACACCCTCGTGCACATCGATATGACCAAGCGCGACGTAGTCAGCGCCCATCGCCGCAATCTCGGAGGCATGAATCTGGTACGAATAGCGCGACTCGCCAGTGCCTACGTAATAGCCGTGAGCCATCGCCACGCGCCAGATGTACTGCTCCGAGCCGTTCGCCCAGGCCGGCATCGCCGACGCCGGGGAGAAGTCGTTGTAGCTCTCGTGAGCCTGACCCCAGAACTGAATTCCGATGTCCTCGAGCAGAATCAGCTCGCCTTCAGCCGAGGCGATGATATGGACGTTGGGTGGGAAGGCGTCTTCAAATTTCTGATAAATGCCGTCAGGCATGTGCGGGTCGTGGTTGCCGGGAAGCACAACCACCGGACGCCCGGCGGCTGCCATCAGCTCGCCAGTGACCTCGACGTACGGTCGCTTGACTCGCACATGGTCAAAGAAATCACCGGCGATGGCCACCACATCGACATCAGCCTCAATGCCAAGCTCAAGCACGTGCTTGAACGCCTTGAGCGCCGGTTCCAGCACATCCGACCCGTCCGCTTCGGTTTTGTACGGCTGCGACGTGTACGCCCCCAGGTGGACATCCGAGGTGTGCAGCATCCGCAGCGGGCGGACCTCCGACGTCGTCTCCGATAGCCCGGCTCGCGGCGAATAAACCTCAGTACTCATGCAGGACACGCACCCCCGACGCCGCTCACGCACGGCGAAATACTTGCCTCAGACTAACAGCAGCAGACAGGTAAACTGACCTCCATGACCACTCAAACCTCACCAGCTGCCGCCACAGAATTCGAGACCGTGATCGGACTCGAGGTGCATTGTCAGCTTCGCACCCAGAGCAAGATGTTCTGCCGCTGTCCGGCCGACTACGCCTCCTCCGAACCCAACACCTACGTCTGCCCGCTCTGCCTCGGCATGCCCGGCACGCTGCCGGTGATCAACAAGACCGCCGTCGAGTGGACGATCCGCACGGCGCTCGCGCTCAACATGACGATCCCCGAGCTCTCCAAGTTCGACCGCAAGAACTATCCATACCCCGACCTGATGAAGGGCTACCAGATCTCGCAGTACGACATGCCGCTCTCAGAGGGCGGATGGATGGACGTCGAGACCGAAGACCTGGGCAAGCGCCAAATCGGGATCACCCGCGTCCACCTGGAGGAGGACACCGCGCGACTGCTGCATCGCGAGAACGAAGCCGGCGAGCGATTCTCGCTCATCGACGTCAACCGCTCCGGCGTCCCCCTGATGGAGATCGTCTCCGAGCCCGACATGCGCTCGCCCGATGAAGCGCGCACCTATCTCGTCCAACTCCGACGAATCCTCCGATACCTGGGCGTTTCCACTGCTGACATGGAAAAGGGCTCCTTCCGCTGCGACGCCAACGTCTCGCTGCGCCTGGTCGGTGCGACTGAACTCGGCGCCAAGGTCGAGATCAAGAACATGAACTCGCTGCGCGGCGTCCACAGCGCGCTCGAGTACGAAGTCATTCGGCAAGCGGAAGTGCTTCGCAGCGGAGGACGAATCGATCAGGAGACCCGTGGCTGGGACGAAGTCAGGCTGATCACGCTCTCGCAGCGCTCCAAAGAGGACGCCCACGACTATCGCTACTTCCCCGAGCCGGACCTGCCGCCGCTCTCGATCACCCCTGAAGAAATCGAGTCAATCCGCGCGCAGCTTCCGGAACTGCCCGAACAGCGCCGCGCCCGATTCCAGTCCGACTACGGCCTGGGTGAGTTTGATGCCAATCTCCTGACCGAGGAGCCGGACCGGGCCGACTACTTCGAGCAAACCATCGCGGCACTCCAAGACGCCACGAACGCCCGAGAGGCCGCCAACTGGATCACCGGCGACCTCTTCGCCCAGATCAACAAGGACCCGGCCCACCCCGACCTCGAAGACCAGCCGATCCGGCCAAGTCACATCGCCGAACTGGTCGGCCTGATCGTCGCGGGTGACATCTCCCGCAGCCAGGCCCGAACCGTCTTCGAAACCATGTACGAAACCGGGGACAAGCCCGCCGCCATCGTCAAGGCCAAGGGCCTCACCCAAATCAGCGGAGCAGACGCCCTCAGCCCAATCATCAACCAGGTGATCACCGACAACCCCGACGCCGTAAACGACTACAAGTCCGGCAAAGAAGCCGCCCTCAAGTACCTCGTCGGCCAAGTCATGAGGCACAGCCGAGGTCAGGCAAACCCCCAGCAAGCCTCGGAACTGTTGGTCGGCGCGCTCAGCGAGTAACTCATCATGCCGTCCGCCCAGACGCTTAGCGTTGACGAGTTTGTCGCCAAGTGGCGCAAAGTCTCCGCTGGCGAAACACAGGCAGCGCAATCCCACTTCATCGACCTTTGCGCCGTTGTCGGAGTCGAAAACCCAATCGAGGCCGATCCTGAGGGCATCACTTACGCATTCGAGAAAGGCGTCAAACGACCCGACGGCACATTGGGACAAGCAGATGTCCGCAAGCAAAGCTGTTTCGGCTGGGAGTACAAGGGCAAGAACAAGGACTTGACCGCTGCCTACGTCCAGCTCCTTGGATACCGCGAGGGATTCGGCAATCCGCCCCTGTTGGTCGTCTGCGACATGAATCGCTTCGAGGTCCACACCAACTTCACCAACACCGACCCGCGAGTGATCCGTTTCGACCTCAAGGACCTGTCGAAGAACCCACCCACTACACCAACATCCTTCGCGATGTCTTCCTCAATCCCGACGGGCTGCACCCCAATAACGACCCTCGCTACATCACCGAAACCGCCGCGGCCAAGTTCGGCAAGGTGGCGGAGGCACTGCGTGCAGAGGACCACGATCCGGCCGTGGTCGCCCGATTCCTCAACCGCATCATCTTTTGCATGTTCGCCGAGAGCATCGGTCTGTTCCGCAACCGTCGCGGAGCCAAGCAGGAGCCAATCCGCGACATCTTCGAGAACCTCGCCTATTCATCTGAAGATGCCGACGAAGTATTCAGCCAGCTCTTCCAGGCCATGTCCAGCGAGAGCAAACGAACCTTCGGCGCTTACTACATCCGCTGGTTCAACGGCGGCTTGTTCGACGAATCGACCGCCGCGATCGAGACGCTTCCGATTAGCGAAGACTTAGCGCAAATCCTAATGGAAACGTCCGAATTGAACTGGTCGAGGATCAACCCGGCAATCTTCGGCACCCTGTTCGAGCGAGGACTTAACCCGAAGAGTCGCGCCCCGCTGGGCGCGTATTACACCGATCTCGACAACATCATGCGCGTCATCGAGCCTGTGCTGCTCCACCCGCTGAGGACTGAGTTCGCTGCTCTCAAGGCGGACCTAACCAGCGATCCGACGGTGGCGGAGCCGCCGGCAGACTACGCGGTCAACGGGCTATTCGATCTCGAGGATGAACCACCGCCCGGCTCACCCAAAGCTCGGATCCGCGCATTCCATGAGCGGCTGAGCCAAGTTCGTGTGCTCGATCCCGCCTGTGGCTCGGGCAACTTCCTCTATTCCGCTCTGCGTGCGCTCAAGGACCTCGAACAGGAATTCATTGAATGGGCAGTCAAGGTTGATCCGAGTCCGCGACAACGACGTGTCGGCCCGCAAAACCTGGTCGGAATCGACATCAACGAATTCGCTGTCGACCTCACGCGGATGTCGTTGTGGATTGGTCATCTCCAGTGGAACCACGAACACTTCACAGACACTACCCGCGAACCGATCCTCGGCCGCATTGACCAGATCGAATGTCGTGACGCTGTGTTGGCTACCAACCCCCGGGGCGATCCAATCCCTGCAGCGTGGCCCAATGCAGAGTTCATCATTGGCAATCCCCCGTTCCTCGGTATGAAGCGGATACGAAAAGAGTTCGCTGACCGCTACGTTGACCGTCTCCGCGCGGCTTACGCCGACGATCTTGATGGCAGAGTCGACCTATGCGTCTATTGGCACGAACTCGCCCGTCGCCAGATCGCGGTCGGGAATTCTCGTCGCGCAGGTCTGCTCGCCACTCAGAACATTCGCGGCGCGTTCAGCCGGCCAGTGCTGGAGCGCATCGCCGACTCCGGCGCAATCTTCTTCGCCTATTCGGACGAAGATTGGATCAATGACGGGGCCGCAGTGCGCATCTCGATTGTTGGGCAAGATGATGGCAGCGAAACTCATCTGTTGCTTGACGGAGTGTCGGTTCCGCAAATCAACCCCAACTTGACGAGCGGTCCTCGATACATTTCGTCGGCGACGGAACTGGTCGAGAATGCTCACACAGCGTTTCAGGGAGACATCAGAAACGGCCCCTTTGATCTCACCCATGATCTGGGACAACAGATGCTCGCGCAGCCAACCAACGTCAACGGCCGTCTGAACTCTGATGTCGTCTTCCCGTTCGTCAACGCACACGATCTGGCGCAACGCCCGCGTGGCGCCTACATCATCGATTTCGGACAACACATGGACCGCAAAGAAGCGGCAATGTATCAAGACCCGTGGGAGCATTTGCGCGTGCACGTTAAGCCGCATCGCGAAACCCTTGACGTCGAGTCCTTAAGAACCACCTGGTGGATTCACGAAGCATGGCGACCAGGATTAAGGGCTCGCATCAATCCTCTCGGCCGCTACATCGCCACCCCCCTCACATCGAAGCACCGATTCTATGTATGGCTTGAGTCGAACGTCGTGCCTGACGCAACGGTCGTCGCAATCGCCAGAGAAGACAACTACGCCTTTGGCGTTCTCCACTCGCGCGTCCACGAAACCTGGGCGTTGGCGCAAGCGCCACGTCTCGGTGTTGGCAATGACCCTCGCTATACCCACACCCAGTGCTTCAACACCTTCCCGTTCCCGTGGCCCATGGATGCAGTCGAGTCCGAGTTGACGGAGGCCCAGAGCGAACACCACACCACCATCGCGGCCGCTGCGCATAGTTTTGATCAGCTTCGTGCAGCCTGGCTCAATCCCTCTGGCGTCAATCCAGTTCTGCTCCAAGAACGCACAATGACCGACCTATACAACCGTCAACCAGACTGGCTATCCGATGCTCACGAAGAGTTAGACGACGCCGTCTTCGCCGCGTACGGCTGGCCCCTCGACCTCTCAGACGAAGAGATACTGACGCGGCTACTCGACCTAAATGCCCAGCGTGTGAGCGAGAAGCAATAGCCCGTTAGCGCCGCATGGCCGCCACCCTCGCGTTTTCCACAATCTGCGGTGTGTTTTGGTATGTCGGCACTCCGACCTCGTCGAATATCTGGTTGACGCCGCTGCGGATCTCCTCGGTCAGCTTCCAGTCGGTCGCTGCGACGTTCTCTTCGAGCTCTCGCTCGTTCCTCATGCCGACCAACGCGCAGGAGACGCCCGGGTGGTCGAGCACCCAGGCGAGCGCTAGCTGTGCGACCGTCTTGCCGTAGCCGTCGGCGAGCTCCGCCAGGCGGTTGCAGACTTCGACTTCCTGCTTGAAGTGCTCGGGCTCGAACAGGGGCAGGTTGAATGCGACGCCGCCGCGCCGCCAGTCGCCTTCTTCGAATGTGTGGTCGGGCGCGAAGGCGCCGGTCAGCAGACCGAACGCGAGTGACCCGTAGGACATGAAACCGACATTGTTGGCCATGCACCAGGGCAGCACCCGCGATTCCATGCGTCGGTCGAACATGTGATAGCCGACCTGATTCGCCGCAATGTGCCCGTACTGCTCGCACTGCTCCATCAAGTCGATGTCGTAGTTCGAGACGCCGTAGTGACGAATCTTGCCGCTCTGTTTCAGCTCCTCAAGGCCTTCGATCGTCTCCTCGATGGGAGTGTCAAAGTCGGGCCAGTGGATCAGCAACAGGTCGAGGAAATCCGTATTCAGCCGTCGCAAACAGCCCTCTGTACTCTCGATCACGTTGCTCTTCGTCGAATTGAGACCTGTCATGGTCGGCGTATCGTCGTAGTTGAAACCGACCTTGGTCACCAGGACAATCTCGTTACGTCGATTGTCCAAGGCCTTGGCCAGCAGTTCCTCGGAGAGGTACGGGCCGTAACCTTCGGCCGTGTCGAACAGGGTGATGCCACGGTCGATCGCCATGTTGACGGCCTTCGCGGCCTCATCCACGTCGATGTGGCCGTACATATTCGTGCTCATCTCCCAGGTGCCGAAGCCCACTGCCGAAGCCACCAGGTCCGTGTCGCCAAATCGTCGCTGTTCCATCTCTAGCCTCGTTGTTCCAACCTTGCTACCGGGAGCTGTTCACAGTAGCCACAATCGTCGACGGCACTCATATCGCCTGCGGTGCGTTTTGGTACGTCGGCACTCCGACTTCTTCAAAGATCTCGTTGATCCTGCTGCGGATCTCCTCCGTCAGCTTCCAGTCGGTCGCTGCGACGTTCTCCTCCAACTCCCGTTCGTTGCGCATGCCGACGAGGGCGCATGAGACGGAGGGATGGTCCAGCACCCAGGCGAGGGCGAGCTGCGCCACCGTCTTGTCGTAGCCGTCTGCCAACTCCACCAGACGGTTGGTCACTTCGACTTCCTTGCGGAAGTGCTCGTCCTGGAACAGGGGCAGGTTGAAGGCCACGCCGCTGCGACGCCAGTCGCCCTCTTCAAACGTGTGATCGGGGGAGAACGCGCCGGTCAGCAGTCCAAAGCCGAGCGAACCGTAGGCCATGTAGCCGACCCCGTTGGCCTGACACCAGGGCAGCACACGAGACTCCATGCGCCGGTCGAACATGTTGTAGCCGACCTGATTCGCGGCGATGTGGCCGTACTGCTCGCACTCCTCCATCATGTCGATGTTGAAGTTCGAGACGCCATAGTGACGAATCTTGCCGCTCTGCTTGAGCTCCTCCAGACCCTCCATCGTTTCATCGATGGGCGTGTCGTGGTCGGGCCAGTGAATCAGCATCAGGTCGACGTAGTCGGTGTTCAGACGCCGCAAGCAGTCTTCCGTGTGTTCGATGATGTGACCCTTTTTCGAGTTCCGCCCGATCACTTTGGGCGTCTCGTCGTAGTCGAATCCGACCTTGGTCACGAGCACGATCTCGTTGCGCCGATTGCCCAGCGCTTTCGCGAGCAGTTCCTCGGAGTGGTACGGACCGTAGACCTCGGCGGTGTCGAAGAGGGTGATCCCACGGTCGATCGCCATGTTCACGGCCTTGGCCGCTTCGTCCACGTCAATGTGGCCGTACATCGTGGTGCTCATCTCCCAGGTACCGAATCCCACCGCCGATGCGACTAAATCCGTGTCGCCAAATCGTCGCTGTTCCATTGCTGTCCTCGTTGATTCCTAGTGAACCGGCTTGTTCTTAGTCCCGCAGATTCCGCCGCGCGCCCGTTGCCTGGCCGACGTGTATCACCTGATCCAGGTTCTGGTAGGTCGGTACGCCGACATCGTCGAAGATATCGTTGATCGCGCTACGGATCTCCTCGGTCAGTTTCCAGTCCGTCGCCGCGACATTCTCTTCCAGCTCCCGCTCGTTCCGCATCCCGACCAGGGCGCAGGTCACGCCGGGGTGGTCCAGCACCCAGGCGATGCCGAGCTGGGCGACCGTCTTGCCGTAGCCGTCGGCGAGCTCGTTCAGCCGGTTGGCGATTGCAACTTCCTGCTTGAAGCGCTCGCCTTCGAACAGCGGCAGATTGAAGGCGACCCCGTTGCCGCGCCAGTCACCCTCTTCGAACTGGTGGTCAGGCTGGAACGCGCCGGTCAGCAGACCGAATGCCAGCGAGCCGTAGGACATGAAGCCAACGCCATTGTTCATGCACCAGGGCAAGACTCGCGATTCCATCCGCCGGTCGAACATGTGATAGCCGACCTGATTGGCAATGATGTTCCCGTACTGCTGGCACTCTTCCATCATGTCGATGTTGAAGTTCGAGACCCCGTAGTGGCGAATTTTGCCACTTTGCTTCAGCTCCTCCAGGCCTTCCATCGTCTCCTCGAACGGCGTGTCGTGGTCGGGCCAGTGAATCAGCATCAGGTCGACGTAATCGGTGTTCAGCCGGCGCAGACAGCCCTCGGTGTGCTCGATGATGTTGGCCTTGGTCGAGTCGAGGCCTCTCACGCTGGGTGTGTCGTCATAGTCGAAACCAACTTTGGTCACCAGGATGACGTCTTTGCGCCGATTGCCCAGTGCTTTGGCCAGCAACTCTTCCGAGTGATACGGCCCATAGACCTCCGCCGTGTCGAACAGCGTGATGCCGCGGTCGATCGCCATATTCACGGCCTTCGCCGCCTCGTCCACGTCGATGTGGCCGTACATCGTCGTGCTCATCTCCCAGGTGCCGAAGCCCACCGCCGAGGTCACCAGATCGCTGTCGCCAAATCGTCGCTGTTCCATGAGGGTTCCTACACTTCCAGAGCCATTAAGCCAGTGCTATGCAGGGCCTACGCTACCGCCTGAGCCGTGACCCGCCTATAGTGACGTTATGTTCTGGCGCACCCGAGCGAACTCCCCCGGCGCACGGGCGTCAGACGGAACTTCGGCCCGACCAGAGTGGCAGCTGCGCAAATGGCTCGCCCCTGGGATCGGAATCAAGCGTTGGTTCGTCCTCCTGCTGTTTGGCATGGGACTGCTCGGACTCGGCTTTTCGTTCCTTGCCCGTGAGCTCTACCTGACGGTTACGCTGCCCGGCGCCTTCTACTACATCACGCTCCAGTTTGTGCCCTACGCCGTCCGAGGCGCGATCCTGATTAGTCTCGCAATCCTCTGCGTGGGCTTCGGCATCGGCAAGTTCACCTCCGGCCTCGTGATAGCGGCGCGCTCCTCCGATCGGCGCAACGGGGGCGACGAGCCGCTCGTCGACCTGTTGCATCGCCAACGATTCGCCGGTCGCGGAATCCGCATCGTCTGCATTGGTGGCGGTACGGGGCTGTCCGTCCTCCTACGAGGCCTCAAGGCCTATACCGACAACCTGTCGGCTGTCGTCAGCGTCGCCGACGACGGCGGCTCCTCCGGTCGGCTCAGGCGCGACCTCGGCATCATCCCGCCCGGCGATCTGCGCAACTGCATCGCCGCCCTCGCAGATGCCGAGCCGCTGATGACTCGCCTTTTCCAGTACCGCTTCCCCGAGGGCTCGGGCAACGGTCTGGAAGGCCACTCGTTCGGCAATCTCTTCATCGTCGCGATGTCCGATGTCGCCGGCTCGATGGAAGAAGCGATTCACGAAACCGGCCGTGTCCTCGCCGTGCGAGGCAAAATCCTGCCATCAACCCTGGAAAACATCCGCCTCGCCGCCGTGACCTCCGACGGTGACACTATTCGCGGCGAGTCCTCGATTACCGAAGCCGGACAGCGCATCGCCCAGCTCAACCTCGAGCCGCTCCATCCGGCTGCCTATCCCGAGACGCTCAACGCGATCCGCAACGCCGACCTGATCGTGGTCGGACCCGGCTCGCTCTTCACATCCGTCCTGCCAAACCTGCTCGTGCCCGACCTGCGCATCGCCTTCCAGGAATCCGCCGCGATGAAGCTGTATGTCTCAAACGTCGCCACACAGCACGGCGAGACCGACCACTTCACCGTCCAGGACCACGTCCGCGTGATCGGCGAACACATCGGAGGCCTGCCCTTCGACGCCGTGGTCGCCAACAACAACAGCAAGGCGAGGCTTCCTCGCGGTTGGAAATCGGAACCCGTCCGCGTCGAGCACAACCGTGACAAGTCCGACATCGCTGACGCAGTGCGAATTATCGAGTCGGACATCATCGACACCGGCAACCGTTACCGACACGACAGCGCCAAACTCGCCGATGCCATCATGACCGCTTACCATGAAGGCCGCGAAGCCGGCGTGCGACCGCGCCGGCCGCAGCGCGTCACGATTCCTGAATAACCGCAACAGGGACGATTGAGGTACCAGCCCAACGTGAGCACCTCCGACATCCTCAACATCTTCCAGATTCTGGTCGCACTGACCGTGATCGGCGCAGTCATCCTGCAAGCCAAGGGCGCCGGTCTCGGCAACATCTTCGGCGGTGCGGGTGCAGACTCCTATCGCACCCGGCGCGGCATCGAACGGTCCCTGTTCCGAGGCACGATTGTCCTGATGCTGGTCTTCGTCGGCCTCAGCATCGCCGCCGTCCGAATCTGACTACCTCGACGCCCACCCATCCGTCAGCAGCGCCATGTCCGATCCCCTGCGAGTCCTCTTCTACGGATCGCCGGATTTCGCCCTACCGACCCTCCAGGCACTGATCGACAGTCCGTTCCGTCCAATCGCCGTCGTCACGCAGCCCGACGCCCGCGCCGGACGCGGCCGGTCACTGCGTCCGCCGCCGATCAAGGAGCTCGCGGCAGCGCATGGTATTCCTGCCCTGCAACCTGCGAAACTCCGCGACCGCGCAGCAATCGCACAGATCACCAGCCTCCGTCCCGACATGCAGGTCGTCGCTGCCTACGGACAACTCATTCCCTCCGAAATCCTTGGCCTGCCGACGCACGGGACACTCAACGTCCACGCCTCGCTCTTGCCCCGTTGGCGAGGAGCGGCGCCGATTTCCGCCGCCATCCTCCACGGTGACACCGAGACCGGCGTCAGCATCATGCTGATCGATGAAACCGAGGACACGGGAGACATCCTGCGCCAGCAATCGACACCTATTAGAGCATCCGAACACGCAGGCGACCTCAGCGATCGCCTCGCAACGATGGGCGCGCAACTCTTGCTGGAGACGATCCCGGACTGGCTGAGCGGAGACATCGATCCGGTCGCCCAGGACCCGGACCAGGCCACGCGAGCGCGCCGAGTCAAGAAGCAGCAGGGCAGGATCAACTGGAATCAATCCGCCGACCAGATCGCCCGGCACATCCGCGCTTACACGCCTTGGCCGGCCGCCGCGACCACCCTCGACCAGACCCAGATCCGAATCACATTGGCGACTTGCTGCGGTTCGGGAACACATAGCCCGGCAGGGACGATTCTGGACATCGGCTCCACGATCAACGTGGCAACCGCCGACGGCATCCTCGAAATCCATCGACTACAACGAGCCGGCAAACGAGAACTGAGCGCTGAAGAGTTTGCGCGCGGAACCAGAGATCTCGTCGGCCAACAATTCAGCTCAGCCAATGACTGAGCTGCTCGACCTCGACCAATCCGGCCTCAGCGAACTCGTCGAATCACTTGGCCAACCGGCATACCGGGCCAAACAGATTTGGCGTCAGATCTATCAGCGCGGCGTGACCAATCCTGCAGAAATGTCCGACCTGCCGGCGTACTTGCGCAACAGGCTCGCCGAGTTCAGCACAACTACATCCGAACCCGTCGAGTTCCAGACATCGGCCGACGGCTCGACCAGCAAAGCGCTGCTCAAACTTCAGGACGACGAGTTGATCGAGACCGTCTTGATTCGCTCCAAGCCTCGAGACACCGTCTGCCTGTCATCGCAGGGCGGCTGCGCGATGGGTTGCGTCTTCTGCGCCACGGGACTGCAGGGCCTACGACGTCAGCTCACGGCCGGCGAAATCATGCGGCAGGCCATCCTGGCGCGTTCCTGGGCGCGTGACGAAGGACGCGAGCTCACCCACGTCGTGTTCATGGGCATGGGCGAGCCACTCGCCAACTACGCCAACGTCAGTGAGGCCATTCAGCGCCTCACCGATCCCGACGGCTTTGCCCTCTCCCCACGCCGAATCACGGTCTCGACCGTCGGAATTCCGCAGAACATCCGACGGCTTGCCACCGATCATCCCCACGTCAACCTTGCCGTGTCACTGCACGCGCCGGACCCCGAGCTGCGCAACGAACTCGTTCCAGTTCCGGGAGCATCAATTGATGACATCCTCGACGCTGTCCGTGACCACAACGACCGCACCAACGGCCGGGTCACATTTGAATACGTGTTACTTCGAGACGTCAACGACAGTCGAGGCCACGCACGACGACTCGCAGAGCGCATTCGCGGTCTGCGCGCGCACGTCAACCTGATCCCGTTGAATCCATCGCCCGGCGTGGTCGGCGAACGGCCCACTCGCAGAGCGACACTCGGATTTCAGCAAGCGCTTCAGGAACGCGGCGTTCCAACAACAGTGCGCGTCGAACAGGGACGAGACATCGCGGCGGCCTGTGGACAACTCCGCGGCGACCGGGTTCGCCAACAGGCGTAATCGGGCGGAGCCGATTACTCCTCGTCGACGGCCTCTTCCTCCAGCTCGAGACCCTCTTCGTCCAGCGCCAACTCGTCGACCTCTACTTCATCCTCTTCGAGGACACGTGGAGCCAATGCGGTCGCGACCGCGACTGCGCCGTCCGTCAAGGCGATCACACCCTCCGGCAGCTCCAGGTCCCGAACCAGGACAGACTGGCCAAACTCGTCGAGCACCGAGATGTCAACTTCCAACACCGAAGGCATCGCCTCAGGCAGGGACTCAAGCATGATGAGGTCAAGCGATTGCACCACGGTGCCGCCCTTGGTTTCCGCTTCGGAATCGCCGATAAGCAGCAATCGCGCGTCGGAGTGAATCCGGCGAAGCAGGTCAACCTGATAGAAATCAAGGTGAATCAGCTGACGGGTCACCGGATGCCGCTGCACTTCACGGAGCACCACCGGAATCGTGTCGTCGGAACCATCGACCGACATCGTCACCACGGAGTTGCGGTCAATCGCGCCGAACACTCGCCGAATCTCTGCGAGCGTCGACTGAATCGCGCGCGACTCCTCGCCGCGCGCGTAGATATTGCCGGGCACAACGCCGTCGCGTCGCAACCGCTTTACCTTCTTGCCCAGGACGGACCGACTCTTCGCTTGTAGAACTATTTCAGCAGCGTCAGGCATCGGTTTCCATCCATCTCAAACGTGACTCAAAGGCGAGCCGTCGATAACAACAGAGCTTACCAACTGACGCTATGAGCGCATCCCAAGGCAGTCAAGCAATCCAAACACTCGACCCAGGGATGGCCCGAACAGCACGATCCCCGCTCCCCCCCTTGCGGGGGAGATGCCGAAGGCAGAGGGGGGGCATCTCAAGGCCTATCTGGTCGCTGGCGGCGGACCCCCCTCTGTCACTCCGTGACATCTCCCCCCGCAAGGGGGGGAGAGGGGATACTTGAGTTTTTCAAAGGTCTCCCTGCGGGGGAAGCCGCCGCAGGCTAAAGGGGGGTTCCCCGCCTGGAGAGTGCAAGCAGTTGTACAGAGGACTCCTAGACTGGCACGACCATGGCTGAACCAAACGCAATACCAGCTGATACAGACCACGGCCGGCTGCTCGGCGTCGATGTTGGAGGGACATTCACCGACTTCGTCTTTCTCCGCGACGGCGAAATCAGCATCGCCAAGCGGCCCTCAACGCCCGACGATCCCGGCCGAGCCATCATCGATGGCCTCGCCGAATTCGGTTGGTCGCCGGAAGAAGTCGTTCACGGCTCCACGGTTGCCACCAATACGCTCCTCACGCGCAGCGGCGCCCCGACGGCGCTGATCACGACCAAAGGCTTCCGCGACACCCTGGTCATCGGCCGTCAAGCCCGACCCGACTTGTACGCGCTCCATCCGCAGCGGAAGGAGCCGCTGGTTCCGCAGCGACTGCGCTTTGAGGTCGACGAGCGAATCGCCGCCGACGGCTCGGTGGTCACGCCGCTCAACGTCGACGAGCTGGACGCGGTCCTCGATCGGATCGAGCGAGCGAAAGTGCAAAGCGTCGCGATCTGTTTCTTGTTCAGCTTCATCAACACCCAGCACGAGGCAGTGGCCGCAAGGCGAGCCCGCGAGCGGGGATTCAACGTCTCGGCTTCCTACGAAATCCTCCCCCAGCATCGCGAGTTCGAGCGGATGAGCACCACCACGGCCAACGCCTACCTCTCGCCGGTGATGTCGCGTTATCTGGACACCCTCGAATCCAGGCTTAACGCACAAAGCGAAGGCAGCGTCCGACTACGGATCATGCAGTCGAACGGCGGCTCGCTCTCCGGCGATTCCGCCGGTCGTAACGCCGTCCGCACGGTCTTGTCAGGTCCGGCCGGAGGCGTCGCCGGAGCATTCGCCGCAGCCAACACCGACGGTTACCCCTACGCCATCACGTTCGACATGGGCGGCACATCGGCCGATGTCGCCCTCTGCCCGGGACGACTGCTCGAACGGACCGACCTCGTCGTCGATGACATGCCGATCCGCACGCCGGCGGTCGACCTGCACACCGTGGGCGCGGGCGGTGGCTCGATCGCCTGGTTCGACCCGGGCGGCGCTCTCAGAGTCGGTCCACAATCCGCCGGCGCCGATCCCGGACCAGCCGCGTACGGACGAGGAACCCTGCCTACCGTGACCGACGCGCACACCGTCTTGGGACGCCTCCGTCCTGAACAGCAGCTCGGAGGCACAGTCGCGCTAGACGTCGAGCGCGCCCGCCGGGCAATTACCACCATCGCCGGACCATTCAGCTCCATTGAGGCTGCCGCGCAGGCCGTGATCGATGTCGTCAACGCCAACATGGCCCGAGCCCTCCGCGTCATCTCCGTCGAGCGCGGCTACGATCCTGCCCGATTCACCCTCGTCGCCTTTGGAGGCGCAGGCCCGCTCCACGCCTGCGACCTCGCCGACGCCGTCGGCATACCCCAGGTGCTCATTCCGCCGTCGCCCGGAGTGCTCTCCGCCGCCGGCATGCTGATCGCCGACATCACCCGCGACGCCGAGCAGGGACTCCATCTCACCATCGATCCTGAAGACGTGGGATCCATCGAAATACTGAATGAGGCGTTCGCAGCCATCGCAACACAAGCGAGGATGGCGATCGCAGAGGACGGCTACACCGAAGGCGTGAGCGTCGAGTACGCAGCAGACCTGCGCTATCGAGGACAGTCCCACGAACTCACCGTGTCGCTCAATGACGGCCACCATGCCCAGGCGGTGAGGGATGCCTTCCACGAGGCTCACAGCGAGCGCTTCGGTTTTTCCTCGCACGACACGCCGGTCGAGGTCGTGACCGCACGCGCAAAGGCCCGCCACAGCGGGTATCGCGGTGATGTGGGAGGCACACAAGATTCGGCAACCGATCAATCCCGGACCGAAGTTGTGACCTGGGATCGCGCCCAGGACACTCAAATCCTCTCGAGAGGATCGATCGCCGAGTCTGTCTCAGGACCCGCGATCATCACACAGCTCGACACCACGGTGACCGTCCCGCCCGGCTGGACGGCCACCCTGCTCCCGTCCAGCAGCCTCGTCATGAGCCGCGAATCCTGAGCGAGCGCATTATGTCAACCACCAACATCGATCCCGCCCGACTCGCCATCTTCGATTCCCTGGTCAGCTCGATCGCCGAGGAGATGGGCGCAACCCTCAGACACACCGCCCTCTCGCCCAACATCAAGGAGCGGGCCGACTTCTCCTGCGCCGTCTTCGATCAAGATGGCCAGCTGCTCGCCCAGGCCGCTCATATTCCCGTCCACCTGGGCGCGATGCCCGAGTCAGTGCGCGCGGTCGAACGGCTCGCGCCGTGGAAGCCAGGCGATCTGGCGATCCTCAACGACCCCTTCCTCGGTGGCACGCACCTGCCCGACGTGACCATGGTCTCGCCGGTATTCGCTCAGGCTGCAGCCGACGGCGACAAACTGATCGGGTATGTCGCCAGTCGCGCGCACCAGGCCGACATCGGCGGCATGGCCCCCGGCTCGATGCCCGTCGCACGCGAGTTGATCCAGGAAGGACTCATCATCCCGCCGATTCGCCTCTATCGGGCGGGCGACCTTGTCGAAGAGGCAATGGCGTTAATCCTGCGCAACGTCCGCACCCCGGACGAACGGCGCGGCGACTTCAATGCTCAAATTGCAGCTCAGCGACTCGGCGAACGACGAACCGCCGATCTGCAAGCGGACTACGGAGACGACGCCTACCGCGAGACGACGAAGGCGCTGCTCGACTACGGAGAGCGGCTCACAAGAGCGGCACTCGCCGATCTGCCGCACGGAACCTGGCGCTTTGAGGACTCGCTCGACGATGACGGTCACACACCCGATCCGGTGCCGATCAAGCTGGAGCTGACGCTCGATCAAGATCGTGCCCACTTCGATTTTTCCGGTACTGCGCCGCAACGCGCAGCGTCGATCAATGCGGTCGCGCCCGTGACCCGCTCCGCGTGCTACTACGTCATTCGCTGTTTGTTGCCTCCCGGCACGCCAATGAATTCGGGACTCTTTCGGCCGATCACATTCACTCTGCCCGAACGCTCGGTGGTGGCGGCGCAGGCGCCTGTGGCAGTCGCTGCCGGCAATGTCGAGACATCACAGCGCATCGTCGACACCGTTTGGGGCGCGTTCAATCAGCTGCTGCCCGAGCGCATGCCCGCAGCGTCGTCGGGCACGATGAACAACCTCACCGCCGGCGGGATCGATCCACGAAACGGCCAACCCTGGGCTTACTACGAAACTTCCGGCGGCGGACTCGGCGGCGGACCGGAAGGCCCCGGTCTCGACGCGGCGCATTCGCACATGACCAACACGCTCAACACGCCCGCCGAGGCGCTGGAGTTGGCCTACCCACTTCGAGTGATCGAGAACAACATCCGCCCGCGTTCCGGCGGACGCGGCGTTCATCGCGGCGGTCACGGTTTGATCCGTCGCACGCAGTTCCTGGGACCCGCCCAGTTGACGCTGATCTCCGAGCGGCGCATTCAACAACCATGGGGCTCGCAGGGCGGAGCACCAGGCAGGACCGGTCGAAACAGCCTCGAAACGACCTCAGCAAACGGCAACCCAACCCGTCGCAAGCTGCCGGGCAAAGTGACCATCAACGTCGAACCGGGCGACATCATTCGGATCGAAACTCCAGGCGGCGGCGGATGGGGCACGCTCGAACCGCGCTAAACTGATAGCAACGGACAGCGGAGGAGCGAACATGTCGGATGGTTCTGACCGACTCGAACGCGACGTAGAAGAAGTCCTGGCCAACATCGAGGATTTCGATTGGCGCAAGCGGCAGTCACGCCGTCCCGGCCCACTTCGAATCGCCGCACAACGAGTCGCCGAAGCGCTGGTCAACCGCGCAACCTCACTCACGCCGAATCATCTCCTACTGGTCGGTGCGGTCATGCTGATCGTCGGACTGGTCTTCCGAGGCGGAGGATTGTGGATCGCAGTCGCGGGCATCGTCATCTTCGTGATCGGGTTGTTCTGGACCACACGCGGCGGCAACCCCCAGGCCAACCAACCAAAGGGCGGCTATTGGCGAGACCGCTACATCACTTACGAGCAAACCAGCTCGAATCCCCTGCGACGCTTCTTCCGCCGCGATCGTTGACCACAGCGCCGTTCCCGTGACCTTTCGACTCCTCCTGACAGTCGCCGCCACGGCGCTACTGTTCGCCGCCTGCAACAGCGGCGACAACACGCCTCGACCTCAATCCGAACAGTCGCAGGTCGCTGCCCAGTCACAGCAAGAACAACCTCAATCCCAGACCCAATTGCCGGCCAAAGCCGCAGCCACAAAACAGTCAAACCAGGCTCAGCAGAAACAACCATCCGCCGAGTCGCAGGAGCAACAGTCCGAAGCGCAATCCGCCGAACAAGGTCAGCAACACCAACCGGCACAGCAACCAGCGTCGTCCGGCGGCCCGCCGCCTCCCGACTTCGACCTCGACACCGCGCTCGGCTATCTCAACCAGCTCGCCGGAGAACTCGGCCCACGAGCTTCCGGCACAGAGCAGGAACGAGCCGCAGCCGATTACCTTGCCGAGTCCTTCGAACAACTCGGCTACGAGACCCAGCTTGAGACGTTCGCCTACACAGGCGCGCCAAGCATCAGTCGCATCGACATCGACAGCAGGGCCCCGACATTCGGATTCCGTTTCCCCGGTTCTGCCCCCAACGGAGTCAGCGCAATCCTTGTCAGAGTCCCGGGCTACGGTGAGCCAACCGACTTCGATCAAGTCGATGCTGAAGGCAAGATCGCCCTCGTCAATCGTGGAGTCGTCGAATTCCGCCATAAGGCAGCGAACGCCAATTCCGCAGGAACCGCAGCGCTGATCATCGCCAACACCCGAACCTCCGATTCAATTGGCGGAACGTTCGGCGCATACACCGTCGACATCCCGGTGCTCCACGTCAGCCTGGCCACCGCCGATCAACTGCACGCGCGCATCGGCGAGCGCATCACGATCCCCGAGGCGGCGCCGACCAACGGCGAATCTCAGAATGTCATCGCTCGCAAACCGGGCGGATCCTGCCGAGTGATCGTCGGTGGACACTACGACACCGTGCCCGAAGTAGATGGGGCAAACGACAACGCTTCCGGAACGGCGTTGACGCTGGCGTTCGCGGAGACCTGGGCCAATCATCCAGCAGCCGACGACATCTGTTTCGTGGGATTCGGAGCGGAAGAACTGGGACTGTTTGGATCGAGGGAGTTCGTCCGGAACCTGGGCAAGAACGGGCAGTTGGGCGAAGTCACTGCGATGCTCAACCTCGACGCGATCGGCGACGGCCGCGCGCCCTATCGGATTGTCGCCTCGTCCGAATTGGGAGCGCTGGGCAATGCGGTGGCCGCAGAACTGCAGATCAATGCATCCACCGGCGCCTTGCCGATGGAGCTGGGTTCTGACCACGCCAGTTTCATCGCCGAGGGCATTCCGGCGATCTTCCTCTTCCCTCCCGGCGCTGTAATTCACACACCGGCTGACAACCTCGACAACATCAACCGCGAAGTGTTCGGCGATATCGCAACGCTGAACCACGGAATACTCGCCTGCCTGCTCCAGCGGGCCGGCAGCCCCGTCTCTCCTGCGACATCCTGCGAAACCGAGGAAACGCGCAGCCCATGACATGCGACACTAACGGGGTGAACCGTTCGCCCTTCTGCGCTACATGGCGCGCTGCATGGCTCATGGCATTGCTTGTCTCGCTGCTCGTTGCGGCTGCCTGCGACAACTCCGACACTCCCGCGACGACCGCGCAATCGGCGCGCCAGACGGAAGCCTTGCCAATCAACGAGGACATCCCCGTCGAGGCGCTGCCCGACCCGTTGCCCGCTCCGTATCTGATTACCGACGAGATCACGATCGAGCCTGAACTCGTCACCGAGACGGTCTACGTCGTCCAACCCGGCGACAATCTGGCAGCCATCGCCGGAAGGTTCTGTATCACCGTCGAGGAGATTCAGCGGCTTAACACGATTGTTGATATCTCGCATATCGATGTCGGTGACGAGCTTCGCATCCCGATTCGCGAAGGCGCCTGCGGAGCGGCGGCGCCAAGCTCCTCAGAACCCAGTCAGCCGAGCGAACCGCAACGTCCACCGGGCGAGATCTACATCGTGCAACCCGGCGACACGCTGTCCGGCATCGGAGCCGCCTTCGGTTTTACCTGGGTTGAGCTCATGAACTACAACGGTCTCACCGAGACACAGGCAAACACGTTGCCGATCGGAACCGCCTTAATCATCCCGCCGGCGCCCGACGCTGACACCCAATCGGGGCAATCCGATGAACCTGAGTCGGGCGAACCGCCAGGCTAACCAGGCGCACGCTGGCATCTCAGGTGTTCGCCGTTGATTGTCCCTGCGATCCCTCTGTAGTAGCCTCACTCCCTGCGAAGCCGCCACTCGACGGGTCCCGCTAAACCGAGCCTCAGGTGACACATGGTCTCAGAACCTGCCCAGCCCTCTTCGCAGAACAGTTCGCAGAACAGTTCGCAGAACAGTTCCCACCGTGGCATAGATTTTCTGCTCGAAGAAGTCGCCCGGCGTCGCCTCAACGGCAACGCAGATGAGGCTCGAGCCGCCGCCATGGAGCGGCAGCGCAGTCGCGGCAAGCTCAGCGCCCGGGAACGACTCGACATCCTCTTCGATGCTGGTTCGTTTACCGAAATGGATCCATTCGTCAAACACCGAGGCTCAGGATTCGGGCTGGAAAACAACCGGCCCGAGGGTGACTCCGTCGTCGTCGGACACGGAACGGTCGACGGCCGGACCGTATTCGCCTACTCCCAGGACTTCACCCTCTACGGTGGCTCGGTTTCCGAAGCGGCCGCAGAGAAGATCGTCAAGGTCCAGGACCTGTCGATGAAAGTCGGCGCGCCGATCGTCGCCATCAACGACGGCGGCGGCGCCCGTATCCAGGAGGGCGTGACCTCGCTGCGGGGTTACGGCGAGATCTTCCTGCGCAACACGCTCTCATCCGGGCTCGTCCCGCAGATCGCTGTCTGCGCCGGACCTGCCGCCGGCGGCGGTGTCTACTCACCGGCAATCATGGACTTCATCTTCATGGTCCAGGGCAGCGGTCAGATGTACATCACCGGCCCCGACGTCATCCGCGCCGTCTCCGGCGAGGTAGTCACCCACGAGGAACTCGGTGGCGCCATGACCCACGCCACCAAGACCGGTGTGGCTCACTTCTGCATCCCCGGTGAAGAGGCGACGCTCAACAGCGTCCGTCAGCTCCTAACGTTCCTACCGCAAAACAACATGGAAGACCCGCGCTGGATCGACACCGGCGACCCGCCCGATCGCAAGCTCGACAACCTCATCGATATCGTCCCCGCCGACTCCACCCGCCCGTACGACATGCGCCGAGTCATCCGCGAGATCGTCGATAACGGCGAGTTCATGGAAATCCAGGCGCAATGGGCGCGCAACGTCGCCATCGGCTTCGCCCACATGGGCGGCTACGGCGTCGGCATCGTCGCCAACGACCCCGACAGCCTCGCCGGCGTGCTCGACATCGACGCCTCGCGCAAAGCAGCAAGATTCGTCCGCTTCTGCGACTGCTTCAACATCCCCATCGTCACCCTCGTTGACGTACCCGGATTCCTGCCCGGCACGCAACAGGAGTACGGCGGGATCATCGTCCACGGCGCAAAGCTCCTGTACGCCTACGCCGAAGCGACCGTACCCAAGGTCGCCGTCACGCTGCGTAAGTCGATCGGCGGCGCCTACGTCGTCATGAGCAGCAAACACCTGCGCTCCGACGTCAACCTCGCCTGGCCCACGGCCCAGATCGCGGTCACCGGCTCCGATGGCGCTGTCAACATCATCCACCGACGCCGAATCGCCGCTGCCGAGGATCCGGCTGCCGAGCGCGCCAAGCTGATCGCCGAGTACGAAGCCGAGTTCTACCGGCCCTATCAAGCCGCGGAGCTCGGGTTCGTTGACGATGTCATTCACCCGCGCGAGACCCGCACCGCGATCTTCCGGGCACTCGACATGCTCGCCGACAAGGTCGACACCTCACCGCCAAAGAAGCACGGGAACATCCCTCTCTGATCTCTTCAACACCGGTCCCGAACCGCGCGCACGACAGCACCGAACTGGAACCCGACATGGCTCACGAACCCGACATAGCTCACGAATCCGACATCCTGCAGCGCATCGACGACGCCTACGCCAAGCTGCGTGACGGTGTGGCCATCGCCCGCGAGCGCATTGACCGTCCTCTGACGCTGGCCGAGAAGATCCTGTTCGGACATTTCACCGACCCATCCAATCAGCCCATCGAGCGAGGCGTCGATCACGCGGTGCTCCAGCCCGACCGTGTCGCCCTCCAGGATGCGACCGCGCAGATGGCCCTGCTGCAGTTCGAACTCGCCGGCCTGCGGCGAGTCGTCGTACCGACGACCGTGCACTGCGACCATCTGATCCAGGCCCACGTTGGCGCCGACCCCGACCTGGCGGTCGCGATTTCCGAGAACGAAGAGGTCTTCACCTTCCTGCGCAGCGCCGCCGCGCGTTATGGCGCTGGATTTTGGAAGCCCGGCTCCGGCATCATTCATCAAGTTGTCTTCGAGAGCTACGCCTTCCCCGGCGGCATGATGATCGGCACCGACTCGCACACGCCCAACGCCGGCGGCATGGGCATGATCGCCATCGGCGTCGGCGGCGCTGACGCCGTGGATGTGATGGCCGGACTCGACTGGGGCGTCACGATGCCCACGATGATCGGCGTCTACCTGACCGGCGAGCTCGACGGCTGGACCGCGCCCAAGGATGTCATCCTGCGCGTTGCCGACGTACTCACCGTCAAAGGCGGCACCGGTGCAATCGTCGAGTACTTCGGCCCCGGCCTCGCCTCAATGAGCGCCACCGGTCGAGGCACCGTGACCAACATGGGCGCTGAGATCGGCGCGACTACCTCGCTCTTCCAGTTCGACGGCCGCACGGCCGCCTACCTCCGCAGCACGGGCCGCGGAGACATCGCCGACCTCGCCGAGGCCAACGCCGAATACCTCCGAGCCGACGATGGCGTCGAAGCCGCGCGCCACGAGATTTTCGACCGCGTCATCGAGATCAATCTCAGTGAACTGGAACCGGCCTGGGTCGGACCGCACACGCCCGACCTGCGCAACACCGTCGCCGAAGTCCGCTCCTTCATGGAGGCGCAACACTACCCCATCAACGTCGAGAGCGCGCTCATCGGCTCCTGCACCAACTCCTCCTACGAGGACATGAGCCGCGCAGCCCACATCGCTCGTCAGGCTGCCGAAGCAGGCCTCGAGCTGCGCACGCCGCTGCTGGTCAGCCCGGGCTCCGAGCAGATCCGCGCCACGATCCAGCGCGACGGCCAGATCGACGCATTCGAGTCTGTCGGCGCGACGGTGCTCGCCAACGCTTGCGGTCCCTGCATCGGTCAATGGAAGCGCGAGGACATCGAAGACGGCCAGCAGAACACGATCGTCACCTCCTTCAACCGCAACTTCCCGGGACGCAACGACGCCAACCGCAACACGCTCGCCTTTATCGGCTCACCCGAGCTGGTCGTCGCGACCGCCTTTGCCGGCGAAATGGGATTCGATCCTCGCAGCGACGCCCTCGCCACCGCCGACGGCGAGTTCCGTTTCACGCCGCCCACAGGCGACGAGTTGCCGCCCAACGGGTTCGACCCCGGCGAGGAAGGCTTCATCGCACCGCCCGACGATGGCAGCGATATCGACATCGTCATCAGCCCCGAGAGCAACCGCCTCCAGCGCCTGACGCCCTTCAACCCCTGGGACGGCGGCGACTACACGTTCCTCTCTCTGTTGCTCAAAACACAGGGCAAGACCACAACCGACCACATTTCGCCGGCCGGGTCCTGGCTCCGATTCCGCGGACACCTTGAGAACATCTCAGGCAATCTCTTCAGCGGCGGCGTCAACGCCTTCACCGGAGGTACCGGAACCACGCTGAACCAGTTCAGCGGCCAGGCCGACCAGCCTGTGAACGAAGTCGCCCGCGCCTACAAGGACGCCGGCATCCGCTGGGTCGCGGTCGGCGACGAGAACTACGGAGAGGGCTCCAGCCGCGAGCACGCCTCGATGGAAATCCGCTTCAGCGGTGGCTACGTCGTTATCGCCCGTTCATTCGCTCGCATCGCCGAAACCAACCTGAAGAAGCAGGGTGTCCTGGCACTGACCTTCAGTGACCCGGCGCAATACGACCTCGTTGGAGAGCGGGACCGGCTGAGCGTACTGGGCCTCGCGAACTTCGCTCCAGGTAGACCGCTGACCCTGCGCATCGACCATGAGGACGGCTCAAGCGACGAAGTGTCGGTCAATCACACCTACACCGACGAACAAGTCATCTGGTTCCGGGCCGGAAGCGCCTTGAACAACATCGCCGCCACACAGTAACCCGCAACATCCACTGCTCCCCGCTCCCCCTTGCAGGGGGAGCTGCCAAAGGCTGAGGGGGTCCTGGACCATGTTCCGGCTTGGAGACGATTACTTGCTCCTTCGTTCCCCAAGTGAGAGCTCTACTTTGAAACTCAGCCGTTTCAGCCGCGCACGTGGCAGACTCAAACGCGCACATCCGATAACAAAGACATACAACTACCCGTTACTTACCGTCACGGGACCATCCGCCCGTGCCCAGAGAGGATGCTGAACATGCGAACGAAGGTCACCGTCATTGGAGCCGGCAACGTCGGCGCAACCACCGCTCAACGACTCGCCGAGCGTGGCTACGCCGACATCGTATTGGTCGACATTGTCGACGGCCTGCCTCAGGGCAAGGCGCTCGACATGTATGAAGCGTCGCCGGTCGTCGGCGTCGACGCCGCCATCACCGGCGCGACCGACTACGGTCCCACTGCCAACTCTGACATCGTGGTGATCACCTCAGGCGTCGCCCGCAAGCCCGGCATGTCGCGCGACGACCTGCTACAGATCAACATGGGCATCGTCGACTCCGTCGCGAGAGCCGCAATCGCCGAGTCGCCCGACGCCACCATCGTCGTCGTCTCCAATCCGCTCGACGCTATGTGCCACGTCGCCTACGACGCCGCCGGCATCCCCAGCTCGCGTGTCGTCGGCATGGCCGGCATCCTCGACACCGCCCGCTACCGCTCCTTCCTGGCCGAAGCAATCAATGTCTCCGTCGAGGACATCAACGCGTTCGTTCTGGGTGGACACGGCGACACCATGGTCCCGCTCGCCTCGTACACGACCGCCGCCGGCATCCCGATCACCAAGCTGCTGACCGAGGATCAACTCGACCAGATCATCCAGCGCACCCGCGACGGCGGCGCCGAGATTATCAATTTGCTCAAGACCAGCTCGGCCTTCTACGCCCCTTCGGCCGCGGTCGCCCAGATGGTCGACGCGATCGCCCTCGACAAGCGCCGCATCCTCCCCTGCGCCGCCCTGCTCGACGGTCAGTACGGCGTCAATGGCCTCTTCATCGGCGTCCCTGTCATCCTCGGCGCAAACGGCATCGAGCAAATCCTCGAGATCAACCTGTCCGACAAAGAGCAGGCCCAGCTCAAGCACTCCGCCGACGCCGTCCAGGGCCTCGTCGACGACATGGCCCGACTGGCGGCGAACTAACCCGAATTCCCGAGAACAAACGCCGTCCACTTCCGAACAGGTCCGAACACAGCCGAACAAACCGAACAACGAAACCCTGCTGAGGAGTGAACCATGGCCGAAATCCGCGTCGAATCCGACACGATGGGAACGATCGAAGTCCCCGCCGACAGATATTGGGGAGCGCAGACGCAGCGCTCGTTGGAGAACTTCAAAATCGGCGGCGAGCGGATGCCGCGCTCGATCCTCCGCGCAATGGGCATCATCAAGCACGCCTCCGCATCGGCGAACCAGAAGCTGGGCAAGCTTGACGGCGGGGTTGCCGACGCAATCCGCGCAGCCGGCCAGCAGGTGATCGATGGTGAGCTCGACGATCACTTCCCGCTCGTCGTCTGGCAGACTGGCTCCGGCACGCAGTCGAACATGAACGCCAACGAGGTCATCTCGAACCGTGCGATCGAGCTGCTCGGCGGCGAAATCGGCTCAAAGTCGCCGGTCCACCCCAACGACCACGTCAACATGTCGCAGTCGTCCAACGATGTCTTCCCCGGCGCCATGGCAATCTCCACCGCCGAGCAGACCGTGCATCACCTGATTCCCAGCCTGCGGCACTTGCACGACGCGTTGCAGGCCAAGGCTGAAGCCTGGTCTGACATCGTCAAGATCGGCCGCACACACTTCATGGACGCCGTCCCGCTGACGCTCGGCCAGGAGTTCAGCGGATACGTCCAGCAGGTCGCCTACGGAATCCGTCGAGCCGAACAGACGCTGCCTCGTCTGTACGAGCTCGCCCTGGGCGGTACGGCAGTCGGCACCGGCATCAACTCGCACCCTGACTACGCCGTCAAGGTGGCTGAGGAAATCGCCGAGTTGACCGGCCTGCCATTCGTCACGGCTCCCAACAAATTCGAGGCGCTGGCCGCCCACGATGCCCAGGTCGAACTCGCAGGCATCCTCAACACCATCGCCGTTTCGCTGATGAAGATCGGCAACGACTTCAGGATGCTCGGCTCTGGACCGCGTGCCGGCCTGGGTGAACTGAGTCTGCCGGCAAACGAGCCCGGCTCATCGATCATGCCGGGCAAGGTCAACCCGACTCAGTCGGAAGCGCTGACGATGGTCTGCGCCCAGGTGATGGGTAACTCGGTTTCCGTCTCCATTGGCGGTTCCAACGGTCACTTCGAGCTCAACGTGTTCAAGCCGGTGATGGCCTTCAACAACCTGCAGAGCATCAGGCTGTTGGGCGACGCGTCGGTCTCCTTCACCGACAATTGCATCGTCGGAACCGAGCCGAACTCACAGCGGATCGACGAACTGATGCGCTCCTCACTGATGCTCGTCACCGCGCTCAACCCACACATCGGCTACGACGCTGCCGCAGCCATCGCCAAGAAGGCGCACGCCGACAACGGCACGTTGCTCTCGGCCGGCCTCGAGCTCGGCCTGCTCACTGAACAGCAGTTCGCCGACTGGGTCAAGCCCGAGGAAATGACCCGTCCTTGAGTCCCCTCTCCCCCTCCGGGGGGAGATGCCGAAGGCAGAGGGGGGGGCACGCCCAAAGTTAGACTGCCTCCAAGCACCGCTACGACCTGAAGTAAGAGGAGAACCTATGCCCAGCCGACGCAACATGATCGCCATGACCGACGAAGAAACCAAGGAGTTCATCGAGACCGGCTGGACGCTGCAAGTCGCCTCGAACGGCAATAACGGCTTCCCACACCTCGTCGCCATGTGGTACGGCGTGATCGACGGCAAGATTCACTTCACCACCTACGCCAAGGCGCAGAAGGTGCTCAACCTCCAGCGCGACCCGCGGATCACCGTGATGCTTGAGTCGGGAACGGAATACTCAAAGATCAAGGGCCTCGTGATTGAGGGCGAAGCCGACGTAATCCAGAACGACCCTGACCTCGTCATGGCAGTGCAAGACGCCACCGGGACCAAGCGAAATCCGAACGCCGCCGGCCCCTCAACCACCCCGATGGACAACGACCAGCGCCGTCGCCAGGCCTCCAAGCGAGCCGTCGTCAGAATCAACCCAACCGGCATCTACAGCTGGGACCACACAAAGCTCGGCGGCGTCTACTGAGTAAATGCCTGCCACACTGGATATGATGAAGTCAAGAACATCTTGATCTGGACGCACCGTGGCAGACTCTTCGACTGAGCTGGCTTCAAGCGAGATTGTTGGTGAGGAAGATCGCAAGCTTCGTCCCGGCAAGCTCGACATCATTTACACCAGCGGTTTCCCACCGTTCTGGCGTCACGATCCGGCCGATTGGGTTATTGAACCGCAAGAATGGCAGACGAGGCGACGGCCACTGCAGTGGCTGCGGTCGTGGCTACAGCAGCGCTAACCAGCCAACCCTTTAGTTGCAACTGAAGCGCGTTCCCCTCTGTCGCATGGACAAGAGCCTCAGCGGCCCACCTCGTAACTTCCTCATAATCCCCAGACTCGATATTCTCCAGTAGCTCTGCGAGATTTGGCGCAACCGCCATCCGGCCAATCAACAGTGCCACAGTTGCGATCACGATATTCGCAGCAAAGAGTCCGGCGGCTGCTGTCACTGCAATTTCGATCTCCGCGGTTCGGGTCTCATCAGCGAAGAGCACTGCCGAACCCAATATCGCGATCATTGCCGCGCTCAATCCGAAAGCGTTCCCCAGACGACTATCCAGGCTCCGCGACCGCTCCAACTGCTATTGGAGCCGCCACAGAGCGATGTCAAACGCCAAGCGAACGCTCAGGGACAGTTCGTCAGCCATCCGAATGCCTAGCCCGCGTTGTGGGCGTGCTCACCGCCGGGTGGACCGTAGAACACCACCCAGACTGTCAGATCTTCGCTGAACTCCACGAATCGATGCCGGGCCCCGGCTCCGACGAAAAACGTGTCGCCACGGCTGCATTCAATCCGCTCGCTGCCCAGCGAGAAGACACCCGTGCCCGAGGCGATGATGTACACCTCGTCCTGGCTGTGAGGTTTCTGGTTGTCCACTTCTCGCGGGGTGTAGATCCCCACTGACATCGTCCCGTGACGCAACATCTCCTGGTATTCGCCGACTGCCGCCTGATTTGCCATGACCGTCTCCTCGCTCAAGCCTCTCCTCAGCATATGATCAGCCAGAAGTCGCGCCACAATCAGGACGGACAGCATGTCGCTATCTCAGATCGAAGTGATCCAGGAAGGCCTCGACGGCGTGCACGCCATGCTCGACCGAGCCGTCCCCGACATGACTGCCGAGCAATGGAACGCAAGGCCGGCCGGCGACGGTGTCAGTGCGTTCTTTTCCCTCTGGCATTACGTGAGGTCGGAGGACAACATCGTCAACTGGGTGGTCCATCGCCGCCCGACCGTCTGGCTCGACGGCGAGTGGGACCAACATTTTGGCCTGCATCGCACATCGCAGGGCACCGGCATGACCAAGGAGCAGGCTGACGCGGTGCTGCTCAACGACGTCGACGCCTGGCTCACCTATCAGCAAGGCGTTTGGGTCGCGACACGCGAGTGGGTCTCAACCCTGACCGAAGACGATCTCTCCAACGAAATCGTGATCAAGCCAACCCCGCCCATGAGCATCTGGCAAGCCTTGACGGGCATGCTGCTCTACCACGGCTACCGACACGTCGGCGAAGTCGAGCACGCTCGTGGCCTGCTCGGACTCGGCGGCCTGACGATCTAACCGCCTAGGAATCCCTTGAACCATTCTCATCCCAGCTTCCCCCCATTGTGGGGGAAGCTGCCGAAGGCTGAAGGGGGTCCCGTTTCGCCAGCGAAACAAGAGGTTCAGGGGTTTCCTAGAAGATCGCGATCGGATTGACCGGCGATCCCGTCCCGCCCTGGATATTCAACGGAAGCACGCAGAGCAGCATCTCGTAGCGACCCTCCTGCGTGCACGCCTCGGCCAACGGCTGCAGCAACGCGTTGTCCAGCAGGACGACGCCGAAGCTGAAGATCACGCCATGGACCGGCCAAGCCAGCTCATACTCGCTGGGACGCTGATCCATCATGTCCCAGCCCAGCATCGAGACATCCTTGTCGCGGATGAAGATGCTCGTCGACGCATGAAGCCCAGGCGAGGGCGGCTGGCCGAAGAAGTCCGTCGGATTATCGGCCTGGTATGCCTCGCGCCCGGAATACACCAACAGCGCGTCGCCCGGCTCGACCGTGACACCCTGGGAGTCGGCGATGTCCTGGAGCTCGTTCCCCATCACAGGCTTGTCGAACGTCACGTACGGCTCGCCGCGGAACTTCGGCACATCGAGCAGCACGCCTCGAGTAAAGATGCCCTGATTCCATGCCGTGACGTCAGCGAACGTCGCTCCCGTCGCGGAGTCGATCGCCTCATTGGGATCTCGCCCTTGCCAGATGCCATCCGAGTCCCAGATGTGGCAGAGCGCATCAACGTGCGTAAACGTGTGTCCGTGATAGATGAACCCGTAATAGTCGACGACCGCGCCGTCCCCGTCGTCGCCGCGCGAGAAGGTTCGCATGAAGTGCTGAGCAGGCGTGGGATTGATCGCTGACGGGTCCTTGGGATACGGGCGCGACAGTGAAACGGTTCGCCCGTTCTGGACCGACGCCAGAGCAGCCAGGCGTTTCTCGACGGTGATCAGATTGATCGCCCCGACTGAATCATCATCGCCCCAGCGACCCCAGTTGCGCCGCTCCTTGTAATTCCGCATGATTTCGTCGCGGCTGGGTGGTGGGTACGTTTCCTGGTGGCTGACCATGGTGCTGCCTTTCCTCGTTCATCCTCGATCTCAGCGAAGATAACCGCAGGCGATATCCTCAATCGCGAGACACGTAACGCAGACAGACAGGACAGCACATGACCGATTTCGGCGTATCGATGTTCCCCACGGACTATGCCATTCAGCCGATGGAACTCGCCCGAGAGGCCGAGGCTCGCGGCTTCGAGTCACTCTGGTTCCCCGAGCACACGCACATTCCCACATCTCGCATCTCTCCCTGGCCCGGCGGCGGTGACCTGCCACAGGAGTACTGGCACACGCACGACCCGTTCGTCTCGTTAATGGCGGCGGCGGCGGCGACCGAGAACATCAAGGTCGGCACGGGCATCCTGCTCGTTCCCGAGCACGACGTGATCGTGGCGGCCAAGTCGGCAGCCTCGCTCGACATGATCTCCAGCGGCCGCTTGATCCTCGGCATCGGCGCCGGCTGGAACGCGGAAGAGCTGGAGAATCACGGCTGGAACTTCAAGGACCGCTGGAAGGTCACCCGCGAGATCGTCCTCGCCTGGCGCGAGCTGTGGACACAGGACGAGCCCGAGTTCCACGGCGAGTTCGTCGACTTTGACCCCGTCTGGAGTTACCCCAAACCGGTTCAGGAGAACGGGCCGCAGATTCTGCTGGGCGCACAGTCGAAGTGGGCTTTTGACCGCGTCGTCGACTACTGCGACGGCTGGTTGCCAATCGTTGGTCGCGGCGACATGCGCGCCGACATGGAGCAGCTCAAAGCCGCCGCCGATCGTGCGGAGCGGGACTTCGACACGATCCAGCGAAGCGTGTTCGGCGTTGCACCGAATCCGCAGTTGGTGCAGGACCTGATCGACATGGGATTCCAACGGATCATCTTTGGATTGCCGCCGGCCGAGGCCGGCACCGTCATTCCAATGCTCGATCGCTACGCCGGGGTCAAGGCCGAGTTCAACGGCGGCTGAGACCAACATGAGTAAGCAGCGGGCGCCGTGAGCAGCGAGGATCTCAGCCTCCGGCTCACGCGCGTCCAACTGCGCCAACTTCAGCGACTAAGCACGACCAGGGGTCGGCGAGAGTTGGGCGTGTTTCTGCTCGACGGCGAGAAGCTGGTCCGCGACGCCATCGCAGCGAATGCGCCGGTGGTCGAAGTACTAAGCGTCTCACCTGAGCAGTGGCTCGGCTCCGGCCTTCAAGTGATCAAACTGAGCCAGGCGGACTCTGAGCGACTCTCGGACACGAGATCACCACAGGGCCACTTCGCAGTCGTACGAGACGAGTTGCCGGCGCCCACAACGTCGCCTCCTGCGCCACATGGCGACCGCTGGCAAGTTGTCGCCCTTGACGCCATTCAAGATGCCGGCAACGTTGGCGGCATCATTCGCTCCGCCGCTGCGATGGGAGTCGACTCGGTGATCGTCGGGCCGGGCAGTGCCGACCCGACTCATGCACGAGTGACCAGAGCCGCGACCGGGGCCTGGTTCCACGTGAGCGTCGCGCGCTCGGGGAACCTTGCCGACGATCTGGCTCGACTCCAGGTTGAAGGAGCTCGGGTGATTGGCGCAGACACCAGAGGTCAACCGCTCGATGAAGTCGAAATCCCGCCCAAGGTCGTCTGGCTCTTCGGCAACGAGGGCGCCGGCATTAGCCCAACGCTCGCCGCCCAGATAGACGACCGGGTGGCTGTTCCAATCGCCGACGGCGTCGAGTCGCTGAACGTCAACGTCGCCGCTGGAATCATCCTGCACCACGCCCGCCTGCAGGCTCGTCGGAGAAACGTGACATGAAAATCACCACCTGGAACGTCAACTCGATCCGTGCGCGTGAAGACCGTGTGCTCAACTGGCTCGACCAGCATCAGCCCGACGTGCTCTGCCTGCAGGAACTCAAGTGCACCGAGGAGCAGTTTCCCTTCGATGGCTTCGATGCGCTCGGCTACAACGTGGTGATTCACGGCCAGAAGTCCTACAACGGCGTGGCCATCGCCTCATTGGACTATCCCGACAGCGTTGAGGAGGCAGTTCCCTGGCTTGAGGATGATCAATCACGCGGAATCGCCGCGGAGATCAACGGCGTTCGTGTCGTCAGCCTCTACTGTCCCAACGGACGCGACATCGACAATCCGGCGTACAAGTACAAACTCGAATGGTTCGACCGGCTGCGAGGCTGGCTTGACAGCCAGAACAGCGGCGATGCTCTGGTCCTGACCGGCGACTACAACGTCACCTTCGACGACCGCGACGTGAACGATCCGAAGGCCTGGCACGAGAAGATTCTCTGCTCCACTTCCGAGCGGGAGCGCCTCAATGCCCTCATCGATTGGGGATTGACCGACGCCCTACGGCTCTTCGACGAGTCGGCAGGCGTGTACACGTGGTGGGACTATCGCGGCGGTGGAGTCCAGCAGAACAAGGGACTGCGGATCGATCATCACCTGATTAGCGGACCGGTAGTCGAACGCGCCAGCGCCGTGGATATTGACATCGAGGAACGACGATCAGAACGTGACGGCGACAAACCCTCGGATCATGCTCCGGTCACACTGGTGCTAGACGACTAGCCCCACCAAGCTCCGCTTCTTCCAACACAGCGGCACAGCGGATCGCTGTGGCGTCGTTGCCTTCCTGCGTCATGACCTGGACCGATATCGGCAGGCCGGCGCTGTCCAGTCCGGCGGGCGTGGCGATGGCCGGCGCCTGGATCAGATTGGCGAGCGGTGTGTAAAGAATCGAAATCATCCATGGGTTGACCGGTTGGCCCGCGATCTCGTCTATGCGAGCGCCATGCTCGTGCGCGGCGATCGCAGAGGTCGGGGTCAGCAACGCGTCGTATCGATCAAACCATGAGTCCATCTGTCGCCGCAACTGGTCGAGCTTGGCATAAACCTCGGCAACCTGTCTCCCGGACAATGCCGACCCGCGCTTAAGGCTGCCCCGCGTGTAGTTGGAGAGCTCGTCCTCCCGACCGTCGCAGATCTGTCCATAGTTCGATGCTGCGCCAACTGCGGACAGCGTCGGGAAGATGTCCTGCGGATCAGGAATGTCCGGGCTGGCTTGCACGATCTCTGCCCCGGCATCGGCCAGGATCTGCGCTGCCGCTGCGACCTGGGACTCGATCGATGGTTCGCAGGGTGTCGGGCCGGCCAGGTCGGTGGTCCATGCGACTCGGACTCCGTCGAGCGAATCAGGCCGCGCGAACGATGTGAAGTCCATTGCCGCTGATCGATAAGGGGCAGGATCTCGTTGGTCCGAACCAGCGATCACGCGGAACATCAACGTGGCATCAGAAAGCGTTCGAGCCAACACACCGTCGGTGGATATCTGCGACATCCCGGCGCCACGCACGCGCCGGGGAATACGCCGTCCCGTCGGCTTGAGGCCAATGACGCCGCAGTAGGCGGCAGGTATGCGAACCGACCCACCGCCGTCGGTGCCGAGGTGCAGCGGTCCGTAACCCGCAGCACACGCCGCCGCCGCGCCGCCGCTGGATCCACCCGCAGTCCGCTCAAGGTTCCAGGGATTGGCAGTCGGCGGCGTGACGCGATTCATTGTCTGAGCGGCGAGGCCAAACTCGGATGTGTTCGTCTTGCCCAGGAAGACCGCTCCCGAGTCACGAAGGCGCTCGATGAATAGCTCATCGCGCGTTGCGGGTTCGTGGGACGTAACCATCGATCCCATGGTCGTTGGCACACCCTCGACATCAACGAGGTCTTTGATTGTCACCGGAATGCCCAACATCGGCGGACGTACGTCCGTGTCAGGCCTCATCCACGCCTGTTCTGCCGCACGCGCTTGAGACAGCGCCAAGTCGCGGGTCTGCGTGATGAACGCATGGATCGATGGCTCTAGACGGTCTATTCGACGAAACAACGCTTCCAGCGCCTCCACAGGCGACAGTTCACGCGATTGATAGGCGGCCCGCAGGTCGAGTGCCGACAGCTCGTGGATCTCGGCCATCTACAGGTTCTCGATCTTGACGGGTTCGATATCTCCTGCCGGGGTGAATCCGAAGATGCGGCCGTAGAAGTCCAATTCCGCCTCGGTCGCGCGCTGGATGTTGGCGGCCTGGCGGAATCCGTGTTGCTCGCCCTCGAATGCGATGTAGGCGACCGGAAGTCCCTTCTTACGCAGGGCGTCGACCATTCGCTCGGCCTGGTTGGGCGGGACGATCTTGTCCTCCAGGCCTTGCAGGAAGATGACTGGACACGAGAGTCGGTCGACCGCGTGAATCGGCGAGCGTTGCTCATAGAGTTCCGCGCGCTCCGGATACGGGCCAATCAACGAGTCGAGATAACGCGACTCGAACTTGTGCGTATCCTCGGCCAGTGCGGCAGCGTCGGAGACGCCGTAGTACGACGCCCCTGCCGTGAAAACGTCGCCGAAGGTCAGCGCGCAGAGAGTCGTGTAACCCCCTGCTGACCCGCCTCGGATGGCGAGCCGCGAGCCGTCAACGTCGCCTCGCTCGACCAGATACCTGGCTGCCGCTTCGCAGTCTTCGCGGTCGACAATGCCCCAGTTGCCGTTGAGGTCACGCCGATAGGCAGTGCCGTACCCAGTGGAACCGCCATAGTTGACGTCGACAACGGCGAAACCGCGTGTCGTCCAATACTGGACCGCGAGACTGAATCCCGGATTTGTTGCGCTCGTCGGGCCGCCGTGAATAAAGGTCACCAACGGAGGCTTCTCGCCCTCCGGCGCTTCACAGTCCGGATTACGCGGAGCATAGTAGTACGCGTGGGAGGTGCGCCCGCCGGTTGTGGGGTATGAAACTGCCTCGGCCTCGGAGAAGAACGAGGCATCCAGTTGCGGACCGGTCGAAGCGCGAAGCGTCTCGACCTCGCCGGTCTCGGCGTCGATCGCGACGATTGCCGCTCCGACATGAGGTCCGGCAGCAGCGCAGATGATGCGTCCGGCGCAGGCCGTGGTGAAAAAACCAAAGGTGTTGAACGACGTTTCGATTTCTCTCAGCTCCCCGGTCTCGACATCGATCACCCCAAGCTTGCGGCCGTCGGCGTTGCCGTATTGCGCAGCCAGGTGGCGGTCGTCAAGCACTGCGTACGTAGACATCGAGAATTCCCACTGTGGCTGGCCGAACTCGGCCTCCATCGACACGACCGGCACGAGTTCGTCGCCGTCCCAACGCTGGATGTTCCACCAACCTGACGCGTCGGAAACGCAGTACAGGGTCCCGTCGAGACCCCATTGCGGCTCGACGATTGAGACATCGCCCTTCGCGTCGCCGGCGATTCGCCGGGGCGAGAGCAGCGAGCCATTCGCCGCGACCTCGGCCAGCCAGAGCTCGGTCGCATCCCAGGGCATGTTGGGATGGTTCCAGCAGATCCAGGCGAGGCGGCGACCGTCGGGGCTCAGGCGAGGCGAGGAACAGAAGTCGAACCCTTCGTGAAGACGAGTGAGATCCTCAACGTCGGCGGCGCTGCCGTCCGTGGGAATCGAAGCCAGATAATTCTCGGCTTCCAGACCCTCACGTCGATGATCTTCGGCCACACAGATCAATCGTCCGCGGGCATCATCGACTGTGGCATCGGCGTATCGCACCGGTATCTCTGGAGTAAGCGGAGTAGGCTCCTCGGAGCCATCCACGGGACGCCGGTACAGGCGTTGGTCGCTGAAGTTTGAGAAGTAACCAACGCCGCTTGATATGGCGAAGGAGCCGCCGCCGTACTCGTGGACCAACGTTCGCGCGCTGTAGTCCGCTGTCGTGACCTCGCTGATCTCACCGCCGGACGAGTAACGCATTGCTGCGTAGCGGCCCTGTTCGTCCGGTCGCGACTCGACCCAATAGAGGTCGTCGCCGTCCACATCCAGCTCGTCGAATCGCAGCGCGCCGGCGGTCAGCATCTCGGTCGTGACCGGCGATTCCCAGGAACCAAATGGCGCGATCTGTCGCTTGCCAGACTGTTCACTCATCGTTGCCCCTCGCTCACTGCAAACCTGCAATCATCGTATGCGACACGTTCAAACGCCACTGGCGCCACGTGGTGCGATGGGGGTGATGCATGGCTCGTTGGTCTCAGACAGACGCACAGCCCACAGGTCGAACCGCGGAACTCCCCAATCACGATCGCAAGCGAGTCGACGAGCCGCTCGCAGCCGATGTCCGGCTCCTCAGCAGTCTGCTGGGCAACACCATTCGCAAGGTGGACGGCGATGAGGTATTCAACGCCGTTGAGCAGTTGCGCGGCCTCGCCCAGCGTCGCCGTGGGATTCGGCAAGAGCCCGAGCCACAGTTGACCGCCGAGATCGTCAAACTGGTCCAGAGTTGGCCGCTTTGGCTCGCGGCCGAAGTCGGCAACGCATTTCTGACCTACTTCCTGCTCACCAACACAGCCGAAGAAACCCACCGCGTCCGCCGCCGACGCCTCCGCTCATCCGACTCACCGACCGCGCCGAGATCGATACCAGCCGTCGTTGAACAGCTGCTGTCGCGAGGCATCGATGAAGGGACGATCCGCTCGCAGGCGGCCGGCATTCATCTGCAACCGGTGTTCACCGCGCACCCGACGGAATCGCAACGACTGACGATGCTGGGCACGCTGCAGGATGTTCATCGCCTGCTGCTGGAGCGAGAGCGTTCGATTCCCTATGAGATGGAGGAAATCGATTCCGCACTGAGAACGCACATTGAAGGCGTCTGGCAAGCCGATCACCTCCGCTATCGCCGGCCGACGGTGCTGGAAGAGTCGCGCTTGCTGCTTCGCACGTTCGAGACCACGCTGTGGGATGCGGTGCCTGACGTGACTCGTCGGTTTCGCCGGGCGACGGGCATTAGTCCACAGGACGCTCCGACGCCGATCGTGTTGGGTTCCTGGATGGGCGGTGACGCCGACGGCAATCCGAACGTCACTCCCGACCTGACTTGGCAAACGGCTCTGACGATGCGGGCCACGGTGCTGCGGCTGCATCTCAATGCCGTCCGAGCGATGGATACCATGCTGCCCCATTCGGTGCGCCGGGTCGCTGCTTCAGCGAACCTGGAGGCATCGTTGCAGCGCGACGCGCGACGGATGCCGCGCATTCAGGAACGTCTGGAACGCCGCAATGCCGCAGAGCGGTACCGGCACAAAGCCCGCTACATGGCCGCGCGGCTGCAGGCCACCCTGGAGGCCGACTACGCGTTGTTGGATACGCGAGCGGCAAGCATCCACGATGCACGGCTGACCGCGACCGAACCCGATGGCGTGCCCTACGACTCGGCTCAGGATTATGTCGAAGACCTGGAGACGATCGCTGAGAGCCTGCGCTTCCACGGCGCCAACGCGGGTTCGGAGACCGTGGTTCAACCACTGATCGATCGCGCGCGCGCCTTCGGTTTTCACCTTGCCACCCTGGACATCCGCGATCATGCCGATCGCTTCCACACGGCCGCCGACGCCGTGCTCAAGGGGCTCGACATCCAGCCTCCCGGCGGCAGCTACCTCGAGCTCAATCGAGACCAGCAGGAGGCCTTCCTGGCCAGCGAGCTCGATCGCGACTACTTCCCGGTCGGTCACGCGATGTCCACGCATGACGACGACACCCTGCGCCGATTCCGCGCGGCTCGCCGGATTCAGCGGATTTGCGGCGAGGAGGCGGTCCAGACCTGCATCGTGTCGATGACCGAGACCGCGGCCGACGTGCTCGCCCCGGTGCTGGTCGCGCGTCAGGCCGGATTGAACGACATCAACTTGCGCGCGCCCGGCGGACAGATCCGTATCGCTCCATTGTTTGAGCGTGTGCCCGACCTGGATCGCGCGCCGGCGGTGCTGCGCTCGCTGTTCAGTCATGGCGCCTATCGACGCCATCTCAAGGCTCACGACAACCTCCAGGAGGTGATGGTCGGCTACTCCGACTCAGCCAAGGACGCTGGTGTCTTGCCCTCCCTGTGGGGCTTGTATCGCGCTCAAAACCTGATGCACGAGGTCGCCCGTGAGGCCGGCATCAAGCTGATGTTCTTTCATGGACGCGGCGGGACCGTCAGTCGCGGCGGCGGACCGTCTCACGATGCGATCCTGGCGTTGCCGCCTCACACGACTGAGGGCGGGATCAAGCTCACCGAACAGGGTGAGATGATTCAGTTCACGTACGGGATGCCGGCGCTGGCGAAGTGGAATCTCGAGCAGACGCTGGCTGCAACCTTGGTCAAGCGATTCGACCGCGATCACGGCGACACGCCCGACACTGAGCGGGATCGCTACCACGCGGCAATGGACGAGTTGGCCGAGATCGCGGAACGGGCCTACCGCGCGCATGTTGTCGATGATCCAGATCTTCACGCATATTTCCAGCGGGTCACACCGATCGGCATGTTAGGCAACCTGGCGATCGGCTCACGGCCAACATTCCGGCCGGGCTCCGATGCGTCATTGTCCTCGTTGCGAGCGATTCCCTGGGTCTTCGCCTGGATGCAGACCCGGCATGTGATCACTGGCTGGATGGGCGTTGGGACGGCGCTGGAACAGTTCATCGCGCGTCACGGCGACGCCGGTGAAGAGCTACTGCGTGACATGCGAGCGCGCTGGCCGTTCTTCGCCACGCTGCTCTCAAACGTCGAGATGGTGCTGGCGAAAGCCGACTTCGATATCGCCGAGCACTATGCCCGCACACTGGGCAACGGCGACAGCGATCTACGCACCTTCGACCGGTTGCGCGGCGAGTACTACCGAACGGTCAGCATGGTCAATCGGCTGTCGGACCAGGACCGATTGCTCGACCGTACACCGGTCCTGCAACGCTCCATCGCCCTGCGCAATCCGTACGTCGACGCGTTGAGCTTCCTCCAGGTAGAGCTGCTCAATCGCATCCGTGACTTGGCGGAGGACGACCCCGAATACGCCGACACGCTGGAAGCGATATTGCGCAGCGTCAACGGCGTCGCCGCTGGGCTGCGCAATACCGGCTAGCAGTCCGAGAGAAGCCTGCGATGGCTACGCAACGACCTCCCAATGCACGAGGGTGAAGGGATCGTTGCCGTCGTGGTCCTCGAACACCGGCTGAACTTCGGCGCCGATTTCGACGGTCTGCATTGGGTCGCCGACGAGGTTGCCGACCATGCGAACATTCTCGTGATTGGGCAACTCGACCAGCACGACGATGTAGGGACAACTGTCCTGCAGCGCCGGGTGGACCGGGTGCCAGACGCGCTCCCACGAGTAGATGCGCCCGTTGCCCTCGACCGGCTTCCAGCCCATGTCGAATGAGTGACAGCGGTGGCAGACCCATTCCGGGCCGAACTGTTGGCGCTCGCAGCTATTGCAATTCTGGACGAGCAGCTCGTGGCGCTTGACGCCGTCCCAGTACTCGGTGTCGAGGCCGTCAATCGCTGGGGCGGGGGCAGGCATGCCCTCGCCCAGGTAGTAGGCTCCGGGATTTGCCATTAAAGCACCGCCTCTGAGCCGACGATCATGTCGGAAACCGGGGTGACCATCGGGCCCGAAGCGACCAGTGAAACGTTGACATCGTCGACCTGGTTGCAGGACTGGCCGCGAACCTGGCGCACGGCCTCGATGTTCAGTTCCAGTCCGTGCATGTAGCACTCGGCGAGGTTGCCACCGCTGGTGTTAATCGGCATCTTGCCGCTCGGGGCGGTCATGTTTTCAAACGTGATGAAGTCGTTGGCCCCTTCGTAGGTCGTCAGACCGTGCTCGATGATGCTCATCACGACGCCGCCGGTGAAGTTCTCGTAGACCTGCGCGACGTCAACTTCTTCCGGCTTCACTTCCGCCATGTCGTACATGCGCGGGGCGACCGTCTTGAAGTTCGAGGTGGCGTAGTCGGTCGCGTTGTGCGAGCCGGAGCCGGCACGGTTGCCGGAACCAACGGCGCCGCCGAGGAAGTAGACCGGCTTCTGGGCATAGTCCTTCGCCCGGTCGGCCGAGACGAAGATCATCGCCGCCGCGCCGTCGTTCTCCTGGCAGCAGTCGAACAGGTGGAACGGTTCGACGATCCAGCGTGACTGGTCGTAGTCCTCCGGCGTCAGCGGGCGGCCGTACATGACCGCGCGTGGGTTATTCTGAGCGTGGTGGTACGACGCCAGCGAACAGGCTTTGAGCGTGTCCTGGGTGATGCCGTGGTCGTCGAACAGGCGATGTACTCGCATCGCGAACGATTGCGCCGGTGACATCAGTCCGTAGGGCGCGGTGTAGGCAGGGTCGCCGCGCACATGCGCCACCTGTGCGCCCTGACCGAAGCGTCCGAACTGACCCTGCGCGAGGCCTCGGAAGACGACAACCGTGTCCGCCAGACCAGTCGCGACCGCTGCTGCCGCGTGGGCGCAGGCAGCCGAGCCGCCGCCGCCGCCGCCGCCCCATTCCATGTTGGAGAAGCGCAGGTCCTTGATGTCGAGCGCCGCGGCGATCCGCGAGGGATCGTTGCGGTCGTTGGAGTAGGAGGCGAAGCCGTCGATCTCGCGTGGGTCGATGCCGGCATCGGCTGAGGCCTTGAGGATCGATTCGACGACCAGCTTGAATTCCGCGTCCGGCGAGCGTCCGCGCTTGTAGTAGGTCGTCTCGCCCACGCCGATAATCGCCGACTCGCCGCGCATGGTGCGCTTACCCATCTGTCTATGTCCTTCCTGGCGGCGCGACGGTCATGTCGCGCCCACCTGTTGTCGAACCCAGTCCGCATTGCTACGGGGTCATGCCACGCAGTTTACTCGATAATCGGCGCCGGTTCGGAGGCGTTACTCGAGTGCTCCTGCCGCGAGCGCCTTGTAAATCTCTTCGTCCGAAACCGACAAGATTTCCGAGAGCACCTGGTGCGTATGTTCACCGATCGCGGGCGCCGCTCGGCGCAGACGGGCGGTGCCGCCTGAGAACTTGGTCACCAGACCGTCGTACGGCGTCGGTCCCATGACCGAGTGATCGAGCGTGACGAAAAATCCGCGATGCGCCAGTTGCGCATCTTCATAGAGATCGGACGGCCATTCCACCAATGCCGCTGGCACGCCGGCTGCCGTGAGGCAGTCGATGACGGCGTCCGGAGTCTGAGGCAGGCACCAGGCAGCGATCTCGGTTTCAATCTCTGCCTTCGCGGCGATGCGAGCAGCGAGCTCGTCAAACTCGCCGCCTGACCATGCGCTCAGACCAACGGCCTCGCGCAGCACATGCCACTGCTCGGTCGTCTCAGTGGCGATCGCGACATAGCGCTCGCCGCTCTGGACTCTGAAGACGCCGTTGGGGGCTGCGTACATCGAGCCGTGACCCGGCGCCTCAGCGATGCGGCCGTTCTCGAAGTAGTCGAGCAAGAGCGGCGCGGCGAAGTGGATGCCGGCTTCGGTTTGGGCAAGGTCGATGTACTGCCCCTGGCCGCTGAGATCTCGATGGCGGATCGCTGCCGCCAGGACGCCGGAGCCGAACCGAGGATTGATGAAGTCGGTGTAAGCGCCCCAGGTGCCCGCCGGCTGACGGTCGGGCCAACCGGTGATCCGATGCAGGCCCGATAGGCAAGCGCCCTGCAGACCGAAGCCGGCGTAGCTCGACTCCGGGCCCCACTGTCCGCGCAGGCAGGTGCTGAGCATGATGATCTCCGGCCGCTCCTGGCTCAGCGTCGCGTAGTCCAGGCCGAATCGCTTCAACGTCCCCGGTGTGAAGGACTCAACCACCACATCGGCCCAGTCGACGAGTTGACGGGCGTAAGAGAGTCCCTGCTCGGTGTCGAGCCGAAGCGCGATGCCGAGTTTCGACGAATTGAAGTTGGCCATGAACTGCCCGCGGTCGATACCGGGCTGGTTGTCCTTGAACGGAGGCCCCAATCGCAACACGTCAGGCCGAGTCGCCGACTCGATATGAACGACGGTTGCGCCGTGGTCTGCCATCGACTTGGAGATCAGCGGTCCGACGCCGACCCAGGCAAAGTCGGCGATCTTGACGCCTGAAAGCGCGCCGCCCTCTTCGCCGCGAACACCATTGGCTGACCGCAGCGCAGGACCACTGCGCTTCGGCGCGCGGCCGACCTCGGAGAGCAGATGCTGGTCTTGACCAAGCGTCGGAGCGGGCCGAGTGAGTTGCAGAGGAGTCTCCGACAACTTGGCGAAGGCCCCGGGATAGCGCTTGCCGTCGATATCCACCCAGTAGCCACGCTCGGCGAGATGCTTGTCGTTGGCGATGTCTTCGAAGGTGTATAGCGGCGCCATCATGAAGCCGTCGTCGACGGCTCGCTGATAGCACTCAGCCATTGTGTGGTTGGCGACAAAGTTGTGCAGCTGAACGTTCGCCACGGCCAGCATGCGCTGCATCTCAGGCAGATCTTCCGTGACGACCCGGCCCAGTTCAGCAGCCCATTCGTCGATGTCGGCGCCTTCGAGTTCACCGGTCAACTCGCCGCACTCGGCGATCCAGCGCATGACTTTGGTCGAGTGGCGTAACCCGAGTCCGCCGGGCACGATGTTGAACACGACGTAGCCGTCGGCGCAGGGATGAATCGCCATGACGGCGGGCCCGCCAGGACCGCCGTTGGCGCGGTCGCCACAAGTGCCGGGTGGGTCATCGCCGGTGTTAGGCGGGAAGCCGGTGGCGTGCATCAGCGTCCAGACCACCGCTGCCTGCATTGAGACATCGAGATGCTGTCCCAGACCAGATAGTTCACGCTCGCGCAATGCGATCGATGTGTCCGCCGCAGCCTGAACGCCGGCATGGATACCGGCCTGAGGGAAGCCCACCGGCACCGGAGGTCGGTCACCGCTTCCCTGGAGGCCCACGAGTCCGCCGGCCGACTCGATCGTCAAGTCGGTCGCCGGTCGGTTCGCGTGAGGACCATCTTGTCCGTACGGCGTGACTGAGACGTAGATCAGCTCGGGATGTTCATCCTTGACGTCGTCGTAGCTCAGGCCCCATTCGGCCATCACGCCTGGATCAAACGACTCGATCAGCGCGTCGGCGGTGGCTAGCAGCGCTCGAAAGTCGGCGCGGCCTGCTTCGTCGTCCAGATCGATCACCACGCTGCGCTTGCCGAATCCCATTGCAGCCCAATAGAGCGAGCGTGCGGGGTCCTTGTCGCTGAATGGCGGCAGGCGACGCGAAGGCGATCCCCCCGGCGGTTCGACCTTGATCACTTCGGCGCCCATGTCGGCGAGCACACGACCGGCCATTTCCGCCCGTGATGTTGCCAGATCCAAGACTCGAATCCCATCCAGCAATGTGCCGGACGCCTCGGTCGTCATAGCCATGCTCCGATCTGCCGTTTGACTCACACACGTCGAACTGTGTCGCGCGTGTTGGGCGGATTGCCAGTCAAGATACCGAAGCCGATGCCTTTGTTGACCTAGATGACGAGGAACATCCGAATTAGCACCGAGAACACACCGAATAACAGCAGGCCGCCCAGGATCCACCAGAGCAAACGCGGTGTGTCTTCGCGTGGTTCTTCAGCCCGGTTCTCGGGATCGATCCAGCGGGCATGACGCTCGGGCGGCGGTCTGCGCCGCCTGGCTCCCGGAGAATCGGGCGGGGGCGGCGGCCATATGCCCTGCTCGCTTCCACGGTCCTCGGCCATTCCACAATCCTCCGCTTGTCATGCGGTCGTTTGACGCGTTCAGTCTAGCCAGCGGATAACGGATGCCGCGCTGCGCTCAACCGGGCTCAACTGCGCCTAGCACGGCCTGCCTCTACCCTTTGGCTTAGCAATTCCTCAAGAACCGGAGCGTCGCGTGACCCGCATCCTCGTCACTTCCACCTTGGCCCGAGACGGCAAGTCAGTGGTGGCCGTCGGTATCGCATCCGCGCTTCGAGCAACCGGCGCGACCGTTCGCCTGGTTCGGATCGACGACAGCGAATCGGCAGCGAGCGACGCTCAACAACTCGCCCGCGTAAACGGCGTTCGAGGCGGTTCGGAACCAGTCGCGGCCAGCGACATTCCCGCCGACACAGAGCACACGGTGGTCGAGGCATCCTCAGCGCAGGGAATCGACGCCGACCGGACCGTGCTGGTGGTGCGCCAGGGAGAAGCCGACGACGACACCGTGTCTCGAGCGCTCGCCGATCTCAAGCCGGACGCAGTGATCGTCAACGGCGTTTCGGAATTCGGTGGACCGACAGCCGTCAAGCGAATCGCCGATCTCGGTGGCAACGCTATTGGCGCCATCCCACAGGATCGTCACCTTGCGGCGCCGCTCGTGCGCGAGATCGCACCGGCGGTTGAAGGTGAACTCTCAGGCGACGAGGATCTGTTCGACGAGTCCTCACGAGACCTGGTGATCGGTCCGGTCAGCGCCCATGAGGGCATGGACTACTTCCGCAAGTACCCGGACAAGACACTGATTACCCGTCACGACCGGATCGACATCGCGCTGGGCGCGTTGGACTATGAACCGCTCTGTTTGATCCTGGCCGGCGGCGAGCCAACGTTGCCGTACGTCGCCCAGCGGGCGGAACGTGAGTCGTTCGCACTGATCACGACGTCGCTGACCACGCTCGAGACGGTCGCCGCGATCGGTCCGCTCTACGGCAATGCGCTGTTCGTCGGTGAGCGAAAACTGGCGACGGCGATTGAGTTGGTATCGGCCAACGTCGACACCGGCGCTCTCGCCTGAGTCGCCACTTAGTGCTTCCTCAGCAGCGTCAGACCGTCTCCAACCGTGAGCTGGACCGAGTCGACCCGCGGATCGTCCGTGATTCGGCGGTTGAATGAATCGATTGCCTGAGTATCGGGATCGTTGGCCGTCGGATCAGCGACATCTCCGCCCCAGAGCGTGTTGTCAACGGCGATCAATCCACCAACGCGCATCAGCGACAGCGCGCCCTCCATGTAGCTCCAGACCGGCTCCTTGTCGGCGTCGATGAAGGCGAAATCAAACAGGGCGCCAGCTTCGCGTTGGAGCGACGCCAGCGTGTTGAGCGCCGGTCCCAAACGCAGGTCGATCTTGTGTCGCACGCCGGCTTCGACCCAGTAGCGGCGAGCGATTGAGGTCCACTCATCGCTCACGTCGCAGGCGACAACTCGGCCGTCCTCGGGCAGCGCTTGAGCGACCGCGAGGGCCGATGCACCGGTGAATGTGCCGATTTCGAGCGTCCGGCGCGCGCCGATGAGCCGCACCAACCAGCCCAGCAAGCGCGCCTGATCGGGACCGATCTGCATGCCTCCGGCTGGTAGGGACGACGTTTCCTCGCGCAATCGTCGCCACACATCGTCTTCCCGAGTCGCGGTCTGCTCGATGTATGAAGCCAGTTCTTCAGTCACCGTCACGGTTCGGATAGAGTTCATGCCTGAACGTTAGCTGGGGAATCGAAAGACGACATGGGCTATTGCTCCATGGAGATTTGCCGATAACACTATGCAAACAGTGGAAGACGGACGGGGTCGCATTCCACAACGGAAAGAGGGTGATGATGACGGACGCGAAGCCAAAGACCAAGGCGCAGATGGCGAAGGCGATCGAGGCCAAGACAGATATCAGAAGCCTGGACGTCAATGAAGTCCTTGATGCGCTCGCCGATATTGTGATCGAGGATCTTTCTGCGGGCGGCGCCGGTTCGGTCACGCTGGCTGGGTTGATCAAGGTGGACATTGTGCCGCAGACGGCGCGTCCGCAACGACAGGGCCGAAACCCAGCGACGGGCGAGAGCATCACAATCGCTGCGCGACCGGCGCTGGAGCGCGGTAAGGTGCGCGTGCGCGCCCTCAAGCGCCTTCGCGACGTCCTTTAAATCCAACATTTCGAGCCGCCCATGTCGCCCGTTCCGCCAACCAATGACGCCGGGCGAGATCTAATTGAGCGGCTCGAACCACATTTGCCGGCGTTAGCGGCACACGCAGAGATTCACGACCGCGACGCGAGTTTTCCCTTCGCCTCGTTCGATCTCCTGCGCGAGATCGGCTGGCTCTCTGCGCCCATTCCGCGAGAGTACGGCGGCGCTGAATGCTCGCTCGCCGACCTGGTCGCTGCGCAAATCGCGTTGGCCAAGGTCGATATGGCGTTGGCATACTCTTGCGGCATGCACTTGATGTCGGTCGGCGCGGAGCGGGCCAACAGGACCTGGCCGGATCAGCTTCGCGAACGGATCTTCAGATCCGTGGTGGAAGACGGCGCACTCTGCAATCAGGTCGCCACTGAGCCGGAAATGGGATCGCCGCAGGGCGGAGGACGACCACAGACGACGCTCACGCCCAACGGACCGGGATGCTGGGGCATCAACGGTCGTAAGTCGTTCACAACGCTCGCTCCGGGCTTGACCTGGTTCCTGACGTACTGCGCGATCGAAGACGGCTCGGGGATGCTCGCCCGCGTCGCCGTTCATCGCGACTCTCCAGGCCTGCGGATCGAAGAGACATGGGACGTCGTCGGCCTGCGTTCGACCGGATCGCACGATGTCTGGTACGACGACGTTGCGATCACCGACGACGAGTTCCTCGTTCGGCAGGATCCAAGGAGAGCCGGTCAACGTCACGGCGATTTCGCCTGGTTCTCGCTGCTCGTCTCGGCCGCCTCGTTGGGTGTCGCTGAGGCGGCGCGCGACTACACGGTCGATTTCGCGCGTCATCGACGACCCGGCGGCGCGCCTGGAGTGATCGGCAGCTTGCCGACCGTTCGCGCTCAGATTGGCGAGATCGACCTGCGGATTATGACGGTACGAGCGCTGCTCCACGAAACGGCGTCGGCCTGGGACGGTTTGGATGCCGAGACTCGACCAACGCTCGGACCGCGAGTCGCAGCGACCAAGTTGCACGCCGGAGATTCGGCCGTCGACATTATTGATCGCTGCATGCGACTCGTCGGCGGCATTTCGCTGCATCGATCGCAGCCACTCGAGCGCTTCTACCGCGACGTCCGAGGTCCGCTGCACAATCCGCCGATCACGCCGCGCGGTCTGGAGTTGATCGCGTCCGCCGCGCTCGACCCTCTGCCGGACGTCACTTCTTGAAGGTCGTGATCAGCCGCTGAGCCAACGCCAGCTTCTGCTGGTGCGGACCGCCTGCGCTGAGCCGCAACCAGCGCAACTCACGAGACCAGCGCTCCAGGGGCAGATCGGTCGATCCTCCGGCTGGGCCATGAAGATCCAGCGCTCGATCAACGACCGACGCCGCAATCTCGTTCGCGAACGCAGTTGCTTGCAGCGCTAACTCTTCTATTCGTTCGGCAGCAGAGCCATACAGCGCTCTTGAGGCTGACAGCGCGATCTCATTGTCCGCAAGAGCCAGCCTGGCGCGCTCGCCCTGTGCCAACGGCGTTCCGTGTTCGCGTCGCGACCAGACCGCGCCTCGACACATATCCTGGGCCGCCGATGCGATGCCTGTCAGATGCGCGGCGGTGAACAAGCGTCGTCGGAGGACGAGGTCATTGGCGAAGCTCGGTCCCTCGCCCGGCTCTCCCAACAGATTGGTTTCTGGAACCTTCACCGCCGAGAGGTTGAGTTCCATCGTGTCGCGACCGACAGCAATCGTTGGCCACGGTCGCCAGCGCTGAAAACCGACGCGGTCCGTCTCCGCCAGAATGGCGGAGACACCTGAGCGCTCGCCTGGGACGAGCTCCGTATTGGCATAGACGATTCCGAACGATGCGTCGGAGGCATCGGCGACGAAGAGCTTGGTCCCATCGAGCATCCAACCCTTGGGATGCCGCTGAGCACGGATGCGCACCGAATCGATCGGGAGTGTTGCCAGATCAGGGTCCTCAAGCCCGCGGAAACATGTGGCGCCGCGGCTCAGCAGAGGTCTCAGAAAGCGCTCTTGTTGCTCGGTCGTCGCTGCATAGAGCTGCGACGGAGGATCCGGATCGAAGAGGCCATAGGACGGATTGAGCAGTCCGGCGCGGTGCTGCGACAGCTCCTCCGCGATTCGCAGGCGGTCTGAGTCCGGCAGGTCAACTTCGGGACCCACGTCGGCATCGCGCGGGGCCATGAGGTGATCGAGGCCTAGCTCCGACGCACGCTGAAGCAGCGCCTCGAAGGCCTCTCGGGGTAGTTGTGGCGCGTTCGGATCGACTCGCTTTTCTTGCAGCCAGATCTCGCGACGAATGAAGCGCCGGACCGACTGGACGATGAGATCGAGCTCTTCACTCACGACTCAATATCCACTTTCGTGTCGAACGTGTCGAACGGGTCGAACCATCTCGCTAGCCCAGGGCGCCGCTTGCCGCGAGCTGGGCGATTTCATCGTCCGAGAAACCCAACTCGCTCAGCACTTCGTGGGTGTGTTCGCCCGTCTTCGGCGCCGGTCCGCGTGGTCCAACATCCGCGCCCTCAATGGCGAACGGCGTATTCAGCGTTCGGAAGGTTCCCTGCGGACCTTCGATCACGCTCCAGGCGTCCATCTCTTCCATCTGCGGATCATGGATGACTTCAGGCAACTCGGCGACGGGCGCCCAGGTCAGCGCTTGGGCATCCAGCAGCGGCGTCCATTCCAACAGGGTTTTCGAGGCAACGACCGACGCGATCTCCGGCGTCAATTCAGCCGTGTGTTCCATGCGGTCCATTAACGTCGCAAAGCGCTCGTCCGCGAGCCAGTCGTCGCGTCCAAGCGCTCGGCAAGTGGGCTCCCAGTAGCGGTCGCCGGTCGGCATCACCAGCATGAGCCAACGACCGTCGCCAGTCTCGTAGGAGTTGAACAGCGGATTGCCGGGACGCATACGGTCGATGCGACCCGGCTGGTCTTCCATGATCAGGCTGGCCGAGACGTCCGCGCCGATCGTCCATGCGCCGGTGCGCTGGAGCGTCACCTCGACGAACTGACCTTCGCCGGTCATGTCCCGCAGACGCAGCGCCGCGAGCGCGCCGGAGAGCAGATTGAGCGCCGTCGCATGATCACCTTGCCCCGGTCGACAGGGCATTGGCGGACCATCCGGCTCGCCGATCAGGCTCATGATGCCCGAGCGCGACCAGAATGCGGAGTAATCGAATGCGGTCTTGGCGTTGTCGGGACCACGAGTGCCGTAGCCGGTCAGCACGACGTAAATCAGTCGTGGATTCAGCGCTTGCAGCGTCTCGCGTCCCAGGTCGTAGCGAGCAATACGCGGCGCGGTCAGATTCGTAATGAATATGTCGGCTTCCGAGACCATCCTCTTGACTACGTCGCTACCGCCTGGCTGTTCCAGCGACAGTGCGATTCCGCGCTTGCCCCGATTGTCCAGCTCATAGGGAGCGTCCACATCGGTGTCGGGATCGAAATCGGGTTTGCGGCCGCGCATGAGCGTGTTGCGCCAGGCGTCGCCGATGGGATTTTCGACCTTGACGACATCGGCCCCGAGATCGGCCATCAACGCGGCTGCCGATGGCGCGGCCAGCCAGTTGGCGACTTCGACGACACGTATTCCCTCAAGCGGCGCAATCATACTGGGCTCCTTCGTTAGCTTGCAGTCCGATCCTACTTGTCCGACGACATCACGACGCATGGACCGTGAAGGAGAGCGAGATGCAGAATCGACCGACCGCTGCCCGCGTACCCGATCCGGGTATCCGGGCGCTGTTCACGAGGGAAGCCCGCTGGCAAGCCTGGCTCGACGTTGAAGCGGCCCTCGCTCGAGCTGAAGCCGAGCTTGGCATGATCCCGGCGGATGCAGCCGTCGAGATCGCGCAGCATTGCCAACTCGATTTGCTCAGCATCGAGAACATCGAAGCAGGGCTGGCGGTCACCGCTCATCCGCTCGTGCCACTGATCTGGGAACTGGACCGCATTCTGGGTGGCGAAGTGGGCGGTTATGTCCATTGGGGGGCGACGACCCAGAACATCACGCAGACCGGCGACATTCTGCAGTTGCGCAAGGCTCACGAGATCATCCTTGGTCAGATCGGTCAAGTGCTGAGCTTGCTTGCAGCGTTGGCCATCAAACACGCCGACGATCCTTGCGCCGGCCGCACACACGGCCAACACGCCGTGCCGGCGACCTTCGGCTACAAGATCGGCGCGTGGATCGATGAGCTGTGCCGGCACGTCGAGCGGCTGGAGGACGCCGAACCTCGAGTATTTGTCGCGATGTTGGGCGGCGCAGCGGGCACGCTGGCCTCGTTCGGCACGCCGGGACTGGCCGTCCAGGACGGCATGGCTGCGCACCTCGATTTGCTGCCCATGCCCGTCCCCGGTCGCACCAGCCACGACCACCACGCCGAGTACGCGGCGATCCTTGCGATGCTGGCCGCGACCTGCCGCAAAATCGCCGACGAGACGTACACACTGATGAAGCCCGAGTTCGGCGAGATTGAGGAGCCGGTGCCGCCCGGCACCGTCGGCAGCAGCACGATGCCGCAGAAGCGCAATCCGAAGCTGTCACAGGACATCCGCGCTGCGGCTGCCCAGGTCACTGCGCTCTTTCCCCTGGCGCTCGACGCAATGCGCACCGAGCACGAAGCAGACGGCTCGACCAGTGTCATGGTGGAGCGAGTCGTGCATGGCTCAATCGAACTGGTCGGCGACATCCTCTCGCGCCTGGCGCTGTTGTTCGAGGGCATCGATGTGAAACCTAAGCGGATGCGTCAAAATCTCGATCTGTCCGGCGGACTGATCATGAGCGAGAACATCATGCTCGCTCTGGGCGAGCGGGTCGGTCGCCAGCGTGCGCACGACATCGTCTACGAGCACGCGCAGGACGCCGCGGTGCAGGCTGTCTCGTTCCGCGACCTCCTCATCTCCGATGAAGAAGTCCGGCGCCACTTGTCGGAGGATGAGCTGGACGCGCTCCTGGACCCTGCCAGCTATACCGGCGCTTGCGGGGAGATTGCGCGAGCGCAGGCGCAGCGCGCGATCGAGGTCGCGGAGCGCCTAGACTTCGCCCAGAACTGAGCACCTCGTCCAGAGTGGAAATGAGCGAATCATGTTGAAATGGATCGTCCCCGTCACGAGGAAAGAGGGCGTCGAACGAGAATCGTTCTTCGAGTTCTGGCAGTGCATCCACGCTCCGCACGTGGCCAACCTGGCGAAGCCCGAGCGCTACTGTGTCACCTTCTTCGAGAGCGTTGGCTCTCTGGGTGGCCCGCCGGCCTCAGAGGACATGCCCTACGACGGTCTGGCTGAACTGTGGTTCCGAGACTTCGACCACTTCAGCGAGGCGTTCGGCGAGCATCACGGTGGATTGCGCACCGTCGACGGGTTCAGCGCTCTGATTGAGCCCACTTCGGATGCCCTGTTCACGACGGAGAATGTGATCGTCGACACCCCTACATCCGAGGATGCATTAAAGTGGGTCGCATTCGTCAAGAAGGGCAATGAGGTCACCCGCGAACAGCTCTTTGCGGCCTGGACCGATGGTCACTCGCCGCGCGTGGCGAACACCATCGCCCAAGCCAACGGCGCCTGTCTCAAGTACACAACGTCGCACGCCAACCAGGGCGCTGAGGGCGGACCGTGGGATGGCATCGCGTCGCTCTGGTACGCCAACGCTGAAGCGGCAGCAAATGGACTGCCGCCGTCCGATGAGCCCGGCGACCCATTCCCACCGCTGATTGATGGACCGGCCACAGTCATCCTCCAGGGTCGGGAAATCACCGTCGTCTCCTAGACTTTCAGCAACAGACATGAACGGAGTCGCATATGCGTTTCGGCATCTTCTACGAACATCAGTTGCCCAAGCCGTGGAGCGAAGGCAAGGAGCAGCAACTCTTCCAGGATGCCCTGGATCAGGTTGAACTCGCCGACAAACTCGGCATCGACCACGCCTGGGAAGTGGAACACCACTTCCTCGAGGAATATTCCCATTCCTCCGCGCCTGAGGTCTTCCTGGCCGCCGCTTCGCAGCGGACGAAGAATATTCGCCTCGGTCATGGCATTGTGCTGATGCCTCCGGGCTACAACCACCCGGCGCGCATAGCCGAGCGGATCGCCACGCTCGACCTCGTTTCCAACGGCAGGGTCGAGTTCGGTACCGGTGAATCCGCATCTCGAGCCGAGCTCGAGGGCTACATGGTCAATCCCGAAGAGCGCCGCTCGATGTGGTTGGAGACCGTCGAGCAGGTCGCCAACATGCTTGCGATGAACCCGTATCCCGGCTACGAGGGCAAGTACTTCTCGATGCCGACACGCAACGTCGTGCCCAAGCCGGTGCAGAAGCCGCACCCGCCGCTGTGGGTCGCCTGCTCCAACCGCGAGACCATTCACCTCGCCGCCAAGCTGGGCATCGGCGCACTGACATTCGCCTTCATCGACCCCGCCGAAGCGCAGCACTGGGTCAACGACTACTACGAGACCCTGAAGACCGAATGTGTGCCGATTGGCCACACCGTCAACGCCAACATCGCGATGGTCTCGTCGTTCTCGGTGCACCCCGACGCGGCCGAAGCCGAAGCGCGCGGCGGTGACGGATTCCGCTTCTTCCAATATGCGCTGGGTCATCACTACGCCGCTGGGATGCACAAGCCGGGCCGCACCAACGTCTGGAAGGCCTGGGAACAGGTGCGCGACACCTGGCCGCCACAGGGCGGCGAGGGCGGCATCGGCACCCCGGACGATCTGCGCGAGCACCTGCGCATCTTCGCCGAGTGTGGCGTCGACCAGTCGGTCTTCATCCAGCAGGCCGGCAACAACAAGCACGAGCACATCTGCGAATCACTGGAAATCTTCGCCCGCGACGTGATGCCCGAGTTCAAGGAGTTCGAGACGGAACGTGTGGCGCGCAAGGACGAAGAACTCGCGCCCTACATCGAGGAAGCGTTCAAGCGCAAGGCAGAGCGCAACGAGATGATGGCCGAGCTCTCCGACGACGAGATTCCGGTCTACGGCCCCTACGGGTTCGACGTCGTCGCCAGCGCGGAGCAGAACGAAACGCAGTACCAGAACGAAGCCGCCGAGGCTCGCGCCCGCGAGCAGATGAAGCGCTTCGAAGAAATGAAGAAGACGGCAAACCTCGCCGTCGAACTGGGGGCGTCGGACTAGACGCGTTGACAATCACAGTCGACCAAATACACTGAGGCCAGTCGGCAAGGCTACGTGAACTTGGCCTGTTGGCCCCCTCCGGGGGGCCAGTCGACTGCGATCCAAGACTCCCACGCCATTTCAATTACCACAGCTTCTCGTGTGTATCCTGTATCTCGACGAATCCGGAATAGAAAGCGAACACCGGTATTTCGTCCTGGCCGGTCTGGCGATCCACGAATCTGATACGCACTCCCTCAGCAGAACACTTGACAATCTGCAACTTCAGTACTTTCCTGACTCGACTATCCCGATCGATTTTCACGCCTCGAAGCTACACTCGAGAAAGCCGCCGTATGACGACTGGTCGTACGAGCGCCGCAGGATGCTTCTTGACGCTGTCTATCAGGTAATCGCACAATCGCGAGCCACGCTGTTCGCTATTGCTCTCGAAAAGGAAAGCACCAGCCCGACCCTCTATGAGGACGCGTTTGAACAAATCGTCAGCAAGTTCGACCGAATGCTACAGCGGCGAAACCAGGAGTCGAAGGAACATCAGCGAGGACTCGTGGTCATCGCGAACTCAAAGTATCAAACCAACATCACAGATCGCGCAAGGCGCGTATGGAGCGACGGTCATCGCTGGGGCAAGTTACAGGCTATCGCCGACATTCCCTACTTCGCGCCAGCAGCCAACACGCGATTGCTTCAACTGGCCGATTTTGCCGCAAACGCAGTCTTCCGGCGATACGAGCGTGGCGTAATCCAACACTTCGATCCGATTGCTCAACGGTTCGACGACGGCGACGGAGACATGTACGGCTTGGTACACAAGGCCAAAGAGCGCTGGAACTGCTTCTGCCCTGCGTGCTATCTGTGGCGCTTGAAGAACCCGCATGGAAGCTCGGACGAGTCCAATCCGCTGACGGTCGAAGAAGAGCCTCTCTACACGTACAAGCCTGACTCAGCGGCTGACTTGGCGTCTCAGGAACTCTGACACCGCTTCGGCCACCCGCTCCGGATGCTGGACGTGCGGCCAGTGACCGCAGTCACCCCAGACCTTCACTTCGGCGTTCGGGAATGTCTCTCGCTGGCGTTCGGCGTAGTGCCATGAGATGTATGGGTCGCGGCGACCCCAGATCACCAACGCGGGTTTCCCTTGCGGGGCGATGGCCTGACCCAACATGGGACTACCGGGCTCGTCGGTGTTTCGGTACAGCGTGAGGGTTGCGCGCCGGGTTTGCTCTTCGTCCTCGTCGATCAACTCGTTTAGCCATTGCTGATCGAGTCCACGAATGTTCCCGCGCCTCATCCATAGTTTGAACAACGGACGAATCGTGCCGGCCTGTATGTACTCACCGACTCGCGGCGTCCGCCAGAGGCGTCCGAGCAGGTGCCAGCGATAGTCGGCCAGGACGCCGGTATCGAGCAATACGGCCGAGGCGAACTTGTGCGGGTTCATCGCCGCCCACATCAGGCCGATTGGCCCGCCAAAGTCGTGCATCACGAGATGCGCCCGCTGGACGCCCAACTGTTCCAGAGCCGGCGACAACCAGGTCTGGTAGCCCTCCACTGAGTAGGGAAAGTCGCGCGGTTTGTCGGCGCGACCGAATCCGGGTAGATCCAATGCGATGGAGCGCATGATCTTCCCCGTCTCAGGCAGTAGCCACTGAAAGTCTCGGCCAGATCCAGGAACGCCATGCAGGCATACGATGGCTTCCGTGCTCTCGGAGTCACCCGCCTCAGCCACGACGCCTGCGACGCCATTGACGGACAGTCGTGACTCTCGAAGATCAGACATTGGAAGCACGGCGCGGAACTGACGGCGAGCGTTGGTCGCTCGGCGCGGTCAGAATATTCCGCGGAGGGGTTACGGTCGGCGGCTCATCCGAGGGAGGCGGCGGCGCTTCGCTCTGGACCGCGGTCACGCACCATGGACAGACGCGCCAACTGGGGTCGAGCACACGCTCGCATGTCACGCACAACATCCTGAGCGGGAGCGCACAGCGCGGGCAGGCCAGGTAGTCCGGCGCGATTTCGCAGCCGCAGCGTGGACACGGCGGAGTCTGCTCCAGCTCGCGTAGGAGCGCGCTCGATTCGAGCCGGTGCTCCTCGGCTTCCTGCAGAGTCAGCGGCGGACGCAGGACTCGGTAGACGACGAGACCGGGGAAGTTGAACACGAGCACGATCAATGTGTAGACCAGCTGTGCCATCGGCTCGGCCGTGCGCTGATGAATATCGCGCGCGGTCCAGACAACCGCTGAGAGCCAGAGCACCACGAAATACGCGCCAACAATCAGCGCCAGGATTAGTCCGGTGTTTTCCGGAGAGCCTCCCGGCCAGGAGATGCCCACTCCGTCGAGCATAGTTCGCCTCGTCTGCACCCCGCTGCCGCCACTATAGGCCGAAGCCGACGTTATGCTCGCTGCGATGACTGAAATTTCACCGACCGGTCTCAGTTCGCTTCAATCGCCGCTGGACCTCGAGCATCTCAACGACGCGCAGCGTGCGGCTGTGACACACCCGCACGGCGCTCTATTGGTGATCGCCGGGCCGGGATCCGGCAAGACCAGAGTGATTACTCACCGGATCGCCTGGCTGATCGAGCAGGGCACACCACCCTGGCGGATTCTTGCGGTGACCTTCACCAATCGCGCGGCACGTGAGATGCGCTCACGTCTGGAAGCGCTGCTCGGCGATGAAGACAGTGACAAAGTCTGGCTCGGAACGTTTCACCGCATCTGTGTACGAATGCTGAGATCGCACGGGACAGAAGTCGGTGTTCCCCGAAATTTCGTCATCTTCGATAGCGACGACCAGATGCAAGTGGTCCGCAGCGCGATCAAGGAATTGCAGCTTGATCCCAAGCAGTATTCCCCTCGTGGACTGCTCAGCAGAATCTCGAGAGCGAAGTCCGAGGGCGACTCGCTGGACGATTTCGCTGCTTCGACCAACTCGTACTTCGACGAAGTCGCGGCGCGCGTCTGGGAACGTTACGCAGCGGGTCTCAAGCAGGCAGCCGCGCTTGATTTCGACGACCTGTTGCTCAGAACGCTCGACATGTTCGAACACGAGCAGGTGCGCCGGATCTACGAGGACCGATTCGACCATGTCCTGGTCGATGAGTTCCAGGACACATCGACGATCCAGTACCAGTTGGCCCGCGCCTGGTCAGGCGGCAGCGGCAATCTGACCGTCGTCGGCGATCCGGACCAGTCGATTTACTCGTGGCGATCTGCAGATATCCGCAACCTCAACTACTTCGTCCGCGACCACGCCGGCGCCGCTGAAGTCCAGCTCAACAACAACTATCGCTCGACCCAGCAGATTCTCGACGCAGCCAATGCAATCATCGGTCGCGCAACCAATCGGATCAAACGGCAGTTGGTCACTGACAACAGCGATGGCTCACTACCTCGATTGCATGAGGCGTACAGCGAACAAGACGAGGCCGAGTACGTCGCCAGCTACGTGGAGGGCGGGCTGCGCGACGGCTCCTTGAGACCCGGCGATGCCGCCGTCTTGTACCGGACGAATGCGCAATCGAGGCCGATTGAGGAATCGTTGGTCCAGCATGGGATTCCCTACCGCCTCGTCGGAGCGACGCGATTCTACGACCGACGGGAAGTGCGCGACCTGCTGGCCTACTTGCGTCTGGTCCGCAATCCGGACGACGCCGTGGCCTTCGGTCGTGTCGTGAATGTGCCGACGCGGGGGGTTGGAGCGAAGACGGTTCAGACCTTGACCGATTGGGCAAACACCCATGCGCGGTCACCGTTTCAGGCCGCGTCAGCCGCAGCCGGTCTCGACGCGGACGCGCTGGGCGGCTACCTGACGCCACCCGCCATCACGAATCGAGCTGCCAACTCATTGCGCGATTTCGTCAACCTGATTGAAGTCGCACGGCTTCAGGCCGCAAAGCAGCCGTTATCGGACGCGTTGCGTTCCATCCTGGTCAAGATCAGATACCGCGAATGGCTGGTCCGACAATCCGACTCGGAGCCGGAGGCTGAGACCCGTTGGGAAAACGTCCAGGAGCTGGTGACGGTCACTGAGAACTACTCCGAAATCGCCCCCGGCGCAGCGCTGGACGCATTCCTCGAGGATGTCGCGCTCGTCGCCGATGTCGACGACCTGCCCGAGGGTCCGCCCGATGCTGTCACGTTGATCACGCTGCACCAGGCAAAGGGCCTGGAGTTTCCGGTCGTCTTCATGGTCGGCATGGAGGAGTACCTGCTTCCGCATCAACTCTCGATCGACGATCCGGCGCAGCTTCAGGAGGAACGCCGACTCTGTTATGTCGGCATGACCCGAGCAATGCGAGAGTTGCATCTGCTGTACGCATTTCGACGTTCATATCAAGGGCGATCAGGTCACAATCCGCCATCGCGATTCCTGGCAGACATCCCCGAGGAGCTATTGCAACGGCATCAGCGTCAGCAGTCGCAAGTCGGAGCGGACGTGCGACCGGCACGCAACCGAACGGTGCGCTGGGATGACTTCGACAGTTTCGATCCTGAGCCGGCCGCTCCATCCAACGTCGGCCTGAATCCGGGCGACGAGGTATCACACGAAGTCTTCGGGCACGGCGTCGTGATCTCGCTACGCACCATCGGTCGTGACGCCGAGGTCACGGTTCGGTTCGCCGATATCGGCGTGAAGCGACTACTCGCCTCGATGGCGAATCTGACCCGCGTATAGGGATGCTCCAAGCAACTCTGATCCCTGCATCCCCCTTGTCCCATCTCCCCCCCTTGCGGGGGGAGATGTCACGGAGTGACAGAGGGGGGATGGGGAGCCCCCCTCCCGCCCGGCCACCGGTCGGAGTAATTCAGAAGATTCCTAGCTCGACTCGTCGCGCGCCGCCTCTTCCGACCTGACACCGCGCTCAAATGCGCCCAACGCATCGCGCAGCGCGTCTTCCGCCGATAGATCCAGTTCTCTGGCCTCTTGCACGAGATTAAGCAGGCGCTCTCCGAGGTCATCGGTGTTGGCTGGTTGACGAGCAAAGCCGTTACGCTCAGCTCGGCCAAGAATCAACTGCGCTCGGGCCAGCGCCGGCAGGGTCTTGGGGACACCGTCCAGCACCGATTCCCGATTCGGTCGTTCCCGCGCCTTGAGTCGCTCCCAGGCGCCCTCGACCAGCTTGGGCGTGTCGGCGCTGCCATCGCCGAAGACATGCGGATGGCGTCGTACGAGCTTGGCGCGGATGCCCTCCGAGACATCGTCGAGCGTGTACTCGCCCGCCTGCTCGGCCAGCTTCGCGTGAAGCACAACCTGCATCATCACATCGCCAAGCTCTTCGCAAAGCTCCGCCGGATCGCCCGACGCGATGGCGTCCAGGACCTCATAGGTCTCTTCCAACAGGTGCGGACGCAGGCTGTCGTGAGTCTGGGCGTTGTCCCAGGGACATCCGTCGATTGGGTCGCGCAACCGATCCATCACACCTCGGACGCCATCGGGAGCATCTCGAACTTCGAACAGTTCAATGGGATTGACGATCAGCGCAGCCACGCTCGACAAATCTGCTTGCAACGCATCAGCAACGGTTGAGGACCGAATCTCCTGTTGTCGATCAACCGACCGCACAGTGTGCCCAGTCGGATAGTGCCGGAGTGCGTTGGCAAGGCGTTGGGGTTCGTCCACCAGGATGACCAGCACGCCGGTCGTCACCGGTGACTCATCGGCCGATGACCGCACAATCGTCAGTGATCGTTCGTCCTCCAGGCCGGCGATCTCGATAATCGTTGACAGGTTCATTTGCATCCCCGACTTCGAGGCCCGATACGCTCAATCCGACCTATGAATCCTATCGCCCAACTCGCGCTGCTTGGATTCGTCCGCACGATTGCTGCGGTTGCGCTGGCGCTGTCGCTGTTTGTTCTTCCGGTCGCGCTATCGGTGCGCTACACAGCGACATCGGCCTCATGGTGGGAACGAGGATTCGAGCGCTACGACGCGACCCGCCGAACAGGTCTATCGCAAGACGAAGTACTCCGCGTGGCCGCCGAAACACGCGAGTACCTCGCCAACGATGACGAACGGCTTGATGTCACGGTTGACGGCGCGCCGTTTTACTCAGAGCGCGAAATCCTCCACATGATCGATGTCAAGCGGCTGATGTCGCGTGTCTACGACGCTGGCTGGGCCGCGCTGGGCTTCATCATCGCTTTTGTCGCTGCGGTGATCTGGAGACGTCGCGGGCAGGCCGCGAGAATTCTGGCTCAATCGACGTTGAGCGCTTGCGGGATCGTCACAACGTTGGTGATGATCCTCGGAGTCCTCGGCCTGACCGGGTTCGACTCGGCCTTCAGGAGGTTCCATCTGATCTTCTTCACCAACGATCTCTGGCAGCTCGACTCCAGCGACGGCCTGATTCAGCTCTTCCCCCAGCGCTTCTTTTTCGACACCACCATGCTCATCGGCGGCGTGACACTGGGGTTCATCGTGGTCGTGGGCGCGTTATCGGTAATGATGCTCAGGCGCTCAACCGGCGAACGGATCACTCCGCCAATTAGTTGAGCGCGCTCATTCCACCGCCACCGCCACCGCAGCCGCATGAGCCGCGTCCACAGGCGCAACCGCCACCGGTCGGCATCGCCTCGGCAGCGTCGACGTCGGAGAACTGACCGGCGACGGTCACAACGGCCGCTGTCAGTACTTTCTGAGCGGTGTGACCGCAGTCGTGCTCGAACGGATTCGTGGCGGCGCTCATCGGTCGGCGCTTGGTGAACTTCTCGTTGCAGGGTCGGCAGTAATACTCGTACATCGGCATTGGTTGTGCTCCGGGTCTGTGATCAGCTTCTGCATGCAGAATACGAAACAGGAAGCCAAGGTCAACGTAGCAGTACGGGCATACAATCACCGATACCCCCCGTAGCTCAGGGGATAGAGCAGCGGTTTCCTAAACCGTGCGCGGAGGTTCGATTCCTCCCGGGGGGACCAGCTGACGTCTTCTAGGGATGCTCTGAACGACTCTGATCCCTGCTGCCCCCCTCGCGGGGGAAGCTGCCGAAGGCTGAAGGGGGGGGGTCCCCGTTCGCCCACCGATCGGAGTTGAACAGAAGACTGTTAGCCGTTGCCAACCAACGCAGCCTCGACCATCGCCGCCTGACCGAGCAAGGTCTCGTCGTGGCCGAAGCGTCCGACCAGCGACAGGCCCAACGGCAGTCCATCGACATCGCCGAACGGCAACGAAATCACTGGCATGCCGGCGTGGGTCCAGGGCAAATTCATCGCCGGATCGCCAGTTGACCCAAGACCCTTGGGCGCCGGACCAACGGCAGACGGCGCAATCCAGAGATCGACTCCGGCGCGGTCCATGCGCTCGTGCAGGCGCTGGCGGAGTGCAATCCGGCTCGCGCGACCTGCCTCGGCATCGGCAGTCGAGATATTCAGCCCCGATTCGTACAGCTCCGCACTCTGGGGCCGGAACATGGCCCCGTACTTGGCGTAACGCTCGTTGTGGGTCTCGGTGAACTCGAACGTAGTCATATTGCGATGACGCGCATTGATGTCGGCGATGTCGTGCAGGGTCATCGCTGACTCGACAGCCAAGCCGGCTTCACGCAGGCGTTCTGCTGCTGTGTCGAGCGCAGCACGCATTTCAGGTCCGGACTGATCGAGGAACGGGCCGGTTGGAATCCCGATTCGCGGCGCCTGCGCCTCGGCATCTTCGCCCTCGCGCCAACCGAGCAGCGCCGAGGAGGCGACCAGCGAGGCATTAGCGACCGAGCTGACAAAGTAGCCAATCGTGTCCACTGACGGCGAGTAATAGAGCGTTCCGCCGGTTGGGATTCGGTCATACGAAGGCTTGAAGCCGACTATGCCGCAGAATGACGCCGGACGGATGACTGACCCGACCGTCTGAGAGCCCAGCGCCAGCGGCGCGATGCCCGCGGCGACTGCAGCGGCGGAGCCACTGCTGGAGCCACCGGGAGTGTGCGCCCGATTGTGCGGGTTGGCTGTCGCTCCCGGAGCGAAGTAGGCGAACTCGGTGGTGACGGCCTTGCCGAGGACGAGCGCGCCCGCCTCTCGAAGGCGGGCGACGACGTCAGCCTCGCGGCCGCTGAACGACTCCGGCGGAACCGCCGAGCCGGCCCGTGTTGGCATTCGTCGAACGTTGAAGATGTCCTTGACCGCCACCATCGTCCCGAACAGCGGCGGACGCAGCGACGGCGTCGGCCATCGATCCATGATGTCGGCAGCTTCCGATGACAACCGTTCACGCAGGCGCGGATCTGGCAGGATCGCACGGACCAGCGGATTGACCGCCTCGAGCCGATCAATGGTCTGGGCGATCAGGTCTTGCAGCGCAAGCTCGCCCGATCTTGCGGCGTTGACCTGAGCGGTCAGGGACAGCGGTGCGACCAGGTTGACTTCGCCGGAATCGGTCATCGGATGCTCCTGAACTTACTGCTAGGCATCTACTGAACAACTCCGGTGCTCAACAGAGCCGGGACCCCCTTCAGCCTTCGGCACTTCCCCCCGGAGGGGGAAGCGGGGATCGAAGTTGTTCAGAGCATCCCTAGAAGCCGAGGCCCTCTTTGCCCTGCATCGTGCGGCCGACATTGATCTGGCCCAGGTGATTGTTCGAGTGGTTGATGATCACCTGTCCGATGATCTCCCACTTCGGCAGCTCGCCTTGCGGGACGATGCGCGTAATCGAGTTGAGGTATTCCAGCGGCATGTCGGCAATACGCGGGACGATGACATCGGCAACATCGCTCAGGTAGCTGGCGATCGTCGCGCCCTCTGGGAAGACCCAGCTGGCGACTTCGTCGTAGCTCGTCCCGGTGCCCTGGTCGACCTTGGGCAATCCCCACTCCTCGTGCAGATTGTTGGCCAGCCAGAGCGGCTTCTCGCGCTCGAAGGCGAAGTGAATCAGGTTGTCGGCGGTGCGTGCGATGTGCCAGGCCTCGAAGCCGATACAGTTCTGGCCGTCGTGGGTGCGGAAATGGACCTCGTCCTGGGACAGGTCCTCCATCGACTGCACGGTCCAGCGCAGGACGCGATCGGTGAATTTGGCGAGCGACTCAGCTAGCGGGTTGTCTGCCATTGGTGTTGCCTTCCAAATCCCTCAGGTGAAATCCCTCAGGGAATGTTGCGTGTTCTTTGCTGAACGTTACTAAACGAGTTGCGATAGCACGTCAGCCCAGGCGTCATCGTCGTCGGTGTCGACCGAGACCTGGTGCAGATCAACGCCAAAAGCTGTTTGTTCATCGAGGTATGCCGCGCAGCCCTCCAACGAGCCTCGATACGAGAATTTCGGAGCGATCTCCATGGCGATCTCGGTCGCCGCTCCGGCGCCGCCGGACGGCCAGACCTCGCGCATCGCGGCGACCTCATCAGCGAATCCCTGGCGCTCGAATTGGTGGAAGTAACCCGGCCCGTTGCGGACGGCGAAGAACGCGAGTCCCTGAGCGAATCCCCGATCAACCTCGGCCTGTCGCTCAGAGTCCAGCAGCACATTCGCCGAGCCCGCAGAGCGCACTTCGACCGCATCCTCCGGTCGTCCGAACTCACGGCGCCACTGTTTCACTTGCCGAATCGATTCGGCGACTCGATCATTGGGAATCCAGGTCGGCATCCAACCGTCGGCCAGCTCGGCCGTCATCTTCACCGAGGTTGGATGCAGCGAGGCCAGATGGATCTGTGCGGTAGGTTGACCCGGAATCATACCGCTGACCAACGCCCGCTCGACATGGATGGTCGGCCCGTCGTAGTCAAATCGCTGACGTGACCAATACAGCCGAATCAACTCGACCGCTTCGCGGATCCGGGCGAAGGGTCGCTCAAATTTGACGCCGTGAAAGCGTTCAATCGCGCCGGGAGCACTCGCGCCCAGGCCGATCACGACGCGCCCACCAGATAACTGGTCAACCGTCCCGAAGCTCTGCGCCAGGGTCGCCGGTGTTCGCGAGAACACGTTGACAATCGAGGATGCAATCCGCACATTCGACGTCTCGTGCGCGAGCAATGCCATGCCCGTGAACGCATCGTGGCCGTAGCCCTCAAGCACGGAAATGGTGTCGACGCCAATTTCATCTGCCAGACGCGCCCGGGCGAGGAACGTGTCGACGAAGTCGGGATTCCAGGGCAAGTTGACAGAGATTCGTCGCTGCGCTGATGTCATAGCCAGGGGTCTCCTTCACTCACGGTCGCCGACAACAACCAGATCTTGACGGTGCAGCGAACCTTGCCGTCGGCGTCCACGACGCGATCATCCTCGCGCATATCGCGAGCGATCGCATCGAGTATTTGTTCGCGGCCCAACGGCAAAAAACCGAACGCCGAGAGCATGCGCCACCAGTCATCGAAGCTGTCCCACCAGAGTTCCCGCTGGATCTCCTCGATAGTGACATCATCCAGCCTGCGTCCGTCCACCTCGCAAAGCAGAGCCAATTGGACGGCGTGTCGGGGATCGAACTGCAACTCAACTTCCGGCCACGCGACCCCACGCCGCTCGAGCAGACCGAGCAGCCGCATTCCCGGTGAGCCGAAGAACGGGCCGCCGAGGATGGTCGCCGCGACACGGCCGCCGAGCCGGGTCAGTCGCGTGGCTTCCTTAAGCAATTGCCGCGGACGCTCCGAGTAAGGAAGCACCAGGCCCAGCCCGACAGCACTGGCCGAGCGGTCTCGCATACTGGTCGCCACCGCGTCTTCCTGGATGAATCGAGGTTGAATTGGCGACAGCCGAAATCGCTCCCTGGCCAGCTCAAGCTGCACTCGCGACACGTCAACACCGACAAGCGTGCCCTGCGTCAGCAACGGCTCCGCATGTGCGGCCACAGCGCCGGAGCCACAGCCCAGATCGATGAAGTCATCGCTCTCGGAAAGATTGAGACGTTGCACCAACTCGGAGGCGGCCAGGTTAATCAGTTCGCCGGCTGACTCTTCGTAATTCGCTCCGCTGACGTTGAACGCCTCGGCGATATCCTCGTTGCGCACGTGCCTCGCCCCTTCAGACCAACCACAAACGAGTCCGCCGATGTCTCACGATACCCCGCTGGTGATTGCTCACCGAACCACGATGGGACATGCGCCCGAGAACACCCTGCTCGGCATTCGCAAGGCGCTGAAAATGGGTTGCGATAGCGTCGAGATCGATGTCCAGTTGAGCGCCGACGGCATTCCCGTGCTGATTCATGACGATCTGCTCGACCGGACAACTAGTGGCTCGGGACCTGTCGCTGCAGCATCGTTGGCCGACCTGCAAGCTCTCGACGCCGGCGAAGGAGAACCCGTTCCGACCTTACGCGAGGCGCTTGAACTCATCAACGGTCAGATACTGTTTGCGATCGAACTCAAGAGCTCTCCTGAAGCCGACGTGCCGGCGTTGTCTACCGCAGTGCTGGAAGAAATCGAGCGAGTCGACGCATTGCCCTGGACCTGGCTGTGGAGCTTCGATTCCGAGACGGTGATCGAACTGGCGAACCGGGCGCCACACGGTCGACGGATCGCCCACCTCTGCCTGACCCCGACGGCGGAGATCTGGCAGATCGCCGCCGAACTCCGGCTCGACGGTATTTCCATGCACTTGATGGGTCTGACCGATGCCAACGTGTCCGCCTGCCGGGCCCACGAGATGGCCGCGTTCGTCTGGACGGTCAACGAACCAGCCGACATCCAGCGGTGTGTCAAGCTGGGCGCAACAGGAATTGTTGGCGACTATCCAGAGCGTATTCAAGCGGCGTTGGGCGATGTCTAGCCGCCCGATTACCTGCTATGCTCGGAGCTTACGGAGGGGTGTAGCTCAGTTTGGCAGAGCAACGGTCTCCAAAACCGTAGGTCGCGGGTTCGAGTCCTGCCACCCCTGCCAGAGCAACCAACCTTCGATATGCCGAGGTGGTGGAACTGGTAGACACGCAGCGTTGAGGGCGCTGTGCTCATTGCGAGCGTAAGAGTTCGAGTCTCTTCCTCGGCACCACCCAATGGACAACCGGCGTCTCGCCATATGGCCAAGCGACGGTTACCATGTCCTCATCGAGCGGAAGTGGCGCAGCGGTAGCGCGTCTCCTTGCCAAGGAGAAGGTCGAGGGTTCAAATCCCTTCTTCCGCTCCAGACAAATGCCCTCACCAGCCAGTGCGCTGAATCCTGACCTAGGCGACGTGGCCAAGTGGTAAGGCAGGGGTCTGCAAAACCCTGATCACCGGTTCGAATCCGGTCGTCGCCTCCAACTTCCCCCTTCATCCTTCCCTGACAACTCCTCGTGCCAACCTTCGATCCCCGGACCGCGCTGATCGTCGTCGACATCCAAAACGACTTCGCGCACCCCGACGGTTCGCTCTATGTCAGCGGCGCCGCTGGGGTCATCAAGTACGCCAATGCCGCCATCGCGCAGGCGTCCGAGTCCGGGGCGCTGGTCGTCTACACGCAGGATTGGCATCCCGAGCACACGCCTCACTTCGATACCGACGATGGCCTCTGGCCGGTCCACTGCGTCGCCAACACGTGGGGCGCGCAGTTTCACGACGACCTCGTGATAGACGCCGAAGAAATCGTGCGCAAAGGCGTCGACGGCTCCGACGGCTATTCCGGTTTCACCACAAGGGACCCACAGACCAGCGACCAGACGCCGACCACCCTGGATTCCCTACTCCGCTCCGCTGGGATCGAGCGCTGCGTCGTGCTCGGTCTCGCGACCGACTACTGCGTCAAGGAAACCGCCGCCGACGCCCAGCGCCTCGGGTTCGCGGTCGTCGTCCCAGCCGCCGGCGTTGCAGCAGTCAATCTGCAGCCCGACGATGGCAAAACTGCCCTGTCTGAGCTCGCTGAACTCGGCGTTAATATCGACTAGTGTTCTGCTGTTCTAGGAATACCCTAAATAACGCTGATCCCCGCTTCCCCCCTCTGCGGGGGAAGCTGCCGAAGGCTGAAGGGGGGGTCCCCGCTCGGCCTGCCACACCAGTTGTTCAGAGGTCCCTAGCAGTGAACACGCCGCCGCCGCTCTTCATCGATCTGTACGAGCTGACGATGTCGCAGGTCTACTACGACCGCGACATGACGCGCGAGGCCGTCTTCGAGCTGACCGTGCGCCGCTTGCCTGAGGGTTGGGACTATCTGATCGCCGCCGGACTGGAGCGTGCGCTCAACTTCCTCGAGTCGCTGAGCTTCGCCGACGAAGAGCTCGACTACCTGGCAACGCTGCCCCAATTCGACAAAGCATTCCTCAAGCAGCTTCGCAACTTCCAATTCACCGGTGACGTCTGGGCCCCACCCGAGGGCGCCGTCGTCTACGAGCATGAGCCGCTAATCCAGGTCATCGCGCCTCTGCCCGAGGCGCAGATCGTTGAGACGGCAATGATCAATCAGATCGCATACGCGACTCTGGTCGCGAGCAAGGCAGCACGCACCGTTGACGCCGCTGCCGGCCGACCAGTCATCGAGTTCGGAGGGCGACGCGCACACGGTTCTGAAGCGGCGATCGAGGCCTCCCGCGCCGCCTACATCGCCGGCTTTGACGCCACCTCCTCGGTGGAAGCTGGCCGACGCTATGGCGTTCCCGTCACCGGAACGATGGCCCATAGCTTCGTGCTCGCCAGCGATAGCGAAGGCGACGCGTTCGACGCGTTCGTATCCCGCTATCCCGGAACGACGTTGTTGGTCGACACCTATGGCTCTGAATCCGGTGTGAACAACGCCATCAGGACGGCGAAGCGCTTCGGCACGGGTTCCGTCGGAGCAATCCGCATCGACTCCGGTAACTTCCGCAACGAGTCATGGCAGGCGCGCATCAAGCTCGACACCGTCGGCCTGACCGACGTGCGAATCGTCGCCAGTGGCGGTCTCGACGAGTACCAGATTGCCGAGCTGGTGGCGTCGAACGCACCAATCGACGTCTTCGCCTGCGGAACCGCGATTGTCGCTCCGCCCGACGCCTCAACGCTGGACGCCGCCTACAAGCTTGTCGAGTACGACGGCCGGCCGGTCCGAAAACTGTCTGTTGGCAAGCCCAGCATCGGTGCTCGCAAACAGGTCTGGCGGCTGGCCAACCACGACGTGGTCGGACGCTGGGATCACTTGCCGGAGTCGGCAGGCGAGCCACTTCTGAAGCAGATGCTCGCTAGCGGCGAACGCACGCCGGCGTCGCTCGATTCGCTGGAGACGATTCGACAGCGAGCCGCTGTCGGACGTATAGCGCGCCGGGTGGAGATCGAACCGTCGTTGTTAGACTGAAACCGACCTATATCCCGCAGGGAGTTACCTGATGTCCGAAACCCGAACCGACACTCCGGGAGTTGTCATCCCGATCTGGGATGACGAACTCGCCGACTTTGAAACCGAAGCGACCGCCTTCCGCGCCCAGGAGCGCCAGGAGGTCGAGTTCATGCTCTACCGCCTGCGACAGGGTGTGTACGGCCAGCGCCAGGCCGATGTGCACATGAACCGGATCAAGCTGCCGATGGGCGGTGTGACGTCGGATCAGCTCGACGGCCTCGCGGAAGTCTGCGAGACCTTCGCCCCCCTGCGCAAGGGCCACATCACCACGCGCCAGAACATCCAGGTGCACTTCGTCCCGCTCGACCAGATGCCCGACATGCTGCGCGTGCTCGGAACGGTCGGACTCTCCTCGCGCGAAGCCTGCGGCAACACCGTCCGCAACGTCACCGCCGACCCCTGGGCCGGGATTATGCCCGACGAGGTCTTCGACCCCACGCCGTACGCCGGCGCATTCGTCCGCTACTGGGTCCGCAACTCGATCACGCAGCTGCTGCCCCGCAAATTCAAGGTCTACTTCACGGGACGCGAAGCCGACTCGGCGATCGCCGCGATCCACGACCTCGCGTTCTTCTCGCAGGTACGAGTGATCGACGGCGAAGAGGTGCGCGGCTTCCGCGTGATGGTCGGCGGCGGCCTCTCGACGATGCCCAAGCCGGCGCTGCTGCTGGCAGACTTCGTACCGATGTCTGAATTCCTCACCCTTTCCGAGGCGGTCATCCGCATCTTTAACGCGGCCGACGAGCTGCGCAAGAACATCCTCAAGGCGCGAATCAAGTTCCTCGTCCATCGCGTCGGCGCAGCAGCCTTCCGTGAGATGGTCGACGAGGAGCTCAAGAAGAGTTGGTCTGCTGAGACGCCGCCGCTCGAGGAATTGCTCTACCTCGACGACGAGGCAGCCGATGTCCGCACGCCAGCGGTCTCTCCGCCCCAGCCGAATGGCGACGCTGCGCAATTCGAGCGCTTCGTCTCCAGCAACGTGCGACCCCAGGTTCAAGAGGGTTACTCGGCCGTCGAGGCCTCAATCGACCAGGGCGATCTCTCGCCGGAACAATTCCGCGGGATCGCCGAGATCCTGCGCAAGTACGGTCGCGAGCGCGCTCGCTCGACGCCGCAGCAGAATTTCGTCCTGCGCTGGATCCCCAATGAGTGCGTCTACGCCGTCTGGCGAGAGCTCGACGCGCTAGGCATGGGCGCGCCCGATGCACAAGAAATCGAAGACGTCGTCTCCTGCCCCGGTACCGACAGTTGCAAGTTGGGCATTACCTCTTCGATGGGCCTCAACCGCGCCGTCCAGGAGCGGGTACGTGCGCTCAACATTGACGACCCGGTGACCCGCAAGATGCGCATCCACATGAGCGGCTGCCCGAATAGCTGCGGTCAGCACCACATCGCCGACATCGGCTTCCACGGCGCCGCAATCAAGGTCGGCAACCGCCAGATTCCCGCGTACCACCTGTTCGTCGCTGGCACCTACCGGACCAAGGAAATGCGGCTGGGCACGCTCGTGCCGAGAATCCGCCTTCCAGCCAAGCGCGTCCCCGACGCGGTCGAACGGGTCATCAACCTGTACCAGTCCGACCGCGAGAACGACGAAGAGCTGTTCAGCACCTGGTTCGACCGAGCCGGCCTCAGTCCGATCCAGGAAGCGCTTACTGATCTGACGCTGCCGCCCGAATTCTCGGCCGACACCCTGCCGATGTTCATCGATTGGGACCGCGAAGACATCTACGTTCTCGAGCGCGGCGAAGGCGAGTGCGCCGTGTAGCAGGCACAAGCGAAACCTCCAATTCCCCTCTCCCCCCCTTCCAGGAGGGAGATGCCGAATCCCCTTCCCCGCTCCCCCTTGCAGGGGGAGCTGCCGAAGGCTGAGGGGGTCCTTCCGCCCACCATGATCACCGAGCGCCGCCGTCAACGCCTCCGCTCCGTCCTCGAACGTCGCCATGACGATCTCGTCATCGTGCTCGAGAACATCCACGACCCACACAACGCCTCCGCCATCCTGCGCAGTTGCGACGCCTTCGGCGTCGGTCGCGTCGACCTCGTCTACACCAACCAGGTTTTCCCCGAGATCTCGAGCGGCGTGGCAGCCCAGGTAGACAAGTGGCTTCAGATCGACCGATTCGAAAGCGCCGAGTCGTGCGTTTCGGCACTCCACGATCAGGGCTTACAGGTGTACGCGACGCAACTGACCGACGATGCGCAGGACTATCTGAGCGTCGACTTGACTACGCCCGCCGCCATCGTGCTCGGCAACGAGCATGACGGGTGTTCCGCTGAGATGCTGGAACTCGCCGACGGCGCGATCATCATTCCCATGGTGGGCTTCGTGCAATCGCTCAACGTTTCAGTTGCTGCGGCCGTGATATTGGCTGAGATGGCTCGACAGCGGCGAGATGTATCTCCCCAATGGAGTGCTGGGAAGACAGCCCTTGAGCAGGCATGGATCGACCGCGAGTCCTTGCCCCGCTGATACCTGGGCGTCGTGTAGCATCGCCTTGGACACCAAATATTCAAACGCGAAGGAGCTCCGCATGGCCGAATACAGCGGCAGGTTGCCGGTGGCGACCCCCGAATCGAAGCCCTATTGGGACGGACTTAAAGAGCACAAACTGATGCTGCCGACCTGCGAAGAGTGTGGCAGCCCTCACTTCTACCCACGACCGTTCTGCCCCAAGCCCGAGTGCTTTAGTTGGAACATTGGCTGGAAAGAAGCGTCCGGCAAGGGCAAGGTGCATACCTACGTCATCTCCCATCAGCCGATTCCGCCCTATGGCGCCGACAACCCGCCGCCGTACGTGATCGCCGTGATCGAGCTCGAAGAGGGCCCGCGCCTGATGTCGAACCTGATCATCGACGACCCCTACACGACCACGGTCGACATGGATGTCGAGATCGTTTTCGATGACGTGACCGACGAGGTCACGCTGCCCAAATTCAAGCCCATTCAAGCATCGAGCTAACCGCCGACACCCAGTACCTACCTGGAACGGAGACCACTTATGGATCAGATTCGACACAAGGTTGCCATCGTCGGCGCTGCCGAGACCGATGATCTGGGACGACTGCCTCACATGTCTCGGCTCACGCTGCATGCGCAGGCTGCGAAGAATGCGCTCGACGACGCCGGCATGTCGCTGGCCGATGTCGATGGCCTGCTCTGCGCCGGCGCCATTCCCAACGAGGTTGCCGAGTACCTCGGCATCCAGCCCCGCTATATCGACGGCACGTCCGTCGGCGGCTGCTCGTTCATGATTCACGTGCGCCACGCCGTGGCCGCGATCATGGCCGGCTACTGCGATGTCGCCCTCGTCACACACGGCGAGAGCGGACGCTCCGGCGTCGACGCTCCGCGCGGCGGCTCTGCCTCTTCGCCGGGTGGTCAGTTCGAGTCGCCATTCGCCATCGGCGGCGCGCCAACGACGTTCTCGATCCCCGTTCTGCGTCACTTCCACGAGTACGGAACGACCAAGGAACACCTCGCGCACATCGCCGCAGCGACTCGTTCCTGGGCCAACCTCAACCCGATGGCCATGATGGGTAGCCACCGTCGATCACCAGAACGCGGCGGCGGACCGATCACGCCGCAGGACGTGCTCAACTCGCGGATGATCTGCTACCCGTTCAACCTGCTCGACTGCTGCATCGTCGCCGACGGCGGTGGCGCGCTCGTGTTGGTCTCGGAAGAGCGGGCCAAGGACTTCGCCAAGGACCCGGTCTACGTGATGGGCGCGGGCGAGGCGGCCGCACACTGGATGGTCTCGCAGATGCGCGACCACACCACGGCCGACGCCTACCGCATCTCCGGCGACGCGGCGTACAAGAGCGCCGGTCTCGCCCCGCAGGACATCGACCACTGCATGTTCTACGACGCCTTCACCTTCACCCCGCTGATGGCGGCGGAAGACCTGGGCTTCGTGCCCAAGGGCGAGGGCGGCCCCTTCTTCGCCGAGACCAAGACCGGCCCCGACGGCGAGGTCATCTACAAGTCCGGCCCCGGCGGCGACTTCCCGATGAACACCAACGGCGGAGGACTCTCCTACTGTCACACCGGCATGTACGGGATGTTCGCGATCATCGAGTCGGTCCGGCAGCTACGAGGCGAATGCGGCGACCGCCAGGTGCCCAACGTCAACGTCAGCATGGCCCACGGCCCGGGCGGCATGTTCGCCTCGGCGGGAACCTTAATCCTCGCAAACGCCTAGCATGAAACCATGGTCACCGAAGCGCCCCCCAAACTGGTCACCGCCGAGCAGCTGATCGAGCTCGACAGTCAAGGTGCGCGTGGCGAGTTGATACGTGGGGAATTCTGCGAACTGATGCCACCGGGAGTGCTGCACGCCTGGATCGTCGCGAGGATCGCAGGGCTCCTCTATGTGCATTTGGTGGACAAGGTCATTGGTACTGTCTTGGCCGGCGACCACGGAGTCTTGGTCGAGCGCGATCCTGACACCGTCCGCGCTCCCGATGTTGCCTTCTATTCGGCTGAGACGATGCCGCTCAACCCAGTCGTCAGCGGATACACCGATCTCGTCCCTGACCTTGTCGTCGAAGTTCGCTCGCCAAACGATTCGCGTGCCGATGTCCACGACAAGGCGATGATGTGGCTGAGCATCGGTGTCAAAATCGTTTGGGTTGTGTTACCCGAGACCCGTCGCGTCGATGTGTATCGGCCAGGCGCCGAGACTGCGACGTTGAGCGGGACCGAATCACTTGTCGGGGATAACGTTCTTCCGGAATTCGTCTGCAGTATCAGCGACATGTTTCCCGCCCTCGAGAGCGACACCGAGTAGATTTCACGCCGAACGAACCGGTGGCTCGGGCCTCCGAGCGAGGAGCAAACTCAGCGCCGCCGTCAGCAGCAGCCCGATGAAGACAAAGTAGATCAGGTCGTAAGACCCTCGGCTATCGATCACCAATCCCGACACAAACGGGCCGAAGGCGTTGAGCAACAGTTGCGGCGGAGCAGTGACCGAGCGAATCCGGCCGACCGAGTAGCGGCCGAAGTAGTCGGGGAACGAAATCCGGTTCAGCGGCAACTGCGCGCCAAACGCCAGGCCGTGCCAGATCGCGAAGACGAACGCCATCCAGACCGAGTCGGTCAGAACGAACCAGACGAGCGCGCTGGTCGTGACCAGGATCACGAGCGGCAGTGCGTAGCGCACCGCAAGACGCTGCCGCAGTTCTCCGCCCAGCACACCGCCGATGATTCCCATTCCGGCCCACACCGCCAACGCGGTCCGTGCGGTGTCGGCGCCAATACCATTCTGCGTCATGTGTGAGACAAAAGTGAAGTTCACCGACCCGCTGACAGCCATCAGGATCGTCGTTCCGAAGAGCAGCAACCAGAACGCTCGCGTGCGCACCGCCTCGCGAACCGTCCAATCCGGGTCCGACGCAAGTAATGACTGGCCCTTGCCGCCTGCTACCGAGGCTCGAGCAGACCGGCCATCGGGTCGTAGACCCACATCCTCTGGGCGGCGGCGGATGATTAGTGCAGGGAGCCAGCCAATCACGATCACCAGCAGCGCCATCAGGAAGAAGGCCTCCCGCAATCCTCCGAGCCAGATGCCGGCAGAGATCACCAGCGGGAAGATCATCATCCCGCCGCGGGTCCCGACCATCGTCATGCCCATAGCCGACCCGCGACGGCGAATGAACCAGTTCGAGATGACGACGACCACCGCAATGTCAACAACCGCGACGGTCAGTCCACGTCCCACGCCCCAGATCAGCAGGAACTGCCACAGGGTGGATATGAATCCAAGGCTGACCAACAGTCCAGCCACAACGCCGACCGAGCCAAAGAGCAACCAGCGTGCGCCGTGCCGGTCGGCGATCGGTCCGACGAAGGAGGCAATCGCCCCGCCACCGATGCCGCCGATCACCATGGACAGGGCGATCGATGCCGTGCTCCAGCCATACTCTGTTTGCAGTTCCGGGGTGATTGCGCCCAGGACGGGATTGAAGAATGTCACGGCAGCGAACGACGACATCGACGCCGCGGCGACAATCCACCAGCCCGCGAACACCCGGCGAAACGGCCGGCGATAGAGCAATCGCGGCAGACGTTCCCGGCGTCGGAGCAGCAGGCGGCTTTGAGGGTCGGCAGACTTGCTCATCGACGCCATTACCCTAGCGCTAGACATCGCGGCACACGAGAAGCGGAGGGGCCATGCCTGAGTCGCCGCCTCAATCAGCCTTCAAGTCGAACCTGCGCATCGGGGTGACCACCGAGCTGAGCGACCGAGCCGGTGACCGCCTCTGCGCAGTGGCGCCAGACGCCGAAATCGTGCTGCTCGACACTAATGGTTGCTGGTCGGAAGATCCTGGCCGCCTCGACGCCTTCTTCTTCTCCGAAGACCTGTACTACCTGCCTGAGGCGGCAGGCGCGTTCATCAAGCTGCTGGAGTCAGCGCCGCCGAAGTGGATGCAGACCGCCAGCACCGGCGTCGACCATGCGCTCTTTGCCTATCTGCTGGATTCCGGCGCCGTTGTGACCAACTCGCCCGGAGTTCACGGCGGTCCGATTGCCGAGTATGTGTTCGCCTACATCCTCAGTCACGCGAAGCGACTCCCGCAGCACGCCGCCAACCAAACCGACCAGCAATGGACGCCGCTCGATTCTGTGGAACTGGCCGGCCAGACACTCGGCATCGTCGGCTACGGCGGAATCGGGGAGGCCTGCGCCAAGCTCGCCCAGGCATTCGGCATGCGAACGATTGCGACCAAGCGCCGCCCTCCGAGCGACGACTTCCTTGACCAGCATCTCGCACCGGACCGACTGCATGAACTCCTCAGCGCCAGCGATTATGTCGTGCTCTGCTGCCCGCTCACAGATGAGACGCTCAACCTGATCGATGCCGACGCACTCGCGACGATGCAGCCTCACGCACTCCTGATCAACGTCGCGCGCGGTCGTGTGGTCAACCACGACGCCTTGGGCGAAGCGCTCCGAACGGGAGGCATCGCCGGCGCCGTATTAGATGTCGCGCCACTCGAGCCACTGCAAGCCGACTCGCCGCTCTGGGAGCTTCCCAACTGCCAGATCACACCTCACGACTCTTGTCACGTCGATGCCTCATACTTGCGCACGGCAGAGTTCTTCTTTACTAATCTCGTCCACCTCGCCAACGGTGAGCCCCTGGAGTGGGTCGTCACCGACATCGAGCTCAGCAATCCCAGCGAGGGAGACGTCTAGGAGCCCACATGACCACTTCCAACAGCACACATCCACCCGGACCGCTTGTAGGCATTCGCGTCCTCGATCTCACCTGGGTCCTGGCCGGACCCTACGCCGCGATGATCCTCTGCGATCTCGGCGCCGAAGTGGTCAAGGTCGAGCGACCGCCGCATGGAGACGTCGCCCGCACGACCGGTCCGTTCGTCAACAACGAGTCGATGTACTTCCAGTCGGTTAATCGTGGCAAGCGCAGCATCTCCATCGATTTGCGATCAGACGAAGGACGCGACATCTTTCTTCGCCTCGTCGATCAGGCCGACGTCGTGATGGAAAACTTCACGCCCGGTGTGATGGACAAGCTCGGCATCGGCCCCGATGCGCTGCTAGAACGCAATCCGCGATTGATCTTTGCGTCCACTTCCGGGTTTGGACAAACGGGTCCCTGGCGCAATCGGCCGGCGCTCGACATTATTGTCCAGGGCATGGGCGGCGTCATGAGCATCACCGGATATCCCGATGGACCGCCCGCCAGACCTGGAACCTCCATCGGCGACATCTGCGGCGGCCTCTATACCGCCATCGGCATCCTCGCCGCGCTGCGCGAGCGGGACTACAGCGGGCAGGGACAGTCGGTCGACATCTCGATGCTCGATTGCCAGATCGCCATCCTCGAAAACGCGGTCGCGCGCTACTTCACGACCGGCAAGGAGCCGGGACCGCTAGGTACTCGGCATCCATCGGCGACGCCGTTCCAGGCCTTCCCAACCGCTGACGGCTGGATGGTCGTCGCCCTGTCCTGGGGTGTGGCCACGCAATGGGAGTTGTTCTGCGCCGAACTCGGTCTGCCGGAGCTGGTCGGCGATCAGCGCTTCGAGACCTCATTCAAGCGCACCGAGAACCATGCTGAGTTGGAGCCGATGCTCTTTGAAGCGACCCGCAAGCAGAGCACCGACTACTGGGTCACGGTGCTCTCGCAGTACGGCATCCCTATCGGACCGCTCAACACGATCGGCCAAGCCGTCAACCAGGAGCAGATTGCGGCTCGCGAGATGATTACGACCGTTCAGCATCCAATCGCAGGCGCCGTCACGATGGCGGCGTCGCCGCTCAAACTCTCGCGTACTCCAGGTCGCGTCTACGGATACGGACCAGTCTTTGGCCAGGACACCGCAGCAGTCCTCGACGAATGGCTTGATATCCCGGCAGAGGAGACGGCGAGTCTGGAAGAGGCCGGCGTCGTGCTGACCAAGGGCGGCCCCGATATCGCCGCGTATCTCAGCGCATAGGACTCAATGTGTCGTTCAAGTCACGACTGGACAGAATCCGTGGAACGCTGAAACACCGTCTGCGGCCGGACCCGATTGAGATTGAGCTGGACGTCGTTGAGCAATTGGTCGTTCAACATCTGCTGCTCGTCGAGCAGGCCTCGTTTACAGAGCTGGTCGATGCAGTCTTGGCGGCGCGACCAACGGCAGACCAACAGCAGGTTCGCCTGTCGTTGATTCGCTTCGAGTCGTTCCGGTTGGTCCAGCGCATCCTCCACCCGGAGCTGGAGCCTGGCAAGCAGATGTCGTTTACGCTCACTGCTGACGGAAAACGGCTGAAGGCAGTGATTCCGGACCAGCCGCGTTCCAGGATTCAAACCTGGCTTTAGGCGCAGGCAAGCGAAGCACGAGAAGCAGGAACAATAGGAGTAGGCGGCAATGTCGAAATTCAAGGTCTACCACGTCGATTCAAGGCCCGAGCGGCAGCCGCATGTGGCCGAAGAAGAGCAACTGGCCAAGGCCGATGCCGAACTAGTGGCATTGACCCTCGATCAGCAGCAGGACATTCCCGCCCATGTGACCGACGCCGACGGCATCATTTGTGGCTATCGACAGGTGGGCAAAGACGTCTTCGACGCTGCGCCCAATCTGAAGGTTGTCGTCCGCTACGGCATTGGCTTCGACAACATTGACTGGCAGACCGCGGTCGACTACAACATCGTCGTCTGCAACATCACCGACTACTGCATCAACGAAGTCGCGACGCACGCGATGTCGCTCTTGCTGGCGCTCAACCGGAAGCTGGTTGCGCACAACAACGCGGCTCGCTCGGGCGAGCGAGTGCCGCTGGGACCGTCGGGGCCGCTTTACGGCGAGACCTTGGGTCTCGTCGCGTTCGGACACATTGCCCATCAGGCTGCGATTCGGGCTCAGGGCTTCGGTCTCAACGTGATTGCATATGACCCGTTTCAGGATCCTGCGGTCGCCGAAGCTGCTGGCGTCCGTCTGACTTCGCTTGAAGAGGTAATGCAGGCCGACTACGTCTCCGTGCACCCGCCGCTGAGTCCGGAGACACGGGGAATCGTCGGGTCGGCAGAGTTGGCGATGATGAAGCCGACCGCATACCTGATCACCACCTGTCGAGGCGGAGTCGTCAGCGAGTCAGCGCTGTACGACGCGCTCAAGAACGGACAGATCGCCGGCGCCGGCGTCGATGTCTGGGATCCGGAACCAGTGCACAAGGATCACCCGCTGCTTGAGTTCGACAACGTGATCGCGACGCCGCACTCTGCCTACTATTCCGACGCCTCGGCGCCGCTATTGCTGCAGCGTGTCGGAGAGACGGCCGCCGACGTACTGCAGGGCTACATGCCGCGCTCCGTGGTCAACAAGGCGGTGCTGGACAAGGTGTCATTGGCGCCGCATCCGGACCGCTAGAGACCGCTCGCTTAGGCCCCGCATCTCAGTCCCTGCCCCGTGTTTCCAGCGGAGGCCTGAAGCTCGCTGACAACGGAGTGGGTGCAACGCCGAGGCGCGGGGCCGGACCGAAGGTATGAAATTTCAACTAATCGTGTACGCTTTTCGCAACGTAAATGACAGATCGACTTTTCGCGAGTGGAGGTTCCTGAATGCGACCAAACACGGTGAAACAGCTATGGGCCGAGGGCAAGCCCGCCTTTGGCGCCTGGCTCTCCACCTGCTCCACGCTCGCGGCCGAGTCGATGGCTCATCAGGGCTGGGATTGGCTCGTCGTTGACGGAGAGCACTCCCCCGTCGACCTGCTGACTATGGTCCAGATGTTCCAGGCGATCTCCACGACCGACACCATCCCGATGGCACGCGCACACTGGAATGATCCAGTGGAGATCAAGCGCATCCTCGACGGTGGCGCCTATGGCGTCGTGATTCCCTGGGTCAACAACCGCGCCGAGGCCGAGCAAGCGGTCAGTGCGGTTCGTTATCCGCCCGACGGCCTGCGCGGGTTCGGCGCATACCGTGGCTTCCTGTACGGCGGCGCCGACTACGGCACCGAGGCCAACAACGAAATCGCCTGCATCATTCAGATTGAGACAGTCGACGCCGTCAACAACATTGACGAGATCCTCAGCGTCCCGGGCATCGACGCGACCTGCATCGGCCCGGCCGACCTGGCAATGTCGATGGGCATTCCGGTCCGACCTGACAACCCGCACCCCGACCACGTCGCGCTCTGCGCGGAGGTGTTGGCCGGCTCGCAGCGTATCGACAACCGCGTAGCCCCGGGCATCTTCACCTCGGGTCCGGTCGAGGCCAAGCGCCGCGCCGAAGAGGGCTGGCTCTACATCCCGTCAGGCAGCGACTCTCAGTTCATGTCACAGGCTTCGTCGCAGGGACTGCGGACCGTCCGTAGCTACGGCCAGGACTAGACGTGGCCTGGACCGGGCGGGAAGCGCCCGAGACTCGGCATCGCTTTGCCGCATCCGATCTGCGCGGCTTCACGTCAGCTGTGCTGGAGTCCTACGGCGTGCCAGGCGACGACGCGGAGATCGGCGCTAATGTCCTGGTCGACGCCGACCTGGTCGGCATCGAGTCTCACGGGATCGCACACCTGCCCTGGCACATCGGCTATGCGCCGGGCTTTGAATCGGGCGTCGTTAACCCGACCCCCGAGATCGCGGTGCTGCGCGAAACTCCGGTATCGGCGGCCTGGGACGGCGACGGCGGATTCGGCACAATCGTCTGCCAGAAGGCAATGTCGACCTGCATCGAGAAGGCCAAGACCAGCGGCATGGGCATGGTCACGGTGCGCAACGGCCGACACTTCGGCGCGGCCGGCTATTACGCGCACATGGCGGTCGAGCACGACCTGATCGGCATGGCGATGTGCAACGTGCCGCCGATCGCCGTCGCTTCGGGCGGCAAGGGACGCGTCTTCGGCACCAACCCGATCGCCATGGCCGCTCCGATTGCAGACGGCACGCCGTTCCGGCTCGACATCGCCACGACCGCGGTCGCAGGCGGAAAGCTGGAAATCGCCGGACGGCAGGGTAAGCCGCTGCCTGAGGGTTGGGCCGTCGACGAGGACGGCAACCACAGCGACGACCCGTTCATTCTGCGCAAGAACGGCGGACTGCTACCGCTCGGTTCGACGATTACGACGAGCTCGCACAAGGGCTATGGCCTCGGGCTGATGGTCGACATCATGTCCGGCGTGCTCTCGGGTGACGGTTCCGGACTGTTCTCGCCGCGAGGGCAGAACCTGGTCCAGGGACAGTGGTTCGCCGCGTGGCGAATTGACCTGTTCTGCGATCCCGACGAATTCAAGTCCAACATGAAGGAAATGGCCGACGCGATCCGTGAGGTGGCGCCGGTTGACGGCGTCGAACGAGTCGTGATTCCGGGCGATCCGGAAGAGATGGCCCGCGCCGACCGCTCCGAGAACGGCGTCCCCTTGGACGAAGAGACAATCGAACAGCTGATCGCGCTCGGAGAACAGCGCGGCGTTTCATTCCCGGCTCCAGTAGGCAAAGGCGGATAAAGATGACCACGGTCAACGCCAAGATCGACGCCTTGATTGAGACCATCCTCGATAACTACGGCCGTGCGGCCGGAGTGTTCGACCCCAACCGACTCGAGGTATGGGAGGAGCTGGGTCTGACCATGTCCCAGCTTCGTGTCCTGTACATGCTGCAAGCGGGACCGGGCACCCCGGCCGGGTCGGTTGCGGCGCAGCTCAAGGTCCGCCCCTCGACTGCGACCGGCATTATCGACCGCCTGGTCCGCGATGGCCTGGTGCGCCGCGAACGCGACGACCTGGACCGCCGACGGGTCCGGATCTGGCTGACGGAACGCGGGATGCGAGTTATCAATGAACTGCGCGCTCGCAACCGCGCGCAAATCTGGAAGATCTTCCGTAACTTCAGCGAGCAGCAGTTGTACGATATCGACCGCACGTTCACATTGCTAACCTCTGAAGCAGAGCGCCAGGGCGTGCTCGCGCCGTGGCCCCCGATCCAGAGGTGATGTGATGTCGACGGGGCCGCCACGTTCGCCGAACGGGCAAGCTGGCGCCCCGTCGGGACCACCCCCTGCGCCTTCCGGCGGTCCTCCGCCTGGAATGCCGGGCATGGGCCAAGTTCCCCCGGGATGGATGCTGCCGCAGCGCCGCAAGGTGCTGATCATGGTCACGGTCATGCTGGCGCTGTTCCTGGCGGCGCTCGACCAGACCATCTGGAGCGTCGCCGCGCCCAAAGCGGTCGGCGATCTCGGAGGCCTTGACCTCTTCGCCTGGCCTGCCACCTCCTACTTGCTCGGCTCAACTGTCATCGTTCCGATCATCGGCAAACTCTCCGATGTCTACGGCCGCAAACCGTTCCTGCTCGCCGGCATCGTGATCTTCCTCATCGCCTCTGCGTTGTGCGGCGCGGCCGGGAGCATGTGGGAACTAATTGGGTTCCGGCTGCTGCAGGGGTTCGGCGCCGCTTTCATCATGGCCAACGCCTTCACCACGATGGGCGACTATTTCGCGCCTGCTGAGCGCGGCCGCTGGGCCGGAATCATCGGCGGGACGTTCGCCCTGGCCAGCATCATCGGACCGCTCGCCGGCGGCGTGCTGACTGACGAACTCTCCTGGCGCTGGGTTTTCTACATCAACATTCCCGTCGGTGGGGTGGGACTACTCGCCATCGCCATGATCATGCCGCGACAAAAGCCGCAGCATCCCAACCGGCAACCGACTGACTGGCTCGGGGCCGGATTGCTGATCGTCGCCGTAACGCCGCTGCTGCTGGCGTTCTCGATGGGCGGCAACCAGTTCGGATGGCTCGATTCACCGATCATCGCCTGTCTGATCGTGGCCGTGATCGCCGCCCTGGCCTGGTGGAGGACCGCGCGACGCAAGGGCGAGCACGGCATCATGCCGCTGCCGATGTTCAAGAACCGCGTCTACTTGCTCTGCACCATCGTGATGTTCGCGATTGGCATCGCGATGATGGGCGCGTTGTTCAATCTGCCGTTCTTCCTCCAGGGCGCGCAGGGCATCTCGGCCACAAACTCCGGGTTGGTGACGCTGCCAATGAGCCTCGGCGTCGTTCCGATGTCGGTGATCACGGGGCAGATTCTCGCCCGGACCGGACAATATAAGATCCTCGCGATCGTCGGTTCCGCCGGCGCGGCAGTCGCGCTCTTCCTGCTCTCGACACTCGAGGTCGATTCCAACCTCAACTATGCCCGGCTCTATATGTTCCTCATGGGCGCCTCAATGGGCACATTGATGCCGCTCTATTCGCTGCTGATGCAGAATGCTCTGCCATTCAGTTTGCTCGGCGTGGGCACAGCCACGAATCAATTCTTCCGACAAATTGGCGCTGCAATCGGCGTCTCCTTATTCGGCGCGATGATCGTCAGCGGGTTCTCCAGTCAGCTCACGAAGGCATTCCCGACCGGCTTCGACGCGCTCAAGGAGCGCCCGGAGACCCTGCTCAATCCCGACCGGTTGGAGGGATTCCGGCAGAGTCTTGAACAGCAGGCGCCGGGCAGCTCGGAGGCCGTGATCATGACCGCCAGGGAGGCCTTGGCCGTCCCTGTGACCGACGCCTTCTTGTATTCGTCGATCGTGATGCTCGTCGTGCTTGTCGTGGCCATCATCCTGCCCCGAGTCAAATTCCAGACTCAAGCGGAAATGATGGCCAATGCCCGCGCGATGGCCGCAGCTAACAGACCACCCGGAACGCCCGCGGGACCTCCCGGCATGCCTGTGCCTCCTTCGGGTAGACCGACGCCCGGTTTGACGACGCCCGGTTTGACGACGCAGTTCGCTCCAAGCCCTACAGTTAGTCCCATACCACAACCATCAACGGTCGCAGCCGTCTCCGAGAATGGCGGCTCGCGCACAAGACGGCTGCATGAGTCGGTGTCGCTGATTGCTTCCTGGGCGAGGCAGCGACCGAATCGACGCGATCCAGCCGGTTAGTCGGAGTTCCGATGTCCACCCCCAACGGCCAACACCCTCTCGATCCCAATGGCGCATCCAGTCAGGCGACGAGCACGGTGCTCGCATTGGATGGCTGGGGACCCGTCATCGCTGAGCCGCCCTCCAATGGGTCGAATGGCAGCGAGCCTGAGGCCATCGTCGAAGAAGCTTCCGCGGTCGCGCCGCAACCGCCTGGCAACGACTGGCGTCAGTCCTTCCGGGCAAGTCTGAAGTATCAAGTTGCGAAGCCGACAATCGATCCGCGGCTCGTCAAGGTGCTTGCTCCCGCAGCAACAATGACCATTGCAATCGTCGTGGCGCTCAGGTTGGGTAGCTCCTGGCGTCAAGCAAAGATTCCCGCACCGACGCCGACGCCTCCGAGCAGAGTCGCAGTGTCGCGGCGGCGGATTGCGCTGATGATCGATCCGTCCCTGATACCTGTCGAGCCTCAGCGCTCCGAGTTGCTCCGCCGGCTGAGGTTGCCGACGTTCTTGCTCGACTGACCTGGCCGGGCGCCGAAGTAGCCGGACTATTCCTGTGTTGCCAACGCCATAGCCTGCTCTTCGGCTCGTTCGCGCAGGACTCGCTTGTAATCGCGCGGCATGATCTTCACGATCTGACGCAGCACCACATCCCAGTTGTCCAACACTTCCCGGGCGAACGGGCTGCCGGTGCGTTCGGCATGCGTTTCGATCATCTCCTCGAGCATGGTCGCCTCGTTGGGATCCTTGACGGTTTCGAGATCGACCATGGCCGGGTTGATCCGGCGTTCGAGGTCGCCGTCCGCGTCCCAGACGTAGGCAATGCCGCCGCTCATGCCCGCGGCAAAGTTCCGGCCGACGGGGCCAAGCACCACGACCGTACCGCCGGTCATGTACTCACAGCCATGATCGCCGACGCCCTCGACAACGGCTCGAGCTCCCGAGTTGCGGACCGCGAATCGCTCGCCGGCGCGGCCCGCGACCCAAAGGGTTCCACCCGTCGCTCCGTAGAGAACGGTGTTGCCAACCAGAACGGCGTCTCGGCCGCGGAATCCGGCGCCATCCTTCGGCGCGACGGAGATCATGCCCCCAGCCATGCCCTTACCGACGTAGTCGTTTGCTTCTCCACGCAGGAACAATCGCAGGCCGCGCACAAGAAATGCGCCGAACGATTGACCGGCGGAGCCGGTGAAATGCAGCTCGATCGTCCCGCGCTGCATCCCCAGATCGCCGTATTGCTCGGCGATCCGGCCAGCAACCCGGGCGCCGACCGTGCGGTGTTTGTTGGTGATCTCAAACTTGGCTGAGATGTGTTCCTCGCGCTGGATATGCGGCTCGACCATCTCCAGCAGTTCGTCGTCAAGTCGCAGATCGTCTCGACGATCATTGCGTTCCTGAGTCCGCATTCTCGGAAGATCGGGGTCGGCTTCGATTGGCGCCAGCAGTTTCGAGAGGTCAACCAGCTTGGCGCGCTCGCCGGAACGCGGCGGGATCTGTTCAAGCAAATCGCTGCGACCAATGACTTCCTCAATCGAGCGATAACCGAGCTCGGCGAGGATGATTCGAACTTCCTCCGCGACGTGCAGCAGGAAATCGATCAGCATCTGCGGCTTGCCAAAGTACTTTGCGCGCAGGTCTTCACGCTGGGTCGCGACGCCCACAGGGCAGGTATTGAGGTGGCATTGGCGAGCCATCTTGCAGCCCAATGCGACCAGCGCTGTGGTGCCGAAACCATAGGCCTCGGCTCCGAGCATCGCCGCGACAACGACATCACGACCAGTATGGAATCCGCCGTCCGTGCGCAGCCGAATCCGTCCGCGCAAGCCATTGACCACCAGGGCCTCATGCGCTTCCTTGACGCCCAGTTCCCACGGCGCCCCCGCGTACTTGACCGACGACAGCGGCGAGGCTCCTGTCCCACCATCTGCGCCCGAAATGTGCACGACGTCCGCATAGGCTTTCGCCACGCCGGTGGCGATCGTGCCCACGCCCTCGCAGGCGACGAGCTTGACACAGACTCTCGCACGAGGATTGGTGATCTTGAGGTCGTAGATCAGCTGCGACAGGTCTTCGATTGAGTAGATGTCATGGTGTGGGGGCGGTGAAATCAATTCGACGCCCGGTGTCGAATGCCTCAGCATCGCGATGTATGGCGTCACCTTATGACCGGGGAGTTGGCCTCCTTCGCCCGGCTTCGAGCCCTGGGCAATCTTGATTTCGATTTCGCCGGCGCTGCCCAAGTAAGCGGGCGTCACGCCGAAGCGACCGGACGCGATCTGCTTGATGTTGGAGTTCGCGTCGGACTTGTCGCCGGATTGGAGGAATCGCCGCGGGTCTTCGCCGCCTTCGCCGGTATTGGACGAGGCGCCGAGTTTGTTCATCGCTCTCGCAATGTCCTCGTGTGTCTCAGGGCTGAGCGCACCCAACGACATCGCGCCGGTGCTGAATCTTGCCGTGATGTCCTCGTGCGGTTGAACCTCGTCCACCGAAATCGGCTTGCGGTCTGACTTAAAGCCGATCATGTCGCGCAGCGCGGTCGGCTGCCGGTTGTTGGCACGCTCGGCGTACTTCGCATATTCCTCTGCGCCGCCACCTTGCACGACCTTGTGCAACGAGCGCCAAACGGGCGGCTCGTTGGCGTGATAGTCCGCGTTGCGGCGATATCGATACCATCCGCCGGCATCGAGCCCATCGGCCGGATAGGCCAACGTATGGCGCGAGAGCGCGTCAGCGCCGATTTCCTCGAATCCGATACCGCCGATTCTCGAGACCGTGCCCGGGAACGAACGTTCGACGACTTCATGGCCAATGCCGAGAGCCTCAAAGATCTGCGCGCCGTGATAGGAGGCTCGCGCCGCGATCCCCATCTTCGACATGATCTTGAGAATCCCCGAGTCGACGGCCTGAACGTAGCGATCAATCACCTCGCTGGCGTCCATGTCATCGAAGTCGCCCTCGGCGTGCAGCGAGTTCAGGGTCTGCAGCGCCAGATACGGATGGATCGCGTCTGCGCCGAACCCGATCAGACAGGAAATCTGATGCACGTCGCGTGCGTCGCCGCAGTTCGCGACAATCGACGCAGACAATCGCTGCCCGCTATCGATCAGATGATGATGAACGGTGGAGACCGCAAGCAGCATGGGAATCGGAACGCGATCCGGGCCGACTTCTTCGTCGCTCAGGACGATCAGCGAGTGTCCGTCCTCGATGGCGTTGTCGACGTGATCGCAGAGCGCGTTAAGCGCCGCCTCAAGCCCTGACGGTCCATCTTCCACGGGGAATGCTGCGTCGATCACTGCCGCCGAGAACCCCGGTTGGCGGAAACTGATCAGCGCCTCAAACTCATCGCTCAGCAATAGCGGTGAGCTCAGGTGCACCAGTCTCGCGGCCTCGGGCGCTTCTTCCAACAGCGACTGCCGTCGTCCCAGCCACGTGTCGAGCGACATCACGTTGCGCTCGCGGATTGAGTCGATCGGAGGGTTTGTGACCTGGGCGAACTTCTGCTTGAAGTAGGTGTACAGCGGTCGGGCCGGATCATGCAACACCGACAGCGGCGTGTCGTCGCCCATCGAACCAACCGGCTCCTTGGCCTGGCGAGCCATCGGCTTGAGGACGTATTCGATCTCTTCCTTCGAGTAGCCGTGCAGTATCTGCCTGGACAGCAACTCGCCTTCATCCGGTTGAGGTATCAGCGACGCGTCGATGCTCGCTGCCCGCTTCAGGCGGCCCATGTACTGCCGCACCCAGCGTCCGTAGGGCATTCGCGATGAGACACGACGCTTGATGTCATCATTGCGCAGGATTTCATGACGCACGGTGTCGACGGCGACCATCTGGCCGGGACCAAGTCGGCCTGACTCGATGATCTCCGAATGGTCCAGCTCAATCAGCCCGACCTCGGAAGCCATCACGACCAGTCCGCCTCGGGTCACCTGATAGCGAGCGGGACGCAGACCGTTACGGTCCATGGACGCCGCGGCGATCTTACCGTCGGTGAAGGCCATCGCCGCTGGGCCGTCCCACGGCTCGGTCAAGCAGGCGTGGTATTCGTAGAACCCGCGAAGTTCCGGGTCCATGTCGTCGTACTGTTCCCAAGCCTCGGGAATCAACATCATCATCGCGTGCAGCACGCCCCGACCCGAGGCCACGAGCAACTCGAACGCCTCGTCGAACGCCTGAGAGTCGGAACTCACCGACCCCAACACCGGATGCAACTCCGAAACGGCAGCGCCCCACACGTCCGACTGCAATGCCGGACCACGCGCCCGCATCCAATGCTTGTTGCCGAGGAGCGTATTGATCTCGCCGTTATGTGCGATGTAGCGGAACGGCTGGGCAATCCTCCAGTCGGGCAGCGTGTTGGTCGCGTAACGCTGATGGAACAACGCCAGTGCCGAGACGGTCTCGGGGTTTGTCAGATCGGGATAGAAGCGGCTCAGCTGCGGAGCCACCATCAGGCCCTTGTAAACGACAGTCGAGTTGGACATCGAAACGATGTACGTCTCGCCGGCAGGATCGTTCGAATTCGATTCGCGCAGCGCACGATACTCCGTGTCGGCACGGCGACGCGACAGATACACGCGGCGCCCATACTCGTCGTCCGAGACTCCCGCTGGCCGTGCAAACAGCATCTGCTCAATGCAAGGCAACTCACCGAGCGCCCAGCGACCGAGCACGGTCGGATCGGTCGGTACGACACGCCATCCGATGACATCCAACCCGGTTCGCTTCGCAGCAGATTCGAGAATGAATCTGCCACGCTCGGCCGCGTTCTTGTCCATCGGCAAGAAGACCATGGCCAAGCCGAGATCGACATCGCTGAGATTCGCCCGTCCCAGACGCGCCACCTCGTCTCGCAGGATCGCGTAAGGAATGCTGATCGTGACTCCGGCGCCATCCCCCGTATCCGGATCGGCGTTGACGGCGCCACGATGGGTCAGGCTGACGACGCCTGCAACGGCCTGCTGGACGAGTTCGTGTGTCGCGATCCCGTCAAGACGAGCGATGAATCCTGTACCGCAACCATCACGGAAACTCTGCGGATCGTAGAGTCCGGCGTAGTCGGTCGGCGTTGCTCGGTTGGCGTACTGGGTGCGTGTCATATCGTCTACGTCTATCGATTCGCGGACATTGACTGTCGGAGTCAATGCGAATGAGGGCATCAGCGCGGATATTACGTGAATAATCCCACAACCGACCCCACCAAGCTAGCGATTCCGTTACAGGATCTCGTCCCGTCTCAGGTCGGAGAAGGCGGCTCCGAAACTCTCGATCGTGGCATCGATATCAGCCTCGGTGTGAACGCAGGACACCAGCGCGCCCATGCCCATCAGGTCGACGCCGTGGTTGATCAACGCGCGACGGAAGGGCCAGGCAACCTCCGGGGCGGTCATCGGCAGAGTCGAGCGCGCGCCACCGTGCTGGCTCCAGTCCCATGTCATGCCGTCGTCCGGCCGCGCGACATCCTGGCCGAGGATGATGTGAACCATCGATGCGTCGACCCAGACGCAGCCAGGCAGTTCCGCTTCAATCAACGCCCGATTCAGCCCTCGCGACAACTGAGCAGCGCGCTCATTTGCCGCCGAGATTGGATCCTCTTCGGCGACGGCCCGCAGCGCTCGTTCGCCTGCGACGGCCGAGAGCGGATTGGCATTGAACGTTCCCGGGTGCGCTACACGTCCACCACCGGCGTCGAAGCTGATCTGGTCCAACAAGTCTGCGCGTCCGACGACAGCGCCTCCCGGCAGACCGCCTGCGGCGATTTTGGCCAGGGTGGTCAGGTCCGGTCTCACTCCGATGCGCTCCTGGGCGCCGCCCGCGCTCGCGCGGAAGCCGGTAACTACCTCGTCGAAGATCAGGAGAGTGCCGTGACGCTTCGTCAGGTCGCGCAACTCCTGTGGCGTCGATGGATCGAGTGGACAGGTCCCCCACGAATATCCGGTCGGTTCCATGATCAGCGCCGCATATTCCCTCGAGGCGAGCGCGGCAGCGATGCCGGTCACGTCCGTTTGCTCAAAGACCGAGAGCAGACCCTGCATCGCCTCCGGCTGGCCATTGGCAGCCACAGCGCCTGCGGATGTTCGGCCGGCAACGAACACGCTGTCGTTCCAGCCGTGGAAATGGTTGGTTAGACGCAGTAGACGATCACGTCCGGTTGCAGCTCTCGCGAGCCTGACGGCCATCATCGTCGCTTCGGTGCCCGACGATGTGAAGCGCACCTTCTCGGCGCTCGGCAACAGACGCTGAATCGCCTGTGCCCATCGAAGCTCAAGGTCGCTTGATCCTCCCATATGCGTGCCGCGGGCTACCTGTTGAGTCACTGCCTCGACCAGGTAGGGATGGCTGTGGCCGAAGAGCAGCGCTCCATGACCCATCACGTAGTCGATGTACTCATTGCCATCGACATCCCACTTGCGAGGCCCGACTGCACGGTCGACAACGATGCCGAAGGGCTCGAAGTGGCGGGCATCATGCGTGACTCCGCCGGGGAAGATGGTGCGTGCATCCTCAGCTCGTCGCGCCGATTCGGCGTGCTTGGCAAAGAAATCCCGATCAATCGCCGTCGTCCCACTCATAGCTGTCCTCCTGCGTTGCCCTGTATTCGACACTAGCGCAACACAATGCCTGCATCCGCCGATCACAGGGTTCTGAGGGGGTCAAACTAGAGTGACAACATGCAGAACTGGCATATTAATCGACGCCGTGCCGCGCTCCTCCTCCTGCTGGGCGTCGCCGTCATTGCCATTCTGATCGGGGCCTATCTCGCTTACGAGCGCTGGTTCCCTTGGGAACAAGCTGAAATCGAGGAATGGATCGACGGATTCGGCGTCTGGGGACCGATTGTCTACATAGTGGTGTTCGCCCTCTCGATGCTCTTTGCTCCGCTGCCGACCGCACCAATGCCATTGATTGCCGCCGCGGTCTTCGGGCCGGCGTTGGGCTTCCTCTACACAATCAGCGCAACCGCGATCGGTTCGACGATCTGCTTCTGGGTCGCCCGACGGCTGGGCCGACCATCGCTAAGGCGTCTCACGTCGCAGGCGGCGCTGGACAGGATTGATCAATTGGGTGAACGGCTCGGAATCCGGCTGTTGATTGTGTTGCGGCTGTTCCCCATCGCCGGTGTCGACTACGTGTCTTACGCCGCCGGACTGACGCAGATGCGCTTCGTTTCGTACATCGTGATCTCCGTGCTTGCCTCGGCGCCGATACTGATATTCGCCGCCGTCCTGGGCGATGCCGTGCTGGAACGCAACCGGGAAATTCTGATCGGTGCGTTCATCGCCATCGTCCTCTTCTTCGCAGCGCCGATCGTCTGGGTCTGGTGGCGACACCGACGCCAGGCACAACTAGCCGAGTCGGAGCGTTAGCCTCGGAACATGCCGCTCTCGGACGCACCATCGCTACTGACCCTGATGTGGTCGCCGCTCACGGTGGTCACCGCCGCGCACGACGGACAACGCGGAGGGCAGATTGCGGTCGGCGCATTCGCCGCATCAATCGTCCCGGCGCAGCCGCGCGTCCTGGTTCAGATTCAAAAGCGCAATCACACCAACTCGTTGATCGAGGCCTCCGGCCAACTGGCCGTACACGTCATCGCTCGCGAGCAATGGCAATGGGTCAAGCACTGGGGATTCCGCTCACAGACCGAGGTCGACAAGTTCGACGGTCTGGATTGGCACGAGCACGACGACGGATTGCCGATTCTCGACGGAATCCTCGGCTGGATGACGTGCCGTGTCGTCAACTACATGGACGGCGGCGACATGGCAATCTGGCTCGCCGATGTCACCGACGCCTCGCGCAACACGCGCAGTCAACCAATTCGTTGGCACGAGGTGCAGCAAGTGCTCCCGCCTGAGTGGGCAGAAGAGTACGGACGCAAGCTCAGCCACGACGTACCGGACTCCGGCCGTCGGATGTCGGAGCTTTCCGCCAACCCGCCCTGGAATCTCGACGATTGATCCCGCCTTCAGCCTCGTCGCTGGGTTGGCCTTTGCTCACGACCGCGGAACCTGTGCACGGCGGCGATGTCTTTATCTCGCCGTGCCCGGACATCTCCCGCGACACGGCTCGTGACATCGCCGCATTCTGCAAGGGCAACTAGTCGGCTCCTGGGAAAGCTCTGAACAACTGTTGTCGCAGGCCGAGCGGGGACCCCCTTCAGCCTGCGGCAGCTTCCCCCGCAGAGGGGGGAAGCGGGGATCAGAGCCGTTCTAGCGACCCTTCCAGTTCGGGGTGCGCTTCTCGGCGAAGGCTCGCGGGCCTTCGATCAGGTCTTCCGACTGACTCATGATCCGCTGCTGGTGGAACGAGTGCGTCAGCGCGGCCGGCAGCGGCAGGTCGAGACCCTTGTAGGCCGCTTCCTTAGAGGCGCGCACGGAGATTGGCGCGCAAAGCAGAATCTCACCAGCCCAGCGGCGAGCGGTCGCCATCAAGTCCTCTGCCGGAACGACCTCATTGACGAGTCCCCAGCGATGAGCCTCGGGCGCGGGCACGTGACGTGCCGTGAGCATGTAGCCCATCGCGATCTTGAGCGGGATGTGACGCGGCAGACGATGCACGCCTCCGGCGCCCGCCATCAGGCCAACCTTGGGCTCGGGCAGTCCCAACACTGCATGCTCGGCGGCGACGACAATGTCGCAGGCCATCGCCATCTCGCATCCGCCACCGAGTGCGAAGCCGTTTACTGCGGCGATCATCGGCTTGGGACAATCGAAGTCCGCAGTGATGCCGCCGAAGCCGCCGGGCACGGGCGCAAACGTCGGGCGCTCCGACGATGGGACTCGGGACATCTCGGCTGTGTACTTCAGGTCGTTACCGGCCGAGAAGGCGCGTGTGCCGGCGCCGGTCAGAATGCCGATCCAGGCCGAATCGTCATTCGCGAACGTGTTCCACGCGTCAGCCAGCTCAGCCGTCGTTGGCGGGTGAATCGAGTTCATCCGCTCGGGCCGGTTGATCGTGATCGTGACGATGCTGCCGTCCTGCTCGTACCTGATGAATTCGTAGTCGGCCATGTTCAACCCCTGTCAATTGTCCCGGAATGAGATGCGCAAGCGCTTCCGCACGTGCGTCGCTGTCGGTTAGTGCTGGACGCAGGTCCCGCCGTCCACATTGTAGGACTGACCCGTGATCCACTCTCCCTGCTGCGAGCAGAGGAACGCAGAGATGTTGGCGATGTCCTCGCCCTCGCCGGCGCGGCCCATAGGAATCCGCGTATCGATCGCGCGCTGCCAGAACTCTCCACGACCCATGTCGTCCATTCGCGCCGTGTCGATGATTCCCGGACAGATCGCGTTGACGCGCACGCCAAACTTCCCGACCTCCTGGGCCATCGAGGCCGTCAGCGCCTGCAATCCAGCCTTCGATGCTGCATATGCGGCTGTGTTCGGCCCCAGCATCTTGCCGGCAATTGAGGAGATATTGATGATCGCCCCACCATCGCCTTGCTCGATCAGTTTGCGACCGAATACCTGGCTCATGTAGAAGGCTCCGTTGAGGTTGACGTCCAACACGACGCGCCACAGATCGGGGTCAAGATCCACGACGGGAACACGGTCGGAGCCTCGCGCCGCGCCGGCGTTGTTGACGACGTAGTCGACACGACCGAACTCCGAAAGGGTCGTTGCCAGGAGATCCTCGACTGAGCTGTAGTTGGCAACATCGGAGACCAGCGCCAATGCTCTCTGACCCTCCGCGCGAACTTCATCAGCGACCGATTCAATGTCCCGCCAGCCGACGGCTTTCTCATCGTCCGGATAGTTCTCAGGCGCACGTCCGGTGCCGGTCAGCACGACATCGCAGCCCTGCCTCGCCAACTCAACGGCGATCGGCCGCCCAATGCTGCGCATTCGTCCTGCGCCTGTGACTACGGCGACCTTGTTCTCAAGCCCGCTCAACTGCATGACTGCTCCATTTCGCTTTTGTCAACTTTTGTCAACATGTCTCGCGGCGAGGCTACCAGTCGGACTCGTCTACTTCGTCATCCTCGTCGCCCTCATCTTCATCCTCGTCCGTTTCTTCTTCCTGGTCCTCGTAGAACTCCTCCGATTCTGCCAGATCCTTGATGTCGCCCAAGATCTGCTCGAGGTGCGATCCGTTTCCCGCGCCACGAAACAACGTCAGCAGCGGCCCCATGAAGCCTGAGAACTCGAGGATCGCCTCCGCTTGAGTGGTACCGCCAATGCCTCGCTCAAAGCGGAAATCGTACCGAGCGCCGGTCAGTACTGTCTTCCAGCCAATGGCATAACGCCGAGGCGATTCATTCAGCACCTCCTTGAACGCCCCCTCCGTCACTGCCCGCTCCAGCACCTCCACCGTCGCCTCAAAGGCATCAACCGGCTCTGCGCCGATCCTAATGTCACGAACAGTCATGACAATTCTTGCTCCGCCGAATCGAGAATCTCTCGCCAAGTTCGACCGGAAGAGTCCTTCCACACGAGATAAGGATGCATTGGATGGCCGGCGATGACAACGCTTGCCTGGCTGGGCGAGCTGAACGTCCAATCCCGCTCCAACACGTAATGATCCGCTCCGATATCGGCAATGATGCCCTCATCGATCAACTTACGGCGCAGGGTCTGATAGCCGGGATTCTCCTTCGCGAATCCTGGCGGCATGTCTTCGTCTCTACGCACCCGCGCTCCTTTGAGTACAGTGAATTCTGCGACGCCGGGTACAGCGGTTGCCTGAACGCCGATCCCTGATCGATCGAGATGAAGCTCCAGAGCACCAGCCTGGGCAACTCCTGCTTCAAGTTTCGGTATCGCAACTTCGAAAACTGCGAGGCCCGCCAGCGGAAGACACTGCAGAACATCCTGGAGAAAGTGTTCCGCGTCCGCCTCGTCGGACTCCGATATCGACGGCTTGGACGGCTGCAGGCGGTTCGTTAGCCCACAGCGGTTCCCCTCACGCGCCCGTTGAAACAGCGCCCACTCAAGGAACCGGGCGTGTGCTTGATTGAAGGCGTCGTCCTTCGTCGTAAACGCCGCCGCCCTCGTCCACCAGTCCATCTTTTCATTGTCGGCGTGCTCCTTTATCCGTCTGGAGACATTCTCCGACTGGCCGACGTAGATGACGGGTTGAACCTGATCGTCGTTGCTCCAGAGCACGTACACGCCGGTCCGGCTCAGCTCAGCTCGTTCCCTCGCCTTGTCCAGACGGGTGCGAGGGAAGACAAGGCCAACGCCGGTCCAGTTGGTCTTTTCGACGACACGTAGACCCTGGGGCTCGCCTTGCGTCATAAACACGCGCAACGAAAATGCAGCAGGCATGCAATGATCTCCTAGGAATCCTCTGAAAAACTCCCGTCGGTGGCCGATCGGGGACCCCCCTTCAGCCTTCGGCAGCTTCCCCCGCGAGGGGGGAAGCGGGGATCGGAGTTGTTCAGAGCGTTCCTAGAGAGATGTTAATGCCGAACGACGTGATCTCTGACCTCAGCGCCGAGGAGCAGGCAGCATACGAGGCCGGCCTGGCCGTCCGAGCCGACGCCGAGTCGGGTTCTCCCGGCTGGATTGCCCGCACCGTCGAGGTGGCCCTCAATACCAACCACGGATTTCCTCGCGGTGAGGCGCGGATTGCGCTTCAGCTCGGTCCGGCCGAGCAGGTCGTCGCCGCGCTTATGCCCGCTTTGCTCTCGCCCAACAAGCGCATGCGGCGACGAACCATGACCTTGTTACCTCGCCTCGATCCGGACGAGGTCTGTCGACAGCTTGATCCGGTGTTGGAATCCGGCGAACGAAAATCGAGGCGCGCTGCCTGCGTCGCGCTGGCTGCGATTGGGTCGCCGGCAGCTCCTCTCCTTGAGCGATTGCTGCTTGACCCAGATCAAGCGATCCGCAACCGCGCGCAACGGGCGCTCGACGCCATCGACGCTCGCCCTCCCGAAGACGCCAACCGCAATCTCTCCTACGTGCGTCCATTCGGACTGCCCTTTCGGGACGCGCCGCCTCCCAGGCCGTCGTCCTTTGCCGTCGCCGCGTTCAACTTTTCTTACGGCGTCAACCTGGGCACCCTCGTGCGCAGCGCCGAAGCGGCGGGCGCCGAGGCCGTGTGGATCATCGGCCGCGACTTCTACTACCGGCCGTCGACCAAGGGCAGCGACTGGTGGTTGCCGGTCGAGACGATTGAGACGCCGGCCGACTGCCTCATTCGCGCGCGGCAGGAAGGATTCGAGATTGTGGCGCTTCAGCAAGGGCCGGCGGCTCAACCAATCTGGGAGGCCGACTGGCCAGAACGTCCGCTGATCGTCGCGGGCAACGAGGGCGATGGATTGCCCCAGACCTTCATCGACGCTGCCGCGCTCCAGCTTGAACTGCCACTCTCCGGCCACATCGACAGCCTCAACGTCGCGGTCGCGACCTCCGTCGCCATGTTCGCGTTTCGTGGTTGGCAAGCTCGCCAATGACTCGCCGATTCAGCCGTCGAAGCCTGCTTCGCGCCGGCGCGGTGTGCGCGGTCTCTGCGGCGCTCGGACCTCAGTTGCCCGTCCTCGCCCGTGAGACGGACGGCATCCCCCTGGTCGCTGGATGGAACAGTCATACCTGGTGCGGTCCGGATCTGCCGATCGCGGATGCTGTCGCGTCGCTGCCCCTGCGCATTGCCCATGGCTGGGACATCGTCGAACGCCGATGGTCGGCATACGCGCCGAACACTCCGATCAACACCATTGGAGTGCTGCGACACGGTCAGCCGCTGTTGCTCAACATGATCCAGGACGCCACCTGGTCGCAGCCAACCTACCGAGGCGCGCTTCCCGAAGCTCTGGAGTTGCCGGTGGGCTGGTCCTATGTCGGCTGGTCGGGATTGCACGAACCGGTCTGGAACGCATTCGGCGTTGAGCCGTACGGCTCCGTCGCCGAGGCGCGGCGCTGGAACAGCGACCTTCAGGAGTGGATCTCCTACTCGCCGGGGCAACCTGCCGAGCAGTTGTTTGCCATTCTGCATCCGGGAGACGCCGTCTGGCTCAGGATGCGGATCGCGGGTGCGCGATGGAATCCAGCCAACGGCATCATCGAGGCCGACCAGGCCGCCCGACTCGTACCCGGCGAAATCACGTACTACCATCCCTCTTTGGCCGGAGGGCCGATGTACTGCACCGGCAAGGCCTACGATCCGCAGGACGCGACCATTGGCGCGGCAGTCACGTGGCCCTGCGGCACACGCCTGCGCATTTGGCGGGATGAACGGTTTATCGATGTCATCGTCCAGGACACCGGACTGTTGGGTCATAATCACGTTGACCTCTCCGAAGCTGCGTTCCAGCAGCTTGCCATTCTTCCTGAAGGCCGTGTAAGCGTTCTGATCGAAGTTCTCGCGGGTCCTGAATAGCGACTGTTCGGCTAGATTCGACCAACATACGTTGAGCCCATGGAGAATCAGACATGAGCCGACGCGCCGCATTCACCTCAGCACTGGCATCTGCCGTGATCGCGGCTTTCATTACGGTGATGGCGTTTGTCCTGATCGCAGATCAGGAATCGCCAACCGATTCACCGACCGCAGCCTCGATTCTGACCGAGCGCTCGGAACTGCCGCCAGCATCATCCAGTCCAACTGCGCCGGCCGATCCTCCGATCACGTTCGCCGAGCTCACACGTTCCTCCGTCGATTGGGCCGCGATCTACGCCCAGGTCGTGCCATCACTGGTATCGGTAGTGACCGAGGAGGGCGCTGGTTCAGGATTCTTCGTCTCCGAAGATGGACACGTCATCACGAATCTGCACGTCGTCTCCGGCGCCGAGCAACTGTACGTGTACATGCAGAACGGCGACAGGCGTCAGGCTGAGTTCATTGCCAAAGATGTCGGCAACGACCTCGCCCTTCTGAAAGTCGACCCGGAAGACTTGGAAATCGTATTGCCGACCTACACCGGAGTCGACGAGCTTCGGGTTGGAGATCCCGTCGGCGCATTGGGAGCGCCATTCAACCTGCCCAACTCTCTGACCGTTGGGATCGTCTCGGCGCTTGGTCGGATCCGTCCGAGCGGAACAGGAACGTTGGAGCCGCTCAGGGACATGATCCAAACCGACGCCGCGCTCAATCCTGGCAACTCGGGCGGCATGTTGATCGACGAACGCGGCCGGGTCATCGGTGTACCTACGCAGATTGAAAGCCCCGAACGAGTTTCAAGCGGAATCGGATTCGCGGTCAGCGCCGACGCGATGCTGCGGGCGCTGCCAACCCTGATCAGCGGCGAGGACTACGAGCGCAGCTACCTCGGAGTCACTCTGCAAGAGGGCGACGGCGAACTTGAAATTCTCGTCGTCGTCTGCGGGTCGGCAGCCGACGACGCCGACCTGCGCGCCGGAGACCACGTCCTCGAGCTCAATGGCGAGCCGGCCAATGCGTTGGAGCTACTCATCGACGCCCTCGCGTCGATCAAGCCCGGCGAAGAATTCTCAATCACCATCCAACGGGGCCTTCGGGAGATGACGCTCGAAGCAACCGCGGGCGCCTGGCCGACGGAGCCTCCGACGACGGATTGCGGCTAACTGTCGTCCTCGCTGTTCCGCAGCCACTCTTCCTTCGACACACCTGCGTACATCTGCCGTCGCCAAAGCCACCAACGCACCCGAGTCGTCGACAGCGCCAGCAAGGCGCAAGCGAGCAGACAGGCGCTCATCGTCAAGAGGCCGAATCGCACCCCGATGGTATCGGCGAGCGCCCCGGCGAGTAATGCTCCGATCAGGGACGTTCCTACAACTAAGGTCATTAGCGAGAGCGCCTGGCCTCGAAGCCGCTCGGGGGCGTGCGCCAACAGGGCCAGGTTCGCAACGGACACCATGTTGTTGACGCAGGCGCTGGCAAAGAAGACGCAGATCGCCACGACTGCGAGATGCGGCGCTTGTGAGAGCACAGACAGTGCGATCCCGCCGACGATGATGATGCCAACCATCAGTACGCTCGGCGATCGAATCTCAGCCATCGACGCCAACGCGATAGCCCCCAATGTCGCACCAACGCCCCCGATCGCGATCAGATAGCCGACCCAGGATCGATGCTGGCCGAGTTGGTCGATCACGATCAGCGGGATCATCACGCCTTGAAATGGATGCAAGAAGATGAAGAGCGCAGCCGAAATTATGAGCACAACCAGGGGCCAACGTGTCTCTATTGCCCAATGTGCTCCCGCAGTGATTTTACGAATGATCGACTGTCCTTCGTGATGCGATGAGTCGTGAGGCTCTTGCCTGGCTCGGATCACCAACACGAAGGCTGCCGCGAAGACACTCAGTACCGTTGCCAAGCCGAATATCCAGGTGAAATCGGCGAACTGAAGCAAGAGACCAGCAAGCAACGCTCCACCTATTCTCATCGAGGTCCGGCCAGTCTGTGAATGGGCCATGGCCGAGCGCAAATGGGACTTGTCGACCAGGATCGGCACGATGGCGCGCTGTGTGGGATTAAAGAACCCCTGGCTGATCCCCGACACAGCGGCCAGGGCAATGACCTGCCATCCCTCTACCTGATCAAAGAGCAAGAGGACGAAGAGCATGCCTGACGATGCAACTCTGGCGACGAATGAGCCGGCCAACGCCAATCGGTACGGATAACGGTCGACGATGACACCGGCGAAGGAAGACAGGATCAGGTTGGGCAACATCCACGCAGCGAGCACGGCGCCCAGCAGGAATGCTGAACCTGTCAACTCGATGATCAACACCGGCCGCGCGACCATTTCCAGCCGAAGAGCGGCCGATCGGACAAAGATCGCAAGCCATAGGACCCGTTAGTCGCGATAAGCGAATGGCGCGAATGTCTCTGGGCGGAACAAACCCAGGACACGCCGTTGAGACGCAGACTCGCCGCCGTCCGATGAATCGGAACTCACTGCGTTCTCTCAAGGTGCAAGCAGCGCAACCCGCGGGGCCGGGGTGCGAGCTCGATAGCACACACAGTCTATTTGCTATCGAGAACACAATCGACGTTTCGTGCCGCTCAATCACTGGCGCCGAGGCCGTTCGCCAATCTTCCCGTCATCGGAAACGCGGCGAGCCAGCGGAGTCGCCAGCATGAGCGCAGCACAGATGGCGAGGCTCACGCCCATCGTCAACAAGCCCGTGCGGGCGCCTAGCAAATCGGCGAGTCCACCGGTCAGCAGGGCTCCAACCAGGATCATCCCACGAGCGATATTCATCAGGCTCAGCGCTCGGCCGGCCATGCCCTCCCGAGCCTGAGACAGCAGCGTGAGGTTCGCCAGCGACATCACGTTCGTCGAGCAGGCCGCCGTGACGAACACGCAGACGCCCACGACCAACAAATGCGGCGCCCCCGACATCGCGGCCAGTCCGATCCCAGCAACGATCAGGAGTCCCGCCATCAGCCTTCCGGGGGCAGGAATCGAGCGCAGTCCGGCCAAGGCCAACGATCCGGCCGCCGCCCCAGCGCCGCCGGCAGCAATGAGATATCCGACCCACGATTGCTTCTCACCGAGCACGTCGATCACCATCAAGGGAATGAACACCCCCTGATAGGGAACCAGAAAGATGAACATGACGACCGAGATCGCCAGTACCGCCAGTGGCCATCGCGTCTCAAACGCCCAGCGAACACCGGCCACCGTTTGACGGAGCAACGAGCCGCCTGCCCGAGTCACGGTGATGCCGGATGGTCCGGTGGTCCGAATCAACGTTGTGCAGACCGCCGCGCACACGTAGATGCCGGTCATCGCGCCGTAAATCCAGACGAAGTCGGCGATATCCAGTAGCAGTCCCGCCAGCAGCGCCCCGCCGATTCGCATCACCGTGTTCGCCGTCTGCGATAGCGCGACGGCCGGACGAAGCGCCGACTGCGGCACCATCGATGGCAGAATCGCCTGTCGAGCGGGTTGGAAGAATGCAATGTTCACGCCCGACGCTGCAGCCAGGGCGATCACATGCCAGGCCTCGACCACGTCCAGCAGCAGCAGCGCAAACAGCGCTCCCGTGGCGGCCACGTTGCCAGTCTGGGACAGCACCAACAACACTCGGCGCGGGTAACGGTCCACAATGGCGCCCGCGAACAGGCCGAGCACCAGGTTCGGCGCCATCCGGGCAGCGAGCACTGCCCCGAGTAGAAAAGCCGAGCCGGTGAGATCGACGATCAAGACCGGGCGTGCAACCTGATCAAGCCACAGTGCGCCTGAGCGTAGAAAAATGGCCAGCCATAGCACGCGGAAGTCGCGTGACGCGAAGGGCGCGAACATGCCCGCTTCGCGCCGGCGCAGAAAGGCTTGCCGCCTGCCGTCTGTTGCAGCTCCGTCAGGAGCGCCGGAAGTCGAGGCTTACTCCTCGTCGGCGTACGGCGCCCGACCCTGCATCACGTTCAACAAACCCTGACTCGAGAACTCGTCCGATTTGGCGAAGTTGATAATCACCCGCTCGCGATCTTCGACCGCTTGCGCCGCGGCTGCGACCTCGGGTGCGATGTCGTGCGGAATCTCGGTGACGCCGTGCTTGTCGGCGTGCAGTAGATCGCCGGGATGCACCGTCACGCCGCCAACCGTCACCGGTTGTCCGATTTCGACAATGTGCACGTAAGCGTGCGAGACCAGGATTTCCTTTGACAGGAACTGGAACCCGATCTCTTCCACCTCGTCAAGGTCGCGAACTCCGCCGTCGGTGATCAAGCCGATGGCGCCCAACGCTGCGTGGATGTTGCCGTTGACCTCGCCCCAGAACGATCCGATCGGCGGTTGGTCCAGATCCTGAATCACGATGATCCGTGGCTCAGGAATCGACTCAATGTGTGCCCACCAGTCGGGCGCCGACTTGGTTTGCGGGTCGTCGCCGGGTGGAATCGAGGCGCGAATCTTGCACGTCGCGGCATAGCCCACGATTGGATCCATGTCCGGGAACCGGCACACAATGTCGGGGGTCATGAACCCCGTTGCCCGACTTCGGACGTTGAAGGTCTCAATCGCATTTGCGATGGCCGGCGAAGGCCAGGTGCGCAAGTCTGCCAGTTGTTCGTCATTCAGCGGTTCAGTCATTGAACACCCTTCACTCGTTGCTTCGTTATCCGGGAGAACTTGATTCGCACAGCAGAGGTGCTACGGCGTTAGCGAGAACTCGCGCTGCAGTGCCTTGGGTTTGAGAATCGTGACACGTTGGCGGTTGACATCGACAATTTCCAGCTTGCGCCATTGCTGCAACTGCTTATTCACGGCCACTCGCGAGGCGCCGATCATATTCGCGAGTTCCTGCTGTGAGACGCGTAGACCGATGTCAATGCCTTCGTCGGTTTCCTCGCCGTGCTCTGCTGCAATCGTCAACAGACGTCGCGCAAGCCGACCGGGGACATCGAGCAGGTACGCATCCTGTATCGATTGATTCGTCGCCCGCAGTCGTGCGACCAACACATCAATGATCGCCCGCTGGGCTTCGGGATGGCGCTCCAGCACCTGTAGGAAGTCGTGCCGACTCAGGCTGACCGCTTCGGTGTCTTCGATCGTTGTGGCCGAAGCCGAACGGGGCTGGCTGTCCAGCAATGACATCTCGCCCAACAGGTCGTACTTGCGGTGAACGGCCAGCACGACCTCGCGCCCGTCGAGTGACGGAATGAAAATTTTCACTGCGCCCTTGAGGATGATGTACAGGGTCGCGCCCTCGTCGCCTTCATGAAAAATGTCCGTATGGGCCCGATACCGCACTGGACGTAACTTCGATGCCAGATCCAGCAACATCGAACGCGGCATGCCTCGCAGCAACACCACGTTCAACAACAGGTCCAAGGCCTCACCACCACGATCGCTTGCCGATGCTCGTTTTGTAGTCATCACACGCTCCGTTGGCAGTCTAGGCGCTCATGCGTATACGGCAATTCCAGGCGCCGCCTGTCCCCGCTCACGAGTCAGCCTCTCGACTCTGTCCGAGCCACCACCGACGCGTCAACATTCAGCGCCGCCGAAGTGGGAAGGACGCGGGCGCGTCCAGCCGGGGTCGCGGCAACCCGTCTGCCCACCACATTCCCGGCAGGCGCCAGCGCCCCGGTTCGCCATTCCCACATCAGCCAGATCGACGCAGCCGATACCAGCAGTATCGCGATCACCATGATGTCTTCCTTTCATCGCACTTGCGTTCTATGTGCACAATAGAACAGATGTCCGTTGGATTGCAACCGCATACGATGTCTGCGATCTGCAACGTCTACAGCCTCCGACGCGGTCCGGGGCTGCGAACGGAGGCTCGCCCATGCCTGAGACCATTGCCGTCGACATCGCCGGTCGTGTTGCGCGCATCACGCTCAATCGACCCGAGAAACTCAATGCCATCTCGCGAGAGCTCCAGCGCGAGTTGGTCGAAGCGCTAGTCGAGGCCGAACGAGACGACGCCATCCACGTCGCGCTCGTCTCCGGCGCCGGACGGGCGTTCAGCGCCGGCTATGACCTGGTCGGCGGTTCCGGCGTCGCCGCAACTCAGTCTTCGGCCATCTCGCGCGACCGTGACGGACTGGAAGAGCTCAATCGGAACTGGCTGCGAATCTGGGACCTGCGACTGCCTGTCATCGCCAAGGTGCACGGCCACTGTCTGGCCGGCGGCACCCAACTCGCGACGATCTGCGACGTGACATTCGTCGCCGAAGACGCGCGCGTCGGCGCGCCGCAGCTCCCACTTGGCGCCGGATTCGTCGCATCGTTCTGGGCCTGGCAGGTCGGCGCCAAGCGCGCCAAGGAGTTTTTCTTCCCCGTCGGCAGCATCATCTCAGGCCGGGAAGCTGCAGAAATCGGATTGTTCAACCGAGCCTTGCCGGCCGATCAGCTAGACAGCTTCGTCGATGATTATGTCGAGCTGGTCGCCAAGACGCCGAAGGAAATCCTGGTGCTCCAGAAGAAAGCCATCAACCGTACTCAAGAGGTCCAGGGATTCCGCGAAGCGTTGATGGGCGGCGTCGAGATTGACGCCATCGCCCACTTCACCAAACCGGTGCTCGAGATGAACCGTTCACTGAAGGAGCGAGGGCTCCGCGCCACTCTCGATGACTTCCACAAGCAAGGATGAGCCGCCGACGTCACTGGAAGAGGCGAGACTGCCAGCGGATCACGCCGCACGGCTGCTCGCCATCGCCGACGGGCTCTGCGCGATCGGACAGCTGAGAACCGGAGAGCGAGCCGGGCAGTTCTCGGTCTTCAACTTCCTCATCCGCTGCGCCACCGACGAGGAATATCCCGCGCCGGACGACCGCACCACCCACGTGGTCCTGATGCAGGCGGGCGTCATTCGTCGGCACGGTTGGTACGCCTACTTCTGGCTGCCTGACGACGAGCGGCCACTGCGCCTGGCAGTGCCTTCGCCGATCAGCAAGTCATGGCATTGGATCGAAGACATCGTTGAGATCAGCCGGCGGCTTGAGGGCACTGACACCTGGACGCAGGCAGTCGGCCAAGACGTCGATCAGCACATCGCGCAGTTCGTAGCCGCTCTTGAAACAGCCGAAATCGTCAGAGCATCGAAGGCGTAGCGGGCATCTCTGAGGCGACCGGAACCCCTTCCGGCCGCGACGCGATCACGCCGCCGGCTTCCAAAGCGGCCTGCTCATCATCCGACAACCCCAGCAAGCCGCCGAGCACCTCGGCATTGTGCTGACCAAACTCGGGCGCGGGAGCCAGAATACAGGGCCCAGCTCCGTCGGTACGCCACAGCCAACCATGCACCGACCAGATACCGACCTCAGGATGCCGCAGAGGCTCATAGAAACCGCGCGCCTTGATATGCGGCTCGCGGATCACCTCAAGCATCTTCCAGACTGGCGACGACGGAATCCGCTCGGCGTGCAGCGCAGCAAACACGTCGGTCTTCGACATCGTTGACGTCCAGCTGCCCACAAGTTCATCGAGCTCGGCCCGATGTTCCCAGCGCAGGATCTGATCCGAGAACTCGGTGCGCTCAGCCCACTCCGGCGATCCCATCGCCCGCTTCAGTCCTTCCCATTCGCCGTCCGTCCGCACACAAATGGCAATCCAGTCGTCGCTGCCGGCGCAGGGATACACATTGTGTGGCGACATCCAGTCGTGGCCCGTTCCCATGTGCTCGGGCAGTCGCTGGTTCATCGACCAGTCCATGTAGAACTCGCCCAGCAGGGTCGACATCACCTCACGTTGCGCCAGGTCGATGTACTGACCCTGTCCCGTCCGCTTGCGCTGCAACAGTGCTGTGGCGACGGCTGCCGCCGCGCAGATCCCGGCAATCGGGTCGCCGTAGGAGATCCCGCTCTTGTAGGGAACGCCGTCGTCGCCGTAACCGGAGGTAGAAGTCATGCCGCTCATCATCTCGATGATCGGGCCGTAGCCGACAGCGTCTTTCTCGGGCCCGGTCTTGCCGAACCCCGCCATCCCGACAACGATGATGTCTTCCCTCTGCTCCTTCAGCCATTCGTAGGACAGGCCCAGATTGTCCATCACATCGGTGCGGTAATTCTCAATCACGACATCGCAGTGAGTCAGCAGCCTGGCAAAGATCGCCTTACCTTCGTCCGACGCCAGATCGAGGCTGAGTGACTTCTTGTTGCGGCTGTACTCGTGGAAGTAGAAGTTGGTGTTCCACCAGTGCTCGCCCGGCGCAACCGGAGGCGGAAGCAGGGTGCGGATGTTGTCCCAGGCTCGAGGCGATTCGATCTTAATCACCTCCGCGCCCTGGTCGGCCAGGATCTTCGCCCCGTACGGACCAGCCCAGATCATCGTCAAGTCGGCGACACGTACGCCAGTCAGCGGCCGGCCGGGATCAAACATCAGATTGCATCCAATTCCCGTAGACGGACCAGGTCTTCGCGCTCATAGCCCAGCTCGCCGTGGATGACCTCAACGTTGTGCTCGCCCAACAACGGCGCGCGACCCATCTTCCAGTCATGTTCGCTGCTCAGCCACAAGCGTCCGGGATAAGTCAACGATCCGGCTCGCTCGTCATCGATTTCCGCGAAGAAATCTCGACTGCGCAAGTGCTCCGAGTTCGTCAAGTCCTCGATGCTGGCGACAAATCCGAAGGGCACACGATTCTCGATTCCCAGCTCCAGCAGTCCCTCGCGAGTCTGTCCAATGAACCAGCCAAACATGATCGCCATCAGCTCGTCGTTGTTGAGCAATCGCTGCCCAGGGTCGGCGAAGCGCTCTTCCTGCAGCTCTGGCAGTCCTACTGCCCGGGCAAACGCGGGATAGTTGCGCGGTAGTGCGCAAATGCCGCCGTAGCCGTCCGAGACTTCGTACACACCCCAGAGCGCATTGAGATTGTTGCCGGAGCGCTGTGTCTCGATGCCCAACTGGGACGCTCGCGTGTGAAACGCCTCGGCCATCGCCGCATAGGTCTCTCGCATCGAGAGATCGATATACGAACCCTGTTCGTGCATCACCGCGCCGTAGTACGCGCCCGAAATCGCAGCGAACGCATTCAGCCCGGCCTGGTACGACGGCTGAGAGCCGCCGTTCTTCAGCGGTGGCCGATCAGGATGACCCGTCAGCCACATCTGTCCGCAGGCTGCGTACAAGGTCAGTTCAGTCGCAGGCAGGTTGGCATTGGGTCCGGTTTGTCCGAACGGCGTGATCGAGATCATCACCAGTGACGAATGGTCCTTCGACAGCTCGTCGTATCCCAGTCCGCGCTCTGCCAGGTATCCCGGTTCAAACGATTCAATCACGATCTCGGCTGAGGAAGCGAGCTCGCGCAGGATCTCGCGTCCGTCGGACGTATCCAGATTTAGGGTGACCGAGCGCTTGTCGCCATTCAGGTAAAGGAAGAGTCCACTGGTCTCGTCGTCGGGCAGATCATCAGGCCACGGCCCGAATGCCCGTGAAGGATCACCGGTCGTCCGCTCCACCTTGACAACATCAGCGCCGAGCGCGGCCAACCAGCGACCGGCGTAGGGACCTGAAATCCCCTCTGCGAGTTCCAGCACACGAACGCCGTCATAGGGCCGGGAAGCGTCGGGCTGGGATTGATTGTGCTCGCTCATCGCAGGCAGTCTATGAGCACCTGCCACTGCGTTCTAGACTGTCCCTGAATGACCACGCCATCCAGTAAGCCTGCGCAATCGTCCGACAAGCTTGGCCCGCCTCTCCTGGAGGGCGTGCGCGTCGTCGAGCTGGCCGAAGAGGTCGCGGGCCCCTTCGCCGCGAAACTGTTCGCGGACGCGGGCGCCGAAACGATCAAGATCGAGCCGCCATCGGGTGACCTCGCCCGGCGCATGGCGCCCTTCGCTGAGCCCTCGCCCCATCGAGAAACGTCAACGACCTGGCTCGCCTACAACACCTCCAAACGAAGCGTGGTACTCGACCTGGAGACCAGTTCAGGTCGACGCGTGCTGCAACGGTTGGTCTCCAGGGCCGATGTCTTCATCACCGACCGCACGCCGAATCAGCTGTCGGAACTCGACCTCAGACCGGAAGATCTGCGCGAACGGTACCCACAGCTGATCATCGCCGCCGTCACCCCCTTCGGTCTGATCGGCAGCGCCGCTGAGTGGCCTTCGACTGCCCTGACCCGAGCCCACGCCTCGGGATCCGCGGCCGGAGTCCGACGCAATCTCGGCGCCAACACCGGCGCTCCGTTGATGGCCGGCGCGAAAGTGCATGAAGCCGATGGCGGCACCGCGCTGGCATTGGCAGCCTGGGCTGCCTTGCTCGCTCGCCAGCGATTCGGTCACGGACAGATCGTTGATGTCGCCTCCACCGACGCGATGATGAACATGGACCGGGTCGACATCTCCATCGCTCACAACGACGGCGGCCCGCCGGCGCGCCCACCGACCAAGGGCGGCAGCGCCTTCGGCGGTCGACTCGAATGCTCCGACGGACACCTCATCGCGGTCACACCGCAGCGTCATCAGTGGGCCGGTCTGATCAAGGCCATGGGTGACCCCGAATGGGCGTTCGATGCAGATGGCAAACTGATCGATCGCTCGGACCTCGGAGAAGAAGCCAGCGAGGCAATCGAACAGTGGGCCCGTGCCCGCACCCGGGACGAAGTGTTTCGTGCACTGCAAACCAACAGCGCACCGGCAGGGCCCGTCCTGCGCCCCTCTGAGGTCATGAACTCCGAACAGGAACGCTTCCGCGGCTTCTTCGATCTGCTCGACCACCCAGTCGCGCCGAGCGGACGATACCCACAGTTCGCCGCCCAATGGACCGGCGCTGCTCGCAGCCCGAGATCATCAGCCCCCCTGCTCGGATCATCGTCCGCCGACATCACGCGAACACACCTCGCTCCCTGGAGCCCCGCCCAAGCCAGAAGAGCTGGAGTCATCGGATGACCACAACGACCAATGGATCACACGCCGTCAACGGACAGCACAAGTTGAACGGTCACCATGGCCTGGTCACGCCCGCGCCGCGTCCCGGCCCCCTCTCCGGCAAGCGCATCATCGACTTCACCTGGGCCTGGGCCGGACCGTACGGCGCCATGCAACTCGCGCTGCTGGGCGCTGAGTTGATCAAGGTTGAGTCCGCGACCCGCATCGATCACTCGCGCCAGCGGTCGTTGGCCATGGGCTCGTTCAAGGGCGGCGTCAACCAGGCGCCGATGTTCAACGAGGTCAACCTCAACAAGTACTCCGTCCAACTCAACCTCAAGACGGAGGGCGCGAAGCAGGTCATCCGCGACCTCACCAAGACCGCCGACGGTGCGATCGACAACTTTCGCCCGGGCATCCTCGAGAAACTCGGGCTGGGCTACGACGACTTGCGCCAGATCAAACCGGACATCGTCATGATCTCCGCCTCTGCGCTCGGCGCGACCGGTCCTGAACGCAACTACACGGGCTATGCGCCGACCTTCGCCGCCATGAGCGGACTCTCGTACCTGACCGGAGAGCCGGAAGAGCCACCGGTCATGATGGGTGGCTCAATCGACCTGCGCGCTGGCACCGCCGCAGCGTTCGCCATGATCGCCGGTCTGCACTATCGCGAGCGCACCGGTCGCGGACAGTTCATTGATGCGTCATCGTCGGAAGCGATCGGTATGCACATTGCCGAAGAATTCCTGCACGTGGACATGATCGGTCGCGATGGGGATCGACTCGGAAACGGTCACCGTTCCTACGCTCCGCACGACGTCTTCCGCTGCGCCGCAATGCGCGCGCCCGAGGCCTACTCGGAGGAACACAAAGGCGCGAAGTCGGGCTGGATCGCTATTGCCTGCCGTTCCGATCAGGAATGGAGCGCGCTCTGCGAGTGCAGCGGCCTCGACCACCTCAAGCAGGACCCGCGTTTTCGCACAGGTCTCAAGCGCTGGAAGCACCGAGCAGAGCTCAAGCCCATGATTGAAGCGTGGACATCCGAGCAGTCTGCTGTCGAAACCGCCGAGACGCTTCGCGCCGCCGGCGTGCCGGCTGCCGCCTCCGTCTGGGGCAGCGACATCCACCACTCCGAGAACTTCCAGGCTCGTGGCGGCGCTGTCAGCATCAGGCCGCCGGAAACGCATCTTCGACAGGTCCTGCCGCCGCCTTGGAAGCTGTCTGAGACACCCGCCGAGATCGTCTCGCCGGCGCCACGACTGGGCGAGGACACCAACTACGTGCTGAGCCGAATGCTCGGCTACGACCAAGACAAGATCGGCGCTCTCGCGCGAGAGGGCGCGCTGGAATAACCTACGTGGCGATAGCCACGGACAGCGGTTCAGCGGAGGGGAACACCATGCGAGATGTCCTGCGAGCAATCATCAAACCGATGGCGCGACTCTCGCTGGCCGGCGCCCTTGCATTGGTCGCCATCTCCGCGATTCAACCGGTCTTTACCGACAGCGGCCATCTCCTCGCTGCGGACGCGGCTCCCGCTGACACGACGCTCTCGTTGCCACAACAAGCCGCACCTGACGAGGGCGGCACCGGCGTCAACAACTTTGGCCGCGAAGAATGGTTCGAATTCTCGATTCTGCTCGCCCCGTTCATCGTGCTGGTCACCTTCATCCTGATCCTGGTATTCGCCTGGGACCGTTCGACCGGCAACGAGGAATAACTGCGACTCAGTCGCACCAGAGAGCTGACCAACATGGCCGAGCCGATCGCGCAACAGCTCATCGAGACGCTGTCGGAACGCGAACTCACCCTCGCCACCGCCGAGACCGACACGGGCGGCCTGATCGGTCACTGGATCACTGACATCGCCGGCTGTTCCCAGGTCTGGATCGGCGGAGCGGCCCCCTATCACAACTACCCAAAGATCGATCTGATCGGCGTTTCACGCGACCTGTTGCGCGAGCACGGGTCCGTCTCCGAAGAAGCCGCCGTCGCCATGGCTCAAGGTGTGCGCAAGACGCTCAACGCCGATATCGGTGTCTCAGAGACAGGCATCACAGGTCCAACCGGAGGCTCCGAGAGCCGACCCGTCGGCACGGTTTGGATCGCCTGCGTCGGACCGGGCGACCGCGTCCACGCCGAGCGACAGGTCTGGGACTCGGACCGCGAGGGAAACAAGCGGCTCACCGCGCTTCGTTGTGTCGAGCTCGTCATCGAGGCAGCCCAAGCCTCGGCCGACGCCTGAGCCGCCAGAACACCCATTACACATAGTGCCATTCCTTCATTGCAACGAGATCGACCTCTACTACGAGGCGCACGGCGATCCCCACGCGCCCGCACTGATCCTGGCGCACGGCGCCGGCGGCAATCACCTCGTTTGGTGGCGCAATGTCCCAGTGCTCAGCGAGCGCTACTACACCATCACGTTCGATCACCGCGCCTTCGGACTCAGCCGAGATGTCCCCGGAGGCCCCGGCCGTCGCGCCTTCCCGCACGACCTGCATGCCCTGCTGGAGCACCTCAACATCGACCGCTTCGCAATGGTCGCGCATTCCATGGGCGGCCGCACTGCGACGCCATTCGCCCTGATATTTCCCAGGCGGATCCAAGCGTTGATTCTGTCGGGCACACTTGCCGGCGCGGTCAATGACGAAGTCCGCGAAATCCAGGCCGCTCACTACAACACCGTCGAAGGCATGACGCTGCGTCAGCGCTCGCTCGCCCCTGCCACAGAGCAGAATGATCCGCAACTCACCTGGCTCTACCGACGAATGAACGGTTGGAACCCGAAACGACCCTCGACGTTCCTGGCGCCGACTCCCGGACTCGCGACCTGGCGTGGCTCCTCAATGCCACTCCTGCGTCAATTCGCGATGCCGATGCTGTACATCGTCGGCGAGCACGACCGAATCGTTCCCCCAAAGGCGATGGAGGCCTCGCATCGGGCCATGGATGGCTCTGAGTTCGTCGTCATTCCCGAGGCCGGCCACTCCGCCTACTTCGAGCGACCTGATCGCTTCAACGGCGCCGTCCTTGACTTCCTCGATCGTCGATGGAAGCCATAGGCAGCGCTCTATCATCAATGCATGAAGACTCCTACCCCCATGGTCCGCGAGCTGATCGACGCTGTCGGCGAACAGGCCGTCGTTTGGCACGATGAGGACCTGCTCGTCTACGAGTACGACGGCACGATCGATCGCGGAAACCCCGACGTCATCGTGCTACCGGTCAACACCGACGACGTCGTCAACCTGATCAAGATCGCCAACAAGTACGACGCCCCCGTCACCCCTCGAGGCGCGGGCACCGGACTGAGCGGCGGCGCACTCGCGGCCAAGGGCGGCGTGATCATCGGCATGAACCGCATGGGTCGGATTCTCAACGTCGATGTCGAAAACAAGACCGCCATCGTCCAGCCGGGAGTCGTCAATCTCGACCTGGGAACTGAGGCGGGGCGGCACGGCTTGGCCTACGCGCCCGATCCCAGTTCCCAACGAGCCTGCACGATTGGTGGCAACATCGCCGAGAACGCGGGAGGGCCGCACACGCTCGCCTGGGGCACCACCACCAATCACGTCCTCGCCCTCGAACTCGTGACCGCCGACGGCGAGGTGCAATGGATCGGCCATGACACGCGCGACGAACCCGGCTACGACCTCGTCGGCTGCGTGGTCGGCTCGGAGGGCACGGTCGGCATCGTCACCCAGGCGCTGGTCCGCCTCGTCCCGAAACCAACTGCAGTGCGCACGATGCTCGCGATCTACGACAGCGTCCGTCAGGCGTCCAACGCCGTCTCCGCCGTTGTCGCCTCCGGCATTGTCCCGGCCGCCCTCGAGATGATCGACAAGATGACCATCGCCGCCGTCGAGCCGGTCTTGAACACCGGATTCCCGCTCGACGCGGAAGCAGTCCTACTCGTCGAGGTCGATGGCCCGCAATCACAGGTCGATGCCGAAGGCGCTCGTGTCGAAGGCATCCTCAACCGCTTCGAGCCGCGCGAAGTCCGTTCCGCCACCGACCCGGAAGAGCGCGAACACTTGTGGGCAGGGCGCAAGGGCGCGATCGGCGCACTGGGCCAGATCATGCCCAACTATTACCTGCTTGACGGCGTCGTTCCGCGCACCAAGCTGCCTGACGTGCTCGACGCCGTATACGAGATCGCCGAACGATATCGCCTGCCCGTCGCCAACATGTTCCACGCGGGCGACGGCAACCTGCATCCGTGTCTTCTATTCGACGAGCGCGAGCCCGGCGCCACCGAGCGAGTACTCGATGCCGGCGGAGAAATCATGCGCGTCTGCGTTGATGCGGGAGGCGCGATCACCGGCGAGCACGGAGTCGGTCTTGAGAAGCGCGACTACCTGCCCTGGATTTTCACCGAAGCCGACATGGACGCGATGAAGTCGCTGCGCGCCGCATTTGGTCCCACCGACAACTTCAACCCCTGCAAGATCTTCCCCAAAGGCCACGGCTGCGGAGAAGCAAGACACCAGCACGCCCAACACCAAATCGCCAAGTTCGGCCCCAAGGCGTTCGTGTAGGTCGGTGCAGAGGAGTTCAACGGCTATGGAATCCATTGAAGCCGTTCAAGCTGCCAAAAACTACATTCGGCAGGTCTTCGCCGACGAGATGATCAGCCGTCCACGGCTCGAGGAGCTCACTCTTGACCGTGAACAAGAAGAATGGCGGATTACTATTGGCTTCGCCTTCGAGCGCAGCCCACACCCTGTTGACGCACCAGCAATTTCGGCTCTAGCCCTAAAGGTGTACGGCAATCGGGTCTACAAGGTCGTCCACATCCGAGACGAGGATGAGAGAGTCATCGCCATGACAGATCGCCTTTTGGCTCCGGTCGCATAGCGCGATGCCCCCCGCTGGCTGCGTCGTCGATTCGATGCTCTTGGTGTTATATGTCGCTGGACGTACGAATGCCCGGATCATCGCGAAACATCGGAATCTAGGTGCTTATACCGCCGATGACTTCAATCAACTGAGCGATCTGATCGCTGATCTTGGCGGCGTGATCTGGCTCACTCCGAACACATTGACAGAGACCTCGAACCTACTAGGTCAACATGGCAGTCCCGAGCGCGAACAGCTGCTTGAAACTCTGCGTGGCTTGATCGCCGTCGGCAGAGAAGTCATGGTGCAGAGCAACGATGCAGCCGAACACCCGCTGTTCCCGGAATTGGGACTGACTGATGCCGCCTTGCTTGGAATAGTCTCCTCGGATCGACCACTCCTGACCATGGATGGCGGGCTGTACGCTGCCGCTCTCGCTGACGATCAACTTTGCGCATTGAATTTCAACCACTTCCGAGGAGACGAACTTGCCACGAAGTAGTCTTCAGCGCCACAGGGTGGGCAGTCGACCCACAATACGCGTATGTCTCATGACGGGACATGCAATGTGAACCCGAAGGAACTCAGCGACCGCCTGCCAAATGCATCGGTAGGTGACTTGGCCCAAAAGTACTCAATCGACGGCAAGGCTCCGGAGGTTGCAGTACTTCCCGGCACAGTCGGCGACATCGAACACACGCAGTCTCTGGCCCTTGAGCACGATCTCGCCGTCATCCCGCACGGCGGACGCACGATGCTCGGGCTTGGCATGCCCCCGAATCGATATGACATCGCCCTCGACCTCTCCGGCCTCACTCGAATCGTCGACTATGAGCCCAACGACTTCACGATCACGGTTGAAGCTGGCATGACCCTCTCCGATCTCCAACGCCATCTGGCGGCGAATGGACAGTTTCTCCCGCTCGATCATCCACAGTTCGAACGCGCGACGCTCGGTGGGGTCTGTGCCGTGGGGCGCGGCGGCCTTCGACGCAACTCGTTTGGCGGTCCTCGCGACTGGCTGATCGGTATGCGAATGATCCAAGCCGACGGCACAGCAATCAAGGGCGGCGGACGAGTCGTCAAGAATGTCAGCGGCTATGACCTGCCCAAGCTCTTCGCCGGCTCGCTGGGCACGCTGGGCATCATCGTCGAACTCACCTTCAAACTGCGGCCGCTTCCGGCCAGCGACCAGATCGTCGCCATTGGCGCTCCAAGCTTCGAGTCTGCCCTGGCGGCCGGTCGCGCCGCCGCCCAGGCAGCTCCATTTCTCAACGGCTGCGTCGCGTTGTCTGGGGAGGCCGCCGCGAATGCACGATCGCTCGGCGCAGAGATCCTCAGTGACCAGCCGGCCCTCCTGCTTCGGGCCAGCGGCCTGGAATCGTCGGCCAACGAGATACTCGCGCAGGCGCTTCACGCGGCTCGAGCACACGGCGTAGACGGGCCTGAGTTGACGACCACCGCGATCGTGGAGACCTGGCAGGCAGTGACGGATCTCGAGTTGCACACGCCTCCGAACCACGTTCGGCTCCGTCTTGGATTGCCACCGGGCAACCTGATTCGCGCGCAAGAAATCCTGAGTCAACGACTGCCCGACACGACATCCTGGATCGCCGCGGCCGATTCCGGTCTATTGTTCCTGGACACCCCGGCCGCCGACGCCGACACCATCAAGTCGCTGAGAAATGAACTTGGGCCCTTGCAGGGTCGCCTGACCATTGAATCTGCGCCCATCGAGCTGAAGCAAGCCTGCAATGTCTGGGGACCGAGCGGTTCTGGGGTCCGACTGATGCATAGCATCAAGGAGACGTTCGACCCTCAAACGATCCTCAATCCGGGCAGATTCGTAGACGGAATCTAAGCTGCATCCATGAGCATCTCACCGCCGACATCAAATGCCGAAACAATCTGGCTGACCGAAGATCGGCCCGATGTGGCCGAACTCGGCCTGTGCGTTCACTGTGGCTTCTGCCTCAACGCCTGTCCGACCTACCACGACCTCGGCGTCGAGACCGACTCGCCACGCGGTCGCATCGCCCTGATGCGAGGACTCGACAGCGGACGGATCGAGTGGTCTCCGCGAGTTCAGCAGCACTTCGACCAGTGCCTCCAATGCCGCGCCTGTGAAACGGCTTGCCCCTCCAAGGTCCCTTACGGACGCCTAATGGAGGCCACACGAGCCGAAGCATTCGCGCAGGACAAGTGGCCCCGACGCCAGCGCATCATCTGGCGACTGATCATGCGCGGCCTCTTTCCATACCCGCGAAGAATGCGATTGGCCGGCTACGGCCTCAAGCTGTATCAACGGACAGGCATCCAGACATTGGTTCGGAAGAGCGGCCTGCTACAACGGCTGGCGCCCAAGCTCGCAGGAATCGATGAACTCTCGCCAGTCGCCGACAAGCCGTTCTATTCGAACGGCGAAGCTGCACGCGTTCCGGCCGCCCAACCCGTTCGCGCGCGGGCTGCGCTGATCACAGGTTGCATGATGCCGCTGGCCTATCCCGAGACCCACCGAGCGACCGTGCGCGTGTTCACTCGCAACGGCGTCGCGGTCGACGCTCCCGACGCTCAGGTCTGCTGTGGCGCGCTCCATGCCCACGGCGGCGATGTCGAGGCAGCACGCGATCTCGCGAGAAAGAACATCGAAGCGATCACGCCCGAGTCGTCCGACTTGCCCGACGCGATCTTGATCAACGCCGCCGGCTGCGGCTCACATCTCAAGGAATACGGCCACCTGCTACGAAACGACTCCGAATACGCCGCCCGAGCCGCAGCATTCGCGGCGCGAGTCCGCGACGTGCACGAATATCTCGTCGAGATTGGTTTCTCGCCTCCAGAAGGACAAATCGAACGGGCCGTCACCTACCAGGACTCCTGCCATCTCTCGCACGGGCAGAACGTGCGCAGCGCACCGAGAGACGTGTTGCGCAGCATTCCCGGACTCACCCTGAACGAGATGCGGACGCCCGACAAGTGCTGCGGCTCCGCGGGCATCTACTCAGTCGTCCAGAGTGAAATTTCACAGCGAATCCTGGCCGAGAAAATGGAAGACGTGCTACGCACAAAGGCGGAGCAGGTCTGCACTGCCAATCCGGGTTGCATGCTGCAGCTCGACGCCGGCATCGCCCGCTTCGACGACGAGCGCCGCATGATGCCGCGCTCCACTCACGCCATCGAGCTGCTGGACGAGTCATACCGATTGGGAGACGAGGATCGCGCCCGCTGATCCGCTAGCCTCCCTACGGCAAACAGAAAATCAAATGCACGAAAGAGGCGGCAATCATGGGACTGTTTCAACAGGTTGAGGTCGGCGGAGCAACGCTTATCGCGGTTCAGGACTCGTGGGCCGCGATGCCTCCGACAGCGTTCTTCAACAAGACCCAAGACTCCGATTGGGATAACTATCGCGACCTGCTCGACGACGACGGCAACATCACGTTGAACCTCGGCGCCTGGCTCGTGATCTCCCAGGGCACAACCATCCTGGTCGACTCCGGCATCGGCGGACGACCCACCCAGATGCCGCTCAAGCAGCCGGCCGCGCTGCCGACCGTGATGCAGGAAGCCGGCGTTTCGCCCAACGACATCGATATCGTCGCCTTCTCGCATCTGCACTTCGACCACACCGGCTGGAACACCTACGACAACGACGGCACGCCGGTCCCGCAGTTTCCAAATGCTCGGCACGTCATCCAGCAAGCCGAGTGGGATTTCTGGACCAGCAGCGACGAACTCAAGCTGGGCGCGGGCTACGACAACGTGCTCGCTCCGATCGTCGAGGCCGGACTCGTCGACTTCGTTGAGGGCGAACACGTGCTCACGTCGGAGGTCGTCACCGTCCCGACGCCGGGGCACACGCCGGGCCACGTCTCCTTTGCAGTCTCAAGCGGCGGAGAGAAGGCCTACATCCTCGGCGACGCCGCACACCACCTGGTCCAGTTGACCGAGACGGACTGGTGCCCTGGGGCCGACGTCAATACGGACGATTCCACCGCCAGCCGGCGAAAGCTCTTCGACCAGATCGAGGCGGAAAACGCCCTGATCGCCTCAGGCCACTTCAACTTCCCCGGCATCGGACGAGCCGCCCGCCGAGACGGCACCCGCTACTTCGCGGCTGAATAGCAGGCAACCTAGCGGGGCCGTTCCTCTAAATCGGTAGCGCCGCTCAATCGCTCCGCCGTCTCGATCAACTCTATTGCGACCTCGTCGCTAGGACTCTCATGGCTAAATCCATGGACGAAGGCGTTCCTGAACTTCTGAAGTTCAGCAAGCCGGTGATAGTCAACACGATCCAGCACGCCTAGGTAGGTTGCTCGCTCAAACAGGTAGTTTGCCGTCGTGATTCGCGAATCGACGACTCCAGCGTCGGCTACCAGCTTCCGGATCACGGCTTCGCAAGCGGACCAGGCAAGAATCATCGCCGCCTCTGAATGCCCCTGTTCAAGCATTCGCCTGGCTTCTTCCAGTCGATTGGAGATAGACGCTTCATCGATAGATCGGAACATCGGGGGACCTGTTAGCTGCTCAGGTTCCGGCACAAGCATGAGTTCAAACTGCCAGCCTGGGCGTGAGTCGATCATCTTGGCCGCTTCGACTATCTGCGGACTCGCCTCCAATGTGGACCGTGACTTCACTCCAATCACCTTGGTGCGATTGTCCTTTCGAGCAAGCAAGTCAGCTCGGAATCCAGGTACGAAATCCAAGGGCCAGTCCATCTGGACTTCGAATCCTTCTCTCCGCTATTTCTCGGCCGTTTGCTGTGCAAGAAGAAGCTCGGCGTTGGAGTGCTGGGTCACCACGTCTGTACCTCCTGACCGTCCAACTCACTCACCGAGATGTGGAGCACGGGTCTTGAGTCAACATGTACCTGACCAAGTCAAGGGGAAGAGGGGACGCAAACTCCGGCGCGAGAAGATTTCGCTTTCTGCACAGCAAATCTGTGACCTAAATGTCATCCTCGAAAACGAGCTCGTTCATCGCGTCCACGATTGGCTTCGGAATATTGTCGACATCGATTACGTCGTCGATAAAGAAATAGGTAATCGCGACAACGACCGAGCCCCTTTCCGGTGGATCCGCAGCCCATTCGCGTTCCGCCACACTCTTGACCGTCTCAATCCACCTGCGTCGTGACTTGTTCTTCGCCTGCTGAGAGACAGGAGGTCCCTCGATGTAGAAGCCGAACGGCAATGCCACTCTCGGTTTCCCTCCCAAACCACTCCCGGCAATTTAGATAACGTGTCTGCGTTTTGGGGGCCGCCCCTCCATTCAGCGGCTCGCCGAGACGGAACGCGCTACTTCGCGGCTGAATAGGCGCTGAGCCCTGACCCGCTGCGGGATCGTTAATCCCGCAGCTTGTCGGCGTGGCTTGCGATGTCGATGTAGCGGTCTGCGACCTGTCGCAGGTCGGCCGAGGTGCTCTTGCCAAAGGCCATCACTTCGACCCGGACACCGCGCGCGCCAACGATCTCCACCAGGCGCCGGAAGTCGCCGTCGCCTGAGACCAGCACGATCACATCGACGCGATCGGACATCGTCAGTACATCGATCGCCAACTCAACGTCGAAGTTTGCCTTCACCGAACCGCCCGCGAAGCGCTTCAACGGCTTCGTCGCGATCCGGTAGCCATGATCGAGGAACGGAACGACGAATCGCTCGTTATCGGTGCGCGCTGAGGGATCGTCGGAGATCGGCGCATACGCGATCGCCCGCACCAGCGTGCGGCCGTGCGACAGGAAATCAGCGACCTTGCCCCAGTTGAGCCGAACACCCGACGACTCCGCGCCGTACAAGATGTTCGGCACATCGACGAAGATCGCGAGCCTTGGTAGCACCTCGATACGCGCCGGCGCATCGGCGTCGCCGCGACGACCCAGGAGGGTCTCTGTCAGCAGCATCTGTGATTCGGCCAGATGCTCGATCGTGCTGCGTTGCTGCTCCAACAGCGCTGTTTGACGCTCGAGCAATGCGAGCATCTGCTCGGTCGGATCGGTTGGTGTGTTGTCCTGCGAGGGACGCCGTCCGCCGCGTCGCTGGGCCGGTTGCGCCTGCGCCGTATTCGGCGAGGATGCAGTTGACGCCGGGGCGTTGGAGCCGTTGGAGGGGGAGCGTCGCCGTCCGCCGCGTCGTGTCGGCGCTCGCGACGGTGGTTCAACCAGCGCCTGATTCTGTGTTCGTGTCTGAGCGGGGGCCTGCGTTGGCGCCGCAGGCGGACTCGGTTGTTCTGTTTGCTTACTCGCGGGCGCTTCAGTCGAAGCGGGCCGCCTCAAAAACCTTGCCATTACCTAGCTTTCCGTTCATAGGACGGGAATCGTTACTGGTTGGAGCAGTGCCGACGCCGCGGCCTTAACCGCGACTCGGTTCGCAATAGAGACAAAGGCGGTAGCTGCCGGATTCTCGGGTTCGAACGCGACAATCGGTCGTCCGTCGTCGCTGCCCGCCCGGACTTCCGTCGCCAGGGGCACTTCGCCTAAAAAGTCGATCTCCAGATCATCGGCGGCATCCCGTGCGCCGCCATGTCCAAATATCTCCAGTCGCTGACCAGTGTCGGGCGTAATGAAGTAGGACATGTTCTCGACGATGCCGAACACCGGCACGTCGAGCTTCTCGAACATTGTCACCGCCTTGCTTGCATCTTCCAGCGCTATCTGCTGCGGCGTCGACACGACGACCGCTCCCGCGATCGGCGCTTCCTGGGCCATTGACATTGACGCATCACTCGTACCTGGCGGGAGGTCAATCAGCAGGTAATCGACCTCACCCCAATCAACATCGTGCAACAACTGCTTGATCGCAGAACCAATCATCGGTCCACGCCAGACAACTGGAGCGCCCGGTGGCAGCAGAAATCCCAGCGAGATCAGTTTGACGCCGTATCGAGTCACAGGATGCAATCCCTGCTCGCTTTGCGCCTGGAACCCGTTAGGCAGACCGAACATGGTTGGGAGGTTGGGTCCGGTTGCGTCTGCGTCGACCAGTCCGACTGCTGCGCCCGACTCTGCGAGCGCGACGGCCAGGTTGGTCGCAATCGTCGATTTGCCGACGCCGCCCTTGTTCGAAGCGACGGCGATGATGTTCTTGACCCCGCCGATGGCGGCCTGCTGACCGCTGCCTTGCCAGGACGGCACATCGACGCGGAACTCAAACGACACTGACTCAGCGCCCGCAGCCGAAAGGGCCGCGGATACACGCTGCTCCAGCTCGTCCTGCGAGGGGTAGCCATGAATCGGCAGCGTGAGGTGAACGGTCACCGACCCGCCGTCAATCACAGCTCCGCCGAACATGCGCAGCGAGATCAGGTCGCGACCCAGTTGCGGATCGCGGACCGTCCGAAGTGTGTCGCGTACCGATTCGGCCGTGAGCGCCATGCCAATGCCCTTCTTGTCAAGCTCAGCCCGACCCCCGCCTCTGCCTGTCAGCCGTCGCCAGACCACCGCAGCCTCAGCTCCAGTCCCGCGAAGCCGCGGTACCGTGAGAGAAGAACCAGTGTTGATTGAGTCGAATCCAGCGCGTGAATCGGCGGTGGCGTTGCATGCAAGGTCGGTCGTGAATGAATGTAGGAATCAAGGTTGCTCAAATGACCCTGAGTCGTTGCCGCGGTTACGGCAGGAGCGACTCGCGCTGACTGCATCGTACTCCAAAGATCCCACTCGCTCGTACTTTGCTCGGCCCCGCCCGATGCGAATCTCGCCAATCTCGCGAAACCTGCAATGTCTATTGCAATCTGGGAACCAAATCGACTCCCAAATCGTCAAGTAGTTACAGGCGCGTATACCACTTTACAGGCGCAATAGCAGTGTGTTGCCCGATGTATTGCTCACCAACTTTGCCATACGTAGCGTCCTGCTCACGTGGGACTGACAGAGCGCGGGTTGCGTCCACAGCCCGGTTGCTCAGCCCCAGGAAGGTTCCCTGAATGCCTGCCAAGACTCGTGTGAAGAGCGAAGCGCCCAGCCACATTCACCGCTGGGTGATCGACGCCCCCAACGGCCCATTGTCCGAGGGTCTCTGCACCTGTGGCGAGACCAAAGAGTTCCGCAACTCCTCCGAGGACTCGATCTGGGATCGCAACGAGGGCCGCTCGCGCTGGAACGACATGGGCATCTCGAAGCGACGCCGCGCTGCCGGTGACGACAACTAGTCCTCCGTTCTTCGGCGCCATCGCCGCTACCCGGAAACACACTCCGCCCGCGCCCTCGGATGTCCGGCAGGAGGTCTGATGTCCTCGCCTATTGCTGAGACGGTTCAGCCGGCGTCCGCGCGTGCTCACCTGGCGATGCCGGACCTGAGTGTTGATCTCGCTCCCGGCGCCAAGCGTGAGTTAATTCTCCGCAATCCCGTGATGACGGCCTCCGGCACGTCCAGCAACGGAATTGAGTTCGCGCGTCTCTTCGACATCAACCGCCTCGGCGGCGTGTTGTCCAAGGGCGTCACACTCAAGCCCAGGCGCGGCAACCCGACGCCGCGCATCGTCGAGACGCCGGCTGGCATGCTCAACAGCATCGGCTTCCAGAACATCGGCGTGCGACGCCTGCTGAGCGATGTCGCCACGGTCTGGGAGACGTGGGATGTCCCCGTCGTGGTCAACATGCTCGGAGACACCGTTGATGAGTTTGCCCGCCTCGCGCAGGTCCTCGACGGCGCGCCCGGCGTCGCCGGTCTAGAGGTCAACATTTCGTGCCCCAACCTCGACGTTGGAGGCGTGGCATTCGGCCGCGATCCCGTTGCTGCCGCTCGCGTGGTCGAGGCAGTGGTGACATCCACCACACTGCCGGTGATCGCCAAGCTCACGCCCGACGTGACCGATATTTCGGTCGTCGCCAAAGCCTGCGAGGAGGCCGGAGCCGACGCGCTCTGCGTGGCCAACTCGTTTGTTGGCATGAGCATTGACGTCAACACGCGGCGGCCGCGCACAAATCGTCCCGTCGCCGGACTCACCGGTCCAGCGATCAAGCCACTCGCCTTGCGTCTGGTCTGGGAAACCGCGAGAGCCGTTGACATTCCCGTTATCGGCTGCGGCGGCATCGTCGATGGACGTGACGCGGTCGAGTTCCTGCTCGCCGGCGCCAGCGCGGTGCAGGTCGGCACCGCCTCTTTCCGCGATCCCTACGCGGCGATTCGTATCCTGGAAGAAATCGTTGAGTATTGCCGAGATAACGGCGTGTCGGACATTTCCCAGCTGATCGGCGCGGTACAGGTCGACTAAGTCACGACAGCCCATAGAGTGAGCAATAGCGGGGTGTAGCTCAGCTTGGCAGAGCGCACGGTTTGGGGCCGTGAGGCCGGCGGTTCAAATCCGCCCACCCCGACCACTCCAATCGCCCGGAAGTGCTCTGAGCAACACCGTTCCCCGCTTCCCCCCTTTGCGGGGGAAGCTGCCGAAAGCCTGCCCCCGGCCCGAACGGGGGTCCCTGTTCCAAAGGTGACAACAGTTGCTCTGGAGTCCCTTAGATTCGCGCCTTCACCAGCTCCGCCATACTCGGCGGCCGATCCGCAATGATCCGATCCTTAGCCAATCCCGCGATTTCCTCCTCGCTCATCCCCAGGATCTCGGACAGCACCTCGGCGTTATGTTGTCCCAGGCCGGGAGCGCCGCGTCGATAAGTCGCCGGCGTCGCGCTCAGGCGCACGGGACAGCCCGGATAGCGCAGCACGCCCATATCGACGCCACCAACTTCTGCCCAGAAGTCCCGCTCAGCCAGATGCTCCGACTCCAACAAATCGCGTCCATCAGCGACAACGGCAGCGAGCACGTCCGCCTTCTGCAACTTGATCACGGCCTCGGCGGGCGAAATCGATCGGCTCCAGATGCTCAGCGCCACATCGATCTCGTCATGCCGCGACTCTCGCTCCCACAGTTCCCAACCAGTCCATCCCTCAGGCAACGGGGCCACTTCGCACAGCGACTCCCACTCCTCATCCGACGTAACCGAGATCGCGACCCAACGGTCGGCGCCCAGACAGCGATACACGCCCTGAGGAGCGACACCGGATTCGCGGTTGCCTCGTCGAGGTGGAGGACGACCCACCGCCTGGGCCGACAACAGTTCGTCGCCCGCGAATGACCCCATCGATTCAATCATGGCCGTCTCGACGCGCTGGCCGTCGCCGCCCGACGACATCCGATGCCACAGCCCAACCAGCGTTCCGGCGACCGCGCTCATTCCGGACACAGGATCGGGCCAGGCCACGCCCGAGCGATAGGGAATGCTGTCCGCGTAGCCGGCCATCATCGTCATCCCGGTGGCAGCCTCAATCACCGGTCCCAATGCCACCCGATTCGCGCCCGGACCCTTCGCGCCGTAACCCGGCATCGAGGTATGAATGATGTTTGGATTGATCTCAAGCAGCGAATCCCAGTCCAACCCCCACTGCGGGAACACCCTGGGCGAGTAGTTCTCGAGCACCAAATCAGACACGGCGATCAGCGAGCGGAACACGTCGCGACCCTTCTCGCCCGAGAGGTCGAGCGACAGGCCTCGCTTGTTTCGTGCGAGCTTGTTGAATCCACCGTTGCGATTCCAGGGCCGCTCGCCGAGCTCGTTGTCGGGGAATGTGTGAGTCAGTTCGGCCAGGTCGTCGGGGACCTCCAACGGCCCGCGATTCCACGGCGACTCGATGTGAATCACATCAGCGCCCAGATCCCCCAGCAGTCTTCCAGCAATCGGTCCGGCCCAGACTCGAGTCAGATCCAATATGCGCAGACCGGTCAATGGACCAGCCGACAACTCGTTGGCCGGGGCAGCAAACTCAGCCTCCGGATCCCACTCCTCAATCTGCTCCAACGATGTCGAGCTTGGTGGACACGGTGTCGCGCCGTCGTAGTCCTTGCCAATTCTGAACGGTCCTCGTGGAATCAGTTCATCGCCGCGCTCGTCGTCCAGCGGCACGAAGAACTCTCTCGCCGCCATGTGCGGGTCGCCCAGAAACTGATGCGTATCCCATACCGGTCCCATTGGCGAGAACGTCGCTACACCGAGCTCACAGATCTCGGCGACGGTGTGAGACATCAACCAGGGGCGAATCGCCTCGTCGAAGGCTCTCTTGTTTCGCGCGCGGGTTTCGTTCGTGGCCAGCAAGGGATCGTCGAGCACATACCCCAACCCAGCAGCCTGGAGGAATGGCCCCAATTTGGCCGCTCCTGCATGCCCCAGGAAGACATACCCGTCCTGGCACTCGTAGACGCCTGCCGGATGCCACATGCCTGGCTGTCTGTTGCCTTCACGCCTCAATATGTGTCCGGCGTGAGTCCACATCGTGGTGGTGTGCTGGTGCATCGCCACCATCGCTTCGATGTGCGCCACTTCCACCGTCTGACCAACCCCGGTCGCCTCCCGCGCGACGAGCGCCGACATCGCGCCAATGAATCCGTACATGCCTGCCGCGTACTCGGTATGCCGACCATGCCGACGGAACGGATGACGATCGTGCTCTCCATTGAGATTCATGTGCCCACTGGCCGCGTCGTCCGTGAACACATTCGAGCGACGCTCCGACCACGGGCCGCTCAAGCCGAAGGGCGATAGATACACCTTCACCAGCCGTTCGGCATCGACTTCCAACGTCCGAGGAACGAGCGGGTCAGGCGCCGAGCTCTCAATCACCACATCGGCGGCGGAAATCAACGCTGTCACCTCGGCAGAATGCGCGTCGGCTTCGACAATCTGCTTTGACGTGTTGCAGTAGGCCCAGATCGAGCCGACTTCCCCATCGCCCAACACATGGGACGGCAGGATCTCGCCATGATGCAGCAGCGGATCGCCTCCCGGAGGCACGATCTTGACGACGCGAGCGCTGTTGTCGGCGAACATCTTTGCCGCGAACGCGCCGGCATGAGAACCAGCCAGTTCGACCACCCGTAGCTGCTCAAAGGACTTCGTCATCGATCCTGCCCCACAATCCTGTTGTATTCCTGTGGCATTCGATGCTCACGACCGTGTCCGTTAAGCTATCGCCCGTAGGCAGAGATACACCCAGGAAGGACCCACCAGTGGCCACAGACCGATTCCCGATCGAGCAGGGACACATCATGTTGTTCGCCCGCGCGGTCGGCGACGACAACCCCATCTACCACGACCCCGACGCAGCAACCGACACCGAGCCCGGACACGTCATCCCGCCGCCGACATTCGTCCAGGCCTCGGCCCAGTTCACCGAGGGCTACAACCTGCGCCCGGTGGTTGGCCAGCCCTGGTTCGGCTCGGGCAAGGAGCCGACCGGCGTCGAGCGCGAGTCCTCAGGCGAAGGCGGCGGCACCGGCTTCCACGCCGAGCAGCACTACGAGTACCACGCGCCCATCCAGCCCGGCGACGTGCTCAAGGCCGTCGACAAGCCCGGCAAGAGCTGGACGCGAGAAGGCCGGCGTGGCGGCAGCCTGAGCTTCAATGAATCAGTCACCGAGTACTACAACCAGGATGACGTCCTCGTCGTCACCGCCCGCTCGGTCGGCGTGCAGACCTCACGCGTCGTCGAGTAACCACGCCAGCTGCAACACGGCAACACGGCAACACGGCAACACGGAAGGCGAACCTCATGGCTCTTAGCAAGTCCAACATCAACGTCGGCGACCAGCACAGCGAGCAGGTCGTTGAGAACCTCACCCGAACCCAGATCATCCAGTACGCCGGAGCCTCCGGCGACTACAACCCGCTCCACACCGACGAGATTTTCACCACACAGATCGCCGGCTACCCGACCGTCTTCGCCCACGGCATGCTCAGCATGGGCCTAACCGGCAAGATGCTCACCAACTACGTCGGCGACGGCCGTCTGACCAAGTACGGCGTGCGCTTCGTCGCCCAGGTCTGGCCCGGCGACTCGCTGACCGCCACCGCCACCGTCGAAGCGATCCGAGAAGAGGACGGCGTCAGCGTCGCCGATCTCGCAGTCTCGACCGTCAACCAGGACGGGGCCGAAGTCGTCAAGGGCTCAGCCACCGCTCGAATCGACGGCTAACAGCCCTCGACCGAGCCGACATACGCACGAATTCGCCCGCCGCAAATCGATTTGCGGCGGGCGAACGTCGTTATTCCTGATCTCGAGGCGGGGTGTGCTCAGCTACCCATTTCGAGACGTCGGGAATCAATCGATCAACGATGCTCATCATCAGCATGAATGGCACGAACGCGGCGCCGGTGCCGATCGCCCACCACCACTCGGCAGCCACGAGCGCCAACACGCAGCCGGAGATCGTTAATCCCATCCCCAAGATCGAGACCACCCGCAGCACGACGGCGACAGGCGGAATGGGTGGAATCTGTGGTGGCTGCCCTGACATGACGTAGGAATCTCCCTGACTGTGCGGCTAGGACTCGGTAATCGTGACCGACTTCATCTTCGGGCCCGGCTCGCGCGCCCGCTGAGGGTCGCGCACTGGGAACGCCTTGACCACTTCGATTCCCGAGGTGACCTTTCCGAACGCTGTGTACTGCTTGTCCAGGAAGCTGGCGTCCGCATTGCAAATGAAGAACTGGCTGCCCGCCGAGTTCGGTTCCTGTGCGCGCGCCATCGACAGCACGCCCTCAACGTGCTTCGTGTCGTTGAACTCGGCCGGCACGTTGTAACCGGGTCCGCCGGTGCCCGTGCCGGTCGGGTCGCCACCCTGGGCCATGAATCCGTCGATGATGCGGTGGAACGTCACCCCGTCGTAGAACCCGTCGCGGGCCAGAAAGACAAACGAGTTGACATGCTCCGGCGCGAGGTCGGGCCACAGCTCCAGCTCGATCGTGCTGCCGTCTTCCATCCCGATGGTCGCGCTATACGAAGCGCCTTCCGTCAGGGCCATCTCGGGCCGCTTGTTGTACTTCGCCATCATGACCTCCGCCGCAACGCGGCATCGTTGGGCCCGAGCGCTATTCCGCGCGGGCGACTTCGCTGATTGTGATCGTGGCAATCTGTGGACCAGGTGGTTCGCTCGGGTCCGCCGGATCGCGTTCCGAGAATGCAGCCACGACATCCATACCCGATGTCACCTCGCCAAATGCGGTGTACTGACCATCCAGGTGAGGCGCATCGTCAAACACAATGAAGAACTGGCTACCGGCAGAGTTTGGATCCGCAGACCGCGCCATGGAGACGATTCCACGCACGTGCCTGGTGTCGTTGAACTCGGCATCCAGGAGGTAGCCGGGACCGCCGGTCCCAAATCCGGTGGGATCTCCGCCCTGAGCCATGAATCCGTAAATGATCCGGTGAAACGTCACCGCGTCATAGAAGCCCTGTCGCGTCAGGAAGACGAAGTTGTTCACGTGGCCGGGGGCGAGGTCTTCGTACAAATCAATCTCAATCGTCCCGCCGCCGACCATTTCGATCGTGGCGCGATAGTCCACACCATCTTCCAGCGCAAACGCCGGCGGCTCGTCCCAGCTCAATGAAAGATCAGGGATCGGGGGCGGCGCATCCTCGGCAGCCGGTGAGTCAACCGATGTGCCGGCAGTCGTCGCAACCGCGCCATCTTCGATGATCCGAATGGTAAGAATCTTCGGGCCAGGTGGAGGAGTCGGAATTCTGGAGGGGTCTCTGGGATTGAAGCCGTGGAGAACCACAATCCCCGATGTCACCTGTCCGAACGCCATTGACGCTTCGTCCGCTTCCGATCCCTGATCCGACAACGTGATGAAAAACTGCGACGAAGACAGGCCATCCTCATTGCGCCTCATCGCGACCATGCCCTCGGAGTCCAGGGCGAGAGCGTCTCCAGCTTCACCGGACGTCGGCTCGTCAGGCAGCAGGTATCCCGCATCGTCTGGGAAATCGGCATCGGGATCGCCAGCAGTGGGATCGCCTGCATGGGCTCTCAGTCCCGGCAGCACCTCATGGAATGACAACCCGTCATAGAAGCCCTCGTTGACCAGGAAGACAAAGTTATTGACGTGCTCGGGAGCCAGCGTCTCCATCAGGTCGACTACGACGACTTCGCCACTCTCAAGTTCGATCTCGGCGCCGTAATCCACACCCTCGACCAACGCGAACGCCGGCGGAGCATCCCATCTGGGTTTGTCCTCAACAGCGCCGCTGATGACATCGGATCCGGTTCGCCGAACCGGCGGAGGATCTGTCGTCGGCGATGGTCCACTGCTATCAAATGCGACCAGGGCCAGGCTGACAATCAATGTGGCAGCCAGGATGAGCCCGACCGTGGCAATCACCGGGCGGGAAAACAACCTTGAACGCCGTACGCCGCCCCGATCAAAGCCCTGCACCTCCGCGCGTCGGCGCGCTAATCGCTGCGGACGCCGTCGAGCGCTGCGACCTCGTTGCGACACCGGCGATCCCCTCCGAGCGCGCGGCACACGTGCGCACTCAAGGCCTTACGCTATCACCGCTCCACGTTATGACGATGCCACTGGAATGCCCAACGTCGGGCGATTCGCAAGGGACGAGGACCGCCAACCATGAACGCGGCAGAGCACTACAACGCAATGGTCATGGCTCGCCACGACCAGCAGACTCGACTGGCCACACCATTCGGCGAGTCCTATTGGCAACGATTCGCGCACACCTACCGATTCGACCCGTACCGCGAGCCGGAGCCACAGCTCGCCGCCACGCTGAAATACATCGAGCCCGGCGATGACATCATCGAGATCGGCGGCGGAGCAGGGCGAATCGGTTTGCCGTTGGCCCTGCAAGCCAACTCACTGAGGAACGTCGAACCCTCAGCGGCCATGCGGGAGCAGTTCGGCATTTCCATCGCGGAGCACAGCATTGCGAATGCAGAAACGATCGCGTCTGCCTGGCCCATGTCCGATCAGGTCAGCGCGGACATCGTGCTCACCGTCGACGTGACGTATTTCATCACCGACATCGCGCCGTTCATTCGAGCGATGCATGAGTCGGCCAGTCGCCGAGTCATCATTCTCACCTGGACGGTTGCCCCGCCAAACGTGAATGCCGAGCTCTTCCGCATAGGATTTGGCGAGCCAGAAGCGCCGTGTCCAGGGTTCCGTGAGCTACTCCCCGTCATCTGGGATCTCGGAATCGTGCCCGATGTCCAGGTGGTCGATCAATCGTTCACCTGGCCCGAGCGCCTGCCAACGACGGAGGATGATGCAGTGAGTTTCGCGCTGGAGGAACTCGCCTCATTTGATCAGGCGGACCCCGAAACGAACGTCCGCCAGCACATCGGCGAGCTCTTCGAGCGCGGCGATGTCTACCAGCCAGCGTGGCGAATCCCTTCCCAAGGCATGCTGATCACATGGGAAACGAACTGAGCGAACGAGAAGCGGCTGGCACCCCCGGCAGGATTCGAACCTGCGCACCCGGCTCCGGAGGCCGGTGCTCTATCCCCTGAGCTACGGGGGCCGAATCGCCACGATATCACCGTCGATAGCGATCAAGCCTTGACATCCAGCAACGCCGCCGCCTCGGGAGCGGCGCTGGCATCAGTCGCGTAGGTCACGAATTGGCTACGTACCGATAACTCCACCGCCGTCCTTATGCACGGCGACCACGCTCGGACGAGGGAAGTCGCCGTCAGGGAAGGTGCTCGACGGCTCATCCAGGCCATCACCCTCGCCGGGGTGCTGCACGCTGACAAACAGCGTCTCGTAGTCGGGCGTGAACTCTGGACCGGCCAGCTCGCCACGCGGCACGCCTGTCATGAAGCGGCGGATGCGGCCACGCTCCGGACCCGCAGTGGGAACCACGTAGATCGAGTCGGCCTGATTCAGCTTGCTCGGCTGACCATCGGTCGCGATCCAGAGATTGCCGTTCTGGTCGAAGGCGAAATTGTCCGGGGCCGAAATCGAGTCGAGCTGGCTCTTGTCAAAGCCGGCGAAATAAGTCTCCTGCTCCGGGTCTGCCGGGTCGCCGCAGAGGATGAAGATGTCCCACGTGAACCGCCGAGAGGCCGCGTCACCGCCGTTCTCTGTCAACTCCAGGATGTGCCCATGCGCATTCGGGCCACGAAGGTTGACGCTATCGACATCTTCGGCGGCGCGATTGGTGTTGTTCGTCAGCGCAATGTACACGCGATGGTTGACCGGGTTGACCTCAATGTCCTCCGGGCGGTCCATCGGTGTGGCGCCGACGGCGTCGGCCGCAAGCCGGGTGAACGTCGCCACGCCGGCCGTCGTCCAGGTGGCCAGTTGCGGACTAGCGGCGACCAGAGGCATCCACTCTCCGCTGCCGTCGTCGTTGAACTTCGCGGCGAAGAGCGTGCTGGTCGAGAGCAGGTCGAGGTTGGCCGAGCGGCTGAACGCGTTGTAACGGTCGTTGCTGATGAACTTGTAGACGTAGTCAAAGCGCTGGTCGTCGCCCGAGTAGACGACCACACGTCCGTCGTCCGAGAGCGTCACGGTCGCGGCCTCATGCTTGAAACGTCCCATCGCCGTGTGCTTGCGAGGCGTGAAGGTCGGGTCGTAGGGATCAATCTCCACGAGGTACCCATGACGCTTGACCTCGTTTGGTTCCTTGTCCAGGTCGAAGCGGTCGTAGAAATCTTCCCAGTGACGTTCCGAGCCTGCCTCAAGAACGCCATATCGCGGAGCGCGTGGGTCGTTAGCCGCGTTGGCGAAGTACTGGTGAAAGTTCTCTGCCGCCGTCAAAATCGTGCCCCACGGCGTTCGCCCGCCCGAGCAGTTGTTGAGCATCCCCAGCACATCGACGCCGGTCGGATCGGCGTTGGTGATGGTGCAGATACTGCCGGCGCCGGGACCGGTGAGCAACATCGGCGTCTCGCCGGTAATGCGGAAGTTGTGCGAAGATGTCGGGCTGTATGACCACGAGCCATCGTCGGCGCGCTCGACCTGGACGACCAACATGCCATGCGAAGCAATCTCAATCGCAACCTGCTCCGCCGTGACGTTCTCCGCGTCGTAGCCGGGGAACATGTCCACACCGCTGGTGTATTCGTGGTTGACCGCCAGCAGACCCCGCTTGCTTTGTCCCGGCAAAAGCGGGAAGAAGCCGTTGTAGTCGCAGTTGAAGCCAAACTGCTTCGCCGCAACTTCGGCAGTCTGACCGCTCAGGCTGAACTCGGGAACGCCGGGCAGGACCGCATCGCCCCAGCGAATAACGACGTTCGAGCTGTAGCCGGGCGAGACGTTGACCCGGTCATCCAGATCATGAGGAATGCTCTCCAGGCCCACCGTGCTTGATGCCGCACTCGCGGAGCTGGTCAGTGGGGCTGAACCGAAGATCTGTGAGCCCAGCGGCGACGTGCTCAAGGCCAGCAATGGCGCCCCAACCGTCGCGGCCTTGACCAACGAACGCCGCGAGATGCGGCGGTTCAAGACTGCTGCAAACGGTTCGTTGCCGCTCTGGTTCGGGGCCGGCTTGAAACACGCGTCGTTGCACGAAATCTGGCAGTGGTCGACCGACCTCGCCTGCCTCGAGATCCAGTTCAACGGCGCAAAACTATGTGATGTGTTCTCGGAGCTCATATGGCCTATCCCCATTCCGCTCTGGCGCCTGACCGCTTTGTCGGACGCTCGATGCAGCCAATGAATGGGCCATAGTGTCGGGGATCAATGAACGGGCGGCGAGCAGTAGAACTCTCTGGAACACCCGGTTAGCAACCCGCAAACGATTGTCCACGGAACCGCGCTAGCGAAGATTCGACCGGCGGCGATACTGCACCGCCTCAGCCACATGCTGAGCCGAGATCACCTCCGACCCTGCAAGGTCCGAGATCGTCCGCGCAACCTTGAGTACGCGATGGAATCCCCTCGCCGACAACGTGAGACGGTCAACGGCCTCTTGAATGAGCGTCCGCGCACGGTCGTCAAGCATGGCGTAGCAGTGCTGATTGACCTCGCGAGCCGACAGCGTCGCATTGGCGTTCGGCCCACAGTCGCCGAAGCGTTCGCGTTGCACGTTGCGCGCACGAATGACACGACGTCGCACCTCAGAAGACGGTTCAGCGTTTGGCGGCGCGGATGCGCCTGATACCTCCATCAGCTTCTGCACGTCCACCCGAGGCACATCGACAAACAGGTCGATTCTGTCAAGCACCGGGCCCGAAATGCGCCGTTGATATCGGTAGACCGCCCCATCGGTGCAGGTGCAGTGCTGGCCCGAGCCGAAGTTGCCGCACGGGCACGGATTCATCGCCGCGATCAAACAGATGTCGGCCGGGTACGTCACCGACCCGTGCGCCCGAGAGATCGTGATATGGCGATCTTCTAGCGGCTGCCTCATCGTCTCGAGCGCGCGCACTGAGAACTCCGGCAACTCATCCAGAAACAGCACGCCGCGATGCGCCATCGTGACTTCACCCGGCCGCAGACGCTGCCCACCGCCGACAAGCCCAGCGTTCGAAATCGTATGGTGCGGCGCACGGAAGGGACGCTCGCGAATCAACGTGCCTCCGCCCGTCATGCCTGAGACGGAAGCGATCTTTGTCACCTCGAGCGCCTCCTGCGAGGTCAACGGAGGCAGAATCCCCGGCAGACAGGAAGCAAGCAGCGTCTTCCCCGCTCCGGGCGGACCACACATCAAGAGGTTATGTCCGCCCGCGGCGGCGACTTCCAGAGCGCGCTTCACATGTTCCTGACCACGCACGTCTGAGTAGTCTGGCCCGTCGTAGTTGGAACCAGGATCCTCATCGGTTAAACGAATCGTTGGCCAGATGGCGTCCGACAGCGGACGCTCTTCCGTCGCGATCTCGATCCAGTCGCGCAAGGAATCCACCCCCACGACTTCGATCCCCTCGATCAGCGAGGCCTCTGCCGCATCAACTGTCGCCACCACGATGCGCCGCACGGAGGCGTCTCGCGCCGCCGCTGCGACAGACAGCACGCCGCGCACATGACGTAACTCGCCGTCCAACGCCAGTTCGCCAAGGAACAGGGTGTCCTGCACGGCAGATTCACAGACCTGTCCGGTCGCTACCAGCATGCCAACCGCGATCGGCAAGTCATAGCCTGCGCCCTCTTTGCGAATATGCGCCGGTGCGAGATTGACTGTCACTCGCTTCGTGGGAAACCCGGCCCCGGCGTTGCGGATCGCCGAGCGAACACGTTCCCTCGCTTCGTCCACCGCTGCGTCCGGTAAGCCGACAATGGTCGTCTTGGGCATTCCCGACGAGATGTCGACCTCGACGCAGATCGGCGTTCCATCCAGACCGATGACCGCTCCGCCATTGACTCGCGTATGCATTACCATCCTCCGTGGGTTTCGTATAGAACACATTTACGGAACTAGTGTTCTCTCATCCACAGAAACTATAGAACAAGTATTCTCCGCAACGCAACCTCTGCAACCCTTATCTCCCCAAACATGTCTACACTCGCTGCGGTGGAGGACCAACGATGACCAACAACATGTACCCCGTACTCGACAGCGGCCTCGCATTCTTCAATCACGCCGGCGTATCGCCGCTGCCGGCCGATGTCGCCCAGGCAGTCCACGACTACGCCACTCAGGCTGGCCGGTCTGGATACTTCGGCTCGACCTGGGCGGACGACATGGCCGACTTTCGCCAGGTCTCGGCCGAGCTGATCGGCGCACGAAGCGCCAACGAGATCGCCTTCGTGCCCAACACCGCGACCGGAGTGTCGGTCTCGGCGGGCGCCTTGAATCTGCAGGACGGCGACCGCATCCTCGTGACCGACGCCGAGTATCCCTCGAATCGGCACTTCTACAACTCGCTGCAGCAGCGCGGGGTCGAGCTCGACGTCGTCGTGCAGCAGGATGACGGCCGCATCCCGACCGAGGACATCATCTCCGCCGTCTCGGCACGCACCAGGTTGGTGGGCATCTCACATGTTCAGTGGGGCAGCGGTTTCCGCTCCAATCTGCGACCCATCGCCGACGCCGTCCACGCCGTGGGTGGGTTGCTCTCAGTCGACGCCATTCAATCCGCCGGCGCGTTGCCGGTCAATGTGGCGAAAGACGAAGTGGACATTCTCGCGGCCGGAGGACACAAGTGGCTGCTCGGTCCGACCGGCTCAGGCATCCTCTACATCCGCGAGGAGCTAATCGACGGTCTCATCCCGCCGGTGCTCGGCGCGAACAGCATGGATGGAGGCCTCGGCGCAGGCAACGCGGAACTCATCCTCTCGCCGACCGCCTCGCGCTTCGAGCCCGGTGCAACCCCGACCGCGACGATGCTCGGACTACGGGCGGCAATTCGACACCTGCTCAACATCGGAATCGACAACGTCTGGGACCAGCTGGAAGCTGTGACCGCATACCTCTGCGACGCGCTCACCGACGCGGGCTGCCGTATCTTCTCGCCCCGAGGAGAATCGGAGCGAAGCGGCATCGTGATCTTCGACCCGCCCGAGGAACTCTTGGAACGCGAAACGGTCGATGAGACGTGGGAGCGGCTTCAAGGATTAGAGATCATCACCGCCGTGCGATTCGGACGCCTGCGAGCCTCACCGCACTTCTACACGCCGCAATCGGACATTGATCGGCTGGTCGCTGCGCTCAAGCCCTGAGCGACCGGCGCTCAGTAGTCCCGCTCGACGCTCATCACACCATGCACGCCGTCGAGCTTCGACATCACGCGTTGTAGTTGACGCAGCCCGTTCGCCTCAACGGTGAATTTCAGCGTGACGGCCCCTCGATCCGGCTCTCCCGTGAGGAACGAGACCATGTTCACGTTCTCGTCGGCACAGATCGCAGCAACGTCACGCGCCAGTCCCACGCGATCCCAGCCCATAATCCTCAGCCGAGCTTCCGTTAGCTGGCGGAACGTATTCCATCGCACGGGGACCACTCGGTCGTCATCTCCAACGGACAGAATGTTGGGACATTCGCTGCGGTGAATCGTCACCCCGCGGCTGCGCGTGATGAACCCGGTGATGTCCTCGCCAACTTGCGGCGAGCAACAGGGCGCGAGCCGGGTCAACATGTTTGATCCGCCCAGGACGTGAACCGCGTCGGCGCTCGGCGTTGCCGGCGCCTTCGCAACTTGGATTTCTGGCTCTACTGCGGTCTCTTCGTCGTCCGCTGACGCCACCCTCAGCGCCACGGCGTGAGCCGTCACGTCGCCGGCGCCGATCATGGCTAAGGCGTCCTCCATGCTCCTGGTCCGAGTCGCCTCGATCACTTCCGCCTCAACCTTGGACATCTTTAAACTCAGTCGCCGCAGCTCTCGCTCCAGCTCGTCCCGACCCCGTGCGATGTTCTCGGTCCGCGCCTGTCGATTGAACCACTGTCGAATCTTCGTCCGCCCATGCTGAGTTGTCACGTAGCCCAGCGCAGGATTCAGCCAGTCTCGGCTTGGTCCACGAGCCGTACGGCTCGTCACAATCTCAACCACGTCCCCGTTCTCGAGCGGTGTTGACAATCGTGCCAGGCGGCCATTCACCTTCGCCCCGACGCACTGGTATCCGACATCGGTGTGAATCCGGAACGCGAAGTCGAGCGGTGTCGCGCCCGAACGGAGAGCAAGAATTTCGCCCTTCGGCGTGTGCACAAACACCTGGTCGTGGAAGACATCGGATCGCAACGTCTCGAGGAAATCGTCCGCGCCCGCCAACTCGCCCTGCCACTCCACCAACTGTCGCAGCCACGACATCCGCTCGCGATCGTTGATCGCGTTGTGGCGGTTCTCCTTGTACGCCCAGTGCACGGCGACGCCGTACTCGGCTTCCTGGTCCATTTCATGCGTGCGAATCTGGACCTCGACCGCGTGCGAAGGTGACCAGAATGCCGTTGTATGCAGTGACTGATACCCACTCGGACGAGGACTCGCGATGTAGTCGTCAAACTCGCCTGGCAACGGACGCCAGAGCCCATGTACGACGCCAAGAACCGCGTAGCAGTCGCTCGTATTGTCTGTCATGACTCGCAGCGCCAAGAGGTCGTAGATGTCGTCGAACGACTTGCCCTGAGCCGCGTACTTCCGGATCTTCTCGTGAATCGAGTACAGGTGCTTGACCCGTCCCCTCACCTGAGCACTCAGCCCCTCCGCCGCCAGCGCGTTCTCCAATTGCACCCGAATCTGACCGAGGTACCGTTCGCGCGTCTGCCGACGCGCCGCGACCAGGTCTGAGATTCGCCGGTACTCCTCGGGCTCCAGGTACTTGAACGACAGATCTTCAAGCTGCGCCCGAATCTGCCAGATCCCCAGACGCGCCGCCAGCGGCGCGTAGATCTCCATCGTCTCGCGCGAAATCTGGAGCTGTTTTTCCGGCCGCATAGCGTCGAGCGTGCGCATGTTGTGCAGTCGGTCGGCCAGCTTCACGATCACAACCCGGACATCGTCGGCCATCGCGACGAACATCTTGCGCAGGTTCTCGGCCTGCACGTCACGGTCGATCGTCCCCGTGACCCGCGGCAGCTGCAGCGCCGACAGCTTCGTCGCCCCGTCCACCAGCTTCGCAACGTCAACCCCGAACTCGGTCACCAGCTGCGAGCGTGTAACTCCGCAGTCTTCCATGACATCGTGCAGCAGTGCTGCCTGCAGCGCCGGCACATCAAGCTGAAGCTCTGCGCAGGTGACCGCCGCCGCTAGCGGATGCTCAATGTAGGGATGCCCCGAGCGCCGCTGGTGACCCTCGTGCTTCTCCCGTGCATACGCATACGCCGCCAACACCAGCTCGCGGTCGGCAGGCGGCAGGTACTGTTCCAACACGTCGACCAGCACGTCGAGCGTCGGATGTTTCGTCAGGTCAACGACTTCGGCGGGAACGGTCTGCGTTGCCATGGATCGATCATACAAAGCCAACGCCGTTACCTGCGCGATCAAGATGACCAACACGTGAAACGACGACCCATCTGTACGATGAGGCGTGAGGATCAACAATGGCCACTTCAACCACTCGACAGTTCCAGACGCCCAGGGGCACCCGCGACCTGCTGCCGGATGACTATGTCGTCCATGATCAAATCCTCACTCACGCCCGAGAGCAGGCGCGTCTGGCCGGTTTCGGCTTTATCGAACCACCAACGTTTGAATATGCGGACCTATTCGCGCGCGGAGTCGGCGAAGGTACCGACATCGTCGAAAAAGAGATGTACATCTTCGAAGATCGCGGCGGCGACCGGCTCGCCCTGCGGCCCGAAGGCACCGCGTCGGTCTGCCGCGCGTACCTCCAACATGGCATGGCAAACCTCAGCCAGCCGGTCAAGCTCGCTTATCACCTGCCGATCTTCCGCTACGAGCGACCGCAGGCCGGACGATTCCGCCAACACACGCAGTTCGGCGTCGAAGCGATCGGCGTCCGCGACGCGGCCCTCGACGCCGAAGTCATCGACCTCGGCTGGCGCATCGCCAAATCGCTCGGGCTCTCCGATCTCAAGATCCTGCTCAACAGCATCGGCGACGTAGAGGATCGCCAGGCGTACGTGCCGCTGCTCAAGGCCCACTTCGAGCCGCATCTCGACCAGATCGCGCCCGGCGACCGCGCCCGCTGGGATCGCGCTCCGATGCGTCTGCTGGACAGCAAGGACAAGCGCACCAAACCCTTCCAGACGGGCGCGCCCATCATTACCAACCACCTGCGACCCGAGTCGGCGGCCTACTACGACGCCGTCAAATCGCACCTCGAAGCGCTCGGGATTCCCTATGAGGAACGCCCCACCCTAGTTCGAGGTCTCGACTACTACACGCACACCGTGTTTGAGATCGTGCCGACTCATGCCGACGGTTCGCAGGTCACCGTCCTCGCCGGTGGACGATACGACGGCCTGATCGAACAGATCGGCGGGCCGCCAACTCCCGGCATCGGCTTCGGCATGGGCCTCGAGCGGATGGCGCATCACCTGCGCGAGCAGGGTCTCGCGCCTGAGCAGTCCGGCGCAGTCGATGTCTTCATTGCCGCTCTTGGCGAGGGCGCCGAAATCGAGGCATCTCGAATTGCCGGTCAACTTCGTCGAGCGGACGTAAGCGCCACGCTCGCGTTTGGCGGACGATCACTCAAGGCCCAGCTACGACAGGCGAACCGCTCGGGAGCCCGATTCGCCGTAATCGCGGGCGCGCGCGACCTCGCCGAGCAACGTGTCACTGTTCGTGACCTGCACACTTCAGAACAGCGGCAGATCAATCTTGATGTACTCGTTGAGACCATTGCCGACGAACTGATGGAACAACTGTTTGACGAATTTGCAGTTGACCTGTTCGGTGACCTGACCGGTGACCTGACCGATGAGTTGACCGACGAGTTGACCGACGAGTTGACCGACCTTCCATATACTCGGTCACAGGACTGAGGTTCACCATGGCAGCAATCGCCACCTCCGACACCGCGCCCATGTGGGCTCGACTGGAAGACGTCGCCAAACGGTTCGACGAAATTGAGCAGGAGCTGGCCGATCCAGCCACCTCCCGCAATCCGTCACGCCTGCAGGCGTTGGCCAGAGAGCATTCGTCGCTGCAAGAGAAGATCAACCTGCGCAATCAGTACCGCTCCGCCTCGGACCAACTGCAACAGGCCAGCGAAGTCTTCGACGAGGCCGATGACGACGAAATGCGCGAACTCGCGCAGATGGAAGTCGCCGAGCTTCGCGAACAGATTGAGCAGATCGAGGCCAATGCCAAGCGCGCCCTGCTGCCGCGCGACCCCAATGACGAGCGCAATGTGATCATCGAAATCCGCGCCGGCGCCGGTGGCGATGAAGCGGGCCTCTGGGCTGCCAATCTCTACCGCGCCTACGTCCGCTACGCCGAAGGACGTCGTTGGCACACCGACCTGCTGAGCATGTCCGAGAACGCGAAGGGCGGCTTCAAGGAAGTCATCTGCCAGATCGCCGGCGACGGCGCGTTCTCCCGCCTCAAGTACGAATCCGGTGTCCATCGGGTCCAGCGCGTCCCGGAGACCGAAGCGCAGGGGCGCATCCACACGTCAACAGCAACCGTCGCTGTGATGCCCGAAGCTCAAGCTGTCGATGTCGACATCGACGATTCGGAAATCCGCCTCGACCTGTTCCATTCCGGCGGCGCAGGCGGCCAGAACGTGAACAAGGTCCAGACCGGCGTCAGGCTGATCCACGAGCCGACCGGCATCGTCGTCACCTGCACAGACGAGCGTTCACAGCTGAAGAACAAGCTCAAGGCGATGTCCGTCCTGCGCGCCCGTCTGTACGAACGACAACGGATGGCCGCCGACCAGGAACGCGCCGACTTCCGCCGATCGCAGGTCGGTTCCGGCGACCGCTCGGAAAAGATCCGCACCTACAACTTCCCCGAGAACCGTGTCACCGATCACCGAATCGGCCTGACTCGTTATGACCTCGATGGAATGCTCGAGGGAAACCTCGACCCAATGATCGACGCCGCAGCCACCGCCGAAGAAGCGCGCCTGCTCGCGGAACCGTCGTGATGGCTACTCCCTCCGGACTCCGAGACGTCTGGCTGTCCGGCGCCGCCGCCCTGGAGATGGCGAAGATCGATGATGCCCGCTTCGAGGCAGAAGTGCTGCTTCGGCACGCCACCGGCCTCTCGCGCGCGCAGCTCTACGCATCGCTCACCGATGTCATCGATCCCACCGCAAGGCAGCGGTTCGAATCCGCCATCGCCGAACGCACGACGCGAACGCCCCTGGCGTACATCACAGGGACTCGCGAGTTCTACCGGCTCGAATTTCGAGTCACCCCTGACGTGCTCATTCCTCGACCGGAATCCGAACTGCTCGTTGACGCGGCGCTCGACCACATGCGTCAGGCGCGAATCCGCACGGCGCAGGTCGCCGACGTCGGCGCTGGATCCGGCGCGGTCGGTATTGCGCTCGCCAAACATCGGCGAGGCATCAATCTGATCTGCAGCGACGTCTCCCGCGACGCGCTGCTCGTCGCCCGAGACAATGCCCGGCGGCTGCTCCGACGACCCAATGCGTCGTTTGTCCAGGGCGATCTACTCACGCCCCTGCCCGGGCCCTTCCACTGTGTCGTCGCCAATCTGCCGTACATCCCGGAAGAGCGCCTCAGCGAACTCGAACCGGAAGTTGCCGAACATGAGCCGCGTATCGCGCTCACTCCAGGCACCCACGGTACGGAGTTGATCCTCCGCCTGATCACGCAGCTACCGTCGAGACTCCACCCCAATGGCGTCGCCGTGCTCGAGGTCGATCCCGGACAGGAATCGGCCATCGCCGACGCCGCCCGCCAGATGCTGCCCAATGCCAACATCACCATCCTCGACGATGTCTCACAGCGACCGCGAGCGGTCCGTATCATCGCCGGATGAGCACGCCAAACAACGAACTACCGTCGCCCGCCGACGCACCGGTTCAGGGCTACTGCGATCCGCGATTCAGCGCCGTCAAGGACCAATTTCAGCAGAACTTCGTCGACCGATCGGAGACCGGCGCTGCGCTCGCGATTTCGCTCAACGGAGAGCTGGTCATCGACATCTACGGCGGCTGGACCGACGCCAAACACACCAAGCCCTGGGCCGATGACACCATCGTCTGCTGTTACTCGGTCGGCAAGGCCATCTGCGCCATCCTCGCCTGGCGCCTGGCCGAGCGCGGCGAACTCGACATCGACCGGCGGGTCGCCGACTACTGGCCCGAGTTCGCTCAGAACGGCAAGGCCGATATCCCCTTCCGCTGGATCCTCACGCACCAGAGCGGCTTGGCCGCAATTCGCCGTCCGCTGAAACCCGGCGCATTCCTCGACTGGGAGCTGATGACCACCGCCCTCGCCGAGCAGGAACCGTGGTGGACTCCGGGCGAAGCACACGGCTACCACTCCAACACCCACGGCTTCCTGATCGGCGAGGTGATTCGACGCATCACCGGCCGTTCAATCGGAGAGCACCTGCAATCCGACCTCAGCCAGCCGATCGGCCTCGATTTCTACTTCGGCACCAGGCCCGAGCATGATCCCCGCACGGCAGACATGCTCCCAATCCAGCAGCCGCCTGACTTCCGTCGCGCCCCACTCAATGCCCTGCAAACGCTGGGTGGCCGCAATCCACCACAAATCCCGATCGGCCCTGGCTCCCAGAACACCCGCGAATACCGAGCCGCCGAATTCCCATCCACGACCGGCCACGGATCCGCCAGGGGCCTGGCGCGACTCTTTGGAGCGCTGGCAACCGACGGCCAGCTCGACGGCGAGCACATTCTCGATCCCAAGACCATCGACCACATGTCGGCCGAGCAGGTCTACGGAGTCGACCGCATCCTCGGCCGTCCAACCCGATTCGGCTCAGGATTCCAGCTCACCATGACCGAGCGTCCTCTAGGGCCCAATCCACGCACCTTCGGCCATTTCGGAGGAGGAGGCTCACTCGCCTTCGCCGACCCCGACGCCGAAGTCGGCTGGGGCTACGTCATGAACCAGGGACGTGGAGGCTGGCAGCACCGCCACACCCGGCGTCTGCTCGACCTCTTCTACGAAGCGCTTTAGACCATGTCTCGTCATACCCGCGCTTGCCGCGGGTATCTCGTCGTGCTCGGCACGGAAGTACGGAGCAGGCCGAGTACTTGAACTGCGCGAGGCTTCGCGGTTCCGAGCGTCGGTGCAGCACTTAGCGAGATTCCCGCGACGGAGCGCGGGAATGACGAAGCAAGTAATTCCGAGACACGCACTCCGAGGAGGGGACGAGAAGTGGTTACTCCGACAAGCGCTAGTCGCGCATCATCTGATAGCGCTTGCCCTCGGTCTTGATTGCCGGCGCGATCACCATCTCGGTCTGCTGCAAATTGCGAATCGTCTCGGCGCCGACGCTACCCATGCAGGTCCGCAGCGCGCCGATCAGGTTCTCCGTACCGTCAGTCCTCGATGTCGGACCGAACAACAGCCGATCCAGCGTCGTGTGCTGACCGACGTGTACTCGAACGCCTCGCGGCAGTTCAGCGTGAGGCGTCGCCATGCCCCAGTGGAAGCCCCGGCCCGGCGCTTCGAGAGCTCCGGCGAATGGCGACCCAATCATGACCGCGTCCGCGCCCGAGACCAGCGCCTTGCAGAAATCGCCGCCCGTGCGAATCCCGCCGTCGGTGATGATCGGCACGTAGCGACCGGTCCGCTCGAAGTAGATATCGCGAGCGTAAGCGCACTCAATCGTCGCCGACACCTGCGGAACGCCAATCCCGAGCACCTCGCGCGAGGTACAGGCGGCGCCAGGTCCAACTCCTACTAACAATCCCGCGATTCCCTCTTCCATCAGCTCCAGCGAGGCCTCAAATCCTACCGTGTTCCCGACCAGAGTCGGGATGCCCATGTCCTTGATCAGCTCGCGCAGGATCAGTCCTCGCTCAGAACGCGAATAGTGCCGCGCAGTCGTCACCGTTGACTGCACCACGAACACATCGGGCGCTGCATTCTTGATCGCCGAAGCCAGTCGCTTGGCGTTCGGCGGAGTAACCGAAACCGCCGCAGCCACGCCGCCATCTTTGATCTCCTGGACTCGGAGGCCGACCAGTTCATCGCGAATCGGCGTCATGTAGGCGCGCTGCAAAATCGCAGTCGCAGTCTCAGTGTCGCTACCCGCGACCTCCTGCAGCACCTCCGCCGGGTCGTCGAAGCGGCACTGCAACCCTTCCAGGTTGAGTACAGCCATGCCGCCACGCCGGCCAACCTCGACAGCGAAGTGCGGATCCACGACTGCGTCCATCGCCGACGCGAGAATAGGGATCTCCAGGCGCTGACCGGCCAATTCGGTCGAAACATCCGTCAGCTCGGGATTGATCGTCAGCACGCCCGGCACGATCGCCACATCGTCGAACCCGTAGGCCTCCTGCAGCGACTTGCGTCGCGGCTGCCGCATCGGCTGAATCCCCGACTCGTAGGCGCCCTGCACCAGCTCTTGCCCGGGAGTCAGCGGTTCGTGATGCGTCAACGTGGTCATCTGTCTCCCCTGTTCGCTGTTGCTCCGACGGCCGATCCGGCGTTAAACGCTTGAGCGCGGCACATGGCCGCGCTCATTCGCTAGTACGCCTGTGTCCCGTGCAAACAAGCACGTTACCGACCGCCTGTCCTGCCTTCAACGGTCACCATAAGATACCCGACCCTCACCCAAGAATTCGTAAACGACCCAACAACCGCGCCCAGAAATCCTCTGAACAACTCCTGATTCCCCTCTCTCTCCCGCATTTGCGGAGAGCCTTGCAAAACTCACAAATCCCCTCTCCCCCCCTTGCGGGGGGAGATGCCGAAGGCAGAGGGGGGGTCCCGGTTGGCCAAGGAATACAGCCGTTCAGAGGACTCCTAGAGTGTGCCGCATGAGCAATGATCCTCGCGTGGAACCCAGCCTGAAACCGGGCCTCCTCTACGTCGTCGCGACACCGATCGGCAACCTCGAGGACATCACGCTACGCGCTCTCAGAATCCTTGGCGAAGTCGACCTGATCGCAGCCGAACACGTCCCGGTCGCGCGCACACTCCTGCGCCACTTCGAGATCGACACCCAGGTGATCCCCTATCACGACAGAGGTCCCGACCCCCAGCGCTTGGTCGAGCGCATTCACAGCGGACAAACCGTGGCGCTGGTCTCCGACGCCGGCACACCGGGAGTCTCCGACCCTGGAAGGAACTTGATCGCGGCTGCAGTTGAAGCCGACCTGCAGGTCGTACCGATTCCCGGACCGGCAGCATCGGTTGCCCTGTGGTCGGTCAGCGGCGCGGATTCACCCAATGTCTACCTGCACGGATTTCTTCCTCGCAAGTCTGGGGAACGACGTGCGGTGCTCCAACAATTCGCCGAACGAGCGACCGGGACCATCATCTTTGAATCGCCGCGCCGAATCCCGGACACTTTGCGCGATATCTCAGATGTGATCCCCGACGCGCACCTGGTCATCGGACGCGAACTGACCAAGCTGCACGAACAGATCTGGCGCGGTTCTCCAGGCGAGGCGTTGACCGAATTCGCCGAGCCGAGGGGAGAGTTCTCCATCCTCATCATTCCGCCACCCGGCGAACCACGGCGCTGGACCGACGCGGAGATTGCCGACGCCCTCGCCGACGCCTCCGCGCAAGGCGCGTCGAGGTCACAGGCCGCGCGCTTCGTCGCCCAGCAGTCCGGTCGTCCGCGACGCGACGTTTACGCCCTCTGGCCGTTCGGTCAGGACCGTTGACATTCCAAACCCAAACAGCGCCTACCCTATAAATTGACAAGCAAACCGACATCCGACTGGCCTGAAACCGACTCTCAGCAACCAACCATGAGCGACAACATTCTCGTCTGCGTGGCCTGGCCTTACGCCAACGGCCCGATTCACCATGGACAGCTCGGCGGCGCATACCTGCCGGCCGACATCTTCGCCCGCTACCACCGGATCCGCGGCAACCGCGTCGTCATGGTCTCCGGCTCCGACGCGCACGGCACGCCGATCACTGTTCGCGCCGACGACGAAGGCCGCACACCCGTCGAGGTCGTCGAGGAGTACCACGACTCCATCCTCGACACCTGGCAGGGCATGGGCATCGCCTTCGACACCTTCACGACGACCATGACCGACAACCACCGCGAGGTCACGCACGGTCTCTTCAACGCCCTGCTCGAGAATGACTACCTGTTCAAGCAGACCCAGGATCTCTTCTACGACCCGCAAGCGAAGCGCTTCCTGCCCGACCGCTACATCGAGGGCGAATGCCCGCACTGTCACGAGCCAAGAGCACGCGGCGACCAGTGCGATACCTGCGGCCGTCAGCTCGACGCAATCGACCTAATCAATCCCCGCTCGCGCAACACCGGCGCGACGCCCGAACTACGCAGCTCAGAACACTACTTCCTCCGCCTCACCGCCTTCGAGGATCAGCTGCGGGAGTGGCTCAACGACGACAAGGACTTCTGGCGCACCCACGTCATCAACTTCTCGCGCGGCATGCTGCGCGAGGGACTCAAGGACCGCGCCATCACCCGAGACATCGACTGGGGCGTCTCCGTCCCCCTCGACGGCTGGGACGACAAGCGCATCTACGTTTGGTTCGAAGCGGTGATCGGCTACCTCTCCGCCACCGTCGAGTGGGCCCAGACCAACGGCGAGCCCGAGTCGTGGCGCGACTTCTGGCAGTCCGACGACGCGCGCATCTACAACTTCATTGGCAAGGACAACGTCCCCTTCCACACGATCATCTGGCCGGCCATCCTGCTCGGCGCCGGCGGCTACAACCTGCCCTACGACGTCCCCGCCAACCAATACATCACAATGAGCGGCTCCAAAGCGAGCACGTCGCAGCGCTGGGCGGTCTGGGTCAATGACTACCTCACCCGCTATGATCCCGACGCGCTGCGCTACGCCCTCGCCGCGCAGATGCCCGAGACCGCCGACTCCGACTTCTCCTGGTCCGAATTCCTGCGCCGCAACAACGACGAGCTCGTCGCCACCTGGGGCAACCTCGTCAACCGCGTGCTCGCGCTGATCAACCGACACTTCGACGCCCAGGTCCCCGACCCGGGTCCGCTCGACCGCGATGCCACACGCATGCTCGACCGCGCCCAATCCGGACTCGAGCAGGTTGGCCAGTCAATCGAGGGCGTCCACCTCCGACAGGGCATTCAGCAAGCCTTCGCGCTCGCACAAGAGACCAACCGCTACCTCGACCAGACCGCGCCCTGGAAAACCGTCAAGACCGACAAGCAAGCGGCCGCCCGCAGCCTCTACACCGCGCTCAGCGTCATCGCCGCGCTACGCACAGCGCTCGCGCCCTACCTGCCGTTCAGCTGCCAACGTCTGCACGAGATGCTAAACACGCCGGGCACCATCAACGACTTCGGCTGGCAGATGCACGCGCTCCGTCCCGGAGACCAGCTGCAGAAGCCAATGCCCCTCTTCAAGAAGCTCGACATCTCGATCATCGAGGAAGAAGAGGCTCGACTTGGTACCTGAAGCCAGTACATGAGCCCGAGACCGGCCCTGTTCGATACCCACGCCCACCTCCACGACCCCTGGATCGGCGATGACCTGCCGGACGTGCTCAACCGAGCCGCCGAGGCCGGTGTCGACCGAATCGTCACCATCGGCACCGACCTGCCCACGACCCACGACGCCATCGCCCTGGCCAACAGTTATGACAACATCTGGGCCACCGTCGGCCTCCACCCGCACGACGCCAAGGACTGGACTGACGAACTCGAATCCGAGTTCCGCCAACTTGCCAGCAGCGACCGAGTCGTCGCCATCGGAGAGATCGGACTGGATTTCTTCCGCAACCTCTCACCGCACGACGCCCAATACGGAGCATTCGAAGTCCAGCTCGCCCTCGCCGACGACCTGGACTTGCCCGTCGTAATCCACTCCCGAAACGCCCACGAGGAGTCATTCACCATCCTCAAGTTGTGGGCCGACAAGCAGAGGCGTACCAGACCAATCGGAGTGATCCACTGTTTCTCGGGCGATGCAAACCTCGCCCAGCGCTATCACAAACTGGGTTTCCTGATCTCCTTCGCCGGCCCGATCACCTACCCAAAGAACCAGGCCCTCCGAGAAGCCGCCAAAACCCTGCCAATCGAAGCCATCGTCATCGAGACCGACTGCCCCTACCTCAGTCCCCAACCCCGCCGAGGCAAAAGAAACGAACCCGCCAACATTCAACACACCGCCCAACAAATCGCCAAAGCCCGAGGCGAGTCACTCAAAGTCATCGCCGCCCAAACCACCCTCAACGCCCACCGCCTCTTCCGCCTCTAAGGTGTCAATGATTTCGCGGAGTCGAGGCTCCAACACACGTTGGAACCCCTCAAGCACATCCAAGCACCACACAAGTGTCCCTTCAATCTGATCGGGCGGATCATCGATGGATGCTTCTCGGAACATCATGACCGCTCCCTTTATGCGGCCACGACGTCCATTAGGATCCGGGTGGAAGAATTCAGACTGGAAGTTCAACTCTTGCTCAATCTCGGCTCTATCTTCGTCGAGCGCCTCAATGATGGATTCGTTTCGTTCAATATCCCCTGTCCTGATCTCCAGTTGTATTGAAGCGACACCAGATGGGCGTAGGTCAACCCAGTATCTCAGTCCAGGTTCGTCAACTCGACAAGGAAACGACTTGGACTTGGCGACTGAGCCGTAACCGGTCGAGTCTGTGAGCTTTCGCTCGAGCGCACGTTTGGCGAGACTGTCGAAGAACTCAATCCGACGACTCCGCTCGTCGTTGCTCATCGAACTCTCAACGTTTCTGGACCTCGCCTGCCGCGACCAGTTGTTGGGAAATGCCACAGCGCGGAACTCAGGCGCCGGCAGGGAGTCACCAATACGTACTGCACACACCTCAACGCCGTAGGCCTCGATCTCGTCTGCCGTCCAACGATTCAACCAGTCCAACGCAGCCCGGTGCTCGTCACGCAGTTCAGGCGTGATCCAGATCAGCGTCCAAGCGTCACGTCCCGCTGCATAGGTCAGCAGTTGTCCCAAGTGGCTGTGGTCAGTGCGTTCCAACTGGTTTTCGACCACCACTACTCCTTCATCAGCCTGAGCAAGAATGTCGACTGCAAACGGCCCGATTCCCGCTTCCTGTTCGATGAGCTCCAAATCCAGACCCAATGCTGCACCAAGTTCGTCCAAGTGCTCGGCCAGCCATGGCGTAAAATCTCTCGCCTCATCGCTCCAAATTGTCCGCAGTTCAACCTCTTCAAGCCGACCGAGTTCCTGCCTCACCATTTGCGGGTCCCTTTCCTCAACAATGCCCCACGAGCATACGCGCGATAACCTAACCCCCAATGACCTCACTCGCGAAACTCTATGAACCCATCGCCGACGACCTGGCCATCGTTGAAGACACCCTCTCCCTCGTCGCGCAGTCCGACTTCCTTCCCCTCGAGGCCATGCTCAACCAGGTCCTCTCGCGCGGCGGCAAGCGACTCCGACCCGCTATCTCACTGCTCTGCGGCGCCTTCGGCGACTACGATGCCGACACCCAGATTCCTCTCGCCGCCTCGATCGAACTGCTGCACACCGCCACCCTCGTCCACGACGACGTGATCGACTCCGCCGATACTCGACGCGGCAGCGTCACGGCCAACGCCACGTTTGGCAATCCCGCGTCGGTAATGCTCGGCGACTACATGTTCGCCCACGCCGCCGAACTCGTCGCTCGGACCGGCCACATCGGCGTGATCCGGCTCTTCGCCGACACCCTCATGGTCATGGCCAAGGGCGAGCTCGCGCAGGACGTCTCCGCCTTCGACGCCGGCTCCGGCACCATGCGCGACTACTACCGTCGCATCCACGGCAAGACCGCGTCGCTCTTCGCGACTGCCGGCGCGGGCGGCGCCATGATGTCTTGCGACGCCCAAACCATCGAGTCCCTGCGCGAATACGGCCGCTCGATCGGCATGGCCTTCCATCGTCGACGACATCCTCGACTTCTGCGGCACCGAGGAGCAACTGGGCAAACCCGTCGGCGGCGACCTTTCGGCCGGAACCCTCACCCTGCCGGCGATCATCCTGATGGAGGACGATCCCGCCGACAATCCCGCGCTTCCTCGACGCCAAGGACGACGACGGGCGCGCCGAATTCCTCGACAGAGCGCTGGAAGCAGCCCGTCAACAATCAATCGTCGAGCGCTGCATGGATACCGTCGAGGAGTGGCGCGACAAGGGCTTGGCGGCGCTGCACACCGCCCCGGCGATCGGCCCCAGAGAACAACTCACCGCGATCGCCGAATTCATCACACAGCGAGATTTCTGACTTTCGGAGTCCGTTAGTCTCCTTGTCGGTGATGCCACGCAGTGATGCCTACGAAGAGTCCGTTGACTGAATCATCTGGATCAGGTCCAGGGGTTGCGCAAGAACCTGTATCCCACTCGCTGTGTGACTGGTCTCAAACACCTGCTTCCAGAAGTCCAAATTCTGCTTGGGACCGAAGACGGTCGAACTCAGATTCAAATCCACCCAGCACGGAAGGTCCGCAAGAGAGCGAAGGAAGTTCTCAACTCGATGCCAAAGCTCGTCGGGAGCGCGCTCGTGCAATACGCGCTCTTCATCGATCACCTTTCCGGCATATGCGTAGTAGTTGGCCATTACCAGTCGAACCCAGCGCAGTACATTCGCAAGGATCTCCTCGCGGGCAACTCGCCAAGCACGAAGGTGATCGTGCGAGATGAGATCGCCCTGTTGAAGTCGATTCTCGAGTCGCCGACCGCCGACATCCGGATCCCATTTGTCGACAAAGAAAACGTCTGCATAGAGCGTCATCAACCTAACCAATTGCTTTCGCTCAAGCTGCCGCGCGTTCGCGCCTTGGTCCAGCCCTACGTCGATATTCGTCGTCAATGCCCGCTTGTAGAGAAACTCTTTGAAGAAGGACCGGTCAACGGCGCTGTACGCAACTGGCAGGTCCGTCCGCTCCCTTACCTGCCCAATTGACGAATTCCGTCAGCCGATTTTCCTCGTCTCGGATCACCGAGTCTCTCTGTGCGTCGATGATGTATTTCAACATCTCTCGCTTCTCACCCCTGAAGAAATTCACCAGGTCGTGCTCTGAAAACGCAAAGTCGCTTTCTTCAAGACCCCGCATCTGCCGGTATTGGTCAACACGCTCCAGGTAGAGCGAGCTGCCAAGATGGTGCATCACAGCCGCGTCGAATGCGACCTGCTTTAGCTTCCCGCCTGCGTTCGTATTCGCCTGAAGCAAGACATCTGTGTTCGGCTCGATAAACACGCGGACGGGAATAGACCGAACGCCCAGGAGAATCTGCGCTGCGGCTTTGTGCTGTCCGTCGAAGATTTTGACCTCGCCCTGTGCGCCGTTCGCACCTGACTCATTCTTGCGCGGCTGCCACCAAGCGCAATCTGAAGTTGCGGGCGGCCCTTCTTGAATTCCTCGATCAGTCCGCGGATGTTTCCTCCAATGCTCCGCGGATTGATGCGATCATCGTGGTGGAGATACTCAAGCGGAAGTACAGCGAAGAACGAACCCATCTGACTAAGTGTGTCCCGGAAGATGGAGAGGCGGTGAATCTGGTGATCGCCGCACCCGGGAAGGCTGTATTCGACGGAGGATGCATCGCGACGCAGGGCCAACCTGTGAGTGCTGCCACCGTGCTGCTTCAGCACATGCCCGAGATTTGCACCTCGCTCGCCCGCTGCTTGTGCGGCCGCCTGCAACCGTCCAAACTCCGAAAGTCGCCGCGCGACCTCCAGATTGGTAGCTCCCTTGCTCCGATTGCAAGGCGCATGCGTCAACGCAAAATTGTTCTCAGCGTCTAGACCCTGTTCGACCAATGGGTCGATATGGTCGATATCAAGCTCTCCGCCGTGCAGTGTCAAGTCAATTGGGTCATCGCAAATGAAGCAGCGCTGACTCTGGCGCACGAGGAGCCGTTTCTCCAGTTCACCGCGCGCGCCAGAGTCCATAGAGGCAAGATACTTCGATCGGGGCATTGACGGACGACCCTTAACCCCGCTTGAGCGGCTGTGGCTGCGGCTTCAGCTCTCGGCCCTTCTTCGACATCCGGTCCAGCTTCAGCTCACGTTCCTTGCGCCGATCCTCCCGCGCCAACCGACGGTCGCGGATCTTGCTATCCACCATGTCGGTGTAGTCCTGAGCCCCCAGCGGCTCCTGCTCCCGCCTCTTCGTCACCTGCGGGTGCTCGTAAGGCCGCGCCTTCTTGGGCAAGAAGGTGACTTCCTGACCGAGGTGCCAGTAAGTGCCCTTGTCGGGAATCCGTCGCGGATAGCCCTGACGCATCACAAACGCCGAGAACGACGTCGGCATCACGCGTTCGCACTCTTCGTCACACTCGGGACAGGGCTGCGGCTCGGGCGCTTCCCGGATCGGCCGCACCACCTCGAAAATGCCCGAACACTCTTCGCATAGATACTCATACAGCGGCATGTTCCTGCTCCTCTTGCACTCTCTTAGCAGCGCTTGACGCCGCGCTGCGACCAATCGTTTCCGCCCTGGCGAGCGCCTCGGCGAACCCGCTCGAACGCAGCCGACCATCCAACGCCTGCTCGAGCGACAATCGCAGATGACGCTCAAGCTCGACCGACGCCTCAGCGCCGACCCGCACCTGCGCTGTCGACTCGCACGACGAACGTCTCATGTATCGTAACAATCGAAATACCGCTGAGGACAGTCGTTGCCCGACACCGGCGCCATGGCACGTTGGACACACGACTCCGCCGTCTGCTGCCGAGAACCCATTGCCGTCAGGCTCAACCTCACTCCGGCAACGCACGCAAGAGTCGAGTTCCGGCCGATAGCCCTGCTGATCGAGAAATCGCAGGATGAACCACCAGCGCACCGCGCGCGGGGACGAAGTCGCAGCCAACGCGTCCAGCGAGTGCCGCAGCAACAGGTAGAGCGGTCCGGACGAAACATCCATATCGGTCGATCTGTCCACCAGTTCCACCATCACCAAGGCTTCGGTCATCCGGTCCATGTCCTCATGCAACGGCGGCCAGGAGTCGAGCGTCTGCGCATCGGTGACGACCTCAAGCGAGCGCCCGTGGGCCAGGCCGAACACGCCTCGGCTCAACGGCTCAACATGCCCCGTCAGCTTGCTCAGCGGCTTGCGCACGCCCTTGGCCACTGCTTCAATTCTGCCTCGCGTCGGCGAGAACAGCACGCAGATCCGATCCGCGTCGCCCAGCGGACGCTGTCGCAGCACGATCGCTTCGGTACGAATCGGTCGAATCCTCGGCATCAGTCGTCGCTTCCCCGACCGTCGAACTCAACGCGGTGCGTCATCGCCGCACGCAATGTCCGCTCATCGGCGTACTCGACATCGGCGCCGACCGGCAGGCCATGCGCAATTCTTGTGATCCGAACACCCATTGCGGCAATCACGCGGAACAGATAGCCCGCCGTCGCTTCACCTTCGAGGTTCGGATTCGTCGCCAGGATGACTTCCTCAACCGTGGCATCCCCCAGGCGCGCCAGCAACTCGCGGACTTTCAAGTCCTCCGGCCCCACGCCGTCCATCGGTGAAATCGCTCCGTGCAGGACGTGATACCGACCTCGATGAACACCGGCTCGCTCAATCGCCGCCACGTCTAGCGGCTCCTCGACAACGCAAATCGTCGAATCCGAACGCTGCGGGTCGAGGCAGAGCGCGCAGGGATCAGCGTCGGTGATGTTCTGGCAGACGCCGCACAGCCGCGTCGAATCCTTGACCTCGATCAACGCGTCAGCGAGCGCTTCCGCCTCAGCGCGTGGCGCACGCAAGACGTGATAGGCAAGCCGCTGGGCGGTCTTCTGACCGATCCCGGGCAGTCGATGAAACGCCTCGATCAGGCGGGCAATCGTCGGCGCGGTCGCCGGCGAGCGCTGCATTACTGCAAGCCCGGCAGCGACAACCCGTCCGTCAGACCCGACATCCGCTCCTGCTGCATCGCTTCCAACCGGTCCTGCGCCTCATTCACCGCAGCCAACAACAGGTCCTGCAACATCTCCGTATCGTCCGGGTCGACGACATCCGGATCAATCACCACCTCCCGCAGCTTGTGATCCCCGCCCATCGTGACCGACACGACTCCGCCTCCGACCGACGCCTCAACCGTCGCATCCTTCAGTTCGTCCTGCGCCTCAGCCAACTGCGTTTGCAGTTCCTGTGCCCGCCGCATCATCTCCGGCGAGAACCCGCCGGCTCCCGCCGCACCCTGTCCGCGCTGCTTGTTCGAGCGCGCCGGACGAAACATCCCACCCTTCCGCTTCGCCATCGTCAGCCCTTTCGCCCCATGACTCTTAATCTGGTCTCCAGTCTACGCGCTCAGTCGCCGTCTCAGTTGGCCTGATACTGCCGCGCGCCAAACCGCGATCGTGCTTCACGACCAATCACGCTCTCGCGACGCTGTGGTTCCTGCTGCGATTGCTTCGGCTGCGGCGGTGGCTGCGCACTCTGCTCTGTGCGCCGTCCTCCATCGCCGTTGGAAGAAGTTGGAGCCGAGTTGTCGACAGGCACACAGCGGACGGTCACTCGCCTCTTCAACACCTCAGACGCCGCAGCCGAAACGTCCGTCGATGCCTCCGAGACCTTCGGCATATGCACCTGCTGATAGGTCGGCAGGAAGCCGAGCGTGAGCGAGTCATCAGTCTGCTCGGTGATCCTGCACGAACCGTTCAGCATCGTCGCGATCATTCCCTGGTTGCGTCGGCGCAAGGCAGTGCGAATCTGATCGAGCAAATCGGCCGAACTCGACGAGCCGCCAGCGGAGGCAGGCGCCGGCTGAGCCTCCGGCGCCGGGCGCTCGGGTCGTTGGCTTGGGGGAGGCGCTGACGCCTGGTCCGATTGCGAAGACGCCGCCCGTTCGCCCTGGCTTTGCGCGCGAGGCAAATTCCGCGTCGCCTGTTGCTCCCGACGTTGACCCTGACGACGCTGGCCGTCTGGCTGTCCTTGACGACGCTGGCCATCCTGTCGCTGCTGCCTCTGCGGTCGCTGCTGTTGCGCCGGCGCGGCAGCGACCTCGACCGTCGGCGGTCCGTAGACAATCGACGCCAGTGCCAGCTCCAGAGGCAACGGCTGGTACGGATCACGGCGCACGTCCGCCTCCGAAAACGCCTTGAGCGCCGTCACCGCTGCCGACGTCTCAACACCTTTGCAAACCTCCTCCAGGCGCTCCAGTTCCGGCGCAGAGAGCGACAACGTCCCCGTCGCGCCGGTCAGAGTCAGCAGCACGTGTCGCAAATGGGTCACAACCTGCCGTTTGAATCGTCCGAAATCGATCGCGTCTTCCTGCACCGCCGCCAACACGCCCAACCCTTCTGCGAGCTCGGCTCGCAGCGCGGCGGATGCGAGCTCCATCGCCCGAGCGTCGGGACTCAATCCCAACGCTTCCTGCGCCGCCTCCAGCGTCACCGACGACCCGCACATCACCCACACCTGGTCGAGCAGATTGACACCGTCTCGCAGCGACCCCGTCGCCTCCCGAGAGATCAGCCGCAGCGCCTCGTCGGGAATTTCGATGCCCTCTGCCTCGGCAATCGCATGCAACCTCGACACCATATCGTCGACCCCGACGCGGCGGAAATCAAAGCGCTGGCAGCGACTGAGAACGGTCGGTTTGAGCGCTTCCGGGTTGGTGGTCGCCAGAATGAAGACAACATGCGGAGGCGGCTCCTCGAGCGTCTTCAACAGCGCGTCGGCGGCAGCGCCGGTGAGCTGATGCACTTCATCGACCAGGTACACCTTGAATCGCGCCGAGCCGGGACGGTAATTCGCACGCTCACGAAGCTCACGAATATCGTCGATCCCACGATTCGAAGCGGCGTCGATCTCCACCAGATCGAAGCCCAAATCATCCGACGCACCGAGCGCCGTCGCTCCGCTTGACGCGGTCCGTCCGTTGATTGCCCTTGCCAGAATCCGCGCGGTCGTCGTCTTCCCAGTCCCGCGAGGCCCACAGAACAGGTACGCGTGGGAAATCTTGTCCTGCGCAACGGCATTCTTCAGCGTCCGCACGACCGGCTCCTGGCCCACGACCTCATCGAAGTCGGCCGGTCGCCACTTGCGGTACAACACCGTTCCGCTCACGTCAGCCCTCCCTGATATGTGCTCCCATTGCGCTGATGATAGAACATATTATCTATCATCGTCAAGCTCGCGCAGCCGACTCCAGGCCGACCCGTTTGAGCGCCACCCGTTCCAAATCCCTCATCCGTCGATCCTCAATCTCCTCCTCATGGTCGAACCCGAGCAGGTGCAGCGTCCCATGAACCGTCAACAAGGCCAACTCGTCCCCTAGCGACACTCCACGCTCACGGGCGCCCGTCGACGCGACCGGCAACGCGATCACGATCTCGCCCAACTCCGACGAACCATCAGGCCGACGGAGCCCATCGAAGTCGGTGTTGAACGACAACACGTCAGTCGCAGAATCCTCACCCCGAAATCGCCGATTCAGCGTTCGCACGGAGCGAGAATCCGTCACTCGGACCGCCACGACACGAGGTATTCGTAGTTTGCGCGACGCCAACGTCTCCCGCACGCAACGCTCAAGAACTTCCACATCAACTCGGTGGACAAATGCTGCGTCAACCAGGACGTCAACGAGATGGCGCTCGGCGGTCACATCAGGAGAAGATCGAGGCGACCGCGGCCTCAGCCGCATTGATCAACAGGCCGGGATGGAGCCCAATCACCAGCACGCCGGCCGTCACCAGCCCCATCGTGGCGAGCACGCTGTTGGATGGCCTGGGCGCCGGCACCTCGTCGTCCCCATCCGGCGCCGGGTCAATAAACATCGCCTTTACCGGCCGCAAGTAGTACGCCGCCGAAATCACAGTGTTAACCGTGCCAACGATCGCCAGCCAGGCGAGCCCGCTTTGCACTGCCGTCTCAAAGAGATAAATCTTGCCAAAGAACACGGCCGTCGGAGGTAGACCAATCAGCGAGATCAACGCAAACGACAACACCAGAGCCAACCAGGGCGATTTCTTGCCCAATCCCGCATACTTGCGAATGTCGTAGCTGCCACCGTTCTGGTTGGCAATCAAAATGATCACCGTAAACGCGGCGAGATTGGTCACCGTGTAACCGGCCAGGTAAAACAGAATCCCGCTGGCGCCCAACAATTCGCCGCGGTCCGCCGAGATCGCGGCCAGACCAATCATCAACGTGCCCGCCTGCGCAATCGACGAATACGCCAGCATCCGTTTGATGTTGTTCTGTCGGAGCGCAAAGAAGTTGCCGGCAAACATGGACAGCGTCGCCAGCGCGGCAAAGATCGTCTTCCAATGCTCCGCCAACAAGTCATCGCCCAGCGCCTCAAAGAAAATCCGAATCAGGATGGCGAACGCCGCCGCCTTGGAAGCCACCGACAGATACGCCGCAATCGGCGTCGGAGCGCCGGTATACGCGTCAGGCGCCCACATATGGAACGGCGCCACCGCCGCCTTGAAGCCGAACCCCGCGATCAGGAAGACCGCGGCCAGCATCAGAGCCTCTTCCTTGCCGTCGCCCTGCCAGGCGATGTACGACGCAATCTCCGACAGGTTCGTCGACCCGGTCAGACCGATCAGGATCGCCATGCCGTAGAGCAACACCGCCGAGGCCACAGCCCCGGTCAAGAGGTACTTCAGCCCACCCTCGGAGCCCCACCGATCCTTGTGGAATCCAACCAGGACGTACTGCGAGATCGAGGTCAGCTCCAGCGCAATAAACACCATGATCAGGTCGCGCGCGCCGGCCAGCAACTGTAGTCCGGCAGTCGAGAACAGGATCAGCGCCAGGTACTCGCCCTGACGTGAAGGCGTGCGTTGCAATGTCTCGGTCGACACGAGCACAGCGACCATCGCGGCTGAGGCCAGCAGAATCTGGAAGAAGATCGCGAACTTATCAACGACGAGCACCCCACTGAAGCCCTGCTCACCGACGTGTCCTTCCGTCAGCAGGACGGCCGAGTACAGGATTGAGCCCATCAGCGCGGCGACCGAGACGCCCATCAGCAGGCGCCGGTCCTTAAAGAACAGATCTGCGATCAGCAGAAAGGCGCCCAAAACCAGCAGAACAAGTTCGGGTCCCAGCAGGTTGACGTCGCTCAGCATCAGCCGCCTCCCGCACCGGCGGACACGACCGCCTCGAGCTCACTCACAATTGGCGCCACACCCATTTCGAGCAAGTCCATCACGATCGACGGATACACGCCTAGCAGCACGATCAGCGCCATCAGCGCACCGATGATCGTGAACTCGCTCCAGTGGTTCGCATCGGTCAAGTGAGCCCATTTCTCGTCCCTGGGACCGAAGAATGTCCGCTGCAGCGCCCAGAGAATGTACGCCGCAGCAAGTAAGACGCCCAGCAACGCAACGGAAACGGGTGCAGTCTGAGACGCAAACGCGCCCAGGAAGATCGTAATCTCAGCCACGAATCCGGCCAGCGCCGGCAACCCCAGTCCGGCCAGTCCGGCAAAGACCATGCCAATCCCCAGCAAGGGGATGTGGTGCATCAGGCCCGTCATCTCGCCGATTTCTCGCGTATGGGTCCGGTCGTAGACCAGTCCAACCATGACAAACAACATGCCGGTAATCAGACCGTGCGTGACCAGCTGCATCGCCGCCCCGCTCATCCCGGCCGTACCGAGCGCCGCCACTCCCAACAGGACAAAGCCCATATGCGACACCGACGAGTACGCGATCAGACGCTTCAAGTCCGTCTGCCGGATCGTCACGATCGCGCCATAGACGATGGAAACCACTCCAATGATCGCCAGCGCCAGATCGGCGTCGGCCCCCACCTCCGGCATCATCGTGAACAGCAGGCGCAGAATCCCGTAACCGCCCATCTTCAGCAACACGCCCGCCAGCATCACCGACACAGCCGTCGGAGCATCCGTATGAGCGTCCGGCAACCAGGTATGCAGCGGCACGACCGGCAGCTTGATCGCAAACGCGATCAGGATGAAGGCGAAGATCGCCGGCGCGGGTAAGAAGGCTGCGGCCAGCACGTCCTGTCGGATTTCGCGGATGTCGAACGTGTCCGCCGCGACCCCCAGCGCCAGGAATCCGACCAGCATGAAGGCCGAACCGAAGACTGTGTAGAGCACGAACTTGAGCGCCGAGTAGTTGCGGTTGCCGCTGCCCCAGATCGAGATCAGCAGGAACATCGGCACCAACTCGAGCTCCCAGAAGAGGAAGAAGAAGATCAGGTCGAGTGAGGTGAAGACGCCCAGCACCGACGTCTCCAGCACGAGCAACCAGGCGAAGTATTCCTTGGTCCGCAGCTCGATGCGCCACGACACCAACACCGCGACAACCGTCAGCAGCGCGGTCAGGAAGACCAGCGGCATCGACAATCCGTCGACGCCGAAGGCGTATTTCACATTGAATCCGACTGCTTCGGCCGAGATCCAGTCGAACTCGTCGATGAACTGGAATCCCGAGGCGGAGCGGTCGAAGATGATGAACAACACCAGCGCGATGATCAGCGTCCCGGCCGAAATGCCCAGCGCGATCCATTTCGGGTAGTCGACCGCATTGCCCGGCGTGTTCTGCACCAGCCATTCGGTCGGCGTGTGTTTGCCCGGCAGCACCGCGATCAGTAGCGCCCCCAACAGGGGCAAGAAGATCAGCAGCGAAAGGACGGGGAAGCCCGGATCCATCGACCGCTCCTAGAACAACACGACGGCGACCCAGATGATCACCCCGCCGAGACCGATTGACAATGTGCCCGTCTGAACCCAACCGTTCTGCACGAATCGAGCCGTATTCGAGATGCTCACGCCACGTCGCCAGGCTTGATTAACCACGCCGTCAACGACGGTGGTGTCAAACCAGGACGATGCCTGGGCAATCCAGTTGTAAAACACGCGCCGCGCCAGGACGTTCTCGGCGAGCGCGTCGAGATAGAACAGTTCAGTCGCAAACTTCTGCATCTCCGGAATCGGCCAGATGCCACCAATGCCCCACGACCGGATGCGTTCTCGGTCGCGCATGAAGCGGTATGCGATTCCAGCTGCAATGAGGGCAAACACCGTTGAACTGATCGCGATCCCCCAGTGCCAATGGAGGAATGGCAGATGGTCGGTGTGATGCTCTGGGTTCGGAAGCGCGCCGTAGAGCCAGGTCTGTATCTCCGAGCCCAGCGTGATCAGCCCACTAAACAGTGCAAACACCGCCAGGATGATCAGTGGAGTCGTCATGCTGCGCGGAGACTCATGCGGATGCGATGGGTCCTCGTTGCCATGCTCGCCTGGCGCGACTTGCTCCCCGCCTTTGTACTCGCCGAAGAATGTCATGTACACCGCACGCACCATGTAGGCCGCTGTCAGGCCGGCGGCGATGAAGCCAAGCACAAACACACCCTTGTTGTTCTGCCACGCTTCGACCAGAATCTCGTCCTTCGACCAGAATCCCGACAAGGGGAAGATGCCGGCCAACGCGAGTGTGCCGATGACGAACGTCGCGAACGTGATCGGCATCGTGTAGCGAAGACCGCCCATCTTGCGCATGTCGAAGGTGTTGGTCGAGTGATTCACCGAGCCGGAGCCGAGGAACAACATCGCCTTGAAGAAGGCGTGCGTCATCAGGTGAAAGACAGCCGCCGCATACCCACCGACGCCAATCGCAAACATCATGAACGCAAGCTGCGAGATCGTTGAGTACGCAAGCACCCGTTTGATGTCCACTTGGACCAATGCGAGAATCGCGGCCCCAAGCGCAGTGCCGGCGCCAATCCAGGCAATGAGGTCCGACGCCGTCGACGAAGCATGAATCACTGGGAAGAAACGAGCCAGCAGGTAGACGCCGGCCGCGACCATCGTCGCCGAGTGCACCAGCGCGGAGACCGGAGTCGGGCCTTCCATCGCGTCGGGCAGCCACATGTGCAGCGGGAACTGCGCCGACTTGCCAACCGCGCCGGCAATCAAGCCCAGACCAAACAGCGTCATCGCCGTCTGACCGATCATCAAGCCATTGAGCGCGAACATGCCCGCTTCGGCGCCGTGATCAGCCAGTGCGTTAATCGAGGCGATGTCGAGGGTCCCGGTGCGGCTGTAGATCAGGATCAACGCGGCCAGCATTCCGAGGTCGCCCAGACGTGTGACCAGGAACGCTTTCTTCGCCGCAGCCGCCGCAGCCGGTCGGTGGAACCAGAATCCGATCAGGAGATAGGACGTCAGGCCAACCAGCTCCCAGAAGGCGAACAACATCAGCAGGTTGTCGGCCAGCACCAGTCCCAGCATCGACGTCGTAAACAGCGCCATAAACGCGAAATAGCGTCGATAGCCGTGGTCGCCGTCCATGTAGCCGGTCGAATAGACCTGCACGAGCAGCGATACGCCGGTCACGACAACCAGCATCACCGATGTCAGTCCGTCGATCCGAACGCCGAGGTTGACCTTGAGATCACCCGCGCTAAAGAGCACATGCGGAGCGATATCAAGCGGCAAGCCGCGAAGTCCGATCGAATCTATCAGGTTGATCACCGCAAGCAGGAAGGCAACCGCCAACGCAATGATCAACGGCGTCGAGGCGATCCGCGGCCCGCAGAACAAATCGGCGATCGGCCTCCACGAGCGCGGGTACTTCGGGTCCCATTCGGGAATCTGCCGCTGCAGGTTCTGGTTGACCGCGGAAATCCCGGCCAACACGAACGCGGTCAGCGGCAGGAAGAAGATGACCCAGAAGATCGTCTCGGGCACGCCGCTACACCTTCCCCAGGATTTCCCGCGCCACGTGCGTCTTCGAGTCCGGCACGTAGATCATCACCGGAGCGAAGTCGCCCTCGTCCTTCCGATCGGGCTCAACCACGAACCGCACCGACACGCCCTCCGCGAATAACAGCTCGCGCAACGTCTCGGCGACGTAGCGATTCTGCGCGGTCATCAGCGGAGCCCACATCCCGGTGTCAGCCCTTCAACAAGGTCGTACGGTCGACCGAGATTGTCTGTCGGTTGCGATAGACGACCAGCGTCAGCGCCAGTCCTACCGCTACCTCCGCCGCCGCCACGGCAATGATGAACACCACGAAGACCTGTGTCGACAACGCCACTTCAGCCGAGCTAAAGCGCGAGAACGCCACCAACGTCAGGTTGACCGCGTTCAGCATCAGCTCAACGCCAATCAGCACCCCGACAGCATTCTTCTTCGACAACGCAATGAAGAAGCCGATGCAGAACAACAACGCCCCCAGCGCCAGGTAGTGCTCGAGTCCAATAGTCATGAAGTGGCTCCACCGTCCGAAGCATCGGAAACCAGTGGCGGATCGACCACGTCAGCCGGGTCAATCTCTATCTCTCCATCGAGCTCGGCCTGCAACGACTCGGCGTGAATCGGCACGTCCTCATCATCCTGTCGAGCCAGGGCGATCGCCCCAACCAACGCCGCCGTCAGCAATACTGCGCCAATCTCAAACGGCAGGATGTAGTGATTGATCAGGCTCTCCCCGATCAGTCGCGCCTGCTCCGTCAACGCGCCCTCGCGTGCCGGACCCCAGTCTGTATCGACCGCAACCCACATTGTCGCAATCATCACCAGCAGCACCACCACGCCTGCCGGAGCGCTCACCTTCGTCTGCGAATTATCCCGCTCCGCCCGTGGAGTCAGCATGATCGCGAACAGCATCAGCACCGAAATCGCGCCGACGTAAATCAACACCTGCACAACCGCAATGAAGTCGGCCGACAGCGTCAGATACAACCCCGCAATCCCCAGCATCGACATCACCAGCCAGATCACCGCGTGAATCAGATTGCGACTGATCAGGATCATCGACGCGCCGCCCAACGTCATCAACGCCAGCGACCAGAACGCCAGGTGGAAACCAAAGTCACTCATGACTAGTCACCACCCACTTGGAACTGCGGTTCTTCGCTCCGCGAAGCAATGTCCCGCGCTGCTCGCAGCCCGCCAATCTGCGCGCCGGCCATACGGATCCGCGCCGGTCGGCGCAACTCCGCCGGACGTGAGACGCGGGCAAACAGCATCACCGCGCCCAGCGTCAGAGCGATATTGAACACCGCCATGATCGGCAGGGCAATCGTTGTGTCCCAGCCCTCCGACAGGATCAGCGTCCGCTCGACGAACGCCACCACGACAAACAACAGCGTCGCCGGCACCAGCGCCTTCCAGCAGAAGCCCATCAACTGGTCGATGCGAAGTCGAGGCAAGGTGCCGCGAGTCCAGATCAGCAGGAAGTAAACCGCGCCGGTCTTGGCCAGCAAAATGATCCAGCTCGGAACCCATTGGTCGAGGCCCCACAACCACCAGCCACCAAGGAAGAACGTCGCAATGAAGCCCGACACGACCAGCGTGTTGCCCAGCTCCACCGCATAGAAGAGTCCAAAACGCATGCCCGAATACTCAGTGTGATACCCCGCCACAATCTCCGATTCCGCCTCGGAAATATCGGCCGGCGTCCGATTCAACTCAGCCGACGCCGCGAAGAAGAAGGCAACCGCCGACAACGGGAACAGCAGGATGAAAATCACATCCTCCTGTTGCTGCCACTCCACGATCCCATTGACCGACATCGTGCCCGAGAACACCACCAGCGTCAGCAGCGCCAGCACCATCGGCACCTCATACGAGATCGACATCGCCACAGCCCGCATTGCCCCAAACAACGCATACTTGTTGTTCGACGACCAGCCGGCCATGAACAGCACCAACACCGCCGTGCCCGACACCGCCAGCAAGTACAACACACCCACATTGAGGTCGGCCACCGACATCCGAGGCCCAAACGGTAGAACGCCCCAGACCAGGATGCCCGGCACAAAGATCAGCACCGGCGGCAGGAAGAACAGCAACTTGTCCGCCGAGCGCGGCGCGAGCTGCTCTTTGAGAATCAACTTGATCGCATCCGCGACCGGTTGCAGCAATCCCTTCGGACCAACGCGGTTCGGACCATAGCGCTGCTGGAAGCGAGCAATCACCTTGCGCTCGACCCAGATCAGGATCAACAGCGTCGGACCAATCAAGCCAAGAATCGCCAGAGCCCCAAGCACGCCCGTCACGATCGACGCCATCCAGTCCGGACCCCACTCGGCGATCCACTCAGTGATCAACCGCTGAAGGTTGTTCAGGTCGCGGAAGTCGTACCACGCGCCCAGCACACTGGAGAGGCCGGCGAGAGTGCTCATCGATCGATCTCCCCCACCACGATGTCAATCGAACCCAACGTCACGATCGCGTCCGCAAGGGTACCGCCAATCGACATTTCCTTCAGCGCCGTGAGATTGATCAACGACGGCGGACGGCAGTGGAATCGATAAGGAGCCGGCCCACCGTCGGAGACCAGATAAAAGCCCAGCTCCCCACGAGGAGACTCAACCCGCTGATATACCTCACCCGGATCGGGACGCGCATGCAGCGGCACATCGGCGAGATACGGACCATCGGGCAGGGTGTCAATGACCTGGCGAACAATCCGCAAGCTCTGCTTGACCTCCGCCATCCGCACGAGGAAGCGGTCGAAGCAGTCGCCCTTCTCACCGACTGGCACATCAAACTCGTAATTCTCATAGCCACAGTAAGGATTCGCCTTACGCAAGTCCCACGGAACGCCGGTCGCCCGAAGCACTGGACCCGACAACGACGAGTTAATCGCCAACTCCGGCGAAATCACGCCCACGCCGCGAGCCCGAGCATGCAGAATCTCGTTCTCCATCAGCAGAGCCTCGTAATCGGCGATCCGATCGGGCATATCCGTCAGGAACGATTCCAGCGCCGGCAACAGCTCGTCCGGCAGGTCAAACGCGACCCCGCCAATCCGCATGTAATTCGTCGTCAGCCGAGCGCCGCAGGTCATCTCGAACATGTCGAGCACCCGCTCACGATCCCTGAACATGTGGAACAACGGAGTATGCCAGGCGCCGCAGTCGTTGATAAACGTCCCGTTCGCCATCGCATGAGACGCGACCCGTTGCAACTCAGCAAACATCACCCGAATCGCACTCGCCCGAGGCGGAACCTCGACGCCCAGCAGCTCCTCAGCCGCCAGGCAGTAAGCAAGGTTGTTCGACATCGCCGCCAGATAGTCAATCCGGTCGGTAAAGGGAATGTTCTGCGTGTAGGTGCGCTCTTCGGCCAGCTTCTCCATCGACCGATGCAAATAACCAATCCGCATCTCCGCGTCACGCACGATCTCGCCGTCGAGCGTCACCTTGAGCCGGAACACCCCATGCGTCGAAGGATGCTGCGGACCCAGATTCACGATGACCGGCTCCGAGCCCACACCGCTCGCCAGCGCCTCGATCGTGCCCTGCATGGCCAGCCTGGTGTCGTCGGCAGTCGTCATGACGACCCCTCGCTCTCGTCCCCAGCGACGCCCACGTCGCTCTTGTCACCAGCCACGGCCACATCACTGGGCGGCTGCGGATCATTTGGATGCATCGGACGCTGCGGCATGCTGCCCGGCACCGGCCAGGAGTTCTCCTGGTTCTCAAACGGGAAGCCCGGCAGTCCGGCCCGAATCTGACCCGGCATCTGCAGGAAGTCCTTGCGCAGCGGCCAGCCCGGGAAGCCCTCCCAGAGGAACATCCGGCGCAGGTCGGGATGACCCTCAAACTTGATCCCAAACAAGTCATAGACCTCGCGCTCCTGCAAATGAGCGCCGTAGAACACGCCGGTCAGCGTTGGCAGCGACGGATCCTCGCGGTCGGTCAGACGCGCCTTGATCGCCAGGATGTGATTCAAATCCAACGACTGCAGGTGATAAACAATCTCAAAGTGACGCTCCTGGTCGACGGCGGTCAGGTTGCAGAGGAAGATCAGGTCACTCTCTTCAGAGTCTCGCAGCAGCTCGATCGCCTCGGCCACCTTCGCCGGTTCCAGGTACAGCACGCCATCCTCAACACACGCCGCCCCCGGCGCGCTCGCGTTGACGATCTCCATCGCCGCCGTCGCGTCGTAATTGGCCGTCATATCAGCGCCACTCCAGAGCTTGACGTCGCCACTCGTAGACCAGTCCCAGGAACAGGATGGCAATGAAAATCAACGCGGCAACCATGCCGGTCACCACCAGCGAGTCCAGCGCCACCGCCAGCGGGAACAGGAAGATTATCTCAACGTCAAACAGCACAAAGATCAGCGCGACCAAATAGTAGCGGAAGTTGAACTGCACCCAGGTCGGACCTTCAGTCTCGACGCCGCACTCATAGGTGTCTTGCTTGACCGCGTTGGGCAGATGCGGCCGCAGACCAAACTTGAACATCGCCCAGGAGGCCACCAGCGGGATCGACGGAAACGCCGCTGCAAAGATCAGCAGGATGCCGAGGTGCCCATACTGCTCGAGGACATTGTCCATCTCGAACAACCCCGCTCCGAATCAAGACCCCCCGACTGTGGCGGGGGACTCTGAGGGAGTATATGCACCAGCCCCAACTCACTCAATCACCCCGCTTCCGTTCCCTGCTCCTCCATTCCCCTCTCCCCCTCTCGCGGAGGGAGCTGTCACGGAGTCACAAAGGCGGGTCCCCCGCAAGGGCCCAGTCCCGGCCCCCGAGCCGGGACCCGCTCGGTCCCGACCGTCGAGCGAAGCTCAATGGTCATCCGCACCCCCGCCCCAACCCCCGTCGCCCCGTGCTTGACACGGGGCCCAGACCCCGAACGTCGAGCGAAGCTCAAGGGTCACTGTCACCGCAGCCGTTGTGCGGAGCTGTCCCCGCATTCGCACAAGACCACCTCCGATGGGGTGATACCATGACACTCGCAATTCACCCCTATCGATATCCCTCACCAGTTAGATGCCTGCATGCTGATAGATCTTCACAACCACTCTTGGCCGCGCTCGCACGATTCCGTGCTCGACCCCAAGGACTTGGCCATCCGCGCCAAGAAAGCCGGCCTCGACGGCATCTCCTTCACCGAGCACGACGCGCTTTGGCCGCACGACGAGGTGCAGAAGATCGCTGCGGAAGTCGGCATCGTCATCATTCCCGGTTGCGAAGTCTCCACCGACCCCGGCCACATGCTCGCCTGGGGCATGGAGAAGTACGTCTTCGGCATGCACCGCGTCGAGAAGCTCGCGGCATATGTCCACGAACGCGGTGGCGTACTCGTCTTTGCCCATCCCTACCGACGCCAGATCGCCTGGAAAGACATCCGCGAAGACTGGGAAATCGCCGTCCAGCGGGCCGCCGACAACGGCGCCATGGACCATGTGATCGCCCTGGAAATCCTCAACGGACGCGGCAAAGAGCGTGAGAACCGCTTCTCCGCCGACCTCGCCGCCGCCTCCGGCATGAACGGCACCGCTGGTACCGACTCGCACGCCGTCCACGACATCGGCAAGGTCGCTACCTGGTTCGAAACCGACAGCATCGAGACCTGGCAGGACCTCGTCCACGAACTCAAGGCCGGTAACTTCTGCGCAGTCGATATGGAATCCGGCGAGGAATTCGCCGTGCCCTCGCGGCCGCCCAAGTTCAGAATCGTTACCTCCTCCACTCTCCCCCCTTCCAGGGGGGAGGTGCCGAAAGCCTGCCCCGCACTTGATGCGGGGGCAGAGGGGGGTATCCCCGCTACCAGCAGCTAGACTTCGATTCGTCCAGCAAAGACAACCCGTAACCACACCAAGAACAAGGGAGAAGCTTATGGCAGACCAAGAGTTTGAGTCGGTCATCACCGACGAGATGCGCGCCATGATCGGCGTCAAGGGCGAGGAAACGGTCAGCGAACTGACCACGACCAGCGTGCGCATGTTCGCCCGCTCAGTCGGCTATGTCGACCCGGCCTTCTTCGACGAAGCCGTGGCCAACGAGCGCGGCTACCGCAGCTTGCCGGCGCCTCCGGGATACCTCGGCACCCCAATCTACAACCCGGCGGAATCCGACCCCACCTTCGGCGGACGCCGCGGCCAGGGCTTCCGTTCGCCCTACCCGCTGGTCCTCAACGGTGGTACCGACATCGAATACACCGGCGACCAGATCTGCGCCGGCGACACACTCACCTCCGCCACCGCCCTCGCCGCATTGAACGAGCGCTGGAGCGGCGCACTGGGCGTGCCAATGCTGATCCAGGTGTCGGAAACGACCTACACCAACCAGGACGGCCGAGTCGTCGCGACCTCCCGCGGCACCGGCATTTCCTACCCGCGACCCGGCGACTAAATCTCGCCCATCGCTTAGACTGTCAGCGATGACTGCCCCTGGCTTGAACAGGGGACTGAAGGAGACCAATATGTCAGACGCAGTGCCCGACCAGATCTACTTCGAGGACATCGAGGTTGGCGACAGCATCCCCGAACTCGAGAAGAACCCGACCAGCCAGCAGCTCGTCTACTGGGCCGCCGGCTCCGGCGACTTCTACCAGATCCACTACGACACCAAGTACGCGCAGGACACCGGCCTCGACAACATCATCGTCCACGGCGCACTCAAGCACGCCTTCCTCGGCGAGCTGCTCTGGCGCTTCGCCGGCCCCGAGGGCCAGGTCAAGCGCGTCCAGTGCTCCTACCGTGGCATGGACCCGGCCGCCCAGGGCCGTGAGTCCGCTCAGGAGAAGAAGTTCACCCTGCGCGGCTCCGTCACCCGCAAGTACACCGAGGGCGAGCGCAACTTCGTTGAGCTCTCCGTCGAGGGCGTCCGCGCCGACGGCTCCGTCAGCACCCCGGGCCAGGGCGTCGTCATTCTTCCCAGCCGCAGCTAACCGTCTCGGCGACATGGCAAGGAAGAACACCGCGTCTCCGGACGCGGTGTTCGCCATGTCTAAGCGAGGTCTAAGCGAGGTCTAAGCGAGATGGCATACGCTGGCTATGATCGACCCTGGAGGCGGAGCGGCCGATGGGTGAAATCATCGTTGACATCGAACTGGAAAACCCGGGCGACCGCCTGCTGCATCAAGAGGGCTATCGCAGCGAAGCCGAAATTCGTCGGGTGACCATCCCAGCAGTCGCCGACACTGGTGCAGTCATGCTGGCCTTGCCGTTGGATGTTGTGCAGCAACTCGGCCTTGGCTACATCGGCGCCACCGCTGTGGCGTTTGCCGACGGAAGGCGCGATGAAATGCCCATCGCCGGTCCCGTCGCCATCCGCATCGGCGACCGCCGCATGAACATCGATTGCGTCGTCATACCGATTGGCGCCGATCCCGTGGTCGGCCAGCTGGTCATGGAAGAACTGGATCTGGTTGCCGATTGCCGGGCGCGAACTTTGGCCCCCAATCCCAAATCCCCGGACATCCCGTTGTTACGCCTGTAGCTCGCTATCAACGCTGCTGAGGCATGCCGCGACGCTGATAATCACGATCCCAGAACCACTCACGCAGCACATGCATCTGATGGAACCGGTGCTGACCCCGCCGCACCCGTCCGCAATCCCGAAATCCAGCAGCCGCAAACGCCTTCTGAGCCCTGACGTTCCAGTCCAGCGTGTGTAGATAGACCCGCGTCAGAGCCGTATTGGTGAACACATAGTCAAGCAGCAGCCCCACCGCCTCACGACCGTAGCCACCGTTCCAGCAGGTACGATCACCTAACAGGATGCCCAGCTCCGTCTCGCGGCGCTGGAAGTCCGTGTTGTAATACATCACATTGCCAACATGGCGCGAGTCCGCAAGCGCCTCAACCGCAAAGGTCGATCGATAAACCGGCGTCGAGCGCAGCTGCCAGGCGTATTGATTCCGGTACTGCTCGAAAGTCAACGGACTAACGGTCGCGGCGTCTAGCTCCGCCAGCTCGATATCCGTGCGCCAGATCCAGTCCAGCCGCGCATCATCCAGCCGCTTCCGACGCAGCAGCACCAACTTCCCCTCCGTCACAACATCGGCCGGACTGGTGACCACAACGCGACTCCGACTTCCCTCGGCCCACCTCGCAACTGCCGTAGGGTACGACGCTCGTCAGGCCTGCGCAGACCCCACCCGACGATCCAGCAGCGCCGCCGCATCCTCAAGCAGAGACGCCGTGTTGCGATAACTCACCATCCGCATCGCATCGCCCAGCCCCACCCAGCGCACATCAATGTGCTCATCGTCGTGATACTCAAACGAACCACCCGTCGCCTGCATCAGCCAAAAGTGAACGGCCTTGTCAATCCGAGCTTCCTCACCACCGAACGAGTAGCGCATGACGCCAATCTTCTCGTTTAGTTCCACCTGCAACCCAGTCTCCTCCGACACCTCCCGCAACGCCGTCTCGTCCAACTTCTCACCATTCTCAGGCGTACCCTTAGGCAAGGACCATCGACGTGCCGGCGTCTGCACCAGGACGATCTCCACCTCGCCGGCCGTGCCTTCACGGTCTCGCTCGCGCCACACCACGCCACCAGCGCTGACGGCGATTCCCTTCCGAATCGATTTGGGCGATTTGGTCGTTCTTCGCGTCCCAGGTCTCCTTTGACGCTCGCTAGTGCTCTGCACGCCACTTCTCCTCGTCAAGTTCACTCAACGATTTTCAATCTATCAGAGGCCCATGAAACACTTCTGACACATCAGCACACACCGACCGCCCTCGCGGACGAACTATTCGTTCGCCCACTCGAACGGGTCGCGCGCCGCACTCAAGTCATCACTATCGTCAAGCCAGGTCGCTTCTTGCAGCGCCGATTGCGCCGTGTTGCGAACGGTCGGGTCGGGATGCGTCCGCAGCCGTTGCAACTCCTCAACCGCTTCTTCGCTGCCAATTTCGCCCAGTGCCGCGACCGCCGCCTGGATCAGTTCCTCGGGAGCCGAGGGATCATCAAACAACTCGACCAGCATCGGCGCGCCGTCCTCGGAGCCAATCTCGCCGATCGCCTGCACCGCAGCCAAGCGCTCATCCTCATCCTCTGCGTCCAACGACCCTTCAAGCACGGGCAACCACGACACATCCGCATTTCGACCCATCGCTTGCACCGCTCCCAGATGCAAGGCAGCCGCATCGCTTGCGTATGCCGTCTCAATCAGTTCGGCAACCCAGGATGCCGAGACCACGCCAACGCCGGACACGGCCGTAGCGCGAATCTGTTCGTCTTCCCTGACATCTTCGGCGAGCGCACGAAGCGCTTCGACGACCTGTTCAGCATCCTCGCTGGCCGCCCAGCCCAACTCCAGTCGCATGGCCACCTCTCCCAGGGCTGTCACAGCTTCCCGTCGAACTTCTACCTCTTCCTCATCCGACCTGGCCACCGCCAACAGGGACGCCGTCGCTCGGGCAGTTTCACACGACGCCAGCCCATTGACCGCCAGCGCTCGTACGGACGCGTCATCATCGGAGATCATGGCGCTGAAGAACACCGTAAAGTCGTATCCGCCGAACTCGGACCCTACCTGCCGCAAGTGGTCCAGGAGCGCGAATCGCCCGGCAGCGTCCATGGCGCCAAGCTGTTCACGGACTACGCCGGCAGAATCACTCCTCAGCCGCGACACGGCATGAAGGTCTTCCGGCTCCAGCTCAACCTGACCCGACGAGACCGCCTCAATCACGCGGCGCAAGCCGTCAACCGGATCAGCGGCGTCCTGGTAACCGGTCGGTTCGGCCATCAGCCTTCCACCGTCGGCGCGCGTTCCATCAGCACGCGAATCGCCCGACGTGGCTCCAATCCCTCAAATAGCACTTGCGAGACCACATCCGCGATAGGCATATCCACGCCCAGCCCTTCAGCCACTTCCAGCACCACACGAGTCGTTTCAACGCCTTCGACGACGTGAGGATTGTCAGCCATCGCCTCCGTCAAGGTCATGCCGCTGCCAATCTTCTGGCCCAGAGTCCGATTCCGCGATCGAGGACTGCTCGCCGTCGCCAGCAGATCGCCCAGTCCCGCCAACCCTGCAAACGTGGACGGCGACGCGCCCAGCGCCACGCCCAACCGCGACATCTCCGACAGTCCGCGCGTCATCAGGGCGGCTCGCGCATTGTCGCCGACATCAAGTCCCACCGCAGTTCCGACCGCAATCGCAATCACGTTCTTGAGCGCTCCGCCCAATTCCACGCCGATCACATCCTCGTTGGTGTAGACCCGGAACGAGGACGAGTTCAACGCCGTCTGTAGTCGTTCGCGAACGTCGGCAAATGCAGAACCGGACACCGTGGTCGCGGGCAGACCACGCGCAACCTCGCGTGCGATGTTCGGGCCCGACACAGCGCCAACCCGATCCTCGCGGCCGGCGAGCTTCAACTCCTGGCTCATCACTTCTGTCATCCGTAGATGTGAGCCTTTCTCCAAACCCTTGGCCGCCGATACATGCACTGTGTTGCCCGGCGTCAGATTGGGAAGCACGATTCGCATGTTCTCGCGCAAGCGCTGCGACGGTGTCGCCCAGATCACTACCTCAGGCGGCACGCCCGAAGGATCGGCCCTGAACTCCAGCCCTTCCGGCAAGGGAACGCCAGGCAACAACCGCCGAAGTTCACGCGCCGCCGACAGTTCCGCCGCTTCAGCGTCTGTCCGGCACAGCACGACCGCGTCGTTACCGGCCCGATCAACGCACGACGCCAGCGTGCAGCCCCAGGACGTCGCCCCAACAACCATCACGTTCATGCTGTGGACCTACCCATCGAGAGCACCCGCTCCGTACCGGCGGCGATCCGCTCAACATTGTCCTTATGTCCCACTAAGACCAGCACCCAGGTGCCGACGGCATAGGCGATGTATGCGTCGGGCGCCTCGCCGAATGCGGCCAGCAGCGAGATGCCAATCGCCGCCGACGTGGCGCCGGTCAGCGTCGCTAGCGACATCACGCGAATCTTCAGAAGAATTGGTATCGCCGTCGCCAATGCGAACAACGCGCCCATCGGCATGATCGCAATCATCCCGCCCAACGCGGTCGCCGCCCCCCGACCTCCACGAAATCCTGCATACAACGGAAACTGATGCCCAATCACGGCTGCCAACCCGCCAATCACCTCACCGGTCGGACTGTCCCAGACCAGCATCACGATCAGGATCGGCAGCGCGCCCTTCAGCGCATCCAGGACTAGGACGGTGACCGACCAGCGAAGCCCCAGGGCCCGAAACGTGTTCGTCGCACCGGTGCGACCGCTGCCTGAGGCTCGGATATCTCCGCCCCCGCGCCATTTGCCAATCCACAGACCCGTCGGGATCGAACCCAACAGATAGCCAATCGCCGCACCGGCGATCCAGGCCTCAATCACGACGCCTACCTCCGTTGTCCGAGTCGGACGGCTCCCGGCCGCGCAAGACGCAGCGTAGCGGCGTGCCCTCGAATCCGAACGCCCGCCGGATGCGACCCATCAGGAAGCGCTCGTAGGAGAAGTGCACCGCATCGGGGTAGTTGCAGAAGAAGGTGAACGTGGGCGGCGCCTGCTCCGTCTGAACGCCGTAGTAAAACCGAATCCGCTTTCCGCGATACGACGCGGCAGGACGCTCCACCTGCGCCTGTCGCAGCATCGCATTGAGACGAGGAGTCGGGATCCGCTGCCGGCGAGCCTCGGCCACATGCAGCGCAGCAGCAACCACACTGTTCACGGCATCACCAGTCAGAGCCGACACCCAGACGATCGGCGCCCAGTTGACGAACCGCGCCCGACCGGCAAGTTGACGCTCGCGGCTACGGCGCAGACCGTCCTCGGCATCGACCAGGTCGGACTTGTTCATCACGATCACGATTCCGGCGCCATCATCCATGGCCATGCCCAGAACGTGCAAATCTTGCGACGTCACCCCTTCTTGCGCGTCAATCACCACTGCCGAAACGTCCGCGCGTCGCACCGCTGCGTTGGCGCGTCGTACCGACGCGCGCTCGATCCCCGGCTCCACCCGGCCGCGACGCCGTATCCCGGCAGTATCAACCAGTGACACCCGTTGTCCATCGAAACTAAGTTGCGTATCGATAGCGTCCCGCGTGGTTCCCGGCACCTCGGAGACAATCATCCGTTCGTTGCGCAGGAGTGCGTTGACCAAGGACGACTTGCCCACGTTTGGTCGCCCGATGATCGCCAGTCGGCACTCCACCTCTTCCGTTTCCAGTTGCTCAGCGACGGCCAAGTCTGCCGTCACCCGATCCAGCAGGTCGTCGATCCATCGCCCGTGATGGGCAGATATTGCTACCGGCTCACCGAGACCCAAGCCGTAGAAGTGTGTTGCCTCCGAAGCCAACGCGTCGTTATCAGCCTTGTTGGCGCAGACCGTGACGGGCTGTCGAGCTTCCCTCAATAGCGCCGCGACATCCTCGTCGGCCGGCAGCGGACCCACCTGCACATCAACGACCATGACAATCGCATCGGCCTCCGACAAGGCCTGCTCCACCTGCTCGGCCACCGGGTCGGCGAAGGGACCGGTCAGCTGCTCGCCCAGCAGCCCGCCTGTATCGATAACGGAGAAGTGCTGACCTCGCCATTCGGTTGTCGCGTAGTTGCGATCTCGCGTCGTCCCCGGTTCACCTCTGACGATCGCCTGTTGGCGTTTCACCAGCCGATTGAACAACGTCGATTTGCCAACGTTGGGCCGACCCACGATGGCCACGGTCGGCAGCACATTGCCGGGCACGGCATGCACATCAGCGATGGGAAGATTGCCTGTTGCTTCGTCACTCACCGTCGTCATCTTGTGTTTCTCCCTCGTCCGCATCTGTCGATGTGTCGTCAACGTCCTCGGGTTCGTCTGGTTCCGGGTCGGGCGGCGCTGGCTGCGGTATGGGCGCCAGAATGACGATCACCTGCTGCGGGGACAACTCGACCAGTTCGATCCCGGATGGGGGATTCCATCTGAGATCAATGCGGTGTCGTCCAGCAGCGAATCCACCGAGGTTGACGCGGATTGGTCCTAACGGACCCTCCAACTCCGAGATTAGGGCTACCGGCCCACGCAACGTCACTCGAGCTGTCTGCGGAGTTGCAAAGGCGAGCTCTAAACCGTCCCTGAGACCGGAAATTTCCAGGGAAATGGGCAGCAGCACGGACGTGATGACCGGTTCGATGACCACGAGCACTCGCACTGTGGTCGCGGAATCACCAGCCGGCGCTGCGCCGTCGGCGAATATCAGCTCAGCCTGTGTCATCACATCATTCACTCGTCCCGTCACATCGACCGTCTCCGTCAGGACCTCGACTTCATCATCGAGAACGTCCACCGAGACCAACACGTCCACCGTCGACGGCGTCGCGCGCACGGTCCGCACCCGATATCCCTCGGCAGGTGTGCCGATCACATCCGGCAGAATCGAAGCCGTCCGTCTGAACACTTCCTGATCAATCGGCACACGCACCTGCGCGAAACGAGGGTTGATTAGCACCTGCGATACGGCGCCACCGGCCGCCGTCCTCGCCTCCAACGCCACATCGCGCTCCACCGAGACGGTCGCACCACCAAGATCAAGTCGCGCCACTACCGAGTCCACCGCCTCCACCTCCGACGCGATCCCAGAAACCACGGCCGTATCGGGCGTGACCTCCGGAGTACCCACGCTAAATCCCAGCGGAGGTGGATTGGACGGCTCGACGACCACCTGGACTTCGCGTTCCACGGTCTCCTGCAAGATCACCACTGCGGTCTCGGGCTGAACCGCCCTGACCCGTACGTCACCTTCCAGCGCCTCCACCCGAACCGGCAAGCTGTGACGGCCTGCCACCCGATTGCGCAACGAAACCGTCGCGTGGAAATGCTCAGGGCGCGCCGACTCGACGTCCGCCTCTCGCCCCACGACGGTGACCGTCACCGGCAGCGGTTCCCCGGCGACCACGAGGTGCGTGCCCAGGTCGCGTACCTCTACCCGCAAACTGAATCCCAGCCGCTCCTCGATCTCCCGATTTTCCGCGTCCGCGATCACGAACCAGACGACGAGCGACAACACCACCACCGTGATCAGCAGCGTCGCCTCCTGCGCCACGCGTCGCACTTACGACCCCGTCGCGTCACCGCCGGCTGTCGTCTGCGTGCGTCGATGCCGCCCCGACATTCCGCCCAACAACCGAAGACCCAACCGATCTCCCCATCGCCGCGAGTGCAGGTAATTCGACAGTGAGACTTCCAGCTCCGATGCGGTCATCGGAGAAGACAGCAATCCGCCGACAGCTAACGACACAGAGCCAGTTTCTTCCGAGATCACGACCGCAATCGCATCGGTTTCTTCCGAGATTGTGAGCGCCGCACGGTGCCGCGTCCCCAGGTGCGCGCCATCATATTGTCCATTGATCGGACCACGGGATGCAAAGTCGCCGGCCGGTGTCGGTAGGATCACTGCGGCCGCCACGACCTCCGACGGACGCAGGAGCACCGCTCCGTCGTGCAGCGGTGAGCCGGGCCAGAAGATGCTCTCCAACAGATCCGCGGTCGGTTCGGCGCCCAGACGCACACCCGCCTCAGCCAACTCGTCCAGGCCGGTGTCGCGCTCAAAGACAAACAGCCCGCCAACACCCTGCTGAGACAGGCGATGCGCCACCGTCGCGGTGATCGGAATCAGGGTGCGATACGGCTGACGAATGATGCCCCAACGCTTCAGTCCACCTGCACGTCCCACATGCTCGAACGCACGACGGAACTCAGCCTGGAAGACCACCAGCACCACGATCAACAGAACGGCGAGCGCGTTGTCAACGATCCAGTTCAGCACCACGGAGTCGAGCAAGCGCCCCAGCACCAGGATCACCATCACAACCAGCACCATGCCGCGAATGACCGACATCGCCGTCGTCCCACGCAGCAGCCGCAACCCGGCATAGAACGCCACTGCGATCGCGGTGACCTCCAGGGCATTCGACCAGCTGAAGTCGCCGAACGCGACCTGAATGTCGTTGATCAGACTGCCCACGACATCCGCCTCAGTTCTCTCTTCGGTCGCTGAACAGTGGTTCGACGCTCGCAATGCTAGGCGAACGGCCAACCAGGTCGGCGACTAGCCAAACAGCCAGGCCAATAGAGCCTGCTGCGCGTGCAACCGATTTTCTGCCTGATCCAGTACGACGGACTGCGGGCCGTCCAGCACCTCGTCGGTGATTTCTTCCCCGCGATGCGCCGGCAAACAGTGCATCACGCTCGCGCCAGGCGACGCGTTCGCAATGAGATCCAGATCGACCTGGTAGCCGGTGAAATCCTCCAACCGCGTCTTCGCCTCAAGTTCCTGCCCCATCGACGTCCACGTATCCGTGTAGACCACGTCCGCACCGTCAACCGCGACATTCGGGTCAGAAACCAGAGTCACCGAACCGCCCGACGCAGCCGCCCGATTCGACGCCTCGACAACGCTCGCGGGATCCAACTCGTAGCCGGACGGCGAAGAGATCCGCACCTCCATGCCTTCACCTGCCGCCGCGATGGCCAGCGATCGGGCCACGTTGTTGCCATCGCCGACATAGGTCAACGTCCGGCCCGCCGTTCCGCCGTGTTCGCGGATTGTCAACACATCAGCAAGCGCCTGGCAGGGATGCTCCCAGTCGCTCAGGGCATTGACGACTGGCACACCCGACGAAGCAGCCAGACGCTCGAGATTGCTTTGGTCAAAGGTCCGGCAGATGATCAAGTCGCAATAGCGCCCTGCCACGCCGCCAACGTCCTCCGGCGATTCGCGCTCGCCCAATCCAACCTCAGGTGGAGACAGGTACAGCGGCCGGCCGCCGAGATTGCTCACGGCCAGTTCAAACGACACGCGGGTCCTCAACGACGGCTTCTGAAAAATCAGCAGCGCCGTCTTGCCCGCCAACTCTGTGCCGCGACGACGTGTGTCCTGCTTCGCCTCGTGCGCCAGATCCAGCACTTCACCGATCTCCGACGACGACAGGTCACACACCGTCAACACCGAGCGCGTCATGACTCCCCCACTTCTCGAATTCAACTGTATTCCCGGCGAAATTCACTTTGTGATCCCTATTCGTTTAATGTCTTACGGACCCCACTTCCCAATCAGCGCCGGCAAGGAACTCGATGTCATTCTGGACTGAGATCCGCCCTCCCAGAAATGTTGATGATTCAAGGCGCTCGAACGAGCCACGAATCTCAAGAGCGTTGCGCAGGCTCGTTGTCCATGTGCCCGCAATAGTCGCGGCGATCTGCGCGGTGTTCGGCTTGCTCGTCGTCGCCGACCGGCACACCACGATTCCGGATCAACCCATCGTCAGAGAGATGCCTGCGCCGACCACGACCCGCGCCACGCTGATCGACTTCAACACGGCAACCGCAGCCGAACTTGCGACGCTGCCGGGGATCGGAGCCGCGCGCGCTCAAGCCATCGTCGAGCTCCGTCAGCAGGCGCCATTCAGTTCCCTCGCTGACCTCGTCAACCGCGGCATCCTTCGACCATCCGAACTACTCGCCATCGCCGATCTGGCTGCGGTCTATGTTCCTGCCGACTAGGCCCAAGCTGGGCATCGTCAATCGACTCAGGCTCCCCTACCAGCCCCCGCTCCTGTTGTGGACACTGGCGTTCACTGTCGGAGCTGCCCTGTCGCTGACCAATGCCGCGTCGTGGATGCTCGCACTTGCAACGCTGTTGGTGACATTGTTGGCTTTGTCGTCGGCCGCACGTATCAATGCACTTCCGAAGTACCGCCGGGCCAACCTGCTGCTGTTGCTCTTCACTCCAATTCTCATCGGCCTGGGATTCTGGCGCGCCGAGGCCACGAAGTTGCAGGCAGACAGCGTCAGCGTGGTGGACCTCGCCGGCCAAACCGTGCGGCTTGAAGGCGTCCTGGTCAACGAACCACAGTTTCGTGGCGCTGGCGTACGCGTCCTCCTTCAGGCGGACTCCATCGCCCTCGGTCCCGAACAACAGCAGGTGGACGACCGTATCCAACTGGACATTCCCGACGCGCACAGCCTCGCCTACGGAGATCGAATCGCCGTCGACGCTGTCCTGACATCGACCGCGAATGGCTCAACCGAGTACTTCGAGTGGCTTGCCAACCAGCGCATCGCCGCAACCGCAGCGGTCCAACCCGGAAGCCTGCGCCGATTAGGTCAATCTAATCTCCCCTGGTGGCAGGCGTTCGCCGCCGACGTTCGCGATGCGTTGAATCGCAGCCTGCGTTCTGCCCTGCCGCCCCCGCTTTCCGGCATTGCGCAGGGAATGATCACCGGTCGCCGCGACGCCATCGACCCGGAGCTCCGCTCCGACCTCAACGACACATCCTTGTCACATCTCATTGTCATTTCCGGAAGCAACCTCACCCTGCTCACCGCACTCGTGATGGCTGGATCCGCCTGGCTGCTCGGTCGCCGAACAGCCGCGCTCCTCGCAATCCTGGCCGCCCTCGCCTACGGAACGCTGATCGGCCCGGATCCACCTGTTCAGCGCGCGATGTGGATGGCCATCATCTTTGCGTCGGCGCATATGTTGGGACGCGGCACGTCCGCGTTCTACGCCGTGGCCATGACGGCCGGCCTCATGGTGGCGCTTGAGCCACACATTCTGCTCGACCTCTCGTTCCAGCTCACGCTGGCCGGGACGCTGGGCATCATCATCCTGATGCCGGCGCTCTCGCAGGACTTCCTCAGTGGCGAACGGGGAATCGTCGGCTCAGTCCGCGACGCCGCGCTGGTCACCTTCGTAGCAACCCTGGCAACGATGCCACTGATCGTGCTGCATTTCGAACGGGCAGCGCTGATCGGACTCCCGGCCAACCTCCTCGTCACTCCCTTCTTTGCCTGGATGCTGCTTGGCTCGGCCGCGACGGCCATGATCGGTCTTGTCTCAGGGCCACTGGCAACCGTGCTCAGTTGGCCACTCGCCTGGTTGCCGTTGCGCTGGCTGGCTCTCGTCGCTCAGCACAGTTCACAGCTACCAGGCGCAGGTGTCGCAATTCACGGCTTCGGACACTTGCACCTCTTAGTCGTGTACACCGCCGCTTTGATCGTTGCGTTCCGTCCCCATCGAGAGCGGGTCGAACGCTGGAATCGTTCTCATAGCGCAGCCAACCGAGTCCCGTTCACCAATCCGCTACGCCGTTTCGGAATCGACTTCATTCCAGACGTGCGCACTCACCTGACCCCGTTGTTCGTCACCGGCGCCGTCTCGGCTCTCGCAGCAGCGCTTTGGCTATCCGCCTGCAACACAGCCGACGAACATCTCCAGGTCCACTTCATCGACGTGGGACAAGGTGACTCTGCGCTAATCGTCACACCGGAGCGGCAATCAATCCTGATCGACACCGGAGAACAGCCTGAGGCCATTCTCGCGGCGCTGCGCAACCACCTGCCTCAAGGAGCCCGGAGGATCGATCTCGTAGTAATCACGCATCCCCAGTCGGACCACGGAGAGGCTCTTTGGGCCATCCTCGATCACTACGACATCGGCAAGGTTCTCGTCAGCCGTTACGCCGGCGCAACCTATTTCGGTCGGCGCCTCCTCGATCTCGTGGCGGAACACGGAATCCCGACAATCACAGCCAGACCCGGAACACAACTCGTGTTTGAAGGGCGAACCGACTTGCTGCTCGATGTCCTCTGGCCGCCGCCCAGCGGTTTGCCGGAACACTACCTATCGGACCCCAATTCGACATCCATCGTGATCCGTGCCCGTTTCGCTGAAGCCTCGTTCCTGTTCACCGGCGATATCAATGCCAGGCAGGAACTCGACCTGGTCCGTAGGCCGTGCCCCGGTTCTCAAAGCCCGTGCACCCTCAGCGCCGACGTCCTCAAAGTTGCTCATCAGGGCAGCCGGTTCTCCTCGACCACGTTGTTCCTGGAGACCGTCCGACCGACCTTCGCGATTCTCAACGCAGGAATCAACAATCCTCACGGTCACCCGCACGATGAAGTCGTCGACTCTCTCCACCAGATCGGCGCGACCCCGCTCGCGACGCATGAGCGCGGCGACATCAGCATTGCGACCGACGGACGAACCATCAGTCTCACGACGGAAAGATAAATCTTCGATATCGTCACAGGACGCAGCAGCGTGCCGGGCAGGTTTGGCACGCCGTCGCGTGCCGGGATGGCGGAATTGGCAGACGCGGCGGACTTAAAATCCGCTGGCCTCACGGCCGTGTGGGTTCGAGCCCCTCTCCCGGTACCACTTCCCAGGAAATCCGAACCACGCTCTAGAATGCGTAGCGAAGCGGCGCCTGGTAGTGCCGTGCCCAGAAAGGATGTCCCATGAAAGCCGCAGTGTTTCACGGCCCAAACCAGGATCTGACGATCGAAGACGTTGATATTGACAAGCCGGGCCCGCGCGAGGTATTAGTCAAGACCGCCGCCTCCGGCGTCTGCCACTCCGACCTCCACTTCGTCGAGGGTCTCTACCCCTTCCAGTCGCCCGGCATCCTCGGACACGAAGCCGCCGGCATCGTCGAAGAAGTCGGCGAGCTGGTCGTGCAATTCAAGGCCGGCGACCATGTCATCATGTGCCTCTCGGTCTTCTGTGGTAACTGCTCCTACTGCCTCAGCGGTCGACCCAATCTGTGCCGCAGCCCCGAGACGCAGCGCCGACCCGACCAGAACCCGCGGCTGTCCTGGAACGGCTCGCCCGTCGCGCAGTTCGCCAACCTCTCCACGTACGCCGAGTTCACGCTGGTGCACGAGAACGCGCTCGTCTACGTAGACGACGAAATGCCGCTCGACAAGGCAGCCTTGATCGGCTGCGGCGTCATGACCGGCGCCGGCGCAGCGCTCAATACCGCCAAGGTGCATCACGGCAGCACGGTCGCCGTCTTCGGCGTCGGCGGCGTCGGCCTCTCGGCCGTCCAGGGCGCGCGCATCGCCGGAGCGAAGCAGATCATCGCGGTCGACCTGCACGAGCACAAGCTCGCATTGGCTCGAGAGCTCGGCGCGACCCACTCGGTTGACGCGTCCAGCGGCGATCCGGTTGCCGCGATTCGTGACATGACCGACGGCGAGGGTGTGGACTTCTCATTCGAAGCAATCGGCCTCAAGACGGTCGCCGAGCAGTGCTTCGCGGCGATCAAGCGCGGCGGCGTCGCCACCATCATCGGCATGGTGCCACTCGGCCAGACGCTCGAAATCCCCGCTCACGAGCTGCTCTCCGAGAAGGTCCTGCAAGGCTCCAGCATGGGCAGCAACCGCTTCCGCATCGACATGCCCAACCTGGTCGAGTACTACCGGCAGGGCCGCCTGATGCTCGACGAGATGGTCACCATCACCGCGCCGCTGGAGGACATCAACGAAGCCTTCCGAGCAATGAAAGCCGGCGAGGTCGCCCGAACCGTCCTCACCAGCTTTTAGCTAACAAGTCCTCATCGGCAAGCAAAGCTCCCCTCGTTCTGCGAGGGGAGCTTTTGTTAACAGGTTTCTTTGCTCCCCCCTTTGGGAGACCTGCGCGTAAACGCATGAATCCTCCCCCGCCCCCTTGCGGAGACCTTTGAAAAACTCACGTATGCCCTCTCCCCCCCTTGCGGGGGGATATGTCACGGAGTGACAGAGGGGGGTCCTCCGACGCTGACCAGATAGGCACTGCGCTAGGGAGCCCCCCCTCTGCCTCCGGCATCTCCCCCGCGAGGGGGGAGAAGGGGATTTACGCGCAAGTCTCCGTTGGGGGGAGCTGCCGAAAGCCTGCCCTCGACACGAACGGGGGGTTGGGGGGGCTTCAAACACCCCAACAAATCCAACGCTCCGTTGTACGCTGACCCATGCGGAGGGGTGGCCGAGCGGACGAAGGCGGCGGTCTTGAAAACCGTTAGGCGTGCAAGCGTCTCGGGGGTTCGAATCCCTCCCCCTCCGCCAGCAATCACCTGAGTCTCTAACTTCTCTACTCGCCGGCAATCGCTCGAGCGACCGTCAGCACCGCTTCCACAGTCGTCGGATGAGGCAGTCCGCCTCCGCTCTGATGCGCCGCCACTCGCACCCTCGACGCCGACGGCACAACTTCAACCTGCATCGTTGACGCCTCATGCAGCACCACGCTGACCCATCGCGTCACACGCTCATTCTCGGTCAGCAACGCCACCACTTCGGCCACGTTCGCGCCAGTCGCATCCACCGGTCGCCAAACAAACTCGCGCGTCGTCCCGAGTCCGCTCCGCGATTCTCCCGGCTGCGCCTGGATCGCCGTCGCCCAGCGCGACGGCCATTGCTCTGACAGCGCCTTGCGCTCCAGCGTCACGTGGAATCCAGTCACCACAATGCGTCCCATATGTCCGGCGGCGTCACCGCCAATCCGCGACGCAACCACATGACGAAGCGGCGCTTCATCGTCGTCCAGTTCAATCACCGCCAGCGTCCGAGAGCCAGTGGCAAGCGACAGTTCCTGCATCACGCCCTTCGGGTCCGACGCGGCGCGACCGCTCACGCTGCGTTTGGCCAGCATGTCAATCACTGCCTTGGTCGACTCTTCGTCCGGACCGCGACGACCTAATCGCCGGAGTGTCCGCCCCAGGATGCTCACAGGCGCTCCACATCGTTTGCGCCATAATGCTACGCGCTACATCCGTACCATCGGGAGGAAACATCATGCTTGTCGTCATGCGCCGATTCTGGATCGAGAAAGACTCGTTCGACGAGTTCGAGCGTCTCAGCCGAGAGGAAATCTGGCCCGCGATCGAGGCCGCCGGGGCCCGCATCCTGGGCATGTTCCGCGCCGAGGAACCACATCCCAACGACGAGGTAACAGAGTCATGTGACATGGTCATTTTGCTCACTCAATACACCGACAAGGACCATTGGCTAGCAACTCGAGCGCGGCAAGACAGCTGGAAAGGTCCGGAAGACGTCCGCGCCAAGCTCGCCAACGGAGGCCGCGCCCGGCATCAACTCACGCTCGCCACGCACCCCACCTTCACGGAGCCGGTACACGTCAAGATCGGCGGCCCCTTCTTCACCTGGAAGGAAGAGCCGATGGGGAGTGTCGAGTAGCCCGCTTCGTCGCAGAGAGGGAGAACATCAGCGGCAGCCGGCGATCAGGTTCGCCATCACGCTCGGGCAGACGCCAGGTCCTGCGTTCCTTTTCGACCAGCCACGGCAACGCTCGATACACGGTCCAGTCCTGCTCGTGCAGGAACTCGACCTGCAATCCGGCATCGATCACCGCCGTCACGATCTCGCCGAGACTGTGGTTCCACTCGTAGGAATCCTGGTGCTCAAGCGACGCTGAATCGTCGGCGTAGTCTTCGCCCCCGGTCCAGTGTTGCGGCTGGATTGCCTCGAAGTAGGGATAGATCAATCGCAACTCTCCCGAGGCGGATTCGTCGTCCAGCGTCTGCGTCACGGGATGCACATCGCGAACGTAGAGCGTGCCGCCCTCACACAGGAATCCGGCGCAGACCTGCGCCCAACCGGCGATGTCGGGCAACCAACACAGTGCGCCCAGATTCACGTAGACAATGTCGAAGCTCCCCAACCGATCTGCCAGAACTTCAGGCGAGGCATACAACTCCGACTCAACAAACTCCGCCTTCAGACCAGCACGCACCGCAATCTCGCGAGCCGTCTCAACTGCCGACGGCGCAAAATCAACGCCGACCACACCAGCGCCCATCCGAGCCCAGGACAACGTGTCGAGGCCGAAGTGACACTGCAAATGCAGCAGCGACTTCCCCGTTACGTCGCCGACCTCTTCGATGTCGAGCGGCAGCAGCTTCGACTCACCGGCCAGGAATCGGTCGAGCCCGTAGAACTCAGACTTGGCGTGAATCGCGACCGTCTCGTCCCAGCGAGCGCGATTTGCCTCCCGATACGGATCAAGCGATGACACGCGAACCCATCCGCGATGCCAGCACCGCAGGCAGAATCACCGACCCGTCTTCCTGCTGGCCGTTCTCCAACAGCGCTGCGATGGTCCGAGGCAGGGCCAATCCCGAGCCGTTGAGCGTATGGACGAACCGCGTCCCCTTCTTCTCGGTGGGCCTGTAACGGATGTTGGCTCGCCGAGCCTGAAAGTCGGTGCAGTTCGAGACGCTCGACACCTCAAGCCATTCCTGCGCGCCCGGCGCCCAGATTTCGAGGTCGTAACTCACCGACGCGTTGAATCCGATGTCGCCGCTGCAAATTTGCAGCACTCGATACCCCAGCTCGAGACCCTGTAACAACGACTCGGCCTGAGCCAGCATCTGATCCAGCGCATCCGCCGACGCCTCCGGCGTGGTGAACTGGTACATCTCCACTTTCTCAAACTGATGCACCCGCTTGATTCCACGCACATCGCGCCCGGCGCTGGTCTTTTCGCGGCGGAAACATGGCGTATGCGCGGCGTAGCGAATCGGTAGTTGGTCTTCGCTCACGATTTCGCCCGCGTGCATGTTGGTCAGCGGGACCTCTGCCGTCGGGACGAAGTAGTAGTCCTCTTCCTCGTCGCGATACAAGTTGTCGCGAAACTTTGGCAACTGACCTGATGCGCGCATCGCCTCCTCACGGACCATCGCCGGGACGTAGCACTCCTCGTATCCCGACGCGCCGTGACTATCGAGGAACCAACCGATCAGGGCACGCTGCAGCCGAGCTCCGGCGCCGCGCAGGGCGTACATCCGAGAGCCGGACATTGCCGCCGCCCGTTCGATGTCGATGATCCCTAACTGTTCACCGAGCTCCCAGTGCGGCTTCGGCTCAAACTCGAATGCCCGACGCTTGCCCCACTCTCGGACGACGACATTCGATTCTTCGTCATCACCATCAGGCGTTACGTCACCGACAACGTTGGGAATCTCTTGCAACAGGCTGTTCAGCGATGCTTCAAGTTCGCGCAGTTGTTCTTCAAGCACGTCGATTCGCGACGCCGACTCACGCTGCGATGCGATCAGCCGTTGCCGTTTCTCGTTGTCTTTCGCCTTGCCGATTGCTCGGCCGGCCGTGTTGCGCGCTGCCCGCAACTCTTCCAGTTCGATCAGCACCGAGCGCCGCTGTTCGTCGACCTCGATCGCTTCATCCACTGGAGCCTCGGCATGTCGACGCTCCAGCGAGCGCCGAATCACTTCTGGATGCTCCCGAATCATCTGCGCTGAAATCACGCTGTGGTCTCCTCGAATGTCGCTACATGGTCAATCGCCGCCATCCCCAGCATCCGCACGTCCTCCGAGATGTGCGCCGTGACACCAGAGAGCGTGAGCGGCACGTCATCCTCCAGTTGCTTCCGGCTCACCCATTGCCAGGTATCGGCGGGCACGTCCGGCTGCTTTGCTGACGTTGGCCGAGCGAAGTAAATCATGTCGATGTGGCGGTGTCCATCCTCGCCATCGAACGAGCCAATCGGCTCCACCATGATCGTCACCGGCGGCGACAGCTGCGGCGGATCGTCGTAGTTGAATGTAGACGTGGTCGGCAGGATTTCCACCACGATCCCGGTCTCCTCCAACGCTTCGCGCCGCGCCGCCTGCATCGGGTCCTCGTTCGGCTCGATGTGACCACCCGGCGGCAGCCACAGGCCAACTTTACGGTGCCAGTGCAATAGCGTGGCGCCGTTCAGCGATACAAACGTGGTCACTGTGAAGTGTCGGATACCGCTCACGAGGCTTACCGTATCGCACATGGAATTGATCTCCGCGCAAAATGGGATGTCCTCAAGCTGGTCGCCAGACGGCCAATCGATCGCCTTCCTCAGCAACCGAGCAGAAGGTTGGGATCTTTACACCATGCCCGCCGAGGGAGGCGAAGCGACCCGCCTGACCAAGGGTGCAACAGCGGACGACCCGGCCTGGTCGCCCGACGGACAGTGGATCGCGATCGAGCGAAACCACCGCATCGAAGCCGTCAGCCCCGACGGTACACATCGGACAACCCTCTCGATCAACGCCCGCCATCCAACCTGGTCGCCGAAGTTGCAACTGGCGTTCGTTCGCAATCAAGACCTCTACGTCCGCGAAGCGGATGGCACTGAGCACCTCCTCGTCCGCGATGCCGAACAGCCGCATTGGTCACCTGACGGCGAGAGAATTGCGTTCGTCCGCAATGGCATCTGCGTTCTGGACATCGCATCAGGCAACGTCACCCAGCGAACGCACAACCCTGCTGATCAGTCACCGGCCCTGGCCGCCGATCGCGACATCATCTTCATTCGCAATGCCGAGCTGAACATCATCCATCCCGACGACAGCATCTCGGAGCTGCCATACCTGCAATCGCCCGCTGGCGCGCCGGCGCCCCATCCGACCGACCTCGACCGCATCGCCTACCACCTCCATAATGGCGGAAACTGGGACATCGCCACCGCCTCCCTCGAACACGGCAACGTCAAAACGCTCACTCGAGCCACATGGACATCCTGGAATGCGCGACGGTAGTCCTCGGTGAGTATCTTGATCACATGTCACACTTCCTCATCCGACAAGCAGCTAGAGTCATCGCAGGTTCCGCCGCGCCGCGAGTCGCCTCGCAGATCGCGCAGCGACTGACCACGCCGGCGACCCGAGACGAGGATCGGCGCCGCTTCTTGATCTGGCTGTCTGGACCGTTTAAGCAGTCGCGGCCCGCCGCATACGACCAGCTCTGGACGCGACTAAATGGCAACGACGCGGCTGTCAACGCCCTGACGGGCGTGTTCCTTGAACTGCAAAGTGCAGGTCCGAGCGCAGTGGCGCAGTGGTTCACCCAGCTCGCCGAGTCAGACGACCAGCACTTCGACGAACTATTGGCGGCGATGCAGCCAAAGCAACCTGACACCCAACAGCTCGTCAAGAAGGCCCAGCAGGAGGCTGAGTCCAGCTTCCGCGGAGCAGCCAGATTCCTCGGACGCACCTACCGCCGGACCAACCAGGAAGCCCGCAAACGAAAGCGCTGACCACGATGCCGATGATCGATCACATCACCGACGAGCAGGCCGACCTAATCCGTAACGCCAAGGTCTTCTTCATCGCCTCCGCCGATCCCACCCTCGGCGACGGTCCCGACGGACAAGGCGCGGTCAATCTCTCACCCAAGGGCGCAGGCGACCTCCAGATCATCGACCGCAACACGCTCGCCTACTTCGACTACCGAGGCAGCGGCAACGAGACCGCGCGACACACCGCGGCGGGAGGTCCCATCACGGTGATGGTGACCTCATTCGACGAAGACGCCGCCATCGTCCGGCTCTACGGACACGCCGTCGCCAAGCCGCTGGAGGAATCAATCCTCGCCGAGCAGGCCGAGCAGCTTCGCGCCGTCGATATTCCCACCGCCGAACGCCAGGTAATCGAAATCAGCGTCGACCGCACCCAGACTTCATGCGGCTACGGCGTTCCGGTCTACGAATACCAGGGCGACCGCACTCGAGATCAACGCGGCCGCCGGTTCAAGTAACTCCCAAGAGCGCTGCCTATGGGGGGAGCTGCACACCCTCAATCCTTGCTCCCCCCCAAAGGGGGGAGCGCTGGGATCGGCGATATTAGCGACACTAGGAATGCTCTGAACGACCCGTTCCCGCTTCCCCCCTCGCGGGGGAAGCTGCCGAAGGCTGAAGGGGGGGTCCCTGATCGGCCTCCGACGGCAGTTATTCAGGAGATTCCTAGGAAATCAGCTTCGCCAGACGATCCAGCTCCGGCACGACGACATCCGCCCCCTCGGCCGGCAAACGGAAGATGCAGCGGTCGGCGCCCATCCGCTCGTATTCGGCGAGCGCGTCTTCGACCGCGCCGAAGACGTTGATCGAAATCTCGTCGAAGTCGCGGCCTGCTTCCGCCGCGCGCGACTGGATGTCCTGAATCCCGCGCTCGACAAATCTCGGCGCGGTGATGTTCGGCAGCCAGCCGTCGGCCCAATCGACGATTCGTTGTCGCGCCCACTTGCTGCCCGCGCCCATCAGGATCGGCGGGTGCGGCTTCTGGGTCGGCTTCGGAATCACGTAGGTCTTGGGAATGTCGACGAACTCCGAGTGATACTCCGCTACGTCCTGCGTCCACATCTCCTTCATCGCCGCGATCCGCTGTTCAGTCACCTTCCAACGGTCGGCAAAGCGCACGCCCAGCGGTTCCATTTCCTCGGCCAGCCAACCTGCGCCGATACCGAACTCGAAGCGCCCGCCCGAGATCATGTCCAGCGACGCGATCTGCTTCGCCAGCGCAATCGGCTCGTGCTCGGTGACCAGGCAGATGCCAGTTCCCAGCCTGATCTCCGAAGTCGCGCCTGCGGCCGCGGCCAGCGCCACAAAGGGATCGTGAATCCGGCGGTATTCGTCCGGCAGCGATCCGTCCTCAGAACGCGGGAACTTCGTCTCACGGTCGACCGGCATGTGAACATGCTCGGGCACAAAGAGCGACTCAAAGCCTCGCTCCTCGGCCGCTACCGCTAGCGAGACCGGGTCCATCGCCAGATCCGTTGCGAAAATGAACACGCCGTACTTCATCGACAATCCTCTCAATTCGTATGGTTCAGCCGACAACAGACTACGACCTCAACCCCCACCTTTACGCTGAGCTCATGCAGCATCACGTTCTCAGCCCTCCGCAGCCGCCGCACCGAGTGCCGATGGTGCTCGACACCGACACCGCAAACGAGATCGATGATCAATTTGCCGTCGTCCACGCCCTGCTCTCGCAGGACCGGCTGCAACTGGAAGCGATGTATGCCACGCTCTTCATGCGTCAGGGCAGCTCGCCAGCCGAGGGCGTGGCGGAATCCGAAGCGGAAATCTATCGGCTGCTTGAGCGTCTCGATGTCGATCCCGGTCGCCGAGTGTTGCGCGGCGCCGACCGGTTTCTCGCCGAGGACCGACCCACTGTCCGGAATGCTGCTTCGGATGACCTGATTCGGCGTGCCCTGGAACCACGGGATGGGCCGCTATTCGTCGCCGCGATTGGCGCGTTGACCAATATCGCCTCAGCGCTCAACGACGCGCCGCATATCGCCCGGCGAATCGTCATTGTCTGGCTGGGCGGCCAGCCACAGCATCGACACGATGCACGTGAATTCAACCTCTACCAGGATCCAATTGCCGCGCGAGCCGTGTTCGATAGCGGCGCTCCGCTCGTACATATTCCTTGCTACGGCGCCGCCTCGCACTTGCTCACCACCACCGCCGAGCTCGACGCGTATGTCAGGCCCCAGGGAGCGATCGGCGAGTACCTCTGCGACATCTTCCGCGACCACAACGAGCAGTCTCCGGGCCGCTCAAAGGAAATTTGGGACCTGTCGGCGATCGGCTACCTGATCGCCGAGGCGTGGGTCCAAACGCGAAGCGCTGGCCGTCCGATGCTCACTGAGGACATGACCTGGGCCGTCCCTCCCGACGATGCACCTCACGCGCCATTTACCGAAGCCCACTACGTCCGTCGCGACCCCATCTTCAACGATCTCTTCACCAAGCTTGCCGAGCTTCACGCTGGAACCCGAAGCGCAGGATTCGCAACGTGAGCAATTCGGTCGACCGGCAACCGTCCGACCACGCTCTCGCCCTGCTTGAAGGCGCGATCGACGTCCACGTTCACGCCGGACCCGATCCGTACACAGAGCGTCGCATGGACGCCCGACAGCTCGCACAGGCTGCGCGAACGCGGCGGATGGCCGGCATCGTCCTCAAGAGCCATGAATACCCCACACAGCCCATCGCCTGGGCGCTCAAGGACGAGTTCCCCAACCTCGATATCTACGGAGGAATCGCCCTCGACCACGGCGTCGGAGGCCTCAATCCGGAGGCTCTGCGTATCGCGCTGAAACTTGGGACCAAGGTCGTCTGGATGCCCACCTTCGACGCCGTCCACTGGCGCTCGCATCGGCCAGGTCGATTCTTCAGCCCGCAGGAGCCGATCAAGCTGCTTGACGACAACGGCGCCCTGCTGCCCGTAGTCGAAGACATCCTCGACCTCATCGCCGAGCACAACGCCGTCCTTGCGTCGGGACACGTCAGCGTTGAGGAGGGGATCTCGCTCGTCACCTCAGCGCGATCACGCGACATCCAATGCGTGATCACTCACGCCAGTTTCTGGTGGCCGATTGAGGCCCAACAGACCATCGCCGAGCTCGGCGGCTACCTCGAGCAGTGCGCCATTGTGAGCTACCACGACGACGGCGACGCCGCGGTGGCGGAAGTCCTGGAACAGGTCCGAGCCGTCGGTCCCGAGCACACGATTCTGGCCACCGATCTCGGTCAGGCCGCAAACCCCGACCCGCCAATCGGCTTCGCCCTCTGGATCGACCGATTCCTCGACGACGGCTTCACCGCCTCCGAGATTCAGGCCATGTGTCGAGACAATCCCACCGCACTATTGGGATAGGACGCTCGTCAGAGGGTGTCTCAGAAGTCCGTCTTACATCGCAGTTTCCCAGTCCCCGCTTCACGCGGGGACCCGCTCGGACGGCGCGGGCTATCTGCTGGTGACACTTCGGACTCAGAGGAAGCTGGTCCCCCCGCAGTGAGCTTGTCTCATCAGTCGCTCGACCCCATCCTCTGTCATACCCGCGCTCCGCCGCGGGTATCTCGCTGCGCTCGCCAAGAGAGCCAGGCACCGGCTGAGGGACTGAAATGGGCAAGGATTCGCGGGTTCGAGTGTCGGTGCCGCACTCGGCGAGATTCCCGCGTCGGAGCGCGGGAATGACGAATCTATTGGTTCTAAGACACCCTCAATTGGCGGGGACTGGGAGTTCCAACCTTTGAGTCAGGCTCGTTAGAGCTGCACCGTCACCGGATGGGTCATGCCGCCGAATGTCGGCATCCAACATGAGTGCTTGCCTGGGCCTCCAGCGACGATGATGTGAATGTCTTCCGGTCGGTCCGTGATCGGCAGCCACTCTTCGGAACTGTGAGTCGGTAGCACGCCGCCGGCCATGCGGATGTTGACGGACTCGAGGAACTCCTGGCTCAGCTTGCTGGCCGGATAGCGGGCGTTCTCCCAGAGATATTCCTGCACGCCCTCACGCGTCCAGCCTTCCGACGCCACCGTCTCCGCATGTTCCGGACCAAAGGCCAACACCGGCTCGCCCTTGCCGAGGATGTTGTTCGACCCCGCCTGCCCCATGGCGCCCGCCACTGTCTGCAAGATTCCGGCGGCGGTGTTGCTGCCGTGGTCCTGGATGTTGTGCGGACCCTCGCAGGCCCAGGTCGTGACGCAGCTGTCCTCGGCGTTGAGTCCGCGAGTCGTCTGGAAGGGCGGCCAGGGCGAGGCATCCTCGCGCTCAGTCGCGCAGAAGGCGAACTTGGCGGGAGTCCCCTGGGTGGCTCGATCACCGCGACCAGGCGTCGCGCCGGCGATATTCAGTTGCACCAACCGCACCGCACGGCCAATCGTCGCGTTGGACGGGAACGCGGGGCCGAAGCAGCCCGATCCTCCATGTATCCCCGCAGAACGCGCCGCCGGGCCGGACGCCAGAATGAACACGGCGCACGGATGCGTCGTCGCATTGATCCCGTCGAGATTGAACGGTGGCTGTGAAATCGCCTCGACCGCAGCCAGCACGATCGGAAACTGCTGTAGTCGGCAACCGGCCATTACCGCATTGATCGCGATGCCCTGCACCGTCGCCTCGCCCTGTCTGGGCGAGAGCACGCCAAGCACTTCCAGCGGGTCACGGCCGGAACTCGCGACCATCGCATCGACCCGTTCGCTGGTCGGAGGAATCAGTGGAAGCCCATCCGACCAGCCGCGACGGATGCACTCCTGGGAAAAGTCAAACGGCTCCGACGGCAACGTAAATCGTTCGGCCTCGCGGCCGCGAATCGCCGTCACGACCCATCTGCCTGACTAGCCCCTTTAGTCCCTTGACCGAGCAACGCCGCCTCCAATCGGTCGAGCACGCCATCGTCGATTCGCGCACGCACGCGCTCGGGCTTGAGGCCGCCCAGCGGATGCGGCACGATCAGCCGGTCCAACTCGGGCAAACCGCGCTGCCCGGCTTCGAGCTGCAGCAGGTCGGTGAACGCCGTCGTACCGACCGTGACCGTCGGGATTCCCAGGTCTTCGAACAACACTGCGGCGTGGACACTCCACGTCGTGCAGCTGCCTCAATCACAGCTCCCAATGAGCAGGAAGTCGGCTCCATTCCGCAGCGTTTCGATCGTCGAATCGGAGGGCGGCGCACCGACCGGCTTACTGCCGACAACCATCTCGCCCAGGTCAAAGCGCTCGCCCAGCCGCTCCACCATCGTCTCCATCAGCAGCCGCGCATTGGCTTTGCGGTTCTCCAGGATGCCGGGTCGCAGACCATCCAGCGACAACGGCCGCGGCGCAGGCGTCGCCTCGTGCACTGCCACGTGAGCTAACGGACTCAGTACTTCGATTGTCTCTGCCATGTCATCGACTCCGCTTCGAGGTCGGTCTTGCTGTAGGGGTGTCAGGGTATCGGGTTGGTGGCTGTCTATCGCGGTCTGCCGGGGTTGGGTTTGTGGCTGCTAGAGGAGGGTGGAGGAGAGAGGGGTCAGGGTCTCCAGCGGGCGTCTCGGCCTCGGCTGGGGGTGATGATTTGGAAGGTTGTTTTTAGGGGTCTGGGTCGTTGTTGGATGAGTTCGTGCATGTAGCGGTCGGCGTCGAGGAGGTCGTCGTTGCGTTTTCGGGGTTTGGGTTCGGGGTTGGAATCTGCGTGGTCCCAGAGGTATTCGTGGATGCGCTTTGGGAAGTGCTGCATTGAGGGGGTGTAGAAGGAGCGGGGTGGATCGTCGGCGAGGCGGTCCTGGACGAGGCTGATGCCGTAGAGCACGGAGCCGGGGCCGCCGTTGCTGGGCACGACGTGGATGCCTTGTCGGCGCTGGTGGTCGATCCAGGCGGATTGGGAGCGGTCGGCGCACCAGCGGAGGCGGCCGAATTGGCGTTGGCATTGTCGCTGCCATTGTTCGAGGCGACGGGTGACGCCGGGGCCTCGGTCTTCGAATTCGGCGAGGCGGATGAGGATTGGTTGGGGGGAGGGGGAGACCCCCCCTCTGCCTGCGGCATCTCCCCCCGCAAGGGGGGGAGAGGGGAACGCGCGCGGCATCTGCCCTGGCAGGGGGGAGAGGGGAACGCGCGCGGCATCTCCCCCCGCAAGGGGGGAGAGGGGAACACGCGCGGCATCTCCCGCTGTAGGGAGGGAGAGGGGAACGCGCGCGGCATGCCCTGGCAGGGGGGGAGAGGGGAAGGCGCGCGGCATTTGCCCTGGCCAGGTGGTGAGGCCGGCGATGATGCCGGCGGTGTGGTGGGCGGTTTCGGTTTGGCCGCCGAAGTCGAGGCCTCCGACGTAGTGGGTGAAGGGTGGGAGTGGGGCGTCCCAGAGGTGGCGCTGGGTGTCGAAGTCGGGGTAGACGCGACCGAGGAGGGCGTCGAAGCGTCCCTCGATGAAGCGGTCACGCCAGTGATTGGGCAGGAGGGCGTGATTGAGTTCGGCGTAGTTGGGCGGCAGGTGTGGGTTGTCGGGGATGCTGGCGGGAATGAAGAGGACGCGACCGGAGGCCTGTTCGAGGGCCCGTTCGGGCAGGTCGCGGCGGACGAACCAGCGCTCGAACCAGCCGGGCCAGGGGTTGGAGGCGGCGACGAACCAGCGTTGCGGTTGGGCCGGGTCGCGGAGCCGGGTGAGGAGCATGAGGGCGGCGTCTTCGTCGACCTGTCCGGCTTCGTCGATGAGCACGGCGCCGTACTGCTGAGAGCCGAGGCTGGGCCAGTCGGAGAGGTGGCGAAAGTTGACGGTGGAGGATTGACCTTTGGGCCAGTCCTGGAGGGCGAGTTCGACGAGGTGGGTGGGGGATTGCTGTCGGCGGCGGATGAGATTGGGCGGGCAGGCGGCGAAGAACTCGCGCATGGTAGTGGCGGAGAGGTCGGAGTAGTGCTGTCGGGCGACGAGGACGTTGTTGTTGGGGTAGGCGAGGGCGGCGTCGATGGCGAGTTCGACGATGGCGCGTGTCTTACCGCCGCCCATGGCGCCGCCGTAGCCGAGCAGGGCCAGGCCGGGGCTGGGTGCGCTGGTGAGGTCGTTGAGCAGTTCTCGCTGTCTCGCGGTTGGAAAAAAACCGCGCTCGCGATGCAGCAAGCCGAGGACAGCGAGCTGCGCTTCGGTCTGGGGATTAGTGGGGTTCATCGTCTTCCTCCTTGGTTTCGTTCTCGGCGTTGTTGGAGACAACAGCGAGCTCGGCGAGTTCTTCGGCCGTAGGGGTGAGTTCTCCGCTCATCAGTCCCGTGATGCGGGTAGAGAGGTCACGGCTTCGTTGCATGGCTTCCTCGCTGACGCGATGGAGGTTGCCCTTGATGGCCTCTTTGGCTTCGTTGAAGAGGCCCATGATGCGGGCGAGGGCGGTGGTGGCCTGGATCTGGACGTAGGCGGGTCCGTTGCTGGCGTGGTGTTGGAGGTTTCCTATGATGGCGTCTCGGGTGTAGGGGAGTGGGGGGTTGTGGGCTTGCGTTTGGGCGTGCATGGATGGCCTCCTTGTGGTGGTTGATTGTATGTGAACGTGTGTTCTGTTATGGGTTGGTGGTTGTGTCGGGGTTTGCGGAGGGGGGTGGCGTCGGGGGCGTAGAGGTGTGGGGAGAGAGGATTGGGAGCAAGGGAGGGGCCCCCTCAGCCTTCGGCAGCTCCCCCTGCAAGGGGGAGCGCAGGGATGGGAGGGGGAGAGCGAGCGTGAGCAGGGGAAGAAGCAGGTCCCCGCTCGGAGGCAGGGCGGTTAGGGGTTACCTATGGTTCTCCGCACAGAGGGAGAAGTGGGAGGAGAACGGGGTGGTTTGGGGTTACTCGAGGTACCCGTAGACGATTTCCCGGAGTTCGTCCATGTCGGGGAAGCGGCCCATGGCGGCTTTGCTGAAGACCAGCTCGCCATTGACCTTCCACTCGAACAGGCCCTTGGTGTCGGGGATCAACCTGACGTCCGAGACCATGTGTTGGATGTCGGTCATCAGCTCGCCGAGCATCCACGCCGTCCGCGGCCAATAGCCGCAGTCGGCGCAGTAGACGACCTCGATTGCGATTTGTTGCTCGGACATTGCCCGGTCCTTCAGCTTGCTCTAGCCGCCGAGGTATTGCTCGAGCCGGCGTCCGACCTCAGCCGTCGTGCCCTGGGGCAGCGGAATCATCTGCAGCTCGGCGCCGTCGTCGGAGCGTGCTTGCAAGATCTGCGGTACTTCCTCGATTGAGCCGATCACCTGGATCTCGCGCACCATGCCCTCCGAGAAGGCCATCAGCGCACCCTCGGAGTCGCGGTCGGCCCAGGCCGAGCGGGAGTCATTAATGTCCGACTCGAAACCGGACCGCGACAGCATCTGCCAGTAGAACGAGCCCATCCGGTTCGTGTAGTGGAAGAGCGGTTGTCGCGCGTTGCGCCAGACCTGCTCGTCATCGCCCTCGCCGGTCACGAACACATTGGTGAATGGAGCGATGGTGACGGAGTTCTCTGGGCGTCCCGCGTCTCTTGACGCGCCGGCGAGCTGACGCTGCAGTGGTTCAAACGCTCGCTTCGGCCAGTGAATCGGGTAGATGCCGTCGGCGATTTCGCCGGTCTGTTGAATCGAGCGCGGTGTGATCGCGGCGATCCAGACGGGCATTTCTTCGCGCAACGGCGCAAATCCTTGCAGTCGGAATCCGCGCTGCAAGTTGTAGATCTCGCCCTCGTACTGAAGCCGCTCGCCACGCATCAACATCTTGATGATTTCCGTGTACTCACGGATGCGGCGCAGCGGTCGGTCGAACTGGACGCCGTGGAAGCCCTCGATCACAAGGTTTCCAGATGATCCGAGTCCGCAAACCATGCGTCCGCCGGAGATGGTCTCGAGCGTTGCAAACTCTTGCGCGATGGCGGCCGGCGATCGGGAGAAGGTGTTGAGGATTCCTGTGCCGATCTGCATCTTCTCGGTGTTCGCCGCGATCACCGTGAGCCAGGGCAATACCGAATGCCCCCAGGCCTCGCCGGTTGCGACCATCTCGTAGCCGAGGTCCTCGGCGATCTTGACCTTCTCAAGCGTGTCTCGCCAGTCGGCGCTGAATCCCGCCAGGATGCCCAGCCTCATGGTGCTACCTCTCCCTGATTGCCTAATCCGTGCTCGAATCGGCGAGATACCCGCGGCAAGCGCGGGTATGACGGTGTTGGGGTTTACTCGATTTCGACGATCATCTCGATCTCGACAGACATGCCCATTGGCAGTGACTGCATCCCGACCGCCGAGCGCGCGTGTCGTCCGGACTCGCCGAACAGCTCGACCAGCAGGTCCGAGGCGCCGTTGGCGACGCCGGGATGATTGCCGAAATCCGGTGTGCAGTTGACCATGCAAAGCAGTTTCACGACGCGCGAGACGCGGTCGAGCGAGCCGATCTCGGCCCGCAGCGAGCCCAGGAGCTGCACCATCACAGCACGAGCAGCCTGGTAGCCGGCGTCGACATCGAGGTCGGCGCCCAGCTTGCCACGAATCAGCTCGCCGTTCTGAAATGGACCGTGTCCCGAAAGGAACACGAGGTTGCCTGTACGAACCGCCGGCACGTAGTTCGCCAGCGGCGGATTCGTGCTCAGATCGAGCTCCATCTCCAATGCCTTGGCATCAGCGTTATGTGCAGACATCGCACGCTCCTTCGGCTTCTAATGATGGGCGTTGTCGCGAGTCAGGCTATCGCAGGCTGCCGATCCGATGCAGTCGGCGCTGCTCAGCGGGATATGTCATCGGGGTATGCGCGCAGTTCGATTTCGTTGCCGTCGGGATCAGAAATGTAGAGCCCGTCCGCATAGCCGCGAGCGCCGTAGAGCTCGAAGTCGGGATCGCGGACGATTGTGAACGCTCCCGACTGCCGAACCTCCGCCAGATCCGGCGCTGAGACGACCATGCAGAAGTGATCGAGATTGCGCGCATCAAGATCAATCTCACCGGCAATCAGGTCGATGATCGTGTCCTCCGAGACGCGCACAGAGGGGAAGGGACAGTCGCCCGCCCGCCATTCCTCGACACGCACGGGGCCGAGTCCAAGTTGCTCCGTGTACCAGCGCAGCGATTGCTCGACGTTCGAGACGCGCAGCACTATGTGATCCATCGCCTTGATCTGCACCATTGCCCTCATCCTCTCGTTACGTCACATCGCGAGAACTATGTCCAAACGCTCCTGCCGCGAAGTATAAACATCAAACACTCGTGCTATGATAACGCGGCTGTTGCGGGAGCGAATATGAGCGTCGAGATTCGGATGGCGAAAGGGCTGAGAGTTCATGTCGATGTGCCCGAGCGCGTCGATGTCATTGGATCGACGGCTCGCGAGGCAGTCGACGCTCTGATTGTCGCTCATCCATCGCTGCAACGGTTCGTGCTCGACGATGCCCGCCGTTTGCGGCAGCACGTCAACATCTACATCAACAACGAGCTGATTCACGACCGTCGGGACCTATCTGACCCGGTCGCCGATGGGGATCAGCTGCACATTCTTCCCGCCGTCTCGGGCGGCGCCCGGGCAATCGAGTACATCCAGCGGGGGTTGATATGACAGAAGCGGGACTGTTGGTCAGCACTCGCAAGGGACTGATCATCGGCCGGAGTTCGAATGAGCGAACCGATTGGGAATGGTCGGATCTGCAGCGCAGCGGTTGGATCGTTGACTACTCGATGTTCGACGCTCGCACAGGAAAGATCTGGTGCGCCGCCAACCATTGGCAATGGGGTCCACGGCTGCACTACACGTCCGACTGGGGCGAAACCTGGAACGAGACAGGGACGCCCGTGTTTACCGACGGCGAGCGCACTGTCGAAGCTATCTGGACGGTCGAACCCGGTGCGGTTGACGGATCGCTCTACGCCGGCATCATGCCCGCCGCGCTCTTTATGTCAGCTGACGACGGCGAGACCTGGGAAGAAGTCAGATCGCTGACCGAGCATCCGTACAGCAAGTACTGGGTACCGGGTGCCGCCGGGATGATGTTTCACCACATCTCTGTCGATCCTGGCGATCCGAGGCGGATCATCGTTGGCGGCTCCTCAACTGGAGTCTACGCCTCGTACGACGGCGGACAGACGTGGGCAGCCCGCAACAAGGGCATTCGGTCTGACCATCTCCCGCCCGAGATGCAGGAGTTCGCCCCCTGCGTCCACTCGCTGATCGCGCATCCAACGCAGCGCGGCCGACTCTGGCAGCAGACTCACTTTGGTCAGTATCGCTCCGACGACGACGGCCAATCCTGGATCAACGTTGGCAACGGTCTGCCTGGCGCGTTTGGATTCCCAACCGCCATCGATCCTCGGAATCCAGACGCTTGCTATTTCGTCCCGCACGATTCCGACCAGGCGCGGATGCCGTACGGCGCATCGCTTGCGGTCTACCGGACACGTGACGCCGGTGACACCTGGGAGCGCCTCTCTGAGGGACTGCCGCAGTCGGGGTTCTTCCAAACGGTCTACCGACACGCCCTGGGCCAGGACGGTTGCGATCCGCTCGGCCTGTACTTCGGCTCCAGCGGCGGCGAGTTGTATGGCTCGATTGACGCCGGAGACTCGTGGACCTTGCTGCGCGAGCACCTCGCTCCGATTACCGCCGTGCGCGCCTGGCCCTTGAACGGCACAGATTCTGACTGATCTAGCGGTATCGTCGGGACGTGGCCATCGAACGCAACGCCCCGCAGAACCAACAGATTGATCCACCCCCGGACGCGCCGGAGCTCCGCCGGCCGCTAAACCTGCGAGCCGGCGCGTTTGCCATGTTGCTCGTCCTGCTCTGGGGCGGGCAGCCGGTCGCGATCAAGGCTGCACTCGAAGAGGGCGTCGGTCCGTTACGGCTCAGCGCCCTCCGCATGACGTTGGGCGGAATCGTGGTGCTGGGCTACGCGCTCGTCACCCGCACATCCTTGCGACCCCCGCGGGAAGAGTTCCGCCCGCTGTTCGGCCTGGGCATTCTGTTCGTCGTGCAGACGACGCTGATGTACGTCGGCGGCGATCACACGAGTTCCGGCCACGCATCCGTATTGATCTTCTCATTCCCGCTCTGGACGGCGCTGCTCGGGCACTTCCTGATTCCAGGCGATCGCATGGCGCTACGGCGAACCGGAGGATTGCTGATCGCCTACAGCGGGGTGGTCGTGGTCTTCGTCGGCGGATTCAGCGCGCCGGGCGCCAGCGTCTGGGGCGATCTGATGACTGTGACGTCGGCCATGCTGCTCGGCACTCGACAGATCTATCTCTCCCACTTTTCCCAGAGCATTCATCCGGCGCGGCTATTGATGACGCAATCCGTAGCCGCCGTCATCCTCTTTGGTATCGGCGGCGTGCTGCTCGAATCAGGACCTCTGGTCTGGAGCTCGGATTACCTCGTCGCCCTGCTCTATCAGGGCGTCGTGATTGGCGGATTCGGATTCATCGGCAACACCTGGTTGATCAAGCGTTACCTGCCGTCACAGGTCTCGGCGACGATGCTCTTCGCGCCGATCTTCGGCGTCATCTTTAGCTGGATCATCCTCGGCGAGTCACTCGGCTTCGAGGTCCTGGTCGGCCTCGCGCTGCTCGTCACCGGCAGCGCCATCGTTCAACTGCGACGACAGCCGGCCGTGGAATACTCCGCCAAGGAAAAGTGAACCGCCTCCTATTCCGGCCGGATCCAAATGCCATCCAGCAACGAGCGAAACGACACCTTCAGATCGACCGCATATCCCACGTCTTTCATTTGTTCAATCACTAACTCCGTTTCGTCCAGAAACAGTTCTTCAGCCTCCCTCATCTTCGCCAAATGCCGGGCGTGGGACCAATCAGCAAACTCTTTGCCGCCTGACTTATGCATGACCACAATTAATTCACCATGGCCGGCACCGATATGAGTAAACACCTTCGTGCGAACTCTCTCTACGTTCATCCAATTCTTCCAATCGCCGTCTTCCACGCCTATTAGCTTACTGGAGCCAGGGCGCGTCATGACTTTATCGATTTCCCATTTGTGAAAGCGCCTATTGATATCCGAAGGCCTCAAATCTTCCGCTTCCAAATGTACAAGCGAACTATTTTCCCAGAAGTCACCCGTGTGTTGCTTCGGTGTGTGACTCCTGCCCGGATCACGCAGCTTATCCAACTTGCTCTGCAAGTGTGGGTACTTGTCGTACACTTTCTTCCAGCCCGGAATATCTTTTATGGCACTTACGGGCCCTGCGCGGCCCACCTTGGTCTTGAGAAAACTCCATGCCTCATCACCTTTGTGTTTTGTGAACTTCCAACCGAACTTGATAGTATCCCCAAAGAGTGGAAAGATACCTATAGTAGCGAACACCACATCAACATCCGAAGTTTCCTCGTCGCCCGCCAGCCACTTGCCAATTGCCGCACCATCTCCGTACAATAGGACGCCAGCAACCGTGTCGCCCGCAATGGTGCACCAGCCGCCTGCAGTTCCCGAGAACCCAGCTGTGAGACCGTGCTCCAGGGCCTCAGCGCACCGAACCCTGGGCTCATCTTCGGGGTCAACGAAGTTCCATTCCTCTTCAACCAGACTGCCATCGACTGGGAGGCTGATAGAAATGCTTGTATACTAACGCCATGTTGGGCTTACTCGCACTGATTCGCTGGTCGCTTCAATCGCGACACGGCCAAGGTCGAATAGCGAGGTCGAAGGCAATAACTCACCGGACGACGGAACTCGGGCATCGATCCAGACGGGATGGCCCCGATGTCCTGCAGGAACCTCTACCGCCTTCGAGCCAATGTTTCGAATACCGTTCACAGTCATCATTCTTGCTGTCACGGCGACCCAATGAGACCTTGCATCTGTATTGGTCACCAGGCAGTTGACGAGAAGTTTCTCTCTTGGACTGTACGAGGGTTTTCCTTGCCCGCTCATGTCACTTATTTGGCAGCCTTGCCCGCTACTGTTCCAGTCCAAACTCACTGAACCGGCAGCTTAGGCCAAAAGACGGTTGCTGACAGATAGTTGTGCAACGATTGCAGTCGAGAGGATCGCCAGTACGAGGATACGACGAAAGGTAGGATTAAACTGAGACATTTGGACAATCTCAATCAGCGAACGGCGCCTCGACACCGGGAGGCATCGCCACATTGAAGGTGTTCAGCCCGATCGAGACGAGCCCGTAGTAGCCCATCACCGAGGCCACTTCGAAGACGCCGCTCTCGCCGATCATGCCTGTTAGCGCTTCGAAGGTCTCGTCCGAGACGCGCTGATTCTCAATCAGCTCGCGCCCGAATTGGTAGACCGTTTGCAGCCGCTCGTCGCCGAAGTCCGGCGAGCCGCCGTCGCGAATGGCGTCGAGGGCGTCAGCCGAAACACCAGCGTTCGCAGCAAGCCGAGCGTGGGCCCAAAACTCGAAGTTGGCTCGCCAGTGACCGCCCATCGTGCAGATTGCGACCTCCAGCAGATCGGCCGGCAGCGATGTGCTGTAGCGGATCGCTGCGCCCAGCTTCTGCACGGCGTCGCCGACGCCGGGCGAGAGGAACAACGCATTGAATGGTCCGACCAGCGCGCCATCAGCGCCGGCCAGCCCGCCATGTTCCCGATCTGGATTGGCTCGCGGCCCGCTCGTGATGTTCTCCCACAGCACGCGCTGGTCGTCGTTCAGGTCGTCGAAGGTTTGCGGTCCGAGTCGTGGCATGGGTTGGGCTCCAGGTCTTTCTAGGTTGTCGATGCTTCGCGGCGTAGGTGTTTCGGCAGCAAGGAGTCGGGATAGGCCGTCCCGACCAACCCCCTGGCTTCCAACTCGGCCAGCTCATCCTCGGAGTAGCCGAGCAGATCACAGTAGATCTCTCGGTTGTGCTCGCCCAGTTTGGCTGGCGGCGTGCGCAGTTGATTCGGCGTGCGGGTCATCGTAAAGGTCAGTCCCGGATAGCGGTGCGTGCCCACGCCGTCGACCGTCATTTGCTCGAAGAAGCCAACCTCGCGCAAATGACGATCTGATAGCGCATCAAACGGATCGTTCAGAGGCGCGCAACAGATGCCGGCCGCCTGCAACTTGTGGAAGAGGTCTTCCTTGTTCCAGACCTTGGTCTCTCTGCCTATCAGGGCGTCCAGCGCTTCGGAGTTCGCCTGCCGCGCCCGGGCATGCGTGAAGCGGGTGTCGAGCGGTGCGTGGGCCAGGTCGGACTGCACAGACGCTGTGCCGGGGCCGGCCGCCAATGAGTCGCAGAGCGTGACGAACTCGGCGTCGGAAGCGACATCGATCGCAATCCACTGGTCGTCACCGCGACATGGGTAGATGCCGTATGGCGCGTGAAATTCGTGCCGATTGCCCTGCGACGGCGGGTTTTCGCCATTCATTGTGAACTGGAAGAGGTACTCGGCGAGGGTTGGGATGAACCCTTCCGTTAGCGGCATCTCGACCATTTGCCCCAGCCCGGTCCGCTCGCGATGTCGGAGAGCCATCAACACCGCTACCGCCCCCTGCACACCCGACAATCCGTCACTGGCCAGCGTTTCGCCGATCCCCGCAGGCCCGCGATCTGGATAGCCGCGCAGGTGCGTATGACCGACCATCGCTTCGACGTGTAGTCCGAATGCCCGGTACGAGGAGTACGGCCCTTCGAGCCCGAACGCCGGCATGCGCAGCATGATCAGCCGCGGATTGACCTCGCGTAGCTCTTCCCAACCGATGCCCGCTTTGTCGATCGTGGTCGGCACGTTGTTTTCGACCAACACGTCGCATTCGGCGATCAGCTTGAGAAACGCTTTGCGTCCTTCCGGCGACATGATGTCGCAGGTCATGGACCGCTTGTTGCGAGCGTGGGAGTTAAACGACGCGAATCGATTCCAGGGATCGTCTCCGGGCTCGGCGTCCGGATATTGCGGTTGGACTCCCTGCGCGGCGCCGCGCAACATTGCATCCTTGGAGGGTGCGTTCTCGGCGCCACGTGTATATGGCTGAATCCGGTTGACCGGCTCGACGTTGATTACGTCGGCGCCCCACTCGCCGAGCAGTTGCGCCACGTGCGGGCCGGCCCAGACAACCGTGACTGCCGCGACGCGAATCCCTTCGAGTGGAAGATGCAATGCGCTCTTCGGTCCCTCGGGCAAGGGATGGCGGAGGTCCTCAATCGGATCCGGAGGGGTCAGGTCAAGCACGACTCGCGAGTGCTCGCCCAGCCTCGGTGACCGTTTGGGAGGCGAAGGCGGCGACTCGCTCATCCGGAACGGGAATCCCGGATAGGGCAGCGACGTACCGTGCCAGTGGGTGATTTGATGCCACCAGTCACGCGCCTTCAATTGTGGATCATCCAGGACATCGGCGACGGTCATCACGGCGCCGGCGAGTAACCCTGCCGCCTGTGCTTCCGCGACCAGGTCGCCTTTGCGTTTGTCGGCCAGATACGTTTCCACTGCGTCGTCAACACGAGCGCCGAAACCGGAGCCGGAGCGCGGACCGGACAGGTAGTCCTCTTCCTCGAGCAGATCGGTTCGGCCGACCCAGGTCAACAACCGCGGCAGTCGTGTGCCCGCGCCCATGATGTTGACAAAGCCGTCGGCGCAGGGATAGATGCCGAATCCGACCCGCTTGCCGGCCGGCTTGGCTCGTCCCGGAGCCACGCCGCTGTACTCCGCCGCCAGGAGCTGAATCGTCCGACGATCACGACAGCCAGCCTGGCAGCGATAGATCGAGATATCGATCCAGTCGCCGGCCCGAGGATCATCCGCAACGCGCTTCAGCGCCAGCATGATCGCGAAGGCGGCGGTGGCTCCGGCGTGATAGTTGGCGTAGTGACCCGCCATCTTGATCGGCTCGCGGTCGGCTGCGCCGGTCGCGTGCAAGGGACCGCCGATCGCCTGCATGGTGATCTCGGAACCGCGATAGTCGCGATACGGACCGGTATGTCCGAATGGCGTGATCGAGCACATGATCAACTTGGGATTGATCGAGTGCAGCATTTCCCAACCCCAACCTGCCGCCTCAGCTTCGCCCGGCCTCAGGTCTTCCAGGACCACGTCAACCGCCATCGCCAGCCGGCGCACCGTCGCTGCGCCGTCATCTGTTTGCGGATCGAGCACGATTGACTGCTTGTTCGTGTTGAGGTGCATGAACAGGCCTGAGGACTCGATGTTCGGCTTGTGGTTGGGGAACGGGCCGAAGCGACGCGACGCGTCGCCGCCGCGCGGCTCCGCCTTGATCACTCGCGCTCCGTAGTCGGCCAAGAGTTTCGTCGCATATGGCCCCGCCACCACGCTGGTCAGATCCAGCACGACCAAGCCATCCAAGGGTCCGGCCATACGTCTCCCACACGAACAGGCCAGATCAGGGACGGACGCATCGGCCCGCTCAGCCAGCCTGATTTCGCCATGCTAAGCCAACTCGTCAAATTCGTGACATGCGGGCCAAGAGAACGTCTGCTAGCGGGCGCGTCGCGCCGGCATATTGAGCAATGGCCGGACGCCGGCATCGAAGTTCCACTCCAATGCGGCCCCATGCTGACGCGCTGTCTGCAGGTCTCGCCAACGACGCTCCAGCGTCCACGTCCGACGCGCCGCCTTGGTCCCGGCGGCGCGGAACAATTGCTCGACGGCATCGACGCAGGCATGAACCGCATGGACATTGGCCAACCGGCAGCGTCCGAGCAACTTGGGATCGGGCGTCCCCTGCTCGATCGACGGCCACGCCGTTGACCATGCCCCCTGAACGAGTGCGCGGGCGGCCGAGACCTCAGCCTGCGCTCGAGCGAACGCCAGGCGAAATGCCTCGCGCTCGCGCAAGGCCGTAGTGTCTCCCGTCGTCGACTCCGAAGCGACGACGGCCAGATCGTCCAGCGCCCCTTGCGCGGTACCAATCGCGTGTCCGGCGTTGGCAATCCAGGCGACGAGCGAGCGGTCGGGCACACACCATTGCGGACCTTCTGCATGCGGCGGATCCGCCGCCGCCCAGGTATGAGCGTTCTGCACAAACACGCGATCAATTTCCCAATCGTGACTGCCGGTGCCACGCAGACCCATGGCGTCCCAGGTTTCGACTACCGTCCCCGCTCGCTGCGGCAGCAAGGCAAAGCGGACGCGTTCCTCAAAGTCGATGAACGTCGCGACCACATACGTCGCGTGCCCCACGCCGCTGACGAAATTCAGGCGCCCGCTCAATCGATAACCCGACTCAGCCGGCTCCGCCGTCGTCATCACCCGCGACGAACCGACGATCCTGCAGGTCGGACCGCCCGGCTCCTCGCCACCAATCATCTGACTCAGCACCGCATTGGGCAGATACGCCGCCAGCAGCGACACTTCGGTCGCGATCATCACGACCCACGCGGTCGAGGCGTCGGCATGCGCCAGCGCCTCGATCACGTGAAACACCACCAACGGATGCGCTTGCTCCCCGTAGCTGCGTGCCGGGAGATTCAGCCGATAGAGGCCGCGATCTGTGATCGCGTCAATGATCTCCGGAGGGACCGAGCCGGTCTCTTCAATCTCATCCGCGCATTGGCGGATCATCGGTTGCAACTCTCGTGCCGCCTCAACGAGCGGGTGTTCCTCATACTCAACAAACACGCTGGAGGAATTACTCATGCTGCGCAGGGTATCGGCGGGCGTTTAGACTCGGACGCACAACGATTCTGCGATGAACTTTGCGATGAACTCTGCGATGAAATTGAGGGACGGCATGAGCACCGAGCGTCAGCGATCGAACGACATGGCACTGCGCGAGCGAGCCCGAGCGGTCATTCCCAATGGCATGTACGGACACCAAAATGTGGCCTACCTGCCTCAGAATTTCCCACAGTTTTTCTCTGCGGGCGACGGATCACACCTGTGGGACGTCGATGGCAATGAGTACATCGACTACATGTGCGCCTACGGCCCGATCCTGCTCGGCTACAAACATCCTGCCGTGGACAGGGCGGCTGCGGAGGTCCAGGACGCCGGAGACTGCATGAACGGTCCCTCCGAACAGATGGTGGAGTTGGCCGAGCTGCTCGTGGACATCACGCCGTGGGCAGACTGGGCCTGGTTCGCCAAGAATGGCACCGACGCAACCGTCTACGCCGCCTCGGTCGCTCGCACAGCGACAGGCAAGGACACAATTCTCAGAGCGCGAGGCGCCTATCACGGCGCTTCCCCGACCTGGATGTCGGGCGGACCCGAAGGTTCCGCCGAAGGAACCATCGAGTATGAATTCAATGACCTGAGTTCGGTCCAGGATGCCCTCGATACCGCTGAGGGTGACACCGCAGCCATCATCGTCTCGGCCTTCAGGCACGATGTCGGCTACGACCAGGAACTTCCGACGGTCGAATTCGCTCAAGGTCTGCGCGACCTCTGTGACGCCAACGAGATAGTCCTGATCCTCGACGACGTGCGAGGCGGGTTCCGCCTCGACCTCGCCGGCAGCTGGGCGCCGCTCGGAGTCGAGCCTGACCTCAGCGTCTACTGCAAGGCGATTGGCAACGGCCATCCGATTTCGGCGTTGATGGGACGCGACAGCCTGGCGGAGTCGGTCGCGGCGACGTTCGCAACGGGCTCCTACTGGTTCACCGGTGCGCCAATGGCCGCGGCGTATGCCACAATCACCACCATGCAGGAGACGGGCGGCATCGCCCACATGGAACGAATCGGGAACGCCCTGCGCGATGGCTGGCAGCAGGCCGCCGACGCACACGGTGTCGGCATCCGACAAACCGGACCGGTCCAGATTCCGCTGATGCTGTTCGATGGAGATGATTTCTCGAAGAGGGAGGCGCCACGGGCCTACCGCTTCGCTGGCGAGCTCGCCGATCGAGGTGTCTACCTGCATCCGTTCCACAACGGGTTCCTGTCGACAGCCTTGGACGATGAGGATGTCGCCAAGACCCTCGAAGCCAGCGACGAGGCCTTCGCGGTCGTTGCTGCGGAGTTCAACGACTAGTCGGGGCCATCGCGCGGATAGACCAGCGACAGCACGAATCCGACTCCCGCGCCGAGCATCGCGGCGGCCATGACAGACCGTCGCAGATTGGGCTCCGGCGCAGCAGCGTCGACGGCCACAGCCACGCTGGGAGGGTCGACCTGTCCACGCAACTCGAGGTCGAAGACTTCCGACACACCATTCAAGCGAGTCTTGCGAGCTGGGCGGCTGGGCCGCAACGAAATCGGAATGTCCCTGGCTGAGGTGACGACCGGTCCCGATGGAATCGCGCGCGTCGGCCTGGGTCGCTGGACATTGACCGAATGGCTCGGTACTCCCTCACGACGCAGCCGAATTTCCTTCATCCGCAATATGGCGAGCACAGAAACGAACACGATCGCTGCGGCTAGGAGGAAGTTGTCGGTGATCGCCGTCGCCACTGCGGCCTGCACTTGTGGCTCGGCCACCACCCAGACCTCGGGACCGAGTTCTTCCATCAGCCCGTCACGGAAGATTGGGTCAACCAGTTTCTCCGGCTGCACCTTGTCCACAAGGTCGGGCGCCAGTCGCTCGGCCAATCCGCTCGCGAGTCGGGCGTTGAACAAGGCCCCGATCACACCGATTCCAATCACACCGCCGACCTGCTGGAAGAATTGTGTGAACGCGGAGACGATGCCCAGGTACTTCTGTGGCGACGCGTTCTGCGATGCGATCGACATCACCGGCATCATCAGTCCCATGCCGATGCCGAACAGGAACATGCGACCGAGTACACCGGGAATTGTGGTGTCCTTGGTCATCGTGGAGAGCAGCAGCATCGAAGCGAACATCATGAGCGAGCCGGTCACGGCCAGGGCCTTGTAGCGTCCCGTCCGCGCCATCACCTGTCCCGAGATCACCGAGGCGGCGACAGAGACCAGGATCATCGGAACCATGACCAGTCCAGCGGTGGCTGCGTCGGCGCCGAGCCCCACCTGCAGGTAGAACTGCAGGTAGACGAAGACGCCCATCATGCCAACGCCAAGGAAGAAGTTCACCACCGCCGTCGTCGCGACGGTCGGAATCTTGAAGAGTTCCAGCGGCACGATTGGTTGTTCTGCGCTTCGCTCGACGCGGAAGAAGAGGTACATCGCGGCGATGGAGATCGCAAACAGCGCCAACGTTTGCGGTGCAAACCAACCCCAGGTCGCAGCCAGGCTGAGCGAGATCATCGCCGGTACGAGCGCCGTGGTCAGTAGCAGGATGCCCTTGACATCGAGCCGCAGGACGCGCGGCGGCGGGCGCAACCAGGGCATCTTGATGGTGATCACAAGCAAGACAATTGGGCCGAGCACCAGCATCGCCCAGAAGACCCAGCGCCAGGACAGAGTCTCGGTCAGCACGCCACCGAGCGGAGCACCGATCAGGCCACTGAGCGCGAAGACCCCGCCAAACAGTCCGATAAAGCGTCCGCGATCGGCGGGCAGGTAGAGGTCGCCGACCACCGAGAAGGCGGATGTCATCAGGATCGCGGCGCCGACGCCCTGGATTGCGCGGAAGGCGATCAGCTCGTAGATGCCCGGCGCAAAGCCGCACAACGCCGAGCCGAGCAGGAAGACCACCATCCCGCTGAGCAGCACCGGCTTGCGGCCGAAGTGGTCACTCAGGGTGCCGGAGAGCGGGATCGTGACGACTTGCGCCATGATGAACGACTGCACGAGCCACGGATACAGCTCGAGTCCGCCCAGCTCGGAGACGATCTGCGGCATCGCCGGACTGACGACGCTCTGCTCGAGCGCCGCCATGAACATCGCGAGCATCGCGCCAACGATGATCAGGCGCTTGGTCTGCTTGGGCAGATCGATGCCCAGGGGACGCTGCTCATCGGGGGGCGATTGGGGGTCAGCGGAGTCAGTGCGGACGGACACGTGAAACTGTTTCGGCTGCGCGAACTAACGCTCAGGGTACGAACATGCCCGAATTGGGGCTAGCCGCGCCGTCATCCGAATGGGTCAGTCTGAGTGCTAACCTGATTACATCTCAAACTCTCTCTCTGACACGAAGGGATCCGCCATGGCTGAGATGATCTGTGATCGCATCAAGGTGATCGACTCCGACACCCACGTCTCCGAACCGGAAACGTTGTGGACCGATCGGATCTCCACGCAGAAGTGGGGCGACCTGGTTCCGCACGTGATCTTCGACCCGGAGATCAACGAGGACCGCTGGGTCATGGGCGGCAAGAAGTTCATGCCCACCGCCGGCGCCGCGATGGCGGGCTGGAAGACGCCGCCGCCGAATCACCCGCCGAGCCTGAAGGAGGCCGACCACGGCAGCTGGGAAATCCATGAGCGCCTGCGCCGCATGGACGAGTACGGCATGCACGCCCAGGTTGTCTACCCCAACGTCGGCGGCTTCGGCTCGGGCAACTTCCTACAGATGACCGACGACGAGCTGCGCCTCGACTGCGTCCGCGCCTACAACGACTTCCTCGTTGACTGGACCTCGGTCGAGCCGTCGCGCTTCATCCCGATCATGGCAATGCCGTTCTGGGACGTGCAAGCCTGCGTCGACGAGATGCAGCGTGCCTACGACCGCGGACACCGCGGTGTGCTGATGACCAACCAGCCGCACAGCTTCGGACTGCCGCGGATTACCGAGCAGCACTGGGACCCGCTGTGGAACCAGGCGCAGGACATGGGCCTGTCAATCAATTTCCACATCGGCTCCGGCGACCTGACCGAGCTGCGCAACGTGACCGTCGACAACGGCCGACAGGCCGCTTATGCCAAGTCGACCGTCAAGCTGTTCCTCGACAACTCGAACGCCATCCTCGACGTGATTCTCTCGGGCATGTGCCACCGCTTCCCCGAGCTCAAGGTCGTCTCGGTCGAGTCCGGCGTCGGCTGGATTCCGTACCTGCTCGAGGCGATGGACTGGCAGTGGCTGAACTCCGGCTGCCGCGAAGAGCACCCCGAGATGGACCTGTTGCCGTCCGAGTACTTCCGCCGCCAGTGCTACGGCTGCTTCTGGTTCGAGGAAGATTCGGTGCTCAATGCGATCAAGTCGTTCGGTTCCGAGAACTTCCTGTTCGAGACCGACTTCCCGCACCCGACGTCAATGTCGCCGGGACCGAACAGCATCGCCCGCAACCCGAAGGAGCACGTCGAGCAAGTGCTCAGCGTGCTGCCCGAGGAAGACCTGCTGAACGTCCTCCAGCGCAACGCCGCCAAGGTCTACAACTTCGAGGTCTAACCCGCGAGGTCTAACCCACGAAGTCAACGGACACCAACAAACCGCGCCGGACTCCTCAGGAGTCCGGCGCGTTTGCGTTAAGCTCAAGCCATGGAACCAGTACAGCCAGTGCGTGTCGAGGCTCGCGAACAGTCGCGAATCTGGGTCGAGTTTGCAGATGGCGTGTCTGGAGAACTCGACCTTTCCGACATGACGGGTGATACCGGTTTCGCGGAGTTGCGGGTTCCGGCATTTTGGCAGAGTGTCCACATCACGGACTACCGCGCTATCGCGTGGAACGACGAGATCGAACTCTGCCCCGACTCGATCTATGCGGAACTGACCGGTTTGACGCTGCGCGAGATGTACCCGACTGCCGCCGAACAGCGGTCGCGTGTCTGAACTCTGCCGGTTCAACGGCATCATCATTCGAATCTTCAACCGCGAGCACAATCCACCTCACTTCCACGCTGTTCTCGGCAGGGAACAGGTCCTGATCGAAATCGAAACGCTCGACATCTACAGTGGTCGCCTGCCACCCAGAGAACTTCGACTGGTATTGGAATGGGCCGAAGCCAGGCAGACCGAGCTTCTCGCAGCCTGGAACAGAGGGAGGGATCGCCAACCGATGGGCAGGATCGATCCGCTCTAGCCAACAACGATCCTATCGACCACGCTGAATAACCAAGCGACTCTGACCTATGACGACAACCGATATCAAGCTATTGACTGCCGACGATCTGCTGCGCCTGTACAGCCATGGCTTGCGAGGCGAGCTGATCCGAGGAGTGCTTTCGGAACGGAGGCCAGGTGGGGTTGAGAGCGGAGAAATCATCGGTCTGGTTGCATTCGAGATCGGCAATTTCCTGAACCGGCACAACCTGGGTCGAGCGACGATCGGAGCAGGGTTCTGGCTAGAACGCGAGCCGGACACCGTGCGCAGAGCACAGGTCGCCTTCATTTCTTCACAGAAGTTGCCTCCGAGTCAGCGAGTCAGCGAGTCAGCGGATATTCCCAGGTCGCTCCGGATCTGGTCGTGGAGGTGCAAGGATTCAATCGAGACGTGCGGGAAGTGTTCGACAAGGCGCGCATGTGGCTCAGCTATGGAGTCCGACTTGTCTGGGTGGTGCACCCGACTACTCGCTCCGTGGACGTTCATCGCCCGCAGTTGCCTGTCGAAACCATCCGCGAAGGTGGAAGTCTGGACGGTCTAGCCGTCTTGCCGGGCTTCAGCTGCGAGCTGTCATCGATCTTTCGATCTGCCGATCCGTAACCCCGTTGTTCCCTTGCTCCAGAGCGCTACACTTCACGACTGAACCCCCGCATCTAGTACGGGGCAGGCACTGAGATTTGGCGCTATTGCGCCTCGAGAGGAAATGACCGATGGAAATGCAGAATGTCGTCATTGTTGACGGCGCTCGTTCCGCTTTTGCCCGCGGCGGCCGCGGCGCGTTTACGGCGACCCGACTTGACACGATTGGTGTGCAGGTTCTCCAGGAACTGCTGGGCCGCTACCCGCAGCTCTCCCCACACGACATTGAAGACGTTGGCATGGGCTGCGTCGGCGGCGTGACTGAGCTGGCCGGCATTGGCGCCAACCACATCGTGCGACTGGCCGGACTGCCCGAGTCCGTCTGCACCTTCGACTCCAACCGCCAGTGCGGCTCCTCGATGGAGACCATGCACCGCGTCGCGCAGGAGATCATGGTCGGCGCGATTGATGTTGGCGTGGCGCTCGGCGTCGAGCGCATGGGCCGACAGCTCGGCGGCGGCGGCGGCGCGGAACCGACCCGGATTACCGAGTTCAACTCGGACCGTCACAACATGTCGGAGAACCAGCGCAACCTGCTGCCGTCACACGGCCTCGACTTTTCGGTTCCGATTCCGGACGAGATTCTCGACTCTTCGCCCGTCACCTCGATGCTGCAGACCGCCCAGAACGTCGCCGAGATGTACAACCTCTCGCGCGAGGACCTGGACGAGTTCGCGGTCAACTCGCACCGCAAGTACGGCGAGGCGCTGGCCTCCGGCTTCTATCAGGGCGAAATCGTCCCGATCGAGGTCGAAATGCCGGTCTTCGACGAAGAGGGCAACCTGTTGCTCGACGAGCGCGGCGACAAGCGCGTGATTGAAGTCGACGAGGGCTTCCGCCCGGGCACGAACTTCGAGGGCCTCAGCGGCCTGCGCACCGTGCGCGGCACCGTCTCGCACACGCAGGGCGAAATCCGCATCACGGCGGGCAACAGCTGCCCGACCAACGACGGCTTCACCGCGGCGCTGCTGATGAGCGAGCGCAAGGCGGACGAGCTCGGCCTCGAGCCGCTGGCCCGGATCGTCGGCTTCGGCGTCGGCGGGGTCAAGCCCCAGGTCATGGGTCTGGGCCCGATCCCGGCGACCCGCAAGGCCTTGGCCCACGCGGGCGTCGACGCGTCGGAAATCGACCGAGTCGAGTTCAACGAAGCCTTCGCCGCACAGGTCATCCCGTCGGTCAAGGAACTGGGCATCCCGCTGGACCGTGTGAACGTCAACGGCGGCTCACTGGCCATCGGTCACCCGCTGGGCGCCACCGGCACCCGCCTGGTCACCACGGTCGCGCGAGAGCTAAAGCGCTCCGGCGGCAAGTACGGCCTGGCCACCCAGTGCATCGGCGCCGGCATGGGAATCAGCACAATCATCGAAGCTGTCTAGTCCCAAGCCAATCGGCAAAGCCAAGAGGGCGGGCCAATCGGCCCGCCCTCGTTGTATAGTTCGACCTAGTTACTCAATGCGTTGCGGAAAGAGTGGGGCACCCTTCGCGAACGCGAATGACTGCGGCTCCCACCATCCGAACACTGACTCGGCGTAGTCCTCTTCCTCGACCGATTCGCAAATCCAACACCAGAGGCGGGTAGGCCCGCCCTCGCGGATCAGTGCGAAGATCGCGAATGCGTGCCAGATTCCGTCTTGGCTGTGCGATTTCGCTTCGACATCCCATTCGATGAATGATCGGCATCTCACGAATCTCGGGACCGCCCTGCCTGAGCTGTCGTGGGAGACAAGCTCAATCGGAATGCCCTCTCTGCAGCCAGCCTCGACGAGCGCGCGATAGAACTTGATGTGGATGTTGATCCGCGTTGGCCACAGATTCCGTTCGTCTTCGGGATCGGATCGCAATCGCGTAGCTAGCCAGACGATGTCGGGGCGCAGCCACAGCTCCTCAATTCGATTCGATAGTTGGGCCTCCGTCGGCATGATCAGCGCCTCCTCGCAGTAGCCTGGCCTAGCTGCTGAGTGAACGCAAGTGGGGAGAGATTGTGGCAACAGAGCGGCGGTCGTGGACTCGGGACGAACTTTTGGTAGCTCTGGGCTTGTATCTGCGTGTGCCGTTCGGACAAATTAGTCAGAGAAATCCGGAGATCATTCGACACGCCGAGTTTCTGAAACGGTCCCCGGCCGCGCTTTCAATGAAGATGGGTAACTTGGCGAGTCTTGACGACTCACTGGAACGCTCAGGGTTGCGCAACGCATCAACCGCTGACCGTGCACTGTGGACAGAGTTGCAGACGGACTGGTCCGCTACCGCCGAGGCGATAGCGCTGGCAAATGAACGGATTGGCGCCACTTCAACTGAAGACGTTTCTGCGCCTGTCGGGACTGGCGAAGATGTGATCGCCGAGACCAAGGTGCGTCGCGGGCAGGCGTTCTTCCGGGCAGCGGTGTTGAGTTCCTATCAGAACCGATGCTGCGTCACAGGATTGTCCGACCCACGGCTCTTGAATGCGTCACACATTGTCCCGTGGCGAGATGATCCCGCCAATCGACTTAATCCGCGTAACGGATTGTGCCTCTCCGTGCTGCATGATCGTGCATTCGACCGAGGGCTCATCACTTTCAACTCCGAGTTACGACTGATGATCTCGGCCGAAGTCCGTTCGATCGATAACCTATTCGTACACGCCGCTATCACCAGCTATGCAGGCAATGCAATTCAGCAACCCGAGAAGTTCGCCCCTCGTCTCGACTTGCTCGCTTATCACCGTGAACACATCTTCGTCGGCTAGTACCTAGCCGTCATTCCCGCGCTTGCCGCGGGAATCTGGCACAGCTCGGCAGCGACGTTCCGACCTGAGCAAACTATTCGGAGTCGGTCGTTCAATTCGCTCAGACCTTCGTGCTGTTCACAGCGAGATACCCGCGGCAAGCGCGGGTATGACGAAATGAGCAGGGATGCGCCGGAGTTGCGTTGAGGTCGCTTGCTGGGCATTGATTCGATTGAGGTATCCTCATTCCAAATCAACGCGAATCAGGAGACACCGACATGGTCACCGAAACCAAGCCCACGACGCTCGTAGGCGTTACCCACCCACTCGACCCTCTGAGCGCCGACGAAATCTCGGCGGCTTCTCAGATTGCCGCCTCCCACGAGCCTCGCGATGGCTGGCGATTTCCTCTCGTCGCGTTGGACGAGCCCTCTAAGGATGTTGTCCGCTCCTTCTCTGGGGGCGATTCGATTTCCCGGCGGGCGTTTTTGATGATGCTTGATGTGGCGTCGGGCGAGGCGGCGGAGTGTGTGGTTGATTTGGACTCTGCGTCCGTGGTTGGCTGGACTCCTCTGGAGGGACATCAGCCGTTTCCTCTGGCAGAGGAATTTGGCCGCGCTCAGGAGGCGGTTCGCAGCGACGACCGCTGGCGTGCGGCGATGAAGTCTCGCGGGATCACCGAAGAGCAGATCAAGCTGATCCAGATTGATCCCTGGCCGGGCGGCAACTTTGGCGCCTCGTGGGAGCGCGAGCACCGCACGCTGAAGGCGATCTCGTATCTGCGCGACTCCGAGGAGTCGCTCGGCTACGGCCGTCCGATTGAGCATGTGATGGCCGTGGTTGACCTGGTCGAGAACCGGGTGCTTGACGTGATCGACGAACCCGGACCGGCGGCGCCCGACTCGTCGCTGCACTATCGCGACAACGGCATTGCGCCGCGCGAGGACCTGAAGCCGCTCGACATCGTGCAGCCCGAGGGCGTCTCATTCACGCTCGACGGTCACCTGCTGTCCTGGCAGAAGTGGCAGATGCGCGTCTCGCTGCATCCGCGCGAGGGCCTGGTTCTGCACCAGATTGCATACAACGACGACGGTCGGCTGCGGCCGATCTGCTATCGCGCCTCGATGTCGGAGATGGTCGTGCCCTACGGCGACACCTCACCGACGCAGTATTTCAAGAACGCGTTCGACTCCGGCGAGGTCGGCGGGCTCGGCCGCATGACCAACTCGCTTGAGCTCGGCTGCGACTGCTTGGGCGAGATCGTCTACCTCGACGGCCACGTGAGCAACGAGTTCGGCGGCTCCCGCACGATCAACAATGCGGTCTGCATCCATGAGGAAGACTTCGGGCTCAACTGGAAGCACACCGAGCTGACCGACGAGGGCGCGATTTCCGACGTGCGCCGTACGCGGCGGCTGGTGGTCTCGGCGATTGCCACGGTCGGCAACTACGACTACGGCTTCTACTGGTACTTCTACCCGGACGGCTCGTGGGAGCAGGAGATCAAGGCGACCGGCATCGTGCAGACGATCGCCGCCGACCCGGACGACCCGCAGATCACGCGGCACATGATTGCGCCGCAACTGGCGGCGCCGATTCACCAGCACTTCTACTGCTTCCGCCTGGACATGGAGGTCGACGGCGGGACCAACACCGTCTACGAGGTCGACACCGTGCCGCTGCCTGCGGGTCCCGACAACCCGTATCACAACGCCTTCACCGCCGTCGCCAAGCCGTTGCTCAGCGAATCTGACGGCGAGCGCGTGGTCAACTCGGCGTCTGCGCGTCACTGGCGGATCGCCAACACGAACACGCAGAACCAGGTCGGACACTCACCGGCGTACTTGCTGGTTCCGGGCGAGACGGTGTCGATGATGGCCGGCCCCGAGTCGGCGGTCGCGCAGCGCGCCCAGTTCACGCAGAAGCAGCTCTGGGTGACGCCGTACGAGGCGTCGGAAATGTACCCGGCCGGAGACTACCCGAACCAGAGCGAACCGGGTCAGGGCATCCCTGAGTGGGTGGCCGCTGATCGAGAAATCGCCGACGCCGACCTTGTGCTCTGGTACACGGTCGGGATGAACCACATCGTGGTGCCCGAGGACTGGCCGGTGGCGCCGGTGCATCGCAGCGGATTCAAGATGCGACCGGCGGGCTTCTTCGACCACAACCCGGCGCTCGACCTGCCCGCGCCCGACCATTGCGCCCACGACATGGACCACGACGACCAGGACGACCAAGACGACCACGACCACAGCAACCACACGAATCACTCCGGCCACAACGGTCACAGTTAGGGAATCTCTGAACAATCGGTCCCTCTGGCCAAGAGGGACCCCCCTTCAGCCCCCCCGTTCGGGCCCGGGGCAGGCTTTCGGCAGCTTCCCCTGCAAGGAGACCTTTGCAAAAGTCCCCTTCGCCCCCCTTGCGGGGGAGATGCCGTAGGCAGAGGGGGCTTCCCATCTCAAGGCCTATCTGGTCGCTGGCGGCGGACCCCCCCTCTGTCACTCCGTGACATCTCCCCCCGCAAGGGGGGGAGAGGGGATTCGCGAGTTATTCCAAGGTCTCCGCAAGGGGGGAAGCGGGGAGCGGAGCTCATCAGCGGATTCCCAGGGGCCACAGCTAGGAGCGACGGTGGTCACCGAAACGTCGATCCAGGTTCATCCGCTCGACCCGCTGTCGGCGGATGAACTCGTCCGCGCGTCATCAATCGCGAGCGAGCGCCTGGGCTCGCCGGAGTCACTGCGCTTTCTCATGGTCGCGGCGTTGGAGCCGCCCAAAGGCGCTGTCGATCCGCCGAGGTCGGCCGAGCTGGTCTGCATCGACACGTCGTCCGGATTGACAATCGAGGTCACGGTCGATCTCGATGCCGGGGCGGTGTCGTCGGTGACTGAGCGTCCCGACGCGCAGCCACCGGCGCTATTCGATGAATACGAGCGAGCCGAAGTGACGATCCGGGCCGACTCCGGCTGGCGCTCGGCGATGGCGGGTCGTGGGCTGAGCGAAGAACAGATCAATCTCTCGTTTCTCCACCTGTGGCCGACCGGCAATTTCGGCTCGGAGTGGGAGACTCAGCACCGCATCCTCAAGGGCATCGTCTACCTGCGCGACGAACCGGATGACAACGCCTATGGCCGCCCGGTCGAGGGACTGATTGCGATCGTTGATCTCGTCGAACACCGAGTCCTGGAAGTCGTGGACGAACCTTCGCCGCCGACACCGACCTCGTCGCTGCGCTTCGACCATGAACACGGCGGCCCGGCGCGGGACGATCTGAAGCCCCTCGACATCGTGCAATCTGAAGGTCCTTCTTTCAGTTTGCACGGACATCTGTTGAACTGGCAGAAGTGGCAGATGCGGGTGTCCTTGCATCCGCGTGAAGGTCTGGTGTTGCACCAGATTGGATATGAGGACAGTGGTCGCGTTCGGCCGATTTGTTACCGCGCATCACTGGCCGAAATGGTTGTGCCTTATGGCGACGCTTCGGTTGGTCACTATTTCAAGAATGCCTTTGACTCCGGCGAGTGCGGCATCGGCCGGTTGGTCAACTCGCTGGAACTTGGCTGCGATTGTCTTGGCGAGATCGTCTACATGGACGGGGTCGTCACCGACGAACGCGGCGGCGCTCGCACAATCGAGAATGCGATCTGCATTCACGAGGAAGATGCGGGGCTGCTCTGGAAGCACACCTACCGGCATCCGGACGAGCGCGGGACGCAGTCCTGGTCGCGCCGCTCTCGGAGATTGGTCGTCTCCACGATCACCACGGTCGACAACTACGACTACGGGCTCTACTGGTACTTCTACCAGGACGGCTCCTGGGAGCATGAGGTCAAGGCGACCGGCATCATCCAGACGATGGCGATTGATGACGACGATCCGCAGATCACGCGTCACAAGATCGCACCGCAGCTCGCAGGCGTGCATCACCAGCATTTCCTCAGCTTCCGGCTCGATATGGATGTCGACGGTGGACCGAACACGGTCTATGAGGTCGATACGGTTCCGCTGCCTCCGGGTCCGGAGAATCCGTACCACAACACCTTCACGGCGCAGGCGACTGCGATCACGGAGGAATCGCAGAGCGGACGAACGGTTGACTCAGCCTCGGCGCGACACTGGCGGATTGCGAACGATGATGTCAGCAATCCGATCGGTGAGTCGCCCGCGTATGTGCTGACACCGGGGCCGACAGTGTCGATGATGGCTGATGAGCGGTCGCTGATTGCGCAGCGGGCGGCGTTTGCTCGGAAGCAGCTCTGGGTGACGGCATATGAGCCGACGGAGCGCTATCCGGCCGGCGATTTCCCGGCGCAGAGTGAGCCGGGTCAGGGGATGCCGAGTTGGATTGCCGCGAATCGTCCGCTGAAACAAGCGGATGTGGTGCTCTGGTACACAGTTGGGATGAATCACATCGTGCGGCCCGAGGACTGGCCGGTGATGCCGGTACAGCGGGCCGGATTCAGCCTGAAGCCGTGGGGCTTCTTCGACCGCAATCCCGGGCTGGACGTGCCGGCCCCAGATCAGTGCGAGCACTGCGAACATGACATGGAACACGGATCGCAAGATCATGCGCATCATTCCGCAAACGGTCACCGATAGGAGGCGCACCCCTCTGCCTTCGGCATCTCCCCCCAGAGGAGACCTTTGCATAAGTCCTCTTCGCCCCCCTTGCGGGGGAGATGCCGCAGGCAGAGGGGGGCTCCCCATCTCAAGGCCTATCTGGTCGCTGTGGGAGGACCCCCCCTCTGTCACTCCGTGACATCTCCCCCCGCAAGGGGGGGAGAGGGGATTCGTGAGTTTTGCAAAGGTCTCCAGAGGGGTGAGAGTTTGGTGGGTGCGACATTGACCATGAGATCGGGCATAGTGGAGGTAGAGGCTCTGGGCGGAGCGTCTGATTGTGAGGGTCGTGAATGGTTACGGTTACACCTGCCATGAGTGGACTCGAAGTCTTTGAGGAGTTGGAATCGGAAGTCCGATCCTACGTACGGGGCTGGCCTGCGGTCTGGGCACGAGCGCATGGGTCGTCGATCTGGGATGAGAGCGGTCGCGAGTATGTCGACTTCTTCAGCGGCGCCGGCGGTCTCAACTACGGGCACAACAACGACGCGATGATGCAGGCCCTGGTGCGCTACTTGCAGTCGCAGGGCATCCTCCATTCGCTGGACATGGCGACCACGGCGAAGCGCGACTTCCTGAAGCGCTTTGACGAAGTAATCCTTCAGCCGCGGGGAATGTCGTACAAGGTCATGTTCCCCGGACCGACCGGTACCAATGCCGTCGAGGCGTCGCTCAAACTGGCGCGAAAAGTGACCGGACGACGGACGGTTATCTCGTTCACCAATGCGTTTCACGGGATGACCTTGGGTGCGCTGGCCCTGAGTGGCAACGTCGTCAAGCGAGAATCTGCGGGCATTCCACTGGAATATCAGATCACGGCGCCATTCGACGGGGAGCAGGGCCCCGACGTTGACACAATCTCGGTTCTCGACACGATGCTGACCAGGGATGACGTGTCGGTCGCTGCAGTGATTGTCGAAACGGTACAGGGCGAGGGCGGACTGCATACCGCCGACTTCGGCTGGCTACAGCGACTCTCGGAATGTTGCAAGCGACATGGCGTGCTGCTGATCGTCGACGACATCCAGGCGGGTTGCGGCCGCACCGGCACGTTTTTTTCCTTCGAGCCCGCTGGGATTCAGCCGGACCTGATCTGTCTGTCCAAGTCGATCTCGGGCAGCGGTCTGCCGATGTCGCTGACGTTGATCCGGCCCGACATCGACATCTGGTCGCCGGGTGAGCACAACGGCACCTTCCGAGGCAACAACGCCGCCTTTGTGACTGCGACAGAAGCGCTGACCTGGTGGCAAGACGACTCGTTGGCTGACGACGTACGCCGCAAAGCTGACATCGTTCGCGTCGAACTGGAGTCGATTGCCTCGGAGCATGAAACTCTGGGCGCCACGGTCCGCGGTCGGGGACTGCTGGTGGGTCTGCATACACCGATCGATGGGTTGGCGTCGCGGGTCACCAAGGCCGCGTTCGAGCGAGGCCTGCTGTTGGAGACCTCGGGAGCCACGGCGTCCGACGTGGTCAAGTTGATGCCAGCACTGACAATCGATGACGCGGACCTTGAGCGCGGTCTGGCAATCCTGAGAGAGAGCGTCGCAGCGACGGCGCCCTAAGCAGGATTGAGACTCAAGGCGGCCTCGCTGTTGGCCTCGATGTCGTCCCACTCGATGTAGAGCGGGAAGTACTCCATGTTCAGCCACTTGTCCATGTGGTCGCTGTAGTGCGGGCTGTCCGGCCGGCCTGAGTTGCCGGGCGGCAGGACGATCCGCGCTCCGTTGAGCGCTGAGAGGTCGAAGATCTGCCGGTAGCTGACTCCGTGATCGGCTGGTTGGTTAATCAGGCCGCTGGCGCTGTTCGGAGTATTGCCGTCGCCTCCCTTGGGGAAGTCGCCGACGTTGAAGCGAGCGGCGCGCTCGGGGTCGCGTCCCAGGTTGTGTCGCCACGTCACGGGATGAACGTCGCCGTACTTCCACTGGGCCTTGTCCGCGCCGTGCCGCTCAGTGAGAACGGCCGAGGTTGTCTCAAGCGCCGCGCCGATCGCGTCGTCCCAGGACTTGCCTTCCGGCAGCGTGAGCGGGCTGTCGCTCTTCATCTGCTCATGCAGGATTCGCATCTCTTCATACGAGCTGTGCGCGATCCGGGCGGGAGCATCGAAATAGGGGCGAACGGTCGCGGCAATTATCTGCTCGCAGAACTCGTAGTAGACGAGGGCCGGAGCGGAGTCGATCGTCATCTGGCCGTCCCAGCCGGAGAGCAGCGATTGCAGTTCCGTCGCCGTGTTGCCGCCGACGCTCGCCTGGCCGACTCGTCCTGCAACGAAACGCGCGTGCAGGCTGGTCTGGTCGGACTGGACTTCGGGCATGTCTTCCGGCGACCAGTTGTCGCGGCCTTGCAGGAGTTCGCGCAGACGGTCGGCCCGATACGGGGTCTGGCTGAAGCTGAGGTAGTAGGGATAGTCGTCGGTCGTGGTGCGGTTGTTGGCGGTGATGATCACGCCGTTGTCAGGGTTCAGATCCTGCGGCAGTTCATCGACCGGGACATCTCCGTCCCACTCGTGCGCGCCATCCCAGCCGTTGACCGGCGTCAATTTCGCCTCGCGAATCGGAACGCGTCCCGTGTACTGGTAGCCGATGTCGCCCTGCTGATCGGCGAAACAGAAGTTGCCCGAGATCGAGTCATAGCAGCGGAATCCCTGACGGGCGTCGTGGATGTTGTCCGCGGTGAATATGGTCAACATGCCGTCGAAGTCGTGGCAGGGATCAGACAGTCCAAAGCGAGCGGTCAAGACCTCGTCGTCCGACTCGGGGTCGCCGTGAAGTACTGGTCCGTGGCGGGTGGACCACACTGTTTGCTTGACGGATTCCTCGCCACGGATTGCGATCACTTCCTCGCGTCGCTCGAGCGCCTCTGAGCCGTCGAGCCACGCCGCCTCGGGACCAGAGCCGTTGCGCGAGATGCGCTCGCGATACACATCCCAGCGGTCGCCCTGGCCATGCGTCATCGTCCAGGCAATCTCGGTGTTATGTCCGTAGTAGACCGGGCCCGGATAGCCGGGGCTGCACGGTCCGGCGACTGTGAACTCGGGACATTGCATGTGCATCACGTACCACTGCGGCGGCACGCTGAAGGCGAGGTGCGGGTCGCCGACGACCAGCGGCTTGCCGCTGGCGGTGTGCGCGCCGTCGATCACCCAGCAGTTGGACCCGTCGAGTCCTCCGCGGCGCGTGCCCGGCTCGGCTTCAAGATCGGCCAAGGCGCCGGCGAAGGCGTGGGCGCCGTTGGTCCATGAGGCTCCTGCCGGGGCAATCAACGCGGCGTCGGCCGGCACGTCGGGGATCAGCGCTTGCAAGGCATCGATTCCAAGTCGCGATGCGACTTCGCCGTTTCCGATCTTGGTCGCCCAATGCACGTTGGCCGAGACCATCTTGAGGATCGCCAGCGAGTCGACCGGCGACCACGGCTGCATCTCGTGATCCAGCAGCCCGAATTCGACGGGCGCGGGACCTGCGGCGATGGCCGCGTTGACTCCGTCGGCGTAGGCCTGCAGGATCATGCGCGCGGCGTCGGACTGTTCCTCCCACTCGCGGGCGGCGTCACGGCCGAAGCCGAGCGTGCGGTTCATCTTGTCGATGCGGAGCAGCCCCTTGTTGAGTAGCGATGCTGCTCGCCCGTGGGCCATGTGCCGGTAGAGCTCCAACTGCCAGCCACGATCCTGGCCGACGCAGAATCCCTGGGCAAAGAACGCATCGTGAACTGATTGTGCCTCGGCATGAGGCACGCCCCAGCGGTCGCGGACGATACGAACGGGGGCTTCAAGCCCTGCTGCTTCGAGTTCGCCGTCTATCTGAGGAAGGGTTGCCTGATCGGTCATCGCACGCGCTCCGATTGTGTGTTTGGTAGTCGCTAGGCATGGTAATCGCGGACCTCCGGCGGGGCTGAGCGGACGTGTAGTGACTGTCTGACTGGATGTCTGACTGGATGTCTTGCCGGGATCATGTCAAAGATTGAATCAACGTTATGATCGGCTGAAGTCGAAACAGGCGGGGTTGGATCTAGGAGTCGACATGAAGATTGTGGGCAAGTCACATTTGGTGACCTTGGTCATTGGCTTGGTCATCGGCGCGATCGCGCTCGGCGCGGTGCAAGCCGCGATCAGCGTGACCAGCGAAGTGCGGATCGGTGTGCGGCGGCTGGACGATGGACGCATAGAAGTCGGACTCCAGCAGATGACGGAGGAGGCAGGCTGGCAAGACCTCGAGACTGCGCCAGCTCGCTTCCTGCCCGAAGACGCCGACATCGATCAGTGGCGCTACAGCACTGCGATTGAAGTGACTGCGACCGTCGAAGAGGAAGTCGTCGTAGCAGAAGTCGTAGCAGAAGAAGTCGTAGCAGAAGAAGAGTCCGTAGTCGTGGTCCAGCCACGACGACCGGTGATGTGTGTGCTTGGCCACGCGTACCCCGAAGAGGACCGGTTCTGGCAGTGGACCCTGGCAGCAGCGAAGGTGGCCGCTTACCAGTACGGGGTCGACATGGTCTTGTACGGCGCACGTGACAGCGCTGAGCACGCCAACAACATCCGCGACTGCATTTCGCACGAGCCGATTACCATCGCGACCTCTCTGCCCTACGCCGAGGATCTCGAAGACGTGCTCGCCGAGGCGCAGACCGCAGGCATCCAGGTTGTCAGCTTCAATTCCGGCGCGGAAGACGCAGCCAGCGTCGGGTCGCTGATTCACATCGGACTCGACGACTTCGGCGGCGGTGTCCGGGCCGGCGATGAGTTCGACGAAGCCGGAGTCTCGGGCACGCTGGTTTGCGTGATCCACGAAGACGACAACATCGGCCTGCGCGAACGTTGTGACGGCATCGCTCAGAGCTACGACGGCGGCGAAGTCGAGACCATGTCCGTCGACCAGATAGGCGTTACCGACCCGGAAGCCACACAGGCGCTGATTGCGGGGAGAATCGCCGCTGGTGATCTCGGCGGCATCGTGACGCTCAACCACGACAGCGGCATCGCGGCGATTGACGCTATTGAGGCGGCAGGGCTGGAGATCGCTCTGGCCAGCTTCGGATTCAGCGATGAGCTTGCCGATGCGGTGCGCGACGGCAAGATGATGTTCATCGTCTGGGACCACCCGGTCGTGCAGGGTTATCTGGCCGTCTCCGCGATGGCGATGGCTTACACGCTTGAGCTGAGTCGGCTCAATGCGGAGGTCTTCCTGAATGGCGCCAAAATCCTGATCGAGCCTACGTTGGCCGACAAGGATCGCGCGGCCGAGCTGAAGTCGATGTTCGCCGGTCCGCCGCCCAGTCCGCAGGGTCAAACCGAGGACTCGGCAGACACCGACACGACCCAGCAGACAAGCGACTCGGAGGAGCCACAGCCATAGTCCGGCAGCAACGGCAACGAGCGAGCGCGGCTGATCTGGTTGATCAGCCGCGCTTTGCTATTCAGACTGAAGACGATTTGCGGACAATTTGCGGACAACCAGCGCACGACCGAGGACGTCAATATGCGATACATCATCTACGGCGCGGGCGGCATCGGCGGAGGAATCGGCGCGTTACTGACGCGCAGCGGCTGCGATGTCGTGCTGATTGCTCGCGGCGACCATCTGACTGCCATGCGTGAGCAGGGCCTGCTGGTCCGCCAACCCGAGCGGACCGAACGGGTTCAGGTCGCGACGGCGGCGCACCCGAGCGAAGTCGACTTCGGCGATGATGATGTCGTGCTGCTGACCATGAAAGGGCAAGACACCTCGAACGCGCTTGACGATTTGGAGCGCTACGCCGGCCCGGAGATTCCCATCGTCTGTGGGCAGAACGGCGTCGGCAATGAGCGCAGTGTCGCGCGGCGCTTTCTGAACGTGTACGGAATGGTGGTGGTGATGCCGGCGACGTTTCTGGTGGCCGGTGAGGTCGCGCTGTTCGGCGCGCCCAAGCCGGGACTATTGGACAGCGGCCGGTTCCCACATGGAGTGGACGCGACGATCACACAGGTCTGCGCCGACCTTTCGGCGGCGGGCTTCAACGCGCGGCCCGAGCAGAACGTGATGAGACTGAAGTACGGCAAACTGCTCGACAATTTGGGAAACGCGGTCGGGGCGCTGTGCGGCGAGACGGCGTTGCGCTCAGCCGGCGACGACGTGCGAGCGTTCATGGGTCGGATGCGGGCTGAGGCGGTCGTTTGTTACGAGGCGGCGAAGATTGACTATGCCTCGCGGGCAGAAGTCGGAGAGCGCCGGGCAGCGACCTTCAGCTCGGGCGAAATTCCCGGCGTCGAACGTGGCGGCAGCTCGACCTGGCAGTCGTTCCGCCGGGGTTTGTCGGGGATCGAGACCGATTGGCTGAACGGCGAGATCGTTCTAATGGGTCTGGAGCACGGCGTGCCCACACCGGCAAATCGGGCGTTGCAGCTGATGGCGAAGCGCACACTCCACGCGGGTCTGCGGGATGGGGCTGTGCCGATCGGGGAGATTGTGGCGCTTGAGGAAGAACTCAAGGCTTCGTAGGCGATTGCTAGGAAAGCTCTGAACAACTCTGCTCCCCGCTTCCCCGCTTTGCGAGACCTTTGAAAAAGTCCCCTTCGCCCCCCCTTGCGGGGGAGATGCCGAAGGCAGGGGGGGCTCCCCATCTCAAGGCCTATCTGGTCGCTGGCGGCGGACCCCCCCTCTGTCACTCCGTGACATCTCCCCCCGCAAGGGGGGGAGAGGGGAATCATGAGTTTTTCAAAGGTCTCCTTTGCGTGGGAAGCTGCCGCAGGCTGAAGGGGGTCCCCGCTCGGCCTGCGACACCGGTTGTTCAGAGGTTCCCTAGCCGGCCAGGCCGTCCACGACCCGCGCATTCGGAAGTCGAGCCAGGTCGTCGGCCTTGACCCCGACCTTGAGTGAACGACTACCGCCTCCCAACCACATCATCTCGTCACCGGTGATGCGGGCGTCGATCAGAATCGGGATCTCGGCGGGAAGGTCGAACGGCGTCACGCCACCGGACATCATGCCGGTGACGGCTTCGGTCTCCTCGAAGGACGCGAATGAGCATTTGCGCACGCCCATTTCCTTGCGCACGCTTCGGTTGACATCCAGTCTGGTGTTGGCCAGGACGAGGCAGGCCGCGTAGCTCTTCGGTTCCTTCTTTGAGGACACGAGGATGGTGTTGACCGACGCTTGCGGAGCAATTCCGAAGACTTCACAGAAGATCGCCGTGTCCGCCTGATCTGGCCGGCACGTGATGGATTGAAACGGAATTTCAGCGTCCGCGAGAAATCGTCGGACCCGCTTCTCGATCTGCGCGGATTCGGTCATTTGACAGCTCCGGTGCACTTTGGCCGATAAAGCGCTATATTACGCGGAATCGAATGACCGGCGTTTCGGGTTGATGCCCGTGTGAGTGTCGGACTTCAACGCATTGAGGAGCGAACAATGGCAGAACGCAACTACTGGAAGCGAATGCAGCGGAAGCGACTGAGCCGCCGATCGCTGATGTCGGCTTCAGCGCGAGCCGGTGTCGGCGCTGCCGGTCTGGCCTTGGTCGGTTGTGGCGACGATGATGACAGCCAGCAAGCCGCCGCGCAGGCCCAGCAGCAGGCTCAGCCGCAGCAGACTGCCGCTCAACAGCAGGCCCAGCAGACTGCCGCTCAACAGGCCAGCACGTCGCAAGAGGCCGCCGACGAGCAGGCCGTGACGCTGCTCCCCGGTCAGCTGACCGCCGAAGAAGAGGCGATGTCGCTGACTCCTGAAGAAGAGTGGCGACTCCGCTATCACTGGTCAAAGCTACAGAACCTCCCTGGCCAGTCAGATGGCCCAAAGTACGGCGGCACCTGGACACTGGCGCATTTGCCGGCTGCGAACTGGAACGTGCTGGGACCCAACGCCAACCTGATGGCCGCATTTGCGCCCATGTTCTACAGCCAGTTGGTCGTCTTCCCGATGGACGACTGGGCCAACGCGCACTACTACGAGAACGAAGGCGACCTGGCTGCGGGCTGGGAAATCCCGGATGTAACCACGCTGGTCTTCCAGCTTCAGGATGGCATCAAGTGGCAGGACAAGGCCCCGCTCAACGGCCGTGACATGACGGCCGAGGACGTGAAGATTGCGTACGACGCGCTTCGCGACGGCTCCTTCCTGGCTCCCGACTCTGATGACCCTCCGACTACCGTTCAAGCCTCGTCATACACGGCCGTCAAGGACATCGAGTTCGACAACTCCAGCAATACGGTCAGGTTCAACCTCACCGAACCTGCGGCGTATCTGTTGAACAACATGATGAACCCGTTCCACGTCGTCGCGGCGCCCGAATACATCACCGACGACTACACGCAGCTGGACGACTGGCGCAACACGGTCGGGACCGGGCCCTACGTACTTGACTTCGTCGAGCAAGGCTCGGAGTGGAAGGCCAGCAAGAACCCGACCTACTTCAAGAAGGATCCTCGTTCGGGCATGCAGCTGCCGTACATGGACGCACTGCACGGTCCGGACTTCGTGTCCCAGCGAGAGTCGGAATGGGCGGCCTGGGAAACCGGCATCATTGACCGGATCACGCTGCAAGACGTCTACGACTACGAACAGGCCGTCGAGCAGCAGCCGGACACTGTTGTCCAGGTCACGGCGCCACCTCCGGGCTGGCAGCCATACATGACGTTCAAGGACCTCAATGAGGCTCCGTTCAACGACGTTCGGGTTCGACAGGCGCTCTCGCTTGGCATGGACCGCGAGGAGCAGAAGGAAGGCATCTACAACGGCCTCGCCGCTGCCGGCTATGGCCAGAACTGGACGTTCTTCCGGGACGACAGTTCCCCGTGGGGCTTCCGCGAGTGGCCGTGGACCGCGGCTGAGCTGGGCGAGTTTGTCAGCTTCGATCCTGCCAAGGGTCGCCAGCTGCTCGATGCGGCCGGATACAACGAGGACAATCCGCTCGAGTTCGACGCCGCGATGTACACGGTGCCGGGTTCCTACCTCAACCTGTTCCTGCTCATCGTTGACCAGTGGAAGCGGAACCTGGGCGTCAACGCGAAGCACGAGCAGGTTGACCTGGAGACCTGGATTGCTCGGCTCGTGACACGAGACTTCTCGCAGGCTCTGTTTACGTGGCTGATTGGCGCCGAAATGGACGCCGACGGTCTCTCCTACGGGAAACTCCACACTGACAGCCCGGGCAACTTCTATGGCATCTCCGAGCCCGACATCGACCAATGGTGCCTCGACCAGCGCCAGGAACTCGATGTTGACAAGCGTTCGGACATCCTGGAGAAAATCCGGGTTCGCGAGCTTGAAAACATGTGGCGTATCTTCGCCGTCAACCCGTACCGCATCGCCGGGCGACGTGGCTACCTGTACAACGAGATCGACACGTACAACGCGTGGAACCCCGGCTGGGGCGCGACCAACACCGAAAAAATCTGGAAGAACCTCTAGGCGCCACACGCCGCGCCCCAGTTTGGGGCGCGGCGACTGTTTCCAGGAACTACTGGGGGGATGCGATGGGCGGCTATTTGGTACGACGCCTGCTTGGTGTCGTGGTTGTCATTTTCCTCCTGTCGTTTATCGCCTTCATGCTGGTTAACGCCTTTCCCGGCAGTACCGCAGAGCGATTGCTGGCGGAAGGACCGCAGGGTTCCGGCATTACGCAGGAAATAATCGAACGCTTTAACAAGGAGTTGGGGCTCGACCGTCCTCCCCTGGAGCGTTACGGAGACTGGCTCTGGAACGCCGTGCGGGGTGACCTCGGCAATTCGTTCGCCAGCAGCGAAAGCGTGCTCAACGACATCAAGGTTCGATTGCCACGCAGTCTTGAACTTGTCATGCTCGCGAGTGTGATGGCGTTCTTCATTGCCATACCAGTTGGCGTACTTTCTGCCGTGAGATCAGGCACATTCCCTGATTATGCCGGGCGTGTCTTCACCATTTTGGGCCTCGCTATTCCCAACTTCTTCCTGGGGGTGCTGGTTGTCTCGTTCGTGGCGGAATGGTTGAATGTGTCGCTGGCGACGCTGCCTTCTCCCTACATCTGGGATAGCTTCGTTCAAAACTTGGAAGGCATGATCGCTCCGGCGCTGGTATTGTCTGCATCATTGATGGCCACGTTGATGAGGATGCAGCGTTCTCAAGTGCTAGAGATTATCCATGAGGACTACGTGCGAACTGCGCGCGCCAAAGGACTCTCCGAGCGTTCCGTGATTCTCAAGCATGTCTTCCGCAACTCGTTCATCCCTGTCCTCACAATCTTCGGCAATCAGTTCGCTTTCCTGATCAGTGGCGCAGTGATCGTCGAGTACATCTTCAGGATCAATGGCATCGGCGCCTTGCTGGTCACGTCAATCAGACGCGCCGACTTCAACGAGGTAGTAGGAATCACAGTGGTGATTGGACTGGGCGTGGTGTTGATCAACTTGTTGGTCGACCTGAGCTACGCCTGGATCGACCCACGGATTCGGTACGGGTAGGACGAGGGACGCTGATATGACCACTTCAGATCCAATCGCCGTACCGCTTGACGTTCTGCTTCCGGTCGGCCCGAGCCGATTGCGAAGCCTGATTAAAATGGCGAGAGAGCGCCCCTTGGGCGCATTCGGCGCTGTCGTCATTGTCATCCTGTTGATTACGGCCATCTTCGGACAAGACATCTCCATTGCCGGAGAAACGATCGTCCCTGGCTTCGCTCCGTATCCGGCCGACGAAACCGACGTCGTCAACAAACTCGCTCCGCCAACTTGGCCCGACCACTTCGCCGGGACCGATTCGCTGGGCCGGGATATGTTCAGCCGGATCATCTATGGCGCTCGCACTGCCATGATCATCGGGCTCGCAGCAACCGGCATGGGGATTGCCATCGGCACACTGTTCGGCACGATTTCGGCCTACTTGGGCGGTGTTGGTGACATGGTCGTGCAGCGAATCTCCGACGCGTTCCAGGCGCTGCCGCCACTTGTCCTGATGATGGTGTTGGTCACGATGATGTCACCAGGCATTGGGACGGTGGTGTTTGTCATTGTGATCTTCCTTGTGCCCGGGACTCAGCGTGTCATTCGCGGTACTGTTCTGTCACTCAAGGAGAACACGTACATCGAAGCGGCGCGCACAATCGGCGCCAGTTCTCCGCGGATTGTGATGCAACACATCCTGCCGAATATCGTCGCCCCAATCATGGTCCTCTCGACGGTGACCATTGGCGGGACGATCCTGGCGGAAGCGGCCCTCTCATTCCTCGCGCTTGGGGCAAACTCGGCTGCGAATCCGACGTGGGGATTCATCCTGTTTGAGGCGACCCAGCGCGGTCAACTCACTCGTTGGCCGTGGCTGGCTTTGACGCCGGGCGTCGCGATTACGCTGATCGTGCTGGCGTTCAACCTCTTCGGAGACGCGATCCGAGACATTCTCGATCCGCGACTTCGGGGAACTGGGGCTGGGGGCTGATTTCTGGGAACCTTTTGTACTTCTCCGTCGTCTTGTATGACGGAGGGTCAGTGAGGTCAGACGGTAGAAACTGTCACCCCGCCCGCCCACCGATGTCCGCATGTGAGACATCGGATGTCTCTCCGGCTGGCCGCCCTCCAACTGCCTGTGTCGCGCCCCCGCCAAACCCGGCGGGGGCGCTTCCGTTTGGCGATGAGCACTCTCCCTTTTGGAGACCGTTGCGTAAGTCCTGTTCTCCCCCCTCGCGGAGACATATAAAGGACTCGCAAATCTCTTCTCCCCCCCCCTTGCGGGGGGAGATGTCACGGAAGTGACAGAGGGGGGGGGGGGGGGGCAGCGCCCCTCGGTGTATGGCGAGCGTGGTGGCGCTGGGGACCCCCCCTCAGCCTTCGGCCGCTCCCCCCGCGAGGGGGGGAGCGGGGATTCGTGAGTTTACGCGCGGGTCTCCGGAGGGGGAGGTCGAAGAGGAACGGTCGCTAGACGCCGAGTTTGTTGAGCAGGTTTCGCGTGTCGACGACGTGCCTGGTGAGACCCAGCTTCTCCGGGTCGAGGCCCATTGCCAGACCGAGTAGCTGCGGGACGTGCAGGATGGGCAGGTTGAGGCTGCGGTCGATCACCTTGGCCGCGTCCGGTTGCTGCGCGTCGAGATTGAGGTGGCAGAGCGGGCAGGGCGTGACGAGCGCGTCGGCGCCCTTGGACTGCGCCTCGGCGAGGTGCGTGCCGGCCATCGTCAGTGAGTTCTTCTTGTTGGTCGTCAGGATCGGGAATCCGCAGCACTTGGTCATGCCGTCATAGGTGACGGTCGTGGCGCCGAGGATCTCGATCAACTGCTCCAGGCTGTTGCGCCGCGTCGGGTGCTTGTCGAACTCAAGCGTGCGTTCGGGCCGAACGAGGTAGCAGCCGTAGAAGGGGCCGAGGTTCAGCTCTTCCAGCGGCCGCTTGATCATCGAGTTGATCTTGTCGACACCGACATCCTCGAGCAGGATCCAGAGCAGGTGCCGCGGGTCGGCTGAGCCGCGGTACTCGATGCCCTCGGGCGCGAGAAGATGATTGATTCGGATGCGGTAGTCGACCTCGCGCAGTTTCTCGGCGGCGAGTCGGTGGACACCGACGCAGGTGGAGCAGATGTCCATCAACGGCAGGTCCATCTGCTCGGCCATGGCCATCGTGCGAGCATTGAGCACGTCCTGGAGGTATGGCTGACCGTCGGAGATGATGCCGGCGCCGGTGCAGGCGGCAGCTTCCAGCTCGACCAGGTCCATGCCCAGATGCTCGGCGACCGCGAGCGTCGAGGTGTACAGCTCAGGGGTCGCTCCGCGCGCTACACAGCCGGGCCAGAATGCGTACTTGCTCATGATGTTCGGTTCTCCCCGCTCGTCGGTCCCGTGCCGTGATTCGTGGTGGTCTGAGGCCTAGTGTCCGCCGATGGCGGTCTCGAACTCGGCGCCGAACGCGTCGCCGTCGACATCGTGATGATGCTTCTCAGCCTCGACCTCGTCGAAGATGCGCTGGATTTGCGCTCGTCCCTCGGCGTTTGCGCCGTGTCGCTGGGCGATGGTCAGCAGCTTGCGTGACTTGAGCAGGCGGATGGCGCCCGGCGTGTAATCCATCATCTCCTTGTGTGCGGAGATCTTGCCGGTCAGCAATCGGCCGACGCCGACGGACTGGATGGGGAGCATCATTTCGTCGAGACGCCCGCGCTTGCGCACTCCACTGGCGAAACCCTTGTGGTGTCGTGCGCCGTGGTTGTTGGTGTGTCCAGCCTCGATCGCGAGGGTGCGCAGCTCCATGATGGCATCCATGGGCAGCACATCCTTGGGGCAAGCCTCGACGCACATGTAGCAGCGGGTGCAGTCCCAGATGCCGCCCTGGGTCTCGGAGAGGAATTCCAATCGCTCTTCGCGCTTCGAGTCGCGGCTGTCCATGACGAATCGGTAGGCCTTGGCCAGCGCGGCCGGTCCGAGGAAGTTCTCATCGACGCCGGCGACCGTGCAGTCGGAGTAGCAAGCGCCGCAGTGGATGCAGGTGGAGGCGTGTGACCAGTGGTCAAACTCTTCGACCTTCTGGCGGTATTCCTTTTCCGGAGGCTCCTGGTCCTCGTAGGGCTCAAGCCAGGTCTCGGCGCGCTCGAACTGAAGCATGAACTTGTTCAGGTCGACGACCAGGTCTTTGATCACCGTCTGGTTGCCCTGCGGTCCGATTTTGATCGGGTCGCCGCGTTCGGCTGCGGCGTTGACCTGGGTCTTACAGCTGAGCATCGACTGTCCATTGACCTTCATCGCGCATGACCCGCAGATCGCGTGTCGGCAGGACATGCGGAACGACAGCGTGCCGTCCTGCTCCCACTTGATTGCGTTGAGCGAGTCGAGCACCGTCTGGCCAGGCTGAACATCGACGTTGAATGACTCCTCGTAGGACTCATCCGTATCGGGGTTGTAGCGCTGGATAACGAATTCTTGCTGAGCCATGGTCGCGCCTGTTCGTTCGTGTTCGGCGGTGTTCGGTTTTGTTCGGCTTTATTCGGTTCTGTTCGCGGCTGTTCGGCGTTTGAGCGCTCGGTTCGACCGCTAGTAGGTGCGCTCCTGGAGCGGGAACGGTTTGCGGAAGTTCGGCTCCATGTTGACATCACAGTACGTGAGCGTGGGGCCGTCCTCGCCGTCCTTCGGGCGGTAGGCGAGCGTGTGCTTGAACCAATTCTCGTCGTCGCGTGTGTCAAAGTCGCGACGGGCGTGACCGCCGCGTGATTCCTCGCGGGCGAGCGCGCCGGTCACGATGACCTCGGAGTACTCCAGCATGTGGCCCAGCTCGATGGCGTCGAGCAGATCGGTGTTGAAGGTCGAGCCGTGGTCGTCAATGGCGATGTGCTTGAAGCGCTCCTGGTAGTCCTTGACCTCGGCCAGGCACTCTCGCAGCTCGGCGTCGTCGCGGAAGACGCCGCACTTGTCCATCATCGTGTCGCGCAGGTCTGCGCGGATCTTGCCGACTTTCTCGGAGCCCTCGGCGCGGAGGAACTTGTCGACTTCGCCAACGGCGTTGGCCATGTCGCCTTCGTCGATGTTGGTCGGTGGGAGATCGTGGACGACATCGAGGATGCTGCGTCCGGAGCGCCGGCCAAAGACGACGGCTTCGAGCAATGAGTTGGTGCCGAGCCGGTTTGCGCCGTGGACCGAGACGCAGGACGCCTCGCCGGCGGCGAAGAACCCGGTGATTTGCGGCGCGCCGGGCAGGTCCTTGATCCGCACCTGTCCGTTGATGTCGCAGGGGATGCCGCCCATTGAGTAATGCGCGGTGGGCTGAATCGGGACGGGCGCTACGAGTGGGTCGATGCCGGCGAAGTCGCGGGCGAGGTGCATCACCGACGGGAGGGCGTAGCGGATGCGCTCCTCACCGATTGGTCGCAGATCCATGAACACGGAGTCGCGCAGTTCGGTGACGCCGCGGCCGGCCTCGATTTCGGATTGCGCGGCACGAGCAACGATGTCGCGCGGCGCGAGTTCCATCCGGCCAGGGGCGTAGTTCTCCATGAAACGGAACCCGTCCGAGTTGACGATGTGCGCGCCCTCGCCGCGTGCCGCCTCGGAGAGCAGGATGCCCGAGCCCTGCAGGCCGGTCGGGTGGAACTGGACGAACTCCATGTCCTCCAGGGGGATGCCGGCTCGGTAGGCCATGACGACGCCGTCGCCGGTTGAGGCGAACGCGTTGGTCGTGACGCGGAAGGCGCGGCCGTAGCCGCCGGTGCCGAACATGACGGCCTTGGCCGAGATGGCCTCGATCTGTCCGGAGAGAATGTCATAGGCGACGAGGCCCTGGCAGACGTTGTCCTTGATGACGAGGTCGAGCGCGTACCACTCGGAGTAGACCTTGACGCCTCTGCGCAGGAGCTGCTCGAAGAGGACAGTCAGGACGGCGTGGCCGGTGCGGTCGGCGGCGTAGCAGGCGCGGGGCGCCGTGTGTCCGCCGAATCGGCGCTGGGCGACGCGGCCCTCGTCGTCGCGCGAGAAGGCGCAACCCATGTGCTCGAGCTCAAAGATGTTCTCAGGACCTTCGCGGGTCAGCACTTCGGCCGCGTTCTGGTCGACGAGGTAGTCGCCGCCTTTGACGGTGTCGAACATGTGCAGCTCCCACGAGTCCTCGGCGGAGTTGCCCAGCGAGGCGGCAATGCCACCCTGCGCTGCGCCCGAGTGCGAGCGCAACGGATGCACCTTGGAGAGAATCGCCACGTCCAGAGTTGGATCGTTCGATACCTCCAGGGCGGCGCGCATTCCCGCTAGTCCTGAGCCGACAATCAGTACGTCATGCTGCAACATCGTGCTGTCCCCCTGAATTGCGATCTTGTCGCATTCACGCCTCAGTTTCGCACCAATCGGCATTGGGCGGTAGTCACTGGCGTAGCAACGACCGCCCGCCCAAGCTCACTCCTGGCCTCGGTAGTGACGCACGATCTCGCGTCCCAGCGGACCCACAGCCTCGAGCGCCAGGTACTGAATCAAGATGACCGATTTGGCATCGATGATCTCGCCGGATTCGACGCGTTCAATCGCGTCGCCGAGGTGCATCCACTCAACAATCAGTTCCTCATCCTCGTCGGCCTCAAGCGGCGCTTCCGTACAGTCGCGGGCGATGAATCCGTGCAGGAACTCGTTTGCGAATCCCGGCGCGACGTAGAATCCGCGAGCGAAGTCGAGGCGGGCCGGATCGAGACCGACTTCTTCCCGAAGTTCGCGACGCGCGGTCTCGGCTGGCGACTCTCCCGGATCGACACGCCCGGCCGGGAGCTCAAGCAAGGGTCGGCCGGTGGCGTGTCTCCACTGGCGCACGAATGCGATGGCGCCATCTTCGCGGAGCGCGAGGATCACGACGGCGTCGGGGTGCTCGACGACTTCACGCCGCGCCTTGCGACCGTCGGCCATTTCGACGTCATCAACGCGGACCTTGATTCGCGAGCCGTGGTACACCTGCTTCGATTCGAGCACTGTTTCGGTGAGCGCGTCGACTGCCTCGGTCATGCGTTGAGCCGGTCACGCAGATCGATGGTCACAGCGATCTCGTCGCAGGCGTTGTACTTGGGGCAGCGGAAACACTCGTTCCAGACTTTTCGCGGAAATGCGGAGACGCCGGAGATGCGGAATCCGAGCCGTTCGAAGAATGCCGGCGTTGTGGTCAGAGCGAACACGGTCTTGAGTCCCATGTCGACCGCTTCATTGAGACATGCATCAACGACGATCCGACCAAGCCCTCGTCCCTGGGTTCCCGGATCGACGACGAGCGACTTGATCTCGGCCAAGTCTTTCCATTCCAGATGAAGCGCGCCGACAGCCAGCAGGCGGCGCTTGCCCGGATCGCGAACGACGACGAAGTCGCGAATGGTCTCGTAGATTTCACCCTCGGTGCGGGGCAGTACGTCTCCGGTGGCCTCGAACCAGTACTGGATAAGCCGATGAATTTCGGGCGCGTCGCCGACGTTCGCCTTCTCGGTGAAGAGCGGCGCTTCGACCGGCACTCTGCGATCGACCGTGATGTCCTGGAGCGCATGGATCTCCGAGGCTCGCTGGCGAACGGTGGCGGCCGGTGTCGGGCCGATGGTTTCGGAGGTCATGAGGCGACCGCCGGGTGCAGGAGGTCTGAAGCGCTGGCGCGGTTGGCGTCGGTCAGACCGCCGAGCATCTCAGCAAGTTCCACGACACGCTGGTCGCTCGACAACTTGCGGACGTCAACGCTCGTGCGTCCGTTGCCGGAGGACTTGCTGACGGTGATGTGATCGGCAGCGTGAGCCGCGACCTGGGGCAGATGTGTGATGCAGATCACCTGTCGATGCTCTCCCAGGCGAGCCAATCGCTCGCCGATCATGCCGCCGCTGCGACCGCCGAGTCCGACGTCCATTTCGTCGAAGACCATCAGCGGTACCACATCACTTTCGCCCAACACGGCCTTAATTGCCAATGTCAGCCGCGCGGTCTCTCCTCCTGAGGCTACGCGCTGCAACGGTCGAGGCGGGGCCTCAGGATTGAAGGCGACCAGAAGCTGGACCTGGTCGATGCCGGTCTGGTCAAATCCGACCGCATTCTGGCCAATCTGCAGTAGTCGGCCGTTGGTGGAGGCCGGAATCGCCTCGAACTGAAACTCGATGCGGGCGTCCGGCAGCCTCAGGTCTTCGCATTCCGACAGCACTGATGCGGTTAGTCGTTTCGCCGCCGTTTGACGCTGGTCGCTGAGTTCCGATGCCGCTTCGGCGATGGCGCCAGTTAGCTGTTCCGCCTCCTGGGCGAGTGATTCGCTATCCGCCGATTCCTGCTCGAGCCGGTCCGCCTCGGCCTGCGCCTGCTCGCCGTAGGCGATGATCTCGTCGATCGTGTCGCCCCAGCGACGTTTCATGTCGGCGATTAGGGCGATGCGCGATTCCACTTCGTCCAATCGTGCGGGGTCAAGTTCGACCTGATCGGCGTAGGCGCGCAGTGACCGCACTGCTTCCGCTGCCTGCTCGGCCGCGGCCTCGATCAACGCGGCGATTGGTTCGGCTGATTCGTCAATCTCCGCGATGCGCCGAATGGCACTCAGGGCTTCGCCGAGCGAATCTGACGCAAGGGCCTCTCGCGCCGACCCGGCGTCGGCGGCCAACGTCTGGGAATTGACCAGTCGCCGATGCTGGCTCTGAAGTTCGTCATCCTCGCCCGGCTGTAGTGAACCCAATGCGATTTCGGACGCTTCATGGCGCAGTAGAGCGATTCGTCGCACTCGCTCGCGCTCGTTGTCGGTCAGGTCGCCCATCTGGCGGTCGAGCGTGTTGAGCCGCCTGACCATGGCTGAAATCGCGTCTCGCTGATGTTCGACGCCGGCGAAGCGGTCGAGCAAGAAGAGCTGCTCCCTCGGTCTGAGGAGCGACAGGTGTTCACGCTGACCATGGATGTCCGCCAGGATCGGCGCCAGTTCTCGGAGCACGCCGACGGTCGCGGCACGGTCGTTCATTCGTAGCCGGCCGCCGAGCCGGTTGGAGCCGCTGATCGGCCGGCTGACGTTGCGCCGGACAATCAGTTCGCCGTCGAAGGGGACATCGGCGTCGGAGAGGATTCTGGCGACAGGTCCGTAGGCGTCACCGTCGGTGAGATCGAAGATCGCTTCGACTTCTGCGGCGTTTGCGCCGGGCCGGATCATCTCGATGTCCGACGGTGCGCCGAGCGCGAAAGCCAAGGCCTGGATCAGGACGCTTTTGCCTGCCCCGGTCTCACCGGTGATGACTGTGAACCCGTGGCTAAGATCAAGGTCGACGCGGTCGGCCAGCGCGAAGTCACGCAGTTGCAGGCCGATCAACACCGTCGGTCTCCTTCGGTCCCCTCGGACGCGAGCATGTCTTGGAGCACACGTTCAGCTTAACGGAAACGGTTGTGTTGTCAGCTGGAATCTATGACGGGTCGGCGGTCTTTGCGTCGAACGCTTCGACGCCGGTTCGGGAGACGGCTTCGAGGCGACGCTCGTCCAGCCAGGCCAGGCGTTTTCCCAGCTGCGCGAAGAATGATCGCTCGCCGAAGCGAACTAATTGCGCCAGCGACTCGCTGCGCCGCACCTGCGCCCCGCCGCCGGGCTTGAGCGGATACGGTCGTTGACCGTCCACGGAGAGCGAGCCCGGGTGTTCGCGACCGAGGCGCAACTCGATTACCGCGTCAGCAGGCAGCACGACCGGCGCGGCTTGCGCCAGGTGCGGCGCTACGGGCGTCAAGACGACGCTGCGCGCCTGCGGATGGAGGATTGGGCCTCCGGCTGAGAGCGAGTAGCCGGTGCTGCCGGTCGCCGAGGCGACCACGACCGCGTCGGCGCGGACGACGCCGATCAGGTCATCGCCGACCCAGACCGCTATATACGCCGGCTGGCCCAGGCTGCCGCGCCCGATCATGACATCGTTGAGCGCAGGCAGGACACCCGGCGCGCTTCCCTCAGTCCCGATCGGCCGAGCCTCGAGCATGGTGCGGTGTTCAACGACGAAGTCGCCGCTGAGCAAGTCTGGGATGCGTTCATCGAGCTGTTCCGGCAACAGCTCGGTGAGGAATGCTTGTCGGCCGAGGTCAACGCCCAGGATCAGACAGTCGTGGCCCACTGTCGCGCGGGCGGCGCGGAGGATGGTTCCGTCACCGCCGAGACAGATCAGTAGGTCGGTTTCGGGGAGACGCTCGGTAGATCGTTGAGGTTCCCAGGGGGCCGAGACCCAGACGTCGCGGCCGAGGTCACGCAGCTTGTCGGCAACGACGTTCGCCATTATCTGCGCCTCGTCGAGGCGGGGGTGATAGTAGATGCCGACGCACCGAATCTCGGTCACGGTGTACGCAGCCATACGAACCACTCATGATTGCCGGCCGGACCGGTCAGCGGCGACTTGAGCACACCGCCGACGCGCCAGTCATGCTGGAATGCCCAGCCGAGCGCGCTGCTCACGGACTTGCCTTGAGCAAGACGATTGCGAACGACGCCACGATCATCAACATCCTCGGGCGGAGCTTCGAACTGTGGCTTGACCAGGGCGATCACGTCGGACTTCGAGGCAACGACGTTGGCGACGCAGGGCAGCACTTGCTGCAGGCCGATGAAGGACACGTCGATTGTGGTCAAGGTTGGCAGCTGAGGGAGTTCTGGCATGTCGCAAATGTGGGTGCGCTCCATCGAAGTCACCCGATCGTCTCGGCGCAAGCCCTCTGCCAGCTGTCCGTAGCCGACGTCGACCGCGTAGACGTGTCGCGCCTCGCGGTGGAGCAAGACATCGGTGAAACCACCGGTTGACGCGCCGACATCGAGGCAAATCCGGTCGCGAGGGGATACCTGCCATACATCGAGTGGGGCGACCAGTTTCTCTCCGCCGCGCGAGGCGAAGGGCCTGACGCCACGGATACTGAGTTCGCTGTCACCAGCGACTTGTTGTCCGCCCTGGAGGTATCGCTTGCCCTCGCCGTGGACACGGCCAGCCATGATCAACGCTCTTGCAGATGTGAGGTCGGGAGCGGCGCCTCGTTGTACCAACAGGTCGTCAACCCGCACTCGGCGGGGTTTTTTCAGCGCGGAGGCAGCCGACATCAGGCGCTTTCCTGGCGCGGCGCCAATCGTCCGTCTCCGCGTCGGCGGATTGCTTCATACTCCACCGCGAGGCCCTGATCGTTGAGCAGCAGCGGACGTTCCTGACGCCTCACGGTGTCGGCGTTGACGACGCACTTCTTGACCTCGGGACGGCCCGGGACTTCGAACATGACATCGAGCAGGAGATCTTCGACTACGGTTCGCAGTCCGCGAGCGCCGGTCGCCTCGGCGATGGCATGCTCGGCGATCGATTCCAGGGCCTCAGGAGTGAAGCTGAGATCGACGCCGTCCATGTCGAAGAATCGTTGGTACTGGCGGATGAGCGCGTTTTTGGGCTCAGTCAGGATTCGGAGGAGCGATGCCTGGTCAAGCTGGTCAAGCGTGACTACGACTGGCAAGCGTCCGACGAACTCGGGGATCAGGCCGTACTTCTGCAAGTCATCGTGGCTGAGGTGATGCAACAGATGGTCGCGATCCGCGTCTGAACGAGCGGCCGAGCCGAATCCGATGTTGCGGATGCCGGTCGTGACTCGTCGGTCGATGACCTGGTCGAGTCCTTCAAATGCGCCGCCGCAGACGAAGAGAATCTTGCTGGTGTCGATCTGCAGGAATTCCTGATGCGGGTGCTTGCGACCACCCTGTGGGGGAACGGAAGCAACAGTGCCTTCAATGATCTTCAGCAGCGCCTGCTGGACGCCTTCGCCGGAGACGTCTCTCGTGATTGACGGGTTGTCGGACTTGCGGGCGATCTTGTCGATTTCGTCGATGTAGATGATGCCGCGCTCAGCGCGGGCGATATCGAAGTCGGCCGCCTGGATCAGGTGGAGCAGGATGTTCTCGACGTCCTCGCCGACGTAGCCCGCCTCGGTCAGGGCGGTGGCGTCCGCGATCGAGAAGGGGACATCGAGGATGCGTGCGAGGGTCGAGGCGAGCAGCGTCTTGCCCGAACCGGTCGGTCCGACGAGCAGGATGTTGCTCTTCTCCAACTCAACTTCGTCATCCGGGTCGACGACGGAATTGATCCGCTTGTAGTGGTTGTAGACGGCCACGGCGAGCACGCGCTTGGCCTCGTCCTGGCCGACGACGTGCTCGCAGAGACGGTTGTAAATGGCCAACGGCGGCATGGTCTGCGGCGGACTCGATGCCTTCTGTTGCTCGGGCGGGGCGCTGTTGAGCTGCTCGTCCTGGATGACGGCGCGGCAGGCCTCGACACATTCGTTGCAGATATAAACGCCGCCTGGTCCAGCGACGAGGCGGCGCACCTGGGCCTGATCCTTCATGCAGAAGGAACAGTGATACTGGCTGCGACCACCACCATGTGCACTGCTCATGCGCTCATGCCTCCCTGCTGCGCCCCAACGCCCCGGTTATGGAGAGCTGTGAACTTGTCGGGTCGAGCGGTGACCGCCCGTACCGATGCTACGCGCCTGCGGCTGCGGCTGCATCCCCGCCGGCGTCCGCGGCGAGGACGGAATCGACCAGGCCGTACTCCATCGCTTGCTCGGCGTCGAGGTAGAAGTCGCGGTCGGTGTCGGCGGCGATGCGATCCAGCGGTTGGCCAGTGTGGCTGGCCAGAATCGTCCGGATCGTCTCGTTGTTGCGCAGGATCTCGCGAGCGGCGATTTCGATGTCGGAGGCCTGTCCACGCGCGCCGCCGAGGGCCTGGTGCATGTGGATCGTGGAGTGCGGTAGGGCGAAACGCTTGCCGACTGCTCCAGCAGCGAGTAGGACGGTGCCCATTGAGGCCGACATGCCGACGCAGATCGTGGACACGTCCGCCTTGATCAGCTGCATCGTGTCGTAGATCGCCAGACCGGCGGTAATCACGCCGCCTGGGGAGTTGACGTAGAGCTGAATGTCGCGGTCCGGGTCCTCGCGGTCGAGGTAGAGCAGCTGAGCGACGATCACGTTGGCGATCTGGTCGTCGATTGGCGTGCCGAGGAAGATGATGCGCTCGCGCAGGAGCAGCGAGTAGATGTCGTAGGCGCGTTCACCGCGGTTGGTCGTTTCGACCACCATCGGGATGATGTCGCTGGGGCGGGTCAGAGAATTGCTCAGGGCCATGAAACCCTCCTTCGCGGGTTAAGTGTAGTCACGATTCGTAAACGCGCGGTTGCGCAGCCAACATCTTTGCCCACCTCTGCGGACAGAACTCGCTGGCATATCGGCTGGATTATTCGTCCGAGTCCGCTGAATCTTCAGTGTCCTCGGTACCCTCATCCAGTTCCTTCTCGATCGGGTCGTCTTCATCGTCCGTTACGTCGTCCGAGACGCCGGCAGCATGGTTGGTCAATGCGATCTGCTGCAGGCGCTCGATCGTGCGCTCGCGCACGAGGCGAGTCTGGACGTTGGCTCGGATGCCTTCGTCTTCCAGCATCGACGCGGTTTGCTCCGGGTCCTGGGTCGGCATGTTGGCGAGCATTTGCTGGAGGTCGGCGGTGATCTCCTCATCGAGCACCTGAATGTCCTCGGCCTCGCCGACATGCTGGAGGACGAGCGTGTTGATTACGCGCTCGTTGGCTTGCGAACGGAAATTGGCCAGCAATTGGTCGACCTGCTCGCTCGTGTCGCGGAGGAACGTGGCCGGATCCTGGCCCATCTGGCGGGCGAAGTCCTGGCGCATGTGCTCGATCTCATGCTCGACCAACGCGGGTGGATATTCGAGCGTGGCCCGTTCGACGACCGCCTGCATCACCGCCTGGCTGAACAGCTCGTCGACCTGCCGGTCGGTCTGCTCGCGCAGGCCCGATTCGATCCGCGCTTGGAGGTCAGCGAAGGTCTCAAACTCTTCCGAGACTTCCATGGCGAAGTCGTCGTCGGGCTCGGGCAGCTCTTCCGACTTCACGTCGTGGATGGTGACGGTGAAGGTGACGGTCTTGCCCGCGACCTGTTCATCATCCCAATCGTCGTCGACATCGACCTGGATCACCTGCTCTTCGCCGACGGGGACGCCGACCAGTTGTTCGCAGAGACCGGGAACGCCGATGACCGCGCCTTCGCGAATGTGGAATTCTGCGCCGGGCTGGTCGAGGATCTGCTCGCCGTCGACTTCCGCTCGGACATCGGCCGTGACACGGTCATCGAGATCAGGCACACGATCGACCGGCTCGAGGACGGCGTGCTGGCGGCGCAGCTCGAGCAGTCGCTGCTCCAGCATGTCGTCGGAGTATTCGCTCTCGGTCTTGGCGACGGCGATCTCGCGGTAATCGCCCAGCTCGACGACCGGCGCCAGCGGCACGGTGGCCGTGAAGGTGACCGGCTCGCGCACGGTGATCTCGACGCTGGGCTGAGCAACGGGCTCGAGGCCCTCTTGTTCCAGCGCCTCGGTCAACGCCTGTGGAATCAGACGCTCAGCGGCCTCTTCAAAGACGGCGTCCGCGCCGAGGGCGCTCTCGACAACGCGTCGGGGCGCTTTGCCCTGACGGAAGCCGGGGATGCGGAATCGCTGAGAGAGGCGTCGGGCGGCCTGGTCGAGGGATTTCTTGACACGGGCGTCGTCGAGCTCGATTTCGAGCAGCATCTGCGCCTCGGGGATGCGTTCAGCAGTTACTTTCATGGGTCAACCTTCTAGGCATAGCTGCGCTTGAGGATATCAGCGGATCGGGCTAGCGCCCGCGCGGATTTAGCACGTCGTTGATTGCGTCACCGAGCAGGTTGAACGAGAGCATCATCGGCAGAATGAACAGCATCGGCACGAGCAGCAATTGAGGCTCATTGATCAACGTCTTGTAATGGCCTGCGGAGGCGACCATCACACCAAACGACGCAGTGGGTGGAGTGATGCCCACTCCGATGAATGTCAGTGCGACCTCAAGCCCAACAATTTCTCCGAGCGAGGCGCTGAGACCCAGAACAAACCAGGGAAGCACTCCCGGGAAGAGGTGGCGAAACAGAATTCGTGGTGTTCTGGCGCCAATGGTCTCTGCGGCCAGGATGTAGTCGGCCTCTCGCAGTGCGAGCACCTGCGCACGATAGAAGCGAGCAGCGCCAGCCCATCCAATAAAGGAGAGCGCGAAGATGATGAGTACGAAGTCATGGACGCCCTGGTCAATGAGCCAGTAAGCGCCCAGAAATCTTTCGATCTCCTCAAACCAGCCTTCCCATCGATCACGAAACACGGCGACAAGCACAATCAGGAACACGAGGTTGGGCAGCGCCATGATGACCTCGCTGATCCTCATGATCACATTGTCGACCTGACCGCCGCGATATCCGGCGAGCAGACCGATGCCGAGTCCAAGGAACAGGTTGCCGAACACCACAGCCAGGATGCTGATAATCATCGTCGTACGAAGTGAGAACATCGCACGGGAAAACAGGTCGCGACCGGCACGGTCGGTACCAAACCAATGCCGAGATGACGGCCCCTGCTTGGTCTCGTCAGGACTGAGGATCAGCTCTGTCCGTGCCGGGAGCTGGGTCTCCAGATTGAGAGGGCCAAACTCGGCGTCTACCTCTAGATTCAGCTCTGCGACTCTCGCGATGTCCACATCGAGTCGTGCAGCGAACGTCCCCAGCGACTCTCCCACTCCATCGACTTCTCTCGTCGTTCGTCGATCGCTCAGATTGGTTGTGTTCGGGTCCTGGAGTCCGATGTCGACTCCAAATGCATCCAGCATCGTGTAAGCGCCAGCGCCATACAGAGCGATGATCGTCAGGATGCACACGACCGCGATTCGCTTGTGCAGAATGGCTCGCGACGCGCGAAGAAACGGCGACTCGGCTCGAGGTGGGCGCTCCCACGCGGTGCTCTCGCGAGCTTGAGTGGTCATGTTTGACGCCCGGCGTAGGTAATACGCGGATCGATAAAGACATAGGCGACATCAATGAGAGCGTTCGCCACAATGAGCATCGCTGCGGTCAGAATTGTGAAGCCCAGCACAACATTGAAGTCCCGCTGATTGATCGACTCAAAGATGAAGGCTCCGACACCGGGAACGCCGTAGCGAGTCTCGACGATAATCGATCCGCCAACGATGCCGATGATGGCGAAGCCGACGCTCGTCGCCAGGGGCAGCATGGCATTGCGAAATTCGTGCCCGACGATGATTCGCCACTCGCTGAGCCCTTTGGCTCTCGCGGTGCGCACGAAGTCTTCGTGAATCGTCGTCAGCATGCTGGCTCGAACGAATCTCGCCATCCCTCCCCATACCGGGAGAGTGAGCGCCAGGACGGGGACGATTAAGGATGCCGGATCACCTGGCGTCCAAACGACGGGCACGTTGAATCCGAATAATCCGAAAAACGGACCGAGGGTCTCAACGAAGAAGTAGACAAGAACAACGACCATGATTGGGGAGGGAATAGAGTCGAAGATCTTGAAGAACGCGATGACGGCAGGATCCTGCCACTTGCCAGCCTTGAGAGCGGCGTAGATTCCGAGGGGAATGCCGAGTCCGAATGTCAGGAACAGCACAATGGCATTGATCTGAGCCGAAACTCCAATCCGCTCGCCCAGCAATTCCTGAACGCTTCGCTGCGGCGATCGATAGAAGTAGGACGGCCCGAGATCGCCTCTGCTCACCAATCCCCACGCGTAGTTGGCGAATCGTTCGGGATAGCTGCCGTTGAGGCCATAGGCCTCACGAATCAGATCAGCTCGTTCGGGGTCGATATCTCTTGAGCCGGCGATGATGCGCACCGCGTCGCCCGGTGCGTGATGTGTCAAGGCATAGGTCATGGCCATGACGGCGAAGACCATGACGGGCACCAGCAATAGACGACGAGTCAGGAATGGTAGGACGCCACTGCGCACGACGCGCCTCCTGACTGACCAACCTACCCAGTCAGCAGGCTGGCAACGGGATGGAGCCTATTCTTCGATGCTGACGAAGCGGAGGTGGGGGATCACCATTCGCGTCGGCTCGTAGTTCTTCACGTAGGGTTTGACCAACTCGTGGGCGACTGAGTAGTACAGCGGAATCCAGACGGCTTCCTCGACCAGCCGGCGGTCGATCTGCTGATACAGCTCGATGCGCACTTGCTGGTCGAGCGAGTATCGCGCCTCCTCCAGAAGGGCATCGATCTCTTCGTCGTCGAGTTGGACGTCGTTGCCCAGCGAGGCGCTGTAGAACTTGTAGTCGAGCACGTTGTGCGGGTCGGGGTAGTCGAGGCTCCAACCCAGCGAGAAGAAGCCGTAGAGGCCGCGGTCGATATCGGAGATGAAGCTGGCGAACTCGACCTGCTGGATTTTGACTGCCAGTCCCAGATGCTGGAGCCACATGTCCTGGATCGCCTCAATGCTCGGTCCCGGAGTCGCGCCGGCGCCGGAGATCGTCAACCGGAGCTCGTCGAGCAGCGGTGTACCAGCATATTGCGACGCGGCGAGGTATTCCTGCGCCAGCTCAGGGTCGAAGACGAGGCCGGGGTAGTCAGGATCGTGAGCGGCGAGCCCGGGCGGAACGATCTGACGGGCCTGAATCAGCAGGTCGGCTTGGACCTCTTCCGTGATGGTCGCCTTGTCGATCGAGTGGGCCAGGGCGAGGCGGAGGTTGACATCGTCAAATGGCGCCGTCGCCACGTTGAAAGCGAGGTAGAAGATTGAGAGCTCCGTGCGCGTCACGTACTGCGCATTGAGGTCGGAGGCCGGGTCGCGGACGCGCTCAATGTCGTTGATGCCGACGAAGGCCTGGTCGAGCTCGTCGTTCTCATACTGCTCGACCGAGCCTCCAACGAAGCGGACGGAGACTTTTTCGACCTGGGCGGGTTCGAGGTGATAGTCCTCGAAGCGCTCGAGCGTGAGGCCTCGGCCGAGCTGCCACTCGGTCAGCCGGAAGGGTCCGCTGCCGTTCGGGTTGAGCGCCCAGCGCTCAGGGTCGGCCTCGACCTGTTCCCGATCGAGAACGTATGCGGTTGGATACGTCATCTTGTAGAGGAAGACCGGCGTCGACTTAAGGATGGTGATGTCGAGGGTCACGTCATCGATCACCTGGATGCCGATGACCTCATCCGCGCGACCGCGCACGAATGCCGCTGCGCCGACGATGTCGCCGAGGAAGTCCGGCGCGGTCGGCGAGAGCGTCTCGGGGTGCAGGTTGCGTTCGAGGCTCCATTTGAAGTCCTCAGCGGTGATCCGTTTGCCGTCGTGGAAGGTCGCGGTTTCGCGGATGGTGAAGCGATAGGTGACTGTGTCGTCGTCGTTAATCGTCGGACCCGGGACAGACTCGGCGAGGTCGGCAGCGATGCGAAGATCTCGATCAAGAACGAGCAGGCCTCCGAAGATCTCGACGGCGATCACCGCGGAACTGACATCGGTGATCTGTGCGGGGTCTAAGTTGATCGGTTCCGCGCGCGCGATTCGGAATTCGCCACGTTCTCGCGGGACCACGGGCGCGGCGTCCTGGTCGTCGGCTTGAGCCTCGGCGGCGGCTCGTTGTTGCTGTTGTTGGTCCTGCTGTTGAATCGTAGCCTGACGCTCTTGCCGAGCGCCTTCTTGCTGCTGATCCTGTTCGGGCTGCGTGCGTTCGGTTCGAGTGTCGGCTTGCGGTTGATCTTGCTGCTGAGACGATTCGTCATCGCCGCTGCAGGCAGCCAGCAGGATGGCGACTCCCAAGACTGTCGCGGCAAGCAACAACTTCCATCGCGCTGCCGAGGTCAAGGCCGACTTCACACTCCCCAGCGCTCGCTCAAGTTGATCACCTGACACGTCAGCGACCCTCTACTTCCGTTTGTCACCCGGAACGCCCAAGCCCCATGCATCTATCGAAGATGCATCTATCGAAGACGTATCTATCGAAGATTATCACTGAACCGACGGGCTGACGGCCTCGTTGATACGCAAGTGGAGTTCGTCCAACTGCTCGTCGCTGATCGACATCGGCGCGCCGGTCATGGGGTCGGATGCGGACATCGTCTTGGGGAAGGCGATCACCTCGCGGATGTTTTCGGCGCCAGCGAGCAGCATGGCCACGCGGTCGATGCCGAAGGCGAAGCCGCCATGCGGCGGCGCGCCGTATTCGAAGGCGTTGAGCATGTGCCCGAAGCGCTGCTGAGCCTCCTCGGCGCCGACGCCGAGCAGCTCGAAGACCTGCATTTGCAGGTCGCGCTGGTGAATCCTGATCGAGCCCGAGCCGAGCTCGAAGCCGTTGCAGATGGTGTCGTAGGCACGAGCGCGCACCTGTCCAGGCTCACTGTCGAGCAGATGAGCGTCCACATCTTGCGGAGCGGTGAACGGATGGTGCAGCGCGTCCCAGCGCTGGCCGTCCTCGTCCCACTCGACCAGCGGGAAGTCGGTGACGAAAGCGAAATTGAGGATCGAATCGTCGACCAGGTCGAGGCGTCGGGCCAGCTCGCGGCGTATGCCATCGAGAACGGTGGAGACCATTCCGGCTTCGCCCGCAGCGAGCAGGACGAGGTCGCCGGATGACGCGCCGCAGCGCTCGCCGATCTTGCGGGCGTCGTCAATGCCCAGGTGTCGCAGGACAGGTGAACGGACATCGTCTTCGGTTGCATCAGCAGGATCGGCGCTGAACTGCAGTGAGACCAGGCCGGGCGCGCCCATCGTCTTGGCGAGGTTTGTGAAGGCGTCTACCTCGCGTCGGGAGAGCGACGCGCCACCGGGCATCACGATGCCGCGGACACGTCCACCATTCTTGATCGTGGAGGAAAAGACTCCGAATCCCGAAGACTCAGCAATATCTGAGCAGTCGGACAGTTGCAGTCCGTAGCGCAGGTCAGGCTTGTCCGAGCCGTAGCGTTCCATCGCTTCGTGCCAGGTCAGACGCGGAAACGGTCGGGGCACGGTCAGGTCGGGGCGGAGCGCGTCGGCGACACCGGCGAAGAGCTCCTCCAACAGTCCGAGAATGTCCTCTTCCTCGCAGAATGACCACTCGAGGTCGAGCTGGACGAACTCGGGTTGGCGGTCGGCTCGGAGGTCCTCGTCGCGGAAGCAGCGGGCGATCTGGAAGTAGCGCTCGACGCCGGCGACCATCAGCAACTGCTTGAACTGCTGCGGGGCCTGAGGCAGCGCATAGAACGCGCCCGGCGTGAGACGGCTGGGGACGACGTAGTCGCGCGCGCCTTCCGGCGTCGCGGCGACGAGGATTGGCGTCTCGACCTCGAGGAATCCCTGCTCGGTCATGAAGTCGCGGATGAACTGGTTGAGTCGGTGGCGCAGCTCGAGCGCCGCGATCATTGAGGGACGGCGCAGATCGATGTAGCGGTACTGCATCCGCACCAGCTCGTTGACGTCCTCGTCATCGCTAATGGCGAACGGCGGTGTCTTGGCTGCGTTCAGCACCTCAACCGACGAGGCGACGACTTCGATGTCGCCGGTCGGAATGTTTAGGTTGCGCGTGGCCTCTGAGCGCTCGATGACCTCGCCCTCGATGCGGAGGACGTATTCACCACGCACCCCGTTGGCGATTTCGTAGGCGTCGGGATTGTCGTCGGGGCGGATCACGACCTGGACGAGGCCGTCGCGGTCTCGCAGATCGATGAAGATCAATTGACCGTGATCGCGCCGCCGGTGGACCCAGCCGGCCAGAGTGACCGACTCGCCTGCGTGCGTCGCCCGCAATGTCCCGCAGCCATGTGTCTTGAGCACCGAAACCTCCAACCATTCCGTCAATCGAGCCGACGATCGGGCCGCCAATCGAGCCGTCAATCGAGTCGCCGATCGAGCCACCGATCGAGTCCGCTGATCGAGTGTGTCAGTAACTGTCTAGGCAGGCAATGAGTTCCGACACTTGCGCAGCGACCACGACCAGACCCATACACTCGAAACGTGACTGACGCTCCAATCGGCCTGTACGTTCACGTTCCGTTCTGCACGGTGAAGTGTTCGTACTGCGACTTCAACTCCTACGCCGGCATCGAAGATTTGCAAGGCGAGTGGTTGACCGCGGCGCTTGTGGAGTTGTCGTTGTGGTCGCCGCGACTTCTCGGCCGCACAATCTCAACCGTATTCATCGGCGGCGGGACGCCGAGTCTGTTGCCCGGCCCGTCCGTGCGGCAACTGCTCGATGCGATTCGAGATCGAGTCACGCTCGCGCCCGATGCTGAGATCACGCTAGAGGCGAATCCGGAGAGCATTGAGCCGCAACGACTGGCGGTCTATCGCGACGCCGGTGTCAACCGGATCTCGATGGGCGTGCAGTCGCTGGACTCGTCCGAGTTGGTATTCCTCGACCGCATCCATAGCGCGGAGCGCGCGGAGCAAGCGTTTTCCGAGATCCGCGAGGCCGGCTTCGGCAACGTCAATCTGGACCTGATCTACGGTCTGCCGGGACAGTCGCTGGAGACCTGGCAGACGACAATTGAACGAGTTCTGACCTGGAGCGGCGACGGCCCCGACCACATCTCCTGCTATGCCCTGACCGTGGAAGAAGGGACGCCGCTGGCGGCCAGAGTCGCGTCGGGACGTGTGATCGAAGCCGACTCTGATCACGTGGCAGAGATCGCCGATTGGACGGCAGAGCGTCTGACCGCTGCCGGATATGAGCAATACGAAACCAGCAACTACGTGCGCAATGGCCTGATGTGTCGCCACAACCTGATCTACTGGCGCAATCAGGAATACGCGGCGATCGGTCCCGGAGCGCACGGATTCGTGCAAGGTGTGCGGTACCACGTCGTGCGAAGCCCGAGGGTCTATATCGACCGCTTGCGAGAGGTAACCCAAGCCTCTGCATTGTTGGAAGGGCTGCCGTCGCCAGCCATCGCCGGGGCAGAGCGGGTCAGTGTTCGTGAAGACATCATCGACACGCTGACGTCGGGTCTGCGGTTAGTGGAAGGTGTCGATGAATCGTCGTTGCCGGATGCCTACGGCGAGTTTCGGCCAACGCTCGATTGGGCAGTCGAGCATGGGCTGGCGCGTCGTCGCGATGGGCGGCTGTTGTTGACGAAGCGGGGACACGCGGTCGCGAATGAGATCTTTGTTCGGCTCGTGGATCCCGTTCTGGGATAACTGCACGCAGCGATCCTACGCTTCCCCCCTTGCGGAGACCCTTGAAAAACTCATGATTCCCCTCTCCCCCCCTTGCGGGGGGAGATGTCACGGAGTGACAGAGGGGGGTCGGCCGCCTGCGACCAGATAGGCCTTGAGATGGGGAGCCCCCCCTCTGCCTCCGGCATCTCCCCCGCGAGGGGGGAGAAGGGGATTTACGCGCAGGTCTCCTTCAAGGGGGAGCAAAGGAGATGAGCGGCAGCTCCCACTGCGGGGAGCAAGGAGCGGCATCGCGCTATACCTCAAGCAGCTCCTCGACGTCGATGCAATCGAGCAGGATTTTGCCGAAGTTTTTGTTCTCCGACATGTATTGATGCGCTTCCGCCGCTTTGCTGAGCGGGAAGACGGAGTCGATGACGGGTTTCATGTCTCCGTTGATGATGGCCGGTTCGAGGTGCTGTTGGTAATCGCGCGTGATTTCGGCACGGTCGATGAGCGGTCGTGACCGCATCACGGTTCCATGGACGCGGAGTCGTTTCTGCATCAGCATTCCGAGGTTGGTCTCGGCCGTAGCGCCGCCCATCAGACCGACCAGAACCAGGCGGCCGGCCATGGCCAGGGACTGCAGATTCGCGTTCCAGTAGTCGCGACCGATCACATCGAGAATGACGTTGACGCCCTGTCCGTTTGTCTCTTCCCGAATCACCTCGGCGAAGTCTTGCTCTCGGTAGTTGATCGTCCGGTCCGCCCCCAGTTCTCGGGCTCGCTCGCACTTCTCGTCAGAGCCTGCGGTGATCCAGACTTCTGCCCCGATCAGTCGGGCGATCTGGATCGCGGCGATACCCACGCCGCTGCCTCCTGCGTGGATCAGGACACGCTCGCCCGGCAGCGTTTGGCCGAGTGTTCGCACTGCAGTGTTGGCGGTAAAGAAGACCTCGGGAATCGAGGCGGCTTCGTGAAAGGTGAGCTCGTCGGGAATCTTCATGGTCAACGACTCGTGCATCGTCGCCAGTTCGGCGTAGCCGCCGCCACCGGACAGCCCATAGACGCGGTCACCCAGAGAAAGACCGCGCACCCTGGCGCCAGTCTCAACTATCTCGCCCGCTATTTCGAGACCCAGGATCTCCGAGACGCCGTGCTGCGAGGGATAGTTGCCCATCCTTTGCATCATGTCGGCCCGATTCAGTGCTGTCGCGTGTACGCGGATCAGGACTTCCTCGTCGCTGGGCTGCGGGTCGGGGACTTCGTCAAGACGCAGAGAATCGGCCGTCTTGCCCGGTGGATCGACAACAATCGCCTTCATGGCACATATCCTCCAATACGAATGGATTCTGATCGGTTTGAGTTAAGGGGCAGGGTAGTCGCGTGTATGTGATCGGCACGGCAGGACACGTTGACCACGGCAAGAGCGCGCTTGTGCAGGCCCTGTCGGGTATTGATCCTGACCGCTGGGCCGAGGAAAAGGCGCGCGGTCTGACGATTGACCTCGGCTTCGCCTGGTGCGATCTGCCGTCGGGGCGCGCAGTCAGCATTGTCGATGTGCCCGGACACGAGCGGTTCATCAAGAACATGCTGGCCGGAGTCGGCGGAATCAACATGGCGCTGCTCGTCATCGCCGCCGATGAAGGCGTGATGCCACAGACACGTGAGCATCTGGACATCCTCGACTTGCTCGATATCGACCGTGGACTCGTCGCGCTGACCAAGACCGATCTGGTTGACGAGGAGTGGATTGCTCTGGTGGAGGAAGAGATTGCCGAGCTGCTGGCAGACACCGCCTTGCGCGGATCGCAGATTGCTCCGGTGTCGGCGCTCACCGGAGACGGCGTCCACGAGTTGCGCGCGCTGATCGATTTGATGCTTGCTGATCTACCGCCGGTCCCCAATCAGGGCCGGCCGCGTCTGCCGATCGATCGGTCGTTTACGATTTCGGGCTTCGGGACCGTGGTCACGGGCACGCTGCTCGATGGCGAACTCTCGGTGGGCGACGCGGTCGTGGTCGAGCCGGGACGCAAGGGATGTCGAGTTCGCGGGCTGCAATCTCACGAGGAGTCTCTTAACACGGCGCCGCCGGGCGCGCGCACGGCGGTCAATCTGAGTGGCGTGTCGGCGGGCGAGGTTGAGCGCGGGATGGTGCTGTCGACGCCCGGTTGGCTGGAACCAACGGCGGCGGTAGACGTCCGCCTGCGATCGGTCGCGCGAGCCGCCAAAACGCTGCCCCACAATGCGACCCGGACGCTGCACGTCGGCGCGGATGAAGTGCAGGCTCGCGTGCGTCTGCTTGAGGGGGATGCGCTTGCTCCGGGGGCATCGACCTGGGCGCAGCTTCGGCTCGAACGTCCCATTGCCGCCGCTCGCGGCGACCACTTCGTCTTGCGCTCGGCCGACTCGACCGTTGCCGGCGGACGCATCGTCGATACGCGGCCGCGGCGGCATCATCGCAATGACGCTTCGACGCTTGAGGCCCTGCAACGGCTGCTCGACGGCTCGCCCGACGACACCCTGCTGACGGTACTCCAGCGAATGGAGCCTGTGCGTTGGGACGACCTGGTGGCTCGCAGTGAGCTTGCGCCGGAGGAGGCGCTTGCTGCGATCACGCGTCAGCTTGGTGAGGAAGCGGTGGTGGTCCTCGATGAAGCTGGCCTATCGGACTCGGCGGCGCTGATCTCGGAAGCTGGGTTGGGCGCGTTGTCGGCGCGAGCCGAAGGCGCGGTCGCTGATTATGTCAAGCAGTTTCCGCTTCGCGCCGGACTGCCCAGGGAAGATCTGCGCACACGAGTCAAATTGCCGCAGCGCGCGTTTACGTTCCTACAGCAAACGCTGATCGAGTCTGGCCGATTGATCCTCAATGAGGCGTCGTTTGATCTTCCGAATCGAGCGGTGGCGCTCTCGGAGTCACAGCAGTCGCAGGTCGACGGCTTACTGCTCCGGCTAACGGAGCAGGGGGTGCGTCCGGAAACGGACCCCAAGCTCGACGCGGATCTGCTTGAGTATCTGGAAGCGCAGCATTTGATCGTGCGGCTCAAGGGCGGCGTCAACCTCGACCGCTCCGTGTACGACACGATGGTCGCCGAGACCCGATCGCTGCTTGAGGCGCAGGAGCGGGCGACACTTGCTGATGTCCGTGATCGTCTCGGGACCAGCCGCAAGATTGCGCAGGCATTCCTGGAGCAGCTGGACACGAACCGGATCACGCGACGTGTCGGCGATGCTCGAGTCCTGCGGAAAGGCTAGGAGTCCACTGAACAACTGGGGTCGCGGGCCGAGCGGGGACCCCCTTCAGCCTGCGGCAACTTCCCCCGCAGAGGGGGGAAGCGGGAATCAGATTTGGTCAGAGGATTCTTAGGCGTCTTTAGACGCCGCGTTCGACTCGGCGGACGACGCGGCGCTCTCCGCGCATTCGCAGGAGGCGGGGCAGTGTGCCGTCCTGCCAGAGGTAGACGATCTGGCTGGCGACGGCGATCGACGAGTACGTCCCAGCGACCGTCCCGATGAATAGCACGATCACGAATGGCCGGATTGTGACACCGCCGATGAGCAGCAGCGCGAGCAGGGCCAGCATCACGGTGATTGAGGTGTTGAGCGACCGGCCCATGGACTGTGTGATTGCGGCGTTGACGACGCGGCGGAAGTCCTCGCGCGGATCGAGCAGCAGGTTCTCGCGGATTCGGTCGAAGACGACGATGGTGTCGTTGACGCTGTAACCGATGATCGCCAGCAACGCCGTGATGAACATGGCGTTGACCTCGAGGTCGGCGAAGCGGCCGCCGATCGCGAATACGCCGGCGACGATCGTGACATCGTGCATCAGCGCGACGATCGCCGCTGCCCCGTAGAGCATCGGATTGGGCAGGCGCCGGAAGGCGAGCGAGATGTAGATCAGAATGGCGACCGCTGCGACGGCGAGGGCGACGCCGGCGTCGCGGGCGATCTCGACGGAAAGCGTGCCTGAGACCGAGGAGCTCTGCAGGACGACGATTGGTCCGATTTCACCTCGCAGGGCCTCATTGATTCGCTGGCGCAGACCCTCGAGATCGCCGTCGGAGGGCTGCTCGACGCGCAGGCGGAATGCGGAATCGGCAGTCGCCTGGATTCTGGCGCCGCCCAGACCGACGGTCTCCAATGCGGAGCGGACCTCGTCTTGTGAGACGCTGCCGGGGAACCAGAACTCGCTGCGGACCGCGGACTCTTCGATATCCAGGTCGAGACTGACGCTTGCCGGTAGTTCTGCGCCGATGGTATTTCCCACCGCCTCAGCGACGGCGAGGCCATCATCCAGCGATGGTGGATTGATTGTTGCGTTGACAACGTATGAGCCGTCCTCGCCCTCACTGACGTTGATGATTGCGCTCTCCGGCGCTCCGTCGATGCTGTTGACGGCATCGGTCACGTCGTCGAGGTCGGTGTCGCCGAGGAAACGCACTTCGGTTTCGAGGCCGCCGGCGAAGTCGAGTCCGGCCTCGAATTGCCAGAGCGCCAGTCCGATCAGCGAAGGCACGATCATGATGAGGGAGAGCGCCGCATAGAAGCGCCGGCGTCCGACAAAGTCAATCATCTGGTCGCGCCTCCACTGCCTCGCGGTCGGACGGTCATCCGGCGCACGCCGAATGGCCGCAGGCCACGCACCCATCCTGTGCTGGCGGCAATCGTCATGAAGTTGCGAGTCACGAAGATCACCGTGACGAAGCTGAAGCCGGTGCCGACGAGCAGCGCCAGGGCGAACGACTTGATCAGATTCTGGTTCAGCGCGTCGGCGAATAGCCAGAGGATGGTGACCGTGATGATCGTGGAAACGTTACCGTCGCGGATTGCCGGCCAAGCGCGGGCCCAGGCGGTTTCGATGGCGCCGTTCAGGCTGCGGCCGAGACGGAGCTCTTCTTTGAGTCGCTCAAAGACCAGGACGTTGCCGTCGACGGCGAAGCCGAGCGACAGCACCAGACCAGCCACGCCGGCGAGGGTCAGTGTGATTGGCACGAGCTTGAATGTCGCCAGGACGCCGGCTGCGTACACGATCAGCGCGAGCGTGGCGACGAGTCCCGGGACGCGGTAGTAGATCATCATGAACACCACGATGGCGATGAAGGCGACCACGCCTGCCTGCACCGTGTCGATCACGGAGTCTGCGCCCAGCGTTGCCGCGACCTCGGTGCTCTGCAGCACTCGCAGGTTGATCGGCAGGGCTCCGGCACGGAGCTGGCGCCGCAGTGTCAGGGCGTCTTCTTCGTCCAGACCATTGATGATGCCGCTGTCGGAGATGACCGCATTGACTGATGGGCTGGAAATCAGCCGTCCGTCGACGAATATGCCGAGCAGGCCGCGACTCTCGAACAAGCGCCGCGTGATCTGTTCCATCAGCCGCGCGCCTTCGTCGTCGAACTCAAAGTTCAACGCCGGAGATCCGCTCTGGTCAATGGTGCGCGAAATGGAGTTGGCGATCAGGTGGCGGCCGGTCAGCTGCACGGTTGCGCCTTCTGAATTGATTCCGACTGCGGGCAGCCAGCGCAGCCCATTGCCGATGATCACGTCTTCATCGAGAGGTGCGATGAAGTACGGGGCTGCGCGCCGGACAAACCGGTTGTCATTGAACGGGAGCGTGGTGTCCCAGACATCGTCGATGGCGGCGCCGATTTGGAGCCGATCCAACTCGCGCGGCGGCTGCGGCTGTGCCTGATCAATCGAGCGGAACTCAAGTAGCGCCGTCGAGCCAACGAGGTCTGACGCTTCGTCCGCATCGACTCCGGGAATCTGTGCGTTGATGCGGTCCGTGCCCACTACGGTGACTTCCGCCTCCGAGATGCCGAAGCCGTTGACCCGTTCCTCGATCACACGCTGCGATTCGGACACCGCCTCCTCGAGCGACGCGTCGTCGACATCGAGTGGCAAGACGATTTCAGAGATGTTGTCGGGCAGCGGCAGTTCGTAGGAATCCGCATCGAGATCGGCAAGCTGTGGATTCAGATCGAGGATGTCTTCCAGGTTGACGCCCTCGCGGTCGAGGAACTGAGTGAGCGACTCGCCGCGCCGGACGGGCGCAGCCTCGCCGGCCACTTCAAGCGTGATCGATACGCCGCCGGCCAGGTCGAGGCCGAGATGGAACTCGTCTCGCGTCCAGTCGCCGACGCTGACGCCGCCGCCCGTGGGCCAGGGAATGAAGTTGGGCAGGTAGCGGTCGGGATTGCCAGGCCAGGAGGCCGCAATGGCAAAGGCGGTCAGGATGATGATCAGCGCGAAGATGTAGGCATCGCGAAATTTGAAGCGTCTGATGAAGTCCATCGCCTGAAGGGCCGCCCATCAACCACTGCTGCGCGACGCAATCGCTGCGCCGAGCATTTTGATCGCTTAGCGAACTTTATCCCGCTTATGTCGGTTCAGCATAGGTATCAGGGTCGTTGTAATCAGCCAAGTTGTGTCCCCTGCTGTGATCCAAGCAGGTGGAGACCCTTTGAATAAGTCCCCTTCGCCCCCCTCGCGGGGGAGATGCCGAAGGCAGAGGGGGGGCTCCCCGTCTCAAGGTCTATCTGGTCGCTGGCGGCGAACCCCCCCCTCTGTCACTCCGTGATATCTCCCCCCGCAAGGAGACCTTTGAATAAGTCCCCTTCGCCCCCCTTGCGGGGGAGATGCCGAAGGCAGAGGGGGGGGGCTCCCCGTCTCAAGGTCTATCTGGTCGCTGGCGGCGGACCCCCCCTCTGTCACTCCGTGACATCTCCCCCCGCAAGGAGACCTTTGAATAAGTCCCCTTCGCCCCCCTCGCGGGGGAGATGCCGAAGGCAGAGGGGGGGGGTCCCCGTCTCAAGGTCTATCTGGTCGCTGGCGGCGGACCCCCCCTCTGTCACTCCGTGACATCTCCCCCCGCAAGGGGGGGAGAGGGTTCCCAGGCGCTCACTCGTCGAGGATCTCTGGCTCAACATCTTCATCGTCAAGCTCCGGCCGATCGATCCGCTCGGCGACCGCGCCGGTTCGCGCTCGGACGACGACATTCTCGGATAGTCGCAAGAGGACGACCATTGGACCGTCTTCGGGCGTCTCCACGCCTTCGACCTCGGCGATCAGGCCGCCCCGAGTGAGGACGGTGTCTCCGACACGGAGTTCGTTGAGGTCTCGTTGCCGCTTGTGCTCCTCCGAGCGGGTTGGACGGATGAAGAAGATGTAGAACAGCGCCAACACGAGCAGCGTGATCAGAACGACTTCGGTCATTTCGGCGTTCTCCTAGTGGCCTGCTGTCGGGCTGAGTTCACCGGCAAGTCGGCGAGCCAGCTCACGAGCCTCTTCAGCGTCGGTAATCTCTCCGACCGCGGCGGCCTCGTCAATCTTTGCACGGATCTGGCCGACCAGCGGGCTGGGCTCGAGGCCGGTGGCGTGCATGATCGCGTTGCCGTCCAGGATTCGACCGGTCTCTTGCGGCCGTCGAGGCTGCCAGGCGATGATTCGCGCGACATGAGCCGCGTATCCGCGCCAACGCGGCAACAACACGTCGGCGCCGGCGGTGGCCAGGGAATCGGCGAGGAAGAGCCAGCACAGCGGCGTCGCTGCGTCCCCGAGCGCTAGATGGAAGCGGTGCAGCGCGCGGTCGGATGGTGGCTTGCCCGGCGAGTTGACCTGACCTGGTCGGAGGTGTTGTTCGATCAGCAGCTCGATCTGTTCGACCGTCCTGGCCGGAGCACGCAGGGCTCTCAGTCGATGCTGCGCCATCTCCGCGCCCAGCTCCGAGTGTCCGAAAAAATGCGTGGAACCGTCGGCGTCCACAGTGCGCGTCTGCGGCTTGCCGATGTCGTGCAGCAACGTCGCCAGACGCAGAGGCAGCCTCCAGTCGTCGAGTCGGGCAGCGACGCTGGGTACATCCAGAAGAGGTTGTAGTTCATTCCGTATTGCGGATGCCCGCCTGCTGCGCGGAATTGAGCGGCCGGTCACCCCGCTCAGTCTTGTCAACCATCGCACCGCATCGAGCTGATGCCAGAACACGTCACGACAGTGGACAGGCCGCTGGTCAACGGCGCGGCAAAGCGCCAATTCGGGGAAGATGGCGTCGAGCAGCCCGCTTTGTTCCATGCGTCGCAGAGCCCAGGGCAAGTGGTCGCTCACGAGGATTCGCTGCAGCTCGTCCCACTGTCGTTCCGCCGCGGACCTGGAGATCAGGGCAGCGTCGCGCCGCATTGCCGAGCGAAGCTCAGCATCAGGCCTCCAGCCATGCTCCGATTCCAACCGCACCGCGCGCAGCAGTCGCAGGGGATCGTCGCGTAGCGCGCCATCTGTGACGAGGCGCAGACTGCGCTCGGCGATGTCTCCGCGTCCTCCGAACGGATCAACCAGCGAATCCGAAATCTCACCCAAGCGAAACCGATCCAATGGAACGGCCATCGCGTTGACTGTGAAATCACGGCGTCGCAGATCGCGGTCGAGATCATCATCCGGGAGATCCCAGACGTCGATCTGACCATCGCCCAGCGGGATTCGCCAGATGTCGAAGTGGGCGCTGATCTTGACCGCCGGTGCGCCGAGCGTCTCCGCGGAGCGCCGAGCCCAGCGCTGAGCATCTGCGACTGCGATGTCGATGTCGAATCGATCGCTCCGGTCTCCGGCGAGTGCGTCGCGAACTGCGCCTCCGACGACCCACACGCCCTCGGCTTCCAACGCGGACAGCAGCGACGACGTGTCATTCGTCGTCATCAAATTCCTCGTCGTCCTCGTTGTCCTCGTCGTCCTCATCGTTATCTTCGATCATCTCGGCGAGCGTCCAGAGCTCGTCGATCGACTGCACGTGATCGATGTAGACGCGCCCGTTGATGTGGTCGATCTCATGCTCCAGGCACTGCGCCAGCAGATCGTCTTCGGTGCGGATGCGGATCTCACGTCCGGAAATATCCTGCGCCTTGACCAGGACCCGCGTTGAGCGGGTGACACGGCCCCGAAAGCCGGGAACGCTGAGGCAGCCTTCGATCAGCTCGCGCTCACCGCTGCGCTTGACGACCTCGGGATTGACCATCACGAACGGTCGCCCGCCGGGCATGCCGATCACCACCACGCGCAGGCCGATGCCGATCTGCGGGGCAGCGATGCCGACACCGTGCGCCGCGTTCATCGAGTCGATCATGTCGGCCACCAACGCTCGCAGCGACGCATCGAAATTGCGCACTCGCTTGGCGGGGGCGCGCAGAGCGGCGGCGTCTCGCGGGAGTGTCATGATCTGATGAACGGACATCGGGCCTGGTCGGATTCTGTCGGATTCAGTCGAGAGTGGGATGCGGCTGGCTGAGCTGTTCTTCGGCGCGACGTTGCCGATCCTGGTCGACTGCCGCGGCGATCTCAGGGTCGGAGAGGGCGAGGATACGTCCCGCCAACAGCGCCGCGTTGACTGCTCCGGTGCGTCCGATGGCAACGGTCGCGACGGGCACGCCGCGCGGCATCTGTGCCATCGAGAGCAGGGAATCGAGACCGTCGGTGGCCCAACCCTTGACCGGTACGCCGATCACAGGAAGCGGCGTCTTGGCCGCGACCGCGCCGGGCAGCGCCGCTGCGCCGCCGGCTGCGGCGATGATCACCTTGATCCCACGACCCTGCGCCTGGGCGGCGTATGCGGCTGTTTCGTCGGGTGTGCGGTGCGCTGAGAGCACTCGCGCTTCCCAGGAAATGCCCAGCGACTCAAGCGTCGAGGCGGTGTTCTTGATCGTGTCCCAGTCCGAATGCGAACCCATCATCACGCCGACCAACGGTCCGTCCGTCATAGGGCCGTATTGCCTTTCTCAGCTTCGAATTCGTCGAGCTATTTCTGGTCAGATCACAAGATACTCCCGTGTAATCTGCGCCTATGACTACCGCTATGCCTTCGACTGGGCAGCCACCCGCCTACGACCCCTCCGTGATCGAACCGCGCTGGCGCGAACGCTGGGAGATCGACGGTCTCTACCGCGTCGACAACGACGATCCGCGCCCGCCGTTCTACTTCCTGACGATGCTTCCGTACACCAGCGGCGACCTGCACATCGGTCACTGGTACGCGATGGCGCCCTCGGATGTGGCCGCTCGTTGGCATCGGATGCAGGGCAAGAATGTGCTGTTCCCGCTGGGCTTCGACGCCTTCGGTCTGCCGGCCGAAAACGCGGCGATCAACAACAACATTCATCCCAAACAGTGGACGTACAGCAACGTCGAGAACATGACGCGCCAGCTCAAGACGATGGGCGGGTCGTTCGACTGGCGTCGCGAGTTCGCCACCTCGGATCCCGAGTACTACCGCTGGACACAGTGGTGGTTCCTCAAGCTCTATGAGCACGGCCTGGCCTATCGAGCCGGAGCGGACTGCAACTTCTGTCCGGGTTGTGGAACTGTGCTTGCGAATGAACAGGTGCAACGCAACGCCGACGGCCTGGGCGTCTGCGAGCGCTGTGAGTCGATTGTCGAAGCGAAGCAGATGGAACAGTGGCTGTTCCGCACCACCGCCTACGCCGACGAGCTGCTCAACTTCGATGGGATCGACTATCCAGAACCGATCAAGCTGATGCAGCGCAACTGGATTGGCCGCTCGGAAGGTGCGGAGATTTCGTTCCCCTGGGCCGGGAAGTCGGCGGACAGGACCAGATCACCGTCTTCACGACGCGACCCGACACGCTCTTCGGCTGCACCTTCATGGTGCTGGCGCCGGAGCATCGGCTGGTCGCCGAGTTGACGACAGAAGAACATCGCGCCGATGTCGAGGCATACATCGAGCAGACGCGTCGACAGAACGAGATTGAGCGTCAGTCGACGACGAAGGAGAAAACGGGCGTCTTCATCGGCGCGTACGCCAAGCATCCGTTCACGGGCGAAGACATCCAAATCTGGATCGCCGACTACGTGCTGCTCAGCTACGGCACCGGCGCGGTGATGGGCGTTCCGGCTCACGATGAGCGTGACTTCGCTTTTGCCAGCGCGCGCGGGATTCCGATCCCTGTGGTCATTGCGCCTCCCGATTGGGACGGCGACGAGTTGTCGGAGGCGTACACGGGTCCGGGGCCGATGGTGAACTCGGGCGAGTTCGATGGCACTGACTGGCAGGACGGCCAGCTGGCCGTCGCCGACGCGCTCGACGAGCTAGGACTCGGCGGTCGCACGGTGTCGTATCGCCTGCGCGACTGGTTGATCTCACGGCAGCGCTACTGGGGCGCGCCGATTCCCATGATCTACTGCGACTCCTGTGGCATCGTCCCCGTGCCCGAGGACGAACTGCCCGTCCTGCTGCCCGACGACGCGGAGTTCCTGCCGACCGGCGCCTCGCCGCTGGAGCGGCATGAGGGCTTTGTCAACGCCGACTGTCCGCAGTGCGGCGAGCCGGCCCGTCGCGAGACCGACACCATGGACACGTTCATGTGCTCCAACTGGTACATGTACCGCTACGTCGATCCTCACAATCACCATGCGCCAATCGGACGCGAACTGGCGAATGAGTGGCTGCCGATTGACATTTACACCGGCGGCGCCGAGCACGCGGTGATGCACCTCTTCTACGCACGCTTCTTCGCCAAGGCGGCGCGGGATATGGGCATCCTTGAGATTGACGAACCGTTCACGCGACTGTTCAACCAGGGCACGATCACCAAAGACGGCTTCAAAATGTCGAAGTCGCGCGGCAACGTGGTCAACCCGGATGACTGGGTCGGTAAGTTTGGCGCAGACACGGTCCGGCTTTACCTGATGTTCCTCGGACCGTGGGAGGGCGGCGGCGACTGGGACGACAGCGGCATTTCGGGACAGTGGCGCTGGCTGAACCGCGTTTGGAATCTGGCTCTGGGCAACGTCGAGACCGGCAGTGATTCGGCCGACGCAATTCGTCGGGCGACGCACGCCATGATCGGCAAGGTCACGCAGGACATCGAGCGCTTCCGCTTCAACACGATGATCGCCGCGATGATGGAGTTCACCAACGAACTGCAGAGCATTCGCGACAACAGTCGAGTGGATGGGGACGCCTGGCGGGAAGCGATTGAGTCGCTCCTGCTCTGCCTCGCGCCTTCGGCGCCGCACATCACCGAGGAGCTCTGGCAACAACTTGGCCGAGAGGGATCGATCCACGAACAGTCGTGGCCCGAATACAACGAGGCGTTGGCTCAGGCCGAGACCGTGACCGTCGTCGTCCAGGTCAACGGAAAACTGCGCGAGAGGCTCGAGCTGGCGCCCGGCGCATCGCAGGAGGACGCGGAATCCGCGGCACGAGCTTCGGTCCGTGTCGCCGGCCAGTTGGCAGGCAAGACGCTGCGACGGGTGATCTGGGTGCCGGACAAGCTGCTTAACTTCGTGGCGAACTAGGGGCCTCAGTGGTTCCGGATCCGTCATTCCCGCGCTCCGCCGCGGGAATCTCGTTGAGTGCTGCACTGACGCTCCAATCCGAGGACTCACCTGGCCCAATCGCTCACTTCCCCTGGGCCTTCGTGCCGCGCACCGCGAGATACCCGCGGCTGAGCGCGGGTATGACGGAGGTGGTAGTCAGGCGGCTCTTGAGACAACGTTGAGGGTAGGTAGCAACGAACGCAGTCAGAGTCATACGCTGACCGACAAGCATCGAAACATGGTCCAACTCCACCTACCGTCCTACGAAGGGCCGCTCGACCTCCTGCTCGAACTGATCGAGTCACACAAGCTCGACATCTCTGAGCTGTCGTTGGCGCAGGTCGCCGATCAGTACCTCGCGCAGGTTGCGGCGATGTCTCCCCCCGAGGGGGAGTTGAGTGCTGAGCAGGCCGATGCGCTTGCCGCCTTCATCAGCATTGGCGGTCGGTTGGTGCTGCTTAAGGCTCGACAGCTTCTGCCAACGACTGACGAAACTTCTGAGGATGACGAGTCGGCGAACGACGCGGGTGAGCTCGTCGAGATGGCGCAGGCCTACAAGCGCTACCGCGACGGCATTGCGCAGCTTGGCGAACGAGATCGTGAACGGCTGCGTTCTTACACACCGATCGCAGCTCCGCCTATCGATCAGCAGTTACCGGTTGGAATGTCGGAGAACCTCACCATTGACACGCTGGCTCGGATCGCGCAGGAAGTGCTTGATCGTGCGGCAGAACGACAGGCTCAGGAGGACGTCGCTCACGATGCCGCGATCGAGCGGCAGCGCATTACGGTGCGCGGGCGCGCCGCCGATCTACGCGCGAGGCTGATGAGCGGTCACGCGGTCTCGTTTCGCGCCTGGATCTCCACTTCCCGATCGAGACTGGAGCTGATCGTCTCCTTCATGGCTGTACTGGAACTTCACAAATCGTTGGCGATCGAGTTTGAACAGCAAGAGGACTTCTCGGACATCCTGATCACTGAGCTACCCGACGCTCCGGACTCCGCATGGGCAGCGGCTCAGCCGACATCGTTCGACGAGTGAGCCTGCAAACAACGGACCGGCTGATACGCTGATTCTCCAGTCAAGGGCGCGCCAGAAGGGCTGAGCAAGGTGGTGTTCAGGTGGTGACAGAGCTCGCTCGCTGGGAACTGCGCCGAGCGGCGCTGGGCCGGCCGACGGCTGCGACGATTGGCGTCTTCGACGGTGTCCACCGCGGGCATCAGACCGTGCTCAAGCACGTGGTCGAGAGCGCCAGGAGCCACGGCATGGCGTCGGCTGCGATCACATTCCATCCGCATCCTCGACAGGTGCTTCGCCCTGATCTGACGACCGAGTACGTCACTTCTCTGGAAGACCGCCTGTCCTTGATCATGCGCACCGGCCTGGACGGCGTCGCCACCGTCTCATTCACGTCGGAGTTTGCCCAGACCGACGCGGGCGACTTCGTCCGCATGTTGGTCGAGGAGTTCAATCTGGCCCTGCTGGTGATCGGAGAGGATTTTGCCCTTGGTCGGCAGCGCGGCGGCGATCCCGAGACACTGGCGGCGTTGGGAAAAGAACTCGGCTATGAAGTCGAAGTGATCGAGTTACTCACGAACGACTCGACGACCAAGGTTTCTTCGACCGAAGTTCGCAACGCCCTGGTAGACGGCGATGTCAACCGCGTTAGCGAACTACTTGGCCGACGTTTCTCCCTCCACGGACCGGTGGTCGTGGGATTCGAGCGAGGCCGGACGATTGGTTTTGCGACGGCAAATGTCGCCATCGGAAACGACCGCGCCATTCCAGCGCCCGGTGTCTATGCCACGATTGCGCACCTGGCGTCGGGACCAACGCCATCGGTCACGAACATTGGGATGCGTCCCACCTTCGATGACGGCGGCGGATTGTCGATCGAGTGCCACATCATCGATTTCGACGACGACATCTATGGGACCAACCTGCGTGTCGAGTTTATCGAGCGTCTGCGCGGCGAGCGCAAGTTCGACGGTATTGGAGCGCTGGTCGAACAGATCGGCAAGGACCGCGACGCCGCTCGCGAACTACTGGCCAGCATGTCTATCGGAACAGAGCAATGAGCGACCAAGTACCACCCGAGATTGCTGCGGAAGTCGAGCGTCAGCACACATTGATCATGCGCGGCACGGCCTATGGCGACGAGGGCACGCGGTCGGTCATGGATCGTGAGCTGCGCATGAGGCTGACTGAATCGCTGATCGAGAACCGTCCCCTGCGCGTCTATCTCGGCGTCGATCCGACGTCGCCGGACCTGCACCTCGGGCACTGCGTCGCGCTACGCAAGCTGGCCCTGTTCCAGCAACTGGGACACCACTCGATCCTGCTGATCGGCGATTTCACCGGCCTCGTCGGCGACCCGTCGGACAAGGACTCGCTGCGCCCGATGCAAGCGGCGGAGATCCTCAAGCGCAACGCCGCCACGTATCGCGACCAGGCCTACAAGCTGCTCGATCCCGAGCGCACCGAGATCAGGCGCAACAGCGAGTGGCTGGGCGAAATGTCCTTCGGCGATGTGGTGCACCTGGCGTCGAACTTCACGGTCCAGCAATTCACCAGCCGCGACACGTTCAAGAAGCGGATCGACGCCGAGCAGCCGGTCTACATCCACGAGTTCATGTACGGCCTGATGCAAGGCCACGACGCCGTCGCGCTCAAGGCCGACATCCAGCTCGGCGGCACCGACCAGACCTTCAACATCATGTGCGGTCGCACCTTGCAGGAGCGGCAAGGACAGAACGCGCAGGTTGCCGTGCTAACGCCGATCCTCGTCGGCACCGACGGCAAGCAGCGGATGTCCAAGAGCACCGGCAACTACATCGGCATCGACGAACCGGCTAACAGTCAATACGGCAAGGCGATGTCAATCCCCGACGACGTGATCGTGCGCTTCTTCGACTACGGCACCGATATCGCCGATGCCGAGGTCGACCAGATCGAGACTGAGCTCAAGTCCGGCGCGCTCAAACCAATGGACGCCAAGCGCCGCCTCGCCCGCGCGATTGTCAGCGAGTGGCACGGTGAGGCAGAGGCAGAAACAGCCGAAGAACGCTGGACGCGCACCTTCTCACAGCGAAGCGTGCCCGACGACATTCCCGACGCCGCAATCGACTTCTCGGGAGCGGACCAGCTTGAGGTTTCGCTGCCCGTCTTCCTCCACGACATCGGCGCAGCGGGAAGTCGTGGGGATGCGAAGAGGCTCGTCACACAAGGCGCCGTGCGAATCGACGACGTGGTCGCCGAAGAGCTGAACGCGACCATTCACGCCGGCGCAGTGCTCCGCGTCGGGCGTCGCAAGTGGTATCGGATTGTCGCGTCCTGACGCAGCATCAGTGTCCCAGTCCCCGCCCCCGCGCGGGGACCTGCCCCCTCGCGGATGCCGGGACGACCTGAACAGTCTTTCTTGCCGGGTCACAGCTGCCGTTGTCAATCTCGCTGCAGCGAAAGCCGAGCGGGTCCCGGCGCAGGGGCCGGGACTGGGATGTCGATTGCGTCTGCTTGAAGACCGGAGCCGTTAGCCTCCGACCACAACCATCGGAGGCTCACACATGACCGTCACACTGGACTGGCTCGGCTGCGCGACCTTTCGGCTTCAGGTCGACGACACCGTGATCATGCTTGATGCGTACATCGACCGCGTTCCCTCGGCGCCCGATGTTGGACTGACCGCCGCCGATATCTCCCGCGCCGACGCGATCCTGGTTGGACATTCGCATTTCGACCACATCGCCGGCGCGGAGGTGATTGCCGCCAACACGGGCGCGCCGGTCATCGGCTCGAACGAGTCGGCAAGAGTGCTGATCGAGGCTGGCATTTCCCCTGACCTGTTACTCCGCTCACAGGGCGGCGAGCGCCACCGCATTACCAAGGACATCACGATTGAGGTCTTCCCCAGCCTGCACTCGTGCATCTGGACCCAGGGCTCTTGGGATCCCGGCAAAATAGTCCTCGGCCAATACGGCCTGTCAGAAGAAGAACGCTGGGGAAGTCGCGGATCACTTGATATCGGCGGCTCGCTGGGCGAGCGTTCGCAGGATCTGGGCCCGGAAACGCATGGTCAGATGATGGACCACGTCGCGACCTGCCTCGGCTCCAACGACACCGGCGGCGCGCTCGCGTATCTGATCGACACGCCGTACGGCTCGATCTTCTACCACGACACCTCAGGCTGCTGGACGGGCGTGGTGCAGAACATGCGCCCCGATGTGGCGATTGTCGCGATGGCCGGTCGGCCCAACATCGACGGCGAACCGATCCAGGGATCGCTGGCGCAGTTCGTCGGGCGGATGTCGGACATGCTGCGCGCGCCGCGGATTGTGCTCGGTCACCACGACGACTGGATGCCGCCGATGACGAACGATATGACCGGCCCCGACTCGCTCGCGCCGGTCAAGAACGAGCTCAACCACGTCGCGCCGCGCTCTGAGCTGCTCGACATTCCGCTCGGCGGACGGATTGGGCTCTACTAATGCCCCCAGGCAAGCCGAAATTTGGCCTGATTTACGACTTCCGCAACCCGCCCCAGTGGCGCAAGCCGTGGGCCGAGTTCTACGACGAGCTGCTGGAAGAGATCGTCTACGCCGAGCAGCTCGGCTACGACCACGTCTGGATCACCGAGCATCACTTCATCGACGACGGCTACACGCCGTCGGTGCTGCCGATCGCCGCCGCGATTGCGCGGCTGACTTCGCGCATCCGGATTGGGACGTGGGTGCTGCTGCTCCCGTTGCACAACGCGATTCGCGTCGCCGAGGACGCGGCAACCGTTGACATCCTCTCGCATGGACGCTTCGATCTGGGCGTGGGGCTGGGATATCGAATCGAGGAGTTCGACGGATTTGGAATCAGCCGTCGGCACCGCGCGAGCATCATGGACGAGTCGCTGGAGATCATCACTCGCACGATGGCCGGCGAGTCGGTCACGCTGGATGGTCGTCACTACCAGGTCAAGGATGTGCAGGTCACGCCGCCACCGATTCAGCAGCCGTTCCCGTTGTGGGTGGGCGCGAGGTCCGAGGCTGCCGCCCGACGCGCAGCGCGGTTCAAGGCCAACCTGATGATCGTCGCCGACCGGCCCGTCTACGACGCCTGGGCCGATGCGCTGCGCGAGCAGGGCGACGACCCGTCCGATTTCGAGGTATTGCTCTCAGCCGGCGGATACGTTTCTGACGATCCGGAGGCGCTCTGGGAAGAGCTGAAGCCGCACCAGCGATACCTGCGTGATACCTACGGCAAGTGGTACAACGACGCGTCCGACCTCGGCGAGCAGGATCCGCTCGGTCAATTGCTCAATCAGACCGACGAAGACCTGCGCGCCCGATTCGTCGCCGGCACGCCGGACGATGTCTCCGCCGCAATCGAGCGGACGCTGGAGTGGATTCCGGCCGATCACATCATCACGTCACCGGTGCCGCCGGGAGCATCGAGAGAACTGGCGCGGCGCAGCATCGAGCTGTTCGCGCAAGAGGTGATACCGCGCTTTCGGTAGAATGTGCCAAGCTGAATCGACGCGACCACTAATGGGGAGGCCGAGATGAAAGTCAAGATCGACACGAGCCTCTGCGAGGGGCACGCAAAGTGCATGGAAGCGACCGAGGTCGTGTTCGAAGTCCGCGACGACGACCTCTCGCACGTCCTCGTCGACGTGGTGCCCGAGGGCGAAGAGGCAAACGTAATGAGAGCGGTCAGGACCTGTCCGAGGGCGGCAATCTCGGTGGAGGACTAGCCCGCCGGTGGCCACATGCGCTGCCCCTCGCAGATGGAGCGTCCTACCACAATCCCCGCTCCCCCTCGCAGAGGGAGCTGCCTACCATGATCCCCGCTCCCCCTCGCAGGGGGAGCTGCCGAAGGCTGAGGGGGTCCCCCTCGGCCAGTGACTACGCTTGTTCAGAATATTCCTGGTTGAAGAAGTGGCAGTACCCGGATCCCTCTCCGCTGCCGAGTTCGCCGCCAAGTGGCGCGACAACGCCCGTCGTGAGCGTGCCTCCTCACAGGAACACTTCATCGACCTCTGCCGCCTGCTCGGCGTGCAGACGCCGAACGAGGCCGATGCGAGCGGTGAGTGGTACACGTTCGAGGCCGGCGCCGAACGACTGAGCACCGGCAATCGGGGTTGGGCCGACGTCTGGAAGCGCGGACACTTTGGCTGGGAGTACAAGGGCGACCACGCCGACCTCGCCGCCGCCTATCGGCAACTGCTTGACTACCGCGAAGACCTGGAGAATCCGCCCGCGCTCGTCGTCAGCGACATGGACCGGATCGAGGTCCATACCAACTTCACCAACACCCGACCCACCGTCCACGCCTTGACGCTCGAGGATCTCGCCGCCGGCGGGGACAAGACCGCCGAGGCGCTGCGCATCCTGCGCGCGGTGATGAGCGAGCCCGAGTCGCTGCGTCCGCAGCAGACCCCGGATGAGGTCACCCAGGCGGCGGCCTCGCGGTTCGCCGACCTCGCTCGCTCCATGCAGCAACGCGGACACGAACCTGAAGCCGTCGCGCACTTCCTCAATCGCGTGTTGTTCTGCCTGTTCGCTGAGGACGTGGGCCTGCTGCCCAAACAACTGGTGACCAGCATGATCACCTCTCGCGCCGATGATCCCCAAGCGTTTACGGACGGGCTCACCGACGTGTTCCGCCGCATGTCCGACCGCGAAGCCAGCCGCTTCTTCGGCAATGAGCGGATCGAGTGGTTCAACGGCGGGCTGTTCGACGACGATTCGGCGCTGGCCTTCACTCGCGACGAGATGCGCACCGTCGCCGAGGCCTCGAAGCTGGACTGGTCGCAGGTTGAGCCGGCGATCCTGGGGACGCTGTTCGAGCGGGGGCTCGACCCCGACAAGCGCGGGCAACTCGGCGCTCACTACACCGACCGCGAGAAAATCCTGATGGTCGTCGAGCCGGTCGTGATGACCCCGCTGCGCCGCGAGTTCACGGCGATGCAAGAGCGAGTCGACGGGCTGATGAAGGATCGCGAGCCCAGTCCGCTGACCCGCGAGGGACAGCGCCGCACGCGGCTGCCCAAGTGGGAACAACATGCTGAGGCTGAGTGGCGCGGATTCCTCAAGCGGCTGCGCGACGTGCGCGTGCTCGACCCGGCCTGCGGCTCGGGCAACTTCCTTTACGTCACGCTGCGGCTGCTCAAGGACCTGGAGCAGGCGGCGATCCGCTGGGGCGCGGAGCGGCTGCGGATCACCGGCGAGTTCCCGCACGTCGACCCGCACAACGTGCTCGGCATCGAGATCAATCCCTACGCCAGGGAACTGGCCGGCGTCGCAATCTGGATCGGCCACATCCAGTGGATGCTCGATCACGGCTACGGCTTCCCCCGCGACCCGGTGCTGCAACCGCTGGACAACATCGAGTTACGGGATGCAATCCTCGCCTACAACGAGGATGGGAATCCAGTCCCTGCGAAGTGGCCGGAAGCAGAGTTCATCGTCGGCAATCCGCCGTTTCTGGGTTGGAATCAGTTGCGGTCATCGCTGGGCGACCGGTACGTCGATTCTCTATTCGCAGCATGGGGAAAATCGGTGCCAGGCGGGGCGGACTTGGTGTGCTACTGGCATGAGCAAGCGCGTAAACACATTGGGTCGCATACTGCTCGGCGCGCGGATTACTGGCAACGAATTCCATTCGGGGTGGCGCAAGTCGTGCCGTACTCGATCGTGTGAAAGAGAGTGGAGATATATTCATGGCTTGGTCTGACGAGCCTTGGGTCGTTGAAGGAGCTGCAGATGTCGCGTGTCGATCGTCGCTCAGGATGGTGGATCAGAGATATCATCGGATGCCTAGATGGTATCCCTGTAGTTGACATTCAACTAGCGATCTCACTGGTGATCTTGATCTCACGGTCGCCAAGACGCTCGGCGAGGCAAAACGGAGTGTGCTTACATTGGGGACATCAAGGGTGGGTCATTCGATATTGCTGGCGATCGCTTGCTCGCGAGATGCTCCTTCGCAGCCCTAGCAATACAAATGGCCGCACCAACGCGGATGTAGTTACTCCTTGGTTCAACGGCAAGGATCTCACGAGGCGTCCTAGAGGCATGTTCATCATCGACTTTGGAACTGATGAGTATGGAAGATGCGGCGGCCTATGAAGCCCCTTCGAGCATGTCGTAGAGCACGTCCATCCTCGTCGCGCCATGAATCGCCGCAAATGGCGTCGGGAGCATTGGTGGTTGCACAACGAACCCGTACCTGGAATGCGAGCGAAGTTTTGGAATCGTTACTCGCGCGCTTTATCGTTACGTCTAGGGTCGCAAAACACCGATTGTTCGTATGGCGAACCTCTCCCACCGACTGCCAGACAGTGCAACTGCAGCTTTCGCCCGCGACGACGACTACGCCTTCGGCGTCCTCCACTCGCGAGCACACGAACTGTGGTCACTGCGGATGGGCACCAGCCTTGAAGACCGACCACGCTACACGCCAACCACGACCTTCGAGACCTTCCCCTTCCCCTGGCCACTCAACACTCCCGACGAGGCGTTGACTCGGAGCAGCGCGAGCACCGCGACGCCATCGGCGAGGCGGCGCGCGAGCTGGATGCCAAGCGTCGCCTCTGGCTCAATCCGCCCGACTGGGTGCGCGAGGAGCCCGACGTGATTCCCTCGCTGCCGCCGCGCCTGCTGCCGGTCGACGAACACGCCGAGAAGCAACTGCGCAAGCGAACCCTGACCAACCTCTACAACGAACGCCCAACCTGGCTCGCCAACCTCCACGCCAAGCTCGACGCCGCCGTCTTCGCCGCCTACGGCTGGCCGACCGACATCAATGACGAGGACATCCTGGAGCGCCTGCTCACTCTCAACCTGGCTCGCGAGCCGCAGATCCACGGCGGCAAGAAGTCCCGCGTCGTCTTCACCGACGACGGCGAGAAGTCCGTCGAACGCGCCGACCGCAACTAGGCCCGTTCACGCACATTGTGCCTGTCGCCGCCGGTACACATCCGCCCTGCCCGACGTTTGATCCTCCTACCGCCAAACGACGTACTCTTGTTCTGCATATCGCCCTTGAAAGGAGGAGGCCGTGCCATCTGCGCCCGACCGCATCCCGTCTGCCAGCCCGCCAACGATGCCCCAGGCAATCAAAACTTCACCCCTCCACCGCCGAACAACGAACTCCCAACGCTCGACCGCATCCGAACAAAACCGAACAGAACCGAACAAGAAAACGACCGATCCGCCGTCTACAGCAGCAAATTCACGCCGGCTGCCCCAAAATCATTCAATCGAGCCGAACAGGCTGCCCCTCCAGGCCCTTACTTCACCGTCACGATGACCTTGACGGGCTTGCCTTCATCGACGTTTACGCGCCAGGCCCAGACGTCTGAGTCGGCGAAGGTGTAGATGTCACGACGGGGTAGAAAGCGCTTGTCTTCCTCGTTGTAGACGCGGACGATGAAGTCTTCGAAGTCGTGCTCTCCGAGGTTTCGTAGCTTGAAATAGTGGGTCGAGAACCACCTGGTCTCTTCGAGCGACGACAAACCAGGGCAGTCGTTGCGCGGGAACTCCCTGACCAGGTGCAGCTCGACACCATCGGGGGCCTCGAGCTCCCATTCAACAGTTGAGACCGGGGAGAGCGGCCTGCGAGGCTCGATACAGATCGCCTCGGGCGTTTCGTCGGGCCGGTACTCGACGATGAATATCTTGTCTCCAAAGTCGCAAGTATCGGGCCGATCACCGTCCTCTTCGTAGACGCGCCACACATCCGGGTTGTTGATATTGGACACGTAGACGGCGAAGTACAGGTCATGCCGCTCCGACGGATGGACATCGCAGATCTTGCCGGAGAACTCCGGCTGCATCGGCCCCGTGTACAACGGCTGACCATACGCCGCGGCAGAACCGTGCGCCGGTGGGCCGCCCTGGGAGAAGTCCGGCCGCTCGGTTCGACTCCGCATCGCGGCTAGCGACGTGGTGACGACCTCCACACGCAGCAAGTCGTCGCCGCCGATTGAGACGCCCAGCAGACGACTGGTACACAGATCAACCAGGGGAGCGCCGTGCCGACCGATACCAGTGGGCTCGGCGCGGAATACTCGCTCGGTAATCGCGGTAATGTTGAGAACGCCGATGGCAAAGCGGTCGGCGCTTCCGCTTGGGTACGAGAGCAGATGGACGTTCGTCCCAACCGTCGTTTCGGCAGTGTTTCCGAACGATGCGGACGGACCAAGGTCAACTTCCTCTTCCGGATCGAACACTTCGACCAGGGCGAGGTCATTGCGTGGATCGTCCGCCACGCGGATGACGGCAGTCGAAGTCTCGCCGCGGGAAATGACCGCCCACGGCGCGGTCTCGGGCAGCAGACCTCGGTTGACGAGGAATTGCCGGTTGCCCACGTAGATCGCCGTCCCGGAGCCTGCCAGGGAGTTGAACTGCCAGGCGTATAACTCGCCGGGATCCTTGTATGAGCAAGACAACACCGGCGGGCTGAGATGGGCCGCTAGTGGTGTCGCTTCGAGCGGGATCGTCGCGGTCCACACAATCGGAGCGGATTCACGCCACCGATTCTCGACGGCCGGATAGGCGACCGTGCCACCGTCTGCGGGACAAGTGACGTCCTGCCCAATCCTGAGACACGCGGAAACGGCGCCGGAACTGCCGTCGATGCGAGCTACGATGTGAGCACTCTGGTTGATCGTCAGGTCCTGTGTTGGCGTCGTAGCCGATGACTCCTCCGTCAGCGGGATCAATCGACGCTGTTGTCCGATCGCGAGCCGAAGCGCGACCGGCTCGAATTCGGCAGGCGCCGTCCAACTCTGCCAGAAGCTCACAACCAGCGAGTCAGGGGCGTCCGTCAACCCCTGGTAAGACCTGCCTTGCCATGCTCCGACAACGAGCGAACCGTCGCCGCCGATCAGCGTCGCGCCCAGATTGGTTCCGGGAACTTGTGGGGACTCGAACGTCAGACTCAAAGTGAACTGCCTGAAATCGGGGCAATCGGGAGTGGATTCCGTGGCCAGCAATCGGACGCTGCCAATTTCCTGCGCTGATTCGTGGATCACCGATTCCGTTTGGCTGTCAGGATCGACGACGCAATCAGGGGACGCAGGTTGCTGTTCGACCGACGACTCCAGGGCGGCGATCCACGTCCGACCGTTGTCGAAATCTTCGGGACCGTCCGCGCCGCAAACTCCTACTTGCCGCCATCCGGACCGCTCGAGGTCAGCTCGGACGCCAACCTCATCTGCGACGCCGGCGACGCCGATCCACCAGTCGCCGTCCAGCTCAGAGCAGTCGACGCCGGGCGGCGGTTGTGCGTCGTAGTGCCAGATCAAGCGGTTGGCTGCTTCCAACGATTGCGGCAGCGATTCGGGCATTCGAGGCCAGCTCGGCCAGCGCTCGTTGATTCCCTTGAGAGAAGCCTGTAAGGCGCGGCCAGAGTTGGTGTAGGTAAACGAACTGCTGCCTGCCCAGACCACGCCGACCACGTCGCCGCAAGCATCGAACATTGGACCGCCGCTGTTGCCGCCGCGAACCGCGCTCGACGTTTGAATGTTGTCGTCCCAGACCTGGGTGACCACGCCGCCACCGGACAGGGTGAGCGCCTCGCCGCCGGGATAGCCGACCAGGTACACCGGCTGGCCAACATGGTCCTGGGTCGGCGAGCGGAGCTGCACCGTCGGCACGTCGTACAACAACTCCGGAGTCTCAACTTCGAGCAGCGCGAGGTCGAACTGTGCGTCAAATCCCAGCACGGCCGCGCCGATGGTTCGCTCGCCGTGAATCAGCGAGACGAACGGCGGACGCCGCTCAATCACGTGGTGCGCAGTGATGAAGCGACCGCCGCCGATGTGAAACGCCGTGCCGCGGCTGCGGCTCGTTTCCACTTTCCACGTCGCAGCAAGCATTCGCTCAAAGTCCGGAGCGCAACCCGATTCCCCTGCCGGAATCGCGGCCGCGGGAGTGGCATAGACGATGCGCTCGAGGTCGATGGGCGCGTCCCAGGAGATCTCGCTGCTGCTGAGCCATCTGTCCCGGCTCACGGAGTCGGGTCGAATGAATCGTGCGTCCGGACAGATGACCTGACCGTCCTCGGCCCTGAGACAGAGTTCAAGCCGACCACTGTCGTCGATGCGGGTCAAAATCTGACCGCTCAGCTCGAAGCCCGGTTCCGGCAGGGTCGGCTCCTGGGCGCTCGCCGGATTGACGATCAGATAAGCGAGCCCCAGGGCAACCGTCAGTAGTGCAAGCGCGAGGCTCGCAACACGCACACCATTTCGGGTGGAGAACGACATCCCCACTACTGTATGGAACTACTGCGCTCGGTACCGCACCATCTGTCGCTTGATGCCACCCACGTGGAGTGAACTGGGAACCATCTCCGGCTCGCCGGCCAACTCCAGGTCAGGCAGGATCGGCAGCAAGGAGTGGAAGATCGAACGCATCTCCCAACGGGCCAGGTTCGCGCCGAGACAGAAGTGCTCGCCGTAACCGCCGAATGCGAAGTGGTCATTCGGGTCGCGGCGGATGTCGAACTTGTAGGGGTCGGGGAAGACCTCTTCGTCGCGGTTGGCCGACGGGTACCACATGACAACCGAATCGCCCTTGCGGATCGCCTTGCCCCGGAGTTCCATGTCCTCCGTTGCCGTGCGCTGGAACTGGATCACGATCGATGTCCAGCGCAGAATTTCCTCAACCGCCGAGGGAATCAGTTCAGGATTGGCCACAAGGTCTTCGAGCTGGTCGCGATGGTCGACCAGCGCCTTGATCCCGCCGGTGATCGAGTTCCGCGTCGTCTCATTGCCGGCGCCGATCAGCAGCCGGAAGTAAGACGAAATCTCGCGCGGAGTCAGCTTCTGGCCGTCGATGTCGGCGCGCAGCAGGTCGCTGAGCAAGTCATCGCCCAGGCCGTTGTTCTGGCGATCCCGGACCAGTCCCTCGTTGTAGAGGTTGAACTCGAGGTTGACACGGCGGATCGTTTGTTCGCGATCTTCTCCGGGCAGCCGGAACTCGGGGTCGGCTGCGCCGCCGCTGGTCTCGGTCCAGTGGAAGATCTGGTCCCAATCTTCCTCCGGTACGCCACCCATGTCGCAGATTGCGGCGACGGGAAGTTTGGCGGTCAACTCATGTACGACATCAACGGCCGATCTCGAGCCGCGGTCGGCGAAGTCGGAAACGATCGAGTCGGCGAAGCTGGAGACGTAGTTCTCGGCCATCTCGCCAAAATGGTCTTCGAGCTTCTTCATCATCCGCGGTGTGAAGTGATGCGCCACAAGCTTACGATGCTGCCGATGCTCGGGCGGGTCCATGAAGATGAAGTCGGGCGGGTCGGACGCATGTCCGCCGTAGCGGTTGGCGTTGATCTCGCGCCCGCGCTCGCCGATGCCGATTGACACGGTGTCGTTCATCCGCAAGATCTGGGTGTTGGAGAACAGTTCAGGGTGCGACGAGATGTAGCGGATGTCGGCGTGTTTGCTGATCGCCCAGAAGGGCTCGAAGTTGGGCCGCTGGTACCAATAGACCGGCGCTTCGCGGCGCAGGATGTCCCAGGCCTCCCAGGGGTAGCCATAGTCGACATAGAGCGACGTGTCGGTGATGTTCAGGGTGTCAAGCGTCAGTGCCGGTCGTTCAGCGGTAACCATCAAAAGCCTCCATGCGGAACCCAAGTAGGGGAATGAGCCTGAGGCTAGCGTGTTTCGAGCACAGCTTCACGTCATTGCGGTCGAAAGCGGATCATTTGACGCTTGATTCCGCCGACATGAAGCGAGTTGGGGACCATCTGCGGCTCGCCAACCAACTCAAGCTGCGACAGGATTGGGAGCAGCGCATGGAAGATCGCACGCATTCCCCATCGGGCGAGATTTGCGCCCAGGCAGAAGTGCTCGCCATAGCCGCCGAAGGCGAAGCGCTCTTCAAGTCGATTCATCATGCGCGGCGTGAAATGGTGCGCGACGAGACTGCGGTACTGCCGATGCTGCCGGTGTTCCGGCGGGTCCGTGTAGCTGAAGTCGGGCGGATACGACGCGTGTCCGCCGTAGCGATCGGCGTTGGTCTCGGCACGTCACTGCTCGATAGCGATCGACTCCGTGTCGTCGATCAGGAGCCGCTGAGCGTTGGAACACAGATCGGGATGCGGGGAAACGAAACGGATATCGGCGTACTTGGCGATCGCCCCGAACAGCTCGGAGTTGGGTCCCTAGCACGAATAGACCGACGCCTCGTGTCGTAGGAGATCCCAAGCTTCCCACGGATAGCCATGCTCGACTTAGAGCGACGTATCGGTGATGTTCAGGGTGTCAAGGGTGAGTAACGATCGTTCAGCGGCAATCGCCGGTCATCCCATCCATGCCCTTGGAGAGAGCCTTGGGGACTTAGCGCAGAATCGTCGTCAGAGAGACTCAGCTACGAAATCGTAGGTCACAACCCGTTGTGCGACGTTCACCTCATAGAACACCAACAGCTCTACGACTGGGCTTAAGTCAGTCATCCAGAAGTTAGCCATAACATTTGCCGCGAACGTCGCGCTCATCGGCTCGCGTCGAAGCACCCAATCCAACCCTCCTCTAATCTCATCCCAGCGCTCAAGCCCTCCCAATACCGCGACGGCGCTTGTCTCAAACTCAGGGCCTTCGCGAATGTCGTATCCCAAGCCTTCGTCATCCAGCGGCGGCGTCACAACGCCCCGTATCCACGTTCCTTGGCAATCCGCAGCGCTTGCTCTTCTGTTTCACGGCCGATTGGCGCCGGTCGAAGCCAAGCCGACTCATAGGGGATCACTTCTCGGTCGCGTGCGACCGCGCAGCCTGGCTCGCGATGAGCGAACTCCGCCACCTCGCGGTCGAGTTTGCCATGAAAGAACGCCAGGACCTCATCCACGATGCGGCGTTCGGCAGGGCTGAACATTTCACGGTCCGCTCTTCGCCCGTCGCAGAGCAACAAGCGCTTCTCACCGCCGGTAAAGTGCCGACGCACTTCGATCCGCGCCTCACCCTGAGCGATCAGGTGATCACGCCATTCGAGCATTTCATCTGGCGCCGGCCCTTCGTCGAACTTGCGATAGGTCGCACCAGTGATCGGCTCGCCCAATTCGCGATACGCAGCGAAGTCGGCGTAGTAGAGAATCTTGTTGAGCTTGACAGGGCCGAATACCGGATCGTCAGTCGAACTCTCTGCGACGTAGACGAGCAACTCCTTGAACTTCTCGGCATCGAACTTGAATTGTCGAAGTCTCGGTTCTCTAGACATGAATGACCTCCCTTCTGGCAGCAGACCTCGCTGAGCACGTGTTCGACGAACGTATCCCGCTTCGCTCTAAGCAGGTCGGTAGCGGACCATTTGGCGCTTGATTCCTCCGACGTGGAGGAAGCCGATCACGTGCTCGGGGTCGGCTGTGAGCTCTAACTGCGGCAGGATTGGGCGCAGGGCGTAGAAGATGGCTCGCATTTCCCAGCGCGCGAGGTTGGCGCCGAGGCAGAAGTGCTCGCCGTAGCCGCCGAAGGCGAAGTGGTCGTTGGGGTCGCGCAGGATGTCGAACTTGTAGGGGTCCTCGAAGACATCTTCGTCACGGTTGGCCGACGGGTACCAGAGCACGACCGACTCGCCCTTGCGGATCTTCTGGCCGCGCAACTCCACATCCTCGACGGCGGTGCGCTGGAACTGGATCACGATCGATGTCCAGCGCAGGATTTCCTCGACCGCCGACGGCACCAACGACGCGTCGTCAACGAGCATCTGCATCTGCTCGGGATGATCGATCAGCGCCTTGACGCCGCCGGAGATTGAGTTTCGCGTCGTTTCATTGCCGGCGGCGAGCAGCAGGACGAAATAGCCGTGAATCTCCGCCGGCGTGAGCTTGCGTCCGTCGACCTCGGCACGGAGCAGGTCGCTGAGCAGATCGTCGCCCAGATTTCTCTTGCGCTCTTCGATCAGGTTGTTGTTGTAGTGGAACCACTCGACCGAGATACGGGTCGTCGCCTGGCCCGGCGTCTCCCCCGGCAGCCGATACTCCGGGTCATCCGCGCCGACGAGCACTTCCGTCCACTCGAAGATCTGGTCCCAGTCTTCCTCGGGCACGCCGCCCATTGAGCAGATTGCTGCGACGGGCAGCTTCGCCGAGAGCTCGTGCACGACATCGACGGCGGATTTCGATCCGCGCTCGGCGAAATCGGCGACGACCTTGTCGGCGAAGTCGGAGACGTAGTTCTCCGCCATCTCGGCGAAGTGATCTTCCAGCATCTTCATCATGCGCGGGGTGAAGTGCTTGGCGACCAGGCCGCGGTGCTGACGATGCTCGGGCGGGTCCATGTAGATGAAGTCGGGCGGGTCATCCGGGTCTCCGCCGGTGCGGTTGGCGCCCTGTTGACGCTGACGCTGCGCAGACCCCAGCTTCGATGCGCGATTCAGGCGCAGCATCTGCGTGTTGGAAAACAACTCGGGGTGCGAGGAGATGTAGCGAATGTCTGCGTGCTTCGTGATCGCCCAGAATGGCTCGAAGCCCGGCCGCTGGTACCAGTAGACCGGCGCTTCCTTGCGCAGCAGATCCCATTCCGCCCACGGAAAGCCGACATCTCGGTATCGGTCCGCGTCTGTGATGTCGAGGGTGTCAACGCTGAGTGCCGGGGCTTCCGCGATCACCATGTCTGTTCCTCCACGAGGTGTTGCTCAGGAATTGTGACTTGAGACACAGAGTAGCGTCGTCGCTCTAGAATCTGAACGGTTTGACGCCGACTGGCGATCAAGCTCATTGCGTACCGATGCAGGAGGCGACCGATGGCCGATGTCATGCGACCCGACGGCACGATCATTCACTACGAAGTCTTCGGTGAGGGCAACAGCGAGATTCCACTGTTGCTGTTCGCGCCCGGCGGCGTGAACTCGGAGATTGGATTCTGGCGGCGATCGATCATCAATCCGATTGAGTCATTCGCCGATGAGTTCACGGTGATCGGCATGGATCAGCGCCACTGCGGGCAGTCCAAGACCGGTCTCAGCGCGTTCAGTTACGACGACGCGATGAAGGACCAGATCGCCGTGCTCGACGATGCCGGCGTCCAGCGGGCTCATATGATGGGCGGCTGCATCGGCTGCGCCTACGCGCTGCGCATAGCTGACCAGGCGCCCGCGAGGGTGGCTGGTTTGATCTTGCAGGATCCGGTCGGACTCGACGAGACGAACTCGCCCGAGACGTTCTACGACATGTTCAATCCGACCATCCGTCTGTGTCGCGCCGAGGGTCTTGAGGCGGTGATTGAGGCTGCACAGCGCGACCCGATCTTCATGCAACACAACGAGGGCGGGCCGTTCGCGCAACGCATCCACGACGAACCGCTGTTCGTAGACGCGCTGCGCAGCATCCGTCGCGAGGGCTATATCGCCCTGGTGGTCGAATTCCGTGACGGCATGTGGCCCGACAACCCGCCCTACTTCGCCGTCAACGAGGTCGCGGTACAGCGGATCTATTCGCCGATGCTGGTGATCCCCGGCGCCGACCCATTCCACCCGACGGGCATCGGTCAGCGAATCTGCAACGAGGCGCCAAGCGCGCGCTGCCTCGATGTCGATGCGCGCTCGCCGGAGAAGTTGCCAGCCACGCTGGACGCGATTCGCCAGTTCATGCGCGACTGCAGCTGAACCAGTCGTTCGTCATACCCGCGCTCCGCCGCGGGAATCTCGCCGAGTGCTTCACCGACGCCCCGACCTGAGGAACCGCGCCCGTTGCAATCGCACAGCCGGCTCCTGGCTGTCGTGCCGAGCGCAGCGAGATACCCGCGACGGAGCGCGGGTATGACGGAGGAGGCGGTCGGCCATTGGGCACATGCTCCCGTCCTCGCCCCCCGAGCGGGGACCCGTTCCTCTGCGGCCGTCTTCAGGCCGACAGATGTCTTATCTGCTGGGGCCGAGGTTGGCGAGGTCAATCGCACAGCAATGAGACCGAGCGGGTCCCGGCGCGGGGGCCGGGACTGGGAGAAATGAGACACCCTTTTGCGTACTGACATAGAGTGAGATCACGACCGCCTAACGCAAGGGACTACGACACGTGCAGTACGAAATTCTCCACCGACCCTCTTATGCATTGGGACGCATTGAACTGGCGACCGGCGAGAAGCTGCAGGCTGAGGCTGGGGCGATGGTCTCGATGTCGGCCAGTATTTCGATTGAGACGGGGATGAAGGGCGGTCTGCTCGGCGGACTGAAGCGTTCCGTGCTCGGCGGCGAGAGCTTTTTCATTAACACGTTCACTGCGGAACAGTCGGGCGAGGTGACGATCGCTCCCGGTCTACCCGGCGACATCCAGGCACTGGAGATGACTGGCAGCTCTGTTCTGGTTCAGTCCGGCTCATTCCTCGCCGCGACGCCTGATGTCGAAGTCGACACATCGTGGGGCGGCTCGAAGAGTTTTTTCTCCGGCGAGGGCCTGATCTTGCTTCGCTGTAGCGGACATGGATTGCTGTTCCTCTCCAGCTACGGCGCAATCCATCTCAAGGAACTACGTGCCGGGGAGCAATACACCGTCGACACCGGACACATGGTCGCCTTCGACGAGTCGGTGAAGTACAGCGTTGGCCGCTCGGGCGGCTGGAAGACCACATTGCTTTCCGGCGAGGGGCTGGTCTGCAAGCTTGAGGGTCCGGGCCGCTTCTACATGCAGACGCGCAGCCAGGACGCCTTCCTCAGTTGGCTGTTGCCGAAGATTCCGAAGCAGTAAGCATCGCCAGTACTTCTCGGCGTTGCTCCGCGCCGGCCCGTCGTAGCCTGCGTGGATGGAGCCACTGACATTCGTCGCGCTGATCGGCGTCGGCATCGCGGTCGGCGTATACGCGACAGCCGTGGGCGCCGGCGGCGGGTTCCTCTTTGCTCCCGTCCTCCTGACGCGGCACGTTGAGTCCAGCCCGGCCGAGGTCGCGCTCGCTTCGATGTGCCTGGTGCTCGCCTCATCGGGGTTGGCGACCGTGCGGCTGGCACGACAGAAGCGAATCGACTACCGCGCCGTCGGCATGGCGGCGGCGATCGCTGTACCGGCCGGATTGATTGGCGCTACGGGAACGGCGCAGTTGCCACGTGAGATCTTCGCCCTTGGATTCACTGTCCTATTGGGCGGATTGGGCGGATATCTGATCTGGCGGCCAACCGGCAACGCGGGCGCCCTGGGACAACGCGGCTGGCGACGGATGATCCGAGACGGTCGCGGCGAGCGGTACCTCTACTGGATTCCCGTGCGTCGGTCGCTGGGCGTGATCGGCCTGACCTCTGTCCTGACATCGTTGGCCGGGATCGGCGGAGGGCTGTTCTTCGCCACGATCACGATTCGTGTGATGCGCATGCCTGCCTGGCTTGGCGTGCCGGCCTCGCACGCGATTGTCAGCAGCATCGCTGTCGTCGTTGTGATCTTTCACGTCGCGACACAGCATTTCGGCGACCCGCTGAGCGATGTTCCGCCGCTCTTGATCGGCGCGATGATCGCGAACCCGATCGGTCTCAGAGTCGCGTCGCGGATCCGGGAGTCCGTGCTCTCGCGACTGCTCGCGATCGGCATGCTGATCGTCGCTGTCAGAGTTGCATTCGAGGCGTTCTAGTCGACCGGGTCGATGTCGACCGACCAGCCGCGGCCGAGCTCCAGCCTATACAGCAAGGCCGATGGATTCTCGCCTTTGAGCAACACCTGGCGTCGCCACAGGTCGCGGCGGCGCGCTGGATTGGCAGGCGCAGGTCCGATGACATCGGCGACGGCGCCGGGTGTGCTGGCGCGTAGCGCGACCAGTTCGCGAACGACTCGATCGGCTTCGCTGTCCGCTTCGTTCGCCGACGATCTCGACACGGTCAGACGTGCCAGGCGGCCATAGGGCGGATAGTCGAGCGCTGCGCGGAGGCGCATTTCCTGCTGGTAGAAGGCTTCGTAATCGTGCGCGGCCGCGGCGGTGACGGCGAAGTGATCCGGCGCGTATGTCTGCACGATCACCCGGCCGCCCAACGCACCCCGACCGGCTCGTCCCGCCACCTGTGATAGCAACTGGAATGTCCGCTCCGACGCCGTGTAGTCCGATTCCCGCAACGACAGGTCGGCGTTGACCACGCCGGCCACGGTCACCCGCGGCAGGTCCAGACCCTTGGCAATCATCTGCGTGCCGATCAGCACCTGCGAGCGGCCCTCGGCGAACTCTCTCAGCAATGTCTCGTGTGAGTCGCTGGATGATGACGTGTCGCGATCCCAACGGGTAATCGGCACATCGCCCCAACGGCGACGGACCTCTACTTCGAGTTGAGCCGTACCGAAACTCATCGCTCCGATTCGCGCGTCGTGGCAGGCAGGACACGAGTTGGGGACTGATTGTCGCTCGCCGCACTCGTGGCACTGCAGATACGGACCGGGGCGATGCAGCGTCATGGAGATATCGCAGCGCCTGCAGCCGACTGCCTCGCCGCAAGCTCGACAGACAAGCGCCGACATTCCCCGTCGATTGAGAAAGAGCAGCACCTGCTCGTCCCGCACGAGCGCATCTGAGATTGCCGCGTCGAGATCGCGGCTGAAGACCGAGCGGACTCCGGCAGCCAGTTCCACACGCATGTCGACGACATCAACGATGGGCTGGGGGATGACGATCGGTTCCTCTGAGCCGGACTGGATGCGGTCGGACAGGGTCAACAACCGACTGTCTCCTGATCTGGCAGCGGACATCGAGACCAGGTCTGGCGTCGCCGAGCCCAAGACAGTCACGACGCCCCAACGTCGCGCCATCTCCTGCGCCACGGCGCGGGCGTGGTAGCGCGGCTGGGGATCGGTTTGTTTGTATGTCCATTCGTGCTCTTCATCGAGAATCACGAGCGCCAGGTCTTGCATGGGTCCGAATAGCGCCGAGCGCGCGCCGACCAACACGCGCTTAACGCCGGTCGCGACCTGTCTCCACTGCTCGCGAGCTTCGCGGCGTGACAATCCCGAGTGGCGCAGCGCGACCTGTCCGGGGAATCGCGCCTCGAACCGAGCGATGGTCTGCGGCGCCAGCGCAATCTCGGGAACCAGCACCACCACGCCACCGCCGCCAGCGAGCGCATGCTCCGCCGCTGCCAGGTAGACCTCGGTCTTGCCGCTGCCCGTCACGCCGTGGAGCAGGAACGTTTCGCCCCGACCGACCTCCAGCGACCGAAGAATCTCACTGGTGGCATTGCGCTGGGCATCGGTCAAGCTGGGCGGCACGAGCGGTGTCGAAGAGGGTTCTGCGACTCTCTCTGCCCGACGTAGGACCAGATCCATCTGCTCCAAGGCGTCAAGGTCGGCAGAGTTTGCGTCCGTCATTCGTTTCGCTTCGGTTTCATCGACGCCACCCGAAGCGAGCAATCTCAAGACGGCGAGTTGCCTGCGCTGCGCGGCTGTACGGCGGAGCGAGTTTGCGGCAGACCGGGCGTCTTCGGGATCAATGGCCAGGCGCACGAACTCGCCGTCGCGTATTGCCAACGACGTTGAGGCCATCCAATTGCCTAGTGCGCGAGTTCCGCCCAACGTCCGCGCCGCATCTGCGACGGCCACGTCTGCTTCGGCTAGCAGGAGCAGGAGCTCCGCCGGTCGCGACGGCTTACTCATCGGCCACGAGTCGATCAGTTCCCGAAGCTGCTGATCCGTTATGGAAAGTTCTAGTCGCTTCGGGGTCAAGGGCGCGACAGGCATGATCGGCCGAAACGTCGACGCTGACTTACGTGCTCTGGATGGGGCGCCGGGCGGCAGGAAGAGCGACACACATGCCGAAATCGGGGCCAGGTACTGAGCCGCGAGCCAGTTCGCCAGTTCGAGCTGTTGCTGGCTCAACAGCGGCCTCGGATCGAGCACATGGCTAATCTCGCGCGGCTCGGCCACTTCCGATTCCGAGGCGACCTCCAGCACGATGCCCAGGGCCCATTGCGTCCGCCAGGGCACGACGACCGACATGCCGCGCCGGATGGCCATGCCGCCCGGCACGGAGTAGGTGAACGCCCCGCGCTGTGGACTGCCATTGAGGACCGCCACCTCGGCGTATCGGTCGGTCATCGGTCATCGGTCATAGTTCATATTGTCGCGCCGGTGCTAGCGTCACTCGCAGCGTGACTCTCAACAGTTGACGAAGGCGAGTACCGGATGTCCAGTGATGTCTCTGAGGAAGCTGTCAGTGAGCAGCCGTTTGATGGTATTCGGGTCGTCGAGTTTGGACAGTTCGTGGCCGTGCCGTTTGCCGCGCAACTGCTGTCCGAGGGCGGCGCCGAAGTGATCAAGATCGAATCACTGGAGGGCGACCCGACTCGCCGCCTGGCGCAGCTTGCGCCGATGGAATCGCGCATCTTTCTGTCGCGGAATCGCGGCAAGCGGTCGTTGCCCTTGCATCTACGTCACGACGACGCGCCGGCGATCATCGATGCGCTCTTGAGCCGAGCCGACGTCGCGATGATGAACTTCAGGCCGGGCCTGGCAGCACAAATCGGGCTCGACGCCGACACGCTGCGAGAGAAGTATCCGCGCCTGGTCATTGCGACCGTGACGCCCTTTGGCCGCTACGGCCCCGATGCCGGACTTGCCGGAATGGACATCGTCGTACAGGCGCGCAGCGGCTTGATGGTTGCAAACGGCCGTCAGCACGACGGTCGACCAATGAGCGGCGACCCCGTCAGCGCCGACTACATGGCCGCGATGTCGCTCTCCTTCGGAATCGCGTCGGCGCTGTTGCGACGCACGAAGACGGGGAAAGGCGGCGAGGTTCATGCATCGCTGATGCAGGCATCGATGACGCTGAACAACAATCAGATGATGCGTGTCGAGTCGGTCGACGGTCCGATTCACGCTGACTCGAGGGAACTATTGGCCGGACTGCGCGAGCGAGGCGCCAGCTATGACGAACAGCGCGCAGCGCAGCCGTCGGCGCGAGCTCGGACCATGGCCGACATTTACTTCCGTACCTATACGACGGCCGACGGTTGGATGGCCATCGCCTGCGGGAGTCGTCGCCTGCGGGCTTGGTTCATTGAGGCGATCGGTCTCACCGACCCGCACGCCGGTGATGAAGTCGCCAGCGAGGACTACTACGCCAATCTCCAAGTCGCCGCCGAGCAGCGAATATCCGAGCGCACGACCGCCGAATGGGAAGGCACGCTCGCGGAGGCCGGTGTGCCGGCGTCGCGAGTGCTCTTGCCCTTTGAGATCCTGGACGATCCACAGGCGGCCGCCAACGACATGCTCTACGACCTCAAGCACCCAGAGATCGGCAACGTGCGCCTGCTCGCGCCTCCGGTTGCATTGGACACGGGCGGCTTCCAGCAGCAGCCTCCGACCAGGCCATTCGCCAGCGAGACTCGGGAGATTCTCGGCGAGCATGGATTCGGGGACGCGGAGATTGACGCGCTCGTGGAATCGGGTGTCACGCGCGACGCGATCTAGGAACCCTCTGAATAGCTACCGTCGGCGGCCGATCGGGACCCCTTTCAGCCCCCCGTTCTGGCCGGGGACAGGCTTTCGGCAGCTTCCCCCGCGAGGAGACCTTTGCATAAGTCCTCTTCTCCCCCCTTGCGGGGGAGATGCCGCAGGCAGAGGGGGGGCTCCCCATCTCAAGGCCATCTGGTCACTGTGGGCGGACCCTCCTCTGTCACTCCGTGACATCTCCCCCCGCAAGGGGGGGGAGAGGGGGAGAGCCAGGAATTGGAGTAAGTAGCGGTGCTCGCGGGGGCTGTGGTCAGTCCGACAGCTTGCGCATTTGCGGGAAGAGGATGACGTCTCGGATTGACTGTGAGTTGGTCAGCAGCATCGCCAGCCGATCCATGCCCATGCCCAGACCTCCGGTCGGCGGCATGCCGTGCTCCAGTGCGACGATGAAGTCTTCGTCGAGCAACTCGGCCTCGTCGTCGCCGGCGTCCTTGAGCTTCAATTGTTCCTCGAAGCGCTGGCGTTGATCGACCGGGTCGTTGAGCTCGGTGTAGGCGTTTGCCAGTTCCCAGCCACCGACGAAGAGTTCGAACCGTTCCACCAGTGTCTGGTCGTACTCGGTCCGCTTGGCCAACGGAGAGATGGCGACGGGGTAGTCGAGCAGGAAGGTCGGTTGCTGTAGATGAGGCTCGACACGTTCTGAGACGAGTTCGTCGAAGAGCTTGCCCCATCCAGCGTCGGGCGGAATCGCGACGCCGCTATCTCGCAACAGTTCTTCCATCGCCTCGACGGTTGGATAGTCGCGGAAGTCGACACCGACATGCTGCTTCACCGCGTCGACCATCGTGATTCGCGCAAATGGCGGCGTGAAATCGATCTCGCCGTCACGCCAGGGCACTGTTGTAGAGCCGGTGACCTCGGTTGCGATGTTGGACAACGCGGCTTCGACCATCTCGGCGACACCGTGGTAGTCGGTGTAAGCCTCGTAGCTCTCAAGCATCGTGAACTCGGGGTTCCAGCGATTGCCGACGCCCTCGTTGCGGAATACGCGGCCGATCTCGTAGACCTTGTCGAATCCACCGACGATCAGGCGCTTCAGGTGCAGCTCGAGCGCGATGCGTAGCTGGCGCGGCTCGTCGAGCGCGTTGAGGTGCGTGAGAAACGGACGCGCCGCTGCGCCGCCGGCCTCAGCCTGCAAGACCGGCGTCTCGACTTCGAGGAATCCGCGTTCGTCCATGAATCGACGCATCGCTGAGACGATCAGCGATCGGGTGCGAAGGATCCTCTTGGCCTCGTCGTTGGCGATCAGGTCGAGGTAGCGCTGTCGGTAACGCGTCTCGACATCCTGCAGTCCGTGGTACTTCTCGGGCGGCGGTCGCAAGGTCTTTCCGAGCATGGCAACCGAGTCGGCCTGGACGGAGATCTCGCCTCGCCGGGAGCGAATCAGTGGACCGGAGGCCTCGAGGAAATCTCCGAGGTCGAACGCGCCCAGCAATGACCACGAATCGTCCAGGGCTTTCTTGCTCGCCAGAATCTGGATCTGTCCTGACTCGTCTTCGATGTCGACAAACGCGATCCGCCCCATGTTGCGCATCGCGGCGATCCGCCCGGCGAGGGTCACCCGCGGACCATCGGTGTCAGGCGCTTCAGCTTCGTGAGCCTCAAATGATGGCGATGGCGTCGCCGATGGAGTGCGACCTGGCGGTCCGGGGCGGATACGGATCTAATCCTTGATCACGCAGCGACTCGGCCTTCTGTCGGCGCTCGGCAATGATCTCGCGCAAACGGCGACTCTCGGCTGCCGGGGCTGCCGCCGGGCTGCCGCCGGGGCATCGACCGTCTCGGGTATCGGTTCGGAATCTGTCGCATTCACTTCGGACGCTCCCTCGTTGCTGGCGCGCATGGGCGCGCCCGACGCCTGTCGGCGGTCTCCTGACCGCCGCACTGAGGTTGAGCAGGGGCTGAGCGGGGAGACCGCGCGATTACGAAATTGCCTTGACCTTGAACTTGCGCACGCCGGTCGGCGTCTCGACTTTCACTGTGTCCCCGACTCGCGCGCCCAGCAACGCTTTGCCGACCGGCGACTCATCGGAGAGGAAGCCGTTCTTCGGATCGACCTCGGCCGGCCCGACGATCCGATAGTTGAGATCGGTTCGTTTGGGCAGCGGCCTGACGGTGACCCTCGAACCCAGGCGGACGGTGTCGGAGCCCTGAATCTCCTGTTCGTCGATCACCTCGGCGGCTGAGATTACCGCTTCGATTTCCTGGATCCTGCCTTCGATGAAGGCCTGTTCGTTCTTGGTCTCGCTGCCGTCGCCCTCGTCACGAGCGCCGGGCGAGTCTTCGCGAGTTTGCTGAATTAGCTCTGCCGCTTCTCGGCGGCGTTCCATCTGCTTGACCAGCTCATCTCGCAACCGCTGCAGACCTTCTGCTGTGATTGGCACCGACCGTCTGAGTACCACAAGTCCTGCCTGACCGCTCGAACCTACGTAAAGTCGAATTACTTTATGGCACGCTACGATAGCATCCAAGGTTGGAAAATTTGCCTCCCACGCTGGGGCATGCATGTAACGTGCGTCACACTTTCACAATCATCGTCATTTCGGCACTAATCGGCGCATTATGCGGCGCCGTCGTGGTTGTGATCTTTGGCTCCAACGACCAGGCAACGCAGGATGAATTGGATGTCGCCGTTGAGGCCGCGGTGGAGTCTGCCGTGGCCGAAGCCGTAGACCGAGCGATGCAGCAGTCAAGGAGCGAACTCGCCGCCCAGTTGGACGACAGCTGGTCAAAGCAACGGCGCCAGATCGCCGAGATTTTCGAGCGACTCTCGGAGTCTGTCGTGGTCATTGATGCCGAAGGACCGGAACGCACAAACGATGAAGGCGTGGTCGTTGTGCCGGCGGCACTCGCAACGGGATTCGTGCTCGACGAGGCCGGGCACATCGTGACGGCGGCCCACGTCCTGGAGGGCATGAACCGATTCACCGTGATTCTGGCCAACGATGACCGCCTGCCTGCCCAACGGGTCGGCGACGACCGCCCGTTCTCGGATGTGGCCGTGCTGCGCGTCGACCTCGATGAGGCGGATGCCGTGCTGATTGTCCCCAGTTTCGGCCGCTCCGATTCGGTTGACGCCGGTGAGACGGTGCTGGCGATTGGCAATACGCTTTTGGGACAAGAGATCTCCGTGACGGTCGGCGTCGTCAGCGATCCGGACACCACGTTCTTCCGAGAGCGTTATGAGCAGGACAATCTGATCCAGACCGATGCTGCACTCAATCACGGCAACTCCGGCGGGATTCTCGTCGATCTGGACGGCAACATCATCGGCATGACAGCAGTGATCGCTCGCGAAACCCATGACGGCGACTTCGTTGACGGAGTCGGCTTCGCCGTACAGATCGATCCGGTGCTCGAAGTGGCTCGTGCGATCGCCGAAGACGGCTTCTATCCCAGGCCGACATTCGGCGTCATCAACGAGCGGCTGCTGACGCCCACTGCTGCCGTCCAACTCGATCTGGAGGTCACCGAGGGATCGTTTCTGATTGAGCTGGAACGACTCGGCGCCTTCGCCCGAGCCGGGATCAGGCCTGGTGACGTGTTGCGCGAGCTCAACGGTATGCCGATCAACACCGACAACCCGTTTCTGAACGCCCTCAAGACATTGCGTCCGAACATGCCGGTGATCGTCCATATCCACCGCGGCGGCGAAGAGTACCGACTCAGCATCGCGCCTGATTTGCGAGCGCCGTGACGACCCCGGGAGGCGACGACTGGCAGCCGCGACCGGTACGGCGGATCGGAGAGCCGCCCGCGCAACCGGCGGGGCGTCCGCGACGCGCTCAGCGTCCACCACAACCAGCGCCGTTCGAGCCGACACCAGCCGAGCCTCCGCCTCCGGTACCGGCGCCGGCCAGGCGACTGAGACAACCAGGCCCTCCGGGATCAGGGCCTGGCGGAACAGGCGCGCCAACGGGCGGTCGCGGTCTGGGCATCATGCTGGTGTTGATCATGGCTGCCCTCCTGGCTGCGGTCGTGATCGTTCTGTTCTTCGAGCCCGGGCTGATCGACACCAGCTTCAACACCGAAGATGAACCGCAGTCACAGTCCCCCGATACAGGATCGGGATCACTCACGCCGGTTTCCTTTGAGGGACGCCTGATGGAGCAGGCGCCGCGAATCCCCGACGTGCTCGGCGCTGCCTCACCAATCTATGAATTCCGTTCGCCTGACAACCGGATCGGGCCCTTCGAGTTCACCTTGCGCTTGACCAATCCCACCCAGGACACGCGCAATCTGGGCGCATACACCTGGAATGACGAGGATTGGGTTCGGCTCGGCGACGCCGTGCTCAGCAGCGACGGCAGTTCGGCCCGGATCCTGCTCAGCCAAACGCCCGACAACCTGGCGATCCTGCGGCGTCTTCAGTTCCGCGACGTGATCGCTGGGCGGGTGCCTCGCGGAGAAGAGCCGCAATCGATCCTGGCTGGCTCGCTGACGATCGTGCACCCGGACGGATGGCAGCCGGGCGGCGACGGATCTCTGCTGGGCCTGGTCGATCTTCCGGCGGTGGCGAATACGCAAAGCGTCTGGCCAACGGTCTTTGCCACGAACGATCAGACGGAACTCGTCAACGACATCCTTGCCTCCGACAACCTGCGGCGACAACACATCGCCAACATTCAGCACGCCATCAAGAGCGGCCTTCACGACGGTGTCGACATTCACTATTTGAATGTCTCACCTGCGCTTCGATCCCAATTCACATCGTTTATCAGTGAACTGGCCGATCGACTGCACCGCGAGGATCGCGGGCTGTCAGTTCACATCCCGATCAGCGCCTCCGGCGGGATCGGCGAAGGCGCGTATGACTTGTCGCAGCTCGGCGCCTCGGCAGACTTCATCGTGATTGAACCGCCGCTCGATCCATCGGTGTTCCAGGCGTCAATCGATGCGTCTCTGCCCACGCTGTTGCAGCGGGTCCAATCAAACAAGCTGCTGCTGGCGCTTCGGTCCAATGCGGTTGTCCGAACATCCACCGGGTTCAGCGAAACGTCGCAGCGGGAAGCCCTGGGCATCGCATCGGAGCTCAGCATCCGCGAGCCTGGGCCCTATCGGCCCGGCTTGCGCGTCACCCTGCAGGGCAGCTCGATCATGCTGGACTCGCTCTCGGGAGGACTGCGCTGGGACAACATCAACCGCGTCGTGACCTTCACCTACCCCGACCAGACGGGTTCGGCCGTGACCATCTGGATTCACAATCGCTTCAGCGCCGCCTTCCACTTGCAGGTGGTGTCGCAATGGGAGCTGGGCGGCGTCTACATCAGCAACGCTTCCGCCAAAGAGTCGAACGCAAATCTCTGGCCGGCGATCGCTGCATTCTTTGAATCGGGCATTCCTGACTTGCGCCTGCCCAACGCGATCCTGTTCGATCCCATCTTCAGCGTCGAGGCTGGAGAACTCTCTGGAAACAGCGGCAGTGGTTGGCAATTCTGGGATCTTCCGTCCGCACCTGGAGACTACCGAGCGCAGCTCGTCGTATCGGACGGTGATGTACGGGTCGGACACGTGATTACTGTGCCAGTGCGGGCTGAGGAGCAGGAATAGTGGCCCGGTCCCACGCTCGTATTGTCGGTGGCGCGCTGGCCGGAAGACGCCTGCGCTCTCCAGCCCAGGGAACGCGACCGGCCACGGCAATTGTCAGATCGGCGATATTCGACCGGCCTGAGATTCGCGACCTCGTTGAGGGTGCGCGGGTGCTCGATCTGTATGCCGGCGCTGGATACCTGGGCATCGAGGCGCTTAGCCGTGGCGCTGCGTCGGTCGACTTTGTGGAGCGAAACGGTCCGGCCTGCGCGGTCATTCGGCGAAACCTCGATTCGCTCGGCCTGACCGACCTCGCGCGCGTCCATCGACTACCGGTCGAACGCTGCTTTTCGCGAATTCCGTTGGACCCCGACCTGATCTTCATCGATCCTCCCTACCGAGTCGACGCCCGGCCCGTGATTGAGACCTTCGCCGAGCGAGCCGCCCTTCCGCAGGGCGCATTGGCCGTCTGGCGGCGCTTGACCAGGGCGTCGGGAGGCGTGCCTCCGCCACCGGACCGCATTGGCGGACTAGTCCGAATTGATCAACGGCGCTATGGTGACGGCGCTATCGACACGTATCGCGCGGAGGCCCAACCATGACGATCGCGCTCTACCCCGGCGGCTTCGACCCCCTCACCAACGGACATCTCGACATTGTGCAGCGAGCAGCATCGATGTTCGACGAGGTCGTGATGGCCATCTATCCGCGCTCCAGCGAGACGTTTGATGTCGACGAGCGCCTCGCCATGATCGAGGGCGCCACGAAGCACTGTCCCAACGTCCGCGCCGCCCAGTTCACCGGCCTGGTCGTGAACTTCGCCGACGAGGTCGGCGCCAGCGTGCTGGTCCGTGGGATCCGCGCCGTCACGGGCTTCGAGGCTGAGTTCGACATGGCGTTGATGAACAAAAAGATTGCGCCGCATATCGAGTCGGTCTTCCTCATGTCCGGCCATCAACACCTCTTCATCTCAGCCAGCCGAATCCGGGAGCTTGCCTCCCTGAGACATCCAGTAGATGATCTGGTGCCGCCAAACGTGGCCAAGAAACTGGTCGAGCGGTACGGTCCGGCGGTTCGCTAGACTCTCGGTTGCGTTGAAACTAGGAACGCTCTGAACAACTCCGATCCCCGCTTCCCCCCTCGCGAGACCTTTGAAAGACTCATGATTCCCCTCTCCCCCCCTTGCGGGGGGAGATGTCACGGAGTGACAGAGGGGGGGTCCGCCGCCAGCGACCAGATAGGCCTTGAGATGGGGAGCCGCCCCTCTGCCTTCGGCATCTCCCCCCGCAAGGGGGGCGAAGGGGACTTATTCAAAGGTCTCCTCGCGGGGGAAGCTGCCGAAGGCTGGGGGGGTCCCCGATCGGCCACCGACGGAAGTTATTCAGAGGATTCCTAGGTTCCGAGTTTCCCCGCCCCCGGAGGTTTTCTCGAAAGTGCAGCATTCCGTCATTCCCGCGCTCCGACGCGGGAATCTCGATGAGTTCTCCACCGATGCCCGAACCAGAGGAACCGTGCCCGTTTCAGCCGCTCAGCTGACTCCTGACTTTAGCGCCGAGCACAGCGAGATACCCGCGGCGGAGCGCGGGTATGACGGAGAAGGAGATCGGGCGGCTTTGGAAACACGCTCTCTGAGGGCGTCCGCTAAATCGCCTGTTTTCACCCTCGTGGCGACGTCAACGTCTGCGCTACAGTCGAATGGAGGCGAGGCATTGGGGGAGGAGCTCACCATCGACCTCCTGGAACTTATCGACCAAATTGAAGCCGCAGTGCTCGCCGGTCGGCGCAGCCGGTTCGGATCAGGTTGGACCGTTGATCGGGAGCAGTTGCTCGACCTCATCGACCGCCTGCGCATGGCATCGCCGGCATCGGCCGATCAGGCCCAACGACTGCTGCAAGAGCGCGAGCGGCTGCTCCGGCAAACGCAGGAAGAGGCCGCAATCCTCGCGCAACAGGCGCGGCAGGATGCCGAGCACCAGATCTCCGTGCATGAGCTGGTGCAAGCCGCTGAGTCGCGTGCCCAGAGCATCGTTGACCAGGCGCATCACTCATCGACGGAGACAGTGACGCGCGCCAATCAGGAAGCCGCCGCCGTGCGCGGTCAGGCGACGACGGAAGCTGTTTCGCAGGCGCTCGAGGCGGACCGCTACTCGATGGAAATGCTGCGACGGCTGCATGACCAACTGCGTTCGATGCAGACGTCGGTTTCAGGCGCGCTTGATCAACTTGAACTCAAGGTCGTGCAGGGCCAGGACTCACAGGCCATAGACCAACGCGACGAGGCCGCCCGCCGCGCACTCACGAGTGAGTTCTAGCGCGGCAAACGGCCTCGACCGTCGTTCGGAGTGATCGTCCGCGTTAATCGCCGGCGGCGGCGAGTTGCGGCTGCGGCGCCAATGGGCGCCCGACTGCCTCGCCGACCTTCTCGAGCGAGCGCATCAGCGAGTCGAAGTTCTCGAGCGTCAGGGACTGCTGTCCGTCCGACAATGCGTGGTCGGGATTGGGATGCACTTCGATCATGAGGCCGTCCGCGCCCACGGCCATTGAGGCGCGCGCCATCGGCTCGACCAGGTACCAGTGACCGGTGCCGTGCGCCGGGTCGCTGATGATCGGCAGGTGGCTCAGTCGCTGGACGACGGGAATCGCCGAGAGATCGAGTGTGTTGCGTGTCGCGGTTTCGAAGGTGCGGATGCCGCGCTCGCAGAGGATGACATCGCGGTTGCCCTTGGCCATGATGTACTCGGCCGCGAGCAGCCACTCGTCGATCGTGGCGGACAAGCCGCGCTTGAGCATCACCGGCTTGCGAGCCAGGCCGACCTCGTCGAGCAGCATGAAGTTCTGCATGTTGCGCGTGCCAACTTGCAGGATGTCGGCGTAGCGAGCCACCAGATCCACATCGCGCGCTTCCATGACCTCGGTGATCACCGGCAGCCCGGTCTCTTCGCGGGCCGTCGCGAGGTGCCGCAGTCCCTCTTCGCCGAGTCCGCGGAAGGCGTATGGCGAGGTGCGCGGCTTGAATGCGCCGCCGCGCAGGATCTGCGCCCCCGACGCGGCCACGGACTTGGCGGTCGTGACCATCTGTTCTTCGCTCTCGATGGAGCAGGGACCGGCCATGACGACCATCTTGCCGCCGCCGATCTCGACGCCGCCGACATTGATCACGGTGTCGTTCTTCTGGAACTCGCGGCCCGTCAACTTGTAGGGACGGGAAATCGCGATGACTTCGTCGACGCCGCTCATCCGGCCCATCGAGGCGCGGATGTCCGGGTCGCCGATCACGCCGACGGCGCCGATCACGACGCGTTCCTTGCCCGGGGAGAGGTGTCCCTCGAGGTTGACTTCCTTCAGTCGTGCGAGCACGCCGCGAATCTCTTCGTCGCTCGCGCCCATTCTCATCACAATCAGCATGTTGTTACCTTCTCGCTCGTCTGCTACTGAGTACTGGTCTCACTCTTGAATCTTCGCAGGAATCTGCCGCACGAACGTTAATCGTCCGTATTCGCTGTCAAATCCGGTCGCAACACCCGAGCCCCACGCAGGTACACGTGCTCCACTTCGTCCTGACGCAGCGGCGTGTTGACGTGCAACAGAATCCGCAAACAGGAAGGAAGCGAGCCGGGCACCTGCATTTCATGTCCGCACATCAGCGCAGCGTCAGTCCAATTGAACGTGCGTCTGGCGACCACCGCCGGGAACTCGGCGTTGAGATCCGGAGTGGTGGTAAACCAGACCGAAGCGACCTCGCTGCCATCGATCTCGTTGCGGACGATCATCTCGCCCAACAGCTCTTCGGTGGCGTTGAGGATGTCGTCGCGTGAATTGTTCGACACGGTCGTGGCGCCGCGAATGCCTCGCAGACGCCAGACAGCCTCGGATTCACGGTTGGACATCGTCAGGTGCTCAGTCGTTCAGTGCAGTCAGGAGTGAAACGGGTGGGTGATGCAGCAGTGCGATCAGCGCGACGACGTTGTCCGTCGGCGCGCGATCTAGCGACCGGCCTCAAAGATGCCGGCCGCGGAGATATAGACGCAGCTAATGAATAGCAGTTGTCCCAGAGGGAGCCTGGTACTCATTCGCTTGTCTCTTCGCTCCGGCGGCCGGTGACCACCTCGAGATATCGTTCGACGGCCTCAGCGCGGCCATCAACCGGCGCCGACGCAATCGTCGAGGTCAGCGCTGAGCCGATGATAGCAGCCGGAACCAATTTTCCGACTTCCTCGACATGCGCTCGCCGGCTGATGCCAAAGCCAACTGCTAACGGCGTGTCAGTCAACGCCCGAACCCGGCCGACAAACGCCTCGAAGTCGGCGGCGACCTGATCACGGGCTCCGGTCACACCAGTCAGTGATACGAGATAGATAAACCCGGACGCCCGCTCCGCGACGGCCGCGATGCGTTCCTCGGTGGATGTCGGAGCGAGCAGATAGATCATTGAGATGCCATGACGGGCGAACGCCTCGCGCGCCGCATCGGACTCATCGACGGGCAGATCGACGACGATGACGCCGTCAGCGCCGGCCTCGGCGGCCCGTTGCGCAAGTGGCTCCATCGGCTGACCGACTGCGGCGCCGGGGTCGCCGGCTTCATTCCGTATTGCCGACCCGAATGAGAGGAAGGGATTGAGGTAGCCCATCAGCGTGATTGGCGCATTGGGCGCCGCTTGGCGGGCGGTGCGAACCGCGTCGAGCGCAGTCTCCAGCGTTGCGCCGGCGGCCAGCGCGACCGTATACGCCTGCTGATGCGCTGGTCCATCGGCGATGGGATCGGAGAAGGGAACACCAATCTCTAGTCCTCCGGCGCCACCTCGGAGTGCCGCCCGAATCAGTTCGGGCGTCTCTTCCGGCGATGGAAATCCGGCAGTCAGGAAGGGAAAGACCAGCGGCCCATCGCTGTTCGCCGCTGAGGCCGCGAAGGCGTCCCGATATCGCTTCCCAAGTTCAGTCATCCCGCCCCCCAACCAAGCTGTTGCCACAGCGTCGCCGAGAATCCGATTACGTTAAAGCCAAAATGCGCCATCGACGCTGCGGTCAGCGATCCGGTGCGCACATACACGACCCCTAGTATCACCCCCGCAATCGCAAACGGAATCAGACTGCCCAAATCGGCGTGCAACGCGGAGAACACAGCGGCCGAGACCAGGAATGCCGGAATCATCCCCCAATAGGGTTTCAATCCGCCGAGCACAAAGCCTCGCGCAAACGCTTCCTCATACATCGGCGCACAGACAATCACCAGGATCCCGAGCGCAATCATGACCGAGGTGTGGACGAAGAGCCGCTCCTCGTCAATCGTCGACTGCGGCTCCAGCGAATCGATCCCGGCAATGCTGACGATCGCCGTGTAGGCGAACAGGACGGCGTAGATCGCCAGTAGTCCTCCGACCGCCCAGGCGACATCGGATGAAGTCGGCCGACGCCACGCAACCACGTCCGTTCGCTGTTTGCGGCGCATGATCAGGCGCGGCAGCACAAGCCAGCCGACCAGTCCCGCCGTGCCTTGTCCGATGACGAAGACGAGCAAACCGAGCTCGCTCGTCGCCTCGCTGGTGTCATCGATCGTGCCGACGATCAGACCCGTCACCAGCAGCACGACCAGCCAGGCCAGCGTGCAGAGCAATCCCCAACCAACGAGCTTGAATCCTTCCAAGCCGCGATCTTCGGGCTCTTCACCCAATGACGTGCCATTGAGTTCTGGTAGCTGTGTCATCCCACTCCATACTCCATCAACAAGAGGACTGTGACACCCAGATTCCAACCAGCGTGCGCCATCGCGGGAGCGGTCAAGTGTTTGGTGCGAAGGTAGACAATGCCGAGAATCACGCCGAAGACGGCGAACGGGATGAGGACGCGCAGATTGAAATGGACTGCAGAGAAGAGCGCCGCGCTCAGCAGAATCGAGGGCACGAGCCACCACACGCGATTGAGCCCGCCGAGCATGAACCCGCGGAAGAAGGTCTCCTCGACGAAGGGCGCGACGATCACGGCGAGAATGGCGAACAGCGCCGCGTGCCACCAGGCTAAGAAGACAACAACGTCTGAGCCTTGAGGAGGCTGAATCGGTAGCGCCCATTCCCAGCCGGCCCAGGGAATGATCTCCCAATAGGCGAACCAGAGCCCGACCATCACCGCCAGTCCAACTCCGACCCAGGTGAAGTCCTGCCGATTCGGGCGGCGCCAGGCGACCACCTCTGAAGCGTGGTGGCGTCGCAGAATCCAGCGAGGAGTCACAACCCAACAGATCAGGCCGATGATGTTACTTCCCGTCAAGCTGACGACGAAGTACCACTGCCAACCCCAGGCCGCGTAGGCATCCGTCCAGAGCAGCAAGAAGATCCATCCTGCGACACCGGCGAAGGTGAGCACCGCGAGAGACAAGACGCGGACCGGCATGCGTACTCGGCCCAGGCTCCGAGGCGCCTGTTCGACAGCAACTGGCGCCGGTAGATCAAGCCATGTTTCGGAGGCGTAGGAGGTCGGAGCAGGGCCTGATTGGCCCGCCGGTTGCGCGACCAGCGTCATCGTCGACTGTTGGACCGCCGGCCGCGCTATGAGCTGAAGCGCGTCATCCGACATCAGTTTGCCCGCGATGCCAGCGCGTCCCGGACGATCTCCACATCCTTGTCACCACGACCCGAGAGGCCGAGCAGAATCGTCTCATCGGGACTCATCGACGGCGCGATCTTTGCCGCATAGGCGATCGCATGCGCCGTCTCGAGGGCCGGGATGATCCCTTCGGTCTCCGACAGCAGCTGCAGACCATCGAGCGCTTCATCGTCGGTCACCGAGACGTACTCGGCCCGCTCGGTCAGCATCAGCCAGGCGTGCTCGGGCCCGACGCCGGGGTAGTCGAGCCCGGCGGAAATTGAGTGGGCCTCGGTGATCTGTCCGTGTTCGTCCTGCAAGACGTAGGTGCGCGTGCCGTGCAGCACGCCGGGCGACCCTGCCGTGAGCGTCGCCGCGTGGCGTGCGTGCAAACCCTCACCGGCCGCTTCGACACCGATCAGTCGCACTGGATCGTCGAGGAATGGATGGAACAGACCAATCGCATTGCTCCCGCCGCCAACGCAGGCAACCGCGACATCGGGTAGTTTGCCGATTTTCTCCTGCATCTGCTCTCGAGCCTCAAGCCCAATGCACGACTGAAGTTCCCGCACGATCATTGGATACGGATGTGGCCCAATGGCGCTGCCGATCAGGTAGTGGGTTGTACGGACGTTAGTGACCCAGTCCCGGATCGCCTCGTTGATCGCGTCCTTGAGCGTACGAGCGCCGGAATCGACCGGCACAACCTCAGCCCCGAGCAGTCCCATGCGGAACACGTTGAGCGCCTGTCGGCGGACATCTTCTGCGCCCATGTAGACGATGCACTCCAGGCCAAAGCGTCGCGCAGGCCGTCGCTGTGGCGACGCCGTGCTGACCGGCGCCGGTCTCGGCGATGATCCTCGGCTTGCCCATCCGCTTGGCCAGCAGCACCTGACCGATCGCGTTGTTGATCTTGTGAGCGCCCGTGTGGGCGAGGTCCTCTCGCTTGAGCCAGATCTGCGCTCCACCCAGTTGATCCGACAACCGCTCAGCGTGGGTTAGCGGGGTCTCGCGTCCAACGTAGTTCTTGAGCAGGCCGTTCAGCTCTGCATGGAACTCGGGGTCGGCCTGGGCTTCCGCCCAGGCTTCCTCAAGCTCTGCGAGGGCAGGCATCAATGTTTCGGGCGCGAACTGTCCACCGAACGGGCCGAAGGCTCCGGATTCCTTAGCCACTGCGCTACCCACCCTTCGCCGCTGCGATAAACGCGCGGATTTTCTCTTGATCCTTCACGCCGTCGGTTTCAACTCCGGACGAAACATCGACGGCCCAGGGCCGGACCGATCGCACCGCCTCGCCGACATTTTCTGGATTGAGACCACCGGCCAGCAAAAATGGCCGCAACGCGGCGACCTCGGCCGCCAGTGACCAATCGATCCGCTGACCGGTTCCGCCGCCCTGCTTCGACTTGGCGTCGAGCATGGTCATGGTGTTTGGCGCCCGATCGATCTCTCGAAGCACGGCGGCGGCGTCCATGCCGTCGGACACGTGGACGGCGCGAACGACGGCTCGGCGAATGCGCCCCACGAGCGCCGGATGCTCACCGCCGCTGAGCTGCACCAGGTCAAGATCCACGCGATCCAACACCCGTTCGATATCTTCCACCGACTGTCGCGCGAATACACCAACAAGCAGCGGCTGACCTGCCGCACGGCGTTCGCGCTCGGCAGTTTCTGTGCTTGATTCCAGGATCTCGACTCTCGGACCGAGTTCGCGTCTCACTGCCCGAGCGACCCTGATGTCGATGCGTCGCGGCGCGTCGGCGAAGATCATGCCGATCGCGTCTGCGCCCGCCTCACGCGCCCAGACCGCATGGTCGACCGCGCGCACTGAGCAGATTTTGACAAACGTCATCGCCCCAGCAACTCTCGTGCTTTGGCATGTGGATCCGCTGCCGAGGCCAGCGCCTCACCAATCAGGACCGCATTGACACCGCAGGCTTCCATCCGCCTCATATCATCCCGAGTGCGCACGCCGCTCGCGGCGACGACTGGGACCGAAACAGGAATCTTGTGCCTTAATCGTTCGGTCGTGCCCAGGTCCTCTTCAAATGTATGCAGATTCCGGTTGTTGATCCCGATTGCCGCAGCGCCGGCATCGAGCGCCATCGAAGTTTCCATCTCGTCGGTGACTTCAACAAACGCAGTCAATCCGAACTCTTCGCCGGCCCGCGACAACTCCATGAGTTCCCTGACGCTCAGCGTCTTGGCGATCAGCAAGTAGGCATCCGCGCCGAGCGCCGCTGCTTCCGCAACCTGATACGCGTCGACGTGAAACTCCTTGCGCAGCAGCGGAAGTCCACTGCCCGCGAGCGCCTCTGACGCCGCGCACAGGTCATCATCGGTGGCGAAAAATGCCGGCGACGTGAGCACAGAGACAGCGATCGCGCCGATGTCTCGATAAATCCGGGCCAGTTCAGCCGGCACAAGATCGGGAGCGAAGAGTCCTTTGGATGGAGATCCGCGCTTGATCTCCGCCATGAGGCCAACACCGGGCCTATTCAGCGCCTCAACGAAGTCGTTTCGTGATTGCCGTGCAACGGCTAACTCGCGAAGCTCTTCGATCGGCCTCGCCATCTTTCTCTGCTCAACTGCTGCGCGGGTGTCGGCGACGATGCCATCGAGGACGGACGCCATTATGTCGTGTCCTGCGCTTCGGTTGCGGCGCTGATCGCCTGGGATCGCTCGACCCAGAGCTCCAGCTTGCGCAACGCGCGCTGGTCGTCAATGCACTCCGCCGCCCGACTGACGCCCTCGGCGAAGGTCGGCACTTCCTCGGCCGCCAGCAGTGCGGCCGCTGCGTTGAGCGTGACGAACCCGGTTAGGGCCGATGTCTTGCCGCCCAGCACCTCTCGCATCATGTCGGCCGACTCACTCGCCGTCTCGCCACCGCTGACGGCGGACAACGGAACAGACCGAATCTGAAAGTCCTGCGGCGACACGGTGAACTCGGTCAGCTCTTCGCCGTCGACCTGCCAACAGGTCGTTTCACCCGACGGCGAGACCTCGTCCAGGCCCTCTTGTCCATGGACGACCAATCCCCGACGCACTCCGAGTCGTCCCAACGCTGCGGCCATCAACGGGCCAAGTTCGGGCCGCGCCACACCGATCAGTTGATGCGTTACGCGTGCCGGATTGGTCAACGGGCCGAGGATGTTGAACACGGTGCGAATACCGATTCCTCGCCGGATCGGAGCGACGAATCGCATTGATGGATGAAATGACTGCGCGAAGAGGAATCCGAATCCGACTTTACGAATCAGGTTCGCTGCCTGGTCGGGCTGGAGTGCGATCTGACCTCCCAGCGCTTCCAAGACGTCGGCGCTGCCAACGCTGGAAGACATCGCCCGATTGCCGTGCTTGGCGACAGGCACGCCGCATCCCGCGAGCACAAAGGCGGCCGCGGTGGAAGAGTTAAATGTGTGCTTGCCCGACCCGCCGGTGCCAGCGGTGTCGGCCAGGCGGGGCAGGTCTGACAGGTCGACGCGCAGGGCGTGCTCGCGCATCGCCCGCGCGAGTCCCACGACCTCGTCAACCGACTCGCCCTTCATCCGCAGCCCGGTCAGCAGCGCGGCTGCCTGGATTGGCTCCGCCTCACCCGACATCAGAGCGTCCATCGCTGCAGACGCTTCGGCGTCGGACAGGCTGCGCCCTTCGTCGATTACTGCCGCCAGCGCCGGTCCGAGGTCGCCACTAGACACGGTGGTAGGCCTCGGACTGGTCCAGGAAGTTCTGTAGAATGGCGTGGCCGGTCTTGGTCCGGATTGACTCCGGGTGGAACTGCACGCCCTCGATCGGGTACTCGGTGTGGCGCATGCCCATCAGGATCTTGCCCGAGCCGTCGATCCGCTCGCACCAGGCGGTGGGCACGATCTCGTCCGGCAGCGTGTCTGGCTCCACGATCAACGAGTGGTAGCGCGTCGCCTCGATTGGATTGGGCAGGCCGGCAAAGACGCCCTCGCCGTCGTGCTCGATTGAGGACACCTTGCCGTGCCGAATTTCCCCAGCCGGTCCGACCGTCGCGCCGAAGGCCGCGCCCATGGCCTGATGTCCCAGGCATACGCCAAGCGTGGGAATCGTCGGGCTGAAACGTTGCAGCACTGGGACGCTGACGCCAGCTTCGACCGGCGTCTTCGGCCCCGGCGAGATGACGATCCGGCGCGGCTCCAGCGCTGCAATTTCATCAAGTGTGATCTTGTCGTTGCGGTACACCACGACATCAGCGCCCAACTCGCACAGGTATTGGTACAAGTTGTAGGTAAACGAGTCGTAGTTGTCGATCAGTAACGTATCAACCGCCATCGTTGGCAGCCTCCCGTTCGCGGAGAATGCGGTGCAATGTGCGATAGCCCTCGACCGCACGCGGGAATCCGCAATACGGCGCGGCCGTCGCCATTACGCCTTGGAGTTCAGTTTCGGTGACGCCGTGGTTGAGCGCGCCGGGGATGTGGAATTGCAACTCGTCGGGCTTGACCAATGCGACCAGGATCGAGACCACGACCAGTGATCGGTCGCGCCGCGAGAGCTGCGTCCGCGACCAGAGGTCGCCGAAAGCAAACTCGAAGGCGAGCTTGCCGACCGGCCCGATCCTGTCCATCCCGGCCAACGCCTCAGCCGGATCCTGTGCTTCTTCGCGGCCGGCGAGTGTGCGTTGCACGTCGACGGCGTCGCGGTGACGCTGTTCGTCGTCCTTGTACTCGGCCGGTGGAATCCGGTACGGCTTGCCGTCGGCCTCACTCCACATCTCGACCAGGACGTTGACCATCTCGTTCCCCGCCGGGAAGCCCGAGTAACCGGCGATCTGCAGCGCGATCTCGACCATCTCCTCGCGCGAGACGCCGTTGGCCGGTCCGAAGCTGGCGTGGAATCGGACTGCCTGCAATCGCTCCATCGCACCGAGCATCGCCAGCGCCACGATCGTGCGGTCGCGCCGCGAGAGTTCTTCGCCCTGCCACATCTGGCCGAAGACGTAGTCAACCACGTAACTACCGAACGCGCCCGTGCGCTGTTCGGCGGCCGATGCGAATCCGACCGGCTGACCGCTCATCTCGGCCAGCAACTCACTGCCCGCCTTGCGTCGTTCTGCGTGAGTCGCCATGTCAATCCCTCATTCCTGAAGTTGGTCTGAACGTCACTTGTTGGCGCGCATTCTAGGAAGCTCAGCGCGATTGACCGCGCAGCCGCTGGAGAACACGCGCCGCGTCGGAGGCGCGAGGCAGTCCGCAGAAGGCCGAGGCGATCGCAATCACGCCATCCAGTTCATCCCAGCTGCAGCCGAGCCGATGAGCAGTTTGGAGATCGCTCTCCAGTTCACGCTCCCGACCAATCGCCATGTGCATCGTGAATACGACCAAGGCGCGATCTCGGCGCGAGAGTTCTTCGCGACTCCAGACATCGCCCCAGGACCAATCCACGGTCAACCGCCCGAGCGATCCAAGCTGCCGCTGCGCGTCTTCGGCGATGCTGTCGGCATCAACGTGGCGGCCCAACAACGCTTCGGAGATAGCGGCGGCATCGATCCGCCTCTGCTCGTCATCCTTGCCCACGGCAGGTGTGGGCTGGTACGGCTCTCCCGACGCGGCCCAATCCGAGAGCACGTTCGTCAACGCGAGATTGCCGAACGGATAGCCGCATTCCACAGTCAGTTGGACGCAGACCTCAACGATCTCGTCGCGCCTGAGTCCATTGCGCTCGCCGATACCCGCGTTGAATGCGAACCCGCCGATCTGCATCAATGCGCCGGCGGCCGACATGGCGGCCAGGCTGCGATCTCGGCGAGTGAGCAGTCCGTCCTGCCAGATGTCGCCCCAGATGTGGTCGACGAGATAGGAACCGAAGGGTCCGGTCCGAGCTTCGATGGTGTCGGCGAACTGTTCAAGCCCAGACACTTCCGTCAAGATGGCGTCGCCGGCGGCGCGCCGCTCAGCGTGGCTGCGCGCAGGCAACTTGTTGTCTTGCGGCTCATGTTGCGCAGCGTCAAAGAGCGCTTCGAGACTGGAATCCGCATCGAGATCCCAGCCTGATTCGCGACGCTCAACAATGGTCGCCAGCAATTCCGACTGCTGCTCTGGCAGCTCGGCGATCGCAGCGGACACATCCCACCATTCCATCGCGTCAAAGGGATTCGTTTCGTCCGCGGGCGCGGAATCGAGCGCCTGCTCGACAGTGACCACATAACCATTGTGAATCGTGTGACGACCACTTGAGTGCTCCGCGCCGTAGACAGTGTGCGCATATGCGACGCGGACTCGTTGGCGCAGGAGATGCTCGAAGAGCCGAGGCACCGTGTCGTCGGGCTCTTCGTCGAGCGGGGTCACATCGCCCGGCAGCCACCATGCGCCGGGCCAGAGCGCCTCACCCTCGCGGCGGCGCAGCAGCATCACCCGACCGTCGTCGTCGAAGACGACCCCGTAGCCGATGATCAATGATTCGGGCATCAGTAGCCCCGCGATCCTTCGACGCCAGATGCCGCCCGCGAGCGTTCCTCAGCGAGGTCGAGTGCGGTGAACATGCCCATCGCCTTGTTCACGGTTTCGTCGAATTCGTCGTTCAGCTTGGAATCGAAGACGATACCGCCGCCGGCCTGCACCGAGGCGACGCCGTCCTGCATGATAATCGTGCGGATCGTGATCGCCGTCTCCATGTTGCCGCCGAAGCCAAAATAGCCCAGCGCGCCTGCGTAGGGTCCGCGCTGATCCTCCTCCAGCTCGGAAATGATTTCCATGGCGCGAATCTTGGGCGCGCCCGATACCGTTCCAGCCGGGAACGTTGCTCGCACAGCGTCGAACGATGTTGCGCCCTCAGCGAGCTCCGCCTCGACATGCGAGACCAGGTGCATGACGTGGCTGTAGCGCTCGATGTCGAGCTCCTGCGTCACGCGCACCGTGCCGGGCTTGGCAACGCGGCCGATGTCGTTTCGGCCCAGGTCAAGCAGCATCACGTGCTCGGCCACCTCTTTCTCGTCTGTCCGCAACTCGGCCTCGAGCGCCAGGTCCTCGTCGTTATCGAACCCACGGCGACGGGTGCCGGCAATCGGATGCGTTGAGACTTTGCCGTCCTCGACAATCACCAGCAGCTCCGGCGACGTGCCGACGATCTGGTGATCGTCCATCTCCAGGTAGTACGTGTAGGGCGACGGATTCACCGTGCGCAGCGTCCGATAGACGTTGAAGGGATGCACAAACGTCGCGCGCGAGAAGCGCTGCGAGTAGACGCACTGAATGATGTCGCCGGCGATGACATAGTCGATGATCTGCTTGACGTCGGAGAAGTACCCCTCGCGCTCGATGTTGGAGCGAATCGCGCTGGAATGCCCGACCGGTTCGGGCGCATCTGTGGGAGGTATCGGCGGACCGGATTCAAGCCGCTCGACCAGCTCGTTAATCCGGAACTCGGCTGCTCGGTAGGCAGCGTCAACATTGCCATCGAGCCGCGCATGGGTCACAACTTTGATCACATGCTTGAGATGGTCGAACAGGAGCACGGTGTCGACGAACTGGAACAACGCCTCGGGCAGACCGTGATGGTCGCGTTTGGCGGGCTGTACGCGAGGCTCGAAGTGTCGAATCGACTCATACCCGAGATATCCGACCGCGCCGCCGTGGAATGGCGGCAAGTCCGGGTTGGGCACAAGATCGAATCGGCCCAGTTCCGCCTCAACTTCGTCGAGCGGATCAACCGCGCCTCCCGAGGGCGCGCGGAAGACTCGATACGGCTCGGTTCCGATGAAGGAAAATCGACCGGGGCGCTCGCCGCCCTCGACCGATTCAAGCAGGAACGAATAAGCGCCGCGCTTCACCTTGAGGAAAGCGGAGACGGGCGTTTCAAGGTCGGCGAGGACTTCGCGATAGATCGCAGCATAGTTGCCGCTGTCCGATGCTTGAGCGTCGGCAGCGAGCTGTTTGAATTCGTCAAGGCTGGGAGTAGGTTGACCGGCTGACGGCATGGGAACAGGCTCCAGGGATGAGACGCAGTCCAAGATGAACGAACCATTGCGTGGGGACTGCGTCGGCGGAACGACTCAACTTAGCGTTGGCCGCGCCAAACCCCTTGCCCACCCGAGGTGTGGCAGTGCGCGGAGGGACGCATGTGCGTTCCCAAATCACCGCTGAACAGCATCGCCGACATCGCGCGCTCCCACTTCTGAGCAAATGCTACGCCAGATGCGCCCGCTGTCAAACATCAAGCCCGACACAGACGCGAACCGGCTGGGCCTCTGCGGATTTCCCCGCCAATTGCCGAACGCTTCGCCGGCTCGACATCCTGCTCCCCCTTTGCAGAGACCTCTGCAAACCTCACGATTCCCCTCTCCCCCCCTTGCGGGGGGAGATGTCACGGAGTGACAGAGGGGCGGTCCGCGCACAGCGACTAGATAGGCCAGGGGATGGGGAGCCCCCATCTGCCTGCGGCATCTCCCCCGCGAGGGGGGAGAAGAGGACCAACCAACAGGTCTCCTTGCAGGGGGAGCTGCCGAAGGCTGAGGGGATCCTGCCGCACTCACCATGCCTACCAACGCGAAATCTGTCCGAATGGTCTCCGATGGGATCACGCTTGAAGGCGACGTCGCCGCTCCGCCTCGATCACGTCCACCAGTCTGCGAGCCGCCTCTCCCTGCCGACCATCGGCGTTGACAATCACTTCGTCGAACCACACCGACTCTGCCATTTCAGCTTCCGCTTCCGCCAACCGCAACGCGATCTCGCTCTCGCTCTCCGCTCCTCGGGCCCGGATGCGTCGCTCCAACTCGGTGGTGTCGGGAACGGTGACAAACACCAGCAGCGGGTCATCAAGCTGGCCCTTGAGCGAACTTGCTCCTACCACATCGGTTCGCAAGATGACGGTACGTCCCTGAGCAATCAGTTCCGACACCGCTGCACGCGGGACGCCGCTGCGATGGCCGTAGGACTCGACATGCTCGAGGAAGGCATCCTCGGCCACCCAGCGGTCGAACTGCTCGTCGGTCAGGAATACGTGGTGAATGCCGTCAATCTCTCCAGGCCGGGGCGCTCTCGTCTTGGCCGTCGCGACCTTCGCCAGCGAGGCCTCCAACGCGAGCGCCTCATTGATCACCGTGTCCTTGCCGGCGGCCGACGGCCCGGAGATGACGACCACGAGAGGCGCAGGCTCAGACGGCGGCGACATGGCGCAATCGATCGAGGTCCTGCCAGAAGGTCGGGTACGAGATATCAACCGCCGATGCGCGCGCAATCCTTGTTGGCCCCGACTCTGGATCTGCCGAACGTCCAGCGACCGCAGCCGCCATCGCCAGCCGGTGATCGCCGAACGAGTCGACGCTGCCGCCGCGCAGACTGCCGCCGACGATCCGCATCCCGTCGCTCCAGTCAGCGACTTCGATTCCCATTGCCGTGAGCATGGCGGACGTCGTCGCGATCCGGTCGGACTCCTTGACTCGCAGCTCGGCCGCGTCTCGAATCTCGGTAGCGCCGTCTGCGACAGCGGCAGCCACTGCCAGTATCGGCAGCTCATCAAGCGCCCGAACAATCATGTCGCCGTCGATCAGTGTTCCGTGCAAGGTCGACCCTCGAACCACGATGTCCGCGACCGGCTCACCTGACATCTCCCTCGGATTGGACAGCTCGATGCTGGCGCCCATGGCGCGCAACACATCGATCACGCCTGTGCGGCGCGGATTGACGCCAACATTGGGCATGACAATCTCGGAGTCCGGCGTCATCGCCGCTGCGACCATCCAGAATGCGGCCGCGCTGACATCGCCGGGAACTGCAACGTCCTGAGGCGTCAAGGTTGCCCCAGGATGGACCGAGATGGTCGCGCCATCGACATCGATCTCCGCTCCCATGGCAGAGAGCATCCGCTCGGTGTGATCACGGGACGGACCGGGTTCTACGATGCGGCTGGGCTGGGCTGCTCTCAGGGCGGCGAAGACGATGCAACTCTTGACCTGCGCGCTGGCGACCGCCACCTCGCCGTCAAATCCTCCAGGCAAGCCGTCGGAACCGTCAACCCAGAACGGCGCGGTGTCGCTCGCGTCGACAACGGCGCCCATCGAGGCCAGCGGTTCGAGCACGCGACGCATCGGACGCTGACGCAGCGATTCGTCGCCGTCGAACTCGCTACGAAACGGGAGTCCCGCTGCGACGCCGCTGAGCAACCTCATCGACGTCCCGCTATTGCCGCAATCAAGCACGCCTGATGCGGGGCGGAATTGGTCCTGGCCTGGACTCCTGACGACAACAAGGTCGCCCGTCGCTTCGAACTCGACGCCCCACTGACGCAAGCACGCCATGGTCGAGCGACAGTCGGCGCTGTCGAGCAGTCCCGTGATTTGCGCCTCACCCTCGGCCAGCGCGTTGCAGATCAGGGCACGATGCGAGATCGATTTGTCGCCGGGAACTCTCAGTTCACCACGCAGCGGCCCACTCGGTTCGACGATCACGTCGCTAGACATTGATCAGCTTCGACCCCAGCGACGCCCCCGAGCCTGGCGCTGCTTCTCTTTCTCTTCGCTTCGCTTGGTCATGGTGCGCACCTTGTCATAGAGGCGTGGGCTGACGAGCAGCGCCGCCATCTGCGAGGTCGCGTCGGGAATATCGGGTTGTGCGCCCGCGTCAGGATCGAGGTCGTCGCCGCCCAGGAACTTGGCATGATTGATCTGAGCGCCCGAATACTCGCGGAAGACTTCCTCTTCAGGCTCGTCAAGCAGGTTGCGCACTCGATTCAGCTCCAACACGAAGCGATCGATCCAGTGCTGGACCTGCTCCTTGTTAGTCACGGCGATCTCGGTGGTCATGCTGGGATCGCCTGCGTTGAATGCGGTCATGGCGCGGAAGGTGTCGCCGGCCGCCCGCCCGAAGTCGGGCCAGCCGTCAGAGCTCCGCAACATCGTGAACAACGCCGAGGAAACGACCAACGGCAAGTGCGAGACGCCGGCCATCACGAAGTCATGCTCGGTGGCCTCAAGGAAGTGCGGCGTCGCGCCGAGTTCCCGCACCATGCCCAAGACGGACTTGACCGCGCTATCCGACGCCGTCGCCGAAGGAGTCACGAACCAGGACTTGCCCCGAAACAGGTCGGCGCTGGCGTTCTCGATGCCGAACGCCGAAGCGTCGCCGGCCATCGGGTGTCCACCGACGAATGACACGCCATTGGGCAAATGCTGCTTGGCCCATGTCCCAATCTGCGTCTTCGACGCGGCGGTATCGGTCACCGCTGCGCCGCGGCCCAGGTAGGGCGCGATCTCTGCCAGCAATTCGGATGTTGCGGTCGGCGGCGTGGCAAGAATGACGAGACCTGCGCCATCGACCGCTTCGCGCGGGCTGCCAGCGACGTGGTCGACGGCGTTCTGCTTGTCGGCGGCTCTACGCGCCGCACGCCAATCGTCGAATCCGACGATCTCCGTCTTCCGCAGCTTCGCTGCCCGCAGGCCCATGCCGATTGAGCCTCCGATGTAACCCAATCCAATGATCGTAATGCGTGCCACGCGCACCTCCTGTCTTCGCCCTGAATCGTTTGCCCCGAGTCACTCGCGCGGCATTCGATGCGGGCACACGCCGGTTGTCGCTCACAGTATCGCAGCGCCCGCCCCGGCACGTGCGCTGGCGGGACATCGACGCCTAGACATCGTGGTAAAGTCGGAACGCGTGTGAACGCACGATACGGTGGCGCCTGGCGGGGCCGACAGGTCGATGCTGAGAGTGGATGCGTCCAGATTCAAACTACGCGGCCGGCGACGACTGGTCATCTGGCTGTTGCTGATCGTGCTTCCCGTGGTCGGACTGCTGCTGGGACTGTTTGTGCCTCGCGCGGGGACCACGATTGAGTTCGGTAGTGGCTCACTATTCGAGAGCAGCAGTGGCGAAGTCTCGCCGGTGTTTCTCGCCTCCGAGTATCACGACACCTACACGACACTCTGGCTCGCCAATGCGCACGATCCGGACAAGCGCTCGCGCCTGGCCGACATTCCTCATGCGCCCGGCTGGGACATCGAAGCGTCCGTCAATCCGATTCAGCCCGCCGTCGCCGTTTTGGCCATTCCGCCGGGAGGCTGGGATCCGGCATCCCACGCCAGCCTCCTCGTGATCTCCAAGGACGGAGTGAGACACCTCGCCACAAATCTCGAACTCCGTGGCGGTCTTCTCTGGTCTGACGACGGGCGTCATCTTGTGGCCCAGCGAGCAGGAATAGTGCTGGTCTTGGACGCGAGTAGCGGAACGGTGGTCGCAGATTGGAAGCCGACGCGGACGCACAGCGCTCATCCCGTAGCCATGACGAACGACACATTGTGGGTTGCAACGCTGCAATCTTCAGGCACCGCGATCGCGGAAGTTCAGCTCACAGAATCGGGTCCTGTCACCGTCGAGCGCTTGAAGCTCTCAGACGGCGTCACCCGCGACTGGACGCTCTCGCCCGACGGCTCTCGGCTCGCATTCACCGAGCAACACGGACTGGATTTACGCGTCCGTGTCGTGCCGTTGCACGACGACGACGTCCCACACCTGGTGTCCAGCCGCTGGAGCGTTGCGGAGCGACCGAGTTCCGGCTCTTGGGACGATGTCGGTCCGAGCGGGTCGCCGGTCTGGCGTCCCGATGGTCGGCTCGATTTCGGGACATGGGACGAAGCTGCTTCGGAAGCAGGATTCACGTTGCCGATTGCCTGGGACCAACGCGGCGAGTGGCTGGCGCTTCGCTCGTTGGACGGCAGCGGGCCGGGCAAGGTCACTGGAGAGCGCCTGGCCTTCCGAGGACCCGATGGGTCGCTGGTCCAGGCCTCTGACGGTCTGTCGTTTGTCGGTTGGTGGGCTGTGTGAGGTCGGCGGGTCTGGAAGCGCTGTTGGTCGCCATCGTGCTGCTGGCTGGTGGGTTCGCCGCGGGTCAATGGCTGCGCGGCGAGCCGTCCCATGCTGCGCCCTCGAGCTGTCCGTACAGCGGTGGCGGACCGCCGTTCTCGCTGCAATCGTTCGAGGCCGACCGGCCGCGACAGCTCTATCTCGACACGCAACTGCTGGCCGCCGCCAACCAGCTCTTCCCCGAGGACGAGGAATTCCAACTGTTCCCCTTGCAGGTGGGAGAGCAGCGCATTGAAGACCCGTCGGCGACCATCCCTCCCGAGATCCTCCACGCGATTAGCTGGATTGAGAGCAAGACCAATCAGACGTCGATCGAGGTGCCCTATGGCGATCTCGGTCCGGCGCTGGTCTCGTTCGACTGTGGCTACGGGATCATGCAGGTCACCAGTTCGATCATCAACGATGGCGGACTGCCGTCGCGTTACGAAGCGCTAACTGGGACTCACTTTGCTTACAACATTGCCGCCGGCGCGCGGATTCTCGCTGAGAAGTGGAATGAAGGCTTCTACCCGATTGTCGGCGCGAACGATCCCGGCTACTTCGAGTCCTGGTACTACGCACTGTGGGCCTACAACGGTTGGGCCGGCGTTAATCATCCCGCCAATCCTTCCAATGACCTCTTCCGCGCGCCCTACAACTGCGACGACGCCGGAAACGGTTATCCCTATCAGGAACTGGTCCTGGGCTGCATCGCCAACCCGCCGATTGTGGACGGCCGCGCGCTGTGGACTGCTCAGCCGGTTTCGCTGCCCGACCTCACTTTGCTCTCTGCGGCAGGCGCTCCGCTCGATCTGGATGTCTTCTACGCCGGTCTCGACTCGATTTCGTTCTACCCCGGAGGCCCGGCCCAACCGCCGTTCGCCGACATGAACATGGCCCTGCCCAACGGCGCACAACGACGCGCAGCCCCCGACCTGGGGCAGGCACAGGCAACGCGCGCGCGAGTCCTGGGCGAACCGGACGGCCGGTTGGAGACGGACGAGTTGGCGCTGACGTCGTCTCAGCTCGAGTCGGGCGCCGTGCCGCTGCTGATCCACAACGAGGGCACGGGCCTGCTCGCCTGGCGCATCGTCGATGCTCCGAGCTGGCTCAGTTTCGGCGTGCAGGCCGGTGTCGCGCTGGGTAGCGGCTACCCATTCTCCAACGCGGCGCAGAGCTCGCGGCTGAGCATCTCGGCGGCCGCCGGCGGCGTGCCCGAAGGCTCGCATCGAGGCCGGATCACGTTGGAGTTCCACTATCCAGACGGGAGCTCAAGCGTGGAGACAGTCGCCATATCATTGGACAAGCGCGGAGCGGCCTACTACGAGGCGGGCCACCCGCAAAGCTAACCCCCCGTAGCTCAACCGGACAGAGCAACGGACTTCTAATCCGTAGGCTGGAGGTTCGAGTCCTCCCGGGGGGACCATGCGCCTGCCCATTTGTTGAGAAAGCAGGCAATCTCCGCATTCCCCACCTGCGGAGATATGCGGTCAGGCTGTCCCATTACGCCTGGGAACACCGAGATGCGTGGCAATGTCTTCGATTCGCCCGTCCATCCTGTCCAAACGCCCGCCCATCATGTCTATGCGCCCATCCATCCTATCGAAGCGCCGGTCCATCCCGTCAAAGCGCCCGTCCATCTTGTCGAAGCGCCGGTCGAGCAGGTTGAGAACGTTCAACATCTGCGCCTGGACCGTGGCGCTATCGCCCAGCATTTCCTTGACGTCCGCGACCTCGGTTTCGAGGCGGGTCAAGCGTTCGCCGAAGGAGTCTTGCTGGGTGGTCATCGGTTGTCCTCTGGAACCCAGTCTAGGGCCGAATTGTGGCAAGCCGCCAGGCGGAACGACTGGGGATCTGGGGATGGTCTGGGCATCGTCGCTGGGGGCGGAGTACGGGGAGTGGAAGGCGGCTGTTTCTCAATTGGTCGGAGTAACGGACTTCTCATCCGTAGGCTGGAGGTTCGAGTCCTCGCGGAGGGCATTACCACACCGACGTTTACGCCCGAGGCACACTCGCCTGTACGTTTGTGTTTATCGCAAAAGCGGCTATCGACTTCCAGACACGTCCGCCAGAGCTGCCTTCAGGGCTTGAAAACAAAGATTCGCAGTATGTTCGTCGGGCGTGAACCCTGAGCTCATTTGTTGGTAAGGATGAATGTAATTCCTAAAGTCCCGTAGTCCATGACTGAATTTCTGGGTATCCGGCTTTAGCAGGCCGATTTCACTTGCAACATCGATTAGCTCTGACAATCTCCAGTTGTGGAACTGTCTGACCTTCCCGTCTTCTTGCTTCGGTGAGCGGGCTGATTGATTAAAGCTTCGCGGGTCTTGCCCAGCGGCTCCTAGAAGCACAGCTTCTAATACGCTGCCGCAAAGAAAGATGACTGACAGAAACGCGCCAGCCTCCACACATCGACTCGCTTCTTCAAGTCGGCTTTGCACAATTCCTGCGACAAGCGGATCGATAGGAATCCTCTTAAGGTCTGGTATCTGAAAATCCTTCCTCAAGAAACCTTGGTCCGTAATCACGGAATCACCGCTCGTCATCCCAGAGAGCGTGGACGCAACTTGCCGACCTTTCGCGAGAATCGCCGAGTCGAGCTCACGCTGGTCAATTAGGCATTGTGCCTCACATTTGTCAATCATTTCAGACAGAACCCGGCCCACTAAAGGATCCGACTCTATATCCCAGAACGCCCTCATTTTCTTGGCTTTGGACGTTCCGTATCTCCGGTACTTGTCACTGTGAATTGCCACGCCATGGCGACTGAAGAACTCAGCAAATGATTGATCATTGAAATCGAGCACATAGCCCCCGCCCATGTCGAGGATAGTCTCGAGATACTGTCTGTCAGCTGCAGTAAGATTGCTCACCTGGTCCCCTACTTCGCTCGATCTGGAATTCATTACATGATCTGGCTGCATTGTCACTAGCCGACTTCGCAGACTGCATCCTTATGATATTCGAGCTGTGTGGCTTCACAAGGGATATCAGGGTCTGTCTGCATTGGAAGGTGAAGGCGGGATGCGGGGCAGGGATCCTCAACTAGGGAGGCGGGACCCCCTCAGCCTTCGGCAGCTCCCCCTGCAAGGGGGAGCATGAGATTTAGCAGGTCAAGTTCATGCGCGACAGTACAGAAGGCGCACAGAGCGTTGATGTTGCGCACACCAAAGCGGCCCGTCGTGGTGACGGGCCGTTTTGATATCCCAGCGGTTGGAACCTATGGGGCGTAGACGCCGGCTCCGGGGCCTTCGGCGGTGGCCCAGAACTTTGCGCTGATCTGGTCGATTAGGTCGATCAGTTCCTGGCCCTTGGCCGTGTCGTTGGTCTTCTTGGCTTCTCCGGCGACCTTGGTTGCGTTCCACATCAGCTCGTGGATTGAGGCGTCGGCCTCGAGGTGGTGCGGCTTGAAGAAGTCGGTCCACAGCACCCAGAGGTGATGCTTGACTTCCTCTGCTCGCTGCTCTTTGACCAGCAGGCAGCGGGCCTTGAAGTCGTGGTCGTCGGAGTCGTTGTACTTCTCCATCGACTTGAGGACGGACATCGCCTCGATCTTGGCCTGCGCGGGGTCGTAGACGCCGCAGGGCAGGTCACAGTGGGCGCTTGCGGTCTGGAACAAGGACATTCGGTGCTCCTTCTTGAGTTGTTCTTTGCTTGTGATGCAGCTTGAGGCTACTGAGGGCAGCCCAGTCGGGCAACCGCCCGATTGTGAATGATCTCAATCTGCGCGAGTGCGGGAGCGCAGCGCGAGCGCGGCGATCGTCATTGTGAACGCGCTGAAGCCGGCCAACGAAATAAATGCCCAGTGCAGTCCTGGAGGATCCTTGGTCAGCGGCCGGCCGTCGGCGCCGAACACCATTTGACCGTTCTCGGTCACCGGCCAGCCGTAGTCCTCCATGACCAATCCGCGCATGCCTTCCATGATGTAGGTGACCGGATTGACCGTGGCGATCCACCTGAGCCAATCGTCGAACACGGCCAGCGGCGCGAAGGCCGGCGCCATGAACAGCAGCGGGAAGAATATCAGGAATCCAGCCTGCGCCGCCTGAGCATTGCCGGTCCGCATCGCGATAAAGATGCCGATGCCGCTGTAGGCGCCTCCGAAGAGTCCGGCCATGACCAGAATCAGCAGGGCGCCGGGAACGCCGGTCGCCATACCCGAGCCGGCAACCAGCGCGGCGATCAGCATGAGCGAGGCAAAGAAGACCGCGCGCACCGCGTCGGCCCAGACGCGGCCGATGATGATTGACCAGCGCGAGGCCGGTGTCAGCAGCAGCTTGTCGAAGTAGCCACGCTCCATGTCGAGCACGATCGCGATGCCCGACGCCGCCGACGATCCAGCCACCGCCTGCAGCACGGCAACCGGGAGCTGGAATGCGAGATAGTTTTGCACTCCGAAGCCGCGCTCCGAGAAGCCCGCGATGGCCCCCGTCGACACGGCGAGGAAGAAGAGCGGAATGAAGACGTTCGTGAGCTCGACGCCCGGCTGCCGCAACGATTCGCGCAGCGCGCGTCCGGCCAGATAGCGAGCATCGAGCAGCACCTGCAGCGGCCCGCTCTCGCGAGAAGCCGAAGTCACTGGTCTGCCGTCTGCCTGTGCAGTGCTCACGAAGCCGCGCCCTGTGGTTGCTGAGCCGATTGATCGCGAGGATCAATCCGGTGTCCGGTCGCCTTGAAAAACACGTCGTCGAGCGTGGCGCGGGACAGCCGGAGGTTGCTGAACGGCAACTCCTGGTCATCCAGCTTGCGAACAACGAGCGGCAGGGTCTCGTGACCGCTCTTGGTGTAGATCGCAATGCCTTCGTTGAAGTCCCAGCGCGCATCCTCGACGTTGGCCAACGGCAATAGAGCAGCGACCGCCTTCTGCTGAGCTAGCTCATCGCCTTCGACCTGGACGTAGATGACATCGGCCGAAACGGTGGACTTGAGCTCCTCCGGCGTGCCTTGCTGGACGATCTTTCCGGCGTCGAGGATGGCGATCTCATCGCAGAGCTGATCCGCCTCCTCGAGGTATTGCGTCGTGAGGAAGAAAGTGACGCCATCGTCGCGATTGAGTTGCTGGATGTATTCCCACAAATTCTGCCGGGAAATCGGGTCGAGGCCGGTCGTCGGCTCATCCAGGAAGATGATCGAGGGCGAGTGCACCAGGGCCGACGCGAGGTCCAACCGACGCTGCATGCCGCCGGAATAGTCACCAATCCGACGGTCGGCATCTTCGCTCAGGTCGACGACTTCAAGCAGATGGGCGATACGACCCTCGATGACTCCGCGAGGCACGTTGTACAGGCGAGATTGAAGCCGGAGCAATTCGCGTCCGGTCTGCAGAATGTCGAGACCAGCGTCTTGCAGCGCGACGCCAATCGAACGACGAATCTGGCGATCGTCGTCAATGATGTCGTAGCCGGCCACCCGCGCCGAGCCGGCCGTCGGACGCAGAAGCGTCGTCAGCATGCGGACGGTCGTGGTCTTGCCACTGCCGTTTTGACCGAGGAAGCCGAAGACCTGTCCCGGTCGCACCCGCAGGTCGATGCCGTTGACGGCGTGAATATCACCGAAGTGCTTGACCAACCCGGTCGCCTGAATCGCCAGGACCACGTCGCGATCATGTTGCGGCGCAGCGGCGAATAGCTCGTCGCGCAGACGATCGGCGATGGTCGGAGGCTGGCTGGGCATGAGAGAGAGCGTATCGATTCAACCGTCGCGGGTGGGAAACGCGAACCGGTCCAATAACAGAACGTGAGTCCTACGACACACTCGCTGGTCAGACCGGCCGGAACACGGGGATCGGGTAGGCGCCCTCCGCCCCTTGCTCTTCGAACTCGACCTGGACTCGTTGTCCGATCTGGATGTCGGTTGTCGGGTTGGCGACGCCGACGATGGTGCTCATCATGCGGAAGCCTTCGTCGAGGTCGATGTATGCCACCGCGTACGCGCCCAGCTCCTGGAAGCCGGGCATCCGGTTCTGCCGGACCACCGAGTATGTGTACACCGTGCCCATGCCGGACGAGACGTTCCAGTTCAAATCGCGGTCGCCGCTGACGGTCGAGTGCCCGCGCGGGTAGAAGACGACGTTGCCGTCGGAGTCGGTTTGGTAGCGCAGCTCGCCCTCGCGGCAGCCGTCCCAGAAGTGCTGCGTGTCGGGCTCGGGGAAGCTGGGTTGTGGTCGGTTGGCCATTCTGTATTGCCTCTCTTGATGAGTTTGTGGACTTCGAGGTGAACCTGCACTGCGCCCCCCTTCAGCCTTCGGCAGCTTCCCCCCAGAGGGGGAAGCGAGGGGCAGCATCCCTAGTCGGCGGCGAGAATCACGGTGCCGCCGGTGTGCGTGCCACCGAGCAGTCCGCCATTGCCATGTGCCACAGCGAGCTTGGCGCCGTCGACCTGGCTGGTCGACTCGCCGCGCAACTGGCGGACGGATTCCAGCAACAGGAAGAGTCCGCGCATGCCGGGGTGGTTGGACGAAAGTCCGCCGCCGTCGGTGTTGAGCGTCAACCCGGGCTGGTCGAAGGCGAGGTGACCGTCGTCGATGAACTGGCCGACTTCACCCTTGGCGCAGAAGCCCAGGTCTTCCAGCATGACCGCGACGGTGATGCTGAACGAGTCGTAGATCATCGCAATGTCGATCTCGTCCGGCGTGACGCCGGCCTGTCCGAATGCGGCGGGAGCGCTCTGTGCGCCGGCTGACGTGGTGATGTCGCCGCCGTTCTCGCGGTACTTGGTCGCTTCGCCCGCGCCGATGATCCAGACGGGCTTCTTCTTGATGTCACGTGCAATCTCTGGCGAGACGAAGACGGCCGCGCCGCCGCCGTCGGAGATCATGCAGCACTCAAGCAGGTGCAGCGGGTCGGCGATGATCCGCGACTCGAGCACGTCTTCGACGGTGATTTCGTCGACCTTGACGAACTGCAGGTCGGTCATTGCTTTGACCGCTTCGGGGTTGCGCATGGCGTGCTTGCGAGTCGCGACCGAGATTTGCGCCAGCTGCTCAGTGGTCGTGCCGTATTCGTGCATGTGCCGATGCGCGACCATCGCGTAGTTGCTGATCAGGGTGCCGCCATAGGGCGCTTCCATGTTTTGCTGCCAGGACGCGCCGCCTCGACCCATACCGCCGGTCCCGATCGGAACTCGCTGCGTCGCTGCGGTCGAGCCGTAGGTGGTCACCGCGACGTTGCAGCGTCCGGCTGCGATGTCGCGCAGCGCGTGCGAGGCGTGGAACTCGTATGACGAGCCGCCAACCTGCGTCGTGTCGAGCAATCGCGGCTTGATGCCGAGGTACGCGGCCAGGCCGAGTCCGCCGCCGCCGTCGCCGTCGAGCGCGTCGTACAGACCGTCGACGTCGCCCCAGTCGAGGCCGGCGTCGTCGAGCGCCTTCTTCATCGAATCGGCCTTGATCTGCATCGAAGAGACGCCCGGCGCAACTCGTAGTGGATATTCGTGGATGCCGGCGATCGCCGCCAGACGTTCCTGTGCCATTTCATTACCTCTTCTGTTGAGTCTCGTCAAGTCAAGCGTGAGCGGTCACAGGCTAGCGCCGTTCGGCGTGCGGGCGTAGCCTGCGGCTATGCGCATTGGCCTGATTTCCGACACACACTTACCCCAACTGCTTCATTCACTCGACCAACTCGGCCCCGAACCGGCGCAGGCGCTGGCCGATGTTGACCTGATCCTGCACGGTGGCGACGTCACCATTCCCGCCGTTCTGGACTGGTGCGAGCAGTTCGCGCCGGTGATCGCCGTGCGCGGCAACAACGACATCTTCGACGACCCGCGACTGGCTGAACACCAATTCATCGAGGTCGAGGGATTTCGCATCGGCATGTCGCATGAGCTGAGGCCGGAGCACCGACCGATTGCAGAGATTCTTGCGTCATCGCTCAACGGCGAGCGAGTCGATGTCCTGATCGGCGGCGATACCCACGTCGAGCGGCTGGAATTCCGCGACGACGTGCTTTTGATCAATCCGGGAAGCCCATCGCTTCCGCATCACCTCACGACCAGATTGGGTGCGATCGGATACCTCACCATCGAGCCAAATCGTCTTGAGGCCGAGATTGTCGCCTTGGGACCGTCGGAGGGCGCTCGCAACCCGACTCGGCCCCAGCGTGTAGTGATTGAGCACGGTCAAGTGGTTGAGGCGTCGCTGGACGGCCACGCAATTGAGCCTGATGAATTCCTCAAGGCGCCGCACGAGCGCGTCGTCTCGAACGGAGCCTGATATGGACCTGCAACTTCAAGGCAAGCGAGCACTGGTCACCGGCGGCAGCCGAGGCATTGGCAAAGCGATCGCGCGCGTGCTGGTCGAAGAGGGCTGCGATGTCGTGATTTCGGCTCGCGACCCCGGGCGTCTGGCGGCCGCAGCGTCCGAAGTCGGCGCTTCGTCCTGGTTTACATGTGAGATGTCGGAAGACGAATCCGTCGAGTCGATGGTCACGGCAGCCGCCGAGGCAATGGGTGGTCTCGACATCCTGGTCAACAATGCGGCGTCGCCGGGCAGTGTGCACGGTCCGATGAAGCTCGCTGACCTGACCGCCGACCACGCGCTGGCCGACCTGCAGGTCAAGGTGTTGGGCTATCTGCGCTGCTCGAAAGCGGCTGCGCCGTATATGCAGGAGAACGGTTGGGGACGGATCATCAACGTGTCCGGACTGGCGGCGCGCGGAAGCGGCAACACGGTCGGCTCGATTCGCAACGTGTCCGTCGCCGCGATGACCAAGAACCTGGCCGACGAACTCGGACCCGACGGCATCAACGTGACGGTCGTGCATCCCGGCCTGACTCGGACGGAAGCAACGGTAGACCGTATCGCCAGCATCGCCGAGACCAACTCAATCTCGCTGGAGGAAGCCGAGGCGCGCATGGCCTCAGGCAACTCAGTACGGACAATCATCGATTCCGACGACATCGCCAATATTGTGGCGTTTCTGGCGTCGCCAAAATCGATTGCGATCACCGGCGACACGATCGCCGCCGGCGGCGGTGTCGGTCGGGGGATTTACTACTAGTTCCTCCGTCATTCCTGCGCAGGCAGGAACCACGAAGCACTCAAGCTCGTTCGAAGCGCCGACCACAGCCGGACCGAGGGATTCCGTCACCAGGATCCGGTGTACGTCGGGGCATTGCGATTCGGCCAGGTTAGGAGGATCGTGATTCCTGCCTTCGCAGGAATGACGGAGGAGATGCAGGAACCACGGTGAGGCTCGGGTATGACGGAGAGACGTACCCCCGATCTTGGCAACGGGATCCGCAGGTACGGCTATGGTTGGCGCTCCGAGCGAGCTTGGCTGCTTCGTGGTTCCTGCCTTCGCAGGAATGACGTAGGAGATGCAGGAACCACGGTGAGGCTCGGGTATGACGGAGAGACGTACCCCCGATCTTGGCAACGGGATCCGTAGGAACGGCAGTGGTCGGCGCTCCGAGCGAGCTTGGCTGCTTCATGGTTCCTGCCTTCGCAGGAATGACGGAGGAGATGCAGGAACCACGGTGAGGCTCGGGTATGACGGAGAGACGTACCCCCGATCTTGGCACGGGATCCGCAGGTACGGCTATGGTTGGCGCTCCGAGCGAGCTTGGCTGCTTCGTGGTTCCTGCCTTCGCAGGAATGACGGAGACTGGTTGGAGGGACGGAAGTTGTCCTACAAAATCCGATACTCATGAGGCCGCCAGTCGGCCTCGTAGTACGGCGTCACGGTTCGGCCCGGAGCGATCACCGCGTCGATCCTCTCGCGATCCTCTTCAGTGATCACCACATCCGCTGCGCCGAGGTTGTCCTCGAGCTGCTCCATCGTGCGCGGGCCGATGATTGGACTGGTTATGCCGGGCTGCTGCTCGCACCAGGCGAGCGCTAGCTGCGAGAGCGTGCATCCCTTCTCGTTGGCGATGGGCGTCAGGCCCTCGACGATGTCGTACACGCCTTCGGTCAAGCGGCGTTGCTGTTGTGGGTTCATTGCGTAGCGACCGTCTTCGGGCAGCGCTTGACCTCGCTGATAGCGTCCGGTCAGCAGACCACCGCCCAACGGGCCCCAGGGGATCACTCCGATGCCGAAGGTTTGCGCCATCGGCAGCAGTTCACGCTCGGCCCGCCGATCAAGCAGGTTGTATGGCGGTTGCTCGCAGACGATGCGGTTGAGGTTGAACTCTTTCGACACCCACAGCGACTCAACGATCTCCCAGGCGGCAAACGTGCTGGTGCCGATGTAGCGCACCTTGCCATCGCGCACGAGGTCGTCGAGCGCCCGTAGCGTCTCGTCGATTGGAATGTCGGCCTGTGGTCGGTGGAGTTGGTAGAGATCGATGTAGTCGGTCTGTAGCCGCCGTAGGCTTGCCTCGCATTGCTCGATGATGTGACGCCGGCTGTTGCCGCGCGCGTTGGGATCCTCAGCGTCCATCGCGCCGTGCACCTTGGTCGCCAGGACGACATTGTGACGTTGGCCGTTGCGCTTGAGCGCCTCGCCGGTGATCTCTTCGCTTTTGCCCAGCGCGTAAACGTTGGCCGTATCGAGGAAGTTGATCCCGGCGTCAAGCGCGCGGTCGATGATCGCGTACGACTCCTCGGGCTCGGTTCGACGACCGAACATCATGCAGCCGAGACAGAGGCTGGAGACCTGCACTCCGGTGCGTCCAAGCGGTCTGATTTCCATGCGAAACGTCCTATCTATTGCTTGTTGTGAACGGCGAGTTTGGGAGCTGCTAGCCCACCAACGCCGCAGCCTTGACCAGGTTGCGCATCAAGCGAATTGCTTCGTCATGCGGCACCCGTCCGACGCCGCAGCTGGTTGACACTAGCAGGCGCTCTGCTGGAATCACGTCGGCTAGTTGTTCGATTTTCTCCCGCAGTTCAGTCACCGGCGCGGGCTTCGATTTCACGTCGGCGATGCCGGCGATGATCTCCATGCTCTCAGGAAGTTCAGCCAACAGCGCATGCTCTTCCCACTGACCGGAGTACGAGCACTCGACGTGGACTCGGTCGACGACGCCCTCAAGTTGCTGAATGAACGGGATCAGCGAGCGTAGGTTCTGCACCTCGATCGACGGCTTGCGAGCGATGTCGCCGAGGCAGAAGTGAATGGTCCGCGTGATCTCGGAGGCTGGCATCAGCGGTTCGGCGACCATCGGATACAGCGATTCCACTGATCGACTCTGGGAGACGAGGCCGATGGCCTCGCCCGGCGCGTCCAGTTGGATTTCCTTGAGGCCGTGTTCAACCATGTCGGCGATTTCGTCCTGCACGACCTTGATCAGGTCGTTCATGTGCGCCGACTCGTTGCTGCCCTCGGGTACGACGAATCCACCGCCGATCGTCAGCGGTGACGGTACGGAAGCCTTGTCCAATCGCGGCTCGATCTCTCGCTCACGACGCCAGGCCTTCGCATGTCCGGTGCCCCGTGGAGCGGTCACGGTGTCGACGACCTGGTACCGGCCCACGCCCTGCTGTCCGCGACTTGTGACTCTTGGAGCCAACGTCCCAAGGCCGTCGAGCCGCGGCGGGATGTGATGGAGGAAGTCGGGCGCGAAGACCTCGCCGCCCATGATCTGATCGAGTCCGCACGCGATCTGTTCGTCCATCGCGATGCGCGCGGCCGTTTGCAGCAGGTCATCGGCTTCCTCGTCCGACAGCTCGCCCGCGTAGTAGCGCTTGAGCTCGAGACGCTGTCCAAAAGGAATCGGCCACGATCCCACGACGGTCGTTCGTATCGGCATGGCGAACTCTCTCAATCGATCATTCAGCGTCGGCGTAGACGCGGAAACCGTAGTCGTTGTAGCGATAGTTGGGCGACAGGCTGGAGCGGGCGCTCACCCGAGTGAACTTGATTCGGTGGCGCCAGGAACCGCCACGGCTGGCCCGTCGGACGCCTTGCGCCGGACCGGTTGGCGCTTCACTCGGCGAGGTGGCGTAGTAGCTGCGGTCGTACCAGTCCGAGCACCACTCATGCACGTTGTCGGTGGTGCAGTAGAGACCGAATACGTTCCGGCAGACTTTTAGCGGGACGTGCGGATGTTCCGTCTTGGCCACCGATGCTCTTGATAGATCGTCCGGCCAGGATTCCCGGGACTCGGGCCAGTCGGCTTGTGCGATGCCAGCACGGGCCGCGTATTCGCGTTCTGCCTCGGTTGGCAGCCGCAATGCCATCCCGGTCAACTCGCCAAGCCAGTTGCAGTAGGCGACGGCGTCGTGCCAGGAAATGCCCACCACGGGAGCCTGCGGAATGCGGAAGTGATGCTGAGACCAGAACGGCGGCGGCGACACCTCGGTCTGCTCCACAAACGCCGCGTATTGCTCGTTGCTCACGGGCCGGGGCGCAGCGCGAAAGGGGGCCAGCGTTACCACGTGGGCCGGCAGCTCGTCCCGTCGCCGATTGTCGGCGCCCATCGTGAAGGAACCGCCGGACAGGGTGTTGAATTCGGTGCTGGTTGCGGCGCCGGCCCTCGACATGTGGATATCTTACTGTCGGTCCAGAGGTGGGATTACACTGGCTGCGCTCAACTGTGAACGCTACGAAGGTGGGACCATATGGGATTGCTGGACGGACGCAAGGCGCTGGTTTCGGGTTCGAGTCGCGGCATCGGCGCCGACATCGCACGTGGATTGGCGGCACACGGGGCAGCGGTAGCCGTGGCGGCCAGGTCCGACGAAGTCTCGCCGGACCCGCGACTGCCCGGCACGATTCGCACTGTCGCCGAAGAGATTCGACAAGCAGGTGGACACGCCGTCCCGGTCGCGTTGGATGTGCGTGACCCTGAGTCAATCGTGCGCGCGATCGACACCACCGCCTCGGAACTCGGCGGCCTCGACATTCTGATTAACAACGCCGCCGTGCTCGTACCGGGCACGCTGGAGTCGGTCCAAGACCGCCACATCGATCTGATCTGGCAGCTCGACTTGCGCGGGCCGGTCCTGCTGGCCAAGTACGCCGTCGAGCACATGAAGCAGAGCGGCGGAGACATCATCAACATCTCCTCGGGCGCCGCCGACTTCCCGGGCCCCGGTCCGTACGACGAGGTGCGCGAGGGCGGACAGTTCTACGGCATGGTCAAGGCCGGCCTGGAGCGCATCACGCAGGGCTGGGCGATGGAACTGCAGAAATACCAGATCGCTTGCAACATCCTCACGCTCCGATACCTGATCAAGACACCCGGTCACTGGTATGCGTCGACCACGCCCGATAAGCCTCAGACCGAATTCGAGTCGGCCGACTGGATGGCGCTCGCCAGTGTCTGGATCGCCAGTCAGCCGTCGTCGTTCACCGGCAATATCGTCGACGACCGCGACATGCGAGACACGCTGGCGGCGCTGTAGCCGCGAACAAGGCGCCCTGAACAGCCGGAGGCAACCGATCGTGCCGGACCTGATCTACGAGAAGTTCGACCACTACGCGGTCCTGACCATGAATCGCCCGCATCGCCTGAATGCGTTGGGCGGCGACCTGCGCCGTCTGATGAGTGAGGCGGTTGACGATCTGGAAGCCGACCCCAACATGCGGGCCGCGATCGTCACCGGCGCCGGCAGAGCGTTCTCCGCCGGCGCAGACCTGAAGGAAATGAACGAGGGCAACCAACGCCGCGAGGGCCCCCGCAACACGATGGGCTACGACCTCGACGAGTCCATGCCATTCGCCCGCGCTCGCAAGCCGTTTATCGCCGCGATCAACGGCCTGTGCATCGCCGGCGGTTTGGAGCGCGCGCTCGATTGCGACATTCGGATCGCCTCGACGGAGGCGTTCTTCGGCCTGTTCGAAGTCAAACGCGGGATCATGCCGGGCTATGCGATTCACCACCTGGCGCGCATGCTGCCGATGGGTGACGCGCTCTACATCATGCTCACCGCCGACCGGATTTCGCCGGAAGACGCGCTGCGCATGGGTTTGATTCGAGAAATCCTCGAACCTGATGCATTGTTGCCCCGGGCAGTTGAAATCGCCGAGATGATCGCCGCCAACGCGCCGCTCGCCGTCGAGGGCACCAAGTTCATGGCCCAACAGTGGCGACAACTGCAAATCGACGAGTCCTACCGCGTCGGTCAGTGGGTCAGCCGCACGGTCTTGAACTCGGAGGACGCCAAGGAGGGCCCTCGGGCCTTTGTCGAGAAGCGGCCGCCGAATTGGTCTGGGCGCTAACCGTCGGATGAACGTGTTGCCCGCACCGTGCCAGCGCCGACTCAACATCAACGCGGGGCGGTGTACACAATCGCCCTACTCGTTGTCTTCTTCGCGGCTCCCCTCATTGCACAGTTCACAGGGCTCACGACTCCGACAGCGAACTCACAGTCGGCGCCAACGTTCAGCTCTGCCACGGTTGAGGGCTCGCAGCTAACGATCTCGTTTTCATCCGCTCTCGATCCTGACAGATACGCGGCCGCGGCCGACTTCACTGTCCTGCTCGGCGAAACGATGCAGGCAGTCCAATCGGTCGCGGTCAACACCGATCACGTGGTGCTCACCCTGGCAGTGCCCATTCCAGACGTTGAATGCACAACAGAAGCTGTCACGGTGAGCTACTCGGCCACGAGTTCGACGCTCGCTGGTAGCGATGGAACAGCGGTTGCGGCCTTCAGCGAAGCATCCGTTACGAATGAAACCGACGCGCCGCCCGCGATTGTGAGCCTGGAAACGGACACCACCGGGAGATACATCTACGTCTTCTTCTGCGAGGAGATTTCAGCAGGAGTGAACGGATATCTGACGATCAAGGCCTTCACGGTCAAGGTCGATGGTAGCTCCCTGTTGGTCAACGATGTCCAGATTCGGTCCGGCAAGCTCGCCAGGCTTGAAATCGACCTGGGAAGCGATGGCAGCTTTGACGAGGCCAGTGTAGTCACGCTGTCTTACAACCAGTAATGACGCAGATGACGGCGATCCGCTCGCAGGACGAAAACCAATACAACAAAACGGTCGAGAGTTGGACGGCCCGCGCTGTTACCAACAACTTCGATAGTCCTCCCGCCTTGACAACGGTCTCTTCGCTGTACGAGCACGTGACGATGACATTCAGTGAGGCGCTCGACGAGACAAGCACTCCTGATCCATCCGCGTTTGAGATTGCCGGCGTCCAGTCGCCGCCGCAGGTTCAACAAGTGGAGGTTTCCGGCGATCAGGTGTCGCTGACGCTCGATGGCATCCTCGACAACAGGCACTCAACCACCTACACGCTTGGCTACTTAGTACCCAATGACCGACCGTTGAGAGAAGCCGACATGTCGCATGACGTCGCGGACATCTTTCAGTTCGAGTTCCGCAGCAGCACGCCGACGACAAAGCCGGCGCTTGTGAAGGCTGAGGTTGATGGAGCGACACTCAAGATCGAGTTCAATCTCCCGTTGAAGGCGGTTGCGGCGGCCAACGCCTTCGAGGTGGCGGGAGTGACTGGCCTCACGGTTGTTTCAACATCGTTCTCCGGGTCCAGCCTGACGCTGACCTTGTCCGAGGCCGTCGGCGCTGGCGATTCGATCACTGTTGCCTACGCTCGACCGGATTCCCCGCCCAAAATCGAGGGCCTCAACAACCGGGACGCAGAGTCGTTCAACGCCTACGCAGTCGACAATGTCACGAGTGCGCTTGCACCCGAGTTAATCATGGCCACGGTGTCAGCGAATGGCGCGTCCTTGACCCTGACGTTCTCGGTTCCACTCGATCAGAGTGGTCAGGGATTGCCCGAACTCACAACGTTCTCGCTGTCGGGCACTGACGCCACGATCGAGTCGCTATCAATCTTCGACTCCACGGTTGCGTTGGTCTTGAACCCGGCTACAGATGTTGGAGAGACCGTACTTCTGAGTTATGTCGCGCCGAGCGACGCGACCAAGCCACGGCTCAGATCGGCGACGCATGCAGTGCCAGTGGTCCAAATCTCGGGCGCGTCTGTCGTGAATAACCCTGACGGGAAACCGCGAGTCCTGACTGCGGCAGTCGACGGCGACACGTTGAGCATTGGTTTCGATCGATTGCTTGACGCCGATTCCACTCCTGCCGCAGACGCGTTCACGTTGTCTGGCACGACTTCGACGCTGTCTGATGCGGCCATCGATAGTCGCGTGTTGACGCTAACGATCACTCCCGCCGTCACACACCAGACCGTGATCACAGTTGGCTACACGAAGCCTTCAGCATCCCCGTTGAAGCGAGCGGGCCAAGCTATATTCGTCGATACGTTCTTGGGCCAAGCGGTCTCAAACGGCACGGTGGATCCGACCCCGATCTTTCAATCTGCGTCTGTTGACGCTAGTGGTCGCAGCTTGACGATTGTGATGTCCAACCCACTCCTGGGTACGGCGGCTGGCGTTCCTGCGCTTGCCGCCTTCTCGGTGGGCGGTACGACCAATTCGACGGTTGATTCGGTGGCTCTGGACGGCTCAAGCATCTTGCTGTCGCTCTCGCCGCCCGCTGATCTCAATGAGTCAGTCGAGATCTCCTATGTCCCTCCGGTAGATCAGTTGGCGCCGACTTTGCAGAGCGCCGATGGACATTGGCGCAGTCCGGCATGGACCAATGAGTCTGTCACAAACCATGCGGACGGCGTCCCTCGGCTGGTAGGCGGCGTTGCCAATGGTGATTCGATTGCCCTGGAGTTCGATCGGAATCTTGACGACTCGCTTATGCTCGAATCAAGCTCCTTCAGCGTCACGCCGAACAGTCTGACCGTCAGCGATGTGGAGGTGGATGGGCCAACCGTCACACTCACCCTCTCAGGCGCGCTCGCGCACGACGATGAAGTCACGGTCTCCTACAGCGCGACCGGAATGACGTTGCTCACTAGCGACGGCCACACACTCACAGGTGCATCCGTCACCAATGAGACCCCGCCGCCGCTGGTTCTCTCTGCAGTCGGTAACGGGCGAACGATTGTTGTGTCGTTTTCGGTGTCTTTGGATGAAGCCAAGACTCCTGGAGTCGATGCGTTCTCGTTGGCTCCCGGCGAGTTGGAAGTCGGCGGAGTGTCAGTATTGGCAACCACAGTGACACTTACCCTTGATGATCTGTTAAGAGAAGGGGTCGAGTACATCCTCTCCTACGACGCGACTGATTCCACGCCATTGACGAATGAAGATGGGGAAGAGCTGCCGGTTTTTTCGGAAGCCTTGATCAACAACACCGATACCGCGCCTGTGGCCACATCGGCCACGGGCGACGGCTTGATGGTGACGATCTTCTTCGATCAATCGCTGGACACTCAGTCTGCGATCTCAAGCAGCTCGTTCAGTCTTTCCGCCGACGAGGAAGTGGCAGTCGCAGGTGTCGCTCACGAGGATCGTGCCTTGTTGCTGACCCTGTCCCGGCCACTGTTGGAGGATGAATCGGCGACCGTCACGTACACTGCGCCTGACGAGGACGGCATTGCGGACCCCACGGGACATCGTTCGGCATCGTTTTCGCTCACCATCGTGAATATGACAGACACCGCGCCGGTCCCGGTCGTTGGAACAGTGGCAGATGACGAGATCGTCATCATCCTCGACCAGAATCTTGTCGATGACCCTCGGTTCGACGGGCCCGACGGCTATCCAACCGATCACTTCACACTCTCGGGCACGGAAGCAGAGCTCACCTTTGTCGAGGTTTCCAACGACGGGCCGGACGGGGTCGGGCAGTTGGTGCTGACCCTCACGCAGGCTGTGGAGGTGTGCGACACGCTCACAATCACATACTTCCCAAGTTCGGGAAGCATCAGAATTGAAGATGACGACGCAGCCGGAAACCGAGCGCAAATCAACCAACTACAACTGGAAAATCTGACTCAGCGTCCGCCGGTCCTTATCTCAGCGACTGTCGACGGATCGACCTTGCAGGTCACGTTTTGCCCAGACTTGGATCCTGATGCAGTGCCGCCTAAGACGGCGTTTTCGCTGACCGACGGCCCCGCGGTTGCTTCGGTCTCGATCCTAGAAGCAACTCTGACACTAATGCTCGATCAAACGGTCATTGAAAACGCGCCGATCGAACTCACTTACGCGCCGCCAGAAACGAACGCGCTCCAGGATTTCCAGGGCAATGCCGTCACGTTGTTCTTGCAGGTGGTTTCGAATCAGACGGATTATGCACCGTTCCCGAAGCGGACCACGACAGATGAAAAAGGCGAGACACTGACCGTTGCATTCGACCAGCAATTGGATTTCTCGATCAACATTGACCGCTCATGGTTTTCGCTGGGACCGGCGTATCCGATCAAATCTGTCGAGTACGACCTGCTGTCTCCCGATCAAACACAGCTTATTGTGAGTCTCGAACCAGGCCAAGAAATCCGCGAGGGCGACTCTGTGTCCTTGACCTACACGCCACCGATGTCTGGCGGCCTCCAGGACGACGATGCGCCCAATGCGGTGCTTGGCTTCACTATGTCGGTGATGAACACTGTCGATGTCGCTCCCCGGTTCGTTGGGGCGACAGTGAATAGACATGAGCTCGTCGTCGAGTTCGACCAGCCGCTTCACCCCGACCACGTCCCGCTTCCGAATTGTCAGGCGCTTGAGGAACTAGTAGAGGACTTTGACTGCGATGAGCATCCGGATGTGAGCTGGTTCTTGGTGGAGCGGAACGATGCCGATCTGGTCACAATCGATTCGGTCTCGCTCAGCGGTTCGAGCGTGCTGTTGCAACTGACTGAGCGCGCCGCACCCTCGGACCAGTTCGCCGTTGCGTACAGCCGCGAGTCACTGCTCGAGGAGAGATACAACCTTCGCGATAAGTCAATGCCGCCAAACATGGTGGGGACAATTCACAAGACAACCGTCACGAACTTGACGGCTGCTGCGCCTCTTGCCGGAGCGCTTGATCGCGCTCGACCGGAAGAATTGCAGGTTGCGTTCGATGCTGACCTGGGGACGAGTTCGGACCTCGAAGTCGCTTCGCTTCAGGTCGTCGCGGATAGCGAGCTGCATGACATTGAGCAGGCAACCACCTCGGAACAACAGATGATGCTTCGTCTGACCACAGCCATCCCGGAATGTTCTGCCGTTTCGCTGTCTCACGACCCGGCCACGCTCGCCCTTCACGACGCTTCAGGGAAGGAGATTTCCGCATTCAGTCTGGATGTGCCCAACCTGATCGAACCGACGTGGGGCCTGAGCTGTGTCCGCTCGGATTTCGGTGGCTTGGATTTGACGTTTGCCGACGGAATCGAGACCGTCACGTTGGCGGAGCATCAGTGGACTCTGCTGGTCAACGGTGAGGAACGCGAACTGGACATTTCAGCATCTGGCGATGTCGTCGAGCTACGGCCTTCCTCTGCAGCTTGCACGGGAGATTCAGTGACTGTGCGACTTGGCGGCCCGGAGGAAACTCAGTCGCTACTACTGGAGCGCGTAGTGCATCTGGCAGCTCCCTGCGTCATGAGCGCCGAAGCGGACGGCGTGTCGCTGCTTGTGACGTTTGACGGACCTCTGGATGCTGACTTACCGGATCCATCACAGTTCACGATCAACGGCGACGCTTCCGTTGAGTCAGTGATAGGCATCGACGGCGCCACGCTGTCGTTGCAGTTGGCTGCGCCGGGTCTTCGTGCTGAACAAGCGGCGAAGCTGACCTATGAGGGAACCTCACTGCGCGGTAGCGGCCTGACTTCCGCGCCCTTCGACATTGATGTGGTCGATGTGACAGCGCCGCCGCAGCTCGTATCTGCGTTCGCCGTGGGATCAGCGGTATTCCTGAAGTTCGATCAGACACTCCTGCGGCAGCAGATTCCCGGTTCGCGATTTACGCCGGTCGGTCCCGGCATCGACGTAACGGCGCTCTCGGTCGACGTGAACGGGGACTCGCTCTACCTGGAGTTGTCCGACGATCTACCGGACGATCTGGAGCTACTTGGCCTGGTGTATTGGTCGGGGCAACGAGGCGGTCTGACGGGATTGACCGGCTCGCGTGCGCCCGACGCAGTCTTCGTGGTTCGCAACTATACCGAGACGGCGCCCGCTGTCACCGCACTTGTGGCCGATTCGTCCGAAATCGAGTTGACGTTCAATCAACGTGTTGATGGGACCAAGGCACTGATGTCCGACTTCTCAGTGATCGCGGGGCGTCGGATGATCGCAGTGACATCGCTGGAATGGTCCCCGTCGGGTGTTGTTCTCGCCCTGGCAGAACGTTTGACATCACTTGACGCTGTTGCGCTCACGTATGCACCTGGCGAAGCAGGCTCGGTACAGGATTCATCTGGAATCGCGCTGTCTGACTTCCAGATTTGGGCGACCAACGTCACGGCGCAGCCGAAGTCGCTCGAACAGCGAGTCGCAGATGCCAGGTTGAGATCATCGAGCGGGGAGACGACGTTCGCACGCGAGTTGGCGCGCGGATTTGCAGGTCAGCAGGGAATTGGCGTTGTTGTGGAGGGTGGCACGGGTTGGACGACAGTCGTGCGCGGTGGCCTGAGGCTCTCGATCGACTCCGAGCGGTTGGGCGACGAGCTGACGAGGATTCATGCGTTCCCAATCGAAAACGTCAGAGACATACTGGAACAGATTGCGACGATTCCGGCATCTTGCATGAGCGGGGATGACGCATCGGAGATCAGGGCCTGGTGGATCGGGGTGAGCGACTTGGAGGGTGTCCCGGCCGACCTGGGTGCGCGGGTCGCGGTCTCGGGCGAGGACTTCGGCGGGTTCTGGGCGACGTATTGCGTGCTCGATCTGATCTCTGGGGAATGGCAATTCGCGCGTCAGGACGCCGACTTCGTTGGGTCCGCTCTGATCCTGCGACGGGATATCCAGTTGCGGCCTACTGAGGATCTGTGGTCTCTCGTAGGGTGACCTCGCCGGCGATGAAGGATCGGCGCTGACCGTCTGCTGTTTCGAGGATCAGCGCTCCTGCTTCATCGACGCCGATGGCCGTTCCCTGGATTGCCTCTCCGGTCGTGAGGGTGACCGTGACCTCTTTGTGCAAGGTGTTGAGTCGAGAGATCCAGGTCTCGTGGAGCTCCTGGGATTCAGCCTGATTGAATCGCCGCTCGAAGGCATTGAGCAGTGCGGCGAAGACCGGTTCCCGTTCCTGTCGCGCGTCAAGTTCGATCATGAGGCTGGTCGCCGGGCGGTCGATCAGGGATGCCCATGGCGCGGGGTCAAAGTTGACGTTCAGGCCGATGCCGATCAACGCATAGTGCGGCTGTCCTGCGCCCCAATCCGCTTCGATCAGGATGCCGCCCATCTTCCGGTTCTCCATCTGAATGTCGTTGGGCCATTTGATCGTGGGTTGCAGCGGCGTGGTTTTGCGGACCGCGTCCGTCGTGGCGACTGGGCTGACGATACTGAGTCGTTTCAGTTGCTCGATGGTCGGGCGCACGATCAGCGTGGTGTGAATGCTCTGGCCGGGCGGCGAGACCCAGATGCGTCCCTTGGTGCCTCGGCCGGCGGTCTGTTCGTCGGCGACGACGACCGTGCCGTGCGGCGCGCCGTCCTCGGCGAGGCGTCGCGCGTCGTCCATGGTGGAGGTCGTTTGAACCAGGTAGTGGAGGTTCTGGCCGACTTCGGTGGTGGTCAGGAGTGAGCGGACCAGGTCGATATTGAGGCGTTGGTCGGGTGGGAGGAGGTCGTGGCTGGTCATGGCGTCAGGGTAGCCAAGCTGAGACCGCCTCAGTCGCTCCGCGACAGCTCCCCCTGCGAGGGGGAGCAAATGGAAACAGAACAGCCCCGAGCTGAGCGGCTCGGGGCTGCGGTTCGATCGCCCAATGGACGGTCGGAATACTTGCGCGTTAGGAGGCGCTCACCTCCGTCGCGCTTCGGGCCGATCCATTGGGCGAACGTTGACTATGTCCCAAGTTGCATCACCTCCTTTCCTGCCACAGAGGCTAGCACGGATGTGAAGTGGGCAACAAACACAATCCCGCGATCGTCGTCAAACTTTTGCCGTCGTGGGTGGGACGGTGTTGCTCCCGTTTGCGTCATTGCCGCGCTCTGTCGTGGCAGTCTCGAAGCAATCTGCCGAGCGTCCCGAAGGTGGGAGTACAACGCCGCAAGATACCCGCGGCAAGCGCGGGTATGACGAAATCTTAGAGAGCCGCCGTCACTTCGCGGACGGAGTCCTCGACGATGTTGAGGATTTCGTCGACTTGTTCTTTCGTGGCGACCAACGGTGGGGCGAGGAGGTAACCGTCGTTGCGGACTCGGCTGATCAGGCCTCGGCGCTGGCAGGCTTTGAGCAGCTTGGCTCCCATGCCGTCGGAGGCGGGGAAGGCTTCGTCGGTTTCGGGGTCCTTGAGGATGTCGAAGCCGCACATGAAGCCGAGGCCGCGGACGTTTCCGATATGCGGATTCTCGGTCAGGCGCTGGAGTCCGGAGAGCAGTTGCTCGCCGCGCGCTGCGGCGTTTTCGACCAGTCCTTCGTCCTCGAAGATCTGTAGGTTGCGCAGGCCGACGGCGGCGGCGGTCGGGTGACCGGCGTTGGTGTAGGCGTGCATGAACTTGCCGGGGCCCTGGGTGATGGTCTCGTGGACCTCCTTGGACCAGACGGCAGCGCCCATAGGCACGTAGCCCGAGGTGATCGCCTTGGCGATCGACATCATGTCGGGTTGGACATCGAAATGCTCGAGCGCGAACCACTTGCCGGTGCGCCCGAAACCGGTGATCACTTCGTCGGCGACGAGCAGGACCTCATAGCGGTCGCAAACTTCGCGCAGCCGAGGGAAATAATCGCCGGGCGGCGGGTAGACGCCACCGGCGCCCTGCACCGGCTCGGCGATCACGGCTGCGACGGTGTCGGGGCCTTCCATTTCGATCGTGGCGACGATGTTGTCGATCTGCAGGTTGCCGCTGTCGATTCGGCCGCCGCCGGTGGGAACGGCGTCGGGCGTGGTGGCATTGATGATGTCGGGCACGGATCGGCCGAACTGTGGCTTGAAGATCTGCATGCCGGTCGCGGCGGTCATGGCGACCGTGTTGCCGTGATAGGCCTCGACGCGGGTGATGATCTTCTGCTTCTCTGGGCAGCCCTTCTGCATCCAGTAGAAGCGGGCGGCCTTGACGTTGGTCTCGTTGGACTCGGAGCCTGAGTTGGTGAAGTACAGCGCCTGCATGTTGTCGTAGGCGAGCTCGATCACCTTCTTGGCGAGGCGAATGGCGGGTTCGTTGGTGTAGCCCTCGTAGGAGTTGGAGAAGCCCAGCTTGGACATCTGCTCTTTGGCGGCTTCGCCGAGTTCCGAGCGTCCGTGGCCAACGGCGACGTTCCAGAGGGCGGCGAGTCCGTCGATATATTTGCGGCCGTCAGCGCCGTAGATGTAGATGCCGTCACCGCGTTCGAAGAGCACCGGTTCCTGATGGAAGTCAGGGTGGAAGAGCGGGTGAACCCAATGGTTCAGGTCGTCCTCGACGAGTGCGCGGTACTGGGCGTTGTCCATTGGTGGGCTCCGGAAGATTGGGCGGGGCTATAGGCGAAGGGTATGCCCAAGTGCGTTAGTGCGGTAGGCGCTCGGTCGTCAGTGCCCCGAGAACCTCTCGGGCCACGACGCGGTCGTCCCAGGGCTCGATCCGGTCGGCGTAGATCATGGTTGGTTCAGCGCCCTTGCCCGCGATCAGGACCAGGTCATCCGGCTGGGCCAGAGAGATTGCCCGACGGATTGCCTGCCTGCGGTCGGGTTCCTTGTCGAACGAAGAAGCGCCCGCATCGCTGAGGTGTCGCGCAATTTCTCCGACCATCTCCACAGGATCTTCCGATCGTGGATTTTCGTTTGTGATCACGGTGTGGTCGGCGTAGGCGGCGGCAGCGGCGGCCATGCTGTACTTGCGGATTGGATCGCGCTCACCGGCGACGCCGAAGACCAGGATGAGTCTTCCCTTGACGTGGGGCTTGAGAGTTTGCAGCGAGAGGTCGAGAGCCGGGCCGGTCGCGGCGGCGTCAACGATGACGGTGAACGGTTGTCCGGCGTCGATGGATTCCATCCGTCCGGGGACCGGCCGGAGGTTGTTGAGCGCCGCCTGCATGGCGATAGGTCCGACCCCGAGTGACCACGCGGCGCCGGCGGCGAGTGCGGCGTTGCCAAGGTTGTATTGGCCGGGGAGTGGGAGTCGGGCGGCGAGCGCTCCGGCGGGGGTTACGACTCGGACGTCTGAGCCGGTGGCATTCTGCGAGCTCGTGAGGATGCTGAGATCTGACGGAGTATTGGGCGTCGCGGTGACAATCGTTGTTGGGCGACTGTGCGCGTTGACGATTGCTTCGCGGTGATCATCTTCGGCTCGTACAACGGCTTGGCCATTTGGGTGGCCATCAAGCGGCTGGAAGAGCTTCAGTTTTGCTGCGAGGTAATGCTCTCGGGTCTTGTGGAAGTCGAGGTGGTCGTCGGAGAGGCCGGTAAAGACGGCGACCTGTGTATTGATCAGGTCGGCTCGGTGGAGTTCGAGGGCGTGGGAGCTGACTTCGAGGACGGCGTGGGTGTCGCCGGCGGCGACCATCTCGGCGAGCTTGGCCTGGATGATGTCGGCTTCGGGCGTGGTCTCGCCGGTTTCGTTGCGGCTCCACTCGCCGCCGATGTGGAACTCGACGCCGTTGAGCAGGCCGGTTTGGTGTCCGGCGGCGGTGAGCATCGCGTGGGTCAGGTAAGTCGTGGTGGACTTTCCGTCGGTGCCGGTGACTCCGACGACTGTCAGTTTTTGTGCCGGGTGGTCGTGGAAGGCGGCGGCGATCTGAGGCAGCGCGACTCGGGTGTCATCTACCGCCACGATGGTGAGGTTGGGATTGGAGTCGGCGATTGGTCGCCAGAGTTCCCGTCGATCGGACTGGACGACGAGGGCGGTCGCTCCGCTGGCGATGGCTGCACTCAGGAATTGGTGACCATCAACGGAGAATCCAGGCACGGCGACGAAGACGTTGCCAGGCTTGAGATGTCGCGAGTCTTGTCGCACGGCGGTGATCGCCGTATCGGGATCGCCCTGCTCGACGCGATGGTCGAGATTGCGGCAGATTTCTTGAATTGTTCTCGAATTGCGATGGTTTGCTGTCATGCGCTGGTGATCGACTCTATTGCTGTTCGGATTTGTTCGGGTTTGTTCGATTCTGTTCGGTTTTGGTTGCGCCAGGCCGCCTATAAGCCGGGTTCTGTTCGCGGCGCTCCAAATTACTCAGAGCGCCGTTTGGCGACCATCCATCTGGGACGACGGTTACCCGCCGCCTCGAGCGACCTACCCGGAGACGGCCCGGGACGAGCCAATGTCTCCCTATTTGGTCTTGCTCCGAGCGGGGCTTGCTCAGCCGGCCGGTCACCCGACCGCTGGTGCGCTCTTACCGCACCATTTCACCCTTACCGCCGGTCGCATGTCGTGGTCGACGAAATGTGACCGGGTAGGCGGTGTGTTTCTGTGCGCTATCCGTCAGGTCACCCTGCCTGGGAGTTACCCAGCGCCCTGTCCCGCGGAGCCCGGACTTTCCTCGACGGCGCTCAACCAGGTCAAGCGTTGCCGCGGTCGCCCGGCGGCCTGGCGACACTCACTGTAGCGGGCACTGTAGCGGGCACTGTAGTAGCGCGGTCAGTCTCCCCCGCCGAGGCGGTGTATCTCGTTGAGGATGTCGTAGAGCGTGTCGGTTCGTTGAATGCCGGCTTCAGCCCCAACGTGGATGCGCCGAATGAACGAGTCCGTCCGGATCAGTGCCTGAATGTCGGACAGGTGAAGGATCACGGCAGCGATCTGGAGAGGTCCCGTATCGAGGCCCTCGCGGAGATTGACTTGCGCAACTCGCGCGCCTGCAGCCATGGCGTAGAGCGCGGCCATGCGGTCCTCTCCATCAGCGAAATGGTCACGCGTAATCAAGGCGTCGAAATTTTCTGCTTCCCGGAAGTCGAATATCTCTTGATCAGGTTTCCGGATGCCCAGCAGTACTTCAACGTGACCTGCCTCATGCCCCATCCTCGACAACGCATCGGTCAGGTCCCGATCCATCATCGCGTCAAGCAACAGACGCATAGTCCATGTCGGGGTTGCGGACCGCGATATTGAATTCCACGATCGCTTCGGCTTGGTCGGCGGTCAGATAGTCCCAGCCGCTGAGGATGTCGGCTGCGCTCCAACCTGTGAAGTCCTCGGTGGACAGGCGCGTGTCCGGGACGCAAGGCAGCGCTGACCTTCGCGTGCGGTCCATCGCGAGGAGGCCATTGAATCGAGATAGCTTGCCGAGCGGCGTTTGCTCTATCAACTCATTGATGAGGTAATCGACGTCGAGACACTTAGGCAGGCAAGACCTCCACTTGTCCAAGACTCGATGGCGAGCGGGCGTATCGAGACTGAGGAACATCATGGCGTCGGGAGGTGGCTCGGACACTGTATGGAATCGGTAGGAGCGATTTTCAACCTCAACTTCACGAACTCGCAGGGGCAGCCAGGACAGGCACTCGATGAGCCATTCTCGATACCGCTCGTCGAGAACGTTGAGGCAAATGCGGACCTTCCGAGCCGGGAGTCCGTGCTCGATCAGCCGCGCAGCGATCCGGGCGCGCTCGTACTGGTACCACGAATAGAAGTGATCATCGGGATTATTCCAGGCGGTTTCGACGGTAATGAGTCCGCTTCGGGCCCATGCGGCGAGGCGACGTTTGGAGAGTCCTGAGAGCCGGGCGACCATCCAGACAGGGATAGCCCCCCAGTTGTCGGGGTTTATTCCATCGACCTTGCCCTCTTGAGACATGCTGCCGCTCCTACCAGCGATTGTATGCGGTTAGATGCGGCGATCGAGGGCTTCGTTGGCCATGGCGTCGGCTCGTTGGTTGAGGTGGCGCCGGACGTGGGTGGGCTTGAATTCGTCGAGTTGGTCGATCAGGGCGTTGAGCTGATTGAAGAGCGGCTTGAGCTGCTTGTTGCGGACTCGGTAGCGGCCTTCGAGCTGGCGGACGATGAGCTCGGAGTCAAGGCGGAGCTCGAGCTTGGTCGCGCCCATTTCCAGGGCAGCCTCGACGGCGGCGATGGCGCCCTGGTACTCGGCGACGTTGTTGGTGGCTCGACCGATGGGATTGCCCCAGGCGTCGAGTTCCTCGCCGTCCGGAGAGCAGAGGACGGCTCCGTAGGAGGCGGGTCCGGGGTTGCCTCGGGACGCGCCGTCGGCGTAGGCGATGAGGTGCATATCGGTGAGCTTAGCGTGGCCCCACTTCCGTCATTGCCGCGCTCCGTCGCGGCAATCTCGCCGCGTTCAGCACAGACGTCAGTGCTCGAATCAGCGAGATACCCGCGGCAAGCGCGGGTATGACGATGTCGTGCAGTTACGCCTTGAGTTGGGTGGTGACGGAGTGGTCGAAGACGATGACTCGGTCGACGAGGTGTTCGATCAGGTCTCGTTGCTGGGGGAAGCTGAGTTCTTGCCAGCCTTCTCGGACTCGTTGGAGACGCTGGTCTCGGCGGCGGCGGCGGTCGGCTTCTCGGTCCTGAGCGACGGCTCGGCCTTTGATCTGGGCGAGGTCGGCGCTGGCCGATTCCCATTCGGCGATGATGTCCGCTCCGGCCTCGTGCAGGCTGGCGGGCGGTGGATCGCCGGCGGAGGCGTCCTCGAGCAGTTGGCCGAGCTTGCGGTCGATGGCTCGGAGCCGGGCCTCGGCAGTGGATACAGCAACGGCGGTTTCGGCGGCGAGCGCGGTGTCATTGCTGCCCATGTTGAGCACTGCGATTTGACCGCCTTGCCGCTCTCCGCGAATGTGGGAGAGCACTTCGACCTCGAGATCGTCGGCGCGGCGCGTGTGATAAGCGCCGACGGACTGGTTGGTACGGGCCTCGGACTGGTAGTAGCGGTAGGTCGCGTTGGCGGTGTCGCCGCTGGCTTTGCGCCATTGTTGGCGTCGGGTGACGCCGATCATCCGGGTCTGGTCCTCGCCGCACCAGACGAGCCCGGCGAGCAGGAAGTCGGAGGGATGGCTGACGCCGGTCGCGGTGCGTCGCTGGGCCATCTGCTGACCGACGGCTTCGAAGTCCGGCTCGGAGACGATGGCGTGGTGGTTGCCGGGCACGCTGACGCCGAGCTTGTCGTAGCGGCCGATGTAGACGGGATTGCGCAGCAGATCGCGGATGCTGATCATGCTCCAGTTGCGGCCGCGCCGGGTCTGGACGCCTTCCTCGTTGAGGCGTTGGGCGATCCGACGGATGCCGAGTCCGTCGCGCAGGCAGAGATTGAAGATGCGTCGGACGACGGCTGATTCCTCGTCGTCGACCTCGTAACGACCGTCGTCGCCGACGTAATATCCGTATGGAGGCCGGCCGATGGCCTGGCCCAGCCGGGCTCGCTCTTGCAAGCGCTCACGGCGGCGATTCGCGTTGGGGTCGGGATCGCTGTGGAGGCGCCAGAGATCGATCAATGAGGATTCGTTGATCGGGCCGTCTTCGAGCGAGACGAGATTGACGCCGCGGGCTCGGAGTTGGAGCACAGTTCTGACGGCGTGGGTCGCGTCGTGGCCCAGGTTTGTGAAGCTCTGGGTGATGACGAAGGTGAAGCCGCGGGCCTCTTCATTGAGGTGGCGCAGCAGTTGGCTGAGGCCCGAGCGTTCTCTCTCGTGCGACGTGTCGGTATCGAGGAAGGTCGCCGTCGGTTCGAACCCGTGCTGATGGCAGTATTCGAGAAAGTTTGCGTTTTGGATAACCAACGACGGACCATCGACCGCGTGATCCGTCCGCTGGGAGTGTTCACTGCGCTGACTGAGATAACCGATGGCACGCACCAATTGATGCTATGCCGTTGGCTACGGGAGGACTAGGTCACCCGCAGCAAGCATCCACAAGATGGACATTCGACGGCGCGCGTGCCTCGACGGGCCCGCGTGACGACGATGGTGGGCAGGGTCAGTCGGCATTCGGCGCAGACGCCGCCGGCTACTGTGGCGACCACGCGAGGTCGGCGACGGCGGTACTGGTCGTAGGTGGACAGGTCGTCCTGCGAGAGCTGGTCGCGCAGCATCTCGATCTGACGAGAGAGCTCGTCAAGGTGTTCCTGGGCTTGACTGCGCTCGACCCGAAACTGGGACTGGCGCGCGTTCCAGACGTCGAGTGCTCCGGTGCGCAGGTTTTGCAGCCAGGCGCTGGCGTCGTGTGCGAGCTCGGCCTCGTACTCGGATCGGGTTTCGGCCTCGGCGAGCGGCGGGAGATGTTGCCGCTGTCCGTATAGATCGCGCTGGAGCTCTTCCAATGTGCGGTGATCGGTGATCGTGCCGGAGTAGAGACGTCGGTCGGTGACTTCGATGCGCCGCTCTGCGGTCTGGACGATGGCGTGCGCTTCTCGCACGGCCTGGTCGGCCCGGCGCGCTTCGCTCTCCTGGGCGGCGATTTCCGCCTCGAGCTGGCTGATGAATGGAGGTTCGGAGATTTGCTCGACAACGGCCTGCAAGTCCCGCCTGGCCTGATCTCGTTGGATGTCGATTTCCTGGAGCTGCTGCAACCCTTCAAGATCCATGGGGGCGGCTCGTTTTCGTGATTGGAGGTCGGCTGAGAGTGGCGCGTTTAGGATGTCTGATTGAGTGTATGCCTGACGACTGGGATAGCCAATACGGAAGAATCCTGTGGGATTGCGGAATGGGTCTCGCTGATAGGCTGGCTTGACCATGACTGATGAGGGTGGGACGGCGCAGGTTGGGCAGGTTGGGCATGTTGAGCATGCGCTGGTCCGACGAACCACTTCCTTGATCATTAATGTCTCGACGCTGCTGCAGGAGCCGATCGGGGCGCTGCGTCACTATGAGATTGACGATGCTCGCGGGGCGGGCTTGGACTCAGCAGTGAACGGCTCGTTGCGTTTGCTGCGCACTGATCAGTCGGTGTTGGCGACTGGGACACTTTCGACCGCATTCAGTGATGTCTGCGGCAACTGCCTGGAGGAAGTGGAACTGCCGCTGGACGTGTCGTTCGACGAGGAGTTTTGGCCGTCGTCGGACATCGTCTCGGGCATGCCGATTGAGCCTCCGCCGGAACGAGTGGGATTTGCAGTGGTTGACGGTCAGATCGACTTATCGGAGGCCGTGCGACAATATGTGGATATGGGACGACCGATGAGTCCGCGCTGCGGGCCGGATTGTCCGGGACTGGAATCAAGCACGTCGACAGAAGCGCCGGTGGACGACCGCTGGTCGGCGCTGTCGGCGTTGAAGATTGAGACTGAGGGAGACTGAGACTATGCCCCCGCTTCCGAAGCGAAAGTACGCGAAGACTCGTCAGCGACTGCGACGCCAGCATCACAGGGTGGAGCGTCCGAAGCTGGTGACCTGCCCGGAGTGCAATGAGTCGCATCAGGCGCACCACATCTGCTGGACCTGCGGCACGTATCGCGGTCGCAGCGTGATTGACCTGGAGGACTAGCGGTGTCCGAGGCGGACTTGAGCGCTTCTCGGCCGACAGCGTGGTTGTTCCCGGGCCAGGGCGCGCAAGAGGTCGGCATGGGACGCGACCTCTACGACGCGTTCGCTGAGGCGCGGGAGATTTTCGAGGAGGCCGACGAGGCGCTGGGACGTTCGCTGTCGAGTGTCATCTTTGAGGGGCCCGACGAGGTCCTGCGCGAGACGGTCAACACGCAGCCGGCGATCCTGGTGACCTCGCTCGCGGCTTGGCGCGCCGCGACGGTGGCTGGTCATGAGGCGCTGAGTTCGACGCCGGTCTGCACAGCAGGCCACAGCATGGGCGAGTACTCGGCGCTGGTCGCGGCGGGATCGTTGTCGGTCTCGGAAGCGGTGCGCCTGGTCGCCAAGCGCGGCGAGCTGATGCAGGCGGCGGGCGAGCAGAACCCGGGCACGCTGGCCGCGGTGTTGGGCATGGACGAGGCGGATGTCGAGGCGGTCTGCGCCGAGGCCGGCGCTGAGGTCTGCAATCTGAACGCGACCGGTCAGATCGTGATCGGCGGGAACGTGCCAGCGGTCGAACGGGCAGCGAAGCTGGCCGAGCAGGCCGGGGCGCGGCGCGTGGTGATGCTGAATGTTGGCGGCGCGTTTCACACGTCCCTGATGTTGCCCGCTGCCGAGGCGATGGCGCCGATCATTGCGGCGGCTGATGTCGCCGATCCGTCGACGCCGGTGATTGGCAACGTCGCCGCCGAAGCGTTGACGACGGCGGATGAGGTGCGAGCGGACCTGACGGCTCAGATCCGGCGTCCGGTGCGCTGGCGCGACACGGTGCTGAAGATGCAGGAGATGGGTGTCGAGCGCTATGTCGAAATGGGACCGGGCAAGGTGCTGACGGGGCTGGTGCGGACGACGCTGCGACCACTCAAGCTGCCGACTTCGCCGACATTGGTCAATATCAGTGATCGGGAGAGCGTTGGCGGATAGCGGAAGCCAGAAATCAAGGCGGCGAGTTCGTCCCGACGCCGAGGACAACGCGCGGGTGCGGGCATTTTGTGCCTTATTTGAAGCAGAATTCGGCGTGAGACCGGCCACGACGGCGCTGCTGCGATCGCATGAGGTTGTGCCGATGTCCGTCGAGAAAGCGCAACGGGCCTCGAGCCTGGTGGCAGGCGTGATCCAACAACGCGACGAAATTGATGCGCTGATTGCAGAGCTGGCCGATCGACTGCCCATGGATCAGATGGCGCTGGTCGACCTGACGGTGCTGCGCATTGCGCTGTATGAGATGCTCTTCGATAATGGCTCGGTACGTCCGAACACCGCGGTTCGGCATGCGGTGTCGTTGGCAAAGCGATTTGGCGACGATGGCAGCCGCCGATTCGTGAGCGGCGTCCTGGGCGCGGTCACACGGAACCGTCTGCAGGCTGGGACTGCGGAGTAGCTGGAGGTAGGCAGTATGGCCCTGTTTGATCGAATCAAGGAAATCATCGTCGACCAGTTGTCGGCGGACCCGGACGACGTGGCGCCTGCGGCGTCATTCGTCGACGACCTGGGCGCGGACTCGCTCGATCTGGTCGAGCTGATCATGTCGTTCGAGGACGAGTTCCGCGACGAGGTGCCGGACCTGGAGATTTCGGACGAGGATGCCGAAGGCATTGGGACCGTGCAGAACGCAATCGACTTCCTCATTTCGAAGGGCGTATCCGACGAATAGCGTCGCACCCGCGTTATCGGAGCGGATCGCGTCCGGGTCGGTTGACCGACAACATGGGCGGCGGAAGTTGGGCAATCGGGTACGCTGACTGCCGATGAACATTTTCGGCGTTGGCATTCCTGAAATCCTGGTCGTGCTGCTGCTTGCAGCCGTGATCTTCGGTCCCGGCAAGTTGCCGGAGATCGCGGGTCAGTTTGGCCGTGCGATTCGCGAGCTGCGAGAGTATGCGCGTGACTTCCGCGACGAGTACCTGACCGACTTTGAAGAGGTCCGCGAAGAGTTGATCGAGCAACGATTCGAGTTTCAGCAGCTCGACGCGGATATCCGCGCTGATCTGGAGCAGGCGCAAGCCGATGTGCGGGGCGCCGTTCGGGATGCCGAGACGATGACTGAAGAGGCGATCGAAGCGGCGAAGGACGGCAGCGTGTCGGGGGAATCTACCGGCGCTGCCGCGACTCAGACAGCAGAGCGCGACGGATCGCAGGCCGAGCAGCGCCAGGTGCGACGAGTACGTCGGCGGCCGGTGGTGCGTCCGCGCAAGGTCGCGGCCGTAGCGGGTGGAGGCGACGCGAATGTGGCAGACGCGGCTGAGCCGGCGCGACCATCTAACGTGATTTCGCTGAATCGTCGACGCCGCGAACTCGATCGCGATGCGCAGTAGCAACGTCGCCATGTCTGTGCACACAACGCAGCCGGTTAGTCACTGATGGCCTCACGACCCGTCCCCACGCCGTCTGATTTGCCGGCGCCAACCGAGCTCTCGGAGTTGGACGTCGTCGCGGACGACATCGATGACGGTATGGATGACGGCATGGATGGCGGCATGCCTCCGGGGATGCCGCCGGGCGCGCCACCCGAGGAGCCTGAAGGCGCTGAACTCACCCTGGGTGAGCACCTCAACGAGATCCGTCAGCGACTGACGGTCGCCGTGCTGACGATGGTCCTGACGACGGTGGTCGCGCTGATCTTCGCTTCGACAATCCTGGACTATCTGCTGGAACCGGGTCGCCAGGCGCTACCCGAGTTTCGGCCGATCTATACGGAGCTGCTGGGCTTCATTGGCGCGTACATCAAGATTTCGTTGATGCTGGGGCTGGCCGGGGCGATGCCGGTGATCGTCTACCAGATGTACGCCTTTATCCATCCCGGTCTGACGCAGGCAGAGCAGAAATGGGTGATCCCGATCGTGGCGATGGCCACGGCCGCATTTGCCTGTGGCGGCGCCTTTGCGTTCTACATCGGCTGGCCGCCGGCGCTGTCGTTCCTACTGAACTTTGGCCGGGAAATCGCTGATCCCCAGGTGCGGATCAACAACTACATCGACATGTTGACGCGGTTTGTGATCTGGACGGGGATCGTGTTTGAGCTGCCGCTGTTCCTGATGGGACTGGGCGCGCTTGGGATCGTGAATTCGAAGAAACTATTGGGGATGTGGCGCTGGGCGATCATCGGATCGTTCCTGTTGGCGGCGCTGATTACACCGTCAATCGACCCGGTGACGCAGACGTTCGTCGCCGTGCCGACGCTGGGTCTGTACATCCTGGGCGTCATCTTGGTGCGGCTGGTGGAGAATCGGACGGTGATTCCGGTGATCGAGTCGGATCTGGATGACGATGAGCCAGACGGTCAGCCGGCGTAGGGCGTCTCAATAGTCCAGTTCAGCCGCTAATGTTCCAGTCCCCGCCCCCGCGCGGGGACCCGTTCCCACGCGGGGGCCGCGACCGCTGACATGGTCAACTTCTAGTAGAGACCAGTGCATGGCTCACAAATCCCCTCCCCCCCCTTTTGAGGGGGGAAATGTCACGGAGTGACAGAGGGCGTCCTCCGACAGCGGCCAGATAGGTCACGAGATGGGGAGCCCCCCCTCTGCCTTCGGCATCTCCCCCGCAAGGGGGGAGAAGGGGACTTATTCGTTGGTCTCTAGTAAGCCGAGGATGGCAGCGTCGACCGCGCGGCGCCGAGACCGAGCGGGTCCCGGCGCTGAGGCCGGGACTGGGAGATAGGAGACACCATCCGGGGATCGGGGTACGGATCCATGTCGGATCGAGTCGATTGTGGTCGTAGACTGATTTTGTGGATGCTCAGACGCTTACGTCATTGAATGCTCGGATTGCAGGATGCACGGCTTGCCGGTTGCATGAGACTCGGACGTTGACGGTTCCGGGTGATGGTGATCCCGAGGCGGAGTTGATGTTTATTGGCGAGGGTCCGGGCGCGAATGAGGATCTGCAGGGACGGCCGTTTGTGGGGCGCGCGGGGAAGTTGTTGGACGAGTTGTTGGCCGAGATTGGACTCAGCCGGCCTGAGGTCTTTGTGGCCAACGTCGTGAAATGCCGGCCGCCTAACAATCGCGATCCTCAGCCGGACGAGATTGGCTGCTGTGAGGTCTATCTGCGTGAGCAGATTGAGGGGATTCGTCCGAAATTGATCGTGCTGCTGGGTCGCTTCGCGACTCAGTATTTTCTGCCCAACGCGAAGATCGGTGAGGCTCGTGGTCAGCCGTACCAGGCGGGCCCGTGGCTGATTTTACCGGTCTACCACCCGGCGGCGGCGCTTCGGAACTCGAACCTGATGCGAACGATGCGGCAAGACTTTGCAATCATTCCGCCTCTGCTGGCGACTGCTGAACGGCCGGAGATTGTTCCGCTGCAGGTTGGGCACACGCACCGCGAAACGATGCAGGGCGAAGCAGGTGCAAGACGATGATTCACAGCGGTCGCTGCTCTAGCGACCGAAACACAGAATGAGGTGATTGTGGCTGACCTGTCCGTTGTGGCGGAGGGCGTCTTACGAGTGGTGCCGCTGGGAGGGTTGGGGGAAATCGGCCGGAACATGATGGTCTACGAGACGGCCGAGGACCTGATCATCGTCGACGCCGGCCTGCTGTTTCCTTCCGAGGATATGCATGGCGTTGACTACATCATTCCCGACGCCTCTTATGTGCTGGAGCGTCGCGACAAGCTGCGCGGCTATTTGATCACTCACGGCCATGAGGATCACATTGGCGCGCTGCGCTTTCTGATTCCGCAGTTGAAAGCGCCGATCTACGCCTCGCCGTTGGCGTTGGGATTGATCCGTTGGCGGCTGGAAGAGTCGGGAATCCTCGACGCCAAGATGATCGAGGTGAAATCGGGATCGTCCTTTGATTTCGGCACGATCACGGCGGAGTTCTTTCCCGTCGCGCATTCGATTCCCGACGCGTTCGGGATTGGCCTGCGGACTCCGGCGGGGCTCGTGGTACACACCGGCGACTTCAAGATTGACCACACACCGGTGATGTCGGAACCGACCGACCTGCAACAGCTGGCGGCATATGGGCAGGAAGGGGTGCGGCTGTTGTGCTCGGACTCCACCTATGCCGATAAGTCCGGCGTGACGCCATCGGAGACCGTGGTTGGCGACGCGCTGGAACAGATCCTGCTGACAGCGCCGGGCCGGGTGATCATTGCGACGTTTGCGTCGCAGATTGCGCGGATCCAGCAGATCATTGATGCAGCGGAGGAATCGGGTCGGGTGTTGTATGTGACTGGGCGATCGATGGAGAAGAACATCGCTATGTCGCGGGATCTCGGATATGTGAAGACGGACGATCGGCATTTGCGTCCGATTACCGACCTGGGCTCGGCGCACGACGAGAACACGGTGATCATTTGCACCGGCGCACAGGGCGAGCCGATGGCTGCGTTGTCGCGAATGGCGACCGGGTCACATCGGGAGGTGAACCTGAAGCCGGGTGACACGGTGGTGCTGTCTTCGTCGCCGATTCCGGGCAATGAGTCGGCGGTCAACAACACGATCAACAACCTGTACAAGCGCGGGGTCGATGTTGTGTCGGTGGGATCGGGGCATGAGCACGTCCACGTTCGCGGCCATGCAGCCCAGGAGGAGCTGAAGACGGTCATTGCATTGACCGATCCGCAGGCGTTCTTGCCAATCCACGGCGAGTTTCGACATCTGGTTCTGCACGCCAGGTTGGCGGAGTCGATGGGCATTGGCGATGACGATCGGCACGTCCTGCTCGACGGTGATGTGCTTGAGCTGACGGCGGAACGATCTGCGGTGGTGGACCAGGTTGCGGCGGAGTATGTGTACGTCGACGGGATGAACGTTGGCGGGGTAGATCGGTCGATCATCAGGGATCGGCAGAAGCTGGCCGGGGATGGCTTCCTGCTGGTCGCGGTTCCCGTTGATGGCGAGAGCGGGCAACTCGCAGGCGAGATCGAAGTGGCGGCCCGTGGATTTGCGGAGATGCGCGCGACAGCCACGTTGAAGGCCGGCGCGGCCAAGGTCGCGCGCGACGTGTTGAAGTCGCGGGCGAACTCGAACAAGCCGGCCACCTGGGACAAGCGGGAGCGCCAGGTACAGCAGGAAGTCTCGGCCTACCTTCGACGCGAGACACGTCAACGTCCTATGGTGGTTGTGGTGGCGGTGCAGGTCTGATTGGCAGCATCGGATCTGTCCCTGGGCGGCTGAACTGATGTATGGCGAGTCGTAGAGCCTCGAACCGGTCTCAGCGGGCGTTGCCTGACCGCATTTCTCTCTGGCTGTCAGAAAACGGCCACGTAATCATGGGCGGCTTGCTTGTCGCTGTTGCGGCGGCGTTTTCCGTCTGGGTGACGATGGCGTCGCTGCCCTTTGAAGACCAACGGACCACGGTGGTCCAGTTGATCGGTGGCGGGGCGTATCTGCTCGCAGCGTTCGTCGCGGTGTTTGGCATCTTGACCGGTGTTCAGCGTGTGCGCTCAACGGTTCGTCAGGATCGGCGGGTGATGCGGGTGGGCTTCGGCGTGGGTCTGGCGCTGCTGGCCGTGTGGGGCATCGCCGGCGCGATCACTCCTGATGCGTCGCTGGGCGGCGTGTCGTTGGCGCGATACGGCGCGGGCGGCCAGGTCGGTGGATGGTTAGACTCGCCGGTTGGCTGGGGTGTCATCCTGCTTGGGCTGGTCGCGTCGTTTGTACTGATTGCTCCCTCGGCTGCGAAATCACTAGTAAAGACCGCCGGTCGCGGCGTGCAGGACAGCTTGCGCTACCTGGGACGAGAGATAAAGCAGCGAGGGCCGGGCGTCCTGGCGGCATTGGCTCGCGCAACGGGACGCGGATTTGTGACGCTGTTGTTGGGCTTCTGGGCGATGCTGGAATGGTCGGGTCGGGAGTTGTGGTTGGCCTTTCGCGTGGTTGGAACGCAGATCCGGGAGTCGCGGCGCGGCCAACCTGAAGTGCCGCGACCGATTCCGGCTCCCATCGCGGCACAACGGACAGCTTCGATTCCATCGGTTCCAACACCGATCCAACCAGCACCTGCCTGGCCGCCGATGGTTGCGGCGCTTGATGACGAGCCCGAGGCCCATGATCCAGAACCGGCGAGCAAACCCAAGCCCAAATCGACGCGCGCCGGGCAACCGCCGTCGACGCTGCGCACACTCGACCGGACTGCGGCCGATGGCTGGCGACTGCCTCCGATTGAGTTGCTGGACGAAGACCCGATCACCAAGTTGCGTACCGGCGCCCAGGATCAGGCTCGCGTGATCGAGGAGACGTTGGCCTCGTTCGGCGTTGATGCAGAGGTGACGCAGATCAACGAGGGTCCGGCGATCACGCAATTTGGCGTCTCGCCGGGCTGGGAGGTCAAGACCCGCCAATTGCCGGTGAAAGACGCCTCGGGCGCTGCGGTGCTCGATGAACGTGGTCGTCCGTTGACGCAGACGGAGGAAGTCTCACGGACGCGAGTACGCGTCAACCGGATTACCAGGCTGGCGGACGACCTGGCGTTGGCGTTGGCTGCGCCGTCGATCCGGATCGAGGCGCCGGTGCCTGGGCAGCCGATTGTCGGGGTCGAGGTACCCAATGCGGATACCCGGATCGTCGCGTTGCGTGGTTTGATTGAGTCTCCGGCGTTTGTGCAGATGGCGGCGACGGGCGGCTTGCCGATTGCGTTGGGTCGCGACGTGACCGGCAATCCGGTGATCGCCGACCTGACACGCATGCCACACGTATTGATCGCGGGAGCGACGGGTTCGGGCAAGTCGGTCTGTATCAACACGGTCATTTCCTCGTTGCTGATGCAGAAATCGCCGGAGGAAGTGCGGCTGATCCTGGTCGACCCGAAGCGGGTGGAGTTGACCAACTATGGCTCTGCGCCGCACCTGGCGTTCTCGCACGTCGTGACCGAACCAGCTGAAGTGGTGTCGGTGCTTGGGGTTGTGGTGGCGGAGATGGATCGTCGGTATCGGCGGCTGGAGGAGTACAAGGCGCGCAACATCGTGGCCTACAACGGCTTGCCGACGGTCGACAAGCCGTTGCCGTACTGGGTGGTTGTGCTTGACGAGTTGGCCGACATGATGATGGCGGCGGCATCGGAGGTTGAGGGTCAGTTGGTCCGGCTGGCGCAATTGGCTCGCGCGGTTGGGATTCACCTCGTGGTTGCGACGCAGCGGCCGTCGGTCGATGTGGTCACCGGCTTGATCAAGGCGAACTTCCCGACACGGATCGCGTTTGCAACCACGTCACAGACGGATTCTCGCGTGATCATGGATCGCGCCGGGGCGGAAAAGCTGATGGGACGCGGCGACATGCTGTACATGTCGTCGGATTCGATCAAGCCGCGACGGGTGCAGGGGGCGTATGTCTCGGACACCGAAATTGATCGTCTGATTGAGTCGTGGAGCGCACCGACCCAGGCTCAGATGGAGCGTGGATCGCTGGATGAGGTCCTGGAGCAATTGTCGGAGGAATCGGCGGCCGCTGTGACAGAAGTTAACGCTCGAGCGGCGCAAGCAGATCTGCGGACGCTGACATCGACGCTGGAAACGGCCTTGAATGCGTCTGGCGACGATGAGCAACCGGACATCGTCGTGGAAGCAACGCCGACACCGAACGCCGACCTGGACACCAGACTCGGAGAGGCGACAGAGTTGGCGCGCGAGTATGTGCGCGTCTCGGCGTCGTTACTGCAGCGTCGGATGAGAATCGGTCGTCCCAGAGCGGAGCGGTTAATCGATCAGTTGGCTGAGGCTGGCGTGATCGAGCAATCGGACGTTGGCCGGTCGCGGCGGGTGCTCGCGCGTTCGAAGTAGTGGTTTGATCCCGCCGACATCGCGGCCGAAGCCCGTCTCATTTCTCCCATTCCCGGCCCCCGAGCTGATCCCAGCTCGGGGGCCGGGAATGGGAAGCGGGGCCAGCCTTCGCCACTAAGTGTCATCTACGCCGCAAGGAGACCCTTGAAAAACTCCCCCTCTCCCCCCTTGCGGGGGAGATGCCGTAGGCAGAGGGGGGGGCTCCCAGTCTCTAGGCTCATCTGTTCGCTGGCGGCGGACCCCCCCTGTCACTCTGTGACATCTCCCCCCGCAAGGGGGGAGAGGGGAGTGGATCAGAGGATGCCTAGCTCTGGACGGTGGCGGCGCCGGCTTCGGTCAGGATGGGATCGAATGGATCGACGGCGTCGTCGGGGAGGAAGACCATGTGGTCGGGACCGGGATATTGCAGGCTGGCCTCGTGGCGGAGGTATTCGGGCCAGTCGAACAGGAACATCCGCTCTCGGCGGTTGAGACCTCTGATCCGACGAGCTCCCATGTCGACCCAGAATGTGGGCGCGATCTGACGTCCGACGTGGCCATGCAAGGCCTGTGAAACGACAATCGTTCCTCCGCGCCCTTTGGCCATCACTCGAGCGGCCATGTTGACGGTACGGCCGAGAATGTCTCCGCCCGGCCGATAGATGACATCGCCGCGATGAATGCCCATGCGGACGCGAACCGGCCACTCCGCGCCCAGGCGATTGGCCTCCGAGGTGACCCGAGCCTGAATTCTGGCGGCGCAGCGCAGAGCCTGCATGCCATTGGTGAACAGGATCAGGAAGCCATCGCCCGTCAGTTTCACCTCGAATCCGGCGTAGCGGTCCAGTTCCTCACGCACGATATTGTTGTGGTCGTCGATGATCGACTCCCATTGTGCGTCGCCCAGTCGTTCCGTGAGGTGGGTCGAATCTTCGATGTCCGTAAAGAGCACCGTGGCGCTCTCTCCCTGCTGGGTGAGAATGGACGCCGTGACCGCGCGTCCGCAGTTTGGACAGAATGACGACGCCGGGGGAGGAACCTCGCCGCAAAACGCGCACGCGCGACGCGCGGTATCTTCTCCGCCGATCCACGAGGGCGGCGCGTCGGCAGAGCGCCGCCAGCGTTCTATTTGGGGTCCGTCAGCCACCGCTTCACACTCTCTGAACGCCTGCCATGGCAGGCGCGCAGATCATAACAGCGCGGGCGTGGCAGCGTCGGTTTGACGGTATCAAGCTGTGAGTGACGCGGCAAAAGGTTGGCGGCGTCTGTTGCGGCGGTTAACGCTGGCGTGACACAGGCTCTTTCCGCTTCAGTGGTCGGCGGCGGCGACCGTAGGCCTGATCGCTCCATTCCTGGAGATCTTCGCCGAGCGCCAGCTGGTCGCGGCGCAGCTCGACAATCTGGTCGCGAAACGCGGCGGCCTTCTCGAATTCGAGGTTACGGGCTGCCTGTTTCATCCGGACTTCGAGCTCGCTGATCATCCTGGCGATCTGGTCGGGCGTCAGATCGGCAGGGATGGTCGCGCCAAGCACCGGGTCGTAGCCGGGCGCATCTTCGGCGACGGCTCGCAGCTCGAACTCGTCGCGGGCCTGGTTGGCGACATCGGCGGCGATGTCGCGGATTTCCTTGGTAATGCCGACCGGCGTGATGCCGTGTTTGAGGTTGTATTCGTGCTGAGCGGTGCGCCGGCGGCGGGTCTCGTCCATCGCCCGGCGCATGGAGTCGGTGATGCGGTCGGCGTACAGAATGGCATGAGAGTTGACGTGACGGGCGGCGCGACCGATGGTCTGCACCATTGACCCTTCGTTGCGCAGGAAGCCCTCTTTGTCGGCATCGAGGATCGCGACGAGGGACACCTCGGGCAGGTCCAGTCCCTCGCGCAGCAGATTGATCCCGACCAGGCAGTCGAACACGCCGAGCCTGAGGTCGCGCAGGACTTCTACACGTTGGAACGTGTCCTGCTCCGAGTGCAGGTAATAGGTGCGAATGCCGACTTCTCGCAGGTAGTCGGCGAGGTCTTCCGACATCTTCTTGGTCAGGGTGGTGACGAGTGTGCGTTCGCCTCGCTCAGCGCGAGCCTTGATTTCGCTGACGAGGTCGTCGATCTGGCCGTCGGTGGAGCGGACCTCAACTTCCGGGTCGAGCAGTCCGGTGGGACGGATCAGCTGTTCGACGACCTGTTGGGAGTGGTTCTTCTCGTAGACCGCCGGCGTCGCCGAGACGAACACGACCTGGTTGATGTGACGCTCAAACTCGTCGATGTTGAGCGGGCGGTTATCGATCGCGGAAGGCAGGCGGAAGCCGAAATCGACCAGGGTCTGCTTGCGCGAGGTGTCGCCGCCGTACATGCCTCTGACCTGAGGGATGGTCATGTGGGACTCGTCGAGGAAGAGCAGCCAGTCGTCGGGGAAGTAGTCGAGCAAGGTCCACGGCGTCGAGCCGGCGGCGCGGCGGGCGAGGTGTCGTGAGTAATTCTCGATGCCGGGGCAGTATCCGGTCTCGCGCATCGTCTCGAGGTCGTAACGGGTTCGCTCTTCCAGTCGCGCCGCTTCGAGGATGTGGCCCTCGCGCCGGAACTCTTCCAATCGTTGCTGCAGCTCTGCCTCGATGTCTTCCACCGCCGCCGCCATGCGCTCGTCGGTCGTGACGAAGTGCTTGGCCGGGTAGATGTCGACGCGGTCGCGCTCGGCCAGGATCTCACCGGTCAGCGGGTCGAGTTCGACAATCCGCTCGACCTCGTCGTCCCAGAACTGCACTCGGATTGCCAGGTCTTCGTACGAGGGATGGATCGTGAGCGTGTCACCGCGGATCCGGAACTTGCCTCGGGAGAGGGTCATTTCGTCGCGCTCGTACTGCTGGTCGACCAGGCGACGGAGGATGAGGTTGCGCGAATAGGACTTGCCCTGCTCCATGCTCAGCACCATGCCCTGGTAATCCTCGGGCTCGCCGAGACCGTAGATACAGGAGACCGAGGCGACGATCAGCACATCGCGCCGCTCGAACAGCGCGCGGGTAGCGGCATGGCGGAGCTTGTCAATCTCCTGGTTGATATCCGACTCTTTGGCGATGTAGGTATCGGAGCGAGGGATGTAGGCCTCGGGCTGGTAGTAGTCGTAATAGGAAACGAAGTACTCGACGGAGTTGTTAGGGAAGAAGTCGCGGAACTCGGTGCAGAGCTGTGCGGCCAGGGTCTTGTTGTGGGCCAGGACCAGAGTCGGTCGGTTGAGCTGGGCGACCACGTTGGCCATCGTGAACGTTTTCCCAGACCCGGTCACGCCGAGCAGCGTCTGAGCTCGGTGTCCGGCCTCGATGCCGTCAACGAGCTGCTTGATGGCGTGCGGTTGGTCGCCGGTCGGCTGGTAATCGGCACAGAGTTCGAATGGCCTGGCGTTACGCATCGGGGCTGAGACGGTAGTCATGGCAAAGAGTTTAGCGGGGTTTCAGCACGAATGGGCTTGTTCTAGGGACCGGATCCGATGTGTTCGAGCACTGCTCGCAGGAGATCCTCCGTGGTCTGAGGCGCCGGCACATCCCGGGCGCTGAGGACCGCGGCGATCCAGCGGTCCGCGTCGCGACGGGTGTAGCCGAGACTGATCAGGGCCTCAAGTGCGTCTGCTGCAACCTGGTCGGTCGGTCGGATGGGACGTTGAGCTTTGGCGTCGAAGCCTTCGTCGACCAGCAGCGCTTCCTCGACGACCTTGCCCTTGAGGTCGGCGATGATGCGGTCGGCCTGTCGTGGTCCAATGCCCGGGAGTTGGGTCAGGGTGCGCCGATCCTCGGCCTCGATGGCCTGCGCGATCGTGGAGACGGAAGCGGCCAGCGCTTGCTGGGCCTTGCCGACGCCCATTTGCGGCACCCCGATCAGTTTGCGGAAGAAGTCGCGTTCAATCGGTCGGAGAAAGCCGATCAGCACGGGAACCGGGGCTCGATCGGGGACGTGATAGTGAGTGTAGAGATCGAGCATTTCGGGCCGCTGGTCCTCAAGCGCGAGCCACACGGCGGTCGGCAGCCGTACTTCATAGACAAGCCCACCAGCCTCGGTACCGGTATCGATTTCGACACTCTGCGAATCGTCGTGCCAGTCGAGCGCTCGTCCTCGGATTCGGGAAATCATGTGAGCTCCAGCGATGCGTTCGACGCAGTCATGAGGTGGTGACAATAGGCGACGGCGAGCGCGTCGGCGGCGTCGGCCGGGGCGTCGATGTCGCTCAGACCGAGGCGCGCGATGAGGGCTCGTTTGACAGCGGACTTCTCCGCCGATCCCAGTCCGGCAACCGCTTCCTTGACTGTGCGCGGTGGATACTCGTGGACCAGCAACCCTGCCGAGGCCGCCGCGATCATTGCCGCCGCCTGCGCCTGTCCGAGCATCACGGCCGTCTTGACATTCTTGTGGACGAAGGGGCGCTCGATCGCGAACTCGTCGGGCCGATGACGCTCGATCACTTCCCCGATTCGGCAGTTGATGAAGTTGAGACGCTCCGAGAGCGGCCCGTCGGGCGCATGAATCGTGCTCCAGCGGAGATGAGCAGTCCCGCCGGCGTCGATCTCCAAGAGACCCCAGCCGGTGGCTGTGAGCCCAGGGTCGACACCGAGGATACGAGCCATGTGTCGAGTCTACGCCTCAACGAGAGCGGCGTCGGGGAAGTCGGCATTGGTGAAGACGCGCTGCACGTCGTCGAGGTCCTCCAGCGAGTCAATCAGGCGCAGCAGTTTGGCCGCCTGATCGGTGTCGACCGGAACCATGTTGGTCGCGCGCATCACGACCTCAGCCGATGCGATCGGGGCGCCGGCCTGCTCGACGGCGCTGCGCGCGGACTCGAGGTCGGACGGGGCGGTGATGACTTCGACCAACCCCTCGTCGATCTCAACATCTTCCGCACCGCCGTCGATAGCTGCGAGCATGATGTCGTCGGCGTCAGCCGCCTCGTCGACATCAACGGCGATGACGCCCTTCTGCTCGAAGAGCCAGGCGACAGCTCCGGCCTCGGCCATGCTGGCGCCGGCGCGGGTCAGCGCGGCTCGGACGTCGGAGACGGTGCGATTGCGGTTGTCGGTCAAGGAGTCGATCAGCAGCGCGGCGCCGCCGGGACCGTATGCCTCGTATCGGATCTCATCAAGTTGAGCGCCGTCGGCGCCGCCGGTCGCACGGTCGATCGCGCGCTGGATGTTGACATTAGGCATGTTCGACCCGCGTGCGCGCTCGACAGCGAGCCGCAGCGCCGAGTTTTCCTCGATCTTCGGACCACCAGCGCGCGCGGCGACGGAGATATCGCGTCCGAGCTTGGTGAAGAGCTGGCCGCGCTTGGCGTCGGTGACGCCCTTCTTGCGCTTGATCTGCGACCATTTGGAATGGCCAGCCATACTCGAACTCCTGTGCGGTCAAGTAGCTGAGGTGGGAGTCCTCAGTTTACATTGCTGTCGAGCAGCGCGTCGGGAGCACCAATCAGCGCGGTGGAGTCGCTGAGGGCGCCGTGCTTTGTGAGGTCGTTATGCAACGGCGTGACTGCGACGGAGCCCTCAATTATCGCGGCGACGTCGGTGTCGGGAGCCACGTCGACTCCGGGCTTGAGCACTAGTGTTCGCCGCGTGGCGCCGTGGCCGTCGGTGACATCAATGACACGCGAGGGGGAGACGTCAGCAACTCTAACGACTCGGATGTCCCTGAACTCTTCAATCGGCCTATCGGGCGCGTTGATGTTGAGGAACTGGATCTGTCCGCTCTCGAGCAGTCGGCGGGCGATGCGGCCGGCAACGATGGCGGCGTCGCGTAGGTGTTCCTCCTCGAACGAAAACAACGACACCGCCACGCTGGGCAAGCGTCTCTGGTAGCCCTGCATCGCCGCCATCACGGTGCCCGAGTGCAGGATGTCCCGCCCGACGTTGGGTCCCGGATTGACACCGGAAACGACCATATCGACGTGACGCGGAGCGCAGTGTCGGAGACCATGGATGACCGCGTCGGTCGGGGTGCCGTTGACCTGCCAGGCATCCACACCATCGACTCGGGAGTGGGCTCGTTCGGATTCGAGGTCTGTTCGCAGGGTGAGCGCGGCGGACATGCCCGACTGGTTGAATGCCGGCGCCACGACGATCACGTCGGCGAAGTGCAAGACAGCCTCGGCGAGATGCCAGAGTCCAGGCGCTTCCACACCGTCGTCGTTGGTCGCAAGTACGAGAGGTCGTTGTGTCATGGCGAGAGCGTATCAGTGGCGCGGGATTTCCGCCGCTCGCAGCTACTCGCAAGCGCACTCGAAACTCGAACGACGTTGCGATCTTCAGTCCAGAACTGGGGATCGTGGCGAAATCGTGGGTACTCTCAAGGCCACTCTTAACTACTCGAAACCTGAACTTGAGAGTGGGTTCCAGTACGCACGGCCACTGGTTCAGGCCGAACTGCGAACTGCTCTCAAGCTCACTCTCAACTACTCGAAACCTGGACTTGAGAGTGGCTTCCAGTACGCACGCCACTGGTTCAGGCCGACCTGTGAACTACTCTCAAACTCACTCTCAACTACTCGAAACCTGGACTTGAGAGTGGCTTCCAGTACGCACGCCACTGGTTCAGGCCGACCTGTGAACTACTCTCAAGCTCACTCTCAACTACTCGAAACCTGGACTTAAGAGTGGGTTCCAGTACGCACGGCCACTGGTTCAGGCTGACCTGTGAACTGCTCTCAAGCTCACTCTCAACTACTCGAAACCTGGACTTGAGAGTGGTTTCCAGTACGCACGGCCACTGGTTCAGGCCGACCTGTGAACTACTCTCAAGCTCACTCTCAACTACTCGAACGCCTGACTTGAGAGTGGTTTCCAGTACGCACGGCCACTGGTTCAGGCCGACCTGTGAACTACTCTCAAGCTCACTCTCAACTACTCGAACGCCTGACTTGAGAGTGGTTTCCAGTACGCACGGCCACTGTTGCGCGCCGACCTGTGAACTACTCTCAAGCTCACTCTCAACTACTCGAAACCTAGACTTGAGAGTGGAACGCTATTGTCCCGTGACGGTCCAGTAAGCGGTCGGGTCCTTGGGACTGGAGCCGACACGAACGATGAGCTTGAGCGACGCCAAATCGCCCAGATGACGGAGCGCCGTGGGTCGGGAGACGCCGGCGAGGTTCGCGATCTCCCCAGTGCGCATCTGACCCGACCGCTCGATCCAGCCGTAGATCGAGCGTGCGATCTGAGGCAGCGCGGATAGCTCGTCGGGAATGTTGAGCGCGCCGTAGAGCGTCAGGCTGACTCCTCCAGGGGTCTCGTTGAGTTGCGGACGGGCCTGACCACGGGCCTCCATGGCGTCGACCATGCGGCGCAGACCCTCGCCCAGCTCCTGGCCGTAGTCGAGTTCGGCCATGACCCGCGCAATCCGCGGATTGCGGGCGTAGCGGCGCACTTTGGTCAGGTCCTTCGGGGAGCTGAGACCGGGAAAACGTCCGGGACTCTCAATCTCGATGCGATCGTCGAACACGACCAGACGAATGTGATCGCCGAAGTTGCTGTAGGCGCGATGAATCACGGCGTTGACGAGCGCTTCCAGCCACGCCTCGTCGGGCACCAGACCGAACCAAGCGAATCGACCGTCCTGGCCGAGCGCGCGATATTGCGGCACGATCTCCCGCATGGCGTCCCGCGCGGCGTCGATCTGTCCGGGCAATGGACCCTCGAAAGTGCGGTCGTAGACCAGATTCTGACTGGAACCGGTCCGCCACTCTGTGCCGGCGCAGCGCAATACACGCACTCGCGCCTGGGGAAATGCCTGTTGTGGGTGCTTTCCGAACAACAGCACTCCGGCCATTGAGGGGACATCCTCGGTGGTCACGAGGTCTCTGGCGTGTAGCAGTCGCTCGGGGTCATGGCCCAATCGATCCGCATACGCCGACACCGCCTCCCAATCGAGGTCTACAAGGCCCAGTTGGCGGACCGGGTTTACTTCGAATGTGGTATCGCCTCGGTCGTAGCGCAGCTCAATGCGCTGGTCGAACGACAGCTTTCGGTTCTCGTCGCCGCTACGGATGTAGGCCTCGTCGGCCGTGGTGGTGTAGACCTCCTGTCCCGGAGGTACATCGATCAGCAGCGTCTGATCGACTCGATCTCCGGTTGCGACGCAATCGAGTAAATGCACGTCGAAACGGACGGGCGGCTCGGTGAAATCGAGCCCGGCTTGTCGCCATTCGTTCTGCTTCTTGACCAGTTTGCTGACGCCTTCGCACTCACCGGCACGGAATCCGATGGCGATGAGGCCACCTTCGGCGTTGGCCATCGCGACCAGGGATTTGCCCAGATCGCGAGCCGAGATTCGCGCACTCTTGCGATCAAACCATTGGCCCTCCGGCTCGGTCAGCAGCGCGGCGGTCACCTTCGCCGGCTTCAACGATTGGAGGCGTTCAACTGTCAGCGCCATGGGGCCACTCTACATTACTCTAAGATTTTAGAGTACTTGAGAGCCATTCGGTAACGGCGGGGATTTCGGCTAGAGAACGGGCCTCGCGCACGCTGCGCAGGGTTGCGCGCGCGACTGCTTCGGCGGCCATGGCTCCGGTGAGGGTGAGCAGGGCGGGAATGCTGGTGACGTCGATCTCGCCCGTGGCGAGTGTGAAGACGGTATCGCCGTCGCCGGGGGTAAAAACTGGATTGATCGTTCTCGCGAGGCCGGCGGATCCCATGATTGAGATCCGCTTGGCCGTGCCTTTGTGCAACTTGGCGTTCGTGGCGATCACACAGAGCGTAGTGTTTGCGCCCGCGTCGTCCTTGGGCGCGGGCGCGCGGGCTTGCAGGAGCGCTTCGAAGTCGGCCACCGACCTGTTCAGAAGCATTTCCGATGAGCGTTGCATGTCTCCTGGCTGTTCGCCCCTGGAACCGGCGACGAGTTCTCCGCCGGCGGGATCGACGATGTCGCCGACTGCATTGGTCGCGACCAGCGCTCCGACGATCAGGCCCGATTCGTGAACCAGCGACGCCGTTCCGACGCCGCCCTTGAGTGACGTGTTTGGTTGGCCGGTCTTGGCGACGGTGCAGCCGGTTCCCACGCCGACCGTGCCCTGAGAGACGGGGCCAGAGGAAGCGTTGGCTGCGGCTACATATCCGTTGTCGGCGGTTGGATGTGCGAACTTACCGATCGGGAGATCGAAGACGACGGCCCCCATGACGATCGGCAGCGGCGGCTTATCGGGCATGAGCGGAAGGCCAACGCCCTGTTCTTGCAGGTAGCGGCGAACGCCGGCCGCCGATTCAAGTCCCAGCACGCTGCCGCCGGTCAGCAGCACGGCGTGGATGTCCTGGACGGCGTTCTCGGCGACTGCAAGATCCGTATCAAGCGTGCCGGGCGCGCCGCCGGGCTGAAAGACGCCGGGACGTGCTCCGGCGCGAGCGATGACGACGGTGCAACCGGTGGCGTTGTCAAGATCGGTGTAGTGGCCGACCTCAATGCCTGGAACATCGGTGATGGCGTCGTTCGGACCCGCGGTCGTCATCGGACCTTACTCATCGTCGATGACGAGCGGAGTCTTTGGCCGGCGATTCCAGTGCAGCTGGAAGACATCCGGCCGCGCGTAGTGGCCTGCCGAGTCGACCCAGCGCTTGGACTCGATCGTGCTCTCGAGTTCGATCTCGGCGTAGATGATCGTTTCGGTGTCAATCACGGGTTCAACGAGATACTTGCCGCCCGGCGCAATGATCGCCGAGCCGCCCGAGGCGTGCCAGAACGGCTGCTCGCCGAACGGCGTACCGGACGGGAGCAGATCTGGCGACATCGTCTCGCGGGCGACGACGACGTAGCAGGCGTTCTCGTAGGCGAGATGGCGCGTGGCCGCGTCGACCACCGGGTGCAGCTGATCCCATCCCGGCCAGACCGAGGCGTGGACCTGAATCCCGAGCGTTGAGAGTGCGTAGCGAGCCGGCGCCATCTGGTGCTCATAACAGATCAGGCCGCCGAGGCGTCCGACCGACGTGTCGTAGACATCCAGATCGGAGCCGTCGCCGTAGCCCCAGATCAGGCGCTCGGTCAGGGTCGGCACGAGCTTGCGGTGCTTGCCCAACAATGCTCCGTCGGGGCCGATGTAGGCGAGTGTGTTGTAGATCGTGCCGGCATGCGGTTCGCGCTCATTGACGCCGATCACGACATGCGCCCCGGCGTCGGCCGCGGCCTGGGCGATCCGATCCCATTCCGGTCCTGGGATCGCGATGCTGTTCTGGAATGTGTGCTGATAGCTGGCGGCGAATGCCTGGCGATCGGCGGCCTGTGAGTGGTAGTAGGGGTAAGAGGGGATCCAGGTTTCGGGGAAGACGATCAAGCTCGCGCCCTCACGGGCGGCTTCCTCAATTGCCGCGATGGCTTTCTCCACGCCATGTTCCAGTGTCAGTCCGGGCGCGCGTTGGACGGCGGCGGCGAGGTATGACATGAATGCGGCCTTCCCTTCAGGTTGTCAGCGCGGATCGAGCGACCAGAGTCCGTAACCGCCCGTGACCGGCACGACGGTGCCGGTGATGTAGCTGGCTGCGTCGGAGAGCAGGAAGGCGACCGCGCCGGCGACCTCGTCGTCTGCACCGAGGCGACGCATCGCGGTGTGCAACTCGACGCGCTGCCGGTACCAGCTGGGCATCGGCTCCGTCAGCGGGGTGTCGATGAACGCAGGCGCGACACAGTTGGCGCGAATCGGCGCCGCCAGCGAGTAAGCCCACTCAGCCGCGAACGTGCGAGTCATGGCTTCGACTGCGGCGCGGGTCATCGCGTAGGCGGACTGTCGCGGCAGCCCATATTCCGCGCCGACACTGGAGATCGTAACAACCGAGCCGCCGCGCTCTGCGTCGATCAGGCGAGCCGCGAAGTTGCGCGTGAGAAAAAACGTGCCTCGCTGGTTGATGTTCTGGATGAGGTCGTAGTCCTCGGGCGTGATCCGTTCGCCGCGTTGCAGGATCGGCGAGATACCGGCGACGTTGACCAATCCGGTCAGCGGACCGATGGTGTCCTCCACGTCGTCGAGCAGGGATTCGTGGTCCTCGATCACGGCGACATCGGCTCTGAATGCCCAGGCCTGCCCGCCGTCGTTGCGAATGCTCTCGGCGACCTCTTCCACTTGCGCCACGGTTCGCGCCGTGACGGCGACTTTTGCGCCCATCTGCGCGATCAGTTCAGCCGCAGCGCGGCCGATGCCTCGCCCGGCGCCCGAAACCAACACGACCTGACCTTCAAGAGAAAACGGAGATTTGCTCATGCTCGCACCCTCTGTTCCGGCCTAACAGTTGGCCTCATGTTTGGCCTCATGCTTGGCCCCACTTCGGACTCGAGATGGGATCGGTCTGTTGTTCTTCCAGCGCGAGAGTGTCGCGGACGTGAAGATACAACCAGATCAGATCGCGTGCCGCGGCGGTGATCTTGTCGATGGCGTCGATGAAGACCTCAAGCTGTGGCTCGTGGATCGCAAGCGCATGGGTCAGGAGCACGCGGCGGCGCTGATTGAGCACGACCAGCGCCACCTGATCGGGGTTCATGGCACGATCGGGCAGCCACTCAAGTTTGTGCGTGATTGCCGACGATTGACGCAGTCCGTCGGCGAGCTCGAGCAGAACACCCTGGTCGACTTTCTGCACGCGGCCGATGCCGTTGGCGACGGCGGTCACGGCTCCTGCGAACTGTCGCCAGTCTTTGCGCGGGATTTCGTCGCGCGCGGCCTCGACGTCGGACAGGGTCGGAAGCTGGAGGTCGCGCAGCAACTCGTCTGCCGAGCGACCGGTGGTGAGAATCCGGAAGGCAGCTACGGACGGCGCGTTGAGCTCGAAATTGGTGAAGGTCGTCAGCAGCGGTTGTTCGTGTCGTCGCCGCAGTGCGACGTAGAGCGCCATCAGTTCCTGCGCGGCATTGAGGTACTCCTCGACGATGCGCATCCCAATCACCTTGCGGTCGTCGGGATCGGCCAACGCCTGCGAGCGGAACAACGCCTCGGCGACCGTGCGGTGGGCCTTGGCGCCGAATTTGGCGTAGTTGTCGAGGAAAGCGACTTCGACCGCTTCCAGCGAGCGATCCCAGCAGGGAGCGCAAACACGAGTGCGCGGGTCGGAGTTGGCGAGGTCGAATTCGTCGCCGCAATCCTCGCAGGTGGCAATGGCGATGTCACGCCGAGCGTCGGTGTCGGGCCGATACGGCTGACGTGGATGCGGTTCGGATGGTTGTCGCGAGGTCATGTCGGATCGAGGGTAATGCGGACTAAACGCCGCAGGACAGATGCAGACCAGCGGATCTACTGTCAATCCGGGATTGGGCCAGGGAAACTGCTGTCAGAGGCGGATCAGCAGGACGACTAGTACGGCGGTCATCAGACCAATGATCGCGGAACCTCCCACGGCGAACATCCACTTCAACATTCGCATTCCCGCCTTCACTGCCGCCATGTCCTGTAGCAGCAGCGTGATCTGATCTTGCTGCCGATCGAGCCGCCCTTCCAGCCTCGCCCCCAGAGCTGCGACTTCTGCCTTCGTTGCCAGCGAAAGCATGAGACGGTCCACCAGTCGCTCAAGGGCACGGCGCGTGGCACGAGCCTGAGCGGGAGGAACGTCATCGTTTAGCAGGTCCTGCTCGTAGTCCGCATAGACGGATTCAGGGACAGGAGATTCCGGTTTTGGCTCAGTCGCCATGCCACTCTCCGTCTTCGCGTTCAGTCTAGGCGCGAGAGCTTGGGCGAGTGGACTTCACCATGCGCGTTCGCTGGCGGACCGGTTGGCACCTCGGACAGAAGTGCGTCGCGCGTCCGCCCACGACGATTCGGCGAATCGTCGTGCCACAGTCGTCGCAGGGCTCGTCGGTGCGTCGAAAGACTCGGACGAAGTACTGCTGCTCGCCCTGGGCGCCGTCGACATCGGTGTAGTCGCGGAACGAAGCTCCGCCGTGGCGGACCCCATCCTCAAGGACCTGCCTGATGGTGGAATGCAGCAACCGTCTCTCGGCCGGTCGCAGTGAGCCTGCGGGCGTCTCAGGATTGAGCCGGGCGAGGAACAATGCCTCGTCGGCGTAGATGTTTCCGATTCCGGCGATGTTGCGCTGGTCGAGCAGCGCAGCCTTGAGCGGCTGTTGTCGACCACGCAGGGCGTGCCAGAGGGACTCGGGCGTAAAGTCATCCGAGAGTGGTTCCGGACCGAGCTCGGGCAGCGCCTCGGCGAGCTGGTCAACGAGATCGATGGTTCCAAACTTGCGAACATCGACGAAACGGAGCTGGTCGCCACCGTCGAGATCGAAGACGGCGCGGGTGAATGAATCCTGCTCGTGGCCGGAGGTTCGGAAACGAAGCGATCCGGTCATGCGCAGATGCACAACGATGACCTGGTCGTTGTCGAGGTTGAGGGCGAGATATTTGCCTCGGCGGCCGGCGGTCGTGAACGTGCAACCAACGAGCTGTGCGCTGATCTCGAAGGCTGAGCGTCCGCGAAGCACTCGTTCGGCGCCGGGCATGACCCTGAAATCGGAGATACGCCGTCCGGAGATCAGCAGTTGTAGCTGTCGCCGGACGGTTTCGACCTCTGGCAGCTCAGGCATGGCTCAAGACGAGTTCCGGTTGCTTTCGGCTAGTTGCGATTCATGTACGCATCGGTCAGGAGCTGTCGGTCGAACCACTCGCTGCCCTTGCCCTCGGCGACCCATTCGTACAGGGCCGCCTTGAAGATGCCCTCCATCGCAGCAACCGAAGCCAGCGCGATTCCGCCGAGGATGACGCCCACGATGATGGCGGCGACCGGGGCGATGAAGACGAGGATGACGACGGGGATAGCGACGATGAGCACAGCGACCAGGTAGAGGATGAAGAAGGAGAAGCTGGCGGTCAGTTGCTCGCCCCAGGTGCGTTTCAACAGGCTGCCGGAGTGCCGAATTGCTGTGATCGGGCCGACTCGCTCGACGACCAGAATGGGAATCACGAAGAACGTGATGTAGGCCCACGCGGTCTGGAGCAGTGAAACGAGGATGATCGCGACGATACGCATGACGCCATGGCTGTTCTCGCGAGCCGCGCTCTGCAGGGCCTGAAGCAGGAGTCCGACCGTACCGGTGATGATCGTCCAGCCAAGGATGGCCAACCACATCCCGCGCACGGCTCGGATGCCGGACATGACGTTGGGGTCGCCGCCTTCGAGCCGCTCTCGCGCCGCCGCGATCAGCGCGGCATTGCAAAAGATGACCATGTATAGGCCGCCGAAATAGGCCGCGAGGGTGATGATCAGATCAACGATGTTGAACTCGGCTTCTCCACCGCCGAGCCGGTCGAAGGTGCCGGTGCCGGCAAACACTCCGGCGGCGATCACCCCGACGATGAGCGCACCGATCGTGCCCATGATCGGGAAAAAGATCAGCTCACGGTCGAGTTGCAGGACCTTCCAGGAGAGCTTGGTGATCTGCCAGGTGTTGCCGAGCGTGCGAAACATCAGATCGGCCTTTCCGCTTCTGGTCCGGTATTGCGCGTACTCCGTCATTCCCGCTTTCGCGGGAATGACGAACAAGAGAGGAGTTCGGACTGTTGGACATTCCTTTTAGGTCACATTCAGCGGCTCGAGGTCGCGCCAGTTGGTTGCAGTCTTGACTTCAATCTGCATCGGCACAACGAGATCGAGTGCTACCGGCATGATTTCGTGGAGCAATGCGGCGAGTGCGGCGACCTCTTCGGTGGGGACCTCGAAGATGAGTTCGTCGTGGACCTGAAGCAGCATTCGCGAACGCAGCTCGCGGTCCATCATCGCTTGGTCGACCTCGATCATTGTTCGCTTCATCACGTCGGCGGCGGTGCCCTGGACGGGCATGTTGACGGCCATGCGCTCGGCGGCGTTTCGCTTCTGGAAGTTGTTGGAGCGGATGTCGGGCAAGTAGCGGCGGCGTCCCAATAGCGTCTCGGCGTAGCCGCGATCCTTGGTCGACTCCTTGGTTTCCTCGATCCACGCCTCGACCCGTCCGAAACGGCCGAAGTAGGAGTCGATGAAGGCTTGGGCGTCCTTGCGCTCCATACCGCTGCGCTGCGACAGGCCGTGCGCCGACAATCCGTAGATCACGCCGAAGTTCATCATTTTGGCGACGCGGCGCATCTCGGGCTGTACGTCGTCAAGGCCGACGCCATATGCGCCGGACGCGGTGGCGGCGTGGATGTCCTCGCCGTTGCGGAATGCCGTGATCAGTCCTTCGTCCTCGGAGAGGTGGGCGAGCACACGCAGCTCGATCTGCGAGTAGTCGGCAGAGACGAAACAGACATCGTCATCTTCCGACATATCAGCCCAGGGTCGCGCGACGAATGCGGCTCGAATCTGGCGTCCCTGTTCTGTGCGAACGGGGATGTTCTGCAAGTTGGGCGACTCGGAGGAGAGACGGCCGGTGGCGGCGACGGTCTGGTTGTAGTCGGTGTGGATGCGTCCGGTGGACTGATGCACTTCGTCGGGCAGGGATTCGACGTAGGTACTGCGCAGCTTGGTCAGCTCGCGCCACTGGAGGACATGATTGACGATGGGGTGCGCGTCGACGAGCCGTTCTAACTGCTGGGCGTCTGTGGAGTAGCCCTGCGAGGTCTTGCGTGTCTTGGGCAGCCCGAGCTGGTCGAACAATACGCCGCTGAGCTGCTTGGGCGACCCGATGTTGAACTCGTGGTTGACGTCCTCATAGATCTGCGTTGTCACCGTCTCGATTTCGCTGTTCAACTGCTGATCGAGGTCGAGCAAGATGTCTGTGTCAAGAGTGACGCCGGCAAGTTCCATGTCGACGAGGATGGGGATCAACGGCAGCTCAAGCTCGCGGTAGAGCTTCTCCATTGTCTCGTTCTCGGCCAATTGTGGGAGCAACAAATCGGCCAGGCGGAGCGTGATGTCGGCGTCGGCGGCTGCGTACTTGCCGGCCTCTGCCGCAGAGACATCAACCATCGAGACCTGTTTGCGTCCTTTGCCAATCAGGTCCACGATCGGCGTCATCTCGATGCCGAGTTCGTTGAGCGCCATGGCTTTCAGGCCAATCGGCGACTTGTTGAGGATGAAAGCAGCGACCATCGTGTCGTCGTGCAGGCCGCGCAGGGTGATTCCGTGCCGGCGTAGGACTTTGATGTCGAACTTGGCGTTGTGCAAGAGCTTCGGCACCGCGGAGTTTTCGAGCACGGGTCTCAGCGCGGCCTTGACCACTTCGTGATCTAGCTGTGCCTCGTCGGTCCGATGCCCGACCGGGATATAACAGCCGGCTCCCGCTTCGTCGGACAGGGCGTAGCCCGCGATCTCGCAGTCGATGGTGTCGAGTGAGGAAGTTTCCAGGTCGACGGCGAGCAGCGGCGCCTTTGCGGCACGCTCAACCCATTCGAGCAGCGCAGCTTCATCGGTGACCAGGTCATAGTCGTCAATCGGCGGACGCTGCACGCTCGGAGCGGGGCCGCCTTCGTCGCTGGGAATCTGATCCAGGAGCGTGCGGAACTCGAGCTCTTCGAACTTGGCCAGGACGGTGTCGTGACTAAAGGCGGTCACGTCGGCTGCGGCGACATCCAATGCAACAGGAACGTCGTGGCGAATCGTGGCGAGGTCTTTGCTCATGAACGCGTTGTCGCGGTCGGCGAGTAGTTTCTTCTGCGTACCTACTGGCTTGACTTCGTCGATGTGTTCGTAGATCTGCTCCACCGTGCCGAACTGGTTGAGCAACTTGACCGCGCCCACCTTGCCGACGCCCTTGACACCAGGGATGTTGTCGGACTTGTCTCCGACCAAGGCCTTGAAATCGATGACCTGAATCGGGTCAACTTGGTAGCGGGCGCGCACGGCCTCGGGGCCGTCGTAGGCGGTGTATTCGCTCTTGAACGGGTTGTAGAGGTAGACCGAGATGTCCTTGTTGACCAACTGCAGGAGGTCGCTGTCCAAGGTGCAGATCCATGTATCAAATCCGGCGGCGACCGCTTGATCGGCAAGCGTGCCGATCACATCGTCGGCTTCAAATCCGGGCTGCTCGTAGACCGGGACGGAGAATGCTTCGGCGATCTCGCGGCAGCGCTGGATCTGCGACGGCAGGTCTTCCGGCATCGGATCGCGGTGCGCCTTGTAGTTGGGATCGATCTCGCGCCGGAAGACGGTTGTGTCATCGACATCGAAAGCGAACGCCGCGTGGGTCGGCTCGAGGGTGTTGAAGATGTAGAGCATCGTGGCGGTAAATCCGCGCACCGCGCCGGTCGGTTCGCCCGCGGTAGTGCGCAAATTGGCGCGCTGCATCGCAAAGTAGGCCCGGAAGATGAGCGCATAGGCGTCGAAAATAACGATGCGCTTCGGCTTCGATGAGTCGTCTCTCGCGGGCTGGGAGATCGCCGTCATCTCGGATTGTTGTTCGGATTCGGCAGTGTTGGTCGGCATGATTCGAGTATAGGAAGGAACCGGGACTGACGGTTGTTGGTGGCCGAGTGCTCGCACTTCAGCGCAAGCTTGACACCCCTCGCGTGAAGGTCCACGATGACGGCATGGCATGGCAGATCGAATTCCACCCGGCATTCGACCACGAATTCCATGCACTCCGGGAGCCCGTGCAGGATGAGTTACTCGCCCTGACTGACCAACTCGCAGGGTCCGGTCCTTCATTAGGCAGACCGCAGGTTGATACCTTGAGTGGGTCGCGCCACCGTAACATGAAGGAGCTTCGCTTTCGCGTCCAGCGCGAAGTTTGGAGAGCAGCATTCGCATTCGATCCGACGCGTCTGGCAATCGTTCTCGCAGCCGGTAACAAGAGAGGGCGCAATGAAAGACGCTTCTACGAACGGCTCATCAGGACGGCAGACGATCGTTACGACGAACACCTCGAACTGATGGACACAACCAGGAGCCCGTGATGTCCACGCTTGAAGAGAAACGGAGAGAACTGTCACCAGAACGGCGCAAGCGCATAGAGGAGCGGGCGCAGGAACTGATCTCCGAGGAGCTGACTCGCCGAGAGCTGTGCCTTGCTCTCGAGCAGACTCAGGCCAGTGTTGCGAAACAGAACAGCCTCAACCCACAGAACCCATCTTCTCATGCAGATCGCGAGGAACTCGTGCTCGCCGCACTGAACGAACACATCTCGGCAATGGGTGGCAAATTGTCACTGATCGTGGAGTTTGAAGGCCGCGCCCCAGTCATGTTTACGGGAATCGGCATTTCTGAAGACGAATATGACGATGGAGTCTGGGGAAGCTTCAGGTTCGACACGTTGAGCGCTCGCTGGCGAGAACTGGCTCAACGGCACACCGCTGAGAACGATCGGAAGTCGAGTCCAGACCTCGAAGTTGAGGATGAAAGAGTCTTCGGGTCAAATGCTCTGAGCGCCGGCTGGCATGACTTCACTCAACAAGGCGCAGTCGAGAAGGCGCCTGCCGCAAGTCCTGACCAGTCCAGCTAACGCCAAGCAACGCCAGGCAACGCCAGGCAACACCACGTAATCCGCTTCAGCCGTCCTCCTGCGGTCGTGACAGAAGCCGCCATCGCACGTCCCCGGTGAGATACGCTAGATCGGCTGACAGTGTTCGGAATTAGGAGCGGGACCCTTGCCGGCAGATCGAATCTTGGTCCGCGGCGCGCGCGAGCACAACCTCAAGGACATTGATGTCGAGCTGCCCCGCGACCAACTGGTCGTGATTACGGGGGTGTCGGGGTCGGGCAAGTCGTCGCTCGCCTTCGACACCATCTATGCCGAGGGCCAACGCCGTTATGTCGAGTCGCTTTCGGCCTATGCGAGACAGTTCCTGGGCCGGATGGAGAAGCCCGACGTCGACTACATCGAGGGACTCTCGCCGGCGATCTCGATTGATCAGAAGACCGGCTCTCGCAACCCGCGATCGACCGTCGGCACGGTCACCGAAATCTACGACTACCTGCGTCTCCTGTTCGCGCGCGCGGGCCGTCCGCACTGTCCGATCTGCGGCGATCCGATTGCCCAGCAGACGGTGCAGCAGATGGTCGATGCGGTGATGTCGCTGGGCGAGAAGCGCCGCTTGATGATCATGGCGCCCGTTGTCCGTGACCGAAAAGGCGAGCACAAAGGCGTCTTCGAGGATGCCCGCAGTCGTGGATTCGTGCGTGTCCGCGTCGACGGTGACGTGCGTTCCCTGGACGATGAGATCGAGCTGGAGAAGAACAAAAATCACCAGGTCGATGTGATCATCGACCGCGTGGCGCTGCCCGCCGACGATGTCGACGAGGACGATCGCAACACGCTGGCGAATCGTCTGGCCGACTCGATTGAGCAGGCGCTCGGACTGGGCGACGGCATGGTGCGGGTTCGTCCGCTGGACTCTGAAGACGACCTGATCTTTTCCGAGCAGCTTGCCTGCCCTCGCGACATGTTTGCGCTCGGCGAAATAGAACCGCGCTCGTTCTCGTTCAACTCGCCCCACGGCGCGTGTTCCGCCTGCACCGGACTCGGCGTGACCATGGAGGTCGATCCCACGCTGGTGCTGCCCGACCGCTCAAAGTCGTTGGATGATGGCGCGATCGTGCCCTGGTCGCGGTCGACGACGCAAACGGGCTGGCATCGGCGGATGCTGGAGGCGATCTTCGAGCAGTTCAAGGCCGACACCACGGCCCCGTTTGACGACCATCCTGATGAGCTGGTCGATGCCGTGCTGTACGGATTGCCGGAGCCGATTGCGGTGGACTTCGTCAATCATCGCGGCCGTCAGCGTCGTTATGAGACTCAGTTCGAGGGCGTCATCAACAACCTCGACCGGCGCTACAAGGAAACCGACTCCGATTGGTCCCGCACCGAGATTGAGCGATACATGACCGCCGTGCCCTGCTCATCGTGCGGCGGCGCGCGCCTCAAGGCAGAGTCCCTGGCCGTCCGGGTTGACGAACACTCGATCGTCGATGTGACGCGGATGTCGGTGGCGATGGCATCGCTGTGGGCAAACCAGCTGAGCAGTGATGAGACGCCCCTAACCGCTCGCGAGATGGCGATTGCGACGCAAATTCTGAAAGAGATTCGCGAGCGCCTGACCTTCCTCGTTGATGTGGGATTGGACTATCTGACGCTCGACCGCGGCGCATCAACAATGTCCGGAGGCGAGGCTCAGAGGATTCGTCTGGCCACACAGATTGGCTCGTCGTTGATGGGCGTGCTCTACGTCTGCGACGAGCCGTCGATTGGATTGCATCCGCTCGATGACGAACGGCTGATCCTGACCCTGAAGCGTCTGCGCGACCTGGGTAACACCGTGCTGATCGTTGAGCACGACGCGGCGACGATGCGCGCGGCGGACTACATCGTCGACATGGGACCCGGGGCCGGCGAAGCGGGCGGGCGCGTGGTGGCGGCCGGTCCGCCTTCGGCGATCATGGAGCACCCGGATTCAATGACCGGCGCGTATCTCAGCGGTCGGCGCAGCATTCCGATGCCGCCCGTGCGTCGTCCCGGCAACGGCGATGTGCTGAAAGTTCTCGGCGCGACGGAACACAATCTGCGCGACATTGATGCTGAGTTCCCGCTGGGCACGTTCATCTGCGTGACGGGCGTGTCTGGGTCGGGCAAAAGCACGCTGGTCAACGATCTGCTGCACAAGTCGGCCGCGCAGCAGTTGCATGCTGCGCGGCGACGACCCGGCGCGATGCGCGGGCTTCAGGGGTTGGAGGCGATCGACAAGGTGATCGACATCGATCAATCGGCGATTGGCCGCACCCCGCGCTCGAATCCCGCGACCTACACCGGGCTGTTCACACCGGTGCGAAATCTGTTCGCCTCGGTGCCCGAGTCGCGGATGCGCGGCTACAAACCGGGACGATTCTCGTTCAACGTCAAAGGCGGTCGCTGCGAGGCCTGCAAGGGTGACGGCTACAACACAATCGAGATGCAATTCCTGCCGGACGTGACCGTGCCTTGCGAGATCTGCCACGGTGACCGCTACAACCGCGAAGCGCTGGAGATCCGCTACAAGAACTGCACCATCGCAGACGTGTTGAACATGACCGTCGACGAGGCGGCCGTGTTGTTTGATGCCAATCCCACGGTCTCGCGCAAGCTGCGGACGATGCAGGCGGTTGGCCTGGGCTACATCAAGCTGGGACAGCCGGCGACCACCTTGTCGGGCGGTGAGGCGCAACGGATCAAGCTCTCGACCGAGCTCTCGAAGCGCTCGACCGGGCGCACGCTGTATCTGCTCGACGAGCCGACGACCGGGCTGTCGTTCTTCGATATCGAGGCGTTGCTGCAGGTGCTGCAGAAACTGGTCGACGGTGGAAACACGGTCGTCGTGATCGAGCATCACCTCGACGTGATCAAGAACGCGGACTGGATTATCGACCTCGGACCGCTGGGCGGAGACCGTGGCGGACGCGTCGTGGCAGAGGGCACGCCGGAGGATGTCGCGATGGTTGAAGCGTCGCACACAGGGCGATTCTTGCGCGATGTGCTGTCTATGCATGGCTGGCGAGCGCCCGTCGACTCGGTCGCTGCGTCATAGATTTCCGCGCACGTTTGCCGACTTGCCGAATGGATAAACATCATTATTTGCAGCAAACTCATCTGGCTATTGCGAAGACGGGGATGCCGTCTTATAAGTGGGGTAGTCGCGGTTGCGTCGGAGTCGGCGTGACGCTGGAAGAGCGGATGAGAGGATGTATCGATGACCTACGTAATCGCTGAGCCATGCATCGACGTGAAGGACCAGTCCTGTGTCGAAGTCTGTCCGGTGGACTGCATCCACGCTGACGACGACGACCGCATGCTCTACATCTCGCCGGACGAGTGCATCGACTGCGGCGCCTGCGAGCCGGCCTGCCCCGTGACCGCGATCTTCTCCGAGGACGACGTCCCGGACGAGTGGCAAGCCTTCACCGAGATCAACGCTGAGTGGTACGACGACCCCGACGCCGCGCGCTCAAAGGTCGCCGAACTCGCCCCATAGTTCGGGCGACGCTGCCGACTTAACTCCACAACGCTGCCGCTCGGTCGGAACGCCATTCATTGAACGCTGCCCCGCTCGCGGCAGCGTTCTTGTGTCAGTTTGTGCGGACCACCATTTGCGCTTCCGGCTCGACAGGGGCAGTCGCATCCATACTCTTTGCTCCCCTTGCAGACACCCTTGCCTAATTCCTCTTCTCCCCCCTTGCGGGGGAGATGCCGTAGGCAGAGGGGGGTTCCCCCGTCTCAAGGCTTATCTGATCGCTGGCGGCGCCCCCCCCTCTGTCACCCCGTGACATCTCCCCCCGCAAGGGGGGGAGAGAGGATTTGTCAGTGTTGCAAAGGTCTCCTCGCAGGGGGAGCAAGAAGGACAGGGCAGCAGTTGAATCCCCGGTCAAGTCGGAGGCAGGTTCAGCACAAGTCGCGGATAGGACGATTGTCAGTCAGCAAACGCCGGTTAGAACCCCAGCCGATCTCGCAGCGTGTCGGTCAGTTCGTCGATCCGGACTCGAACCTGCTCTTGCGTGTCGCGGTCTCGAATCGTGACCGAATCGTCCTCGAGTGACTCGAAGTCGACCGTGACGCAGAGTGGTGTGCCGATTTCGTCCTGGCGGCGGTAGCGACGGCCGATTGATTGGGTGTCGTCGTATTGCGTGGTCCAGTGCGGGCGCAGCTTGGTCCAGACTTCCTGGGCGAGGTTGGCGACGGGCTCCTTGCGCGAGAGCGGGAGCACCGCGACCGTGACCGGCGCGACGCGCGGGTGGAAGGCGAGGACGATGCGGTCGTTGCCTTTCTCGTCGGGCATGACCTGGTAGGCGTCGCAGAGCAGCGCGAGCATGATCCGGTCGACGCCGGCCGCCGGTTCGATCACGTGCGGCACGATGTGCTCGTTCGTCTGTGGGTCGAAGTACTCGAGGCGCTTACCCGACGACTGACTGTGCTGCGTGAGGTCGAAGTTGGTGCGGTTGGCAATGCCCTCAAGCTCATCCCAGCCCCACGGATAGCGGTATTGCAGGTCCGTCGTGCCGGTCGCGTAATGGGAGAGCTTCTCGGCCGGATGGACGTCGCGGCGGATGTTTTCGGGGTTGATGCCGAGATCGGTGTACCACTGCTCGCGCAGGTCGATCCAGCGCTGGTACCACTCGTTCGACTCGTCGGGCGCGACGAAGAACTCCATCTCCATCTGCTCGAACTCGCGAGTGCGGAAGATGAAGTTGCCGAGCGTGATCTCGTTGCGGAACGACTTGCCCTGTTGGGCGATGCCGAACGGCAATCGACGGCGCGTCGAGGTGAGCACGTTCTCGAAGTTGATGAAGATGCCCTGTGCCGTTTCGGGTCGCAGATAGGCCAGGGAACCTTCCTCGGCGACCGGTCCGACCTGAGTGCGGAACATCAGGTTGAACTCGCGCGCCTCGGTGAATGAGTCCTTGGCCCCGCAGGTGGGACAGGTGGGACCCTCGAGATGGTCCGCACGGAAGCGTCCTTTGCACTCGAGACAATCGACCATCGGGTCGTGGAAGTTCTGGACGTGGCCCGACGCCTCCCAGACACGCGGCGACTGGATGATGGCCGAGTCGAGACCGACCACATCCGAGCGTTCCCGCACCGTCGAACGCCACCAGAGGTCCTTGACATTGCGCTTCAGTTCGACGCCGAGCGGTCCGTAGTCGTAGGTCGAGCCGAAGCCGCCATAGATCTCGGAGGCGGGAAAAACAAAGCCGCGCTGCTTACAGAGCGAGACCAGGGTGTCGAGCGAGACATCGGTCGAGGTGGACATCGAGGTGGACATGGGGCGCGTACTTTCCGATGTGGTTGGAGGGGCGATCGGCAGCATGTGCAGCGCAGGCCGTGCAGGTGGCGAGCGTATGGTTGAAGTGATGTCAGCCTATGTGGGAGGTGTCTTATGCGGTTTCTGATCGGACTGTTGCTGGGACTGCTGCTCGGTGGCGTCTTGACCATCCTGGCCACCGGCAACGCGGGCCAAGCGCTGCAAGAGCAGATTCGAGAGCAGACCGAGCGGGAACGCGCGAATCGCTCCCCCCGGCAGGAGTAGCGCGGCTGTACTCCTCGCTCCCCTCGCGCGGGGAGCTGTCACCGAGTAACTAAGAGGGTTCGTTTCCCGCGCCGGAGGGACCCCCTCAGCCTTCGGCAGCTCCCCCTGCACGGGGGAGCGGGGAAGTGGGGTCGGCCCGCTCCCCCGTGCAGGGGGAGCGAGAACATTCAATCTTCTACTAGAGGAAGAGCGGTCCAAAGACCACGGCGACGATTGACATCAGCTTGAGCAGGATGTTGAGCGACGGACCTGATGTGTCCTTGAATGGGTCGCCGACGGTGTCGCCGACGACGGCGGCGGAGTGAGCGTCGGAGCCCTTGCCGCCGAAGTGTCCCTCTTCGATGTACTTCTTGGCGTTGTCCCAGGCGCCGCCGGCGTTGGCCATCATCAGCGCGAGCATCGCGCCGGCTGCGATCGAGCCAATCAGTAGACCACCCAACGCTTCCGCAGAGATCACCGCGCCGACGAAGATCGGTACGATTACGGCGAGCAGACCGGGCAGGATCATCTCGCGCAACGCGCCATCGGTGGAGATCGAGATCGCGCGCTCGTAGTCGGGGTCCTGCGTGCCGTCCATGATGCCGGGCATCTCGCGGAACTGGCGGCGGACTTCCTGGACCATCGCCTCAGCCGCGCGTGCGACCGCGCCCATTGACAGCGCGGAGAACACGAACGGCATCAGCGCCCCGAGCAAGATGCCGACTAGGACTTTGTAGTTGAGCAGTGAGAACAGCGCGATGCTGCCGTCGCCGGCTCCGCTGAATGCACGTAGAAACTCCTCTGGGAACACAGTGAAGGCGTAGGTGGCAAGTAGGGCCAGTGATGTCAATGTGGCCGAGCCGATCGCGAAGCCCTTTCCGGTCGCTGCCGTGGTGTTGCCGAGCTGGTCGAGCGCATCAGTGCGTTCGCGTACCTCAGGATCGAGTCCAGCTTGCTCGGCAATGCCGCCCGCGTTGTCGGCGACCGGGCCGTAGGCATCGGTTGCGAGTGTCACGCCAAGCGGAGCAAGCATGCCAACCGCCGCCAGCGCGACAGCATAGAAGCCGCCGAGCTCAAAGGCGATAACGATCGCGACGACAATCGTGATTAACGGCACAAGTGTCGACATCATCCCGAGGCTGAGACCGCCGATGATGAGCGGTCCGGTGCCAGATAGCGATTGTTCGCTGAGGTTGATCGTGGGCGAGTAACGCCACCCTCCGAACGTAAAGCCCTCCGAAGAAGTGAAACCTTCGGTAACGGTGCCGATGATCTGTCCGGCAATCAATCCGACGAGGATTGCGAAGAAGATGTTTACGTCCAGTCCCAACACGGCGACCGCTATGCCACTACCGAGCAGTACCAATCCTGAGGCGCCAAATACTCCGGCGCGGAGCGCCCACAGTAAGCGACCTTGATCGGCTTGCTCACCAGTGCGGACGAAAAATGATCCGATCACCGCGGCAAGGATGCCGATTGCGGCAATCAGAATCGGCGTCACGAAGATGTTGTGCGTGTATGCCAAGTCGGCGAATGGACCCGAGCCAGCGAAGAGCGCGAGAGCAGTACCCGCCAGGGCCATGGTGGCGACCATCGAGCCGACGTAGGACTCGAACAGGTCCGCGCCCATGCCGGCGACATCGCCCACGTTGTCGCCGACGTTGTCGGCGATCGTGGCGGGGTTGCGTGGGTCGTCCTCGGGGATACCGGCTTCAATCTTGCCAACCAGGTCTGCGCCCACGTCTGCGGCCTTGGTGAAGATGCCGCCTCCGACGCGAGCGAAGAGGGCGATCGACGACGCGCCAAACGCGAAGCCGGCGAGTGGCGTGACGCTCTGCCAGATCAAGTACATGATGACAAGGCCGAGTAGTCCAAGGCCGACGACGGTCATACCCATCACCGTGCCGCTGCCGAAGGCCACGCGCAGTGCGGGATTGAGGCCCTCGCGCGCCTTCGCCGCTGTACGCACGTTGGCGCGCACGGCAATCAGCATGCCGGCGTAGCCGGCGCTGGCCGAGAGGATCGCGCCGATGATGTAGGAGATCGCGGTCGACGAGAAGCGCTCACCGTCGCCGCCGAAACTGCCGCCGAACTTGTCGAGCACGTCGAGATCAATAAAGATCAGCAAGACGACGAAGACAACCGCGACAAAGACCGCGAGGAACGTGTACTCGCGCTTGAGGAACGTCGCCGCACCGGCCTGGATGGCCCGCGCGATGGTTTTCATCACGTCGGTGCCCTCATCGACGGCCATGACGTCGCGTACACGCACGAGCGCGAAGCCCAGCGCCACGACGGCGGCGATGATGGCGAAGATCAGGATTTCCATGCAGGTCCTCTCAGGTGCGACTCTCCACGTGGGGATTCCGGTACAAACGGGCAGCAGGCCCGGATCATGACAGGCGGACAGACAGCCCGCCAAACGGCAGGCTATCGCGCCCCTTATGGCACGGCAATCCAAGTGATTTACACCTGCATGCCTTGACTTCCGCCGAATCGGACAGGGGGCTTGTCGGGGCGGTCCTCATGGTCGTCCGCTGCGGCCAGTCCCGTCGGTCGTTACGTCGGACGCAGGTGGGCAGCCACCGATGGGTGTCTCTGGACCCGCTTGGCTTCCATTTCCGTCATACCCGCGCTCCGTCGCGGGTATCTCGCCGCGCCCGGCACGAAGGCACGAGCCGACTGAGCGCTCGAAGCTGGCACGTTTCCTCAGGTTCGAACGTTGGTACAGCACACTGCGAGATTCCCGCGACGGAGCGCGGGAATGACGGAGAAGTTCATTCGAGCCACGTCACAAGGACAGGGTCTTACAAATCCTTGACCGGCGCCGGGAGGTCGCCATCGCGAGCCGCGTCGATCATCTGCTTGGCTTCGGCCGGCATATCGACGCCCATCTGCTCGAATCGCTGCTCGGCCCAACGGCCGATCTGGCGCGGGTCTCGATAGGCGTCGGGACCTGCGCCCGGTCCCGGCGAGCCGTACTGCTCCAGCACCTGTGCCTCGGTCTTTGGCGTGGCGAAGCGAGAAATCACGCGTTCCATCCCGTTCGAGGAGCATGACTCACAGGCCGGCACAACGGCACGCTCCAACGAGCGGTGGAATTGTTCCTGCACGTTGCCGCACTGCTGACAGCGGTATTCGTAGATCGGCACGAGGGGCCTCCTCAATTTGGAGAGTTGGATTACGCGAGGTCGGCTGGCAGCTCCGGCGCGGCGCCGGCGGACGCTCGCCAGGCGGCGACGGATTCAGGATCATCGGCATCGACATCGTCGAGCGTGTCGAATCCGGGAAAGGACAGCTCCGTCTTCGAACGGAACTTCGAGAATCGAGTCTGTAGCTGCTCGCCTCGGCACGCTGGACAGCCGGGCAGCGGATCGGCGTCCGACCGCACACGGCGTTGGAAGACCTCTACGGTCCTGGAGCAGTCTGGGCAGTAGTACTCGTAGATCGGCATGATCCGTCAGCGCGCTTCGCTTTTGCCCTCAGCTTAGTCGTCGACCGGACCATCTTCGACGGCATCCTGGATGTGCGCCGCCACGACGAGCCTGCCCTGACGATCAGGCGCGACGACCATGACATCCACACGGATGTCGATCTCAGTTTCCTGTTCGGAGATCAGTCCGTGGGCCAGTCGCCGCAGCTGTTGCTGTTTGCGCGGGCCTACCGATTGCGCGGCTTCGACCACATAGCGGCGGTCACTTCGGCTGCGCACTTCGACAATCACATGGGAGCCGTCGGAATCGAGCGCGATGATGTCGGCTTCGCCCCAGCGGCGACGGTAGTTGCGCTCGACGATTTGATAGCCGCGCGCCTCCAGGTAAGCAGCCGCCAGCTCCTCACCGGCGGCGCCGAGGTCGCGCCGGCGGTCAGCAGGCTGCGGCATCGAATCTGAGTCGCGGCTGAAACAGCGCGGCGACCGGCGCGAACGAGCGTCGGTGCTGGGGACAGGGTCCACGCTCTTGCAAGGCCCGCAAATGCTCGGGCGAGCCATAGCCCTTGTGGCGTGCGAATCCATACCCGGGACACCTGTCGTCCAGTTCGATCATCCAGGCGTCGCGCGCGGTCTTGGCGATGATCGATGCTGCGGCAATGGAAGCGACAGTCGCGTCTCCCTTGACGATCATTTCGGTTGGATAGGGAAGCCGGAGATCGTCGCGACCGTCGGCGAGGACGACATCGGGCGGCTCGCAGAGCTGATCGAGCGTGCGCCGATAGGCCAGGCGGAGCGCGGCGCTGAGCCCGATGTCATCCAGTTCACGCGCGTGGACCCAGCCGATCGCCCATTGTGATGAGCCGTCGCATATCAGCGGAGCCAGTCGTTGACGCTGCTTCGCAGTGAGTTGCTTGCTGTCGCGGAGGTCACTCAGCCAACGCGGTCGCCGGTCCGACGGGAGTGCAACGGCGGCGGTCACCAGCGGACCGGCCAGCGGTCCGCGCCCGACCTCGTCGACACCAACAACGTGACGCGCGCCGTTTCGCCAATGTTGCAGTTCGCGTCGCCGTGACGGTCGCTGGCCCGGCTGTTGTCTGGGCTGCTGTCTGGGCTGCTGTCTGGGCTGTTGACTGGGCTGAGCTCTAGACACGTGATGAGGCTACGGGAACATGAAATTGTTGGAACGCTGACGAATGCGTATCAGGCATTGCGATATGCTCGAACCTGTCTCACCATATAGATGGCGCTGCTTGCCGTGCTCAGTATGCGCTGCTTTTTTGAGGGATGGCGACGATGGGTGGTTCCCGGTTCAAGCGCAGCTTTCTGATCTACCTGCTGATCTTCGTCGTGTTGATCGTAGTGGTCTTCTCGGTCTTCCCGAGAGGCGGCGGTTCCAACAAGATCCCGTTGGCCGGCGGCACGGAATCGTTGCTCGAGCGGATCGAGAATGACGGGGGCCTGATTGAGAGCATTCGGGTCTCGTCCTCGAAGGTCGTGCTTGAGTATCGCGACGGCACGGAATCGTACGTAACGAACGTGCCCGAGACCGGGTTTGACTTCTTCGAGTTCATCTCGCGCGAGGGCATTGATGTCGGCGGTCAGGGCTTTCCGGACATTGAGGTTGGCTCCGGAGGCGGCTTCGGTTCGACCATTGCCGGCCTGTTTATCAATCTCCTGCCCTTCCTGCTGATCATCGGCCTGATCTTCTTCTTCCTGCGACAGGCGCAGGGCCAGGGCTCGCAGGCGATGTCGTTCGGTAAGAGCAAGGCTCGCCTGATCACGTCGAACCGGCCCTCGGTCACGTTCAACGATGTGGCCGGCTGCGACGAGGCCAAGGAAGAGCTGCAAGAGGTCGTTGAATTCCTCCAGTTCCCCGAGCGCTTCGCCTCGCTCGGCGCGCGGATTCCCCGCGGCGTGCTGCTGGTTGGCCCTCCGGGCACCGGCAAGACACTGCTCGCACGAGCGGTCGCCGGTGAAGCCGGCGTGCCCTTCTTCTCAATCTCCGGTTCCGAGTTCGTCGAGATGTTCGTCGGCGTCGGCGCGAGCCGGGTCCGCGACCTCTTCGAACAAGCCAAGCGCAACGCGCCTTGTATTGTCTTCATTGACGAGATCGACGCGGTCGGCCGACAACGCGGCGCCGGCGTCGGCGGCTCGCATGACGAGCGCGAGCAGACGCTAAACCAAATCCTGGTCGAAATGGACGGCTTCGACACGAACGCCAACGTGATCGTTGTCGCTGCGACCAACCGACCCGACATCCTCGACCCGGCGCTGCTGCGGCCGGGACGATTCGACCGCCGCGTCGTCCTGGACGCGCCCGACGTCAAGGGCCGACAGGCGATCCTCGATGTCCACGTGCGCGGCAAGCCATTGGCCGACGAGGTGGACCTGCACACGATCGCCAAGGAAACGCCGGGCTTCTCGGGCGCCGAACTGGCGAACCTGCTCAACGAGGCGGCGATTCTCGCTGCCCGGCGTCAGAAGAAGCACATCACGCAAGCTGAGGTTGAAGAAGCGGTCGACCGTGTCATGGCCGGACCAGAACGGAAGTCTCGGTTGCTGGTTGGACGCGAGAAGGAAATCGTCGCATTCCACGAGGCTGGACATGCGCTCGTCGCCTCGCACATTCCCGGACACGACCCGGTGCACAAGGTGACGATCGTGCCGCGCGGTATGGCGGGTGGATACACCCGTTATCTGCCTGAGTCGGACCACCGGCTCGCCGGCAAGTCGTACTACGAGGGCTTCATGTCCTCCGCCCTGGGTGGTCACGCCGCCGAGGAGCTGGTCTTCGGCGAAATTACGACCGGCGCCCACGACGATCTGAACAAAGTCACGCAGGTCGCCCGAGCGATGATCACGCAGTGGGGCATGTCCGAGCGGCTGGGCACGCGAACCTTCGGCAAGAAGGAAACGATGGTCTTCCTTGGTCGCGACATCTCCGAGCAGCGCGATTACTCGGAGAAGATAGCCGAGCAGATCGATGAGGAACTGCGCGAGATCATCGACCGCGCACGCGACCGCTCACGGACGATCCTGCGGCGCAACCGCGAGCAGCTCGACCTGCTGGCAACGAGATTGATGGAAGTCGAAACGCTTGAGGGCGCCGATCTGCGCGCCATCCTGGCCTGGCAACCAGGACAGGACGTGCCCATACCGACGCCGCCGCCGCCAGAGCCAACGCCTCCACCGGCCTCGTCCAACGGTGAAGCCAGCGAGGAACGGGAGCCGCTGATGCCGCCGAAACCGGGCCTCGCCTGGGGCGGCAATCAGAATCGGAGTTCGCTCGATTAAGCGCCAGCCCATCCCTGCGCCGAGCAAGCTCAGCGCGATTTGTTCGTTAGTCGCTTGACGCCTGTCAGTGGCTGGCTAGGCTAGATACTTCAGGAATAACAATCCGATCATGTTGAGATCGATGCGAGACAGCTATGCCCACTGATGCGCCCGACGTGTACGCCGTGATTCGCAGCGGCGGAAAACAGTATCGAGTGTCACCCGGCCAGCGAATCAAGCTGGAGCGCCTCGACGGTGACGCAGGTGATCCGGTGACATTCGACGTGCTGCTGGTCAACGGCGGCGGCGAAGTCACCATCGGTGCGCCGATCGTCGAAGCGGCCAGCGTCATCGGCGAAATCATCGAGCAGGGACGCGCTCGCAAGATCACGGTCTTCAAGTACAAGAACAAGACTCGGTACCGTCGTCTGCGCGGACACCGACAGTTGCAGACTTCCGTGCTGGTCAACGCCGTCACCCTGGGCGACCAACGCTGGACCGCGCCGCTTGCCACACTGCCAGCAGCGCCGGTCGAGACCGAAGTGGCCGAACCGGCTGCCGACGTCCCGGCGGAATCCGCCGAGACCGAAGACTCAGAAGAGTAGGGAGAGCGCCATGGCTCACAAGAAAGGCGTTGGCTCGTCGCGTAACGGTCGCGACAGCAACTCAAAGCGACTCGGCGTGAAGCTGTTTGACGGTCAGGTCGTGCGCACCGGCGGGATTATCGTGCGGCAGCGCGGCACTCGCATTCACGCGGGCGACCATGTCGGCGTCGGACGCGATCACACGCTGTTCGCGCTCGCCAACGGCACCGTGAAGTTCGCTCCCTACGCCCGTGGGCGACGCAAGAAGGTCTCGGTGATCCCGGTCGAGCTCGAGGAGGTGGGCGCGTGAAAGCAGAAATTCATCCCGATTACGTCGACGCCACCATCACTTGCGGCTGCGGCAATTCCTGGCAGACGCGCGCGACGATGGCCGACATCCGGATCGAGATCTGTTCGGTCTGTCACCCGTTCTTCACGGGCGAGCAGCGCATCGTCGACACGGCCGGCCGCGTCGAGCGGTTCCGCCGCCGCTACGGCATGTTCGACGAAGAGAATTAGCGGGCCCTGACCGTTTCGGCAACTCTTCCAGGCTGTGGCTCCGGCTAGGGATAATGCGGCGCATCTTCGGCGACCGCCTGCATCGCCGCGGCCGATGATTCGTGAGTGCTCACATCGAGGCGCAGGCCAATCGCGGCGAGCGCCGAGTCCATCTGCTCCAGCCGCGAGCTGTGTTGCACGTTGAGCACTCGATCGACCTGAGGCAGGTGCCAGCCCAGTCGCCTGGCTAACTCGGCCTTACCGATGCCCCGATCGCGCATGCCCTGGTACAGCATCACCTTGACGGCGGTCAGCGTCGGCAAGGTCGCGTAGACGCTGCCACTGCGAGAGCGGGGTGAAGGCAGTGGGATATCCAAGCGGCTGTACATTCGCGCGGCGATCGCTTCCTCAAGCGCATCCACGGCCCGGGCGACCGCTTCCTCGCGGTCTTCGCCGAAGGTGGCCAACTCGGGAATGTCCGGCGAGGTCACCAGCAGGGTTCCATCGTCGTCCTGGATGTTGAGTGGATAGGCGAGCATCACTGCAACTCCAAATCCTTCTTGATCTTGGCGACGAGTCCTCGTCCCAGTTCCTTGCGGCCGCCATGCATCGGCAACTGAGAGGTCAGTTCGCCGCGCCGGACGGTAAGATGTCCGCTGCCGCCTTTGTGGTTTTGAAACGTGCAACCACGCCTCTTCAGCCATCGGCGGAGCTCAGCGGCATTCACACCTGAACCTTACGCAACACATCCGTTGATGTCAACACATCTGTTGTCACTTGCACACAGATCCTCCCGATCCAGGCAGAGCACTCCTCGTGCCCAGGATCAGTCCTCGGCGAGGTCTCGGTAGAAGCACGAACGATTGCCCGTGTGACACGTGGGACCATGCGGATTGGCGCGGACCAGCAGCGCGTCGACGTCGCAGTCCTTGCGGATGCTGACCAGTTCCAACACATTGCCGCTGGTCTCGCCCTTGGTCCAGAACTCCTGCCGGCTACGACTCCAGAAGGTCACGAGCTGCTGGTCCAGCGTCATCTGCAGCGACTCGGCGTTCATGTAGCCCAGCATCAGAATGTCGTTGGTCGCGTCGTCCTGCACGATGGCCGGGATCAGCCCGTCGGCGTCGTACTTGAGCTCAGGAACATCGCGGATCGAGGATTCAGAGGACGTCGTCATAGTCGGCGTGTTCCATTCGGATGGGGATGCCGGCGGCCTGCATTTGCCGTTTGACATCCATGATCGGGTGGGTGCCAAAGTGAAAGATCGAAGCGGCGAGCACGGCGTCGGCCTTGCCCTCGGTGATGGCGTCGATCATATGCTGCGCGTTCCCGGCGCCGCCCGAGGCAATCACCGGCACGCTGACCGCATCCGACACGGCGCGAGTCAGCGGAATGTCGTAGCCGTCCTGGTGACCGTCGGTGTTCATCGAGGTCAGCATGATCTCGCCCGCGCCGCGTTCCACCACTTCGCGCGCCCAGGCAATGGCGTCCATCCCGGTCGGGCGACGGCCGCCATGCGTGTAGACCTGCATCGAGCCGTCGGACTCCGTGCGCGCGTCAATCGCGACCACGATGCACTGTGAACCGAATCGATGCGCGCCTTCGGAGATCAGTTCCGGTCGCTGAACAGCGGCGGTGTTGATCGAAACCTTGTCCGCGCCCGACTCGAGCATCAGTCGCATGTCGTGGTCTGAGCGGATGCCACCACCGACCGTGAAGGGAATGAACACCCGGTCGGCAGTGCGTCGGACCATATCGACAACCGTGTTGCGGTCCTCGTGCGAGGCGGTGATGTCGAGGAAGATCAGTTCGTCGACGCCTTCATGGTCGTACAGCGCCGCCAGCTCGACCGGGTCACCGGCGTCGCGCAGTTCGACAAAGGAAATACCCTTGACGACTCGTCCATTGTCAACGTCGAAGCAGGCGATGATTCGTTTGGTCAGCATCTGGATCTCAACTCGGGTTCAGCAAGTTCGTTCACGGACGCCGGCTTGGGCCGCCTCGATAGCGTCCGACAGCTTGAGCCGACCATCGTAGAGCGCGCGTCCGAGCACGACTCCGGCCGCGCCATTGGCCGCCAGGCGGCGAATCTGCATCGGATGGGCGATGCCGCCGGCAGCGATCACCGGCGAACGGGCGACGCCCGCCACACTGCCAAACTCGACTTCGTTATGCCCGCCGAGCATGCCGTCGGATGCGATGTCGGTGTAGATGAATCGGCGCACGCCCAGATCTTCCAACTGAGGAATCAATGCCACCGCAGGCAACTCTGTGGCCTCGGTCCAACCGTTCAGCGCCACTCGGCCGTCGCGCGCGTCCAGCGAGACGGTCAACGCGTCTCCGCAGAGCTTCACGGCGTCTGCCAGGAAGTCTCGGTCAGTGACCGCGGCCGTGCCCACAATGATGCAAGCCAGCCCCGCGTCGAGGTAGCGCCGGATAGCCTCCAGGTCGCGAATCCCTCCACCAATCTGGACCGGACGCCCGAGGCCGGCGATTGCTTCCACCGCCTCGGCATTGACGGCTCGGCCTGCGCGCGCGCCGTCGAGATCGACCACGTGCAGCATCTCCGCGCCCTCGTCGATCCAGCGCTGCGCGGCGTCGGTGGGATCGTTGTCAAAGACCGTCTCGCGCTCGTAGTCGCCCTGGACCAGACGGACGCAGCGCCCGCCGCGAATGTCGATCGCCGGCAGGACATCGATCATGTTGGCACTCATGCCGTCGCGCCATCTCCACAGTGCTTCTCGAGGAAGTTGCGATAAATCCGCAGACCGTACGCCCCGCTCTTCTCGGGGTGGAATTGAGTCGCGGCCAGCCGGCCACGCTCGACCGCGGCCGTGACGTCTGTCCCGTAGTCGGCGACCGCGACGACATCCTCAGGCTCGGCCATGTCGCAGTGGTAGGAGTGAACGAAGTAGAAATGCGCGCCATCGGGAATGCCGTCGAACAGTGTGGTCGGACGCCGTCGCTCAACCCGGTTCCAGCCCATGTGCGGGATCTTGCGACCCTCAGGTAGTCGCACGACGCGGCCTTCGAGTACGTCGAGACAAAAATGCTCGCCGCCCTCTTCCGAGACGGTCATCAGCGCCTGTAGACCCATGCAGACGCCAAGGAATGGTCGGTCGGCTGCGATGTACTCGCGGATCGGCTCGACCAAGCGCAGCTCGCGCAGGTTGTGCATCGTGTCGGCTGCCGCGCCGACGCCCGGCAGAATCACCACATCCGCCCCATCCATCGCGGCAGGCACGGACGCAACCTCAGGCCTGGCGCCGACACGCTCAACGGCGCGCACGACGGAGCGCAGGTTGCCTGCGCCATAGTCGAGGATGATTACGTCAAGATCGGCGAGGGCTTGATCGGTCACGGGCTGAGCGTATCAGTAGGACTGCGGCGCACTCCCTTTCTATAGTGAACTCGATGTCAACTCAGAGAGTTTCCGGCGACGCCGAACAGATCGCGGCCCGCGACCGGGTCGAGCTGCTGCGCTCCGAAATCCTGCGGCACAACCACCTCTACCATGTGCAGAATTCGCCAGAGATCACCGACGCTGATTACGACGCGCTCTTCGCCGAGCTGCGCAGCCTGGAGACGGACTTCCCCGAACTCGCCTCGGCCGACAGCCCCACACAGACGGTTGGAGCGCCGCCCGGACGCACCTTCGCCGTCGTGGAGCACCGCCTGCGGATGCTCTCGTTGGCCAACGCGTTCAACGCCGATGAGTTGCGCAGCTGGCGGCAGCGAGCCGCCGACCTGCTGGACCGCGAGGAATGGACGTTCGTCACCGAGCCGAAGATCGACGGTCTGGCGATCGCGCTGGTCTACGAACGTGGGCGTCTGGTCCAGGCAGCGACCCGCGGCGATGGTCGCGCCGGAGAAGACGTCACCGCCAACCTGCGAGCCATCGACCCGGTGCCGAACGAACTGCAGGGCAAACCGCCAACGCTGTTCGAAGTGCGTGGCGAGATCTTCATGCCCAAGGCCGGCTTCGACGCGATGAACGCGGAGATTGCCGCCGCCAACGAAGAACGGCGCGCCGAGGGCCGCGCTGCACTCACCCTGTATGCCAACCCGCGAAACGCGGCCGCCGGATCGGTCAGACAGAAGGACGCATCCGTCACCGCGACGCGCCCGCTCAGCATCGGCATCTATCAACTGGGCTGGTGCGACGACGCCGTCAGACCCGATACACACTGGGAGACGCTCGGCTGGCTGTCGGAGTTCGGCTTCCCGACCACGCCACAGGCCGCGCGTCACGACGGCATCGAGGACGCGCTGGCCTCCTGCGAGGCTTGGACGCAGCGACGCGACGCGCAGCCGTTCGAGATGGACGGCGTGGTCGTCAAGGTTGACGATCTGGGCCTCCAGGCCGACCTCGGGATCGTCGGACGCGAGCCTCGCTGGGCGATCGCCTGGAAGTTCCCACCGCAGGAAGCATCGACCGTGGTCGAACAGATTCTCGTCAACGTCGGACGCACCGGCAGTATCAATCCGTATGCCCGGCTGCGACCCGTTCGCGTCAGCGGCGTCGAAGTCAAGAACGCGACCCTGCACAACCTCGACGACATCCGCCGCAAGGACATCCGCGAGGGTGACACGGTAGTGATCCGCCGCGCCGGCGAAGTGATTCCGCAAGTCGTGCGCCCCGTGCTGGAGCGACGGTCCGAAGACTCCGTGGAATGGCAGATGCCGGTCGATATGTCCCGGCACCACTTGCGGTGAGGCGTTGTGCTCAAACGAGAGATGCGGAGCTGCCGACGGCATAGCCGACCTCTGTGAAGGCGCCTGGTGCGGTGGAACCGTGTCGCGTCAGGACGATGACGCCGACTTCTACTGCGATAACCGTCAGTGTCCTGCGATCGTCCAGCGGGCCATCGAGCACTTTGCATCGCGCGGCGCGATGGATATCCGCGGCCTGGGCGAGAAGATGATCAAGCTGCTCCTGCGCAAAACAGTCATCAAAGACGCAGCGGACATCTACTCACTGCCCAAACGACTGGACGAATTGGCCAAGGTTCCCGGACTGGGTCAGGTCGAACGCCGCAAGGGCGAGGACATGTATGAAGTTGGCAACCGCCTGCGCAATCTCGGCGCTGCGATCGAGCGATCGAAGTCGCGAGGATTGTCCTTCCTCCTCGTCGGGCTGGGTATCCGACATGTTGGGGGTGAGAACGCCTCACTGTTGGCCGACGAATTCGCCTCTCTGGATGCAATCCTGCTCGCTCCCAGAGAGGCGCTTGCCGACGTTGACGGCGTCGGTCCGATCATCGCCGAGAGCATCGTCGACTGGGCCATGGACGGCGACAACTGGTCGCTGGTGCACCGCCTGCAGGCGGCGGGCGTCGAGGACGAGATTCAGCGCGATGACGAGGAGCCTGCAGAAACACCGCTCGACGGACTGCGCTTCGTTATCACGGGACGCTTCGCGGCGGTGACCCGGCCACAGGCGGAAGCTCAACTCAAGGCCTTTGGCGCCCGAGTCGGCTCCTCGGTCAGCAAGAACACGACGGCGCTCTTCGCCGGCGAAGCGGCGGGATCGAAACGGACAAAGGCCGAGTCGTTAGGTCTGCCGATCTGGGACGAAGATCGATTGGTGCAGGTGTTGGACACGCCGGCTATGGCGCTGCGATGGCTCGAAGAATCTGCCGAGACCGAACCAATTGACGATGAGCAGGAACAGAATTCGGCCCGTTTACGAGTACGCTGAGATATGTCGATCGGGAATCGGAACCTATGCAACACTCTGATACGCGCAGCGTAACCTTCCCTACATACGTAGCCGGATCCTGAGGAGTCCAGATGGGTGTGTCGCCCTTCGGCTGGTTGGCCCGACGGTTTTCACCCGATTTGGGAATCGATCTGGGTACCGCCAACACACTGGTATCTGTGCGCGGTCGCGGGATTGTGGTCAACGAGCCATCGGTGGTCGCGATCAACCGGATCGACAACTCCGTGCTCGCCATTGGCAAGCAGGCCAAGACGATGGTCGGGCGCACGCCCGCTCACATCGTGGCGACGAGGCCGCTGCGCGACGGCGTGATCTCCGACTTCGACGTGACCTCGAGGATGCTGAATCACTTCATCCACGAGGCGCTGCAACGCAGTGGCATCGGGATCGGACGACCCCGCGTGATGGTCGGCATCCCCGGTGGTGCGACCGAAGTGGAAAAGCGGGCGATCTTTGAGGCCACCCGCTCGGCGGGGGCACGCGAGGTTCACCTGATCGAAGAGCCGATGGCGGCCGCGATCGGCGCCGGTCTGCCCATCTTCGAGTCCACCGGAAGCATCGTCGTCGACATTGGCGGCGGGACCACCGAGGTTGCCGTCTGCTCGATGGGCGGCATGGTTGTCAGCACGTCGACGCGAGTGGCGGGCGACGAAATCGACCAGGCAATCATCACTTATGCGCGACATGTCCACAACATCCAGATCGGCGAGGCCTCAGCGGAGAGAATCAAGATCGCGGGCGCGTCGGCATTTCCGCTAGAACAAGAGCGCGAGGTCACCCTCAGCGGCCGCGACCTGTCGACATCGATGCCGAAGACGGTCACCATCACGACGGTAGAGCTGCGCGACGCGATCTCCTCGGCGTTGTCATCGATCATGGATGCGGTGCTGAAAACGATGGAAATTACGCCCGCTGAGCTGATTCCCGACATCATGCAACAAGGGATCGCCCTGGCCGGCGGCGGCGCATACCTGCCCGGCCTCGATCGGCGGATGTCGCAGGAGACCAAATTCCCCGTCTACAAGGCCGACTCGCCGCTCACATGCGTGGTGCGCGGGTGTGCCGAGGCGTTGACCGAGACGCGCGCGCTCGCGGCGACCGACGGTCAGGTCATGGCCAGACGCCGCTGAGCCGAGTTCAGACGATTGGCAGGGTGGCGTGCCTCTGATCGGCGCAGTCATTCGACTGTTGGGCATCAGGACACGTTGGGTCCTGGGGATCGCGCTGGTCGTTGGGCTACTGGTGTTGCTGGGGGTGATCGGTTGGGCCGCGACCGTCGAAGACACGGCCGCGACGGCGCTCAACCCGGTGCAGCGCGCATTTCGCCAGGCCGGAGAGCCGATCTCCAACCTGCTCAACGACCTCGACGACTTCGGTCGTCTGAACACAGAGAATCGGGCGCTTCGGTCGCGGATTGAACAGCTTGAGGCTGAGAACGGGCGACTGCGCGAGGAACAGATCCAGGTCAGCGCTCGCCAGGCGCTGCTCGAAGTGCAGGCCGAGACCGACGCGGTCACAATCACGGCATATGTCACCACGCGCGACCTGACCGGCCTGCGGACAATCATCGGAATCGACCGCGGCTCCAACGACGGTCTGCGAGTCGGGCTGCCGGTCCTGGCTGCCGGCGGCACGCTGATCGGTCAGATCATTGACGTCCGCCCACATACTTCGTTTGTTCGCTTGATCACTGATCCCGACAGCGCCGTCCGCGTCCTGCATCAGCAGTCGCGCAGCGAAGTGGTTGCGACCGGCGATACGCTGGGCAATCTCGAAGTCCGGATTCCGTGGACATCGGAAGTGGAGCTCGGGCATATCTTTGTCACGTCGGGGCTGGACGGCGAACTACCGCAAGGGTTGCCCGTGGGACGCGTGTCGGCGGCCGAGGGAACTGTCCAGGACGCCTTCCGCCACATCGTGCTCGAACCCATCGCGCCGCTGAACCAGCTTGAGCAGGTGCTCGTCCAGCTCACGATTCCGCCGCCCGACCTGCGCATCCTCGATCCCGAAGGGTCAGACGGTGGTGACGGAGGTTAGCCGATGAGCATCCTGAGATGGCTGTTGCTGCTCGGAGGCCTGTTCGTCCTGGTGATCTTCCAGACGGCCGCAAGCCCCTCCTTTCCAATCTTCGGCGTCGGACCCCAGGTCGTCCTGATCCTGCTCTGCTGCTGGGCCATGGTCCGGCCACCGGTTGAGACGCTGGTGATGATTCCGCTGGCCGGGATCGGACTCGGCCTGCTGGCATTTCAGGGCATGCCCGAGTCTGTCGCCGCTCTCGCGCCAATCGGTTTCGCGGCGCTGACCTGGCGCGCATGGTCGGACTCGAGAAGATTCACCCCGCTCGCGCTTGAATGGGCCATGACGATCTTGCTGATCGGCGCCGCCACCATTCTGCACTTCACGGCACATGCCATCGCAGTCGAGTTGACAACCAGCGGGGTCAACTGGCTGGCTGCGCTGCGTACAGTGATGCTGGGCGGAGTACTCGGGAACATGTTGGTCGGCGCTGTCGTCTATTGGTTTGTACGGATCCCCACGTCCGGCGCCGCAGCCGCATCGGCGCCTTCGAGATCGGCCGGCTTCTAGTGCAACGGAGACCGAGGAAGGGAAAATCAGAGGGCGTCGCCCGCGAGTACTCGCAGCACATCGAGCACGGCGAGGGCTTTCCGGTCCGGGCCAAGGTCTGGGTGCTGGGTGGGTTCATCCTCCTGCTGTTCGGCATCCTCACCGTGCAGTTGGTGCGGCTGCAAATCTTGCGACACGACGAGTTCGTTGCACGAGCCGCGAGCAACCGCGTCCGCACGATCGAGATTGCGCCTTCTCGAGGGTTGATCTACGACTCAAACGGCAACCTGCTGGTCGAGAACGCTCCCGCCTATCGAATCATGCTGATCTCGGCCGACGTGCCCGACCTCGAAGTACGGACGGTGTCGGAGGAACTGGCGGAGCTGTTTGATGACCGCGCCTGGGACATCGAGCAGCAAATCTGGGACCGCAAGTACTCAAACGACCCATTCCTGCCGCTGCTCATCTCCGACGATCCCACGTCGGCGCAGGTCATCGAAGTCACGTCTCGTCGTTCATTGTTGCCGGGGGTCCGGGTCGAAACGGTCTCGATTCGGCGCTACGAGCATGGTCGGCTGCTGGGCCACATTCTTGGGTATGTCGGCAAGATCTCCGAGGAAGAGTACGAGGATCTGGCAGATTCTCGCTACCTGTACAGCGACCAAATCGGCCGAGCCGGGATCGAAGCGGCATACGAACGCCAACTACGTGGGACGGCCGGACGACAGCTGGTCGAGGTCGACGCAGTCGGCAACGTCCTGCGCACCCTGGATGATCGCCCACCGAAGCCAGGTCTGAGCGCCGTGCTGACGATCGACATCGAACTCCAACGGCGGGTCGAGGAAATCCTGCTCAACCACCTGGCAGCATCGCTGTTCGCGTCGGCTGTGGTGCTGAACGTTAACACGGGCGAAATTCTCGCCATGGTCTCGATACCCAACTACGACGTCAACATCTACGAAGAGGTGACAACCGAGGACTATCAGGCCTTACTCGAGGATCCCGGACAGCCACTGATCAACCATGCGATCCAGGATCAGTTCCCGCCCGGATCGATCTTCAAGATTGTGACCGCGGTCGCGGGTCTGGCCGAAGGAGCGATCACACCGGAGACGAAGATCTATTCGCCCGGCGTGCTGGAAGTTCACAACGAACTCTCACCCGGCATCATCTACCGGTTCGGCGACACCACGCAGGGCGTCTTCAACATTCGCACGGCGCTGGCCGAGTCCTCGAACGTGTACTTCTACTACGTTGCCGGTGGTGAACCGTATCGCAATCCGGAGAACCCTCCCCGCCATCCCAGCGAGCAAGCGCGACTCGATGATCTGGCCAAGCAAGGAGTCGTCGCTGGAGACGTTGAGTTTGCTGGGGCAGGCAATGAGGCCCTGGCCAAGTGGTCGCGTGAGCTGGGATTCGACGCCCCGACCGGCGTCGATCTGGTCGGCGAGGCCTCCGGACTAATCACCTCCGCACGACAAAAGCTGGAGGCCTTCGGCGAGGCTTGGCGAGACGGTGATACCTACAACATGGCCATCGGACAAGGCTTTACCACGGTCACTCCACTGCAGATGGCCGTGGCCACGGCGGCGATCGCCAACGGCGGCACGGTCTACGAACCGCGGGTCGTCCGAGAGTTGATGGACAGCAACGGCAAGGTCGTGCAGCCCTGGCAGCCAGTCGTCCGAAACCAGGTTGACGTCGATCCCGAGATCCTCAGAATCGTCCGCGAAGGGATGGCGCTCTGCACCCTCGCGGGAACATGTCACGACGCACTGCTCGAGCTACCCGAGATGTTGATCGCGGGCAAGACCGGCACGGCCGAATTCAACCAGACCGGCACAGCGGTGTCGGGAGAGGAAGAAGGTCCCACCCACGGATGGTTCATCGCCTTCGCCCCGTTCGACGACCCACAGATCGCGATTGCCGTGTTCTTCGAGTTCTCGGCGGGATACCTGGCCGCCGGCGCCGGCGGTGAGATCCTGAGAGCGTGGGCGGAAACCGCGGGCGCGCTTTCTACAGCGCTGCCACCTCCGTACGCAAGGATCGCGTTGACCGATGAAGAGGACCAACGACTCTACGAAGCGATTCGCGAGCGATCACGATGAGGTCAACGTGAGGTCAACGTGAGGTCAAGTGAGGTCAAGAGAGTCAACGTGAGGTCGCGCTGATGGTTGGACACTCGTGGCGACACTTTGATCCGCTGATCCTGATCACGGCCCTGGCCCTGGCCGGCTATGGAGCGCTGGTGATCTATTCGGCCTCGTTGCCGCGTGGGTCCGAGGGCATCGTGTTGTCCTCAGCCGTCCAACGACACATCATCTTCGCGCTGGTTGGGTCATTGCTGATGATCGCCATGACCCGCATCGACTACCGATTGATCGATGCGCTGGGTTGGCTCGCCTATGGATTTGGCATTGTCGTCCTAATCGCCGTGCTGTTCCTCGGCACGTCGGAATTCGGCTCGCGACGCTGGTTCGATCTTGGCTTCACCGTGGTGCAAGCCTCCGAGATCGGCAAGCTGATGACGATCATTGGTCTGGCGAAATTCCTGACCGACTATCGCGATCGGTTGCAAGACTTCAGAATCTTCCTGCTCTCACTCGGCATCGCCGCGCTGCCGGCGGCGCTGGTGTTCATCGAGCCCGACGCCGGTTCGGCCGTCGTGTTCATGGCGCTCTGGCTGGTGATGACGATGTTCGCGGGCGCGCGGTTGCGTCATTATGGAGCGCTCGCCGCCATCGCCATGTGCCTGATTCCGGTGGGTCTCGCCACCGGTGTGCAGGACTACCAGCGCGACCGTATCCGTGCGTTCATCGATCCAGAATCGGACCCCCAGGGCGCGGGCTTCAACGTCATCCAGGCCGAGACTTCGGTCGGCTCCGGCGGACTCTGGGGACAGGGATTGACCGAGGGCACGCAGACGCAGCTTGACTTCGTCCGCATCCAGACCACCGACTTCATCTTCAGCGTGCTCAGCGAGGAGCTTGGATTCGTCGGCGCGATGGCGCTGTTTGCGCTGTTCCTGCTGCTCCTCTTCCGCATGTTGCGAGTGGCCAACAAAGCCGGTGAGCCCTTAGGCCAGCTGCTCGCCGTCGGCATGCTGACCATCATCGCGATCCAGGTCTTCATCAACGTGGCAATTAATGTGCGGTTGTTACCGGTGACCGGTATTCCGTTGCCGTTCATCAGTACGGGGAACTCATCGCTGTTGGTGTTCTTTGCCGGCCTGGGACTGTTGCAGAGCGTGCTCGCCTGGCAGGACGACGCCCGCCGCGGTCCGGTGCCTTGACCGCACACACCAGCTCGAGAACGGTTGTATCCATGTCTGTCCAACTGTCCACTGTCCGACTGTCCGACTGTCCGACTGTCCGACTGTCCATTGTCTCGATCCAGGTGTCCGACCAGCAGGCAGCCCTCCAGTGGGACACCAAGAAGCTGGGCATGGAAACAATCATGGACGATCCGATGAGGCCCGACCTCCGCTCGATCACCGAGTCGCCGGAACGCTAGCGGGCTGCTGGAAAAGTCATCGGTTCTCAAATCCGTCATTCCTGGCTTGACCAGGAATCCATGCTGCATATCTGTTCAGCCCTGGATTCCTGCGTTCGCAGGAATGACGAACAGGGACGATCAGCGCTCGGAAGCGGATTCTTCAGCAGCCTGCTGCATCTCCTCTGAATACCTCTCGGTCCCGGCCGCCGGAGGGTGTCTCAGAAGTCCAGAGAGACTCAAACTCCGTCACTCCCGCAAAAGCGGGAGCCCATGCGCACTTGATATGCCGTGTGGATTCCCGCGGTCGCGGGAATGACGGAAGGGGATTAAGAGGTAACCTCGGAGACACGCTCCCCGAGCAGGTCCCCGGTCGGGGCGGGGACTGGAAACCTTCTGTTGGTTGAAGCGAGGGCTACGACAAGCGCCCCTCATTGCTGAGGGGCGCTTGTGTTGATGCACTGCAAGGTCAGGTCAGGTCAGGTAGTGACGACTGGTTCGCCTTCTTCCTCACCGGTTTCGTCTTTGGATGCGGCCTCAACGGCGGCTTCGACCTCGGCGGCGATTAGTTCGGCGCGTGAGCGGCCTTCGATCCGCTCGTAGTGGAGCATCTCTTCCTCGGCGCCGTTCTCGTTGAGCTCCTTGACCAGATCAACCCGGATCGTGTCACCGGCCTTGAAGGCGCCACGCAGCAGCGCCTCGGAGAGCGAATCTTCGAGCCGCTCCTGGATCACGCGGCGCAGCGGGCGAGCACCGAAGATCGGGTCGTAGCCCTTCTCGCCAATCCAGTCGCGTGCCGCTTCGGTGACATCGAGTTCGATCTCCTTCCCCTTGAGCCGGGAGTCCACTTCCTGCAGCATCATGTCGACGATGCTGCGGATGTGCGCCCGGCTCAGCGGGTGGAAGACGAGCGTCGTATCGACGCGGTTGAGGAACTCGGGGCGGAAGACGCGCTTCATCTCCTGGAGGACCTTGTCCTTCATCTTCTCGTAGCGCTGCTTCTCGGAAGCATCCTCGTCATTGATCGTCGAGAAGCCAATCGCCGATTCGCGGCGAATCAGGTCGGAGCCGACATTCGAGGTCATGATGATGATCGTGTTGCGGAAGTCCACGCGGCGGCCCTTGGCGTCGGTCAGGTGACCGTCGTCGAAGACCTGGAGCAGCATGTTGAAGACTTCGGGGTGCGCCTTCTCGATCTCGTCCAAGAGGATGAGGCAGTAGGACTTGCGACGCACCGTGTCGGTCAGCTGACCGCCGTCGTCGTAGCCGACGTATCCAGGAGGCGCGCCGACCAGTCGGGCAACGGTGTGGCGCTCCATGAACTCCGACATGTCCAGCCGGATCATGTTGTCGTCCGAGCCGAACATGAAGTCGGCCAGCGCGCGCGCCAGCTCCGTCTTACCGACGCCGGTCGGTCCGAGGAACATGAACACGCCGATCGGCCGGCGCGGGTCTTTGAGGCCCGCGCGGGCGCGCCGCACGGCCTTGGCCAGTGCGACGATCGGCTCTTCCTGGCCGACGATGCGCTCGTGGAGGTCCTCCTCCATGTGCAGCAATCGTTCCGATTCCTCGGTCGCGATCTGCACCAGCGGGATGCCGGTCCACATCGAGACGACCTCGGCGATGTCCTCAGCGAGCACATCTGATGAGACGCGGTCGCGTTGCTGGTCGAGGTCCTCCTCAAGCTCGGCGATACGCTGCGTCAGCTTGAGTTCGCGGTCGCGTAAGTCGGCGGCGTACTCGTACTGCTGCTGGTTGATCGCCTGCTCTTTTTCTTTGCGAATGCCCTCAAGACCTACGGTCGCTTCCTTGAGCGAGGGCGGAGTGTAAGATTGGCGGATGCGCACTCGCGACGCCGACTCGTCGATCAGGTCGATCGCCTTGTCGGGCAACGCGCGGTCGGAGATATAGCGTGACGACATCTCAGCCGCAGCGATGAGCGCTTCGTCCGTGATCACAAGCTTGTGATGCTCTTCGTAGCGTTCTTTGATCCCGCGAAGAATCTCGACGGTCTCCTCGACCGACGGCTCTTCAACCACAATCGGCTGGAAGCGGCGCTCCAGCGCGGCGTCGCGCTCGATGTGCTTGCGGTAGTCGTCGAGCGTCGTCGCGCCGATCGTTTGCAGCTCGCCACGAGCCAGCGACGGCTTGAGAATATTGGCCGCGTCAACCGCGCCCTCAGCCGCGCCCGCGCCGACCAGCATGTGCAGCTCGTCAATGAAGAGGACGCAGTTGCCGGCGCCCTTGACTTCCTCAACGACCTTCTTCAGTCGCTCTTCGAACTCGCCGCGGTACTTCGTGCCCGCGACCAGAGAGCCGATGTCGAGCGTCAGCAGGCGCTTGCCCAGCAGCGTCTCGGGCACGTCGCCCGAGGCAATTTGCTGGGCGAGGCCCTCAACGACCGCCGTCTTGCCCACGCCGGGCTCGCCGATCAGGACGGGGTTGTTCTTCGTGCGCCGCGAGAGAATCTGGACGACGCGCTGAATTTCCTTGGAGCGGCCAATCACAGGGTCGAGCGTGCCCGCGCGAGCAGCGGCCGTCAGGTCGAAGCCGAGCTGGTCAATCGTCGGAGTGCGGGTCGCGGAACGCGAGCCGGAGCTGCCGCCCGTGCCGGCCCCGGCGCCGGCGGTCGCGGGACCGCTCTGCGACAGGATCCGCGTCGTCTCGGCGCGGACCCGTTCGAGGTTCACGCCCAACGACTCAAGGACGCCGGCCGCGATGCCTTCGCCCTCGCGCACCAGTCCTAGTAGTAAGTGCTCGGTGCCGATGTAGTGATGATTGAGCCGGCGGGCTTCGTCGACGGCCAGTTCAATCACCTTCTTGGCGCGCGGCGTCAGGCCGATCTCGCCAAGCACGGCGCGGTCGCCGCGGCCGATGATGAACTCGACCGCGGAACGGACCTTGCCCAGCTCCACGCCGAGGTTAGAGAGCACCTTCGCGGCAACTCCATCGCCCTCGCGCACCAGTCCGAGCAACAGGTGCTCGGTGCCGATGTAATTGTGGTTGAAACGCTGGGCTTCTTCCTGTGCGAGGGTCAAGACGCGGCGTGCGCGCTCAGTGAACTTGTCAAATCGGTCTGCCATGGCAGTCTCCAGTGCACGATGCGGCCATGGATAGCCGCTCGCGGGATACGCTCAGCCTATCAGAGCCGGTGGCGATCAACCTCCGCCGTGAGAGACGTTCTCGCTCGAAACCAATGCGGTTTCCACTCCAAGTGGACACCAGATTGCCCACTTCAACACCCGTTGCTCGCAGTCCCGGCCTCCGAGCCGGGACCCGCTCGGCTCCTGCCAGAGGTAGGTCAGGCAAGCGTCACAAGGCGCCTGCCGCAGTGGAACGGGTCCCGGCTCGGAGGCCGGGACTGGACCCATGATCAGGGCGGAAGAACCCTAGCGGTTACTGCCAAAGTCCTGCTCGGTGAGGCCGGCGCGCTCCAGCGCCTCCTGCATCGCCGAGATGGCGCGGACTGGCTCGGTCGATGCTTCCGGCTGGCCTTCCTCAACGGCGCGAGGCTGCTGCGGCGTCGGCTCCGGCTCGGGCGGCGCGATGGGCGCAGCCTCTTGCTGGACACCGAAGCGCTCGGCGACCTCGTCGGGTATGCGGACGATGCCGCCGTCCTGGTTGAACACCCAGCCCAAACGCTCGGCGTCAGTGCGAGCCTGGCGCAGAGAGAGTCCCAGGCGGTGACGGTCGCGCTCGATGCGAACGATCTTGGCCGGAATAATGTCGTTCTCCAGCACGACCTCGCGCGGATGCGTAATCCGCCGGTCGGCCAGCTCGGAGACGTGGACCAGACCTTCGACCGGGCCTCGAGTCGCGCGAATGCGCCGAACGTGACCAGCTTGGTCACGACCGACGGCACAATCTCGCCGACCACGAACTTGGCCACGACTTCGTCCCATTGCTCGGGCGACGCGCGGCGGACCGAGAGGCCAATCTTCTTGGACTCTTTGTCAATCTTGGTGATGTAGACATCGATCGTCTGGCCGATGCTGAACATCGCCTCGGGGTCGACATCGCGTTCCCAGCTCAGCTCGGAGAGATGCGCCAGGCCATCAGCGCCGCCCAGGTCGACGAACACACCGAATGAACGAATGCTCGTAACCCGGCCGGAGCGGATTTCGCCTTCCTGGAGCTCTTCCAGCAGGCGGTCCTTCTGCTCGGCGCGCCATTCCTGGACAGCGGCGCGCTCGGAGAGGATGACGCGGTTGCGGCGGCGGTTGATCTCGATGACCTTGAACCGCAGCGTGCGCCCCTCGTACTCAGCCAATTGAGCGATCGCCTGATCGCGGTCGCCGGTGATCTCGACAATCTGCGAAAGCGGGACGAAGGCGTTGACGCCCTCAACGTTGACCAGCAGACCACCCTTGTTCGAGCCGGTCACGCGGGCGTCGAAGACATCGCTCTCGTCGAAGCGGCGCTGCAGCTCATGCCAACCCTGCTCGCCGCGCGCGCGGTCGATCGACAACTCAAGCGAGCCGCCTTCCGACTCGGAGTCCGTGACGAAGACATGCACGGGATCGCCAGTCTTGAGCGCCTCGCGCTCCTGGTCAGTCAGCGAGCGCATCTCCTCGAAATGGACGATGCCCTCGGACTTGGCGCCGACATCAACGATCAGGGCCGGACCGGTCCAGTGCACGACAATGCCTTCAACGATGTCGCCACGTCTGGGATTCAGCGGCTCCCGGCCAGGTTCGGCCAGGAGCTCGTCCATAGTGGTAGGTTCTTTGGCCGCCACGGGCGCTAGCGGTTCCTGGGGAACTTCGGCCGTGGCGGTGGTGGACGCAATGTCAGTGCTAGGTGTCGTCAACGGTTTGGTGGGTAGGGCGGGATTCAGTGGTGCGCCTCACGCCCAGATCAGTGAGCGTCGCGGGCGCTGAAATCCTGCCCGTCTCCTTTCTGGAGTTTGCCAAATCGTACCACAGGGGCAGCGTCTCATTGCTCCCAGTCCCGGCCTCCGAGCCCTGACCCGCTCGCGTCTCAGCCTGGAAACCCGGCAGCGGCAGGGGACTTGCGAGACATCCTCCAGAGGCAGTGGACGAACCGGCGTCGCTGGGTGAAACGAAAACCGCCCGACACCTGGTCGGGCGGGAGCAGGAAGAGAGCGAGCTGGCGATGGCCTATTTTCCGCAGGGGGTTGCCCCCCCAGTATCGTCGGCGCTGCGGCGTTTCACTTCCGTGTTCGGGATGGGAACGGGTGGGGCCACCGCGCTCCAATCACCAGCTCCCAGAAATCTTAGCACGGGTTCACGCCGAGAAGCTAACCTGGGTACAGCTTGGGCCAAAGGCTTGAAGGCACGAACCGCATATGGCTGACGGGATCAAACAGGGACGGCGACAAGCCTCCAATTCAAGAATCGACTAATCCGCCGACGACCAGCGTTAGCTCAAGTCACCCTATGCCGCTACCAACTCGCGTCGGCAACAATCACGGACCGTCGTTTGGCGGTTGACGCAACGCTGGTAGGTCATCAAGACTGTCGCATTCTCGGACATTTCACACGAGGATGTGGGCCAAATTCCTTCGCTGCAAGGCACATTGCTGTTCCACTACTTCAACGCCTGGCAGAAACTGACTTCGCTCAAGAACTCTCTTGTTGGCACTTTCATCTGGCGCTCTACATCGCTCTTCGATTGTCGTAGACGACTCCGTCCTTTCGGTGAATTCCTGACATCATGCAAGCTGCGATATAGTGCCAACACGGCTTCTCGGTCCCTTGTTGGGTTGCGCGTCGGCGAAGTAACTGATAGTGAAGCGCAACTGGCGAAAGAATTGGACCACAACCCTCCATCCTTCGCGAAGAACTGACGGCGGTACCCTATCTCAAGACAGGTCTAGCCAAGCCGTAGCTGAGCGTTGTGAGCTCGACAATGGTGGCCTCTATCGGAGCCTCCAAGAGTCCGCCTAATGATAAACCGCTCATCGTCTTTATCGTGAGCTAGACGGGTGCAAGCTACATATGCCATCCGACTTCTAGAAATTCGCCCGCACAACGACCTTCTTTACGGTTAGAAATCTTCGTCTTGGGACTCGATCGTGAACAGCTCGGCCATTCGATCAAAGCGGTTATGGACAGAGCCTTCGATTCTGATGGCTACCTGCGCGTGATTCTTCGACCGACTAAAGATTCCAAATTCGAGTCGCGACCTGATTTGTTATCGTCTTCACGCGCGAACTCGCTCCGGGCTTTTGGACATTTTGGAGAAGGACGCCACAGGGCCGACTAGGACATTTCATTACCGATCCCTCAATCTGTTGCGCTCCAAGCCGTCAAAGCCAGCTCCTACAGGTTGCGAGACAATGACTTCAAGCTCTTCATCGCTTACGAGGCGCATCTATCCATTCTCAATGTGGCCATGCGATTCACGGACCAACTTTCGATTTTCATGACAATGCAAGCTGCTCCTGCGAGCTATCAGCCTCAAGATTGCCCAAGAGCTATAGACTCCAGACCTTGAAACTGGAGTCGCCAGCGTACCAAGAGATTGTTGATGCAGTTCCTATGGATTCGCAATGCAAGAGTATGGAACTGGAAGGAGCAATGGCCGTGTATCCTCGACTCGCCTTCATCTTGCAGCATTGCGGCCCTTTTCACGCATTAGGGAATGATGTACGCTTCAAGAGTTAACCCAATGGCAGAGGATCTGGCGAAAAGACGTGAATGTAAAAGTGCGAAGACAACGCAATGTCTTTCAGTCGAGCAAGGAGATCGTTACAAGTGGGCTTCGCCCCAAAGGCCTCGCAAAGAGGCTCGCCTAATTCGAAAAGTCGAGTTTTGCACCAACTTGCCGACCAATGGCCAACGTCATTGGGCTGCAAGACCGTCACAGACGAATGTGGATTCCGAATCGCTGTTCCAACCCCTGACTTGAACTCTTTAGTGAAATCGCGCAAGCGGACCGTAATAAATTACCCTCCTGTAGTGGAGCAGAGAGGATACGTCATCCCTGATCGCGAGCACAATCGTTAAGACCATGTCACCACGTGTGGGATCGAAGTGAATCTCCCCAGTCCCTACACCCGCAGCAGCGGACGATCTGGCGACTCCGGCCTTGGACCCAGCGTCTGATGCACCGGGTCGGGAATCAGATCCAGCACTTCCATCACGACCTGCCCACCAGCGCCTCGGCTCCCTCGGGTACGACGATGCACTCCGTCAGCATCTGTCGGTCTCCGATCTGGATCGTCAGCGGCCCGGCGACTGGCAACTGACCGCGTCGACCGTCGGCGAATGTGCTCGTCAGCGTCCGGACCGTTGGCAGTCCGAGTCCCACCACCACATCCTCGGGCAACGCCAGCATCACCGCGCCAGTGTCTGCGACTGCCTGCACCTTTTCCCGCCGCACCGACGCCTCGTCGATCCGTCCGCGGCGCGCGTCCGATCGGTCCTCAGCGTTCTCGAGCTCGATCTCGACGATGATCTCACCCACTTCGACCTCCATGAACCGGTATCGCGAGACCAGCATAGCCCGCCAAGACTGCAGGCCGCCTTCGTCGCGCGCTTGAAGGAATGGAGAACACAGACGGGCCGAGCTACGGATCCATCAACCCGCAGACTGCCTCCGCCGGGTCCCGAATCACGCAAAACCGACCCTCACCCAACTCCCGCGGACCATCCACGATCTCGCCTCCCAGAGCCTGGACACTGGCGATACTGGCGTCGAGGTCTTCGACGTTGATGTAGATCAGCCATTGCGGGGGCAGACTGGCATTCACTCCTCGGGCATGGCAGACTCCCGCGACTCCTGCCTGGCCATCGGGGCTCAGCATGACGTAGTCGTCGTAGCCGCCCATGTCGAGCGGTATCGTGTTCCAGCCGACGACCTCGGCGTAGAAATCGCGAACGACCCCCGCGTTTCCGCCAGTCAGGTCTTGCCAGCCGATTCTTCCCGGACCTGTGTCGGGAGCCTCGTTGTTCGCTTCGTCGGTCATGTTGTTAAGTTACTTCCGAGAGGCAAAAGGTCAGTGGTGGAGCCGAAGGGCATCGAACCCCTGACTTCCGTCGTGCAAGGGCGGGGCTCTCCTGGCTGAGCTACTGCCTCGTGATCCCCAGCGAAACACCTGATCCGATGCGACCCGACTGCTATCTAAATCGCAAAGCCACTGGACTCTGTCGCGCAACCGCTCCAGGCAACGATGCAGCCGCCAATCACTACACCCGCAGCAGCGGACGATCTGGCGACTCCGGCCTTGGGCCTAGCGTCTGGTTCATGGGGTCGGGGATCAGGTCCAGCACCTCCATCACCACCTGCCCGATCAGGGCGTCGGCGCCCTCGGGGACGACGATGCAGTTGGTCGGCATCGAACGGTCACCGATTTCGATGGTCAGCGGGCCGGCAACAGGCAAGTTGCCTCGCCGGCCGTCGGCATACATTGTGGCAATCGTGCTGACGAAGGACAGACCTAACCGCCGCACGACATCCTGAGGCAAGGCCAGCATCACCGCCCCCGTATCCGCCACCGCCTTGATTGTCTCGCGCCTCACCTCGGACTCCGCCCGCGAGCCGCCCTCCGCCTGCCCCCGATCGTGCACGTTCTCCAGCGCGATATCTACAACAATCTCACCCACGGGGCCCTCCAAACTGCCGCTATCTCCAATATATCCTCGCTCGCCGAATCGCATCCATATCAGTCCCGTCCCCATCCCCGACCACCAACCAACGAACGGAGTGCCACAAGCCCGAACTCCCGCCATCCCAAACAGAACCAAACCAAAAAGGACCGAACACGCGAACACGAAGCGCTCAGCTAAGCGTTAGCAAGGTCAACCGGAGTCATCGGAGTGGTGGAGCCGAGGGGGCTCGAACCCCTGACCTCCGCCGTGCAAGGGCGGCGCTCTCCCGGCTGAGCTACGGCCCCGGGATGGTAATTCTAGCGTCTGGCGAGCCCTTGGGCCGCCGAACTCGAAATGCGACCCTCCAGGCCGCTGGACGCGAAAAACTCCCGCCTGGTCGTTGGACGGGAGTCTTCTGGTTGGTGGGCCATCCTGGACTCGAACCAGGGACCTCAGCCTTATCAGGACTGCGCTCTAACCTGCTGAGCTAATGGCCCGGGATGGCCTTGGGTCCGCGATTCGCTCGAATCGCGACCCAGGGGTCGGCCTTAACCGTTGGAGAGCGAAAGTCAGTGCGCTTGTGAAACCATAATCACGCCGTTGACTCGTTGGCTTCGGCCCGGGTTAGGGGCGTCGGCCTCAGGGCGCCTCTCACAGCAATGACGAGCATTGCTGGTCGGGGCTGGCGGATCGACCTGGGAGCTCGACCGATTCCCACCGAGGCGGGGTCGATCGGCATTCTCCCTAGAAAGGAGGTGATCCAGCCGCAGCTTCCGCTACGGCTACCTTGTTACGACTTCGTCCCAGTCGCGAGTCCCACCTTCGGCGGCTGCGTCCCGAAGGTTCGCGCACCGACTTCAAGTGTTACTCACTCCCATGACGTGACGGGCGGTGTGTACAAGGCCCGAGAACGTATTCACCGCAGTATGGCTGACCTGCGGTTACTAGCAACTCCGGCTTCAAGCAGGCGAGTTTCAGCCTGCTATCCGAACTGGGGCCGGTTTTAAGGGATTCGCTCCTGCTCGCGCAGTGGCTGCCCGTTGTACCGGCCATTGTAGCGTGTGTGTCGCCCTGGGCGTAAGGGCCACGCTGACTTGACATCGTCCCCACCTTCCTCTGCGTTGTACGCAGCGGTCTCGCTAGAAAAATACAACTAACGACGAGGGTTGCGCTCGTTGCGGGACTTAACCCAACACCTCACGGCACGAGCTGACGACAGCCGTGCAGCACCTGTGATCCGGCCCCGAAGGGAAACAGGCTTTCACCTGCGATCCGGACCATGTCAAGCCCAGGTAAGGTTCTTCGCGTTGCATCGAATTGAACCACACGCTCCGCTGCTTGTGCGGGCCCCCGTCAATTCCTTTGAGTTTTAGCCTTGCGGCCGTACTCCCCAGGCGGGATGCTTATTGCGTTAGCTGCGTCACAGAGGGGGTCGATACCTCCCACGACTAGCATCCATCGTTTACGGCGTGGACTACCCGGGTATCTAATCCGGTTCGCTACCCACGCTTTCGTACCTCAGCGTCAGGATGCGCCTGGCAAGCCGCTTACGCCACTGGTGTTCCTCCCGGTATCTACGCATTCCACCACTACTCCGGGAATTCCGCTTGCCTCTACGCCCCTCAAGCACTACAGTTTCCATCGGCCGCTCCCGGTTGAGCCGGGAGATTTCACGACAGACTTATAACGCCGCCTACGTACTCTTTACGCCCAGTAAATCCGGATAACGCTCGCCACCTACGTCTTACCGCGGCTGCTGGCACGTAGTTAGCCGTGGCTTATTCGCCGGGTACCGTCAAAATTCTTCCCCGACAAAAGGGTTTTACAACCCGAAGGCCTTCATCACCCACGCGGCGTTGCTGCATCAGGCTTTCGCCCATTGTGCAAGATTCCTCGCTGCTGCCTCCCGTAGGAGTCTGGGCCGTATCTCAGTCCCAGTCTGGCTGATCATCCTCTCAGACCAGCTACCGATCGATGCCTTGGTAGGCCATTACCCCACCAACTAGCTAATCGGACGCAGGCTCCTCCCAAGGCGCCGGAGCATTTCCCCACCGGTCCGATCCGGTGGGCGTATGGAGCATTAGCTCGCGTTTCCACGAGTTGTTCTCCTCCTTGGGACAGATCACCTACGCGTTACTCAGCCGTTTGCCACTCAGTCACCACCCCGAAAGGTGGGCTTCGTTCGACTTGCATGCGTAAGGCACGCCGCCAGCGTTTATCCTGAGCCAGGATCAAACTCTCCATTGGTTCAGCCGGTCATGCCGGCTGCAAAAGTAGAGATTGTACGGACATCGCGACCGCCGCCACTCCCGAAGGAATTGCGACGATTTTTGTGTCCGGACTTGGGGGGGCTCCCCAAGCACACTGGACTTCCGCTCTCCAATTGTTAAGGCTGGCATCTGCCGAACGCTCATCAGGCTTCTTGCCGAGCGGTGCGTTCTGCATTTGCGCAGAAGACAATCTTAGCCCGGCGCGATCCAAGAAGTCAACCGCGCGCAATGTCCGGTGGACTACTTCCCTCGATCGTCACCGCGCCGCCCGCCACACGCAGACAGACGCCCTCCGGCAGCTCGACCACGCCATGCCCGTTGTGAATCACCTGCAGCGCCGACGCCGTGCGCTCGGACGACAGCGTCACGCCGTGCGCCTGGGTGAACGACCGGATCACTCTGACCTGCAGCTGACCGGGCAGCGAGAGCAACAGCCGTCGAGGCAGCCCGCCGTCCTCGTCCAGAATCTGCTCCAGCGCCTGCCGCCCAACCAGATCAAGCAGCTCACGATCGGAGCCGACCGATCGGGCCAGTTCCGCCAATCGCTCGGAGACATTCGGATTGATTGCCTGCATCAACGGCAGGAGCGACCGTCGCACACGGTTTCGCGTGTGAATGAGGTCGTCGTTGGACGGATCGTGCGCCGGCGTCCAGCCGTACGCCTGACAGACCGACTCGGTCTCTGCCCGACTCACATCGAGCATCGGACGCACCAGCGCCACTTCGTCGCTCAAGGGACGCACCCAAGGCATCCCACTCAGACCGTCGAGCCCTGATCCACGCAGGATGTGCAACATGACTGTCTCGGCCTGATCGTCCTGCGTGTGGGCAGTGGCGACCGCCGGCGCTCCTAACGCGAGCGCCAGCTCGTTCAACGCTCGATACCGGACGCGCCGCGCGGCAGCTTCCAGTCCATCTGAGGACGAGTCGGCTTCCGACGAAGCGTCGGCCTCTACGATTTCGAGCGGCACTCCGGCTGTGGCGGCCAGCTCAGTAGCGGACGCGCGGAACTCACCCCGGACCGATGCTGCCTGAATCAGGTGGTCAACGTGCACAGCATAAACTCGCCACTCATGTCGCGACTGCGTATCGGTCAGCAAGAGGAGCAACGCTGATGAGTCGGCCCCACCCGATACGGCAACAATCAGTTGGCGTCCGGCGCCCGAGCCGACGCTCTCGACCAGTTGCCGAGCCACACCCCGTCCGATTTCACGGATGCGGCGGTCGGTCGGCAAGGTCACAACAGGCTCCGGGCGCTGCGGGCGCTGCGGGCGCTGCGGGCGCTGCGGACACTCTGATCAGTGGCGCTATTCAGCGCCTTCCGGGAGCAGGTTCGCCCACCATGGCGAGCGGGTGATCTCGAGCTGTCCCCGTCTCGGCGCGTGGACGCCGAACGCCTCTTCGCCGGGCCGCACCATGCCCAGGTCCTCGCGGGCGATGCGTTCGATGTAGGCATCAGAGTCCAGCCAGGCGACCAGTGCCGCGAGTTGATCGGAGTCTCGTTGGAGCTCCGCGATCCCGGCTCGGGTTTCGATGATTCGACTATCAAGGCTATTGGCTTGCAACAGCCCTTCGACGCCGCTGAAGACGACAAATCCTACCAACAGCAATGAAGAAATGAATGCGACGCGACGAATCAACCACGGCAAGGGGGCCGGCGTTGGAGACCGCCTGGGCATTGGCGGCAGAGCCTCAGCGGGCTCCGTCACCAGTTCGACCGATCGGTCGACCATTGTCTCAGCCATGATTTGCGATCAACGCCGCCGCCGATGGCACTCTACACCCGCCGTCGAGGCGTCAGAGACCGTTGAGGTGATGTCGATCGTTTAATCGTTCCACCGCCGGCACACCGTCAGCGATGCGAAATGTCGTGACGCCGGCCAGACCGGTGTCGATCCGTCGCCAGGCATGATTCGGCATCGCCAGCGCATGCACAACCAGCATCTTGACGACAAAGTTATGCGTGACGATCAGTCCGGTTCCCTCCGACGGGTCGGCAACTAGTTCGTCGAACACCGGACGAGCCCGCTCCAACACGTCCAACAACGACTCGCCACCAGGCATCGGTTCACTGACAGAGTCGTTGCCTCGCCAGTTGTTGAGAAACTCGCCGAACCGTTCCTGCACGATCGGCCACTCAACGCCCTCAAGTTCACCGACATCCAGTTCGAGCAATCCGTCGGACGGCGTCGCTTCGACTCCATGTGCATCGGCGATCGCCTCGGCCAGTCTCCGCGCCCGAGAGAGCGGGCTGGTGACCACGCGCGTAATCGGCTCGGTCCGTAACGCCTCGACGGTCGCTTGCAACTGCTGAAGCCCAAGTTCGGTCGGGGGGGAATCAGTCCGTCCGAGACCGACGCCCGATTTATTGGCTTCCGATTCGACGTGTCGCAGAACGATGATGCGATTCATGCCGTCACAGCTTTTGCAGCAAGCTCGCCGTCCAACTCGATCGCGGTACGGTGAATCATCGTCGGCTCCTCCGAGGCGCCGAGGGCGATGGCGACCTGCTCGGGCCGACCGGCTCCGCGCTCGTCGTTGCGTAGCCGCATCCACAGCGTTGCCACGCCGTCCAAGACGCCGCGAACCTCAATCTCGAGAATGAGCGGCCTCAGGTCGTAAGACTTGGTCTCCTTGCCGCGCTGTTGACTCCAGGGAATCTCGTCTCGCGCGAGAAGTTCGTCAACCGCGCATTGCCAATCCTGCGCGGAACGAGGGTCAGAAATCTCCACCTCGTAACAGGCGGCCCGCAGCATTGATTGCAGCGAAGACTGCTTCAGCAGGCCTTCGTGAATCTCAAGGACTCTCAGTCCGGGCGTCAGCTCGGCTGAGAGGCTCCGCATCGTCGATTCCAGGTCCACACGTTCGGTCAGGAGGATATCCAGGATCTCAGCCTCGGAGGTCGCGCCGACGGCCAGCGGGGCGGCCAGCGCGATCTTGGGTCGCGGCGAGAATCCGTGCGATGTTGCAAGGGGCAGGCCGGCGCGCTTGCAAACCCGCTCCCAGACACGCATGAGATCCAGGTGCGACACGTATTTGAGTGGACCTTCGGCGGCGAACCGAATCTGCAGCCGCTGAACCGCGTCGGACTGACTCATAATCCGGCGAGCCATTCCGCCGCCGCAGTATGCGGATCCGAGATACGGGAGGCCACATCAGTGGCCAACTTGACGAGGCGTTCCTCGCCGGCCTCGGCGTGCAGCCGCCGCAGGATGCGGGCGCGGGCGAGCGATGTGATTTGTTGTCGCGCGCGATCAAGTTCGGCCGTCTGCATCTTGCCCGAGGACTCCAACTCCTCGAAGTGTGCGTCGCAAGCTTCGGCGAGCTTCTCGATCCCCTCGCCCTGGGTTGCAATGATCGGTACGATCGGCGGATCCCAGCCGTGATCGGGATTGAGCGAGAGCAGGGCCTTCAGCGCCGAGACCATGCGGTTCGCGCCGGGCAGATCGGATTTGTTGACCGCCAGGACATCAGCAATCTCCATGATGCCGGCCTTGAGCGTCTGCACTTCGTCGCCCATGTTGGGCGTGTTCACCAGGATGGTGGTCTGCGCCGCGCCGGCGATATCGACCTCGTCCTGTCCTGCGCCGACGGTCTCGATCAGGATCACATCCTTGCCGTACGCGTCGAGCACGTGAACGACGTCCTGCGTCGCGACCGACAGTCCGCCCAGCGCGCCACGCGAGGCCAGCGAGCGGATGAAGACATCGGGATCCGAATACAGCTCTGACATCCGCACGCGGTCGCCGAGGATGGCGCCCATCGTGTACGGCGAGGAAGGATCGATCGCGACGATGCCCACCGTTTGCCCTCGGGCGCGGAAAACCTTTGCGAGTTCGTTCGTCACCGTGCTCTTGCCTGCGCCCGGCGATCCGGTCAGACCGATGGTGCGCGCGCGACCGCTGCGCGGATACAGGGCGCGAAGTATGTCGCGACCGCGCTGGTCGCCGCTCTCGACCCAACTGAGAACCCGGGCAAGCGCACGCCGATCACCGGAGAGCAATCGCTCCTCAAGCTCGGCAAGCCGGCCGCTGAGCTGTGACGGGGCTGACGTCTCGGTCGTCACGACCGGTCAAGCCCAGGCACGTGGGCGCGGACGTACTCGGCGATGTCGCCGGTGTGCGCGCCTGGTCCGAAGACGGCGGAAAAGCCTGCGTTCTGCAATACTTCGGCATCCTCGTCGGGAATAATGCCTCCGCCGAGGAACAGCGTGTTCTCAGGTGTAATACCCCGCTGCCGACAGGCGTCAAGGATGCGCGGGAACAACTCAAGGTGCGCACCGGAGAGCACCGACAGCGCCACCACATGCACATCTTCCTGCAACGCCGCTTCGGCGATCATGTCGGGGGTCTGCCGGATTCCGGTGTAGATCACTTCCATGCCCGAGTCACGCAGGGCCCGGGCGACGATTTTCGCGCCGCGGTCGTGGCCGTCGAGGCCCGGCTTCGCGACCAACACGCGAATCTGGCCTGTCATGGTGGTGGTGTCGCTCATGCTCTCAACTTCCGATCTGCGCCATCTCTGCTTCGTCCACTTGGACGGAGCGAGTCAGCAACCATCAGCTTAAGCCTCGGACAGCCGCAGCCGGGTTCCATACGTGTGTTTGGGCGAAATGAAGGCGCCGGCGTTGGCGTCGGTCACGGTCCAACCGTTGCCGCGCAGATGATCGACCGATGCAGCAGCGTCGCGCACGGTCAGCGCGAGCATGAACATGCCCTCGCCCGATTGATCGAGCTTGCGCGGCAATGGGCCGCCGCTGCCCGGCAATGGACGCACCAGCTCGATGTCTGTCGGTCCGATGCCCAGGAACTGCGCTTCGAGCCCCAGGGCCTCTGATTCCAGGTGACGTCCTGGAACCAATCCATAGCGTTCGGTCCACTTGTCCTGCACCGGCGCCACCTCGCTGACCGCCACCGTCATATGGTGCAGCGCGTGTGGACCCGGTCCCGATACTGGGCCCGAATGCTGCGCAGCGTCATCGGGAGGCTGCGCGTACTCGATCAGCACGCCGTGGTTCGACTTCGGATGGATGAAGCCAATCATCCCGGTCAATCCCTGCCGTGGCTCCTCGTCGATCATCTCCATGCCGCTCGCTTTGGCAGCGATCAGGTCCGAGCCAACATCGGTGGACTCGAAGCAGATGTGGTGAAAGCCCTCGCCGTTGGTCTCCAGGTACTTGGAGATTCCGGTGTCTTCACGCGTCGGCTGGAGCAGTTCGATTTCGCAGTTGTCGAGTGGGAAAATTACCCCGCGGACGCCTTGCGATTCCAACTCGGTGTCGAGCGCAGTCTCAAGACCGAACGTATCGCGCCAGACCTCAGCCGTCTTGTCCGCGTCGTGAACGGCGATGCCGATGTGGTGAATCCGTGTTAGTGCCATGTCGCTCCTGTGGGTTTAATCCTCAGCCGGCGCGCCGAATCGGGATTCGAGCTGCCGGCGATGTTCACGGTCATGTTCCAGCGCGACCCCGAGCAGAATCCGCGCCGGGTTGCCCTGGGTGTTGAGATCCGCGTCGGGGACACGCTCGACGAGGGCTGCAGTACGCTCGCGAAGGTCATGCAACGCTCGAATCAGAGCGCTCAAATGCCTGTCGCCCAACGACGCCACCGCTGCCGCGTTGGTCGAATCGATGCGGCCCGTGGGAAAGTCGAGCAGCGATGGGAACGCGTCACCAAGGTGCTCCTCAATCGCGGCGCGCTCCTCCGCCTCCCAGAACAATCGATGGGCTGCGATGCCTTTGGGCGACCAGCCGTCCTCCTCAACTTCGAGATCGACGGCGTCATCCGGAATGGCTGCGAGCGTCTTCAGCAGCAGATCGCGCTCGGCTTGCCACCAGTAGCGCAGGCGTCGCGCGTCCGACCATGCCCGGTCGGAGCGGCCTCCCGAGCCGCCATCTGGGTTTCGCCCAACTGCTTTCCTACCGAATGGCACGTCGCCTGATCTTTCGTGGTCTAAACGACGATCCGTTCGCGGTACTCGCCCCAGACCCTTCGTAGAGCATCGGAGATTTCGCCCAGCGTCGCCGACTGCTTGACCGCGTCCATCATCAGCGGCACCAGGTTCTCGTCCGTGTCCGCAGCCTGCTGAATCGCATCGAGGACGGCCGACACGGCAGACGCATCTCGACCGTCACGCAGACGCTCGAGCTTCTCAATCTGCCGTTCGCGGACCGTCGGGTCGACGCGGACGATCTCAACGTCCGAATCCTCATCCGTCTCGAACCGGTTGACGCCGACGATCACGCGTCCACGCTTGCCGGCCGTCTTGTCGCCCGCGCGGGCTGAATCGGTCTCGGTTTCGACTTCGCGCTGGAAGCTGGACGCGGCCTCAAGGATCTCAGCCTGCTGATAGCCCTGCTCAATCGCCGAGACGGCGCCGCCGAGGGCGTCGATCTGGTCGATGTAGTTGCGCGCCTCAGCCTCAAGCTCGTTGGTGGTCTGTTCGATGTAGTACGAGCCGCCGAGCGGATCGATCACATCGGCGACGCCCGACTCGTAGCCAATCACCTGCTGCGTGCGCAGTGCAATCTCGACCGCGTGCTCCGACGGCAAGCCGAGCGCCTCATCAAGCGAATTGGTGTGCAGCGATTGCGTCCCGCCAAGCACCGCAGCCAACGCCTGGAGCGTTGTTCGTACGACATTGTTGTCGGGCTGCTGCGCGGTCAGCGTCACGCCGCCCGTCTGAGTGTGGAAGCGCAGCATCTGCGCGCGCTCGTTCTGAGATCCGAAGCGCTCGCGGGCAATGCTGCCCCACAGACGTCGCGCCGCGCGGAACTTGCCGATCTCCTCGAGGAAGTTGCTGTGACAGGCAAAGAAGAAGGAGAGTCGCGGGCCAAAGCTGTCGAAGGCCATGCCCTGTTCCAACGCCGCTTCGACGTAGGCAATTGCATTGGCCAGCGTGAAGCCGATCTCCTGAGCCGCGGTGCAGCCGGCCTCACGCATGTGATAGCCCGAGATCGAGATCGTGTTCCAACGCGGCACCTCGCGGGTGCAGTATTCAAAGCTGTCCGTGATCAGCCGCATTGACGGCTTGGGCGGATAGATGTACGTCCCGCGCGCGATATATTCCTTGAGGATGTCGTTCTGGACCGTGCCGCCGATCTTGTCGCGGCCCACACCCTGTTCCTCGGCCACTGCTGCGTAAAGCGAGAGCAGGATATTCGCGGTCGAATTAATCGTCATCGACGTCGTCACGCGATCAAGCGGAATCTGGTCGAACAGAGTGCGCATATCGTCGATCGAGTCGATCGCCACACCGACCTTGCCCACTTCGCCTTCCGCCATCGACGCATCGGAGTCGTAGCCGATCTGCGTTGGCAGGTCGAATGCAACCGATAGTCCGGTCTGGCCCTGATCAAGCAGGAATCGATAGCGGCGGTTCGACGACTCAGCGTCCTCTTGCCCCGCATATTGCCGCATCGTCCAGAGGCGACCGCGATACATCGTCGGTTGGATGCCTCGCGTGTACGGGTATTCGCCCGGCAGCGGGTCGGAGTCGCCATCGACGTAGATCGGGTCCAGCGGGTCGCCCGATGAGCGATGAAACGCTTCCCGGCGCTCGGGAAAGCGGCCCGTCGCCTTGGCGTACGGCCCATCCAGCCATTCCTGCATTTGTGAGGTCATCGCCTTCTCCAATAGATGTCCCCGGACGAGGCGCCACAACACGGCGCATCGCCGCTGCGGGCAGCTCTACAGACGCACTTGCCTAGAGGCTACTAGAGGTCAATCAGCGATGCAGCGCTGAAGATCAGGCCGGAGCAATCTCGCGCAGGCGCTCAACTCGATGATCGATGATCGACGCCCACTCGCCGTCCGCCATTTCCACTTCGGCGACATCGCCGACGAACGCGCTCGGAACCACGACATCCGGGTCGAGGTCACGCATCTTGAGCAGGCTCTGTTCCATCGACTCGAACGTACCGCCGTACTGTTCGACGACGAACGCCGACCAGCCGCCGTTGACCGGGACGACGGCGTCGCCCGTAAAGAGATAGCTCTTGCCGTGCGGCGACTGGTAGCGGAAGCTGATGCTGCCGTCGGTGTGCCCGGGCGTCTCAAGAATTTCAAGACCATCGAGCGCTGGATCGTCACAATCCGGTCCGACAATCAGGTCTGGTTCGGCGTCAGCGCTGATCGCCGATATCTCGAGCTCACTGCAAGCCAACCGCGAGCCAAACCGCTCACGGACGTCGTTCAACGCGGGGCTGGACTCATCTCGGTGGCTGAGCACTTGGACCGAGACGCCGCCCAGCGCCTCCATGGCGTCGAGGTCTTCGTCCTGCCCCTCGCCAATGCCATAGAGCAGCAGGTTCCCGGTCGGACGGATCAGCAGGTACGCGTGGGTTCCTACGGTGTCGTCAATCACCCGTCGAGAAGTCTGCCACAGGTCAGGTTCAAGTTGTTTCATGATCGTGGGCCTCCGTGACGCTCAGACTAGGGCCTGTTCACATTGACGGCGCGATCCCATTCGAAGCGCCTATCAACTCTCCCGCTCCCCCTTGCAGGGGGAGCTGCCGGAGGCTGAGGGGGTCCCGCCTCCCATCGTCCAGCCGGGATGTGTCACTTCCATGTCTTCATCACCCAATGTGAACAGGCCCTAGGAATCCTCTGAACAACTGGTGTCGCAGGCTGAGCAGGGACCCCCCTTCAGCCTTCGGCAGCTTCCCCCGCAGAGGGGGGAAGCGGGGATCGGAGTTGTTCAGAGCATTCCTAGTGGCAGGCGCAGACCTTCATCGAGAAGTGGTGGGCGATGGAGGACTCGAACCTCCGACCTCCCGGGTGTAAACCGGACGCTCTAGCCACCTGAGCTAATCGCCCCTGCCTTCATTCTCAACAATCATCCCAATCATCCCAATCATCACTGCTGCGTTTCGATCACGCCCGACAGGTTATCGGCGGCGGTATCGAACTGCGTGCGGAAGCTGTCATAGAGGGTGACGGCCGTATTTATGCCGTCGGCGCTGGCTGCCTCAATCGCGTCGCGTACCAGTGGACCGGCCGCATTCGCGATCTGAGCGAGCGCATCCGACACCTTCTGATGCAGATCCGACCACTGCTCCGGCGGTGTGAGGCCCGAGAACTGTTCGGTCAAATCCGACCAGACCCGCGTCTGCGCCTCCATGTTGCGCTGCCAGCCGGGGTCGCTCAGCACGTCTGGATTGTCGCGCCAGCGCTGGATCAGTTCCCCGGCCGTCGCGAAGTTCGCTCGGGCGGAGTCGATGATGTTGAGCGCCGCCTCGCCGTATTCCTCGGGCATGGCCTGCTCGGAACCAGCGCCGACTTCCTCGCCAATCAAATCACCGACCAGACCCCGCAGCGTGCCGATATCGACGATGCCAACCCGCAGTTCCTTGATCAGTCCGTCGGCGCCAATGAAGAACGTCGTCGGCCTGCCGACCAGCGGATACGGTCCGTCAGTCATCGATTTGGTCGGGTCGAGCAGGACGACGTAGCTGACGCCGGTCACTTCGTAGGCGAACTTACGGGCGGTTTCGAGGCTCTCACCGTCGTTGACGCCGATGAACGTCACCCGGCCCGCCAGCTCCTGGTTGATGATCCCAAAGTCGGGCATCTCCTCGACGCAGGGCTCACACCAACTCGCCCAGAAGTTGAGCACGATCGGTCCGTCAATGTCCGACAACCGATGCGGTTCACCCTCAAGGTCCAGCAACCGGAAGTCCGGAGCCAGCGCGCCCCGGTCCGAGGCGTCGCCGTCTCGCGGTAGATACCCAAGTCCTGTTTCCTCATTTAAGTCCCTGAGGACATCTTGTACGAGAGTCGATAGTCCCTCACTCAATCTGGAATCACGGACCAGTTCTAGCTGTGCCACGCGCCCAATGAGGATCGCTCGGCTATCACCATCGTTCGAAAGGTCTTGGCTGCTTTCGCGAACCTCCTCAATGATTCCATCCAAGTTAATTTCATCGGCTGAATCTATGGTTTCGTGCAAGTAGGCCGCGACCGCGAGCTTGGCGGCGAAGTCCAGGCTGGCGCCTTCCGTGGCGTCCCCGCTGCCTCTGCCCAGGAAGATGGGCAGCACGATTGCGGCAATGATCGCCGCAGCGACCATTACGCGATTGACGGCGTCTCGGATCGAGTACGGCTTTCTGAAGAAAGTGAACAGGATGTAAGACTGCTGCTTCTCGCGCAGCTTGCTCAGGATGCCATCGGCCATCGCGCGTCCCTCCCCACATCCCTCGCTCCCCCTGCGACCGGGAGCGGAAACCAGCTAGTTATTTTGCACCGACGGCCCGTCGATGGCCCTGACTCCCTGTCCGCTGGCGGCCGCACTCGCAGCCTGGTTCCAAAGCGTGGCCGGATCACTGGTCAGTGGATCGAACGCCTCATGATCGAGAACTAACCAGCCGCCAGCCTGAATCTCGCTTTCAAGTTGCCCCGGACTCCATCCAGCGTATCCCGAGTAAATCCGCAGATCACGAACCACGCCGACCAGCTCACTCGGCCCTGCGCTGAGGTTGACGATTCCCACCTCGCGCCCCGGATCGGCGATGGTCAGAGCCAAGGCGGATTGCTCCGGATCGACCGGCCCATCGGGGCGCGCGAGACCGATCGCGGCGGTGCGCTCGACCGGTCCGCCGTGAAACACAACCGACGGTAGGGCAATCAAGTCCTGCCAGGCGGGCACGACATCCGCAATCGTGATCACCGTGGGCCGATTCAGCACGACCCCCAACACGCCCTCGCGGTGTTCCAGAATCAGGACGACGGTGCGGAAAAAATTGGGATCGGCGAGGTGTCGCGAGGCAACCAGGATCTGCCCCGCCAGCGAGAAATATGGGTCGTTCGGGCGCCACTCAAGAGCCATTGCCGCCACCGTCCGCATCAAGTGTGAAGCTGTACATCTCTCTCTGAGTCAGAGTATGCGATTGAGCACGGAGGCCGGGTCCGAGCGCTTTGACGACATCGCCCAACCGCGATAGCGTGCGGTAGCCTGATTGGAAGTGGCAGCGTAGCTCAGTAGGCAGAGCAGGGGACTCATAAGCCCCGTGTCGCAGGTTCGAGTCCTGCCGCTGCTACCAGCACCTTGGGGTGCGTCTGCGACCAGCACCTTGGGGTGCGTCCGTCAGATACGGGCGATTAGCTCAGCTGGCTAGAGCGTTCGGTTCACATCCGAGAGGCCGCAGGTTCAAGTCCTGCATCGCCCACCAGCATTCGCCGTTGTCAGATTTCGGGATAAGCTTGAGAGGGTTGGCAACAACAAAGAGACTTGAGGGAGTCAAAGCAGACTCCGCATCGCTGCCGACGTGGCGAAATTGGTAGACGCGCTACGTTCAGGGCGTAGTGGGCTTAAGCCCGTGGGGGTTCGAATCCCTTCGTCGGCACCATCACTCGATCTCTCCACCCACTTCCAACCCGCCGTTGCATTGCGCCCGTAGCTCAGCGGATTAGAGCGCTGCCCTGCGGAGGCAGAGGTCGCAGGTTCAAGTCCTGCCGGGCGTGCCACCTTCTCGTTCCTTCGCAAACCTTTGCGTAACTCACAGGTCCCCCTCTCCCCCCCTTGCGGGGGGCGATGTCACGGAGTGACAGAGGGGGGGTCCGCCCACAGCGACCAGATACGCACTGCAATAGGGAGCCCCCCCTCTGCCTCCGGCATCTCCCCCGCAAGGGGGGGAGAAGGGGAGTTACGCATCGGTCTCTCAAGGGGGGAGAAGGGGATTTACGCGCAGGTCTCTTTTGGGGGAGCGCTGAATCGACCCTGCTTGTGAAGCAGCTTCGATACCCTTGATTCCGTGACCACCGACGCACCTGACCAGACCACGCCCACCTCGCCCGAAGAAGCGCGCGCCCAACTCCAGGCGCAGGTCGCCGCGCTGCCCGCGAAACCCGGCGTCTACACCTTCAGCGACGCCAACGACCGCGTCATTTACATCGGCAAGGCGGCCAACCTCAAGTCCCGCGTGCGCAACTACTTCGGTTCGCCGCGCTCGCTCGAAGGCAAGACGCGAGTGCTCGCCTCGAAAATCGCACAGCTCGAATATGTCACCACCCACACCGAGCAGGACGCGCTGCACCTCGAAGCGACCCTCGTCAAGCGACATCAGCCATTCTTCAATGTCCGGCTCAAGGACGACAAACACTATCCCTACCTGAAGATCGACGTCGACGCGCCCTGGCCTCGGGTGACGATCACGCGCCGCGTCGCCAAGGACGGCGGGCGCTACTTCGGCCCCTACGCCTCGGCCAAGTCGGTGAGGACGACGCTCGATCTGGTCAAGAAGCTCTTCCCCTGGCGCTCCTGCGACAAGGAGATCACCGGCTCCGATCCCCGGCCTTGCCTCGAGTACTACATCCGCCGCTGCATCGCGCCGTGCACATCCTTCTGCACTCCCGACGAGTACAAGGAAGTGATCGACCAGACCATGCTCTTCCTCGACGGCAAGAGCGAGACGGTCGTCAAGCAGCTCAAGACATCAATGACCGACGCGGCCGAGGAGTTGAACTTCGAACGTGCCGCGCAGCTTCGCGACCAGATCACGGCGGTCGAGCGAGTCACCGAGACGCAGCTCACCGCCGACACGTCGGCCGCCGAAATCGACGTCTTCGGCCTCGCAGTCGACGGTGACGAGGCAGTCGTCCAGGTGCTCTTCATTCGCGGTCAGAAGATGGCCGGCTCCGACCACTTCAATGTGGCCGGCGTCAAGGATGAATCGAGCGCTGCGGTCATCTCATCATTCCTGCGCCAACACTATGAAGGTGCGTTGCAACCTCCGAAACTGGTGCTGATTCCCGACGAAATCGAAGACTTGGATCTGGTGCAATCGTGGTTGACAGAGAAGCGCGGAACGAAGGTTGAGGTCCGGCACCCACAGCGAGGCGACAAGCGACGCCTGGTCGCGATGGCCACCGAGAACGCGTCGGAAACGCTGGCCATGTCCCGCGTCCGCTGGATGGCCGATCGCGGCCGCACCGACGCGGCGCTGACGGAGTTGGAAGAAGCGCTCAGCCTGCCGGCGCCGCCGCGCCGCATCGAGTGTTATGACATCTCCAACACGCAGGGATCCAACGTCGTCGCCTCCATGGTTGTCTTCCTCGACGGTCGGCCGGTGACGAGCGAATATCGGCGCTTCAGGATCAAAACCGTCGACACGACCGACGGTCCCAACGACTTCGCATCCATGGCCGAAGTCATCCAGCGACGCTTCAAGCGGCTGGGAGAGGAGCGCCGAGCCGAGCGGGCCAAGGGATTCGACGTCCCCGATCAGCCTGACTCGCCCGCGACTGAGGATGAAGAGCGGGACGCGCAACCGGAATCAGAAGGCTGGGGTGCAATCCCCGACCTCGTGATCGTCGACGGCGGACGCGGTCAGGTCTCAGCGGCACACGACGTGATGCGCAATCTCGCCGTCGACGACATCCCGCTCGCTGGCCTGGCCAAGCGCGAAGAGCTGCTATATCAGGTCGACTCAGCCGATCCGGTCAGGCTCGATCGTCGCTCGCAAGGCCTCTACCTTGTCCAGCGAATCCGCGACGAAGCCCACCGCTTCGCCATCTCATATCACCGCCGCCTGAGAGCCCGCCAGACATCGCAAAGCACCCTCGACCGAATCAAAGGAATCGGCCCCAGGCGAAAGAAAGCCTTGCTGCGCAAGTTCGGCTCCTTGCAGGCGCTACGCGACGCGGATGTGAGCGACATCGCATCGACGCCTGGCATGACTCAACGGTTAGCGGAACAGCTCAAGCTGGAGCTGTAACAGACCACCGCTCCCAAGACCGTCCTTGGGGGATTGCTCGGAATACTCTGAACAGCTTTGCTCCTCGCTTCCTCCTTCGCGGGGGAAGCTGCCGAAGGCTGAAGGGGGTTCCCGCTCCTGAAGTGGCCACAGTTGTTCAGATGTTTCCCAAGAGTCGGGACTTCTCCACCACCGTCCGCGAGCAACCGGCTACACCAATCGCGACGCCTGAGGAATAGCGTCCATCCCGGCATACACCGCCCGATCACCCAACTTCTCGGCGATCCTCAGCAACCGGTTATATTTTGACGTTCGCTCACCACGAGCCGGCGCGCCGGTCTTGATCAGGCCTGCATTCGTCGCGACCGCGAGATCAGCGATCATCGTGTCCTCAGTCTCGCCCGAGCGATGGCTGATAATCACCGTCCATCCCGCATCCTGAGCAATCCGGACCGCCTCCAGCGTTTCGGAGAGCGTGCCAATCTGATTGACCTTGATCAGAATGCTGTTGGCGGCGCCCAACTCAATGCCTCGACGCAGACGTTGTGGATTGGTGACCAACAGGTCGTCGCCGACGGTTTGCGCCAACGACCCGATCTCCGCAGTGAGCGCTCGCCAGCCGTCCCAATCGTCCTCGTGCATCCCATCCTCAATCGAGACGATCGGATAACGTCGGCACCAGTCGCTCCAGAGCGACACCATCTCGGCGCTCGTGAGCGATCGCCCCTCGGTGTGCAATTCATATCGTCCATCAGACCACAGCTCGCTGGCTGCGGGATCGAGCGCAATCGCGATGTCGCGACCCGGCTCATAACCCGTTGTGCGAATCGCGTTGACAATCAGGTCCAGCGCCGACTCGTTCGTCGCCAATGACGGAGCGAACCCACCCTCGTCACCGAGGCCGGTTGCAAGCCCCTGTGAACGCAGCTCAGCCGCCAACGAGTGATAGACCTCAACCACCATCCGTAGAGCGTGAGCGAAGCTGTCTGCGCCAATCGGCGCGACCATGAACTCTTGGAAGTCGGCGCCATCATCCGCGTGAGCGCCGCCGTTGAGGATGTTGGCCAGCGGCACCGGGAGCACGACCGCGTCGGCGCCACCGATCGATTGATAAAGAGGCATCTGCGACGCCTCGGCGGCTGCGTTCGCAGAGGCCATCGAGACGGCGAGCAGCGCGTTCGCGCCGAGTCGCGATTTCTGCTCCGTGCCATCCAGCGCGATCAGCGCTTCATCGATGGCCAACTGATCGAGGGCGTCGTGACCATGCAGCGCTTCATTGATCTCGCCGTTGACTGACGCCACCGCGTCCAGCACACCACGACCGCGATAGCGACCGGCGTCGCCGTCGCGACGCTCGACCGCCTCGTGCGAACCGGTGCTCGCGCCCGACGGCACGGCCGCGCGACCCATCGCACCGCCCTCGAGGACGACATCCGCCTCCACGGTCGGGTTGCCGCGCGAGTCGAGAATCTCACGTGCGCGGATCAATGCAATCTTGGTTGATGCCACTCTCGCCTCCGATCAAGCCCGGGCGCGTCGGCTGGTTCAGCTAGCCCAACTAGCTGGCGCGGGGATGAGCCCGATCGTAGACGTCCCGCAGGTGTTCGTCGGTCAACTGGGTGTACAGCTGGGTCGTCGAGATGTTGGCGTGACCCATCAGCTCCTGCACATTGCGCAGCGGCGCTGAGCCGCGCAGCAGGTGTGTGGCGAAGCTATGGCGCAGCGTGTGCGGCGTCACACCGGCGATACCAGCTTCCTGTGCGTAGTTCTTGATGATCAGCCAGACGCCCTGGCGGGTCAGCCGCTCGCCGCGACGATTGATGAACAGCGCCACCTCGCGACGACCACGGGCCAGCTTGGGGCGAGCCTCCTGCAAATAGTGGTGCAGTGCTGCGACAGCGGCCGAATGGATCGGAATCAACCGCTCGCGCCGACCTTTGCCGACACAACGCACCGAGGCACGTTGTCCCTGCAACTCAATCGAGGACAGGTCAAGAGAAACAAACTCCGAGACGCGCATGCCGGTCGCATAGAGCATTTCCAGCATCGCCTGGTCGCGAGCCGCCTCCGGCGTGTCCCAGCGGCCTGGCTGCTCGAGCAGCACATCGACCTCCTGGATCGTCAGCGTCCGCGGCAAGCTGCGACCCACACGGGGCGAGGACAGCTGTTCGGCCGGATTGACAACAATCAGGCCCTCGCCGCGCAGATAGCTGAACAGGCTCTTGACTGCGGCAACCTTCCGCGCCACCGTCGCGGGAGCATACTGCTGCTCGCGCAGGTGGACGATGTACTTCTGGAGCTGCTCCGCGTCGATCTCCTCGATCGACGTGACCGTCCCGGCGCCTTCGCCTTGCCTAGGTTGTTGCTCGATGAAGTAGGCGCGCAGCTGCGCGAGGTCATTGCGGTAGGCGGAAATCGTGTTCGCCGATGCTCCCCGCTCCGCCGCCATGTAGGTCAGAAACTGTTGGATTTCGTGTTCCATATTGCCGCGTCGCCTCCTTCATGCTCGCCATCGTGGTAGTAGTAGCGGCGCCGATAACAGGCATCGGCGCTTGATCCGCTTTACCAAGCGACTCGGAAACTCCGCATGGGTGATCGGTAATAGCAGTTATCAGTTATTCCACGTAACGTTCAGGCAACAGAATCCGCCGTTATCAGCCGACAGAACTCGCTGCGATAACCCCTGAGATAACCTAAGTCCGTGCCCTCCTCTACTCCTCCCGATTCCGAAACCACCGAACTCGTCCAACCTCAGACACAGCCGCGACATGAGCGGCTTCGTGCCTGGTGGGACGCCGGCTCCGGCGGCGCCATGGTCTACAACGAGCTACGCCGAATCCCGGCGAACCACTGGACCGATGCCCTCGAACACTTCCCCGAAGACGACGGACCCGAGCCGATTCCGCCTCCCGACCGCCCCCCGGCACGCATAGTTGATCTACCTGAAGTGCTCGCCCTACGCGCACAGCTCATGGACCGCCGCATCGCCTTCGACACCGTTGAGCGATGGATCAGAGCGCTGACCCAGACCACCAGAATGCTCGACTACGAACGACCACTGATCTGGAATGCAAACCACGTCGCCACGCGGATCGTGCAAATCGTCAATGGCGGCGACGGCAGCACCTGGTCAACGCTCGAAGTCGTGCGCGAGCTGTGGAACTGGCATCCGGACCGCCCGTTCATCGAAGCCCAGAGTGAACGTCTCCTGCTCTGGCTGGAAGCGCTGCTCGCTTCCAGAGACACACGAACCTCGACGCCATGACCGCCGATGCCTCCGAACCTCCGGGTCCGCCCAGGCAGCGGATATCGCCGATTACCTTCCCATCCGCGACCCCTGCACTGGCCAAGCCGCGTGACGACGAACCACAGGTGCGACGCGACGCATTTCGCGAGACATCCTTCGCGCTCCCGCTCGATCTGCGCTGGCTCAGCGACGCCTTCACGCTGCAGCACAAGATCGTCGAACAGTCTTATGGTTCCTCATTCCGCAACCGACGTTATGCCTCGGCGCTCATCTTCTGGTCGCGCGTCTACAGCGGCGGGATCGAGGCTCGAGCGCTGACGGCGCGCGCATCCTATTCGGCTGCCTTGGCGCTGATGCGGGCCATGATGGAGTGGCTCGGCGCAGAACAGGCCGTGGTCGGTGATGAGCAAATCGAGTTCGAAGACTGGTTGCGCGACGCCTGGTCGAACAACCGGGAGCACCATGCGACCGAAATCGGCATGGGCCAGTACATGGCCGGCCAACAGATCGCGATGGCGCCTGATACCGCCGACGCCTATCGCGCCGTCTCCGAGTTGTCGCGACCGCACTTCGGCGCGTCGGCGCTGCTCAGTGCAGATGGTTCGCACGACAAGCGGTTCCTCGTCAACTGGTCCGACGAAGCGTTCCACCTCGGCTGGGCCCAGCTGTTGATCGGCTGGCAGATCGTGATCCAGGATCGCCAGTGCCGCTTCGCCGTCGGTAGCGGCCTCTTCGGCGTCGAGTCCGAGGACCGGCAGGAGTATCAACGCCTGCACCGCCAGACGCAGACGCTGCTAGAAGACGTCAGGCGCTGCAAAGCATCATGGATCATCGACGCCGGACGCCAGAGACTGCTGATCGACAACTACCGTCGCCAACCATCGGGAGCGCCCAAGCGCCTGCTGCTGTAGCCCGGTGCTAAGTCGGAGGTGGGGCAATAAACTGAAATCTGGAGAAAAAGAATGAGGCCCCGTGCGATCCGGGGCCTCGACACCAGCGGTCTGCGGTCATATTCGGCCGGGGCCTACTAACCGAACCTCCCTGGCTGAGCCAAGCCTATCTCATCCGAATTCGTTTGGCAACCGGACTTCAGAACAGGCTGATTCGGTTCTCGTATGGTCTACCCGATTGGGTTATTCCCGTAGTAGTGGCGCTGCTGGAGCGGATGGCGGCTAGGCGACTATCCAAACGCTGCATGTCCGTGTCTCCCTCAACCGCCCGTCGGCGGACACCTGCAATCAGATCGGCTACTTGAATCGCATGTGAAGCCGCGGAGTCGGTGTAGTACACACCTGGGTGGTGATTGAGGCGGCGCGTGATCACAAAACTAGCCACACATTTGTTCGCATGCGAATCTAGGCCTTGTTCTGACCAATCGGACACGATCATGCCCGTGCCGCCCTCAGCCTCACACTCGTATGTGAAGTGTCCGATTAGCACCTGGAGCTGCAGAGGCATAGTGGCAGACAATTCCATGACGTGTGCCATGTTTCGCTTGTCAATGCTGACCGAATAGACGGTGCAGTCCAGCGAACCGAGGATCCGGAGAACTTCATCAACAAAGCGCTGGAATCTGATCGTTCTCCGACGCCTTCGTCCGTTCATTTTGCTTGCTTTGATTTCCCACTGAGATGGGTCCCCGCGCTGTGGGAAAAACCTGGACTTTGCCCCAGCGATTCTTCTGTGGAGTAACTGAACATGTTCTGAGGGGATGGAAAAGCCAGCAATTACCACCGCTCCCGAACTATCGCGGGGATGCGGTTTGCCCGAATCGTCGAGAAAGAGCACCCGGGTTCTTGAGATTGTGGACATGGATCTCTCCATCGGGGCGTTTGCAGACCGGAGGTGCAAGAGGAATACAACCGCAACACTGCATGTTCGTTCTGATTAGAGAATCTCCACCGTTCTGCATCCACTGAGGTTGAGTGCACCGCATCCCTCTGCGATCCTGCAACTGAACGAGTCACATCCACACAATCAGTCAGGAGTTCTTCGTGACGACGAAAATTGGCATCAACGGCTTCGGCCGGATCGGTCGACAGGTGCTCAAGGGCATGCTCGACTTTCACGGCGATGAACTCGAAGTCGTCGCGATCAACGACCTGACCGACTCCGAAACCAACGCGCACCTGTTCAAGTACGACACCAACTACGGCCGCTACCCGGGCGACGTTGATGTCATCGACGGCGACCTGGTGATCGACGGCCACCGCATCGCCGTCATCTCCGAGCGCGACCCCGGCCAGATCCCCTGGGGAGACCACGGCGTTGAGATCGTCGTCGAGAGCACCGGCATCTTTACCGACGCGTCCAGGGCCCGAGGTCACCTCAACCACGGACCCTCCAAGGTCGTCATCTCCGCGCCGGCCAAGAACGAAGACCTGACCATCGTGCTCGGCGTCAACGACGACGCCTACGACCCAGCCCTGCACCACGTGGTCTCCAACGCCTCCTGCACGACCAACTGTCTGGCGCCGATGGCCAAGGTGCTCGATGACACCGTCGGGATCAAGAGCGGGATCATGTCGACGATCCACGCCTACACCAACGACCAGGCGATCCTCGATACCGTCCACAGCGACCTGCGCCGCGCCCGCGCCGCGGGGATGAACATCATCCCGACCACGACCGGCGCGGCCAAGGCCGTCGGCCTCGTCCTGCCCCACCTCAACGGTAAGCTCAACGGCATGGCTTACCGCGTCCCGACCAGCACCGTCTCCGTCGTCGACCTCGTCATTGACGCCCAGCGCGCCACCGACGCCGAAGAGATCAACGCCGCCTTCGAGAAGGCCGCGAACGACCTCGAGTCGCCACTGCACGGCATCCTCGAGTACGAGACTGCACCGCTGGTCAGCAGCGACTTCAAGGGCTCCCCGTCGTCTTCGATCATCGACGCACTTTCGACCATGGTGCTTGAGGGCACGCAGGTCAAGGTCGTCAGTTGGTACGACAACGAGTGGGGTTACAGCGTCCGCGTCGGCGACCTCTGTGTGCGCATGGCAGAGGCCGGTCTGTCCTAGCTAGGCTTAACGCCAATAGATTTCCCCCTCCCCCCGCGAAGCGGGGGGAGGTGTCACGAAGTGACGGAGGGGGGAACCGAACCCGATGGCGATGTTCGATGCACTAAGCGGCAAGCTGCAAGGCGTCTTTGCGACGCTCGGCAGGCGTGGCGCGATCTCTGAGAAAGACCTTGAGTCGGCCCTCCGCGAAGTCCGCCTCGCCTTGCTCGAGGCCGACGTCAACTACAAGGTCGCCCGCGACTACATCAAAGCGGTCCGTGCCCGAGCCAACACCGAAGAGGTGATGCGCTCGCCGACTCCGCTCAATCGCGTCGTCGAAATCATCAACGACGAACTAGTCTCACTGCTCGGCAGGGAGTCGCCCAGCCTCCAGAGAGCCTCGCAGGGCCCGACCATCATTCTCATGGTCGGGCTGCAAGGCTCCGGCAAAACGACGACATCGGCCAAGCTCGCCCTCCGAGCAAAGAAGGCCGGCGATCGTCCACTCTTGATCGCCGCCGATGTCTATCGTCCAGCAGCGATTGATCAGCTCCAGGCGCTGGGCCGTCAACTGGACATCGAAGTGTTCGAGCTTGGCGCAGATGAGAAACCGGTCAAGATTGTCAAGCAGGGGCTTGAACGCGCATCCCAGATCGGCGCAGGAACAGTCATCGTCGATACCGCCGGCCGCCTGCACATCGACAAAGACATGATGTCCGAGATCACCGACCTGCGTGACAAGTTCAAGCCAACCGAAGTGCTGCTCGTCGCCGATGCGATGTCCGGTCAGGACGCCGTCAATGCGGCTGCCGCCTTCGACGAAGCTGTTGGCATCACCGGCGTCGTCCTGTCCAAAATGGACGGCGACGCCCGCGGTGGCGCCGCGCTCTCGATTCGCGCCGTCACCGGCGCGCCGATCAAGTTCCTCGGTATCGGCGAGCGGCCCGATGCGCTCGAACAGTTCCATCCCGACCGCCTCGCCGGGCGCATCCTCGGTCGCGGCGACATGTCCACCTTGGTCGAGCGCGCCGAGCAAGAGTTCGGCGAACAGGACGCGAAAGTCTGGCGGCGGCGGTTGCAGGACGGTGAATTCGATCTGAACGACTTCATCGAGCAGATCAGCAAAGTCCGTCAGATGGGGCCGATCTCGCAGATCGTGAACATGATCCCCGGTCTCAGCTCGATCAAGGACAAGATCCAGGTCGACGAGATCGACGACGATTTCTTCAACCAATTTGAGGCGATCGTGTTCTCAATGACGCCTGAGGAACGGCACAAACCCGACATCATCAACGGTTCCCGCCGACGCCGAATCGCCAAGGGCAGCGGAACATCTCCCCAGGAAGTGAATCAACTCCTGAATCAATTCAAGACGGCGAAGGGCATCATGAAGGACCTCGCGTTGGGCAAGATGCCGGGAATGGGCGGCGTCCGAGCCCCGGCCGGCCGTCGCTAGTGTGACAGCACGAATCGACAGTTCCCGCTACGCTGGATCGATACGGACCCAGGAAGATCAGACAGAGCTGAACACATGCTGAAAATTCGACTGGCCCGGCACGGGCGTAAGGGACGGGCCTTCTACCGAGTGGTCGTCCAGGATTCGCGCAAGCCGCGCGACGGACGATTCGTCGAGAATCTTGGCTTCTACGACCCGCTGACCGATCCGGCGACCTTCGAAATCGACGGCGAACGCGCCAAGTATTGGCTTTCCCACGGCGCCCAGCCGACCCAGACCGTGCATCATTTCCTGGCCAAGCAAGATCTGATCGCGCCGTGGCAACCCAAGCCGCGGAGCAAGCGAGCCGACGCGAAGAAAGCCGCCGCCGCGGCGGCGGCAGAGTAGTCTCACAGCCGACTCGCATAGATCTCGCGTAGATGGAATATTGATGGAATATTGATGGAACACTTCATCGAGTACGTCGCCAAGTGGATGGTTGACGACCCGGACGCCGTCCGCGTTGAGCGCGTAGACAACGGCGACCACGTCGCCATCCAGCTAAACGTCAACGAGGATGACATGGGCCGCATCATCGGCCGCGAGGGACGTCTCGCCATGGCGATGCGCACCTTGCTCTCCGTCGCTGGACACGCCCGCGCCGTGGACACGTCGCTCGACATTCGCTAACCGGACCAATGGCGCTTCGCCTCGGACGCAACGCTCCACAGGACCGCATGCCGCGCGACGGCTACCGCGCCATCGGCGTGGTTGAGCGTCCGCGCGGGCTCAAGGGCGAAGTCAAGGCGCGGCCGCTGACTGACTTCCCGGAACGCTTCGATCCCGGCGCCCGCGTCTTCATCGCCGAGCAAGTGCGTCGCATCATGAGCAGTAACTGGCAGAGCGGTCGAGTCTATCTCTACATCCAAGGCGTCGCCGATCGAGAGTCGGCGGAAGCGTTGCGAGGCGAACTGATCGAAGTTCCGGAAGACGAACGCCCGCAGACCAGCGAACCGTTCTGGTACATCGACGAAATCGAAGGTCTGAGCGTCGTCACCTCGACCAGTGAGCAGTTGGGCACGATTCGCGAGGTGCTTCAGACCGGCGCAAACGACGTCTACATCGTGGACCGCGGCGAACGTCGTGACGTCCTCATCCCCGCGCTGCGTGACGTGGTGACGGCGATCGATATCGCGGCTGGAACCATGACCGTCGATCTGCCGCAGGGCCTGATTCCCGATGATGAACCCGTTGATTGAATCGCAAGCCAACGCGGTTGTACGCTAAACCCGTTCCGCTTCAGCGTGGGGATATAGCTCAGCTGGGAGAGCGCGTCGTTCGCAACGACGAGGTCGGGGGTTCGAGTCCCCCTATCTCCACCAAACTGTACGAAATCAAGAACCTTCGAGCTGACCTTCGCGCTTGAGCGGTAGAGCCGAAGCTGTGCATGGCCCTTGTCCGAGCGACTACTCGTCGTGTCGGCGCTGAAGTTCCTCCACTACGCCGTAGAAACTCGCCTTGATCATCCGATCGATCGCATCCCGTACTCGAACTTCCACATCTGCATCGTCGGTCTCATCGAGCAGCAAGAACAACAGCTTTGCCAGAGTTTTGGCGGTAAGCGCCTCCATGTGCTGAATCGAAGCCGCCTTCTCCCCGAAGTCCTCAAGCGCACGTTCTGCCAGGTCGCATAGCTCTACGGGCAATGGCAGCGAGGACTCATCCAATCGATGTAGCAGTGCGGAGACGCGAAACTCTCCAAACGCCTCCGAGCGGGAAAATGCGCTCAGGAGGGGACCTTGCTCAGCAATCTCATCAGGACTGATGGAGAACCAGCAGCGGGCCGCGGACTCTCGGACAAGATCGCTTTCATCGTTGAACATCTCGCCCAGGCGATTGACACACCAGCCTCCAGCCTCCACGTGGAGGATGTTTGCCGCATATATGTCTGCCGCTCCTGCTCGTGCGTGTTCGCTTGACGCCAGTACGCGCTGTTCGTCTTCGCGAGCATCCGAGTTCTGGCGAGCAAGCGCGGACAGGACAATCCATCGAGCGCCCACACGAACGGCCGAGGGTTCTTCCGAGTTGAGCACCCGGAGTAGGGTGGGCCTCATGTCCGTGAAGCATTGCCGCGTTGCGCGCCTGATGAAGTGCTCAACGTAGTGAGATCCAACTATCGGATCGGCTCCGTCAATCAGTCGATTGAAACAACTGAGCGCCTCGTCCCTATACGCATCGAGGACGGCTAACAGACAGTGCGCCGCCGTTGACCGCACGGCGAGTGCCCGGTCAGCAACGAGTTGATGCACCGCGTCCTGGAGCACGCTCCATCGGGTCGTGTCGGCGTACAGGAGCTTTGCGATCGCTTCCGCCGCCGAACCACGAGCCGTGTTGATCGCCTGATTCACGGGAGCCATCGGCCCATCCGGACCGAGCCAATTGTCTGTCTCTGGGTCTGGATCGTCCCTGGCAATTTCACTCAGCCAGTGCAACAGGTCTTCCGGCGCCTGCTCTTGCGCAAGAGTGCCAATCGCATGAGCGACCTGAGCGCCGTGAACCGGCACGCCGAGCGCGCCGATCCTGCGAAGTACTTGGGTTGCTTGAGGCATCGCGCCGGAGGGAGACGATTCCCCTTCGGCAAGGGTCAGTCCACGGAGGATGGCCTCGAAATAGTCAGGGTGGTCTGATCCCGTCATTTCGTTCGTGAGGGCCGCGAAGCGAGCGGGGTCCTGGCGCGCAGCGCCCTCCAGAGTGCGAGACAGTTCGTGCACATCGCCGTTGAAGTCATCGGAGTTGAATCGAGAGCCTGACTCACTAACTTCACGCATCGCCTCAAGCCACTGCTCACCCGTCGCTTCCAATGCCTCCTCGTCGGAAATAGCGGACACGGCCCAGCGGAAACCATCATCATCGTCGCTTGGCTGGGGAGCGCCGCAACGCTTCATATCTGGGAAACGGGCCTCAAGTTCACTGACGCGTCGACGAGTCGCCGCGGCGATTCTGTCCTCAGGAAGGCGCCAAAGCAGCGAAAGTTCAATGCACGCTTGTTGCTCATCCGAGCACTCGCGCTGCGGCCGAAACGCCAGAATTGCTCCTTCGAGGTTCTCGAACGACTCCTCCGAGCAGCGTTCCGTAGCGGCTGCCACCGCAGTCCGACTGACGGCGACGAACAGGTCGGCGCCCCCGCTCCCCCAGCCGTAACCCAGGTCAAGCCGGCGATCGGGATCGTCCAAAATGAACCGTACGATCTCGTCGGCAAACGACTCAGAATTGGCGCTCATGGCATTGAGCCAGGCGATACTTATCCAGTGCGTCCAACAGTCGCCCCCCTGCGTCACCGCATCCACTATCGCTTTCAGATCCTCGGGCGCAGCGTCGGCCAGCAGCAGCATCGACTTTGCTACTAGCGAGTGCAGACCACGATCCAAATGGTCGTCGCCACGCGGGGCGCCGACAAACTTCAGTGGTGCAACTTGTTCAATACCTGCGATGCGTGGCAGCATCTCTTGCACGAACTCTCGTGGCGCTGCTGTGGCGCATTCGTTCGTGATCCATTCATCAAGTCGAAGTCGAAGCTCAATCCGATGGGGGTCGGCAACTGCCGCTGGAAGCAGCTCAGCGAGTTCTCGGTCGAACCAAGCCGCGATCACGCTCGGGGCGAACTGGGGCGCCTCTTGTTTCACGCTGAAGAGAACCTGGGACAACACCTGCCCCATGTGAACCAAGTGATCCGGGCGCTCAAGCGGTTCGCCTTCAATGAGTCCGAGAAGCCACTCCTGCTTCGCCGGCGATCCGTAGCCGTCACTCCACCTGGCAACTCCCCAAAGACGATCCCGCCACGGGGGAGAGTCATCTTGATGCTTCGCCAGCAACTCGAGCACGGCGCGCGTTCGTTCTGCTAGCAGCGACGGCGCCTGCAACAGTCCGACGGCACGATCAATCTCGCCTTCCTCTCCGGTTAGCCATCGCTGCCAGCGCTGCATCTTCAGCAGCAAATCGAACCAGGGCAGGGAGTTTCGGGGCACTACCCATGCGTGCTTACCAAGGCGGTCTTCGTGGTGCTCAACAATCTCCCATTCTTCGGGAATTGGGTCAGTGAGCGAACCCAGCCAATCCAACACTCGCTTCTTGATGTGGAAGCGGACCTCACCTTCCGCCAGCAGCTGTTCGAGTGTCCGCAGGTAGCGAGCTCGATCGGTTCTTCGACGACGAAGAAAGGCAAGAACGCCGAGAACCTGCCGTCGCCGGAAGTAGGCCTGGCGATCCTCTCTGAGCCATTTCAGCAGATTGCGTTTCTCCGTAGCAAAGCAGCGCGCAAACGCGTAGTCGAAGAACGACTCGTGAAAGAAACCAACCTCGCCGTTCTGCATGAACAGCACCGACTCCGAAGCCATGGCAACCGCTGCCGCCTGGTGCGAATCAATTAGTTCGTAGTCCGGTGCGGCGAACGCCTCTCGCTCGCTGAGCACGCGGGAGAGCCGCGATGTCGCTGCGGCCCAACCGTCGCCACCAACCAGCGGACGACTGGACACGCGCTTCGACTTCTCTTTCCAGTAAGCGTCGAACAGGTCGTCAATGGTCGCAAATCCAAGCTCTCGCGATTGTGCGGCTTCAATGAACAGGTAGAGGTGCAGCGGAATGCGCAGCAACTCAATCTGGCTCTCGGTGAGTTCTTGACGATCGATCGCGGCTGAATGAAGTGCCTCGCGGACATCTTCGATGGTCAGCGCGGACACCTCGATCTTGCGCGCGACTGGAGACCTGCCCTCAGAGATCCACTTGAGGGAAGTCTCCTCTGCCAGGTCGAACGACCGGCAGACAAACAGCAATCGAAGATTCGGATGCTGGGCTACCTGATCCACGAGCTCACGGAGGACACGATGGCCCAGTTCGTGACCTTCCGTTTCGCCAGCCAATCCGTCGAGCTGGTCGATGCACAGGACAGCGGGACGCCCCTGCGCAACCTGTGCGAGTTCCGTGGCGGGCGAATCTCTCAAACCCATGCGCTGGCCAACTTCGCTGGAGGAGAATGCCCCGCTCAGATCGCTGGCGGGGCAAGCGAGGGAAACCACGCCGCCTTCGTCGAGCCGTCGGACAACCTGTGCAAGGACGCAGCTCTTCCCCACCCCTGCGCCCCCGCTGAGCAAGAGCGACTCGTCGGCATCTGCCAATGCCTCCGCAACGCCCCTGGATTGGCAACGTGGGATCGCCGCGCCATTGATCAGCGCTTGCTCGATCCGACCAACATAGGCGAGAGTGCGAGAGCGGATAAGTTCTCGCGACTGCGCGCTGGATTGAGGTGAACGCACGCTATAGCCATGTCGATTTAACTTCTGAGTCACGTCGAGAGCCGTCATCGTTTGGCCCAGCCGACTCCATGCGAACCCCTCAAGCAGGGTCCTCACCACTTCGCGATCAACCTCTGCGCCGTCAGCCCTTTGGACCAGAGCCGAAATCCGCTGTTCGACGACACCCAGCAGTGACCGGTGGTCCATCGTGCGGAATTCGCACTTCATAAGATCGAAACGGGCCACTTCACGGGTTTCACAGAGGGGAACGATCCGAGTTTCGAACTCCTTCCGTAGGTCGTTCGACAGCCTTCCCAGAAACTCGTCGACATTCGCAGAACTGATCGCTTGATCCACTAGATGACTGCAGTTTCTCAACTCCAGATTGACTGACGAATACGGCCCGCGCGTCTTCTCGCTTCCTGGTGAGGCGAAAGAGGTCACCCAGAATCGACCGTGCGGTGTTCTTGGACTCTCTCGTGATCGCGGCTACGCTCCAGTGACCGGACGAGTGAGGCGCCTGACGCTTGACCGAGTGGTACTCTCGCTCGCCGGTCGGCAAAATCCGACAGAACTCAACGCCAAGTCCATCTGACCCCGGTTCCTCCAAACGAAGCTCGACAACGTCGCCTGAGAGCAAGTCGAGCATGCTTCGCACAGTCCAGGCTCGCTCGTACAGGTCGCCGATTTTGGCTGCAGGCCCGCCGGGGAAACTCGGGAATGCGTCCGTACTGCTGCTCTCGAACATATGCATCAGGCTACTAGCGCGCCGGTCATTGACCGCCCGCTGGGTTTCGGCAGCGTCGTTCGTTTTCCTGCGATCCTGCGGCAGAGCAAAGGCCTGCGAGTGACCTGCGCGCTTGGTCAAGGCCTGACAATCTTTCTGGAAGACAAACACCTTCTGCCATCGAAAGAGGCAAGGTTTGGTTCGAACTGACGGCCGACGGGCTGCTAGTTGGCTTCAGCTACTCAGGGTGTGGTCGCCGCAGCCATTCGGCGATGAGCGATCAGCGACACTTCCTGCGATAGACCACTTGCGAAGCGGTCATGGAACGACTCACTGAGGAACTCTGGTGCGTCGGGAAAGAGTAAGAGCGCTGTCCAGACGCCGTCGCGGTTGTGATAGAGCGCATTCACTTCGAGGCCGCGAGCGCATGTCTCTAGGTCACTGACGCTGCCACCGATGAAGGTGACCGCGCTGAGACGATTCTCGGACAGTCCGCTCAGGCACGGCGGCTTGCTGACCTGAACTTGGTAGGTCGTGGTCCGGCTGCCGTCCTCGGACGTGACCGTGACAGTGATCACCGTCTCCGCCTCGAGGGTTACCTGGTGTCCGTTTCCCGGGTCTCGATCCGTATCAGTTGGTTCGATCACCACGTTCGCGCCCTCCTGCGTCGCTTCCGCCTCAACTGTGGCAATAGACGCGTCGTGGGCAGCCGTCGCGGTGTAGTTGAGGCGGTTGGTTGAGAAATCCTCAATCTCAATGTCGCTCAGCCTGCGCGAGGCGAGTTGAGCGATGATCGCGTCGGGGATGTTGTAGCTGTAGGCCTTGTCGTCCTGCTCGTCGGCGACATACATGACGTCGCCGTCGGACCAGAGACCCAGATGGTGACGCTGTCAGCCAGATCCCGCGGACTCTTGTTGAGACGGGTCGCGGTTGCGTTCAGCCAGTTCGATGTCGCGCTCCGCCAGGCGTTCGCCGCTGGCGAGGTCGTAGGCGAAGAGCTTGTCCTGTCCGCTGTCGGCGACCCAGACGATCTCATCGTCTGACCAGAGGCCGTGCGAGAAGCGGTTGCGAGATTCGAGCTCAAACTCCTCGTCCTGCCTGCGTTCGCCGGTCTGGAGGTCGTAGGCGAAGACCCGGTCCACGACCGCGATTGTGAGCTCCACTTCGGCGCGGGCAAAGTCTGGGTCATGCGCCTCGACCGTGACCGTGTATTCGGGCTGGAATTCGGGGTCCAGCATGGCCCCAGGACCAACTGTGATCTGACCGGTGTCTTCGTTGATCTCAAAGGATGACGCACCCAATCCCGACAACCCATAGGTCAGGGCGTCGCCATCCGCGTCGGTTGCGGTTGCCGCAGCGCCCACTTCGTCGCCGGCATGGGCGCTGCGAGCAAGCTGCCGCTTGAGCGGACCGCCGGAAAACTGCGGTGGGTCGTTGACCGCGCGGACCGCCAAGGCGACCTCGCCGGTGTCGGTCAAGCCCTCTTCATCCCTGAGGCTGTAAGACAACGAGTCCGAGCCGTGGTAGTTGGGGTTTGGGATGTAAGTGATCTCGTCGCTAACGGGATCCACCCAGGCCGAGCCGTGACATGGCCCCCTGCCCAGGCTCACGGTTAGATCGTCGTTCTCAGGATCGCTGGCGTCAGCCACTACGTTGAGGGTCACCTCCGTGTCCTCGCTCGTCCTCACGCTGCGGTCGGGCGCCTCTGGAGGCTCGTTCACGTCGGTGACGCTGATCGTGACGGTGATGTCGTCGCTCGCGTTCGAGGTGTCGGAGGCGGTTACGGTGACGGTGTGAGAAGGTCCCGTTGCGTGGTCCAGCATGGCGGCCGGGACGATGCGGATTTGGCCGCCCGAACTGTCAATCGCAAAGAGATCTGAGCCGCTCAATCGGTAAGTCAGCACGTCGCCCATGTCGGAGTCAGTGGCCGTGACTGCTGTACCCACTCTCGCATTTCTGCCTGCGTTCTCAGGCACTTCGCGAGTTGTACTGGAGCTATCGAACGACGGCGAGTGGTTGTTCACTCGAGTCGCGATCGCTGCGTTGGCCGATCGCTGAGCGAGGCTCTTGTTCGGCCCGTGTCCGTCCGTGTAGCTTGCTGTGACCCGCAGGAAGTAGCCGACATCGCCAGCGACAGGTCTGTAGACACTCGAGCCAGTCGTGTCGGAAGCCCCGCTTACAGCGGTCCAGGGTCCAGTGCGGCTCGTCGCGCGCTCCCACGTCCAAGTCCGTCGACACCGGCCCGTCGGGGTCACTGAGCGTGGCGGTGTAGTCGGCGGCGGCCTGGGGCACGGGCGAGGAGAAGCTGAGCGAGCTGGTCTCCTCTCTATTCGTCACTCTGATTCTGGCATCGAACGTCGCGGTGTGACCGCCGGCCGAGGCGCTCAGCCTCACGTCGTAGACGTTGTTGCCACCGGTATCGTCAGGGGCCTCGAAATTGGGAGCGGACTTGAATGCGAGTCTGCCGTTTGAGGCTGTGAACTCGAACTTGTCGCTGTCGGAGCCTCCTAGCGGCTGCCAGACAGTCGTCGCATTCTCCGGATCAACGGCCTGGTAGGTCTCGACCAGGAGCGTTCCCTGTTCTTCATGGCTGGGCATGGCGTCGCCGCTGATGACGGGCGGCTCGTCGACCGGCCGGACAGTGACGGTGATATCGATGCTGCCGATCTTGCCGTCGCCGTCGACTGCATTGACCGTGAGTTCGTAGACGTTGTTCCGATCGGAGTCAGCGGGGCGCTCGTAGTCGGGAGTGTTGGCGAAGGTGAGGACACCGTCGTCTGCGAGGGAGAAGTCGCCGGCATCGGGTCCGGCGAGTGACAAGGTGTGGGTATGGAGCCGACGCTCGGGGTCATCGGCGGTGAAGCCGACGAGTCTGCCTTCGTGGTTCTCGTCGACCACGATGTCGTCATCAGGGGTGATCACCGGTGGTTCGTCCACGTCGTTCACGGTGACCAACACGCTGATGGTGTCATCGATCGTCGTGTCCGGATTGCCGCGCGGGTCCTTGCCGTCACTCACTGACATCGTTAGGCGGTACCAATCTCTCATTTCCTCATCGAGGGCGCCCTTGGTGCATAACTGACCAGTCGTTGCATCCACCTCGAATACGTCGAAGACGTTGAAGTTGTGGTTAGGATGCCTTGAGATTGAATAGGTAAGCCGGTCGTTGTCGGCATCGGTGGCCACGATTGGTGTGCCAAGGTTCCGTCCCGCGGGTGTGTTTTCGTCCACCGAGCGGAGCCCGTCTTCCGCGGTTGGAAACTCTGGCGACCGATTCGGCGTGTCGAAAATGGAAACCACAGCGCTGCTATTCCCGGCATGATTCCCGAGCGCGTCCCTCAGTGGCTTGCGGTGCGGGATTGGATCGACGCTTCGGCGGAAAATATCTTCGTAGGAGACGGTGAGTTGGTCAGTCGCCGAAATGACCGACGACAGCGTCAAGAACACCACCTTACCCAGGACAGTGATCGCCGTGTGCTGGCGGGACCTGTCGTCGCTCGTGTCTCTCACCCTGAAAAACACGTTGCCGCCTGAGTCGTCATCCAGCGCCCTGTCCCACGTCAACGCCAGTTCTCTCCCATTCGCAAGTGCGTTCGCAAACAACAGGGATGGGCGCACGGCGTCAACGAGGTAGTCGGTTCGGACGCTGTCCCACAGTCGTGCTGGAGCAACGGCTTTGGTGGAGGCGTAGTGGACCTGGCCTGGCCCGGTCACTTTGCTGATGTTTCCGCTCATCCCGATAGAGATGCCGTCGGAATCGATGTCACCTTCAGTCAGTAGGTATCGAAATACCAGGGATGACGTGCCCGAACCGCTGTGGTAAGCCGCGCCGCGCCGCTCGCTTCCAACCTCTAATTTGAGTTCCGGCACGCCGCTCACGAGCACGGGTTCGCTGAAGGTCACCGTCGCCTCGATGGCGTCCTGCCCACCAAACCCTCTGCCCAAGATGTAGGTCTTGTCCGGTCCCGGGTCTGTGATAACGATCTGAATCCCGTCGTAGCGGACCATCTGAGCAGAAAAGTCCGGAGCGCGATTCCCGGCGGAATCTCTAAGCGGCATGGACCCCGAGCCGGTCGGCGCCGAATAGCTCACCGTCACGACGTCGGTTACGGTCACACCCCCCGAACCACCGAGAGATACCCTATTGCCCGTGATCCATACGCCGCCGTCGCGGGTCACCCCGTTGACGGTCACTGTGAATGAGGTCGATGGCGGCACTGATGACTCGTCGAGCGCTTCGCTCCAGATGAGCCCCACCCAATACTCTTCGAACTGCGCAAGCAGCAGCACCGGCGCGGTCGTGTCCGTCGCGGTGGGCGTTGCCGTGACCTCTGCTCCTACGCCGTCGCCGTTGTGGTTATCGGCCAACAACCGGATTGAGTGACTCTCATCGTTCGTCAATCCACTGATCGTCTGCAACTGCACGATGTTGGCGAGATTCGTGACCACAACCTGCCGAGAAGAGGAAAAGTCCTGAGTGCCAGACTTCCACTGGAGCTTGTAACCCTCGATCGGCGACCCGCCGTCGTTGAGCGGCGGTCCCGGCCAGGACACGGTCAGCTTCCCGCTGCCAACGGCAGTGGCCGACACGTTCACCGGCGCCTCGGGCACGCAGCCGCCGTCGCGCCAGGGATTGATCGTGAGCCCAGTGCCGAACGCTGAATCGGTCGCCTTCTGGTTGTCGCAATAGCCGCCGAACGCGTCCCGCAACTGAAAGACGACACTCGCCCGAAATCCTCCCCCCTCCCGCGTGGCCGCCGACATCGCTTTCACGTCAGCCCAGACACGTACCAGGTTCGGGTTGCCCTCGGAGTCGTTATAGGTATCTGCGAACCAGGACGGCATCTGTCCCGCTAGCGCACTCCTAACGACGGCGAGTGCTTGCTCGGTCACGGTGTCGGTGGTGAGCGAACATCCGGACCAATAGGAACGCGAGCTGACAAACCGGTCCCCAAGCGTGACAATCACTACCGCATCGGCGAATATCTCAATGGGAGTGCAGGGCGGTCCCCCTTTGCTGCCCCCGGCAGTCAATACATGGAAGTAGAGACGAGCAACTCCCAATGGGCCAGGAGTCGCAGTCACATTGTTCGCTAGCGTGCACACATGCGCTAGCTCATGAGCGATTCCATAGATCAAGGTGCGGTAAGACCTCGAGAGAGAGACCCAGCCCGCATAGCATTCCCTCAGTTTCGAGGGAGTCCGATGGTTGCACAGAACGTTGGCCCCGCCGCTGAACCCTTCAGCCCAGTACACTTAAGCGTACCGAGTGGTGATGTGGTCCCAGGTCTCCCGCAGCCAGGGAAACGAACGCTCGTAGACTTTCACGACTTCGTGTTCCCAGAACTCCCGCACCTGGCCGGGCTGGGACGTCGGTGTGCCCGTCGCCGTGGCGGAAGGCTCGCTGTCCCCGTTCGAGTTCGACGCGATCACGCGCACCGTGTACTCGGCGCCGTCGGTCAGCCCAGTGATGATGTCCACGTACCGGTCGCCCGCCGAGGTGGACTGGTCGATCTCGATGCTCGTTGCCGGATCGCTGGTCATCTGCCGCGTTGAGTCGAATTCCTCGCTGCCCGATTTCCACTGGATCTTGAACGCGGTGGTTGACGTGTCGGCCGAGGACCAACGCACTTCCAGCTCAGTGGTGCGGATGCTGTAGACCGCGACCGCCGTTGGCTCATCGGGAACCGTCCCTTGCGCCATCGCCCGAGGAATGCCAACCGCCAACAACAGAAGCGCAAGCACACAAATCGGGAAGACAACCCCGGGTCGCTGCCACCATCGCGGAGCGATGAGCTGCAGAGAGTGAGCGATCTGGACCAGCACAGTTCCCAGTCTCTGCTGTTTACCGCTCGGCTCGTGGTTGAGCCGTTCAGCACGGTCTCGCCACGGCGAATCAATGCTCACGGAGCGCCGCCAGCTTCTCTGTCGCCCTCGCGCTAAGCCACTTCCATGTCCGAATGGAATCGTAGCCAGCCTGAGGTTGCCACACGAGAAGAGGTAACAGACCTTCTGATTGACGAGCGCTCTTGAACCGTGAACGGCCCCGTGGCTCCAGCTGCGACAGACGCGCTTCTGGTTCGAGGCGCGTCACCGATGTCAGAATGGGCATCAGGTCGCCAATCAGTTCAGCCGGGCGTGCTGACAACGGGCAATCGGCGATTAGCGATCAGCAGTTCACCTGGCGGCAGACCCTGGAGGAAGCGATTGCGGAAGGGTTGATTGAGGAACTCGGGCAGGTCTGGGATGAGGAAGAGAGCGGTCCAGACAGCGTTGCGGCTGTGGTAGAGAGCGCTCACGTCGAGGCTGCGAGCGCAGGCTTCCAGTTCGCTAACGCTGTCGCCAATGAATGTGACTTCGCTCAGACGATTCTCGGTCAGTCCGGTTAGGCAGGGCGGTTTGCTGACCTGAACGTAGTAAGTCTTGACCCGGCTTCCGTCCTTGGATCTGACAGTGACGCTGATTTCGGTCTCAGCGCCCAGCCCGACCTGGTGTCCGTTCTCCGCGTTGCTGTCTGCGTCGTTCGGCAGAATCGTGACCCTTGCCGCATCCTGCGTCGCCACGGCCTCAACAGTCGTAGTCGCCGCGTCGAGACTAGCCGCGCCCGTGTAATCGAGGCGGATGGCAGAGAACTCTTCAATGTCGATGCCGCTCAAATTAAGCGACGCGAGCTGAGCAATGGTCACGTCGGGAATGTTGTAGCTGTAGATGTGATCGTCCTGCTCGTCGACGACGTACATGACATCGCCGTCCGACCAAATCCCGCGGGCGTTGCCGTTACCGGCCTTGAACAGGGCGCGGATTGTGAACTCCAGGTCTTCATTCCTGGTCATTGCCGTGTCCTCGAACTCGTAAGCAAACAGGCGCTTGGCGCCGTCGTCTGAGACCCAGATGGTGACACCGTCGGACCAGATCCCACGCGGGCTCTTGTTGAGCTTGTCGAGCGGATACTCGGCCAGCAGTTCGCCGGTCTCGAAGTCGTAGACGAAGAGCGCGTCCTCGACGCTGTCGAGCACGTAGAGCGTCTCGCCGTCCGACCAGATGCCGCGTGGATCGCGGTTGCGTTCAGCGAGTTCGATGTCTCGCTCTGCGAGGCGCTCTCCGCTCGCCAGGACGTAGGCGAAGAGTCGGTCCTGTCCACTATCGGCGACCCAGACGGTCTCATCGTCCGACCAGAGGCCGTGCGAGAAGCGGTTGCGAGATTCGAGCTCAAACTCTGCATCCTGCTGGCGCTCGCCAGTCACGAGGTCGTAGGCGAAGACGCGGTCCGCGCCCGAAGCCGAATTCTCGAGAACCCAGAGCGTCGCGCCGTCCGACCAGATGTCGGTCGGCAGCTCGTTGTCGCGGTGTAGCGACTCAATGTCACGGGTGACATTCCAGTCAAAGTCGGCATCGGAGGGGATCGGTACGGGAGGCGGCCCGCCACCACCGCCGCCACCGCCGGTCGTGCGGCGGGTAATGACGCCGGTAGTGGCGTCGTCGATGTTGGAGGGACCGCCGACCCCGGCAGAGTTGATGGCGGAGACCCGATAGTAGCGGCTCGTGCCGACGACCAGTTCGATGTGCGCGTAGGTGGTGTCGGTGTTGCCGGTATTGGCGACCAGCTCAGTCCAGTCGGCGGCGCCGTCGGGCGAGACCTCGATCTTGTAGCCGCTGATCGGGGAACCGCCGTCGTCGGTAGGGGCGGTCCATGAGAGGTTGATCTGGGTCCCCCCGGCGGCTGTTGCCGAGAGCGCGGTCGGGGCGCCGGGGACAGTGATGGTCGAATCGTCGTCCTGCACGGTCACCATCGCCGAGCCCGGCGTACCCACCGAGTAGCTGGCCGGGCTCCCCGTATCCGCCGATATTGTCGCCGTCACCACGCTGTTCGCCTCATCAACGCTGTCAGACGCCGTCGTAACGCTCAGCGTCGCGGTCGCCGGTCGCCGCGTTGGCCAGGAAGTTCACGGTCTTTGCGCCCTCGTTGGACGCCGCAACCATGTCTCCCCCCGTTTCGGAGACTGTGACATTCACGGTCAGCGCGGCCGTCGTGCTCCCCGCCCGGCTCAGCGTGAAGACTGCGGACGTACCCTCGGTGACGGGCGACGTGCCCGCCGTGATCGTGATGGCAGGCAAGGTAAAGGTGGAGCTGGCCCGGGTCGCGGCCGTGTTGCCGTTGGCGGCGGCATCCTCCGCCGCATTGGCCGACACGTCCACCGTCACCGTTCCGCTGGCCGTCGGCGTGACCAGCGCCGTATAGACCGTCGTGCTCGTGGTCGTGAAGTTTGATGCGCTGGCATTGCTGAGCGTGATGTCGCCCACGGCGAACCCCGTGACCGCCTCCGAGAAGGTGAACGTCGCCGTGAACGGCGCAGTGCTGGCGCTCGGCACACCGCTGATCGTCACGCTCGGCGCGGTATTGTCCAGGACATAGCTATTGTCGTTCGTGCCGGTCGGAGCGGTATTGTTCAGGTCATTGTTCGCCGCGTCCTCAATGTTGTGGGACGAGGAAATCGTCAGCGTGACCGTCGCGCTGACACTGGCCAGATTGCCTCCGCTCGCGGTGACGTCATACGCGCCCGTCGTCCCGGAGACCGCTGCGACCGTCACTGTGGCAGTCGTTCCGCTCACCGCGAAGTCCGCCGCGTCCACGTTCGAGACCGCCTCGCTGAACGTCACCCGCCAGGTCAGGCTGTTCGCGTTGGTCGGAGAACTCGTGGGGATCCGCCGCATGATCGAGGCCACCCGCGGCGCGGTGGTGTCCGCCGTCTCGTCATCGTCCACCGTCACGACGACGCTGTCCACCGTCAGACTCGCGTAGTCCCCGCCCGTGACGGCATGGCTGATTGTGGCGCTGTCATCGACCGCGTCACTGTCCTGCGCCGCCGTCACGGTCACCGGCTGCGTACCGTGCTCCAGGTCGACGTCGTGAAGCTGAGCATGGGCGGCGAGAACGTCACATCGCTGCTACCGGTTCGCGACGGCGTCACCGTCACACTCGCCGTGGGCTGGCTGTTCAGCACCACCGTGTAGGTAGCCGTGCTGCCCTCATTGACCGGCAGCGCGGTTGCGGACACCGTCACGCGGCGGGTGTCGTTGTCCTGCACGGTCACCATCGCCGAGGCCGGCGTACCCACCGAGTAGCTGGCCGGGCTTCCCGCCGCCGATACCATCGCGGTCACCACGCTGTTCGCCTCATCGACGCTGTCAGGCGCCGTCGCAACGCTCAGCGTCGCCGTGGTCGAGTTGGCCTCGAAGGTCACGGTCCGGGCGCCCTCGTCGGCCGCCGCAACCATGTCTCCGCCCGTCTCCGAGACCGTGACATTCACCGCCAGCTCGGCTGTCGTGCTCAGCGTCCGGCTCAGCGTGAAGACCGCCGACGTACCCTCGGCGACGGGCGCCGTGCCCGCCGTGATTGTGATGGCAGGCAAGGTAAAGGTGGAGCTGGCCCGGGTCGCGGCCGTGTTGCCGTTGCCGGCGGCATCCCGCGCCGCATTGGCCGACACGTCCACCGTCACCGTGCCAGCGGCCGTCGGCGTGACCACCACCCAATAGACCGTCTTGATCGAGGTCGTGAACCACGAGGCGGTGGCATTGCCGAGCGTGATGTCGCCCACGTCAAACCCCGTGACAGCCTCCGAGAAGGTGAACTTCGGCAGGAACGACTCAGTGCTGGTGGCGGGCACGCCGCCGATCGTCACGGTCGGCGCGGTATTGTCCATGACATAGCTATTGTCGTTCGTGCCCCTGGGGGCAGTGTTGCTCAGCGCATTGCTCGCCGCGTCCTCAATGTTGTGGGACGAGGCAATGGTCAGCGTGACCGTGGCGCTGCTGACACTGGCCAGATTGCCTCCGCTCGCGGTGACGTCATACGCGCCCGTCAGCCCGGAGACCGCAGTGACCGACGTTACCGTGGCGGTCGTTCCGCTCACCGCGAAGTCCGCCGCACCCACGTTCGAGACCGCCTCGCTGAACGTCACCCGCCAGGTCAGGCTGTTCGCGTTGGTCGGAGAACTCGTGGGGATCCTGCGCGCATGATCGAGGCCACCCGCGGCGCGGTGGTGTCCGCCGTCTCGTCATCGTCCACCGTCACGACGACGCTATCCGCCGTCACACCCGCGTAGTCGCCGCCCGTGACGGCGTGGCTGATGGTCGCGCTGTCATCGACCGCGTCGCTGTCCTGCGCCGCCCTTACCGTCACCGGCCGTACCGTGCTCCAGGTCGACGTCGTGAAGCTGAGCATGGGCGGCGAGAACGTCACATCGCTGCTACCCGTTCGCGACGGCGTCACCGTCACACTCGCCGTGGGCTGGCTGTTCAGCACCACCGTGTAGGTACCCGTGCTGCCCTCATTGACCGGCAGCGCGGTTGGGGACACCGTCACGTCGCGGGTGTCGTTGTCCTCCACGGTCACCATCGCCGAGGCCGGCGTACCCACCGAGTAGCTGGCCGGGCTTCCCGATGCCGATACCGTCGCCGTCACCACGCTGTTCGCCTCATCGACGCTGTCAGACGCCGTCGCAACGCTCAGCGTCGCCGTGGTCGAGTTGGCCTCGAAGGTCACGGTCCGGGCGCCCTCGTCGGCCGCCGCAACCATGTCTCCGCCCGTCTCCGAGACCGTGACATTCACCGCCAGCTCGGCTGTCGTGCTCAGCGTCCGGCTCAGCGTGAAGACCGCCGACGTACCCTCGGCGACGGGCGCCGTGCCCGCCGTGATTGTGATGGCAGGCAAGGTAAAGGTAAAGGTGAGCTGGCCCGGGTCGCGGCCGTGTTGCCGTTGCCGGCGGCATCCCGCGCCGCATTGGCCGACACGTCCACCGTCACTGTGCCAGCGGTCGTCGGCGTGACCACCACCCAATAGGCCGTCTTGTTTCTCGCGGTCGTGAAGCTCGAGGCGGTGGCATTGCCGAGCGTGATGTCGCCCACGGCAAATCCCGTGACAGCCTCCGAGAAGGTGAACTTCGGCAGGAACCACGCAGTGCTGGTGGCGGGCACGCTGCTGATCGTCACGGTCGGCGCGGTATTGTCCACGACATAGCTATTGTCGTTCGTGCCGGTGGGGGCAGTGTTGCTCAGCGCATTGCTCGCCGCGTCCTGAATGTTGTGCGACGAGGCAATGGTCAGCGTGACCGTGGCGCTGACACCGGCCAGATTGCCTCCGCTCGTGGTGACGTCATACGCGCCCGTCAGCCCGGAGACCGTTGCGACCGCCGTCACCGTGGCGGTCGTTCCGCTCACCGCGAAATCCGCCGCACCCACGTTCGAGACCGCCTCGCTGAACGTCACTCGCCAGGTCAGGCTGTCCGCGTTGGTCGGAGAACTCGTGGGGTTCTGTCGCGCAATCGAGGCCACCGTCGGGGCGGTGGTGTCCGCCGGCAGGTCGACCACGATGTCGAACGTATCGCTGACCGAGTCGCTGCCGTCACTCGCCGTCACCTTGACCGAGACCGTTCCCGCGTCCGCGGTTTGCGGCGTGCCCGAGAAGGCGCGCGTGGCGGGGTCGAAGCTCAGCCACGAGGGCAGAGCGGTATCGTCGGATTTCGCTGCCGCGTAGCTCAGCGTGTCGCTGTCGGCATCAGTGAACGCGGCGGCCGGAAACGCGTAGCTGAATGCCGCGCCCGTCGTCGCCGTCTGGTCCGGGATCGCGGTCGCCACCGTCGGGGCGTTGTTGGTCAAGGCGCCCTTGATGGTGATGCGCAACGACCTGGCAGCGCCAGGGCCAGGGTAGGCGACCCATTCATCCGAGGCGTTCTTCTTGTAAAAGGTATTGTCGATAGTCCAGTTCCTGGCGCGGCCGTCGTCCTCGTCGTCGGAGAAGGTAGCGTCCAGTAACAGGCTCTGGCGCCCGGGGCTCTCGATCAGCACCGAGTAGGTCGTGTTGGCCTCGAGCGTCGTATCGGCGGGAGCGGTGAAGACAAGGGTTCCGGGGAGAAAACGTGAAGGGGCCGTGAGCAGTGTGCAGGATGAAGTCGGGTGATTGCTGCCGTCGACCGTGCACAGGGAGACGGCCGCGTCGTCAATGTCTGTATCCTCGGAGATGATTTCGACGCTTGACAACGTGGCGCCCGAGTCGCCGGTGGTGAACGCCTGCGAACGTTCCGTGCCATCAGTATTGTGGGTATCGCTCTCCTGACTCGCGTTGCTCACCAGGGTCGTCGCGGACTGCGCGGCGATGGGTGACAGGAGGGACAGGAGGCCGAGCAGGCCAGCGAGCAGGGCCAGGGCGGCCGATGCGAGGACCGCATCACGATGTCTGCGGAGGGGTGGCCGGGATGCGCTACGGGGCCGCTGTGTCAGGTCGTCCGCCGGCCCCTGGCCGCGGGCATCACCGCAAGCCTGGGCCAACGGCTCGCACGGGCTGCCGGGCTCATCGCTGACCACATCCTCGCCGTGGCGCCGATCGCGTTCCGCACTGCTTGGTGCGTCGTCCGCTTGCCGTGTAACCGGACGTGTCGCCTGACCACGGATCTGGAATCGTTCGGACCGGAGCGCCCCACGAGCGTGCGCCTGGAGCGCTTTGCTACGGTGCGAATCTGGACTCGGCATAACGATTGCCCCCTCGGAACAGAGCTACAGCGTGGATCACGGCATTGGTCCACGCTGTCGCCACAGACCGCCAGCTCATAGCGCCATTGAATTGCTGAGCGTGCGCGATCACGAACACCTCTCCAGGGTCACAACGGCCAGTGCCAGAAACGGCATTCGCCGAGACCAGCCTGCGCGCACTCCAACTCTGTGGAACTGTCCGGATTTGGCGGCGGATTCGTTCAACAATCGGTTCCTCAAGGAATGATCAAGGGGAGATGCGCCTGCAAGCGCCTGTCGACGCAACGACCGCAACGACCGCAGCGAACGCAACGACCGCAACGAACGCGACGAAACCAGTATTACAGGATCTATGTATTATTAGAGTTGAAAACAGAGAGCTAACAGTTGAATATTCTGTATATTTCTCTCGGATCGTTGCCAGGCGACCTGGATCGCAATGGGCGCATTGTTCAGGGCGAGGGGCGCTTCCAACATCCAACACCGACCATTCAGATTCCGAACGAGGTAGGACATGACCCAGTCCAGCGACCTGGAGCGCGAGAACCAGGCCCTTCGCGAGCGCCTCTCGCGGCTCAGCGAGGCCAGCCTCCGGATCAACGAGAGCCTCGAGTTCGATACCGTCCTGCAGGAGGTGCTGGACAGCGCGCGCCTGCTCAGCAGCGCCAGCTACGGCGTCATCACGCTGTTCAATGACTCGGGAGCGGTGGGCGCGTTCCTCGCTTCCGGCATGACGCCGGAGGAGGCGGAGGGCGTCTGGGCGATGGCTGATGGACCGCAGTTCCTGGAGCACCTGCGCAGCCTGGCGGTGCCCGTGCGCACCGCCCACTTGGCCGGCTACGCCCACTCCATCGGCCTGGCCGGCTTCAGCCCGCTCGCCGACGCGGGCGGCTTCATGTCGGCCCCCATCCGGCGCCTCGGTGAGAGTCTGGGCGCCATCTGCCTGGCGAAGAAGGAGCCCGATCCCGAGTTCAGCCGCGAAGACGAAGAGACGCTCGTGAGCTTCGCCTCGCAGGCCGCCCGCGTGCTCGCCAATGCCCGCCGCTACCGCGATGAGCAGCGCGCCCGCAGCAACCTGGAGGCGCTCGTCAACACGGCCCCGATCGGGGTTGCCGTGTTCGATGCGCGCACAGGCGACCTTGAGTCGGTCAACCGCGAGGCGCAGCGGATCGTCAGTGCGCTGCAAGAGCCGGGGCAACACGCCGCGGATCTCTTGCAGGTCATCAGCGTGCGGCGCGCCGACGGCCGCGAACTCTCCTTGAAGGAGTTCACCATGGCCGAGGCGCTCACCGCGGCGGAGACGGTCCGGGCCGAGGAGATCGTCATGCACGTGCCCGACGGCAGGTCGGTCACCGCCCTGATGAACGCGACGCCCATCCACTCCGCCGAGGGCGAACTCGTGTCGTTCGTGGTCACCATCCAGGATCTGACGCCGCTCGAGGAGCTGGATCGGCTGCGGACGGAGTTCCTGGGCATGGTGAGCCACGAGCTGCAGATCCCGCTGACCTCGATCAAGGGCTCAACCAGCACGCTGCTGAACGATCCCGGCGGCCTGGACCCCGCCGAGATGCGCCAGTTCTTCCGCATCATCGACGATCAAGCCGAACACATGCGCAGCCTGATGAGCGATCTCCTCGACATGGCTCGGATCGAGACCGGCACGCTCTCGGTATCCCCGGAGCCGGCCGAGGTCACGCGCCTCGTGGACGAGGCCAAGAACCATTTCCTCAACGCCGGCGGCCGCAATGAGCTCCAGATCGAGCTCGCCCCCGACCTGCCCCTGGTCATGGCCGATCGACGGCGCATCGTCCAGGTGATCGGCAACCTCCTCTCCAACGCGGCGCGCTACTCTCCGGAGCTCTCCCCGATCGGTCTGGTCGCGGAGCGCGACGGTGTCCGCGTCGCGATCGCCATCGTGGACGAGGGCGCGGGCCTGGCTCCCGAGCGCGTGCCCCAGCTGTTCGGGAAGTACTCCCGCCTGGACAACCAGGACCGCCGCGCCAGCCTCGCGGGCTCGGGCCTCGGCCTCGCCATCTGTCGGGGGATCGTGGAAGCCCACGGCGGCCGCATCCAGGCTGAGAGCCGCGGACCGGATATGGGCAGCCGCTTCAGCTTCACCTTGCCTTCGGCCGGAGACGCGCCCGCCGTCGCTACCCCGTCCGTCGCCGGCTCTGATCGGGCACACGCCGAACGCGTGCGTATCCTCGCCGTCGACGACGATCCGCAGGCGTTGCGCTATGTGCGCGAGGTCCTCACCAAGGCGGGACACACGCCGATCGTGGCCAGCGACGCGGAGTCAGCGCTGCGCCTCGTGAAGGAGGAGAAGCCCCACCTCGTTCTGCTCGACCTGATGCTTCCGGACACCGACGGCATTGAGCTCATGCGGCGCATCCTCGACATCGCCAACGTGCCCGTCATCTTCGTCTCCGTCTACGGACAGGACGACTACGTCGTGAGGGCGTTCGACATGGGCGCCAGCGACTACATCGTCAAGCCGTTCTCACCCTCGGAGCTGGGGGCGAGGATCAGAGCGGCCCTGCGCAAGCGCCGACCCGCCGACCTGCCCGAACCCGACGCACCATACGTGCTGGGAGACCTCGCCCTCAACTTCAGGGAGCGCGAAGTGACCCTGTCCGGGCGGCCACTGGAGCTGACTGCGACCGAGTACCGGCTGCTCGCCGAACTCGCGGCGAATCCCGGCCGCGTGATCACCAACGTCCAGCTGCTCGAACGTATTTGGGGCGCGGGGCGCTCCCCAGGCACGGCGCCGGTGCGCAATATCATCTCAAGGCTGCGCCGCAAGCTCGGGGACAGCGCGAGCGACCCCAAATACATCTTCAACGAGTCGCGCGTCGGCTACCTCATCGCGAAGCCGCCGGGCGAGCTGGCGACAACCCGCGGGACACGTTCAGGGCAGCGCCCAAGCGCTTGGGCGGCAAGTGACACGCCCGGCCCCTCACCCGCAACCTACTGACGACGGCGACTCGCGCGCGCTGACCGGAGAAGGTCTCCGTCCCGTTCATCCTCGACTGGTCGGCGCGCGACTTCGGCGGCTGGCGCGCGAGTACCGCGCCGAGCCGCTCGCGCCCGTCCAGACCCGGCTCTCCTACCATCGTCCTGCCCGGGCCTGAGCTACGCCTAGTTTGGTGATCGTGCCGTCGATCTTGTGGCCCTCTAGCGTGATTATCTGGCCCGTGATGTTGTCGATGACGGGCAGGTTGTCGTCGACGGCGACGATGGTGGCGGCGGCGTCGGGGTAGGAGAGCGGGCGGTTGTAGAGGAAGATGCCGTTGTCGTCGGCGTCGGTTGCGAGCACGGTGTAGGCGAACACCAGCGTGTTGGTGCCGCTGCCGCTCGAATAGGGCGCGTAATCGTCGCCCGTTCCGGAGATTTTGAAGCGCAGCCGCGGAGCGCCCGTGATGGTCACTGCCTCGCTGAACTTCACTTCGAAGGTGATCACGTCGCCTAGCCCGTAGGTGTCTGAGGCCGCGCCCTTGGTGGGATCGGAGGTCACTTCCAGCGAGACCGACAGCGGGTTGTGGCGCTCCCTCAGCCAGACTCCAATTGGGATTGATTTGCTGCTGCCGACTCCGAGCCAGGAAGCGGTGGTCTTGGTCAACGCGCGGTCGCCAATGCGCCAGCCGGGCTCATAAGCCGATTCGCCATTCGAATCGATTCCGCTTAGCCTGTAGTTGGTTCCTTCCATGACTATCCAGTAGTAGGTGTGCAGAGTTCCACTGCTGTCAGTGGGCATGAGGTATATCTCCGCGCAGTCCGTGGCCAGGAATGTAGTGGCCGGTGTGCCGGCTGACCACACCACGTGGTGTTGGACCCTGCTGGGGTTGCGGAAGTCGCACAGTTTGGCGCCCGGCGCATTGCTTGTGTTTGAGTACAGCGAGAACCGCGGGCTCCCCTCGTGAGTTATAAAGGTTTGTATCCGGTCAAGTTTGTAGCCGGCGGCGTTGTAGCCGGTCTCGAAATACATTGCGTACTGTCTTGCGGCGCTGATTCCCAGGAGGTTGGTCTTCGTGTCCTCATAAAGGTTGCTTACGAATTCCCGGGTGCCGGTGATGTCCGTCATCTGGATCGTGTAGGGCCCGTTGTAGATCATAGAATCGGTGTTGAGCTGGTCGTAGGCTGCGACGTGAAGCAGGTAGCGGTTGTTCCATTCCCTGGACTGGCGGGAGTGGGTGAAGTGGACGAAGGTGTGGCCGTCGTCGCGATTGTGGTCGGATTCGCAGCAGCCGCTCGCGGACGGGTAACTGTCGTGGTCGGGGTCGATGAACTCGACCCCGGCCGAGCCCCCAGTGTCGTTGTTCGGGCTGTCGCCGAACGTGACCTCGACGCGGTAGCTGTGGCCGGGTTTGGTGTCGAGATACCAGTAGTCGCCGGTGAGACCGTGGTCCCTGTCCAGGCCGGCGGTCAGATGTCCGGCGCTTTCCGTGCCGACCGTCACCACGCCGGTCGTCTCGTGAGCGTTGAAGCCGGCGCCGGGCAAGTCCTCGCCGTCGGCCTCGTCGGTCACCCAGGCGGGCTCGCCGAGCACCGCCAGCTTGATGACCCGTGACAGCCTCACCCACCCCTCGTCGCCTCTGGAATATCTCTCGTCATCGATGCTCCAGCCATCCAACCCTTGGTCCTCGACTGCGGAGTTCGTGGCCCTGAGGGACAGAGTATTGTTCGAGACCTCGAATACGACCCAGTACCTGGCGCCGCCGCGAAGGATCGTCCCCGGCGGGGCTGAAAGGGTGTAGTCCGCGAACGTTTCGGTGCTGGCGAAGTCGCCCGGCAGGGTCAGGGTGTGCAGACGGGATCCGGGGAGCCCGCTGGCGTCGCTATGCAGGCTGGCGCGCACTGCCGGAATAGAAACAACACCACCAATTCCGGTTGCCTGGGCTGCGACCTGGATGCCTTGGAAGCGGTAGCCGAAACCGGTGAGGCCCGGGCCGGCGACAAAAGCCTGTGCTGCTCTTACGCCCTGCGATACCCCCACTAGGTTCCCATCCGTTTGCCCGAGGTTCGAGACGAGGACCGCATCGCTGTTCTGCTGCGCTGTGACGAGCTCCTCTTCTTCCTCTTCTTCCTCTTCTTCCTCTTCTGCCGCCGGCACGGTCGCCGTGAGCGTGTTGGACAGGGGGCTGAGGCCAGTGGCGTTGCGTGCCTTCACGGCGTAGGTGTGGGTCTGGCCCGCGGGCGGCGCCGTGTCCGTGTAGCTGGTCCCGCTCGAGCCCGTGTCCTCTTCGATGACGACAAGGGAGTCGGCGGCCGGGCCCCGCAGCACCTGGTAGCCGGTGATCGAATTGTCCGATGGGTTCAGCCACACCACCAAGACGTGCCCCGCGGGGGTCACCGCGGTTGCCGCGAGGTTGGGCGCCGAGGGCGCGGCGGCGTCGCGCGTGTCGGCGGCGTCGCGCGTGTTGGGGGCGTCGAGCGCATCGCGGGCGCCGAGCGCGTCGCGGGTCCCGTCAGGAACGTCCGGCGGCTGACTCATCACCAGGGCACTGGCCTCGACCCAGGGCCCGCTCCAGGGGCGCCTCTGGTATTCACCTTTGTGATACCGGGCCCGCAGCTGCAGCTTGAACTCGGTCCCCTCCGGAAGCCCGCTCAGGGTCAGCGAGGTCGCGTCGCCCGCTGGGTAGGCGTTGCCCCGGTCGGTCTCGTTGACGCCCTTCCAGGAGAGAAAGCCGGAGTCAACCGGCGCCCATCTGAGGCGGTAGTCGGTGGGCGCCGGGCTGGGCGTGTTCCAGGAGACGGTCAGGGCGCCGGGCGCATCGCTGGCCAGCGTCACACCGTCCATGGTTCCATCGGCTTGCTGAGCCTGCGCAACCGCGAAGACGCCCGCTAAGCTCACAACGGCCAGCAGCAGGACCGCCAGGGTCAGGACAGGTCGCGACCAGAACCTTCCCGCGCGCACTCCAACGCCGGGTGTTCGCTGGAGCCGGCCGGAGAGCCTGGATGGTTCGGGTTGTGGACTTCTTCACAGATTACGCTCCAGGCGGCTTATCGAGGATCGTTGTTCGGGCAGGGCAGGCCGGCGCGTAACGCCGGGTCCAGCACAGGCCACTCCATTCACGAGACCGAAACACGCTGCTGTCCCGCCTGGTCAACTTCACGGGCTACAGAAGAACATCATAGAGCGTGGATGTATCATCAGCGATCAACCGGAACCCGAATATGTTTAAAAGCCTGTATAAGTCATCTGAATCCGTTGCCGGGCGACCCGGATCGCGACGGTGCGTGCTACTCCGAGCGGGGCCGCCACCGCCGGCAAACCCGAGCCAACTACCTCTCCTTGCATCGGACAGCCCCATCGCGGGCGTCGACGCCGCGCAGGTCGCTCTTTCAGGAAGCGTGATGAGGACAGTCAACGTTGGTCGGCCTGAGTTGACTGAAGGCAGTACCAGCTTCGAGTTGGCCTGTTCGCTTGAGTTGTGAGCACATGCACGGACTCGCGAGCGGGTCAGTGAGCAGACCACGGCGCCGGAGCGCTGCAGCTGTTCGGCGACGAGTCCGAAGAGACGCGAATCGGGGCAGAGGTGCGCGAACTGATGGCGCCCGTATCGATCCTCGATGGAGACTTCGAGCAGAAGATTGAGGGTCTGCCCCACGACGAGGCTCGAGCATCCGTGATCGAGCACGCGCTCAGAACACAGATCAACGAACGAGTCGACCAGAATCCTGCTCTCTATCAACGCCTCGCCGAAGCCCTCGAACGAATCATCCGTCAGCTTCACGACCAAGTCATCGACGCGGCCGAGTGTTGTAAGCGGATGGCCGCACTTCTGGACGAGGTCCAGCAGCAGGAAGCGCACGCAGTTCAGCACGGTCTCACGCCAGTCTCCTTTGCGGTCTATCTGCTCTTGGCCGATGCAGCTGAGACGAACGGCGCCGCCGAAGAAGGACACGATGGAACCGCCCTAGCGGAAGATGCGCCGAGTTTCGGTGGCGAACTGGATGAGCGGCTCAAGCGCGCTGCAGCAGGCATCGAGGAGATGCTCCAAGTTCACCAATCGGTCATCGATTGGCGAGAGAACTCCGACGTGCTGAGAGAAATGCGGCGCGCTATCAAGAGGATGCTGCGCTCTGACGGTAGGTTCCGGGAAGCTGAGCTAGACGAGTTGGCCAGCCGGATCGTCGAAGTTGCAAGGCAGCCCGCCTCATGACGGAGGCGCGCGTCGTTCACTACGGGGACTCAACAATCCGGTATCAGGTTGTGCGCCGGCCGCGCCGGAAGAAGACGGTTGCGATTACTGTCGATTCGCCAGGGGTCGTGACCGTGGCGGCGCCGGTCGAGACATCCAGCGACCGCATAGAGGCCTCTATCCGCAAGCGAGCTAAGTGGATCGTCAGGCACAACGGCGCCGCCGCAGAAGCGCCACCCCCGCGTCGCTTCGTCAGTGGTGAGTCGCTTCCGTACCTCGGCCGATCGGTCAGACTTACGGTCCGCACCACAGATGCGAAAGTGGTCCGCATTCGGTTCCATCACTGGCAGTTTGACGTCGAAGTTCCGAATTCGTTGTCAGGCGACCAACGCCGCGAGATTGTCCGAGCGACATTCGAGCAGTGGTATCGAGAACGTGCAGCGCTGAAACTCCCCGAAAGGGTTGACCGCGTAGCGGGCTGACTTGGAGTTCGGCCAAGAGAGCTTCTCATCCGAGATCAACGCAAGCGCTGGGCAAGCTGTGGCCCTGACGGAACGCTGCGCTTCAACTGCCGCGTGATCATGGCAGCGCCGGCGCTGATCGACCATTTGGTCGCTCATCAACTCGCGCATCTCAAGGTCCGCCGACACAACTCCGAGTACTGGGCTGTTGTGGCCCGAGCGGTACCTGATGATCAGCGCCGACGAGAGCGGCTGCAGGAGCTCGAACCTCACACTGTGTTGTAGAAGCGCGCCGCTATCCCCCCAAGTGTCACTGGCGGCGCAATCGCCTGGCGCTGTGCAACTCCGTCCAGGTGTGAGCCGCGGCCACAACGATCACGGTGTACTGCCACACGGTGCCCTTGGTCCCCTGAGGCGTCCGATATGGAAACAATCGAACTGCCATCAACTCACCTGGTCTGGAGGCCTCCAGATGGCCCTCCGGTCGAGGCTTGCGCAGAGCCGGTTCGGGCGCAGCGGCGTAGCCAACGTCCAGGCCCACGTACTGGGCCAGGACGTTCAGCCCATATGGCTTGAGCACCCGCGCAGCACCGATCGCCGAGAGCCGGATGCCGCCGCGCTGGTGGCGGGGCAGCTCGGCCGATACACGGGCCGAATCGAACCCCGGATGACCCAGGGCGAAGGCGACCATGCGCTGCTTGCCCAGTGAGCTGGTCGCCTCGGTCATCCGCGGCGGGCGGCTCACGCGCAGCAACTCCAAGCCGTACTGCTCCGCCTGCCGCTTCCAGCGATAGAACGTCGAGTGACGAAATCGCATCGTGCGACAGGCCGCGCGCACGCTGCCCGGCCCCTCAGCCAAGGACCAGGCGCACAGACAACAGCGGTAGATTGAGTCCTCCGCGGTCATGGCAGCGCTTCTTCCTGTGCTGCTACACACAGCAGGATCGTCGACTCGCCCCTCACTTCACCAGGCCCACACCTGCTGCCACAGCTCGGGCATGGGAAATCCCATGTCGCTAGCCAAGGTGATCTCGAAAATACGCGTCTTCCTACCTGATGGACTATAAGGCCGACACTGAAGTGTGCTTCAACTCACGTCTTGCCCATAGAGGGCCAAGAGGGGGAGCTCATCAGCTGCCACAACACTCCCGTCGTCGCTCAAAAGCTAGGCCTAGGCAGCGCTTGGACTCGACAGCTGACTACCGAGTGCTCTTTGCTTTTTCCGGCAAATCCCCCAGCCCTTCGCAATGCCATACACTCCGCCATAAGCCTACTCAGGAAGAACGACACTATCCACAAGGCTGGAGTCACTTTCGCTCCCTGGGCAGAGCTGAACATCACAGCCAAACCTCTGATATCGCAAATCACTAAAGCAATCGACCCCAGCAAAACGGTTGCGCTCGATTTGACTTATCTGAACGACAACGTGGCCTTCGACTTTGGCTACGCCATCGGAACACATAAGCAGGTGTGGCCATGCATAAACTCAGGCATAGCTGATGCTACGCGGAACTACAGCCGGCGTTACACCAGAATCTTCGACTTAGGATATGCCAAGTATCAAAATCACCAAGAACTAGCTCGCGCCTTCGTGACTGAGGCGCCGTGGGAGTCCTCGACGGGCACCATCTTACATCCAACTAATGGGAGTGGCACTCAGCCTGGTGAGGGCGCGTCACTCTTATATGTGAAACCGCCACTCGATACCGACTCATTAATTGCCGTTGGCGAGGCCATTAGGCGTTCCATCTTCTCGCAGTCCTACATCGTCGATGATCCCAACGACAATAGTGGTGCGAGGTTGGCTTGGTACGTAGAGAAGATCGGCAACGCAGATGCTGTCCTCTTGCATTTGCTATCTAATGAAGACAGGGATGCAGAAGTCCATAACGGTCGAGCTTCATTCATCGCAGGCTTGGCATATGGACTCGGCAAGCACGTCCTGATGCTCGCGAGGGAACCATTCCGGAGTCCAACAGACTTCGAATCTCTTCTTTACATCTACAAGACCGCGCAGGATAGTGAACGACACTTCGACCAATGGGCGTCCACATTAGAGTTGCCTCAACGGCAGCTGCGAAGTCGTCGTACTCGGCCTAGTAAACAGGGTGCAAGGGTCGATGTCAGTGCCATTGTCATGGGTGACCATGTGGCCGAGCACGAAGGAAGGGTGCTGGACGACTACTTTGTTGAAACGATGACATATAAGGAGGTTCAGCGACCGGGGCTATCAATCATTGTAGGAAGACCTGGCTCTGGCAAGACTGCGACACTGATTGCTTTGCAAGAGGAGTTTCGTCGAAATAATAAGGTGCACGTGTGCGCAGTGAGTCCAGTCGAATATGAAGTTGCTGGGATACTTCGACTATTGGCAGAGGAATGGCCGGATTCGGAGCGGGCCTATCTCATTGAGAGTCTGTGGAAGTTCCTCTTGTATTCGGAACTGGCTGAAAGTGTGGTTGCGGAAGTGAGCGGCAGGCCAGCTCATCACATGTCGACTGACGCCGAAAATAGGCTCGTTGACTTTGTTAGCCGCAATGAAGACACTCTGACGGCCGCGTTTTCTCAACGCGTAAGTCGCGCTGTGGATGAGCTCCGTGCGATCGAGACGCAGGAGCGATTGGATGGCCAGCGACTCAAGCTAAGCGAGTTGCTTCACAGATCTCTGGTTGGTCAGCTTCGGCAGCTGCTGGGGCGCGTGATTGCCGACAAGGAGAGGGTAATGTTGCTTGTCGATAGGTTGGATGAACAGTGGCGATCTGGAGCGGATACCGACGGCCCCGCCGCATTGTTGCAAGGGCTATTTCGCGTCGCACAGAGTGTGGTTAGCGAATTTCGGGATGAAGTCGATGAACGTGAGCGGGTCAATATCGCTTTGGGTATCTTCATACGGAGCGATATACTTGCAAACATCGGCGCCACGTTGCCGGAGCGAGACAAGTTACCAATTCAGCGGATCCTGTGGAAAGAGCCAGAGTTGTTGATGAGAATTGTCCACGAGCGTTTGGCCCATAGCGTGGAATGGACAGCGGAAGCAGACCAAGTCTGGCAATGGCTTTTCCCCGCGACAGTTGGTGGAGCTCCAACATTGCAATTCGTCGCACAGCGATGCCTCCCGCGACCGAGGGACGTACTGGTGATGACAAAATACGCTGTACGAATTGCAGCGGATCGCTCCCATTCGATCGTTTTGTCAGAGGACTTGGAGACAGCTTACGAGGAGTATTCTCGTTATGTGTTAGGGTCCATAGCCTCTGAAGATGATCCAGGCCGGGGGCAGTTGGAGAATATTCTGTATGAGCTTGCCGGCGTGTCGAGTGTACTGTCGGAATCAGAGATACGCTCGTCGATATTGAGAGCTGGAGTGCCGGAAGCTGACGTAGAGTACCACTTGCACCTGTTGTGCGATGTGAGCGTGCTGGGTATTGAAACTTCGCAAGGATATGTGTTTCCGACAGACGAAGATCATCGTCAGCATTTGATGAGGCGTGGTAAAGTACTGGCGGGGCGACGGGGTGCACTTGAGCTGTCCTATCGAATACATCCAGCATTCCACTCAGTCTTGGAGATAACGTGGGTAGATGTCTAGCTACTTGAAGGTCCGGAACGATTGCCGCTGAGCAGGTCATTGGCGCTGGGTTGCTTCAATGGTCGCGGATGGCTTGGTTACGGTGGACGCCGGGTGTGGGTGAGGGGGACAGCGTGTTTGTGACATCATAGACATGTTCGAATCATAGACATGTTCGAAAGGGCGGGGGGAAGGCACTGGAGGCTAGAACGACAAGGTTTAGTGTCGTGAGCGCTCCTTTTGCATAGGAGGCGACCGAGACGAAGTGAACTTGGAGAGGAGGCGGGATTGGCAAGTGGTCGTGGACCAGGGGTCGAAGTGGTGTTCTGTGACTATCCGAGTGCCAGTGCTGGAGGGCATCTATTGAGACCGAGAAGAGTTGTAGAAGGGACGCCGACTTGCGGGCGGTGCGAGTGACTGACTGGCTATAGAACCCACGCATGTTTGTGCTGGGCAATTGGGCTTTGAGACCCGTGCAGAGCCCTTCAGATACATGGCGCCTAATGCCGCAGGCCAAATTGTCGCGCCAGGTTGGGCGGTGGAATGTGGGGCCTCATTCTAGACTCGCTCGGTGCCTCTGGTTCTACCCGCAATAGACGCCTCCTTAGCAGAGGCTGTCGCACAAACTGCTGGGGAGAGCGGGTGGCGCGTAGTCTGGGGGCGACGCTGTGGTCGAACGGATGGAGGCAGCGATGGCCGAGCGGGATCTGTCGTGCGAGCGTGAGCAGCAGTACCTGATGCCGGTCAGCATGCGTGATTGGCTGCCGGAGGATCACGTCGCCTGGTTCGTACTGGACGCGGTCGATCAGATGGATCTGTCGGCCGTTCATGCCGCCTACCGCGATGACGGCTGGGGCCGCCAGGCCTACGACCCGGCGATGATGCCGTCGCTGCTGCTCTATGCCTGTTGCGAGAGCGAGCGCTCGAGCCGGCGGATCGAGCGACGCTGCTGAGCGGAGGTGGCCTTCCGTGTGCTGAGCGCCAACCAACAGCCCGATCACGCGACGATCTGCCGCTTTCGTCAGCGCCACGAGCGGGCCGTGGCGGAGATATTCGTGGAGGTGTTGCGACTTTGCGCCGAGGCGGGCCTGGTGCGGGCTTGGTGCGGGCCGGGCTGGTGGTACTGGACGGGGCCAAGCTGCGCGCCAACGCGAGCCGCAAGCGCAACCGCACGCAGGCGCAGTTGGAGGCTGAGATCGAGCGCATGTTGGGCGAGGCGGAGCGAGTGGACGCCGAGGAGCAGGCTCGCGGCTGTGCGGAGCGGGGGGACGCGCTGCCACCGGCGCTGCTCGGTCGGGAGCAGCGGCTGGCGGCGAACCCGGACGCGAAGGTCAACCTGAGCGACCCGGACAGCCGCGTGGTGCGTGAGTGCGAAGGTCACGTCCAGGGCTATAACGCGCAGGCGCTGGCTACCCGTGAACAGGTCGTCGTGGCGGCCGAGCTGACCCGCGCGGCGACCGATGTGCACGAACTGCTGCCGATGTTGGAGGCCGCGAGCCGTAACTTACAAGCGCTGGACCAAGCGCCAGTCGGGGTGCTGCTGGCCGACGCCGGCTACTTCTCGGACGCCAATGTGACGGCGCTGGCCGAGACGGGGCCGGAGCTGCTGATCGCCAGCCGCAGCGACGGCAACCGGCGCGCCGCCGGCCCAGCTCCGCGCGGACGTATCCCGGACGGACTCTCTCTGCGCGAACGGATGCGGCGCACGCTGACGACGAAGCGCGGTCGGCGCCTGTACGAACAACGTCGCTGGATGATCGAGCCGGTCTTCGGCGACATCAAGGAGAACCGTCGGATCCGCCGCTTCCAACGCCGCGGCTTCGATGCGTGCGCCAGCGAGTAGAAACTGATCGCCGCCACGCGCAACCTGCGTAAGCTCTACCGCCACCGGCAGACGCTCCGTCCATCCACACCCGCCGGAGGCCGCTCACCCAGGCCGCGCACGCCAATTCGTCAACCCTGGCTGCCCAGACCGGTCGAACACCGCCCTATTGGCCTCCGATGTCCCACAGCATCCTCGAATCCAAGCCCTTGCTCCGGCTAACCGCGACACCCAGACGATCACCAACTCTGTGCAACAGCCTCTGCTAGGTGTCCGCCTAGCGTCAATCGGCGGTTGGACCGAGGAATATCGCCTGCAAAGCTTGGAATCAGGTTGACCCAGAACGTGCAATCTTGGCCGTAGAATTCCTTCACATTGTAAGAACAGAAACGCTGACTTGGGAGGCGCACTATTGGCGACTCAACACCTGCGGGGATCGCTCCGCTCGTGAGATTTTGAGCTGGCGCCTACAGGGCCACCTCCCAGGAGAAAGTTCGCAGTACGGTCTCGCTTGGCCCACCAACTTCGCCCAACCTGCAATGAACTACGAATCAGATTCGTAACTGGTTGAGGCGAACTAGGGCCTGTTCACTCTAATCGGGGTTTGTGTCAGAGTTGCGGGACGGTCTGGCGGCCGGGTCAATGGGATCATGCAACTGACCGACGCACAATGGGCGCGGATCGCGCCGCTCATGCCGACTCCACGCGGCAACTGCAAGCTGCCCTCGCGACAGGTGCTTGAGGGCTGGCTGTTCATCACGAAGGAAGGCTGTAGCTGGCGCGCCTTGCCCGAACGCTTCGGACCCTGGCACACGGTCTACATGCGCGGACGGCGCTGGATCGACAAGGGCGTGCTGGAGCGCGTCTTCGCCGAGCTGCAACGCGCTGAACTGGAGGCGCAGATCGAGCAACGCGAGCCGGACCGGCCGCTGCGCGTCTCGCTCGACAGCACGATCGTGAAGGTGCGTCAGGACGGCACGGGGGCGCCGAGGAACAGGGGCGCCAAGCGATCGGCCGCTCGCGCGGAGGCTTGACGACCAAGTTGCACGCGCTCGTGCTGGATGACCGGCTGCCGCTGATCCTGACCCTGACGCCGGGTCACTGGGGCGATGCGCCCTGGGGACGCTGGCTGCTGGAACGGCTCGGCCCCATATCTGGTCAGCCGCAACTGCTCGCCGACCGCGCCGACGAGGGCGATGAGCTGCGCGCGTTGGCCGCGGCGCTCGGCTGGGAGTTGGTCACGCCGCCGAAGGCGAATCGCCTCAAGCCCTGGCCGCTGAACCGCGTCGCCTACCGCGCCCGCAACGCGATCGAACGCTACTTCGGACGCATCAAGCGACTGCGCGGCATCGCCTGCCGGTATCACAAACTCGCCCACGTCTACCTCAACCAAATCCTCCTCGCCTGCATACACTTCATGACGAAATAGAGTGAACAGGCCCTAGGAATGCTCTGAACAAAGGGCCATTGAGCGGGCTTGGTGCTGACTGGGCGAGTGCGATGGCGTCAGTGCGTTGAGTTGCTGAGTGAGATGAAGGGTTGGGGCGGTTCTAAGGAAGCGGTGGGGCCCATGGTGGCGGCGGAGCCAGGCAGGGGGCGCGGTCCGCCCAGGCTCAGGCCAGTTGCGGCTCAGCGATGAGCAGATTGGTGAAGCCCAGCAGCAAGGCCAGCCGCCGGTGGTTCTTGGCCAGGCCGCGGTAGCGCACTTTGTCGTAGCCGAAGCGCCGCTTGATGTAGAGAAACGGGTGCTCGACCTTGGCTCGCAACGAAGCCCGCTGTCGCTCGCGCTCGGCCAGGGCGCTGTCGGCTGACAGCGTGCGCCGGCGTCCGGGACGCATCGCGACCCGCCACTCGACCTCCGAGTCCGCCAGTTCCGGACGGCGTTCGACGCCCTGGTAACCGGCGTCGCCCCAGGCCTCGCGCTCGTCTCCGTGCAGCAGCCGGTGCGCCTCGGTCACGTCGGCTGTATTGGCCGCCGTCGTGCTCAGGCTATGGGTCGGCCCGTCTCGGCATCCGTGCCGATATGCAGCTTCATCCCGAAGTACCACTCGTTGCCCTTGCGGGCCTGGTTCTTGGTCGACGACGGCGCCGCGATGATGCTCGCGTCCACGATCGTGCCGGCTTGCAGCCGCAGCCCTTGTCCGGCCAGGGGCGCGTTGATCGTCTCGAGCAGCGCCTCACCCAGCTGATGCCGCTCCAACAGGTGGCGGAAGTGCAGGATCGTCGACTCGTCCGGGATCGGACCGCTCAGCGTCAACCCGCAGAAGCGGGCGCCGACTCAGCCTCGTAGAGCAAGTCTTCCATCGCCGGGTCGCTCAGGTTGTAGCAGAGCTGCACGCAGTGGATGCGCAGCATCACGGCCAGCGGGTAGGGTCGCCGTCCGCGACCCGGCTTGGGGTAGACCGGCTCGATCTGCGCCTCCAGCACGGCCCAGGGGACCAGGGCGTCGAGCCGTTCCAAGAAGCGCTCGCGCCGCGTCTTGCGCTTCTTGTGGGCAAACTCCAAGCTGCCAAACGTCGGCTCCAGCATCGAGGCGCTCCCTTCAGCGGTCGCTGCCCCGATCGTAACTAGCCCTCAGAAGACAGACTTGTTCAGAGCGTTCCTAGGGCCTGTTCACATTGACGCGACGATCCCATTCGAAGCACTTATCAACTCTCCCGCTCCCCCTTTCAGAGACCGATGCGTAACTCCCCTTCTCCCCCCTTGCGGGGGAGATGCCGAAGGCAGAGGGGGGTTCCCTATCGCAATGCCTATCTGGTCGTCGCCGCCCCCCCTCTGTCACTCCGTGACATCTCCCCCCGCAAGGGGGGGAGAGGGGAACTGAGAGTTTTGCATTGGTCTCTTGCCGGGGGGAGCTGCCGAAGGCTGAGGGGGTTCCGCCCCCCATCGGCCTGCAAGCGAAATGCGTCATTCGTCGCTGGCGCACCTGCGACGTTGACCCCGGCATGAGCGCAGGTCTCGACTACGCGAACTGGTCCTGGCCGACGGCCATCATCTCGCCGACGTACTTGGCGTTGCGGATCGACTCGCGGGATGGGTACGGGTGGTCGTAGCCGAGGATCTTGTGCAGCTCGGGGTAGCGCTCGAGCCGCTCCGGCGAGACCGCGCCGTCGTCCCACTGGTTGATCATCTTCATGTAGGGCCGCATCCAGACCAGGACCAGCGTGACGCGGAGGCCGACGCTCATGCGGTTCATGGCGCCGTGCCAGGTGTTGCCGCCCCAGACCGCGAGCGAGCCCGCCTTGGCCTGGATCGAGACCGGGTCGAGCAATGCACCCTCTTCCCAGAAGTTCGTCTCGTGCGGCGCAGGCGCGCGGCCCCAGCGATGCGAGCCCGGTACAAACACGGTTGGTCCGTCCTCGCGCGAGTCGTAGTCGGTGAGGATCCAGCTCGTGTTGACCAGATGGGTGTAAGCAGCCTGGGGCGGCGGCACGCCGTGGGTGTCGTTGTGGATGCCGAGGTAGCTCTTCTCGTGCGGCGGCTTGATGATCGAGGAAGTCCCGCCCAGCACAGCGCTCTGTCCACAGTGCCAGCGGGCCATCGTCAGCGCGACCGGATTGAGCACGGCCTCGGTGATCGCGTCGTCTTCATCGATCAATTGCCATGCGCGCTCGTTGGGAGCGGGCAGGTCGGCCGTGCGCCAGTCGTCGATCTCGACATCGTGACGGCGCTGGTAGGTGTTCAGGATCGCGTCGCGCAAACGATCTGCGAAGCCAGGCGACGTACCCATCTTTTCGGGTGGGATGACCGTAAAGCCATAGGCGTCGAGCTCAACAATGTGGCGAGCCAGATCATGTTCCATAATCGTCTGCACCAACGGGTCGGCGTTGGGAGACTTGCCTAATGCGGCGATATCCATCTCAATGCCTGTCGTGATGAGTGCGAGCGGGCCGAGGCCGGCCGGGTGCGAACGACGACAGTCTAGAGGGACGTCCAGGCGGCGATCTGATGAGGATGGAGAGGCGACTATTGCCTCTTGTCAGGCTGTCTCGGAAGTCAGCAGACCTCCCCACCTCCGTCCTACCCCCGCTCCGCCGCGGGTATCTCGCTGCGCTCGGCAAGACAGCCAGGAGCCGGCTGACCGATTGCAACGAGCGCGGTTCCTCAGGTTCGAGCGTCGGTGAAGCACTCTGCGAGATTCCCGCGTCGGTGCGCGGGAATCACGAATCTTGTACTCCCGAGACACTCTCAGCGAGCTAGGAATCCTCTGAACAACTAGTGTCGCAGGCCGAGCAGGGACCCCATTCAGCCTCCGGCAGCTTCGCCCGCAGAGGGGGGAAGCGGGGATCAGAGTTGTTCAGAGCATTCCTAGCAACTGCTCATTCGTCGGCCGTGGGATCAGGCAACTGACCGGATGCCCCGCCAGACTTGAAGACAGGGCCCTCAGTCAGCCAGATGCTTCTGCAAGAAATCGATTTCTGCCTGAAGGTACGCGTTGTCTCCGTCGCTGAGGCCGAGCAGATGCCAGCCCTTCTCGACCTGGAACAGCTCCGCGTTGGGAATGCCCCGGGCGGAATTCTCGGCGTGGACGAAGGGCACATCACCGTCATGCGTGCCGTGGGTGACCAGCGTCGGACAACGAACTTGATCGAGTGGAAGCTGTTCGATGGAACCGAACTGTTTCATATCGTTGTGAAATCCGGCGCGCAATAGGTTCATCGGCGGCGAGTCGACGATCAGCTTATCCAGCAGCGCCAGCTTCTCCGGGACTGACATGATGTCGTCGATCACCCTCGCCCGATCCGCCGCCGCCAGAGTGCTCTCCAACTTGAGGAACTGACCTAGACCGACGCGAGCGAACCGCTTCAGGATGAGGCCCGAGATCCATTGAACGAATGAGTTCATGGACAGCGCAACGGTCAGATCTGAAACCTCAGGAACGTACGCTTGCGAAATCGCGACCTCGAGTATGAGCGCCTTCACGCGATCAGGATGACGCGCAGCGAACTGAATGCCGCTCGGACCGCCACCCGAGATCGCATATACCGCGACCTGGTCGATCGACAGCACATCGAGCAGCGCAGCGACCGCGTCGGCTTGCTCCTCGAACGAAGGCCCCGTTTCGAGCGGCGTTCTGAGGTAGCCCGGTCGCGATGGCGTAATCGTCCCGAACCCAGCTTGCTCCATTGGTTCGCCGATGAAACTCGCGTTGTGTCCTTGTGGCGTGCCGTGAAAAATCACAACGTACGGAGCATCGCCGTGGATCGCGAACTCGACCGGCCCCATCGCGGTCTCGACGACTTCCGAGGCCGCGTTAAGTTCGGCAACCAGGCGACTACGACCCGTCCCGAATCCGAATGCCATGATGGTTTCTTTCAAAGTCGTTGCCGGCGGGCGATGTTTGAATGCGGAGACTCTTGAGCGGAGACCCATACGGGCTCAAGGGAAGTCCTGCCTGTTTCGCAAGGTAACCAAACGCGGCTGAGTCTCGTTAGTTGGGCGTTTGCTGCGCGAACCGGTCAATGACTGTCCGCAGCAACGTTGAAACGTCCGCTGATCGCGCGTTTGGATTGAAGAGTCCGATACACACGGCGCGACAACGTGCGCCAGCCACAGATTTCGTGTTGCTTCGTTCATCGCTCGCCCGCTCGCGAGCGTGCTAGCTGCTAACCCGCTCCACCTGCTAACAAATGCCGGACATACGTTGAAATCGGAGTCAGGTCGACCAGTCACTCCGAACAGAACTAGCACCTAGCGATCGGAGAGGAACGGCGATGAAGCCGATTCGCAAGCGCATTCGCAAACCAGACGCCGCATGGCGTCGCCTCGCACCGTCCCAACACCTGAGTGGTCGACTCAGATTCCCCTATCTGCCGCTCCTGCTCATCACTCTGGCCGGGTTCGTCGCCCTGCAATCCATGAGCACGGCCTCGGCAAACGCAAACGCAACAGGAGTGTTACTCGAATGTCCGATGACCGATGTCCTGGAGGGCGAATCGCTCGATGTCTTCCTGGTGCGAGCGGACGACGCAACGGTCGTTGAGTCCCTGGGCGCGTCCTGGCGCGTCATCGCCGCAACCGCGGCTGCATCAGACTTCTCGTCATTCGAATCGAACTTCGAGTGGTCAACCGATCCTGAGACGGGCGAGTATCGCATGGCGGGTTCGATCGCGACCTCCCAGGACGACCTGACGGAGGGCGATGAGACATTCACCGTCGGCTATGCGCTCGGTAACGACGCGGATGCAGAACTGATCGAGACCTGCGTCGTCACAATCAAGGACGACGACCCGCATGTCACGGAACTCCGAATCGCCTCGACCCCTGCAGTCGGCGACACATACGGGCTGAATGAGGAGATCGAAATCGAGGCCGTCTTCAATACACCGGTGACGGTCCGCGGCCGTGCACACCTCGGCATGTGGATCGGTACTCGCTGGTACGCGGCCTGGTACCAGAGCGGCTCGGGAACGGACACCCTGACCTTCAGTCGCCAGGTGTTGTGGGAAGACTTTGACGACGACGGCATCACCATTTCGCGTGGACCAGCCCCAAGCGCCAGTGGTGAGCGCGGCTTCGGCGGCAGTGGCTCGATTCTGGCTCTTGGTACAAACGTCGAAGCCAACAGGTTCTACGCGGGCATCAAGGACGCCTCCGATCACAAGGTCGACTGGAACCAGGTCGTGAGGATCACCGACGTGTCGGTCATCTCGTCGCCCGAGGACGGAGAGGCATACCGCGCCGGGGAATCTCTTGAAGTGCAGCTCACGTACGAAGAAGCCATGGTGGTCGAGGGCGCCAAGGGTGTGAGCATCTACGTCGGCGACGACGACGACGCTTGGCGCGGAGCTCGCTACAACCGTGGCTCGGGCACAGACACGCTGGTCTTCAGCTACACGGTCAAGCGCACCGACATTGATACGGACGGATTCAGCGTTTCGGCCGGTTCCAAAGGTTCCGGGTACTTCGGCAGTGGCAGCATCCGCTCGCACGCGACCGGACAACACAGCAGCCGTGGCTACCGCGCCATCCATGACCTTGACGGACACCAGGTGGTTGGATCGACCGACCTGATCGCGCCGAAGATCAGCTCCCTGAGCGTGACATCCGAACCATCCGAGCGCGATTATGTCGACGGCGACGAGATCACGGTAGAGGTTGAGTTCGACGAGAACGTGATCGTCAGCGGCTCGGCGCAACTGGAACTGGACTTCGACGGCTCGCCTCGTGTGGCCACGTTGCGCGCCAGCGCTGAACAGCGCGGTTCTGGAGAAGACGAACCGCCAGGTTCGCAATCCTTGACCTTCGTCTACACGGTGGTCGAAGGAGACCACGATCCCGACGGATTCGCCATCGGACAAAACAAACTCAGCCTCTCGGACGGCGCCATTGAGGATGCGGCTGGAAACACTGCCATCCTCGACCACGACGCCGTTCCCGCCAATCCGGTTCAATGCGTGGATGCACGCAACCACCCGCCGACGTTCAACGAAGGCGATAGCGCGGCACGCACCGTGGATGAGAGTCCGTCCGCAGGCGCCTTGGTCGGTGAGCCCGTCGTCGCCACCGATCCTGAAGGCCAGCAGCTGACCTACTCCCTGAGCGGCGAGGACGCCTCAACCTTCGCCATTGACTCAGCGAGCGGGCAGCTTCGAACCACTGGGCGTCTCAGCTTCGAATACCGGAACACATACTCCGTGCGGCTGACGGCCAGCGACGGAGAATCCGATGCGCGCCTGGATCTCACGATCCATGTCACCGACATCGACGAACCGGGACGGGTCAACGTCTGGAGACCGACGCCGCTCTGCACTCCTGTGTTCCATGCGCTGTTGAGCGATCCAGATGAGCCGCAAAACAGACGTCACCTGGCTCTGGGAAATTTCGCACAACGGAGAGGACCACTGGAGCACGATCGGCGAGATCGCGTCGCACGAATCCAGCTACTCACCGCTCGCTGCCGATGCGAACAAGTTCCTGCGCATCACCGTCACCTACGCCGACAAGTTCGGCAGTGGCAAGAGCGTGCAGCGAATTGAATCGATCGGACCGGTCGAACCGCTGCAGGAAGGATGCCTCGCAGACGCCTCCGGGACCTTGATCCGGTAGACAGCCGCGGCTTCACATGGCCCCTAATCGCCGGCCTCGCTGTTCGTCGAACGTTCGATGAATAGCGAGGCCGGCCGCTTGCGTCCTAATGTCGCCCGCTGCCGCCCGTTGCCTCCGGCCGCAAAAGAGGCGGGCGCTCATATCACACTTGGCCGCTAATGGTTTCGTTTCATTAACCTGAACCGGATTGTCTACGCTTATGGTGCAAATTTGCGAACCGATCGCATATCCGAGCGCCGCGAAGGGAAACGCCGGTGGCCACCTCTGCAGACTTCTCCGATTTGCCCGGCCGACTGATCGTCGTTGAAGGCATCGACGGCTCCGGCAAGAGCACACAGCTTGACCTACTCCACAAATGGCTGCGCAGCGAGGGCTTCGTCACCGTCTTCACCGAGTGGAACTCGTCGCCGATCGTCCGCAATACAACCAAACGAGGCAAGCGGCGACAGCTCCTGACTCCGATGTCGTTCAGCCTGATTCACGCGGCCGACTTTGCCAGCCGTACGCACGAACAGATTCTGCCGGCGCTACAGGCCGGCGTGATTGTGCTCGCCGACCGATACGTCTACACGGCATTCGCACGAGACGCCGCCCGCGGTGTCGATCGACACTGGGTACGGAACCTCTACTCCTTCGCGCCGCCGCCAAATCTCGCGCTGTACTTCCAAGTGTCATTGGACGAATCGATCCGCCGCATTGCCGCTGCAAGAGCAGAGATCAAGTTCTACGAAGCCGGAATGGACCTGGGCCTGTCCGATGACGTGCACGAGTCCTTCCGTCTCTTCCAGGGACGAATCCTGGATGAGTACGAGGACCTCTGCGACGAATTCGACATCACACCTATCGATGCCTCACAGTCGCTCGTCAACCAGCAAGTCCTGGTCCGTGAACTCGTTGAACCGCTGCTCGAAGGCATGCCGCGACGCGAGATCTCTGACGTGCCAACTCACATCCAGACCGGCTTCGCGGCCATCGCCGCCGGAGGTGGCCTGTGACCGTCGTCAAGTTCTACGGCGAGACTCCTCCCGGCATCGATCAAGACTGGTTGCCGGGACGCTTGATTGTGATCGAGGGCACCGACGGCGTCGGACGCACGACGATCATCTCGATCCTGAAGGACTATCTCGAAGCTCAGGGCTGGGGGGTGGTCGATAGCGGCCTACGCCGCTCGCCGCTGGTTGGTCCCGGTATCGACGAGGCGAAACAAGGGCACACACTCGACCCCATCACCCTCAACCTGTTCTACGCGACCGACTTCTGGGACCGCTTCGAACGGATTATGTTGCCCGCGTTACAGGCCGGCATGGTCGTCCTCGCCGACCGCTACATCTTCTCGCTCATCGCGAGGGCAATCGTGCGCGGGACATCGCGTGAATGGCTTGAGCAGATCTACGGCTTTGCACTGGTTCCGGACCAGGTCATCTACCTCGATATCGACGCCGAAGACCTGGTCCTGCGAGTGCTCGAACGCGGCTTCGACTTCTGGGAATCCGGCGGCGACTATTTGCACGACCGCAGCATCTACGACGGATTCATGCAACACCAGCGCAAGCAATTGCAGGAGATGTCGGTCATGGCCGAGCGCTACGCCTGGGATGTGGTCGATGCCCGGGGCACAATCGAAGAGGTCTTCGAGCAGGTCCGTCGAGCAGTCATGCCGACCGTCGAAGTGATGCCGCAGGACTAGCCAACACGTCCGAAATTGGCTCTGCGGAGTGTATGCTGATCCAGCTATCGCGCCGAGGTAGCTCAGTTGGTAGAGCACACGACTGAAAATCGTGGTGTCGGCAGTTCGATTCTGCCCCTCGGCACCAAGCCTCTCCCGCCCGCTGCTCTCACTTCAGTGCGTCGGCCAAATACTCGACCACGTGTCGCGGTTCGCGGTCGGTGAAATGACCGATCTGCTGCCGACACGAGACACCCGTGATCGCCACCGGCATTCCCGCTGCCGCCTCTAGCGCCGGGAACAGCCGCAACGCTCCCATGCTGCGCGACATGTCGTAGTGCTCCGATTCAAATCCAAACGACCCGGCCATCCCGCAGCAGCCACTATCAATCGCCTGCGGTTCGTAGCCGGCGCGACCGAGGACATCGAGTGTTTGCATAAATCCGGCCAGGGCCTTCTGGTGGCAATGCGTATGCAGCATGAGCGGTCCGTGGTCGCCGGAGAAGATGTCCGGCGCCCCGTCCGCTGCCAATTCGCGAGTCAGCCACTCGTCAAAGAGCAGCGCTTGCGAGGCTACGGCCGAGGCCGGCTCGTTGCGAAGCAGTAACGGATACTCGTCCCGCAGCGTTAGCAGACACGACGGCTCCGTGCCCACGATCGGCGTCCCTGAGGCTGCGTAGGACGACAAGGCCGCGACATTGCGTTCGGCCAGGCCGCGAGCCTCGTCGAGCAGTCCCTTGGAGATTGACGGTCGACCGCAACACGCGCGATTCTCGACCCTGATCACCCGATAGCCCAGCGCCTCGATGATTCGCGTCGCCGCAATCCCGACCTCCGGATGGACGAAGTTGGTGAACGTGTCGTCATAGAGGACGACATCGCCACGCGTCGCGGCAGGCGACGTTCGTCGCCCAAACCAGCGAGCAAACGTCTGCTGCGCCAGCCTCGGAACCGGACGCTCTGGGTGCACGCCGAGCCGGCCCAGGAGCTTCCCGGCAATCGGTGTCGAACCGATGAAGTTGGCAATCCCCGGCGCCAGCGAACCCAACCGAAGCAACGTGGCGATGTTGGCAAACGCTCGATCTCGGAGCGGCACGCCGTGGGTCTGATGACGATGCGCCAGCACTTCGTACTTGATCTTGGCCAGATCGACTCCCGACGGACACTCGGCCTTGCACGCTTTGCACTCGACGCAGAGATCGAGTGCATCGTGCAGGCGGTCGCCCGACAGCTCCTCCAGCGGCATCGCACCGTTCAGGATCTGACGCAGCAGGTTGGCGCGACCGCGCGTCGAGTGCTCTTCGTCCTGCGTGACCTGGAATGAGGGGCACATTCCACCATCGAACTTGCGGCACGCGCCCTGTCCGTTGCACATCTCTACAGCCTGCGCGAGACCGCCCTCGGACGAGAAATCAAGCCAGCCGGAGGGCTCAGCATTGACCGTCTCCGGACTCAGGCGCAGATTGTCGCGGAAGGGCGGGGTGTCGATAATCTTGCCCGGATTGAACAGACCGTCAGGGTCGAAGATTTGCTTGGCTTCGCGGAAGGCGTCGACCAACTGCGGGCCGAACATCTTCTCCATGAACGCGCCGCGCACGATGCCGTCGCCGTGCTCGCCCGAGAGTGAACCGCCGAACTCGACCACGAGGTCGGCAATCTCCGCGGCCAACGCCTCGGTCTGCTCCAGGCCGTGCTGATCTTTGACATTCACCACAGGCCGGATGTGCAGGCAGCCGGCGGCCGCATGTCCGTAGTAGCCGGCTCTCAGACCGCGCGCTCGAACCGCTGCGTCGAATCGTGCGACAAATTGCGGCAGTCGCTCAGGCGGCACTGCGGTGTCTTCGACAAACGCGACCGGTTTGGGATCGCCGTGCATCGACATCAGCAGTCCGAGCCCAGCCTGTCGCATCTGCCATATCTTCGCCTGCGCTGAGAGATCAGTCTCAATCACCGAGGCGTAGCCCATGCCTTGCGATTCGAGGTCGGCTTCAATGGTTCGCAGCTGATCGCGCAGGTCGTCGTCCGTGTCGGCGAAGCACTCGATCAGCAAAATCGCGCCGGGCTCGCCGACCACGAACTCCGCCAGCGGCGCGTAGCCGACGCTGGATCGGCAGCGTTCGATGATGATCTCGTCAACGAGTTCGATCGCGGCCGGTTTGTAAGCGTTCGCCGTGACCGTCGCTTCCGCCGCTTCGATCAACGTGCGGAAGTGCGCGACCAGAATCCCGCGCCGCTTCGGTAGTTGAGCAAGTTGGACGGTCGCCTCCGTAACGACGGCGAGCGTGCCCTCCGATCCCACCACCATCTTGGACAGATTGACCTCGCCAGGATTGAGCAGAGTGTCGAGGTTGTAGCCCGAGACTCGTCGCGGGATGTCCGGGAAGCGCTCGCCGATTTCCGCTCGCTCGCGCTCGGCCAGGTCGCGCAGATCTCGATACAAGCGCCCCTCGCGTCCGCCGGAATCGATCAAGGCTCGCAGCCGCCGCTCATCGACCTGGTCGAAGCGCAGGTTTGCGCCATCGGAGAGCACGACGTCGACCGAATCCACCACATCAATCGTCTTGCCATACAAGCCGCTGTGTGTGCCGCAGGAGTTGTTGCCAATCCCGCCGCCAATCGTGGCGCGATTCGCGGTCGACGGATCGATCGGATAGTGCAGCCCGTAGCGTCGCGCGGCCTTGTTCAGCTCCGACAAGACGAGGCCCGGCTGCACCCGAGCCACTCGCCGGTCAGCATCAATATCCAGAACCGAGTTCATGTGTCGCGTGAAGTCCAGCACGACGGCGTGATTGACGCCCTGTCCCGCCAGGCTCGTCCCGCCGCCGCGCGGCAACACAGGTACTCCGTGGGAGCGTGCCACGTCGACTGCGGCCGCCGCATCGGCCGGCGTGCGCGGAAACACGACCGCGACCGGCTCCATCTCGTAGAGCGACGCATCCGTCGCGTAGAGCAGACGGGACGGGCGGTCGATCAGGACATCGGAGGCATCCGAGACGGCTCCCGACAGATCGTCGGCAAGCGCAGTGAGGGCATTGGGTCCGTTGTTGAGCATCGCCCGAGCGCGGCGCACCGAAGAGAAACTCGACGGGCTGCGTCCTTCAATTACATTCCTGAGCGGTGGAGTCGTGGTCATTTCGGCAGGCTACTGTGCAGCTGATACGCGGCCTCGGACGGATCATCGGCCGAGAGGATGGCGCTGCGCACCGCGACACCCCAGGCGCCCGCCTCGATCGCGGATCGGGCATTCTCGGTTGTGATCCCGCCAATCGCGTAGCAAGCGATGTTGCCCATCAGCGCTCGGATGTCTGAGAGGTGGACAAGTCCTGCGCCGGCTCGACCGGGATGCGACGTCGTCTCGAAAATGGTGCCCACGATGGCGTAGTCAACTTCGTCGCCCAACGCGACGTCCGCCTCGTGCTCATCATGCACTGAGCGTCCCAGCAGTTGGTACTGACCACGTGGCGTCTCGACCGCGGCGGGCAGGTGCAAGCCAATCTCGATCGCCCGCGCGATGTCAGGACGATTGTTGACCATCAGCACCGTTTGAGGCGGCACCCGCCGCTGGACGGCGCGAATGAGTGACATCAATTCCAAGTCCTGCAGCTCCCGGTCACGAATCTGCACCATCAATCGGCCACCGACGCCATTGGCTGCGCGGACGATCATATCCGCCAATGGCCGACCATTGGTTCCCTGTCGATCTGCGATCAGCATCAACCGGTGCAGAATCATGATTCACGCCTTTGGAAATGCCAGGGGATCGCCCGGCGTTCAATCAAGACCACAGCGAGGAAGAGTAAGTAGCTGAGTATTGCGACAACGAAGATTGCGCCAAACACGAGGTCGGTCCGAAACGAGAGACGCGATTGCTCGAGGAAGATGCCGAGACCGTCGGTCGCGCCGGCGAGTTCGCCAAAGATTGCGCCCAGGACCGCATAGATGGCGGCGATCCGCAGGCCGGTGAAGAGGTCGGGCAACGCTGCCGGAATCTTGACGTAGCGATACATCTGCCAGCGCGAGCTACCGAAGGTGCGCATCAGATCCATCGTCGGTCGCTCGGTCGAGGCAAGTCCGGCGGCGAAGCCCAACACGATGGGCACAAACGTGAACAGGCCAATCACAATGATCTTGGGCAGCACACCGAAGCCAAACCAGACGATCATCAGCGGCGCCACGACCGGAATCGGCACGGTTTGGGAGGCGACGATCAGCGGATAGACCGCACGGCGAAGCGGCGTCGATATGTCCAGCAACAGACCCAACGTCAAGGCGCAAACGATGCTGATCGCAAACCCCGCGCCGACCTCCGACATCGTGACCAGCGCATGTTCGCTAATCGAAGCAGCGGACTCGACACTCTCACGTACGATTCGAATCGGGCCGGGCAAGATCTGCGGTCGGATATCGGTGAGCCAGACGTACGACTGCCATCCCGCCAGGACGAACAGCATGAGGCCGAGCGGCGCGCCGACGCTGACTGCCAGCTCTCGACCGAGCGGTCTACCGTTCACGCGAGCGCCTCTTCCGGCTCAGTTTCGTGACGCAACACATCGATCAACCGGTGCGCAGCCTCAGTCTCGGCAGCGTGCGTCGTCCGCGGTCGGGGAAGATCGACCTCCAGCACATTGGTAATCCGGCCCGGCCGCGACGACATCACGAACACGCGATCTGACAACGCAACCGCCTCATGCGGATCATGCGTCACCAGCAGAGCCGAGCCGCCGATTCGATTCCAGGTCTCGGCCAGCCACGCCTGCAGTTGTCCGCGGGTAATGGCATCGAGCGCACCGAATGGTTCGTCCAACAGCAGAAATGGCCGTCCGAGCAGGTAGGTGCGCAGGAAGCTCGCCCGCTGCCTCATCCCGCCCGACAGCTCATGCGGTCGCCGATGCTCGAAGCCTCCCAGTCCGAACTGGGGAAACATCTCGGCAGCGCGGGCTCTCGCCTCGGACCGTCCGACGCCTTGCACCTCCAGGCCAAGCGACACGTTCTCGAGCACCGTGCGCCAGGGGAAGAGCATGTCCTGCTGCGGCATGTACCCGAAGTGATGCAGTCGCTCCACCGGCGTCAGAGTTTCCCCGTCAACAAGGATGCGACCGACATCGACATCGTCGAGCCCGGCGATCAGGTTGAGCAGCGTCGTCTTGCCGCAGCCCGAAGGACCAACCAATGCCGCAAACTCACCGTCGGCAACAGTCAACGAGACATCGCTGAGCGCAACAATCGCGTTGGAGCCTCGCCCGTATACCTTGTCGACCGATTCAACTTCGAGCACGGCGCACGCTATCGCTAAAAGTTGTCGCTAGGAATCCTCTGAACAACTCCGATCCCCGCTTCCCCCCTCTGCGGGGGAAGCTGCCGAAGGCTGAAGGGGGGTCCCCGCTCAGCCTGCGACACCAGTTGTTCAGAGGATTCCTAGTTGATTGACGCGCGCGCCGCTTCATAGAGCTCATTCGTGAATTGCGCTGCATAGTCCGGTGCATCGACAAGTGGGTCGCCGTCGACATCGAGCAGCAACCCTTGCTCGAAGAGCCATGCTGCGTAGCCCTCCCATTGCTCAAGCGTCTGCGAGCCCCAGCGGCCCTCGGGGTCGACGTAGTACTGCGCGGCGAGCAGGCGGGCAGACTCGAAGACCAGCTCCAGGTTGGGGAAGACATCCTCGCCGGCGATGTCGATCATCATTTGTGCAGCCTCGTTCGGCTCCGAGACGGCGTATTCGTAGCCCTTAATCGTGGCGGCGAGGAATCGTGTGAGCAGATCCGGATCGCTGTCGACGAGCGCGCGCGCGGCGACCAGAACGGTGCCCGGGTAGTCGGGGATACCGAAGTCGGTGTACTTCCAGGTACGAAGCTCAATCCCGCGTTGCTTGGCCTCGATGCCCTCCCAGGTGACAAACGGCTCAACTGCCTGCACGCGGCCTTCATAGAGCGCCTCGTAGGCGGCCGTGTCAAGGATCACGCCGGAGATGTCGCCCTGGCCGCCGTCGGCGCGCACGACCCACTCCCACTGCGACTGCTCAGCCGGTCCCCCGAATCCGCCATAGATCTGGCCGTCGAGATCGCGGGGACGCGTAATCGGCCCGTCTGCAAGCACAGCAACCTCGGTGGGATTGGTCTGCAGCACGGCGGCGATCGAGACAATGTCGAAACCCTGCGCCCGGAAGAACGGCAGGTAGGTCGGGAAGGAGAACGCGACATCCGCGACATCCTGGTCAAGCAGGATTTCGCCGGCGGCGCCACTGTAGGGAAGGATCTCTATCTCGATCCCCTCCTCCTCATACCAACCCTGCGCCATGGCGACGTAGATGCCCGTGTGATTGGTGTTGGGCAGCCAGTCCAACTGCACCCGAATGACATCGGGCTCTGGCTCGGATTGAGCCTCCACGACTCTGATCGAACCAGCCTGCGGCACGTCCGTCGATGCGGCGCACGCGCCAAGGGCAACGGCCGCAATGCTGATCAACAGCAGCGAACCGAACAGTTTCCAGAGCGTCATTACTCGTCCCCATTCACCCATGCGGAATCAAAGAAGTTGTACTCAAGCTCCATTGCGGTACGGAACTTGATCGCTTCCGAACCCGATTCATCGCCGTGTTCATCCAGCATTCGCTGGATGATGTCGACCTTCTCCTGGTAGTCGGGACTGGAGTACATGCTGATCCAGAAGCCGTACTTGTCGTCGTACGGTTGATCGGCGAGCCGCGATCCGAGCCAGCCGTACAACTTGGCGCAGGGCGCCATGGCCGCCAGGTGCTCGCCGATGGTGCCCAGCGACGCCGTCGCCAGCAGGAAGTCGGTGTACTCGCGAGCCGCCGGCAGCGGCTGCACATCCTCCAGCGAGACGCCGAGTTCGGGCGCCGTTTTCTCGTGCAGCGTGCCCTCAGTCAGGATGCCGGAGAGCAACTGGCCAAACTGTCGCCGCGTCGCCCAATCCGAGGCGCGCACGGCGCCCCAGGCGTAGGAGCGGGCGTAGGCGTCGAGGTAGAAATGATCCTGCTGTGCAAACAGGCCATAGCGAGACTCTGAGAGCGTCCCGTCGGCGAGACCGACAAGGAATGGGTGTTCGAGGCAGGCCTCGGCGAGGTCTCGATTCTCTTCCCAGAGACGCTGTGACAGCGGGGGATCAGACACGGTTCATCTCCTTCTCAATCGCGATCTGCAATCAGCTTGTTCGTCAGGATGTTTCGAGTGGCGAGATCATCCCCTCCGAAGGAGACGAAGCATCGGCATAGAACTTGCGCGGCATCCGGCCGGCCAGGAACGCGTCGCGCCCGGCTCGCGCGGCGGCATTCATCGCCCGGGCCATCAGCACCGGATTGCGAGAGCGGGCCACCGCTGTGTTCATCAGCACACCGTCGCAGCCGAGCTCGAACGCGATCGCGACATCCGAAGCCGTACCGACGCCGGCGTCGACGATCACGGGAACGTTGGCCCGTTCCTTGATCAGCTGAATGTTGTGCGGATTGCGGATGCCGAGACCCGAGCCAATCGGCGCGCCGAGCGGCATCACCGCCGAGCAGCCGACATCTTCCAGCTTTCGAGCGGTGACCGGATCGTCGTTGGTGTAGGGCAAGACCTGGAACCCGCGACGCACGAGTTCTTGCGCGCCTTCGAGCAGGCCTTCGGTATCGGGCAGCAGCGTTTCTTCGTCGGCAATCACTTCCAGCTTGATCAGCGACACGCCCAGCGCCTCGCGGGCCAGCTCGGCGGTCAGGATGGCGTCGGCGGCGGTGAAGCAGCCGGCGGTGTTGGGCAGCAGGGCGTAGCCGCGCTCAGTCAGCAAGGTGTAGAGATTGGTCGGATCGGTGCCATCGGCCGAGCCAACATTGACGCGGCGCAGCGCGACCGTCACCAGCTCGGTTCCGGAAGCCTTGAGTGACTCCAACAGCGTCTCCTGCGACGGATAGCGCGCCGTCCCGAGGATGATCCGCGAGGTCATCTCACGTCCGGCCAGCATCCAGGTGTCGTGTTCGGTTGTACCCATAGTTATTCGCTATCTCTATCCACCCTGTTTAGCGCCGACGATGTCGATCCGGTCGCCGTTGCAGATGTTGGTCTGCGACCATTCGCTGCGCGGCACGACCGACATGTTGATTGCCACGGCGATTCCCTGTTGTTCGGGGTCGTAGCCGATCTCGCAGAGCGCCTCGCGCAGCGATTCGTTGGACAGCGTGATCGATTCGCCGTTCAGGCTGACTTCCAGTGTCGTTTGCTGACTGTGTCACGATGCCGCCTCCAAATTCAATTGCGACATTCCCAGCCGCTCGAGACCGTAGGCCGAGATTGCGTCCGGTATCTGTCCGGATTCAATCGCCTCAGCCAGCCAGAAGGCTGTTCCCGGAGCGAGCAGGATGCCGTGTCGGTAGTGTCCGGTCGCGATCCATAGTCCCGGGCGACCGGCCGGACCGATGATCGGCAGGTGGTCCTCAACGGCTGGCCGCAGACCCACGCTCTGTTCATCCAAGTCGAGTTCTCGCAGCCGCGGAATCAGGCCCGAGGCTCGGGTCAGGAGTTCCTCGCGGGCCTCCTCGGTCGGCGTCAGATCCCAGCCGGCCTCCGGTTCCTTCGTCGATGCGACAATCAGCTCACCGTCGCGACGCTGGGCGAGGTCGATGTTGGTTGTGCGGATGACGCGGTCAATGATTCGCGGCCCTCGCAACCGCAGGAGCTGTCCTTTAACCGGTCCGACCCCAGTTGGCGACAGAGGCGAGCCCGCCTCGCCGGCGGTGTCGATGATCTGATCGCACCAGGGTCCGGCCGTGATCAGCACATTGCGGGCTTGAATCGCGTCACGTTCCTCGCCCCCTGCTTCGCTGAGTGGTTGGCTGCGCAGTTGGATGCTCCACGCTTCTGCCGACTCGTCGTACTCGCCGCCAACCGCCTCGTGATGTGTGTAGAGCTTCGCTCCAACGTTGGTGACCGCGCGCTCCAATGCCGCGAGCAGTCGGCGCGGATCAACCTGGATATCCTCGTCGACCAGCAGACCGCCGACCAGCCCGGGCGCCAACTCTGGCTCGAGCTGAAATATCTCGCTCGCCGTCACACGCTGCGACCTGAGGTGGCGTTGCGTCCGCTCGTTATGCAGCAGCTCAAGTTGCTCATCTTCGTCGGCGTCTCTCGCCACCCAGAGCGTGCCGTCCATCCGGTAACCAGCGCTCATCCGGCCGATCGACTCGACCTTGGCGATGAACTGCGGATATCGACGCAGGCTGTCCAGCTTGAGCGGCAAGATGTCGTCCTGTTCGCCCAGCGGCAGCGCAGCCGTCCCAAGCAGTCCAGCGGCAACGCGGCTGGCCTGTTGGCCGGGCTGGTCGCGTTCGATGACAACCACCTTTTGACCCTTGCGTGCCAGTTCAAAAGCGCAGGCGAGACCGATCACCCCACCACCGAGTACGGCAACATCCCACACCTGACTCATCCTGCCACCTCCAGCATTCGTTGTTGTTGGAGCAATCGCTCAAGTCCGAAAGCCTCGACCTCCGGCGGTACGCGGCCATTCACCATGATTTCGCCTATCCAATGCGCCGTGCTCGCCGCGAGCAGAATGCCGCCGCGGTAGTGACCTCCGGCGATGAAGATGCCTTCGGTTTCGGTCGGAGCGATCACCGGCATGTGGTCCGAGAACGTTGGTCGCAGACCGACATCAAGTTCGGTCACATTGAGATCGTAGATGCCCGGCAGAATCTCAAAGGCGTAGCGCAGCAGATCGAGCACGCCGCCGGCTGTGGGCTTCATGTCGAATCCTTGCTCTTCTTCGGTTGCACCGAGCAGCAATTCACCGCAGGCACGGGGAATGATGTAGATGTCGCTGTTACGCAAGACGTGGTCGATGAGCGGCTGGCCCTGGAGATGGACGATCTCGCCCTTGATCGGTCGCATGCCCAGGCGCGGCAGCGGCGTGACGAGGCCGTCTTCAAGCCAGACGCCGGCGGCCAGCAACACCTGATCGGCCTGAAGGATTGAGTCCGATGTCGCTGTGTGCAAGGCAAGACTGAGTTGTCCCTGGGTTCCCTCGACCGAGGTCACGCCGGTCTGGACCAAGATCTGTACCCCGACCGCTTCACAGGCGGCCCGCAGTGCGGGGACCAGTTTGCGCGTGTCGACCTGGTGGTCGGTCTCGACGAGCAGCCCACCCACGGCGCGGGGCGACAGATACGGCTCGATCCGACGCAGCTCCCGGCCTGTGAGCCTCCTCGCGGTCATGCCGCGGTCGTTCTGGATTGCGCAGAGGTGATCGAGCTCAAGCTCGTCGTCGCGGTGGCGTGAGACCCAGAGTGTGCCGTTGTCGCGGTAGCCGCAGGACAGTTCGCTGGCGGCCTCAATATCGGCGATGAACCGCGGATAGCGCTTCAGGCTGTCGAGCTGCAGCTCAACCACCGGCGCCGGCGTCATCTCAATCTCTGAGGACGGGGCCAGCATCCCAGCCGCCACCGTGGACGCGCCGAATCCGGTCTCTTCGCGCTCGATCACGGCGACCGACTTGCCGCGACGCGCCAGTTCGAATGCGCAGGACAGACCAATCACGCCGCCACCAACGACAGCGACTTCCGTAGTTTGTGGATGGTTGACGGCGGAAGCAGTGGTCATGACAGCAACCGCTTGATCTCGGTGGCGAACGCTCGGCACGACGATTCGGGGTCAGGCTGGCAGACGACTGCTGAAAGGACCGCCACTCCGTATGCGCCGGCGGACAACACATCTTCGACACGATCAACGGTGATGCTGCCGATGCCGATCACGGGCTTCTCCACTGCGTCGCAGATTTCAGCGAATCGCTCAAGGCCAAGCATCGGGGCGGCGCGATCTCCTTTTGAAGTCGTGCCAAACACCGGGCCGACACCGATGTAATCGACTGGTTGAGCAGCGACCTTGATTGCTTCTTCAACAGAGTTCGCGGTGCCGCCGATGAGCGCGTCCTCGCCAAGAATCTGTCGCGCGACGTCGGGCGGCAAATCGTCGCGGCCCAAATGCACGGCGGTCGCACCGACTGCGACAGCGATATCGACGCGGTCATCAACTAGAACTATTGTTTCACGTGAAACAATTTGCTCGTCCATCTGCCGGGCGACGTCGATCATGGCTCGCGTCGACAACGGTCGCTTCTCGCGATATTGGATGACGTCCGCGCCTCCGGCAGCGGCCATTGCCGCCAGTTCGACGTGCGTGAACCGCGTCTGCAACACCTCGTCGGTGATCACGTGGAGACGGCCGATTTCCTTCGCGCTCGCTAGTCGTTCCACGGTCCCCACTCCTGGCCCCAGAACGGTTGCGTCGGCCCGACGCCGTGTCCGAGGTTCAGCCCATAGCGGATGGCCTCCGTCAGCCAGAGTTTGGCGTCCTCAATGCACTCGTGAAGACTCAGGTTCCAGTCGTAGGCGAGGCGGGCAGCGATGGCCGACGCATAGGTGCAACCGGTGCCATGGGTGTGCTTGGTCTCGATCCATTCGCCGGCGATGACTTCTACGCCCTCCGGGGCGACCAATACGTCTGTGCCCGGTGCTTCTGCGAGATGACCACCTTTGACGAGCGCAGCATTCGCGCCCATGTCAAGCAGCGCCGCTCCCGCCTGCTTCGCCTCATCGATGGTGCGCACGGCGATCCCGGTCAGCCGTTCCGCCTCATGCGTGTTGGGTGTAATCAAGGTCGCCAGGGGAATAATCCGATCCTTGAATGCCTCAACGGCGTCCTCGGCCAGCAGCGGAAAGCCGGTCTTGGAAATCATGACCGGATCAACGACGATCTTGGGCGGCTTCCGCTCGCCCAGCTCATCAGCCACCGCATTGATCATCTCCGAATCTCCCAACATGCCTGTCTTGACCGCGGCGACATTGAGATCAGAAAACACCGACTCGATCTGCGCCCGAACTATCCAGGTCGGCAGCTGAAACGCGTCTTGAACCCCGAGTGTGTTCTGCGCGGTGACAGCGGTGATGACGGTCGCGGCGTAACAGCCGTAGAACTGCGAGGCAGCCTTGAGGTCGGCCTGGATGCCGGCCCCGGCGGAGGAATCGGATCCCGCTATCGAGAGGACGACGCGCACGGAATGCTCCCGCGTGTGGGCGGTCGACTGTTGTGCGGGTGGGCCTGAAGGCTTTTGCGCTTGCTCCCTGCGCCGGCATTACCCGGATCAGGTTCAGCGGGTGTGTTCTCAGGCCCAAACCCCATCAAGCGGACGGGAGGACCACCCCGGCTTCAATCTTCCATGAGGTTAACACATCGGCGGTCCAGCGCATGCCGGCCGATGGCGCAGACGGGGGCTCGCTATTCCGATTGGCGCTTGCGCCGAACGATGACTGGTGACCACTGGAAGATGCGTACTCCGACCAGCGTCCCGAAGCCATTGATGCCGCCGATCGAAATCAGGCCGTAGCTTGCGACTCCGCCAAATGAAATCACGCCGATCGAATTGAATCCACCGACTGCCACGAGCCCGATGGAGTTCGCCCCGCCGATCGAAACGATCCCGATTGCGTTCCAGCCGCCGATCGCGATGATGCCGATCGCGTTGGCGGATCCGACGGCAAACAGTCCAACTTCTGAGACGGGGACATCGTCGAGTATGCCCCATTGGGTCAATCCGAAGAGAACGACAAACCCTGCCGCCATGATCATGCCCCAGAGGAACGTGATTCCCTGTCGCGACTGATCGTCGTGCTCATTCACCGCCGCGTCCCTGGCTTCCGACATTGCGACCTCTTTCACCGTGCCGTATTCGCCGCAAGGTAAACGAACGAGGCCGCCCTCGCGAGCGGCCTCGTTGGGTGCGAATCGGAGAGTTGGGCTAGTCGTCGGAGACGAGCACCAGAGTGCCGGTCGTGGACAGCGAACCGCCCGTGCCGTTGACGATGCAACTGCGCGCGCTGGTCTGCTTGCCCGGGTCGCCGGAGAATCCGCCGTCCTCGGCGGTGCCGGAGAGCTGTCGGTAGGCCTCGACCAGGAGCTGCATGCCGTACATGCCGGAGTGGTTGAAGCTCAGACCGCCGCCGTTGGTGTTGATCGGCAGGCGTCCGCCCGGAGCCGCGTGGCGGTCCTTCCAGAGTGTGAAGCCCTCGCCCGCAGGGGCGAGACCGAGCATCTCGGCGGTGATTCCAGCCGTGACCGTGAATGAGTCGTAGATCATGGCCATTTCCATGTCTTCGGGACCCATGCCAGCCATCTTGTAGGCCGTGGCGGCCGAGCGTGAGGCCGAGGTCTGCGTGAAATCGCCCATCTCGAGCATGTTCCAATGCGACATCGACTCGCCCGCGCCGGCGATCCAGACCGGAGGGGTCTTGGACGTCTTGGCCAGCTCGGGACCAGTGATCAGCACCGCGCCGCCATGGTCGGTGACCAGGCAGACATCGAGCAGCTTGATCGGCCAGGAGATCGGGCGGGAGTTCATCACGGTGTCAACGGTGATCGGTCCACCGAAGGTATGACCGCGCGCGCCGCCGCCCCATTCGCCCTTCTCCAGCGGCGCCAGGCCGCCCTCGCCGGCCTTGCGGTACATCACTGCGCGCGGGTTGAGCGTGGCCCACTCGCGAGTGCCGACTGCAATCTCGGCGAAATCTTCCTGCGTCGTGCCGTAGCGCGCCATGTGACGGTTGAGCGCGTGCGAGTAGGAGGTCGGCGCGCCGCCCAGGCCGTAGGCCGAGGTGTGCTGTGTCCCCGGGTCCCAGGGGTCGCCAGCGCCGCCGGCTCGGCCCGTGCCCTTGCCGCCGGTGAACCGCTGGCTGAAACCCATCTCACCGTGAGAGACGAGCGCGACGTCAATCACGCCGGCGTAGATCGCGGCCAGCGCGTGATGCACGTGCATCTCAAACGAGCAGCCGCCGACGGCGGTGGTGTCGATGTACTTGGGGTGCAGGCCGAGGTACTCGGCCAACTGCGGTGACCAACCGGCAGAGAAGATGCCGTCGATAGCGGAGATCGGAATCCCCGTCATATCGGTCACGTTCTTGATCGCTTCGATGTGGAGGGTGAGCGACGACTTCGCCGTCTGCGGGTAGCCAATGTCGTTCGCTTCGGCGGCGCCGACGATTGCGGCGGACCTTGATGCTTCACCAGGCATATTGTGCTCCTGTGTTGCCTATCTCGTTCGTGATGCGTCTGGTGGGCGCTTAGACAGGCCGCCAGAAGGGGATGTGGACGTCCTCGGAGGCTGCTTCGAACTCGATCTGGACCGCGCCACCGATCTCGATGGATTCGGGGTCGTTGGGGTCGACGCCCTTGAGCACGGTCAGCATCCGGTCGCCCTCGGCGAGGTCGATGTAGGCGGAGACGTATGGGACCTCATCGCTCCAGCCGCGCGCAACGAGTCCTCGGTTGTGCTGAACGGCGAAGGTATGGATGGTGCCCTTGCCGGTCGCCTCGACCCACTCGATGTTCATCGAGTGGCAGAACGGGCAGATCACCCGCGGGTACCAGTGGACTCGGTTGCAGTCGGAACAACGGGGGAGCATCAGCTTCCCCGCTTTCGCCCCGTCCCAGAAAGGCTGTGAGACCGGGTCGGGACTCGGAATGGGCTTGGTGTACTCGGCCACCGCGCTCCCCTCTCAACAATTGCTTGTTCGGCCGCACAGCATTGTGCCGCGCGTGCATGACTTGAGAACGTGATTTCGTTCACGCAGCCCCCAGTGTATCAGCGACCCTGACGGGGACCGGTGCGCCACCGTCGCACGCATCCCCATGACCACCTCAAACCCGCTCTCATTCCGTTGCCGCGCGCTCCGACGCGGGGCCCAGACCTCGATCTTCGTTCGCTGGGCGACCGTCATCCTCAACTCAGGCGTGGATCGCAATGGCCGCTCATAGCGGCTGAGCTGAGAGACGCGCCGTACTTCGATCATCGTTGGGTGCTCTGGGCCCCGCGTCGGAGCGCGGGGCAACGGAACGACATGGTTGACTAACGGCGGCCCCGAGTCGCACGGATAGAAAACGGCGGCTCCCGGACCGGTTGGTCGCGGAAGCCGCCGTTGATTTGCGGACTTGTGTCCTCTGGATGGCCTAACGGCTGCGGAAGAAGGACTCGCTGAACATGCTGTAGACCGGCGACAGCGAGTGGGCCACGGCGTGACCGGGTCGCAATCGCTGAACCTGCTTGACGCGGTCGGCGACCTTGCTGACGCGCTGGCGGCGCGCCTGCTTGCGCTCCTGCTCCTGCTGGCTCATCCATCGACGCCGGGCGATTTCGCGCATGTACGTCTCCTTGAGCTGCGGCTGAACCAGCGCGTACGGATTCGAGTCAGGCATCGCATTCATGACGTCACACTCCTCTGATCTGCTTGGAGTCCGGCGGGCTGCCCTGCGCTGCCCTTCCGTTATCTCCATTCCCGACGTTATGCAGATCAGCGGTCCGCGACAGCAGGTGAATGTCAACAGACGATAAACCGCATACTTGCCACAGTTCAGCTGACAACTACGAATCAGACTGGCGGTACCCTGCTCGACAGACCATCAGATTCGACCCGCGAGCGCCCTGCTTGACCCGCGGGAAGCAGCCCTGGAGCCCCTCATGCTGAAGCAGTTCGCCGTCCCCGAAGAGATCGCCGTCCGCATCCCCGGTGATGCAATGCACGGCGCCGTACACGAGATCTTCACGCGGATGGGCATGCCCGAGGACGACGCCAGGCGCAGCACCGACACGCTGCTCTACGCCGACCTGCGCGGGATCGACTCGCACGGCGTCTCCAACATGTTGCGCGCCTACGTCGCCGGCTTCAAATCGGGCGACATCAATCCCACGCCCGACTGGAAGCTGGAGCGCGACGCCCCGGCGGCCGCGACGATCGACTGCGACCGCGGCCTTGGACTCACGCTCGGGCCGCAAGCCATGGAGATCGCAATCGAGAAGGCGCGCAACTGCGGCGTCGCCACCGTCGTCTGCAACAACGGCCGACATTTCGGCGCTGCCGCCTATCACGCGCAGATGGCGATCGAGCACGACATGATCGGTCTCTCGATGACGGTCGGCGGCCTGCTCGTGGCGCCGACGCACGGCGCGCAGGCGATGGTTGGACTCAACCCGCTCAGCGTCGCAGCGCCTGCGAACGAAGAGGCGCCGTTCATCTTCGACGCCTCGATGTCCTCGGTTGCCGGCAACAAGATTCGCCTCGCGCAGCGCCTCGGAGAGGACCTGCTGCCCGGCTGGATCGCCAGCGCCGACGGCACACCGATCATGGAGTCGGGCCCGACACCCGACGAGTTCCTGATGCTGCCGCTCGGCGGCACGCGGGAGATTGGTTCGCACAAGGGCTACTCGCTGGCCATGTCGATCGACATCCTCAGCGGGATCATGGCAGGCGCCGGATCGGCGCTGCATCGATTCAAGGGCGTCGGACATCACTTCACGGTGTTCAACATCTCGGCATTCACCGACGTGGACGAGTTCAAGTCCAACATGGACCAGTACCTGAAATCGCTACGGGAGACGCCGACGGCGCCGGGCGAGGAGCGCGTGATTTACGCGGGACTCGAGGAGCATGAGGCGGAGATCGATCGTTCCGAGCGCGGCATCCCCTATCACCCCGAGGTGATCGAGTGGTTCCGCTCAGCGTTCACTGATCTCGGACTCCGCGACCACTTCGCCGGCCTCGCCTGATTCGGCGCGAAGCTGCGAGACGGCGTATTCGCGAATGGCGCCGCCAACCACGTAGGCGCTCCAGGCAAACAGCGCCGCGTTCATCGCCCAACCGAGCGGCCATCTGAGGATGGCGTAGGTATTGGCGTCGACGCTGTCCAGCAGCCAGAGCCGTAGCACACCGGCCAGCAGAATCTTGACCGTCCAGACGGCGGTCACCTTCATCCAGATCTTGTGGTCGCCGGGCAATTTGTCGGCGACTTCCGGCATCAGTTCACGGATCACGGGGCTGATGATCGGCCGACGCATGAACAGGCTGATCGCAAAGATCGTCCCGACGATGAAGTCCTCGATCGGATCGGAGGCCCAGAAGATCTTGCCGTCGTCCCAGATCAGACCGGCGATGCCAAAGGCGATGATGACCGCCAGGCCCAACACGGCAAGACGAAACACGACCTTGTGTTGCGGTCGCAGCCGTCGCTGGACGAAGAACACGACGACCGCGGCGATCACCGCCGCCGCGATTGCCGGACGGACATCCCAGACGCGGTCGAAGAACAGGTAGAGCGCGACCGGAGCGAAGCCCAGCAGGACGACTGGATCAACCTGCGGGAAGCGCTCGATCTTCTGCAGCCACTCGGGAAGCTCCGGCTCAAGCTCCGGCTCAGGAGGCTTCTGATCGCGTTGCATAGTGCTCCGACCTCCCCCTGTGGGGGAGGTGCGCCGTAGGCGCGGAGGGGGCCGCCCGCCATCCGCCAACTGAGTGAACCTCTGAACAACTGGCTCCGCTGGCCAAACGGGACCGCCTTCAGCCTTCGGCAGCTTCCCCCGCGAGGGGGGAAGCGGGGATCGGAATTGTTCAGCGGTTGCTTAGTGCTTCCAGAGCGGTGAGGCGACGTTGATCGAGACACCAGCCGCCGTCTCGCAGACGGCGTGGATCGTAACCGTCTGCACAATCTCGGCCTCGGGCGATGAGCGTGGGTGCTGGTCGGGGTACCAGTTGACCTCGGCGATTCCCCACTCGTCAGAGTCGACCGTGCGCTCACGGCCGCCGGTCGAGGCCAGCGTTCCGGGACCATCAACGATCGTGAAGGCGACCGACGCGCCGCCCAGCGATCCCTCGCGGCTGCTGATTGACGCCGACACCATCCGGTAGCCGACCTCGCCTCGGTCGGCCATGCGCACGCTTATTTCAATGCTGTCTTCGGGCATCGACGCACTCCTGAATTTGCTGAATGATCTCAGACTATCAGCGACTCTCAATCTCAAACACGGCAATTCGGTATCGTCAGAAGGTCAACCGAAAACCCATCACCGCTTGGGAGCCGCCCCATGGTTCGAACCGAAGACATGCACCCCGACATGGCGAAGAATCTGCTTAGTCTTCCGCTCCCAGAGATCGAGCCGCAGCCATGGATTACGGCCAAGCCATTGGCGGAATCGACCATCGCGATCGTCACGACCGCCGGTTTGCACTCCCACGACGATCGAACGTTCAATCCGGGCTCGGTGGAGTACCGCCTGATTCCCGGCGACATCGACTTCACCGACTTGCGGATGTCGCACCTGTCGGTGAACTTCGACCGTTCGGGATTCCAGCAGGACATCAACACGGTCTTCCCGCTTGAGCGTCTGCGCGAGCTGGCCGAACAGGGTGTGATCGGCGGCGTCAGCCGCTATCACTACTCGTTCATGGGCGCGCAGCCGGAGCCGACTCGGCTCGAGAAGACCGGCGAGGAGATTGGCCGGCTGCTGGCCGAGGACGGAGTTGATGCCGCGTTCCTGACACCCGTTTGACCGTTCTGCACGCGCTCCGTGTGTGCGCTCAGCCATTACATCGAACGCGGCAGCGATGGCCGCGTCGCGACGACCGGCGTCTCGCTGATTCGGGCCCACTCCGAAGGCATGAAGCCGCCGCGCTCGCTCTGGGTGCCGTTCCCACTGGGACGGCCGCTCGGCTCGCCCGACCAGCCCGACTTCCAGCGCGATGTGCTGAAGTCTGCCCTCGATTTGCTGGAGACCGCGACCGAGACGACCATCGCCGACTATCCCCACGACGCGCCAACCTTCGGCGACGACCCGTGGGCCTGCGCCGTTGCATTGGCGCCGCCGGAGCCGGCCAACGAGTCCGAGGCGCTGCGCGATCAGCTCGTCGAGGAGATTCGACAGCTTGCGCCGTGGCACGCGGAGCAGGTCAAGCGTCGCGGTCGGACCACGATCGGGATTAGCGGCGCCTCCGTGGAACAGATCGAAGACCTGGCGACACTGGTCGCCGATTTCGCCACCGGCGCAGAGCCGTCAGACGGCCCATCCGACAGTGAAGTCGACTGGAATCACCCAATGCCGCTGAGGCTAAAGTTCGCCTCAGACGACCTGCGCGCGTTCTATCACGAGGCCGCAACGGCGCAGCCGGGCGCCAACTATCCCACCGACGCCGACCTCAATGACTGGCTCTTCAACCGAACCCTCCTGGGAACGGTGCTGCGGCGAATCGTTGGCAGAATGCGTGAGAGCGAAGATCGTCGCGTGTCGGGCCTGGTAATCGGCATGATCCCGGCCGGGTTTGCCCGAGCTCGATAAAAGCTTTGCAGAGTGCTAGCGATCCCAGCGCTCCCCCTCTGGAGACCTTCACAAAGCTCACAAATCCCCTCTCCCCCCCTTGCGGGGGGAGATGTCACGGAGTGACAGAGGGGGGTCCGCCGCCAGCAACCAGATAAGCCTTGAGAGAGGGGAAGCCCCGCCCCTCTGCCTACGGCATCTCCCCCGCGAGGGGGGAGAAGAGGACTTACGCAAAGCTCTCCCCGGGGGGCAGAGCTCCATTTGACAAGCCCTACCCATGAGGACGCAGAGGGTCGTCCTCGTCGAAGGGATCGGTGAATTTCGTCCCAACCGATGACAGGTCGCCCTGAAGATCCTCGCCGGCGGGTGTAAAGCCGAGCGACAGCCAGGTGATGATTCTCGTGAACGCGGCCAGCGCCTCCGACTGCGAGAACGTGCAGTGGCCGCCACGACGCACCGTCTGGATGACCAGGTTCTGTTCCCAGCCTGACTCGGTCACCAGCCGCTGGTAGTCGCGATCCAGGTGAATCGGCGTGAATAGGTCGCCGGTTGTTTTGATTGCCAGCATCGGGACTTGCAACTCACCGGTTGGTAGGCCAACGCCGGGATCCATCCGACGCTCCGGACTTGATGTCACCCTGATCACCTCGGCGTTCAACCGCTCAAGGTCGATCCCCGCCGATGGATCGGCGGCATAGATGTGCTCACGTGTATCGGTCGGTGGCATGTTGTCAGACACCGCGATTACGGCGCCGGATGCGAACGGGCTGGCGTCCAAGATGCTCGGCCAGAACGTGACTCCCAGGCCAAAGGCGATACTCCACTGCTGTCGGAGTCCGTCTTCGAAGCCCCAGCGATCGCCTCCAGTGAAGTCTTTGATCAACGCAGCAAACTGTTCGCCCTTCTGGGTCAGGCGCAATCCGGTGTCATCGGCCTCTCCCAATGCCCGAGCCCAGCCAATCATTCCGGTCGCATCCATTTGTTCAGGTGGATAACCGATTAGCCAGTGAGCCAGGGCGTGCCAGGCGACGGTGTAGTCAACCACCCAGACGTTGCCCATCGCCGGACACATCGCCAGGGCGGCCGTTACTTCCTCGGGAAACTCCTGCGCCATCAACTGTGCAGTCGCACCGCCCATTGATCCGCCGGCGATATATGTCCGACGAGCCGGGCGAGCGATCTCCGCGACACGATCCTTGACACGCAATAGATCATCGACGCCGACCCCGGGCACGTATCCATTGACTCGGTATGTGGAAGTCGCCCAACCGTATCCCTGGCCGATGATCACGTCGCGGGCCGGTATCTCGTCGAACGTCAAGCGACGGCTGAAGCCGGCGCCTTCGTCGTTGAGACCGCGGAATCCATGCGCCCAGAGCACGATCTCGCCATTCCATTGTTCCGGCAGCTCGATGCGATAGCCCGCGCCGTCGATCACGCCAAAATCGCCGCGCGCGCCGTCGAGCGGGAGGAAGTCCGGATCTTCCAGCTCATACCCGTCGGCGACTACATCCGGGACCAGCATCCGGCGCTCAGCGGGAGGCTCCGGCTGTGCGACCTGTTCTTCTTGCCGTTCTTGCTGTTCTTGCTGTTGAACAGGTTGGACTTGCTGCGCCTGCTGTTGCTGTTGGGCCTGTTGAGCGGGAGGCGGCGAGGGTTGATCGGATTGTTGCCCGGCGGCCTCTGCCGAGGTCTGCTGAATCTGCTGCTGAGGTTGTGGCTGGACCTCCGTAGCCTCGACAACAGGCTGAGCCTGTTGAGGGGACTCCGAGGGCGCACGTTGCGTCGGCATCGGTTGGCCGCTGTCGTCGTCGCCGCAGCCCACGAGCGCCAGAAAACAGGCGCCACCGCTCGCCATGCCCAACCGCTGAACGAAGTCCCGTCGGCTGAGTGTCATATGCAATTGCCCAAGTACCTATGCGCAGCTATGTTCGGTATCGACGGTACCGAACATTCCTCCCGACTGGGCACAACTGGCTGGCGACAATGAACATCCACGAGTATCAGGCCAAGCAATTGTTCAAGGCGCACGGCGTCCCCGTTCCTGGCGGCGGAGCAGCCACCACCGAGCGCGAAGCACGCGCGCTGATTCAAGAACATGGCCCCGCTGTCGTAATCAAGGCGCAGGTCCACGCCGGCGGGCGGGGAAAGGGCCGCATTGTCAAGCGCGACCGCGCGAGCCGTATGTACAACTACTTGGCCCGCGAACCCGAGCGCAACGAAGGCCAGATCGCCGGACGCCGCCGTGGCGGGGTCCGAATCGCCAGCGGCGTCGAGGAAGCGCTTAAGGAATTCCGTCCAATGATGGACCAGGACAGCCGCTTGGTCAGCGTCCAGACCGGCCCCGACGGCGCGCCGATCTCGGCGGTGTTGATTGAACAGCAGACCTCGATCGCCAAGGAGTTCTACTTCTCGATCCAGGTTGATGGGGCCAACGGGCAACCGCTGATCGTCGCGTCCGCTGAAGGCGGACAGTCGATCGAAGCGGTCAACAAGAAAAACCCACGAGCAGTCCTGCGGGTGCCGGTCGATCCGGTCGAGGGCTATCCCGCGTTCCGCGGACGCTCGCTCGCGAGCCAGCTTGGCCTGCCATCCCCGGCCATCCGCCCGGCCGGCGAGATGTTCGCCAATCTGTATCGCGTCTTCACCGAAATGGACGCAACGCTGGTAGAGGTCAACCCGTTCGTCCTGACCTCCGAAGGCACGGTCATGGCCATCGACGGCAAGGTTGGTCTTGACGACAACGCATCCTTCCGGCACGGCGGCTACGAGGAATGGCGCGACCGCTCTCAGGAGAATCCGACCGAGATTGAGGCCGAAGAGGCCAACATTGGTTCCTACATCAAGCTCGACGGCAACATCGGCTGCGTCGTCAACGGCGCCGGCTTGGCCATGGCCACGATGGACACGCTCAAGCTGTACGGCGGCGAGCCCGCCAACTTCCTCGACATCGGCACGGTCAACCGCAAGGACCGCGTGATCGAAGCCTTGCGGATCATCGTCAACGACCCCGACGTGAAGGTGATCTTCATCAACATCTTCGGCGGACTGGCGCGCGTCGATATCGTTGCCGAGGGCGTCGTTGACGCGGTCACGGAGCTCAACATCCAGCAGCCGCTGGTCGTGCGGCTGAACGGCTCCAACGTCGAGGAAGGCCGCCGAGTGCTGCACGATTCCGGCATCGACATTCAGACCTCGGACGAACTCGGTGACGCTGCCGAGCTCGCGGTCGAGGCGGCCAAGTCCGGCAAGCGGCGAACACGGTCCAACAACTAGCGAACAGTTCGTAGCTGGGTTCGAACAACATCGAACGAAACCGAACAAGACCGAACACTCCCGAACGAGGAACCGGCCCATGAGCATTCTTCTCAACAACCGCACCCGACTGCTGATTCAGGGCCTCGGCAACGAGGGTCAGAACCAAATTCGACGCTCACTCGACTACGGCACGAAGGTGGTCGCGGGCGTCCATCCGGGATTCCGCGGTGGCGAAAACTTCGCCTACGCCAATCACATCTTCCCGGTCTATGCCACGGTCACTGAAGCAGTTGAGAAGACACAGGCCAACTGCTCGATCATCTACGTGCCCGCCCCCGGCGCGGCCGACACGATCCTCGAGAACATCGCCGCTGAGGTGCCGCTGATCGTCTGCATCACCGAGGGCGTGCCGGTCCACGACATGATCCGCGTGCGCACCGCGCTGGCCGGCTCCAAGAGCAAACTGATCGGCCCCAACTGCCCGGGGATCATTCAGCCGGCGTCGAAGTGCCGCGTGGGGATTCACCCGCCCGATGTCTTCATGGCCGGCAACGTCGGTGTCGTGTCGCGCTCCGGCACGCTGGTCTACGAGGCGGTCGATCAGTTGACCCGCGCGGGCATCGGCCAGTCGACCTGCGTCGGGGTCGGCGGCGACCCGATCATCGGTGAGCAACAGCAGGCCATCCTGCGCCGATTCCAGAACGACCCCGATACCGACGCCGTCGTGCTGATCGGTGAGATTGGCGGACTGGCCGAACAGGCCGCGGCCGCGTACATCAAGCGCAGTATGACCAAGCCGGTCGTCGCATTCATCGCCGGCGCGACTGCGCCTCCAGGACGGCGGATGGGACACGCCGGCGCGATCATCGAGGGCGAGGCCGGCACCGCCGAGGCCAAGCTCGCCGCGCTCGAAGCAGCCGGAGCGGTCATCTCACGCAGCCCCGCAGAGATCGGCTCGACGATGCGCCGCGTTCTCGAAGAGGCGGGCAAGTACCAAGCTCCGGGCGCAGCGGGGTAGGCAATCTTCATGAGCGACGATCCGCTCAGTCCAAAACAACAGGGCCAGATCGCCGCCAAAGCCGGCTTCCTCGCCCCGCTGGTCGGCATCGCGCTGATGCTCATCCTCAGCCTGACGATCGATGTCGTGGTCGGCGTCATCGTCGGCGCCGTCGCCATGATCGTGCTCGTTCCGCTCACACACAAGATCCTCAGCCGACGGCGTGACCAGTCCTGATCACGCTCGACGTGGTCGGCGAGAACGCTGGAGCGATCCGGCTCTACGAGCGCCTGGGCGATCGAATCACCAAGACGGCGTTGGGATCTTGAAGGCGTCTTAAGCCCCCCTATATCGATCTCCGTCATACCCGCGCTCCGCCGCGGGTATCTCGCAGTGCTCGTCACGAAAACCAGGAATCGGCTGAGCGATTGAAACGGGCGCGGTTCCTCTGGTCTGAGCGTCGGCGCCGGACTCGTCGAGATTCCCGCGACGGGACGCGGGAATTACGAATCTTGCACATCTGAGACACCCGCTTGTGGGCAGGTCTTGCGAGGGATCAGGTAACGGTTGATTGGATGGAGAGGCGGAGTTCGGACGATTAGATTCGTGCGGGATAGATGTCGTCGTCGGTGACGAGAAAGGCTAGTTCGGTCGCAACGGCGAGTTCGTGAAGTTGCGATCCGAACATGCCGGAGTGCGCGGGGTCATTCTCAACCGGCATGTGCTCGAGTATCAACTCGATTCCGGCGATGTCACTGACGACGGCCTTCGCTTGACCGACACGCAGAACGGCAAAGCATCCGTTGCGACCAAGCTTGAACCCTGTACCCGTCATGCTCGCTCGCAGCTGATCGACGGCGTCAGCCTGAGATCTCGCGCCAAGGAACTCTAGCCAATGCAGCGAGAGGTAATCTTCCCCTGGTCGCAAGCAGAAGGCGTCAGGCTTCACGCGGCCGTCCTCAAACACCCTGGGCCGACAATACCGGCTCACATGATCCTCGTCTGGAAGCGGATCTCCAGTCAATGCGTGTCTACCTGCGAGAGAAACGGCACAATTTTGTCGAATGCGTCCGCTCGCTGTGATGCTCCGCTGAAGCGCCGATGCTCATCTCCGCCTGATGGAACCGGAACGATTGCGGCGTAGTTCACCAAGTCAGCGGAATCGAATGAAAGCGCGATGATGCCTGTCGGCTGCAAGCGCCAATCGAATCCAACCATCCCATCCGGACCAACGCCGATGCCGGGCCGAGGCATTCGAGGGTCTCGCAACAGGAACTCAGTTGCCGAGCGCAGCGATCCGATGTCCATTGGTTCCTGATCAGGCTCTTCCGCCTCAAGCTCAATCAAGTAGTCAAGGCGATCGGCGATACGTTCAAGCCCGAAACGACGGACGACGGCGATAATCTCATCGCGTGTTTGGACCGCCTCAAGCGCAGCGCGGCAGTCCGCTACTTGCTGTCGAGCTTCCGCCGTCGGTTGAGATTCACTCATCCGGGCTCCCCATGCGCTTAAGATATCGCGTTAGTCATCTTCCTCGTCCTCAGCCGGCCAGCACTCGTTATTGGGATCGGCGTCCGTCGCTTCGTTTCGCTTTTCTTTGCCGATGATTCCGTGCGGATCGACGAGGAAATCTACGACCTCTTGCACCGCATCTGGACCGATCTCTTCGTCGTCAAGGAGTTCCGTGCCATGTAAATCCGTCTCGAAGATCACTAACCGCACCGGTTCGCCTGCGCGTTGGAAATAGCGATTCGACTGCCAGAGTGAGCACTTATTCCTGGCCCCGACCATGTACAACTTGGGTACCTGGATATCGGCGACGTTGGCGAGTCCGTCGAGGCGGTCAAAGTCGTCCCCGCCGCGATCCGAGTCTTTGGGCGCTTTGTTGGGGAAGATGTTGGGACTCGAGATTGCGCTGACCGCGGTGAACTCGGTCCGATAGGCCGCCACCTGCATCAGGCTGGTGCCGCCCATGCTGACGCCAATGCCAAAGATCTGCTCGGCGCCCTCGTCCACCGCGTAATCAATCGCCGCCTCCCAATCGAGGTAGATGTCCGGCACATCCTCGATCTGGCGCTTGCTGTAGACGCATGGCGTGGCGCCGTGGCAACGAAAGTCCCAACGCAGCACCCGATAGCCCTCAGCGACGAGGCGCTCGGCGAGCTTGTCCCAGATGCGCCGATTGGTCGGGTTCGTGTTCTTGGTCCGATACATGTGGCCCAGCAGTACCCAGTCATCGCCAGAACCGTTGACCTCGGCCACGAATCGCGCGCCGTCCTCTGACTTCAGCACGAATGGATCGTTCTCATCGCTTTTCGTCCCCAACGCCAGGGGCACTGCGACGGCCAGAGCGACCACAATCGCGAGGAACGCTCCGATCATCGGCATCCAGTGATTCGACAGCAGCGCCTGCAGATGTTTCGGTTCGGGGACGCGGAGCAATCCGCCGGCGTTGCCTACGAGTCTGCTGAGACGTTCCCGCATCATCAAACCGCCAATCGCGCTGAGTGCTCCCTGAGCTGTTCAGTACAGTCTTCAGCGCAGCATATGGCTCGCCCGCTGCTAATCTCGTAGGTGGAGGGTTCGCATAGTGGCCTAGTGCGCCCGCCTGCTAAGCGGGTTCGGGGGAAACTCCGTCGAGGGTTCGAATCCCTCACCCTCCGCCAGACAAACCGTCACAACATAGCACCGAGAAATCATGCCTCAGTACCACATCTGGACCGTCGGTTGCCAGGTCAATACGGCCGATTCCGCCAAGCTGGCGGCCGGCCTGCGACGCCTGGGCATGGACCCCACCGATCAGCCCCGCGACGCGGATCTGATCGTGCTCAACACCTGTGCGATACGCCAGCACGCCGAGGACAAAGCGCAGGCCAAGCTCGGCTCGCTGAAGCACCTCAAGCGAGCCAACCCCGACCTGCGCATCGCCGTGATGGGCTGCATGGTCGGACCGCACACCGCTCGCGGCGACGACCCGATCACCAAACGTTTCCCCTTCGTCGACGCCTGGGCCCAACCGCAGCGATTCGACCAGGTCGTCAATCTGCTCGACCTGCCGGGTCTGCCCGAGGTCGAGGATGACGGCGGCGAGTTCTGGCCGGCTGGTTGGGCCGACGTGTTTCCGGATGAGACCCGTCCGACTGCGTTCGTCCCCGTAGTCGAGGGCTGCGACAAGTTCTGCACCTACTGCATCGTCCCGCTCCGGCGTGGACGCGAGCGTTCCCGATCGATCGATGAGATCGCCCGCGAAATCGAGGCGCATACTCAGCGCGGCGTGCGCGAAGTGACGCTGCTCGGACAGACCGTCGAGGCGTACGGCAAGGACCAGCCGCCGGTTGATCCCGACACTGATCACGCCGACCTGTCGGACCTCATGCGCGCCATCCACGACCTGCCCGGCCTGCAGCGCATCCGACAGTTAACCAGTTATCCGCCCGACATGACCGATCGCATTCTCGAAGGCATGGCCGCACTGCCAAAGGTCTGCGAAGCGTTCTCACTGCCGGTCCAGTCCGGATCGGACGATGTCCTGACCAACATGCGACGCGGCTACAGCGTCGTGCAGTTCCGCGAGCGCGTGGACAAGGTCCGTTCACTCTGGCCGGATGTGAGCATCTCGACGGATGTCATTGTCGGCTTCCCGGGAGAATCCGAGTCCGATTTCCAGGACACCTATGACCTGCTTGAGGAGCTGAGCTTCGACAAGGTGCATGTCGCCGCGTACAGCCCGCGCACCGGGACCTTCGCTCAGAAGAATCAGCCCGACGACGTACCGCACGAGATCAAGATGGAGCGCTTTCACCGGGTCGAGGAGTTGCAGCGCGAGATTTCGTTCCGGATCAACAATCGCTACCTGCTGAGCGATGTCGAAGTCCTGCTGGAATCGACCAAGCCATCCGACGCCGACGGCATGGAACGTCACACCGGTCGCACCCGAACAATGAAGCTGGTCCACTTCGACGCACCGATTGGCAAGTATCGGGCCGGTGACATGCTCACCGTTGCTGTCACTCGCGTCGGAGCATGGAGTTTGCAGGGCCAGCCGGCCCTGGGCAGTCTGCCGGGCCAGCCGGCCCTGGGGAGTCTGCCGGGCCAGCCGGCCCTGGGGAGCTTGCCGGGCCAGCCGGCCAAGACATAGTCCGATGACCACCGAGACCACGCGCGCGCACGACATCCTACGGACAGAAGCGCGACGGCCCGCCGTCGCCGTTCTGGTTGTCATATTCACGGTCGTTGACGGCGCGCTGCAGGTGCTGCTGATCGAGCGATCCGCTCCGCCCGAGGAAGGCCAATGGGCGATCCCCGGGGGCGCGCTGCAACACGGCGAGTCGCTTGAACAGGCGGCCGTGCGCAAGCTGGCGGAGGAGACCGGCGTCACCGATCTGTTCCTCGAGCAGCTCTACACATTTGGCGACCTCGACCTTGCGTCCGCTGACGGCAGCGTCGGCGTGGCCTGGTTCGCGCTGGTCGATCCCTCTCGCGTGCGGCTCGCCCAGCGCACCGCCTGGCGCCCGGCCTGGTGGAACCTGGACCACGTCCCACCCCTGGCGTTCGACAACGAGCAGGTGCTTGACGTCGCCCGCACGCGGCTAATCAACAAGCTTCAATACACCGACGCCGCTTACTCGTTGCTGCCTCCCCAGTTCACGATGCGCGAATTGCAGGAGGTCTACGAGGCGATCCTCGGTCGCCCGCTCGACAAGCGAAACTTCCGCCGGCGTCTGCTGGCGACCGATTTTATCAGCGCCACGTCGGAGATGCGGACCGACGGACGACACCGTCCGGCGCGCCTCTACCAATTCAGCAACCGTTCCTGATTGGCATCCACATTCGGCCTTATGTCGAGAGCGAATCACTCCACGATCCCGCATGATCCGTTTATCAACTCTTGACAAGTGCGGCCCAGATTTGCAACACTATTTGTCATTGATAGTGTCACTCTGACACTAAGTAACCGGTCTGAGAGCCAGCCATGACTGAAGCCGTCGTCATCGAGACCAACTTCGTCCCGGAGATTCTCCCGCCGAACCTGCCCGACGAAGCCTGCGAAACCGACATCGCCACCATCCCGCTCGCCGCCGAGCCGCACCTGCCCGACTGGCAGCCGGAGATTCCCCAGCGCTATCTGAAGCTGTCCGGCGACGAACTCCGAGAGCGGATCCGCACGGCGCGCGCCGAACTCGGCGACCGACTCGTGATCCTCGGTCATCACTACCAGCGCGATGACATCATCGAGTTCGCCGATTTCCGCGGTGACTCGTTCAAGCTGGCCCAGTTAGCAGCCGACAACTCCGAGGCCGACTACATCATCTTCTGCGGCGTTCACTTCATGGCCGAAAGCGCCGACATCCTGACGACTCCTGAACAGACCGTGATCCTGCCAAACCTCGCTGCCGGCTGCTCCATGGCCGACATGGCACGGCCCGAGGACGTCTACGACGCCTGGGATGACCTCAGCGAGGTTGTCGACACGGACAGAGTCATTCCGATCACGTACATGAACTCTGCCGCGTCGCTGAAGGCGTTCGTCGGCAAGAACGGTGGCGCGGTCTGCACGTCGTCGAACGCGACTGCCGTCCTTGAGTGGGCCTTCACGCAGGGCGACCAGGTGCTCTTCTTCCCCGACCAGCACCTCGGACGCAACACCGGCAAGCGCCTGGGCATCGACCCGAGGACACAGACTGCTGTCTGGAGTCCGCGCAAAGCGCTGGGCGGGCTGACCGAAGAACGAATCACCGATAGCAAGATCCTGCTCTGGCAGGGTCACTGCTCGGTCCACATCCGCTTCCGCGTCGACCAGATCGAGCGCGCGCGGCAAGAGCACCCCGGCGTCCGCGTCGTGGTGCACCCCGAATGCACCGAACCGGTCGTCGCCGCAGCCGACGCCGACGGTTCAACAGAGTTCATCATCAACTACGTCCGCAACGGGCCTCCGGGCGTCTACGCCGTCGGCACCGAGATCAACCTGGTCCACCGACTAAATGAAGAGGCCGCCCACGAGGGCAAGACCGTCTTCTGCCTTGACCCCGTCATTTGCCCCTGCGCGACGATGTACCGGATTCATCCGGCATATCTGGCCTGGGTGACCGAATCGCTGGTCGAGGGCCGCGTGGTTAATCCGATCACCGTGGACGACGACACCCGCGAGTGGGCCCGCGTCGCGCTTGATCGCATGTTGGCGATCACTTAATCGGCCGCGACCCAGCTACGACCCGATAAAGACGACGCGATGCGGATCCTGATCATCGGCAGCGGGCTGGCGGGCATCAATGCCGCGCTGTTGGCGTCGGATTTTGCCGATGTCACGCTGCTCAGCAAGTCTGCGCTGGAAGAGACCAACACCCAACGAGCCCAGGGCGGTATCGCGGCGGCCGTCACCGCTCTCGACGATCCGGCCATTCACGCCGCCGACACCATCCGCGCCGGCGCTGGACTCTGTGACCCGGTCGCTGTCCAGACACTGACCGCCGACGGCCCGGCGGCTATTGATCGTCTGTTGGACCTGGGCGTCGAGTTTGACCGGGATCGAGATGGCCGGTTGGCGCTCGCGAATGAAGGAGCGCACTCCACTCCCCGAGTCCTGCACGCGGGCGGCGACCAGACGGGTCTGCATATTCAGTCCGCACTGTCGAAGCGCCTGTCTGAGGCCAATGTCGATGTCCGAACCGATGTAGCCGTGACGGATCTGGCGATTGAGGCGGGGCGGTGCGTCGGCGCGATCACCGACCAGCACGAATCTGTCCTTGCCGACGCGGTCATCCTTGCGACCGGCGGCGCGGGTGCGCTCTATCAAACCACGACGAATCCAGCCAACGCAACCGGCGACGGCGTCGCGTTGGCCTTCCGCGCCGGGGCGGTGGTCCGCGATGTCGAGTTTGTGCAGTTTCACCCAACGACGCTGGTTAGCGAGGGCACCGCATTTCTGATCTCGGAAGCGCTGCGCGGCGAAGGCGCCGTGCTGCTTGACGCCGACGGGAACCGATTTATGACTCGCGTCCATCCCGACGCTGAGCTGGCGCCACGTTCAGTGGTCGCGCAAGCCATCACCGAGACCATGCGCTGCGACGGCACAGACTATGTGATGCTCGACATCTCACACCGCGATCCCGACTACCTGCGACAACGCTTTCCTGGCGTCTATCGCGGTGCGCTCGAGCGCGGACACGATCTCACAGCCGGCCCGATACCGATCGCGCCGGCTGCGCACTACCACATGGGCGGCGTCTACACGGACATCGATGGCCGAACGACAGTGCATGGGCTGTATGCGGCTGGGGAGTGTGCTTCGACCGGCGCTCACGGAGCAAACCGCGTCGCCTCCAACTCGCTGCTCGAGGCAGCGGTCTTTTCGACACGCGCCGTCAATGCGATTCGCCGCAACCCTGGACGGGCGCCAGCGCCCTCGGAGGACGTTCACTCAACTCGCTGGCATCGACAATGTGCCGCACCGTCGTGGGATGTCCTGCGCACCACGATGAACGAGTGTGTCGGCATCACGAGAGCCGCCGGCAGTCTGCAAACCGCCGTTGACCGCTTCGACGAGTGGGCCCACTCGAGCGATGAGTCCGCCGACCCATCGCTCCCGCTGGCCACGCTCACGGCCCGTCTGATCGCCGAGGCTGCGTTGCGCCGAACCGAAACTCGTGGCGCTCACCAGCGTCTTGACCATCCTCAATCGGTCGAGGCTTGGCAACGACACAGCTATTGGCAGTTGGCCCACGAATGACCGCTTTAGATCTCGCCATCGTCCAACGTCTGGTCGACGCGACCCTCGCCGAGGATCGGGCTGATCTCGACGTCACGACCAGCTCGCTCAGCAAATGGATCGACTGGCGACAGGGCAATGCCCACCTCACGGCGCGCGCCGACGGCGTGGTCTGCGGACTCGATTTCGCTCTGGCAGCGTTTGCCGCGCTCGATCCTGATGTCCGCTTCCTGCCCGAAGTGAGCGATGGCGACCGCGTGTCGGCCGGTCAGCAGATCGCGGTGGTCGGCGGTCAACTCGATCCTCTGCTACGAGCCGAACGGACTGCGCTCAACTGGCTACAGCGACTGAGCGGGACGGCAACGCTCACCGCTCAGGCAGTCGCCGCCGCCGGTTCACGGACCAAGATTCTCGACACTCGCAAGACGACTCCAGGACTGCGTCCCGCCGAGCGTTACGCCGTCCGCTGCGGCGGCGGACTCAATCATCGCGACTCACTGGCTTCCGGCGTGCTAATCAAGGACAACCACATCGCCGCGGTCCGACAGGCAGGCGGCACGCTCGCCGAAGCCGTCGCCGCTGCCATCGCCAACGTCGGTCCGGCCACCGGCGTTGAGGTCGAAGTCGTCAATCTCGACGAGGCGCGTGAGGCTCTCGACGCCGGAGCGACCTCGCTGCTGCTCGATAACTTCGCGATCGACGACCTGCCGCCGGCCGTCGAAGTCGCCCGCGTCTACAACGCCAAGACCGAGGCCAGCGGTGGCATCACGATCGAGCAGATTCCCGCCATCGCCCGCGCCGGTGTGGACTACATCTCTCTGGGCGCGCTCACGCACTCAGCCCCGTCGCTCGATATCGCCTTGGACATCGCCCTCGAACTCGCGCCCGACTAGGGCCCGTTCACAAGGCTCCCTCATATTCGTCTCCAATCGTCATACCGCGCGCTTGCCGGAGACCTTCGCAACACTCACAAATCCCCTCTCCCCCCTTGCGGAGACTTGCGCGTACATCCCCTTCTCCGCCCGCAGGAGACCTGCGCGTAAATCGGATGGTCGGCGATGATGTAGGGGCGTACAGGCCAGCCTCGCGAGGCAAGGCATGGCATCGTGAGCAGAGTGGGGAGACATTCATCGAGGCGGTGCTGCCGCAGCGGATGGACCGCTCAACGATCAGCCGCGTTCGGCGCACGCTGGCGCGGCGCGGGTTAGCCGCGCAGCTATTCGCCGAACTCTCAACCGCCAGTTCGAGGCGCGCGGCCTGCTGCTCAAGCAGGGCACGCTGCCGGACGCCACCCTGGTCGCGGCGCGGGTGCGGCCGCCAGCGCCGGACCGCGGGCTGGGCGCGCTACCGGGGACTCGAGCGCCACACGCTCGAACTAATGCTCAAGTGCGTCGCCTTCAACCTCCGGCGCGCCGACCGGCTGCTCCTGCCGGCGGCCGCCTAAGCCTCAACCACGATCTACCGCCTGAGCGCGCAGGTCTCCGCAAGCGGGAATCCATACGGCGTATCTGGTCAGCGTGGGTTCCCGCTTTCGCGGGAATGACGAATCATGTGCTGCCAAGACAATCACACGGCCGCGGCGATTCTTCCTGTGGTGAACCCGCGAGCCCAGGCGTCGGCGGCGTCGATGGCTTCGATGTCGGGGTTCTTTGTGCTGCGGTGTGCGTCCATGGTCTGATTTACATAGTCGGCGATCTCGGTGAACCCGATCCGACGTTCAAGGAATGCCTCGACCGCGATTTCGTCGGCTGCCGCCATCACGGCTGGGTAGGTTCCGCCGGCTCGGCCGGCCTGTTGCGCGAGCTTGAGGCACGGGTAGCGATCAAGGTCCGGCCGCGAGAAGTTCAGCGTGCCCACAGCGGCGAGGTCAAGCGGCTCCACCGTCGGCTCGAGTCGTTGCGGATAGGACAGAGCCAACTGGATCGGGAGTTTCATGTCGGGATAGCCGAGCTGCGCCTTGACCGACCCGTCTCCAAACTCCACTAGCGAGTGCACGATCGATTCGGCGTGCTGAACAATCTCCACGCGCTCGTATGGGACGTCAAACAGCCACTTGGCCTCGATCGTCTCCATGCCTTTGTTCATCAGCGTGGCGCTGTCGATCGTGATCTTGTCGCCCATGTTCCAGGTGGGATGGTTGAGCGCCTGCTCGGGCGTGACATCGGCAAGTTGGTCGGCCGGCAGGTGCCGTAACGCGCCGCCCGAGGCGGTCAGCAGGATGCGGCGGATTTCGTGACCGTCCTCGCCCCACAGGCACTGCCAGATGGCCGAGTGCTCGGAGTCGACCGGCCGCAGCTGGCCGCCGCCGCGATCAACGGCGTCGCGGACGAGCTGCCCGGCCATCACGACGACTTCCTTGTTGGCCAAAGCGACGGCGCCGCCCCGCTCCAGCGAGGTCAACGTCGGTTCCAGGCCTGCGCGACCGGCAGTACCGACGACGAGGACATCTCCGTCTGGATCTTCTGCCATGTGGTCCATGGCTGTGACGGTCGCCCCGCTGTCGGTGGCGATCTGTGACAGTCGCTGTTCGTCTTCACTGGCCGCCCAGAGATATGTCGGGTGAAACTCGTGCGCCTGCGCCTCGAGCGCGTCGAGGTTGCGTCCGGCGGCGAGTCCGAGGACGTTGAAGCGTCCAGGCATGGCGCGCACGACATCCAGCGTCTGCCGGCCGATGCTGCCGGTCGAACCGAGCAGGACGAGATTGATCGGAGCGTCGGTCATGGTGGTTACGCCGTCCACTGCAAGAACAAGAATACGACGGGCAATCCGAAGAGGAGCGAGTCGAGCCGGTCGAGCACGCCGCCATGTCCGGGAATGAGATTGGAGGAGTCCTTGACATCCATCGCTCGCTTGAACAGCGATTCGGCCAGGTCGCCGATCTGGGAGGCGATCGGCAGCACAATGGCGAGCAACACGAGCGGCCAGATTTCAGCATCGAGGTTGAGGATCTGGTCTAACGCGATCGTCGCCCCGAACCCGCCGAGCCAACCAAAGATCGCGCCTTCGATTGTCTTGTTTGGTGAGACCGATGGCGCAAGTTGGTGTCGACCAAGCAGGCGACCGCCGGCGTAGGCGGCAGCATCGGTCGACATGATGGCCAGCACGGCCAGGAGCATCCAGTCGGTTCCCTGCTCCGAGCCGCGAACCGCGATGAACGTCGCGCCGGGAATTGCGAGATACGCGGTCGCCGCGAGCATCGCGAGTCCACGATTAAGAATCAGTGGGAGCTGGTCAGGGTGTGGTTGTTCAACCGTGCGGACGGCAACAATGGTGGTGACCGCAGCGATGCCGAGGATCCCTGCGAGGATTGGCCAGAGCAGTGGGATGTTGGCGTCGGCCGCGGCTACACCGATGATTGCGCCGGTTGCGGCGACTGCGACGAGGAACAGCGCGCTGCGAATCTTGAGTTTCACGATGACCGCGATCTCGCCCAGCGCAACGACCAGGATTAGCGCCATCAATGCTGAGAACAGCGGTCCGCCAATCAGGATGGCCCCGATGATGATCGGCATGCCGACCGCTGCACTAGCAAGCCGAAGTGCTAGTCCGCCGGAGGTGAAGCGCTGAAATCTCGAAGCGGGTGGGTTAATCGCCATTGGCGGGTCGTCCGCCGAAGTTTCTGGTCCGGTTGGCGTACTCGGCCAGGGCATGATCGACGTCTTGCTCACGGAAGTCGGGCCAGAAGGTGTCGGAGAAGACGTATTCCGCGTAGGCGGCTTGCCAGAGCAGGAAGTTGGAGATGCGTTGATCCCCGCCGGTGCGGATGATCAGGTCGGGATCGGGCAGCTCGCAGGTGTAGAGGTAGTCGGAGAGGGTGCGCTCACTGATGTCGTCTGCCCGGACGCCATCAGCAACGATGCGGCGCACCGCATCAACGAGCTCCGCGCGTGCGCCGTAGTTGAAGGCGACGCAGACGGTCATCCGGTCGTTGTGTTGCGTCAGCTTGATCGCCGCGTCGATCTTGCGGCGGAGGCGAGCGTCGAGTGCGTCGATTCGCCCGATGTATTGCAGTTTGACGCCAGCCTCGTGCAGTGGCTTGACCTCGCGGTCGATGGTCGAGGAGAGGATGCGCATCAGTCCGCGCACCTCGGGTCGCGGGCGCTTCCAGTTCTCGGTCGAGAAGGCAAATAGCGTGAGACAGCGGACGCCGCGTTCGGCGAAGGACTCGATGGCGGCGCGGATGTTCTCGGTACCGGCGCGGTGACCATCGGTTGGGCGCAGCCCGCGCTGAGCTGCCCAGCGTCCGTTGCCGTCCATGATGACGGCGACGTGAGCGGGGATGTGCGCCTCAGCCGGGCCCTCGGCGGCGTGGACGCCGTTAGCGGCGGGAGTGATGACGGCGTGACTGGCTGGCAGAGTGATGCTGGAACCGGATCGGTTTGACACGTACTAGACCTCGAGGAGCTCTTGCTCCTTCTGACTGCCCACAGCATCAACCTTAGCGATGAACTGGCCGGTCAGAGTGTCGAGTTGGGTTTCTGCTCGGTGTTCCTCGTCCTGGGACAGGTCGCCATCTCGCTGCATATGGCGGAGGTCGTCGTGGGTGTGGCGTCGCACATTGCGGATGGCGACGCGCGACGTCTCGGACTTTTGGTGCACGATCTTGACCAGGTCGCGGCGTCGCTCCTCGGTCAGCTCGGGCAGCGCGAGCCGAATCAGGATGCCGTCGGACTGTGGATTGATCCCGATGTCGGAGGTCTGGATGGCTTTGGTGATGGGCTCGAACGCGTTCTTATCCCACGGCTGAATCGCAATCAGGCGGGCCTCCGGCGTGGAAATCGTCGCCAGTTGATTCAGCGCCATGGTGGTTCCGTAATAGTTGACTCGCATCTGGTCGACGAGCGAGGTGTGGGCCCGACCGGTGCGCACAGCCATCAGGTCGTTCTCCAGTGCGCTCAGCGCTCCGGCCATGCGGGAGTTGGCGTCGTCGAATGCCAGGTCGAGGAGCTCGTTGTCGGACATGTCGCGCTCCTGTAGATGGTTCGGCGGGATGGTCAGCCGGCCAGAACGGTGGCCCCATGATCGACGCGCGTACCGGCCAGTTTAAGGTCGGGGCCGTCGATCACCGTGTTCACGATAGCGTTAGGCGCTTCGATGTTGAACACGACGATGGGCAGCGAATGTTCCTCGCAGAGTGCGAGCGCCGAGGCGTCCATCAACACGCCAAGATTCTGCTGCAACGCCTCCCGATAGTTGAGTCGTGCGTAACGTTTGGCGTCGGGATGCAGGGCCGGATCGGCGGTATAGACGCCGTCGGTGCCGTGCTTGCCCATCAGCAGTTGGTCGGCGTCGAGTTCAATGCCACGCAGCGCCGCGGCAGTGTCGGTGGTGACATAGGGATTGCCGGTTCCACCGACGCAGAGCACGATGCGTCCCTTCTCCAGGTGACGAATAGCGCGGCGGCGAATGAAGATCTCCGCCACCTGGCGGACTTGTAGCGCCGACATTGTCCGCACTTCGCAGCCGGTCGCTTCGATCGCGTCCTGGAGCGCGAGTCCATTGATTACGGTGGCCAGCATGCCGGCGTAGTGCGCGGTCGCCTCAGTCATGCCCAGCTCGCTGGCGAGCCGGCCGCGGAAGAGATTGCCGCCACCGACCACGACGCTGATTTCGACGCCGCGATTGCGGCATTCGACAATCTGCCGGGCGATCTCGTTGAGCGCAGCCGAATCGATTCCGGAGTCGCGCTGTCCCTGCAGCGATTGACCGGAGACCTTGAGGACGACTCTCGGCGTTTGCCGTTGGTCGGTCACTGCTCGCCCCGATTCGTTGAGCCCAACAGATGCGGGTCGAAGATGATCTGCTACTCGCCCATCTCGTATCGAGTAAAGCGGGCGACTTCGATTTTCTCGCCAATTGCGGCAATCACATCGTTGATGCGGTCGGCAATGGTCTGCGAGCCGTCGCGGATGAACTCCTGGTCGAGCAGCGCGACGGCGTCTTCGCCAGCGTCCTTGGGCATGTCATCGGTGCTGACGGCGGCTGGGTTCATCGAGGCGATCTGCATGGCAATGTCGTGAGCGAGATTCTTGAACGGCTCGGTCTTGGCGACGAAGTCGGTCTCGCAGCGCAGGTCGACGAGGACGCCGATGCGTCCACCGTGGATGTAGCTGTGGATGAGCCCCTGGCCGGTGGCCCGGTCGGCTCGCTTGTTGGCGGTGGCGATGCCCTTTTCGCGCAGCACGAGACGGGCCCGTTCGATGTCGCCGTCCGTCTGGGTCAGGGCCTGGCGACAGTCCATGACGCCGGCGCCGGTCTCGGCGCGAAGTTCCTTGATTTGATCAATCGTTACGGGCACGTTGGTGGCTCCTCTGGTGGTCGGTTGGGCTTGGAGTTGGATTGCCACTGGGGATGCAAGTGGGCATGCAAGTGGCGTGTAGTGTGTCTTGTGACTCAGTTCGCGGTGACAGGCCCCGCGGACGACATTTCTTCGTAGGCTTCTTCGCCCTCGACCGCGCTCTGTAGCATCATCCCGCCGGACTGCGCCGCTTCGGCAATTTGCGAAGTCAGCAGCCGGACAGCGCGAATCGCGTCGTCGTTGGACGGGATCGGGTAGTCGACGAGGTTGGGGTCCGAGTTGGTGTCGCAGACGGCGATGATTGGAATCTTCAACCGGCGCGCCTCGGCGATTGCGATGTGCTCGCGCGGGACATCGACCACGAAGAGTGCGCCCGGCAAGGTGGTCATATCGCGCAGACCGCGCAGGTAGCGGTGGAGACGCGTGAGCTTGTCGCGCAGTTTCAGCGCTTCTTTCTTCGGCAGGAGGTCGAGTTGACCGGCCTCTTCGCGCCGTTCGAGCTCGATCATGTAGTCAACGCGCTTGCGAATTGTCTGGAAATTGGTCAGCGTGCCGCCGAGCCAACGCGTGACCACGTACGGCATGTTGGCGCGATCGGCCTCGTTGCGGATCACATCCTGGGCCTGTCGCTTGGTGCCGACGAACAGGACCTGCTGTCCCGACGCGGAGAGCTCGCGCGCGAACTCGGTGGCGTCATCGAGCCGGGTCACGGTCTGGGCGAGGTCGAGGATGTGTACGCCGTTGCGCGCGCCGTAGATGAACGGCGCCATTTTTGGATTCCAGCGTCCGGTCTGGTGACCGAAGTGGACTCCGGCTTCCAGCAGGTCGCGCATTGAGATCGATGTCGTCATCCGGCTCCTCAGTTGGTTCAGTCGTAGGCTCACGTCTAACTGGTCCCGCAGGCGGGCATTCGGATCGAGTATAGGGGTGTGGTCGCAATACGCGCACCGAATCTGGCTTCGTGATAGCTTGAGGATGTTGTCTGATATTGCATGGTGTTTTGCGCGGAGGAAGTACGTGCCCCGCTACGTCTACGAGTGTTTTGAGTGCGGTCACACGGTTGAAAAGTTGGAGGGCTGGAGCGCGCCCGCGCAGCAACCCTGCACGGAGTGCGAGCACACGCTCCAGCGAATCCCGGTTGCCCCAGCGATCGTCTTCAAGGGTTCCGGCTGGTACTCGACCGACAGCAAGAAGAGCAACTGGAAGTCGCGCCGCGACGAAGATCGCGGCGAGGACGGCGGCCCTGAGTCGGACGGCAGGTCTGAGTCGGATGACAGGTCTGAGTCGGATGGCAGGTCTGAGTCGGATGGCGATTCGTCGAGCGAGTCCGACTCCGGCGAGCGAGAAGCATCGGCCGCGGCGACGGACTAGCCTCCGCAATCTCAGCGGTTCTTCTCCAAGCAGCTGTTCAGGGCCCCTGCCATGAGGATCGTGTTACAGCGCGTGACGCAGGCGTCAGTGTCCGTCGAAGGCGATGTCGTCGGCGCCATTGATCGCGGCTTGCTGATCCTGGTCGGCGTCGCCGACGGCGACAGAGAAGAGCAAGCCGAAGCGCTTGCTCGCAAGGTGGCGGGCTTGAGGATCTTCGCGGATGCCGAGGGTCGCTTCAACGAAAGCCTCCTGGACATCCGAGGCTCGGCACTGGTCGTCAGCCAATTCACGTTGCACGCGGACGTGCGCAAGGGTCGACGTCCGAGCTTCACCGGAGCGGCGCGACCGGAAGTCGCGGAGCCGCTTGTTGACTACTTCGCGCAGTCGCTACGAGAGCAGGGAGTCCCGGTCGAGACCGGCGTCTTCGGTGCGATGATGTCGGTGGCGCTTGTCAACGACGGGCCGTTTACCGTAGTGATTGATTCGGCCGACCTCGAGCGACCGCGCCGCAGCTAACTCGACTAATCCCACGTTCGTCATTCAAGCGCTGCCACGCCATTCCCGCGGCCAGGAGACCTCTGCGTAACTCCTCTTCTCCCCCCTTTGCGGAGACCTGCGCGTAAATCGGATGGTCGGCATTGATGTAGGTGCGTACATGCCAGCGTTGGGAGGCAGGGCATGCATCGTGAGCAGAGTGGGGAGACATTCATCGAGGCGGCGCCGCCGCAGCGGATGGGCCGCAATGAGTCGTTGGAATGGATCGACGCGCTGGTCGATTGGGAGCCGCTGGCGGCGATCGTGGCGGTGATCTTGGACGCGCCGCGGGGGCGCCCGGCCTATCGTCTGCTGCTGATGGTCAAGGCGCTGCTCTTGCAGCAGTGGTACGAGGCCTCGGATGAGGACTTGGAGCAGGCGCTGTGGGACCGGGTTTCGTTCCGCCGCTTCGTCGGTCTGGGTCTGGATGAGGACGCGCCGGACCGCTCAACGATCAGCCGCGTTCGGCGCACACTGCTGGATGCCACCCTGGTCGCGGCGCAGGTGCGGCCTCCGGCCCCGACCGGCCGTCTGAGCGCGCCCTCTCCCCCAACGACGCCGGCCCGCCAACGCCTCCCTCCACACGATTGCGCCCCCTTCCACTACCCAGTCAGCCCCCAACACCACAAAGCGAGACTGACGCGCAGGTCTCCTTGCAGGGGGAGATGTCACGGAGCGACAGAGGGAGGGTCCGCCAACAGCGACCAGATAGGCCTTGAGAATGGAAGCCCCCCCTCTGCCTACGGCATCTCCCCCGCAAGGAGACCTTTGCAAAACTCACAAATCCCCTCTCCCCCCCTTGCGGGGGGAGATGTCACGGAGTGACAGAGGGGGGGGTCCTCCCACAGCGACCAGATAGTCACTGCGATAGGGAGCCCCCCCTCTGCCTTCGGCATCTCCCCCGCAAGGGGGGCGAAGAGGACTTATGCAAAGGTCTCCGCAAGGGGGGAGAAGGGGCCTAACACGAAGTTCTCCCTCTCCGTTTTCACTGCAATACCAGCGTCGATTTCGCTAGCAATCGCTCTACGACATCCGCTAGTACGCTGAGCGTATGGTCCTGATCGATACGGTCCTCCCATTCATTGGCGTACTGCTTGGACTCGTGGTCCTGCATGAGCTTGGTCACTTCGTCGCCGCCAAGCTGGCCGGCGTTCGCGTCGAGGAGTTTGGCGTCGGATTGCCGCCTCGGATTGGCAAGGGCTGGCAGTTTGGCGAGACGCTCTACTCCGTCAACTGGCTGCCGATCGGCGGATTCGTCCGGCTGACGGGCGAGGAAGCGTCCGGCTTGCTGATTACCAAGGTCGATCCCAACAGCCGACTGATCGAGCACTTCGCCCCGGGCGACCGCATCCACAAGATCAATGGCAAGCGTGTGGTCAGCCCCGATCAGTTCCTGGAACAGGTGCTCCGCAATTTCGGTGAGCCCAAGCTAGAGATCGCGTACGACCACACTGAGGATGACGGAAGCAAAACTTCGTGGACCTTCAGCATGGCTCCGCGCGACGATGAAACGAATGCGCCGCCGCGACAAAACTACAAAACAACGGCTGAGCATCGGAAATCTCTGCTTGAGGACAACGGAGAAGCTTCGATTCTTGGACTGACCGTTGGCATCGATCCTCGATCGCTCGGAGGGAAGTCGCGTCTCACGCGGATCGGAATCCTCGCCGCCGGCGCGGGTGTCAATGCCGTCTTGCCGATCATCCTGTTCACGGTTGGCGCACTGATTCCCGACAACGTGTCGGCCGGACCTGCGCTGGTAACCAGCACCATCGAGCAAGCGCCCGCGCATCAGGCCGGCATTCGCGCCGGCGACCGGATTGTGGCGATCAACGGCGATCCGATTCAGAACGCCGGCGATCTCTCGCGAGCAATTCAGTTGAACCTGGGCGAAGAACTGGTGGTCTCGATCGAACGGCCGCCCGCAGCGTCCTTAACTGCGAGCCGCGCGTCGAGAGAGTCAGAACGTTTCGATGTCACGGTCCACGCCCGTCTCGCTCCCGAGCCGCTTACTCATGTCGTCCAACCGGGAGACTCCGTCCACGACATTTCCGACAACCTTGGTGTTCCGCCTGCCTCCGTGATCGCCGCCTGGGGCATCGAGACCGAGAAACTCAAGGAGGGCATCGAGCTCGCCCTTCCGGGTGGAGTCACGTACGTCACCGAGGAAGGCGACACGATGCTGAGCATCGCGATCGAAGAGTCGGTCCGCATGGCTGCCGTCTATGCGGCGCTCGACATCAACCCAGTCTTCCCGCCGCCGGGTCTCAAAGTCTCTGTCCCCCAGGGCGCCACGGGTATCAGCATCGCCAACGCCTCGCGACTCACCGCCCGTGACAGTCCATCGCTCGGAGAATCGGTCAGCGCCGGATGGACCCAGACGCGCGACACGTTCATCCTCGTCCGCAACCGCATCCGCTCCTGGATCGCCGGTGGTGAGCCGATCGAACTCTCTGGTCCGGTCGGCATTGCCCGAGTCACGGGTGAAGTCGTCGACCGCGCTGGCTGGTCGCGCCTGATCGAGCTGGCCGCCCTGATCTCGCTCAACCTCGCGATCATCAACATCCTGCCGCTACCAATGCTCGACGGCGGCCGGATCATGTTCGTGCTGATTGAGATCGCCCGGCGCGGCAAGCGCATCAGTCCCGAACGCGAGGGCCTGGTCCACATGGCAGGCTTCGCCGCGCTGCTGATCTTCATCGTCATAGTCAGCTACTTCGACATCATCAAGGCCGTCTCGGGCGAACCGGTGATTCCATAGGAAGACTCTTGCAAGACTCCCAAATCCCCTCTCCCCCCCTTGCGGGGGGAGATGTCACGGAGTGACAGAGGGGGGGTCCGCGCACAGCGACTAGATAGGCCAGGGGATGGGGAGCCCCCCCTCTGCCTTCGGCATCTCCCCCGCAAGGGAGGAGAAGGGGAGTTTTTCAAAGGTCTCCGCAAGGGGGGAGAAGGGGATTTACGCGCAAGTCTCCGCGAGAGCGGAGAAGAGGAGTTACGCAAAGGTCTCCATGCAGGGGGAGCGAGGAACTGTCTCTGTCGTTACACTGTTCACAATCCACATCCACGCCCTGATTCGAAGGAGTTCGCATGGCGTTCCAGACATTTATCGACGCCGACACCCACATCACCGAACCCGCTGACCTCTGGACATCCCGCGTCTCCTCCAAGTGGGGCGACAGGGTGTTGCACGTTAAGCAGGACGACAAGGGGATCAACTCCTGGTTCGTCGCTGATGAGAAGGTGGCGGCCGCGCCCTCGGGCGTCTTCGCCGGTTGGAAAGGCAAGTTCCCCAGCTCGCCGCCGACCTACGAAGAAGCTCACCCCGCTTCGTTCGACATCCACGAGCGAATCAAGCTGATGGACGAGACCGGCGTCTACGCGCAGGTCCTCTACCCCAACGTTGCCGGCTTCGCCTCGCAGCGATTCCTCTCGCTCAAGGATCCCGAGCTGATGTTTGAGTGCGTCCGCGCCTGGAACGACTTCCAGATCGACTGGATCTCAGTCGCGCCAGAGCGCTTCGTCGCCAACGCCTCGATCCCCTTCTGGGACATCGAGGAGTCGGTCAAGGAGATTGAGCGCGTCGCTCAGAAGGGCATGCGCGGCATCCTCTTCACCGGCGACCCGCAGTCGCACGGTCAGCCGTTCCTCGGCGACCACCATTGGGACCCGCTGTGGAACATCGCAACCGACACCGGCTTGCCAATCTCGTTCCACATCGGCTCCGGCGACTTCACCGACGGCTTCACACCCGACCGGCTCGCCGTTGACGGCCCCGAGGTCACCTACGCCCGAACCTCGACCGTCCTCTTCATGGCCAACGGCCTGCAGATGACCGACCTGTTGCTCTCCGGCGTGCTGCCGCGATTCCCCGAGCTGAGGTTCATCTCGGTCGAGTCCGGCATCGGCTGGGTGCCGTTCGTCCTCGAAAGCTGCGACTACCACTTCCTCGCCGCCGACGTGCGCAAGGCCCGCCCCGAGTTCGAAATGATGCCGTCGGACTACTTCCGCCGACAGGTCTCCGCCTGCTACTGGTTCGAGAAGATTGCCCCGCGCAAGCTGATCGAGGACATCGGCGAAGACAACATCCTGTTCGAGACCGACTTCCCGCACCCGACTTGCCTCTACGGCAATGTGCAGGAGACGATTGAGGACGGCCTCGAAGGGCAGACAGAAGAGGTTCGCCGCAAGATTCTCTGGGGGAACTCGGCCAAGCTCTACAACATCGACATCCCCGAGGTCATGCCCCAGGGTCTCGCAGCAGCCGCAGCAGCAGGCGGCGGCGACTAGACCATCTCAGACCTCCCCCTCTGGGGGAGGTGTCACGAGGTGACGGAGGGGGCCCCGCAAATCACGAGAGGCCGCTTCTTCGGGAGCGGCCTCTCGCTTGTGCAATTGAAGGGTTGGTCATGGACATCAACGGCAAAGTCGGAGTCGTCACCGGATCATCTTCAGGCGTCGGAGCCGCAACCGCCAAACTGCTCGCCTCGCTGGGAGCGTCGGTCGTCGTCAACTACATGCACGGCGCCGACGCGGCGCAAGCTGTCGTCGATGAGATTCAAGCCGATGGAGGCTCAGCCGTTGCCGTGCAGGCCGATGTCCGCTCCGACGCCGACTGCCGCCGGCTGATCCAGTCCGCAGTCGATGAATTCGGGCACCTGGAAATCCTCGTCAACAACGCCGGCATGACCCATTTCATTGCCCACAACGATCTCGAAGCCGTCACCGACGAGGTCTGGGACGACATCATCGGCGCCAATCTGCGCGGCGTCTTCAACTGCACTCGAGCAGCAACACCGCACATGCGAGCTGCTGGTGAAGGCGCAGTCGTCAACGTCAGCAGCGTCGCCGGCGCCGGCGGCGGAGGCTCCAGCATTCCCTACGCGGCCAGCAAAGCCGGCGTCAACGTGATCACCAAGTCCCTGGCCCGAGTCCTGGGCCCCGAAATCCGAATCAACACCATCGCGCCCGGTTTCATCGAAGGACGCTGGCTACGTGGAGGCCTGGGCGAAGACACCTACGAGGCCGGCCGCAAAAGACTGGGAGAGACCGCGCCGTTAAGAGGCGTCGCCACACCCGAAACCTGCGCCGACGCAATCGTCGCCCTAATCGAGCGAAACGTCTTCGTCACCGGCCAGACAATCACCGTCGACGGCGGCGCGACGTTGTAGCCGGTCGGATAAACATCTGCGGAGCATCGGGGCTTTATCGCCGGCGAGTGTAGTTGCGAGGATCTCGCACCTGTTCGTAGTCCTGTGAATCAAGCCGATGCGTCCAGATTCCTGCTTCGTTGCCAAGCTGGAATTCCAGTTCAGGCGGATTCCACCAATTGGCTGCTTCGACCCGGGCTGAAATCAGGTCGGTTCGCCGCTGAATCTTCTCGATTGCCGGAAGCATGTCGGTGTCGGCCGAACAGATGATTCCAACATCGAATCGGCCTTCAACTCCACCAAGGACGACATCGATCGCGAGCTCAACATCGATTCCTTTTTCGACCCACCTATGGTCTCTATGGCGAAGCGGTCGAGTGATGACAGTCACTCCGTCGTTCGTCCAACTCGCATGCTGGCGTTGAACCACGTCGTATCCAGGAGCACCCAATCGAGGCATTCCGCGATACACGCGTACCTCACTAAGCAACCGCTCGTTCGACTGAGCATCAGGAACCGACTTGCCACACAGAAGCTCGCCTAACTTCCATGGGGATATCTGTCCGAATGATCCAGGGCCGCCGACCGGATGAAACGCCCGGCGCGCGCCGTGATAGAAATTCTGCAGGTCGACGAACAACGACACGCGCTGAATCATGAAGGCCACGGACAACGGAAATCCCCGTCCTCCGGTGCGCTACGCCGGATAACGGGGTAGTCAATTGCGCAGGCTGACGACAGTCACGACCGTCGCACCCGCAGCGCGCAACACGATCGTACGTATGGCTTCTCAGGCTGTCAAACAGGAACCGTGGTCGTGCGTTGAGCCAAACCCCGCGCGGCGCTATCTAGCAGAGGACGGAACTGAACCGCTACCGCACCGTGTACGTGATCGGCAGGCGCTTGATCCCGCCGATCAGGCCTGAGGACAGCCGCTCGACCTCGCCATCGATCTCGAAGTCATCCATTCGTCGAATCAGGTGGCGGAAGACTGAACGCATCTCCAGGCGTGCCAGGTTGGCTCCGAGGCAGAAGTGCTCGCCGAAGCCTCCGAAGGCCAGGTGCTCATTCGGCGTCCGTGCGATGTCGAATTCGTCCGGATTCTCGAACACGTCCTCGTCGCGGTTGGCCGACGGATACCACATTGCCAGCGTCTCGCCGGCTTTCATCGGGACGCCGCTCACTTCGGTGTCCCTGGTCACGGTCCGGGCGAAGTGGACGACCGGCGATGTCCAGCGCAGCATTTCCTCGACCGCGCTGTCGAGCAACTCCGGTTGATCACGAAGTCGCTCATACTGCTCAGGATGCTCGATCAGCGCCTGCAGTCCGCCCGAGGTGGCGTTTCGCGTTGTCTCGTTGCCGGCGAGGATGAGCAGAACCGCATAGGAAAGGATCTCGTGATCGGGAATCGGCTCGCCGTCGATCTCAGCCTGCACGAGCGTGGTCATCACGCTGTCATCCGGGTCGCGACGCTTTCTAGCGATGTGCTCCGTGAAGTAAACCTGCAAGCCACGCATCCCGGCTTGCCACGTCTCACGGCGCGTGCGGCCCTGCTGATACTCGGGATCCTCCGAGCCCAGGAACTCGTTCGTGTAGCGGAAGATGTCCTCCCACGAATCGCGGTCGACCGCGAGTAACTCACAGATGGCCGCCATCGGCATCTTGGCCGCGACATCTCGGACAAAGTCGGCCGAGCCTCGGTCGGTCAGTTGATTGACCAGGTGAGCCGCCGCCTCGTCAACTACCTGTTCGCCGATCTGATCAATTCGGTCCTCCAACAATCGCATTCCGCTAGGCGAGAATCGACGATTGGTGGCCGAGCGATACTTGCCGTGCTCGGGAGGGTCCATGTTGATCAGGTTGGGCACGGTCAGCGACGGGTCGTTGGCGCCGCCGTCGCCTGAGCCGGCCGATCGGATGACCAGACGCTTGCTGCTGATGAAGGTCTCGGGATCGCGAGAGATATGTTGAATGTCGTCGTACTTGGTGATTGCCCAGAAGGGCGTCACGTCGGGCCGGTCGTACCAATAGATCGGTGATTCTCGACGCAACAGCGCCCAGTCCTCCCAGGGGTAGCCGCGCTGTCCATAGAGTTCGGGCGTGACCAGATCGATCTGGTCGAGCGCGCTCGTCATCGTGGTCATGGCTTGCTCTCTTCGCTGGGAACTCTGTGCCTGTCTGACTTCAGAGTATCGAAATCGACGGCATCGACGACGACCGGACGAATCAGGCAGCGGTGAAGCTGATCGGCAAATGCTTAATCCCGCCGACGAAACCCGACCGCAGGCGTTCCACATCACCGCTGAGTTCTATCTCGTCGAGCCGATCGAGGATGTGAGTGAAGATCGAGCGCAACTCCAGCCGCGCCAGGTTGGCGCCCAGGCAGAAGTGTTCGCCGAACCCGCCAAATGCGATGTGTTCGTTCGGGTCACGGGCTACGTTGAAATAGTCAGGATCGTCAAAGACCTCTTCATCTCGATTACCCGATGGGTACCACATCACCACCTTCTCGCCGGCGGCGATGTGTTGCCCACCGATCTCGACGTCCTCGATAGCGAGGCGTCCGAAGTGGATGACCGGTGAGGTCCAGCGGAGGATTTCTTCGACGGCGCTGTCAAGCAAAGATGGATCGGCGCGCAACTTCTCCATCTGCTCCGGATTCTCGATCAGAGCCAGCAGACCGCCGCTGGTGGCGTTTCGCGTAGTCTCGTTGCCACCGAGGATGAGAATGAAGGCGTAGGAGAGCAGGTCAACGGCATTGAGCGGTTCACCGTGGAGTTCGGCCTGGACGAGGGTAGTCATCAGGTCGTCGGCGGGTTGCCGGCGCTTCTGCTCGGCGAGCTGCGTGAAGTAACCGAACAGTGCTTGCGCTCCGCCTCGCGCGGTCTCTCGCCGCGTGCGACCCTTCTGAAACGCCGGGTCCGATGCTCCGATCGTTTCGTCGGTCCAGACATGGATGTCGTCCCAGCGTTCGCGAGGAACGCCCAGCAGCTCGCAGATCGCCGTCAACGGCAGACGGGCGGACACGTCGGATACGAACTCCGCTTGTCCGCGATGCGAGATCTCGTCAACCAGCTCTGCAGCGACTCGATCGACGATGCCGGCCGAGATTTCGTCGATGCGGTCTTCGAGGATGCTCAAACCGCGCGGCGTAAACCGGCGATTGACCAACGAGCGGTACTCGGCGTGTTCGGGTGGGTCCATTTGCAGCAGGTGATGCGTCTGCGTGGAACTCGTTTGGTCTATCTCCTCGGGATCCGCTCGAATCGTGATGTCCGTCTCGTTGGAGAACGTCTTGGGGTCCCGCGAGATGCGCTGGATGTCGTGGTACTTGGTGATTGCCCAGAACGGTGCGATGCCCGGCCGCTCGTACTGGTAGACGGGGGCATGTTCTCGCAGGTAGGCCCAGTGCGGATAGGGATAGCCATTCTGCGCGAAGGCATCGGGCGACGTGATGTCTACTTCATCCAGCGATTGAGGCGCTGCCGGCATTGAAGTTGTCATGACGCCCTCCCGTGAACACTGCGGCGCCGGAGTACCTTGCAGCTTGAGATTACCAATCCGTTCGAACCCCCACAGCGAAGTATGCGAGGGGACTGATGACTACAAAACGTTCAATGCTCGGCGTCTACGACGGCTTCACCGAGCAGGTTGCGGACGGCTACGAACGAGAGTCCCTCTACCTCACCATGAAGGACGGCTGTCGCATCGCAATTGACGTGCTCCACCCGACCATCAATGGACAAGTGCTGGAGGGGCAGACAGCAACGGTCTTGCACGCAACGCCATATCGTCGCGCCTTCGAGGTTGCTGAAGGCGGCAAGGCGGTGGCCCGCTATGCCGAGGAGTTGCGCGGCAAGGAGCCCGGAGAGCTGATCACGCAATACGAGGAGCGGCCCATCGCCGGCGATCTGATCCATCACGGCTACCGGTTCGTCTCGGTCGACATTCGCGGCACCGGCGCGTCCTTCGGCGCCGAATACGGCGACTCCTGGCTGGCCGGTCAGGACATGGCGACGGTCATCGACTGGATTTGTGATCAGCCGTGGTCGTCGGGACGCGTCGGGATGGTTGGTATCTCCTACGAGGGGATGATGCAGTTCTTCGCCGCTGCGAATCGGCCCAAGGGACTCAAATGCATCGCCCCGCAGTATCCCGGCTTGCCGCATTGTTATGTCGACGGCGGCCTGGCGATCAGCAGCTTCGCCCGAGTCTGGGAACGGCTGCACAAGGGCATGTCGGAGAACGAACCGGCGGCGCCGGTTGACGGGCCCGATGGCGAACGTCTGCGAGAAGAAGCCGAGTCGGAGCGATCATCCGATCGCTACCGCTGGGTTGAGACCTTCTCAGAGATGGACCCGCGCGATGTCACCCGAATGTCGTCGTTCGATGGCCTGACCCGCCGTCGGTCCCGTCCCGATCTTGGCCTTGGCGAGGTCGCCAGCGGCTGGTTCGACTCCTGCGATCTGATCAACCAGAGCGGCGTGCCCACCTACATCGTCACCGGCTGGTGGGACCTCACGTTCCCCGGTTATTTGATCGACGCCTTCAACCGGCTCGACGTGCCCAAGAAGTTGATCGTCGGTCCCTGGAATCACGGCCAGGGCGGCGACCCTGAGCTGCGTCGCTGGTTCGACTTCTGGCTCAAGGACATCGACAACGGGATCATGGACGAACCGCCGGTCCATTACGCCGCCAGCGAACCGTCCGGTGAAACGCTGTGGAAATCGGCGCCTCGACTGCCGCTGCCTGAAGCCCGTTACCGCAGCCACTGGCTGACAGCCGGTGGACGGCTGTCGGAGTCATACCCAGCAGACGCTGATCTGATTGAGTACGAGGTCGATCACGATGTCAGCCTGGGCCCGATGACCCGCCACAGCTACTACGTCGACGACATGTACATCAACACCACGGACCTCAACGCCAGGGCGGAACAGTGTCTCTCATTTACCACAGAGCCACTGACCGATGACGTCGAAATCACCGGCTGGCCAGCACTGGAGTTGGAACTTGCCACGGATTCCGATCGCGGCGCGATTGTCGTCACCCTGGAACAGATCTCTGCCGATGGCGGCGCTGCCTACCTGTCGGAAGGCTTCCTCAACTTTGAACACCGCCGCGTGGGCGACGATCCCGGAGGCCACGAAGGTCCGTTCTGGCATAGCTGGAGCAAAGCCGACCTGACGCCGGTCATCCCCGGCGACCCGATGCGGCTCGGTGTGGAGCTGTACCCGGTCTCAGCAATCGTGAGAGCCGGCGACCGACTACGACTTACAATCAGCGGCGCCGACGCCGAAAACCTCGTCGTGCCGACGCAGGGAGACGAAGCCACGCTCACGGTCATGGTCGGAGGAGAGAGAGCTGCGCGTCTGCTGCTACCGGTGGTCAATCGATCGGTTGTGCCGACGGCGTCAGTGGTCGAGGGAGCGTTCGACGGGGGGCCAGGGGGATTCGCCTTCCGGCGACCAGGCGATCCAGTTCTGAGTTAGCGACCGAGAGTCCCACTCCCTCAGTCGGAACCGCCGACTCTCCAGTCCCCGCTTTATGAGTCTGTCTCAGATATCCAGTCCCCGCCCCCGAGCGGGGACCCGTTCCCCCGCGGCCGTCGCGACTGCCGACACGCTCACCATCTGGTAGATCGAAATTGGCGGCATTGACCGCACCGCAGCAAGACCAAGCGGGTCCCGGCTAGGGGGCCGGGACTGGGAGATCCCAGGCGCCTGAACGAACGAGATGGTTACTCCCCGACGAACGCCGGTGGACGACGCTCGAACAAGGCTCGGATGCCCTCCTTCGCGTCCGACGAGGTGCGGGTTGCTGCGACCAGCTCGTCGACGTCCTCGTGTGGGATGTGATCGCGGAAGTCCATCTCTCGCACGATGAGCGCTTTCATTGCCCTGAGACTGAGCGGCGCATTCTTGCTCAGGCGGTCGATCACGGCGTCAGCAGACTCTTCCAGTTCCCCGTCCGACGCCACCCTTGCGATCACGCCCCATTCGTGCATTCGCCGGGCGGGGATTCGATCCCCAAGCAACAGGATTTCTCGCGTGGCAACGGGTCCGGCGACTTCCAACAGCTTCTTGGCCAGGAACCACGAGGGCGCGAGACCGATCTGCGCGAGTGACATACCGAACTTCGCTTCGACATCGGCGACGACGAAGTCGCAGTGCAGCGCGAGTTCGTTGCCGCCGGCGATCGCGTCGCCCTGGACGACCGCGACGACCGGCAGCGGCCAGTGTTGGATCGCATCCAGCATTTGCTCAATTGACACGTCGCCGCCGGGCAGCCCTTCTTCGCGCTCCCTCAGGTCGAGTCCGGCGCAGAACACCGGTCCGTTGGCGCGGATTACGGCGACGCGTTCCTCTGGCGATGGCTTCCCGGAGAATGCCGCATGAAGCTCAACGAGCATTTCGCTGTTGAGCGCGTTTCGCTTCTCAGGCCGGTTCAGGGTCACCGTGCGCACTGCGCCGTCGACCGCTACTTCAATTATTTCGCTCATCACATACTCCAGACTCGCTGTACGAGCGTCGGCAACCTGTGCAGACTATCCGCTGCTGCCACGTCCAAGCAGGTCGCGCGCCATGATGATCCGTTGCACCTCGGACGGACCCTCACCGATTCTGCGAATCCGCATTTCGCGATACCAACGCTCAAGCGGCAGGTCTTTGGACACGCCGATGCCGCCGTGAATTTGTATTGCGCGGTCAACGACGCGGCTGGCGCCCTCGGTCGAGGTCAGCTTGGCCATCGCCGCCTCGAAGCGGAAGGGTTCGTCCTGCTCGGCCTTCTCGGCGGCGGCGAGATACATCATGCGGCCGGTGCGGATATCGATCTCGTTGTCCACGATCATCCACTGGATCGCCTGCCGCGACGCCAATGCAGCTCCGAATGTCTCTCGTTGCTTCGAGTACGAGATCGCCATCTCCTGCGCCGCGACAGCGATGCCGATGCAGGTGGCCGAATAGGGAATCCGTTGACGCGTCAGGTTGGCGTTGGCCAACGAGAATCCGCCGCCTTCCTCGCCCAAGAGATTTGCCGCCGGAACCCGAATATCGTCGAACGACAACTCGGTCCCATAGTTTGCCGAGCGCAGGGTGTGCACGACACGGCGGACCTCGAAGCCGGGCGAGTCCGTGTCCACGAGGAACGCGGAGATGCCACGCCGGCCTTTGGATGGATCGGTGCGAGCGAAAACCAGGCCGAAGTCGGCGCGGTCAGCGCCCGAGCTGAAGAGCTTCGACCCGTTCAGGATCCAGTCGTCGCCGTCCTTGACTGCCTTCGTCTGAATCGCGCGCGCCGGGTCCGATCCTCCCGACGGCTCGGTCAGACCGAAGAAGGCTCGCTTCTCGCCATTGAGCATCGGATAGAGGTAGCGGTCCTTCTGGTCGTCGGTGGCGGCGTAGAGCTGTGCCAGTCCGGCAGAGCCGAATGCCCCGTAGCAGGGCAGATACAGGCCCGCCCGATGCTGAGACATCTCCTCGGCCACCAGACCGCGCGTGGTGAGCGGCATACCGGGCCCGCCGTAGTCCTCGGGCACGTCGATGTGGTACAGCCCCATCTGCTGGACGATGCCTTTGAGCCGATCCAGCTCCCCCGGCGGGAGTTCTACCGCGTCGGGATCGAGATCGCGCTCCAGCGGCTGCACCTCCTCGCGGACAAATCGCTTCACGGCCTGCGTAATCATCCGCTGTTCTTCCGACATCAAGACATCCATCGGAATCCTCCACTTCCCGCTCAATTGCCCGCTCGATTACTCGCTCGATTGCTCGCTCGATTGCTCGCTCGATTGCCGGAGGGGCTGTGAGCGACGCAGCCGGCCCAATTGCGGTGTATCGCGCCAGTCCCCCGCCGGATGCGCCGGCGGCCATTCAACGCCTTCGTCGCGCTGGAACTGCATCAGCATCTCGAGTCGCTTCGACGTGTATTGCTGGTTCGACTCCCAGCGAAATTGCGCCGCTCGCTCTCGCAACACTAGATTCGGATCGTCGCCGCCGAAGTGCAGCGCCATCCTGGTGCGCAGACCGAACGGCTCGCGACCTCCGGCCTGTCCGATGTAGAGCAAGTTGCCCTCGGCGTCGGCAATCTCATAGACGCCGAGGACGGCGGGAATCGCACGAATCGACTCTTCGCTCGGCTGAATCCAAGGCTTTCGAATTGGCATCAACACCTCCCTCTCAAGTCGTTTAGCGGGGGCGCAATCGGTCGCTGGCGACTCCTGATTCGATCAGTTCAGCGATCCGCTCTTCGGAGTATCCCAAGATTTCCTGCAATGCGGGGACTGTGTCGACCGCGAACAGTGGCGCGGCGTTCTTGGGCGGCGCCGGAGTCTCGGACAACCGGTACGCCGCCTGCGGCGCCGGCGACAGCCCGACCTGCGGATGATCCAGCCCACCGACCGATTGTCGCGCCAGCACCTGCTCGTCACGCAACAGCGTTCGTGCGCCCATCACCGGCGATGCAGGAACACCGGCGTCCTGCAATCGACTGGCCAGTTCCATCGGATTGAACAACATCGTCCACTTACGAAGCAGCCCGTCGAGCTCGTTTCGATGTCGCCAACGCCGAAGTCCGGTCGCGAACCGTCGGTCGCCAGACACCGCTTCATCCTGCCAAACGCTGAGCAGCGCCTCCCACTCGGCGTCGTCGCGGCAGGCAATCGCAATCCATGAGTCTGAATCATCGAGAACTGGCTTCGCCGGATAGACGCCATGTGGCGCTGCCGAGGTGTGTTCATTGCCAATCCGCGTCGGCTCTCGGGCTGACAGTTGTTGGCCCACCATCGCCTCGCCGATGAGCTGCAGTTCACCTTCGAGCATCGCCAATTCGACGGTCTGTCCACCGACACGACCGCGTGCCAGAATCGCAGCGACCGTCGACAGCGCCGCATGCAGGCCGGCGTTCTGGTCGCAGTAGAAGTTGCCCGGCTTGAGCGGCGAGCCATCGGCATAGCCGGTCAGCCAGGACAGTCCACTCATCGCATCGATGCCCGGTCCATAGGAGATGCGGTCGCGCCACGGACCCGACTTGCCGAACGCAGGCATCGCAACATAGATGATCTGGGGATTGCGCGCGCTCAGGGTGTCCCACTCGAGTCCGAAGTTGCCCATCACTCGCGGCGAGTAGTTTTCCAGCACAACATCGGAGTGTTCGACCAGATCCAGGAAGACCTCGCGTCCGGCCGGAGTGGTCAAGTTGAGCGCCACCGACCGCTTACTGTTGGCCAGTTCGTTGAGCCGCGCCTCACGATTCCAGGGCTCATCGGGACCATCGCCACGGTGCGGCAATGCCGAGGCCGGGCGCGGAGGTCGCGCCCAGGGAGTTTCAATCCGCAGCACTTCTGCTCCGAGCGCGCCCAACAACAAGGCGGCAACCGGTCCAGCCACCGCAGTCGTCAAGTCAAGCACACGAATCCCGCTCAACGGACGACACGTCGAGTCGGGATAGGGCGCTAGCTGAGGTTCAGGCAACACCGGCGCGCCTCCAGCGAACACGATCCTGCGGCGAACCTAGCAGCTCGTTGTCCTGGCCCAGATGCGGCGCAGTGCCATCGACCCACTTCGACCTGCCAAACCTCACTGCCGGACCCGACGCCTGATACTCCCCTGCCCGAGGATGCTCGATGGTCTGCCAGAAGTCTCTCGATGCATGGTGACCGTCGGCGTCGGCCATGACTTCCGATGGGGCAAGCACCTCCGTGAAGGGAATGCGGAGCTCTTGGGCGCGCTTCACCACGTCCCGGCGTGGCGTCTGCATCAGCACCGGCGCCATCAATTCATCGACTTCGTCCGCATGACCCATCAGCGTGGCCAACAGGTCTGGTTCGGCGAGTCGTGGCTGATCGAAGAGCACTGCCATGGCCTCGGGATAGCGATTGTTGCAATGCGCGTGCACCCAACCGTCGGCGCAGGGCCGGATTGTCGATGGATAGAGGTGACCGGGACCAAATCCGACCAGTCGCGCTCCGTTGCGCATCGGCTCTGAATCCGAAAACCACGCGTGTTGGTAACCCCCGCCTAGCAGAAAGGCCAGCGCCTCGTAGACCGCCGTGTCAATCTGCTGTCCACGGGAATCGGCGTACAGCGCAGAGACGATGCCCAGCGCTGCATGCAATCCAGCCTGCAGATGACCCTGCTCGCCCCACGCCTTGACCGGCTCGCGATCGGGCTCTCCGCCGATTCGCAGGTAGCCACCCGCTGCGTACAGCGTCAGCTCCGAACCGAGCCAGTTGGCCTTCGGTCCCTCGATGCCGTACGGCGTGATCGAACAGACATGGAGGTCAGGGTGCATTGTGCGAATGGCATCGGGATCCAGTCCGAACTCGCGCCATCGACGCCGGTCCACGTCGACAATCAGCACTTCGGTTTTGTCCAAGCGCGAGTCGAACAGCCGGCGACCTGCCGCGGAGCACAGGTCGATTCGCAATGATCCCTTGCGCCGATTGAGATGCAGATGCGTCGCGCCGCCTTCGAGGTCCGGTACATCATCTCGAAACGGGCCCTTGCGTCTGAGCGGTGAGCCGGAATGCGGCTCCAGCATCGTCACTTCTGCGCCGAGACCTGCCAGCAGCCTTCCGCAATAGCCGCCCGCTGCGGTTTCCGACAGTTCCAGCACGCGGACGCCATCCAACGTCCCTACTGCCGCTGCTGCTTCAGGCTCACGCTCACTCACCGAGGCAGGATACCGCTGCACCCCTCAGCACCCCATAACTCGTATCGTGGTGACCAGTGAGAGCCGGAGCAAACGAATGACCACGACAGAACCGATTGAGAGCCACGCGGTTCACAGCCAGCGGATGCTGGACCACGCGGTAGAAATGATCGCGCAGGGCGACCGGCTGCAAGCTTCGGAGAAAATCTGGGGCGCAGCCGCCCACCGAGTCAAACAGATCGCCGCCGAGCGCAACTGGCCCAACGAGAGCCACACCGACGGCTGGTCGATCATCCAATATCTACGAAGACAGACCGGAGATCGACGCATCGTCGACCTGTTCGGAGCCGCCAACGACGCGCACCAAAATTTCTATGAGGACCGTCTGTTGCTTGAAGGACTGACCGACAAACTCGATGCCACCCGTGAGCTGTTTGCATTACTCGACGAAGCGCATCGAACGCTGCCGCCCGACTTGCCCATGCCCGACGACCGCCACTATCGCAACCGGCACGGCTGAAACTTCTGCGAGTACCCTACAACTCCAATTTGAGCGCGGCGCAGAGAGGACACCAGTATGACGGACGTTGGCTTCATCGGTGTGGGCAATATCGGCAACCCTATGTGCGCGAACGTGATCAAGGGCGGACATCGGGTCATCGTCAATGACCTGGTCGAGGAACACGCCGCGAACTTGATCGAGCTCGGCGCGACGTGGGCAGATTCACCCGCCGAGGTTGCGTCGCAGACTGAGGTCACGCTGTTGTCGCTGCCGGGTCCGGCTGAGGTCACGACCGTTCTGCGAGGCGTCGATGGCCTGCTGGCAGGCGCGCAGCCGGGGCTGGTGTGCTTCGACCTCTCCACCAACCTGCCGTCGACCGTGAAGTTGCTCGCCGAGCGTGCCGCCGAGCGGGGCGTGACGTTCCTCGACTCGCCGGTCTCCAATGGCGTGCAGGGCGCGATCGACGCGACCCTCGCGGTGATGGTCGGTGGCGACAAGGCCGCCTTCGACAAGTACAGGCCCGTCCTCGAATGCATCGGCAACAACGTCTTCCACATGGGCGAGCTTGGCATGGGCGCGCTGGCCAAAATCGTCAACAACATGGTCAGCATCGCGACGATGCAGGTGCTGATCGAGGCGACGGTGATTGCCGAAGCGGGCGGACTCGACGCGCAACAGGCGTACGAGGTGATGAACGTCGCTTCGGCCCAGCAGTACGTTCGCAACATGCCGACACTGCTGGAGCGCAACTTCGAGGACTCGACGTTCTTCCTCAAGTGGGCGGCCAAGGATGTCTCGCTGGCCGTGCAAGTGGCGCGCGAGGCTGGCATCCCCTCGCCGATCGCGTCAGCCGCCAGCGACACGCTGAACCGCGCCAAGAATCGCGGGCTTGGCATGAAGTCGGTCATGGCGACGCTGATATCGGCCGAGGAGGACGCAGGCGTTTCGCACTAGACGCAGCCCGCCTCTGAGGCCTCGGAGTTGGCGTAGACTGACCATATGGCTATCGCAACCGGGGCCGTCGGCGGACAGACCACAGCACGACGAGTCGTCTTTCTCCATGCGGCCTCGTTCGTGCTCGGATTCAGCGTTGTCTTCGTCGCCCTCGGCGCTCTGCTTGGCGCTCTCGGCTCCGCCTTCCAGGAAGAACTGATCTGGTTCCAGCGTGTGGCGGGCGTCCTGCTGGTCATCCTCGGGCTGCACCTCGCCGAGGTGATCACCATCCCGCTGTTGTACCGCAGCTTCCAGGTTGGTGGACCGGGGGGGGCGTCAACCTCGGCGCCCGCCGGCGACGCTTCACGAACACGTGCCGCCGCTGACTATGGACGCTCAGTTGTCGTTGGTGTTGCCTTCTCCGTCGGCTGGACGCCATGCGTCGGACCGATTCTGGCCGGCATCCTCGTCCTCGCGCTCGATTCCGCCTCGCTCTTGCAGGCGATCATCCTGCTGATCTGCTACGCCGCCGGCCTCGGCATCCCGTTCCTGATTGTCGGGGCCACCTTCGGTGCGTCAACTAAATTCTTGCGCAAGTTGAACCGCTGGATGCCGCTCATCGGCGTCGTCTCAGGCGTGCTGCTCGTCTTTGTCGGGATGCTGATTGCTCTTGACCGCGTCGTCGTACTCAACGAAGCGCTGGGCAGTTTCGGTGTCGATGTGCTAGCCGGATCAGACGGATCGTCGACCAGTATGCTCGATCTCAACGCTGGTTCCGCCGCGATCGCGTTCGCCGGCGGCTTTGTCAGTTTCATCAGCCCCTGCGTACTGCCGCTCGTCCCGATCTATTTGGGACACCTCGCCGGCATCGGCTCCGAGCACACACTTCGCTCCTCCTGAATCCCTGACAGGCTGTTGAAGAATCCGCTTCCGAGCGCTGATCGTCCCTGTTCGTCGTTCATGCGAACGCAGGAATCCAGGGCTGAGCAGATATGGAGCATGGATTCCTGGTCAAGCCAGGAATGACGGATTTGAGAGCCGATGACTTTTCAGCAGCCTGCTAGAACTCTGTCGCAGATCTCCGCGTCGTCCGAAGGTCGACGAACCAGCGGTTGCGATTGCGCTGTTGGAACCGGCCGCTCATCTGCGCCACGGCCTCCGGTTCGCCGGCTAAGGTCAGCCGGTCGTGCAGAAAGATTGCCGTATCTCCCTTTGCGACCGTCGTCTCGCCCTCGCGCATCACGACGAGGATGCGGACATCGCCTTCGAAGTCGATCTCACTCAGCGTCTTTCCATCCATGTCGCGGTTCAGCATTGAGACTTCCACGATCCCGGACGTGGGCTGACTGCGCGCCGCGTACAGGGCGGGCCTGAGCACTGCTTCCTCCAATGCCAGGGCCGTGACATCTGACAGCGAATGAGCTTCCACTTCCATGTGATCGAACTGGGAGTCATGCTCCGAGACCCAGGTCACTACGCGAAGCGAGGGATGGAGCCGACGCATCGACCTGGTGTAGTCCATCAGCTGTTCAGGGTGATCAAAGTCCACGATTACCGCTACATCGGTATGCAGCAGCCTGATTCTGATCAGGATCAGCGCATCGAGTGGGTCGCCGACAACGCTCTCAATGCCGAGCGCGGCCCAACGAGCTTCCGCATTGGGATCGCGATCGAGCACGATCACCCGGCGGCCTGCTGCCAGCAGACGCTCAGCCAGAGTGATCGCCAGCTCGCCGCCACCAACGATCAGCGTGTGGCCATCTTCCTGCTCGGGCGCGCGACCGGCAATTGACGAGAACATCAGGGGAGCAAACACCGTCGTCAGCAGCGCCATCAAGAGCAGCGCGGCGTGTAGGCCCTCGTCGATCAGCTCCAGATCGGAGGCGATGGCCCCGGCTGCCAGCACCAGCGACAGGTTGGCGCTCAGCAAGAAGCCTCCGGCGAGGCCTGAGCGGAAGCCCCAGGCCGGCACTAGTCCCAACAATGACGGCGCCAGCTTGGCCCCGAACGCCACCAGAAGCAACACGGGCACCAGGATCAACGAGTCCGTTGAGTCAAAGACAGCGCCCAGGTCGAGTGTCGCGCCGGCGTGGATAAAGAAGATGGGAACAAAGAACCCGTAGCCGAGCGCGTCGAGCTTGCCGCGCAACGAAGACCCGTGCCGCGGTGACACGACCGTCACCGCCAGACCGGCCACGAAGGCGCCCAGGACCATCTCGGTACCAGCGACCTGTGACAACGCGACAAAGATGACGAGCAACGCCAGCGACGCGCGGATCTTTAGCTGGGAAGAGGTCTGGGCGAGCTCGTGCATCGTCCGCGGGATGATGGGAAACCGCCCGCTCCCAACTCTCGACAACCAGATCATCAGCACCAGTGCTGCGGGGACGGCCAGAATGAGGATGATCTTCCAGCTGATCCCCTCCCGTTCAAGCGCGGCAACTACACCGACCCCGACGATCGCTACAAACTCGAGCAGGAAGCCACCGACCAGAAGCGATTGTCCCATCCGGCCCAGATCTGGACGATCCTTCAACACCGGCACAATGACGCCGACCGCGGTGGCGATCAGGATGAAGAGCAGCATGGGAATTTGATTCGAGGTGATCAACCCGACCGCGCTCATGAGACGCAACGCCACGAACGTGAACGCAACGACCAACACCAACAGCACTGCGCCAGAGATCAGGGGATGCCTCAGCGCGACCCGCGGTATATACCAGCGACGCCCCGGCGACTGACCTAGCAAGCTGAGATTAATCTCAAGCCCGGAGAGAAACATCAGATAGGCGAAGCCGAACAGCGCAAGAAATGTCAGCCATTCATTGTCGCTGGTAATGAAGCCCAGTAGCGGCTCGCCGAAGAGGATTCCAACCAGCACCTCACCGGCGACTGCGGGTAGCAGTCCCCCTGTCAGCCGCCAGGCGACAAATGGCACCACCACCGCCAGCAAGCTGACCAACAGCAGAGGCGTGAAATCTACCGATTCCTCCACGCGTCAACCTCCCGGCGCCATCGCTCAATCTACATGTGTTCGCCCAGGAATTCTAAGGAAATTCGATTGAAATCGTCGGCGGCGCTGATGTTGACCGCATGGGTCGCCGACACGCGCTCGACGCGGAAGTTTGCGGCGTTTGCCTCAACCCACTCGCGCGCCGGCATGAATGCTTCTTCGCGATCACCGGCGACCAGGAGCGTGTCTACGGGATTCGACGGTAGTCGATGTCGCAACGGTGTGTAAGGCGATGTGTGCAGCATCGTCCGGGCAATGCCGATTGGTGTGCTGAGCAACATGGCGTCGTCGAACTGCAGCCGACGCTGGGCATCGAATGCCCTGGCCCGACGCGGATTGAGTGGATGCTTCATGACGGCGTCAATGCCGCCATCGATCATCATTTGGGCGCGCTCCCGCGCTGCTTCCGGGTTTCCAATTCGGTTCGCTTCGCCGAATGCGGAGTGCGAATTGGTGACGACGTGCGCGATCACTTCATCGGGCCTGGACATTGCGTAGTTCAGCGTCAACGCAGCGCCGAGGGACTGACCGACGACGAACCACCGCTGCGCGCCAACCAACTCTCGTAGCGCGCTGAAGCGATCGATGTAGCGGTCGGGGTGGTAGGCATCCACATCCTCCGGCGCCGGCGAGGAGCCGTGACCAAACAGATCAACGGTGACACTGCGGTATCCCGCGTCGTGAAACGCGGGAAGGTTCAGCAGCCAATGCGCGCGGCAGGTCAGAATGCCGTGGACGAACAGCACCGGCATCCCGTCGGCCGGGCCGGCGATCTCGTAGTTCAGCTCAATATCGTGCGAACTCACGGCGCAATGATACGCGGGGGCCTGGCGCCCGGACCAGGCTAGTCGCGATCCGTGGCTGTGGTACCGGCGGCCGCGCCTTCGGTCAGCGCTTCTGGAGTGAGCGCCTTGAGCAGCGGGTCCTGGGTCGCCAGACCAAGAATGCCCGCGACCTCGCCGATCCGGTTGAAGCCGTGCTCGTGTAGGCGATGCAGGTAATCTTGGTACTGCTTCTCGCGCAGCTTGCGCAACCCCTCGACGCCGGCGTCGAGCCGTTCCACGCCGTCCGCGTAGAGCACGGCCAGCGCTTCGCGCTCGAGCGGCGACTGCGCTATCTCTGAGGCGAGACCGCCTTCGGCCTTGATAAAGAAAATCGGCAGTTCCATCTCGGCGCGCTCGGCGTAGCGGTTGTACCACTGAAGGTGCTTGAGGCCGTACTCGAGGTGACGCTTACTGTCCTCGGCGAGCCGGGCGAAGAGGTCGCGGTCAAAGTCGGAGCGAGCCCAGTCGGTCGCGCATTCGAAGGCGGTCAACTCGTAGGACTTGTAGACCACGTCAAGCGCGATGATCATGTCGGTGAAGGTCAGTGCGTTGTACCAGGCCTCGGAGACATCGGAGAGCGGCGCTTTGCCGATGATCCCGGAGCCGTGCAGCGCGCGCTTGCGCAATGCCTCGACCTTGCGGCCGGCGTCGTAGACCTGCGTCGCCAGGAACAGCTTGACCTCGTGGAAGCCGTAGGAGATTTCCTCCAGCCACTTCGAGATCACCTTCTGCTCGGCGATGCCATACGTGGAGTAGACCGCGCAGATCTGGCCGGTGGCGCGTTCGACCTCTGGCGCCAATTCTTCGCGGTTCTCCCAATCGAGGTCCGTCGCGGGAATCCAGCGGTCGCGGATCGCGTCTTCGTACAGGTCGGAGACGCCTTCGGCCCAGACTTCGGCTCGGTCGTAAATCGAATATCCCGCGGGCATGTACATGCCGGGAACCGGACGAGTGCCACGTGGCAGATCGTTGCGGAACTTCCAGACATCCGGCACGTGGCCGTATGAGCCGATGTCGACGTCGCTGAGGCGCATGCCGTCTTCGGACGCCGTTGGCTTGAGTCCTGTCTCGCCGCCGTCCTCGAACATGATGAACTGCGCTCCCGCCATCGGGTGCTCAGGATTGTTCTCGATGAACTCAAGCCACTTGCTGACCCGATCCGGCTCGATCGAGATGTTGAGGATGTTGTCGATCTGGCGTCCCGAGGTGCTCGAGTTCTCGACTCGCCCGATCAGTTCAGCGGGCCAACCGCGGACCTGAGCGCGCATTTTCTGGGCAGGAGAGAGAGGCGGCATGGAATTTCCCGTCTGTTTCGGGGCGATCTGCTCTTGACGCGTTTAGATTTGTTCGGCTGTGTTCGGCTGTGTTCGGATTTCAGCAGAACACGTTCGGCGACGTTCCCACAAATCTGCGCTTGTTCGGGGCTATACGGTGATCAGCGCCCGCATGTCGGGCGACATCCGGTGGAGGCGGTCACCGAGGCCGACCACCTGTAGGCGGTGGTAGTACTCGTTGATCTGCTTCTTGCGCATCAGCATGAGCAGGTTGTAGCCCTCGTCGATATGCTCGATGCCGCCGCCGGCGAGCACGGCCAGGGCCTCGCCCGTGATCGGGTTGGTGGTCAGGCCGGCCTGCGTGTTCTGCACAATCTCGTTGATGTCGAGGTAGTGGTGCAGTTCTTCCTTGCGCCAGGGCTGCGTCTCGACGGTGTACTTGGTGTGCGTGACGCCAAAGGCGAGGTGCCGCGACTCGTCCTGCGCGGAGAGTCGGAACATGCGCTTCTCGGCTTCGTTCTGACCAATCAGCTCACCCATGCGGAAGAGCGACTGGACCAGGCCCTCCGCGAAGAGGTGGAGGATCGTGGTCATCTCGGTGAAGTCGTCGATCGCGAGCAGGCCAACCGCGCCGAGACCGGCCGGCGACATGCCGCCGCCGTTGACCAGTACGCGCTTGCGGAAGACGTCGAGGTGTCGGGCTTCGTCCATCAGCTGGGTGCCGAGGAAGAGCTGCGACTCGAAGAAGTCGGGGTGCACGGTCTCGAGGAAGCGACCCGGCACGTCGCCGGCGATGAACTCGACCTGAGTCAGGAACGTACACAGCGTGCACATCGCCTTTTCGATGTCGTCTGGCTGGTCGCCGATTGTCTCCCAGGGAATGTCACGGGCCGAGGACCACTGGCGCTGCAGCGCCTCTTCGTAGAGCAGCATTGCCGACTCGGACCAGACGTCGCCTTTGTCGCGGTACTGCCGCGCGTGCGCGTTAGAGCGCGGGTCGGCCTCAATGCCGCGAGGCGCGAATGAGCGCCAGTTGGCTTCGTCAACGCCCTCGACGCCAGCCATGCGCTGGTTGATCGACTGCAGCGTGACGCCCTTGCGTCCTGCCTGGATATCGAATTCGTCGTCGGTCTCGAGGTTCAGCCAGTCAAGGTTGAGGCCCGGGTTCTCAATCGCGGAGACCATGATCTGTTCCTGTCAGAGGACAGCGCAGCCCAGGATTCGAGCAGCGTCCGTCTGGATCGGTTGGCTCAAGCGTACCAGTTAGCCTGGGTTCACTGCGGGACGGGAACATCAAAATTGTCCCGCAAGAAGTTGACCAGATCCCAGCGTTCCTGGTCCGAGAGTTGCGGTGACCAGGCGGGCATCCCGGTGCCGCGAATCCCGTCCGTGATCCAGGCAAAGAGCACCCCGTCCGGATGGAATGGGACGTGCACCGTGAAGTTGGCCGGAGGGGCTGGCAAGGAATCGGCCAGCGGACCATCGCCGGCGCCAGTATCTCCGTGACAGGACACGCAATTCGCGGCAAACGATGCCGATCCGCGCTGCACGGAATCGGCTGTGTGCTGGACCGGATTGGCCAAGGTTCGGCCAGGCTCGACATGCAAGCCGGTCAGCAGCACGACAGCCAGAATGAGGCCGAGCAAGCCGATCACAAACGCGCCGTCGGCGGCTCGCGGTCCGAACGCGGAGCGAAGGCGAGGACGATTGATCCAGGCCAATCCGCCAATCACGAACGCCCACAGCGCGCCGACGCCGTTCCAGTCCATTTGCGTCAGCGGCAATCCCAGCGCACCACCGCTATCGACGGCAAACGGCGACGCCTGGAAGCCGGATTCAACGTCGCTCAGGACAGCGACGACGAGATCGTCACCCGACGCCCGACGCATCTCCATCTCGATGGTCCACTCGCCGGGCAGACCGAAGTACGCGCCCTCAAGCCGGAATTGCCCATCGCCAACAGATTCCGCCGCCACCGTGACCGGTCCGACGCTCGGGTCCTGGTAGCGGAAGCGAAGCAACAGATCTTCGACCGGGTTGTCCTGCGGACCATCGATCGTCGCGGTCCAAGTGTTGAATCCGACCAGATTGGGCGATATCTCCAGCGACGCGACAATGTCGCCGCGAGCCACGGTTTCGACTACGGTGTTGTCCTTCTGCTCGACATCCGGCTGAGCGCTGGCCGGCGATGGCAGTTGGGTCAACGCAGCGGACGCAGCGATCACCGCCAGACCCAACACGGCTTCAACGCGCATCAAGTGGGAGAAACGCCATGCGAGCCTGTCGTCGTTTCCCATCGTCGCAGCGTCGCGGGGTCGCAACATGAACGCGTTTGCGCCGGCAGCAGCGAAGAGCGCGATCAGGACACCGATCTTGAGCAGGAACGCCAGGCCCCAATCAGTCTCGAAGATGCCATCGACCTGTGGAATCTGGATCAATGCCGAGAGCAGGCCGGCCGCCGCGAGGATTGGCACGGCGACCCCTGCCGCAATGGAGAATCGCCGGACCATTTCAACGCGGTGATCCGGGTGTGCTCTGAGGATCAGGATCAGGTTGACGAGACCACCAATCCAGATCGCAGCGGCTGACAGATGCAATGCATCAAATAACGTGCCCCAAATCCAACCCGAGCCGACCGCCGCGCCGTGCGAGATCGCGGAAGTGGACGCCAGCCAGGCGATGGCCAGCACGAACAGGAGCGAGCGCAATCTGAGGTCGTTGAGCGCCGCCGGACGGATGAAGCGCAAACTCAGCGCCAGCGCCGCAACAATGAGCGCGTACCAGCGCTGCTGGAGCCAGAGGCCATTGCGCGTGTCGAAGAGGACATCGCCGAGAAAGCCCACGTCACCCAAACGCAGCGCTCCCGCGATTGCTTCGTAGCCCGTTGTCGCGACGCCGATCACGACGGTCGTAGCGATCAGTGGCAGGAGCGTCGGTAGCGGCGAGGGTCGCAGGACGAACGACATCGCCACCGCGCCGACGAAGAGCACCAGCGCTGCCAGTCCGATCGCCTTCACCACGGCGTCGGCCGCAACCGGCGGGCCGGGACGACTGAGATCGATCTCGACGCCGCTGCCGGCCGGGGCCGATCCGTCGGGATTCAGCACCGAGAACACGTACGAGCCGGTCCACGTATGACCATCGACCTCGGATAGCGTCTCCCAGACCACGGTGTAGACGCCGGGATCGAGTCGCAGCACTCGGACATTCATCTGTGTCGGCACGGCGTCGGAGAACTCGGTCTCGCCGATGTCGCGTCGCTGTCCGGAGCTATCGAGAATCTTCACCGAGCTGTGGCTGCGCTGCAGCCGCTCGGTCATGAACAGGGTGATCCGTGTTGGCGACTCGCGCAGCGAGGCATTGATCGGCGGGTCGGCGCGCGAGAGGAGCGCGTGGGCCTCGACATGGCCGGAGAACACGAGCATCGCAGCGATTGACGCCGCAGCCGCCAGAGCGAGCAGGCCCGCGCGTTTCATTGCGAGGAGTCCTGAACCTCGAAGACGGACTCGCGAATCCTTGCCCACTCCTCTTCACCGACGCTGCCGACCCAATCGACGCCGCCGTGAAACTCGCCCGGCGCGATGGCGTACGGCGGATCGGCAGCATCTGTGGCGACGAGATAGATGCCGAATGCTCCCATCACGAGCACATGGCGTCCGTCGTCGGACAGCGCGAAATCGGGCTGGTCCTCGCCAATCGCGGCAATCTGAAGTAGCTGGCGGGTGTCGAGATCGACCAGCCAGATATCCTCGGGCCCGTTGAAACCGAGAACCTCGGTGGACACTTGCGGCAGGAACTGTCCTGCCGCGAAGACCACTGCGTCACCGTCCGGCATGAAACGAGGAATGCGGAAGGGTCTCGGTTGCCACTCTCGTTCCGGATCGAGAACGACTTCCGATCCGTCTATCAGGTCATGCACAACGAGGTGTGGATCGCCGCTGTATGGCGCGCTAACGAAGACGAGCAACGTTCCGTCGGGCGAGATATCGGCGTCTCGCGCGTCTTCGCGCAGGATGTCGATGTCGCGGCTCTGCAGATCAAGACGTGCGACGCGGATCAGCAGCTCGCCCGGTTCGTGTGTGAAGATGAGCGATCCGCCATCGGGCGTCCAACGCGGATTCCAGACAAACTCTGCTTGTCGCGTGTGTTGGACGACGACTTCCTGCTCAGGGTCGTCCAGTCTGCTGACCGCCAGATCGGTGCCGATCGTCGCGCCTTCGGCCTGGGTGAGTTGGAAGACGATGTAGGCCACCCGCGTGCCGTCGGGCGAGATTGCAGGTTGCAAGAGCTGCTGATCCTGTCCGGCGGCGATCAGTAGTCGGGCGCCATCTTGGTCCTGGATCCAGAGGTCGACGCCCTGCGTGTAGACGAAGGTCCCGGGTGCTGGGATTCGTCGCTCGATGTCTGCGCTCCCATCGCCGCAGGCGGCGAGCATCAAGGCGAGCGCCGCGGCTGCCAGCATGACGGCTCGACGCATCATGTGTCCCGTCTGCGACCGCCGAGATGGAAGCCAAGCGCGCCGACGAGGATCAGCGCCGTGGCGATCCCCACCGCGAACCAGATGACTGGTCCGACGCCAAGGGAAGCGTCATCCCCGTCGTCGGCACGGACGACCGACGGTGCAGCGGGTATCGGCGCCGCGGCGGCCTCCGGCTCATCCTTGTCGTCCCCGGGATAGTCGATGAGCAGCTCCTGGGCGAGACGACGATCCGATTCGATTTGCCATGCCTCGGGATCGCTTCGCACATAGAAGGGGAGCCAGCCCGAGTCCTCGTCTCCGTCTTCAGCAGACAGATTGGTCCAGCGGACCGCATATCGGCCTGGCGGGAGCTCGGCAGGCACTTCTGCGGACATGATCCTCCGGTCCTCATTGCTGATCCGAACCAGTCCGATTTCGAAATCGTCAAGGACGTCTGAGCTAGTTGTTCGAACCAGTTCCATGGTGTTCGCGCCCTCGCGTCGAAAAAGCTCTTGAGTGAAACGTATGCGGATCTCAGTTGGCGATTCGGTCAGTGCTTCCGCGAACGCCGGCGTAGACGACTCATATGCAGCGTGCGCCGATGCACTGGGCATAGTTAACCAACTGGCCGCCGCGACCAAGACCAGCGACACCAGCAGGCGCCACTTACTCGTCGTGATCGTCGTGTTCGGCATCGTCGATTTGACTGTCATCGTGCATCGGAGGCTCCAGTCCGGCTAGAGCCGGAACTGCAGGGAGGGATTCATTGTTGAGCCAAGCCTCGAGCGTCGCCTCGAAGGTATGGGCCAGCGCGTGAACGATCTTGGACGGCTCCGAGGCCGATATTGCATCGTCCTCTCGGAACGTGGCGATCAGCGCGTCGAGCCACTTGGCGTATTGCTCGACGTGGCCTTGGAGCTCGATCGGCCAGTCGACCCACGAGAGTGCTTCACGCGCCCTGGTCGCCCAGATCGCCGCGTCGGCGACGATGTGTTGTTCTTCGCGGATCATTCTGTCGAGCTGGTGGTATCGCAATGGATTCAGCGGCTCCAACGCTGCCAGTACCTGGGCTCGCTGGGCGGCCTCAGTGGCGCGTGCAGTGTCGGCTCGGAGTTGGTCGATGTCGGCTGAACTTGTGCCCGAGCAGGCGCTGATCCCGATCGCGAGCGCCAACAATGTCATCACCGGCAGAAGCATCTTCACAGAGTCACACTTGCGCTGCACGGTTCGACCGCGCAGGGTCGGGGAAAGCGGCTACGCAGAGGATGACGCGGGAGGAGGCCGAATCGTGATGCGGAGGGAGTGACGTTGTGGTCGCGGACCTGTCGCTTCGGGCGAGGGGGCGACCGTCTCGGAACGGGTATCCGCAGTGCGCGACACTGCCATGTCTGCGACCGCGAGCGGCGACATAGGGATCGGCTGCGCCGCATCCGACGAGGCCAACTGCGGCGCTTGCTCCGGCGTGATGGCGCAGTCGGTGATTTGTGCGACGGACGAATGCTTCTGGACGCCCGAATCCACGTCAGCGGCCGTCGTGATGTCCACGTGCGGCGATGCCGTGCGCAGTAGAACGGCCACGGCCACCGCAGCAGTCAAGCAGGCAAGCAGGACGATCTGACGCTTCATTTAGACTCAGTCTATGCGCCGAACGGAACTCCAACACGGCGTGTATGCGTTGATCTATTGCAGAATTCGAGGCGAACCATGTATCTGGCCATGAACCGCTTCAGTGTCAATGTCGAGCGTGAGGCTGAGTGGGAGCAGATCTGGAAAGAGCGCGAAAGCTATCTCCAGGAGGTCCCGGGATTCGTGCAGTTCATGCTCCTCCGAGGCGCGGAACCCGGCGACTACATCTCTTACTCGGCGTGGGAAGACGTGTCGGCCTTTCATGCCTGGACGCAATCGGATGCGTTCCGCAAGGGTCACGCGCAGGGCACGCTGGCCGGCGTGCTGACGGGTCCGCCCCAGCTGGGATTGTTCGAGCCCGTGATCGAAGAGACGCCCGGTTCGCGGAAGCTGTCTGACTCGATGCCTGATCCGAATCGGCGCGGTCCTCGGCACTGACCCAGTGGACCAAACGAACATCCCAGTCCCGGCCCCCGAGCCGGGATCTGTTCCCTGTCGCCATTGCAGTGCGGAGTTACCTACCGTCCACTGGTCAGCATCGACCGAGCGGGTCCCGGCTCGGGGGCCGGGACTGGGAATCTCTCAGGAAGCTAGGGAAGCGCGATGGTAACCTGTGCCTACCTGTGAATTTTTTCCGCGAGCTTCAATGAATAGCGCTGCGGGCTGAGAGGAACACCACATGGGGATGCTTGACGGCCGAGTGGCGATTGTCACCGGCGCAGGACGAGGAATTGGAGCCGAGACGGCCAAGCTGTTTGCTTCACAAGGCGCGAAGATCGTGGTCAACGACCTCGGTGGCGCCGTTGACGGCTCCGGCGGCGCTGCGGCGCCCGCCGATGAAGTGGTTGCGGCGATCCGCGACGCGGGCGGCGAAGCCGTCGCCAACTACGCCTCGGTCGCCGACTACAACGCCGCCGAGAGCATCGTCAAGGATGCGCTGGACAACTTCGGCGACCTCGACATCGTCGTTAACACGGCGGGTATCCTGCGCGACCGCATGGTCTTCAACATGACCGAGGCGGAATGGGACGCCGTTGTCGACGTGCACATGAAGGGTCATTTCAACCTGGCCAAGTACGCCTCGATCCACTGGCGCTCCGAGCGCAAGGGCCACTACCGACTGATCAACTTCTCGTCGGTCTCCGGCATCTTCGGCGCGCCCGGCCAGCCCAACTACGCGGCTGCCAAGATGGGCATCGTCGGCTTCACTTACAGCTGCGCCAACGCGCTGCCGCGCTACGGCGCGACCGCTAACGCGATCTCGCCCGGCGCCTCGACCCGCATGACCGACACCGTTCCCGAGGATCGACGCCGCGAAGGCTCCATCGAATCCACAGAGGAAGACCCGCAGCGCTCCCCGGCCAATGTCGCCGTGCCGCTGGCCTACATCGCCTCCGAGCAGTCGGACTGGCTCAACGGTCAGATCATCGGCGCGTCGGGGTACGAGCTGCAGCTCTTCAACAAGCCGGCCGTAATCCGCCAGGTGCGCGGCACCGAGCGCTGGAGCGTCGAAGGCGCGGCCCAGCAGATGGAAGAACTGTTCAAGCCGGCCGTCGCAGGCGGCGGCGGATTCTTCGGTTAGTCGATTCTGTTCGGAGCAATGGGAAGGAATCAACATCATGGCATTGCTTGACAATCGTGTCGCGATCGTGACCGGCGCCGGTCGCGGGATCGGCTCGGAAGTCGCCAAACTGCTTGCAGCCAACGGGGCCCAGGTCGTGGTCAACGACCTCGGCGGAGCGGTTGACGGCACTGGCGGCGAGGCCGGCCCGTCCGACGAAACCGTCGCAACGATCCGCGACGCCGGCGGTGACGCCGTCGCCAACTACAACTCGGTCGCCGACTATGACGCCGCCGAGGGCATCATCCAGCAGGCGCTGGACGAGTACGGCCGACTCGACATCCTGGTCAACGTCGCCGGCAACCTGCGCGACCGCATGGTCTTCAACATGACCGAAGCGGAATGGGACGCCGTCGTCGCCGTCCACATGAAGGGCACCTTCAACACGACGAAGTACGCCTCGATCTACTGGCGCGCGAACCGTGAAGGCCACTACCGGCTGATTAACTTCACGTCCGGCTCGGGCCTGCACGGCGCTCCTGGTCAACCCAACTACGCCGCGGCCAAGCTCGGCATCGTTGGCTTCACCTATAGCTGCGCCAACGCGCTCGGACGCTACGGCGTGACGTCGAACGCGATCGGCCCGGGCGCATCGACGCGGATGACCGACACCGTGCCGCAGGACCGCCGTAGCCGCGGCTTCGACGAAGACTCCGAGGCCATCGTCGATCCACGCCGCTCGCCGGCCAATGTCGCCGTGCCGATCGCCTACATGGCGTCCGAGCACAGCGACTGGCTCAACGGTCAGGTCATCTCGGCGATGGGCTTCGACATCGGCCTCTACAGCCAGTACGAGGTCATCCGACAGCTCACCGGCAACGAGCGGTGGACGGTCGAGCGAGCCGGCGAAGAGATGGAGCGAGTCTTCCGACCCGCTCTCGAGGGTCGCGGCCTCTTCAGCTAGCCCGTCCTACTCAAGTTCACATACGCTGACGGCGGATCTTCGGATCCGCCGTTTTGCGTTTCTATCCACACGGACGATCTTATGCCCGACAATCTCACGATCCGCTCCGCCGTTGATGCGGACCTCCCGCAGCTCGCAGACCTCTACAACCACTACATCCTCACCTCGCCGGCCACCTTCGACACCGAGCCGCACACGGTCGCAACTAAGCGTCAGTGGTTCGCGAACTATTCCGATTCCGGCCCGTATCGCGTCATGGTCGCCGTCGAGCCGGACGGCCGCATCGTCGGACATTCCTATTCCAGCCCGCTCTATCCCAAGGCCGCATACAACAGCAGCGTCGCCACAAGCGTGTACCTGTTGCCGGGCGAGGTCGGCCGCGGCCTCGGCACCAGGCTCTGGAGTGCGCTCTATGACGAGCTGTTGAAGGTCGAAGAACTGCATCAATTGTTCGCCCTGATCACACTGCCCAATGAAGCATCGGTCGCCCTGACAGAGAGTCGCGGATACGCGCTCACAGGCGTATGGAAGGAAGCCGGTCGCAAGTTCGACCGCTACTGGGATGTCGGATTCTGGCAGCGTCCGATGCGCCTGGACACCGATGGGACTTCTTGACATCGGCATTTGTGCAGGCGTACGTTCGACAAGCATCGGCAGTTAAGGAGAGTCCAGTGGCCGTTTACCCGAACGCGATACTGTCCCTCCGGCGAGGACGCGAACGGTTCTCGCGTCTATTCAGCCGCCGGTCCAGCGCGGCTAATCCAAGATTGCCCAACCCAGCTCACCCCGCGTTCGCCGCGGAAGCCCGCCGCCAATCGATGCTGATCGCTCATAGCCCGCAGGAGGCAGAGGATGTAGCGTTCGTCGACAGCCTTAATGAACCTATCGACTAGGGATCCCGCGACCTGCGGTCAGATCTGGTTCGTAGAAGGCGGCGGCGACTATACGTCCAAAGGACGACCGGGCGTCGTGCTTCAACATGAGTACTTTTCGGCTCTTGAGTCGGTGACAGTCTGTCTCTTCGCGAGCAATCCTGACTCTCAGGAAGCTCCGCTGTTTCCGCAGTTGGTACAGCCGAGGTAGCAGAACTGCCCCGACCAGATTCCGTCATTCCCGCGACAGGCGCGGGTATGACGGAGATGTGTTGGGCTGGCATAGCGAAGTGTCATGTGTGAGTCGGCAACAGGTGCAACCATCAAGAGTTGATCTGGCTGGCGCTTATGTCCCATGTGAACAGGCACTCGATCACTCAGGCGATCGCGTGCCTGCCCTGCTACCGTGACGCTCTGCTGCTCTGCTGAATGCAGACGGCGAGCGCCTGAAGATCAGGAGGAACTGGTGGAGCATCCACCCGACCAATATCCCGCCCGACTCGACGTGGACTACCCCGAGAGTCTGGAACGTCTCAGCACGCTGCTGCGTATCCCGTTCAGCATTCCGATCTGGATTCTCGCGGCCCTGATGCCGGTCGCCCCTGCGATTTTCCTTTCTCTTGTCGCTGAGGGGACCATTGACGGAGACACAGCAACAATGGTCATTGGGGCTGCCTTCTTCCTTCCATTGGTTCTGATGCTGGTGTTCCGGCGGAAGTATCCACGTTGGTGGTTTGACTTCCTGCTTGAGCTGACGCGATTCCAGTTCCGAGTCGTTGCGTATATCGATCTACTCACTGACCGATATCCCTCAACCGATGAGGAGCAATCCGTACACCTCGAGCTGGACTATCCAGATGCCGAGAGTCTCAATCAGTTCCTGCCGATCATCAAGTGGTTCCTACTCATACCGCATTACGTTGCCTTGGTCGTTCTGGGAATCGCCTCTGTGTTTGCACTGATCATCGCCTGGTTCGCGATCCTGTTCACGTCTCAATATCCTCGCGAACTGTTCAAGTTCATCGTCGGCGTCAACCGCTGGTATTTGCGGGTCAACGCGTACGGATTCCTCCTGATCACGGACCGCTACCCGCCGTTCCGGCTGGGCCCATAGCTCACTGGCCGACATCCTCACAACCGCCCATCCTGATAGCCTCAGAGTGTTGTGAACACTGCTATTTCGATGTCTGTGAGGAACCAACTATGAGCGACCGGATCGGAATGGGACTGGCCAACTTCCCCTTCTCCGACGTGGCCACCATGTGGCGCTGGATCGACCTCTGCGAAGAGCACAATGTCGATTCGATCTGGCAGACCGACCGCCTGATCTCGACCCAGCCAATGCTCGAGTCGCTGACCTTCATGGCGGCCATGGCCGCACGAACCGAGAAGCTGAAGTTTGGCATGAACGTCGTCGTCGTCGGATTCCGCGACCCGCTGGTGCTGGCCAAGCAGTGCGCGACGATTGACTTCCTCTCCAACGGTCGCATGCTGCCGGCGTTCGGCGTCGGCGGCGCGTTTGCTCCGGAATGGAAGGTGACAAACCGACCGATGCGCGGTCGCGGACCAATCGCCGACGAGATGCTGGATGTCATCAACGGGCTGTGGAACGAGGAATCGTTCACCTATCACGGCGAGCATTTCCAGTACGACAACGCCTCGATCTCGCCGCGACCGGTGCAGAACCCGCTGCCGCTCTGGATCGGCGGCGCGAGCAAGGCGGCGATCCGCCGAACCGCGCGGATCGGAACCGGCTGGGTCGCGGGGATTCAGTCAGCGCACGAAGTCAAGCCGGTGATCGACCAGATCAAGGCGGCGCTCGCCGAGGCGGGCCGCACCGACTACGAGCCAGACCACTTCGGCGCCGGCTTCGGCTACCACTTCGGCTCGTGGGACGACCACGATGTGCAGGCGCAGATCGCCGGAATCAAGGCTCGACTGCCGGAGATCAACCCGGACACCTACCTGGCTGTCGGAGACGCCCAGGACATTCTGAGCAGAGTCAACGAATATCGCGAAGCCGGTGTCAGCAAGTTCATCATGCGGCCGCTGGCTCGCGGCGACGACGCCATCATGTACCAGTCCCAGCGGCTGTTCGACGAGGTCCTACCAGTCGTCCACGCCTGAAGAGACCTTTGCAAAACTCGCCTATCCCCTCTCCCCCCCTTGCGGGGGGAGATGTCACGGAGTGACAGAGGGGGGGCTCGGCCAGCGACCAGACAGGCATTGAGATGCGGAGTCCCCCCCTCTGCCTACGGCATCTCCCCCGCAAGGGGGGAGAAGGGGACTTACGCAAAGAGCTCTCTGAGCGGAAACGCGGCGCTAGGGGTACGACGGCAGCGGCAGATTCGGGAAGGCTCGCTTCACGCTCTTGACGGCAGCCCGCTTGGCGGTCGCGGCGATGCTCTGCTCTTTCTTCAGCGCCGTAGCAGAGTCCGGCAGCACCGACGGGTCGCCCGCAACCAGCGGATCGCTCCACTTACGTAGTTGCTCCATGTGGAGCGGACCGTCGATCCTGTCGCAGAACCGCGTGAACGGTCGCCAACGTTCTTCGCTGCGTCTCGTCTTGGTGTAGACGGCCCTTCCTGCGGCGACGCATAAGGAAACACCACCGGCGACATCCCAGATCCGCGCGCCATCGAACAACGCCATCTGCACTGAGCCCTCAGCCGCGAGGGCTAACTCGGTCGCTGTGCTGCCGAATGTTCGGGCGATGCCGAAGCGTCGCCCCGCAGGACCAGTCACGCCGCCGGTTCCGGCAGGCACAGTGCTCAATCGCGAGGCTGCCTGGAGCGCCGGCGCGCCGCAGTCCACCGGTTCGCCATTGAACATCAGACCGTGTCCTGTTTTGGAGTGGTACACGCCGGGAGTCAGGAACCGATTGGTCGGTAGCCAAAGCGCTCCCGCGATCGGCGTCCCGTTGTGAAGAATCCCGATCGAACATGCAAACAGGCCGATGCCATTGATGAAGTTGGTTGTGCCGTCGAGCGGATCAACCACCCACACAATTTCGGCGTCCAGTGGACCGCCGTTGTCTCGCTCTTCACCGAGCACTCCATGCTCAGGGAACGTGCGATGCACCTCGTCGCGGATCATGTCTTCGATCGCGTGGTCAACCTCAGTCACGGGGTCGTGAGCGTTCTGGCCCTTGAATGAGATCTCGATTGTGGCGTGGAAGCGGTCCATCAGGATGTCGCCGCCGCGCTGCGCGAGGGATCGCGCTGCTTCGGCTATTTCATCAAGATCGTCGCTGGGGGGCAGCGGTTGATCAGGCAAGTCGGATAAATCTGATTTGTCGGTTGGTTCGGAAGTATCAGTCATGGTTGTCATACCCGCAGGTTACCCTTTGAATTGCTAGCTGCACCCTCAGCGAACGGAACGTTCCAATGTCTAACCAACCGACAACATCCGACGAAACGATCCGTCGCTCGAGCGGTCCTGGACAGGCCACAGTACAGACGCCGACAGCAGGAGCGTCGGCCGCGGTCGCCTTCGAAGCCGAGTGGGAAGCCGCCTGCGACTCCGCCCTACGCGGCATGGATCTGACGACCACTCTGGACCTGTTGTTGGTATTCGTCGACTCTCGCCACACCGGCCATTACGCGGAAATTATCGCGCGACTGAAGCAAGAGACAGGCGCTCGCCACCTGATCGGCGCGTCGGGTCAGAGCGTGATCGGGTCGTCGCTGGAGGCGGAAGAGGGCTCGGCGATCGCCGTGTTGGGACTGTCGCTGCCCGGAGCGGAATTGACGCCGATTGCCATTGATCCGCAGACCATGCCCGACGACCTGTTTGCTCCGATCGAGGACGGCCCCGAGGTCTGGCTGCTGTTCAGCAATCCGTTCACAATCATGACCGACCAGCTCGTCTCGCACCTGCAGAAGTTGCGACCGGAGATCGTGCTGCTCGGCGGAATGGCGTCGTCTCATCGACAACAGCAGGGTTGCGCCGTGTTCATCGACGACCAGGCGCTCATGGCCGGGGCGGCGATGATGGGACTCCGAGGCGTCTCAGTGCGCCCCGTGGTCGCGCAGGGAGCGGAGCCGCTCGGTCAGCCGTGGATTGTGACCGAATGCGAGGCCAACACCGTCAAAACGCTGGGCTCGCGCCCGGCGCTGGAGGTCCTGCAAGAAACCCTCTCTGCGCTGGACGAGCCCACTCGCGAGCGAGCTGCCCGCAACCTGCTCGTCGGTCTGGCCATGGACGAGTACAAGGAATCGCACGAACGCGGTGACTTTCTGATCCGAAACGTGATGGGCGCCGACCGTGAGGCAGGAACCGTCGCGATCAACGCGATCCCACGCGTGGGGCAGACGTTCCAGTTCCAATTCCGTGACGCCCAGGCCGCAGATGATGACCTGCGAACTCGCTTGTCGGATTTGCGCGACGCGCTCAATCCCGAGGAAGAGGTTCTCGGCGCCCTGCTCTGCTCATGCAATGGCCGCGGCCGAGGGCTCTTCGGTGAGCCCGATCACGACGCGACGGCGCTGTCCGATATCTTCGGCCCCGTGCCAACTGCCGGCTTCTTCTGCAACGGAGAAATCGGACCAGTCGGAGGAGAAAACTACCTCCACGGATTCACAGCCTCAATCGCGGTGCTGACAGCGGAGCGGGGATAGCGGAGCGGGGATAGCGCAGCGGCGTAGGATTGAGCTCAAGGAGGAAAGGTCATGTCGGAGCCAGCCCGCCCAAGAGTGTTGTTGCCATCGGAAGACGAAGTGTGTACCTATCGCGAAAAAGGATTACATCCGTTTGTCCTGTGGTTGCCAGCACTGGGGTCGGAGCAATTCGCCGAAGAGACCCGTCGACAGGCGAAAATGTTGCTACGCGCGGACGAAGAAGAACGCGACGTCATGGATTGGGTTGAGTCCAGCACTGGGGTCGGAGCAATTCGCCGAAGAGACCCGTCGACAGGCGAAAATGTTGCTACGCGCGGACGAAGAAGAACGCGACGTCATGGATTGGGTTGAGTCAGTGTCCGACGACGTGTTCGCCGATTCCGAATAGGAATGATACGCGGAGAGCTTTGGTCGGTCGCTGGCGGAGGAGACTACCTCCGCAAACCTCGCCCTGCGCTAATACTCCAAGCAGATCGATTCTCCGTGACTGATTCAATCACGATCTGCCCGCTGACCACCGACATTGGATTGTCAGCGGAATTTCGAATCGCGGTCGAACCAACCGACCGAAACGGCCTGGATGCCAGATCAGCAGTCATGGCCGACAAGATCGATACTGTCAAGTGATCAAGGCTTGGCCGCCGGATTGGTCGCATGGACGCTGGCGACATGGAACTTGTGGAAGCCGCCGTCGTGGTGTTTCTTGGCTTGTCAAACTTCGATCTACGGTGACGCAGACCTCTGCATCCTTTTAACCACCGCTGATTTGTGGCACGATTGCGATCTCGGCTCCCTCGGGCACTTTGGTGATTAGACCTGTCGATACGATGTCGCCGTTGATGGCTAGCGAGATGCCACGACCGATTTTTCCCTCGTTGACGAGGCGTTCGGCGAGTTTGGGGTACTTCGGGGCGAGGTCTCGGATGACTGCGCGGATGTTGTGACCCTCAGCCGTCAGGACAGCCTCACCGTTGGTGAGGGTCCTGAGCGGCTGAGGGATGAGGACGGTGACCACGTGCCGCCTTGCGTCGGGTGTTACTCCTCGAGCACGGTCGCTTCGAGGATGGCGCGCGGCGACATCGGCAGCGCTGACATGTGCACGCCGATCGCGTTGGCGATGGCGGCGCGCATGGCCGGGGCCGGCGGAATGATCGGGACTTCGCCGACGCCGCGCACACCGTAGGGGTGACCGGGGTTCGGGACCTCAACGATGATCGGCTCGATCATCGGCAGGTCGAGCGCGGTCGGCATGCGGTAGTCGAGCAGGCTGGCGTTCTTGAGGTCGCCGGACTCGTCGTAGTAGTACTCCTCGTTCAGCGCCATGCCGATGCCCTGGGCGACGCCGCCCTGCATCTGTCCCTCGACGTATGCCGGGTGAATCGCGGTGCCGGCGTCCTGGACGGCGGTGTAGCGCAGCACATCCACCTTGCCCGTTTCGGGGTCAACTTCGACATCGACAATGTGCGTGGCGAACGCGGGACCGCTGGAGGTCTTGTTGACGTCCGCGCGGCCAACGATTCGGCCACCGGTCGAGGCGAGCTGGCCAGCGAGCTCCTTGAACGTGAACTGGCGGTCGTTGCCATCCTCGTCGGCCGGTCCGCGAATGATCGCGTCGTCGCCGTAGGTGATGTCCGCAGCGTCGCACTCCCAAATCACGGCGGCGCGCTCTTCCATCTGGCGGCGGATGTCCATGGCGGTCTCGTAGGCGGCCCAGCCACCGGCGAAGGTCGTGCGGCTGCCGCCGGTGACCTGCGTGTAGCCGACGGAGTTGGTGTCGACCACGTGCGGTCGCACTGCCTCGGCAGAGATGCCGAGGGTTTCGGCCAGCTGCATCGCGAGCGAGGCTCGGGTACCGCCAATGTCGGTCGAGCCGAGCACCAGAGGAACGGTGCCGTCGTCGTTGACCTGCGCGTAAGCAGAGGACTCGAAACCGATGTTGAACCAGAAGCCGTGGGCTACGCCGCGTCCGCGGTTGGGACCTTCGAGCTCTGACTGCCAGTGCGGTGACTCCTGGGCGGCGGTCATGCACTCGACATTGCCGATCACGCCGTAGGTGAAGCCGTCGGCACGCTGAGCGCCCTCTTCGCAGGCGTTCTGCAACCGAATCTCAAGCGGGTCGATGCCCAACTCTTCGGCGAGCTCGTTGAGCACCGATTCGGTGGCGAACTCGGATTGTGGCGCGCCGGGCGCGCGGTAGGCGGCGGTCTTCGGCTTGTTCACGACCACGTCGTAACCGTCGATTCGCTGGTTGGGAATGTCGTAGGGAGCGAGCGCGCACATCGCGCCGGCGCCGACCGGCGAGCCAGGGTAGGCGCCGGCCTCGAATGCCAGGTGAACGTCGGCGGCGGTCAGCGTGCCGTCGCGCTTCGCGCCCATGCGCACCCGCATGTAGGTGCCCGAGGTCGGGCCAGTCGCGAGCAGCACTTCCTCGCGGTTCATCGTCAGCTTGACCGGACGTCCGGTCTTCTGCGAGAGCAGCGCCGCCAGCGGCTCGAGGTAGACGGGAATCTTGCCGCCAAAGCCGCCGCCGATCTCCATCGGCGTCACCTTCACCTGCGACGGTGAAAGCTGGAGCAGCGGTGCAACGGAGTCGCGGACGACGAATGCGCCCTGCGTCGAGGTCCAGATATCGAGCGTGCCGTCGGCGCGGTAGTAGGCGGTGCCGTTGTGTGGCTCGATGTAGCCCTGGTGCGCCATCGAGGTCTCGAACTCGCGCTCGATGACCACGTCGGCATCTGCGAAGCCTGTATCCAGGTCGCCCTTGATGAACTGCAAATGCGACGCCGTGTTGCTGGCGTTGTCGCTCTTGGAGCCGTCCATTTCGCCCGTGTGCAGGCTGTCGTGGAGCAGCGGCGAGCCGTCGACCATGGCTTCGCGGACATCGAGGACCGGCGTCAGCAACTCGTACTTGACGTCGATCAGTTGGAGGGCGTCCTCGGCGATGTGGTGGTCGGTCGCGGCGACGGCGGCTACCGCGTGGCCCTTGTAGAGCACCTTGTCGGAGGCGATGACGTTGTCCAGCACCCAGTTGAGCTGTGCGGTACCTTCGCCGCTGTCGATCACCTCGTCGGAGGCGCGGGGGAAGTCGGCGTTGGTGATCACGGCGAGTACGCCTTCGAGCGCCTCAGCCTTGGACGTGTCAATGCTGACGATTCGTGCGTGGGCGTGCGGGCTGCGCAGGACGCGGCCGGCGACCATGCCGGGCAGGTTCAGATCCGCGCCGTACTGCGCGGCGCCGGTGACCTTGTCGACACCGTCGTGCCGGATCGGTCGGGTACCGATGACGTTGTACTTCTCGGTTTCCTTGGACTGTGGTTGCGACTGTGCGGTGACCATGCGAGGAGTCCTCTCTTGTGGTGCTCGACGTTGGACGGTTTTTAGCCGTCGATATCGGACGGCGTGTAGCCGTCGGTGTTAGACGACGCTCTGGCCAGCGGCCTGCTGGACGGCCTTGATGATCTTGTCGTAGCCGGTGCAGCGACAGAGGTTGCCGGCCAGCCAGTAGCGGATCTCGTATTCCGTCGGGTCAGAGTTCTGTTCGAGCAGCGATTCAGCAGCGACGAGGAATCCCGGCGTGCAGATGCCGCACTGTAGCGCAGCCTGCTCAAGGAAGGCATTCTGCAACGGCGACAGTTGGTCGCCAGTGGCCAGTCCCTCGACGGTGCCAATCTCAGCGCCCTCGCATTCGGCTGCCATCACGAGGCAGCTATTGACGATCCGGCCGTCCATGTTGACGCAGCAAGCGCCGCAGTTGCCGTTGTTGCAACCCTCTTTGGCGCCGGTCAGTCCGATCCGGTCACGCAGCGCCTCGAGCAGGGAGTCGCGCTCGTTGGCCAGAAAGACTTGCTGCTCGCCGTTGATGGTGCAGCTCACGACGATGTGTTCGGTGCTGGGCATGGAAGATGTTCCTCCGTTAATCGATCGAATCTGATGGCTCAGGCGGCGCGCTCGGCGGCCTGTCGGATGGTGCGCTCGGTCAGCACGCCGGCGAGGTGGACCCGCTGGCGAATGCTGCCGCGCATGTCGGTGATCGGTTTGGCCGCAGCCCTCGACGCCGCGGCAGCAGCCGCGATCGTCTCTTCGCTGAGCGGCTGACCGACCAGCGCGTCGGCGGCCTCGGAGACCAGCAATGGCGTCGGCGCAATCGCGCCGAGTGAGACGCGCGCCCAGGTCACAGTGCCGTCACCGTCAAAGCGGACCTGCGTCGCGGCGTTAGCGACGGCAATGTCCATCTCGTTGCGAGGAATGAAGCGCAGGAATCGCGCGCCCGAGCCCTCGGCCGGAACCGGGAAGTGCAGCTTGACGACGATTTCGCCGGCCTCCAGCACGTTGCGGCCGGGAGCGGTGCAGAAGTCCTCAACCGCGACGGTCCGCCGACCGTTTGGCCCGGCGATTTCCACCTGAGCCTCGAGCACGATCAGCGACGGAATCGCGTCGGCTGCCGGTGAGGAGTTACACAGGTTGCCGCCCAGAGAAGCGCGGCCCTGAATTGCCGTGCCACCAATTAGCGAGGCCGAGTCGACCAGCGCCGGATAGAGCTCCGAAATGCTGGAGTCGCCGTAGAGCTGGTAACACGGAGTCGCCGCGCCGATGGTGAGACCGGAATCGGCTGAGTACTCAATACTCATCAGCTCGGGTATGTGCTTGATGTCGACGAACAGGTTGATGTCCCGCGTGCGCTCGCGCGCCTGCACGATGACATCGGTTCCGCCTGCCAAGGGACGCGCGGTTTCGCCTCCGTTTTGCAGGAGGCTAATTGCCTCTTCCACGCTGCCGGCGCGGGCATATTTCACCGCTTGCACGAATTCCGCCTCCTGTTTGGTTCAGCGCTCTTCGGCGCTCGTTCTTGTTGATATCGATCAGGGCCATATCGCGGTCGCGCACAGAGACGCGAACGGCGGTTAGCCGTCGGAAGTGTAGCGCAATACTACTCTGCGCCTGTGTTCTCGGCGCTGGGCGTCGTTTCTTGTTCCCTCATCAATGGACCTGTTTCAGATTGGCCAGGGCGCGAGTCAAAAACGTGGCTTGACTCCACGAAGGACTGCGAACCCCAACACTGCCGCCACGATGGACGCCGCGAAGATACCGATCTTGGCCGCCTCGAGCAGCTCGGTCTGCTCTGCGTCGAAACTGAGATTGGCGATGAAGATCGCCACCGTGAATCCGATACCCGCCAGCAGCGCCGCGCCCGCCAGATGCGACCAGCGCAGTTGCTCCGGCTTGAACGCGATGCCCAACCTGATCGCCAACGCCGAGGCGGCCAAGATACCGACAAACTTGCCAATCAGGAGGCCGATGAATATGCCCCAGGCAATGTTGGAGCTGAGCGCCGCCTCAATACTGTCTCCGGTGATGTGGATTCCCGCATTGGCCAGGGCGAAGAGCGGCACCACGACGAACGCGGAGATCGGCGCCATCCCCTCCTCAAGACGCTCGAGCGGACTCGTCGCTTCATGCGCCACATGCCGGATATTACGCAGCGCGTCCTGGGCGTCCCGCTCACGCACCGCAGGGTCAGGGTCTTCCTCCACGTATCTCAGTCGCTGAAGCAGATAGTCGATGCGCCGACCCGTGCCTTTGGTGTTGTACAGGGCGTCGGCGGGGACGATCAGGCCCAGAATGACGCCGGCCAGGGTCGCGTGGACGCCGGCCTCCCAGAGCGTCAACCAGAGGAACACACCGCCGAGCGCATGAATGCCGAAGTGGCGGAATCCAAACTGCTTCAGCAGGAGCAGGAACGCCACCGCTCCAACCATGCCCAACAGCCACTCGAACTTGATCGATTCAGAGTAGAAGATGGCGATGATCAGGATGCCACCGACATCATCGGCGACGGCCAGCGTGAGCAGGAAAATCTTAAGTTGAACAGGCACGCCGCGTCCAACCAGCGCCAGGACGCCCAGCGCAAACGCGATGTCTGTCGCCACTGGAATGCCCCAACCCGAGGAGCCGTCGCCGCCCGCGTTGAGGATCGCGTAGAGGCCGGCCGGTACCAACATGCCACCGAGCGCGGCGATGATCGGCAACGCCGCCTGGCGAACACTGCGCAACTCGCCGTGGGTGACCTCGCGCTTGATCTCGGCGCCGACGACGAGGAAAAAGACGACCATCAGCACGTCGTTGACGACGTGCTGCAGCGACTGGTCGAATGACCAGATTGCGAGGTCGAGCTTGATGTGCGCGTGCCAGAATGCCTCGTAGGCGTGGAAGTCGACGTTGGCCCAGATCATCGCCGCCACGGCGGCAAACACCAGCACAATGCCGCCGGCGGCCTCGACCTCCATGAATCGCAACGTGGTCTGTACGACCAGCCGGCGGAATGGGTCGTTGCCCTCGCGCCAACGCGGTCGGAAGAGATCAGCCATGCGTCGCCTTCGTCTTCACCCGCAAGCCCCTTGCTGAACACCCTGTCGAATCGATTTCAACCGAACGCAGCCTATCGCGCCAAGCCGTATCGCTGAAGGTTGCCCGCAAGCGCATCGCCCTTCGCGCGGAATTCTAGTCGCGGCCTCTAGAACCTGTCTCAGCAGTCGCCTGATCTCAACCTCCGTCATACCCGCGCTCCGCCGCGGGTATCTCGCAGTGCTCGGCACGAGAGCCAGGAGCCAGCTCAGCGAAAGAGAGTGCGCGGTTCCTCTAGTTCGAGCGCCGCTGCAGCACTCGGCGAGATTCCCGCGGCGGAGCGCGGGAATGACGGATCTTTCACTTCTGAGACAAGCTCAGACCAGCGGCCTCGCTCAACCCGGTCATGCCTTAGATGCTGAAGTAGCGAGCCTCAGGATGGTGAACGATCATCGCAGAGGTCGATTGCTCCGGGTGCATCTGGAACTCGTCGCTCAGCGAGACGCCGATTCGTTCAGGGTCGAGCAATTGCCAGAGCAGGGCCTGGTCCTCGAGGTTGGGACAGGCGGGATACCCGAATGAATAGCGCGCGCCCTGGTAGTTCGTCTTGATCATTTCCTCGGGCGTCGCGCCGTCGGAGCCATCGATCTTCAGCTCCTGCCGGATTCGCCGATGCCAATACTCAGCCAGAGCCTCAGCGATCTCAACGCCGAATCCGTGCCAGTAGAGATAGTCCTGGTAGCGGTCGGCGGCATAGAGCTGCTGGGCGTATTCGCCGACCCGCCCGCCCATCGTCACGACGTGGAAACCAATCACGTCCATGTCGCCCGAGTCGACGGAGCGGAAATAGTCGGCCAGGCAGCGTCCTTGCTTGCCCTGTTGACGGGGGAAGTTGAAGCGAATGGCTTCGGAGCCCGATCCGTCGGCTTCGTAGACGATCAGATCACTACCGTCGGATTGAGCCGGGAAGTATCCGTACACAACCGCTGGTTCGAGAATGCCGTCGCGCAGCGCCTGCTGCTGAATCTGGGAGAGCGCGCGTTCTGCCCGCGCTGCGGTCTCGGCGTCGCGCCCCTTGAATCCCCATTGGCCACGCAGCAGCGCTGTCCGGTTGAGGTAGGGGAAGATATCCGTCAACGGCAGCCCTCGAATGACTCGCGAGCCAAGGAAGGGCGCGCTGGGAATAGCCGACGCCGGCGCCAAGGTCGAGCGCACGGCGATCGCCGTTGATGCCGTCTTCGCCGACGGCGCCGGCGCCGGCTCGACGGGCGACGCATCCAACTCGATCCCATCGCTCATCGCGTTCATGATCCTGAGACCCTCGAACGCGTCCGACCCGTAGAAGACGTCACCGTGGAACGTGTTGCGCAGGTCCCACTCGACGTACTTGCGGGTCAATGCCGCGCCGCCGAGCAGGACCGGCCAGCGGTCGGACAGCTCGCGACGGTTCAGCTCTTCCAGATCTTCTTTCATCACCAGCGTCGACTTGACCAACAATCCCGATAGGCCAATCGCATCTGCGTTATGTTCGATCGCTGCTTCGATGATGTTTGAGATCGGTTGCTTGATGCCCAGATTGATCGTCGTGAAGCCGTTGTTCGAGAGGATGATCTCGACCAGGTTCTTGCCGATGTCGTGGACATCACCGCGCACCGTCGCCAGGACGATTGAGCCCTTGCTGATCGATTCCAGCTTGTCCATGTGCGGCTCAAGATGGGCGACCGCCTTCTTCATCGTCTGGGCCGATTGCAGGACGAACGGCAACTGCATGTCGCCGGCGCCGAACAGATCGCCGACTTCCTGCATCGCCGGCAGCAGCAAATCGTTGATAATCGGAATCGCTTCGCGCTTCTGTAGCGCCTCGTCGAGATCGTCTTCCAAGCCCTCGCGTTGGCCATCGACGACCCGGCGATGCAACCGCTCGTCCAGCGGCAGGTCCTCAAGGCGGTCGCGCTCTTGCGTGGTCGCCTGCTGATCCTCGAACAACGCCATGAACGCCTGTAGCGGATCGACGAGACGATCCGGGCCTTCGACCCATTCATCGAAGATTAAACGGCGCGCGGCTTCGAGCTGTTCCTCTGGAATCCGATTGATCGGCAGAATCTGCGCCGCGTGGACGATGGCCGCCTTGAGCCCGCGCTCCACGGCATCATGCAGGAAGACGGAGTTCAACACCTGTCGGGCGGCCGGATTGAGGCCGAATGAAATGTTGGAGATCCCGAGAATCGTCTGCACCCGCGGAAACTCTCGCGAGATTGCCTCGACCGCGTTGAGTGTTTCCAGACCGTCCTGGCGCAGGTCATCTTGCCCGGTACTGACCGGCAGTGTCAACGCGTCGAAGAACAGGTCCTCGGGCGCGAGGCCGTAGTCCTCGGTCGCGATTCTGTACAGCCGACGCGCAATTTCCAGCTTGCGCTCGCAGGTGCGCGCCTGACCAACTTCATCGATCACCAGCGCCACCACGCCGGCGCCAAACCGGATCGCGGTGGAGAGGGTCTGATCGAGGCGCTTGCCGCCGTCTTCGAGATTGATCGAGTTGACCAGCGCCTTGCCACCCAAGTGCTTCAGCCCCGCCTCCAGCACCTGCGGCTCGGTCGAGTCGAGCATCAGCGGCAGCGTCGACAAGCCTCGCGCCCGCGAGACGAGCTCCGCCATGTCCGGCGTGCCGTCGCGACCGACGAAGTCGACGCAGATGTCGGCGATGTGCGCGCCTTCGGCGGCCTGGTCGCGGATGACATTCGCCATCTGCTCCCATTCTTCGTTCTGCAGCAATCGCTTGAAGCGGCGAGAGCCATTGGCGTTGGCCCGCTCGCCGACGATCAGGAAGGAAGCATCCTGTCGGTACGGAACCGAGACGAATAACGATGCAGCACCGGCCTCCGGCTGCGGATGTCGCTGGACAGGCTTGAGACCGTTCATCGCCTCGCGCATCGCGCGGACATGTTCCGGCGTGGTGCCACAGCAGCCGCCGACGATGCCGACGCCGTACTCGCTGACGAACGTCCGATGAGCTTCGGCCAATGCCGACGGGGTCAGGTCGTACACCATCTGCCCGTCCTCGGTGCGAGGCAGGCCGGCGTTGGGCGAACAGAGCAGTGTCGTCTCGGCATTGGCCGAGAGGTGCCGCAATGGCTCATGCATCAGATCGGGACCGGTGGCGCAGTTAAGCCCGATGCCATCCAGACCGAGAGGCGCCAGCGCGGTGAGCGCCGCGCCAATCTCGCTGCCCACAAGCATCTGGCCGGTGGTCTCAATCGTGACCGTTGCGAACAGAGGCGCGGAGCTGTTGAACTCGGCCAGAGCGTCTTTGCAGGCCAGAATCGCGGCCTTGCCTTGAAGCAGGTCGTAGACCGTCTCAACCAGCAGCGCGTCGACGCCACCGTCGAGCAATCCCCGCGCCTGCTCGAGATATGCGGCGTGCAGTTCGTCGAAATCCACGTGCCCCAGCGTGGGCAGCTTGGTTCCAGGGCCAATCGAACCGAGCACGTATCTGGGACGTTCAATAGTCGAGAATCTGTCGGCGACACCGCGCGCGATGGTTGCCGACGTTCGATTGATCTCCCGCGTCCGTTTTGACAGGTCGTAATCCCCGAGCGTGATGGTCGACGCGCCGAAGGTGTTGGTCAGGACGGCGTCGGCGCCCGCTTCGAGGTAGGACTCATGCAGCGACGCCACGGCGTCGGGCCGCGAGATGTTGAGAATTTCGTTGCAGCCTTCGAGGCCGTCGAAGTCGGAAAGTGACAGGTCCAGCAGTTGCAGACCCGTGCCTGTCGCGCCATCGAGCACGATGACACGCTCAGCAGCGGCAGTGCGTAAGTCGGGGCGTTGCATCCATTGATCGTAACCACCGAGCCAACACGCGGCAGTATCGCGCTACCACAATCGGCTGCACAATGGGCTCAGGGCAGCGCTAACCGCCAAATCGACGACGCAATGCGCCGCCAAGTCCACCCTTCGACGCTTCGACTTCGGCCTCAAGCTGTTCCACCTGTTTTTGCAGGCGCTCATTCTCTCGGCTCAGCCGGTTGCGTTCTTGTCGGAACTCCTCGTGCCGCTCGTCGAGGGTCGATTGCGAAACCTTCGCCTGGCTCTCCGCCTCAACCTGCGCCGACGCCGCCGCGGCCAACGAGGACGTTGACTCTTTGGCCGCTTGCTCGTAGAAGGTCGACTTCTCGGTCAGTGCCTGATGCTCGCCGCGCAGGTGGTCTCGCTCCAGCTCTGCCGATTCAGCGCGCGCGCTCAGTTCAGCCAGTTGCGCATTGGCGGACTCCGCCGACGCGGTCGCCTCAGCAGCTTGCGTGCGAGAGGACTCCAGCTCGGACTTGGCCTCGCGCAGCTCGTTGCGCAGCGGCTCGACTTCCTCGCCGGCTTTCGACAGGCGACCGGCAAGCATGTCAAGATGCCCACGCAGGTCTCGTGCCTGTTTCTCGGACTTTTTCGCACGGTCCTCAAGCGAGTCCGCCCGAATTACTACTGCTTTGCGTCCAGCCTCGGCACGCTCCGCTCGGGCTCGCTCGACTCGCACTGAGTCAGCCATGAGTAGACCTGTGATCCTCTACGCGCCGACACGTACGGCTTCAATCGCCGTCGTCCAACGATCGTCCAGGGTCGAGTCATTCACCGTCGCCAGCACGTACTCGCCGAAGTCGGCGGTCGTCGCGCCGGTGTCGCGGCCGGTCATCACGAGTTCCTTCTCGTACAGTCCGCAGAGGTCCATGGCTTTGTCGAGCTTGCCGCCCAGTTCGGGGAAGCCGATGTGCGAGAGCAGCATCGCGCCTGCGCGCAGCATCGAGGACGGGTCGGCGTAGATGTCGCGGCCTTCCCGCATCATGCGCGGCGCGGAGCCGTGAATCGCCTCGAACATCGCCGTCTTTGTGCCGATGTTGGCCGCGCCGGCGGTGCCGACGCCGCCCTGGAACTCAGCCGCCTCGTCGGTCAGGATATCGCCGTAGAGGTTAGGCAGCGCAAAGACCTGGAAGTTGGTGCGACGCTTCGGGTCGACCAGCTTCGCGGTCATGATGTCGATGTACCAGCCCTCCCACTCGACGCCCGGGAAGTCCTCACTAACTTTTCGGGCTGCGTCAAGAAATGCGCCATCGGTCGTCTTGATGACATTGGCCTTGGTCACGATGGTGACGGACTTCTTGCCATTGGCCTGTGCGTATTCGAAGGCCGCCCGGATGATCCGTTCGGAGCCGGGATTTGAGAGGATTTTGAAGTCGATGTTGAGATCACCGATCGAGAAGCCCTCGGAGCCGACCGCGTAGAGGTCCTCGGTGTTCTCTCGGAAGAACATCCAGTCGATGCCCTCAGCCGGCACGCGCACCGGCCGAACATTCGCAAACAGGTCGAGCACCTTGCGCATCGCAACGTTGGCCGACTCGATGTTTGGCCAGCCGTCGCCCTGCTCCGGGGTCGTGGTTGGACCCTTGAACGTGACGTCGCACTCGTTAATCTCCTTGAGCACGCCCTCGGGGATGGCTGCCAACTCCTCGGCGCGGCGCTCAATCGTGAGACCGTCAATGGTGCGGAAGTTGACGCGGCCGGATTTGACCTGGTCGGCCAACAAGGCTTCCAGCACACGCTGCGACTCGTGCGCGATCGACGGGCCAATGCCGTCGCCGCCGAGGACGCCGATCTCAATATGGTCGAGTTTGGTGTAATCGGTGGGCTCGCCCTGCGCCTTGATCCCATCTACCCGGATCTGTTGGGCCTCAAGCAGCTCGCCGAAGCGCGTTTTCGCCTGCTCGATGGTGTCAATCGTGGGCATCGTCAATCTCCTCGTCAATCGACCGCGTCGAAGTACCGTCGGCAGTGTACCTGCTGTCGCCGTGACGGATGGGAATTGCCTGACTGACTAATCAACGTCAACGACGATGACACACGGAGGCAGACTAATCACGGCGAGGTACGGATGCCTCGAGCCTTGCGAGCAGACTAAGGACAAGTTCTTCGAGCGCGATCCGACCATCGCCCAGGGCGTCCAGCAGCAACGATCGAATCTCGCCTTTCGAGTAGCTGCGAAACATGTCATTGCTAACAGCGTCCTGGACCAGCTCAGCCAACCCTTGCCGCCGCACGTCATTGATTTCCTCCAAAGTGACGTGAAGGTGCCTCAGGTCGTGAACCGGCGTTCTGCCCAGGGTCGCGGTTTGACGAATACGGAGTGCCGCCACTCGGTCCTGCTGCACCAGAACGAGCTGGACCCTGGAGACACGGTCACGTGCGGCCGCTAGCGCGAGCGCAACTGCGTCAAGGTCAGCCGGATTGTCAGATGGGCATCGCCAGAAGGAGAGCGTGCCGTCGCGCACAACCAGATCAGAATTTATTGCATGTTCAAACGCAATGTCGCCTAGTCGATGCGACCGATCTTTCCAGTTGCCAACAGTGATGTTGCGCGCGAGGTACATCGCCTAGCGTGCGATGTCTGCCACTACCGCATCAAGGTATTCGCGAAGCCAGAGTTGCGGCTCGTCATGCTCCTGAAGTACGGGGAGCAAGGTCGGGTCTTCCCATTCCTCAACCGCCTGAATTGCGGCATCGCGGAGCAGTACGTCGATTGAAGCGAGGCTCTGCCTCAGCAATTCACGACGCCAATCGGCTGATCGACCAATGGAGTTGGAGCCAGCGCTGACCAGCCAACTCGCTTGCCAGCTAGATGGCGGTCCCGGTTCGGGCCATGCAGCTGTAGGGCAGCGCCCGAGACACCGAATGACAGACGCGCAAAGCTCTGGGTTCTCCTGGAACAGTTTGCCAACGAGCTGCTCCGGGTCGCTTTGAACGAAGAGTTGGAGGTGTGCGCCTATGGTTTGCTCGGCTCGATGGGTGATGCCATCCTTTAGCGGTTCCTCGTCGAGAACGCCGGCCAACTCGGCCAAGACCATGTCCAGGTCTCCCAACGCTTGAGCGTCTGTGCCAATCGGCTGATCATTTGCCAGAACCATCGAAGCCTCTAATCCCCGTTGGTCATCATTCGAGCACCATAGTACCGGCTTCGAAGAATCGTTGCTAGTGCCAGCAGCGCTCAAGGCGATTGTGAGCTTGATGAACAAGCTGTTTCACTGCAGCCCCAGCTCCCGCAGGAAAGCGTCGGCGTTCGGCTCCCGACCGAGGAACTGCTGGAGTAGATGTTCCGCATCTGCGGTTCCACCAGGTTCGAGGATGTTGCGTCGGTACTCCGCGCCTACGCTCGCGACCGACGCGCCCGGCGCTTCGAAGCGGGTGAACATGTCGTCGCCGAAGACTCGCGACCAGAGGTATCCGTAGTAGCCCGCGTCGTACCCGAAGAGATGACCGAATCCGGCCTGGAAGTGCGTGTCCTCGGGGAACGGGAAGCCGGTGATCGGATGAAGCTCACGCGCGGTCTCGTCAGTGCTATTGCCCGAATCCGAGTGATAGGCCATATCCAGCCGAGAGAAATAGACCTGCCGCAGCGTGGCAATCGCCGACGACGTGTGCTTCGCCTCAATCATCCGATTGATCAGCGAGGTCGGCAGTGGATCTCCGGTTTCAAAGTGCCGGCTGAAGCTGCTCAGCATCGCCGGTTGCCAGCACCAGTGCTCCAGCATCTGTGACGGCGCTTCGACAAAGTCGCGCTCGACCCTGGTTCCGCTAAAGCGTGTGAATCGAGACGTGGTTAGCGTCTGGTGCAGGATGTGGCCGAACTCATGGAAAAGCGTTACGACCTCGGTGTGCCGCAAAAGAGAGGGGGAAGACTCAGTCGGCTTGGTGAAGTTGGCGACGATTGACGAAATCGGACGCTGATAGTCATCGCCCAGGCGTCGGCCGCCACGCAGCGTGAATGCCGCGGCGTGTCCGAACTTGCCCGGTCGCGGATACAAATCCATGTAGAAGCGGGCCAACGTCTGCCCGGACGACGGATCGATGATGTCGAACGGTTGCGCATCCTCATGCCAGGCAGAACCGATTGCGTCCGGTCGCGCCACAAATCGAACGCCGACCAACTCTTCGTAGATCCTGAACATCCCGTCCAGCACGGCGTCGAGGGGGAAATAGGCTGCCACCTCAAACGAATCGACTTGATACTGCTCCTGCACAACCTGGTTGGTGTAGTAACGCCAGTCGGCGATGTCGATGGCGCCCTGTTCGCCGGTTCGACGCTCCTGCTCTTGACGAAGTTTGTCCAGATCGGCTGCCAGCTTCGGTTGCAGCCGCTCTTCCAGGTCGGTGAGGAAGTCGAGGACCGCGTGGGTCTGCTTGGCCATTTTGACTTCGAGCGCGTAGGCGGCCCAGGACTCGAATCCGAGGCGTCGCGCCATCTCGGCGCGAACTCCCAGCGCCTCCTCCAGGAGCTCAATGTTGGTGTCGGACGCTTTGTTGTGACTTTTGTGGAACAGCTCGCGCCGTCGCTCGGTGTCGTGAGCGCTGTCCAGGAATGGATGTAGTTCGGGATAGTCCAGTCCGACCTGGTAGCGGACGGCGCCATCCACCTCAACGGTCCGCAATCGCTCGATGTAGCCGTCGGGCAAGCCATCGAGCTCGTTGCGGCTCAGTTCGACGAAATCCTCGTAGTCATCGATGTTCTTACGAAACTGGATGCCCAATCCGACGAGTCGCTCCTGCAACGTCTTCAGTTCGTCGCGAGTCCCTTTCGCCAGATCGAGCCCATTGCGTCGATAGTCACGCAGCTCAAACTCGAGCAGCCGACGTGCGTCATCGGGCAGCGCCTCAAGCTCGGCGCGCGTGGCGTACGCCTTGAGCGCACGATCGATGTCCTCGCGAAATCCAATGCCCGCCGAGAAGACACTGAGACGTTCCTCTTGCTGATGTGCTGCAGTGCGCAACTCCGGATCAGCCGAAACCTGCGACAGGAATCCGAATCGTCCCGAGGCCTGGGTCAGGACATCGCCAATCTCGTCAAGAGGCAACACGGTGTTATCAAAGCTGCGTCGGCCATCGGGGACAGAGACGAGTTCATCCGCGAGTCGCTCGACCGTGCGAATGGCGTCATTAACGCCGCGCTCGATATCCTGTGCGGTTGTGGTGGCCCAGTGCGGTGTCTCCATGGACATATCGCGCGTCTCCAGGTTCGCGAAGCATGTTGTCAAGGTAGCCTGCGCCGCCGGAATGGAGATGAAGATGGATTTGGGTGTGCGGGATTTCATGTGCAGCTCCGCGACGACGGCGAAACTTTGGCGACGAGGCATTGAAGAAGCCGATGTATTCGAACTGCGCGAACGTTGAGCAGTCTTTGTCCCTCAAGAGCCGCGGTTTGAGCTCGGTCTCGACGGCGCGCCCCGACAGCGGCCTCGTCGACTACTTATGATTGTGCGTAACTGGTCGGGGCGGCTGCTTACCATCGTGTTGGAGCTGCCCGACGAGCAGGGAGTGGCTACAGTTGTCACCGAGTTCAGCACAAAGGGCAACGAACTGACTTGGTACCGGCAGCGAGGAGGCAGATGACGATGCCAAAGCTGGATCCCGAGGTCGAACGCGAGATTGAAGCCGAGCGCGACGAGTACATCGCCGGGTTCGTGCCTGACGATGTCGAAGTCGCCTTGGCTGAGGACTGGGGCTTCGTCTTCGAGGTTCGATTTGACCACGATCAACTGGCGTCACTCTTTCCAGCACTCAAGGAAGGTGAAAACGCCATCCAGTTCATTCGACAAGCCACTTTAGACGCCGCCAGGCGTCGAACTTCGGCTTCGAACACGGAGGCAGCGTCATGACCGACATCACTCACTCCCAGATTGATCTCTCCACCGGCATCAACATGCACATCGCCGAGGCTGGCGGGGGTCCGGCGGTCGTCTTCTGCCATGGCTTCCCCGAGCTCTGGTACTCGTGGCGACATCAGCTGCCGGTCGTTGCTGAGGCCGGATTCCGCGCCATCGCGCCCGATATGCGCGGTTACGGCGGCACCGATTCGCCGCCCAATATTGAGGACTTCACGCAGGAGCGGATCTGCGCCGATCTGGTCGCCCTGCTCGACGCGCTGAGTATCGACAACGCGGTCTTCGTTGGACATGACTGGGGCGGCGCGATCGTCTGGAACATGGCGAAGCACCATCCGACTCGGGTGCGCGCCGTCGCCGGCATCAATACGCCGGCTGGGCGTCGACCACCGATCAACCCGCTCGAAGCGATGAAGATGAACCCGGGCCGATTCGACTACCAGCTCTATTTCCAGGACGAAGGCGTCGCGGAAGCCGAACTTGGTGGCAACGTGCAGCGCACCATGAATCTGATGTTGCGAACCTCGAAGCCGGAAGACAAGCTCGATGTGATCGGCATGACCTCGGGCGTCCGCGAACGTGGCGGACTATTGGTCGGTCTGCCCGACGACGCCGAGCGCTCGATCATGTTGACCGAGGAAGACCTGCAGACGTTCGTCGACGCGTTCCAGCGGACCGGATTCCGCGGCGGTCTCAACTGGTACCGCAATCACGGCCGCAACTGGGAATGGGACGCCGCAGTCGATGGCAACAACATCGAGCAGCCGGCACTGATGGTCACCGCCGGCAAGGACGGCGTCCTGTTGCCGTCAATGTCGGAAGGCATGGAGGAGTGGATTCCCAACCTCTCCCGAGGCCACATCGAAGACTGCGGTCACTGGACTCAGCAGGAAGAGCCGGAGGAACTCAACCGCATCCTCGTCGGTTGGCTGCAGACGCTCTAGGCCGATAGCCGGTTTCGTCGCCCTGGATTACGCGCAACTGTCGCCGCTTTCATGCGGTACCAATCTGTTCGAGTCGGCTCAGCCAGCGGTTGAATCGCGGGCATTGCTGGCGGATCGTTTCCAGGCCGATAGATTCGGCGACCAGCCAACCATATTCGCCCTTGCTGTAGCCGGGAATGGCCTTCAGAAGTCGCTTGCTTGGAGCAGTTTCTCGACTGTCGTTGATATCTTCGGGGGTGCCGAAGTTTGCTCGCACGGATTGGAGAGTACGCGCAGCCCCCGTCGGCAGAGCTAACGACCGTTCGAACGCACCTGGCTCTGAGAACAGCAACGCCTCAAACTCGTGCCGCTGCACGTATGCGAACACACGATCATCGCGCAGCTGCTGGTTCACCGCGTTGCGGCAGGCTAGATCGATTTGCTGCAGCAGCTCGTCGACATCGTCGGTCGGGCGCTGGCGAAATCCATAGAAGTCCCCCAGGGTCGTCACGGCGTCGGAGTTAGCGGCGAGATTGCGCACGTCGTTGGCGATCCGTTCAACAGTGACGTTGCCGCCCTTGTGCCGGGGCTTGCCGAGCAAACGGGCGCTCGCCGCGACCCCATAGCCACTCAGGTGAACGGCCAACAGGCGATCGACGAACTCCTTCTCTGTTTTCCCCTCCACAACGATTACCAGGCGGATCAAGGATTGCCCCCCAGCACGTTCTTCCACCAAAGATCGCTGGGAGCAAAATCGTCGTCCAGCCAATGTTGATAATCGACAGGATCGAGTTGACGACAGGTCGTGCGGCCATCATCCAGGTCCAGAACAATGACCTGGTCCAAGTCGAACACGTCGACCAAAAGCGGAGATTGAGTCGCGACGATGACCTGGCGCTCCAAGCCGACACGACGAATCATTTGTCCAATCAGTTCGACCGCCTGAGGATGCAAGCCCAACTCTGGCTCGTCCAGGAGCAGCACACTCGGCATCATCTCGGAGGGGAGGTTGAGTAAGGTAACGAGCGCAAAGAAGCGCAGTGAGCCATCGGAAGTGAGATGCGCGCCGATCACCTTGTCCGACCCTTTAGCTCGCCAGCGCAGGATGGTCTTGCTGTAGGGGTCGTCTAGCTGGAAGCGATCAAAGGTCGGCAGAATCCGCGCAATCTGCTTGCAAATGAGTTCGTAGCGGGCAACATCTTCCCGCTCTAGTCGGAGCAGAATCGGGGCAAGATTACCGCCGTCGGACCGCAGCTGAGCATTGTCCTGAACATCCCAGGATTGCTTGAATCGGGACTCTTTCGAGGTGTCATGGAACTAAAACGTAGCGCTGCTGGTTAGAAGGAAACGAATGGTCCTAGCCGTCGTCACGTTGACTGGGAGGTCGACTGACCCTTGTGCAGCTTCAACTAGCCGTGCCTCCGCGTGGCCACTTCCCAGGTGTTGCCAACCGGCTTCCGAATCCTCTCCCGTCCTTGAGAAACGAAAGGATTCGTCGGTAAAGATGAATCGATCTTGGTAGGCGTGCGTGAGCGTGAACCGATAGTCGTTGAGACCAGCATCGGTGCGAACGGTCACCGTTGCATCTATCTGCGGAGTCACCCTGCGGCCCTGAAACAGTTGATCGTCCGCATCCCCATGCAGGGCCACAAAGTCCCCCAGCTTGCGCGACCGCAGCATCCAGCTCAGCATCTCGAAGAACCGGACGAAATTGGACTTGCCCGATCCGTTCGGCCCGATCATTACTGACACATTCGGAAGGTCGTCGAGCACAATGTCGGCTAGGGAACGAAAGCCGCTGACTCGTACCGACTCGATCTTGTCCATCACAGGACCAAGCTTATCGCCGCTTCGGGGGAGGGACCCTCACTCCAACGGCGCGATGTCGCGACTCTGCCCCGAGTTCCATGACTCCCAGACGGCGTCGGTGAAGCGCATGTAGCGGACTCCGTCGGCGAAGCTGGTCAGCGTGACTGGGGCGCCGTCTCGGACTGAGCTCATAAAGTCGTACTCCACCTGCCAGTCGTGGGCGGTCCCAGGATCAGGGACGATCGGTGTGACTTCTTCGCCGTGCCGGCCCCACTCCCCGGTGTCGCCGAAGCGCCAGTGAAGACGACCCTCGGAACCGTAGATGTCGATGCTTGGCGGCTGCGGCGCGCCCTGGGTCACAGCGCTGACGCGATAGGTGCAGCGAGCTCCGTTGGTCATGTCGGCAAAGATTCCCAGGCTGTCGGGAATGACGATGTTGTAGCGCTCGCCGGTCTCCTCGTCCACGCGGGAAGGCACAAAGGTCCTGGCGTGGGCGGTCACGCGGGCGGTGTCGCCGAGCCAGCGCTGGATTGTTTCGTTGAAGATGCCCAGTTGCATCATGTTGTTACCGGAGTAGTCGCTGCGATGTCGCCAGTGCAGCGGGCCGCTTTCGTCGAGCCCCGAGCCGTTGAGCAAGGTGAGATGCACCTCGATGATGCTGCCCAACGAGCCCTCTGCACAGAGCCGCTTGATTGTCTTGCCCAGGCGGAAATCGAACGGCGCCGGCACGAGCTGTGCGACGAGGTTCGGATGGGCGCGGTCGAGCGCCAGCATCGCTTCGGCCTCGGTGGCATTGGTCGCCATCCGCGCCTCGCACAGGACGTGCTTGCCTGCCTCGAGTGCGGCCCTGGTGTACTCCAGGTGCATATATGGCCAGGTGCCGATGCTCACAGCGTCAACGGCGGGGTCGGAGAGCAGTTCCTCCACTGATTCCGACACCCTGGGAATGTCGAACTCCGCCGCGACGCGCTCGCCTGATTCGCGCGAGCGATTGACCACGTTGACGATCTCGATGTCGTTGATTGCGCGGAAGCCGGGAATGTGCCGCAGCTTCTGGTTGCCGCCCGCGCCGATCAGTCCGATTCCAAATGCCATGGCGTCATTCCTTATCAGTCGTTCGTCCGTTGATTAGGCGTCGTTCAAGTTTGTGAATCCTGGTTCAGGGTAGTCGGGGGCTGCCCTATGCTGCCTACTGTTCACCCCAAACAAGACACCCCAACCAAGGAGTACCGAACATGCCAACTGCTGACGAACTGCGAGCAGGAATCTCGGGCGGACGCGCCGCGCTGAAGGCGGCGATCGCGGCCTCGGCCGGCAACTGGGAGACCGCCAAGGGCACTGCCGATGACGGCGAGGCCGGCTGGTCGCCGCGCCAGGTCGCCGAGCACGTGATCCCGGCCGAGATGATGTTCGCCAACGGCATCTGCGCCGCCTGTGGCTACGACGGCCCCGACAACCCTCTGACCAGCACCGAGTTCGCCAGCGCCGGCGACGCGATTGCCGCGCTCGACGCCATGGAGGCGGCCTTCAACAGCAAGGTCAGCTACGTCCAGGACGAAGAGTTGGTCAAGTCGGCCGGTGGCGAAGGCATGGGCGCGGCTTCGGTCTCCGCCTTGATGACCATGGCGACCTGGCACCTGGCCGACCACGCCGCGCAGATGATCACCCCCTCCTAACCACGGCACTAATCACGGGACATCGAGTCGATGCTTCGATTCACAACCCTGGCACTGACGCTGATCGCCGCCGCCCTTGTGGGCGGCGTGGCGATGGCCGCCGAGGGTGGCGAAGGTGGCGGCGGACTGCACGCCGGACAGATCGTGGCCATCGTGATGGGTATCGCGATGGCGGCGCTGCTGCTCGGCCTCTCTGCCGCGTACATCCTGCCCAAACCGCCCAAGTTCTAACGTCTCATGCCTGACGACACGCCTGGTGACCCACCGTTCGAGGAGGGTCACTTTCGACGTGTCGACGAATCTGTCGACGCGCACTTCTACCAGCAGCCGCGACTCGTCACACATATTGATGACGCGGCGATCGGCGCTCTGCGGGACCATTACGCGAAGTTTCTGCCCAGGCAGGGCCGGCTGCTCGACCTGATGTCGTCGTGGGTGTCGCATTACCCGACGACCTGGAATCCGAGCGAGTCGCCGGCCTCGGCATGAACGCCGACGAGCTGCGAGAGAACCCTCAGCTCACCGAGTGGGTCGTGCATGACCTCAATGCCGACCCCGTCTTGCCCTACGGCGACGATGAGTTTGATGTGGTCACGATCGCGGTCTCGGTGCAATACATGACCAAGCCGATCGAGGTGTTCCGAGAGATTGGCCGAGTGCTCAGGCCGGGAGGCGGCTGCATCGTCTCGTTCTCAAACCGCTGCTTCCCGACCAAGGCAGTCCAGCTCTGGCAGGGCATGGGAGACGACGGGCACGTACAGATGGTCGGCGCCTATTTCCACTACTCAGGAGCCTTCGATCCCCCACAATGGCACGACATCTCGCCGGCCAAGGGTCGCAGTGACCCGATGTACGTGGTGCAGTCTCGGACGCCTCAGGCCTGATCAAAGTCGCGCCTGTCGATCTGCAAATCGCGCAGGATGGCGGTGATCGTTCCAGGTTTCAGATCCGTTGCTCCCCAATTGGGGACGGTCGCGCGAGTTCGCCGCTCGCGATGCTGCCACACTTCGTGAGATCCCTTCGCTTGTCGGCAAAATTCGCAGCCGAGTACCCGGAGCTTTCGACTCACCTCGCGGTACTTCACACGGACAGCAAAAGTTCACCAACCGTTGACACTTCAGGCGGCAACGGATCGCCATCCTCAAGGTAGGAAGCGATGAATGCCTCGGCGACGCTTTCGAGGTATTGGAGGGCGAGCTCAGGAGTCTCGCCCCAGGCACGGCAACCTGGTAGGGCCGGCACTTCTGCCAAGTACATATCCTCGGTTTCTTCCGAGGGTCCTCGCATCGTGTAGGCGAGTCGGTACTGCTTCGGCATCTTTTCGCTGCTCCTCACACCATGCGGTCAGTGCCCTCAAGATATCGCGGCGGCGGAGTCGGTTCTGGCCTGGAAGAGAAGAATTTGGGGCGGTTGGCGCGGATTTGCTGTTGCGGACTGGGAATTGCGCGATCTGTAGTCCGGATAAGCCCAGATTTGTCCAGATTTGGCTGGATTCGGGCAAATTTAGTGGGTGTTTTGCCTGGTTCTTCCGGCTTGATCCAGGTCGGTCCAGATTGTTGCCGTGGCAGTTTGGTTGGTCATGAGTGCTCCGTCGTGAGATGGGCGGGCGGCCTGGCGGTCTTGATTGTATTCGGACGGCTGTTCTGGTTCCGATGCCGTCAAAGATGGTAGTTGCGGGGGTGACAGAGTCAGAGTCGGCGACTTTTGAGTGGGAGCAGCTCGCTCGAGGATGAGGGCGAGGAGACGTTCGAGGATTTGCTCGTCGGTGGTGTCGGCCGGCCAGTCGCTTTCCCTACGCATTACACCCGCCTAACAAGTAGTCCAGGCGGGATCACCGGTATCAAACTCAACTTCATTGGTATCGCGGCCAGCTACGAATGTCCTTTTCGCCTCCGCATCAACTACGATCGTGCCTTTCCAACCATACACACACCCTTGAACAACAGCATCAAGAAGGTACTTTCCGCTACCGGGAGCCGGAATTGCAAACTCGCCGTTCTCCGATGACAGGTCGAAACTCGCTACGTAGCCGGACTCAAATGTCAATCGCACCTTAGTATCAGCCACCGGCCGCGAGTCCCTGTCTACAATCCGTCCCTTAACTTCATAAGAACAGAATCCATGCGGAAGAACAAAAGCCACATGTTCATCGTAGCTCCGCACGTCAATTTGCCGCGCTTCGTAATAGTCGTCCAACTGTGCTTGCTCAGTCAGGTAGGCCCCACAATGTTCACGCTCCACGCGCAATCTGTATACCCCACCTCGGACTAGTTCCACGGAAAACCTACCTCGCTCATCAACCATCGGGGCCTTCTGCTTCCAGCGGTCACCAATACTAAACACGACCAATCCGGCCAGGTCCGCTTCCTGAGCATTGAGGATCCTTCCCTCAATTCGATGTGAGCATGCATCCGCCGGTACCCGCACTGTCACATTGTAAGATTCTCGAAACACATTGGACAGCTGACCGCTTGGGATTTGAATCCTTGATCTCGGCTCGGGGTAGTGACATCCCGGCCTCAACTGTACTGACCATGAATAGCTGCCTCCGTTGTGCTTCACTCGTACCGCAAAGTAGCCGTCTGAAGTGGTAGTCGCGGTCGAAAGATCGCTACCTAATCCGGTACCCCTACTCATCCGCACAAGCATGCCCGGAAGAGGATCACCATTGGGCCCGACAACCTGGCCATTGATGTACCATGTACATATGTCTGTTTCGAAGAGAATCCCACCTATGTCATCGCTTTCAATGGCGATCAACTTCGCCTCTTCGAATGAATCAGTAGCCAGATCGTCTCCATACCAAAATGGACAGGACTGTTCCCTTTGGAAATAGGCCTGAAGCGCGTATTCGCCTGGCGAGGCGACTTCAATCTGAAAGTACCCTTGCTCATCCGTTCTTGCTGTCAAACCTCGTGTGTCAAATTGCTTGACTCCGCCCTTTACCGGCCAGGCAAGAACATCGATATTCGAAATGGGCGACCCATCTGTACGCACAATTCTGCCAGCGACTAGGCGTCCAACTGAAATAGGCTCGTCTGATGCATTCGGCGTTTCACTGCGCGCGGTTTTACGCAACTGTTCGAAGTCGGATTGGAAATCAGATAAAGACATTCCAAAAGCAGCCTCAAACGCGTCTTCCCAAGTCAAGGAGGAGTGCCAGCGGCCGCGGGGGCCAATCTGAGTTGGTGACAAGTGACGGAATAACTCTAGCCAATTCACTTGCGGCTGACTCTGCAGAACTACATCTGTGGCGTATTCACCCAAAGAGTAGACCAGGTCTCCACCATATCTACGAAGGTCGCGGTGCAAGACGGCGACGCCATCAGAGACAGAACGGAGCCAAGCTCTTCGTTGACTCCTGGTAGTGACCCCGTCGGCAATGGCGTGGTCGACACCCGCCCAACTAGCTGTACCTTCCGCGATCCATCCAGGAGTAGGAGATCCGAGGCTCCGGGGGTCGTCGAGCTGGTGCTGGAGAACATGAGCGTACTCATGGCTTAAGATGTAGCGCCCTGTTGATCCCAGTTGCGTATTGCTGCCCGTGAGGCCAGCCCATAGATCCGGTCTGACGAATATCACACTATCGCCACGGACTGAAGTAACAAATCCTGCCGGAAACTGCTCCAACGAATGAGGCAGGTCATCCGAGATTCCAATGGGTTCTCCCACGAGCCAATCATACCAAGCTGGAGCATCCGCGGGAATGACGACTAAGAATGAGTTTGGATCTGCCTGAACGTAGTACGTATCGGAATAGTGCGACATCACCGAGGACAAATCTCGCTGAACCTGTCTTCTCAGCGTTTCAGGCGCGCCACCAGGAAATTCAATTGTTGGTTGTAATCCTGTCGGTTGAGGCCAATTGACCGATCGGCGAACGGACACTTGCAGCGGAGCGCCTCTCATTATCAGGGGAAAGTCTTCTGCAGTTTCCGGTCGCAATGGATCATAAGCAACATCCCCCAATCTAATCTCTATCAATGCCTCACCGATTCCTCGACCAACCTGCTTGACCGGCCAATCATCAGGACCAGCCCAAGAGATCCAATTGGTGCCCCTGTACAGTCTCAACATTCCTCTAGCAGGCTCGGTCTGGGCATTCCAGGGGATCGATTCATCAGTGCCATTCCGGATCAACACCGCCATACCGGGATCAATGGAGAGTAGAGTCCAGAGGTTCGAGGGCATAGCGGGCGCCGCGACTCGCCATCTAAGACTCGCCGCATCCCAGAAAAAGATCACCGCTATTTCGGGCATCGCGTCGAAGAGGTCTTCGACCGCGATTGGCTCCTCAATCCAGCCGACAAAATTGTCCCCGGGTTCAAGCAGGACTAGGGGCGCTTCCGTGTCCGCTTCTCCGTTATCCGCTGAGACCATCGCGAGCCCCGCCGCCAAAGTGGCGACGACGCCAATGACTAGTCCGATGAGCAGCTGAAGTGGGCGCATCGGCCTAGCGGAACTCGGGGATCACCGTCTCGGCGAACATCTGCGCTGGTTCGATGGTGTCTCGGCCGAAGAACTCGATCATGAACATGTCGCAGCCGAGCTCGACGTGGCGGTTGATTCTTTCTTTGATCATGGCTGGGGTTCCGGTTAGCGCCATGTCGCCGGCCGGGTTGCCCATGTGACCGCCGAAGATCTTCTGGGCTCGCTCGACCATTGGGCCGACCTTGTCGTCGTCCTCGACGATGGTGACCAGGCACTGCTGGGAGACGCGAATCTCGGACGGGTCGCGGCCCAGGGCGTTGGCGTGGCCGTGCAGCACCGAGACCTTGTGCTCGAGATCGTCCTGCGAGCCGGCCGAGTTGTTCCAGATGTCGGCGTATTGCGCGGCGATGCGCATCGTGACCTTCTCGCCGCCGCCACCGACCAGGATCGGCACGTCACGCGGAGGCTTCGGCTGGGTGACCAGGTTTTCGGTGTGGAAGAACTCGCCCTCGAAGGAGAACTCGTCCTGGTCGGGGTCGAACATGCCCTTGAAGATCTGCAGACCCTCTTCAAGCTGGCGCAGGCGGTCGCGGGTGCCGACGAAGGGCATGCCGAAGTCGGTGAACTCACGCGGCATCCAACCGGAGCCGAAGCCGGGGATCACGCGACCGCCGGCGATGTTGTCGACGGTGGCGATCATCTTGCCGGTGTGGGCCGGATTGCGCATGCCGACGGGCGTGACCAACGTGCCGATCTCGGCCCGTTCAGTCGCGGCGGCGATGCCGGCGGCCAACGTCCAGGCTTCGAGCATCGGAATGGCGGGCGACTGCGGACCATAGAGGTGGTCGTTGACCCAGAGCGAGTCGAAGCCCATCTCCTCGAAGGCCAGAGCCGCGCGACGCGTCTCCTGCCAGGTGCGCTTGATCTGCGGGACCATGACGCCAAAATGCACGCCGTCACTCATGGGGAATGTCCTTTCACCGCCGGAGCGGTCATTATTCCATTGAATCTGTCTGGGGCAGAGTAGCAGCGAGGCGCGGATTATCCGCGTGATCAGTCGGCGGCGTGCAGACCGTCGGAGGGCTTGGCCTTGGCTTCGCGGTCGGCAGCTTCGAGGGCGGCACGCTTGATGAAGCGGCCAAGCGGCTCGGAGCCCCGCGACTTGCGAGCCTTCAGGCGCTCCATTTCTTCGCGACTGAACGTGACTTCCACTCCAAATCGTCCAGGTCCCATGTCGGCCGGATCGTAAGGAATTTCCTCCGCCTCAAGAATCGGCGGGTTCATCACATGGACTGGTCGCTCAGACTCGGTCATCGGGTTCGCATCCTTCCACCGGGTCGATTGTATCGCGTTTGATCATTGCGGTTGGCAGGCCACCCGGTGATCACTCTCGATTCGCCGCGTTCGTCCGGCTGAGCGAGGATGCACGTCAAGAGGCGCCCTCCAAAATCGGGCCCGATCATCACGACACGAGCCAGCTGCTTCCACGGCTGACCGAATGCATCGAACTCTTGTCGCTCACGCTGCTCGAAGTATTTCGCCGGCCCCAACCACACTTCCTCTGCGTCAGAGAGGTCCAGCTTGTGCCGCCAGAGATGATCCTCTGTGCGCTCGTTGCTCTTCACTCCATGGATGGGAATCTGAACCATATCGAACGAACTCACGCAGATAGAAGGCGAAGCCCCGCCGGAGCGGGGCTTCGTGCTGATTCTGAGGTCGGTTGTTCTTAGTGCGCGGCGACGGCTTCGGGGCTGAACTGGGCGGACTCGGTGGAGCCGCTCAGTGCAGTGGTTGAGGCGGCTCCGCCGGTGACCGTGAGCAGCACTTCGTCGAAGTAGGATGTGCCCGCTTCGCGCTGGTGCTTGGTGGCGGTGTAGCCGTGGGCCTCGGCCTCGAACTCACCCTCTTGCAGCTCGACGTAGGCGGCCATGCCGCGGTCGCGGTAGCCACTGGCGAGATTGAACGTGTGGTAGTTGATCCCGTGCCAGCCGGCCAATGTGATGAACTGGAAGCGGTAGCCCATCTCCGCCAGCTGCTCCTGGAAGTTGGCGATCGTCGCGTCGTCGAGGTGACGCTTCCAGTTGAAGGACGGCGAGCAGTTGTAGGCGAGCATCTTGTTCGGGTACTCGGCGTGAATCGCCTGCGCGAAGTCGCGGGCTTCGCCGATGTCCGGCACCGAAGTCTCGCACCAGATCAGGTCCGCGTGCGGGGCGAACGCGAGACCGCGAGCGATCGCGGAGTCGATGCCGCCGGTGACCGAGAAGTAACCTTCGGCCGTGCGCTCGCCGGTGGTGAATTGACGGTCGCGCTCGTCGATGTCGGTGGTCAGCAGCGTCGCCGAGAGGGAGTCGGTGCGCGCCATCAGGATCGCCGGGACGTTCATCACGTCGGCCGCGAGGCGTGCGGCCTGCATCGTGCGGACGTGCTGCGCCGTCGGGACGAGCACCTTGCCGCCCATGTGGCCGCACTTCTTTTCCGCCGCGAGCTGGTCCTCGTAGTGGACGCCGGCGGCGCCGGCCTCGATCATGTTGCGCATCAGCTCGAAGGCGTGGATCGGGCCGCCGAAGCCGGCCTCGGCGTCAGCCACGATCGGCAGGTAGTAGTCAACGCTCGCGCGACCCTCAAGTCGGTCGATTTGGTCGGCGCGCATCAGCGCGTTGTTCAGGCGCTTGACCAGCGTGGGAACGCTGTTGACCGGGTAGAGCGACTGGTCGGGGTAGGTCTGACCAGCGGTATTCGCGTCGGCAGCGACCTGCCAGCCGGAGACGTAGATCGCCTGCAGACCAGCCTTGGCCATCTGCACCGCCTGAGCGCCGGTGACGGCGCCAAAGGTGCGGACGAAGGCGGTGTCCTGCATTGCGTTCCAGAGTCGGTCGGCGCCATTGCGTGCGAGCGCGGACTCAGGCAGCAGCGAGGGGCGCAGCTTGAGTACGTCGGCGGCCGTATAGTTCCGCTGTACTCCCGCCCAGCGCGGATTCGTCGCCCACTCGTGTTCGAGTGCGGCGGCGGCGCTGTCCGAGGTGCTGCCCGTCCCGTTCGTGCCGTTCGTCGTCATCAGGGATCCTCCGTGGCTGTCCGTGGCCGAACCTTGGCGTCGGTTCACGTCTCTGAGCGGCTTGGTCTTGCCGTTATGCCTGTGCTTGGGTGCTCGCTTACTCTGGCCTGTCGTGGACTGCTGGTCTAGTCGAGGTACTCGTACGCGGACAGGGTGAGGAACTCCGGGAATTCCTCGTTGAGAACGAGTTGGTCGAGAATCTCGACCGCATCGCCGAATCGCGATTCCTCCACGCCGCCGAGCGAGGCGAGTTCTTCGTCGCGCAGTGATTCGTACAGTTCTGCGGTGACTGAGCGTCCGTCGTCCAGATCGGCGTTGTGTTGAATCCACTGCCAGATCTGTCCACGGGAGATTTCTGCCGTGGCGGCGTCTTCCATGAGGTTGTTGATCGCAGCTGCGCCGACGCCATTGAGCCAGCTATTGATGTACTGCAGGGCGACCGAGATGTTGAGTCGCACCCCGGCTTCCGACACTGTCCCGCCAGACTGGTCGAGCGAGACGAGGTCGCCGGCGTCGACGCTGACATCCTCACGCATGCGCTCACGCTGGTTGCGGGCGCCGTTGAGGTTGGTTTCGAAGATTTCGCGGGCGACCGCGACGAGGTCGGGGTGCGCGACCCAGGTGCCGTCGAATCCGTCGGTCGACTCGCGCTCTTTGTCGGCGCGGACGCCGGTCAGCGCGATTTCGTTGATCTCGGGGTCGCGCCGCGAGGGAATGAAGGCGGCCATGCCACCCATCGCGTGGGCGCCACGCTTGTGGCAGGTGCGGACCAGGAGCTCGGTGTAGGCGCGCATAAACGGTGTCGTCATGGTCACCTGCACGCGGTCGGGCAGGGTGAAGGTCGGCTGCAACTTGAAGCGCTTGACCGCCGAGAAGATGTAGTCCCAACGACCGGCATTGAGGCCGGCTGAGTGGTCACGCAGCTCGTAGAGGATTTCTTCCATCTCGAACGCGGCTGGAAGCGTCTCGATCAGCACCGTCGCCCGGACGCTGCCCTGCGGCACGCCGAGGTCGTCCTGTGCCTTGACGAACACGTCGTTCCAGAGCCGCGCCTCGAGGTGCGATTCCAGCTTGGGCAGGTAGAAGTACGGGCCAGTGCCGCGAGCGACGCGCTCGGCAGCGTTGTGGAACATGTATATGCCGAAGTCGAAGATCGAGGCGCAAATCGGCTCGCCATCGACGGTCACATGCTTTTCACCGAGGTGCCAGCCGCGCGGACGAATCAGCAACGTGGCGATGTTCTCGTTAAGCGTGCGCACTGAGCCGTCGGGGTTCTCGAACGTGATCTCGCGACGGACAGCGTCGCGGGCGTTGATCTGACCATTGACGACGTTGTCCCAGGTGGGCGACAGCGAGTCCTCGAAGTCGGCCATGAAGGCGTCGGCGCCGCAGTTGAGCGCACCGATCATCATCTTGCGGTCGACCGGGCCGGTGATTTCCGCCCAGCGCTGCTGCAGGTCCTCAGGCGTCGGGGCGACTTGCCAGGAGCCAAATCGGACCTCTTCTGTGTCGGAGAGGAAGTCGGGCAGCGCGCCCTGGTCGAACTCGGCCTGACGCGCGGTGCGGCGAGCCAGCAGCTCCTGCCGACGCGCGTTGAACTGCCGGTGCAGACCCGCGACGAATGCCAGCGCGTCCTCGGTCAAAATCGCCTCGTAGCCGTCTTGCACGGCTCCGACGACATCCACGCCGTCGGGGGTACTGATTTCAGTGGTCTGGGTCATCAAAGTGCTCGGTCCCTGTTCGCGGTCTCGCTGCCGCCCGGTCGTTGTGTTCGACGGCCCACGACAAACGTGGACGCCGTTGCGAGTATCGTCTGTGAACGTTGGATTAATGTACGGATGATGTGGGTGTCGTCAATAGGTTGGGGTGTTCACGATAGAATATTTTGATATCACAAGTAATCCAGTCGATAGAAAATCCGCCCCGGGCGTCACTCACGCCACACCGTTGCCAAACAAGTATCTTAAAAGTCCGAGATATCCTGAGGAGCGCGACCAATGACCTCCAACCACGAGCAGTCAGCCAAGACATCCGTCGGCAATTTCAACGTCTCCGGCATCAACCATCTGGCGCTCGTCTGTCGCGACATGCAGCGCACGGTCGATTTCTACAGCGGCGTGCTGGGCTTCCCGCTGGTCAAGACGATCGAGCTGCCTGGGGACATGGGACAGCACTTCTTCTTCGACATCGGCAACGGTGACTGTCTCGCCTTCTTCAACTTCCCCAACGCGCCCGAGCCGGCGCCGGGCATCGCCTCGCCCGATCCGAACACGTTCTTCGATCCGTCGGCGGAGCTGGTCACTGCTGTGGCATCGATGAACCATGTCGCCTTCAATGTCGACGCGGACGAGATCGAGGCGCTGCGGGACAAGCTCAGTGACGCGGGAGTTCGCTGCACGCCGATTATGAATCACGATGATTCAGCGCGCGGCATGGCTCGCGAAAACCACCCAGGCGTGTTCGTGCGCTCCGTGTACTTCTACGATCCCGACGGGATCATGCTGGAATTCGCGGCCTGGACACGCGCGATGCGGCCCGACGACGTGCGTCACGCGCCGGCTACGGCGGCCGACCGGGTTGCCGCGGTCGCGGACTGACCGGGTCTCAGTCTTCCCCGCCACACCCGAACTGTCACCCAGTGACGTTGCTGCAGCGTCGGTGACGGCGAGCGCACTTCAGTCGTACAGCGCGACGCAGTTGCTTGCAGGTTCGGGAACAAACTCGAGTCCTTCTTCGTACTGTTGATGAGCGCGTTGGTTCGCTGGTACACGGAGCACCGAGCGAGCGCAATAGCACTGAGTGAACGGGGGATCGGATGACGTTCGAGCAACGACTCGACCACGACGGCGCTGAATTTGAAGTGCTGTTCGAGGACCAAAGCGAGGTGAGCGGCGATGAGCGGCACACCACGCCGGAGGTGATCAAAGACAGGTTCATCCCGCTCGTCGGATTCGACATCGCCGGTACCCGTGCCCCGAAGAAGGATGTCGCAGCCGCCTGGCGGCGGCGCATGAGCGACGCGCCCCGTCCGACCGTTCGCTTCGGCGACATGACTCCCAAGTGGAACTTCGCCAGCGAACTACAGGAGGCCGAACAGTCGACGCCGAAACGCAAGCCTCGACGACGCCGAGCTGCCAACCCGGACGCGGATCCGGACATCGACGCCACACGCGCCTACTTCAACGAGATCGGTCGCCGGCCGCTGCTCACTGCCGGGCAGGAGCAAGAGCTCGGCGGCGCGATTGAGCGAGCTCGCTGGATCGACGCGCTGGAGCTGGGCCTGACTGAAGAGCTGGGCTGCGCGCCTCGACCGATGCAGGTCTGGGTGGCGCTGCTGCGACAACTCGGTGACCTGCGTTCGATTATCGACATTGCCGCGCACAGCCTCTACCTGCACACGTTGCCGATCGACGAACTGTTCGGTCAGGAACGGTTCCGACAAGCCGTCGACGGCAAGCTGGAGACTCAGTTCGCGTCTCGCCTGAGCGCGGAATGCGGACTGGAGCAGGAGTACGTTGCCGACTTGGTCATCGCACTGTCGATCGTTACCTCGATCGTCACACCGCGCCTCTTCCGACGCTCGGCGGTGGCGCTCGGCTGGGACGCTGATGCCGAGTTCCCTGAGGATGCCGAGGCAGTGCTGTCGGCAGATGCAGGTCTGGCACGTCGCGCCGAACGACGACTCACCGAGGTCAAGTGGGACGGCTACGACGCCGAACGGACGATGTACGTCTCCAACCTGCGTCTGGTCGTCTCGGTCTCGAAGAAGTACCAGAAGAAGGGGCTGCACCTGCTCGACCTGATCCAGGAGGGCAACGTCGGTCTCTTCCGCGCGGTCGAGAAGTTTGACTACCGCAGGGGCAATAAGTTCTCGACCTACGCGACCTGGTGGATTCGACAGTCCGTCACTCGATCGCTGGCGGATACCGCCAACCTGATTCGCGTGCCGGTGCACACGTCGGAGCTGGTCAACAAGCTCAAGCGTGCCGAGCGCCAGCTGCGCCAAGAGTTTCAGGCACAACCGACCGATGCCGAGATCGCCCTGGTACTGGACGAGACCGAGGATCGGATTCGGACGCTGCGACGGATCTCGATGACGCCGGCCTCGCTCGACAAGAGCGTGTCCGATGAGGACGACGACTCTGATCTGGCACGCTTCCTCGCTGATGAGGACGCGCTCTCGCCGGAGGATGAAGTTCTGCACAAGGCGCTCACCGGGATCACGCACCATGCGCTGCGGCGGCTCGAGCCGCGTGAAGCCGCCGTGCTCGCGATGCGCTTCGGCCTCAATAACGGTCAAGAGCACACCCTGGAGCAGGTCGGCAAACGCTTCGGCCTGACCCGGGAGCGCATCCGTCAAATCCAGAGCAAGGCCTACCGCGAGCTGCGCAAGGACCCGGAGCTGCGTCAGCTCCGGGAGCGCTAAGTCCTCAACGGAGGGCCGTGGCCGGCAGGTCGATCTCGACCGCTAAGCTGGTCACGGCCACTCCGGGCAAGTCCGCTTCGGGCAAGTCCTGGCCAGCGGGGGTAGCTCAGGGGTAGAGCTCCTGCCTTCCAAGCAGGTGGCCGCGGGTTCGAATCCCGTCCCCCGCTCCAACACGCTGGGTCATTCAACACATCTGGAGGGGCGCTCCTGCCGAGGGTGCCCCAAATGTCTGCCTCCAATTGCTAAGTCCCAGTCCCCGCTTCACGCGGGGATCCGTTCCCTGCACGCAAGTTGAATAGCCAACACCTGTCGAGTGCCGACCGAGCGTGTCCCCGCGTGAAGCGGGGACTGGGAATTTCGACTTCCGAGCGTTGCCTCGGTAGGTCGCCCCTCTACTGCAGCGGCAGAAAAATCTCAGTGTGCCACTTCGACGGATCGGGTTCCGCCTGGGGATCGGTGATGTAGCGCTCGATTGGTCCGCTGATCGGCGCTCGGCCGAGCTCCTGTACGAATGGCCAGATTGACTCATGGGTCTGGTAGAGCTGGTCGTAGGGACCGAAGTGGTCCGCTTTGACCGCATCGCAGGCGGGCAATTCGAGCAGTTCCAGCGGCTCGGTTGGCTCGACATCATCACCGACTTCGATGCCCGCCGACAACGACATCTGGTTCGCGTCCATCGTGTGATAGACGGCGATGACGTGGCCCATATCGGTGACGCCCTGCTCGATCAACGCCGCATAGACGGCCGGGAAGATGCGCTCAAATGTCGCGGGCAGTTCCTCCGTCGACGCATTGGCGTGCATCACTGCGGCTCGTCTGGCCGGCAACTGAACGACTTCTGGCATGACGATCCTCCGCTTTTGATTCGGTTCTCCAGCAGGCTACGACAGCGGCAGCCAGATCTCGGTTTGCCATTTGGATTGATCGGGCTCGGCATCGGGCTGAGTCAGGTAACGCTCGATCACGATGCCGACGGGCTCCCGGGCCTGCTCGGCGAGCTCCGCCGCCAACGTTGCCTGCGTTCGGCGGAAGTCGGCGAACAGGTACGGTCCGAAGTGATCGATCATGCCGGACTCGCAGCCTCCCAACTCCAACAGTGCGAGCGGCTCCTGAGGCGAGAAGTCTTCTTGGACCTCGATCCCCGCTGAGAGCACCAGCTCGTCCTCACCGATCGAGTGATAGACCGCGACCACTTCTTCCAGCTCCGGACCGCCTTGCTCCTGGAGGGCATCCCAGACTGCCGGATACATCTCCGCGAATGCGGCGATCAGCTCTTCCCGCGTCGTGACCGCGTGAAACACGGCTGCGCGACGTGGCGTCATCCACTGAATCACCGACATCTGATTACACGCAGTTCAGTCACAATCAGGTCGACCGGCTGGTCATGCTCCGCTTGCGTCATCGAATCGACTAACTGCATTTCGAATGCCAGGCCTACTCTTGGAATCCCGCTCTGGGCGAGGAATCGATCGTAGTAGCCGCCGCCCATTCCCAGACGGGCGCCGCTGGCGCTGAAGGCCACCCCGGGGACGACCACGACTTCCGCCCAGGCGGGGTCGGCCGGAGGGCACAGTTCAGGATCCGGTTCCCGCAGGCCAAAGACCGAGCCGACCAACTGAGCCAGTTGGGTGACCTCTCGGTGGTCCAGCTGTCCATGCGGACGAACGCGGGGACAGATCACGCGTTTGCGCTCGTTGAACGCACGCTCCATCAGGTGATCGGTGTTGACTTCACCAGGCAACGCGCCCACGTAACAATGGACGACCCCGGCTTGCTGCCACTGCTCAAGGGCGTACAGGCGCGCAGTGATCGCCGTCGACCAGCCGTCGACAAGTTCTGCTGGCAACGAGGCACGGGACTGGCGGAAGGTCCGTCGCAAATCGGCCTTGGACACCATGCTGACAACGTTCGTCGTTGCCCGCAGACCCTATGGCAATCCCGCTCCGCCAACTTCGACATCGAAGGCCCGAATCCGTCCGCGTCGCGGGTCGCCGGGCTGCGGATTGGATGTCGGCGCTTCCAGCGAGAACAGCGTCTTGCGTCCCTCGCCGCCCAACATGCAGGCGTAGACGCCCATGTCGGGCACCTCGATCCGCTCCAGCACCTCGCCGCCCTCGGCGACGCGCGCCAGAGCGCCCGGATTGGTCGGTACTGCGACCCAGATGGCCCCGTCAGCGTCGAGACAGATACCGTCGGGCGGGCCAACTGAGTTTCGGGCCAGATCGGCCCAGACGCGTTGGTTCGAGAGCGAACCGTCGGCCTCGACATCGAACGCAGTCAACCGCTGTCCCCAGCTCTCTCCGACAATCAGCGTGCCACCATCAGGGGTGATCACGGCGCCGTTGGGGAACTGGATGCCGTCGGCCACGACCGCTGATTCGCCGTCGGTGGTGACCCTGACGATCGTCGTAGCACGAGGCGCTGAACCGTCGGTGATGTCAAAACCAAAGTTGCCGATGTAGGCGTTGCCGGCGGCGTCAACGACCATGTCGTTGCAGTGATAAGGCGCTTTGTCGGAGATGTCCGCGACCTCGTACAGACCGTCGGGATCGAGACGCAGCAGCTTGCGGTCGGTCATTGAGACAACCAGGAGTCGTCCATCGGGCAGGAAACCCAGACCCGATGGCTGGTTAGGGACTTCGACAATAGTCTCGCGCTCGCCATCGGATGTCACCGCCACCACTTCATGCGCGTGCATGTCCGAGAACCAGAGTCGGCCCTCGTGCCAGCGCGGTCCCTCGGGAAAAACCAGCCCATCCAAGACCAACCGAGCGTCTCGCGACATGTTCGCCCCCTGCCGGCTAATCGGCTTCCAACAGTTCTTTGGATTCAGCAGTCGCGGCGCGGCGGTCGGCCTCGGCCAACGCCGCGTTCTTGATGAATCGGGTGATTCTCGTGTCGCGCTCCAAACCTCGTTTCAGGCGCCGCACATCCTCAGGAGAAAATTCCACCTCAATGATCATCCGACCGGGAGTCTGTCGCTCACCCACCAATTCGGCAGTTTCTGCCGTGATCTCCTCGTCGCGGTGAACACTCATCGGCGGCGCGTCCTTCCACCCGGCTGGCGATACCTAGCCTCTTGTCCCTTGTCTGCAGGGTACCCAGTTACGACGTGGGACGTTCCAGTCTGAGTCGGTAGTTCAAGGATGATCACGAGAAGCTGGCCCAGCTCATTCGTACCGATCATCCTCTGCCGCCTTGGTTGGTTGTACCGAATGCCGTCCTCATCCAGGCCGGACTTCGCATCCTGGGGGAAGAACTTCGCTGGTCCGTCGTATACCTCCAGGGCGTCAACGAAGGCCAACCCGTGTCCAGCGAGCTCTTCGTCCGTTGCGTCATTGCCCGTGAGACCGTACCTGGGAATCTCGAACACCAAACGCTACTCCTTGCCCAGCGCCCAATCCTATACGAAGGGTTTGCATCAGCCGTTCGGAAACACGTCCAGCAACTCGAACCTTGGCCCGTCTTTGCAGCAGAGCTTGACTCCTCGCTTGGTAAAGACGGCGCAGCCGTAGCAGATGCCGGTACCGCAGGCCATTTCGGTTTCCATCAGGATTTGGACGGGGCGCTTCATCCCGTCTCGGCGGACGATGGGCGTCATCGCGCGGAACATCGGAACGGGGCCGCAGGCAAACGACTGGTCGGCCCAGGTCAGGTACTCGGCGAATAGGTCGGTGACGAATCCCTGCGTGCCCATTGAGCCGTCCTCGGTCGAGACCTGGTACTCCACCTGCGGCGGCAATAGTTCGGCCGGGTAGACTCCGTCGGCGCTACGCGCGCCGAAGCAAAGGACGATCGAGCGATCGCGCGACGAATGCTCCGACTCCGCGTCGGCCAGCGCCACCAGCGGCGCGATGCCGACGCCTCCACCGACCAGCAGCAGATTCGACGCTGTACGGCGCACGTCGAACCCTCGACCCAGCGGACCGGTCATCCAGACTCGCTCGCCGGGTTGCATCGTCGCCATTTGTTCGGTGACACGGCCGACCACGGCGTAAAGCAGCGCGAACTGACGCTCCGAATCACGCGGAGAGGCGAAACGGAATCGGTAGTAGGAAAACGCTCGGGGTAGTAACGGATCGAATGTGCCGTGTTCGGTCCCGGGATCGACCATCACGAACTGACCCGGCTGGGCGTGCTGCGAGAGCGACGGCGCATCGTACCAGGTGACGAAGGCGCCAGGGAAAATTTCTTCGGTCTCGATCACACGGGCGGCAGCGCGGCGCAAGGCAGCGGCTCCCTAAACCCGGCCGGCCGTGTAATCGGACAGTGGCGCGATGTTGTAATCAGCGCCGCCCTCGGCCATCGCTCCAACTGCGTGATGCGCGGTGTCGATTGAGGTGAAACAGGGAATCCGCTGTTCGACAGCGGCGCGGCGGATGTGGAAACCGTCGCGGATATTGCTGCTGATGTTCTCCGGCGTGTTGATCACCATGTCGATCTGACCAGAGCGAATCAGATCAATCACGTCCGGATCGCCGCCGACTTCGCGCTTCGGCGCGTCGTGGACGTCAAAGCCAAGGCCGCGAATGAGATTCGCCGTGCCGATCGTGGCGTGGAACTCGTAGCCCGCTTTGCCCAGCTCGCGAATCAGCCAGAGCGCGCCTGGCTTGTCCTGGTCGGCGATGCTCAGCAGCGCCTTACCCTTCGCCGGCAGCGCCATGCCGGCGGCGATTAACGCCTTGCTCAGCGCTTTGTCGTAGTCGACATCGACACCCATCACTTCGCCGGTGGACTTCATCTCAGGCCCAAGGTGCGTGTCGACGCCCGACAGCTTGGACATCGAGAAGACCGGCGCTTTGACTGCAACCAGTGGCGTCGACGGCCAGAGCCCGCTGGGATATCCCTGTTCGGCCAGCGTTTCGCCCAGCATGGCGCGGACGGCGACTTCGACCATTGGCACGCCGCTGATCTTGCTCAGGAATGGCACCGTGCGGCTGGCGCGTGGATTGACCTCCAACACAAAGACATCGCCGTCTCGACGGTCGGACTCGCGCATGATCACGTACTGAATATTCATCAGTCCGGTGACGCCGAGTCCAATGCCGACTTCGCGGGTGTACTCGATGATCTTCGCCACCTCGCCGGCGCGGAGGTTCGGCGCGGGATAAATGACCATCGAGTCACCCGAGTGAACGCCGGCCCGCTCGATGTGCTCCATGATGCCGGGGATCAGTACGGCGTCGTCGCCGGGGCCGCCGCAGATCGCGTCCACCTCGACCTCGATACCGGCCAGGTACTTGTCAATCAGAATCGGTTTGCCGGGCGCAGCCGCCTGCGCCTGTACGACGTAGCGGGCAAGGTCGCCGACGGCTTGCACGATCTCCATGGCGCGGCCGCCGAGGACGTATGACGGCCGCACGAGCACCGGATAGCCGATGGCGTCCGCTGCGAGCACTGCCTCGTCAACGCTGTTGACGGCCGTGCCTGGAGGCTGAGGAATTCCCAGATCGGCAAGGAATCGCTCGAATCGGCTGCGGTCCTCCGCCAGGTCGATGACATCGGCAGAGGAGCCGAGGATCGGTCGTGCGGCGGTCGTGAGCGGACCGGCGAGATTGATCGCCGTCTGGCCACCGAACTGCAGAATCGATGCGACTCCGCCGTTGCCATTCCTCGATCCGTCCTCGTTCTCGAGGATGTCGCGCACGGCCTCCTCATCGAGCGGCTCGAAGTAGAGACGGTCGGAGGTGTCGAAGTCGGTCGACACGGTCTCGGGATTGCTGTTCGCCATCACCGCGCCCCAGCCGGCGGCGCGAAGCGCCTGCGCGGCTTTGACCGAGGCGTAGTCGAACTCGATCCCCTGGCCGATCCGGATCGGCCCCGAGCCGATTACCAGCGCGCGTTTCCCTGGTTGAGGCTCGGCTTCGTTCTCGTCTTCATAGGTCGAGTAGAAATATGGTGTCACCGCGTCGAACTCGGCCGCGCAGGTGTCGACCATCTTGTAGACGGGTTTGATGCCCCAGGCCAGGCGCTGCTCGCGGATGCGTTCGTCGACGCTGCCGGCCAGATTGGCGATTTGCTCGTCGGCGAAGCCCATCCGCTTCGCGCGACGCATCAGCGTTGGCGTTAGCGGTTCGGCCAACAGGCGACGTTCCATTTGGACGATCGCTTCGAGCCGCTCCAGGAACCATGGATCGATGCCGGAGCGTCGCGCGATCTCAGCGATCGACACGCCCGAGCGGACTGCCGCGAGCAGGTGCCAGAGCCGGATGTCGGTCGGCGTTTCCGCGGCGAGCGTCGGCTCATCTTCAGCGTTTGCATCCTCCCACAGCACCGAGCGTCCGCCGATCTCGAGCGAGCGCACCGCTTTCTGCAGCGCGGCCTCGAACGATCGGTCGATCGCCATCACTTCGCCGGTCGCCTTCATCTGCGTGCCGAGCACGCGGTCGCCGGCCTCGAACTTGTCGAAGGGCCAGCGCGGAATCTTGACGACGCAGTAGTCGAGCGCCGGTTCGAACGCGGCCTGCGTGCGACCCGTGACCTGGTTCGCGATTTCGTCCAGCCGCTTGCCGGCGGCGATCTTCGCAGCCACACGCGCAATCGGATAGCCGGTCGCCTTGGAGGCCAGCGCCGAGGAACGGCTGACTCGCGGGTTCACTTCAATTACGTAGTAGGGCAGCGGCTCGTCGTGCGGTACGCCAACGCCGCCGCCGTCCCGCATCGACTCAGACGGCCAGGGCACCACGTCCTGGCGCGGCGCAAGCGCCAGCTGGACGTTGCAGCCGCCCTCGATGCCCAGGGAGCGGATGATGTTGAGCGAGGCCGTGCGCAGCATCTGATAGTCCTTGTCGGACAGCGTCTGCGACGGCGCGACCACGATGGAGTCGCCCGTGTGGACGCCCATCGGGTCGAGGTTCTCCATGTTGCAGATCGTGATGCAGGTGTCCGCGCTGTCGCGCATCACCTCGTATTCGATCTCTTTCCATCCCAGCAGTGAGCGCTCAACCAGAATCTGCGTGATCGGCGACGCGTCCAGCCCGGTCTTCACCACTCGCTCAAACTCGTCCATCGTGCGAACGAACCCGCCGCCGGTTCCGCCGAGCGTGTACGCAGGGCGAATCGCGACCGGTAAGCCAATCTCCTCAAGCGCCGCGCGAGCCTCTTCCACCGTGGTGACAACCGCCGATGGCGGCGTCGGCTCGCCAATGTCGCGCATGGCCTGGCGAAACAGTTGTCGGTCCTCTGCGCGACGAATCGCGTCGAGCGGCGTGCCCAGCAAGCGGACATTGAACTCGTCCAGGACGCCGGCCTCATGCAGGTCGACCGCGAGATTCAGTCCGACCTGTCCACCGAGCGTCGGCAACAGGCCTTCGGGCCGTTCCCTCTCGATGATCCGGCGCAGCACCGGCACGGTCAGCGGTTCGATGTAGACCACGTCGGCAACGCCTTCGTCGGTCATGATCGTGGCCGGATTGGAGTTGACCAGGATCGAACGCACGCCCTCTTCGGTCATCGCCTTGCAGGCTTGCGTGCCGGCGTAGTCGAACTCGGCCGCCTGGCCGATCACGATCGGCCCGCTGCCAATAATCAGGACGGATTCAGGCTTCTTCACGTTCACCGCATCCTCAGCCACTACCCACCTCCTTCATTCCCGCGTAGGCGGGAATCTCGATTCCTTGCCGTCTGCAGGACGACCGGCCGCTCGGCCGATCAGACCGAAGCCAGCGCCCAGAGGCAGTGCGACAAACGGGCCCAACAGCCACAGCTCGCACTGTCCGCCGATGACGTCGAAGAGGCAACACAGCGCGAGCGTCAGTGTCGCCACGCCGGCAATGACGCACAGCGCGGAGCCGACGAACAACCAGCGTCGAAAGTTCAATCGGCGTTCCCGTCACAGCGGCAGCTCGAATCGTGAGTCGGGATTGATCAGCGGCGCGAGTGCGCCGATCGCGCTGAGGAAGGAGAGCGCGGCTTCGTTGTTGTCGGGCACCGAGCCGACGACGCGCTCGAAGTTCTGCTCGCGCGCGTGCGACAGCAGGTACTCCGCGAGCACAGTGCCGATCCCGCGACGACGCCACTCGGATCGCAACCAGACGCCGAGCGTCGCCGTCTCCGGCTGTCGCGTGCTGTAGTCCAGTGCGCCGAAGCCGATCAGCGAGTCGCCTTCAACGGCGACGTAGATCGCGCCGCTGTTGCCGAGCCGACGGCGCCACATCGAGACTTCCTCGATGCTCCAGGGACGGTCGAAGACGACCGGATTCGGTCCCTCGACGACATCGCGGATCACGTCCGAGATTGCCGCCGCGTCATCGGCAGTCGCCAGTCGGTACTGAGGTTCGGACCCGTCGCCCGGGCCGGTTGAGTGTGTCATGTCAGTCTCCCTGCGCCTCGCCGATCAGGTCGAGGAACCGATCAAATAGATGCCCATTGTCCAACGGACCGGGCGATGCTTCTGCGTGGTATTGAATCGAAAAGACTGGTTCAGTTCGATGCGCCAAACCTTCAACGGTCTGATCGTGCAAGTTGATGTGGCTCACTTCCACGTCGGCCGAGAGCCCGTCGGGGTCGACGGCGTAGCCGTGATTCTGCGCCGTGATCGCAATCCGGCCGGTGGACAATTCCTGCACCGGATGATTGCCGCCGCGGTGTCCGAACTTCAGTTTGAACGTATCTGCGCCAAAGGCGCGGCCCAACACCTGGTGTCCCATGCAAATGCCCATGATCGGCAGCTTGCCGATCAATGAGGTCGCGGTCTGCACCTGTAGTTCTCTGAGCTGTGGGTCGCCCGGACCCGGCGACAGCAGCACGCCGTTGGGCTTCACCGAGAGGATGTCTTCGACACCCGACGACGGCGGCATCACCGTGACCTGGCAGCCGCGCCGGCGCAGGTTTCGCAGGATGTTGTACTTGAGGCCTTCGTCGAGCACGACGATGTGTGGTCCGGCTTCGCCGCTGCCGTTGACCAACGGCTGCGGCCCGCCGTCGCGCCAACTGTACGGTTCGTCGGTTCCGACGCCGATGAAGTCCTGGGTGTCGTAGTCAGGCAGGTCCGCGAGCTTTCGCTGCGCGGCTTCAACCTCACCGACCGGCACGATCATCCCCAACATCACGCCCTCATGCCGAATCCGCCGCGTGATCGCTCGCGTATCGACGCCGGCGATTCCCGGAATCCCGGCCGAGGCGAGATAGTCATGCAGCCGCATGCCACCGCGCGGATGCGAGGGTGAATCGCACTCGGAACGCACTACCAGCCCACGCACCTGAATCTGCCGCGACTCATCAATCGGCGGATCGATTCCGTAGTTTCCGATCATTGGGTAGGTGAGCACCAGGATCTGTCCGGCGTAGGACGGATCGGTGAGCATTTCCTGGTAGCCGGTCATCGAGGTGTTGAAGACGACCTCGCCCCAGGTGTCGCTTGCGGCGCCGAGCGCTGTGCCACGGAATACGGCTCCGTCGGCCAGTACCAGCGCCGCCTCAATATGTTCTGACATCACTGCTCCCGACCATCCCAAACAATGCGTCCCTGAGAAATCGTCGCCGCGACGACGCCGACCAGCGTGCGTCCCGCGAGCGGAGTGTTCTTACCCATCGAGGCCCATAAGGCCGGCTCGACCCGCGAGAGCGCGTCGGTCGAAAGCAGCGTCACATCAGCAGGCGCGCCGACTCGCAGCGTGCCCAGACCGCGCAAGTCGCCGCGATCAAGATTCCAGGCGCGGACGGGGCCGATGGTCAGTCGCTCAATCGCCTCGGACAACGTCAAGCGTCCCGAATCGACGAGGGAGTTGACCACACCCCAAGCAGACTCCAGGGCCGAAATGCCGAATGCGGCGGCATCGAATTCGCATTGCTTGTCGATCGCTGCATGAGGCGCGTGATCAGTCGCGACCACATCGACGATGCCGGCAGCCAACGCGTCGATGCAGGCCTGGACATCTGCTTCTGTTCGGAGCGGCGGGTTGACCTTGGCGTTGGTGTCGTAGAGCAGATCGTCGCCACTGCCGGCGACGGCGTCGTGAGTCAAGAAGAGGTGATGCGGCGTCACCTCTGCGGTGACGTGGAGTCCGCGCGCTTTGGCGTCGGCGATGGCTTGCAGCGCCGCCTCAGTGGAGATGTGACAGCAGTGCAGTTGCGCTCCCGCCGCATCCGCCAGCGCGATGTCTCGCTGGACAATTGACAACTCGGCCGACGCCGGCTGCCCACGCAGGCCAAGCCGCGCCGAGACCGCGCCGTCGTGCATCACTCCGCCCTGGGAGATGGCTGGGTCCTCGCAGTGCTCGGCCAGCGGAATGCCGATGTCGGACAGGTACTCAAACGCCCGTCGCGCGAGGGCGGTATCGGCGACGGCATCGCCGTCGTCTGAGACCGCGACCGCTCCTGCGTCTCGCAACGCGGCGAACTCGGTCAACTCGCGGCCCTTGCGACCCTTACTGACAGCGCCGATCGGCAAGACTCGGCAGTCAACATTCCGGGCTCGCTGCAAAACGCCGTCGATGATCGCCGCCGAGTCCATCGCGGGATCGGTGTTCGGCATCGCGCAGATCGTCGTGAAGCCACCGCGCGCAGCGGCCCGTGCGCCCGAGGCAATCGTTTCCTTATGTTCCTGACCGGGCTCGCGCAGGTGCGTGTGCAGGTCGACGAATCCAGGCGCGACGATCAGACCGCTTGCCTCCACCACGTCCGCGCCATCTGCTTCCAGTAGTTCCGCGCCGATTTGAACGATTCGGCCATCGGCAATCAAGACATCCAAGTTGGCATCGACACCTGCTGCCGGATCAACCACTCTGCCGCCGCGAATGAGAATCTTCGTCATGCGCCGCCCCGAATCAGCAGGAAGAGCACGGCCATACGCACTGCCAGTCCGGCGGAGACCTGCGCTTCGATTCGGCTCTGCGAACCATGTGCCACATCGAACGCGATCTCCACGCCTTCGTTCATGGGTCCTGGGTGCATGACGATGGCGTTGGGCGAAGCGGTTGCGACACGCTCAGCCGTCAGCTGATAGCGACGTGCGTACTCGGCCGACGAGGGCAACAGCTTGCCTTGCAAGCGCTCGTTCTGGATGCGCAACGCCATCACTGCGTCGGCGCCGACGATCGCTTTGTCCAAATCGGATTCAATCTTCACGGACGGCAAGGACAGCGGATGTTCCTGCTCGGATGCGCCCGGAGCCATCGACGATGGCAACAGCGGACGTGGCGCGACGAGCGTGACTTCCGCGCCCAACGTCGTCAGCGACCACAGATTCGACCGCGCCACGCGCGAGTGCAGGATGTCGCCGACGATTACCACTTTGCGCCCCGACAGGTCGCCGAACTCCTGCAGCAGGATGTAGGCGTCCAACAACGCTTGTGTTGGGTGCGCATGTTGGCCGTCGCCGGCGTTGATCACGTGGCCGGTAATCGTCCGTGAAGCCAACCAGGGCGCGCCCGACGCGTGGTGTCGCATTACGACGGCGTCGGCGCCGACGGCGGATAGCGTGTTCAACGTCTCGACCAACGATTCGCCCTTTTCGATCGAGGATCCGGAGCCTGAGACGTTGATCACGTCCGCGCCGAGAATCTTGCCGGCCAGTTCAAAGGATGACCGCGTACGGGTCGAGGCTTCGTAGAACAAATTGAATATGGTCACGCCGCGCAGCGCCGGCGTCCGTGCGACCGAACGGTCCAGGACCTCGGCCATCGCGTTCGCCGTGGACAGCACGCGCAGAATTTCGTCTTTGGACAGGGTGTCGACGTCCAACAGATGCCGTCGCCGCCAGTCGGTGATCGGCTCGTCAAACGGCGGTCGCGACTGCGGAGCGGACCGCGCGGCGTCGCTCGGCGCGGGCTGTGACATCATCGTTTCGGTGACCTGTTCAGCGACTTGCTGAGCGACCTGTTCAGCGACCACGCGACATCCTCTCCTCGTATACGCCGACGCAATCCTGCCCATCCGCCTCCAACAACGACACCCGCACATCGTCGCCGCGCTGTGTGGGAATGTTCTTGCCGACGTAGTCGGCTCGGATTGGCAACTCGCGGTGACCACGGTCGATCAAGACCGCGAGTTCAATCGCGGCCGGCCGTCCATAGTGAATGAGCGCGTCCAGCGCCGCTCGAATGGAGCGGCCCGTGAACAGCACATCGTCGACCAGCACAATCACTGCGCCGTCGATGTCTTCAGGAATCCTCGATGGTTGCATCCGGGCATGAGGACGCTGCGCCAGGTCGTCTCGATAGAGCGAGATATCGATCGCGCCAATCGGCGTCCGGCGGCCATCGATTCCCTCGATGCGCATAGCGAGTCGCTCGGCCAATGGCACGCCTCGTGTGCGCATCCCGACCAGCATCAGCGGATTCGGAGCAGGATGACGCTCCACGATCTCGTGCGCGATTCGCGTGATCGCCCGGTCCATCGCCGCCGCATCCATCGAGGTCATCATGATGCGCACCCGCGCGTCTCCATTAACGAAAAAACCAGCGGCAAGCGCTGGTTGTGCGGCTGATACGCATGTACGTGGGGGGTGGGAAGATACTTCAGATACATCTCGTTGACCTTCCCGGCCTCACGGGACCGGATTAAAGTCCAACTGCTGTTCCAGCGAGCTTACATCGCGCGGCCGGAGGTCGCTGTCTACCGGGACACCGTGTCCCCGGATTGGAGACTTGCAAGTCCATTCCCCTCTCCCCCCCCTCTCCCCCCCTTGCGGGGGGAGATGTCACGGAGTTGCGGCGGGGGGAGATGTCACGGAGTGACAGAGGGGGGTCCGCCGCCAGCGACCAGATAGGCCTAGAGATAGGGAGCCCCCCCCCCTCTGCCTTCGGCATCTCCCCCGCAAGGGGGGCGAAGGGGACTTATTCAAAGGTCTCCGCAAGGGGGGACATAGCTGTCCAGGTCGCTCCTAGACCGACTCACCTGCCCGGCGCTGCATGTCCGGAGGCAAGAGATTCGGGATCCCGTCCTCGATCGGGTAACGGAAGTTGATCCGTTCGGAGACCAGGGCGCCCTCCAGCACGTCGCCGTTTTCGTCTTCGCGCACGACCTCCAGTTTCAGCGGATCGCGCGTCACCGGACAGACCAGTTGCTCAACCAGTTCACGTCTCATGGTTCTTCTCGCGTTCTCGTCGCTCTCGCGTAATGCGCATACCCAGCGCTGCGGCCATACTGCAATACTGTACGCCAGCGCGAACTGATTTCGACAACACGAACTACTCAGTCCACAGACCAAGATCAGTCCACAGACCAAGAAAGCGGAGAAGGCAACCATGGCCGATGTGAAGTCGCCGATGGCCGGCACCATTTTTGAGTTGATTGCCGCTGTCGGCGATGCCGTTGAGGAGGGCGACGAACTCGTCATCCTGGAGTCGATGAAGATGGAAATTCCGGTCGAAGCGCCGAGCAACGGCACGGTCACCACGATCCACATTGGACAGGGCGATCAGGTCCAGGAAGGCGACGTGCTCGTCACGATCAGCGACTAACCCCCGACACAGCCGACAGCGCTCACCATGTTCCAACGCGTCCTGATCGCCAACCGCGGCGAGATCGCCGCTCGTGTCTCCCGCACCTGCCGGCGGCTCGGCATCGAGTCGCACGCGGTCTACTCGGTCGCCGACGCCGACGCGCTGCACGTCCGCGAAGCGGACGGCGCCACACACATCGGCGCAGCGCCTGTGGCCGAGTCATACATCAACGTCGACGCGGTACTCGACGCCGCGGTGCAAGCGGGCTGCGACGCCGTTCATCCCGGCTACGGTCTGCTCTCCGAGAACGGCCACTTCGCCCAGGCCTGTACTGAGCGCGGGATCACGTTCATCGGACCCGCCGCCGCGCACATGGAGTTGATGGGCAACAAAAACCAGGCCCGGACGACCATGCGCGACCTGGGCATGGCGGTCATTCCTGGTTCCCCTGCAACGGTCGCAGACGAGGACGCTGAAGCGGTTGCCGAATCCGTCGGCTATCCGCTGCTGATCAAGGCCTCATACGGAGGCGGCGGGATCGGCATGGCGTCGGTCCAGCGACCGAATCAGTTCTCTCGCTCGCTGCGGCGCGCACGCTCGTCTGCCCAACGCGCCTTCGGCTCCGATGAGGTCTATCTCGAGCGGCTGCTGGTCGAACCACACCACATCGAGCTACAGGTCTTCGGCGACGGCCAGGGCAACGCCGCCATCCTTGGCGACCGCGAATGCAGCGTCCAACGCCGGCACCAGAAGGTGATCGAGGAAGCCCCGGCGCCCGCGCCGCACTTTACCAGCGATCTCAGGGAGCGGCTCTACCGCCAGGTCCGCGATGCCGTCGCAGGTCTGAACTACCTGAATGCCGGCACCGTGGAGTGCCTACTCGACGCATCGGGCGAGATCTTCTTCCTCGAAATGAACACCCGACTCCAGGTCGAGCATCCCGTCACCGAGATGGTGACGGGGCTCGATCTCGTTGAGTGGCAGCTACGTATCGCCGCAGGAGAGCCACTGACGGAGCTGCCCGGCTACGGTGACCCGCCGCCGATCTCCGGGCACGCAATCGAGACCCGCATCTACGCCGAGGACCCCGTCACGCTGCTGCCCAGCCCCGGCTCGATCGACATCCTGGAAGTCCCCGACGAACCTTGGCTCCGGCTCGACGCCGGCGTCGCCTCGGGCGACGAAGTCTCGCATTTCTACGACCCGCTGATGGCCAAGCTGATCGTCCACGGTGACGACCGCCCACAAGCGCTGGACCGGCTGCGAACGGCGCTCGACGGCACGCGGATCGAGGGTCTCAAGCACAACATCCCCTTCCTCCAGCGGGTGCTCGATGCACAACCCTTCATCGACGGCAACTACGACGTCACCCTGACCGACACCCTGCTCAAGTCGTAGCCTGCGGCAAGCTACTCATAAGCTCGTCATTCCCGCGAAATGAGACCTTTGCAAGACTCGCGAATCCCCTCTCCCCCCCTTGCGGGGGGAGATGTCACGGAGTGACAGAGGGGGGTCTTCCGACAGCGATCAGATAGGCCTTGAGATGGGGAGCCTCCTCCTCTGCCTTCGGCATCTCCCCCGCGAGGGGGGAGATGAGGAGTTAGGAACAGGTCTCATTTCGCGGGAATGACGGAGGATTGGTTACAGCAGGAGGCAACGAATGAAACTCGGCATCTTCAACATGGGCACCGGCTTCTCCGACCCGGCCGCGCTGCGGACCGTCGCAGAGGCCGCCGAATCGTCCGGTCTCGAGTCTCTCTGGTGCGGCGAGCACGTCGTGTTGCCCAAGCCGCGCGTCGCGCCGTCACCGGCTGACCCCGAGCACCACTTCCTCCATCCTTCCGTCGTGCTCGCCTACCTCGCCGCTTGCACCGAGACGGTCAAGCTCGGCACCGGCATCGTGCTGATTGCGCAACGCAACCCGCTCGTCCTGGCCAAGGAGTTCGCCTCCGCCGACGTGCTTTCCAACGGACGCGTCATTCTTGGCATCGGCGCGGGCTATCTGCAGCCCGAATTCGACGCCATCGGCGCGCCCTTCCGCGAGCGCGGTCGTCGCACCGACGAAGCAATCGACGCGATGCGCGCGCTCTGGAATGAAGAAGATCCAGACTTCGACGGCGAATTCTGGCAGTTCAGCGGCATCGACGCGCATCCCCGACCAACCAATCCCAGCGGCGTGCCGATCCACATCGGTGGTCACTCCGAAGCCGCGCTCAAGCGAGCCGCCGAGCGGGGTCAAGGCTGGTACGGCTGGATGCAGGATCCCGAGCAGACCGCCGACTACGTCCGCCGCCTCAACGAGCTATCTGAGCAGCACAACCGGCCCGAGGGTCTGGGCGACCTGGAGATCACGATCACACCGCCGGCGCGTCTGACCGCCGAAGCCATCGAGCAATACGCCGAAGCCGGCGCTCACCGCCTCGTCTCGTTGGCGACACCCACCGAACAGAGCATGCTGCACGCGGTCGAGCACCTGGCAAACCTGAGCAGCTAGCGCGCTCGATCGTTCTGGATCCAGTCCCCGCCCTCGGAGCCTGTCTCCGAAATACAAGATTCGTCATTCCCGCGCTCCGCCGCGGGAATCTCGCCGAGTGCTGCACCGACGCTCGAACCTGAGGTACCCACTCGTCGGAATCGCTCAGTTTGCTCTTGGCCCTCTGCCGCGCACCACGAGATACCCGCGACGGAGCGCGGGTATGACGGAGGTGATGGTCAGGCAACTTTTGTGAAGCCCTCGGATGTCGGGAACCGGAACCTGTTTGACTTAGAGGCCCAGGTACGACAGCGCATTCCCCGACACCCGCTCGACATCCGACCACGTGTACCAGGGCGGGACATCGCCGATCTCCGACCAAATTCGGTGGATCACGGCCAGCTTGTACATCTGATGCAGCATCCAGTAGCGGAGGTCACGAGCGTCACGGCCTGAGCGCTGGAATGCCGGCGCGGTCAGCTGGTGCATTTCGGGCGGCGCGTCGAGACCCTTGAGTGATCCCAGGGCCGTGATCAACCCCCAGTCCGAGAGCGGGTCGCCGAGATGGGCCTGCTCCCAATCGACGACGCCGGCGATTGAGCCGTCTTCTCCGACGAGGTAGTTGAACACGTTGATGTCGCCGTGACAGAGGCGCGGCTCGGGACTGGTGGGCAGATGCTCTCGCAGGACCGCTGCCAGGTTGGCGATCTGTGGGTCGGCGGCGCAGCCGAACGCCACGGCTCGCGCATGGACGGCATCGAGATCGCGCAGCGCCGCCTCGGGTCCGGCAGTTGGTGGATCGAGGAAGTCCAGGTCCAACGCTGGCCAATCGAGCGCGTGAATCGTCTCGACCATCGAGCGGTAGTTGTCCACCACCTCGGCAGTCATTGGGACCATGCCCATGTGCGGATAGTCCAGCCACTCCAGCACGACGTATGGCGATTTCAGCGGCGATTCGGCGTCAGCGCTTCCAAGCACCTGCGGCACGGGAATGGCCGACGACTCCAGGCAACGGATCACGCGCGCCTCGCGCAGCACGTCATAGGGCTGGAAGATGCCCTGCTCGCGCTGCAAGCGAAGCGCGACCGGCGCACCATCCGCTCGATCAACCCGCCAGGTCAGATTGGAGACGCCACCGTCGAGTCGAGCCGCAGACAGCGCTCGTCCACCGACGCCGCACGCCAACAGCGCCTCACTGGCGAGCGCTGAAGTCAACTCCAGATCCATGGATTCAACCCGTCTGCGTGATCGAGTAGGTCACCCGCGCCTTGGCGATCAGCTTGCCCTGGTCGCTGAACAGATCGACATCGCCGACCGCCAGCGTTCGGCCCTTCTTGATCACATTCGATTCCACGCGCACCTTCGAGCCCACGGCAGGACGCAGGTAGGAAATATTCAGCTCCGACGTGCCCTGCATCGCCTCGCCAACACGGCAGGTCGAGAGCACCGCCGCGACGACCCCGATGTCGGCCAGCGAGGCCAGCACACCGCCATGAACGCCACCGCGGGCGCCGCCCGCCGTCTGCCGAGTGATCGGCATCTCCAACACAGTGCGGCCGCGAGAGATTTCCGTAAATTGCTCGCCAAACAGCGAGTTGGTCCCGTAGCGGGACTCAATCTCGGGCAGGGGGACCAAATATTGAATGTCGTCAGGCATACCAGGAGTGTAAGGGCAGTCCTCACCTTCCCGATTTCCGATCACGCGGTAAGGTACCAGAACGTCTGTATGAAATGGGTGTGCGCCGGTGACACTTCACCTGCTCCTTGACACGAATGCCTTCATCCCTCTCGCACTTGTCCGTCAAAGTGACATTGAGAAAAAATCCGCGATCGCAGCCGATCTAGCGCGAATGGCTAGCCAGATCGGCGGACACCTTCTCCTTCATCCTGAGAGCATTGAAGAACTTCGAGGAGATCGCGACCAGGAGCGGCGGAAGGTTCGCGAGCTGCAGGTCAGGTCATATGAGCAACTCGAGAGTCCACCGCCGATTTCCCTTGTCGAGGATGCACTCGGTGCTGCCGATCCAGAAAGCAACGATTGGGTCGATCATCACTTATTGGCGGCGGTCATGGGCAATGCCGTGCACTATCTCATCACGGAGGACGAAGGCATTCACCGAAAGGCGCGACGCCTCGGTTTGGACGAGCGGGTATTACAAATCAATCCGGCCGTCCTCTACTTGCGCACTCTGCTCAACGAGCCAACTGATCCTCCGCCCGATGTTCATGTGAGATTAGTTCACGAGTTGAATCGGAACGATCCGATCTTCAACAGCTTGCGCGTTGACTACCCCGATTTCGATGCTTGGCTGGACGGGGCAGCCCGGGAACGACGACGCGGGTGGACTATCGAGCCGGCCGGCGGTTTAGCGGGGCTTTGCCTTTGGAAGGACAATGACGACGAATACGGTCTAGGCGGGAAGGTGATGAAGGCTTCGACATTCAAGGTCTCTGACCAGTATCGCGGCAACCGGTACGGCGATCTATTGCTGAAGGCCCTCTTTCAGCACCTTCATTCCCACTCCTACGATCATGTCTGGTTGACCATATTTCCAAAGCACGAAGAGTTGATCGCTCTCCTCGCGGAGTTTGGCTTTGAGGTTCTCCAGGGCAAGCTCACCAAGCTAGGTGAGCTTGTGATGGCGAAACGACTTGTCGCGGACGAGAAGTCACAGAGCGATCCATTCGAGTTTCACCGTCGACACGGCCCCCCTGCGCTGGCATTCCATCGCACGCCGGCGTTCATCATCCCCATCCAACCCCGCTACCACAGGTTGCTCTTCCCGGACTATGAGCAGCAAGCCGCTACGGATCTACAAGCGCAACTTCCTTGGCCCCAGCCACCCTTCGGCAATGCCTTGCGTAAGGCGTATCTGAGTCAAAGCGGAATTCGCGCGCTACCCCGAGGCGCGACAATCCTCTTCTACCGATCCGATGACATCAGGGGAATCACAGCTGTCGGGGTCGTCGAATCAACGCTACGCTCGCAGGAACCCGCTGAAATCGCCCAATTTACAAACCTGCGTACCGTGTACAGCTTCGAGCAGATCACCGAACTGGCGAGCCAGGTAGTCATCTCTATCCGCTTCCGCCAAGATCGGCTACTGTCGAAGGCCATTGGATTTGAGGCACTCGAGCAGGCAGGCGTCCTTGCAGGCCGGCCACAATCGATTACCCAAGTGACTGAAGAGGAGGCGCTCAATTGGCTAAGCCAGCAGATAGACGAGTCGCACTGATCTCGGTCCATCCGGAATACGCTGACAAGCTGCTGAGCGGAGAAAAACGGGTCGAACTTCGGCGCTCCAGGGTGCGCGGCGCTATCTCGCACCTGGTGATTTACGCCACGGCGCCCAAGAGCGCGGTGCTGGGCTGGGTCAAGGTGACAGCGGTCGAGTCAGCGAGCCCTACCAATATCTGGAACGCTCACAAGAAACACGCTGGCATCTCACGCGCACGATTCCGTCGCTACTTCCGAGGCTGCCGATCGGCAACAGCGATCCGCGTCGTCGATCCACAACCCCTGCAAAGACCATTGCGCCTGAGTCAGATCAATGAAGAACTCTCTGCCCCGCAGTCGTGGCGCTATCTGTCCCCGGATGATGCCGCGCGCGTGGGCATCGAACTGTGATTCACAGGCGCGACACCGCCTGATCCGTCGGTCCCGCGTACATCTCTGCGATTGGCTCGATGTCCCAGCCGTGGATCACGCTGAGAGCTCCGGTTGCCGAGGCGTGCTTGTAGAGCTGATGCAGGGTCCAATAGCTCAGGTCGTCCTGGCTGCGACCGTAGCTTTGCAGCGCCTCTTGCATCACCTGTCGCGCGCCCTCCGAGAGATTGAGATTGCCGAGCAGGTCTTCTGCCGCCAGACGACCCCAATCCGACAATGGGTCGCCCAGATGCGCCTGTTCCCAGTCGAGCGCCGCGGCGATGCTTGGAGATGCGCTTGCGCCGTCATTGACCTGCAGGATGAAGTTGCCGAAGTTCACGTCTCCATGCACCAGCATTGGCGGCGGGCTGTCGGGGACTCGGCCGTGTAGCGCCTCGCGTAAGCGTTTGATGTGCGGCAGATCGTCGATGCCGAACGCTCGCAGCCGCTCAGCGATCTGCGTGCGCTCGCGCATTGCCGGTCCCGAGGCCGGTGGCAGCGGCAGCCAGTCGAGGCGCGCCTCGCGCCAGTTGAGCGTGTGTATGCGACGCAGCGTCTCGCAGTAGGCGCGAGCGATGTCCGTTTCCATGCGACGCTCGGACAGCACTTCGCCATCGACCCACTCGACGACCATGCAGCCCCGACGAACATCGACGGAGTGGTCAAGGCCGTCACAGGCCGACAGATCAGCCGCGACGCCCAGGACTTCGGGAACCGGAATGCCGGCGTCGGTCAGACATCGCAACAATCGCGCCTCGGAGGGTAGGTCGTAGGGCGGCAGGATGCCTCGCCGCGGTTCCATCCTGAGGACGACGGGAGTGGCGTCGATCCGCGTGACTCGCCAACTCAGGTGCGACTTGCCGCTCAGACGCTCGAGACTAGCGACGACGCCGTCAACGCCGCATGCCGTCAACGCAAGTTGGGCGAGGTCCGACTCGTCATCCACAGCGGGGAAAAACTATCCTGCTCCCCCTCGCAGAGCCTGTCCCCGGCTTGAACGGGGAGGGAGCTGCCGAAGGCTGAGGGGGTCCCGCCTCTTCGGTCCGGCGCCCAGACGGGCAACTCACTTGACGAACCCCAATTGTGAGTGGGTCTTAGCCCTGACGCTGTTTGTTGCGCGGATTCTTCTTGTTGATGATGTACACGCGTCCCTTGCGGCGCACGATTTGGTCATCGCGGGAACGTTTCTTGACCGAGGCTCTGACCTTCATAGGGGCTCCGATTGCTGAATCTTCCACGGAATCGTACCACGGGGCCGTGTCCCTCAGACACTGCGGCACTGTTGCAGAGTCGTCATCGAACGGTCGCTATCATAAGACTAATGCTCCGAGAAGAATTCATTCGCGTATGCCATTGAGCAACGCTCTCGCTTCCAACTCAGCAGTCCGGCTGCTTGAGCGACACGAAGATGTCGCCGCGCTGGCTGATCGCATTCGCTCATTCGGCATGATGGGACTCGACACCGAGTTCGTCTCCGAACGCACCTATCAGCCCCAGCTCGCCCTGCTCCAGGTCGCCACGCCCGACGAGATCTGCCTGATCGATCCGCTGTCCGAACTCATCCAGGAAGCTCCCGACCAGCCGATCTGGGATCTGATGACCGACCCGGGTGTCCGCACCATCGTCCATGCGCATGACCAGGAAGCGCAGTTCTGTTTTCACCGCACCGGCAAGCCGCCGGGCGACCTGTTCGACGTGCAACTCGCCGCCGCGTTCAGCGGTCACTACTTCCCCATTGCTTACGAAAAGCTGGTCGCACGCGAGCTGCGCCGCGACGTCGGACCGTCACAGTCGCGAACCAACTGGTTGCAACGACCGCTAACAGACGCCCAGCGCCGCTACGCCGCCGACGACGTGCGCTGGCTCTTCCGCCTGCACGAGAGCTTCGTCAATCGGATGTCGCAAGACCCCGCAGAGGAGCGTCTCTCGTGGCTGCGTGAAGAGACAGACCTGCGGCTGAGCAGACTCAGTCGTCGTGAGGTCGATCGCTGGCGACGCCTCTCGGGCGCGAGCAAACTGTCGCCGCGTTCGTTGGCCGCCCTGCAGGAACTGTCCGGCTGGCGCGAAGGTGTCGCGCGCATTCGTAATGTGCCGTTCCGACGTATTGCCCCCGACGATCTGCTAATCGCCGTGGCCGCGACGCGGCCAGAATCGCGAAGCGAGTTGTCCAGCGTGCGCGGAATCGGCCAGCTCAAGCAGTCGTACTTCCAGGATGTCCTCGAAGCGGTCGAAACCGCGCTCGCGGTACCCGAGGAGGCGCTCCCCGCTCGGGCCAACCGGCATCACGGCGGCAAGCCGTCGCGGATGGTGATTCTCTTCCTCGAGTCAGTGCTCGCCGCCGCGTGCGCCAGCCATGAGATCGACGCCGAGCTCGTGGGCAGCAGCGCGCAGCTACGCACGCTGGTCGCCTGGAACGAGAACGGCCGCCCGCCGGAGCAGTTGCCACCGCTGCTGGAAGGCTGGCGAGGCGAAGTCTGCGGCCAGCCGCTGCTCGACGCGCTCGAAGGTCGGATCAGCCTGAGCATCAGCGATCCGCTCTCGGCCAACCCACTCGCGGTCGCCGGCCTGGGAGTGCCGACGGGCCTCTGATCAACGACGCTGATCTGCAATCAGATCGTCAGTCCTCAGGTGACCCAACCCGACGCATCCCGCTAAGATGACGAAGGCGATGCTCGGTAGCTCAATCGGTAGAGCGAGCGGCTGTTAACCGCTAGGTTGCGGGTTCAAGTCCTGCCCGGGCAGCCATCGCGTCACCCCCAAGGACGGAGAGCCACGCTGAATCGCCATGAGCGTTTGCTCCGACGGATCTTGAGCGGCCAAGCAGACGCCAACATTCGCTTCCGCGACCTCAGAGCCTTACTGCTGGCCTTAGGTTTTGATGAACGAATCCGGGGAAGCCACCACATCTACGAAATGCCGGACCTGTCCGAAGTCGTTACCCTGCAACCGCAGCGCCGCGACGCCAAACCCTACCAGGTACGGCAGTTGCGTAAGCTTTTCATTCAGCATGAGCTGTTCAAGCTCCTGGAGGACGATTGATGCACAAGTACGAGATCATCATCTACTGGAGCGATGAGGACGACGTGTTTGTCGCGGATATTCCCGAGTTGCCTGGCTGTATGGCGCATGGGGACTCACACGAGGAGGCGCTCGCCCAGGCGCAGGCGGCCATTGGCTACTGGCTCGAAGCTGCCGAGGAGATTGGACGGCCGATTCCGCAACCCGCCGGTGAACTCGTCGCGCCAAGCTTTTGAAATCGTATCCGTCCTTGGAGATAATCCCCGTTTATTTGCCCAACAGTCTCCCGCGCCTTCTCGATTCACTCGGCGCCTGCCTGGGCAGTCATCCTTGCCAGACCCAAACGACCAATGCACAAGTACGCGATCACGATCTATTGGAGCGACGAAGACAACCTCTTCGTTGCGGACATCCCAGAGCTGTCTGGATGTTCAGCGCACGGTGATTCCTATGAGGACGCGCTCCACGAAGCACAGGTCGCGATATCGCTCTGGATCGATACGGCAAAGGAGTTCGGGCATCCGGTACCAGCGCCAGCATGTGAGTTGGTAGCTCCTTCGACCTGAAGCCTTCTACGGTCGACTGATTATTCCTCTCGCAGCGAACCGTCCTCAGAACGGTAGAAGCGGCCGTTAACCGCTAGGTTGTGGCATCAAGTCCTGCCCGGACTGGCATCGCATTCCTCTTCATCATCCAAAGCTCAACTGGCTTCTTGGCAACCCTCGGTAGCCGCACAGATTGCTACCCTAGCGGCATGCAACTGCTACAGGGATCGGCAAGGTTCAATGGCGTCAACAATCGGGACCGCCGAAACTTGGAATCCCGTCACTGGATGCAGCCGCATCTCACCTGGCTGCGACCACTGCTACATGTTCAGCCTCTACCCCCGCCTTCGAGGAATGAAAGTTCCTCGACAAGTCACCTGAATGGTGCAAATGTTCCCAGAACGCCTCAACTGCCATTAAAACAAGAAGCCGATGACGAGTCGTCAACAGCTGGCTGACCTCTTCCATCCTGAAGTGCCGTTTGACTTCGTATCAGACGCCTTCGCAATCATGAAGCGCCGGTGAACAACGCGGTCACACCTTCCAAGTACTAACCGATCCGGGCTCGGGCGGTTGCCTGGTGGGAAGAATGGTCTTCTTCATTCGAGTCCAGTTGGCCATCATCCGTCTGGATAGGCACGTCAGTACCTTAACCAGAAATTGCTGCCCAACTAACTGTTCTCAGTCAACTACCGTCCGAAGTCAAGTTTCCGCCGAAGGTGCATTGGATTTAACGCCCTGGTTAGACGATGGTACACTTTCGTGGATTATAGTCGGACCTGAAAGCGGGCCACGCTCCAGACCAATGCAACTCCAATGGGCCCGGCAATTCGTGACCAAGCCTTGAATGCAAACGTTCCGTTCTTCTTGAAGCAACTGGGGGGGCAAAAGTCGAAACGATCTGGTGAAGCTGCTACTCTCGACAATGTTCTCTGGCAACAATTCCCGACCGAACGCAAGGAGTTTGACGTCGGCGCCGAATGACACAGTCTGGGAACTCCAACCTCACACTCAAGGTAAACATGCAATCCTCAAAGGCTATATGAACGCTTGGCTTCCAATATGAGTCGATGGAATGAACCATTCTCTTCGTCGACGGCTTCGCCGGTCCCGGGGAGTATGCAGAACTCGGCTCGCCATTGATCGCCCTCAAGGCACTTGAGGACCACAGCTATCGCGAAGTTATGAAGGGCGATGTCAAGTTCATTTTCATCGAGCAAGAGGACGAAAGAGCAAGCCATTTGGTCGACACCATCGAAAGACGTAGTATCTCTTTGTCCCCCGAGTTCTGACTACCAAGTGGTCCACTCTCCTTTCGACGACCCATCTCGACGGCACTGGATCGTCTAGCAAACTCCTGTCACTCCCACCTTCATTCGTCATGATTGACCCATTTGGCGTGAAGGGCGTTCGTATGGACACAATCCCGGCTTCTCGCCAATGCTCGCACTGAGGTCTACACATTCATGTTCGAGCCACTGAACAGGCACATCAGCAACCCAAACTTCGCGACCTTGATCAGCTCATTCGGCTGCACCGAATGGCGCCCTGCTCGAGACATCAATAGCACTGAAGGACGCAAGACCTTCCTATTTGAATTGTTTTCGTCGCAGTTGAAGCAGGCGGGCCTAGGTACGTAGTTCACTTCGAGCTATACGACGGCAATAGGCTTGTATATGCCATGTTTCTTTGGCACAAACAGTCAAGACGGCTGCAACAAGATGAAACAAGCCATCTGGAAAGCAACCGAAGCGTCTCCGTACCGCTTTCACGGCGCAACAGGGCAGCAATCGATGCTCGGGAACAACTTCCTAGAATTCAATCGCCTTCCGCGTTTCGCCATCGAGCTATTGCAAGTTCGGTGATCGTGACGAGGTTTCCATAGAAGAGGTCATAGGTTTCTCAAAGTCGGACGAGACAATCTTTCATGAGGGTCACCTCAAGCAGCCCTCGGTCCTATGGAGAGGAAAGGAGAGTTGACAGTTCCTTCCGACACTCGGAACAGGAAACGTACAACCCGTCTGCACTAAACTAAACTTCAACTATAGCTCGTCTGCCATTGCTCAGCTCTTGAAAGATCATCTGAACTGCACGCTTGTGGAGTACGAGTAAGTTCGTCTGAGGACCCAAGGCTCGTGTGATCGATAAGGGTTGGCTGCCGAGCCAGGATTCGAACCTGAACTGAGGGATCCAAAGTCCCTAGTGCTACCGTTACACCACTCGGCATTCCTTGCTGGTACCGAGGGCCGGACTCGAACCGGCACGGGCTTTTGGCCCAATGGTTTTTGAGACCATCGCGTCTACCATTCCGCCACCTCGGCACGCTCTGCCCAGCTTATCAGGACTCTCGGGGCACGTCGCCGACCTCTGGACGCGGCCTTCAGACAGCTAACTTGCGGAAGCGCACCAACCGGATTCGCCGGCTGTCCGACTCCACCACCGTCCAGCGGTATCCGTACAGGTCTAGCGACTCATCGGCGCTGGGGATTCGGTGGAACCGTTGCAGCAACATGCCCGCGACCGTCTCCGCTTCCTCGTCCGAGAAGTCCGCTTCCAACTCCGTGCCCAGATCGGTGAGGCCGCGGCGACCCTCGACGAACTGTTCGCCCGCAATCCGCACCGGCACCGGCTCCGAGCCGAACCGCGTCTCGCTGCGGATGTTGCCGACGACCAGCTCGAGGATGTCTTCCAACGTGACCAGGCCCGACGTCCCACCGAACTCGTCGATCAGTAGCATCAGGTGATGCCCGGTTGTCTGCATCTGCGTGAGCACGCGTTGTACTGATGCCCGCTCCGACTCGAACGGCGCGTCGCGCATGACGTCGCGAACGTGCCGCTCGCGGTTGCCCTGGCCCAGCTCGGCCAACACGTCGGAGCCGTGCAGGTAGCCGATGAACTGGTCTTCCGTCCCCGACCGCACCGGCAGGCGCAGGAAGCCGGCGGCGCCGAACGCGCGTCCCGCTTCCCCCAGCGTCGCCCCCGAGTCGATTGACGTGATTTGCAGCCGACCGGTCATGATCCGGCGTACCTGGGTCTCGCCCAGGCGCAGCGCGCCGAGCAGGACCGACGTGTCCTGCACCTTCAGCTCGCCCTCTTCACGCGACTGCATAATCGCCGTGCGCAGTTCGCCCATCGAAAGCGCCGAGCTGGCCTCTTCCTGTCCGCCCACGACCCTCAGCCAGATCCGCGATGTCCAGTCCAGAGCCGCTACCGCCGGCGCAGTCAGGCGCGACCACCAGGTCAGTGGGATCGAGTAATAGCGGGCGACGGTCAGATTGTGATGCAGCGCCACTGATTTGGGACCGATTTCGCCGAAAACGACGAGCAAGATGGTCACCGCGACCGTCGCCACGACGATGCTGAGGCCGCCGGTGCCGCCGATCAGCTCCTGTGCAATCACGGCGCCCACGGTCGCGGCGCCCGTGTTGACCAGGTTGTTGCCGACCAGGATCGCGGCAAGCAGCCGGCGCGGTTCCTGCAGCAACGCGGCCGCGCGGTCTGCGCCCGGCAGTCGTCGCCGTCGCTCATGCTCAAGACGCACGCCGTCGATCGAGAGGTACGATGTCTCCGCGCTGGAAAAAAACGCCGACAACGCCAACAGCGCTGCCAGCAGCACCAAATACACAATCACCGAACGACTCCCTGCACTGTCCGTCACACAACGAACAGTGGCTGTCCCCGGTTCAGACCACGGGCAGACAAACCCTACGCTACTCTTCTGACATGGTTACACCGACAGAAACCCTCAGCATCGCCAACGCCGCCGACATCCTCAGTGTCGACCCCGACGCGCTGCTCGATGAAATCCGCAATGCCGCAGCGGCAGCCGAACGACCGACGGCGCGCGATTGAACATTGCCCGGACCGGCGCTCAGTGTGAGCGTCTTCATCGGTAGCAAACTCGCCGTCTGCGAGCGGGACAAGCCCGGCTCGGACGATTGGCACGTCAGGCTAGTGTGACGGCTGCCATGAGTTCATGCACAGGCGCTGCGAAGGCGCGGTACCGTTCGGTGATCTTCGATCTCGACGGCACCCTCGCCGACACCGAGCCACTGGTCATCGGCTGCATGCTCGAGACGATCAACGCCCACGGCCACCCCGTCGATGAAGCGTTGCTGCTCAAGTACATCGGTCCACCGCTGCCCGTGATGCTCTACAACATGCTCGGCCTCGACGCTGAGCAGGCGCATCCGATCTACCTCGACTACCTCGGTCGCTACGAAGAGACCTACATGCCGCGAACGCGTCCCTTGCCCGGCGCCGAGACGCTGCTCGACGCGCTCTGCGAGGCCGATGTTCCGATGGCGATCGTCACGAACAAGCGCGAGGACGCCGGCCGCAAGACCGTCGAAATGCTCGGCTGGACGGATCGCTTCCAGACCATCATCGGCGCCGACACTGCCAGCGATCCAAAGCCGCACGCAGCCCCTCTGCTGCACGCCCTGGACATCCTCAACGGAGAGCCGGAGTCGGCGGTCATCGTCGGAGACACGGAATCGGACATGGGCGCAGGCAAGAACGCCAGGTTCGCCGGTGTGATCGGAATCGTCGGTCTGAGGGACGCGGACTTCCTCATCAGTCAGGGAGCGACCGCGACGGCTAATGACCTCAAGACGGTCAAGAAACTGCTGTTCCGAGAGACTTAGTCAGCCGCAGCGGTGGATGATTCCGAATCCGACTTCCAAGTCCCCTCGGGTTGCAGTCGAGACAAATCGAGGATGATTCGCGCCATTCTCTCAATGGCCTCTTGAATACCTGCCAAGCTATCGACTGGAATCCGCGGCTGGAGACCTTGTGCGACGGCGCCATGGCTCCGGATGACTTCAACCGCTTGTTGAACGAGTTGATCGCTGATCGGAAGTCCCCACCATGCGAATCGCCTTGACGTGTGCCAGCCGTCATCCGCGACGATCAGCCCATCGTCGGCCAATTCGATGATGACATTGATCCCATCACCATCGTCCGTCGACAGTCCTGAGAACACCTCGAACGTTCCGTCTGGATGGGCTTCGATTCGCTCAAATCGCTCGGAGCATATTGCGTGCAACTCCTTGGCAAGTTGCTCCGGAGTCATCTGCTCGCCTCTTCAATAGCCGGGGAGATCAAGTCATCCAAATGCAGGATACTCAGTTCAGCACAGAATCGAACCCAGACTTGAACAGGCTCGTTCCACTCCGGCATTTCAGGCGGAAGCGGGATCGCTTCCGCCCGCCGCGCCACAGCTACCCACAACTGCATGTGCGCACCAACAATCCGTGCCCCATCGATGTTGCGATGACTGAGCCCTCTACCGAAATCAATCCCAGCAATTCGCACACTGCCATACAGCAATGTGAAGGAAAGTTTTCGCTCGCTTTGTCTAAACCATCCGTGCACTCGAAGCGGTCTGTTCAAGTAGTTGAGAACAGGAGCTCCAAACTCAACAGCACCTTGGTGGCCCAGAGATTCCGACCACGCGACATCGCCGACGATCCGTTTGGACTCGTCGGCGATGATGGCGTCGAACTCTTCTTGCGACAGCGCCACTGCGGCTGGCTAGCAGATGGCTAGCCGCCGGCGGCGACGCCTGCCTGCATCGCTGATTTCCTCTGGCGATTGCGCCCGACAGCATCCTCGATGCCCCAGACGGTCTCCGCCGTCTTCGAGACCACCCACTCCGCCTGCTCGTCACCGAGCTGGTCATAGATGTCCTTGACGAGTCGACGGCTCTCACCCAGCGTCGACTCCGGGTGTGGGTAATCGAAGCTCCACATCACGTGATCGTGTCCGATCATGTCCATCAGGCGGAGGCCGGCCGGGTCGCTCATGAAGGTCGCGTAGCACTGACGCCACCAGTAGTAGCTGAGCAGTTCGGCTAGTTGCGGGCGCATCTCCGAGGCGAACTCGCGGTACGTGCGATCGGCGTCGTAGAGCGCCGAGGCGACCCATGAGATTCCACCCTCGGTGAAGATCACCTTAAGTTCGGGGTGGCGCTCAAGCACTCCAGAGAACGTCAGCAGCGCCCGCAGCTTGCGGAACGGCTCAAAGTTTGAAGTCAGGTAGGTTCCCAGGGCTCCGGCGCCGCGCCAGTTTGGGAACTCACCGATGTGGAATGAGAGCGGAATCCCACTGTCTTCGATTGCGTCCCACATCGGTTCCATCCGCGAACGGTTGTATTCCACGTCTCGCGGTGAGGAGGGAATCTCCATCGCCTTAAATCCCCAGGCCTTGATCTTGTCGATGTAGTCGGCGGTGCGCTCGGGGTCGAAGATGGTTGGCAGGATTGCGATGCCGAACAGCCGGTCCGAGTCGTACTGACACCACTCGGCGAGGTACTCGTTGTACACGTCGATACAGGCGTACATGACCTCTTTGTCTTCCATCCCCATGATTCCGAGCGCCTTCTGGGGAAAGACGAACCCGATATCGACGCCTTCGGCGTCCATGTCGACCATGCGCCTCGCCTGATCGGTCATCCCCGGACGTCCCTCAACCATCAGCCAGTTCAGGCCCGGTGTGTCGAAGCTGCGACCTTCGACTTCAAGCTGGAATCCGGTATCGTCGCGCCAGAGCTTGGGCGCCTTATCGCGCATCGACGTGGGCAGACGATCTTCCCACAGACCGGGCGGCTCCATCCGATGGTCATCGGACGAGATGATGATCGGATCGCCCGGCGGCGTCCAACCGATGTCCGGCGACGGACGGTCGACGGGCCAGGCGATGGGATCACGGCGTGGAGTCGGCATCGGTTGTTCCTTCTTCGACGACCTACTGGTTGAAGACCGCCTCGCGCTTCTCGAGGAAGGCGGTCACGGCCTCGTTGTGCGATGGCAGGCGACGCGACTCTCGATCCCTCTGCCCCTCACGCTCCATCACTCGCATGAGGTTGGACTCGGTGACGTTGTCGTTGAGCAACGTCTTGATCTTGCGCACGACGGCCGTTGGGTTGTTCGCCAGTTCCTGGGCTTTGGCCATGGCCGTGTCGAACAGGTCTTCCTTGGGCACGACAGCAGAGACCAGTCCGATGCGCGCGGCCTCGTCTGCGGGAACCATTCGACCCGAGAGGCAGATGTCGGTCGCGTGACCGAGGCCCACGAGCTGCGCGAGCAGACGGGTGGAGCCCAACTCCGGGACCAGACCAACCTTGACGAAGCGAATCGACAGCCTCGTATTTTCGGCCGCGTATCGGACATCCGCTGGCAATGCGAGAGTCAATCCGACACCGACGGCGTAGCCGTGGATCGCCACGATCACGGGCTTTGACTCCCGGATCATCTGGGTCCAATTGACCTCCCGTCCGGCGCCGGCTTGGGCCTCAGGGTCATCGGCGAGGCGTTGGTTGAAGCCCTGCAGGTCGGCGCCCGCGCAGAACGCGCGGCCCTCGCCGGCGAGCACGATCGCGCCGATGCCGTCGTCGTTGTTCCAGGCCTCGATCTGGTCGGTCATCTCCTCGGCCATCTGATTGGTCCAGGCGTTGAGCTTCTCCGGCCGATTCAGCCGAATCACGCCGACGCGCCCGATCGTCTCGGTCAGAATTTGTTCGTACGTCATCAATCGCCACCGTTCGCAGTTGTGTATCGAGATGGCCCAAGTCTATATGTGGCTCCCGTTGATGTCCGAGGAAGCAAACGCCCTACCCTGCCTGAGTGAGTGCTTCGCCCGACCTCAACGGAGTCGACGAACGTCCAAGGTGGCGACGCAATCTGCGCCTCTATCCGCTCTTCTACTTCTTCCACGATCTGCAGTTCTGGCTGCCGGTTTGGATCATCTTCGCGACCGAAGACGTTGGCCTGACGTTCGCGCAGCTCGGCGCGATCGGACCCGCGTTCTACGTGATTACATCGTTTGGTCAGCCGCCGGCCGGCGCGCTCGCCGACCGCTTCGGTCGCGTTCGAACGATTCGCATCTCTCTCGTCATCTACATCACATTCATGATCTGGTTTGCATTCTCGGGGTCGTTCTGGCAGGCCGCAGTGGCCTGGTCGCTCTGGGGATTGGCGATGGTCTTGATCACAGGCAGCGACAGCGCATTTCTCCATGATTCGCTACAAGCGATGGGTCGGGCACGCGATTTCGAACGACAGGCAGGTCGCGCATTCGCAGTCCGCTCGGTGGCCATGGTGTTGGCGACGTTTGCCGGTGGCGGAATCGCTCAAGTATTCGGCGCGCAGGCGGCACTGCTCGCAGGAGCGGTTGGCACCTGCCTGGCGCTGTTGATCACATTCGGTTTCCGCGAACCACCACGACACGAACCGGGGCACAGCGGTGAAACGCCGTCATATCTCCAGTTGATGAAGCAAACGCTCCGCCTCGCCGGCAAGACTCCGACGATCCGCTACTCGCTCATCTTTAGCGCAATCCTGATCGCCTCCATGGTCCCCGAGTTCTACCTCCTGCAACCGTTCCTCAGGGAACAGGGAGTCGAGGTCGGCTGGCTCTTCACGGCGCTCCAGGCGCCGGCGAGGATTGCCACGGTGTTCGCGGCGATGCTGGCATTCTGGCTCGCCACCCGCTTCGGCATCGTCCGCACGCTCGCATCCTTGCCCTTCTGGGTGGTCTTGGTCTACGTCGGCATTGGGCTGCTCGACCATCTGGGGGCGATTGGAATCTTCCTCATTCTCGGACTCGCTCGCGGAGCGCAGATGCCGCTGATGGAGGGCTACCTCAACCGTCGCATCCCGTCCCATCTGCGAGCCACAGCGCTATCACTCAACCACATGGGCTGGGCCTTGATCATGCTGCCCTTCCTGCCGATCTTTGGCCAGGTTGTTGATGCAAATCCACTGCCTATGGTGTTCCTCGGCCTGGCTGCCTTCTTTGGACCCCTCCTGCTGATCGTGATGATCTTGTGGGTCCGTGCCGACCGCCAAGAACGCGGCCAGTTCAGACTCCCGCCGGCCGTTCCGCAATTCTTGCGTGAGGTGCTGTGGAAGCACCATGGATTTTAAGACCAGGAAAAACGAAGCAATTGCGCTTCCCAACCCACACCAATAGGGTTGGAATCAGCGCCGCAACGACGATCTTTCGCGTGCCGCCGTTGATTGCGCCAATTGAAATAGACACCTCTTTACTGGAACGGAGCCTCCCATCTACGGTGCCGAGACCCGTGGAATGTCTCAACTTTCTTATTCATCTCATTCCGACCACCTCACTCGACTAGCGATTGAAAGGAACCATTCGTCTCATCATGCCCGACCGACTAGTTGATTCGCTGGCAAATCTGCCATCATTACTGGCGCCGGTTCTCGCGCGGATTCCGTAGGGATTGGAATGTGCTCTAATGGCCGCTTGTCGCAAAGAGTAGCGCGCCACTGCCATCCTCTTTGCGCGCGAGGGCGCCGAGCTGTTGCTCGTCTGACCGCGACGAAGACGTGGAAGCCGCATGCCAGGCGACGCTCGATATGATCCGCGCCGAGGGCGCCGAGGCAACGACGCTGCCATCGCCGTCGCCGATGTCACCTCGACCGAGGACTGCTCCCGGATCGTGGCCGACGCGGTCAGCCGCTACGGCAAGCTCGACATCCTGCACAACAACGTCGGCATCGGCGGACGCGGCACCGTTGAGCAGATTTCCGAGGTCGAGTGGGACCACGTACTGAGGGTCAACGTGACCTCGATGATGCTGACCTGCAAGCACGCCATTCCGGCGTTGCGGGAGAGCGGCGGCGGCGCGATCACGAACGTCTCGTCGATCGCCGCGCTGCGACCTCGCGGTCTGACGGCATACAGCGTCAGCAAGGCGGCAGTCGCGACGCTGACCCAGGCGCTCGCGGTTGACCATGGCCGAGACCGCATCCGCGCCAACTGCATCATGCCGGGACCGGTGTACACGCCGATGGTCTACTCGGCCGGGATGTCGGATGAACTGCGCGAACGTCGCAAGAACGCCAGTCTGCTCAGGCAGGAAGGCGAGCCGTGGGATATCGGCTGGGCCGCGGTCTTCCTCGCCAGCGACGAGGCAAAGTACGTCACCGGCGTCATCCTGCCGGTCGACGGCGGCGTCACGGTGCGCGGGCCGGACCGTTAGGAACGCTCTGAACAACTGGTGTCGCAGGCTGAGCGGGGACCCCCCTTCAGCCTTCGGCAGCTTCCCCCGCAGAGGGGGGAAGCGGGGATCGGAGTTGTTCAGAGTATTCCTAGCTACTCAGGCTCGCCGTTCGTGGGTAGTTCGTAGACGGCTGCTGCGCCGGCGTCTTCGCCCGCCTGCGTGTCGGCGAGCCACGCGCCGACGACCGCTGTCGTTCCGTCGATCTCGGCGACCCAGCCGAACTCGGCTCGTTCGCGGGCTTCAATCGCGTCCACCGGGCCGAGGACGCCGACCTCGACCCATTGGTCATCGACCAGTTCGAACGCATAGGCTGCGCCGCTTCGATAGGTGCCCGACTCTGGATGGGCTCGATGCGGCGCGCCGATTACCATCCGTTTGCCCTTGATATCAACCGAATAGCCGAACCAGTCGCCCGGTTGCATATCGGACGCTTGCAGCTTGGCGTGGAAATCCCAGAGTGAATCGAGTTTCCAGACGTAGGTCGCCCCGGCACTCCAGATCGGGTCGTCGTGGTCGTACGCACCCGAGGCCAGCCAGCGGCCGTGAAGCGCAACCTGCGAGCCGAGTGCATCGCCCGGGATCGCGTCCGATGCCAGGAGCCGCCCGGCGAAGTTCCACTCGTCGTTGTAGTAGTGCCAGACGAAGACCGCTCCAGCATCCTCTGCAATCGTGTCGTCGCCGGGAGCTCCGACGACCAGCACGCCGTCCTGCAGGTCGATGTCGCGACCAAACAACTGACGGTGGCTGGGCTCATTGGGTCTGAACACCGCTTCAGCCTGCCACAGACCCTTGTGTTGTCTGTACGTGGTCACCGAACCCGCTTCGATGCCCCCGACGGGATCTTCCCAGGCAGATACCGCAATCCGGTCGCCCGAGATCGCGACGCTCCAACCGAATGATGCGCCGGCATGCGGCTCGACGGGCAGCAGCGTACCGGTCCGAATCCACGTCCCGGCCACCTTCTCGAAGACATAGGCAACGCCGGAGTCATCGATCCGGCTGCCGTCGAGTCGTTGACCATCCTCGTACGGCGCGCCAATCACGATGCGTCCGTCGTCGATCGCCATCCAGCGTCCGAACCAGCCCAGCGGATCGGGATAGGGCGGCAAAATGTATGCGGTTTCAACCCAGTCGCCATCGATCCGCTCAAAGACGAACACGGCGCCGGAATCTTCGCCCAGCACGTCGTGATACGGCGCGCTCACGGCGATCACGTCTCCCTCAATCACCGCCGCCCAGCCGTACTCGTCCCGCACGGCAGACACGCTGGGAGTCAGGGGCACGCCCTCCGCGAGCCACTTACGGATCGGGGCAACCGGAGCCGCGGGCTGCTCATCGTCAGCCTCATCCTGCTCGGAAGCGTACGGGTCGGACGAACCGTAAGCGTCAGACTGCTGCTGTTGCTCCTGTTGTCCGCGGTCCATCGCCTGTGCCGCCGACGCGTCACCGTCCTGCGATTGCTGCGCACTCTCCACGGAGGCTGACTGCTCTTCCGTCGCTTGCTCCGCTGCCGCCTCCGACTGGGTAACCGACTCCTGGTCCGCCTGCTCTGCGGGCTCCTGAGATTCCTGGGACTGTGCCGTATCTCCATCCAATTGCTGGATCGAGTCGCTGCAAGCGGTGAGTGCCAAGAGCGCCAGGAGCGCCAGCAGAACGATGGAAGTCGGAAACCACACGGTCGTCAACGCCCCGCGCGGGGACAGCATCAGACGCAGCAGCATATGAAGAAGCCTGCCAATCGGCGATGTCGATGCCCGGCCGCGTCAATGCCCAAACGACGCGACGCACCCCGCACTACGAGTCAGCCTATCGATGAATCGGGATTCAGGGTTAACGCCGAAAGACCGGCTGCCGCTTCTCGCGGAACGCCGCTTGCGCTTCCGCCGCGTCAGAGCCCGACATGGTCGTTTCCTCCATCGACAACGACAGCGGCAAGACCATGTTCGAGACGTGCTTAATCCACTTGTTGATCGGCACCTTGGACGCCGAGATTGCGCCCAACGGTCCGTTGGACAGCCGCTCGGCCAGGGCGAGCGCCGTTGACATCAGCTCATCGTCCTCAACGACATCCTGGACCAGTCCGAGCTGCTTGGCCTGTTCGGCGCGGATGTGCTCGCCGGTCATCAGGTAGTACTTGGCTCGAGACGGCCCGACCAACATCGGCCAGATCACGCCCCCGCCGTCGCCGGCGCCGATGCCCATGTTGACGTGCGTGTCGCCGAGCACGCCCGAGCGGCCGATGTAGACGACATCGGCCATCAACGCGACGGTCGCGCCCAGACCCAGCGCGTAGCCATTGACGGCACAGATCACCGGCTTCTCACAGTCAAGCCAGTTGTCGACGATCAGCCGCGCCTCGTTCATCCGATTCAGGTAGCGGCCGCCCATCGGTTCGTCGCGGTTGGCGGAGAAGTCGCCGCCGGCGCAGAACGCGCGACCAGCGCCGGTCAGCACGAGGACACGCACCTCAGGATCGCGATTGGCGTCGACCGGCAGCGTGGACAGTTCGCGGTGCATCGCCGAGTTGACGGCGTTCAGCTTCTCGGGACGATTGAGCGTCGCGACGGTCACACCGCCGGAGCGCTTGTCAATATCGATCGTCGTGTAGGCGTCGGGATTCAGGGTCATCGGGAACTCCAGTTGCTGTTAGCAGCCCAGCTGCGCGGCCAAGTCGTGGAAGTCGGTTGCGACGATGTCGAACGACGAATCGGGGGTCAAATCGACTGGGAAGTTTGGCCCCGCCTCATCTGGCCGGGGGACAAATGCCGTCCTCATGCCCGTCCTGGCGGCAGCCAGCAGGTCTCCCTGGTGGGCCGCGACCATCATCACTTGATCGGAGCTGCAACCCAGCAGCTCGGCCGCTCGCTGGTAGCACTGCGGCTCCGGCTTGAACGCGCCGGTGAGCTCTGCCGATAGCACGCAATCCCAAGGCAGACCGCCGAACTTGGCCATGTTGACGAGCAAATCCACGTTGCCATTCGACAGCGTGGAGACGACGAATCGCGAGCGCAGGCGTTGCAGTCCGCCGGGCGAATCGACCCACGGATGCAGTCGGTGCCAGGCGCGGTTGAGATCCGTGACTTCGGAATCTTCTGCCTCAATGCCAAGTTCCGCGAGCAAGATGTCGAGCATCCGTCGATGTAGCTGGTCGGCCGTCTGGAACGGGAGCTCGCCGTCGCGGACCATGCGCATGCCGCCGGCGTAGCCTTCGCGTCGCCAGCGGTCGGTAAACATCCCTGCGTCGGCGTCGACGCCGTGCCGTTTCAGAAACGATGCGACCTCGGCCGAGACCGAGGAACGCCAGTCGACCACGGTGCCAAACACATCGAACGTGAGCGCCCGCACCTGACTCAGATCTGCGGTCATGCGATGTTCCTAGAGGATCTGGCTGAGGAACAGCTTGGTGCGCTCCTCGCGCGGATTGGTGAAGAAGTGCTCGGGCGTCCCCTGCTCGACCAGCGCGCCCTCATCGAAGAAGACCAACCGGTCGGCGACCTCTCGGGCGAAGCCCATTTCATGGGTGACCACGATCATGGTCATGCCCGACTCGGCCAGCTCCTGCATGACATCGAGGACCTCTTTGATCATCTCGGGGTCGAGCGCCGAAGTCGGCTCATCGAACAGCATGATCTTCGGCTGCATCGCCAGCGAGCGAGCGATCGCCACACGCTGCTGCTGTCCGCCTGAGAGCTGAGCCGGATACTTGTCGGCCTGCTCGGGGATGCCGACACGCTCCAACAACTGCATCGCCAGCGCCTCGGCTTCGATTTTCGGCAGGTGCCGAACCTTCTGCGGACCGAGCGTGATGTTGTTCAAGACCGAGAGGTGAGGGAAGAGGTTGAACTGCTGGAAGACCATACCCACTTCCGAGCGAATCGCCGCCATCGCCCGAACATCCTCGTTCAGCTCGATTCCGTCGATCACGATCCGCCCAGCATCATGCTCTTCAAGTCGATTGAGACATCGAATATAGGTCGACTTTCCGGACCCGGAGGGTCCAAGGATTACCACGATTTCCTCTTCTTTGATCCGCAGCGACACATCGTCCAGGGCCTGGAAATCGCCGAACCACTTGTCCACGTTCTCAGTGATGATCATGTCCTTCGCCCCGGCCAGGCGCGGCGAGAACACCTCGGAGTCAGGAACGGGCGCAGCGGCAGTCGTCATTGCGGTCTTCGGCCCAGCCGACTCGGCAATGATGTTGGCTGAAATTTCGTCGGTCATCGCACTTACCTCAACCTTCAAACGCTTGCTGCGATGGTAACGGTACGCAATACGGCACGTGAGAGATTCCCGATGTGAAACGCGGCGCGGAGTGATAGCGTCTCGAATCGATGCCGAAAGTCAGGAAGGCAATCCAACTGGTCGAAGCAGACGGTTGGTATTTCGTTCGGCAACGGGGAAGTCACCGCGTGTTTCATCACCCGAGCAAAGAGGGAGTCGTCGTGATCGCTGGGCGGCCATCGAAAGACCTCCCAACGCCACTGTGGAAAGCTATCTTGAAACAAGCTCAACTGAGAGACCCAGAACAGCGATGAGATACGCGGTCGTCACCAAGAATGCAGCCAATGGATATGAGGCATTCGTACCGGATCATCCGGACTGCGAGTCGCGTGGCGAATCGGCTGAAGATGCGATCAACGCACTGCGAAACACTCTCCAGAGTCACCTTGAGGCGATGCTTCAACAGGGCGAAGAGATTGAGGCTCCAACGGCCAAGACAGAGCTAATCGAGGCAGCTCTGCTGAATTCCGCCGATTCCGAAACTGCTACCTATCTGGTCGTAATCGACAAGGCTCCCAACAATTACGCAGCCTGGGTGCCAGATCTTCCGGTTTGCCTGTCAGTTGGAGACACGCTTGCCGAAATGCGGGCGATGATCAAGGAAGCAATCGAATTCCACATTGAAGCTCTGGAGGATTTTGGGGACCTCGTACCGGTACCCGAAAGTAGTGGATCGTTCATCGAGGTGGTTGTGGCACGCGCTGAGCCGGTCGCCGACTGAACTCATTCTCGTCGTCAGCGCTCACCGATTCCTTGCGCGCGTTCTACTCGCTGGGAAATCCTTGACATCATGAACGCGATCACCCAGAAGACCACGGCGACAAACACGTAGGCCTCGATCCGGTCGGGAATGAACTCTGATTGGGCGATCGCGGAGTCCGCGTTTCCCTTGAGCTCGCGCAGCGTCAGGATGACCGTCACGAGCGTCGTATCCTTCCAGATCGCAATGGCCTGACCGACGATCGGCGGGATTGAAATCCTCAGCGCTTGCGGCATGATGATCAACTGCATTGACTGGAACTTGGTCAGTCCGACGGCCTGCGCCGCCTCGGATTGGCCTCTCGGCAAGGCCTGCAATCCGCCGCGAATGTATTCCGCCATGTAGGCGCCGGTGAACACGGCCAGCACGACCATCGTGCGGACAATCAGATCGCCGCCGATGACGTCATCGAGGATGAACAGCGCCACGAATAGCCAGCCCAAGAGCGGGGCGCCGCGTACAACCTCGATGTAGGCCGTGCAGGTCCATTTGAGGGTCTTCATGTTGGACGCGCGGCCCAGTGCGAGCGGGATTGCAACGACCAATCCGCCGACGATTCCCACTGGGGCCAGGATCAGGTTCAACACGAAGCCGTCGAACTGGCGTGTGTTTGCGCCGCCGGCAAGCATCAGGATCACAAGCACAAGCGGTAGCGAGAGCGCCAACAATCCTCCCACGACCCGCTGTTGCAGCACGCGCCGTGGAGACGTTTCGCGCGGCATCCACACGGTCAGGAAGTAGCCGAGGTAAAGGAAGCCGATCGCGGCGAGGAACCAGATCGACGACCAGATCGTTGCGCCGCCGTGCGCCATCAAGAAGATCACAAATCCGCCGGTCAACGCGATGAACAGCGAGTCTCGACGTCCAAGGCTCGACCAGGTGCCGTAGGCGAGACCGATCAGGAACATCACGAGGGCGATGCTGGCCCACAGCCGCCAGGCCTCCTCGCGCGGGAAGGATCCGGCGAACAGCAGCCAACGGTTCTCGGTGACTACGCTCCAGTTCGCGTCGATGAGCACGAACCACAGAATTCCAATCAGCAACAGCCCGAGGAATCCGCCCGACACGAGGGTCAGCAGCGCGCCTCCAAACGAAGGGAAGAGATTGCGGAGAGTCCACTCGCGGGCGCGGACCGACCACGGTCGACTGGCGCGTTGACGGTGCGGCGGCAACACGATCTTGCGCTGGCCGGGCGGCGGCATCGGTAACTGTACGGACCGCGGGATCGGGGGAAGTTCAGACATCGACGCCCCCTACAACCGCTGCGCGGTGACCCGCGCGTTGACTATGTTCATGACCGCGGAGATCGCGAATGAGATGATCATGTAGGTCACGATGATCACGAAGAACATCTCGAGCGCGTGACCCGCCTTGTTCTGGATCACCGTTGCGATGCGGAACAGGTCGTCGTACAGGACCGCGTAGGCCAGCGATGAGTTCTTGTTCACGTTGAGGTACTGGTTGGTCACCGACGGGACCATCTGGCGCAAGGCCTGCGGCAGGATGATCAGCGTCAGACGCTGATAGCCCGAGAGACCGATGGCATTGGCCGCTTCGGTCTGCCCACGTGGCAGCGCCTGGATACTACCGCGCACGATTTCAGCGATGAATGCGCCGGTGTACGCGGTCAGGCCAAGCACCAACGCGGCGAACTCAGGCTTGATCACCATGCCTTCGGCGTACTGCGTGCCAAAAAGAATCGGCCGGTCAATCGTGACGACCACGCCAAGCAGCAAGAAAGAGATCAGCGCGGCGCCTGCGAAGATCGCAAACGCCCAACGATTCGGGTAGTGCGGCTGTCCAGTCTCACGCTCGACTTCCTGTCGCGATGCGCGAACCCTCATCGCAACGAACGCGGCGAGAATCAGTAGTAACACCCAGACGCCAACGAACCAGTCAGGAAGCCCCCACAGGCCGCCCGAAGGCACGGGCCAGGGAATCGCGATGCCCCGATTGGAGAGGAAGAAAAAATCGCCGACGTTGACGACGTTCTGAATGATCGGCGCGCCGACGAGCAGCACGGCGTACCAGAGCACCACCTGGACGAGCAGCGGCGTGTTACGGAAGATCTCGACGAACAACGTCGCCATCTTGGCGACCAGGAAATTGGACGACAGGCGCGCTACGCCGACCACTACGCCAACGATGGTGGAAAGGAACATTGCTACGAGGACGGCGCGAATCGACGCCCACACGCCGACGAGGTAAATCTCCAGCCGCGAGCTGGAGACGCCGTCGACTTCGGTCAGCCATTGCGAACCGACCGCGAATCCTGCCGGCTCGCTCAGGAATCCGAAGCCAAATTCGCGCAAGCCAAGCGACGTGTACACGTACCAGGCAATGATCGCCGTGATCGCAACGTAGATCGCCTGCTGGAGGACGTTGCGGAATCCGCGCCGGTAGAACAGCGGCACGTGACCGGAAGGCATCGGTGGCCCACTGGGAGGTGCAGGCGATGGAGGCGCTTGTGCGGACATACGATCCTGCTCGATGTTCAACTCAAGGCGCGTGCGTTGCGCTAGAGGTTAACGGAGACCGCTCCGATGGGTTGGGATAGCAAATGGGACAGCAAAAGGGGCCGCCCGCATGGGCGGCCCCTCCATTGAACCGTTGAACGACGGTTTAGCGGTACGGCAGTGCGTACTGGATGCCGCCGGTGCCTGGCGGACAGTTGCTCTTGTCCTCCGAGGCCAATGCGTTCAGCGTGCAGGCTCGCGGAACCGCACTTCCGACGTTGTTCTCGTAGATCTCGCCGTAGTTGCCCACTGCGATGAGCGCGCGCTGGATGAACTGCGCGCCGACCGAGTCGAAGCCTAGCGTCGAGACCGCGCCACCCTCAAACGGCACGCCGAGCAGACGCGCAATCGCGGTATTCGGCGGGTTCGCGGCCATGGTGGCCACGTTGGACTGGTTAACGCCCATTTCCTCAGCAGCGATCAGACCATGCACAATCCAGTTCACGACGTCCTTGAACTCGGAGTCGTAGTCGCGGACGCCGGGACCCAGCGGCTCCTTGGAAATCAGCTCACCGAGGATGACGAAGTCACTGGCGTTCGCGAGCACGCCAATGCGGGAAGCGAGGTTGGACTGGTCGGCGGTCCATACGTCACAGCGGCCGGCAAGGAACGCGTCCTGCGTTTCCTGGTCGGAACCACCAAGCGGTGTGTAGCTCAGCGCGATGTCCGTGAAGTGGTCGGCGAGGTTCTGCTCAGTCGTCGTACCGGACTGAACACAGATGGTCGCGCCGCCCATGTCGGCAGTCGAGTTGATTCCCTCGCCGGCGTGAACTGCGAAGCCCTGACCGGTGTAGAACGTGGTCTGTGCGAAGTCGACGCCGAGTTCGCGGTCTCGCGAGGCGGTGATGGTCGTTGTACGGATCAGCACATCGATCTGACCGTCGGCGAGGAGTTCGAATCGAGTCGAGGCGTCGGACGCGTCAACCAGTTCGAGGTCAACTTCCAGTGCCTCGGCAATGGCCGTACAGAAGTCGACGTCAAAGCCGACCACCGAACCATCGGGCTCGCGGAAACCAAACAAGGGTTGCGTCTGCTTGACGCCGCACTTGAGGATTCCGCGATCCTTGACCAGCTGCACCGTGTTGCCACGAGGCTCACCGGAGACCTGGGCCTGCGGTTGATCCTGATCCTGCATTTGTTGCTGTTGGTCGCCCGCCTGCGCCTGCTGTTGGTCTTCGTCAGACGTACAGGCGCCAATCACAACTCCAGCGATTAATGCAGCTCCTGCGAATAGCAGGGCGCTTACTAGTCGCCGCCCCTTCAAGTTTGGCCATTTCATGGGTTCCAGGTCCTTTCAGCGTCTGCTCGTTACGCATGCTAGACCGTCTCGCTCCTCGCGGAGTATACACAGATTGGCGAGACTGCCTTTGTTCTCGATCGGGTACGAACACCGTCTATTGCTTCGACTCCGGTACATCAAAGTTGAACAGCCTGGCGGCGTTTAGACCCAGAATCTTGGCCCGCTCTTCGTCGGTCAGATCGCCCATCGAGCGCTCGATCGCCGACGCCGAGTGCGGCCAGGATCCCTCGTGATGCGGGTAGTCGTTGGCCCAGAGCAGGTTGTCGATCAGGTCGTTCTTGCGAGCCAGGTCGATGCCCGGCGCGTCTTCCTGGAACGAGCCGAAGCAGTGTGCTCGGTAGTAGTCAGAGGGCAGACCCTCAAGCTTGGGGAAGGCCCACATGTGATGCTTGTGGTAGGCCTCGTCCATCGCAGTCATCGCCCAGGGAATCCAGCCGATGCCGGCTTCGATGGTGCCGGCGCGCAGGCCGGGGAAGCGCTGGAACACGCCCGAGGCGCACATGTTGATGATCGGTTCCATCGTCATCGCCAGCGAGTGGAAGACGTAGTTCGTAACCGCGCCGCCGTTGCCGCGCGCGCCGCGCGGGTCGCGCCCGGTCGAGACGTGGAACGTGATCGGCAGGCCGGTCTCTTCGACGGCCGCCCAGAGCGGGTCGAACTCGGGCAGGTTGTAGTTGCGGGAGTCCTCGCCGGTCGGTCCCCAGACCGGCTTGGCCGGGAATGAGAAGCCGCGGAAGCCGCGCTCGGCCGAGCGCTGGATTTCGGCAATCGCGCCGGGAATATCGCCAGAAGCAACACAGGCCAGCGGAGAGGAACGGTGGTACGTCTCGCCGAAGGTTTCCCAGGCCCAGTCGTTCCAGGCGCTGCACATGGCGTTGGAGAAGACCGGGTCGGCGGTCGCCCACATCGAGAGACCTTTGTTCGGGAAGATGATCTCGGCGTCGACGCCGTCACGGTCCATGTCGCGGAAGCGCTCTTCCGGGAAGGCGTTGCCGTGCTTGTCGCGGACGAGGTCTTCGCCGGCGAGCTTCAGATCGCGAATCTTGGTCGGGCGGTGACCCTCGGTCACCTGCCAGCGAACGCCGTCCTCGTCGACCTCAATGCGAGGCAGCCGGTGCCGGTACTTCTCCTCAACGCGGCGCTCCCAGAGGTCGACCGGCTCATGCACGTGGCAATCGGCGGAGACCATGAAGTACTTCTTCGGGTCCTCGGGCCGCGCCGTCCGGATCCAACCCTCAATGCCCGGAGTAAGTGTGCGATGCTCTGGAATCTCATATCCGACCGGATCGGCTGCGGGACGTTCAGCGGTAACCATGCAAATTCCTTCCAAAACCCGACGGAGCAGGCCATCACTCGATAGTTAGTGGGAGTCTAACGGAGCCGCCCACAGGAGTGGCACTCCGTTTCCCATTTGCTCCCCCTCGCAGAGACCTTTGAAAAACTCATGATTCCCCTCTCCCCCCCTTGCGGGGGGAGATGTCACGGAGTGACAGAGGGGGGGTCCGCCGCCAGCGACCAGATAGGCCTTGAGATAGGGAGCCCCCCCTCTGCCTTCGGCATCTCCCCCGCAAGGGGGGCGAAGGGGACTTATTCAAAGGTCTCCTCGCAGGGGGAGCTGCCGAAGGCTGAGGGGGTCCCTCCTGCTAGCGTTCGGCACCCGAAGGGACCCCCCTCAGACGCTCCGCGCCAGCTCCCCCTGCGAGGGGGGAGCAAAGAGAAGGGATCAGCAGCTCCACCGGCTTAAGGAAGCACTAACAGGCTGGTGAAAAAGTCATCGGCTCGCAAATCCGTCATTCCTGGCTTGACCAGGAATCCATGCACCATATCTGGTCAGCCCTGGATTCCTGCGTTCGCAGGAATGACGAACAGGGACGATCAGCGCTCGGAAGCGGATTCTTCAGCGGCCTGCTAGGACAAGACCTACAACTGCGACAGATCCAACCGTGAATGCGGACCCGGATGATCGAAGTCCAGTGAGATCGTCTCGATCACACCGCTCTCGGGCAGCAGCAAGTCGATGTACTCCGGATCCAGCCCCTCCGACGGCCAGAAGCGCAGCCGCACGCCGACCGCCTCATCCGGCGGCTCGTGCATCGTCTCCGCCGCTCCGCGACCGGAGTGGAACCAATTGCCCTCGATCCCACCGTCGCCGACGAGCCAGGAACCGAACCAGGGCATTGGTTCACCGAAGTCGGAGGTCTGCTCGTGCCAGACGATGCGTAGTGAAGTTGACTCTGACATGGCTTTGGACTCTTCCGCGTCATTCCTGCTGGTGGCCGAGCGGGGACTCCCCTTCAGCCTTCGGCAGCTTCCCCCGCAAGGGGGGAAGCGGGGATCCAGGTTGTTCAGGGCATTCTTAGGTGTCCGTGAACTTCGGGCGTCGCTTTTCGGAGAACGCTTTAGGGCCCTCGATCGAGTCGTTCATACCTTGCAGGTTCTGCTCGATGGCTGCGCCATACTGCTGCCCCACCAGTGGCTCCATGTAGTAGCCCCGGTAGAGCGCCTGCTTCATGTTCCGCACGGCAGCGGGCGCCAGGTAGAGCATCCGACGCGCGTATTCGAGCGCGGTTTCCAGCAGCATCTCGCGCGGTACCACTCGCTGTACCCAGCCGAGTTGATAACAGCGCTCGGCGTCGTATTGCGTGTCACCCCACAGTGTCAGTTCCATCGCCGAGCCCAGACCGATTTGCCTCGTCAGCGGCGCCATCCAGCCGGCGCCGCCCATATTCCAGCGCGCCTCGGCAATGCCGACCCTGGCTTCCTCCGACATGATCCGGATGTCGCACTGCATCGCGTACATGAATCCACCAGCGACGGCCCAACCATTGATCGCCGCGATCGTCGGCTTCCACAGGTTGAGCGTCTCCGACAGCGGCACCGGATTCTTGCTGCGAGTGATGATCGGCGCGTTCCCGGTCCGACCGTCGCGCTCCGCTTCCCGAGTCTCGGCCGTGTTGATCAAGTCGGCGCCGGCGCAAAAGGCTCGACCCGCTCCGGTCAGCACGGCGCAGCGAGCGTTGGGGTCGTCGCGATATTCGACGAACGCGTCGTAGAGCGCGTCACTCAAACCGTCGCCGATCGAGTTCAACCGATGCGGGCGGTTCAGCGTGATCAAATAGATCCCACCGTCCTCCAGCTTGTCGACCTTGACGACCGGTCCGAAGATCTCCTGCGGCGTTGAACGGTTATGTACCGCCGGGTCATAGGTCTCGTATTGCTGCTCAGTCATTGTTTCGTCCTCAAGACACTTTGCCGCTTATGTGTCGCCGTGAGCGGAATCAATCGACGGTCGCCAGTTAATCTACCGCTCGATGAATTCGGGACGTGATTGATATGGCAAGCTCGGGCGACATCGGTCGGGGACAATCACCCATCGACATCTGCGGCTGGATTGCGAGCGCTGGTCCGTCGCCAAAGTTCGAGTACGCCAGTGACGCTGTCCCGGTTGAGCGGCGGCAGGGTCTGCCGATGATCCAGTTCGCTCGTGGCAGCGAGCTCCGGCTCGGCGATGACCGATTCCGGCTCCTGCAAATCCACTGGCACACGCCTGCCGAACACACGATTGAGGGCGAAGAACTCGCTGCAGACCGACCAAGAGGAGGGCGCAATTCTGTCTCTGTCCGCCGCCGACTACGCGCCCGATGCCGTTGGCTTCTATCACTACAGCGGATCGCTCACGGCGCCGCCATTCAGCGAACCGGTCCAGTGGTATGTGAGTCGGACAATCAAGACCGTCTCGCGGCGCCAGGCAGAGCGGTTGCAAGCCCTGACCAACGGTCCGAATACCCGTCCCATGCAGGATCGAAATGTGCGCTCAATCGTCTTCGTCGGCTACGAAATGTAAGCGTTCCCCGTTGGAGACCTGCGCGTAAACTCATGAATCCCCTCCCCCCCCCTTGCGGAGACCTTTGAAAAACTCTCGGATCCCCTCTCCCCCCCTTGCGGGGGGAGATGTCACGGAGTGACAGAGGGGGGGTCCTCCGGCAGCGAACAGATAGGCCTCGAGATGGGGAGCCCCCCCCCTCTGCCTACGGCATCTCCCCCGCAAAGGGGGAGAAGGGGACTTAATCAAAGGTCTCCGCGAGGGGGAAGAAGGGGATTTACGCGCAAGTCTCCAACGGGGGAGGCTTTTATCCACCGTTACCATCGATCCATCTCCGGTCAGTAACAACGGGCGACACTCATGCCAGCACAAGTCAGCACATCTCTTGGCAAACTCCAGGGCGCGGAGGACGACGGTTGCGTCGTGTTTCGCGGCGTTCCCTTTGCTCAGCCACCGCTCGGCGAGCTGCGCTGGCGACCTCCCGAGCCGTGTGAGCCATGGGACGGCGTCCGTGATGCGACCGAGTTCTCCGCCTCGGCGATGCAGCGCCAAATTCCGGGCGATGTCGGCGACCTGATCGGCATTCCCTCCCAAACCCAGTCCGAAGACTGTCTCTACCTCAATGTCTGGACACCGGCCTGCGACAACCGCAAGCGGCCGGTCATGGTCTGGATCCACGGCGGCGGCAACACCGTCGGTTCGGGTACCCAGCCGCGCATTGACGGCCAGCGTCTGGCGATGACCGGCGACGTGGTCGTGGTCACGCTCAACTATCGACTCGGCGTCTTTGGCTGGATGCACGCACCGACTCTCGGCGCGTATGGCAATGAGGGTCTGCTCGATCAGACGGCGGCGCTGTTCTGGGTCCGTCGAGAGATTGCAGCATTCGGCGGCGACCCTAACGACATCACCGTCTTCGGACAGTCCGCCGGCGGTTTCGACATCGCACACCTGATGGCGATGCCTGCCGCGACCGGCGCGTTCGACAAGGCGATCCCGATGAGCGGCTCGCTGATCCCGACGATCACCAAGGTCGAGGCGCGCGCCATTGCCGAGAAGTTCCTGCTCCGATTCGGAGGCTGGGACGATCCGGAGCGGATGCGCCGCGCCGACGGCGGCGACATTCTCGACTATCAGGTCGCACTCACGGGTGGAGCCCCAGGAAGACCGAACAGCGGCGGCGCGCGATTCGGTCCGGTCGCCGATGGTTACTCGCTCGGCCTCGACGCTGAGGCAAGAATCGGTGCAGGGATCCAGACCAAGGGCATGCCAATCTTGATCGGTCACACCAAGAACGAGTTCAATCTCTTCAACTCATCCAGCACCGGTCCTGTTGAGATGTCCAACAACGACCTGCTCGCCGCCGCGACGGCGCCGTTCGGAGGGATGCGAGCGGCTGAAGGCGTCGACCGCTATCAGCGCGCCCGCGACGCTCGTGGCGAGCCGACCGACAACACGGCGGTCTGGAACGCGATCATGACCGACTCGATGTTCCGCATCCCGGCGGTCAAGACGGCGGAGGCGCAGCGACGACACACAGAGGGCGTCTGGAGCTACCGCTTCGACTACCCCTCACCTGCCTACGACGGCAGGCTCGGCAGCTGCCACTCGCTCGACATCCCGTTCATCTGGGGCACCTACGAAGCCGAGAACATGAAGCGCTTCTGCGGTGACGCATCGCCAGAGCTTGCGGCGCTGTCCGAGACGATGATGCAGACGTACCTCGCATTCGCCAAGACCGGCAATCCCAACAACGAGCGCCTGCCCGAATGGCCCACATACGACGCAGACGAACGCGCAGTGATGACGCTGAATCACAACTGCGAAGTCGTGATTGCGCCGGGCGACGAGGAGCGCGATTTCTGGGCATCGCTGGCGCCGCGAGAATTGTCGCGAACCGGCGGCTAGGCGGAGTCAATCTCGACGCCTTCCTGCCGTGCGCCAGCCAGCAAGTCGCTGTCCAACGTAGCCAATGGCAGCCCGCTTCTCATTGCCAGCTCCAGGTAGAGCGCATCGTAGTAGCTCAGATCGTGTTCGAAGGCGAGCGCCAAAGCGGTATCGAGATCGCAAGCATCATCGGTTTGAATCGACAGGTCATCAAGCATGTGTAGATGCAGCTTGGCCTCGCCGGCGTGCAGCCGACCTCTGCGTTCCGCGACCAGGAGCGAATTGGCAACTTCGAATCGCCAATGCTGGGGGGCGAGTGCGCCATCGCGGCGGACCCCCGCCAATGCTGCTACGGAGTGTGCGTCCTGTTCGTCCTCCAGTAGCCAACCAGTAGTGACCGAGGCGTCCACTACAAGCCGGCTCAGCGGCGGTGCCCTTCGTGACGCCAGGCCAGAATCTCCTCACGCGTCACGCCTGTGGGTCTGCCTTCTCGCAGCTCGGCAACTTCCTCCAGGAAGCGCTGTGCCCCTTTTGCACCCTCAATGAGAGCACATTGCTCCTCCGATGGCGGCGAAAACTCAGCTACGACACGGCCGTTCCTGGTGATCAGAAAGGTCTCGCCCCGCTCCACCTGTTCAAGTATCTGCTCAAACTTCTTCTTGGCCACGTTGAAGGGCAAGACCCTCAACGTGTCCTTCTCCTCAGCAACCATGTCGACCTCCCAGCTCCGCCTACCCACAGATTACCGTCTTGATGGTGCAACAGGCCGAGCAATCGACCAGGGACAGGGCCGCTTTAGTATGTGCATCATCGAACACAAACGGCCAAGGCAATCGCCGGAAAGGGCGCAACTATGAAAATCGAAACCGGATTCGGCGGCGGCTGGCTGGGGGGCATCCCGGAGCAGGTGAAGGCGCTTGAGGCCCGGGGCTTCGACTCGATCGTCGTGCCCGAGACCAAGCACAACTCCCTCTTCCAGATGATGATCGCAGCCGAGCACACCGAGCGCGTCGAGATTTCCTCGTCGGTCACCATCGCCTTCCCGCGCACGCCGATGATCATGGCGCAAGCCGCCTGGGACATGCAGGATCTGTCCAAGGGCCGGATCAATCTCGGCCTCGGTAGCCAGGTCAAGGGTCACAACGTGCGACGCTTCGGCGGCACCTGGTCGCCGCCGGCCAAGCGCATGGAGGACTACATCAACATGATGCGCGCCATCTGGCACTCCTGGCAGACCGGCGAGCGTCCCGAATTCATTTCTGACAACTACACCTACACGCTGATGACGCCAATGTTCGACCCGGGTCCGATTGAGTACGACCCGCCCAAGATCTCGTTGGCCAACGTGGGCCCGCTGATGGCACGGGTCGCCGGCGCCTGCGCCGACGGTCTGCGACCGCACGGTTTCATGACCCACAAGGTGATGACGGAAACCGTTATTCCCAATGTGAAGAAGGGCGCCGAGCGCGCCGGTCGCAACTTCGAGGAGATCGACATGGGCGTCGGCGGTTTCATGGCCTTCGGTGAAAACGAGTCCGAGGTCGAGCAGTCGATCGACGGCCTGCGCCGCGCGATCTCGTTCTACGGCTCGACACGGTCTTACCACCACGTCTTCCGTGCCCACGGCATGGAATCGCTGGGCATGCAGTTGCACGAGCTTTCGCTGCGAGGCGAGTGGGACAAGATGGCCGACGCCGTCAACTTCGAGGTCGCAGCGGAAATGGCGCACGCCACGACCTGGGACGACCTGCCCAAGTACGTGCGCACCAACCTCAGCTACGCCAGCCGCATCTCGCTGGGCCAGTACGTCCGGCAGCAGAACGAAGGCCGCAGCAGCTTCGGTTACCCGGGTTCTCGGGACGCCAGCAAGCCGGCCGGCCTCTCCGAGGAACGCCTCAGCTGGCTGATGGACGAATTGCGTCCGCTAGGCGCGACCCCGGTTGTGGACTAACCGGCGCGAGTCCCCGGGAAACTACAACTCGACCCTCCGCGGCCTGCCGCGAAGGGTCGTTACGTACGCAAATGGTCGCGACTCTCGATCGAGTGCCTCAAGCCATTCCATCCGCCTCAACATGAATTCAAGAACCGGCGCACGTCGTTCTCGCGCGCTAGTCAGAAACACGATTCCGACACTGTGTTCTGTGATCAGTCGCCGTTCGTTGTCATTCTGCAGGATTCTCATATCCTCTGTTACTGCCCGCCAGGTTCGCCTGCCAGCTTCTGGCAACCAACGAACGTCCTCTATTCGCGTTATACCTCGAAGGAGTCGCGCGTAGTGCTGGCGCAGATAGACGACGTCGCTATAGCCGACCAGCCTCAGAGCCTGGGGAACCCCAGTGCCCACGCTCTCATCAAAGAAGAGCGTCATGCAGCCTCTTGGTAGCGAATGGCCGCATCGACCGTTGTCAGATCGAGGTCGAGATCACTCGCGATGAATTCGCGAGCATCTCCCGCCTTCCAACGACCCCACACCATTTCAGGCGTGATGCCCCGGTTGACAATCGTCAACTGTCCGCTGCGAAACGTCGGATCAACGGACAGCGGTACGTCGCGACCACGCGGATAGAAGCAAATCGGCCAATCGGTTCCATCGGTTGCAAACTCAACCAGACCAACAACATCGCGGATGTAACCGGGTAAGGAGGTTTGTCCAGCCGCGCTACCGATGTCGACGAACATCGGTCCCTCCGGCTTATCTTCTTCCCTCGCCTCAAACTCGTACAGCACCCGACAGCCATCGGTCGTGAATTGTCTCGTGGCGAAAGGAAACTCGGAGTCCAGATGAACCTTCGCGAACTCACGGGCCCGACCGATCCGTGCAGCGCTGATCCCTTGAGCTCGGCAGGCGGAAACGATCTTTGCCTCAATCAGCTCCAGGAAGCTGATCTTTGTCCGCTGTTCTGGCTCTGGAGAAGGTCGTTCGAAGAGTGGCTCATATCGCTTGCCCCCTCTTCGGTACCCGCGAAACCAGTTGCCAACGGTCTGTGACCGAACACCGAGAATCCGGCCGGCTTCGGAAAAGCCGTAGCGATCACTCGTGAACCGTGGGTCATCGGGTCGTCTCATGAACCGCCTCCGATTCTCAGTCTATCCAGAGTGGCAGCACGAATTATCCTTACTGACAAGCCGCGAAAGGTCTCTTCAATGTCCGATCCCTACCAAGAACTCCTCGACGACCTCGTCGCCGAACAGCAGTACCTCGACGCTCAACTGGCCGACCCGCCCGACGAGGTCTGGCAGAACGACACGCCGTGTCGCGGCTGGATGGTTCGCGATGTGATCTCGCACCTGGCCGAGGTTGACGAGATGGCGACGATGGTGGCGAGCGGAGCGGCGCGGTCGATGCCAGCGGGCGAGCGATCTGCGGATGGGACTCGCTCGGCAATGCAGGACAGTTCACGACACATGACACGGATCCAGTTGATCGATTGGTGGCGAGCCGGCCGCGACCGGATGGAGGCGGCGCTGCGAGCGCACGACGGCCGAGATCGGATGCCCTGGGCCGGACCGCCGATGAGCGCCCGCTCCTTCGCCACTGCGCGGCTGATGGAGTGCTGGTCGCACGGACTGGATGCCCTGGACGGCGTGAGCGTTGAGCCGGTTCACTCGGATCGCCTACAGCACATCGCGCATCTCGGCTACATCACTCGCCAGTTCGCTTATCAGACGCGCGGCATGGAGGCGAACGTCGAGCCGCTCCGAGTCGAACTGACTCTGCCCTCCGGCGCCGAATGGTCACGTGGTGATGAAGGTGCGACAAACGTCGTTCGAGGCGCGGCGCCCGACTTCTGCCGAGTCGTTACGCAACGAATTCACTACGCCGACACCGGCCTCCACTACACGCCCGGACCGGCCGAGGAGTTCCTCCAGGTGGCGCAGACGTTTGCCGGCCCTCCAGGTGAGGGCCGTGCCCCGCAGGGCCATTAGCCGGCGCGAATCAGACTTACCGCTAACCTGCGGCTCATGCTTTCTCCATACCGAGTCCTCGACCTCAGCGACGAGCGTGGCGTCCTTGCCGGGCAGATGCTGGCCGATCTCGGCGCGGACGTGATCCAGGTGGAACCGCCAACCGGGTCATCCGGACGCGGCGTCGCGCCGTTCTTCGCCGACCATCCTGATGAGTCGATCTACTGGGCCGCCTATACGCGGGGCAAGCGGGGCGTGTCCTGCGACCTCGAACAACCTCGTGGCCGCGAACTCTTCCTGCAGCTTGTTGACAGCGCCGATTTCCTGATTGAATCGTCTGATGTCGGTCGGATGGCCGAGCTTGGTCTGAACTACGACACCCTCCACGAACGCAATCCTCGACTGATCTACGCCTCAATCTCCGCCTTCGGTCAGACCGGTCCGAAGTCCCACTATGTCGGCTCCGACCTCGCCATATGGGCGGCGGGGACGCCGTTGTTGATGACCGGCGACGATGACCGCGCGCCGATTCGCGTCTCGCAACCGCAAGCGTGGGGACACGCTGCCGCCGATGCGGCTGGCGGGGTTATGCTCGCGCTGCACGCGCGTCATCAGTCGGGAATGGGACAACATGTCGATGTGTCTGCCCAGGTCTCTGCGGCGCAGGCGACGCTGGGACAAATCCTCGCCTACCAGTTGGGCGCATCCGAGCCTGAGCGGTTCGCCGGCGGGGTCAAGTCGCGCGGCATCGGCTTTCGCGTCTCGGCCGCGGTCAAGAACGGGCACATCGTGCTCAACATGGCGCCCGGCCCGGCCGTCGGCCATTTCGCCAACCACGCGGTGCAGTGGCTGGTCGACATCGGCGCGCTCGACGCCAGCCTGCTCGATGAGAACTTCCGAACGTACGCCGACCGCGTAGCAACCGGCGACGCCGACCCTGGGCTGTTTCCAACGATCCAGCAGGCCATGACAGAGCAGGTCGCGAAGCGGACAAAGGAAGAGATGCTCGCGGTCTCGATCAAATACGACCTGCTGCTCGTCCCCGTTCTCACGATCGTCGATTTGGCAGAAAGCACGCAGCTCGAGGCACGAGACTTCTGGCGCGAGATTGAACACGATGACGGGCGACAGGTGACCTATCCGGGGCCGCCGCTCAAGGTCTTCCTCAATGGAGAATCCAGGGCCGGTAACGAGGGCCCTCCGCCCTCGCTCGGAGCAGCACAATGAAGAGATTTACGGCGAGCTCGGGCTGACGCAGAGTGAGCTGGCGGCGCTGAGTTCGGACGGTGTCATATGACGATTGCCAATGGCCTGCCCGAAGACGCTGGTCCGCTGGCCGGGCTGAAGGTACTCGATCTCAGCTGGATCGTCGCGGGACCAACGGTCGGTCGCGCCATGGCCGACTTTGGTGCGTCGGTGATTCGAGTCGAGTCCCCAATTCGGGTCGACACGGCCCGCGTCGTTGGTCCCTTCCATGGCGACCAGCCGAGTGTTGAACACTCCGGGCTCTACGGAAACGTCAATGCGGGCAAGTGGGGGCTCACGCTCAGCCTCAACCTTCCTGAGGCGCAGGACATCTTCAGACGGTTAGTCATGTGGGCCGACATCGTCAGCGAGTCATTCACGGCCGGCATCCTGGCGCGCTGGCAGCTCGATTACCAACATCTGCGCGAGTTGAAACCTGAACTGATCATGCTCAGCAGCACCCTGCTCGGACAGACCGGCCCGTACAACCAGGTCAGCGGCTTTGGCAGCCAGGGCGCAGGGATGTCGGGTGTGCAACACCTGACCGGCTGGCCCGACCGTGCGCCGGCAGGACCGTTCGGTCCGTACACCGACTATCCCGCGCCGCGCTTCGCCCTCACGGCGCTGCTGGCCGCCGTCGATCATCGCAACCGGACGGGCCAAGGCGTGTTCATCGATCAGGCGCAGGCGGAAGGCACGCTGCAACTCCTCGCTCCCGCGCTGATCGACTACATGAACGGCGGCCGCGCGCTCAATCGTCGGGGCAACGACGATCCGCAGATGTCGCCACACGGGGCGTATCCATGCCGGCCGCCGGAAGGGCGGACTGAGTCCTGGGTGGCCATAGCTGTTGCGACAGATGAACAGTGGCGCAACCTGGCCGGGATGATTGGCTCTGAACCTGAGCAGTCGCTTGCCGAGCGGCAGGGGCGTCAAACGGAGATCGAGGCCACACTCAGCGATTGGACGGCTCAGCGATCGGCCGGGGAAGTAGAAGCGACGCTTCAAGCTGTGGGCATCTCGGCGCACAAGCTGTCAACGACCGAGGACGCCGCCAACGACCCACAGCTCGCGCATCGCAACCACTTCCGCAGACTGCCACACTCGCTGCACGGTGAGACGGTCCTCGAAGGCCCGCGCTACATCCTCTCGGACACGCCTGCCGGCCCCGTGCGTCCCGCACCGCAATACGGCGAGCACAACGCGGAAATACTCACGGATGTGCTCGGCCTGAGCGATGCCGAGATCGAGAACTTGGCCGCCTCCGGCGCACTGAGTTAGGCGCGACTTCGGACGTATCATTATCGGACAATGCGGAGACCAATCGATGCCAACGCCCGCTGACGAGCAACTGACAGCACCGACCTACACCGTGGCCGAGACCGCGGCGCTCGCGGGGGTCTCCGGCCAGACAGTTAGCAACTGGTTTCGTGGACGACAAGGGTCGAACCAGGCGCCCCTGTTTTCTGAGCGCCGCCGAGAACCGGAACAGGAAATCAGGCTCTCCTTCCTCGAAGTCAGCGAGACGATCGTGGCTGCCTTGTTGCGCAAGAACGGCGCACCCATGGCTCGGCTTCGCAACGCTCGGGAATTCACCCGCGAGTTCATCAAGTCTGAGCACCCGTTGGCCACGGAGCGTTTCAAGTTGTCAAGTCGCCGGATCTTGCTCGAATTCGAGGAGCTAGCGCCAAGCTCAAGGAAGAGCGATGTGCTTGTGGACTTCGATGACCAGGCCGGCCAGAAGGTCCTGCCCATCTACTTCACGTCGGCGCTTGATCAATTTGACTATCGCGAAGAACGCGATGCTTCGTGGGCGTATCGCTACCACCCTCACGGCCGTCGGACGCCGCTAGTGATCGATCCAAAGTTCGGCAGCGGCAGACTCACCGTCGAAGGAACAAACATCCGGGCCGAGTCAGTGTTTGCTCGTGTGGCGCGAGGATATTCGGCAGAGGACATCACGGACGATCTTCGATTGCCAATCGACTTGGTGAGAGCGGTGTTGCAGTCGCGAACCGCCGCTTGACCCTGTTCTTCGATGCGACGATGGGTGTCCGAGTCGCCCGCGCGTTGGGAATCGTCAAGGCTCCAGGCTTGGACTGCGTGACGCTGACGGAGCACTACCGCAACACTCCATCGCATGGCTTAGAGATACCGGATGACCAATGGATGCGTGACGCGACCCCGTCTGGTTGGTTGGTCTTGACGCAAGACCGGCACATCCTCGAACGATCATTGGAACGTCAGACAATCATTGACCATGACGTTGGGCTCCTACTCCTCAGACCAGCAAACGCGGTGAACTATGACGTATTGTCATTCATCATCCGTCGAATGGACTGGCTGAGACAGATCGACCGCGAGGCGAGGCCTTTCGTCTACCGGACCTCGCTTCGCGGGCGTCCCAGAAAAATGGATCTGACGCATTCCTGGTTGGCCAGCTAGCCCTCTACCGACATCCACTCCGCGATTCGTTCCCCCATCATCATGCAGGTGAAGTTGGTGTTGGCTCGGATCAGGGTTGGCATGATTGAACCGTCGACGACCCGCAGACCCTCGACTCCGTAAACGCGACCCTCGCTGTCGACGACTGCGCCCTCGGACGGTTCGGGGCCCATCGGGCAGGTGCAGGTGGGGTGGGCCATGCTGGTTGCGGCGGAGTGGATCCATTCGTCGAGCTTGTCGTCGTCGTCGATGATGTCCTGGGTGATGTCGAGCGCGCCTGTGTGATACGGCGCCATCGCTTCGGATTGCGCCAGCTCCCATGCGATCCTCGTGCCTTCTCGCAGCCGTACGCGATCGGCCTCGTCCTCATCGAACTTGAGGTCGATGGTTGGGTGATCCGTGTAGTCGGCGCTCGCGAGTGTGACTGAACCGTATGAGTTCGGCAGTTGTACTCCGGGAGCGATGCCGAAGACCCAGCCCGCCTCAAGATTCTCCGCACTCTCGCCGACCCATGCGCCGAAGCGCGCTTCAGGACCGACCAGAATGTGGCCGAGCAGGTAGACCTGCATGTCGTTGAACTCGCCGGTCTCAGATGTGTAACGGAGTAATGTCTGCGCCAGCGGGCGATCGGGATCGACCGTTCCGGGCGTAGGGTTCAGCAACATCGGCGTCATCGGATGATCCATCAGGTGCTTGCCGACGCCCGGCAGATCGACCATCGAGGGAATGCCCAACTGTGCCAGATCGGAAGCTGGACCGATTCCGCTGCGCAGCAGGATGGCGGGACTCATGATCGCGCCCGCCGAGAGGATGATCTCGTTGCCGCGCACTTCCTGCAACTCGCCGTCGCATTCGACCACGAGACCGACCGCGCGTCCGTCCTCGAAGAGGACGCGGTCGACCAGGCAATGGCCGCGCACGGTCAGATTGAGCCGGTTGCGGGCCTGCGAGAGGAAGCCCATACTTGCCGACCAACGGGTCATCAGCTCGGGCCCATCGCGGTTCATCGCCAACGGCGAGATGCCAGTCGACTCGGGGTCGTTCTGGTCGCTGGTTTCATCGAAGCCGTAGGCGACGCAGGCGTCGTAGAAGCCGCGCTGCACGGGCTCCATCTCATCGCGCTTCCAGCGACGGACCGGAATCGGGCCACCCTGACCGTGGAAGTCGCCGCCCTCGTCCTTGTCATCCTCGATAGCGCGGAAATAGGGCAGACACTGCTCCCAACTCCAGCGCTCGTCGCCGGTCAGCTCGGCCCAGGTGTCGTAGTCGCCGGGCGCGCCGCGGATCGCGACGCCGGTATTGACCGCCGACGAGCCGCCGACCAGCTTGCCGCGCGGCAGCGACGCTTCTCGCCCGGGGACGAAGGTGGCGCCAAAGCCCCAGTCATGACGCGTGACCGACGGCTCATGAATGCTGTTCACGTCGCTCGGCAGTTCGCCGAGCGTGCGATAGTCGGGCCCGGCATCAAGCAGCAACACCGACCGTGAGCGGTCCTCGCTCAGCCGCGTCGCCAGCACTGCGCCGGACGATCCGGCGCCCACGATGATTACGTCGTATTCCATCGGCTCCTCCACACTCCGTCAATTACTGTCATCTGCGAGTACTGTCATCTGCGAGCCTGAGGGTACGACATCGCCGCATTGGTTGGGTCATCGTCCGGTGGCGCGTCCGGCAGCGTGGGCCGGGTTGCGAGGGCGAGCCAGAACAGGCCGCTCGCCGCTCCAATGCCGACCACGATGAAGGGCAGCGTCCAGCCACCGCTGATGTCGCGCAGGGCGCCGGCCAACAGCGAGCCACCAGCCGAGTAGACCATCATCACGACCGATGCCCAACCCATGATCTTGCCGATATTTGCGGAACCGAAGTAGTCGGCGCGCAGCGAGTTGATGTTTGGACCGCGGCCGCCCCAGGCTGTGTAATGCAGGACGGCGGCGAGGAGAATCAATGGGAACGAATCGGCGATCGCGACGACGACCGCGCCCGCGGCGTGGCCGACGAGACACAGGCCGATGATCAGTCGTTTTGAGATGAAGTCACCCGCGTATCCGGCAATCAGTTGCGCTGGCACCTGGCAGACCGTGCCAACAACCATCGCCAGCGCCGCGTGACCAGCATTGAGACCATCGATCTCGCTGACGCGCACGACGAAGAAGCCACTGAAGGCCGAGACCAGCAGCAACGGTGAGCCATGGGCGAAGGACAGCGCCCAGAACGAGCGGGTGCGCATCGCTTCACGCGTCGTGAAGTCGCGGCTCTGCTCGATCGTCTCAGTGGGCGCATTCGGGCGCGACACGGTGGCGGCCCGCGCCGGCTCGGACGACTCGCCGCGATCGCTCGGCCGCACGATCAGCGTGGCAATGATTTGACCGGCGACGAATAGCAGAATCCCCGAACCGAGTGAGGTCGTGCGCCAGCCGACATCGTCTATCAGGAATGCGATCAGCGGCGTCATCAGGCTACCGAACGCCAACCCGGTCATCAGATAGCCCATGGCCCGCGCGCGCGTTCGCTTGAACCAGTGCACGACCGCCACGGTGAGGGTCATGAATCCGCCGACGCCTGCGCCGATCGAGATGATGAAGTAGTAGATGAAGAACGTGGCTTCGTTCGTGATCTGACTGAAGAGCACCAGTCCAAGCGCGGTGGCCGCGATGCCAAAGCGCATCATCATGCGGGGACCGAAGCGGTCGATCGCCCAGCCCTGTAGCGGTCCGAGCGCGCCGGACTCGATCCGCGTCATCGCCAGGGCGACGCCGAACAGCGTCGCCGACCAGGCAAACTCGGCCTTGAGCGCGGCGACATAGAAGCCGGTCGCGTGCATGACCAGGCCGCCGAGCAGAAACTGCACGAGGATCCCGCCGGACACGATGTACCAGCCGAAGAAGACACGACCCGTGGCATAGCGTCGTAACACTCAGAGCAACGTAACGTGCGACCGGCTAACGACCGGCGGGGCGATTGGGCCGCGTTGCGACCACCATTCTGGCGGTTTGCGGCAGCGGTGGCCCGAGCGGCAACCGTGGCGGTCCGGGCAGGCGCGGCCGCGTCGACATCAGGATCCAGAACACCCCCGACCCGGCCCCGATGCTGAAGATGATGAAGGCCAGGTCGTAGCTGCCGAAGATGTCTCGCATGATGCCCGAGCCGAGCATGCCAATCGTCATGAAGGGCATCATCACCATCGAGGTCCAGCCCATGATCCGACCGAATTGTGACGCGCCGAAATAGTCCGCTCGCAGGGACGTGATCAGGGTCCCGCGCGCGCCCCAGGCGACGCCGTTGAGTACGGCAAAGGCCATCAACATCGGCCAGTCGGTTGCCAGACCGAGTGCAATTCCGCCCAGGGAGTGCCCGATCATGCAGATGACCAGCAGAGGACGCTTGGGAAATCGATCGCCGGCCCAGGCAGACAACCCCTGTCCGACCAACTGGGCGACAACCATCACGCTGACTACCGCCCGGCCATCGCCGGCGCTGAAGCCGGGCAACTCGCTTATATGCAAGATGCCGTGACCGATCCACATGCCCACCACCATCAGCGGCGCTCCGTGAGCGAGCCCGAGGCCCCAGAACGCCCGCGTTCTTAGCGCCTCTCGCGCGGTGAAGTCTCGATGGCGGTATGGGTTCTCTTGCCGCGGGATCGGGCCAGAACCATCGGCCGCATCTTCGAGGCCGCCATCGACCTCCAGGCCCTTGTCCGCCGGATGGCGAGCGAACAGGAAGGAGAGTCCCCAGCCGATCACAAGAAGAAACGCGCCCGTCGCAAAGGACGTCTCGCGCCATCCGAAATCAAGAATGAGGGTCCCGACAATGACGGACACCAACGCCCCGAACGTGAATCCCATCGACATGAAGCCGATCGCGCGCGAGCGCTTGCGTTCAAACCAGGTGACGACGGCGACCGAGACCGTCATGAACCCACCGATGGAGGTTCCGATCGAGAGCAGGATGTAGAAGCCGATGAACGAGATTTCATCCGTCAGCGTGGCGAACAGGATCATGCCGAGGGCGGTGGTGGTGATCCCCAGCCGGATCATGGCGCGCGGCCCGAAGCGGTCGATCATCCAGCCTTGAATCGGACCGAGCAGACCGGATTCGACACGGGTTACGGCTGCGGCGATGCCGAAGATCGTCGCCGACCAACCGAACTCATCCTTCAGGGCAGCCGCGTAGAAGCCGAAGGCGTTCATCGTCAGCCCACCGATCATCATGTTGATCAGCAGCCCGGCGCCGACGATGTACCAGCCGTAGAAGATGTTGCGAGGAATCAGGCGCGAGATCAATGGCGAGCGCATTGACCCAGTATCAGGTATGCAATCCAGCTCACCGGTCGAGACCGGAGCGCCGCGGCGCGGGCCGAGATGTGGGGCTGTTCGATTGTCGATTTGGCCGGAACATGGCGATCGGTTGGGCGGATCTGAGCGCTCCTCTGGCGTTCATGACTCGGATTCCGGGCAGTCGCGGGCGGCCGGCCATCAACACCCAGATCACACCGCTCAGCGCACCCAGGCCGAGCACAAGGAAGGGGATCTCGTAGCTGCCGGTGGCGTCGTAGAGCACCGCCGAGAGGAATCCGCCGAGGGTCATGAAGGTCGACATCACGACCGAAGACCAGCCCATGATTTGTCCGAAGTGGGAAGCGCCGAAGTAGTCGGCACGCAGCGCAGTCAACAGAGGCGCACGCGAGCCCCAGGCCAATCCGTTGATGATCGCGGCCAGCAGCACAATCTCATACGACCCCGCGAAGCCCAGCAAAATGGCAGCAGCGCAATGCCCAAACATCGCCGGAATCAGCAGCAGCCGCTTGGAAAATCTGTCACCGAGATAGCCCATGACCAGCTGGCCGACAAGTTGCGCCACATTCATCACCGTGTAAGCGATGCCTGCGTGGAACGCGGTGAGTCCGTCGATCTCGACGACCAGCAACGTGAAGTGGACGAACACGCCGGACACGACCAAGAGCGGCGCTCCGTGCGCGAGCGCCAGGCCCCAGAAGGCCTTCGTTCGGAGGGCTTCTCTCACGGTGAAATCTCGATGGCGGTGAACACTCGCAGCCGGCCGCGCCCTGGCTGCTGACTCGGTTGCACCGGCTTCGCTCGCAGCCGCCGGTCCGCCGTCCTTGACCAGTCCCCGATCCTCGGGACGCCGGACGAACAGGAAGGCCACTGCCTGGCCGACGATGAACAAGACCGCGGCTGAGACCAATGCCGACCCTCGCCAGCCGATCTCAGTAATCATCAGTCCGACCGGAAGCGCCAGGAATCCCCCGAAAGCGAATCCGGTGGACATGTAACCCAGAGCCCGCGATCGCAGCCGCTCGAACCAGGTCACGACCGCCACCGAGACGGTCATGAATCCGCCCACGGACGCGCCGATTGCGACGACGAAGTAGAAGCCGATGAATGTGGCCTGGCTATTCAACTGAGAAAAAGCGACCAGGCCGATGGTCGTAGACAGGATGCCGAGCCGGATCATCGTCTGCGGTCCGAATCGGTCGATCAACCAACCCTGGATCGGCCCAAGGACGCCCGATTCGATCCGGGTGATCATGAAGGCGATGCCGAACAGCGTCGCCGGCCAGAGGAACTCAGCCTTGAGCTCGGCCACGTAGAAGTGGAAGGCGTGCATGATCAGCCCGCCCATGAGCATGTTGAGCAGGATGCCGGCGCCGACGATGTACCAGCCGTAGAAGATCTTGCCGTTCGAACCGGACCGGCCGAGCAGTGCGCGCAGCACTCGGGTACTTCCTCCTGGAGCCTCCTGATGCCACGCAGTGTCTGCTGGCAGCCGCCCGGTCTGAGAACTCGCTCGTGCAGATGGGATCGGTCGGGGGCAGGTGACCGCCACTCACCTTATCCGCAGTCGCCGCGATGGTCTGCGCTCTGGCATACTGCCACCCGATGGAGACCAACAGGAGGAAAGGCGGAACCAATGGCCGAACAGCAGGGAACCCGAGCCGATGTTGATGCGATGGCGCAGGAACTCTCCAACTGGGGTCGCTGGGGACCCGACGACGAGCGCGGCGCGCTGAACTTCATCACGCCCGAGGTCTCGGCCGCGGCGGCGGCGCTGGTTTCAGATGGAGTGACAGTCAGTTGCGCGCTCGAGCTGGCCAAGACGCCGGCCGCCGACAACCCGACTCCCGTGTTGCACTTCATGACCGGCGCTGGGGATGTCAGCGATCAAGGACGCCTTCGCGGCCTCGAGGCGACCGGTGACGGCTTCATGATCTCGCCGCACGGGATGGCCAACACGCACATGGACGCGCTCTGCCACATCCTCGACCAGGGCAAGATGTACAACGGCTTCCCCGCGTCGGACGTGCTCTCGACCGGCGCGGAGAGGAATTCAATCCTCGCCGGTGAGCAGGGCATCGCGACTCGCGGCGTGCTGCTCGACATCGCGGCGCTCAAGGGTGTCGATTGGCTCGAGCCCGGAGACGCGATTTCGGTGGCCGATCTGGAAGCGGCGGAGGAACGGCAGGGCGTCAAGGTGCGTTCAGGAGACATCCTGCTGGTCCGCACGGGACGCGATACACGCCGCGAGTCGGAGGGGGCCTGGCCACCGTTTGACGGGCTGGCCGGTCTGTTGATGGAGACATTGCCCTGGATCCGCGAGCGTGAGGTCGCGATTCTCGGCTGTGACGGCGTCTCTGACATGATCCCGTCGAACGTCGTCGACTCGCCGTTGCCGATTCACCACATCATCATCACCTACATGGGCATCCACCTGGTCGACAACGCCCGCCTGGGACCACTCGGCGAGGCATGCGCTGCTCGCAATCGCTGGGAGTTCCTGCTGACGATCGCGCCGTTGCGTCTGGTCGGCGGCACAGCGTCGCCGATCAATCCGATTGCGATGTTCTAGCAACCATCCAAGCGAGCGGTAATCTCCAGCCCCCGTCCACGAACCGGGGCCCGCTCGGCCCGGTTGGCCAACGTGGAACGGGTCCCCGCTCGGGGGCGGGGACTGGAACAGGGATATGCCGTGGAACTCACGGAGTATCTGTAGGAAGTCGCTCATGCCCGACGCCCAAGCCCTTGACGGAACAGTCGTTCTCGACCTCTCGGACGAACCGCTGATCATCGCCGGACGCTACCTCGCCGACCTCGGCGCGCGCGTGGTGCGGGTTGAGTCGGCCAACGGTGACCGCATTCGGCGGGTCGGACCGTGGGTCGATGGCGAAGCGGGGAATGAACGGGCGCTGCGGCACCTGCTCTACAACCAGGGCAAGGAGTCGCTGGCGCTGGACCTTGATGCCGCGGAATCGTGGGAAATCGTCGAGCGATTGGCTTCGCAAGCCGATGTCGTGATCGCGCCATTGGAGAAGTCGAACCGCGCCGCCCAGCTCATTGAGCGTCTGCACGACTCCGCGCACAACGGCGGGGGACCGTCTGTCATTGACGTGGTCTTCCGCCGAGACGACCCGTCGGAGCAGACGACTGACCTGATTGCGATGGCGGCGGGGAGTCAGTTGGTCTGCAATGGCTTTCCCGACGTCGCGCCCGACTATCCCGCAGGCAAGCTGGGTTACAAGCAGTCGTCGTCTCTGGCCGTTGCGGCGGCCGTGGCGACGATCTTCCAGCGAGCGCGCGGCGGTCCAGCGGTCTCCTCGACTATTTCGTTGCAAGAGGCGGTGATCTCCACGATCATCCAGGCCGCCAACCCGAATCTCTACGTCTGGCACGGGATGGTCGCCGAACGCACCGGCACCGGCGGCCTGAGGTACCCGGTCGTCGGCAGAGGACCCGGCTCCTTCGCGTCGGGCGAATTCGAGAGCGGTGAGATCGTCTTCATCGACACACCGGGCGCGACCTATGAGACCGCCGACGGGCTCTGGGTTACCTACATGCAGTCGCCGACTAACCGGACCTGGAAGGACTTCCCCGAGTGGTATGCCGAAGTCACCGGCGACGACACGCTGCTCCACGAACCGTGGACCGATCCGTCGTACCGGTGGAGCCATCTCGTGCAGAAGCAGGAGTTCACCAGGCGCTTCTGTGCGGCCCAGGAGCGCGATGCCCTGATTTCGCGGGCGCAACGCAACGCCGACCTCGGCCTGCCCGTTCAGACCGGCCTGGACATTGCGCATGACGAGCATCTGCACGAGCGCGGCTTCTTCCCTGAGGTCGAGCACCCCGTCCTTGGAAAAACGTTGCCGCTGCCGCGCACTCCTTACCGCTCGACCGCACTGGAACACCAACCGCGTCCTGCTCCTGCTCTCGGCAAGCACTCCACCGATGTCTTGCGCGAGCTTGGATGCTGCTCCGATCAGGAGATCGCAGCGCTGATCGACCTCGGCATCGTGCGCGGAGAGCGGCCGAACGAAATTGTTTCACGTGAAACATTTGTTCGCTCTCCGATCGCCGTCGATCCGAAACCAGCCACGAGGCTGCCACTCGAAGGCGTTCGCGTGCTGGATTTCTGTTGGATGGCGGCAGGACCGCTGATCACCGAGTTGCTGGCAAACCTTGGCGCCGATGTGATCAAGATTGAGTCGGTGACCGGCGTAGACACCGTTCGCGAGTTCTCGCACCCGCCCACGGGATTCACAATCGACACCGGCGCCTTCTTCAATGACACGAACACCGACAAGCGCTCGCTGACGCTGAATCTGCACCATCCCAAGACGCGCGAGCTGATCATCGAGATGCTGCCGCAATTCGATCTGGTGACCAACAACTTCGCGCCCGGCGCGATGGAGAAGTTCCAGCTCACCTACGACGAGCTACGCAATCACAAGCCCGACCTGATCTATGCCTCGTTCCCGGTCATGGGCAGGTCGGGTCCGAAAAAGCTCCTATCGAGGGATCGGCAACGGAGTGACCGCGCTGTCAGGCGTCGCGGCACACACGGGCCAGCCCGACCGACCGCCAATCGGCATCGGGACGCTGCACACGGACTTCACGCTCGCGCCGATTGCAGCGTCGCTGTTAATGGCAGCGTTGCTGCATCGCGACCGCACCGGCGAGGGTCAGGAGATTGAGATTGCGCAGTATGAAGCGGCCGTACACCTGCTCGACCACGAGTTGATGGATGCGTTGATCAACGGCGTTGACGCGCCTCGGATTGGCAATCGTTCGGCCGAGTTCTGCCCGCACGGTCTGTTCCCAGCCGCCGGAGATGATTCCTGGTTGGCTATCGCCGTCCGCGATCGCCGAGAGTGGCGCGAGCTGTGCGATCTCATCGGTCGAGGAGACCTGGCGAATCGGGACGACCTATTGACTCTCGAAGGCCGCAAAGCCTCAGAGGATGAGATTGAGGCGGCTCTGTCTGAATGGTCGGCGAAGCACGAAGTCTGGGAGGCCTCGTCGATGCTGCAAGCTCGGGGCATCCCCGCCTCGCCGGCCGAGACAGCGGCAGATCTGGTCGAGCGGGATCAGGGCGCCGACAGCCTGTTCTTCCGCTACAACCGCGGCGACGTGCCGTTCATGACCCAGCACCAACCGTTCACCTGGAACGGCGCGCGGCTGGGCACTCGGCCATCCCCAGGCCTCGGTGAGCACTCGGAAGAGATCCTTAAGGGGGAGTTCGGGCTCGAAGATGAACGCTATGTGAAGCTGCTGATCGAGCAGGTTGTTTACTAGCGGGGCCTCGTAGGGCCTGTGGCAAGCGGAGCCGTCACGCGCTCCCCCTTCGGAGACCTGCGCGTAAACTCATGAATCCCCTCTCCCCCCCTTGCGGGGGGAGATGTCACGGCGTGACAGAGGGGGGTCCTCCGACAGCTACCGGATAGGCCTTGAGAAGGGGAGCCCCCCCTCTGCCTCCGGCATCTCCCCCGCGAGGGGGGAGAAGGGGATTTGCGCGCACGTCTCCCAGAGGGGGAGGTCGAGCATGGCTAGGTCAGAGGACGTCGTGGCCGCGTTCGCCGGTTCGGACTCGGACGGCTTCCTCTACGTCGGTGATGAAGATTTTGCCGTCTCCGGTGTTGTCGGTGCGAGCGCCGGCGATGATCGCCTCGATCGCCGGCTCGACGTTGAAGTCCGAGATGATCGTGATGATCTTGACTTTGGGGATCATGTCGACGACATAGAACTGACCGCCGCGGCCCGCCTGGACGACGCCGCCCTGGTAGCCGTGACCGGCGACTCGTTCGACGTGCAAGCCGGTGATGCCCGCCTCGATCAGCCTGCGTTTGACCGGCTCGAGCGCTTCCGGCCGGACGATTGCTTCGACCTTTTTCATGACACCAACCTCTTCAGCGCTTCAGTTCCTGAGGGGATTTCCTGGTCGATTGCCTCGCTGGCGTCCCAGCCAAATCCGAACTCATCGAACTCGTAGGCCGGCTCGTTGTGCGTGCTGCGGTCGAGTCCGATCATTTCGTCTGTCTCTCCGACCCGCAACGGCATGAACCGCTGAATCACCAGGAAGATGCCGACCGAGAGGACGAATGACCAGGCCAGCGCGGCAAAGATGCCAACAACCTGGCGCCAGAGCAGGTCGACGCTGCCGCCGATCAAGCCATTTACCCCGCCAACCTCGGAAACCGCGAAGATGCCGGTTGCAAAGGCGCCCCACATGCCGCCGACGCCGTGAACGGCGAAGACGTCCAACGTGTCGTCCATGTCGCGCCAGTTGTGCAGCGCTCGGACCGCGTAGAAACCGAGGACTGAAGCCACGACTCCGATGCACATCGCGGGGAAGAAATTCAGGTAGCCGTCGGTCGCCGGCCAGAGGCCGACGAATCCTGCCGCCGGCGTGATCGCGACCAGGCCGGTAACCGCGCCGGTCGCCGCGCCGATGATCGATGGGTGTCCGGTGTACTTCCAGGAGAGCAGCGTCCAGGCGACGAGACCGCCAGCGGCGGAAATCTGAGTCTGAACGAATGCGTTGACTGCGGAGTCGTTCGCGGCGAGAGCCGAGCCGGCGTTGAATCCGAACCAGCCGAACCAGAGCAGCCCGGCGCCAAGGACGACTTTGGAGACATCGTGCGGACGGGTCTCGGCGACCGAGTCGCGCCGTCGTCCGACGAAGAGCGCGCCGGCCAGGGCCGCGGCGCCCGCGTTGATGTGGACCACGGTGCCGCCGGCGAAGTCAGCCGCGCCGAGGTCGAGCAGCCAGCCGCCCTCAGCCCAGACCCAGTGACAGAGCGGGGCGTAGACGAGTGTGATCCAGGCGACGGTGAAGACGAGCAGCGCCTTGAACGAGATGCGCTCGACGAACGCGCCGGTGATCAGGGCCGGCGTGATGATCGCGAACATCAGCTGGAAGACCATGAAGAGCAGGCTGTCGCCTTCGAGTCCGCGTAGGCCAAAATTGGTCAGGTTGCCGACGAAGCCGCCGATGTCGGTGCCGAAGGCGAGTGAGTAGCCCCACAGCACCCAGACAATCGTCGCCACACCGATCATGATGAATGACTGCATGATCGTGGCGGCGGCTGACTTGGTACGGACCAAGCCCGAATAGAAGAACGCCAGGCCCGGTGTCATTAGCAGCACCAACGCCGCTGAGGTCAACAGCCAGGCAGTATTTCCGGAATCCATACGCTATTCCCCCTCCGGGCACGGTTGACGCAGGAAGAGTAACGCAACCGAAACCCGATTGTTCCGCGGAACCAGTCTGCGCAGTGTCGCGGAACGGCGCTGCACGCTTGTTACGGACGTATGAATTTGAATCCGGGATCGGTGATAAACTCGACCTAATGGTTGACTCCGAACCACTCCCGTTATCTGGTGCGGTCGCTCTGGTGACCGGGGCTTCGCGTGGGATTGGTCGGGCGATTGCCCTGGAGTTGGCCGCGCAAGGCGCGGATATCGGCGTGAACTACACCGCGTCGTCCGATGCGGCGCAAGAGGTGGCGGAGCAGATTCGCACACTGGGCCGACAGGCCCTCGTTGTGCAGGCTGATATCTCCGACGGAGACGCCGTCTCGGCGATGGCCAAAGCGGTCACGAGCGAGTTGGGCGCGCCGACCATCTTGATCAACAACGCCGGCATCACCCGCGACATGCTGGCGATGCGGATGAAGTCGGCCGATTGGGACGCCGTTGTCGGGACGAATCTGACCGGCTCGTTTCTGACCACGCAGTCCGTGCTGCGCGGGATGCTGCGTGCTCGCAAGGGCCGGATCATCACGATTGGCTCGGTGATCGGCACGGTCGGCAATGCCGGCCAGGCGAACTACGCCGCGGCCAAGGCCGGACTGGCCGGCATGACCCGTTCATTGGCGCACGAACTCGGTTCGCGAGGGATCACGGCCAACCTCGTTGCGCCCGGGTTCATCCAGACCGACATCACCGCCGATCTCTCGGCAGCCGTGATCGGCAGCGTGATGCAACGGATTCCGCTGGAACGCCTCGGCGAACCCTCGGACGTGGCGCCGCTGGTCGCGTTTCTGGCCGGACCGGGCGGCGCATACATCACCGGGCAGATCATTCATGTCGACGGCGGCATGGTGATGGGCTAAGCGCAACAGGCGGACGAGTGTTTGGCCCAATCAACTGCTTCTGTCACACGTACTGTTCGCTGATCCGCACAGCTTTGGCGTCGCAGCGCCATGAAAGACCTGAGAGTCAGTAGAATTAGACGTCACACGTCCGACGCCGCGTCACAGGCAAGACGTCGCCGGACGGCAGGAGTCGAGATGGAAACGCTCACCGAACCAGAAGAAGCCGCCGATGATCCGCCAAGCGGCGAATACCCGGCGCTCACGGACGACGAGTACGCACTGCTCTTCCCCGGACAGGGATCGCAGTCGGTCGGCATGGCGGGCAAAGTGCTCCGCGTGTACCCCAATGCCCAGCAGTGGTTCGAGCGAGCCAACGAAGTCCTGGACTACGACCTGCTGCACCTGATCGAACACGGTCCCACTGATCAGCTGAACGAAACCACCCATTCGCAACCGGCGATCTTTGTCGCCTCCGTCGCATGGCTTGAAGCATTGCGCGACAAATGGGAAGCGGTTGGTCGGACACTGTCACCGAAAGTCGTGTCCGGACACAGCATGGGACAGATCACGGCGATGCTGGCCGCACGGGCGGTCGACTTCGACGAAGCGCTGCAACTGGTTCGACGCCGCGCCGAAGTGATGCACGCCGCCGACAGCCTCCGCCCCGGCGGAATGGCGTCAATCATCGGCATGAAAGACCGCGTCCTGCGACGCCTGATTGGCGAAGCCGGCCAGGAAGGCACGCTGGTCGTGGCCAATGACAACTGCCCCGGACAAACGGTCGTCTCGGGCGATGAGGCTCCATTGCGTAGAATCATGCGTCTGGCCGATGAGCATGGCGCACGACGCGTCGTGCGCCTGCCGATTTCCATTGCCTCACATTCGCCATTGATGGCGGGCGCGCAGGCACACTTCTCCGAGGCCGTCCACGCGATTCCGTGGCGCGACCCGGTGGTGCCAGTCGTCAGCAACATCACCGGTGGACTCATGCACACGAAGGATCAGCTCGCGCAGGAGTTGTCGGGAGCGCTGACCGCGCCCGTGCAGTGGCAGCAGGCCGTCAAGACGATGGCGGCCCAAGGCTCAACCCTATTTGTCGAGGCCGGCCCGGGCGATGTGCTCTCCAAGCTGGTTCGGCGGATCTCACGCACCTCCTGGACCTTCCCACTGTCCGATGACGACCAAGGCCTGTCGCAGCGCGACTACCCGGACAAGAGCGACGGGATCCCCAAGTAGTGGCTTCCAACTCGTCCACATCTCCACGCCGTGTCGTGATCACCGGCGTTGGAGCCGTCACACCTGTCGGCAACGACATGCCATCGACGTGGCGCAATCTGCTTGACGGGCAAAGCGGCGTTGGCCGCATCCAGCGATTTGACCCCGATGCGTGGGGCGTCAAGATGCCGATCGCGGCGGAAGTGCGGGACTTTGACCCGGACTCCGTCCTGCCCGACGTCAAGGCCCTGCGTCACATGGACCTGAATACCCAATACGGCATGTCGGCCGGGCTTGAGGCGCTGGCCGACTCGGGGCTGGAGATCAACGAGGACAACCAACACCGTGTCGGGATCATCTTCGGTTCCGGCGGCGGTGGGATGGAGCTGGTGACACGCTGGCAGGACACGTTGGTCAAACACGGCGCGCGACGCGTCTCGCCGTTCGCGATGCCAAACCTGATTGCCGACGCAGCGTCCGGCCATCTCTCCATTGCCACTGGAGCGACCGGCCCGAATTATTCGCCGACCTCCGCCTGCGCGACCGGCGCCAATGCTGTCGCCGATGGCATGCTGCATATCAAGGCAGGACGCGCAGACGCCCTGATCGTTGGTGGCTCGGAAGCGATCATCCTGCCGTTATTCCACATCTGCTTCGAACGCATGGGGGTGCTCGCGACACCAGCCGAGCCGCTCTCGGCCTCTTCCGCTCCATATGACCTGCACCGCAATGGGTTTGTCCCCGGCGAGGGCGCGGCGGCGATGATGATCGAGGATCTTGATCACGCACTGGAGCGCGGCGCTACGATCTATGCAGAAGTGGTCGGCGGCGGATCGGCGAACGATTCCCATGACATTGCCCAACCGGAACCACACGGACGGGGCCTGATGGTCAGCGTTCAGCAAGCGATGAATGAAGCGCAGATCGATCCGGAGAGCGTCGGCTATGTTTCGACGCATGGGACAGCCACCAAGCTGGGAGATCTGGTCGAGGTGACGGCCATCAAGCGTATATTCGGAGCGCATGCGGATCACCTGTCGCTTTCCTCAATCAAGCCGGCCACCGGCCACATGATGGGCGCTTCGGGCGCATTGGAAGTGATCGTCGCGGCGATGGTGATCAAAGAGGGCGTCGCGCCACCGACGCTGAACTACGAGACGCCCGATCCCGAACTCGACATTGATGTGATTCCCAACGAGGCGCGCGAGCTCAGTGTTGAAGCCGCGCTCTCGTTTTCCGTAGGCTTGGGCGGACACAACGCCGCCGTTCTGTTAAAGCGTTTCAACGAGTGAGTGGCCACATTCGATCTTCAGAACGTCCACCGGAGGAGCGGATCGTGATCACCGGGATCGGTCCGGTGACGCCGATTGGGGTGGGCGTTGACGCCTTCTGGGACTCGCTGACCCATGGGCGCTCCGGAGTTCGTCGAGTGCCCGAGCTGGTTGATGCCGGCCTCAAGGTGCATATTGCAGCCGATATTCCCGAATTCAAGCCGACTGACTACATGGAGAGCAAGTCGGCCCGGCGCATGGCGCGGTTTGCTCAGTTGGGCGTCGCTGCTGCTCGACTGGCCGTGGTAGACGCCGGGCTCGACCTGGAGGCGCATGATCCTGAGCGCGTTGCTGCAGTGATCAACACCGGCGGCGGCGGCGTGACGACGATCGCACAACAGGCGGAAGTACTCAACAGCAAAGGACCCGGTCGGGTCTCGGCGATGTTCGTGCCGATGATGGCGGGCAACATGGCATCCTGCCAGGTCTCGATCGAACTCGGACTCCGCGGTCCGGCGCTGACCTCGCTGGCCGCCTGCGCCGCGAGCATCTACGCCTTCATCGACAGCCGACAGCTGCTGCTGAGCGGCGAGGCCGATCTCGCCCTCACCGGCGGGACGGAAGCCAACGTCTCGGCGCTGGGAATTTCCGGCCTGGCCAACATGCAGGCGCTCTCGCGCCGCAATGAAGACCCTGAGGCTGCCTCTCGTCCCTTCGACCGCGACCGCGACGGCTTCGTCTTCGGCGAGGGCGCCGTCGTCTGTGTCACGGAATCGCTGGCCAGCGCGCGGGCGCGCGATGCTCGGATCTACGCCGAAGTGCTCGGCGGCGGCCGCACGGCCGACGCGTATCACATCACCGCTCCCGATCCGGCCGGCGCCGGCGCGGCGCGCGCAATGGCGACGGCGCTGCGTAACTCGGGGCTGAATCCAGAGGAAATCGGCTACATCTGCGCTCACGGCACGTCGACCCCGCTCAATGACGCGGTCGAGACGCGGGCAATCCGGACCGTCTTCGGCGCCCACGCCGACCATCTGGCGGTGTCGTCGGTGAAGTCGATGACCGGGCACCTGATGGGTGCGGCCGGAGCGCTGTCCGGCGCCGCGACCGCGTTGGCGCTCTACCACGGCGTACTGCCACCCACGATCAATCATGAGACGCTCGATCCCGAGTGCGACCTCGACTATGTCCCCAATGAAGCGCGCGATTGTGCATTATCGGCGGCGCTGGTCAATGGCTTTGGCTTTGGCGGACAGAACGGTGTCGTGGCACTCTCGCGGATCGACCACTGACCGCTACCCTCTCCCCAACATCCGGCAGACATCTGACAGCCCACCGATTAGCTAGATGGGAGCCGCCACATGTCCGACGACAACAGCCTGCAATCCCGACTCCTCCAGCTTGTTGCCGATCAACTACGCCAGCCGCTCGACAAGGTCACGGCTGAAGCGCACCTGATCGACGACCTCGACGCAGACTCGCTCGACATTGTCGACCTCACCATTGCGGTGGAGGAAGAGTTCTCGACGGACGACAACCAGATCGAGATTCCCGAGGAAGACGCGGCTGAGATTCGGTCGGTGCAGGACCTGCTCAACTACCTCGCAAATGCCGGGATCGCATAACGATGACCTTGAGTCGCATCACCGCCAGCGTGGGCGGCGCACTCAGCCTAACGACCTCCGGCCTCGCCTCGGAGGCGATCCGCCTGCCCGCCGGTCAACGAGCGCTCAATCGCGAGACCACCGGTCCGACGGCGCTGATCGTCGCGGAGGGTGAGGTGTCCATCGGCACCCTCGACGACAACGCTACGCTCGAAGCCGGTGAAGGCGTACTGCTCGAGGCGAACGCTCCATACTCGCTAATCGCGGAGACGGACTCGCTGGCGCTGGTATTTTGCCTGCCGACGGCGACTTAGCCCGACTCAGAATCCTGTCTGACCTTTACCTCCGTCATACCCGTGCTCTGCCGCGGGTATCTCGCTGTGCTTGCCACGAAGGTAACGAGCCGGATGAGTGATCGAATCAGGCGGGCTTCCTCGGGCTCGATCATCGGTGCGGGGTTCGGCGAGATTCCCGCGACGGAGCGCGGGAATGACGGAACTCAGTGTGTTCCGGTGACCTATCCCGCCGCGAGCACCTTCTCCGGCTGCCAGGTGGCTGAGCTGAACTCGTCCCGGCGGAGGACGGCGGTGACGTGATTTTCCGCGTTCAGTGCGAGCGCCTTGTCCCAGCCGTCGACCGAAGCGTGCCTGATTGCCTGTCCTCGCTTGATTCGCTGGAGCTGTTCGCCGTGCAAGTGGAAGTGCGGCCAGTCGGGGAACAGGTCGGCGGGCGAAATGGACAATGACCAGACGTTATCTTCATCTGCTGCGGCCTGAAGCTCGTCCGGAGTATGGCCGTCTGCTGCCGTCTGATGGCCGATGGCGGTGCGTCGCATCTCGGTGACGTGAGCGCCGCAGCCCAGCGCGTCCCCAAGATCACGCGCAATCGCTCTCACATACGTGCCGGTGCTGACCGACATCGTAAACGTGACGTATGGCAGCTCGACGGCGGTGGCGGAGAGCTCGTGCACGGTGACCGCTCGTGGATCGATGTCCACGTGCTCGCCGGCGCGGGCGGAACGATATGCAGCGACGCCGGCGCGTTTGATCGCGCTGTATTGGGGCGGCACCTGCTCGATCTCGCCGCGAAATTGAGCGAGCGCCTCATCGATCTGTTGCTCACTCAGCGCTGGGACTTCTGCCTCGGCGATGACCTTACCCTCGCTGTCATCGGTGTCGGTCGCCTGGCCGAGCAGAATCGTCGCCTCGTAGGACTTGCGGTAGGGCGACAGATACTCGTTCAGGCGTGTGGCCGCGCCGACGAAGATCGGCAGCAGTCCACTGGCCAATGGATCGAGCGTGCCGCCGTGGCCGACCCGGCGCAGGCCGGTCCAGCGCCGGACCTCGCGGACGATGTCGTGCGATGTCGGACCGGTTGGCTTGTCAACCAGAAAGACGGCGCCGGGGTGGTGGCGTTCTCGGCGACGGCGGGTCATGACACGCCCAACATGCGGATGCGCTCCTGGACTTCGGCAGCACCCGCAATGCGCAGGTCCAGCTCAAACGTGGGCCACGGCACCCGCTTCATGTGCAGCCGACGCCGAATCGTCCGGTGAATGAACGGCGCCGCCCGAGTTAGTGCGTCGACCGCTGCTACGGCCTCCTCAGACTGTTCCTGTTGGGTCGTGTTGAGCGACGACATCGCCGACACTCTCACCGTCGCGTGGCGCAGGTCACGCGAGGCCTGGACCTCGGTCACGCTGAGCAACGCGATGTCAAGTCGCGGATCCTTGAGTTCGCGTGAAACGACCTCTGCGATCGTGTCGCGGAGCAGGTCGTTGACGCGTTCCATGCGGTCAACGCCACCGCCGTCTCGGGTTGCGGCATAGGGTCGATTGCTACGTGCCATGATCGCAGTCAAGCCTACCGAGTTACGTTGCGGATTTCGCCGCCCTGGACGATCCGCGACTGCGTTTCGATGTGGAAGAACTCCAGCTGATCACCCGAATGGAACTTCTCGTAGCGAGCCAACGCCACACCGAATTCCTGTCCAGCGTCGACTTCCTGAACGACCTCCTGGAAGCGTCGCAAGCCGGAGATTGTGGACTCGGCGATCTGCTCGCCGTTGCGGTAGACGTGCACCTGAGCGTCGTTGCGGATCGATCCGTCGAGCGAACGGCAACCGGCGATGTTGCCCAGCCCACGAATGGGGAAGACCTGCAACACCTCGGCGTGGCCATCAACGACCTGCATCTGGATCGGCTCGAGCAGACCGCTGATCGCCGCTTCGACCTCTTCGATCACGTCGTAGATGATGGAGTAGCTGCGGACCTCGATGCCTTCCTGGTCGGCCAATCGCTCGGCGCCGGGCTCGACGGGCGTGCTGAAGGCGATCACCAGGCCCTCGGAGGCGAGCGCCAGGTTGACATCCGCCACAGAGACGGGGCCCGCGGCGGCGTGAATCACCTTCACGGTGACCTCTTCATTTGTGAGTTGCTCCAACGAGCCGCGCAGCGCCTCGATCGAGCCCACGACATCGGTCTTGACGATCAGGTTGAGCGCGGACACATTGCCGCGCGAAATCTCGCCGAAGAGCGCGTCCAGGGTCGCCGAGTGCTGGATCTGCGCTTCGCGCGCTTCGCGTTCGCGTCGCGCCCGTATGTAGATGCGTTTCGCTTCACGGTCGTTGTCGACGGCGCGGAAGTTGTCGCCGGCATCGGCGACATCCTGCATGCCGAGCACGACGACCGGTGTTGAGGGACCGGCCTCGAGGATCCGATTGCCGACAAAGTCCGTCATGGCCTTGATTCGCCCCCAGGTCTGACCAGCGAGCACGGGGTCGCCCTGCCGCAATGTGCCTTTCTGGACCAGCAGCGTGGTTTTCGGGCCCTGGCGACGATCGAGCTCCGCCTCGAGGACGACGCCGGAAGCTGCGCGATCCGGGTTGGCGGAGAACTCCGCGATGTCTGCCACGAGCAGCAAGGTGTCAAGCAGGTCGTCCATGCCGTCGCCGCGAGTCGCGGAGACGGATACGAGCGGCACGTCGCCGCCGTACTCCTCGATTTGCACACCGACATCGGCCAGCGCGGCCTTAACACGGTCAGGATTGATGTTGTCGAGGTCCATTTTGTTCAGGGCGACGACGTAGGGAACGCCGGCCGCGTGAATGTGGCTGATCGCCTCGCGGGTCTGCGGCATCACGCCGTCGTTGGCGGCGACAACCAGGATGGCGATGTCGGTGGCCTGCGCGCCGCGCGCGCGCATCTCCGTGAACGCGGCGTGGCCAGGGGTGTCGATGAATGTGATCAAGCGGTCATTGGCATTCGCCTGGTACGCGCCAACTCGTTGCGTGATACCGCCGGCTTCGCCATCGGCGACTTTGGCGTCGCGGATGTGATCGAGCAGCGACGTCTTGCCATGGTCGACATGGCCGAGCACAGCCACGACGGGTGGTCGCAGACGCAGGTTGGCCGGATCCTCGTCTTCCTCTTCGGGCGCGCCGAGGATGTCGATGGTCGATGGCGCCTTTTGCTCCGGGACCACGTCACCGGCTTCCTCGGGATCGAAGCCGCGATCCATCGCGACGATGGCCGCGGTGCCGTAGTCGAGTGTCTTCGAAACATCCGCCATGATTCCGTTCGTCATCAGGGTTTTGATGATGGTGACGGGTGTTTCATTGAGCAGGTCGGCGAGTTCTCGCACCGTCAAGGTGCGGGGAATCAGGACGGCGCCCTCTGCCTGTGGCGCTAGGGTGGATTGCCGAATCGTTTGCTGTGTCGTCATGGGGTCTCCGAGCCGTGAGTTTGAATGAGTGTTGCGAGGGTTGACGAGTTAGTTCGGTGGAGATTGGGCAATCTGATGCAGGATTTCGTCCGGCGGCGATTGGCGCAGCGCGCGTGCGAGGTACCTGGGAGTGGACGCGGCGGTGGCCAGGCAATCCGATTGGCGATGAATGTAGGCGCCCCTGCCCGGGTCGCGCGCAGCGAGTGTGACGACGCCGTCGGGGCGACGCACCACCCGAAGCAGTTCCCGCTGAGGCGCGGGCTCACGACAGACCACACAGCGGCGGATCGGTCGATCAGAGGGGCTGACAGTGGAGCAAGCATTGGAGCAAGAAGGGGACATCGGCATCTTTCGTACTGCGCGGGGCTGGAACCCGCGTTGTCGACAGACGGGTGAGGAAGCGGCGAACGAGTGGCCTAGCGGTCTTCCTCGAATTCGCTGTACGCGGCGTAGGGATCTTCTTCGAGGCCTTCGTCGCTCTCGTGGTAGCGAGGTCGACGCCGGCGTCGGTCACGTTGTTGCTGCTGTTCCTGCTCGCGGCGCAGAACATCCTCGGCAAATCGAATCTGCCCATCGTCGCGAGCGGCGGGAGCGAGTTCAACCGCCCGAAGCACGGGTTCAAGTTCCGGCACTTCTTCAACGGCTTCTGGTTCGACCACCGGCTGAGCCGTGGTCGCCGGAGCAACTTCCGACGTTGGCAGCGGCAGCGGCGCGGCAATCGGTCGCTCGACTTCTGGAACAGCGCGAACGGGCTCGGGAACCGGATCCGGCTCGATCTCAATATCGGCCTGCGGCGCGAATGGTCCGCGGCCTTCAAGTTGCATACGCTCGGCCACGGTCTGCGGCTTGATATCGATGCGGAAGCCGGTCAGTCGCGCCGCAAGCCGCGCGTTCTGGCCTTCGCGTCCGATCGCCAGGCTGAGCTGCATGTCGGGAACGGCGCACTCGGCCGTATTGGTCTCGGGGTCGATCCGGACGGCGAGAATCTGAGCCGGGCTGAGCGCATGCTCAACGAAGAGGCGGGGGTCGCGATCCCACTGGATGACGTCCACACGCTCGCCGTGGAGTTCATTGACAATGTTCTGGATACGCATCGCGCGCATGCCGATGCAGCTGCCGACGGGATCGATGCCGGGTTGCCGCGAAAAGACGGCAATCTTCGTGCGGTGTCCCGCCTCACGAGAGACGCCGCGGATTTCGACCACGCCACGGGTGATTTCCGGGACTTCAAGCTCGAACAGGCGACGGACGAAATCGGGGCGCGACCGTGAAATGACAATCTGCGGTCCCTTGTTGGCGCGCAGAACCTCGACCATGATCGCCTTGACGCGCTGACCGGTGCGGTAGCGCTCCATGCGCACCTGCTCCTGGGCCGGCATGATGGTTTCGGTGTGGTCGCCCAATTCGACGATGACCTGATGCGGCTCGACGCGCTGGACGTCACCGCTGATGATGCCGCCCTCTTCGCCGGAATACTTGGCGAAGACTGCCTCACGCTCGGCTTCGCGCAAAGCCTGCAACACCACCTGCTTGGCGGTCTGAGCCTCAATGCGGCCGCCGACGTTCTCGATGTCGTGCTTCTCACGCAGGGTCGAGCCGATGTGGACCGAGGCGTCGGACAAGCGCGCGCGCTCCAGCTCAATCTGCAGATCGGGTTCGGAGATGTCTTCTTCGATCTCGACAACCTCGCGCTCGGACCAGACTGACATGCTGCCGTCGAAGCGGTCGATGTTCACGACCACATTGCCGGGCAGTTCGTAGCGACGCTTGACGGCCGCGGCCATGCCACGCTCGACGGCGCTAAAGATGACCTCGTCGTCGAGGTTCTTGTCGGAATGGAGCTGCTTGATCGCCAGCAGAAAGTCGGTTTTCATGGGCAGTCGTCCTGAAGGGAGACCCGGCCGAACGTCATGTCAGTGGATCCGTGCGTGTCGCGCAGGATCAGACAAGGCGGCCCGACCCCCACCCGACATCCGCACTGTTGACTATACACGGCAACCTGAATTCGAAACTGCGAATGCGCGAGACTCGCGGGCCCCAGTATCAAGCGGGTATCAGGTCGAAAGCGACGCCAGGGCATCCTGCGCGGCCTCAACGCCATCCGCCAGGAGAACAGACGACGCTTCGCTGTCCCGTCGCAGTTTGAGCTCGATCTGTCCCTGCTTGAGTCCGCGAGCACCAATCGTGATCCGCAGCGGCGCGCCCAACAAGTCGGCGTCGTTGAACTTCACCCCGGCCCGTTCATCGCGGTCGTCGGTCATCACATTGAGACCGGCGCCAGAGAGCTCAGTCTCCACATTCGCGACGGCTTCAGCGACGTTATCGCCTCTGCCCAGGGGAACGATATGCACGTCGAACGGCGCCACGGAACGAGGCCAGATGATGCCATGCTCGTCGTGGTTGGACTGCACGACGGCAGCCATCAAGCGTTCGACCCCAATCCCGTAGCAACCCATGATCGGCGTGCGGCGTTCGCCGTCGGCGTCGAGGAATGTGGCCTGCATGGGCTCTGCGTAGCGGGTACCGAGCTTGAAGATATGCCCGAGCTCGATCCCGCGATGCATTTCGAGCGCGGAACCGCACTGCGCGCAGGGATCGCCGGCCTGCGCCATGCCGATATCGGCGACGGTTGCAGCCGTCCAGTCGCGGCCGTAGGTGACATTGCGCAGATGGGCGTCTACGCGGTTCGCGCCGGCGACGAGGCCGCCCGCGTCAACGACACTCGGGTCCGCAATCACGCTGACAGGGTCTACGCCGATCGGCGAAGCGTAACCCGCGACCCAGCCGACCTGCTCAACCTCTTCCGGTAGAAGCGGACGCGCTTCGGTCGCGTCCAACGCGTTCATTAGCTTGAGCTCGTTGACTTCGAGATCGCCGCGAATGACGGCGAAGATTGGCTTGCCGTCGACCATGAAAAACGCCGCCTTGGCCGTGGCTTGCGCGGGGACATTGAGGAACTCGGCGAGGGCTGCGATCGTCGTCACGCCGGGAGTTTCAACTTCTTCCAACTGTCCGTCAGTGCCGCTGCCCTCTCCGCGCGCGAACTCTGCACGCTCCTGGTTGGCCGCGTAACCGCAGGATGGGCAGAGGACGATGTTGTCCTCGCCGATCTCGGTGAGAAAAATGAACTCCTCCGACTGCTTGCCACCAATCGCGCCCGAGTCGGCCTGGACCGCCACCACAGGCACGCCGCAGCGCGCGAAGATGTTGTAGTACGCCTGCCGCATCGCGTTGTAGTTGAGCTGGAAGGCGTCGTCGTTGACATCGAAGGTGTAGGCGTCCTTCATGATGAACTCGCGCACCCGGACCAATCCGCCACGGGGACGCGGCTCGTCGCGGAACTTGGTCTGCATCTGAAACACGCTCTGGGGCAGTTCGCGATAGGACTGCACGACCTTGCGGAACAGGTCGGTGACCGATTCCTCGTGCGTCGGGGCCAGCACCATCGTCCGGTCGCGGCGATCTTTGAGGTTGAAGAGAACCGGGCCGTAGGAGTCGGCGCGTCCGGACTCTTCCCAGAGCTCGCGCGGCTGAATCGCCGGCATACGCATTTCCTGCGATCCGGCGGCTTCCATCTCTTCGCGAATGATCTGCTCGATCTTGAGCAGGGTGCGCCAGGCCGGCGGCAGGAATGAGTAGATGCCGGCTGCGAGCTGGACGATCAGACCACTGCGCAGCAGCAACTGATGGTTGGCCGAGTCGGCGTCGGCGGGCGCTTCACGCAGCGTGCGGCCAAAGAGGCCGGACATGCGGGTGACAGGCATAGTGCTAGTTCCCAAATCTCGGTGCTATTGCAGCGACGATATCAGCGGTTGCGTCGAGCAAACCTGCGGAAGCGTTGGCCCAGATCGAACTCGTCCCAGGCCCGGTAACTCAACCAACAGGCCAAGGCCGAACAGACGACTGCGGCAATCATTGAGACGCCGATTCCGACTTCGTCGTCCAATCCCGCGAGCGGGACAAGCGCGCCGCCTCCGATCCCGCCGAGGAACGCGAACGGCGCGGCCCACAAGGCTCCCCGCGCACGACGGGGAACGCTGAGCGCAATCCAACTCAACAGCGCCAGGAACGACCAGGCGGCGACGAAGAGGATCAGGAAGATCACGTTGAAGAGCACTCGTCAACGGTACGATGCGGGTGATTGGTCGCGGGAGAGGACGCAACGATGGCGGAGACGATTGAACTCACCGGCGAGCTACGCCGGAACCCGACGCGGCCCGTGCGAGTGGGCGATGTGACGATCGGTGGCGGACATCCGATCGTGGTGCAGTCGATGGCCGCGACCAGGACACAGGACATCGAAGCCACGGTGCGTCAGGTCAAGCTGCTGGAGGCCGCCGGGGCAGACCTCGTGCGAGTGGCCGTTGACTCGCGCAAGGATGTCGAGGCGCTGGCGGTCGTGCGTGAACGGACGTCGGCGCCGCTCTCTGTTGATTTGCAGGAGAACTACCGACTCTGCGTCGAGGTCGCCCCGCACGTCGACAAGATTCGCTACAACCCGGGACACCTCCACCACCACGAGAAGTCGAAGTCCGTGCGCGACAAGGTCGCTTTCATCGCCGAAACGGCGGCGGCAAACGACTGCGCAATCCGAGTCGGCGTGAACTGCGGCTCGCTCGATCCGCGGATGCTGGAGCGTTACCCCGACGATCACGTTTCGGCAATCGTGGCCTCAGCATCTGAACACTGCGGGCTGCTGGACGAGTTCGGGTTCGACCGCTACGTCGTCTCGCTCAAGGATTCGGACTGGAAGCAGGTCGTCGAGGTCAACAAACAGTTCGCGTCCGAGCGCCCTGATGTGCCGCTGCATCTGGGGGTCACGGAAGCCGGCATGCCGCCCGAGGGCGTGATCAAGACCCGCGTCGCTTTCGAGCAGCTCGTCTCGCAAGGCATCGGCGACACCGTCCGCGTCTCGCTGACGGTTCCGTTCGACGACAAAGGCATGGAGATCGAAGTTGCCCGAGAGATTCTCAGCGACATCGCCGCCGGGCGCTTTCGCTCGGTGCCACCACGCTTCGACGAGGGACTGAACATCATTTCTTGTCCCTCCTGCTCCCGAGTCGAGAACGAGAAGTTTGTTGATCTCGCGCAGGACGTTAAGGCGATGACCGCGTACGCCTCGGAGTACGACATCACCATCGCAGTGATGGGTTGTCGAGTGAATGGTCCCGGCGAAACCGACGACGCCGATCTCGGCCTCTGGTGCGGCCCGCTGGCGGTCAATCTGAAGCGCGGCGAGGAGTCGTTGGGTCACTATCCCTACGACGAGATTCTGCCTCGGTTGAAGCAGGAGCTGGACGTGATCATCGAGGCGCAGGCCTGAGTCTCGGTAGGACTGCTCCTATGCCCCGGCGTCAGATTCCCCAGCTCGATTGGGATGACTACACCGTTGACCATTTGGCCAAGCACGGTTTGACACTGGATCATGCCTTGGAGGTCGCGAGAGGATTGCCGGTACTCATCGATCAGCGCGCCAAGTTAGTGGAGCGTGCGGACGGAACAATCAACTGGAGAAGAGCTCGACAAAGAATGATTGGACGCGACCGCTCCGGGCGATTATTGACCTTCGTGATTGAGTACCCTGACAGGGAAGGCAAATCCAAGATCGTCACCGGCTGGGATGCCGACGACGAGGAGCACGCGAAATACCGCCAGCACAGAGGCGGACGCCAAACATGACCACACCACTGGGCCCGAGTCCTGAAGATATTGAAGAATTCGGGCAACTCGACGAACTCGACCAAGTTGTTGACATGGAGTTCAACACGGAAATCACCTCCGCCAGCGTCGAACTCACCTTCGAACAGACCCACCTACTCGTAGAGGCCGGTCGACTGGTTGGCGAATCTCCAATTGTGTTCATGCGCAACGCCGCAATGAGACGTGCTGCCGAGGTTCTGGCCCCGCAGCCGGAGCAGACCGAGTCTCCGGCAGCCGGCGGTTCCTAGCCCCCGAACACCTCGCCGTCGAACCGATCAATCGTCGTAAACCCCTGGACCGGGCCACGCTTGAGCTTGGTCAGCTGCTTGACCGGCTTGCCGATTGGCAGGAATGCGCAGACGGCGTAGTGGTCGGGCAGGTTGAGCAGTTCCTTGAGTTCCGGCTCGTTGGCAATTGGGATTGTGGTCAGTGTGCCACCGAAGCCTTCGTTGCGGGCCATCAGCAGCAGGCTCCAGACGAACGGGTAGATCGATGCTCCCGAAATCACGCCGACGCGGTCCAATTCCTTATCGACCGACGCCACAACACTCAGGTCGACGCAGATGCCTAGCAGCACCGGCGCGTCGATGTACGGGTCCATCAGTCTTCTCGGCGTAGGTACGCTGGCCGCTGACTCGTCGGTCACGACCGACGGGAATGCCGCATTCCAGGGACCCTCGCCGGCCTGCTGCATCGCCACGTAGCGCTTGGCCGGACGCTCCGCCGACTTCGCGATGCTGGCGCGAATCTCCGGGTCTCGCACGACGATCACGTGCCAGCCCTGGCGATTGCCGCCCGATGGGGCGAAACGCGCATGCTCGAGCATCCGAGCGATCACCTCGTCCGGCACCGGATCGTCAGTGAACTGTCGCGCGGCGAAGGTGGTGCGGATGACCTCGGTGATGTCCATGTCGGCTCCTACAGTGAAATAACTCCAACAAGCCAGTCTTTGGGGAGTCTACGTGAGCATCCTCGAAGCGATCGTCCTCGCCATCGTCCAGGGACTGACCGAGTTCCTGCCGATCTCGTCGAGCGGGCACCTCGTCCTCTCGCGCTGGCTATTCGGCTGGGACGATCCGGGGCTCGACTTCGATGTCGCAGTACACGTCGGGACGCTGGCCGCGATTCTCTGGGCGTTCCGCCGCGAAGTGTGGGCGGTCCTGAACGGACTGCGCAGGGATGACGGCTCTGTCGAAGGCTTGAGACCGAGGCGACTGGTCTGGCTCGGGCTGCTGGGCACGATTCCGATCGTCATCGTCGGTGGCTTGCTGTACGAGTCGCTCGAATCTGAGTTGCGCGACGCCACGACAGCAGGCGCGTTCCTTCTAGTAACCGGACTCTTGATCGCGGGGGCTGAATGGCGCATTCGACGCGCGACGACGGCGAAGACAATCGGTGAGTTGAATCTGCGGAGCTCGCTGGCGATCGGGATTGCTCAATGCCTCGCGATCCTACCGGGTATTTCCCGATCGGGGATGTGCATCGTCGCCGGAATGGCGCTCGGCCAATCGCGCGAGGCGGCAACACGCTGGGCGTTCTGGCTGTCGATGCCGGCGCTGGCCGGCGCAGGAGTGCTGGCCGTCGCTGCGCTGGTTGATGAGCGTGACCCGGTCGATGCAACGGCCCTGATCGTCGGCGCTGTCGTTTCCTTCGTCACAGCGCTGATCGCGATTCGCGCCCTGCTCTGGCTCGTCCGTGGGCGGTCGATGGTTCCGTTTGCCGCTTACTGCACGTTGGCCGGGATTGCGGTGCTGATTGCGCGGGCTAGCGGACTCTAGGAAGGTCCTGACCAATCCTTGTCAGTGGCCGACCCCCCCCTTCAGCCTTCGGCAGCTTCCCCCGCCGAGGGGGAAGCAGGGATCTGAGCTCTCCTGATCATTGCTAGGGTCGGACACCGTAGAGCGGCTTCTGCTCCAGTTCGTAGGGCAGCACCTTGTACGCGCGCTCGACGAACTGCTGTAGGTAGCTGCGCGTGGCTCTCGGATCGATGATCTCTTCGATGCCGAAGGTCTCGGCCGTTCGGAAGACGTTGCGCAGCTTGCGCAGGTCCGCCTCGATCTCCTCACGCTTGGCGGCGGGGTCAGGGGCGTTGGCGATTTCGCGTCGGTAGGCCGCGTCGACGCCGCCCTCGATCGGGATCGAACCCCACTCGCCCGAGGGCCAGCCGAGCCGGTAGTTGAGCCTCGTCGGATTTCCAGTCGCCATGCCGGCCATGCCGTAGCACTTGCGGATCACGATCGTGAGCTGCGGCACCGTCGCCTGCAGCCCGACCCACATCGCGCGCATCCCCGCTCGCAGCGTGCCTTCGCGCTCTGCCTGTTCACCGATCATGAAGCCGGGCACGTCGACCAGGTAGACGATCGGAATATGGAAGTAGTTGCACAGCTCGAGGAAATGGGTTTGCTTGTCCGAACCGTCGCGGTCGAGCGCGCCGCCGTTCTTGAGCGGGTTGTTCGCGACGATACCGATCGGCAGGCCATCGACGCGCGCGAATCCCGTAATGATAGAGGTGCCCCAGTGCGGCTTGACCTCGAAGAAATCGCCGCCGTCAGTCACCGAGCAGATCAGCTTGTGCATCGAGTACGGCCGCCGCGTGTTGCGCGGAACGAGGTCGATCAGCGCTTCGCCTGCGCCCTCAGGCGCTTCGACAATCGGCGCCGGCGGCGGAAGCTCGTTCACGTTGTCGGGCAGATAGGAAAGCATGGCGCGAATCTGGCGGAATGCGTCGTCTTCGTCCTCGGCCTCGTTGTCAATGCAGCCCGACGTGTGGACATGCACTCCCGACCCACCCAGCGACTCGTTGGTCACATCATGGCCGATGCCCCGCTTAACTACCGGGGGGCCGGCCGCGAACATCGCCGAGCGCCCTTTGGTCATCACACTCCAATGGACCATCATCGCCCGTCCCGACGGTCCGCCCGCGATCGCTCCCAGCACTGCACCCAGGACCGGTACATTTTGCATCGCCTCGATCGAGGTGACGAACGAGCGCCCCGTTCCCGAACCGTTGGGCAGATAGGTCGTGCCCATCTTCTTGGTCGCGCCGACATTCGCGCCGGCGCCGTCGATCAGCAGGATCAGCGGGATCCGATACTCCAGCGCCAACTCCTCGCAGAATCCGCCCAGTCCGCCCTTCGAGCGCTGCATCGGAAAGAGCGCCGATCCGCCCTGGATCGTGAAGTCCTCGCCGCCGATCGCGACTGTGCGTCCGTCAATCTTGCCCAATCCCATCACGTAGGACGCCGGCGTGAATTCGACCAGCTCGCCCTCCTCGTATTCGCCGAGACCAGCCAATGTGCCGACCTCGTGGAAGGAACTGGGATCGAGGAGTCCTTCGATCCGTTCGCGGACCGTGAGACGCCCAAGCCGATGCTGGCGCTCAATCCGGTCAGCCGTGCCTCCACGACCGGACAGCTCGGTGCGATGCCGCAGCTCCTCAACCTCGGGTTCCCAGACCATGACTAGCTCCAGACCTACGCCTACGATGGGCTGAGTCTACGTTGCGCCCATCTGCCGCCCGAGGATCTCCCGCAATGACATCACGACGAGAATTCCGCAACCGCCTGCACGAGCAGCTCGCCCGTCGCACGGCGCGCGACGCCTTCCGCGCCGTGACAGCCACCGAAGAGCCGGTCAGCGTAAGTTGCGAGCCATGTGAAGAGGAATTCTCGTCGACCAGCGAGGACGCACTGCGCGACGAACTCGAGGCGCACTACAAGACCGCACCACATCGTCGCGCGACTCAACTACCCGTGAACAAGCAGCGCCAGGGCAACTGACCTCCACTTCGGTCATACCCGCGCTCCGCCGCGGGTATGACGCTGTGCTCGGTACCAAACTCAAGAACCTACTAAGCGACAAGAGCGGGAGGTTCCTCAAGTTCGAACGTCGGTGGAGTTGTCGGCGAGATACCCACAGCGGAGCGCGAGTATGACGAATCTCGTAGCGTTGAGACACTCTCATCTACCCTGCACTGGATTCAACAATCGACGAATTGACGGCTGAGTCTGAGGTCGGAGCAGAACGTATGACTACAGCGCTGGACGGATTGAGGGTCCTCGACATCTCGGAGGGACTGGCCGCTCCGTTTGCCGCGAAGCTGCTCGGCGACCTCGGCGCGGACGTGATCAAGCTCGAACCGCCGAGCGGCGATTCAGCCCGTCGACGCGGTCCGTTCGCCGGCTCCGAGGACATCGAGGCGTCGGCGCCATTCCTCTACGCGAACACATCCAAGCGCAGCGTCGTCGTCGATCCGGCCAATGCCGATGATCTCGCGCTGCGGGCGCGCCTGCTCGCACGAGCCGACATCGTGGTCTCTCACGAGACTGAACCGAGCCTCGCTGCCCGTGGTCTCGGCTACGAGCAGCTGTCCGGCCGCAATCCCAAGGCAGTCCTGACGACCGTGACCGGATTCGGATCGCACGGACCATACGCCGACTGGCAGTGGAATCACTTGACCGCCAGCGCGTTGGGCGGCTTCGTTCACCTCTGCGGGCGCGAACATCGCGAGCCGCTGCAACTCGGCGCGGCTGTCGAGGAGACGTTGGCCGGGGCGTACGCGGCAGTGGCGACCCTGATCGCGGTTCACGCAGCGCGGGAACATGGTCGCGGCGACCACGTCGACGTTTCGGTGGTCGAGACCGCGGTCAATGCCTGCTTGTTGCTCGTTCAGCGTTACCAGTACTCCGGCGATGTCGGACTGCGACACGCCGATATCGGTCCGGCGCCGTCGTTCATCTTGCCTACGGCCGACGGTTTTGTCGGCGCGAACACGCTGACTCAGGCCCAGTGGGAGATGCTCTGCCAGTTCTTCGGCCGTCCCGAGCTGATCGAGGATCCGCAATACGCGGACCCATGGTCACGGCTTGCCAACTCTCGTTCCCTGGCTGGCGAGCTGGCTGAAATGACCCGAGGACGCACGGCGGAGGATGTCTTCCACGATGCGCAAACCTGGCGCATTCCCTTTGGACTGATTCCGACGCTGTCGGAAGTGCTCAATCTGCTGCCGCATCGAGAGCGCGACTTCTTCCTTGAGTTCGAGCATCCCAGCGCCGGTCGCGTGCGGATGCCCGGCATCCCCTGGATGTTCGGCGACGAGCGCCCGACTGGAACGCCCACGCCGCTGCTGGGCGAGCATGATGAGGAAGTTCGCGCCGGGGTGTGGCAACAGGAGGGCGACCCCCCTCAGTCGCTCCGCGACAGCTCCCCCCTGAAAGGTGGGAGCGAAGGGAATAACACTCCGGCGATGGAAGGGGTGAGCAACGGTAATCCTCAACGACCGCTTGAAGGCCTGCGCGTCATCGACCTCTCGATGTTTATGTCGGGGCCGATGACCTCGCTGATCTTCGCCGACGGTGGCGCGGACGTGATCAAGGTGGAGTCGGTGCAGCGCATCGACGGCTGGCGCGCCGGAGGCTCGAGCGATGAGTTCTGGTGGGAGTGGGCGGCTCAATTCAACTGGGTCAACCGCAACAAGCATGGCATCACCCTGAACCTGACTGACCAGCGCGGCTCCGACGTGATTCGCCACATGGTCCGCGACGCCGACATCCTCGTCGAGAACTACACGCCCCGTGTGATGGGCAACTTCGGCCTGAGCTACGCAGAGCTGCGCAAAATCAATCCCGAACTGATCATGATCTCGATGCCCGGCTTCGGTCTGACCGGCACCTGGTCGCATTACACGGCCTTCGCCAATACGACCGAGCAGATGTCGGGACTGCCACATCTGACCGGCTACGCCGACGATCAACCGATCTTCAGCGGCACGACCGGCGGCGACCCCCTGGCCGGCGTGATGGGAGCGCTGGCGCTGCTGTCTGCGATGGAACGGCGGCGGCGGCTTCAGGCTCAGGGCGAGCCAGGCGGCTGCCACATCGACCTGTCGCAGACCGAGACCGCGACCTCGTTCACCGGCGAGGCGGTCACCGCCTACGCCATCTCGGGCGAGGACCCCGGGCGTGTCGGCAACTACCACCCGCGCGTCGCGCCGCACAACACCTACCCGTGCCGAGACGAAAGCTGGATCGCCATCGCCTGCGAGACCGACGAGCAATTCGCTGATCTGGCGCGATTGATGGGACGCTCTTCCTGGATTCAGCGCTATCCAACATTCCCCGACCGCGACGCCGCCCGGACTGAGATCGACGCCGCCATCGCCGACTGGACTCGCGACCGGGACGCCGTTCAGTTGATGCGCGAGCTGCAGGGTCTGCGAATCACCGCCGGCTCGGTCTACCACGGCCTCAACATGCTCGAGGATCAGCACCTGGCGGCACGCGACTACTTCATCACGCAGCATCACCGCTACGCCGGCACAAAGATCTACCCGCTGCAGCCCTATCGCTTCGCCAACTGGAGCGGCCCTGAGGAAGATCGACCCTCGCCGACCCTCGGTCGGGACACTCGCGAGGTGCTCGCGCGTCTGACCGCCCTGACGCCGGAAGAAATCGACCAAATGGAAGCCGACGACGTGATCGGCACAATTCCGCTAGCCGCGCGCGGCGACTAGCCTGACTCTGATTGATTCCACCAACGAGTGGAGCGCCTTTGGCGCTCGTCGAAAGGAGTGCGAGATGCGACTTGCCAGCTTTTCCTTTCAGGACCGTGTGAGTATCGGCGTGGTCGTCGGTGACGAGATCGTTGACCTCTACCTGGCTGCTCCCGACGCGCCGCACGACATGTGCGACTTCCTCGCGATGGGCGAGGACGCGCGGATCATGGCGGAGATGGCCGTCGAGCGCGGCGGCAATCGGCGTCCGCTCTCGGATGTCCAACTGCTCTCGCCGGTGCCGAACCCAAAGAAATTCCTCGCCGTCGGACTGAACTACGCCGACCACATCGCCGAGACCGGCGCCGAAACGCCGCGCTACCCAACCATATTCACCAAGCAGGTCAGTTGCGTGAATTACCCCGGCGGCGGCGTGCAGATTCCGCTGGCCTCCAGGGCCGTCGACTACGAAGGTGAGCTGGGCATCGTCATCGGCGAGACCTGCCGCCACGTCTCAGCGGCCGACGCGGCCACTGTGATTGCCGGTTACACGATCGTCAACGACGTCTCCGTGCGCGACTTCCAGAATCGCACCCGTCAGTTCACCATGGGCAAGTCATTCGACACCCACGGCCCGATCGGACCGGTGATCGTCACCAGCGACGAACTCGGCGACCCGCACACGCTCGACATCCAGACCAGCGTCAACGGCGAACTGCGCCAGAACTCCAATACGAAGCACCTGATCTTCGACTGCTACGACATCATCGAGTACATCACCCAGGCAATGACGCTTGAGCCGGGCGACGTGATCGCAACCGGCACGCCGTCAGGAGTCGCCGCAGCCATGACTCCACCCAGGTGGCTCGTCGCGGGGGACACAGTCTCGATCACGATCTCCGGGATTGGGACGTTGGAAAACCCCTGCGTCGCGGAGACAATGCCTTCCCACGACGAGGATCATCACTAGGAATCCTCTGAATAACTCACCTCGGTGGCCGATCGGGGACCCCCTTCAGCCCCCGCATCAAGTGCGGGGCAGGCTTTCGGCAGCTTCCCTCGCGAGGAGACCTTTGAATAAGTCCCCTTCCCCCCCCTTGCGGGGGAGATGCCGAAGGCAGAGGGGGGGCTCCCTATCTCAAGGCCTATCTGGTCGCTGGCGGCGGACCCCCCCTCTGGCACTCCGTGACATCTCCCCCCGCAAGGGGGGGAAAGGGGATACGTGAGTTTTTCAGAGCGTTCCTAGGATCGGGATCGGTCTGCGACAGGTGGAGCGTCCGGTCTCTTACGCTTCCAGACAATGCAGCGGACCCGGTGGGCGTCGACATCGAACTCCGGCTCGTGTTGGCCGTTGTCGCGTAGCTCCTGCCGGGCGATCAGGAGTCCAACGCCGTAGCGTTGGACCAGGTTGAGGACTCGCATCGCCTCGGCCAGATTGGGGTTGCGATAATCGACGAGACCAGGCTGGCCGAAGTTGCCAACCGTGATGTTACCTGAGGGGCCGCCGGGGCTGGTGATTTCAATTCGGTCGTCGTACCAATACACATGGATCGGCGCGTTTGTGCCCTCGTAGGCGCGATGCATGATCGCATTGTTGGTTAGCTCCTCCAACGCTCGAATCGGGTAGTCAGGATATCGACGTTCGGTCGGCCCGCTTCTGAAGTCGACTGCTATCCGGTTGTGTGCGCGCAGATGCAATCCGAGCTCTCTGGTCAACTGCTTCAGATCGCCTCGGCAGACGGCGGAGTCAAGGATCGGATCGGTCAGGTCCTCGCCGCCGATGCGGAGGAACTGGATGTACGCGCCGGGCACATGGTGTTGTGGATCGTCAGCGAGTACCAAGAGGCCGGTCATAGTTGGGCGAGGATCGTGGAGGGAGACGATCATGCGAAGCGCGGCCAGTCGTTCTTCCAGACTACGATCGTTCGCCGCCAAGACCTCCCGGCTGAACGCCGCCGGCAGATAGTCCTGCTCGAAACGTCGTAGGTTGAAGTCTTCGAGCCGCGCTCCGGGCACCGGCAAGATGTCGTAGTGCGCGTCGTTCAGCTTGCGCCGCTCGTTGAGGATGCGTTCGTCCTGAGCGCTCGCCAGACCACGACGCGGACCGATCCGCTCCCAAATCCGGCCGGCGTAGCGCACCGGCGGCGAATCGGACGGCCAGACGGTAATGGATGCAACTTCTCCGCCAGGCAACGTGTGCTTGTCCACTGAGATCGTCGGCTGGGGCAGAATGTTGCCGTCGGTTTTCATGTCGGCGAGGGTGGCCAGCACCTGCTCGGAGATCGTCATTCCCGACGGCGATCCGTCGTCCTCCAACCCTAGGAACACGACCCCCGGCCGGGCGTGGCCCTGGACATCGTTGGCGAAGGCACAGATGGATTCCCGGATTCGCTCGCGCGCAGAGCCGGCGAGGACCGACTTGCGCTCAATCAATTCCGACTCCATGTCGGTCATCAACGCCTCAAGTTCGGCGTTCGTGTAACCGTCAGGCATGATCCCACTCTACTTCGCCAGCGCCTCGGCGACCGGTGGCCACATTCGAGCGAACGCTGGGGTACTTCCTGGTGGCGTTGGGCGAGCCGTGTAGAAGCGACCTCCAGGCCTCGTGTAGAGCTGGATCAGGATTGGACCCTCTGCGGCGAGCAGTTCGTCGATTGACGCGTCGAACTCCTCGGCGTCTCCGAATGAGGCGGTTTGGGCGTAGCCGGCGCCGTCGGCCATCTGCGCGAAATCGACCAAGGTCTGCGACGGCAAGGGCTGTGAGCCGCTGGTCTCGTAGACGCCGTTGTGGACCACGATGTGCACGAAGTTCTTGGGCGCGGCGCCCGCGACCGTACCCAACGACCCGAGCTGCATCATCAGCGAACCGTCGCCGTCGATCACCCAGACATCGCGATCCGGCCGCGACAACGCGACGCCAAGTCCCAGCCCCGAAGCGCCGCCCATAAATCCCAACACGGGCAGGTTGAGGTCGCTCGGCGATTTTTCTCGCCAGACGCCGTTGGCGGTCATCGTGCCGACGACGACCTGATCGTCGCGTCGGCGGGCGAGCACATCGAGCGCGGATTCCATGGACATCCGCTGTCTCGTGTTGTTGTCCTGGTTGTCCTGCGTTTTGTGGTGATCGGTCATGATGTTGGCGCTCCTACCAGCAAGGCGACCGGGCTGTTGCGCTCAGCGGCTTGGTCGAAGGCCTCGGCGATGAAATGCAGGTCGTCGGGTCCGTCGAGCAGATGCGAGGGAATGTCCAGTGTCTCGAGCAACGGCCGACATAGCCGGACCATCGAGGAACCGTCTTCTTCTGGCTCCAACTCCGGGTCGCGTCCCAGCAAGCCGATCAGCAGGACGATCGGCAGTCGACCATCCAGCGCGACGCCGCGCAGGTTGTTCACGCAGGCGTACAGGCCGGCATGCTGAATCTGCATCATGGCCGACGGCCGCCGATGATCAGTCCGGCCGAGACGGCGACAGCCTCGTCCTCGGTTGAGCAGTGCACGGTGCGGATCTCATCGTCGGCCATCAGCAGGTCGAGCACCGTACGCTGATGTGTGTCTGGTACCAGCACGACATCCTGCACGCCCGCCTCGCGAATGGCCGACAGGAACAGGTCTGCCGGAATCGACTGCGCCGTCATAGGCTGTCTCCAACTACTGAAGCTGCTCAAACTGCTGCACGACTCCATCGCCGAACGCCATGAATGATACCGACGACCTGTCAGAAGACCGCGAGGAGTCGGCCGGCGAAGCGGCTGACATTGCGGCGGACGAGGCGAGCGAGGGGCTGCCGCACGAGAATCCGAACCGCCCGCGCGAGTATCACGGGGCGCGAACTATCATCGCCGGCGCGGGAGTGGTGATCGCGGTCGCGGCGGCGCTCTGGCTGACCCTGTTGCAACCGTCGAGCGGCGGCGACGGCGGAGTCGTCGACCTGCCGGTCTGGCTACCGACCAATGGTCTCGAAGTTGGCTCAAACGTCGGACAACTCGCGCCCGATTTCGACCTGGAAACCGTTGACGGCGAGAGATTCCGCCTCTCCGACTGGCGCGGCCAACCCGTACTAATCAACTTCTGGGCCTCATGGTGCGGTCCCTGCCGACGCGAAGTCCCGGCGCTGATCCGCGCGCAGGGAACCCTTGCCGAAACAGGGTTCACCGTCGTCGGCGTCAACATCGAGGAGTCGACTTCAGTGGCGCTCAGCTTCATCGGCGAGTTCGGCGCGGAATACACGATCCCCATGGACTTCGACGGAGCAGTCTTCCGCGCATATGGCGGCGGAGGACCAAGCGGCCCGCCGCGGTCGTTCTTCATCGATCCAGACGGCGTCATCGTCCGCATCTGGGCCGGTCAGGCGCCCGATGAGGTCGTGGAGCAGCACACCACAGAATTCGCCGAGTCCTACGCAAGCCATCAAATCGGTCAGCTTCCAGGGCTCAAGTCCCCGCCTGCGGTCGTAGAGGACGAGAATTTGCCGGTCGGCGTAGAGGTCGGCGCGATTGCTCCCGACATGCTGCTCTCGTTCAGCGCTGGTGGCGACTCTCTCTGGCGTCTGAGCGATCTTCGCGGCGCCGCCGTCACCATCGCCATCGTGCCGCCCGGCTGTATGCGTTGCGGTCGGGCCGTTGGCACGGAAGACGATGCGACCGAGGGTTCGATCATCCTGCTGGCCGGTCCGGGCGCTGTTGGCGTCTCGGGCGATGACCAGGGAACAGAGCGACTGGAACTGGCCTGGTCGCGGGACGTCGGCCGGCTCTATGCGCCTAGCGGCGATTTACAGTTGATAGAGATAGATGCCCGCGGGGTGATCGTCAGCATTTCAGGAATGCTCGATTAACAGATCAACCAAACTGCGAGGTGCGCGATGGCCGAGTTCCGCACGATCATTGACAGCCGATTCGAAGAGTTTGCTCACTGGAGCGATCCCGACGCTGGCTTGGAAGCATTCTGCGCGATCCATTCGACCGCACTGGGTCCGGCCATCGGCGGCACCCGCTGGCAGCCGTACGCAGACCACGATGCGGCAATGGCCGACGTGCGACGGCTAGCGGAAGCGATGACGCTGAAGTCCTCGGCGGCGAGATTGCCCTTCGGCGGCGGCAAGGCGGTCGTGATCGGTGATCCGTCAGCCAAGACCGAAGCGCAGCTGCGCAGCTACGCGGAGTTCATCAACCACTTCGAGGGTCGCTTTCTAACCACCACCGACGTCGGGACGACCACCGACGAGATCGATCAGGTCTCACAGTGGACGCCCTACGTCGTTGGAACATCGCCCGAACTGGGCGGTTCAGGCGACACGTCGTCGCTCACGGCAGTGACGGTACTGAGCGGCATCTACGCCACGCTTGAGGCGCTCGACGGCGATCCGAGTCCGGCCGGTCGCAACATTGTGGTCGTCGGCGTGGGCAAGGTGGGATCGAAGGTTGCGCGTTCATTGGCCGAAGACGGCGCTCGCCTGATGGTCGCAGACATCCGCGCGATTGCCGCGGGCGTGTTGGCCGCCGAGATCGGGGCGCGAACGGTGTCGGTCGACGACGCCTACGTCACACCCTGCGACCTGCTTTCGCCCAATGCCCTGGGCGGCGTGTTCAACGAGACCTCAATCCAGGCGCTCCAATGCCGCGCGATCTGCGGCGGCGCAAATAACCAGCTTGTCCGCGACCCAGAAGACGCCGAGCTAATCGCAGAGCGAGGCATCCTCTACGCGCCCGACTATGTCGTCAACTCCGGAGGTGTGATCTCTGTCGCGCAGGAGGTCGCCGGCTGGAGCTATGAGGAATCGGTCGCGCACGCTGAGGGCGTTTTCGAGACCACGCGGGAGATCTTCGCGCGGGGGCAGGAACGGCGGATCACGCCGGCGGCGGCGGCGCTTGAATTTGCCGAGGAGCAGTTGGCCGTGGTTTCTGGGTAGCGGATGTCCTTTTACCGGGTGGCGACCCTCCTCATTTCGGTTGCGCTACTCGCGGCCGTCCAACTGATTGCGGCTCCAGCTGCAGCGGTCGAGCATTCGCCTCAGCCCGGTAGTGCTCAGGTGACCCAGAAGCCATCGCATACCACAACTGTCCACACGCTGATTCAAGCGCGGCTTGATGACGACGGACGGATCGAGTTCAGGCTGATGCTTGCGCGGCGAGAACCGCTGCCACCAGCGCAGCGTTACTTGCCCGAACCGCTTACGCACGGAGGGTGGGTGAGTTCCAGCGATCTGCACTTGGTACCCGGTCTCACGGTCCAGATCCTCGCGCGGCGCAACAGGGATCGCATTGAGATCGCTCTGCGCCGCGACGGGGAAATCATCTTCCCGGAGAATCGCTATCTGCCGCGCCGCGATGCGCTCGCGAATCACGGCTGGGTCCAAAGCGGGCCAATCCTGCTAGAACTGCGCCTGCCCCACCCACTAACCCGCGCGCTCGCCGTGACGGCCGGACGAGAACACAGTTGCACCATCACAGCAGCCCAAACGATCCTATGTTGGGGATCGAACCGAATGGGGCAGCTTGACGCGCCATCGGGTCGCTTCACATCAATCAGCGCGGGGCGGTACCACACATGCGCACTTGCTGTCCGAGGCGAAGTCTCCTGTTGGGGGGATAGCGACTTCAGACAGACGCAAGCGCCGAAGGGACCGTTCACGGCCATTGAGGCTGCAGGAGATCATACTTGCGGCCTGACGGAGCAGGAGCGACTGAAGTGCTGGGGCCAAGCCAGAAACAACCCCTGGAAGATACGCAGCCGTGTTGGATTCGACCCACCTCGGCTCGGCCTACCACAATACCTGTGCGCGCAAACCGGGAACGGCCAGGCTGGATGTTGGCCCGTACCTGGTTCGGGGCGGCTCGTCGACGACCGCAGCTACATCAGCGTCGCAACCGGCAGTGCCTATATCTGCGCGCTGTCGGACGTGGGCGAACTGTACTGCTGGGGCGACAACGACTACCAACAGGCCTCGCCTCCGAGCGGACGCTTCAGCGCTCTCAGCGCCGGCCGTCACCATACCTGCGCCCTCTTAGCGAGCTCTGCCATCGCCTGTTGGGGCGTCGGCGATTGGGGTCAAATCGATCCGCCCAACGGCCGCTTCAGGGCGCTGAGCGCTGGCGACCTTCACAACTGTGCGCTCTCGGAAGCGGCTGCCGTCTACTGCTGGGGCGACAACACCTGGGGTCAGTCTTCTCCGCCGTATGAACTGCGGCCCGACTATTACCGCTCCCGCACGGCCGCCGTAAGGCCAGTGGATCTTCAAGTCCGCATTAGCGCAGGCGGACACGCCAACGAAACTCACGCTTGCGCCCTGACGGAAGCGGGCGAATTGTTCTGTTGGGCTTGGAGCTACGGCAGCTCCTTCGGCGCGATCGACGCGCCTCCACTCCGATTCGTTGCCGTCAGCGCTGACGGCGATCACACCTGTGCGCTCACTGCCGAAGGCCGCGCCCGCTGCTGGGGACGCAATCGCAGTGGAGAAGCGACGCCTCCTCCAGAACGCTTCAGCGCGATCGATAACGGCGCGAAGCAAAGCTGCGGGCTCACAAGTAGCGGCCAGGCTGTCTGCTGGGGCCGGAACTACTTCGATGGCAACCGATTTAACGCACCGCCTGGCCGATTTACCGCTATCACCGCTGGCGGCCTGCACGCCTGCGCCTTGACCGTCAGCGGCGAGAGCCGTTGTTGGGGATTCGGACAATTCGGAACCCTGAACGCTCCGAGCGGACGCTACATTTCGCTCAGTTCGCAGTGGGAACACACCTGCGCACTGACGCGGGAGGGCGCAATCGAATGCTGGGGCGCTGATTGGGGCGGGCAGACCACTTCGCCTCACGGCCGCTTTACCGCTGTCAGCTCAGGCAAGTTTCACAACTGTGCCCTCACACAGGCCGGCGAAGCGCACTGCTGGGGAATTGAGGACAAGCCTGATGTTATCAACGCCCCGTCCGGCCCATTCGTCGCCATTGACGCGGGGCGTTACATCACTTGCGCCTTCACTCCCCAACTCAAAGTCGTCTGTTGGGGTCCCGACTGGTTCGACGCCATCGACATACCTCGCGAACTCCAGCCTCCGCGAGCATCTCGGTAGCGTGCTACCAGCTACCATGATCCCATTCTCCATCCCCTAGCAGGAGCCCCGACATGTCCCTCACCGTTCACGGTATTGCCGTCATCGACATTGACTCTCACTACACCGAGCCGCCCGACCTCTGGACCTCGCGCGCGCCGGCCAAGTACAAGGACGCTGTTCCCCACATCGTGGTCAACGATGAGGGTCAGCAGCGCTGGCAGGTTCTGGATGACATCGACTTCGGCCCGCCCGGATTCACCGTCGTCCGCAAGGACGGCCAGAAGGAATACGGCACGATCTCGCTGAGCTCGTTCGACCAGATGAGCAAGGCGGCGACCGAACCGAAGGCGCGGCTCAAGCTGCTCGATCAGCTCGGCATCGCCCAGCAGATCGTCTATCCCAACGTCGCCGGGTTTGGCTCTCAGAACTTCGTCAAAATCGAGGACTCCGAACTGCGCAACGTCTGCTGCACCGTCTACAACGATGCGGTCGCCGAGTTCCAGGACGAAGGCGCAGGCCGGCTCTTCCCGCAGGGCCTGGTGCCCTTCTGGGACATTCCCGCAGCGGTTGAGGAGTTGCAGCGGATCAAGGATCTCGGCATGACCGGGATCACCATGTGCGACACACCGGAAGCGTTCGGTCTGCCCTACCTCGGCGACCCGGCCTGGGACCCCTTCTGGGACACCTGCCAGGACATGGGCATGCCGGTCAACTTCCACATCGGCGCCGGTGCCGGGGTCGCCGACAAACTGCTCTGGCCAGGCTACGGTCCGCAGCGGCGCCTGGCGATGATCTCGATCGGCCTGTTCATCACCAACTTCAAAGTGGTCATGAATCTGATCTTCAGCGGGCTCTGCGAGCGCTATCCGAACCTGAACTTCGTCTCCGTCGAGTCCGGCATTGGCTGGATCCCCTTCCTGCTCGAGGCGATGGACTACCAGTTCGAAGAGACCGTCCCGACCGAGCGCGAAGGTCTGTCGATGAAGCCGTCGGAGTACTTCCGCCGCCAGATCTTCGCCTCCTTCTGGTTCGAGGACTTCGGCCCGCGTGCGGCGATCGCCGAAATCGGCGAAGACAACGTCATGTTCGAGACGGACTTCCCGCACCCGACCTGCCTCTACCCGAAAGCGCAGGAGCACATCACCGAAGTGCTAACCGACCTTGACCAGCGAATCCGCGAGAAGGTTCTGCGAACAACGGCCGAGCGCATCTACCACCTGCCCCCGCCGCCAGCCTCGATCTACGAAAGCGCTGCGGCGGGCGGCTAAGCGAGGAAAGCAATTGATGCCGGAGCTCTACGTCACTGACCCGGTCAAGGTTGAGGCTCGTGAGGGTTTCTCGATCTGGATTGAATTCGCCGACGGGCAAAGCGGCGTTGTTGACCTCTCGTTCCTGGCTGACGGGCCTGCGTTTGCCGGGTGGAAGGATCGCGGTTACTTCGAATCTGTCCACATCAACAAGGCTCGAGATGTCGAATGGGGCGACGACCTCCAACGCTGCGGTTATGCGCTCTACATCGATCTGACAGGCCTGCCAGGGGACGAGGTTTGGGCGCGAATCAACGAAACAGTGGTCGTTGTATGAGCCTTGTCTGAACTATGTCGAATCGGCTCGATCAAGATTCTGATGCATCCTAGCGATCATCCGCCACCTCACTTTCACGCTGAAGTCGGCGAAAGAGGAATCATGGTCGGAGTCAATGATCTTTTGATCGTCCGTGGAAGGTTGTCGGCAAGGCAAGAACAAGACGTGCTCGCTTGGGCCCGGTCAAATCAAGACGAACTTCGCCGCGCCTGGCGACAAGCGGCATCGGGCCGCCACCCCGATCCCATCACAACCACTGACCGATAGAGGGAGCATGACATGCCAGGACGACTCGAAGGCAAGGTCGCCATCGTTACAGGCGGCGGCGCCGGGATGGGCGCTGCGGAGTGCCGCCTGTTCGCTCGCGAGGGCGCGGCGGTCGTGATCGTTGACCTCTACGAAGAGGGCGGGCGCGAGGTCGAGGAGCAGATCCGGTCAGCAGGCGGGGTCGCCAACTTCGCCAGGATGGACGTCACCGCCGAAGAGGAGTGGAACGCGCTGCTGGCTTCCACACTCGAGTCGCACGCGGGCCGGCTCGACGTGCTGGTCAACAACGCAGGTCTGTCATCAACCTCGGAGGACGATCCCAATTCGACCGAGGGTTGGCACCGGATCATGAACGTCAACGCGACCGGCGTGTTTCTGGGTACCAAACTCGGCTCGGCGGCGATGCTGGCCGCGGGCAACGGCGGCTCGATCGTCAACATCTCCTCGATCTACGGATTCGTTGGCTCGGACACCGGTCACCCGGCCTACCACGCGTCCAAGGCAGCCGTACGCAACTTCTCCAAGGCGATGGCGGTGCGGCTGGGACCGCAGGGGATTCGCGTCAACACCGTTCATCCGGGCTTCATGCCGCCGATGCGATCGAGTACTGGGATGTCGGATGAGGCGCGAGAACGTCTCGTGCGAGCAATCCCATTGCGCCGCACCGGCGAGGTCGACGAGGTCGCCAATGGGGTCCTGTTCCTCGCTTCCGACGAATCGTCATATGTGACGGGCGCCGAGCTCAAGGTTGACGGCGGCTTCCTGGCACGATAGGAATGTATCGGTATCGTGCATGAGCGCCCTGTCAGCGGGCATTGCTGCCCGTTGACAGTCGTCAAGCGCGTTGGCAGAGTGTCGAGAGCGTATTCGTTAGCCGAGCGCAAAATCGGTTAACGCGTGCAGAACCGATGCGGTGACCTCGTCAAGCCGCGATAAACTATTGTCAACTAACTCCCACCAAGGCGGGCGTGGGGCAAGGAGGAGCCGGGAATGCGAACCATCCTGTTTGAAGGTGCGACGAGGCGATGGGCCCTGGGCGTGGCGCTGTTAGCCGGTCTAACAGCGTTGCTGGTCAGCCTGGCGCCTTTTGCCGGCGCTCAAGACAATCCACTGCCTCCCCATTGGTTCTGGGGAACCCATCTGGAATCATATGTCGGCGACGAGGTCGTAGCGGTCAATCAAGACGACATACAAGTCGGTTCCTCCACCGTCGACAGCGAGGGCAGTTGGACGATCGCGATTAGCCCCGACGCTGCGCGGACCGTCACCCTGCGCTTGATCACCGACTCGGGCATACGTCAAACAGACCTGCTCGACGTGATCCAAGGCGGCTTCGACGCTCAAGGTCTTTCAATCACCGACTTCAAGCACAGAGTCGCTGACGAAATCGAAGAAGTCGGCGAGACGCTTGCTGTCAGGATCATCGCCCGGCTACACCCAACCCGTGCTTCGAGAACGCTTGAGTTCAATCTCAGGGTCAATGGTGTCGATATTGACCCACCGCCGCGTGCAAGGTTCCTGGGTCCCAGCCTCGCCACCGATCGCTGGTTCAACAGCTCCGATATCGACGCCGGCGACGGGTACGTCGTTCGCATTATCGCCTGCAAGCAAGCCGACGACGATGTGATATTCGGACTCCGAGTTGAGGGTTACGACGACATCATCCCGCCGCGTCGCCGAGTGGCCAGCACGACAACTCACAACCGATGGTTGCAGAGTTCCGAAATCGCAATTCCTCTGGCTAATGACAACGACGACGTAGTTCGACTTGGCCGTGGGGACATCGGCTGCACCGCAGAGCCGCTGGCTCCATAGCACTTCAGTCGTCCTGAGACGTTCCAAACAGCCCGCGCCTACCGGCGCGGGCTGTTTGGTCTTCGCAGCTAAATGCGCTTCTGCTCCGAGGCTCGCACAGCCGGGTGTGTCCTGGGAACGATCATCGTCGCAATTTTGCGCACGAGTCTCTCCAGGGGAGTCCGGCGCTTGGCCGGCAACCTGAGCATCAAGCACAACAGGGCAGAACCAGCCCAGAGGCCTGCGCACGCGTAAAACGCAACCGAGTAAGAACCCAGCAGGTCATGCGAAAAGCCGATCAGGACAGGCGTCACCGCATTCATCCCCATGGCCACCGGGAAGCCGATACTCCGTACCGCGCCGAGGTAGCGTCGGCCAAAGTACTCGGCCCAGAACACGTCCTGAATCGGAATATTCCCGCCGATCCCCAAACCCATCACGGCCAACGCGGCGGCAATGATCCACCAGTTACCCGTCGGCGCCGCATTGATCACCAGCACAAAGCCGATCGCCCCAATCACAAACGACAAGAATCCCACCACACGGGTATCGAAACGGTCGAGCGCCCATCCCCAGGGCGGCTTGGTCACCATGGAAAAAAATGAGAACGCGGCAATCGCGGCAGGCGCCGCTACTGCGCTGAAACCGTGTTCGCGCAGGAACAGAACTCCATTCAATAGGAGGGCGAAGATGCCGACGATAGAGATTCCGAAGATCAGAACAATCAAATAGAAACTGCTGGTCCGCAGCGCCTCCCGACGCGTCAGCGAAGTCTCTTGGTCACGCAGCGAAGCTTCAATCTGTTCCGGCGTGAGCTGGGTCGGTCCGCCATCGGGCAGCATTCCGTAATCTTCGGGACGCCGCCGCAAGAGCAGGGCGGATGGGATCAAGATCGCGGCGAAACAAGCGCTCAACACCATCCACGCGGTGCGCCATCCCAGTGGTCCAATCAGGACCGCCGCGGTAAACGTCGGCCAGAAGAAACCGGCCATTGAGACGCCCATCGATGTCCAACCCAACGCCTGCCCACGCTTGGCCACAAACCACTTCGACACGGTGATCGAGACAACGAGAAATCCTGCGACGGAGGCCGACGTGACGAGGAATACGCCTCGCACCACGAGGTATTGCCAATACTCATCGACCTGACTCATCATGAACAGCGCCGGAATGCAGACAACAGCCGCGGTCAGCATGATCGGTCGGGCGCCGAAGCGGTCGATACGCGGCCCGAGAGCAAAGCCGATGACCATCAGAATGACCATTCCCATCGAGTCAGCGGCGAAAAACTGAGCAGTTGACCAGCCAAACTCCTCAATGAACTCTGGAGCGAATACGGCAATCACCGAGGTCTGCACACCAACCGTGACGAACTGCGCCACGAACGCAGCAGCAACGACCACCCAGCCGTAGAAAATCGGCCGTCCGAAGATAGTCATGCTTGCTCGCGACGGAACGTGCGGGTTTCGCCCGCGAGGAGTGGTGTCATTCCCGCGGCATTTCAATGCCGAGGGCGTCGAACGTGCGCTGCATGCTCTCGCCGAATTCAGCGTCACGCGCGCGGCCGAGCGTCAAGCCGCCATCAACGATGAGCGCATGACCGGTCACAAACGTCGAATCGTCGCTGGATAGCCAGAGTGCGGCGTGCGCGATGTCCGACGGACGGCCCGAGCGCTTGATCGGTTGCGCCTGTCCCATCACCTCGGCCATCGCCTCAACTGTCTTGTCGGCCTCTTCGGCCGAGAGGCCAAGCGACTTGCCAAAGATCGGCGTCGCGATGCCGCCCGGGCAGATGCAGTTGACCCGGATGTTGTGCTCGCCGAGCTCGTACGCGGCGATCTTCGTCAGGTGAATGACGGCGCCTTTGGCGACGCTGTATATGGCAGGTCCGTTCCCGGCGCTGACGCCAGCAATGCTGGCAGTGCTGACAATGGCGCCACCGTCGCCTTGCGAGATCATGGCGCGAGCAGTGTGCTTGATGCCGAAGAACACGCCCTTCAATAGTCCACCCATCGTCTGTTCGTACTCATCCTCTTCGACCTCGGTGATGCCGCCCAGGGCGCCCGCATAGCCGGCGTTGTTGAAGATCGCGTCGATCCGGCCGTAGCGGTCGATCGCATGCGCGACGGCGCCCTGGACGTCGGCTTCCACGGAGACGTTGGCGTGGACATATGTGGTGTCGCCGCCAAGCGACTCGACCAGCGCGTGTCCGCGCTCATCCTGGATGTCGGCCACGACGACGCGTCCGCCCTCTTCGGCGAACAATCGCACCGAGCCCTCGCCAATGCCGCTGGCTCCGCCAGTGATGACCGCCACTTTGCCGTCGATGCGTCCTGCCATGATCCAGCCTCCACTTAGTTGAAAATGCTTCGCGTCTGCGTAGGATACGCACCAACTCGCTTTGGGCGCGTTGTTGCCGAGTCTCTAGACTGCGCAAGCCACACGAGGACAACGGAGGAGAACGATCATGGTCGACCGACTCAAGGACAAAGTTGCGCTGATCACCGGCGGATCGCGCGGGCAGGGCGCAGCCGAGGCGGAGTTGTTCGCAGCCGAGGGAGCGGCGGTGGTGATCGCCGATGTCCTCGACAGCGAGGGAGCCAAGACCGCAGCCAGCATCGGCGACGCGGCGAGCTACCACCACCTCGACGTGACCAACGAGGAAGCCTGGCACGCACTGGTTTCCGAAATCGTCGAGCAGCATGGACGGCTCGACGTACTCGTCAACAACGCAGGCATCTACCGCAACGCGTCAATCGTCGAGATGACTGAAGACGTCTACCGCCAGGTGATCGACATCAACCAGATCGGCGTCTGGCTGGGGATGAAGGCGGTCGGACCGCAGATGATCGCGCAACAGTCCGGTTCAGTCGTGAACATTTCCTCGACGGCCGGCTTCCGAGGCGGAGCGGGCTCAATCGCTTACACAGCGAGCAAATTCGCCGTCCGGGGTATGACCAAGGTCGCCGCTCGCGAGTGGGGTCGCTACAACATCCGCGTCAACAGCATCCACCCAGGCCCAATCGACACAATGATGCTGCAACAGGTGCCTGGCTTCGAAGCGGACAGCGAAAACTTCCTCAGAAACACTCCGCTCAGGCGAGCCGCCGACCCGTCAGAGGTGGCCTACCTCGCCCTCTACCTCGCCTCAGACGAATCCAGTTTCAGCACCGGCGCCGAGTTCGTCGTAGATGGTGGGGGCTTGGCCTAGCGGTCAGAAATCAGCGCTTTAGTCGCTATCGAGGATTTCTAGGAACTCGGGCGCCCTGAGGATCGTTACGCCTTCGAATGCCTCAAGCGGTAATAGATGCTTCCGATCGCCGGTCACGAGATAATCGGCGGAGGCGAAGACTGCGCATTCCAAAATCCTATTGTCTGCGTGATCGCCTTCGATAACCGACAGAGATCGCTGCGGCTCCACGATTTCCCCTGTGATTCTCAGCTCGTTGATGGCCTCTGCAATCTCCGACCTGGACCAACCAAACTTGCGGGCGATGACGGCCTCAGTCTCTCGAAAAATGAACTCAGACACGATGAGATTGAAGGCTCCCAGTCCGGCGCGTTCCAGCACATCGTGCTCCGGACCATCAAAGAGCAGACCGGAGATGATGACGTTCGTGTCGAGGACTGCCCTCACTGCTGGGATGCGCGGACTTCAGCGCGGTACTCCTCGACCAAGCGCTCAACGTCCTCTGGCCTGATGCCTAGTTCGCGAGCTCTTTGTTGGCCGTACGCGAAGATCTCAGACCAGCGTTTCTGTCTCTCTGATTCAAGATGGTCGGAGAGCAGCTCAAGCGCCAGCTCGCTTGGCGTGACTTCCTGAAGACCGCATACGTAGTCCAAGGGAGCGCACATGTCATCCGGGATAGAAACGGTGATGGTCTTGGCTCGATCTGACACGATGTGCTTCCTGATTGTTGGCTTACGGGCCGTTCCTTGCCACTACGTTAGCTTTTTCTGACGGTTTGAGTGGGTTGACCCCATGGAGTGATGGTCGATCTCCGAGTGCTCCGGCTCACCGATTGGGAAAGTCCATATACGAGGCGCAGTCTTCCCAGTGAAGCGGCTCCCGGCCGACTTTACGACAGAGATCCACCACCTCTTCGACCAACTCCACGTTTGAGGGCTGCCGATCTCCGGCAAACATCTCGAGCCCGACGTGGACGTGGCCGCCTCGCTCGAGCGCAAGTTCCGCGATGCCGCAATACAGGACAATTGCTCCTGTCCAGACGGAACCCGCTGCATCCAATGGACTATGAGAGAGTTGGTCCGATAGGGTTCGCTCGAATCGTATCCAGTGCGTGGCTGATTGTAGTGGCAGTCATAATTCCTGTATTTTCCAGCACATACGCGCTCGTCTCCTTGTAGTTCTTCATGACAGGATTGCGGCGCGTTCTAAATCCTTCGACTATTCCATGAAGCGTTGTGTTTCGACCGTCGGTCGAGCTAAACACAGGTCCTCCAGAGAAACCAAGGGCATTCATGACACCCAGATAGATCTTCTTCGGCGCGTCGTCGAAGCCAAAGTAGGACACACACCCTCTTTGGACGGCTGGTACGAACCCCCCTGTATGCAGTCTCATGGCCTCGGGATGCATGGGAATCACAGCCGGGAAACCCAGGATCCCGATGTCCCCACCCAAAATTAAGCCGGTCGCGCCTTCTTCCTCTGGGAGGCGAATTCTTTGCAAATCTCTCACCGGGCCTGGAAGAGCGAGAACAGCAATGTCACTTCCTTGCGTACCAAATCCTACGAAGGAGTATTTGGTCGCTACCGCCTGAGCACCTCGATCTTCTTGAGGCGACTCAAACATGTGCTCTAACGAGGCTGAGAGTCCAAGATTCACCCTCTCGTTCTCTATGTCGTGGCCCTCAAATATGTGTCTACATGTGACGAGGTATTGTCGACCCTCGTCGTCGACAATTACTGATGCGCCAGAGATCAATTCTTCTCTTGTTGAATCAAGAACTGAGATTCTAAAGGTTCGCGTGAGAATTTCCGATGTCGGTGCGAACGCCATGCGGCGGCTCCTGACGGCAAGAGCGGGGAGGCTCAAGCTAGCAATTGGCGAGTCAGGTCCGGGTAGTCGGTCGCGTTGACGGTGAAGGACGGGTCGGGAGACATGTCGGGGTCTTTGCCCTCTCCGCGCTCACCGGCGATCGTCACGTATGCCGTGGGCATGCCGGCCCGTGCGGCAGCCATCAGGTCTCCCTTGTGTGCGGCGCACATCATTACCTCGGAGATGTCCAAGCCCAGGTACTTCGCGCTGGCCTGATAGGCCTCGGGTTCCGGCTTGTAGTGGCCCAGGAACTCGCAGCTCAAGATGCCGTCCCAGCTGATCCCGTTGTGCTTGCTGCAGTCGACGGCGATCGCCCACGACATCACGGTCAGCACCGTGACCTTGTAGCGCGAGCGCAGCGCCTCGATTGCATCCGCCGAGTCGGGCCAGGCATTCATCCGATGCCAGACCTGGTTGAGCTCGTCGCGCTCGTTCATGTCGAGCTGCAGTTGCGAGTGCGCCTCCATCACCTCGTCCAGCACGCGGCGATGCAACTGGTCGGCGTTGAGCCAGGGCAGGTCGCCGCGACGCACGAGCTGGAGGCGCTCGAACATGCGGAAGCGCCACATGTTGGTGAACTTCGGCGCGTCGAGCTCGACGCCCTGCGCCTCGGCGATGGCCGCGACTTCGTCACGAATCGTGTGATGCCAGTCGAAAACCGTGCCGCCAATATCCCAGGCGAGCGCTTTCACATTGCTCAGGTCGGTCATGTCGAACTCCTTGCGATTGAGGACTGTGAATGAGAACTGTGAATGAGGGTTGCGAACTACGAGAGCGCGGCAAGCTGCTCGCGCACTGCGGGCAGAATCTCACGTGCGACGCGAACGGTATAGCCATCCTCGGCGTCGTCTGGCGAGGGTGGGTTGGGAATCGGATGCAGCACGACGTGCTCAAACTCGATGCCCGCGCTGGCAGCCTCGCTCAGGACTCCAACGAGTTGCTCAACCACCTGTTCCGACGTTCCATGCAGACTGAATGCATCGGCATGTGCCTCGCTCAGGAAATCGGCGGCGCGACCAGCCTTGATCAGGTCGGGATCGTGATGGAAGTCCGGCCAGACATTGCGCTCATGCTTCAGGATCTCGGGGTCTGGGCCATCCCAGGTCAGACCACATGGCTCGAACAGCATCGGTGAGTACTCGTAGTAGCCGGCGGCCATGGCTCTGCCCATGGTCAGAGCGTCGTCCGGATCGTCGACGAGCACTGTGTGAAAGATGATCCCCAGCGGCGCCGATAGCGGGTCGCGGCCGGCGTGCTCAGCTCCGCGTCGAATCTTGGCGACCGTGTCGGCAATCGTCGCGTGATTCGTGCCGATGCGCATGAATACGCCGTCGGCGACGCGCCCGCCCATCTCCAATGTGCGAGGCCCACCGGCGGTCAGCCAGACCGGCACCGGTCGATGGAACGGCAAGTATGCCGGTCGCTCCGCCCCAACCTCAATCTCTTCGCCGGCGAGCAGTTGCCGCATCAGGACAATCGCGTCCTCCATCTCGGCGACGCGCGCGGGCCGCAAGCCGCTCAGACGAACCGCGGTGTCGCCGGCGCCAAAGCCAAGGGAAACTCGGCCCGGCGCCAATTCATCGATGGTGGCGATCGACGACGCCGTCACCGACGGATGACGTGTGATCGGATTGACCAGCAACGTTCCCAGATGGATGGATTCAGTCGCCTGCGCCGCCGCGGCGAGCAGGACGTAGGTGTCGCGACGGCGCAATTGAGAGTCGGGCAGCCAGGCGCAATCCCAGCCGAGCGACTCAATCCGCGCGATATCGTCAGCAAATGCCGAGGGCGAGTCGGCGTTCTGTCGGTTGATGCCGAATGTTGGAATGCGCACTGATCACCTCGTTTGCTCCCCTCGCTGTGACCGATGTATAAGTACCCTTCCCCCCCCTTGCGGGGGAGATGCCGAAGGCAGAGGGGGGTCTCCCCAGCTTGTGGCTTATCTGGTCGCTGGGGGAGCCCCCCCTTTGTCACCCTGTGACATCTCCCCCCGCAAGGGGGGGGGGGAGAAGGGACTTGTGAGTCTTGTCGTGGTCTCTCGCGGGGGGAGTAGGGAGTGCCCAATCCCAGTTATGAGGAAGTCAGCACCTGACCCGAGGTCACACCGGTCGGTTCGCCGTCGCGCATCGTAATGCCGCCGCTGACGATTGACATGTGGTAGCCCTTGGCCTTCTGTACCAGACGGCGTTGGCCGGCGGGCAGGTCGTGCTCGACAGTGGGTCGCTCGGGTCCGACCGTGTCGAGGTCGAACAGGATGATGTCGGCCTTGTAGCCGCGACGCAGCAGGCCGCGATCTTGCAGTTCCCATGCGGTCGCCATGTCCCAGGTCAGCAACTTGACGCCCTGCTCGATCGTCAGCTCTCCGCTGTTGCGGACCCAGTGCGCGAGCACGTGTGTCTGCAGCGACGAGTCCATGATCTGCGAGACGTGCGCGCCGCCGTCGGAGAAGGTGACCAACGAGCGTGGCTCGCGGATGATCTCGAGCACCGTCTCCTGGTCCTCATTGGCGAGCGGCACCATGTAGAGCGTGTCGAGATTCTGCTCGACGCCGATGTCGATCATCGTCTTGACCGGGTCTTCCTCGCGCTCGCGCGCGACTTCGCCCACGCGCCGGTTCGGCGTGCCGTCGACGTGGTCAAGGATGAAGACCCAGTCCCAGTCCGACGGCTTGCGCGCCTGCGCCGGCATGACCTTGGAGAAGTCTTCCTCTTCGTGGTTGGCGATGTGGACGAGTTGGGACACGATTTCAGGGTCGCGCAACAGCTCCATCTGCTCGTCGAGCGGCTGCTTGCGAATGTCGCGCCACATCGAGAGGCGGTCGAACGGCATCTCGGTGCGCCACGACCAGTTGGTCGCGAGTTCGCGCGAGTGCGCCTGGCCGTACATGCGGCCGCCCTGGTCGGCGGCCTGCTGCGCGTGGTCGAACAGTCGGCGCCAGCTGTCGGGCTCCGCGCGACGACTGTGCAGCGCCGGGAAGAACATCGGCCGTCCGGACTCGATCGCGAGGTCACGGAAGCGACGCTCATAGTGGTTCGGGTCGTTGGGGTCCTGGCCCATCGTCGGCTCGCCGCTGATCTCGACGACGCCCCGGTTGATCTCGCCCATCGCCAATACCAGTTGCCGCACTTCATCCCAGGTCGCCAGCCGCGACGGGACCGGCAGGCCCTCGCGCGTCTTGTGAGCCGGCGAGCGCGTGGTCGAGAAGCCCATGCCGCCGGCCTGCACGCCCTCCTTGAGGATCTCCGCCATCTCGGCGATTTCATCGTCCGAGGCCTGGTCGGTGAAGGCACGCTCGCGCATCACGTAGGTGCGCAGCGCGGTGTGTCCGACGTAGCCGCCGTAGTTCAGGCCCTTGGGCTTGTCCTCCAGGAACTGCATGAACTCGGGGAAGGTCTCCCAGGTCCAGTCGACGCCGGCGCGCTGCGCCGCGGCGGGGATGTCCTCGACCGCCTCCAGCGTGCGCATCAGGATGTCCTGGTCGTCGGGATGGCAGGGCGCGAGCGTAAAGCCACAGTTGCCCATGATCACCGAGGTCACGCCGTGATAGCAGCTCGACGTGCCATACGGATCCCAGGAAATCTGAGCGTCGAAGTGAGTGTGGCCGTCGATGAAGCCCGGCGAGACAATCAGCCCGCGAGCGTCAACCTCCTCCGTGCCCTTCTCAGGTATCCGCCCAATCGACGCAATGCGGTCACCCGCAATGGCAATATCCGCCTGGTACCGGGGGGCGCCGGAGCCATCCACAATGGTTCCGCCCCGGATCACGATGTCGTAGGTCATGTTCTAACTCAATTCGGTCAACGATCTGGTTTCGACCATGTTAGCCAATGGAGTTCGAGCATTGGCTCACGAACTCAAGAAACGAAACTCGGATCCTACGTCGAAAGGCGATCAATCTCTTTGCCGCGTCCATTCCAAAGAAACCCACACCTCTATCGGCCAGGTCGAGGTTGCAATCGAACGAAACGAAGCTCACGAAACGGCGTACTGCCGATCACGCAACGCTTTTGGAAACGGGGCTTCTTCGGAACGGGCCTCACCGCCGCCGCTACGGAAACAGCCTACGGACATCCGGCCTTGACTTTACCCGAACCCCCTTATTGACCTCCGTCGAACCACGCAGGAGGCAGGCATAAGCCACGTAGCTACGGAGATATCTGCTAGTCTCTTGGTAGGAGGTTCGCACAGATGGCACACGATACCAATGGTTTCGGAACGCAAGGAACCGCACCTATGTATGCGAGTTACCGGGTCTTCACTGGCTTTCTCGACTGGCTCGCAGAAATGCCTGCGATACCAGAGCAGCTTGATAGGAGCCTCGCTGGGGACAGGTACTCGGGCTCATTGTGGTCGCACTTAATGTCAGGGCTTCAGTTTCTTGGACTCGCCCAAGGTGCGGTACCAAAACCAGAGCTAGAGGAGCTGGTCAAGGCTAACAAGGAGCATCGAAAGGCTCTTATCGAGACCACATTGCGACAGGCATACGGCGACGATTTCATTAGCCGCGTACCACGGATGACACCACAGACCTTCGATAAGCATTTGGACGAGTTAGGGTCATCGTCGGCAACTAGACCAAAAGCGGCAAGTTTCTTGACCAACGCCTTGAAGGACACCGACATTGAAATTCCGTCTGCGATCGCTAAGCGCGCGCGGAATAAGTCGACGGGGACGAATCGACGCGGCAGTGCGCGCAAGGCGAACGCTACATCCTCCAGCAAATCCGATGTACCTGAACTTCCGGAGTCGGACGATGCGTTATCAATTTCGGCAGCCCAGAACGTACGGTCACTGACACTCCGTGGAGGCCAGAAAGTATCACTGGTCGCGGATTTCGATGTTCTGTCCGTGGACACCGACGACTTGGCTTGGCTTCTTTCACTGCTAAAGAAATTCGACGAGTACCGCGTGGAAAGGCAGGCAGAGGAACAGGATCAGATCATCGAGTAAGGCAGAGCGCGGAAATCGCAACCAGGAAGCGATGCAATCTCCGCGCCCAGATCCTTGGGGGGAGCATGGAGCCAGGGCCGGCTTGTCAACTGTGCCGCTGGGGGGTTCGAATCCCCCTCCCTCCACTGCAAATGTATCACTGATGCGCAGTGCTTCGCGCAAATATTAGATTGTGTTGTCCTCATGCGGGGCGACCTAGATTCTGCAATGCTCCATGGTTATCTCCGAGAGTTACGGAGTCCCCTTCGACAACGGCGCGACTGACTTTGTCAGTTTTGCAATCTCGGGAACGGAGGCCACCCACTCCATGAGCGCCCGAACGGAGGGCTACATGAAGGAGCCCTATCAGTGTGGTGACGACCAAACGATTCGCCACTTACCCGCGCCCTCGGATACCTTAGGTGGCACACTGCGCCGCGTCGGCGCTCTGCCGCTGCGGGCGAGGAGCACCATGGCCAACCGTTCACCACTGATCTTGCCGCCGGGCGTCGTATCGCAAGGACAGCCCGCGGCGTCCGGCGTGCCGTTCAACCGCGACTTCTTCGAGTCGGTGCTGCCTGGCGCCATCCAGTCGTTCTGCACACAGGTCGCCTGCACGATGCCGCTCGTCCAACTGTTCACAACCGACGGCAGCCGCCATTACATCCGAGCCATATCAGCCGTGTCCGACTTATGGGTCGCGCTGCACACGCAGGAAGAACTCGACGAACAACCAATCCAAATGTTCATTCCTTATGTCACGATCATCCGCATCGAGATTCACCCCGACCTGACCCCGGACCTCCGCAAGTTCGGCTTCATCACCGCCGGCATGTCGGCTGCGTCTACCGCAATCCCAGCAACTGCGACCGAGCCGTCGGAGTAGGTTGAACTGCGTCAGACATGACTCGCCGAGGCGCCGTCGCCAAAGAGGATTTACAGCCGCAGCAGTGGGCGGTTGGGCGATTCTGGGCGGGGGTGGAGGGTCTGGTTCGCGCAATCGGCGATGGGATCCAGACGTTCCATGACAATCTGACCGACGAGCGGGTCCGCCCCGACGGGAATGACCACGGCTTCGGTCAACATCTGTCGTCCGCCAATCCGAATTGTAACGCGCTTCACGATCTGCATTTCACTGCGGCTGCCGTCGGCCAACGTCGCAGTGATCGATTCACTTGGCTGAAGCCCTAGCTGCGCGACGACATCCTCAGGCAGCGCGAGCATGACTGCGCCTGTGTCAGCGACCCCCTTGACGCGGGCGGAGCGAATCACCTCTTCTCGGCGATATCCGTCTTCGAACAACGTGCGATCGCGGTCGTTTTCCAGCTCGATATCGACGACGATCTCGCCCATGTCCCACTTTCAATCTCTACGGTCAGCATAGCCAGCGCTGAGGACACAGTGGCTCACAGGACGTTGTCCTCGTGCGGGGTGACCATGATCTTGCAGTGCTCTTCGGGGTCTCCCAGGGTTGTGAAGGCTCCTTCGACTCCGTCGAGACTGACTCGGCCGGTGACGATTGGGGCTGGCTGGATGCCTCCCGAGGTGATGGCGCCAAGCGTTTCGGCAAACTCCTCCGGCGTGTAGCCGAGCACGAACTTGAGCTGAATTTCCTTCTCGATCCCGGCCATCGGGACGATCGTGTCCTCCTGCATACAGACGCCAACAATGACCAGACGCGCGCCTCGCGACGGCGCCTCGCGCATGAGCAGCGCAATGGTGCCCTTCACACCGATGGCATCGAACATCACGACCTCGCTGCCGGCCTGATAGCCGCGCTGCTCGAGCGCCGCAATCGGCGGCGTCTCCCGTGGGTCGACCACGACATCAGCGCCCATGATCCCGGCCAGCTCGCGGCGGCGGGGCGAGAAGTCGGAGGCGATGATCATGCCTGCGCCCTCGTTGCGCAGGCTGGCGATCGTCGCCAGACCGACCGGTCCGCAGCCGTAGACGACCGACGGCTCGTCGCCGGTCAGCTTTGCGGCGCGGACGGCGTGCATACCGACCGCCATCGGCTCGGTCGTGGCGGCGTGTTCGGTCTCGACGCTGTCCGCAACCGGCAGCAGCATCGATGCGTCGAGCACCATGTACTCGCTGTATCCGCCGGGGAAGTCATTGCTGTACGCGCCCCGGCTGGGTACCGAGGTGACTCGGTCGCCGATGCCGACCGGTCCGCTGGTGTTGGGGCCATAGCCGACCACTTCCACGCAGAACTCATGGCCCATGATGATGTCGCGGCTCAGATCGGGCGCGAAGCGTCCGTTGCCGGAGCCCATCGAGCCCTTGACGATGTCCTCGCCGAATCTGATGAAGTGCAAGTCCGAGCCGCAGATGCCGCAGGCCAATACCTTGACCAGGGCTTCGCCCTCGGCAGGTTCGGGCTGGTCGACATCGACCATTCGCAGTTGACCGTTTCGTGCTGCCACAGCGCGCATGGATAGTTCCTCTCTGGTCCTCAACAACTCGGGCTCAGGCTAACCGCTAGCCTGAACTTGAGTTTGAAGTTCACGTTTGCAAACGAAGAGAGATCTGAGATGGCGGAGTTCGACGCACTGCAACGCGCCTACCGAGCTACCGACGGCTGGGTCCACCTGACCGTCACGACCGACCAGGAGTGGCTGCGTCTACGCGACACCCTGGGCGAGGCCGCCCTGGCCGACCACATGTGGGACCACCACGAGCGTCACCCCGCCGACGGCGAGGCCTACCTGCCCGAATTCCAGCTGCAGATCGAGGACGATCCCCGCTTCGCCACCGCAGAGCAGCGACTCCAGAATGCGTCGGATCTGTCAACCGTGCTCACCGAAGCCATCCGCTTCCGAACGCAACAGGAGTGGGTCGACCTCTTCGAAGCCCGCGGCGTCCCGCATGAAGTGAGGACGCCGGCGGGAGCTTGAGTCAAATCTGCGGTTCGATCCGAATGGGATCCAATGTGAGGACAGAGTTTGTCAAGCGACCCCCGAGCCAAACGCGATTGCGGCCTCGATTTCGCTGAACAACGCCTCCGGACCATGGAAACCATACGAGGCCATCCCGGTCTGCAGCGGGGGCGCCGCCTTTTATCTGGGATCCAATCGCCACAATGATCAATCTCGGATCGCCCGCAAATCCCAATTCCCTGGCCCGCGCGGGAAAGTCGTCAGCAAACGCGATTTGGATCATTGGAGTAGACATTTGAGTATCATAGTCCAAAACGACTTAAGCACGGACGGTACAGTTAAGTGCGGACGGTACAGTTAAGTGCGGGGGTTTGAAATGGTCGATTTTGCACCAGAGTTCCAGCAGTCCAAGCTGGATGAGTTGGTGCTCTACATATCGGAACGCAATTTGACCAGCGAGTGGTTTGGCAGAAGCAAGCTGCACAAACTGCTCTGGATGGCAGACTTTCACTACTTCGGCCTGACAGGCGACATCCTCACCGGAGCCAGGTATACGAACGCCCAACACGGTCCCATCTGCGAACAGCTTGACGCTTCGCTAGCGCGGTTGGAGGACTCCCGCCAGCTCGCCATTCAAGGGCGGGACCGGTTTGGATACACCCAGCGACGGCCGGTCCCGCTCGTTCGCAGCGATCTATCCGGGTTTTCGGCGGCTGAGATCGCAGCCGTCGAAGATGTGCTCTGGGAAACTCACACCATGTCCGCCCACCAATTGAGCGAGCATTCCCACTTGCACCCTGGTTGGCGATTCACCGATGAGGGCGACGAAATCAACTACGGCTTCGCGATGGTCCCGATCGATGAGCCACTTGAAGAGGCGCCGAAAATGCCCAGCGCATAGCTTGACTGTCGAGCAGCCGGAACCTAGTCGGCGTCTTCGTTGAGCCAGGACATCATGCCTCGGAGCTCGGCCCCGACTTCCTCTGACGGGTGACGGGCGGCTCGGGCTCGGAGCTTGTCGAAGCCGGGTCGGCCGGTCTGGTTTTCCATGATCCATTCGCGCGCGAAGCTGCCGTCCTGGATGTCGTCGAGGATCTGCTTCATCCTCGCCTTGACCGACGCATCGACGATGCGTGGACCGCGGGTCAGGTCGCCGTACTCGGCCGTGTCCGAGATCGAGTAGCGCATGTTGGCGAAGCCGCCCTCGTAGATTAGGTCGACGATCAGCTTGACCTCGTGGATCGTCTCGAAGTACGCCGACTCGGGCTGATAGCCGGCCTCAACCAGCGTGTCGAATCCTGCCTGCATCAGCGCCGTGACACCGCCGCAGAGCACCGACTGCTCGCCGAATAGGTCGGTCTCGGTCTCCTCGAGGAAGGTCGTTTCAAGCACACCGGCTCGGGTACCGCCGATGCCTTTCGCGTAGGCGAGCGCGACATCTTTCGCCGTCTCGGACGCGTCCTGATAGATGGCCAGCAGCGCCGGGACGCCGCCGCCCTCTTCGAAGACACGCCGGACGAGGTGACCGGGGCCCTTGGGCGCAATCATCGTCACGTCGACCTCGGGTGGAGGGGAGATCTGGTTGTAGTGAATCGCGAAGCCGTGAGCAAACATCAGCGTCTTGCCCTCGGTCATCGAAGGAGCGATGTGCTGGTCGTAGATCGCCTTCTGCACGTGGTCGGGCGCCAGCACCATGACGATGTCCGCCGCGGCGGCAGCGTCAGCGACCGTGTCGACCTGGAGGCCGGAGTCCTGCACCTTGGTCCAGCTGCGCGAGCCGGGGTAGAGGCCGACGATCACGTCGCAGCCGGAGTCGCGCAGGTTCAGCGCGTGTGCGTGACCCTGGGAGCCGAAACCGACCACAGCGATCTTCTTGTCCTTGAGCAGGTCAAGGTCGGCGTCCTGGTCGTAGTACATCTTGGCGGGCATACAGGTCTCCTGCGGGTTGGGATTTCAGTGTCTGGTGTTCTCGCCTGAGTGTAGGCGTGGATCTCGTATGAGCCTCTTGCTTAGTCGCTGGCGAAGGGCAGCACACCCTCCGGCCGACGACCAAGCATGGCTCGGATGGCCGCCGCCGCCTGCTGTGAGTCTGAGATCGCGGGCGGCTTGGTCGTCGTCAAACCGCGCCGCATCGCGACGCGTCCGGTTCGGACCATCTCAAGGATGCCGAACTGCTCGAACATCTTGACGGCGGCATCGACTTTGCCCTCGTCTCCCAGCACCTGCACGATCAACGATTCGGCGTGGACATCGACCACATCGGCACGGAAGACCTCGACGACATCGAGGACCTCTCGCCGGTTGAAGTTGGTCGCCGAGACTTTGATCAGCGCGAGCTCGCGGTCGACCATCGGCGTATAGGTAATGTCCTGCACCGAGATCACTTCGATCAGCTTGAACAACTGCCGGCAGACCTGGTCGACCTGGTGGTCATCGCCGTCGACGACGATCGTCATCCGGCTCAGACCCGGCTCCTCACAGTGGCCGACCGTCAAGGACTCGATGTTGAAACCGCGGCGGCGAAACAGCGAGGCGACGCGGGCCAGAACACCCGGGCGATCCTCGACGTGGGCGACAATGGTGTTTCTGGAAGCCATTCGGCCCAACCCTTCTAGATCAGTTCCTCTGTCTCTCCAGTTGGCATTAGATTTCGTCGGCGGATTCGATGGTCTCCGACAAAGCGGCGCCCGCCGGGACCATCGGCCAGACATTCTCCTCGCGCTCGAGCCGGAAGTCGATCACGACAGGTCCGTCGTAACCCTCGAGGTCGCGGAAGACCTCCAACGCCTCAGCCCGCGTGGTGGCCCGGACGCCCTTGATCCCATAGGCCTCAGCCAGCTTGACAAAGTCCGGCTGGCCCAGGTCGACGGAGTGGTAATTGTTCGCGTAGAACAGCTCTTGCCACTGTCGGACCATGCCGAGAAAACCGTTGTTGAAGATTGCAAAGCGGACAGGCAGGTTGTTGTCAGCGACTGTCTGTAGCTCCTGCGAGGTCATCTGGAAGCCGCCGTCGCCGCAGAGCGACCAGATCGGCTCCTCTTGCGCAAACTGAGCGCCCATCGCCGCTGGGATCTCGTAGCCCATCGTGCCCAGGCCGCCGGAGGTGACCCACTGCCGGGCCCTCGTGAACGGGTAATACTGAGCGGCCCACATCTGGTGCTGACCGACCCCGGTGACGATCGTCGCCTGGCCATCAGTTGCCTCAGCCAAGGCTCGCACCAGCCAGGGACCACCAAGCCCCGTGCCCTCTTCGATGTAGTCGGTCGGGTGCTGATCCATGATCTGATTGATCTCGCCCAGCCACTCGGGGTGCGAGGTCGGCTCGATCTGGGGAATCAGCCGGGACAGCGTCTCCTTGACATCGCCGTTGACTGGCGCGTGCGTCTTGAAATTCTTGCCGATCTCGGCCGGGTCGATGTCGATATGGACGATTTTCGCGGTCGGATTGAAGTCGCTGAAGCGGCCCATGGCACGGTCGTCGAAGCGCATGCCGATGCCAATCACGACATCGGCGCGGTCGGCCGCCATATTGGCGTAGAAGTGACCATGCATGCCGAGGAAGCCGTAGGACAGCTTGTGATCTTCGGGCATCCCCGAGATGCCGAGCAAGGTCGTCAGGACCGGTATGTCCGATCGCTCAGCGAACTCAATCAACTCATCCTGCGCTTCCGATTGCACCACCCCGTGGCCGGCGATCACAATCGGCTTGCGCGCAGCATTGATGGTCTCCGCCGCCTTGGCGACTTCCTCTTCGCGCGGCACATCCATGATCGGGTAGCCGCGCAGCGAAACGCCCTGCGGATAGCCGTCCCATTCGGCCTCCTCGATAAAGACATCCTTGGGAATGTCGACCAGGACCGGACCCTTGCGTCCGGTCGAGGCGATATGGAAGGCCTCCTTGACCGCCGGGGCGATCTCGGATGCGCGCATCAGCAGATAGTTGTGCTTCGTGATCGGCAGGGTGATGCCGGTGATGTCGGCTTCCTGGAAGCCGTCGCGGCCGATCAGGTCGCGGGCGACGTTGCCGGTCAACACGACCATGGGGATGGAGTCCATGTAGGCGGTCGTAATGCCGGTGACGAGGTTGGTCGCACCGGGACCGGAGGTCGCCAGACAGACGCCGGTGCGGCCGGCGACGCGTGCGTAGCCGTCGGCGGCGTGCGCAGCGGCCTGCTCGTGCCGGACCAGGACGTGCTTGATATCGGGGTATTCGCCCAGCGTGTTGTAGAGCGGCAGGACGACGCCGCCGGGGTAGCCGAAGAAGACCTCGACCCCTTCCGCGCGCAGACATTCCATCAGGATTCGGGCGCCGGTCAGACGCATGGCGGTCTCCTCAACCGTGGCTCGGCGCTATCTCCGAGCGTTGTCGACTCATTCATGATGTCGTGTGGTCAGTGGTGATGGTTCGGCAGTTGAGATGGGGTCAGAGGCGGCGGCGCTGGTTCCGTGGCGGTGCTTCGTGCGCCGATCACTCAGGCGCGGAACGCGTGGCCGCCGGCTACAGCGACCGGAACCCAGCGAACACGTTGCGTGATCAGGTCAGCGGCCGTGGGGCGAACCGGTTCGTTCGTTGGCAAGGGCGCGCACTCTGTCATGATTGACCATGACGTTACTAGCTCGCTCACATTGCGTCTGTTACCGCAATGATCACAATCTGGCTTTGGCTGCCTCGATGACCTGCAGCTCATAGGCCTGTTCGACCTCCGGATAGTCGTAGTAACGCTCGCGCAGCAGCTTGTTCATGTCTCGGGGAGCAAAGAAGCGGCGCGTCCACTCCGTGCCTTCCGCCAGATCGAGTGGCTCGCCAGCCTCACACATGACCACCATCTCGTAGCGACGCGAGCCGACTGCACATTGGTCTTGCAGTTCTTTCGCAGTCATCTGCACCCGGGTGTGCTGCGACCAATCGACAATCGGGACTTGCCACGTGTCCTCAACGACCGTGCGAATCATCTGGGTCAACGCAGCGCAGCGAGCCTCCTGATCGAGCTCCGGGTCCAGCGGCTCCGGTCGCGGGTCGATATTGAACTCGAGAATCGGCAGCACCCACGGCTCATGCCGGTCGCCGTGCCGGACGGCGAGGCAGCGATCGCCGCGCCTGATGACCAGGAAGATGCGCTCGACCAGATCGGGCTCAGGCAGTTCCTCGGTCTGGTCGCGGTACTGCAGGAAGACGTCGTCGACCAGCTTCTCCTGCCGCCAGATTTTGCGTCGCGGCTTGGGAATGTTTTTCATTACCTCGGCGGGATCCATCATCGGATCGCCGCCCATTGGGGATTCGCCAAATGCCATGTTCTCGCCCTCTTGCGCTTTCTCGGTCTAGCTGACTGACTGACTAATCGGTTTGGACGGCTTCCTGCCTGTCGGCGGTGGCGTGTGGCTCCTCAGGGGTCCAGATGTTGCGTCCGCGCTCACCGGCGCTCATCCGACCGACCCCTGGAAACGGGTTATGTACAGCCACAAGCAACGAGCGATTCTTGATGGCATCGGCGATCAACCGCTTCTTGGTCTCAAGATTGACCAGCGGCAGCACGTCGAACGCCGACAGCCAAGCCACCCGCTCCAACTGCACCTGGTGCTGGATCATGTCGCCCAGGTAGACAGCCGATTCGCCGCCATTGGCGATCACGACGGAGGCGTGCTCCGCCGTGTGTCCAGGCGTCTCGATCACGGTAATGTCCGATGTGACCTGTGTCTCGCCGTCAATGAACTCGATCTGTCCGGCTGCCTCGACCGGCGCCAGGTTCTCGGGCAAGTAAGTGGCGCGGGTGCGCTCATTGGGGTGCATCGCATCTTCCCACTCGCCGCGCTGGATGTAGTACCGAGCGTTGGGAAAGGTGACCGTGAGCTCGCCACTGCCGTTCTCTACCGTGTTCCAGCCGGTGTGGTCGTTGTGCAGATGTGTGTTGATCACGATGTCGACATCAGCCAGCTGCACGCCGTTGCGGGCCAGGTCGTCAATCAGCTTGCCGTGATCAGGCTCCCAGCCGCGCCGCCGCGTCTGCTCCAAATCCTTGTTGCCCTGACCCGTCTCGATTAGGACGGTCTTGCCGTCCGACTCGAGCAGCAAGCAGTTCAGCGCCAACGGGATCTGGTTGAGTTCGTTTGTTTCGCCGGTCACGCGTGACCACATGACCTTCGGCACAAGGCCGAAGACGGCCCCGGCGTCGAGCCAGATCACGCCATCGGAAAGCACGCGCACTTCACGTGAACCCACCCGATAGATTGGCGTAGCACCCATGGCGTGACGTTATCACCACATGCGGCTTCTTTATGCCGCTTCTTTCAGTTGAAGCCGCGCGATCGGAAGGATCGGCCAATGACCGACCTGCCAACACTGGATGCGGAACCCTTCCGTCGAGGCTTTCGCGGACTCTTGCCTGAGCACTTGGGCGTTCGGCTGGTCTCCGTCACTCCTGACCTGATCGTCGCCGAAATCGATGTCACCCGAAACCTCTGCACCGCGCCCGGCATGATGCACGGCGGCGCAATCATGGCCTTCGCCGACACCCTCGGCGCCGTCGGAACGAGCGCCAACCTGCAACCCGGGGCAGGCACCACGACGATCGAGTCGAAGACGAATTTCTTCCGCGGCGGAATCGAAGGGACCACGCTCAGAGGCGAATGCCGTCCAATGCACCGAGGTCGTCGCACGCAGGTCTGGCAGACGACGATCCTTAATCCTGAGGGGAAGCTTGTCGCTCAGGTGACGCAGACGCAGATGGTGCTGTAGGAGATCTGCGTAGACTGAATGGACGGAGGGCGACATGAACGAACAAGTCCCGGTGCACATCGATGCACGTCTGGCCAAACGCGCCGAGGGTCGCGCTCGCGTTCGCGGCAAGGACTTGGCAGAGTATGTCGAACAGGCCCTTCACGAACTAATGGTTGACGACTACCTGCCGTCCGAGTTGGAAGCCGTGTACGCGGCGACGACAATCAGGTACCGAAGAGGCGAGGCTGCCCTTGCGGATGACGTTGACCCTGCCGCCGAGTCGACTAGAGACAACTCGGAGCTGCTCGGCACGAAGTGGAAGGGGCAGTTCAAGCCGGCCGAGCGAGGAGACCACGACGCCCGCTACCGGTATCTCGCCAACAAGTACTTGCGATGATCCTGATCGACTCCGACGTCCTGGTTGACGCGGCGACAGATCGGCAGCCGTTTTCCGATGTCGCCGAGGAACTGCTCAATCGAATCCAGGTTGAGCGAGTAGATGCGGCGGTTTCCTGGCATTCGATCGCCAACTTCTACTACGTGGTGTCACCCAAGATCGGCAGCTTGGAAACGCGCGACTACATTCACCATCTCGTCAACGTGCTGACAGTCGCACCGACGACCAATGAAGATGTGCAGTTTGCGCTCGGCTAAGCCATGAACGACTTTGAGGATGCGATGCAAGTAGCAGCTGCCCGGGCTTGGCGCGCCGAGTTCATCGTGACCAGAAACCTCCGTGACTTTCGCGCCTCCCCTGTCCCTGCAATCAGTCCGCCGAAGGCAATAGCGCGCCTCTTCTGACACAAGCGCAGACCATCGTGCGCTGAGTCGACTGCGTCACGTGTATCGTGGCGGGTAGTGTTTTTCTCACGCCATCTGCACCATCTACAGGGGGAGCGCGCGATGTCCGGCACTGAAATGGCCTACCTCAAAGGGGAAGTGATGCCCCTGGCCGACGCCAAGATCAGCGTCATGACCCATGCATTCCATTACGGCACCGCCGTGTTCGAGGGCATTCGCGCCAACTGGAACGCCGAGCACGAGCAGCTCTACCTCTTCCGCATGCGCGAGCACTACGAACGCCTGCGAAAGTCGGCGCGCGCGCTAATGATGGACCTGCCGCTGTCGGACGACGAGCTCTGCGACATCACTGTCGACCTCGTCCGGAGGAGTGACTTCCACCAGGATGTCTACATCCGGCCAATGGTCTACAAGTCGGCCGAAGCGCTCGGCGTTCGACTGCACGGCGTCCAGGACGATTTCCTCTGTTTTCTGATTCCCTGGGGCGCGTACCTCGACACGACCGGCGGCGTGCACGTCGCGACCTCTTCTTGGCGGCGCACCGAGGACCAGTCGATTCCAGTCCGCGCCAAAGTGACCGGCGCCTACATCAACTCGGCGTTAGCCAAGACCGAAGCAGAGATGGCCGGCTTCGACGAAGCGATCATGCTCAACGAGGATGGCCACGTTTCGGAGGGCTCGGGCGAGAACATTTTCATCATCAACGACGGCGTCATCTACACGCCGCCCAGCTCGGACAACATTCTCGTTGGCATTACGCGCAACACCGTGATGGAACTGGCCAAGACCGAACTCGGCATTCCGACGGTCGAGCGCACGCTGGACCGCTCCGAGCTCTGGCTCGCCGATGAAGTCTTCATGACCGGCACGGCGGCGCACGTGACGCCGATCTCCTCAGTCGACCGGCGAACGATCGGCAATGGTGAGACCGGGCCGATCACCGCACAGCTGGAGCGGCTCTACTTTGACGCGATCATCGGCAACCGCGACGCCTATTCGCACTGGCTGACGCCCGTCTACACAAACAGCAACACAAGCGACTAATCGTAGGAGCCGCCGCCAAGGAACAACCATGCCCGAGGCGGTCACGCTCGTCCTTGCCTATCTACTGGGATCGATCCCTGTTTCCTGGCTGGTGTTTCGTTGGCGAACGGGTCGGGACCTGCGCCTCGTCGGCGATGGCAATGTCGGCGCGGCAAACGCCGCGCGCGAGGGCGCCGGACATTTCATGGGCGCGGTGATCATCGTCACCGACATCGGCAAAGGTCTGCTCGCCGTCTCGATTGCGCGATGGTGGGGGCTTGAACTCGGCTGGTGGATGGCGGCAGGTGGAATCGTGATGGTCGGCCATATGTGGCCGGTGTTTCTGCGATTCAACGGTGGTCGCGCTGCGGCGACGGGCCTCGGCGCCGCTGGTGCGTTTCTACCCTGGCAGTTTGGGATCACCTTCGTGGTCGGCGGACTGACCTACCTGGTCACCAGAATCGCGGAGTTGGGCATTCTCCTTGTGGCGGCGCCGCTACCGTTTCTGGCGATCGCCTTCGGCGAGCCCATCGAATCGATCATCTTCTGCTTCGCCGCTCCGATTGCGGCGGGGCTCAAAGCAGTGTTGGACAAATGGCAAGAAGCTGGGACGTCATAGTCGTCGGCGCCGGCCCCGGCGGATCGACCGCAGCCTACGACCTCGCTCAGGCCGGGGCCGATGTGCTGCTCCTCGACCGTGCGCAGTTCCCCCGCGACAAGCCTTGCGGCGGTGGCGTCCTGGTCTCGGCGGTCAAACTACTGCCCTACTCCCTGGACCCCGTCACGGAACAAACCATCACCACCTTCCGCGTCCGCTACCGCCGGACGTGGCAGTTTGAGCATCATTACGACGCCCCGCTTGCAATCATGACCCAACGCGCTCGCCTCGACGCTTACATGGTGGAGCAGGCCGTCGGCGCTGGAGCCGAGTTCCGTGATTCGTCCGCCGTTCGTGGGATTGATCAAAGCACGGTGACCTTGGCCAATGGCGACAGCCACAGCGCGGGCGTGATCATCGCCGCCGACGGAGCCAACGGCATCGTCCGGCGAGCGCTGGGACTGCGGCGCCTGCGTGGAGCAGTCGCGTTGGAAGGCAACGCAGCGCGACACTCGGATGCCGTCTCCTCAGACCCGGGAGCACGCTGGACCAACGCTGTTGGCCTGGAACTCGGCTCTGTTCCGGGCGGCTACGGCTGGGTCTTTCCAAAGGGCGACCACTGCAACGTCGGCGTGGGCGGCTACCCCTCGGCTGCGCATCGACGCTCAAGCAAGAGCTCGGCCTCTACGCCGCTTGCGAGTCCTTCGACGGCTCAACCTTGACCAACCTCAGAGCCCATCATCTACCGCTCCGCGACCCCGACAGCGCCCTGGTTCACGGTCCAGTGGCGTTCGTCGGAGACGCGGCCGGTCTGGTCGATCCACTGTCGGGAGAGGGCATCGGCAATGCAATTCGCAGCGCTCAACTGGCTTCGCAGTCCACGCTCGAATTCCTGCGCGGCGACGCCTCTGACCTGTCCGGCTACCAACAGGCAGTCCTCGCCGAGATCGAACCTGAGCTGAGGGTCGCCCGTCAGCTTCAGGCCCTGTTCCAGCAGACGCCCTGGCCCTACGTGCAGCTGCTTCGACATTCAGGAAGATTCTGGGGCGCATTCTGCCGAATCATCCGAGGGGAGTCGACCTACACCAGCTTCCAGAATCGTCTGGGTCCAGCGAAGATCCTGGTCGACGCCGCGGCGGTGGTGGCAGAGCGGCGTGGACGCAAGGCCGCCGCCTGGAAAAACGCTGCTCTATAGTTGGCAGAAAACTGGCTTCTCTGCCCTTTGTGCCAGGAAACAGCGTGACACTAAGCCAACAGGAATTTGAGACGATTCTGCGTGATTCGACCAAAAGGATTGGCGGCCGGATCCGCTGGAGGGACGACGACGATCACTGGCCAGCCCAAGATTTCCGAGTTCCTGTCGATTCTGAGCCCGGTTGGCCACTGACGGTGATCGGGTCTTGGAATCCCCGGTTCCAGAAGTTGACTCTCTTGCTGCGGCACCAATCCGTGGGCAGAATCGTCGGCCTAGACTTGGGCGGACCTTCGCACAGAAACCCGGACGGCGAAGTGCTCCGCGGGAAGCACAAGCACCGCTGGACCGTGGAGTACAAGGATAAGCAAGCGTATGTGCCCTCGGATATCACAGCCGACTGGGACAAGCCCTTGGAGGTATGGCTGCAGTTTCTGGAAGAGGTCAGAATCACGCATAGCGGGTCTATGGTCGAACCCGCACACCGAAGCGAGATGGAGTTGTGAAACAGACCGACATCTGCGGCAAGCTGACTAGGGAGCTGCCTTCCCTTTTTGAGTGCTCGATTCACAGGGAACGCGAGGTCAGAGTGCATACACCCCTGCTCTTTCCTGACGGCGGTCTGGTTGACGTGTTCGTCACCGAGCAGGACGGTCAGTTCATCATCAGTGACTATGGTGATGCGTTGAGCTGGCTGAGGATGCAATCTGCGACCGGAAGTTTGACGCCGAACCAACAGTCGCTTATCGACGACGTCCGGGAGACTCTCGGCATTGAGCGTCACCATGGACAACTTGAGCTACGTGACGTTCGAGTGGAAGAGCTTGCCGACGCCGTGAGTCGCCTTGCCCAAGCGGTCGTTAGAGTCGCAGATATCTGGTACACCTTCCGCACTAGAAGTAGGCACTCAGTAGCGGACGAAGTGAACGACTGGCTTCGGGAGCAGAATTTTGACGTTGAGCGCAGCCTCCGCTATGAAGGAAAATCAGGGCGTTCTTGGCAAATAGACTTCAGTGTGACCTACGCGGGGCAAAGGTCATCGGTGTTCTTGCTGAGCACGGGATCAAAGGCGGCTGCTAGGCAAGTTAGCGAGCACGTGTTCACTGGGTGCTCGGACTTGCGAAGTTCAGAGATCGGAGCACAATCGCTTCAGTTCATTTCTCTTTTTGATGACACTTTGGACGTGTGGAGAGATGAGGACTTCAACCTTCTACAAGAGGTTTCCAAAACAGCCTACTGGTCCCGACCAGACGAGCTCGCAAGCCTATTGAGGCGCACTGCTGCTCGAAGCTAGACCCCAATCTCCCGGGCCGTCGCTAGCGCTTCCTCCCACGTCACTCGATCCCGAATCATCGCCTGGTAGCGACGCAGCATTCTCGGCCAACCGACTGCCACCACGCCGCTCAAATATCCGCGCAGGCCGTAGATGGCGGCGAATCTGTTGTCCTCTAGCGATCCGTGAACGAGCTGGCACTCGTCCCTGGGCGCGGTGATCCCAGACGCCATGATGCTCAGACCGTGCTGGTCGGACCAGAAGTAGGGGACCGGCGAGAAGGGTTCCAGCGGCTCGCCGCGTGCTTCAAGCAACAGGTTCCGAGCTGCTGCCATGCCCTGCTCGACCGCGTTCGTCCAGTGTTCGATGCGCATCGTCCGTTGCGGCTCGGAGTAGGCGAACGGACCGAACAGTCCGTTGGGCCAACGTGCGACGTCGCCGGCGGCGAAGATGCCTGGCGCGGTGCGACAGTATTGGTCGCAAATCACGCCGTCGCCGATCGACAGCCCTGAGTCAGCGAGCCACTCAACATTCGGTCGCACACCGATACCAACCACGACCGTGTCGACCCCGATCCTTGTCCCGTCATCCAACTCGATGGCCTCGACGCGCCCAACGCCGAGCAGGTCCGACACCATCGCATTCATTCGCAGATCGACGCCTGCCGCTGCGTGCAGGTCGGCTGCCCAGCCGGCGAGTTCGACTCCCAACGGCCCGATCATCGGCGCCGACAATGCCTCGACCATGGTCACCTCGAGGCCTCGCGCTCGAGCAGAGGAGGCTACCTCGGCGCCGATGAAGCCGGCGCCAATCACCGCGACCCGGCTGCTGACATCGAGATCGTCACGGATGCGCAGCGCGTCAGCCTGCGTACGCAGCAGGTGAACCCCGCTCAGCCCCTGTCCGAACGGCAACGCCAACGCTCTCGCGCCCGTGGTGATGATCAGGCCGTCGAAGCCAGTCCGCTCGCCATCCTCCAACAAGATCTGTTGGCCGGAGACATCGAGAGCTGTCGCTGCACGACCACTGAGGAAGTCGAGTTGCAGCGACGCAAGCTCAGCCGTCGGACGCAGCGGTAGGCGATCCACATCCCACTCGCCGGTCAACAACTGCTTCGAGAGCGGCGGACGGTCGTACGGCAACTCTGGCTCGTCGCCGATGATCGTAATGACGCCGTCAAACCCCTCCGCGCGCAGAGTCTCAGCTGCATTCAAACCCGCCAGCGACGCCCCAACGATGACGACATGCTTCAATGGGCGTTCCATGTGCAGAGACTACTGCCGACTGACTGCTGACTGACTGCTGACTGACTTGTGGTCTTGATTGTGAAATCCTTCGCTATGATGCTTCCCAAGACAAGCAATAGACCCCAACCACCAGACTGGAGAACACAATGGGCAAGTTGGACGGCAAGGTTGCCATCGTGACTGGCGCGAGCCGCGGTATCGGCGCGGCCATCGCCGAATGTTTCGCGGCCGAGGGCGCGAAGGTCATCGCGACCGCTCGCACGGTGCAAGAGGGCACGCACCCGCTGCCTGGTTCGCTGGAAATGACGATCAAGAACATCGACGCCGCCGGGGGCGAAGCCACGGCAGTTGCAGGCAACGTCTCCGAGTACGAAGAGTGCGCCGCCATTGTGCAGGCCTGCATCGACACCTACGGCCCGCCCGACGTGCTGATCAACAACGCGGCGCTGACCTATTTCATCCCGGTCAAGGACTTCCCGGTCCGTCGTTGGCTGCGCTCGACCGCGGTCAACTTCCACGGTCCGTTCTACATGAGCCAGCTCTGCCTCAACGAGGGCGGCATGGTCGAGCGCGGTTCGGGCGCGATCGTCAACGTCTCCTCAGCTGCGGCCATCGGCCCGGGCCGCGGACCGTACGAGGGCGACGGCGGCGGCGGCACGCTCTACGGCGCCGAGAAGGCTGCCCTTGAGCGATTCACCCAGGGTCTGGCCTCCGAGGTCCATCAGCACGGCGTCTCGGTCAGCTGCTACAGCCCCTCGCAGATCGTCCCGACCCCCGGCGTCGTATACCACCGCCTGATGGAAGGCCGTGACCCCAACGACGCCGAGAGCGTCGAGATCATGGCGCAAGCGGCGTTGCTGCTCGCCACCGAGCCGCTGGACAAGGTCTCCGGCCGCGTCACCTACTCCCAGGAAATCCTTAAGGAGTTCGGCTGGGACATGGGCGGCAAAGAGCCGTCCGGCACCGGCGTCACCTCGCCGGGTTCGGGCTACTCTCAGATCTAATCGCCGCAAGTACCTTCGCTCCCACCGCGGAAGACCGGCGCGCAACCCCACTCTTCCCTCTCCCCTCGCTCTGCGGGGGGAGATGCCGAAGGCAGCGGGGGCGTGGGCCACGGCGATCGAATGAGAGGTTGCCGTGGCTTCGGCAGACGTTGAGCGCGTCGAGCGCTGGTTTCGCGACGGCGATCTTTTGCACCCGTTCGAGGGCGACGCTCCGCCCTCCACGGTCGACCTTGCCCGCGCAATCGCCAACGTCGGCGGCGTCTCATTGTCCGACAACGACCACCGAGCCGCGGAACTCGTGGAGCAGATCGGGCGGGATCGCCCGCTGCTGTTCGTCCTGGTCGATGGCATGGGCTGCATCTTCGAGGGTCGGACAAGTCCCCAGGGCCTGCTCGCCAACGCCGAACATGTGCAGCTCCGATCCGTCTTTCCCTCAACGACGGCAGCCGCGCTAACCACCATCGCCACAGCGGAGTGGCCGGGGCGGCACGGAGTCCCGGCCTGGTACACGCACCTGCACCGAAACAACATCACCGCCACGATCTTGCCATTTGTTGAGCGGGACTCTGAACGCCGGCTGCAGGAATTCGGCATCCAGCCTGAGGACGCATTTGCGCATCCGTCGCGAATGGCGACCATCGGCGGCCCGCTTCGCACCTACCACCCACGCAACATCTCGAACAGCGAATTCACTAACTACCAACGAGGTTCAGCGGCCACCGACCCATACGATCACCTGCGCGACGCCGTGGAATCCGTGGTCTCCCGGATCGTCGACCAGGGAGAAAGCGGGATCCACTACCTCTATCTGCCAATGGTCGATTCGGCCTCCCATCGAGACGGTCCCGATGCCCCGGCGACGCTGAGGGCGCTGGAGGCCGTCGACAATGCCCTCACCGCTATCGCCGAAGCAGTTGACGGCAGAGCGAGAATCGCAATCAGCGCCGATCACGGAGAACTCAACGTCAGCGCCGCGGAGAAGGGACTCTTCCTACCCGACGACGAGATCATCGACGACCTGCACACGCCTCCGCATGGAGAACCCAGGGTGCCAATGTTCTGCGTGCGCTGGGGACGCGAAGACTCGTTCGCCGGACAGTTCCGCCAGCGCTGGGGTCGAAATTGGGCCTTGCTCACCCAGGAAGAAGCCGAAGATCTGAAACTTTTCGGCCCAGAGCCGCTCAGCGAAATAGCCGCCGAGCGCATCGGCAGCCACATCGCCGTGTCAGCGACGAGAAACGTGCTGGTCTACGGAGAAGCCGGCAACCGGGTGTCCGCCCTCAACGGCTACCACGCCGGCATGCGCTCGGAGGAGATGGAAATCCCGCTGCTCCTGGCCTGAGTCGATTCCTGTAGCGTTGACCGGTGAGAGAACGTCATCCGAAGAAAGAGATCGAACTCGTACTTCGCGAAACTGAGTCTGTCGCCTGGAGAATTGTGAAAACGCCGAAGGCAAAGGAATCGGGCGTGACGTACTGCCCGGAGGAGAGCCGCGAGGGTTGTCGGAAGGTGATTTACACAACCACACGCAGCGCGCAGAATCATGCAAAGCGACTCAGAGATTATTTCCGCAAGTGCCCACATACGGCATCTTCCAGCGGAACGGACGACCGATGACGTTATGGCGATTCACCCTGATCATCGAGGGCGGGGACGTGTTGGAGGGGGAAACGGCCGACCTACTCTTCGAGGCCGGCTGCGATGATGCAACGTTTGGATGGTCCTGCGGCGGTCAAGAAGCGGGATTCGACCGAGAAGCCGACAGTCTAGAAGAAGCGGTCTGTTCGGCTGTTTCGGCCGTCGAATCTGTCGAAGGGTTTGAAGTAGTTCGCTTAGTAGATGACTCCACCGTGACCGTGAAGGAAATTGCCGAAATCAGTGGCCGATTGATTGCTGACGTGCAAGCCCTTATCGGCGGACACGTGGGTCCTGGAGGATTTCCGGAGACGTACAGCTTCCCGGATGAACCTGAATCCGAATGGGTATGGCGCGACGTTGCCAGGTGGTTTGTCGAATCACTTGGCGAAACGATTGACCGCAGCAACGTGCAACCATACGCGCCGATCGCCAAGCTCATTGAGGCGCGACACCACTACCGGAAACGGGACCCGGCAACGCGTCGCGAGATCGCCGCACTATTGAGTGACTAATCGGCGTATCGGTCGCCACCGACTAGTCGTCGAACTCCATGATCGCCCGACCGAAGATCTCTCCCTGCTCAAGGGCCGCCGTCGCCTCGTTGATCTGACCGATCTTGAAGCGCTCCGTGACCATCGCGTCGAGGTCGAGCGCGCCGTCGTCGGCCCAGGCGATGAACATCGGGAAGTCGCGGTCGGGGCGGCAGCTGCCGCCGATTGAGCCGATGTACTTCTTCTCGTTGATCAGCAATCCGCGCATGTCGGTCTCGCTGAAGCTGACGCCCGACTGCGGCACTCCGACCAGAACGGCGGTGCCGCCGGTCTCGGCGCCCAGGATGCCAGGGCGAACGGCGCGCAGAATCTGACCCATCGTGACCTCACGACCGATGCAGTCGAAGGCGAAGTCGACGCCGGAGACGGGCTCGCCGAAGCTGGTCATCCCGCCGGTTTGAGTCAGTGCGTGAATCTGCTCGATTGCGTCGCCAGCCGAGGCGTTGACGCCAATCGTCGCTCCGAACTTCTTGGCAAACTCCAGCTTTTCTTCATCCAGGTCGACTGCGATGATCGGGTCTGCTTTGACCACAGAAGCTGCAACTACCGCCGACAGGCCTACGCCGCCGACGCCAAAGATCGCCACGCTCTGACCCTCGCGAACTGCAGCGGTGTTGTAGACCGCGCCCGAGCCAGTCAAGACCGCACAGCCGATGATCGAGGTGACATCGCGCCGAGTGTCCTGAGGCACCTTGACGACGTACTTCTCGTCGGCGATCGTCGTGTCGGCCCAGGTGAAGACGTTGCGCGTCGTCGCGGTGCGGCCGTTGGGACGCTCGAGCACCACCGGGTCAACCTCGCGCGTCGCCGTTTCCGCATTGCGCGGGACCCAGGTGACGAACACGACATCGCCGGCCTGGACGTTGGTCACTTGTGAGCCAACCTGGAGCACCTCGCCGGTCGCCTCGTGCCCCAAAATCTGGTCACCGTTGCGAGGGTTGTGCATCTGGTGCAGCTGCGAATGGCAGATGCCGGACGCGTATTGCCGAACAACGACCTGGAAGTCGCTCGGGTCCGGCAGGTCAACGCGTTCAATGGCCAGCGGCTCATCGGCCTCGGGCAGAAAAATCACGCGCGCGGGAGTTGGCATTGGAGATGTTCCTTACTTGTGTCTGAAAATCTGCGAATCAGTTGTTGCATCCGTGATGCCCGCAGTGTCTAGGGGATTCTAGTCTGCCAGTCGAGGATGAAACATGGAGACCATCACGCGCCGCGGCCCGCAGAACATGTCGCCAGCCGAATTCACCGAATTGCGCAGTCGATATTCATCGACGCTGGTTGACCTCGGCACCGGCGACGGCGCCTGGCCGCGCCGATTCGCGCGCCAGTACGGCAACTGCCTCGCAATCGGAATCGACTCCGATCGAGCCGCCCTCAAGGAGGCGGCCAAGATGGCCGAACGCAAACCCGCTCGAGGCGGTGCGCCCAACACGCTCTACATCGCCGCCCGGGTCGAGGCGCTTCCTCCCGAGCTGTGCAGCGCCGCCGACTGGGCCACGATCTACTTCCCCTGGGCCGCCTTGTTGAGAATGATCCTCACCGGCGAAAAAGAGTTGACAGGACTGCTCGACAACCTCTGCGCCAAACGATCGCGGCTCAGCATCGTGCTCAACGCCGAAGCCGCGCCCGACGGGTTGGACAAGCCCACCCCGAGTACGGTCCGCAAGGCGCTGCAAGCACCACTGTCGAATGCCGGCTTCCGAATCACCGACACCGACTGGCAAGATGCCGCCGAAACTCCACCAACTACTTGGGGCGGCCGCCTGGTCAAAGGCAGCAAGCGATCAATGGTCGCGCTGGAAGCGTCACGTTAGAGGAAGGAGGATCGATGACGGATGAAATACAACTGTGGAGTATGGGGGCTGAGCAAGTTCTAACCGTGCTCGAACCGGTCTCGCAACTGGCAACGGAGTGGCAGCTCGAAGAGATGCTTGTTGCCCATCCCGAACTTCTAGAAAGCGGAATCGAGCTCGTCGGTCGGCAGACTCCAGCAGCGGGTGGATGGCTCGATCTACTTGGCGTCGACGCCGATGGTCGCCTCGTTATTTACGAACTCAAACGAGGAACACTTGGCCGCGAAGCTGTGACTCAGGTGCTCGACTATGCTTCGTTCCTTTCGGAAATGGACTCGGGAGCTCTGGTTGAACACATCAACGACCGCTCCGGGCAAGGCGGAATCCAATCGTTCGACGACTTTGCCGCTTGGTACGAAGACCGCTTCGCCGACACTGAGCACCTGTATCCGCTCAGAATGGTGCTAGTTGGCCTCGGCATTGACGAGACGGCATTGCGACTGGCGAGATTTCTCTCTCAAGGATCGCTTGACGTCGAAGTGATCACCTTCTACGGGTTTCGGCATGGCGACGAGACCTTAATCGCGCGTCAGCAACCCGTTCAGAGCGAAGCCTCTGTTCCTAGAAAAATCAGCGTGCTACCGATCGACGAGCGGCGAAGACTTTTGGACCAATATCTCGAGCAGAGCGGCATGGCGGATCGCTTCAAAGCGGTCCGCGGCGCCATCCGCGAGTGCTTGCCAACGAGCGTCTATGAACATCCTCAAAAGTTCGGAGTCAGCCTGCAGATGGACGTACGGGGCTCCAGCGGAGTGCGCGGTCCAAGACCCTTTTTCGGCGTGTACGCCGCCTACACGTCCGCGAGCGCGATCGAGATCAGCTTGAACTCCGTGACAAGACGACACAACCCCGAGGACTACGAAGTCTTGGCGGGCCGAGTACCGCTCGTTGCCTGGCCCAATGGGGGCCAGGCGATAGTCGTTGATGACGATGAGCAGTGGGAACGAGTCAAACCTGCGGTGACCGAGTTCGCAGCCGCCGTATACAAGTCCTGGCTTGGGTATCGAAATACGCCTATGAATCACACCGCGGACCATCAAGACACTCAATAGTTGAGCAAACCAGAAATTGGCGCTCCACTCATTGCATGCGTTTCCACCCCAGATGCAACGCAACCGCGCCCATTGAGAGGCGGCGGTAGGTGACATCTTCCAAGCCGCTTACTTCCAGCATCTTCGACAACTCGTCGGCCGTCGGATACCCACTGAGCGAGTTGGGCAGATAGCGATAGGCCGAACGATCGCCCGAGACCAGGCCGGCGACCCTGGTCACTCCTTGCTCGAAACCCAGCCGCAGCATTCGTCCCCAGAGGGTGTCAGGCGGATGCGTGATATCCAGCCCGACCAGGCGGCCTCCCGGACGCAGCACACGCGCCATCTCCTTGAACGATCCGGCCAGGTCGGGCAAATTGCGCAGCACGAACGCCGACGCGACCGCGTCGAACGATTCGTCGGGAAACGGCAGGTGCAGCGCGTCCCCCTGCAGCCAGTCGATGCGGTCTCTCCCATACTTGTGATTGGCCCGGATCAGCATGTCTGCGGAGACATCCAGCGCGACCACACGTCGAGCGCCCTGTCGTCGGAACTCCTGGCTGAGGTCGCCGGTGCCGGCGCCCAGGTCCAGCACGACGGCGTCGCGCGGCTGGGCTGTTTCGACCGCGAGCTTCCGCCAGCGACCGTCGCGGCCGGCGGTCATTAGCCGATTCATGCGGTCGTAGTGCGGCGCTAGTTGGCTGAACATCTGTCCGATGTTGCGGGTCCGTTCTTCGGTTGACGGCGAATCGGACATTGCGGTCGGTTCCAATCCAGCCAATCCAGTTTCTGGTGATACAGTACAGAAACCGACCCATGCGTCGGATTTTTTGCGCGTGCAACCGGACACCGCGGAGCGCCGGATGACCACGACTCAGCCGCGTCAGGCCCGTGCCGTTGAGCGGCGTAAGCTGCTGCTCGACGCCGCCGCTGACGTCTTCGCCCAACGCGGCTATGCCGATGCGCAGATGGACGAAATCGCCGCGGCGGCCGACACGTCCAAGGGCGGTCTCTACTTCCACTTCCCGACCAAGGAGGCGCTGGTCGCCGCCGTGATTGGTCGCGCTGGAGACATTCTTCGACGGCGGGTTCATCGGGCGATGCATGCCGCCGGCGCCGATCCGGTGGCTCGGGCAGACGCGGCGCTGGCGACGTTGATTGAGACGCTATCGGCGCATCGATCGCTCGCCCGCGTCCTGGCAAGTGAAACACTCGGAGGCTCGGCAACGGCGCGCGAGCGCGTGGCAGAGATCGAGGACGAGTTCGCCGATCTCATCGCCCAGGAACTACGCAACGCCCTCGATGGCGGACGCCTGACCCTGCTCGACGCGCCGCTTGATCCCGAGCTCACAGCAAGAGCCTGGGTTGGGATGGTCCAATCGACACTCTCAGCCTGGGCCGCCGGCCGTGTAACAACGCCGATCGACCGCATCTATCCCGAACTCCGCCGACTGCTGCTGCGCAGCGCCGGCGTCCCGCTCTCACCAGTCAATCGCACTCACGTAACAAAGGAGTAGCCACGCATGTCCCGACCCACCGTCACCATCGAGAACACCGGCCTGCCCGATTGGCAGCGCTCAGGAGACTACGGCGATATCTACTACGACGTCGCCGAGGGCATCGCCAAAATCACCATCGCCCGACCCGAGGTGCGCAACGCCTTCCGACCCAAAACGCTGTACGAACTGCTCGACGCATTCAAGCGAGCGCATGAGGACATGTCGGTTGGAGCGATCATCCTCACCGGCGAGGGCAAGGAAGCCTTCTGTTCGGGCGGCGACCAGAGGATTCGCGGCGACGGTGGTTATGTCGGTGACGACGGCGTGCCTCGGCTCAACGTGCTTGATCTGCACCGCTACTTGCGCTCGATCCCCAAGCCTATAATCGCCATGGTCGCGGGCTATGCGATCGGCGGCGGCAATGTGCTCGCCACTGTCTGCGATCTGACCTACGCCGCCGACAATGCCTGGTTCGGCCAGACGGGACCGAAGGTTGGCTCATTCGACGCCGGCTACGGCACGATGCTGCTGGCGCGTCTGGTGGGTCACAAGAAGGCCGCCGAGATCTGGATGCAGTGTCGCCAATACAGCGGCGCTGAGGCGGTCGAGATGGGACTGGCCTGCCAGGTCTTCCCCGTCGACGACCTCGAGCTCGAAGTTGTCAACCGCTGCCGCGAGATGCTCTGCATGTCGCCAACCGCGCTGCGCTTCGTCAAACGCGCCCTGATCGCTGATACCGACGGGCTCTCCGGCATGCAGATGTTCGCCGGCGACTCGACGCTGCTCTACTACCTGTCCGAGGAAGCCAAGGAGGGCAAGAACGCCTTCCTTGAGAAGCGCAAGCCCGACTTCGCCAAGTTCCCCCGATTCCCCTAATCGAAACAGCACAGCAACACGCTGTGCTCAACCGTCATTCCCGCGAAAGCGGGAACCCATACCGCCTTCGCGCGCCGCGTAGATTCCCGCTTTCGCGGGAATGACGGAAACAAGGGAAACGCTGACTTCCGAAGCACTAACACCACCCAGCAAACGCCGAGCCTGGCTGCTCGCCGTCCGTCCGCCGACCTTGCCCGCGGCAGTTGCTCCGGTACTCGCCGGCACAGGAATCGCCGCCGTCGACGGCGACTTCGAGGTCGGCCGTTTCTTCCTGGCGATGATCGGCGCGATCCTGATTCAGATCGTGGTCAACTTCGCCAACGACCTGTCCGACTTCCGTCGCGGCGCCGACACGCCCGACCGCCTCGGTCCGCCGCGCGCCGTCGCACAAGGTTGGCTATCGCAGCGCGAGATGACGATCGGCATCGCGTTGGCGACCGCTGCGGCGATGGTCGTGGGCATCGTGCTGACGCTGATCGTTGGCTGGCCGATTCTGCTCATCGGCGCGGCATCGCTGGTCGCCGCCGTGACCTACACCGGCGGTCCCTTGCCATACGGATACCGAGGTCTCGGCGACGTCATCTGCTTCCTCTTCTTCGGCTTCGTCGCCGTGATCGGCGCAGGATACGTCCAGATCGAGGAGTTGACCTGGGAACTGGCCGCCGCCTCAGTGCCGGTCGGTTGTCTGGTGACCGCGATTCTCGTGGTCAACAACCTGCGCGATATCGATACTGATCGCGTCAGCAATAAACGAACGCTCGCAGTAATGCTGGGAGAACGAAACACGCGAATCGAATACGTGGCGCTCACGATCAGCGCGTTCGTAGCGATCGCCGTCTTTGCGTCTGTCGGGCTGATTCCGTACTACTGCTACATCGCCTGGATCGCACTGCCGCCCGGCATGTGGCTCGCCCGTGAGATCGCCAGAGGACGCTCAGGAGCAGCGCTAAATCCAATGCTGAAGCGAACCGCGCAACTGCACTTGCTAGTCGGCGCGTTGATCGGGCTGGGAGGGGTGTTGGCTGCCTGGTGACAGCGGATCCACATTAATTTACGGCGATAATCACCGCGGCGGCGACGCCGATCGCGGTCAACTGGACTCCCGTTGCGATTGCGACGACTCTCCACATGCGCGTTTCAAACTGGTCAACCAGGCCCGCGATCATCATCTGTATCTCCTCCTTCGTCATCAGAGGAGCCATTTCATCCTGGAGCGCTTCGGTAAAGTCACGGGATACCTCGTCTCCCAAGCGCTCACGCAGAGTGTCAACGAATCGGAGCCTGTTGATGATTGCCATGCCGCCTGCCTTCGTCGGCACTTTAGGCTGAGCCCAGCCTATCAACCTAAGAGACCAATGCCGATCTTCAAACTCGAAGCGTCCCAGACCCTCTCCACCGACCTCGCGACCGCCTGGGAGTTCTTCTGCGACCCCCACAACCTCGCAGTCATCACCCCGCCCGAGATGCGCTTCCGCCTCACCGGCGACCCTCCAGCAACGATTCATCCCGGCCTGATCATCACCTATCGCCTGACGCCGCTGCCCGCAATCCCGCTCAACGTCTCCTGGGCGACCGAGATCACCCACGTCAACGCGCCCTACCACTTCGCCGACGAGCAGCTCGCCGGCCCGTACGCGCTCTGGCATCACGAGCACTACTTTCAGGAGACCGACGACGGCGTCCTCGCGACTGACCAGGTCCACTGGTCGCTCCCGCTGGATCCGATCTCCGCTCCTGTGGCCAACTTCGTCGTAATTCCTCAGTTGCGTCACATCTTCGACTACCGCGCCAGGAAGCTTGAAGAGCTGTTCTCGTCCCCGGTCGCGCATGACGCACGGCTGAAAATCCAGTCTCTCTGACCTTGGCATTCCGTCCAGCACGTTCCGAAATCCCTCACATTCCTTCATCGGAAGAAATGTGAGGGATTCCATGTCAGAGCGACACAACTATTGGCAACGGATGCGGCGCAGAACACTGAGTCGTCGCACACTCTTGCGAGCGTCATCTCGCGCGGGCGTCGGCGCTGCCGGACTCGCGCTGGTCGGCTGTGGCGGCGATGACGACGACGATCAGCAGTCCGCCGGCAGCGCGCAGCGGCAACAAGCAAGACCAGCAGCAGTCTGCTCAGCAGCAGGCCATGCAGCAGCAACAGCAGCAGGCCACGCAGCAACAGCAGGATCAGCAGGCCGACCAGGCCGCTGCACAGGCCGACCAGCAAGACCAGACACAGCAGGACCAGGCCGACCAGGCTCAGCAGCAGACCACGGCCGACACCTCGGGTTTGACCCGTGGCGGCACGCTGCGCTTCTCAACTCCTGCGGCGACTCACGACTACTTCGACCCGCACCGCGGCGTCTTCGGTCCGACCCAGTTCTGGATGGGGTTCTACATGAACTACCTCATCCGCTGGGGAAACAAGGAGAAGGGAATCATGCAGAGCGACATCGCGTCGCTGCCTGAGATTCCCGACAACACGACCTACATCTTCTCGGTCGATCAGGGCGCCGCCTACTGGGACCGCTATCCGACCGAGGGCGGCCGGCTCGTCACGGCCGAAGACATCGCCTTCAACGCGCAACGTCAGATCGATTCGGTCGACGCCGACGGCGTCGAGGACACGTCCTTCCTCAGCTCCAGCAAGTACCAGCAGACCGACACCATGGAGGTGCTTGACGAAACGACGATCAAGTTCACCATGGCAGTACCAGATTCCACGTACCTCGGCGCTCACCTGGGTCCGTTCTCCTGGATCACGTCGCCCGAGGCGATCTCCGAGTTCGGCAACCGCTGGCGCGACGAGCAGACCAACGTGGGATTGTCGTCGGGCACCGGCGCCTACATCCCGCAGGACTACGACCCCGACCTGGGCATCAACCTCGATCTCAACCCCAACTATTGGAAGACGGGCGCCGACGGCGGGCCGCTGCCTTACCTCGATCGGGTGGAGTTCACCAATCTGCTCGATGCGACCGCGGTTGACGCCGCCTATCGCGGTAAGGGCATCGACATCGGCGGATTCCCGCTCTCCAGCCTGCAGGTCAAGGGCATTCTGGAGGACTTCCCCGAGCACAATTCATTCGATGTGCCGTTCGGCTTCACCATCCAGATCCGGTACAACTTCAACCCGGACTGGCCCGGCGAGGACGGGGAAGGCAATCCATGGACCGACCGGCGTCTCGCCTACGCATTCCATGTCGCCACCGACCGCTACCTATTAATCGACGCCGTCTATCTCGGCTCCGCCAAGATCAGCGCGATCGCACAGGCGCCGTGGTTCAACCAGGCCTGGACGGTGCCGCCCGAGGAGCTCGCCACCTGGCCCGGCTATCGACCCGACCGCGACGCGGACCTACAGATGGCCAACGAATTGATGGACGCTGCCGGTGTCGACCGCGATGAGCAGACCTTCTACTGGATCACGCCCGATGTCTGGGAACAGACCTACCCGGGCATCACCGAAACCGTCCGCTCGATGTACCAGCAGGCGCTCGGCGTCTCGCTGTCGATGGACATCCAGCCCTACACCGTCATCCTGCAGCGACTGCTCGAGGGCACACACCCCGGTCAGACGCCTGCCTGGACCAACCCGCCGCAGGACCTCGACCCGACCGGTGAATGGAACATCACCCACGTCGCCGGCGGCAGCTCCAACTTCTCGCAGTACAACTACCCGCCTGCGGAAGAGATGATCAAGGGGATGCGTGCCGAACTCGATGTGGACAAGCGCAAGGAGACCGCTGCCGAGCTGCTCCAGATCTTCCTCGGCGTGCACCCCGAGCATGGTATCGAGGGCTTCACCGGTCAGCCGTCGGTGATGAACGCCATCTCGCCGCAGGTCGAGTGGCCATACGTGCACAACTCCGAGGACATCTACCAGTTCGCTCACGCCTCGCACCGCTACGACGAAACCTGGCTGGACACCACGCATCAGGACTACCCGGCGTAGGAGCGACCTGATAAAGGACCTGCCGACTCAGGCCTCTCCCTCTGGGGGAGGTGCGCCTCAGTCACTTCAAGACAGCTCGCCTTTCCCCTCTCCCCCCCTTGCGGAGACCTTTGAATAAGTCCCCTTCGCCCCCCTTGCGGGGGAGATGCCGTAGGCAGGCAGAGGGGGGAGGACCCCCCCCTCTCCCCGTCTCAAGGCCTATCTGGTTGCTGTCGGAGGACCCCCCCACTGTCACTCCGTGACATCTCCCCCCGCAAGGGGGGGAGAGGGGATTTGCGCGCAAGTCTCCGCAAGAGGGAGCAGAGGACTCAACAAAGGTCTCCACACCGGGGGAGCGCTACTTGCGGAAGGCCTCTATCCAGCTGCGGAACCTTGATCGGATTGACACTGACGCCCATCATTCAATACCTTGCCCCGGTGACCGCCTGCCGGACGGGCGCTGACGGTGCGTTATCGACATCGCACCATCTTGACGACGGAACTGAACGGAGTTGGCCATGAAATTTGAATTCTTCCATTTGATGCCCTACCGAGACCTGCCGCCCGACTTCGCCGAGCAGCACAACTCGGTCTGGGTCGATGTGCCATCAAGCCTGTTCGACCCGGTCAAGGCTCACCAGATGTACAACGATGGTCTGGACGAGCTTGAGGCCGCCGCAGCCGCCGGCTATGACGGCATTTGCGTCAACGAGCACCACCAGAACGCCTACGGCCTGATGCCGTCGCCGAACCTGATGGCCGCCAACCTCTGCCGCCGCACCAAGGATGTCGCCATCGTCGTGCTCGGCAACTCGATCGCGCTCTACAACCCGCCGACTCGCGTCGCGGAAGAGTTCGCGATGCTCGACTGCATCTCCGGTGGACGCCTGGTCGCCGGTTTCCCCGTCGGCACGCCGATGGACGACTGCTTCTGCTACGGCGCCAACCCGTCGCACCTGCGCGACAAGTACTACGAGGCCGCCGACCTGATCACGCAGGCCTGGACGCGACCGGAGATGTTCTCCTACAACGGCCGCTACAACCAGCTGCGCTACGTCAACATCTGGCCGCGACCGATCCAGCAGCCTCACCCGCCCGTCTGGATTCCAGGCGGCGGCTCGGTCGAGACCTGGGAATGGTGCGCCGACCACAACTACGTCTACTGCTACCTCTCCTACGGCGGCTACAAGGCCGGGCAGAAGAACGTGGACGGCTTCTGGCGCACAATGCAGCAGCGCGAAAAGCCGATGAACCCGTATCAGGCCGGCTTCCTCCAGCTCGTCGCCGTCGGCGAGTCCGAGCAGGAAGTCGCCGACAAGTTCGGGCCGCACGCGGAGTACTTCTACAACAAGATGCTCCACATCGACCCGCGCTACGCCGACCCGCCCGGCTACCGCACTGTCCGCACGATCGAGCAGGGCTTCACCCGTAGCCAGGGTCTCAAGCCTGTCTTCGGCGACACAGACAGGTTCAAGGGCGAGAAGACCCAGGAAAAGATGCTCGATTCGAAGGCGAACTCCGAGATCACCTGGAACGACCTGATCCGCGAAGGCAACATCGTCGCCGGCACGCCGAGCCAGGTCACCGAGCAGCTTGAGGAAGTCATCAAGACGCTTCACGTCGGTCACCTGATGATTCTCAATCAGTTCGGCTCGATTCCCAAGGAACTGGCCATCCCGAACATCGAGATGACCGCCCAGCAGGTGCTCCCCAACCTGAAGCACATCTGGGACGACGAAGGCTGGGAAGACCACTGGTGGCCGCAGGGCCTCCCCGGTGGCCAGGCCGAGCCGGCGGCGCTCAAGATCTAGCGACGCATCCGGTCAACCGACCCTCAGAACGGGGCGGGGCGCAAGCTCCGCCCCGTTTCGCGTCTTGTTTCGTATGCTGTCGGGAACATGAAACACAACGTCCGCTCCATCCGTCTCCTCATCATCCGTCTCCTCATGGCGTTCATGCTGGCGGCAACCGTTGCGTTGTTCAGCGTCGCTCCGACGAGCGGCCAGACGAGCGATGCCGAATCCGGCGAGTCGGTCCGGGTGATGGCTCGATTGGCTGAAGACGGCAGAGTCGAGTTTGGTTTGCGCACTTCGACCGGCAATCAGTTCCCCAGTGGGCGTTTCTTCCCAACTACGATCACCCACGAGGGATGGCTGGTCAGCACACCGCTCACGCTCGCGGATGACACTCAGGTGAGGATCATCGCGCGAAGGGATGGCGAAACGCGGCTCGAGTTTGGCGTCCGGATTGATGACCCGCGGCAAGACTTTTTGCCACGGGCCCGCTTCTTCCCGCGTTCTGTCGCCGTCGGTCGTTGGCTGGTCACTACGCCGGTCGTGCTTCCCGCGCCGGAAGTCCCAGCCGGCGAGTCGCCCGCAGAAACGGATTCGGATGAACCTCCCGAACCTCCCGAGCCGGAGGACGAACCTGCCGTTTCCGAATCCGAGGCCAGCGAACCAACTGCATCAGTTGAGACGATCAGCGGCGGCCATCGAGATGGTCTGATCGTTAATCGCGGCGTGCTCGGCAATCCCGATGCACCGGTGCTGATCGTTGAGTACAGCGATCCGTTTTGACCGTCCTGCCGCCAATTTGCGACTCAGGTTGAGCCGCAACTGATTGCAGAACTGGTCCAGACCGGACTGGCACGCTTTGAGTACCAGAACTTCACCTACATCGGCGTCGCCGCCGAGCGCGTGACCCTGGCAATGAATTGCGCCGCCGAACAGAGCGGCGCCGCGTTCTGGGAGTTCCACGACCGGTTCCTGGTGGATCGCAGCTCCGCCGCGTCTCGCACGCAGCTCATTGCGTTTGCCGGGCAGCAGGGTCTGGACACTGATACGTTCGCTCAGTGCTATGACGATCCCGCCACGCAAGATGCAATTGACGCCCGTACAAACGCTGCGAGGGCGCTGGGCGTGCGATTCGGCCCGGCCGTGTTTGTCAACGGAGAACGCTCAGGAATCACGCTCGCCGCAATCAAGCGAGACGTCGAAGCGGCGACTCCGTAACTCGGCGGTACTCTGAGCTCATGAAACCGAAGATCAGCATCATCACGCTCGGCGTGTCCGATCTGGCCGCGTCCGTGCTGTTCTATCGCGAGGGACTCGGATTTCCAGCTCCGAACTACAACGACGGCGACGACATCTGCTTCCTTGAGCTGGAGGGAACCTGGCTGTCGCTCTATCGGCGCGCTAAGTTCCCCGACGAAGCGAACGTCAAGTTCGCCTCAGCGGACGCAGGCACGCCGACCATCACGCTGGCTCACAATCTGTCATCTCCAGAGGAGGTCGATGCAGCGATGTCCGAAGCCGTCGCCGCCGGGGCCACGCTGGTCAAGCAGCCGGAAGAAGTCTTTTGGGGCGGCTACAGCGGCTACTTCAGCGATCCCGACGGCTACCTCTGGGAGCTGGCCTACAACCCCTTCACGGATCTCGGCTGACGTAACCATGCTGACAATGCCAAACGTCACTGCACTCAGCGCCGTCACAATCGTGGTGACAAACATGGCCGAATCAACGGCCTTCTACGAGTCGCTGGGTTTCGAAAAGATCTACGGCGGTGCCGACACAGGCTTCACGTCATATCGGGCGGGTGAGAGTTACCTCAACCTGATGCTGGGGACACTCCAGGACGAGACGCTGCGCTTTCGCGCCATCTTCTACGTCGACGATGTCGACGCATTCCATGCCAACGCCGTCGCCGTCGGAATCAAGCCGATGTTCGAGCCGCGCGACGCCCCCTGGCGCGAGCGCTACTTCCACGTCAAGGACCCTGACGGCAACGAAATATCGTTCGCCAAGCCGCTCAGTCGGGACTAGTCACCAATCTGCAGCGACCGTCCCGATGTCAGACCGCCGTCGATCACGAACTCGGCGCCGGTGCTGTAGGTCGCGTCGGCAGCGATGAAGAGCATCATCTTTGCCACCTCGTCAGCCCGACCCAGCCGCGGGATCGCCGTATTCATGCCGACGTCTCCGTCTGCTCGTCGCGGCGTGTCGTCTCTGACAATCATCGGCGTGTCTATCGGTCCCGGATGCACCGAGTTGACACGAATGTTGTAGCGGCCCAACTCCAACGCAGCGACCTTCGTCAGGCCACGTACCGCAAACTTTGACGCCACGTAAGCGCCCGCACCGGCGTAGCCTTCAAGCCCGGCAGTCGACGACGTATTGATGATGCAGCCGCCGCCCGCTTCACGCATCGGCTTGATCGCAGCGCGGATGCCGAGCCAAACCCCAACCTGGTTGATCTTGATGGTCTCGAGATACTGCGGCAACGGCGTGGTTTCGATCGGTGTGCCACGCAAGATGCCTGCGTTATTGACCAGGATGCTGAGCTTGCCAAACTCCTCAGTCGTGCGCTCGACCATCTCTGCCCAACTGGATTGATCCGCAACGTCGAGCCGGCGGAACATTGCCTGGCCGCCCGTGTCGATAATGCTCTCGGCAACGCGTCGTCCGTCTTCCTCCAGCACATCGCCGATCACGACCGCCGCGCCCTCGCGCGCAAACAGTCTGGCCTCCGCCTCGCCCTGACCGCGCGCGCCACCCGAAATCAGTGCGACCTGTCCATCAAGCTTGCCCATGTCGTTCCTCCCCGAAACCCAGTTGTCCCGTTTGATGCTGTTAGTCGCGGTTCAGCGACGACCCAGCGGTGATCCCGCCGTCGATCACGAACTCCGAGCCGGTGCTGTAGGTCGCGTCGGCGGCGATGAAAAGCATCATCGCCGCAACCTCATCGACGTGACCGACGCGAGGAATCGGACCGTTCATCGACATGTCGCCTTCTTCGCGTCTCGCGAGCTGAGGGTCGCGAATCATCGGAGTATCGATCGGGCCCGGATGCACCGAGTTCACCCGGATGTTGTACTTACCCAACTCCTGGGCCGCCACCTTGGTCATCCCACGCACGGCAAACTTCGACGAGACATACGCGCCAAGTCCGGCGTAGCCCTCCAGCCCGGCAGTCGACGACGTATTGATAATGCAACCGCCGCCGGCATCCTTCAGCGCCGGAATCGCAGTCTGCATCCCCAACCAAACACCGACCTGGTTGATCTGGATCACTTCGAGGTACTCCTGCAAGGTGGAGTCCTCGATCATCTTGAACCGGGCGATACCGGCGTTGTTGATCACGATGTCCAGCCGGCCAAACTGGGCCACGGTCTCATCCACCATGGACTGCCAGCTCGTGATCTCGGTCACATCGAGCTTCTGGAACATCGCCTGGCCGCCGCTGTCGTTGATGCTCTCGGCCACGCGCTGTCCGTCTTCTTCCAGCACGTCGCCCAGGGCCACCGCCGCACCCTCGCGCGCAAACAACCGAGCCTGCGCTTCGCCCTGGCCGCGCGCGGCCCCGGAAATCAGTGCAACCTGTCCATCGAGCTTGCCCATCGCAAACCTCCCGACTTGGTCGTGCCTGGTTAGTTGTTACTTCGCGCTCTGAGTACTTTCGAGTTGGCGCCGAGTCCGCATCCCAAACGGCTCCACTTCGCCCGTCTCAAGATTGAAGCGGTAGCGCCACTGCCTCAGCAGATCCAACCCGTACACGTGAATCGCGAGTGTCTTGCCCTGGTTGATCTCCACTGCATGGATATCCGCCGGTGGCTCTCGCAGGTAGGTCGTCGCGCCGGCTGGCACGAGCGACGGTTCCAGCTCTTCCAACTCCGCCCGCCAGGGCGTCAGTCCGTCATCGACACGCTGGTAGTTGCGGTTCAGCTCCACGCCCGAGATCACGCCCTCCATCGCCCAGCCGTTGTGATTGTGCACGGGCGCGCCGGAGTCGGGCTGCCAGACGACCGCCGAGATGGTCAGATTGTCGGAGCGATGAATGATGAAGCCCTGCTCCGGATCGGCGTCTTCGCATTCGGGCAGGTCGAGCAGGCAATCCTTGCGCTGAATCAACTTCTCAAGCGGCCCGGCGATCTGAGCGATCTGCCGATCGCCGGAGTCGCCCCGATCAGTGACGCGCTGAGCCTCTCGCACAAAATCCTGAATCGTGTAAGTCGCGGTGGTCATCGCTCAACCCTCTCATCTCACGGGTGTTCTGGCGTCGAGTATAGGCAGTCCGCGTACTGAGGACTTGGTGTCTGGGGCGGCCGTTGAAGCGGTAGCATGGACTTGCTCAAGAAGGGCGCAGCCATGTCATGTGATCGGCGTCGGTACCCAAATGGCGTCCAGCGTCCGAAGATCAAAGTGCTCCCGCCTCGCGAATCGACCGAGGAAGAACGCTTGAGTTTGCTTGAGTACAGAAAGAACAAGGCTCACTTCTTGGACAATCGTCAGCAGATTGTTGCCGCGCACCCGAACCAGGACCTCTTGATCTTCGATGGCGGGCATGTCGCAGCCTTCGATAATATCCGCGACCTTTTCGCATTCAGGGAGCGTCTGGACAAGTCCGCGCGAGAAGCGGCATATCAACCGCATCGATGGAGCGGCAAGGTCAGTTCCATTATTCGTGTTGTTCGCTGATGCGCATCTTCCCCGGGAGTTTTTTGCTCTTCGAAGGTGGTGACATTTCGCTCTCACAGGAGCGCTTAACTCCGTCCGTGCCCGTCATGGCCGAGTGGCAGGGCCGCCGGGCTCACATCGACTTCCTCATAGACACCGGAACCGAAAGCACGACCCTGTTACCCAGACAGGCACATGACCTGTTTGGCGATGCGCTTGACCAACTCGGCTTCGAGGACGCAGAGCGACGGATACTGATCGGTGATATCGGTGGGCCTTTCACGCAGCGATTGAGGCCACAATCGAATTGACCTTCCATGATGATGTTGACGCCCAGACTACGCTTGCGGCGCGCATCTTAGTAATTCGTCCCGATCCAGGTGAAGGTTCAGATGGCCGCGGCAATTTCGACACTCCCTCACTACTCGGACGCGACCTGCTGCTTCACTTCGACCTCCATGTCTCAGGAGCCCGGGGCGAGGTCTACCTCTCCCTGCCCGACTAGCCATCGACTCCTGCGCTAGCCTGCCCTGACGACCGAGCGAGCCTGAGCGGAGACTGTCCATGACGGGTGAACGCGCCGAATTTGGCCTCTTCTTTCAGCTCCCCCAGGCCGACGGCCAGGATGTCCCTCAGCGATACCGTGACACCATCGCCCAGATTGTCCACGGCGACCGTATTGGCTGGGACGCCGCCTGGCTGGCCGAAATGCACTTCGTCCGCGAATTCTCGGTATTGCCGTCGCCGATGGTCACGATGGCAGCGGCCGCATCGCAAACCGAACAGATCCGCCTGGGCACCGGAGTCGCCCTGCTCGCGCTGTCCGACCCGATTCGCGCCGCTGAAGATGCGGCCACGCTCGACATCATCTCCGGTGGACGGCTCGAGTACGGCATTGGACGAGGTAGCATCGCCGAGCACTTCGCCGGCTTCAACGTGCGCATGGCCGACCGCGCCGGCCGCTTCAACGAGGCGCTGACCGTGATCCAACAGGCCTGGTCGGACGGCCCGGTCAACTTTGAAGGCGACCACTTCCACTATCGCAACGTGCAGGTCGTACCCAAACCGATCCAGCGTCCGGGTCCCCCGCTGCGCATGGCCGCCAATAGCGACGAGTCATTTATCCGCGCCTGCGACGAACAGTGGCGAGTCTTCGCAAGTCCGATCACAGCGTTCGAGGACGACCTCGACCACCGCTTTGGCATGTATCACAAGGCGCGACCGGATGCTCCGGCGTCCGACGCGGGAATACTACTCCCCGTTCACGTACACGAGTCCTCGGAGACTGCCAAGGCCGAGATCAAGACAAGTTTGATGAGCTACATGAAGGTCGTGACCGACACTGGATTCCGCGGCTGGACCCGCCGCGGCGGCGATCCAACCGATCTGCCGCCACTGCTAGCCCGCAACCGCAATGCGAGCTTCGAAGAAGTGATCGACCAGTTGTGCGCCGTCGGCAATCCGGACGAGGTCACTGCCAAACTGTCGCAACTCGCCGATCGCTATGGTGTCGGACACTTCCTCACCTGGTGCAATGCCGGCGGCATGATTCCCCACGAGCAGGTGACGCGGTCAATGAGCCTGTTCATGAAGGAATGCGCTCCCAATATCACGGTCTAACGACTTCCGCGGCGGCCAGTCGACCGCTCATCACATCAACCGCGTCGGGATTGGCATCAATCAGTAGATAGCGTCGACCCAACGCTTCCGACGCCGCCCCGACGGTCCCGCTGCCGGCAAACGGATCGAGGACCAGCTCACCAGGATCGCTCGAGGCCCGTATGATGCGTTCCGCCAACGCGACCGGTTTCTGTGTTGGATATCCCGTCCGCTCCCTGGCGTTGGTGCCGACGATGGTGTGCCACCAGACATCGGTGGGTAGTTTTCCCCGCTCTGCCTTTTCCTTGCCGACCAGGCCCGGCGCCATGTACGGGATGCGGTCGATCTCATCGCGATTGAAGATGTATCGCTCTCGGTCTTTGACATACACGAGGATGTTGTCATGTTTCGCCGGCCACCGACGTTTGGGTCGACCGCCAAAGTCGTAGGCCCAGATGATCTCGTTGAGAAAGCAGTCTCGACCAAAGATGTTATCCAGCAACACCTTCACGTAGTGAACCTCACGCGCGTCCAAGTGCAGATACAACGTTCCATCTGCGCGTAGGACGCGCCAGATCTCGGCGAGACGTGGCGACAGGAAGTCGATGTACTCCTCGAACGCATCGACATATGAGTGCGACGACGCTGCCTCGGTCCGATAGCGACGCCCGCCAAATCCGGTGCGGTCGCCGTCCTCATCCTGCGTCGTTCGCAGGCGCTGGTAGGTGCGCACATGTCCGGTGTTGAATGGCGGGTCGGTGTAGACGAGTTGAACGCTCTCGCTCGGCAGCGACTGCAAGACCGGGAGGTTGTCGCCTTCGACGATGCGGCCGGCGGGCTCCGTGCTCAAGGCCCTATTCGTTCTCGATTGCGACAGCGACAGCGCCTGGCTGCTGCAGGGACTCGGGGACGTCGGTGTTGCCGTACTTGTTGATGCCCCAGCAAACGATTTCACCGGCTTCGTTCAGGGCGCAACTGTGCTCGCCGCCCAGCGACAGCGCCGTGAAGGAGCCCGACGGCGGCGCGGCCTGACCCCAGATGTTTCCGCCCCAGCAGCTGATCTCGCCACTCTCGCTCAACGCGCACGTGTGCTCGCCGCCGCTGGCGATCGCGGAGTATGTGGCTTCTGGAACCTCAGTCTTGCCGTTCTCTTCATCGCCCCAACAGAGCGCTTCACCTGTCGCGGTGATTGCGCAAGTATGCGCGAGACCAAGCGACACTGCGACAAACTCGCCCTCGGGTGTGTCCGATTGTCCGAGGCCGTTGCGGCCCCAGCACGCCAACTCGCCGGACTCACTCAACACGCAGGCATGGTAGATCCCGACGCTCAACGATTGCCACTGACCTGATGGGGGGTCGAGCTGATCGCTTTGACCAGTACCCCAACAGTGAACTTCACCCTCGAGCGTCAGGGCGCAGGAGAACGATCGACCGCTGCCGACCTCCCGATAGCGGCTGACTGTCGGAGGTCTGAGCGTGGAATCAGAGTCGGAACTCCAACACGCATCTCGACCGAAGTTGCCGAATGTGTCGCGACCACAGTCTGCCTCTCCCAGCCGGAAGGGAACCAGCCTCGATGGTCCCTCCTCGAGCTCGCTCGCGGGGGCCTGTGTCTGTCCGAAGCCATCCCAGCCCCAACAGACCAATTCACCCTCTTGATTCACTGCGCAAGTGTGAGATGTACCTGGCGCGATCGACACGAACGACCCGGCCGGCGCGTTCGCCTCACCGTCGCCGTTGGCGCCCCAGCACGACGCAGCGCCTGACTCATCCAGTGCGCAAGTGTGTGCGAATCCAGCGACCAACGTGCGATAGGTCCCCTCAGGAGACTTGGTTTGCCCATAGCCGTTGGCGCCCCAGCATCGGGCGCCGCCGTCGGTCGTGACGGCACAGGTATGCTCTTCGGTCGCAACGACAGATGCGTACGTACCAGGCGGTGGGCTGCTCTGCATATGACCGTCCCAGCCCCAGCAGCCCAGCTCGCCGTCAGTCGTGATCGCGCAAGTGTGCCAGCCGCCGGAGGTGAAACTCGCATACGAACCGGACGGAATCTTCAGCTGACCATCACCGCCGTAGCCCCAGCAATACAGCTCGCCTTCCGCATCCTGAGCACAGGTGTGGGCGTGGCCTGCCTGAACTGCGACGAACCGGCCGTCTGGCGCGTCGGTCTGACCCCAGAAGTCGTCGCCCCAGCAATGAATGCCGCCGGCCAGATCCAAGGCGCAGTTGTGGTACGCGCCGGCGCTGGCCGAAAGGAAGCGGCCGTCCGGCGCTGTCGCCTGACCGTAATTGTCGAGACCCCAGCAAGCGATCTCGCCATCCTCATCCATCGCGCAGCCGTGCTCGTAGCCGATGGTCAGTGATTGGTACCGACCAACCGGCGAGTCGAGCTCGCCGCTAAAGTTCGAGCCCCAACAGACGATCCCGCCTCCGACGTTGAGCGCGCAGTTGTGGCCGGAGCCGCCGCCGATCGACAGGAACTTGCCTTCGGGAGCGTCGATCTGACCGAACTCATGCGAGCCCCAGCACTGGACCGTTCCATCGACAGTCAACGCGCAGCTATGGTTGCCGCCGAGCGCGAGCAGTTGCGCCGATTGCACTGTCACTGTTCGCAGCGTCTCCGGATGAGGAATCGGCTCCTCACTGCTGTTCAGCCAGCGATCGTGCCGAACCTGGGCCGGCATGAACCTCAACCGGGGCAGGATGTCGCCATCAACGCCATCTACGCCGTCGACACGGAGACCCAGTTCCGTCCGGCCATCGGCCAGCTGACGTGCGATCACGAACAGTGTCCGACCGTCGGCGATGACGATTTCCGAACTGGTTCGCCAGTTTTCGCGCGTGTTGGTTCGTGAAAGGAACCGCAATCTCGGTAGCAGGGTCCGCTCACCGATTCGCAGGCCAAACTCGGTGCGACTGCCGTCAACGACGCGGGCTACGATCCGGGCGCTCAGTTCTTCGTCATCATCGGATTGCGCCGCGCTGGGCAAGGCGATTCCTGCGAACGCCGCTGCCAGGGCCAGTCCCAATGTCAACGCCGACAGTGTGACGATTCTGAACAGCATGTGATGAATCCTATGACTCCGGAAGCTCTCTGGGCAAGCTCGACGTGTCGGGCTCAGCCGCTCCACGGCGCTCCTCTTCCTCCCGCCGTTCGGCTTCCTCTTCCCGCTTGATTCGGCGTTCCGCCTCCGCCAGTTCCAGCTCCCGACCGATGCCTTCTTCCATCATCTGCTCGACCGGGCGCTCTTCGACGGTCGCATCGAAGCGATCATCGAGGATGCTGTAGCTGCGACCTCCGAGGTACATCAGCGGTTTGTACTCATCGTCCTCGAGCGACCACATACCCGTATTGAAGTCGAATCCGTCGGTGTCCGCTAGCGCCGAGACGACTTTGCCGATGAACAACGTATGATCGCCCATCGTGTAGAAGTCGTGCAGCGTACATTCAATCCAACCGACGCATCCTTCCAGCAAGGGGGAGTCGATCTCTTTGCCTCTAAAGGTTGGAATGCCTGACGCTTCCAACTTGTCACCGACCGAGTTCGATACCATCCCCAGCCACTGCGTATGATTGAGCAGCACTTTCGAGGGAATATTGAGCGCGAATTGTTCCCCGAACTTGATCATGTCGTGTGTGCGTCGTGACGGATGCACGGCGACGGCAATGAGCGGCGGGTTGATCGAGACGGGCATCGCCCAGGCGATCGGCGCCGCGTTGCCAACCGCGCGCCAGCTTGCGCTGACCAACATCACCGGCGACCCGCCCAGCAGCCGCCGGGCTTCATCTTCGAGCATTCGTTTGCGTACCATTGGCCAATTCTAACCGCATCACCAGAGCCGCATCACCAGACAAGTGAGATACGATGCGGTGAACTGCCCCCAGGATGGAGACGAACGATGGTTGACTTCCACGACAACAACGAAGAATCCGCATTTCGCAGCGAAGTGCGCTCGTTCATCAATGACGAATTCCAGCCGCGGCGCACGAAAATGCGCGAGGAAGCGCGTGCGGCGCAGATGTTCGACCGCCCGCCGACGCAGCGTGCCTGGGAGAAGCAGCTGGCCAACCGCGGCTGGATCGCTCCCGCTTGGCCCAAGCAGTATGGCGGCGCCGGTCTCCCGGTGATGCAGCAGTTCATCTTCAACGAGGAAATGGCCGAAGCCCGCGCCCCGCGCCCCGGCGGCATTGCAATCGGCATGGTCGGTCCCACGCTCATCACGATTGGCACCGACGAGCAGCAGGAAGAGCACCTGCCGCCGATCCTCAGCGGCGACGCAATCTGGTGCCAGGGCTACTCGGAACCCGGCTCCGGCTCCGACCTGGCCTCATTGCAGACACGCGCAGTCAAGGACGGCGACGACTTCGTCGTCAACGGCCAGAAGATCTGGACCTCTGGCGCACACAAGTCGGACTGGATGATTCTGCTCGCCCGCACCGACCCAGACGCGCCCAAGCACAAGGGCATCACCTATTTCGTGCTCGACATGCACGCTCCGGGAGTCTCGGTGCGGCCGCTGGTCAACATGGCTGGCACACACGAGTTCAACGAGGTCTTCTTCGAGGACGTCCGCATCCCTCAGCGCAACGTGTTGGGCGAGGTAGACCGAGGCTGGTACGGAGCAGTGACGACCCTCGACTTCGAGCGCTCCAGCATCGGCTCAGCCGTTGGCATGCAGCAGTCGGTTGAGGACATCATTCGCTACGCCAAGGACAACCGAGGCAGCGGCATCTCGACCGTCGACAAACGGCAGACCCAGATCGCCCTGACCGACCGCTACATCGAGACCCAAACGGCGCGGATGATTTCCTACCGGATCGTCTCGATGCAGAACCAGGGGCTGATTCCCAACCACGAGGCCTCAATGGCGAAGCTATTCGCAATGGAGCTCAACCAGCGCATCCAGAGCACCGCAATCAAGGTGCTCGGCCTGCACGGCCAGCTCCAGGGCAAGGACGCTCCGCGCCGAGGCCGACACGCCTACGCATTCATCCGCTCAATCGCCAACACGATCGAGGGCGGTACGTCGGAGATCCAGCGAAACATCATCGCGACACGGGGTCTCGGCCTGCCTCGCGGATAGCGCTGCCGGGTACCATTGAGTTTGGAGACTCAAATGTCCAGCAAGCCCCAGCACAACGGCACAGACCACCGCGACTCGAGCCAGCGCCCGGATTGGTATGTCCCAATCGCGCCGGTCGAAAATGACGAGCGAACGGTCCAGGAACTACTGCGGGACCTGCAGGTCGTTTGCGAACCGCAGGAGCTTTCTGATGAACTGCGGGCCGACTTGACGAAATACCTTGATCAGTTCGGAACTCCCCGTTCGACGGCATGACTCCGCCTGAACCGATCTTCGTCGACAGTGTGCATTTGATCGCACTGAACGCGGCAAACGACAACTGGAGGGACGCAGCCCAATCGGCTGCCGAGGCTCTCCATCCACTACAACCCTTGGTCACGTCACATGGAGTGCTAAGCGAAACGCTGGCTCACTTCGCCCGTGCCTCTACTGATGTCCGCTCGCGCCTGGGCATGCAGTTTCAAAGGCTGGATCACGATCCCCAGTACACCGTCGTGACACACAATCTCGCGCTGATGGAAGATGCTTTTGACCTGTACGCGGGCGAGTTCGCCGACTCCTCACTTTCCTTGCAGGACTGCGTGTCGATTCTGATCATGCGTCAGTACCGCATCACCTCAATCCTCACAGCCGACCAGGAATTCACGCGTGCCGGATTCACTCCGTTGCTTCGCCGCTACCTGGTCTAAGTTGTCCGCACCCATTGCGCCGATCAACCGATTGCCAGATCGGCCTGTAGGTCCTCGGAACGGACCTGTCCCGACGCATTGAACCAGGCAGCGACGCCAACCACGACGGCGTCAGCGTCGCCGCAGGCGATGCGCACGCTGGCCGATTGCCAAGCAGCGTTGAGATAGATGCCGCCGCGAGGCTGTCCGGGAATCCGCCGTTGAAAAATCAGACCGTCCGGCTCGCGAGCATCGTGAACGATGACTCGGGCGCCCTCGGTGAAGTCCGAGATGGCCGCAATCGTCCGCGCCGCCGACTCGTCGTCTCCCGATGAGGCGATGATCCACGTCCTCTGGTTGAGCGGTACCGCCGCATCCCTCAGTCGTTGCTCGATGGCCCTGGCGAGATTCGCCGCAACATCGGGCGACAGGTGAACTGAAACGGCGATCGCCACGTCATCACGATGAGTGACCTGCAACTTCGACACTGAATCGGACATCGAGGTCACCATTGCGGCCCCCGCTCCAGCATCCACCCGACGATGAGCGCGCCGACTACGTCCGGATCGAACGCCGGCTCATGTCCCCCGCCGACAATCTGCCAGTGCTCGATCGTTGCGCCGTCGGTGCAACCCTGACGATAGCGAAACGCCTTCGTCTCTTCTCCCGGCAGTCCTTGATCGATGTCCAGATCGGCGAGAACCTCAGCGGCATTGAAATCGCAACCAAGTCGTCTCGCCGAGCGAATGATGGTCTGCGCCGCGCCCGGGTACTCGTCGTTGCCGCCGTACAGGATCACATCATCGGCGTCTCCGTGAACATGCAGGACCGATACCGGTCCTGAGTTCTCACACTGTGATTCGTCAACAAACGTTGTACCCGCCAGAGCGACGATTCCGCTCAAGCCCGGCAAGCCATCACACACGAGCCGGTAGGACATGAACCCACCGTTGGAATGTCCGACGGCATAGATGTTTCCAATCGACACCTGCAACGCGGCCTCGTCGAGCAGCGCTCGAATGTAGGTCACGTCATCGACATCGCGCCCGTCGAAGTCGCAGCAGAAGTCCGTCGCATTCCAGAATCGATTGCCATCTTCGCCGCGTGTGCCGTTGGGCATGAGCAGCATGAACCGATCCAGGTTGATCCGCCTAATCAGCCCCAGGTACTGCGAAAACTCCCAGACGTTGGAGCTGTACCCGTGCAACGCGATCACTAACGGCAGTGGTTCAGTCGGATCGGCGCCGAACGGCGCCACGAGCGCAGCCGGGCGACCCTCGAGATCGAGACCGTAGACCGTGTGATCGGAGGCCAACTGTTGCGCCGCATCCTCAAAGGTTGGCTCCGTTTCGCCAAAGAAAAACAGATAGATCAGCGCGACGATGATCGCGATCAGCGGGATCGCCAAGAGCGAGAATGCCGAGCTTACGCAGCATCGGACGTTAATTCGTCCGAGACTCGTTGAACAGCCAGTTCAACAGGTGGTCGGGCCAGTCGTCCTGGAACAAGGGGAAGTGATCGCCTCCGTAGATGGTCCACAGTTCAATCGTGACGCCGTCGGCGCAGCCCTGACGGATTCGCTGCACCGAGGTCTCAGCGCCGTCAATCGTGAGCTCCAGATCGATGTCCGGCAACACCGCGATCAAGTTGACGTCACAACTCGCCCGCTCGCCCCAACGCTGCGTCAGTGCGACCGCGCCCGGATATCCACCCTGCGAGTCGTACTCCCCGACAAGCGTTCCTGCATAAGGAATGTTGAGATCGTCGGTACCATGAATTTGCAACACCGAGACCGGAGTCGCGTCGGCGCAACGATCAAGGTCGCCAAATGACGAACCGGCCAGGCTGACGATGGCGACCAGACCATCAAGGCCATCGCAGGCGAGTCGGTAGGCCATGAACCCACCGTTGGAGTAGCCGACGACGTAGACGCCTGAGACGTCGACCTTCTCCTGCGCCTCTGCAACCACGCCGCTGAGCCAGCCGTAGTCGTCAACGTCGCTGCCGTAGAAGTTGCAGCAAGCGTCAGTGGCATTCCAGAAGTTGTAACCGCGCATGTCGGCAATACCCTGTGGCGTAATCAGAGCGAAGTTGTACTCCGGTATTCGCTCAGACAGTCCGAAGTACCAGTCGTGCGCCTCCGCCTCGCCCTGGTATCCGTGCAGTGACACGACCAGAGGAATTGGGCTGTCGCCGCGATCCGCAGGAAGCATCAGCTGTGCGGTCCGCTCTTCGCCGATGGTTCGTTCTTCGATTCCAGTGCCGGAGACATCGCCTGCGGCAAGCTCGCCGCTATATACGCTGGCCAGCCAGTCCAGGATTCCGGTGGTGAACTGCGTGTCCCAAACGAGCGGAACATGACCGCCGCCCTCGATCGTCCAGAGCTCCACGACGACGCCTTCAGCGCAGCCTTGGGAGATGCGCCAGATCGTGGTCTCGTCGCCGGCGACCGCGGTGTCGGTATTGATCGGGGCTAGCTTCTGCACGGCTTCGATTTCGCAGTCGGCACGTTCGGCCCATCGCAGCACCGATTCCTTGGCGCCCGGGACCGGCTGACGGTCTGCATCGGGATGCATTGGCAACTGGCCACCCTGATAGAGGACCGACGTGTCCTCGGTCCCATGGATCTGCAACACCGAGAGCGGCTTCGGTACACGACAATCCGCGGCATCCGAGTGAGCCCCACCGGCGAGACTGACGATTGCGCGCAATCCCGGTACGTCCTCGCAGGCCAGGCGATATGCCATAAACCCGCCGTTGGAGTGTCCGACGGCAAAGACATGGTCAAACTCCGCGTGAGTTCGCGCTTCATCGATCAGGGACTTGATGTAGCTGACATCATCGATCTCAGCGCCAAAGATGTCACAACATTCATCGGTTGCGTTCCAGTGTCGAACAGTGAACTGGTCGATCGTGCCATTCGGCAGCAACAAGCCAAATCCGCGCTGATCGACCCATTGCGAGAACTGGAAGTAGGCATCCGCCTCGGACGAACGGCTGCCGTATCCGTGGAGCAGCACGATCAATGGCCGAGGCTCGGATCGGTCCGCGCCCGTGGGCATCAACAGCGTCGCGGGACGATCACCACCTAACACGACCTTGTCGTCGTCCCCGACCGCTTGCTCCTGTTGCGCTTGCTGGGCTTGATCCTCAGCCGCTTGCCCTGTCTCCGACTCATCCTGCTGGACCTGCTCAACCTCCGCCTGATCGCTCGGTTGTTGAGCAGGTTGCTGTTGTTCTTCTTGCTCGTCTACCGCACCGACCGAGTCACCCTGATCTGTGTTCTGCTCTCGTTGGGATCGTTCAACAGCATCCTGCTGTTGAGCGACCGCAGGCTGCGGTTGCTCTTGCTCTGGCTGATCCGTCATTTCATCTTCGCCGCAGCCCACGACCAGCAGGGCGACGACGGCAATCAGTCCTGCGAGGAGAATGGTGATACTGCGCATCGCTGTCAGCGTATCCGCTGACAACCGTCGCGCGATTCCGTCGGCTGCTAGCCTTGCGACGCACTCGACTGTGGCTCATGGGAGCCGATAGGAGCTCACAATGCGACGCGCCGCCTGGAATGCAGACTCAACACTGAGCGTCCACGACGATCCCCAGCGAGCGCCCGCCGAGGGCGAGGTCCGGGTGCAGGTCGTCAACGCCGGCATCTGCGGCTCCGACCTGCACTGGTACCGAGGCGACTTCGAACCCACCGCGTTGCGAACGCCGGGCCACGAAATTGGCGGCATCGTTTCAGCCCTCGGCGCAGGCGTGGACCACGTCAAAGAGGGCGATATCGTCGGCGTCGAGCCACTGCTCCGCTGCGGCAAATGCGGTCACTGCATCTCGGGGCACTACAACCAGTGCCAGGTCGCCGGAGGATTGATCGGCATCGCGGTCGACGGCGGCATTGCGCAGGACGTGTTCGCACCGGCGCCGGCCGTCTTCAAGGCGCCACAGGGCATTGACGGCGAGGTCGCGGCAATGGCCGAGCCGCTCGCCTGCTCCGTCCACGGCTACAACATGATCTCGCTGGGTCAAGGCGAGACCGTCCTCGTCATCGGAGCAGGAAGCATCGGACTGACGGCTCAGCTCGCCGCGCAGGCCACCGGCGCAAACGTGATCGTGCTGGCACGGCATCCACATCAACAGGAAGCCGCCCGACAACTCGGCGCAGCCGAGGTCATCGGCGAGGACGAGGCGGGCCAACAGCGGCTCAAGGAACTGACAGCGGATGACGCCATCGATGTCGTCGCCGAATGCGTCGGAGGTCACGCCGACACGATTCGGCAGTCAGTCGATGTCGTGCGCCGACTCGGACGCGTGCTGGTACTGGGAGTATTCGCCATCGACAGCGCCGGCTTCAACCCGCTGACGCTGTTGGGTCGGGAAATCACAATGATGGGCGCAGTGACATACGCCGCGCCGGGAGGCCGAGCGCCGGACTATCAGCAAGCGCTCGAACTCCTCACCGGCTGCGGAGAAGATGCGCGCTCATTGATCACGCATCGCTTCGGGCTGGACGACGTCAACGACGCCTTCGAGGCAGCCCTGAATAAGTCATCGAAGTCGATCAAAGTCCACATCAATCCCAACGCATGAGGGCGAAGCGAACATAGAGTTCCCCCAAAGGAGACTTCCCCGTAAATCCCCTTCTCCCCCCTCGCGGGGGAGATGCCGCAGGCAGAGGGGGGCTCCCTATCGCAGTGCCTATCTGGTCAGTGTCGGAGGACCCCCCCTCTGTCACTCCGTGACATCTCCCCCCGCAAAGGGGGGGAGATGATTCATGAGTTTAGGCGGCAGCTCCCCCAAAGGGGGAGCGCTTGGACCATCGATCAGAAAATCGCCAGAGGGTTCGCCGGACTTCCCGTCCCACCGATAATCCGCAACGGACTCAGCACAAACTGGAACTCGTGACGGCCGAAGCGATTGGCTGCGGCGGCAACATCCTCGAGCTGCATGTTGTCCATCAACCAGAGACCCATATGCACGATCCCGACCGCGTGGATCGGAATCCCGAGAGTCTCATAGCCAGACGGGTTGACATCGGTGGCGGTATCAGCGCCAATCGCGGCAGCTCCGCGCTCATGGAGCCAGGGCAGACAGGCGACGTGCCAGCCGGGGAAGCCGGTCTCAAGCAGCGCCTCTCGTCCGACTTCGCGCTTGCGCTTGCCGTAGCCGGTTCGCAACAGGACGGCGTCTCCCTCGCGCACACGAACCCCCTGCCGCTCTTCCGCCGCCTCGAGGTCCTCGGGGAAAACGCCCTCGCCGGGCTCCATCCAGTCGACGCCCTTGGCCGCCGCCACGTCGAGCAACACGCCGCGCGTGACGATGCCGTCGCGCAGCTCAGTGATCGGCAGGTTCGTCGCACCGCTCATGGAGTTGACCAGGCGCGCCGGCTGGCCGTTGTACATCTTGCCATCCCAGAAGATGTGGCAGAGGCCGTCGAGGTGAGTGATCGAGTAACCGTGATAGACAAGTCCAAAGAACTCCATCGCGCCGCCCATGCGAGACACGCCCGCCTCGGCGATGGCCGCCGCCGACTCGCCGGTCGCGACCATGAAGCGCTGCGGCGTGCCCATCGCATGGTCGGGCTGGTGCGTGTTCTCGATGTCCCAGGCGCAGGACACCGACACGCCCTCCGAGACCAGCGCCGCCGCAGCTTTGCGCACCTCAGGAGTGACCAGGTTCAGCGTCCCCAGCTGGTCATCGTCGCCCCATCGCCCCCAGTTCGAGAGCGAGTCCATCATCGCCATCACTTCAGCTTCAGTCGGAATATTCGGCATTCGTTTTTCCTTTCGGGGTCACATTGACGCCGACAGGTTAGAGCCTGACCGAGGTGTTAGCGTTTCCAGCGAATCTATGTATGACAAGGACAAACAACAATGACCGACACCCCAATTGGCGGATGGACCGAGCCACAATTTGACGCCGTGCGCGAGGCGTTTGCGACCAATTTCTCCGAGCATGGAGAGGTGGGGGGCGCAGTATCTGTCTACTTGCATGGCGAGCCCGTGGTTGACCTCTGGGGCGGTTGGTATGACACCGACCAGGCACGCGAGTGGGACCGCAACACGTTGGTCAACGTCTTCTCGACCACTAAGGGTCTGGTGGCGTTCTGCGCGCATCGGCTGGCTGAAGAGGGTCGGTTGGATTTCGACGCTCCCGTGGCGCAGTACTGGCCGGAGTTTGCGGCGGCGGGCAAGGAAGACATCCCGGTCCGCTGGCTGATGTCGCATCGGGCAGGGATGGCCGCTGTGCGGCGACCGCTCGCGATGGAGGACATGTACGACTGGGACACCATGTGCGACGCCCTGGCTGAGCAGGAGCCGTGGTGGACGCCAGGCGAGCAGCACGGCTACCACGCGCTGACCTACGGATGGCTCGTGGGTGAAGTCGTGCGGCGGATCGATGGACGCTCGGTCGGAAACTACTGGCGCGAGGAGTTCGCGGCGCCGCTCGGACTCGACGCCCACATTGGCACGGGCCCGCAGTTCGACGGCCGCATCTCAACGCTGATTGACGCCCCGGTTGACCCCAACGCACCGAGTCTGATTGAGCTGTTCGGTGGCCCCGACACGGTGGGCGCGGCGGCGTTCTCGAATCCGCCAATGGCTGGTCCCGACAACCAGAACATCACCGCCGGCCGTGGTTGGCGTGGCGCGGAAATTCCCGCGGCAAATGGTCACGCCACCGCGCGAGCGTTGGCTCGCGTCTACGGCGGCGCGGCCAACGGCGGCAGCATCGACGGTATTCACATCATCAATCCCGACACGCTGGACAACGCCCTGGTCGAGCAGTCCTTTGGTCCCGACACGTGCCTGCAGATCGATACGCGGTTCGGACTCGGCTGGATGCTGACCTCGGAATTCATGCCGCTGGGACCAAACCCGCGCGCGTTCGGCCACCCCGGCGCCGGAGGCTCCCTCGGCTACGCCGACCTCGACGCCGGCATCGGCTTCGGCTACACGATGAATCAGATGCAGCAAAACCTCAGCGGCGACCCTCGCGTGAACGGTCTGATCAACGCGCTCTACGCGTCGCTGTAAACGAAACTTGGCCGCTATGTCCGCTCCGATCCACGGCTGGAATGACCCACGGTTCGATACAGTTCGAGAGACGTTCGTCCAGAATTTCGAGACCACAAACGAAATCGGAGCTGCGGTCAGCATCTACCTCAACGGCGAGCCGGTCGTCGACCTCTGGGGCGGCTGGTACACGCTCGATCGCGAGCGCGAGTGGGACCGTAACACACTGGTCAACGTCGCCTCGACGACCAAAGGCCTGGCCGCGTTCTGCGCCCATCGGCTGGCCGAGGAGGGACGCCTCGACTTCGACGCGCCTGTCTCGGAGTATTGGCCTGAGTTCGCCCAGGCCGGCAAGGGTGATATCCCCGTTCGCTGGCTGATGTCCCACCGCGCCGGGATGGCCGCCGTGAGCCGACCGCTGGTGACAGAGGACCTCTTCGACTGGGAAACGATGACCGAGGCGCTGGCCAAACAGGAGCCCTGGTGGACGCCGGGCGAGCAGCACGGCTATCACCAGCTGACCTACGGTTGGCTCGTAGGCGAGGTGGTGCGCCGGATCGACGGGCGATCGATCGGCGCCTACTGGCGCGAGGAGTTTGCGGCGCCGCTCGGACTCGACGCGCACATCGGCACTGGACCCGAGTTCGACGGCCGCATCTCAACGCTGATCAACGCGCCGGTCGACCCTGATGCGCCAAATCTGCTGGAAATGCTTGCAGAAGACAGCGTCGGCGCCGTGTCATTCTCGAATCCTTCGCTCGGCCTCGGTCCAGACGAAATCAACGTCACCTCCAGACGAGCCTGGCGCGCCGCCGAGATTCCCGCCGCCAATGGACACGCCACCGCCCGAGCCCTCGCCCGCGTCTACGGCGGAGCTGCCAACGGCGGCGAGATCGATGGCATCCATGTGATCAACCCGGAAACGCTCGAAAACGCAATCGTCGAGCAGTCGAACGGCCCCGATACGTGCCTGATGACCCCGACCCGCTTCGGTCTCGGTTTCATGCTGACGGGCGAGTTCATGGCCTTCGGACCCAACCCGCGAGCCTTTGGCCACCCTGGAGGCGGCGGTTCGCTCGGCTACGGAGACCTCGACGCCAACATCGGCTTCGGTTACACGATGAACCAGATGCAGAACAACCTCAGCGGAAACCCCCGAGTACTCGGCCTGATCGACGCGGTCTACGCTTCCCTGTAGGCAATTTGGAACTAGCGAGGAAGCGAAATGACAGAGGTCCCAATCAGCGGACGAGTCGACCCGAGGTTCGACGCTGTCCGCGAGGCATTCGAGAGCAACTTCAGCGAGCGTGACGAAGTCGGCGCGGCCGTCTCGGTCTACCTCAACGGCGAGCCGGTCGTCGACCTCTGGGGCGGATGGTACGCGCCAGATCGTGAACGCGAATGGGATCGCAACACGCTGGTCAACGTCTTCTCCGCGACCAAGGGACTGGTCGCCTTCTGCGCGCATCGCCTGGTCGAGCAAGGCAAGCTCGACCTTGATGCGCCCGTCGCGCACTACTGGCCCGAGTTTGCGGCGGCGGGCAAGGAGTCAATCCCGGTCCGCTGGCTGCTCAGCCACCGCGCCGGGATGGCAGCCGTGCGCCGGCCGCTCGTGCTCGAGGACATGTTCGACTGGCAGACCATGACCGAGGCCCTCGCCGAGCAGGAGCCATGGTGGACGCCGGGCGAGAAGCATGGTTATCACGCGCTGACCTACGGCTGGCTCGTGGGCGAGGTCGTGAGGCGGATCGACGGCCGCTCGATCGGCACGTTCTGGCAAGAGGAGTTTGCGGCGCCGCTCGGACTCGATGCCCACATCGGGACCGGGCCGGAGTTCGACAACCGAATCTCGACGGTCATTGAACCGCCAGCCGATGCCGGCTTCCCCGACATGGAAGTCGCCTTCGGCGGCGCAGACAGCGTCGGATTCGCCGCCTTCACGAACCCACCCGTCCTCAATCCCGGCGGTGAACCATTCCCCGCACGCCGTGACTGGCGAGCGGCCGAGATTCCCGCAGCCAACGGCCACACAACCGCACGGTCCCTGGCGCGGGTCTACGGAGCCGCAGCCAGCGGAGGCGAGGTCGACGGCGTGCACGTGCTCAACCCAGAGACGATCGAGCAGGGAATCGCCGAACAGTCAACAGGTCCCGACGCCGCAATGATGATCGAGACCAGGTTCGGCCTGGGCTGGGCGCTCACCGCGGACCACGCGCCATACGGTCCAAATCCCAGAGCCTTCGGCCACCCAGGAGCCGGAGGCTCCCTAGGCTTCGGAGACCTCGACGCCGAAATCGGCTTCGGCTACACAATGAACCAGATGGGCAACGCGTTGTATGTCGACCCGCGGGTCAGCGTGTTGATTGATGCGGTTTACGCGTCGCTTTAGGAGTCAGTGATCCCTTGGGCCGCGCATCCTGGCGCCATAGACAAACGTAGCTGCCATTCCAACGATTGTGCCACCAATCACTCCAGCGCCAGCCTCCGCATGACCAAGGAAGGCCATGTATGCCAAGGAAGGCCATGTATGCACCGCCTGCAACGATGACGACAGCTACGACGGCTCCAAACACTAGACCAAGGAACGATTGCCGATAAGCGGAGTGAATTTCGAGTTCGGCCAAAGCTAGCGTTCCTTGCTCCATTCGGCGTTGCTGCTCGGCCTTCTGTTCGGCCATCGTCAGAATCCGGTCGGCAGCGCCTGGCAGCGCATCTTCATAGGCGTTCATAGCCTGCGGTTGCGGGAGCGGACCGCTATAGGTCTCAGCCGTTGCCCGCACGACCGTGACCTCCGCGGAAGCCGCGTCGTCTGAATCAGTTTGACCGACGACATCCCCAGGTACGTCCGCAATCAGGTCTATTCCCGATTGCTCTCGAGACTTTGATCAATACCATCCAAGGGAGGCATGACGCTAGCCAGATCCCTGCCAACAGCCTCCCACGCTTCCTGGAGTGCTTGCTCGCTGGTCTTCGCTTGGAAGTTGGGACGAACACGAACCCTCGGAGTCAACAAACCGGCGAAATCCCAAAGGCTAGCGACTCCACTGAGAAAGGAGGTTCGAGGTCCGTCGAGTTCCACGTACTGGTCGATCCAGCGGTAGATCTCATCGGCATGGCGAAACGGACGAACACCCTGTTCTCGACTCTCACGCCTCGCGCGAACGGACATGATTACCTCCGTTCCTTTCGCTTGAGCAGTCTAATCAGTTCTCACTGTATTTCCACTGAAGAGAGAATTAGACCCTCACCAACCCTGTAGCAATGACGCCTACATCTGCCAACCCCGCCATCTTCGAATGCTCAACCTCGCCGACAGCCAGGACGGAATGTCAGCGCCGCAACACCCGTCCCAAGTTGCCCCTGAAATAGAACTCCCGTACGTATATGATTGCCTGCGTCCGACACTATCCAAACGACCCGGCGGAGCCCATCATGACCAACCATCGCCACCTGAACACTCCCGAACCAACCCGACTTCACCCGTCCAATGCCCCGCAAACCACGCACAGAATCCGACCAAAATCGAACAAATCCGAACAAGACCGAACACCTCACCGCACAACTTGCCGTCCGCAGCAGCAAATTCGCGTCAGGCGACCAGAAATTCATCTCGGCAGAGAAAATCAGCCGATTTCGACCACCCGAATCGGCCCCGGAAACCCCAGTCGTCGCAAGCTGGCCCTACACCCGCACCAGACCCTCAGCGATCACGCCCGCATCAGCCAACCGCGAGATCTCCAGTGAATTCATCCCCAACAACTCACCGAGGACGTAGTGATTGTCCTCTCCGTACAGCGGGGCTCCCCGATCGATGGGGCCTCCCATGAAGGGTGGGGTCTCGCTCCACTTGACGGGGACTTCTTTGGTTGGCCAGGGGCCCATTTCTGTGTGCTCGACTTCGGTCAGCCAGTTGAGGTGGGCGAGTTGGGGGTCGGCTTCGTAGCGATCCTGGGCGTCCTGACAGACTCCGGCGGCGACTCCAACCTCCTGTAGGCGCTTCATCAGGTCCCAACGGTCGTGCTGGCGGGTCCATTCGGTGATGTGTTGGTCGAGCTCGTCGTGGTTGGCCAGGCGGTCGGCGAGGCTGGCGAATCGGTCGCTGGCGGCCCACTCTGGGTCTCCCATGACTCGCCGCAGGGATTGCCAGTCGGACTCGTCGAAGCAGGCGAAGGCGATCCAGCGGTCGCTGGACTCGATGTCGTCGCGACACTTGTAGGCGCCGTGCGGGGCGGCGGGCTTGTAAGGCGAGCGATTGCCGTAGCGCTGCCAGATCGTGCCGTTGGCTGACCAGTCGAGCACGGCAGTACCGTTGAGATAGATGCCGGCATCGACCTGCGAGGAGTCGATCCACTGTCCCTTGCCAGTGCGGTCGCGGTAGTAGATCGCGGCCATCATCGCGTTGGCCAGGTTGTAGGCGCCGAACCAGTCGAGGTAGCTGTAGCCCCAGCCGGCGGGCGCGTAGGGCTCGGGCAGGCCCGACATCTCCGAGACCGCGCCAAACGACGCGGCAATCGGGCCAACGGTGCGATAGCGGCCGTAGACCCCGACCTGTCCCATGCCCGACTGCGAGAGATAGATGATGTCGGGCTTGATCTCCTTCATCACCTCATAGCCGAGACCCCAGCGATCCATCACGCCTGGCGAGAAGCCCTCGGCCACTATGTCGCTGACGGCGACCAGCTGCTTGGCGATCTCCAGGCCGCGCGGGTCGCGCAGATTGAGCGAGAGTCCGCGGTGTCCGGCGTGGAAGTCGTTGAACTGGCCGGAGCGGTTGATCGTGGAACTATCGGGCGGCAGCGGTCCCTCGTTGATCCCAAGCGCCTGGCGCGCCGCCTGCCCCCCCTGCGGAAACTGCGCCATGCCGACGCGCAGGTCCATGTTTGCGTGCCATTCAACCTTGATGTCCTCGGCGCCGAGCGCGGAGAGGAAGCGCGGCGCGCCACCTGAGGCGAGCCACCAGGTGAAGTCGAGGATGCGAATGCCGTCGAGCGGGAAAGGGGTGCCCCAGCGGGACAACGCTCCCCCCCTTGCGGGGGGAGCTGTCCCGTAGGGACTGAGGGGGGGTTCGGCGTCGGAGGAGACTGACGAGCCACCGTCGGGAGACCCCCCCTCAGCCTTCGGCAGCTCCCCCCGCAAGGGGGGGAGCGAAGAGTCCGACTTGAGCTCGGCAAGTAACTCATCGGTGTGCTCTCCGAGCAGCGGCGCTCGCGGCCCGACTTTCCACGAAGTCTCCGACGACACCCACTTGCTTGAGGTGTAGACGAACTCGGCTGGCTCGCCATCGATTTCGTGTTCGGGATGGGTGACCCTGGCGAAACTGCCTCGCTCCCACCAATGTGGATCGAGTGCGTTCTCGTGCGGTTTGCGCAGCGGAGCCCAGAGGTGTCCGAGATCCTGCGCCTCGCGCCAGGGGACGTCCTCGAAGCGGAACTTGCGGATCAGACGTTGCGAGACTTCCTGCAAGTGCGCTGCGGTCTCGCCGCGGGACCGGGTGCTGGCTCCGCCGGACTCAGGCGGCGCTTCCTTGAGGTCGGCGGACATGTCGTACTCGTCGAGGAAATCAATCAGCGATTGCGAGCGTCCGCGTGGCAGCGCCATCACCCAGCGACCGTCCTTGGTTGGGCCGATCATCGGCAGCGGCGAGACGACCTCGGCGGCATGGCGGCAGGTCTGGCGGTAGTAGCGGGCGCGACGGTAGACCCAGCTCATCAGGTCGAGCTCGGTGTTCTTGGACACGGCGTCGTGGACGGCGGTGTGTAACGTCTGCGCCCGGCCCGAGCGGCCGCGGTCGATCAGCGCCGCGATGGCGTTCATGCAGGTCAGCTCACCGGCGATGTGGTACGCCTGCCACATCTGCGGCGCGATCGGCGGGGTGTCGTACGTGCCATCAGGCCGCGGGTCGTAACCGCAGTTCATCATCGGTCCGCCGAGCGCCAGGTGGACGAGGTCGGAGCTCCGGTAGTCGGCCCACGGCCCCGAATCGCCGAACGGCGACATCCGCGCGATCACGATATCCGGATTGGCGTCGCGCACGGCCTCCTCATCCGGGCCGTGCTCGTCAACACTGGGCTTTGGGCGAGCGTCGAGGAAGAGGTCGGCCGTGTTGAGCAGATTGAGTAGCGAGGAACGACCTTCCTCCGACTCGATGTCAAGCGTGATCGACCGCTTGCCCAGGCTGTAGTGCCACCAATACAGCGACCGCTCCGCGCCCGGCACGTCCTCGTAGAACGGCCCGATCTTGCGGGTGGTACAGCCCGCGGGAGGCTCAACCTTGATCACGTCGGCGCCGAGCCCCGCGAGCAACTTGCCGGCATAGGCCGATACTTCGTCGCCAATCTCAATCACGCGGACGCCGTCAAGCAGGTGTTCATCGGAGGTGGTCATGCAGAGATCCTGATGTGAGTTGACTGTTTGGATGATATGGGCAGGCGCCGAACTAGCCCACCGCTTCGAGCATTGCTCTCACTTCTGGAATGATCTGGTACCGCGTCGCTTTGCCGCGTCCAAGGCGAAGAGCAACGCCGGCGTCGGTCAGTGCGTTGAGGTCTGAAAAGGCGGTTGGCTGGGCGCAGTTGGCAAGCTCGGCGTACTGGGAGCTGGAGAGCTGTCCGAGCTCAAGCAGTGAGTTGACGCCGACCACTCGTCGGTCGTTCATGACGGCCTCGAAGTCGGACAAGAGCGTGAGGCATCGATGTTGAAATGCGGTCGCCCGCGCTTCGAGTTGCCGGATGGCATCGGCAATCACTCCGGTGTGAAAACGGACAAAATCGGTCACATCGACTCGCTCGCTAAAGGTCGATCCCTGCGAGGCTTGGAGCGCTTCGTAGTATTCACCGCGTCGATCTCGAATGACGCTGCTGAGCGAGATCATGCCGTCCACATCACACCTGCGCAGGGCCAGGACGAGATCCGCCAGAAGCCGCGCGGTCCGTCCGTTGCCGTCGACAAATGGGTGAATGCTGACGAATCCAAAGTGCGCCTTGGCAGCAACGAGCTCGGGATCGTCGTCATGTAGCCACTGCCTCATCTGCTCAACGAATCCGGACATCAATTCCGCTACCCACGCTGCCGGAGGACCGGTATAGACGAATTGCCGAGTGGCCGCGTTGATAATCATGGAACCGCCTCGACGAAATCGGCCGGCTTGTTCGGCGCCGCGGCCGGGCAGTCCATCCAGCAAGATTGAGTTCAACAACCGCAATAGGCCGACATCGATTTCCATCGACTCATCCTCAGCCAGGTCTCGCACCAGACGATGGGCGCGATCGGCGTTGCGCGCCTCTCTGTGTTGGTGATCCGCTGAGGAGTCGTCCAGCGTTGCGAGTTGGACGGTCTCGAAGTCAAGGGGGTTGCCTTCAATCGACACGGAACCGTGAGCGCTGCGCGCCTGCGCGTGGCGACGAAAGTAGTCTTCAAAGCCCTCGGGCACCAAGCTGCGCGCCAACTCGCGGCGCTGCTGGATGAACGTCAAGTGCCGATTGGTGAGGTCATCGTCACGATGGACGAGAGTGAGATACATCGGCATATGCACATGCTACATGTTTATTTTCGATGTTACACATAGGACATGCGCAAATGAGCTTGATCCAAGTGATATTATGGCAGAAATCGTCGCAAACGGCGGTTACGCTCGCGGCAGACCCAGGCCTCGCGTTGCGATGACGTTTCGCTGGACCTCGGAGGTTCCGCCTCTGATTGTGGCGGGGACCATGCCGATGTAGTTTCTCGTGAACGTGCTCGCGGGTGGCGCGTCGCTCCAGGTTTGGGCGTGGAGGCCGAAGACCTTGGTCGCGGTCTGAGCGAGTCGCTGACTGAGCTCGGAGGCGAACAGCTTGGCGGTCGAAGCCTCGTAGTTGGGGACCAGACCGTTCGACTGCATCGAGATGATGCGGAAGCTGAACTGGTAGAGCGTTTCGGTCTCGACCCAGCGATCAACGATTTCCTGGCGCAACTCCGGCGTGACCCGCTCTTTCGCTCCCTGATCGTTTTGATGGATGTGGGTGATCAGTTGACGCAGCTGCCGACGCGCTGCGACCGCGCCGCCGATGTTTGAGCGCTCGAAGTCGAGCAGCGTCATACCGACGTACCAGCCGCGATTGAGTTCGCCGACGAGATTGCTGGCGGGGATTCGCACGTCCTCGAAGAAGACCTCGTTGAAGTAGTGGTCGCCGTTGATGTTGATCAGCGGGCGCACGGTGATGCCGGGCGTCTTGATGTCGTCGATCATGACGAACGAGATACCGCGATGCTTGGGCGCATCGGGATCGGTGCGGACCAGCGCAAACATCGCGTCGGCAGTGTGCGCGGCCGAGGTCCAGATCTTCTGTCCGTTGATGATGAAGTCGTCGCCGTCGCGCACGGCGCGCGTGGTCAACGAGGCGAGATCGGAGCCGGAGCCCGGCTCGCTGTAGCCCTGCGCCCAGGTGACTTCACCGTTGAGGATCGGCGGCAGATACTGTTCTTTCTGCTCGTCCGAGCCGTGGACGATCAAGGTCGGTCCGAGCATGTGAACGCCGGAGCCGCCGACCGCAGGCGCGCCGGACTCGGCGAGCTCCTGATTGAAGATGAACTGCTCCATCGGCGAGAGGCCGCCGCCGCCGTACTCGGACGGCCAGTGAGGCGCGACCCAATGCCGCGCGGCGAGGGCCGCATGCCAGTCGACAGCGGCCGCCAGCGCGGTCGGATCATCGGACTTGCGGTCATTCTCCCAGGCCCGCTCGGGCATTGCGCCGCGGGCGGCGAAATCGCGATAGCGCTGCGGCAGGCGCTGATCGATCACTGCCGACACTTCACCGCGGAAGGCCGCCTGTTCGGGTGTATCTCGCCAGTCCAAGGCAGCCTCCGTTTTGTGTTCCCGTTCGAGCGCCGTTGACCTACAGGCCCGGAACGGCCATGGCGATCGCAGCCTGGATCTCGTCCAGCGTCCGGTTGACGCTCATGCCGATCAGGTCCATACGCGCGAGTTGTTCGACTCGGGACTCGACCCGGTCGAGGTACTCGCGCGGCAGCATGAACTCGAGCAGGCGGCTCGCGCGGGCGAGGCCGATCAACGCGACGACGTCCGGCTCAGGAATTTCGTCGGAAAGCAGCGTGTCGATCAGCTTGCGCTGCACGTCACGCACAACCTGCGGGTCGGTCGGTGGGAACTTCTCCGACTTGAGCACGAGCAGTCGACGGCCGGCCTCGCGATGGATGATGTTTCGATCGGTCAAGTCCTCGATGATCTGCTGTCGCAGGACCAACGAGTAGCGGGCGATCTCCGAAATCCAATAGGAAATCGGTTGGTTCGGGGGACCAGAGTTGATCTGGTGTAGCACGCTGTCGAGCAGCGGATTCCCGGTCGGGTCGGCCGAGATGATGAAGAGCCGATTGGGGTCGGTGTCGATTCGGTTCTGGAACGACAGATCAAGCAACGACGCGCCGGCGATGGCGTAGTCCAGGCGCCCGTCGTACGGTCGGTCGAGCACGCCGTCTTCACCCAGGCCCAACAGGACGATCTGGTCGCTGATAGAGAGTTCGGGCATCACGGTCCCCTTCAAGTAGTGGCTCTACCCATGCCACAACACCGCCTCGTACGGCGTCGCACGTAGAGCAATCCTAACCGACATGCGACGGCCTTCCGGAGCGGCCATGCGTCGCGGCTGACTCAGAGCCAGGGCTCAATCGTGACGTTGACGGCTGGTTCGCCCGTCTCTCCGGCCAGGGTATCGATGGCCGTCGCGGCGTCCTCAAGTGGGAACGCGTGGGAATGCAATCGTTCCAGCGGGAAGCGACCCGAGCGGATGGTGTCGACCGCCTGGATAAAGGAGTCGTGGTCGACGCCGAAGACACCCTTGACGGTGAGATGGCGCGTGACGATGTCGTCGGAGTTGAATTCGGGCACTAGGCGTCCACCCTTGAGTCCGGCGAGCACCACGGTGCCGCCGCGACGCGCCATCTTCATGGCGTCCGACACCGGGTCGGTCGCATAGGGCGTGACATCGATGACGACATCGGCGCCTCGGCCATCAGTCGCCTCAAGGACTCGTTCGACTACGGGATCGGTGTCGGCGACCAGGGTGATGTCTGCGCCGAATTCGCGGGCGAGCGAGAGCTTATGTTCGTCGCGGGCGAGCCCGGTGGCGATGATCGTGCCCGCGCCAGCCGCGCGTGCGGCGATGATCGAGCAGATTCCTCGCTGACCGGAACCAAGCACGGCGACGGTCTGTCCAACCTGCAGATTGGTCGCGTTGACCGCCCAGGCGAAGCCCGCGCCCAGTGGGTTGTAGAGCGCGGCGAGTCGCGGCGGCATGTCGTTGGGCATCTTGTGCATGACGGTTGAGCGATGCAGGTAGAGGTACTCGGCGTAGCCGCCCCACAGACCCGGCGCTTGATCGGTCAGGGTGTAGCCAATTCCCGCGCCGTCGCTGCATTGGCGACCGTCGAGGCACTGTTTGCAGCGACCGCAACGGACGCCAGGCTCAACCGAAACCAGGTCGCCAACGTCGACGCCCCAACGGTCTCGCGCGTGATCTCCCAATGCGGCAATGCGTCCCACCGGTTCATGGCCGGGGATGACGGGGAACCGAGCCGAGAAATCTCCGTTGAACTGCTCGTAGTCCGAGCCGCAGATGCCGCAGACCTCCATCCGCAGCAGACCGTCGTCGGGTCCGATCTCGGGAATCGGGAACTCTTGCATTTCCAGCTGGCGCACGCCGGTCAGGACCATGGCGCGCGCGGTGTCGGGGATGTCGGCCATCGGAGCCTCCCTAGCGCTGATCGATCAGTGGTTGCAGTCGGGCGTTGCGCTGCTCGGACGCCTGCGTGTGGCGGGCGCGCTCCTGGCCCAATGGCGTTTCCAGGTCTTCCAGCAAGTTGCCGCCTCGGGCGTCGCGCAGACCGCCGTCCATGACGAGATAGCTGCCGGTCATGAAGTTGGCATCGGGACCGACCAGGAAGGAGATCAGGCCTGCGATGTCGGATGGGGCTCCCGAACGACCCAACGGCGTCGCCGCCTCCAATGCCGTTCGAATCGGGCCGCCTTCGTCACCGGCGAGACCATGCGCCAGCGGCGTGTCGATCACTCCCGGTCCGATGGCGTTGATGTTGATCCCGTGCGGGCCGAGGTCGGAGGCCCAGCCGCGGACCATCATGGCGACGCCGGCCTTGGTCGCCGAGTAACTCCACATCCACTGACTCGTGCTGAGCGCCGCTAGCGACGAGATACAGACGATCCGACCACCATTGCCCGTTGCGACCATCCGCTGGGCTGCCGCCTGGACCGTGAGGAAGACGCCGGTCAGGTTGATATCGACCTGGTCCTGCCAATCCTTGAGCGACATGTCGAGGACGGACCCACCGCGTCCGATGCCCGCGTTGGCGACAGCGATGTCAAGGCTGCCCAGCTCGCTGATGCAAGCGTCGGCCGCGGATTGCACCTGCTCCTGCGAAGCGACGTTGCAGCGCACAACATGAGCTGCGCGGCCGAACTCGCGCACCATCGATGCCGTCTCTGCGGCCGCATCGAGGTCGATCTCGGCGATACAGACGTCGGCGCCGTCGCGGGCCAGCCGGACAGCGGTCCCCTGGCCGATGCCAGAGCCAGCGCCGGTGATGAATGCCGTCTTGCCTGAAAGATCAGCCATGCGAACCTCCGGGTATCCAACGATCTACGTCGAACTAGAAGGTAAAGCAAACACGGTCGGTTGATCTGGTCAGACGAGCAGGTAACGTCGGTTGACGCTGTCGCCGCTGCGAGTCAACTTGCCTTCTTCGACGAGCGCCTCGAGGTGGGCGACCGTCTCGGACATCGCCATCGTCAGTTGCATTCGGTCGTGGGCTCGCTTGGGGAAGGTCTGAATCGCAATGTCTTTGACTGAAACATTGCCGTCGGAGACGGCGTTGAGCATGTCCTGCCGACGCTCCTGATGGTGCTCAAGGATTTCCGCGGCGCGCTCAGCAGGATGCTCGATGATCGCCTCGTGGGCGGGCAGCGCGATTGAGGAGTTCAGCTCCTGTACCAGCGCAAGTGACTGCTCGAAATCAGGCAACGGCGACCGCTCCTGATCGGGCCACATGCCGATGTGCGGCGTGATCCGGCCCAGCAGATGGTCGCCGGTGAAGAGGGCGTCCTGGTCAAGATCTCGGACGCAGAGGTGTCCGTCCGTGTGTCCCGGCGTCCAGATCGCCTCCAGGTTGCGGCCGCCGACGTTGATGACCTCGCCGCCCTGCAGGACGGTCGGCGCCGGCATCGGCAGATCGATGTCTTTCATCGCATCACGCATTCGCGAGAACATACTGTCTCGGGCGTCCTGCGCCTGTTCCCCATCGAACTGGTGGTCGTCGAGCGACTCAGCCCAACCACTGGAGAACCTCTTGCGAAACGTCTCGCCACTGCCATCGTCGGCCTGACGCATCGCGTTCATCATCTGCATGCGTTCCCAGTCGTTCTCGTGGACGTACACGTCGCAGTCGAAGGCGCGCTGCAGCCGGCCGGCAAAGGCCGTGTGGTCGGGGTGGTAGTGACTGATGAAGACTGCTTCGAGCCGGCGTCCGTCGGTCAGCAGCGGCTAGGATCTCCCGCTCAAGCTTGTCGACGCCCTCAGGCGACGGGAAGCCGGCGTCAAACATGGCCCAGCCGTTGCCCGTCGGGATCAGCCAGACGTGCACGTGTCCCAGAGGAGGCGGCATGGGCAGCGTGAAACGGAGAATGCCTCCCGGTAGCTCGGGAGCGTCGGTGACCGGGTCGGAGCGGGTCATCTAGCGACTGCCCCGCAAGCGAGGATCGAGGACATCTCGGAGCGCATCACCGAGCACGTTGAAACCGAATACCAGCGACGTCAGCGCTAGACCGGCCCAGAGCGATGTCCAGGGGGAATAGACGATGAACTGTCGGCCGTCGGCGATCATCTTGCCCCATGAGACATCGAGCGTGCCCAGACCAAGGAAGCTCAGGGCCGCTTCGGCGAGGATGAATGCGCCGATCGTGATGGTGAAGATTACGATCAGAGGTGCGAAAATGTTGGGCAAAATGTGGAAGATCATGATTCGGACGGCGGATGCCCCGATCGTCTGCGCAGCCTCGACGTAGGGCATCTCACGGATCTGGATCACACTGCCCCGCACAATGCGGTTGGTCGGCGCGATTCCCAACACCGAGAGCGACAGCGTTACATAGAGGGCGGATGGATCAGTGATTGAAGCAATCAGAAGCAGGAATGCAATCGGTGGGAAGCTTTGAACCGCGTCGAGGATTCGGTTGATGATCAGGTCGATGCTGCCCCCGAACGATCCGGAGACGAGACCGGTCACGGTACCCGCAACCACACCGATCATTGTCGCGAAGAAACCGATGTAGAGCGAGAGTCGAGCGCCTTCGGTGACGCGGGCAAACAGATCGTGTCCGGCGCGGTCCGTACCGAACCAGTGCTTACCGGAGGGATCAAGCAACGATGCCGTGATCAGTGGATTGTCGGTGCCGGTTGCGAACACGGCATCGACATCCGCGATCTTGCCACCGTCGATCTCGATCTGTTCGGCATCTACCAACGTGTCGAGCAGGATGCCGGCCGCAACTTGCTCGCGCCCGTACGCAAGCAACTCCTGCGTCACACCCTGTTGCTCGGCGGCTGCGCCGTAGATGTCCGGATCACTGACTAGCGCTCGCAGGTCGGCATTTGAGATATCTGCGTCCTGACCGTCCAGGGCGTTGGCGAGCTTGTCATCCGCGTAGGAGACGGAGGCAATCTCGAATACGTCACGCGAGTCGTAGCGTCCGAGCCCCAGCCAGCCGCCACCATCGCCGACGGTGCCAACTGCGATCACGCTCCAGATCACAACGAGTACCAGCCCGCTGGCGCCGAGCCGCTTGCTTGACATGAAGTAACGAAACGCTCCGAGTCCGCGAAGTAACGAGGACCGGTCGTCCACGCGCAGCCCTTGGGCGGCGGCGAAGTCGTCGAGCTGTCCGCCGGCGGTGTCACGCTCACTCATTTGTCGCGCCCTAGTTGTAGCGAATCCGGGGGTCGATCAGCGCATAGCTGATGTCCACCAGGATGTTGACCATGATGACGAACAATGCCAGGAAGAACACGGCGGTCTGCACGACCGGAATGTCGGCCTGGTAGAGACGCTGGAGCAGCATCAAGCCGATTCCGGGGATGTTGAACAGGACCTCAAGAATGATGTTGCCACCGACCAGTGCGGCGAGCTGCAATCCAAAGACGCTCAACACGGGCACCAGCGCATTGCGCAGCGCGTGCCGTCGAATCACGACCCGTTCCCGCAAGCCCTTCGACCAGGCGGTACGGACGTAGTCCTGCCGCAGCACTTCGAGCAACTCTGATCTCGTGATGCGCATCAGACCTGCGCCGGCAGCCAGACCACCAGCCACTGCGGGGATCGTATACAGCGCAAAGAACCCGCTCACAGACGTGAAGATGCTACGAGCGCTTTCATCAGTGAGTGGTATCGCCCATAACCCGCCTTCGAATACTCCTCCCGGAGAGACGACGAAGATCATCATCGTGGCAATCCAGAACGAAGGCGCGGCAAGTGACAGAATGGCGAATCCACGCAAGCCGTAATCGAGCATTTGGTCCTGCCGCATCGCCGACAGAATGCCGACGGGCAGGGCGACCGTGACAGCCACGATCAGCGCATACGCATTGAGGTGCAATGATCGCGGCAGCGAGCGCAGGAAGATGTCCATTGATGGTTCGTTGGTCTGGAACGACGGGCGGAACTGGAACCGGATGGTGTCCCAGAGGTACTCGACGTACTGCGTAACCACGGGTTTATCAATCCCAAGTTGGTTCTTGACACTCGCCTCGGTGATTTCCCGGACCGGAGCGATGATGACATCGCCGGGCAGGAGCAGGGTGTCCTCCCTGAGCGAACCGTCGGGGTTTGATGGCGTCCCCACAATATTGACGTTTATGTAGTCTTGTGGCTTGACGCGGTTCAGCGCTGCCAGCTCATTGATGGTTGTACTGGTGCGCAGCGTCAACACGGTGCCGGCAACTGCAAATGGTTCTCCCGCGAATGTCGGGAAGTCGATGTCAGGGTTGCGCTCGATCAGCAGCGCCACGCCCTGATCCACATCTTCGGGGAGCGCCATCCGTTGGCGCTTGGATATGTTCGACAGCAACTGGCCATCGATAATAATGATCGTCGAACCGGGCCGCAAATCTCCGCCGGCTTCCAGCGTCTTGTTGTTGGCGAGTATGGCTTCAGCGCCAACACCGTACTTCAACGCAACCGAGTCCAGCGTGTCACCGCCGATGATCCGGTGCAGCGTACGTTCGACTTCAACCTCGCCCAGGATGTCGGCCGGCTGGGTGGTCGCTCCCGACGCTTCCAGGTTGGCCAATTTGATCGTGACGTAGTCGCCCGGCAAGGCATTGAGCACGACAAACAGAATCGTGATCACTAGCCAGAGCGTGGGAATCACGAGCAGAAAGCGTCGGAACAGGTACTTCTGCATTGCGTGCTCCGGCGCCGCTTACCGGCAACGCCCTATACGAATGTGGACGAATACGGGGTTCCGCACTGAGTGAGCGGAACCCCGCGTTCGTATTCGCTCTGCTCCCGAGAGCACCTTGCCTAGGCGGGGAACTCCGAGTGGGAGGTGTCGAGCCACGAGTCGTCGTGGTTGTACGAGTCGTGCGCGAACTGCCACGTGTTGTCGTCGCGGTGCACGTACGGCCACCAGATTTGCGGCGCAATGCCGTTCATCACGCCGAACCATCCGAAGATGCCTTCGAGACCGTGCTCTTCGTCGACACCCATGCCGATGCGCTGCACCTCGAGCGCCATGTCGCGACGCTGCTCGGTGTCGAGCGTAGTGGTCATCCGGTCGACGATGTCTTCGACCGGCGGGTAGTCGTACTGCGTCAGGTTCGACGCGCCACCAACCTTGAGCGACAGGGTGAACTGCGCCGTCGGGTCGAGGTCGGCAGGCGGGTTCGTCCACGTCGGCGCGCGGCCGGGGAACGTCTTGTTGTCGTAGCGGTCCTGCATCACGGTGTAGGGCTGGATGTCCAGCTCGACGTTAAAGCCGGTCGCCTCGCGGTACATGTTGCGAGTGGTCTCGGAGATGCCCGGATAGGTCGTCTCCCACAGGTCAGGGATGTAGATCGTGACCGTGCGATCCGTGTCGAAGCCTGAGGCGGCAATCAGTTCGCGGCAGAGCGCGATGTCGGCGCCGCGGTCGATGCGGAAGCCCGGAATCGTGCGCAGCTCCTCGGGCGGAATCGTCCAGTACTGGCTGAACCACGGACAGAAGTGAGTCGCCGACGGCTTGGCGGCGCCCAGGTAGACGGCGTCAATCAACAGGTCGCGGTCGACCGCCACCTGCATCGCATAGGCGAAGCGCCGGTCGAGGTACGGGTTTCCAAGGCCATCGGAGCCTTCCCAACCGGGTTGGTACGTGCCCATGACCGTGACGATGGTGAAGCCGAATGCGCCTTCAGCGGTCTCATGGTCGGGGAAGTCCTTGGAAAGCTCTCCGACCTGCACGGACGACAGCGGGAAACTGCCGATGTCGATGCCCTTGCCTCGGTAGGCCGCTTCAACGGCGGTCGGGTCGGTCAGGTTGACGAAATCGACCGCGTCGGGGTACGGGAGCTGCTGGCCGTCCGGGCCGTTCTTCCAATAGTTGGGATTGCGCTCCATGTAGATGCCGATGTCGGGGTCGAATGTCTGCGGGATGAACGGGCCGGTACCCGAGGACAACTCGACGTTGGCGGTCTCGTCACGCCAGCGAGTACCGAACTCCTGGATACCCTCGGGCGAGGTCATCCATGAGAAGGGTCGCAGGATGGTACCGCCGAGATACGTCGCGTCCGGGCCATCGGTGCGGGCGATAAAGGTTGTGTCGTCGGGCACTTCGCGGGTCGCGGTCTTGCGGAAGGCATCCTGGCCGCGGAACCGGGCGTCGGGGTTGCCGTCGGCGTCCAGCGCGTCGATCTGGCGCTGGAAGTTGATGTCGATGTCCTGCGCGGTGACCGCGCGTCCACCCTCGGTCGGGTAGCGGTCCCAGAAGGTCGCGCCACGGTCGATGTTGAAGATGTAGGTCTCGGCGTCGGGCAGCTCCGGCAGCGACGCGATGTCCGACTCCATGATGCCGGCCTCTTTGTTAGCCCAGCGGATGAGGTAGTTCATGTAGAACCCCATCCAGTACTGGGTCGGACCAAAGACGCCGCGGTGCGGGTCGAAGAAGTCGTGCGTGGCGGCGGGTGTGGAGAACTTCAGCGTGCCGCCGTAGCCTCGCTGGTCGCCGGACACCTGGGTGGCCGTCTGCTGACCCCCGTCTTGCTGATCCTGGTCTTGCTGTTCGGCAGCGGCGGCCGTCTGTTCGGCCTGCTGTTCGTCCTGCTGCTGCATCGCCTGCTGCTGGTCTTGCTGCTGGTCTTGCTGCTGGTCCTGCTGCTGCATCGCCTGCTGTTGCTGGTCTTGCTGCTGCGCCTGCTGACGAGAAGCGGCAGCGGGCTGCTGACCGTCGTCGTCATCACCGCCACAGCCGACCAGTGCCAGACCGGCCGCGCCGACACCAGCGCGGCCCGAGGCTCGCAAGAGATCCCTGCGGCTCAGCCGATTGCGCCTCATGCGCTGCCAATAGTTACGTTCGCTCATCGATACTCGCTCCTTCAGATGCGCGGTTCGCGCGCCTCCATGGTCGCAAAAGTGTAGCGCACTTTTCCGATAGCGCGCCAACGGATGAGGCCACGCCAGCCGGTCACATCCCGCTAGCAGAGGCGAAGTTGCCTGGCAAGTGCCGACTGACGCCGTCTAGCGACTACCTCGCAGTCTCGGGTCGAAGACATCACGCAAGGCATCGCCGAGGATGTTGAAGCCGAAGACGAGGCTGGTCAAGGCTAGTCCGGCGAACAGCGAGGTCCACGGTGACTGAACGATGAACTGCCGGCCGTCGGCGATCATCTTGCCCCAGGAGACGTCGAGTGTGCCCAATCCGAGGAAGCTAAGTGCGGCCTCGGCGAGGATGAATGCGCCGATGGTGATCGAGAAGATCACGATCAAGGGGGCGACGATGTTGGGCAGGATGTGCATCAGCATGATCCGCGCGTTGGTCGCGCCCAGCGTGCGCGCCGCCTCGACAAATGGCATCTCACGCAGGGCGAGCACCGCGCCGCGCACAATCCGCTGCACCGGCGCCACAGCCAGGACCGAGAGCGCCAGTGTCACCCACAGTGCCGATGGCTCGGTGACGGATCGCAGCAGGAGCAGCAACACAATCGGTGGGAATGAGAGCAAGGCGTCCATCAGGCGGTTGATCGCCAGGTCGATGTTGCCGCCCAGGGCGCCGGATATCAGGCCGATGGTCGTGCCGGCGACCACCCCGATCAGCGTCGCGAAGAATCCAATGTAGAGCGACAGGCGAGCGCCTTCGGTAACGCGAGAGTAGAGATCGTGTCCCGCGCGGTCCGTGCCGAACCAATGCTTGCCTGACGGACCTTGTAGCGATGCGGTGGTGAGCGGCGTATTGGTACCGGTTGCGAGCAAGTGGTCGACGTCAGTGATCGTGCCGTCAACGATCTCGATCTGCGCCGGTTCCAGATCCGCCAGGTGGTTAATGACTGTTCCGCTGGCGATGAGCCCTTCGACGTACTCCAGCATGGTATCCAGCACGCCCGTTTGTTTTGCCAGATCGCCGAAGACGGCAGGCTGCAGCAGTAGCTCCCGCAGCTCGGCGTTGGAGATGTCGGCCGGTTTGCCGTCGAGCACATTGGCGATCTTGTCGTCGGCGAAATTCGCGTTGGAGATCTTGAACACGGCTTGAGAGTCGTAGCGGCCCAGACCCAGCCAACCGCCACCCGAGCCAACTGTGCCCACGGCGATGGTCGACCAGACCACCACCAGGGTCAATCCAGTCGCGCCCAGCGGCTTGGTCCGGTAGAACGCCAGCAGCGCCCTGAGAAACAACTGAAGGGCGCCGCGCCGTTCGACGCGCAGACCCTGGGCCTGCGCAAACTCCTCAAGTTGCCTGGCAGTTTGCTGGTCATTACTCATGGTGCGTCTCCCCTGTCACCCGGTTAGGCGAAGCGAATACGCGGATCAATGACCGCGTAGGAAATGTCGATGATGATGTTCACCAGGATGATGAACGCCGCAAAGAAGAAGACCATCGTCTGAACGACGGGCAAGTCTGCCTGGGTGATGCGCTGAATCAGCAGCAAACCGATGCCAGGGATGTTGAAGAGCAGCTCGAGGATGATGTTGCCGCCAACCAGCGCGGCCACCTGCAAGCCCAGCACACTCATCACATTGACCAGTGCGTTGCGCATCGCATGGCGACGAATCACCGTTCGCTCACGCAGACCCTTCGCCCATGCAGTGCGTACGTAGTCCTGACGCAACACCTCGAGCAGCTCGGACCGCGTGATCCGCATCAATCCGGCGCCGGCCGCGAGACCGCCCGCCAAGGCCGGAATCGTATACAGCGCGAGCGCGCCGGTGAATGATGTGAATACCGATCGCGCTTCTTCTGAGGTGAGCGGAATTGACCACAGGCCACTAGTCGAGATTCCGCCCGGCGTGACCACGAAGATCATCATCGTCGCGATCCAGAAGGAGGGCGCGGCCAGCGCGAGGATGGCAAATCCGCGCAAAATATAGTCGAGTGGCTGGTCCTGGCGCATGGCCGACAAAATACCGACCGGCAGGGCAATGGTCAGTGCCACGGCCAGTGCGTAAACGTTGAGGTGCAGCGTCCTCGGCAGCGCACGCAGGAAGATGTCCAGCGAGCCCTCCTGGGTCTGGAATGACGGACGGAATTTCAACCGTATCGTCTCCCAAAGGAAGTTGATGTACTGGGTACCGATCGGTTTGTCGATGCCCAATCGGTGCCTGATGTTGGCCTCGGTGATCTTTGTCGTCGGCGTGATAATTCGGTCTGACGGAATGTGAATCGCCAAGCCGGCAGCAAGCGGTTCGGACGGATCTATCCCCCGGTTCGCCGTGGTCACGTCCTCCAGCGCACGGCTGTAGGCCACAGCGATCCCTTCAAGGGTGTCGCCTTCCTCGGTGATCAACTGGGCGGTGGGGATCAGTGGCGTTTCGGCCGAGAGGTTGCCGTCAGGATTGCTGGCGCTGCCGGTTGGATTCACGGCGAGGATGTCACTGGCGTCAATCCGGTTGACATGCGCCAGTTCCTCAAGTGTGAGCGTGTCACGAATGATCAAGATCGTCCCGACTTCGGCGTAGGGCTTGCCCTGGTAGAGCGGGAAGTTGATATCGGGATTGCGATCGATCAGCAATTGCACGCCCTGAGCGGCTTCGTCAGGCAACGACACTTTCTCCGCGACGGAGATCTTCTCCAATAGTCGTCCCGGAATGACAATGACTCGCGTGCCTGGCTTCATCTCTACGGTCGTATCCAGGTCGGGATTCTGCGCCAGCAAGACCGACACCGTCGTGTCGTTTCTTAACGCAATCGATTCCAGCGTGTCGCCGCCAATCACGCGGTGGGTCGTATCGACGACCTCGATATAGCCAACGATCTCAGACACACGCTGCTCTGCGCCCTGGTTCTCGAGGTTCGAGAGCTTCCGGGTGACGAAGTCACCTGGAAGCGCTCGAAGGGCCAGGAACAGCAGCGAGATCACCAACCAGAGCGTGGGAATCACGAGGATCACCCGTTGGATGAGATATCGCTGCATCGCTGCTCCCGATCAGTTTGTTTCTGCTCTCGCAGAAACCTGTGGGCCGCTGGTCACTAGGCCGGGTAGTCCGGGTGGTTGACGTCGATCCAGGTGTCGTCATGCCGATGACTGGCATGAGCGAACTGGAGCGTGTCGTCGCCGCGGTTGACGAACGGCCACCAGATCGCCGGCGAGATGCCATTCATCACGGCAGGGCTGTTGGCGACGCCGTCGAACCCGTAGTCAGGATGCGTCCCAAGCAGGATGCGCTGAGCCTCGTACGCCAATGCCTGGCGCTGCTCGATGTCCAACGTGACCGTCATCGTCTCGGCGATTTCGGTCAGCCGTGGGTGTTCGTAGGCAAGGTTGTTGGTGCTGCCGCCGGGTACGTAGTTGTTGTTGTACGACGTGGTCGGATCGAGGTCGGACGGCGGGTTCGTCCATTGCGGTCCTTGACCCGGGTACGTGCCCTCAATCCAGCGCTGGAGGATGACGGTGTACGGCTGAACATCGAAGTTAACTTCAAGGTCCAGGGCCTCGCGGTACATGCCAACTTCAGTCTCGAGAATGCCGGGGTACGTACCTTCCCAAATGTCCGGCGCAATCAGCGTCAGCCCGCGCTCGCGGTCATAGCCCGAAGCATCAAAGAGCGCTCGTGCCTCGGCAATGTCGGCATCGCGATCCGGGCGGAAGCCGGGAGTCTGCAGCAGCTCTTCCTCGGGGATCGCCCAATAGGCGTTGTACCAGGGCGTTTCGCCCATGCCGGACGGTTTGCCTGAACCGAGATACACAGTGTCGATCATCAAGTAGCGGTCGACAGCAACGTGCAGGGCCTGGGTGAAGCGACGATCAATCCACGGATTGCCGAGACCATCTTCTCCGGGATAGTCGGCGTTGTAGTTTGCGCCGCCGGTGATGATCGTGAAGCCAAAGGCGATCTGTCCCTGTCCGTGGTCAGGGAAATCATCGAGGATGCTCTCCGCCTGGACGGAGGAGAGCGGGAATCCACCGACAAAGATCTCGCGTCCGCGGTAGGCCGTCTCGACTGCAGTTGGGTCAGTCAGGTTCGATTGCGTGACTGTGTCGTAGTAGGGCAGCGGCTGCCCGTCGGCGCCCATCTTCCAGTAGTTGTCGTTGCGGATCATGTCGATCCCGATGTCGGGGTCGAAGTTCTGCGGAATGAACATCCCGGTGCCCGACGACAGCTCCACATTCGATGTTTCGTCGCGCCAGCGGTCGCCGAATTCGGAGATTGCCTCAGGGCTGGTGATCCAGCTAAACGGGCGCAACGGCACGCCCATCCAGGTTGCGTCAGGACCGTCGGTCTTGGCGACAAAGGTCGTCTCGTCGGGGACATCCATCGCCACCGTCTTGCGGAACGACGACGCGCCCAGGAAGGTGCCATCCTCGGCGCCATTTGAGTCGACTGCGTCGATCTGGCGCTGGAAGTTCACGCGAATGTCGTCGGCGGTGACGAGCCGACCGCCCTCGGTTGGATACTGATCCCAGTACCTCGCCCCTTGATCGACGTGGAAGACGTAAGTCTCTGCGTCGGGAATCTCCGGCAACGACGCGACATCCGCCTCCATGAATCCCCTGTTCCTTGTTGCGCCAGCGGATCAGGTAGTTCATGTAGAAGCCCATCCAGAACTGGGTGGGCCCAAAGACGGCGCGATGCGGGTCGAAGTAGTCGTGCGTCGCCGCCGGCGTCGAGAATCTCAGGTCGCCGCCGCGGACGATGCTGGACACGGCGGCTTGTTGTTGCTCAGCATCCTGAGCAGCGTCATCGGCATCTTCCTGCTGGGTCGCCTGTTGGGCCGCCTGGTCGGCCGCCTGGTCGGCGTCCTGCTGCTGCGCTGTCTGTTGCTGAGCGCCCTGCTGCCCCGACTGCTGCTGCCCGGCCTGCTGTTGCGCTCCCTGATCCTGCTGTTGTTGCTGCGATCTGGATTGCGCTACAGACTGCTGATCGTCGTCGTCATCGCCGCCACAGCCGACCAGCGCCAATCCGGCGGCGCCGACGCCCGCGCGTCCTGATGCCCTGAGCAGGTCTCGTCGACTGACGCGGTTGCGTCGCATTCGTTGCCAGTAATTGCGTTCGGTCATAGCTGCGCTCCTCACTCCCGCACCGACGGTGCAGGTTGGCAGAGTGTAAGGCCAATTGCGTTGCGGGTGTTAGCCGCTTGACATGGGCCAGCGACAGGCAGACCCGGCTGCGCGACGCGTGTCCGCGAGGCGAACAGCGCGTGCAGCCGGGCACCCGGCAACGTCTGCGGACTAGGCCGGGTAGTCGGGGTGGTTGACGTCGATCCAGGCGTCGTCATACCGATGGCTGGCGTGTGCGAACTGGAGCGAGTCCTCGCCCGGGTTGATGAATGGCCACCAGAGCACCGGCGAAATACCGTTCATCACCGCGGGAGCGCTTTGCACACCGTCGATTCCATGATCGGGGTGGGTGCCGAGCAGGATGCGCTGCGCCTCGTGCGCCATGTCACGCCGCTGCTCACGGTCGAGCGTGACGCGCATCTCTTGAGCGATGTCCGTCATCGGCTGGTAGTCGTACTTGAAGTTGTTCGTGCTGCCGCCGGGCACGAAATTGTTGTTGAACGAGGTCGTCGGGTCGAGGTCGTCCGGAGGGTTGGTCCACTGCGGGCCACTTCCCGGATACGTGCCTTCGATCCAACGCTGGAGGATGACGGTGTAGGGCTGAACATCGAACTCGACTTCAAGGTCGAGGGCTTGGCGGTACATGGCAACCTCGGTCTCCAGGATGCCGGGGTACGTACCCTCCCAGATGTCGGGCGCAATCAAGAGCAGGCCCCGGTCGCGGTCGTAGCCCGAGGCGTCAATCAACGCCCGCGCCTCGGCGATGTCCGCTTCACGGTCGGGCCGATAGCCCGGCACTGTCAGAAGTTCCTCTTCGGGGATCGCCCAGTATGAGTTGTACCAGGGTGTTTCGCCCATGCCGGACGGTTTTCCAGAACCGAGATAGACAGCGTCGATCATCAAATAGCGGTCAACCGCGATGTGCATGGCCATGGTGAATCTCCGGTCAAGCCAGGGATTCCCGAGTCCGTCTGAGCCCGGCCAGTCGGGGTTGTAGTTCGCGAGCGTCGTGATGATTGTGAATCCAAACGCGATTTCCCCATGTCCATGGTCCGGGAAGTCATCGATGATGCTCGCCGCCTGTACCGTCGACAGCGGGAACCTGCCGTTAAAGATCTCCTTGCTGCGGTACGCTGCCTCGACTGCCGTGGGATCCGTCAGATTGGCCAGCGTGACAGTGTCGTAGTAGGGCAGCGGCTGTCCGTCGGCGCCCATCTTCCAGTAGTTGTCATTGCGGATCATGTCGATCCCGATGTCCGGGTCAAAGTTCTGCGGAATGAACATCCCGGTTCCCGACGACAACTGAACGTTGCCCGCTTCGTCACGCCAGCGGTCACCGAATTCAGAGATCGCCTCCGGGCTGGTGATCCAGCTAAACGGGCGTAGAGGCACGCCCATCCAGGTCGCGTCTGGACCGTCGGTCTTGGCGATAAAGGTCGTATCGTCGGGGACGTCAATCGACGAGGTCTGGCGGAACGACGACGACCCCAGGAAGGTCCCGTCCTCTGAGCCATTTGAGTCGACTGCGTCGATCTGGCGCTGGAAGTTCACGCGAATGTCGTCGGCGGTTACGAGCCGTCCGCCCTCGGTTGGATACTGATCCCAGTACTTCGCCCCTTGATCGACGTGGAAGACGTAAGTCTCTGCGTCGGGAATCTCCGGCAACGAGGCGACGTCCGCCTCCAGGATCCCCTGCTCCTTGTTGCGCCAACGGATCAGGTAGTTCATGTAGAAGCCCATCCAGAACTGGGTGGGCCCAAAGACGGCGCGATGCGGGTCGAAGTAGTCGTGCGTCGCTGCCGGCGTGGAGAATCGAAAATCGCCGCCACGGACGATGCTGGACACAGCAGCTTGTTGTTGCCCGGCATCCTGAGCAGCGTCATCTGCATCTTCCTGCCGGGTCGCCTGTTGCGCCGCCTGGTCGGCGTCCTGCTGCTGCGCGGTCTGTTGCTGAGCGCCCTGCTGCTGTCCCGACTGTTGCTGCCCGGCTTGCTGTTGCGCTCCCTGATCCTGCTGTTGTTGCTGTGATCGGGATTGCGTCACAGACTGCTGATCGTCGTCGTCCCCACCACAACCGACCAGCGCCAGACCCGCCGCGCCGACACCGGCGCGTCCCGAGGCCCGCAACAGTGCACGCCTGCTCATCTGCTGCCGCCTCATACGCTGCCAATAGTTTCGCTCTGCCATCTGTCTCCTCCTGTTGCCTGCATGTACTTGCTACAGATGCGGCTAGTGTAGCGACGGATACACAACCATTGCCATACAGGAAACAGAGGACGACCGTAGTCGCCCTCTGTTGTTCAGATGCCGTCTGAAACGAATCAGGCCGGGTAGTCCGGGTGGTTCACGTCGAGCCAGGTGTCGTCCATGCGGTGTGAGGCGTGCGCGAACTGCAGTGTGTCCTCGCCGCGATGGACGAACGGCCACCAGATCGCGGGCGAGATGCCGTTCATCACCGCCGGAGTCGGCGAGATGCCGTCGAGTCCGTGGTCGGGATGTGTCCCGAACGCGATGCGCTGCGCCTCGTGCGCCATCTGCCGGCGCTGCTCCTGATCAACGGTGACCCGCATGGTCCGCGCCAGTTCGGCCATCGGCTCATACTCGTAGAAGAGGTTGTTCCAACTGCCCCCGGGGATGAATCGGTTGTTGTACGCGGCTGTTGGATCGAGCTCGGACGGCGGCGTGGTCCACTGCGGTCCAGCTCCGGGAAACGTGCCGTCGATCCAGCGCTGCAACACGACCAGGGTCGGCTGGATGTCGAACCGGACATCGATGCCCAACGCATCTCGATACATCCGCATCTCGGTCTCGAAGATGCCCTGGTAACTCTGCTCCCAGAGGTCGAACCCGATCAGTTGGATCGGCCGCTCCTGGTCGTAACCCGACGCGTCCAGCAATGCGCGAGCCTCCATGATGTCGGCTTCGCGGTCGGGTCGGTAGCCGGGAACGGTGAGCAGTTCTTGCTCGGGGATCGACCAGTAGGTGTTGAACCAGGGTGTGTCCTCCTGACCTGACACCTTGGCCGAGCCGAGATAGACGGTGTCGATCATCTGGTTGCGGTCGACGGCGAGATGCATCGCCTGGCAGAAGCGCCGATCGAGGTAGGGGTTGCCCAGTCCGTCCCAGCCGTCCCAATCGCGGTTGAAATTGAACAGACCGGTGACGATGGTGAAGCCATACGGGACGTTTCCGGTCGCGTGGTCGGGGAAATCGTTTGACAGTGACTTGACCTGAAGCGAAGTCAGAGGAAACTCCCCGATGTTGATCTCGCGGCTTCGGTACGCCGCCTCAATCGCGATGGGATCGAACAGACTGGCAAACGTGACGCTGTCGAAGTACGGCAGCGGTTGACCATCGGCGCCCAGCTTCCAGAAGTTGGGATTGCGCTCCAGTTCGAGCCCGAGGTCGGGGTCATATGAGCGAGGGATGGTCATGCCCGTGCCGCTGGAGAGCTCGACGTTCGTTGGCTCGTCTCGCCATCGATCGCCAAACTCCGCGATCGCCTCCGGCGACGTAATCCAGCCGAACGGACCGAGCGGAATCCCCATCCAAGTCGCGTCGGGACCGTTGGTCTTAGCGATGAACGTGCTGTCGTCGGGCGTCTCAATCGTCGAGGTCTTGGCGTAGGAGCTTTGCTGCAGGAACGAGCCATCCTGCGCGCCGGTGGCGTCCTGACCATCGATCTGGCGCTGGAAGTTGATGCGAATGTCGTCGGAGGTGACCAGTCGCCCGCCTTCGGTGGGGTATTGATCCCAGAACGCGGCGCCCTGGTCGACACGGAAGAGGTAGGTTTCCTCGTCGGGAATCTCGGGCAGACTGCAGATGTCCGCCTCCATGATCGCCTGCTCTTTGTTGCGCCAGCGAATCATGTTGTTGAGATAGAACCCCATCCAGTACTGAGTCGTGCCAAAGACGGCGCGATGCGGGTCAAAGTAATCGTGCGAGTGCGCAGGAGTTGAGAAGCGCAGGTTTCCGCCGCGCGCGACCTCGCTCGTCACGTGTTGTTGCGCTTCCACCTGCGTCTGCGAATCGGTTCGCTCCTGTTGGTCGGATTGCTGCGCCTGCTGCTCGGCGGCGTCCTCCTGCTGACGTTGCTGCGGAGTGTCGTGCTGCTGCGCCGCCTGTTGCCGCTGCAGCGCGCTTGGTTGTTGTTGCCGTTGCGCCGGCTGTTGGTCCTGTTGCAGCGCCGATTGAGTCACGCTGCGCGGGCCGTCTTCCTCATTGTCACCACATCCGACCAACGCCAGGCCGGTCGCGCCCACGCCGGCGCGTCCCGATGCTCGCAGCAGGGCGCGCCGGCTGACGCGACCGCGTCTGATTCGTCGCCAGTAGGTGCGCTCCGCCATGGACAACTCCAATCCGAAGTTGTGCGATTGTAGGCATTGTGAAGGAATGCGGCGCCACCATGCTGTCACCATGCTGTAAGGCACCCGAGTTACCCTGAATCCATGACACAACCACCTGAAACGCCCGCCGACGCCGAGGCAATGATCGCCGCTCTACAGCAGCAGGTGCTCGACGGTTGGGAGAAGGGCGCGGACTTTTTCGACAAGCGCTGGGGCGACCAGGGCGACGAGTTCCATCACGGCGTCTTCGCGCCGGCGGCCGAACGATTGCTGGGGCTCGAGCACGGCTCATCGGTGATCGAGTTCGCCTGCGGCAATGGCGGCTTTGCCAGACGCTTAGGCCGGGCCGGCATGAACGTCATGGCCACCGACCTCTCGCCGGCTCTGATCGCCCATGCAGAGCGGCGGACAGAGACGATCTCGGATCAGCCGGTGGACGTCACGTATCAAACGGTCAACGCGACAAACGAGCGCGCCATCCTCAACTGCGGCGGTCCCTTCGACGCCGCCGTCTGCATCATGGGCGTGATGTCGATGCCGCTGCTCAAGCCGATGTTTGGCGGCGTCTGGCGCGTCCTCAAGCCGCGCGGCGCCTTCGTCGTGGTCACGTTGCATCCTGCGTTCGCCACGTCCGGCTACAAATTCGTCCGCGCCGAGAACGAGAACGAGCCGCATGGGCTCACCATCGAGCGCTACCTCTCGCGTTACGTCACCCACGGCGTGACCAATACCGCACAGAAAGAACCACAGATCTACTTCCATCGCCCTCTGAGCGAGCTGCTCAGCGACGCGTTCGTGTCCGGGCTCGTGCTTGACGGCATCGAGGAACTGCCCGCGCCGCCACAGGTGATGGAGGAGTCGCGCTTGATGTGGAACGTCCTGCCCGAGATACCCATGGCGATCGCCATGCGATTCCGACGACCCGGATAGGAGCCTCGTCATGATGGTCATTGCCCTCGGCGAAATTCTCGTTGTACTCCTGCTTCGGCCGATCCGCTTCATCGCCGGCGGTCAGAAGACGGTGATCGGACGAGGCATCCTGCGCTTCGAGAACTGGATCCTTGGCCACCTGCACATCATGGGCGCTGAGTCGAAGATGCGCTACGAGCTGGAGAAGTCGGGACAAGCCTCCAGCTTCCTCGCTGAAGGACTAACCGACCAGACCAGTGTGATGCCAGGAATCGGCGACACCGTCGAACGAATGCGTCGTGAAACCGGCGCCACGCACGCCGACGCACTGCGATCCAACCAGCTGCAAGATGATCCCGAACTCCGTCGTGGGCAGCGGCAAGTCGAGCCGTCGGGCGGCGACCGGTCAGACGACATCCATGAGGCGATGCTGCAAGCGCAGCGTCGCAAGGATCAGCTGGAGGAGCGTGCGCGACGGCGGCGTCCGTAGACATCCGCAATTGGGGCTAGTCTTTCGGATCCAACTCGGCGAGCAGCGCATCGACCTCTTCAGCCAGCATCGGGATTTCCTGCTGGACGGAGCGCCAGTTCTCCTCCCAGTCGAGCTCGCCGTACTGGTGGATCAGCACATTGCGTTGGCCCACGTAACCACTGGCATCGCTGATTCGCTCGTACAGGGCAGGATCGCGGGACGAGAGCTGATTGAGCGCCTCGCCAATAATCATGAGATGCATTTGGAGGCTGCGCAGCAGCGTCATGTTCGAACGCACCGTGTCGAGGTTCAGTCCGGCAATCGTGTTGTTCAGTCCGGCAGTGTTGTGCAGATAGCCGATTTCCCGCCGAATATCCCAGAGATACTTGAGCGCTGGACTAGTCCTCACAGGGGCTCCGTTCTGCGGAATAGATCGGCGCGGTTCTCCCCATAGGTGGGTGCGGGTTCGCTCGACAGACTGGCGGAAGTAGGGATTCTCAAACTCACGCTCGCGAATGAGATCGACGTCACGCGCAAAGAGCTTCTCAAACGCCTGCTCCAGGGCGCGATGCTCTGGCCAAGGATGATCAAGTCTGAACGAGACCAGGAAATCCAGGTCGCTCCGTTCCGGATCCCACGCGTCCGTCGCAGCGGAACCGAACAACTCCAGCCGCCGCACGTGGTGCGCCCGGCAGAGACCGTCGATCTCATGTTGGTGGTCTCGGATGATGGCGGGAAGCATGATCGTACGCCTGCCACATGGGACTTGACTCAATCTTAGCGATCCGTTCCCCGCTTCCCCCCTCGCGGGGGAAGCTACCGAAGGCTGAAGGGGGTCCCCGATTCGCCACCGACAGGAGTTGTTCAGAAGATTCCTAGCCCGAGCGGTCCCACTTAAAGGTCAGAACGGCCAATCCCAGACCAGCCACGATCCAGACCGCGAGCACAATCGCCGCGATGTCGAGTTGCCAGTTCATCCCCGGTTCGGCGAGCTTGTAGGCATCGGGCAGGAAGACCGAGCGTAGGCCTTGCGCCACCCAGCGCAATGGGAAGATCCCCGAGACCCACTGCAGCCACGTCGGCAGCGAAGCGAGTGTGAAGAACACGCCTGAAATGAACTGCAGAATGATGAACGGCGCCTGGATCACGGCGGGCGCCGCGTTGGCCGAGGGAATGATCTTTGTGATTGAGATCCCCAGCACGCAACCGGCCGGCACGCCGAGCAGGACGATCCAGATCAAGGTGAGCCAGCCTTGCGCGTCGGGCAGCTCGACGCCATAGGCCACGACCCCAAGGATGAGCATGACGACGAGCTGCAGGAACGTGTAGGCCAGCGCCGTCCCCACGAGTCCCATAAAGAACGAAGTCTTTGGAAGCGGCGTCGCAGCCAACTGCTTCAGGGTGCCGTCGAATTGCTGAATTGCCAGCGAAGTACCAAGCAGATTGAACGAGGTGCCAAAGATCGCCACACCCATAATTCCGGCGACGAAATACTGACTGAATGTAATGACCGGTACATTGGCTCCCGCGCCTTCCGGAATACCGATCTCAAAGGTCAGCAGTGACGAAAAGATGACCAGGAACATGATCGGAAATGCGACCACGAAGAAGAGCGCTGCGGGCTGCCGGTAAATCGTCTTCAGGTTGAGCGCCATATAGGCGAAGCCGAGACGAATCGTGCGCACGGCGTTGGAGGCGCTCACGATGGTTCTGCCGTTTCCAAGGCCTGGCTGTCGTCGACCAACTCCAGATACATCTCCTCCAGATCTGGACGCTCGACCTGGAGCTCGGGAAGCTCGTCGATACCGCGATTGCGCGCCCAATCGATGAGACGCGCCAGATGACGGGTCGGCTCCTGGGTTGGCAGCGATAGCCGTCCGTCCGGTCCCACTCGCACGGACTTCCATTCCTCCAGCAAATCCGACAGGTCGAGGCCGACCGGCGGCTGCCACGAAATTCGCGTGCCGGTTTCCATCTCGCGACGCAGCGCTGTCATGTCGCCTTCGAAGACGATGGAGCCGTCTTTGATCATCCCGATTTGCTGGGACAGGTGCTCGGCTTCATCGAGGTAGTGGGTAGTGAGGATGACAGTGGCTCCACGCGCCGTCAGACCGCGCACGACTTCCCAGGCTTGTCGCCGGGCCGAAACATCGAACCCTGTGGTCGGCTCGTCGAGAAAGATCAGGTCTGGATTGCCAATCACGCTGGTCGCCAGATCGAGCCGGCGCTTCTGCCCGCCAGAAAGCTTGGAGCCGCGCCGATCGGCGTGTTCGGTGAGTCCAACCAGCTCCAGAACCTCGTCGGTGTTCATCGGATGGTCGTAGAGCTTGGCCGTGAAGTTGAGCATCTCGCGCGGGGTCAGACCTTCCATCGGCGTGCTGCGTTGAAGGACGATGCCGACGTGCCGGTTCAACTCTCCGCGTTGCCGCTGCGGGTCAAAGCCCAGCACCGAGACTTCTCCGGCGTCCCGCTCGCGATAGCCCTCAAGAATCTCGATCAACGTGGTCTTGCCCGCCCCGTTCGGTCCGAGCAGGGCGTAGACCTGTCCGGACTCGATCTCCAGATCTACGCCGTTCACGGCCGTCACCGCGCCATAGCGTTTGGTCACTCCCCGGATGCTGATCGCCGAAGTCATGGATTCACCCTATGCCTCAACCCCTAGACTTGGCGCGAACCAACCTGGGGGCACAACATGACGTCAATCAATGAACAAAAGCTAGGTGAACTCTTCGACTACGTTGAAGGCATTGTCGACGAGGGCAAGGTGCCCGCAGCGCAGATTGCCATCGGATACGACGGTGAACTTGCCGGCATGCGCACATTCGGCGTCGCGCAGCAGGGCACGTCGGTCGAACCGGCCTCAGACGACACGCTGTTCTGCATGTTCTCGTCAACCAAGGCAGTTGTCGGAGTCGGTGTCTGGAAGCTGCTCGATGAGGGTCTGCTCGACCTGGACGAGCGCATCGTCGATATTATTCCCGGCTGGTGCGCCGAGGGCAATGGCGAGGCGTCGTTCGTAGATGTCACCGTTCGCAACGTCATGCTGCACACCGGCGGCTTTCCGCACGCGCCGATGAACCCGCGTCTGTGGGAAGACCGCGACGCGCGGCTGCGCCGGATGATGGGCTGGAGGCTCAACTGGACGCCCGACACCCAATGGGAATACCACGCGACCTCAGCACACTGGGTGCTGGCCGAGATCATTGAACAGAAGACCGGCGAAGATTTCCGCGACTGGCTGCGCGCCAACCTGCTTGACCCGATGGGGATGGACAACCTATTCGTCGGTCTACCGAATGAGGAGCACGGCCGCGCCGCCTCGATCGTCTACACCGAGGAACCGCTACCGGTCGCCAGCGGCGAAGTCTTCCCACAGACGATCCTGCACTTCAACCTCGCTTCCCAGCGTCGAGCGGGATGCCCCGGCGGAGGCGCGTTCGCGAACGCCTCCGATGTCGCGATGTTCTATCAGAACCTGATTAAGCCATCCGACGACGGTCCGCTGACGAAGAGCGCGATTGAGCTGGGCACCACCGTCAGCACGAACCCTGATCGCCACACCGACCCGCTCTCGGGCATCCACGTCAACCGCGCACTGACGGTGGTCCTTGCCGGCGACGACGGACTGACCGAGGAGCGAGGTTTCGGCTCAGGCGCATCACCCAGCGCCTTCGGTCACGCCGGCGCCGGCGGTCAGATCGCCTGGGGAGACCCCGAGACCGGACTCTCGGTCGGATTCTTGACCAACGGCTTCCAGCAGGACGAACAAATCCGCGAACGCACCGCGATGATCGGCGCCATGGCCACTGCCTGCGTGGAATAGGTCCCATTCCCCGCTTCCCCCCTCTGCGGGGGAAGCTGTCACGAAGTGACTGAAGGGGGGTCCCCGCAGCGCATCACGACTCTCGTCGCGCCCCCCCCCTCAGCCTTCGGCAGCTCCCCCCGCAAGGAGACCTGCGCGTCAACTCATGAATCATCTCCCCCCTTGCGGGGGGAGATGTCACGGAGTGACAGAGGGGGGGTCCTCCGACACTGACCAGATAGGCACTGCGATAGGGGAGCCCCCCCTCTGCCTCCGGCATCTCCCCCGCGACGGGGGCAGAAGGGGATTTACGCGCAAGTCTCCGCAGGGGGGGAGCAGGAAAAGGGGCTACTCGGACTCAGTGCCGGGCAGCAACGGCCCCTCCGAGATCACAGGAAACGCCCGCGTGACGGCGAGCGCCGCGTCCGTGTCGAAGAATGTGAGCCGCTGAATCACCGTCCAGTCGTCCGACGCCCAGCGTTCGCGCAGACTCTCGCCGTCTGCTGCACGTTCGCAGACCACCTCGATCAGGTGATCGAGCAGCGCCTCGAGCCAGCGGAACATGTGCAGCAATGAGGCGTCAATCGCTTCAGCAGCGGCGATGGTCTGCCTGGCCGACGCCTTCAGCGCGTCCATCTTCTGCTCAGGATCAGCTCGCTCGAAGTTGGGATGATTCGTGATCACGTAGATGTTCGGGTCGTTCGTCAGTGGCAGAGCCGAGAAATCGGATTCCAAGCCGATTGAGGCGCGGGCGAGCGTCTCCGCCCACTTCGGCAGCGAGCCGCCGGGCGCGACGATCTCCGCTAGCGCCGGATCAACATCCGTAAGGGGACCATGGGCCAATCGCCTCAGGCTGCCGCGCCTGTCCAGTAGAGCGGCGCCGTCGTCGCCGTAGCAGAGCGGAATCACCGTCGCGACGTGATCAAGCAGCTCGGCGATGTAGTGAGCGACCAGATCCACCTGGAGCGGCGTCTGTTCCACCAGCTCTATTGTCAGTTCTTCCTCGACAGCGCCGACAGTGCGATTCTTCAGGTCCTCCAACGGAATCTGCATCGCCCGCAACGCGCCGATCAGCTTTGGACCGAGCTGCCGCAACCGCACCGCTGCATCCTTGAACGCGTCGTCGGGTTCGAAGAACGCCATCAGCTCCGACGGCCAACGTCCGATACCGAAGCGGATGTCAGGATTGGGAATCTGCGAGATGTCGCGCTCGCGCCGGGCAACGACAAGTGTGCCTCGCAGAGGCATATAGATCCCGTGGCGGCGAAGCGTCGGCGCGGAAGCCTCAGTACCCGGCATGTCAGTTGCCGGCATGTCAGCAGCCGGCGTGTCAGTAGCCGGCATTGCGGTCCACGACGTCCAGCAAGAGCTCGTTATTCAGGAATCTGCGCAGATTTTCGGCGAAGCGGTGGGCGGCCTTGCCGAAGTAATCGGGCTGCAAGCCACTGGTATGCGGAGTGATGAACAGGTTCGGGGCCGACCACAACGGATGGCCGTCAGGCAGCGGCTCCGGCGTGGTCACATCGGTATAGGACGCCCGCAACCGACCGCTCTCGAGCGCCGAGACCTGCGCATCCCAGTCGACTACCTCACCGCGAGCGATGTTGATCAACGCCGCGCCCGGCTTCATCGCGGCCAGCTCGTCGGCGCCGATCATGCGGTGGGTCGCATCGGTCAACGGCACAGCGAGAATCACATAGTCGGATTCGGCCAGCACGTCGTGGAGACGCTCGGGCGGCCAGACCGAGGCGACCGAATCGGGCGCATTTGATGGAGGCGTGCCGTCGCCGGAGGCGCGTCGCCGAATACCGACGATTCGTGTCCCGAACGCGTCACAGAAGCGCGCAATCTCGGATCCGATGGCGCCATAGCCAATGATGCCGACGGTCTTGCCTTCGAGCGTGTCCGGATCAGAACGGTTCCAGGTGGCGTGTTGCTGCGATTCGATCAGTCTGCGCATCCGCTTCACATCCATCAGCATGAAGGTCAGCACCCACTCGCCGATCACCCGAGCCGCGAGTCCCGGCATCTTCGTAATCACGACATCCTCGCCGATCGGACGGTCGAGAATCTGATTCGCTCCAGCCGAGGCCAGCGCAATCCAATCCAAGGCCGAGGCTTGACCGGCCAGATCGCCGCTGAAGAAGGTGAACCAGATGCGGTCGCGCTGCTGGATCTCCGCGCCTTCCTCAATGGCTGCCCCCACATCGATCTGCGGATGCTTCGGCTCGCGCATGTAGCGAGCCAGGTTCAAAGACACGTTGTGAATCTCAATCCGGGAGTCAACGGCGCGAATAATGTCGAGCGCCGCCTCTGGCACCGGCAAGAAGTTGGCGATATGAATCTTGTCCATATGCTCAGAATACGTGCTCGGGGATAAACTTGGACTATGACTCGCTCCAATCCGTTATCTGGTTCGCAAATGCTGAGACTGACCTGCGACGACGCCGAGGCGACTCGCGAGGTTGGAGCTGCGGTTGGACGCCACGCGCCGGCAGGAACGGTGGTGCTGTTGCAGGGCGATCTCGGCGCGGGCAAGACCGTCTTCGCGCAAGGCGTCGGACGCGGTCTTGAGGCGCCGACGGTCGTGAACTCTCCCACGTTCGTGCTGGTCAATGAACACCTCGGCGGACGCTTGCCGATGCGCCACGCCGATCTCTACCGCCTCGACACCGCCGACCTGATCGCCGAACTCGGACTCGATCAGGCCGCGGAAGGCGGCATCCTGCTGGTCGAATGGCCGGAGCGTGCTCAGGGCGGGCTGCCGATTGACCACCTGCATGTCCAGATCACGCCGCTGGAAGAGGACATCTCCGAAGACGCGCTCGACGCCTCGCCACGTGAACTGACGCTGAACGCATCTGGTGAACTCGCGGCCACAATATTGGAACAGCTCTCGAAGCAGTTCGCTGCGGTTCCCGCCTGATGGAGACCTTTGAAGAACTCACAAATCCCCTCTCCCCCTCTTGCGGGGGGAGATGTCACGGAGTGACAGAGGGGGGGTCCTCCGATAGCGACCAGATAGGCCTTGAGATGGAGAGCCCCCCCTCTGCCTACGGCATCTCCCCCGCAAGGGGGGAGAAGAGGAGTTACGCAAAGGTCTCCTGATGGAACTATCAATCGATACCGTCGGTGAGCAGTCCAGCGTCGCGGTCAGCGATCGGGGTCGCTTGCTGACCGAGATCAGCTGGCACTCGGGACGCCGACACACGCCCTCGCTGACGCCGATGATCGATTTCGTCTGCCGCCAAACGGGCAACACGGAGATCGTCAAGCAGGAACTCGAGGCGGTGTTCGTCGATGTCGGACCCGGCGCGTATGGCGGCATCCGATCCGGCATGGCCACCGCCGAGGGACTCGCGGTCGCACTGGACTTGCAATGCGTGGGCATCGGGAGACTGGAGATCGAGGCATATCAACACGCTTCGAGCGGTCTCGCCGCTGCCATCCATCGAGCCGCGCGATCGACCTGGGCCTGGCAAATCTTCTCGGGTCCACTCGACCGCTGGCATGAACTTGGACCGGCGAAGACCGGCGCGGGCTTTGAGCTGCTGCGAGCGCTGGGCGACGCCAGGCGACTCACCGGAACGGCCGGCGTCGTCTGCGGAGAGCCAGACCGGCTCGACGATGATGCCGCAGCTTCGCTCATCGACGCCGGCTGGGTATTCTCACCCCCCGCACTCAACGTCCGTCGCGCCGGAGTCCTGGCCGAACTCGGCTGGCGAAGGCTGCAGGAGGGACACGGCGTTCCGCCCGCCGCTCTGGAGCCGCTCTACCTCCGAGAGCCAGCGATTGGTCCGCAGCCTCAGCAATAAGGTCGGTTCCCCGTCTCCGCCTTTGGAAGTAGGCCCGAAAGTGATAATTCCCAGTCCCGGCCCCCGCGCCGGGACCCGCTCCCTCCGCGCCCGAGACATCACCAACAGATAGGCCGTGTCGCCCAAGCGGATCCCCGCGTGAAGCGGGGAATGAGAATCCAGAATGATGTTCCCGGACTGCGCTGACTCTCGATCTGATCCATCCGACAACGACCGATACGCACGCTCGTCATACGCTGATTTCGCTCACCGAACTCATTCAACTTCGCACTCTCTGGAGCCTCCCATGTCAACCGAACGCACACTCGTCCTGGTCAAGCCCGACGGCGTCCAGCGTGGTCTGATTGGCCAGGTTCTGTCGCGGCTCGAACGCCGCGGACTCAAACTGATCGGCCTCAAGTTGATGCAGATGGACGAGTTGCTGGCCAACCAGCACTACGCCGAGCACGTTGAGAAGCCGTTTTTTTTGGGCCTGCGCGACTTCATCACCTCGGGACCGTTGGTCGCCGCTGCCTTTGAGGGACAGAACGCCGTGCAACTCGTCCGCAACACGATGGGCGCCACCAACCCGGTTGACGCCGTGCCCGGCAGCATTCGTGCCGACTTCGGCGTCGACCTCGGCCGCAATGTGATCCACGGCTCCGACTCCCCCGAGTCGGGCGAGCGCGAGCTGGCGCTGTTCTTCGATCCCTCGGAACTGGTCGCCTGGACCCGCAACACTGAGGAATGGATCTACGAAAAGCCAGGGTAGGAAGTAGGAAACTGCGTGTTCGGGTAGCGTTGACGGCAGCGGGTTACTCGACGCGCAACAACGTATCCGCCTGCGACCAGAAACCGTCGAGGTCGTAGTAGTCTCGCATTTCGCGGTCAAAGATATGCACCACGACCGAGCCGTAGTCACACAACAGCCAGCCGCCCTCGGGGCCGCCCTCGCGACGCGGGTAGTCGGAGTCGGGAACGTGCCGCAGAGCGTCCTCGAGCGCGCCGAACTGCCGGCGCGAGGTCGCAGAGGCAATCACGAAATAGTCAGCGAGGTCGGTGTGCGGTTCCACATCGAGCAGCACAATGGCTTCGGCCTGTCGGTCGTCGAGTTGCTCGACGACGGCCCGGGCGAGTCGTTCTGCGTCCGCCTTGGTGGTACGGATTCTCCCCGATGCGGATGGTTTGAGGTCCGTCGCTGGAGTGGTCACGTGCTCAATGGTAACGCTCGCATCGCCAGTCTCGTCAGTCTCGTCAGTCTGGAATACGCACATGGCTGAGCGCGTGGTCGTCGGCATGAGCGGCGGCGTGGATTCGTCCGTCGCGGCAGCACTCCTGGTCGAGCAGGGCTATGAGGTCATCGGGATCACCATGCGCCTCTGGACCGAGGCGAAGCCCGAGGACTACACCGGCCGTAGTCAGTGCTGCGCCATCGAGGACATCGGCGACGCCCGCCGCGTTGCCCAACGACTGGGCATTCCGCACTACACGTTGAATCTGGAGCGCCCATTCCGCAAGTTCGTCGTCGATCAGTTCATCGACGAGTATGCCAAAGGTCGCACGCCAAACCCCTGTCTCAACTGCAACACCTACATCAAGTTCGACGCGTTCCTCGAGCGCGCTCGAGCGCTCGGCGCCGACTGGATCGCAACTGGTCACTACGCGCGCACACAGACCAGTCCGACCGGTGGAGCGCAACTGCTGCGAGGCGTCGACCGGGACAAAGATCAGACCTATTTCCTCTACACCCTGACGCCCGCAGCGCTCGCGATGACCAAGTTTCCTGTCGGTGGACTACAGAAGTCCGAGGTGCGAGCCGTCGCCGAGCGACACCAACTCGCCGTCGCCGACAAGCCCGAGAGCGCCGACATCTGCTTCGTCCCCGGAGGCGATTATCGAGCCGTCGTAGCAACAAAGATCGCGGACCGGCCAGGACTGATGCTCGATGTGGAAGGCAACGAAATCGGCCACCACCAGGGAGTCCAGCACTTCACGATCGGACAGCGCAAGGGTCTGCAAACCGGCGGCGGCGGAGAACGCCAATTTGTCACAGCGATAGACGCCGCCGCCAACGTCGTCACGGTCGGCAGCGCCGACGATCTGCTGGTCGACCGGATTGAGCTGTCCGACATTCGCTGGTTGTCCGAGCCGAGAGAGTGGTTCGACGTGCAGATTCGCTACCGCTCAAGTCCGCTCTCGGCTCGGCTGCAAGGCTCCACGTTGAGCCTCGAGCAGCCGGCCCGAGCCGTCGCTCGCGGGCAGGCGGCGGTCTTCTACGACGGCGACCGCGTGCTCGGCGGCGGGACCGTGGAATCGACCGCTTCGGGTAGGCTCAGGTCATGACGCTGGGCACCATCACCGATATCCGCGACATCGTGATCATCGTCGCCGGCCTGCTCGGCGTGGTCGCGATGATCGTCATGATCGTCGCCATGATCGTCGTCGGATACCTCTCGTTCCGTCTGCTCCGAGCAGCCCGCAAAACCCTCCAGGAAGGCGTCCCACCCTTGCTGGAGAACGCCCAGGAAACGATCAAGACCGTCCGAGGCACAGTCGAGTTCCTGGGAGAGTCCGCGGCCGAGCCGGTGATTCGCGCCTACGCCACCGCGTCAAGAATCCAGAGAATGTTCGACGTCCTCGGCGGCCGACGAGGGGACAACTGACATGGGCTTCTGGAGAGGCCTGCGCTGGGGCCTGGTCCTGGGAGTCATCGGAGCCGTCATCGGCCGAGTCGTCAGCTCAGACAAACAGAACCCCCAGTGGCAACAAGCCAAAATCGCCGGAGACATCGCCGCCGCCCAAACCGAAGCCGAACAACGAGAAAAGTTCGAGCGCACCCGTCGGGGCGACAAGAGCAGCGCTTCCTGATGACGACGCCGGACCTGGGCTTCGACCCTGCTGTCCGCTCCGTTCAGGAGCAGGCAATGCTTGATGGAATGCCGCCAGAATTCGCTGACACGCGTCCATCTCGTAATCGAATGTTCTCTGAGGACAGACCAATCCATGATTGGTACCGCTTTGTTCTCTCGTTTCCACCTCATCTGGTCAGGGAATACGTCGACCGATTCGAGCTCGAAACGGGCGATGTCGTGCTCGACCCATTCTGCGGTACCGGCACGACCATGGTGGAAGCGAAGAAGCTGGGCATTGAGTCGGTCGGCATTGAGGCGGTGCCGATGTCGGCCTTCGCTGCGCGGACGAAGCTGCTCTGGAATCTCTCGCCGGCAGACCTTGCGACTGACGCTCATCTGATAGCAGCCGCAGCAAACGCCGAGATCGAACAGTCCTTGGCTAGACTGCCACGCACCCTTCCGGAAACGCAAACCAAGCTCTTACTCAAGAATTCGATCAGCCCGAAACCCCTTCATCAAACACTAATTCTCCGCGACACCATTCGAGCGATCGGGGGCGCACGCACCGATCACCTTCTCCTTGCGCTGGCAAGACAGTTGCCAACGGAAATCGGCAACCTTCGCTTTGGACCTGAGATTGGTTTGGGCCAGATCAAGGAAGACGCGCCTGTCGTTGACCTGTGGATGAAGCAGGTAGAGCGGATGTCCACGGATCTCAAGCAATGGACGCGTCGAGCCTATACACCTGCACGGGTTATCCAGGGCGACGCCCGCTTGCCAGCCGACCTGTTGCCACCATCCAGCGTGGATGCCGTGATCACCTCTCCGCCATATCCGAACGAAAAGGACTACACGCGGACGGTTCGTCTGGAATCCGTGATGTTGGGGCTCTTGGAGGATCGCGAATCGCTCCGGCGAGTGAAGCGCAGCCTCGTGCGATCAAACACCCGCAGCGTATACAAACAGGATGACGATGACGTGTGGCTGAAGGAATTTCCAAAGATCGGCGAGTTGGCCGACCAGATTGAGTCGCGCCGCCTGGAACTGGGCAAGACATCCGGGTTTGAGAAAATGTATCACCGGGTCACCCGCCTCTACTTCGGAGGCATGGCGCGTCACTTGGAATCGCTCAAGGTTGTCCTCAAGCCAGGGGCACAATTGGCCTATGTCGTTGGTGACCAAGCTTCTTACTTTCGGATCATGATTCGAACCGGCGAATTGTTAGCCTCTATCGCAGAGCACCTCGGCTACGAAGTCATGGATCGACAGCTATTCCGGACCAGAACCGCCACTGCGACACGAGCCCAAATCAATGAAGAAGTGCTGCTCCTTCGCTGGCCTGGATCCTGACGATGCCGACGAAGTACGAGCGAATTATCGCTCACATCTTTCACGAGCGCTTCGATGGCACGAGCGATGGATTCGAGTTTGCCAGAAGCGCACTACACGAGGCCGCTGACACCCTTCAAGTCAACCGAGTCAGCAACGTAGGCGACGTTCTATACACGTTTAGGTCCCGCAAAGCACTTCCGGAGTCGATTCGCGCCACGGCGACTGAAGGTCGCGAGTGGATCATCCGCACCACTGCCGCAGGGCAATATCGATTTGATTTGATCGACAATGCGACGTTTCCAGTCAACCCACGCCTGGCTAAGATTTCAATCCCCGACAGTACTCCTGCACTAATTCAGCTGTACCGACAGTCGGACGAACAGGCGCTTCTGGCCATCATCCGTTACAACCGACTTGTCGACATATTCACTCGGCTGAGCTGCTTTTCAGTGCAGAGCCACCTCCGCACCAGCTTGACGGGCTCCGGGCAAGTTGAAGTCGACGAACTCTATGTGGGAATCGACCGGCACGGCGCTCACTATGTGTTGCCCATCGAAGTCAAGTCGGCAAATGACATGATCGGCTACGTCCAAGTGGACAACATGTTCGCGCTCTGTTCACAGCGCTTCCCGCACTTGACTCCAAGGCCGCTAGGCGCCCAATTCATCGACGAGGAACTAATCGCACTGTTCGAGTTCGAACGTCGGAGGAACAGCGTCGCAATCGATATCACCTCTGAACGGCATTACCGCCTCGTGCCATCCGACGAACTACCGACCGAACTTGTCGTCGAATACGGTAAGCACGCTGCAGACTAAATTCCATTCATCGCATCCGAAAGGAGCGCCACTCATGATCCCACCCGACGAGACCTTCGACGGCACGTTCCCCTTCGAACCTCACTACTCCGACGCTCCCGGCTTTCGCATGCACTATGTCGACGAAGGCGAGGGCGAACCCCTCGTCCTGCTCCACGGCGAGCCAACCTGGGGATATCTGTATCGCAACTTCATCCCCGAGTTGTCCAAGACGCACCGAGTGATCGTTCCCGACCACATGGGCTTTGGTAAGAGCGAGACTCCTCAGGATCGGGTCTACACGCTGAAGACGCATGTCGAGAATCTGACAGCGCTGATCGATGAACTTGACCTGCAAGACATCACGTTTGTGGTGCAGGACTGGGGTGGCGCGATCTCTTCGGCCTACGGCGTTCGCAACCTGGATCGGGTTAAGCGATTCTGCGTCATGAACACCAATATCGGCGGCGGCGGCGCTCCACGGTCTAACCGTCCGTTGTCTCCCTGGTTTCAGTGGATCGGCAAGCACCATGAGACGGGCACGCTGGATGAGGCGCTGGGCCACCTGGGCAGCAATGTGTTGAGTGTGATGAAGATCATCGGCTTCGAGAACATGTCCGTCGTCAACGACACCTGGATCCGCGCGTATTCCTCGCCGTTCCCGGACAAGGCGTCGTGCATCGGAGCGATCAACTTCCCGCTCGATGCCTACCTGGGACGCCCACGTGAATATGTCATGGAGGAGTCGGACCGCATTCATGAGCTGTCGACCAAACCGGCGATGATGGTCGAAGGCATGAAGGATCACGCCGGCGTTCCCGAATTCGCCATCTCGGTCTTCCGCGAGATGTACCCGGATGCGCCAATCACGATGTTGCCCAACGCCGGCCACTACTGTCAGGAAGACGCACCGGAAATCATCGTCCCGTTGATTCAACAGTTCCTCAAGCTGACCTGACGATCCGCGTTCAGAACGGACCAACCATGATCCCCGCAGATGAGACCTTCGACGGCAGCTTTCCCTTCGAGCCGCACTTCACCGACGCTCCCGGGTTCCGGATGCACTACGTCGACGAGGGTGAGGGCGAACCAATCGTCATGCTCCACGGCGAACCGACCTGGGGCTACCTCTATCGCAATTTCATCCCCGAGCTGTCCAAGACGCATCGCGTGATCGTGCCCGACCACATGGGCTTCGGCAAGAGCGAAACACCGCAGGACCGCGTCTACACCTTGAAGACGCATGTCGAGAATCTGGCGGCTCTGATCGACGAGCTCGACCTGCAGGACATTACATTCGTGGGGCAGGACTGGGGTGGGCCGATCACCACCGCCTACAGCGTGCGTCACCTGGACCGCGTCAAGCGCTTCTGCGTCTTGAACACAGTGATCGGGGCCGTTGCCGGACGACCAGGCAATCCGTCCACGACGCCGTGGTTCCAGTGGATCGGCAAGCACCACGAGGCCGGCACGCTTCACGAGACGCTCGGCCACCTGGGCAGCAATGTCCTGAGCGTGATGAAAATCATCGGCTTCGAGAATTCAGCCGCCGTCGACGACGCCTGGATTCGCGCCTACTCCGCGCCGTTCCCCGACAAAGCGTCATGCATCGGCGCGATTGAGTTCCCGCTCGACGCCTACCTGGGACGCACGCGCGACTACGTCCTTGAGGAACGAGACAGGATCAGTGAGTTGTCGACAAAGTCAGCGATGATGGTCGAGGGCATGAAGGACCACGCGATCGACCCGGAGCGCGCGATCGGTTTGTTCCGCGCGATGTTTCCAAACGGACCGCTGGTCACCTTGCCAAACGCCGGTCACTTCTGCCAGGAGGACGCGCCCGAGATCATCGTGCCGCTGATCCAGCAGTTCCTTCAGATGACCAGGTGATCCGCTGCGTGCCGGAAGGAGACCAGTCATGATCCCGGCGGACGAAACCTTTGACGGCACGTTCCCATTCGAACCCCACTTCACCACGGCGCCCGGCTTCCGGATGCACTACGTCGACGAGGGCGACGGCGAGCCGATCGTCATGCTTCATGGTGAACTGACCTGAGGCTACCTCTATCGCAAGTTCATAACTGAGCTGTCGAAGACGCACCGAGTGATCGTCCCCGACCACATGGGCTTTGGCAAGAGCGAAACGCCGCAAGACCGCGACTACACTCTTCGAGCCCACGTCGAGAACCTCGCTGCCTTGATCGAGGAACTCGATCTCCGAGACATCACATTCGTGCTACAAGATTGGGGCGGCCCGATCGGCACGCAGTACGCGGTGCGACATCTCGACCGGGTAAAGCGTTTCTGCTTCGTCAATGCGCTCATTCCCGGCGCTGCCAGGCCTCCGACCGATTCGCCACAGGCACCCTGGTTTCAGTGGGTCCAGGCTCACCACGAGGCGGGGACGCTGGATGAGGCCCTCGGCCACCTCAGCAGCAACTTGCTCAGCATCTTCAAGCTGATCGGGTTCGAGAACCTGGGCGTCGTCAACGACACCTGGCTACGCGCCTACTCGACCGCCTTCCCGGATAAAGAATCGTGCCTGGGCGCGATTGAGTTCCCGCTCGACGCGCTCTTGAACCGTCCGCGTGAGTACGTGCTTGAAGAAATAGCTCGCGTTGGCGAACTGTCAAAGAAGCCGGCGATGATGGTCGAAGGGATGAAAGACCACAGGCACAACCCTGATGACGCAATCATGCTCTATCGCGCGCTCTACCCGGACGGTCCGCTCACAAAACTACCCAACGCCGGCCACTACAGTCAGGAAGACGCCCCGAAGTCATCGTGCCGCTGATCCAGCAGTTCCTGCAGATGACCTGAGAGAACTCTGGACAACTCCGATCCCCGCTTCCCCCCTCGCGGAGACCTTTGTTTAAGTCCTCCTCTCCCCCCTCGCGGGGGAGATGCCGGAGGCAGAGGGGGGCTCCCTATCGCAGTGCCTATCTGGTCGCTGGCGGCGGACCCCCCCCTCTGTCACTCCGTGACCTCTCCCCCCGCAAGGGGGGGAGAGGGGATTTGTGAGTTTTGCAAAGGTCTCCTCGCGGGGGAAGCTGCCGAAAGCCTGCCCCCGGCGCGAACGGGGGGCTGAAGGGGGTCCCAGCTCGGCTCGCGACATCGGTGACTAAGAATGTACCTGGCGGATCCCCGAACAGCGAGATACCCCCGTTCAGGCCGGGGGCAGGCTCCGCGGCAAGCGCGGGTATGACGGAGTCTTGATGAACGGCTACGACGAAGTGTTGGTGAGCGGGTATGTGTGGGTGTTGGTGAGCGGGTATGACGGACTATCGGCGGTCGGATAAAACGAGACCGGAGCTACAGCTGGCGGAGAGGGTGGGATTCGAACCCACGAGGGGCTTGCACCCCTACACGCTTTCCAGGCGTGCCTGATCGGCCACTCCAGCACCTCTCCGTGCTGCAACGCCAGCACCCTACATGAGGGATGGCCGAATATTCTGGCTGGCGGAGAGGGTGGGATTCGAACCCACGAGGCACGTCGCCGCACCTACCGATTTTCGAGATCGGCTCCTTCGGCCACTCGGACACCTCTCCAAAATCAGTATACGCAGCACCCTGTGCATTCCTGCTGCCCATTCCCGCAATAGGCTGTACCTCGTGTGGCGCATTTGACCGCCCGTTTTCTCCGCTTCTCGACCCACTGGAGCAACCGTGACCGACGCCCATTCCGACGACAATTCCGACGACAAAGCCAACGCCAACTCCGACGCCAAGACGCTCTCTGAACTGCTCGCCCCACTCGACGGCGACGCTCCCGCGCTCGGAGCGCCCGGACGCCCCGAGCTCAGCTTCGACGGCCTCCGCGCCCAGATTGCGAAGACCGGCGAGCAGCTCAACAGCTTCGGACTCGGACGCGAGGACGGCGTCGCGATCGTCCTGCCCAACGGCGCCGAGATGGCCGCTGCGTTCCTGGGCGTCGCCAACGCCGCCACCGCCGCGCCGCTCAATCCCGGATACCGCGCGGACGAGTTTGAGTTCTACCTGACCGACCTCGAAGCGCAAGCCGTGGTCGTGCAAGCAGGCGTCGATTCGCCGGTGCGCGATGTCGCGCAACGTCTGAACATCCCGCTGGTCGAGCTGCAACCGGAGTCGGACGGGCCTGCCGGCGCATTCAATCTCGCCGCTTCGATGAGCGGGATACCCGATCGTCCCGGTGAGGCGGGGCCCGACGATGTCGGCCTCGTGCTGCACACGTCCGGCACGACGGCGCGGCCCAAGATCGTCCCACTGCGTCAGCGCAACCTGATTGCAACCGCGCACAATATCCGCAACACGCTCAATCTGACTTCAAGCGACCGCTGCCTGAACATCATGCCGCTGTTTCACATTCACGGCGTGATGGCCGGCATCCTGGCCAGCGTCGGCGCCGGCGGCTGCACCTGGTGCTCGCCCGGCTTCAACGCGCTGCAAGTGTTCGGTTGGTTGCGCGAGGCCAAGCCGTCCTGGTACACGGCCGTCCCCACGATGCACCAGCTGATCCTGACCCGGGCCAGCCGAAACTCGGACATCCTGGCCGAGACCGATCTTCGCCTGATCCGCTCGTCGTCCTCGTCGCTGCCGCCGACCGTCATGGCCGAGCTCGAAGAAACCTTCGGCGCGCCGGTGATTGAGTCTTACGGGATGACGGAGGCCGCGCACCAGATGACCTCGAATCCACTGCCGCCGCTCGCCCGCAAGCCGGGCAGCGTCGGCCTGCCCGCCGGCCCCGAGGTCGCAATCATGGACGAGGACGGCGCAATCCTTGCAATGGGACAGCGCGGGGAAATCGTGATCCGAGGCGACAACGTCACCGACGGCTACCGCAGCAACCCCGAGGCCAACGCCACCGCCTACACCCGAGGCTGGTTCCGCACCGGAGACCAGGGCGTGCTCGACAACGACGGCTACCTCACGATCACCGGGCGGCTCAAGGAAATCATCAATCGAGGCGGCGAGAAGATCTCGCCGCGCGAGGTCGATGAGGCCCTCCTGCTACATCCCGCCGTCGCGCAGGCCGTCACCTTCGCCATGCCCCACGATCGATTAGGCGAGGAGGTCGCCGCCGCCGTCGTCCTCAGAGAAGGTGCGGAGGCCGACGAGCGAGCCATCCGCAAGTTCGTCGGAGAGCGCGTCGCCGACTTCAAGACACCGCGACGGGTGGTCATCCTCGATGAAATCCCCAAGGGCGCCACGGGCAAGATCCAGCGAATCGGTCTGGCTGAGAAACTGGGACTAGGAACCTAAGGAGACAAAATGGAACTGTTTACCGAGTACGAACGTCTCAATCGCGCACTCTCAATCTACCGCGACGTGATGCGACGACACATCAAAGACGTGCTTGACGACGGTGATCCAAATATCGATTCTGCGGCGGACTGGTATGAGCGCAAGGTAGTGAAGCACCTTACGCCGGAGCAGCAATCGAACGCAAGGCTCGATCGCGAACGTCATGAGAACGGCTCGGACATGTGGCGCGGCGAGAATCAACTCGACATACAGCACTTCCTCTTCGCCGTGAAGGCGAATCCGCGCTTCCGTAAGCTCCAGGATCAAAGCAATCTCGACTTGATGCACAGCATTTACGACACACGCAATAGCTGGGCACACCCACCGATTGGGGGGTTCCGCAAAGCGGAGGTCGACCGCACGATCAAGATGTGCGCCCAAGTGCTAGATGTGTTCGATGAGTCGGCCGCCACAGAGTTGCGTGACTTAAATTCACTGGGAGATTCGGAGTTTGAGGCCGGCAGCGCGGAAAATCTTAATGAGACGCTCCGAACGATCAAGGACGACATCCAATTTATTCGCGAGAAAACGATCGATCCGAACGCCATCAATGACTTAGTTCTCGGCACCAATGACAGGGACCTAATCGAACAGCTGCGCAAACAACTTGCCACGTTTGCAGAGACGCTTGAACAGACGCTCCAGAAGCAATCGTCGCAAGCCGAGTACGAACGAGGATTCTTGCTGGGCCGACTCGACCGTCTCGCAACGGATATCAGGGAGACACGACGCAACTGGCTGATCCTTGACCGAATCATTGATTTTGCCATCGGACCGGGCACAGCGGAACGACTTTTTCGCTCTAAGCGAAAGTCGAACGGAAAGCGCTAACCCGTCTTCGAATCAATGCTCCTGAGCAAGTCCCGGATCTCGACGAGCAGCTCGGAGTCGCTGCTCAGTGGCGATGTCGCAGCGACGTTCGCCGTCGATCCGCCATCCTGCAAGATCTCGCGCTGACGCAGCACCGCGTCACGAAAGGCGGGTGCGTCAACCACGCCGACCAGGCTGCCCTCCGACGACGCGCTGCTGCCCGACTGTCCGGCCGTCTCCACCTTCAGGCCTTGCAACCCGTACATGCGCATCAACGGATCGTCATGTAGGCGAACATCGGTGATCCGATCGAGCGGGATTGTGCTGTCGGAGCGGAAGTAGACGCCTCGCGTCAGCTCCAATGACGTTGGCGTCAGGCGCGCGCTGAGCCGGTCGTAGGCCTTGGGCAGGTAGGACAGGCTCCAGATCAGCCAGAACGGGATCAGCGGGATGCCGACCACTGTGATGATCAGGATCAGCGCCACTGCGAGCCGACCGTACTTCATCACGCGTCGATCAAACTCCGCTTCCTGCAACACCGAGTCTCTTGAAGAAGTCATGTCTCCGCTCCGATAGGCAGTCGTCAGGTTGGCTGCAACCATAGGTGAATCCAGCGGCCTTGCAGATTTGGGAAGCAACATGGAATTCGGGATCCACCTGGTTCAACAGAACACGACGATTGCGGAGTGCCGCGAGCTCTGGCGCTGGGCCGACACAGCCGGATTCACCTGGGTCGACGTCTCCGACCACTTCTACGAGTCGCCGATGACCGAGAAGCAGGGACCGTATCTCGAGTGCCTGGCCAGTCTGGCTGCGCTCGCCGCCGATACCGAGCATGTACGCGTCGGCACCTGCGTGCTCGCGATGGACTACCGCCATCCCGCCGTCCTGGCCAACGCGCTGGCGACAATCGATCAGCTCTCCGGCGGACGCCTCGACGCCGGACTCGGCGCTGGCTGGAACGTGCAGGAATACACCGCGTACGGGATTCCCTTTGAACGCATCGGCCGCAGGTTGGACCGGCTAGAGGAGGGCATCCGCGTGCTCCGCGCACTCTGGGAAGAACCCCGAGCGACCTTTGAAGGCGAGCACTATCAGCTCAACGACGCCCTGTGCGAGCCGAAGCCGCTGCAGTCGCGGGTCCCGATCTGGATCGGCGGCCTCGGCGAGCGGCGCACGTTGCAACTCGTCGCCCGATACGCCGATGGCTGGAATGCTCCCTACCTCAACGTCGACGATTGGCTCCGGCTCTCGGGAGTTCTCGACGAGTGGTGCGAGCGGGTCGGTCGCAATCCCGCCGAGATCCAACGCGATGTCAATCTGTCTTTCCACCTCGCCGCCACCGAGGCCGACCGGCCAAAGGCGCAGGCCCATTTCGAAGAGGTCTTCGGCCCAGCCGGCGATACCTTCCGGCAACGCGGCGCGATTCTCGGAACGCCGTCGGAGGCGATCGAGATCCTCACTCCGTACGCAGAGGCGGGCGTCAATCGGGTCAACATCACACTGCGACCACCCTGGGATTGGGATGCGCTATACGCCTTCAGCAGCGAAGTGATTGACGTACTTTGAGTGCATGAGCCAATCTCGCTGGACCCTGGCGCTGATCTCCGTCCTGTTGGGATTGGCTCTAGTTGCTTGCTACGACGCCATCCCTTCGGCGAGTGAACTGCCAGTAGTTGACTCGCTCGAACGTGACCCAACCGGCCGAACCCTTGAACGTGAGCAGACCGAAACAGCAAAGCCAGCACCGGTTCCAGAGCCCGCCGCGCCATCTCAATCCAACCCAGACGCTGACGAGCGCCCAACAGAATTGGTCTGGAGCGCAGAGCCGCTGGAACGAGATCGCTCTTCACGTCAAGCCAAAAGCTGGCGAGACATGCAGGCGCGGGATCGGCAAATCAACGACGTTCTGCGCTCGGAACGCAAGTGGTGTGAGACCGATCCAGGCGTCGCTGAGTTGCGCGATGCCTTCGATCCCTATCGGCCCGAGTCGATCTATCTGGAAGTTGCCGAACTGCCAACTGAAGAGGAGATGACGTGGCTCGCCGAGGTCGCGAGCATCACGGCCGAGGTGCGCGGCGAAGAGCTCGATGAACTCCCCGAAATACGAATCATCGACCGCTGGGACCTTCGCCGCCTCGGCTGCATTGAAGAGTTCGTCATTCGCTGGCTGGTCGGTAACGCCGCAGAACGGCGATTGGAAGGACTTGAAGCATTCAAGCATTTGCTGACCCCGCTCAGCCGCGACTTCTCGGTAGCCGAACGGAGTGGCGTCTGGCTGCCGCTGGTCGGGGGCGCCTATCACGCGGTCTTCCAGTCCGCTCGCCGGATCACCATCATCGGCACTCGTCCGTTGCCCGAGCAGGCAGCCGATGTCGCAGCGCATGAGTTTGCCCACGCGATTCAAGATCGACGATCGCCGTTCGGCCAGCTGCGGGGCTTTGGCACAGATTCAACTGACGCGAACGGAGCGGCCAGGTGGCTGGTCGAAGGTGAGGCGACGGCCATCACATCAATAGTGCTTCAGCACCCGGCCTGGAGCCAGTTGGTGGAGGAAGGGCAGTGGGGCGAGTCCGAGAACGCCGGGGATGAACATCAAGTCTTCGCCAACGCTCTGCGCTACAACAACCTCGTATCAGTTGGAGCGCAAGAATCCCCGTATAGCGGTGGCTCTCGATTCATAGAGACAATTCGCGAAGCAGGAAGCTGGGGCGCGGTCGACGCCCTGTTCATGGATCCGCCCTGGACCATGGAGCAGATCATGCATCCGGAAAAGCTTGATCAGTTAGAGAAGCCAATCAAGCTGCAAGAACTCACTCGTCTTTCCAAGTTGGTCGGCGGCGGCTGGTCGATCCCGGTGGTCGACCGTATGGGCGAGTCGTTCTTTCGCGGATTCCTAAGACGGACGCTGGGCGTCGACAGTACCGCCGCCGAACTTGCGGCCGTCGGATGGGGAAACGATCAGCTCAGCGTCTGGACCAGGCAAGACAATCCCCAAGAGGCTCTCGGCGTCTGGCAGCTCGTGTTTGATCGAGGGTTCCACCACCAGCAGGCGTGGACGGCATTGCGGCTCTGGATCGCGACCCACTCAGAAGGCGAAGCGCGTGAGGCGCTGGGAGTTCCGGTCGTGGGTTGGGACGGACCGGCCGGGTTTGTGCGATTGCTTCAACAAGGAGAGTCGATCTGGCTGCTCGCCGCAAGTGACAGGGCATTGGCCGATGACCTGACTCTCGCCATCCTTGACTTTCCACAGACTCCCTACTGGTCACGCGGTTAGTCCAAGTGCGACGACACCGCTACCGTGCTGACGCCATGTTCTCAACGCGTCACGTACTGTTCGTCATCGCAATCGCCACCCTCTCCCTCGTGGCCTGCGCCGATCAGGTTCCAACAGCAGAACCGTTAGAACTCCCAGCCGAGGCACAAGAGGTACCCAGCTCGGTGGAGCCTGATGTTGCCGTAAGTCGTGATCCCGATCGACCGGTCACACTCGACATCTACTCCTACCAACACGTACGGATCTTTGCGAATCTGAAGCTTGAAACGCTTGAGCAAGAGAAGACCTGGTGTGACGAGCAACCCGAAGTCGCCGAGCTTCGAGGCATGCTTAATGACTACGAGGCTGAGGACGTCTGGCGGAGCCTGCTGATTCCAGCCGGCGAACAGGACCTGGCCGCCGTCCGAATTGTTGCCGAAGCCACCGCCGACGCTCGCGGCATACCAATGCAAGAGTTGCCTCCCGTCTTCCTGATCAGCCGAACCAGCCTGAGGCACTATGCCTGCCTGACTGATGAGGTCTGGGAAGACGAGAGCGACGAAGACGAAGACTGGACCATTGGCCGGCCGGCGAGTCATCTGGCCCTGCTCATCGGCCAGGATGTCGAGGACTACGGAAACAAGGAACAGAGCTGGCTAAGCGCGACCCTGTACTGGGGCTGGTACGGCGAAATCGAAGACGCCGACGAGTTAGAACCGGGCGAGGATGGCGTCGGTCAAGTGGTAATCGTCTCGGCGGCGCCGATGCCGGCCGCGTTCGTCGGCACGATCTCACACGAACTCGTCCATTTCCTACAAGACCAATGGACCGACTGGCGTCTGCACGATTGGTATCGCGACAGTCAGACAACAGACGAGTTAGAAGCCTTGCGATGGGTAGTCGAAGGCGACGCCACGCTCAACGAGTTATACGCCGACGTATCTCCCCTTCTGGAGCTATTGGCCGACATCGAGTGGGGACCAGACGAGCACTCGGAGTATGACTTGTGGTACCGAGCCTATGGAGCTCTCTCGCCTGAGGACTCGGCCAACCTGTACGCCGCATATGAACAGGGAAGCGACGCTCTTGCTGCCCTACGCGCCGAACACGGCCAGTCGGCGATTGATGAACTCCTGCTCGACCCACCAGAATCCAGCGAACAGTTGATTCATGCAGAGAAGTTTGACTCGGACGAGCAGCCGTTCAACCTCCGCGACCTGGCACGGCTCAGAGCGGAAATCTTCACAGCCGTCGAGTGGGATGAGCCGATTGTCGATCGAATGGGGGAGCAATGGTTAAGTTCCCTGATTCGCGTCGCTAGCAAACGTCCCGATATCGCGCGCAAAGCATCGACCGGCTGGGGATCGGATCAGATGGCGCTGTGGCAATCAGAGGACGGCGAAACCGAAGTCGTCACCTGGCAGATCGTCTTCGACACCCCAAAGGAACACCGAGAAGGTGTGTCCGGCTTGAGGCGCTGGTTCTACAGCCACACCGCCAACGAAGCCGAGCCTGTCTACGCCAATATGCTCAGTTGGGACGGCCCATCGGGCAGCGCGAGGCTGATCACGAGGCCCAACGCAGTCTGGCTGGTCGCATCGGACGACCCCGATATCGCTGACGAAGTTGCCGCCGATATTCGCAGCACTACCTGGACCCACTACTGGTCAAGGCCTTAGTCAATCTGCCCGCGCTCAACCAGTAGAGCCTCGTAGTCATCTTGAGTCAGATCACAGTCAATCAGCGCCAGGAACTCCAGCCGAGACAAACCACATTGCCGCGCCATTGTCGCGAGAAGACGGTCGTCGATGTCGCGATTTCCACCATGGGACAGCAGCGTGCGAAGTTGAGATTCGCTGCCACGAGTGGTGACATAGGCAAACTTGCGATGTTTCGCATCCGTCCGCTGAAAGCCTTTCGCAAGGAGCGCTGCTTCGATCCGTCGCGCCTTACGCGGCATCTGATTCCCTGGTGAACAATCGCCGCAGCTCTGCGCCGACTCGTTGCGCACCTGACGTGATTCTGGTTTGATCACCAACTGCAAAAGTGCGCCAAATGTACTGAAGATCATCCACGAGGACATCAAGCAGGAGCTCCCGCGTCTCCGCGAACAGCAGGATGTCGGGTGGACCCTCAATCTCATAGAAGGGCTCGGAGGTATCAGCGACGAACGTGACTTCGTATTGCAGCGGTTCCTTCGCCACGAGGCGGACGCCATCCACCTCGATCTCCGACACGACGATCGGGCTCTCGTCAACTTTGGCCCTGGGGTCGGTGGTCACCATGGTGCCGCTCCTGCCTGACTCAGATTACCGCAATCGCCCGACCCCCAACCGACCGGCGGTACACTGCCGACAGACCGATAGCACCGACCGAAAGGCTCCGAATGCCTGTAGACCAGACTCGCGAATCGTGGAAGCCGGGACAAGACTGGCTGGGCGCGATTGAGGAAATCAACTACATCAAAGAACTCGGCAAGGAGATGGGCGGGCCACATGGCGTGGAGCGCCAGCACCGCGGCGGTCGCTACACGATCCGCGAGCGGATCGACAAGTTCCTCGACGCCGACTCATTCTTCGAGGCCGGCCCGCTGGTCGGCGCCTATGAGTACGACAGCGAGCAGAACCTGCGCGACTTCCTGCCGGGCGCATTCGTCATGGGCATGGGCCAGATCGATGGCCGCAACATCGTCATCGGCGGAGACGACTTCACGATCTCCGGCGGCAGCCCGCACAACGTCTCGAAGGGCGCGTCGCAATTCGCCACGCCGCTCGCCGCGCAATACGGCCTGCCCTATGTCCAGCTGATCGAGGGTGTCGGGCACAGCGCCAAGCGCGACGAGGCGGAGGGCCGCATGGCCCTGCCTCACGGCCAAACCTGGTGGCGACACGTCAACCTGCTCAACAAGGTGCCCGTCGCGTCGGGCATCATGGGCTCGGTCGCCGGCGCGCCCGCGGCGTTTGCCCTGCTTTCGCACTTCACCGTGATGATCAAGGGACAGTCACAAATCTTCCCCTCTGGACCGCCCGTCGTCCGACGAGCTATCGGTGAAACCTTCAACAAGGAAGAGCTGGGCGGCTCCGCCGTCCATGTCTACAAGAGCGGACAGGTCGACAACGAGGCGGAATCGGAAGAAGACGCCTTCGACCAGATCAAGAAGTTCCTCTCGTACCTGCCCGACACGACCAACGACGTCACCGAGCGGACCCACAACTTCGACGATCCCAACCGCAAGGTTGAAGAGCTGCTGCGGATCATCCCTGAAAACCGCAAGCGCGGATACAACCCGCGCAAGCTGGTCAAGCTGGTCGTCGACAACGGCGAGTTCTTCGAGATGCGGCCACACTGGGGCGGCGCGATCATCACCGGCTTTGCAAGGATCGGCGGCTACGCGGTCGGCGTCGTGGGCAGCGATCCGTACGTCATGGCCGGCGCGATGAACGGCGACGCCGCCGACAAGTTCACCCACTTCGTCGACCTTTGCGATGGCTTCAACCTGCCGATGGTGATCTTCCTCGACATGCCCGGCTTCATGCTCGGCTCGCAGGCGGAGCTCAACCAGACCATGCGTCGCGGCACCCGCGCCCTGATCGCGGCTTACGAAGCCGACGTGCCCAAGATCGAGTTCAACGTCCGTAAGAGCTACGGCGTCGCCGCCGACGCGCCGAACAGCATGGGCGAGCCGATGGGCATCAACTTGCGCTTCGGCTGGCCCGCCGGCGAGTGGGGCGGCATTCCAATCGAAGGCGGCGTCGCCGCGGCTTACAAGCGCGAGATCGAGAACGCGCCGGATCCCGAAGCGCACCGCGAGATGATCGAGAATCGCTTGCTCAAGCTGAGAAGCCCCTTGAAGGCTGCGCACAACTTCGACGTGATCGACCTGATCGATCCCAGGGACACGCGCCGAATCGCCTTCAAGTTCATCGACGCGGCCCAACCAATGCTCAAGCGGCTGGCCCAGCGTCCGAAGCGGATCATCCGGCCGTAGGATTGCTCTGAACAGCTCCTATGCCAGCTTCCCCCGCGAGGGGGAAGCTGCCGAAGGCTGTAGCGGGGGCGGGGTTCAGAACTGGGTTGGCCTCCATTTCCGTCATACCCGCGCCCCGCTGCGGGTATCTCGTTGTGCTCGGCACGAAAGCCGGAGCCAGCTGAGAGTTTGCAGCGAGCGCGGTTCCACAAGCTCGAACGTCGGTGCAGCACTCGGCAAGATTCCCGCGACGGAGCGCGGGAATGACGAATTTTGTAACTCTGAGACATCCCCCAGGAGCGGGGAGCCGTTTGTCCTGGACGCCAATCGCCTATCTTGCCCATCGATTTGGGTCATAGCGATTGGCGATTCTGATGTCAGAACAGTTCGATGAGTTCCACGGCAAGGTGGGGTTGACCATTGACGAGTCGGAGCCCTGGTGGCCGCTGCTGCCTGAGCATGAGCATGGGCCTCGACCCAATGTGCTGCTCATCCTGTTCGACGACATGGGCTTTGCCCATCTGGGCTGCTATGGATCGACGATTGACACGCCCAACATCGACAAGTTGGCCGATCAGGGACTGCGTTACTCCAACTTCCATGTGACTCCGCTGTGCTCTCCGTCGCGAGCTTCTCTGCTGACTGGTCGCAATCATCATGCGGTCGGACTGCGGACCATCGGCAACTTTCACGACACCGGGTTCACCAATCAGCGGGCGGCGGTCTCCCGGCATTCGGCGACGATTGCCGAGATGCTGCGCGCCAAGGGCTATGCGACATACGCAGTGGGGAAGTGGCATCTCAATCCGTCGGAGGAAAACGGCCCGGCCGGTCCTTATGACAACTGGCCCCTCCAACGCGGTTTCGACCGGTATTACGGGTTCCTATCCGGCGCGACCGACCAGTTCTACCCGGAACTGACTTACGACAACCATCACATTCTGCCTCCGGCGACTCCCGAGGAGGGCTACCACGTCACTGAGGACCTGGCCGACCACGCCATCTCATTCCTGCGTGACAAGCAGTCGCACCGCCCCGATCAGCCATTCTTCGCCTATTTCGCATTGGGCGCAGTGCATGAACCTCACCAGGCGCCGCGTGATTATGTGGAGAAGTACCGCGGCCGATTCGATGCGGGTTGGGACGAAGTACGACAAGAGTGGTATGAGCGGCAACTCGCCAGCGGGATCATCCCGCCCGACACCGAACTGGCCGAGCGGAATCCGGGAGTGGAGCGCTGGGACGACCTGTCCGACAACGCCAAGCGCTTCATGGCCCGTCTGTTTGAGGCGTTCGCCGGATTCCTCGATCACGCCGACGCACAGATCGGTCGCCTGATTCAACATCTCGAAGATTCCGGGCAGCTCGACAACACCATCGTGATTCTCACGTCGGACAATGGCGCCTCGGGCATGGGCGGCCCGATCGGAATGCTGAATCCAGCCGCCGGAGGTTCCGGCATCTCCAACAACGAGGGCGAGCTTATGCAGATGCCGGTGAGGGATTCGAGCGCTCTACACGAAGAGATTATCGAGGAAGTGCAGGCTCGCCTCGACGACATCGGCGGCCCGCGCAGTTGGACCGACGTCCCCTGGGGCTGGGCGCAGGTCGCCAACACTCCACTGCGCTGGTACAAAGGCGACACCTACGGCGGCGGCATCCGTGTGCCGCTGATCGTTCGCTGGCCTGAGCGAGTTCCCAACGGACAGATTCGAGACCAGTTCCACTACGCGACGGATATCACGCCAACGATCCTGGAGTTGCTCGGCGAGACCGCGCCGGTCACGCATCAGGGAATCGCTCAGATGCCTGTCCACGGCAAGAGCATCGCCTACACCTTCGAAGACCCCGACGCGCCGTCGGCGAAGGATGCGCAGTACTTCGAAATGTGGGGTCATCGCGCCATCTGGATGGACGGCTGGAAAGCGGTCACCCGCCACTTCCGCGGGGCGCCCTTCGAGGCTGACGATTGGGCGCTCTTCAACCTCGAAGAGGATTTCTCGGAGATTCACAACCTGGCCGAACAGGAGCCGAAGCGTCTGCAACGGATGATCGACCGCTGGTGGATCGAGGCGGGCCGCTACAACGTGCTACCGCTCGACGACCGCATGATCGGCATGGGCGGTCCCAGCGATCGGCCCGGCGGCCCGCACGACGGTCTCCACTATCGGTATTACCCACCAACCGCGCACGTGCACAATCGGGTCGCGCCGGTATTTCCTGTAGGCGACTGGGAGATCACAGCGGAAGTCGAGCGAAGCAACGCTGACGAAGAGGGAGTCCTGTTCGCCACCGGCAGCATGGCGGGCGGATTCTCAATCTACGTGCAGCACAACCGGCTCTGCATCGACTACAACTCGCGGGAGAACCACACGATCGGCCAAAGCGAATCGTCGTTGCCCCTCGGGCGTTCGACATTGACGGCCACGTTGAGTTCTCAAACCGGCGGTAGAGGAGTCGTCACGCTGTCGGTGGACGGCCGAGATGTGGGTCAAGTGGACATTCCGAGTCTCGGAGGTATCGCGGTTCGAGGCGGCGCCGACATCGGAGCCGACCGGCTCTCTCCGGTGTCTCAGAGCTACGAAGCGCCATTCGAGTTCAGCGGAAAGCTTCACGTGGTCGATGTGAAGATCACGCCGAGGGGCGAGCAGCCTCGGGCTCCGACGCCGGTAGAGGAGAGCGAAGCGAGTTAGCTCTGGCGAATCTCGGCCATGGTGTGATCGAGGTTTTTGCGCAGCATTTCTGCAATCTCCGGAGCCGAGTAGAAGTAGCGCGAATGCGTGCGGCGCAGCATCTCTTCCGATTCGGTCAGGAACAGCACCACTTCTTCTGCATCCGGCTTGTCGTGCTCTGCCTCGTTTAGTGCTTCAAACGCCTCGCTTTGCTGCGACTCTTCAAACTCGCGCAAACTGACGCCACCGCCGTTCTGGTGATGGCAGCGCAACAGGATCCATTTCATCGTTCGTCCGATTCGACTTCAGGGCGCAATGCAGCCATGAGAGCTATGAGCGCATCCTTCAACCGTTCACACAGCGTATCGGTTGCGACCAGCGAATTGCGAAAATCTCCAACCGCCTCATTCAACAGGCTCCACTCAGAACTCGCTCGGGCGTCAGCAAATTCCCGTTGAACTGGATAGCTGAGTTCCTCAAGTAGTCCTCGCGTCGTACGAAGCTGCTCCATCAAGGAGTCGACCAACCAACCCTGATGCGACAACGCCAACAGCCGGCGGCGGACATCAGCAGGACCTCCTCCTGCCTTGATCAGTCGGTCGATGCTGTAGGCCAGCTTTTCAGACAAGTTCGCCCAAGCGTGTTGCACCTCGGTGCGTATCTGTATCTCCGCGTATCGACCACTGGCGGTGACGACGATGAGATGAACTGCCCGATAGCCGCCCTTTTGCCCTTGCCGCGTGTAGTCTTTCGTTCGTTCGATTGTCAGGTTGTCGTGTAACCAGCCAGTGGCGGTTTGCAGGTCATCCATTGTCGGCACGGTGAGACGGCAACCTGCAATGTCTTGCATGGTGGAGAGCGACGTTTCCTTCCGCTGCAGCTTGGCCACCACCGAGTCAATTGCCTTGATTCGAGAACCGACTTCCGTCCGGCGACCAGCCAGTGCCGAACTCGCGCAGCGATTCAGCGCATTCGTCACTTCCCCTAACGCGCCCGCAAATCCGGTGCGGAATGCCTGGTAATCGACCTCGTTCAATTCGTCTAGGCCGGCGGCTGCCAGCCGCAGGCCTAGAGAATTAATCTCGTCGCGAGTGAGCGCGTCCATACACCAACGCTACACCAGGATAGAAACAGGCGTTCTGCATCCCAAACCCTTTAGTTCGGGATGCAGAACGAGACCTACGTTCGTGATTACCCCCGACCGTGACGCAGGAGCTTGCCCGGGGTTGCTCCCGTCTCCTTGCCGTTGTCCATCGTGATCTCGCCGTTGACGAGGATCCAGCGGTAGCCGTGTGGACGCTGGATTCGGCGCCATTCGCCTCCGGGGAAGTCGTAGACGATTTCGCCCTGGAACTCCGGTTCGAGCTTGAGCTCGTCGAGGTCGTAGACGACCACGTCGGCCGGCGCGCCTTCGATCAGCGAGCCGCGGTTGGTGAAGCCACCTGCGCGCGCCGGCAGGTACGACAGCCGGTAGTGCGCCTCCTCAAGCGAGACGCGGCCGGTGTCACGCACCATCCACATCAGGAAGTCGGTCGGGTACGAGCCGGCCGTGAGGAACTTCGTGTGCGCGCCGCCGTCCGAAACGCCGGGGATCGTGTATGGCGATTCCATGATCTCCGCCATGTGATCCGGGTTGGCATTCGTCACTTCAGTTATGAACTCTGCCTTGAGGTCGGTGGCCAGGGCCAGGTCGAGCATCGCGTCGATCGGGTGCTTGCCCATCTTCTCGCCGACTTCGGCCAGCGTCAGACCGACATACTCCTCGAGTTCGGACTTTGCATCGAGGTGCTGGACCATGACCTTCTCAATCGAGCCGCCGATGGCCTGCGTCTGGCCCAGCTTCTCGATCGCGTCGTCCATCTCGGCCTTCAGCCGCATGCGCACCTCGGGATCCGCGAACTTGGCCATCTTCTCTTCGATCGTGCCGGTCGTGGCGTAGTTCCAGGCCGGGGACGAGTCGTAGAGGTTCCAGTCCTCCAGGGTGTAGACAAACGCCGAGCGGATCGTGAACGCTTGCCCGAAGATGCGCTCGCCCTGGCTATTGCGATCGGTCAGCCATTTGAGCGACTTCGTGTGCGAGTCGGGTCGCAGGGTGCTTGGCGCAATGACGTTGTGCAGAATCGGCCGGCCGGAGACACGCGCCAGCTCAGCCTCGAAGGCGAGGTCCGACTTGATGTCGCCGGTCGCCTGCGTGATCTGGATGAAGCCTTCGTCGCGTTCGCGCAGCACTTCGGCCAACGCGAGACACTCGTTGTCCGACATGATGTCGGTCACCATCGGCGTGCCGTCGTAGTCGGCCTGGACCGAGTTCTCGCCCAGCCGCTGGGTCGACCAACCGCAGGCGCCGGCGTCCATCGCCTCATGCAGCAGACGCTGCATCTCCTTGATTTCCTTATCGTTCGCGCGGCGGTTCTTGGCCGCCTCGAGGCCCATCACCCAGATCATCAGCGGGGCGAGCGGCATGTACGACAGACAGTTCACGCCTTTGGGAATTCGGTCGAGCGTGTCGAGAAACTCGGGGAAGGTGACCCAGTCCCAGATCATGCCTTCTTTCATCGACTCAAACGGAATCGCCTCGGTGCGCGACATGGTCAGCATCGCGCGGTCGCGTTCCTCTGTCCGCACCGGAGCGAAGCCGAAGCCGCAGTTGCCCAGCACCACCGACGTCACGCCATGCCAACCCGAGATTGTGCAGTACGGATCCCACTGGATCTGCGCGTCGTAGTGCGTGTGCAGGTCGACGAAGCCCGGCGCCACGATCTTGCCGTCGGCCTCGAGCACCTGGTCGGCGTCCATCGGGTCCATCCGGCCGCCGATCTGGGCGACCTTGCCATCCTTGATCCCTACGTCGGCGACAAATCGCGGGACACGTGTCCCGTCAACGACTGTGCCGCCGCGAATCAGTACGTCAAACTTTGCCATCTCAGTCTCCTTGCGCTGTCTGTTTCTTGGGTCCCTGTGTTCGGCTGTGTTCGGACTTGTTCGGTTTTGTTCGGCTAGCCGCGACCGTGTCTCAGCAGCTTGCCCGGGGTGCTTCCTGTGGCCACACCGTCCTCGAACGTGACCGAGCCGTTGACGAGGATCCAGCGGTAGCCGTCGGGACGCTGGATGCGCCGCCACTCGCCGCCGGGGAAGTCGTGGACGATCTCGCCGGCCCACTCGGGCGTCAGCTTGAGCGCGTCAAGGTCGTAGACGACCACGTCTGCGGGCGCGCCCTCGGTCAGCATGCCACGGTCGCGGAAGCCGGCCGCACGTGCAGGCAGGTAGCTCAACCGATAGTGCGCTTCCTCCAGCGAAAGCTGTCCCGTGTCGCGGACAAGCCACATCAGGAAGTCGGTCGGGTACGAGCCGGCCGTCAGGAACTTGGTGTGCGCGCCGCCGTCGGAGACGCCGGGGATGCAGTACGGCGATGTGATCATCTCCGCCGTCCACTCGGCGTTCTGCTCACGCATCGGGGTGAGGAACTCGGCCGCGAGGTCGGTCTCGACGGCGAGGTCGAGCATCGCCTCGACCGGGTGGCAGCCGCGAATCTCGGCGACCTGTCCCACGGTCATGCCAACGAACTGATCCAGCTCGTCCATGTGGGCGAGGTCCTGGATCAGCAGCTCCTCGATTGGACCGCCGAGTGCCTGGGTCTGTCCAAGCTTCTTGATCGCCTCATCGATCTCGTCGATGATGCGCGCCTGCACTTCGGGATCGGCCATCTTGACCTTCTTCTCGTCGTGCGTGCCGATCGTGGCGTAGTTCCAGGCCGGCGACGAGTCGTAGAGGTTCCAGTCCTCGAGCGTGAAGGTGAACGATGCGCGAATCGTCGCAGCCTGTCCGAAGATGCGCTCGCCGCGGGCGTTGCACTCTGCCAACCACTTCATCCGGTCGCGGTGCACTGACGGATTCTTGGGACGAACCGCGATGAGATTATGTAGAACTGGTCGCTTTGCCACAGCGGCCAGCTGCGACTGGAAGTCGAGGTCCTGCTGCAAGTCGCCCGTGAACTGGGTGATCTGGATAAAGCCCTCGTCGCGCTCGGCGAGCACTTCGGCCAGCGCCAGACACTCGTTGTCCGACATGATGTCGGTCACCATCGGCGAGCCGTCGTAGTCGGCCTGGACCGAGTTCTCGCCCAGCCGCTGGGTCGACCAGCCGCATGCGCCGGCGTCCATCGCCTCGTGCAGCAAGCGCTGCATCTCGGCGATCTCGGCGTCGTTGGCTCGGCGCGACTTGGCGGCCTCGAGCCCCATGACCCAGGTCATCAACGGCGCCAACGGCATGTACGAGAGGCAATTCACGCCCTTGGGGATGCGGTCGAGCGTGTCGAGGAACTCGGGGAATGTGATCCAGTCCCAGATCATGCCCGCTTTCATCGAGTCGAAGGGAATCGCCTCGGTACGAGACATGGTCAGCATCGCGCGGTCGCGCTCTTCCTCGCGCACCGGCGCAAAGCCGAATCCACAATTGCCGAGCACCACGGAGGTGACGCCATGCCAACCCGAGATCGTGCAGTAGGGGTCCCACTGGATCTGAGCGTCGTAGTGGGTGTGGAGGTCGACGAAACCGGGAGCGACAATCAACCCGTCGGCGTCGAGCACCTGGTCGGCGTCAGCAGGATCCATGCGTCCGCCAATCTGGGCGACCACGCCATCCTTGATCCCGACATCGGCGACAAATCGGGGGACACTGGTCCCGTCGACCACAGTCCCCCCGCGAATCAGAACGTCAAATTGAGCCATCGCAAACTCCAAGCGATCCATCATCTGCGCGTACGCGCAAGCAACGGTTGCTCGGAGGATAAGGAAATCGGAACGAAACCGTGCGACTCAGGTGAGCTAATTCGCGTTCGAGACGAACTTGAAGCGCTGCTTCAGGTCATTTTTCTGGCTGTACAGCAGCTTGCCTTCGCGTTGCAGTCGACCTACGACAATTCCCGGATGTAGGGCTTGCTCGGAAGCGAAACTGAGAATCGCTGTTCTGGAGAAATCGCCGGTCTGGACGAAACGGCCCCAATCCTCGGTCGAGACAAGTGATTCTCTGGCAAAGGAGTCGGCCTCATCTTCTGCGGCGTCACGCCTGTCATCCTCTTGTAGATCCACGAATGTCCGCTTGGTCTCGTGCTGAAGTACATGGCCCGCTTCGTGAAAGAAGGTGAACCAAAATATGTCCGCCGACCCATAGCGCAAATTGAGTTGAATCATCGCGACCCGAGGGCTGAGCCAGCGAGCAACACCGTTCGCCCCCGTTTTCGGCAAGTGCGGCACTCCAAGCAGCACAACCCCAGCAGCAGCGCACATCGCCCGCATCCGCGACCAATATTCGGAAGGCTCTTCTAGCGTGAGACTTCGGATCTCCCGAACGGCATCTCGGAATCGGACTTCGTCATAACCTGCCACTTCGATCTGCCGAGCCTCAATCTCGCCCCGTCGCAGCCAAGCGCGCAATGCCCATTCGTTCACCTTTGCCTTTTCAGTCACTCGAAAGCCGACAGCCTCCGTGGTGGGCTCTAGAGCCTCAAACGAAGGAGTCCCGAAGAATTTGAGCAATTCTCTAAGGCGGCTCGCGATGCGATCTTCTCTTGTGATCCAGCCAACCTTCGCCATTTCGCGATCTGGAATCTTCTTGAGCCAGTCACGCTGCTGCTCAAGCTCAGCATCCTCAGCGATTCGGGCTAGTGCGATGTCATGTATTCCTTGCAAGTTGATCCAAATCTGGGCATCGATTCCCAGGACCTTCTCGATCCCTATGGCAGTCTCGGGAGTAATGGACTTTTTCCCCTTGATGATTTGGTTGATTACTTGTGGAGGGCGCCTCATTCGCTCCGCCAGCGCTTTCTGGCTAATGTCGCGCGCCTTGAGCTCCTCACTCAGAATCCTTCCTGGGTGAACAGCTCGCGTGGGTCTATAGTCGGCTTGGACATCGATCATGGGTGGTAGTCCTTCACCTCCACGATGATTATCTCGTCGTCATCGGGACTGTGTTCGAATATCAGTCGCCAAAGCCCTTCAAGCGTGATGGCGTACTGACCTTCTCGATCCCCATGCAGTGGATGAAAGTCGAACCCCTGAAACAGGTGAAGCTCTTCCAGATGATCGATAGCCATCAGGACAGGAACGCGGTTGTAGTAGGCCTCGGCAACTCCCGATGTCTTCCATTGCCTTTCAGCGCGTTTGAGGTCGGTGGCGCAACGCTCAAGGGTCGCATTCGCGTAGCTGACCTTCAAAGCGAGTCTCCAACGAAAGTAGGCGACCCGCCCCTATGGGGTCTTGCACCCACCACGATAGGGTGCTGAGATCAATGATTCAATGAAAGGCTGTAGGAGCGGTTGGTATGGCCTTCTAAACCTCAATGACGATGTGAAGCTTCGCCGCGCGTCTGGCGATCAGCGCGATTACCCTATACTTACGTGCATGACGCAGTGTGTGCTTGGGGGAGCTGAACCGCGGGCCGTCGCCCGCGGGGTGCTCGGGGCCTGATGAAGGGCCGCCGGTCGGTGGCCACGTTTTTGTTTATTTCCGACCCTTGTTCCGACCACAGGAGTTTCCGCCATGGCTGACCGAGTCCGAATCTTTGATACGACCCTGCGCGACGGCGAACAGGCCGCCGGCGTCTCCTTCTCCGCCGAGGAGAAGCTGCAGATTGCCAAGCTGCTCGAGAAAATGGGCGTCGACTGCATCGAGGCCGGCTTCGCCGCCGCCTCGCCGGCCGACTTCGACGCTGTCAACCGCATCGCCCGCGAAGTGCGCGGGACCCAGATCGCCACGCTCTGCCGCGCCGTCGCCAACGACATCGACCAGGGCTGGGAGGCGATTCGCGACGCCGAGGATCCGCGCATTCACGTCTTCCTCTCGTCCTCCGACATTCACATTGCTCATCAGCTGCGCAAGGACCGTGAGTCGGTCTTGCAGCAGGCCCGGGAGATGGTCGCTCGCGCCAAGCAGTACGTGAGCGACGTCGAGTTTTCGCCGATGGACGCGACCCGTTCGGACGTCGACTTCGTCCGTCGCATGCTGCGTGAGGTGATCGAGGCCGGCGCCACCACAATCAACATCCCCGACACTGTCGGCTACGCGATTCCCGACGAGTTTGCCAACTTCATCCGCGGCATCCTGGAGGATGTTCCCGGCGCCGACAACGTGGTTGTCTCTGTGCACTGCCACAACGACCTGGGGCTCTCGACCGCGAACTCGCTGGCCGCTGTAATCGCCGGCGCGCGACAGGTCGAATGCACAATCAACGGCATCGGTGAACGCGCAGGCAATACCTCGCTCGAGGAAACCGTCATGGCGATCCGCACTCGCGCCGACCACCTCGGCGTCGAGATCGGCGTCGACCCGCAGTACCTGGTCCCTGCATCTCGAATGGTCCAGGATTTCGCCGGCATGCATGTGCAGCCGAACAAGGCGATCGTCGGTCTCAACGCATTCCGACATCAGTCCGGTATCCACCAGGACGGCGTCGTCAAGATGCGCGAGACCTATGAGATCATGGACCCGAAGGAAGTCGGCTGGGTCGAGGGCTCGCAGTTCGTGCTGTCCAAGCTGTCCGGTCGCGCCGGATTCCGCTCGCGACTGGAAGACCTCGGCTTCGAGCTTGAGGCCGAGGAGTTCAACCAGGCCTTCACCCGATTCCAGCAGCTCGCCGACCGCAAGACCGTGGTTGACGACCGCGACCTCGAAGCGATCGTGATGGACCGGCTCGGCCAGCCGACCGAGGGATGGCAGCTGGTCTCGATCGACATCGCGTCCGGCACGACCACGACGCCCTCCGCGACCATTTCGTTGCGCTCACCCGAAGGAGAAGAGCGCTCCGGCTCAAGGACCGGCACGGGTCCCGTTGATGCGATCTACCAGACGATCCGTGAGCTGACGGGTGTCAGCGATCAACTGGAGGAGTACAACGTCTCCAGCATCACCGAAGGTCTGGACGCGCAAGGCGAGGTCACGATTCGCATCCTCGTCGATGGTGCGACGCACACCGGCCGCGCCACCGATCAGGACATCCTCGTCGCATCGGCGCGCGCCTACCTGAACGCGATCAACCGCCATGTCAGTGGCGTGACCGGAGCAACGGCCGCAGCGACGCAGGAACGCACCCCATAGGAACGATGTACGCGCCGCGGCGAGTTCAGCGGATGAACCCGTCGCGGCGCATCATCGCTTCGTAGTCGCCCTGCGAGAGATCGCAGTCCATCAGTTGATCGAATTGGCGGCGGCTGAGATGAAGCTGACGCGCCATCTGCGCCAACAGCCGATCGCCGATATCGCGGTCTGAGCCGTGCGACATGAGAGTCAGCACGTTCGTCTTCTCGCCGTTCAGCTTGTAGTAGCGGTGCCGGCGCTGGCGGGATTCAGTCAGACGGAAGCCTTTTCGCACCAGGCCACGCTCAACTGCGCGCGCCCTACGCGGCATCCGTCACCAGTTTGAAGCGCGCTCGCAACTCCGCACCGAATTCCACAGCCACTCTATCCATTCCCGCAGGATCGGCCTCCGCGTATTCGCGCCACATCCACTCCAGCGAATCGTCGATCATGTCCCAAGCCTCTTCGCGCGTCTCTGCGCCGGAGATGATGTTGTATTCCCCTTCGAAGAGATAGATGCCATCGTCCTCCGCGTAGTCGAAAGTGAATACCAATGGCTCCGTTGTGCGGTAGCGCCGACCTTCTGAGACGAACTCGGTGAAGATCATCGGACTGAGATCAATGGCTGATGCGGGCGTTGTCATAGCGGGTCCTCTGCTGTCAGCCTCAGGATATCCCTGCGAAACTGGGCCGGGCCCGGGCGCGCTGCGCGTAAGATTATCAGCGAGACTTTCTTTCCGGAGCGAGGAGACCACCATGGCTGGACGTACTGTCGCGCAGAAGATCTGGGACGAGCATCTGATCCGCCGGGTCGAGGGTGAACCCGATCTGCTCTACATCGACCTGCACCTGGTGCATGAGGTCACGTCTCCGCAGGCCTTTGAGGGCCTGCGATTCAGCGGTCGGCCGGTGCGCCGGCCCGACCTGACACTGGCCACTCAGGATCACAACGTGCCCACCGACACTCGGGTTGAGCCATTCGCCGACCCGCTGTCGCAGCAACAGGTCGAAGCGCTGCGTACAAACTGCGCAGAATTCGGCGTGCCGCTGTACGACACGCTCGACCCGCGACAGGGCATCGTTCACATCATCGGCCCTGAGCAGGGACTGACGCAGCCGGGACTGACCATCGTCTGCGGCGACAGCCACACCTCCACGCACGGCGCGTTGGGCGCGCTCGCCTTCGGCATCGGCACGTCGGAGGTCGAGCACGTGCTCGCCACACAGACATTGCCGCAAGCGCCGCTCAAGCAGATGTCGATTGAGGTGACCGGGGAGCTGCCGGAGCGCTGCGCAGCCAAAGATGTGATCCTCACGATTCTCAATACAATCGGCACCGGCGGCGGCGTGGGACACGTGATCGAGTACCGCGGCGATGTGATCCGCAACCTGTCCATGGACGGTCGGATGACGGTCTGCAACATGACGATCGAGGGCGGCGCGCGCGCTGGCCTCGTCGCTCCCGACCAGACGACAATCGACTATGTCCAGGGCCGCCCACACGCGCCGACCGGCGAGGACTGGGACGCCGCTGTGGCTCACTGGAACGAGCTGACGACCGACGACGACGCCGTGTTCGACACAGAAGTCGTGATCGACGGCGGCGACATCGCGCCGTTCGTCACCTGGGGCACCAACCCCGCCCAGAGCGCACCGATCACCGGTTCGATTCCCGACCCGACCAGCCTGGCGACCGCGTCGGCGCAAGAGTCGGCCGAGCGTGCATTGGCCTACCAGGGACTGACTGCTGGCACGGCCATTGCTGACATCGCCATCGACCGCGTGTTCATTGGCAGTTGCACCAACGGCCGGATCGAGGACCTGCGAGCAGCCGCCGACGCAATCGGCGACGGTCGAGTGGCCGACGGCGTCAACGCACTGGTCGTTCCGGGCTCGGGCCTGGTGAAGGTCATGGCCGAGCAGGAAGGTCTCGCCGACCGCTTCCGCGACGCGGGCTTCGAATGGCGCGACGCGGGCTGCTCGATGTGCTTGGGCATGAACCCCGACATCCTCAGCCCGCGAGAGCGTTGCGCCTCGACCAGTAATCGAAACTTCGAGGGTCGCCAAGGCCCCGGAGGCCGCACCCACCTGGTCAGCCCCGCCATGGCCGCCGCCGCCGCAATCGCCGGCCACTTCGTTGACGTGCGCGGGCTGTAAGCAATCGGTCGCTTGCCTAACTCCGACAGAGAGCAGCATGAACGAAGTCTTCATCTACTGGTCCACTCCAACATATTCCACGAGGCACAACGCCTCGCGGACGAGAGAAATGGGACGCCCGACGCCAGGTATCTCATCCGCATCAATTTTGAGCGGATGATTAGTCTGGCCCATGCGGACCGCCCAGTTAAGCGAGCGGTCGCAGCAGGCTCCGTGCCTCCCGAGATGAGACAGCTTTGGAACCGCCTCGAGAACGCGGGGGTGGAAGTTAAGCTCTTCGACCGTGGCGACCCAAGCCGAGGAGAGCAGCAAGTTCCAGACCAGGTCCTACAACTCCGCATGTTGGAGGATGCCCTGGACAATATCGGGGATCCTGGAATCGTCGTGCTGTTGATCCGGCGATGGAGCGGGATACGAAGAGGGAGCTGGATTTCACGCGACGCTGGAGCGCATGCATCAGCTGGGTTGGCGGATTGAGATTCTCTCATGGACTCATTCTTGCAAGCGCGCGATGAGAGAATGGGCCGAGCAGAACGGGGTCTTTGTGGCGCTTGACGACTTCTATGACTCGATCACATTTCGGGAACCGTCCAGGCCCGGACACGAGTTGGCGCCGGGCAGAGAATCCGCGCCACTCGATCTGTCGATTCGGCCTATGACCTAGGTGAGGCTCAGCGCCAGAGCGCGAGCTCTTCCTCCCGCTCCGAAGTGACCGTGCGGACGTCTGGGCCGAACACCATCGTGTAGGGCCGATCAGCGCGGTATTGCGGCCAGCCGGGCAGGGCATTGGTGCTTGGGTTGCCTGAGCGGGCGAAGTTGATCCAGGCGTCCATCATGAAGCGGCTCAACTGGTCTACCTGCGGATCGTCGCCGACGAAGTCGCGCATCAACCCGGTCGTTCCCCAGACGAGCGGTACGTCGAGCGCGTGCGGCGCGCCCAGCCGACCCTCGAACATCGGCGAACGCTGCTCGACCAGGTACGCGTAGGTGCCGCCTGCTGCGCCCTCCCGCGCGTCGAGCAGACGGCGGGTCGAACCACGGTACTGACGGTCGGTCATGACCGCGTTGTAGATCGCCAGCGGATCAGTCGCCTCGCCGCGTTGGGCGCGTAGCATCCCGTAACGCTCGTAGCACTCACCGGCGCGTTCGCTGCCACCGACCAACGGCGCCATCATCTCCAACGCCTGCTCCTCGTTCAGCTCGGTCAGTCCAGTCATCACCGAGAGCAGCGTGAACTCATTGCGCATCGTGCCCGAGAGCAGATCGACATCGCTGCCGCGGCCATGCCCCACCGCGTCGAGCGGGACGGCGTCGAGGAAGTCGTCCTCGATGAACGCGTTGAAGATGCCGTGCAGGCCCCCGGCGGGATTGATCGCCGGATCAGCAGCCATCAGCGCCCTCTGCGTACGCAGCACCTCCTCAACTGGCAGCGACCGCAACTCGTCAGCCGACGGCCGATCGAGCCCCAGCTCCTTATAGAAGAACGGCAACATCTCGCTGACAAACTCGCGCGGGTGGACGCGGTCGGCTGCGCCGCTCTGCATGATCGCGCGCTGAAAGAGGCCCTCCGCGAGCGGCGATCCGAGCAGAATCGCGACCGCGACGCCACCGGCCGACTCGCCGAAGAGCGTCACGTTGGACGGATCGCCGCCGAAGGCGGCAATTTCGTCCCGCACCCACTGCAGCGCAGCGATCATGTCGTGAAAGCCATAGTTGCCCTCCGCCTCGTCATCGGCGGCGAGCGCCGGGTCGGGCAGGTAGCCGAGCGCGCCCAAGCGGTAGTTGATCGTGACGATCACCACGTCGCCGCGGGACGCGAGCGGCGCGCCGTCATAGGCCGGTGACGATCCCGATCCGCTGGTCAGCCCACCGCCGTGAATCCAAATCATGACCGGTCGTCGGCCGTCGTCGAGGCCGGACGTCCAGATGTTGAGATAGAGGCAGTCCTCCGATGTCCGCTCTTGGCTGTGGCCCATGATCCCGGCGAACGGCCCGGCCGCCGGCCGCGGCGGCTGGATTGAGATCGCGCCGAACTCCAAGGCGTCGCGGACGCCGTCCCATGGCTCTAGCGGCTGCGGCCGACGCCAGCGAAGCTCGCCGACGGGCGGCGCCGCAAACGGTACGCCGCGGAAGACGTGCAGGTCATCCTCGATTCGTCCCTGCAGCGTTCCCTGTTGGGTCTGGACAGTCGTCGCGTTCGAGGCCATGGCGTACTCCTATTCGAGCAGGTCGGACGACCAGATCGTGCGCTCTTCTTCTCGGTCCTGACGAACCGTCTTCACGTCTGGACCGAGCACCATCGTGTAGCGCTGGTCGGCTCGGTACTGCGGCCAGCCGGGCAGCGCGTTGGTGCTGGGGTTGCCGCTGCGGGCGAAGCTGATCCAGGCGTCCATCGCGAAGCCGCTGAGCTGGTTGGTCTGCGGGTCGTCGCCGACGAACGGGCGCATCGCATCGCAGGTGCCCCAGATAAAGGGGATGTCAATCGCGTGCGGGGCTCGCAAGCGACCGTCCATCGCCGGGGACTGCTGGTTGAACAGGTACGCGTAGGTCTTGCCCGAGCCGTCGAGTCCGCTGTGGGCGTCAAGCAGCCGGTCGGACGGAATGCGGAAGACGTAGTCGGTCATCACCGAGTCGTAGACCGTGAGCGGATCGGATCCCACGCCACGATTGGCTCGGGCGTTCCGATAGTGGTCGTACAGTCGATCGGCGGTGTCGGCATCTCCGGCAGTGACGGCGAGGGCGCCACGAGCCGCGGCCTCGTCTGTCGGATTCACACCGCTCAACGAAGCCAACAGTGTCCACTCGTCTTCAATCGTGCCGCAGAGCAGATCGACATCCTTGCTGAGACCGTTGCGCACGGCGTCGATCGGCAGCGTCTCGAGGAATCCGCCCTCGACGACCGGAGAGAATGCCATCAGGAACCGGCCGGTCAGCGCGCTCGTCTCCGGATCACCCATCAGCGCGTTCTGTGCATCGAGCATGTCCTGCGCGGGGATGCTGCGTAGCGCTCCCGCGTCCTCCGGGCTCACCTCGAGGACGGCGCAATAGCGCCTGCATACTTCCTCAGCAACATCAGTCGGCAGGGAGTGGTGTCCCGCGCCTGACTGTGGGATCGCGCGCTGGAACAGACCTTCGGCCTCGGGCGAGCCGAGCAGGACGCCGACGCTCATGCCGCCGGCCGACTCACCGAAGATGGTGACGTTGTTGGGGTCGCCGCCGAATTCGCTGATGTGGTCGCGCACCCATTGCAGCGCCGCGACCTGGTCGCGCATACCGTAGTTGCCGCTATGTGCGTCGTCGTCGTCAGTCAGGGCCTGGTTGTAGAGGTAGCCCAATGCGCCCAGGCGGTAGTTGATCGTGACCACGACCACGTCGCCGCGACGCGACAGGTGCTGACCGTCGTAGATCGGCGTGGCGCCAGATCCTCCGGAAAAGCCGCCGCCGTGGATCCAGAACATCACCGGACGCTTGGCGTCGTCCAGACCCGGCGTCCAGATGTTGAGCGAGAGGCAGTCTTCATCGACGGGCATTTCCCAGGCGCCGAGCAGTTCGATCCCGGGCATGAACGTTTGCAACGAGCCAGGTCCTGGCTCGTTGGCGACTTTGACGCCGTCCCAGGGCTCGGGCGGTCGCGGAGCGCGGAAGCGGAGTTCGCCGACGGGTGGAGCAGCGAATTGAACCCCGCGGAATACGTGTAGGTCGTCTTCGGTTTGTCCCTGGAGTTGGCCGTACTTCGTGTTAACGACGGGAGGCATGGAATCGTCCTTTCAGCGCGACGCGCGATCGGCGGTAGCCTGCGAGTGCAATCTGGCACGCATGATATAGGCGGGTGCGATGGCAATCGGACAAATCGGGCTGGGCTTGGACTTTTCGCTGGGCATGTCGTTTGAGGACCAACGGACGTTGGCCCAGGAAGCGGCGGAGCTTGGCTACCAATCATTGTGGACACCCGAGGGCGCAGGGTTGGACTCGTTCCAGCTCTGTGCGATGCGGAACCAGGCGAGTGGACTGGCGACCGGCATCGGCGTCTGCCCGATCGCTTATCGTTCGCCAGTCGCATTCGCGATGTCGGCCGCGACGGTGTCGGCGCAGAGCGGCGGCAAGTTTTCGCTGGGCATCGGATCCGGTGGCATCTATCGGGCAGATACGCGACGCCAACTCGGTATCCCCCGGCGCTCCACATTGGGTGTGATGCGTGAGTACACCGCAGCGGTCAAGGGGCTGCTCGCGGGAGAGTCGGTCACGATCGACGGGGAAGCCGTCCAGTATGACGGGGTGCAGCTCGGATTCCGGCCACCACCGACGCCGGTGCTGGTCGGCGCGCTGGGCCCGCAGATGATCCAGCTTGGCGCCGAGGTCGGCGACGGCGCGGTCCTCAACTGGTGCGATCCCGAGCGAGTCAGCTGGAGCCGCGATCGGCTCAACGAAGGCGCGGCCAAGGCAGGCAAGAGTCCCGAGGATGTGCAACTGGTCGAATACATCCGCATCTGTGTCGACGAAGATGTCGAGACAGCGCGGATGTCGTATGCAACGTCGATGCTGGGTTACGCGCTGGGTCAGGCGCCGACGTCAGAGCGTCTGCGCAAGTTCGCCTATCGAGCGCACTTCGAGCGGATGGGATTCACCGACGAGCTGGCGTCGCTGGACGATATGAGGCGGAGCGGAGCATCGGCCGATGATGTCGCGGCCGCAGCGTCGGAGAAGCTGCTGACCAGGGTGGGCTACTACGGCAATGCATCCGGTGCGAAGTCGGCGTTTGAGGCGTTGGCAGACGGGCTGGACACGGCGATCGTCCGTGTTGTCGCCGCGAAGCCTGGGCTCGAATCAGTGCGAGCAGTGATGCGCGCCTGCGCGCCGAAGAGTTAGTTCCTAGGCTCGGCGTGCAATGTCGAATACGCGCTCGCGTTGACGAACATTCAATCGACGCGTCGCCGCGTTAAGTTCGATGCCCGCTGAGATTGCGATTCGAATGGTGCTTTCGCCAGATCGACGGTCACTGTCACCGACCCCCTGCTTAACCCATCTTTCGACCTCTGACCACCGCCACAGACGGTGAGGGCGTCGAGGGTCACTAACGGGAGGAGGAAATCCGCCCCTTCCTCGCTTCCCTGTGACAAGCAGGCGAACGCTCTCGCGAGTGCGATTCGTACGTTCCGCGATCTCGGTCATGTTGACCAGATCGGAGTCCACAAATCGAACAACTTCGATACCTGGCACTTGCTCGATATCTCTTACTGCGGACGCTACCGCGTCTTCCAGTGACTGCGCCTGTCTATCGAAATCGAGGTATTGCACTCCGTTCGCCTGGCCGATGAGCGCGTCATCGCATCCTGACTCGTACAGTGCATCGTGCACCTCTTGTCTGGCGACATCTTGCCCCTCGACTATGAGTGTGAACTCCCAGACTGCCATTATTCAATTCCTTTGTGAGAGCAATTCTTCAGTGCTCGTCTCAACTTGCGTACTTCACCGCCAATGTTGCTTGGGGTGGATTTGATCCAAATCATGCAACCGCCAGGCGACTCCGGGCAGAGCGCTCTGCCCCATGTGTAGCCACTCGTCCTCTCCACGTTCCAACCAGCGGCCTCCAACTCTTGAACGACCTCCTCGATTTCTTTCTTGGGATTCGTTCGGCCACGCTCCGAGGCTACGAAGTCTGTTGTGCGATGTCAACAGCCCCCTGTTGTTGGTGCGCGTATTGCTCGCGAATCGGGTCAGACAATGCGCTCAATTACTTCTTCCATTGAATCGCTCAGAATCTCGACTGCTCGGTCGATCTGATCCTCGGTGGTGCTTGCTGGTGGGACGAAGCGGAGGACTGAACCTCCTCGTCGGACGCTGAAGATCAGGCCGGCTTTGAGACATTGCTCAGTGATGGCTTTGCCTTCGGTCGTGGCCGGTTCCTTTGTATGGCGGTCTCGGACGAGTTCGATTCCTTGCAACAGCCCTCGGCCCCGCACGTCGCCGATGATCTCGAAGCGGTCGGACAGCTCGTTGAGCTTGGACTTCAGGTAGCCGCCAAGTTGCCGGGCTTTTGCCGGTAGATCTTCTCGCTCCAGCACGTCGAGCGTGGCGGTGCCGGCGGCGCAGGCGAGCGGGTCGTTTGAGTGTGAGTGGGTGACGATGAACTCGTCGGCGACGACCCGCTCCTCGATCTCGGCGGAGGTCGTGACGGACGAGATACAGATACCGCCGCCGAAGTGCTTGGCCAGGGTGATGATGTCGGGGACGACGCCTTCCTGCTCGAAGGCGAACATGTCGCCTGTCTTGCCCAGGCCGGTCTGCTCCTCGTCGAGGATGAGCAGCATTCCCCGTTCTTCGCACTGCTCCTTGAGCCTGGGCAGCCATCCGATCGGAGGTTCGATGACGCCGCCTGCGGAGAAGATTGGTTCGGTGAGCACCGCAGCGGGTCGCGAGGTTGTTTGCGCGTCGATCAACTCGAACGACGCGTCGAGACAGGCGAGTTCGCAGGTCTCCGGTTCCAGATTGATTGGGCAGCGATAACAATATGGGGCCAGCATTGCCATCATTCCAGCTTGTGGCGGACCATAGCCTCGATGCCAGCCGGCGTAGGTTAAGGCTCGGGTCGTGTCGGACATGCCGTGGAACGAAATATGTGGGCTGATGATTTCAAATCCGCCCGTGCACTTTCGGGCGATGTTGATGGCGGCTTCGTTGGCGTCGGCGCCGGATTGCAGGAACATACTCTTCTGCAGCGGATCGGGCAGTAGCTGGCCCAGTCTCTCGGCCAGCTCGATTTCTTTGTCGTTGTAGTAGCTGCTGTGGGCGTGAATCAGCGTTTCGCACGCTTCGGTGACGGCTTCGGTGATCGCGGGATGATTGTGCCCCAGCCAAGCGCACATTTGGCCGGAGTTGAAGTCGAGGTACGTCTTGCCGTTGATGTCCTCGACCTCGGAGCCGGAGCCACGCACAAAGATCGGCCCGCTACCGGACTTGTCCATTCGCCCGCCGAACGAGTATCGGCGGGCAGACTGAAGTAGTTGACTTTCGATCCTAGATTGGGTCATTAGTAACGAACGCTTCCCCGAGAGTAGACACCGCGGACCGAAACCTGCCGCGTGCTCTCGTTGATCTGATACACGAGTCGCCAGTCCCGAAAGATCTTGATTCGGTAGCCGCGTGTTCTGGGATGCAACTGACGGTAGCCCTGCGGTCGAGGATTCTCGGCGAGCGATGCTGCTCGCTCGCGGGCGCGCGCAGCGACTCGTTCAGGAAGACGACGTAGCTGTCTGTCCCAATCCCGATGATAGGTAACCCGATAGTTCACCGATGTGGCTCGGGATGCTTGAGCTCCTCTCGCATCTCCCGCTCAATCTCAGCAGCGCGGGCGACTTCTGCGGGATCCACAAGCTCATGCACCAGGGTTGATTCGGCGGTTGATAAGCGTGAATCGATCTCGCGATAGGGGATTCGCGTGTCAAGCAACAACTGAGCAACGAACCGAGCTTCGTCCTCGATGCGCACTCCGCGTCGCCACAGCGACAACTGTCTCTCGTCAGCGGCTGACCAATCGCCTACCGGTGGCAGATTGCATTCTTGCCGAAACCAGTCGCGATCGGTGTCTGTCAAAATCCAACCATTTCGTTGCGCCTCGTCAATCGCGTAGGCGCGAGCCAGGATTGCGTCGTCTCGCATGTCATAGAGGAGATCACACAGATCATCGATTTCGTCGTCGGTCAACAGACGCTCGGCCTCTTCGTAAGACATTGTTTGGTCCCACGCCAAACGAAGCAGATTGGCTCGGCGATCGGGAATTGCCTCTCCCCTTCGAAGTGCTGCATGCATTGGGTCTACCTGGTCACTTGCAGGGAGACGGAGCAGGCCTGCGACCGGATCCTTCACGATGGGCATGCAATCACCCCCAGCAATGAGATTACTCCGATCGCATCAGGCGCAGGCCTCGTCGTCGAGCGACCAGCGGTTGTACTCGGGGTCGGGCTGGTTGGCCAGGGCGGCCCGGGCGTCGAGCCACATTTGGCGCCATTTGGCGGCTTCGGCGAGGACGGCGTCGGGGTCTTGTTGGCTGCGGGCGACGAAGCCGGGGAAGGCCGCCCGACCAGTGGCCTGTCCGGGCGGGTGGTAGCGCAGGTCGAAGCTCCAGCGGATCCGGTCGCTGACGTTGGGCAGCGCGGCGTGGATCGTCTTGCGGTGGAGGAAGAGGCAGCCGCCGGCCGGCAGCGGGACGGCTCGCGCGCTGTCTTCGCCGGGCAGGATTGAAGATGGGATATTCAGGCCCTGGACGCCTGAGCAGTGGGTGAGCACTTCGCCGCGATGCGAGCCGGGGATGACCTGCAGACAGCCGTTCTCGACGTCGGTATCCATTAGCGGGAACCAGACGGTGAGCATGTCGGTGTCGTCGGCTGAGGCGTTGATGACGCCTGAGTCCTGATGCCAGGGCGTCGCGCCGTAGATCACGTTGCCGTCGGGGTCGCGTGGGGCGATTGACTCGGGCACCTTGACCCGGACGTGCTGGACGGGGTTTGAGTAGATCTCCGGGCCGATGAAGCTCTCGACCGTCTCGAGCAGGCTGGGGTTGGTCAGCGCGTTGAAGACTGCCGGGCCTGCCCAGAAGGGCGTGTCGGCCTTGATGCCCCTCTGCGGGAGGGAGAAGTCGAAGTATTGCGCGTGCACCTTCTGCGACTCGAAATAGACCTTGCAGACCCGTTCAGCGAACGGGAGATCGGCGTAGATGTCGGTGATCACTCCCTGCTCGTGCAGGTCATTGGCGAGCGCATCGAGCACTTCGGCGTACTCGTCCATGACCGGATTGATCACTTCGTCGGGGTCGAAGACGTTGTCGACGGCGAGAAATCCGAATATTTCGAAGTGATCGAGCTGTTCTGCAGTCAGGGTGGGCATTTGCGCTCTCTGGGCGTTCGCTGTTGTTCGGTTTGTTCGGTTTTGTTTGGTCCTGTTTGAATCTTAACGGCTCCGAGCGGGGTATCGGACAGATTGTCCAGCCCCGCTCGGAGTCGATCTCGTCCTGTGGACGGGTTAGACGTTCTTGAGCTTCTGGATCGCGGTCAGCGTGCTTTCGCCTCGGAGCTCGGCGGCGCCGACTGGCCAGTTGACGTTGGCAGCGAGCATGGCCGCGGATGATACCTCGGTGAGGAAGAGCCACGAGTAGTTGTTGTAGACCGTCACGTAGAGCTCCTCGAGCAGCGCCGCTCGTTCGGAGGGGACGAGCGCCTGATTCTGCGCGACGTAGAGCTCCTGAATATTGGTCTCGGGGTAGACCGAGGCCGCGTAGAAGCCCTGGTCGTTGATGCCTGAGCCGATCGAAGACTCGGGCTCGGGGTTGCTGTTACTGAAGAAGTAGAACATCCCCGGCTTCTCGAACGTGCGAACCGTCCTGAAGTACTCGGAGCTCAAGTACTCAACGATCTTGGCGCGGATGCCTACCGCCTCGAGGTCCCCTTGCACGACCAGCGACATGACCGGGACAATGGGCTGGAAGTCGGTCACGATGTGCAGGTCGACATCAATACCATCGGGGTAGCCGGCCTCGGCAAGCAGTTGCCTGGCGCGCTCGGGGTCGTAACCGTGGTAGTGGGTATCGAGCGCGTCCTTCGGGAAGCCGATCGTACCTGCATACTGGCCCAAAGTCGGTCTCTCGGTGCCGGTGAGCAGACCTTCGATGATCGCTTCGCGATTGATCGCCAGATTGGCGGCCTCGCGCACGCGAATGTCGAGGAACGGATTGGGCTCGCCGTCTACCTCGGCCACCGTGTCATGCGTGTTGAACATGATGTAGTGCGTGGGGTTGCTGGCCGGACCGTAGAACACCTTGAAACGGTCGTCGTCGTTGAAGGGCTCAGTGACATCGGTGGGCAAGTTGAAGAGAGCGTCGACTTCGCCGGCTTCGATACCGGCGATCTGCGCGAGCGGCTCGGGGCGGATCTGAACATCGAGGTCCTTGTACCAGGCCAGCCGCGGTCCGGACACAGCGTCCCGATCCTTGTGGTAACCGTCGTAGCGAGTCCACTTGAACCCGACATCGGGGAGGTGCTCAACAAAGCGGAAGGGCCCGGTGCCGACCGCGTTAACGGCATCGACGTGCTCATCGCCATTGGCCTCGACGTACTCCTTGGACACGTGGCGCACGGCGCCGCCCATGATCGAGCCGGCGAGCGAGGCGTTGGGCAATGGCGTCTCAACGACGAAGGTGTAGTCGTCGGCGACGCTGTAGTTGGAAAAGTTGCCGACGCCGAACACCCCGCGGGCCGTGGCCCACACGCCGGGATGGTCGCTGGTTTCGCCGCCCTGATGGTACTCGGCCTCGCCCGCGACGCGCTCGAAGTTGAACTGCAGGTCGTGGGCGGTGTAGGGCGTGCCGCTGTGGAAGTTGATGCCTTCCGTAACGTGCATGATCAGGTTGGTCGGGTCGATCGCTTCGATTCCGGCAACGAGGTTGGGCTCGAGCGCCGCGGTCTCGGGGTGGTTGGACATCCCGGCGTCGAAGGTGCAGGCCCCGTTTATGTAGTTCGTCTGCGAACCGGAGCGCTGCGGGTCGAGTCCGGCTGTGTAGCGCCCAACGGCGACGCGGAGGGTCGCCTCGGTGTCGACTTCAGGCTCCGCGGCCTGCTCGTCTTCGTCGGACTCTTCGCGTTCGATTGCCTGAACCGTGCCCTGTTGGGCCTGCTCCTGTTGCTCGACTTGCTGCGCCTGCTGCTCAGCCTGCTGCTGCTGCTGCATCGCCTGCTGTTGTTGCTGCTGGGGCTGTGCCTGCTGAGCTGGCTGCGGCTGCTCTTGCCGCTGCTGCGGCTGGGCCTGGACAACTGCCTGCTGGTCGTCGTCGTCATCGTCGCCACAGCCGACCAGGGCCAGACCGGTTGCTCCGACGCCGGCGCGGGCCGATGCGCGCAGCAAGGTGCGGCGGCTTAAGCTGCGATGCGACAAGCGCTTCCAATAGTTCCGCGTTGTCATCTGTTATCTCCTCGCTCGGTGGGTACCCCCCACCGCAGATTGCTTCGTATGTTACGTAATTCCGTGTGATCATATCAGTTGGCGGCTGGGGATGACTCGTTACGTCAACTAAAGCTGGGCAAATGTTCCGTTCAATCCATCGCCAAGCCCCGACTGGACATCTTGGACATCACCCGCTCATGGATCGTGCGAGCGTCAGCGAGTGCCTGTTCTGCGAACTTGGGACTCGGCTCCTTGATCGTCAAGTAGCGCGGGTATGACGCCCACGTGCTCAGCTCTTTGGGGTCATCGATGATCCCGTCGATGTCCCAGTCGATCGGCACGAGCGGCAGCAACTGCTCCAGGTCGTGCGTGAACGGGTACGCAATCCTGTCCACCATCAGGGCCGACTTGCTCGCCTTCTCGACCGCCTGCTGAGCGTGGTAGCAGGCTGCCTGCAATTCTGGCGGTCTGAGCGCCAAACCGGCTTCGACCATTCTGATATCGCCGGCTGCTCGATGCATGAGCTGAGCGAATTGCTCCATCACCGGATCTCCTCTGCCTCGGACGTAGAGCGTTCGGCCGTCGATCATGGCGGCGCGCTCGACGGTACCGATCACCGTGGCCTGACGCACGATGTCGGCGGCCGTGCTGATGATGATGTCTCTGGCGATCCCGGTACAGGCCAGTTCGGCGCTGATCTGCCGGCCCAGTTCCCCACGGTCCGCCGCCTCATTCAGGACGACTAGCAGGTCCACATCGCTGCGCTCGTCATGGTCGCCACGAGCCCTGGAGCCAAAGAGGATGATTTGCTGCGGATTCCAACCCTCGACGATGATCTTGACCATCTCGTGGATCGCCGCATCGACGTCTCGCGGGGAGGACAGATCAGTGGTCATGAAATTGATAGTAACCATCCAGACGCTCTGATCGCGCGCGCAGATGCCGTGCTCTTCGCGTCAGACGTGCGTGGAGCGTTAGGAATCCTCTGAATAACTGCCATCGGTGGCCGCTCGCCCCCCCTTCAGCCCCCGCATCAAGTACGGGGCAGGCTTTGGCAGCTTCCCCCGCGAGGAGACCTTTGGTTAGGTCCCCTTCTCCCCCTTGCGGGGGAGATGCCGTAGGCAGAGGGGGGCTCCCCTTCTCAAGGCCTATCTGGTCGCTAGCGGCGGACCCCCCTCTGTCACTCCGTGACATCTCCCCCCGCAAGGGGGGGAGAGGGGATCCGAGTTCTTCAGAGCATTCTTTGCTTGCCTGGCCCTCAACCAAGGTTGCGCAAACGCGGATCGAGCAGGTCGCGTAGCCAGTCTCCGACCAGATTGCCGCAGAGCGCGACCAGCATCAGAGCCAGTCCAGGCATCCAGATCACCCACCAGGCCTGAGTGAGATAATTGCGAGCCTCCGTGATCATCCGGCCCCAGGTGGCCTGTTCGACCGGCGCTCCGACTCCGAGGAAGCTGAGCGCTGCCTCGGCAACGATCACGATGGGGATTTCCAGCGTCATGATCACAACGACCGTGTTGAGCACATTGGGCAGCAACTGCTTACGCATGATCCACCAGCTGCTACCGCCGGCGGCCAATGACGCAACAACAAACTCGCGCTCTTTGAGCGAGAGCACTTCGGCGCGCACCAGTCGGGCGTATGCCGTCCAGGTCCAGACCAACAGGATGATGATCACATTTCGTAGGGACGCGCCCAACACGGCGCCCAGCAACACGGCGAAGAGGATCGCGGGCATCGCGAGTTGCACATCGACGTAGCGCATGAGCAGCTGTCCGACCTTGCCGCTGCGCCAGCCGGCGACCATGCCAACCGTCGTGCCAAAGATCGCCGCACAGGGGACGACGATCACGATCACTATCAACGAGACCCTGGCCCCGTGGACGATGCGCGTCCAGATATCGCGGCCAATGTGGTCGGTGCCAAGCAGATGTTCCCCGCTACCGCCGTCGAACGCGGGCCGGTCGAGCCGCTGCAACACATTGGTCTCACCCGGATCTCCCGGTGCAATGACGTCGGCGAAGACGCCGAAGACGACGAAAATCAACATCACACTCAGCGGAGGTATGACCAGGAGGTATCGGCGCCAGCGTCGCGCCGCTCGCCAGCGCCATCGGCTGAGAGCGGATACGCGCAGTTCGCCAGCCGCACTTGACATCAGAGTTCCGCCGTCCGGATGCGCGGGTCAATGTAGCGATAGGAAATGTCTACGAACAGGTTGGCGAGAGCGATCGAGCCGGCGATCACGGCGATGCCGGCCTGAACGACTGGATAGTCGGACTGCAGGATCGAGTTAATCATCAGATAGCCGATTCCGGGCCAGGAAAAGACGACCTCGATGATGACCGAGCCCGCGATCAACCGTCCCAGCTCGATGCCCATGATAGTCATCACCGGCAAGAGCGCGTGACGCAGCCCATGCCGCATAATCACGGTTCGCTCATTGAGACCCTTGGCCCGTGCGGTGCGGATGAAGTCGGTGCTCATCACGTCAATCATGGCCGAGCGGGTGAGTCGCATGAACCCGGCGGCCGAGGCGAGTCCCAGCGCGACCGCCGGCAACAGGATTGAGCTGAAGCCCTCATAGCCTGCGGTCGGGAACCAGTCGACACGTACGGCGATGAAGAAGATCAGCATCAGGCCGAGCCAAAAGCTGGGAATCGCCTGTCCGAACACGGCGAGGAAGCGGGCGAGCCAGTCGAATGCCGAGCCTCGCCTGAGGGCGGCCAACAGTCCCATAGGCAGGCCCAATACCAGGGCGACGACGAGTCCGGCGACTGTGAGGCGGACCGTGTTCGGCACCTTGTCGACGACCTGGTCAATCGCTGCACCCGTGCGGTGGTACGAATAGCCGAAGTCGAGCTGCGCGGCGGCGCCGATGAAGCGCCCGTATTGGACGATCATCGGATCATTCAAACCAAGCTTTTCTTCCAGCTCCGCGATCTCTTCATTGGTGGAGTCGAAGGGCAACAGCGTCTGGGTCGGATTGCCGATCAGTCGCGAGACGATGAAGACGATGCTGACCACGATCCAGATGACGAGGATCGTCTGGATTAAGCGGATCACCAAGAGGTTGACGAACTGCATCGATCTTCCGCATCCACCGCCGAAGCGACCGCCGACGTTGGCGGGAAGTCTAGCCCGATTGAATGGGACTTTGTGTAGGGATCGGTCGCGATCCTCTCGGAGGACGTCTCAGAGGTCCGCGTTTATGCGCAGATTCCCAGTCCCCGCTTCACGCGGACCTTTGTGTAACTCCCCTTCTCCCCCCTCGCGGAGACCCTTGAAAAAGTCGCGCTTGGATATCTTCTCCGTCCCCGCCCCCGAGCGGGGACCCGTTCCGCTTCACGGGGCTACGACCTCTCAATCGCTCTCCACTAGATATGCGACCCGCCATGTTCGTTCAGCCCCGAGGGAACCGGGGGCAGGTCCCCGCTCGGGGGCGGGGACGGAAAACCCGGAGTGCTGGAGTTTTTCAAGGGTCTCCTCGCGGGAGAGATGCCGAAGGTAGAGGGGGGGCTCCCCATCTCAAGGTCTATCTGGTCGCTGGCGGAGGACCCCCCCTCTGTCACTCCGTGACATCTCCCCCCGCAAGGGGGGGAGAGGGGATCGCGATGCGGCCTACCAACTGTCGATGTAGGGGCGGCGGACTTCTCGGATTGGCTCGGAGTTTGGGGACCAATCCCAAATCATCGCACTCGTCGCAGCCCACTCGCTGCCGAAGTGCTCATCATTGAACTGCCGTTTCGTCGCGCGCCTCACTGTTTGCTAAGTTTGACGCATGGCAACACTCTCTTCGGAACTCTTCGCCTGGGCAAAGAGACGCCCATTTTGGCAACAGACCATCCTTATGCGCCTAGCGCGCGGGGACGTACCGACCTCGGAGGACTATCGAACCATTGCGTCTCAGCTTGCCCGCGGCGACGATCAGTCGCCTGACATCTTCACTCTTCCGGCCGCAGTTGATCGGGCAATTGAGGCGGATCCGGTTCGTCTTCTATCACTGACTATCGGCGAGAACGTGAATGCACTCATGCCGGGACAGACTCTCACGTTCGCCCCCAATGGCCTTACCGTCGTCTATGGCGATAACGCAAGCGGAAAGTCCGGCTATGCCAGGTTGATCAAGCGTTTTGTCGGCGCTCGCGTGCACGAAGAAGTGTTGTCCGACATCTTCTCGGAAGGACATACGGGATTACCTGATGGACAAATGCTGATTTCCGTTGGAGACGAAGAGGAGGAAACGCTTGATTGGCATGTTCAGGTCCCAAATTCGACGCGAATCGGATTCTTCGACGCGAGCTGCGGCGAGGCGTTCCTGATCAGAGAGTCTGAGGTCACATATCGCCCAGCTGCGCTTTATATCCTTGATGGCCTCGTCAGTGTCTGTGACGGCGTAAGAAACCAATTGAACCACCTTCTTGAAGTGAACGCGAGTGTGCGCAAAGTCCTTCCAGTGGTTTCGCCAGATGGACATGCGGCGAGATTCCTAAGCAAGATGTCAGCCGCAACGACCGTTCAAGAAGTGAACGAAGCGTGCCGAACCGAAGTTGAGGCTGAAGCAAACCTCGCAAGACTCCGCGCTGCAGAAACTGCGATCCTTACGTCGGATCCCATGCAGGAGCGCCGCAAACTCAACACCCGTGCCCAGAAGTATGAATTGCTCTCCAATCACCTGGCTGAACTTCATCGACAGGTCGGACTGACTGTTACTGTGGACGTTGCTGAAAAGAGGAGACTAGCTGGAGAACACAGAGCCGCTGCATCGATTGCAGCGGGCCACTCCTTCGATGCTGAGCCCTTACGCGGAGTCGGCACAGACACGTTGGCGCGCTCTATGGGAAGCGGCACGACACTATTCTGAAGCAGAGGCGTACGACGGAGAGGACTTCCCAAATGTAGACGTTGCTGCAAAGTGTGTTCTCTGCCAGCAAGACCTCGACCCTGCGGCACGCTCTCGTTTGACCCGCTTCGAGGAGTTTGTCCAAGACCATACAGAGCAACAGGCACGGGGCGCAGAGCAAGATCTGGAAGACGCTGTGAAACGCGTGCGCTCGATCGACACGCTGCCCGAAAACGTGATTGCAGCGATCGAAGAACTGCGGTTAGACGACCGCGCCCTCGCGATTCAAGCGCGTGCAATCATAGGTAAGTTCGAGCAGGTGGTGAACCAGATCGCGGAGCACGAGCCCGATGCATCGTTCGAGAACATCGTCACAGAGGAGACAGAATCCGCGCTGCAGACAGCAGCTAAGAGTCTCCGAACCCGCGCTTCGCAGGCGGACGCAGAGGACTTCAAACGCAAGTTGGACCAGATCAAGACTGAGAGGGTCGAATTAGAAGACCGATTGGCGATGTCCAAGGGACATCGCGCCATGTTGGAAGAGGTGTCCCGCCTGAAATATCGTGTGCGACTTGATCGGTCGAAAGGGGAGACGAATACGGCGCCAATCACAAGGAAGGCGGTGGAGCTCACTCGCGATCACGTTACGTCTCGAATACGGGACCAGTTTACGAAGGAGTCCAATGAGCTTTTTCTTAGGCGATTGACGTTGAAGGACACCGGCGGCCGAAAAGGACAATTGACAAATCAGCCAGCCTTTCAGGGACTTGCCCAGGACTATTCGACGCAGATAGTACTCAGCGAGGGTGAACAGACTGCTCTTGGACTGGCCGGGTTCTTCACTGAAACCGCGTTTGACGAATCGAGGTCGGCAATCGTCCTAGACGACCCAGTTTCCTCACTAGATCACATCCGTCGCTCGAAGGTGGCCACACGTCTAGCGAAAATCGCAATGGAACGTCAAGTAGTCGTCTTCACGCACGATCTCGCCTTTGTCGCCAGTCTGCGCCTGGCAGCACAAGTTGCAACAGCACGGTTTACTGAACGGGCGATTGAGCGACGACCTGATGGCACACTTGGCATTTGCCGACAGAACCATCCTTGGAATGCGCAGTCTGCGAAGAAGCGGCTCAGTCAACTAAAGCAGAGTCTTGTCGCTATCAGGAAAGATCATCAATCATGGACTCAAGAGCAGTACGCAAAAGAAACCTCTCACTGGGCAGGCCAACTCTCGGAAGCGCTGGAGAGGGCAATAGGTGTCGAAATAGCGGGTACGGTTTTCGACCCCAGCACGCTCGAAGTGCATCCAAAAATGTTCAGGGTGTTCGGACGAATCACGGTGGACGACAATGCGGAATTCCAGGCCATGTATAGCCGCGTCTCAGCATGGGCAACGAGACATGACGATTCCATCTACGTCAACGACATCGCGCCCGACCTCCAGGACCTTGAGGTGTTGCTTGACCAAGTAGAGAGCTGGCTCAAGCGGATGTCGGCATACACTCAAAGCCGTTAAGCCGCAAAGTGCCTGACAATCATCCGCAGTCTCCAGCCCTTACCAGCTGTCGATGTAGGGGCGGCGGCCTTCTCGGATTGGCTCGGAGTTTGGGGCGGCGTCTAGCAGACGGATGATCCACTGGCGGGTGTCGGCTGGGTCGATCACGTCGTCCGATTCGAGCACGGTGGCGGCGTTGATGGCGTTGCCTCTCTCGTAGGCGTCGGCGACCATCTGCTCGTAGACGCGGGTTCGCTCTGCGAGGTCTTTGATCTTCTCGAGCTGGGCTCTGGCTCCGAGCTTGACGCCGGCTTCGAGGTTCATGCCGCCGTATTCGGCGGTTGGCCAGGCGAGATTGAAGAGGCCGGCCTCGGTGGAGCCGGCGAGCATCGCCAGACCTCCGAGCCCGTAGCACTTGCGCACTGTGAGGGTCAATTTGGGGGTGGTCAGGTTGGCGAGCGAGACGAAGACGCGGTGGCAGTGGCGGACGAGGGCGGTTTTTTCGACCTCGGGGCCGACCATCATGCCTGGCGTATCGACCAGGGTGAGGACGGGGATGTTCCAGGAGTCGCAAATCTGGGTGAAGCGTGCGAGTTTGTCGGAACCGGGGCTGTCGACCGCGCCGCCGAGGTGCATGTTGTTGTTGGCGATGATGCCGAGCGAGCGTCCTTCGACCCGGATCAACGAGGTGATCACTCCGATGCCGAACTCCGGGCGCAGCTCAAGGACGGAGTCGTCGTCGGCCAACAGCTCGATCAGCTTGCGGATGTCGTAGGTGCGGAGCCGATTCTCGGGGATGACGTGTCGTAGCTCTCGCTGGTCGGCGCAGGTCCAATCCTTGAGTCTGCCCTGGAAGTAGGAGAGGTACTTCTTGGTGGCCGCCATTGCTTCATCTTCGTCCTTGACGAAGATGTCGACGACGCCGTTGGGCACCTGCTGCGACATCGGGCCGAGCTCTTCGGGCAGGAACAGACCGAGTCCGCCGCCTTCGATCACGGCCGGGCCGCCCATGGCGATGTTGGAGCCTTCGGTGGCGACGATGATGTCGCACATGCCGAGCATCGAGGCGTTGCCTGCGTAGCAGCGTCCGGCGGTGATCGAGACCATCGGTACTCGGCCGGAGAGCTCGGCGAGGCGCTCGAAGGTGCGGACGGCGCGCGCCGCGACGCGGGTAAACGCCCAGTCGGAATCGCCCGAGCGGCCGCCCGCGCCCTCGGCGATAAAGACCAGCGGGGTCAGCAGTCGATGCGCGGTCTCAACCATGCGGTCGGTCTTCTCGTGACCACGGCCGCCCTGGGTCCCGGCCCAGACGGTTTCGTCGTAGGAGATGATCACGGTCGAGGCCGTGGAGTTGTCGAAGAGGTCGGCGTTGACGGTACCGATTCCGCAGATCAGGCCGTCGGCGGGAGAGACGACTCGCAGCTCTTCCCAGGAGCGGGTTCGACGCTGCGCCGCCACGGCGAGCGGCATGTATTCGCTCCAGGTACCGCCTTCGACCAGTTGGGCGATGTTCTCGCGGGCCGTGCGCTTGCCCTTGGCATGACGCCTGGCGACCGGTCCGGGGCGATTGTGGTCCAAGATCGCTTCGTGCAGCTCGATGTTGTTCTGGAGATCGGGCCGGATGTATTCGAGATCGATGTCGCTGGAACCGTCGTCGATCGCCGGACCTACGTCGGCCGGCTCGATGAAGGCGAGCGGGTGGCCTTCCCAGATGATGTCTCCGACGGCGACGGTGATCTCCTGGACGATGCCGCCGATCTCGGCTGTCAGGACATGTTCCATCTTCATCGCATTCATGATGATGATGTCCTGGCCGGCGACCACGCTGTCACCCTCGCCGACGAGGATTTCGATGATCGTGCCCTGAATCGGAGCGCGCAGCGGCTCGGTGCCGGGAGGTCCGATGATCTCGGGCGCTGGGAATCCGGCGCGATCCGCCTCGAGGCCGCGATTGACATCGAGCGAAGCGGCGCTGGCGCCCTGGCGGAAGAAGGCGAGCGCGGCGAGCGGGTCGGTGATTTGATTCTCGACTTTGGCTCCGGCCCAGGCTGTCTGGCCTGCGGCGGCTGTGCCGTTGTCGGAAGATGCGGCGAGTTCGCTGATCCGCTCGTCGATCCAACGGGTGTGGACGTCGCCGGCGATGAACTCGGGATGACTCAGAATGTTGCGGAGGAAGGACAGATTGGAGTCGGGGCCTTCTAGCTGGAACTCGTCCAGGGCTCGCTGGGCGCGACGGACAGCGTCGTTGAAGTTGCTGCTGGGGTGCCGAGTGATGACCTTGGCGATTAACGAGTCGAAGTTGGGATTGGCAGCGTAGCCGGCGTAGCCGTAGGTATCGACACGGACGCCGGGTCCGGCCGGCGGGCGGAAGGTTCGCAGCGTTCCGGCGGACGGGCGGACATCGCCGTCCTCGCGCATGCGCTCGAGGTTGACCCGTGCCTGGATGGCGTAGCCGCGCGGTATGGGCGGTGAATCGATGCCCAGTTCGTCCAATGTCGCGCCCTCGGCGATCCGAATCTGGCACTGCACGAGATCGAGTCCGGTCACTTCTTCGGTGACCGTGTGCTCGACCTGGAGCCGGGCGTTGGCCTCGATGAAGGCGAAATCGTCGTTCCCCTCTTGACTTGAAGCGGCGTCGACGAGGAACTCGAACGTGCCGAGGTTGGAGTAGCCGCCGGCGGAAGCGAGCTCGACGGCGGCAGCGGTGATGCGCTCGCGCAGGCTGTTGCTGAGCGTCGGCGACGGTGCGATTTCGATCAGCTTTTGGTAGCGACGCTGGATGGTGCATTCGCGCTCGCCGATGTGTGAGACGTTGCCGTGCTGGTCGCCGACGATCTGGACTTCGATGTGTCGGGCTCGGGGGATGAAGCGCTCGACGAAGAGCGCTCCGTTGCCGAACGCGGACTTTGCCTCGCGAGCGCATCGCTCGAAGGCGTCCTCGATTTCGGAAGCCTCGTTGATCGCGCGCATGCCTCGTCCGCCACCGCCGGCGATGGCTTTGATCACCATGGGTCTTCCGCCGAGCTGGTCGAAGAAGGCTCGGGCGCCGTCGAGATCAACTGCGTGGTCGGTGCCGGTCAGGACCGGGACGTTTCGCGCTCCGGCGAGCGTTCGGGCGCGCGCCTTGTCGCCGAATAGCGCGAGCGCGGCAGGTGAGGGTCCGACGAAGGTGATGCCGGCCTCCTCGCAGGCGCGCGCAAAGTCGGCATTCTCGGCGAGGAACCCGTAGCCGGGATGAATCGCATCGCACTCATGCTCCTGCGCGCGCTCGACGATCTGCGCGATGTCGAGGTAGGCCGCAGGTCCGATGTCTTCCAGCGGAATCACCGTTTGGGCGTGCTGGATGTGGTCGGACGTGGCGTCGTCGGAGGAGTGGATGGCCGCGGTGGCAATCCCCAGCTCGGTGGCAGTGCGAAGGACACGGACGGCGATTTCGCCACGGTTTGCGACGAGGAGGCGTTGGATGGGCATGGTGGGAGTCTAAGGGCCGGCCTATGAGGTGTGCCTACTCAATGAGCTTCCCCTGTTGGGGTTCGACCTCAGGCGCCACCGGTAGCTCGGCAGCAACTGCGGCGAGCGCGCTCGCATGTGCGATAAGGTCCACGTCAAATGTGTGCAAGACGCTGGCGCCAACGGCCATTGCGGTCGCCAAGTGAATGGCATCCGCGGGTTTGATCCTCTTTGACTCACGCAGTGTCTGACGGATTAGGCTACGTGCGTTTGCTCCGATTTCTTGGTCATACTCTACGAGCGTCAGGAGAGTTTCGTCCCTAAACATCTTGTCAATGCCGTCTGCGATTGCTGAGTCAGGTCCCTCTCGTAGTTCTTTGCCCACATACGCAACTTCGGCGAGCGAGATTGTAGACGTCACTATCTCAAAATCCCCAGATCGTGCCAAAGCGACCAGCGGTGAGACAATTTCGACACCATTTGGCGTTGCATTCAAGTAGTCGAGGAACAGGCAAGAGTCCCATTTGACAAGCACGACGTCAGGCCTCATTCCTTATCGTGCGAATCAACTGAAACGACGACGGATCGCCGACTTGCCACTCGCCGACTCCGAAGGCCTCCTCGAAACGCCCTGTCCTATTGTCGGATACCACGCGATAGTTGATGATCTGTCTAATCTCCCGTTTTCTGCGGGAACTCCTTTCTCGAGTCAGGCGCCCCTGAACATACACGGTGGCTCCCCAGGCAGATAGCGCCCACTTAAGTTGCTTTTCATTGACGTAGCACCGCACGGCAGCGCCACGTTCGCGCTCGTAGATGCTTATGTAGGGTTGTCCACTGCCGTTGATGCCTTTGATAACGCCGGTGACTGAGCCAATCGCCCGAGAGCGCCCTGTCGCCAATTTTCTATTCCAAGCTCGAAGATCGACGCGGGATGTCTTTCCGTCTGCGGTGAACACCGCCTCTGATCCATCTTGCTGGGCTGCGGAAAGAAGTTCCTCTACTGCCTCAACCACTTCAGCAGCGCAAGGCAACTCATTACCGTGCGCAACCGCCTCTCCAATAGCGGCATACTCCTTCGCAACCTTAGTGACGTCTTCGGCACTGCTGTCACCGACTGCGTCTCCACGAAACGTCGTGTGCAGACTTGCTGCCTGTAGTTCGTCAACAACCCATCTTATGTTGGATCCCGGCACGATTTCGGAGGTGAGTTGGCGCAGAAACCTTTTCAGTGCTTCCATTGAATCACACAACGTGTCCAGCGTTATTTCACCTTCGATCGAGAAGGAAATGGATTGATCTGTCATCTCTCACCTCGGACTTCGGGCATTCAATGTACGGCAAGTCACACTGGCTCACTGGTCTCCATCACTGAGATCGGACAAAGTCGGTGATGATGCTGCCGAGGGCTTCGGTGCTGAGGGGCTCGTCGCCCTCGGCGGCGAGGTCGGCGGAACGGTGGCCAGCGGCCAGGGTGTCGGTGACGGCTTCCTCGATTGCGGTCGCTTCTGCTTCGAGATCGAATGAGTAGCGCAGCATCAGCGCGGCGCTGAGGATCATGGCCATGGGATTGGCGATGCCCTGACCGGCGATATCAGGCGCAGTGCCGTGAATCGGTTCGTAGAGACCGAGCGTGGAGCCGTCCTCGGCAGCGCCGAGCGATGCCGACGGGAGCATGCCCATTGAGCCGGCGAGCATTGACGCTTCGTCGGTCAGGATGTCGCCGAACATGTTCTCGGTCACGATCACGTCGAAGTAGGACGGATGGCGGATCAGGTCCATCGCGCATGCGTCAACGAGTCGGTGTTCGAGCCTAACGTCGGGGTAGTCCTTCGCGACCTCTTCCGTGATCTCGCGCCACATGCGGGACGTGTCGAGGATATTGGCCTTGTCGACGGAGGTGAGCAGGCCGCGACGCGCTCGCGCGGTCTCGAAGCCGAGGCGAACGATGCGCTCGACCTCGTGCTCTGAGTAGGCGAGGGTGTCGACGGCTTTGCGCTGACCGTCTTCCACCCAGCGACGCTGGGGCTCGCCGAAGTAGATGCCGCCTGTCAGCTCGCGCAGCACGACCATGTCGACGTGTTCGACAGTCTCGCGCTTGAGCGGAGTTGAGTCGGCCAGGATTGGCAGCATCTTGACCGGTCGGATGTTGGCGAACAGGCCGAGGCCCTTACGCAGACCGAGGATGGCCTGCTCGGGTCGGACTGAGGCCTTGGGATCGTCCCATTTCGGACCGCCGACGGCGCCGAAGAGGACGGCGTCCTGCGCCTTGCACATCTCGAGTGTTTCGTCGCGCAGGGCGACGCCGTGCGCATCGATCGATGCGCCGCCGACGAGGTCTTCGGTGTACTCGAAGGAGTGGTCAAAGCGGCCGCCCACGGCGTCGAGCACGCGAACGGCCTGACCGATGACCTCGCCGCCGATGCCGTCGCCGGGCAAGAGAGCAATCCTGAAATGGGCCATATGTTGGTGTTCCTAGTCATCTGTTGGGCGCTCAGCCTGAGCGCGTTCCGCGGTGACTCAACAGCCGGGGTCGCCGTAGTTGCCGCAGCACGTTTGTCGCTTTCGCAGCCTATTCCAGGTAATGCCCAGTAAGCCGCGAGCAATGCTCTGCTGATTGTCGTCCCTACGCAGGTTGGCGATTGCGTCGCTAAAGGAGGGTGTTGGTCGCTGGCACATCGTAGGTCACCTGCCCCTTTGTATCGGCTCCGAAGCACCCACCGCAAGCTTGGTATGGTTGAGCAGCCTTGCTGAACCAGGAGCAAGGGCGGGGTTTCTACTGGTCCTCAGTCTTCATGCGCTCGGCCCGGGCGCGCTCACCGGTGACTCAACAACCTGGGGCGCCATAGTCGCCGCAGCAGTTCTCGATCCGTCGCACCTTAGTCAGCGTGTTCTTGATCAGGCCGTAGATGGCGTGGCGTCTGCCAATGGATCGGCGCATGTTGATGATGCTGTCGCGAACCGATGGAGTCGGATGCTTAGACAAGGCGGCTCCTGGTTCCCTGCATGTGGCCCGAGATTATCAACAGGATACGGAGTCTGAGTCGAAGTCAACGCCAGACTTTGGCCAGATCGACAGTAAGCCCCTCGGCGACATCCTCGCCGCTGAGTGTGTCTGGGCGTTCCAAGCGCTCCGGCTCGGGATTACCCTCGCGATAAATCCAGGCGACGCCTTGGTTGCTGAATGGATCGATCAGCCAGCCGAGGCGCGCTCCGGCGACCATTAGCTCTCGCAACTTCTCCTGCTGCCTCTGAGCATCTTGCCCAGCCGACACAACCTCAACGACGAAGTCAGGACAAATCTTCCAATAGCCCTCATCATCAGGCTGCATGTCCTCAATTGAGTCGCTGCTAGCCCAAGCTGCGTCGGGGGAACGGACCGAATCGCTAGGCAGGCGGAATCCCGTACTTGAGTCGAAGACCATGCCTTCTTCGTGCGCGGACCACCATGCATACACCTGCCCCGCAACGTGCATTGACCGACTGCCACCGATCGAGCCAGTGGGTACTGAAATCTCTAGCGCTCCTTCCGCGTTGCGCTCGAAGCGCCAGGAATCGTTGAGGTTGCTGATCTCCAGCAATATTTCGTCGGTGAGGAATCCCAACGGGAACCGGACCACCATCGGCGCAGCAGGCGCTACGACCTTGGAAGGTCCTGTCGCATGCTTCGGTTTGGGAGGCGCCTGGACCATGAACCGATCCTAGACAGTTACCGGCTTCGTCGTGGGACGATTTGACTCGTACTCGGAGATCAGATCCTCGTGTCCGAGGGTGAGGGAGATGTCGTCGAGGCCGTTGAGCAGGCAATGCTTGACGAAGGGGGCGATTTCGAAGGAGCGCTTCCAACCGCCTGGGGCCGTGATGGTTTGGTCTTCGAGGCTGACGGTGATCGGCGTGTTGGACTCGGACTCGACCATTCGCATCAGCTCTTCCACGTCCGGTTGCGAGAGCTGGATGGTGAGCAGGCCCATCTTGGCCGAGTTGTTGCGGAAGATGTCGGCGAAGCCGGGCGCGATCACTGCCTTCACACCCATCCCCTGGATCGCCCAGACGGCGTGTTCGCGCGACGATCCGCAGCCGAAGTTGGGTCCGGCGAGGAGGATGCTGGCGCCGTCGTATTGCGGCTGGTTGGTGACGAAGTCAGGGTCCTTGGCCCAGGCTTCGAAGGCGAACGGACCGTAGCCGGTCCGCTCGATTCGCTTGAGATACTTGGCCGGGATGATCTGGTCGGTGTCGACATCGGAGCGGTCAAGCGGTAGGCCGTTGCCGCTGAAGGTGATGACGGGGTCCATGAGTTTCTCCTCAGAGAGTCAGGGTCAGGCTGACATGAGCGTACTAGGAATCTTCTGAACTACTCCCGTTCGCGACCGATCGGGGACCCCCTTCAGCCCCCTGTTCAGGCCCGGGGCAGGCTTTCGGCAGCTTCCCCAGCGAGGAGACTTTTGCGTAAGTCCTCTTCTCCCCCCCTCGCGGGGGAGATGCCGTAGGCAGAGGGGGGGCTCCTCATCTCAAGGCCTATCTGGTCGCTGTCGGAGGACCCCCCCTCTGTCACTCCGTGACATCTCCCCCCGCAAGGGGGGGAGAGGGGATCGGGGTTGAGCAGAACATCGCTGGCGATGGCTCAATTGCCGAAGAATTCCTTGAGGGCCGCTTCCGTTTCGCTGGGGAGTTCTTCGGGCAGGAAGTGGCCGCAGGGCAGGCCGGTGCCGGTGACGTTGGTTGCCCAGCGATGCCAGGTGGCGATGAAGCGGCCTCGGCGGTTGGTCTGACGACCGGCGCCCCAGATGACGAAGAGTGGACAGGTGATCTTCTTGCCCTCGGAACGATCAGCTCTGTCGAGGCGTAGGTCGTAACGGGCGCCGGAGCGATAGTCCTCGCACCAGCCCCGGACGGTCTCGGGGTCGTTGGCGGCGGCGAGGTACTCGGCCATCGCCGGCTCGGTGAAGACTGTGTTGTCATCACTTGATTGGTTTTCTGGGGCGGCCCAACTACCGAGCATGCGCTTGAGGAAGAAGTCGGGAGCACCGTTGATTAGCGTCTCGGGCAACGGCGCGGGCTGGGCGAGAAAGTACCAGTGGAATCCGCCGAGCCCGCCGGCGATGCCCATTTGCTCAAACTGCTCAGCGGTGGGAATGATGTCGAGCAGGGCCAGGCGCTCGACTCGCTCGGGGTGATCGAGCGCGAGGCGGTAGGAAACGCGTCCACCGCGGTCGTGGCCGGCGAGCGAGAAGGTGTCGAAGCCGAGGTCGGCCATCAGGTCGACCATGTGCTGAGCCATGGTGCGCTTCGAGTAGGCCAGATCGCCGCCGTCGCCGGGCGGCGAGTCGCTGGCGCCGTAGCCGAGCAGATCGGCGACGACGACCGTGTGTTGTTGGGCCAGGCCGGGGGCGATCTTGTGCCACATGGCGCTGGTCTGTGGATAGCCGTGCAGCAGCAAGAGCGGCGGCCCCGAGCCTCCGACTCGAGCGAAGATCGGTCCGGTCTTGTGCTCGCGGAAGCCGGGGAACAGGGTCTCGGTGTCGGGCATCGGAGCCCCCTCCGTCACTTCGTGACACCTCCCCCAGAGGGGGAGGTCTTGGTTTGACTGGTGACGACCTCCCTCTCTGGGGGAGGTCGTACTTCGACAGTCCTCCTACAGGGCGATGGTGCCGCTGATGGCGGGCTGCAAGGGGTCGCAGATGTAGCGAATCCTGGGCAGCGTGATGTTGGCTGTCGTGTAGCTGGCGACGATTGGGTACACGGGCCGAAGCTCGGGTGCTTCCCAGAAGTCGCTATCGAAGGCGTCGATCTGGGCGACGCCGCGGTCGGCTCGGCTGACCTCGAACTCAGGGTCGACCTGGATCAGCCATGGCCTGGTCTCGCCGTCGCGCTCGATATTGGCTACGTGCATTCCCGCCGTATAGAGCAGGTCGGCGTTGCCGATCGGGACAGGGTCGATGAGCTGTGCCGAGAGCACAGTCACATTGCCGTCGTTGACTTCGATTGATTGGCGGTCATAGCGCTGACGCAGGACCGGCTCGCCGATGGTGATTGGGAAACCCCAGCGCTCGGTGAGAGCGGTTGCCGCTTCGCCTTCGGTGCAGACGGCGCGAGTCGGCAGGCCTCGCGGCCGGACGGCGGCGCGGCAGCCGACGCGGACGATGGCGATTGTGAACGCGCCCAAGGGACCGTCTTCTGCACGCATCCCGATGACGTGCATCGTGGGCGGGATTGTCGGGTGCAGCGCGGGTGGAATCAAATCCGCCATGACCGAGTCATCGATCTCGTAGATGACCTGAAGCACTTTGACGTTGGGCAAGGTCAATGCTTCGGTATCGAGCGAGGCCATCGCGGGCGCGTATTGGGTCAGTAGACCGGGGTCGGCATTGCCATTGATCGGCATCTGCGGCCTTTCGTTGTGGGGGTGGCGGTCAGGCGCCTAATAGCGCTTGGTGGCGCTGAGTGACCGTTCTGTTAGTCGCCGGCTGCAGGTGCGCCTGCGAGCTCGCGCGTCGGCACGGTGGTTGCCGGTTTGTCGTCGGTGAAGTGTGGCATGACCTCCTCGGCGAACAGGCGGAGGCTGTCGAGCACCTGCTCCTGGGGGATGGTCTCCAGCGCGTTGAGCAGGAAGTTGATCTGGTCGACGCCGCAGGCTTCCCACTTCCTGATCTCTTCGATCAGCCGGTCGGGGTTGCCGATGCAGACGCCCTCGGGCGCGGACGCGCCTTCGCCGGGCGTTTGCTCGGCTTGCGCACGGCTGGCTGCGAGCAGTCCCGGGTTGGGGTAGCTGCGAGTCGGATGGACTTCACGGACGGGCAGCAACTGCGCGGCGAGGTAACCGAACGAGCCGGTCAAGCGGCTGCCGGTCTTGATGCCGGTCTCATTGTCGGGGTGGCAGTAGAGGAAGTTGACCGTGGCGACGCGCTCGTTGACGAATGCGCCGACCGGTTCGCAATTGGCGATGATTCGACGGTATCGCTGGACCTTCTGCTCCTGCTCGGCGAAGCCGCCGAAGGTAAGGCCGAGCGAGCCCATGCCGCGCTCGGCGGCGTCGACCTCGGTGCCCGGCGAGGAGACGGCGACCCACATCGGCGGGTGCGGCTTCTGGTAGGGCTTGGGCAGGACGGCGCGGGTCGGCATCTTGAAGGCGCGGCCTTCGTAGCCGAAGCGCTCGTTGGTCCACATCTGGGGGATCGTGCGGGTGTACTCGTCCCAGGTTTCCTTGGTCTCGTCGGGGTTGGCGTCCATGCCGCCCAACTCGGTCCAGGTGGCGGAGCGACCGGTGCCGAACTCGAGCCGGCCGTCGGAGAGGATGTCGAGCACGGCGGCGCGCTCGGCGGCGCGGATCGGGTGATTGAACTGGGGCACGCAGACGACGATGCCGTGTCCGACGCGGATCTGCTTGGTCTGCATCGCGCAGGCGGTGAGGAAGAGTTCGGGCGCTGAGCAGTGGGAATACTCCTCGAGGAAGTGGTGTTCCACCGCCCAGACGGAGTGGAAGCCAAGTTCGTCGGCGAGCCTGACCTGCTCGAGGCAGCGGTGATAGACCGTGTGCTCGATGTTGTTCTCCCAGGGTCGGGGAACAGAGATTTCGTAGAAGATGCCGAATTTCATGGCGTACGTCCTCGCTGAGGCTGGTTCAAGGAGATGGTAACGGACGGCAGGTCGGGGGCTCAGGGGCGCGGCGTGGGAGAATTCCCTACTTCCGAGAAGTTGGTAATGGTGACGTCGCCTTCGGGAAACTCGGCGATGACCTTGAGCTGTCCGCCGACGGCTTCGATGTAGTGGCGCAGGCTGGAGACGTAGACATCGGCACGCTGCTCCAGCTTGGCGACGGCGGGCTGGTTGAGGTTCAGCTTGCGGGCCAGCTCCAACTGAGTGAGTTCACGTGCGCGGCGCAGTTCATGTAGTCGCATCTCCTGCAGCAGTTGATCCGTGCCATCCTTGACCCGCTTCCGTCGCGCGGGGGACCAGTCACGGGTCAAGTCGCTGAAGGGGCGGTGTCCAGTCATGGGATCAGTCCTTCCTGACGCAACCAATCCGGTTACTTGCCGTGGAGGTCACCGTCAACGGGTACATACCCATCGTAGAATCGTTGGCCGCCAGTAATCTCGCCCCAAACCAGAAGGTTGCAAGCTCGCCAGCCTTTCTCCGACACTCGCCTATCATCGAACCATGGTCTTGGACGAACTGCACGAGCTGATTGAAACGCTGCAAACGCGCATTGGTGTTCACGCCTCAGCCTTACAACAGAATGAGGCGTTGACGCGATACGCGCTGATCGATCCTATGTTGCGAGGTCTGGGTTGGGACACGGGCGACCCGGGTCAGGTATTGGTGGAGTTTCGTTCTGCCGCCGGGCAGGCTGACTATGCGCTACTTGGTGGAGATGGGAAACCTCGGGTGATTGTCGAGGCTAAGAAGCTTGGAACTCACCTCGGCGGGGCCGTACAGCAAGTGATCAACTACTGCATTCAAGACGGGTTTGAGCACTTCGTCGTGACCGATGGTCGACATTGGGAGATGTACGAAACTCACCACAAAGGCCCGCTTGCCGAGAAACTTTTAATGCGGCTGGATCTGAAGAGTTCGGTAGCAGCGACATGCCTGCAAGCTCTGGCTCTATGGAGGCCGTCGACGGTTGGAGGCAGTCTCCAGGCTGGCGCCACGCCTGTCGTCGGCAGCCCGCCGGAGCATCAACCAGTACCGGCGCCGCCTCAAGAGCCCGGAGAACACTGGCATCGACTCTCCGCCTTCACCCCCAATAAGGGGTCAAAGCCAATGCGGATTCGCTTCCCGACTGGAGACATGAGCGCGACGCCCTACTGGGCTGACCTCACGGCAGCAGTCGTTGAATGGCTGATGGTTGAGGGCCACCTGACACCAAACGACCTCCCGATTCAAAGGGCCAACGCGACCCGCTACATAGTCTCGCATTCTCCTACGCACCCAACTGGAACGTCATTCAAGAACAGTAGGAGAGTCCAGTCTGTGTTCATCGAGATGAACTACAGCGCGAAGGACCAAGTCCACAACACGCGGGCGATCATTGAACGAGCCAACCTCCAAACGGACGACTTCGCTGTGCGGCTTCAATAAACCGATAGCCCTACGAGCAGCGGCGGGACCCCCTCAGCCTTCGGCAGCTCCCCCTGCGAGGGGGAGCGGGGAATGGAGTTGCTGAAGAACTGCTACGTCCGCTGGCCGAACTCTCGGCTGGTGTCGACGATCGCGATGGCGGCGATTCCTCCCTCGGCGTCCATGACTTTTACTCCCTTGGTGGCGCGGCCGCACTGACGGAGTTGCTGGACCTCGGTGCGGAGGATTTTCCCTCCTGCGGAAATGACGACTAGCTCCTCGTCTCCCCTCACGACTCCCATGCCCACGACTGGGCCGGTTTCGTCGGAGACGCGGTGGCCGATCATGCCCTTGCCGCCTCGACCCTTGGTGGTGTATTCCGCTTCGGGCGTGCGCTTGCCGAAGCCGCCGGTGGTGACCGTGAGAATCTCCGATCCTGGCTCGACGGTCTGCAGACCGATCAGCGTCTCTTGCTCGACGTTGATGCCTCGGACGCCGCCGCTGGTTCGGGAAGCTTCGCGCAGGGCGTTGACGGCGAAGCGAACGGTGCGACCGTCAGTGGCCGTGACGATGACATCGTCGCCGGCGTGGGCGAATGCCGCTTCCACGAGCTCATCATCATCGCGAAGGTTGAAGGCCAGCAGTCCGCTGCGACGCACTTTGTTGAAGTTGGAGAGCCGCGTCTTCTTCACTTCTCCCTGGCGAGTCCCGAGGATGATGTAATCGTCGTCGAAGGATTCGACGGGGATGATCGTGGTGACTTTTTCGTCGAGTTGGAGCTCCACCACGTTGCGGACCGGGAGACCGCGCCACTCTCGCGAACGGGATTCGACCTCATGGGCTTGCAGACCGTAGACGCGGCCTCGCGAGGTGAAGAGGAGGAGATGGTCATGGGTGTCGCAGGAGACCAGGCGGTGGGGGGCTTCGACGGCCGTCGTGCCGTTCTTGCGCTCGATGCCCTTCACGCCCTTGCCGCCGCGCCGCTGCGAGCGGAAGGCGTCGACCGGTTGTCGCTTGATGTAGCCGTGCCGTGTCAGCGTGACGACGGACGACTGATGCGGGACGAGATCGGCTGCGGAGAAGTTATCAACCGACTTCTCGATCACGCGAGTCCTGCGAACCTCGCCGTAAGTCTCGACGAGCTCGTCCATGTCCTCTTCGATCAGGCTGTCGATCTTCTTCCCGTCGTCGAGTAACCCCTGTAGGTACTCGATCGTCGCGGTGAGTTCGTCGTACTCCTCCTGGAGCTTGGTCCGTTCGAGTTGAGCGAGACGGCGGAGCTGCATCTCCAGCACTGCTTGCGCCTGCCGTTGCGACAGATCGAACGGGTCTTCCTGCAATCGTTCTCGGGCCGCCTCGGCTGACTCTGCCGCGCGGATAGCTGCGATGATCGCGTCGATCTGGTCGATCGCCTTGAGCAGGCCCTCAACGATGTGGTGACGATCCTGCGCCTTTTCGAGGTCGTACTCGGTTCGGCGAGTGATGATCGTTCGGCGATGGCGAATGAACTCACGCAGTAGTTGGAACAGTGAGAGGGTGCGCGGGCGCTTGTCGACGAGGGCAACAAAGTTGCCGCTGTACTGGACCTGTAGCGAGGTCGACTTGTGCAGCCCGGAGAGAATCGTTTGGACATGACCGTCGCGGGTCAGCTCGACGACCAGGCGCATGCCGTGGCGGTCGGACTCGTCGCGAAGGTCGCGGATGCCTTCGATCTTCTTGTCGCGGACCAGGCCGGCGATCTGCTCGATGATCCGTACCTTGTTTCCCTGGTAGGGAATCTCGGTGAAGACGATCTGGACTCGATTGCCCGCGGTGGTCTCTTCCAGGTGCTGTTGGGCGCGAACGGTGAATCCACCACGGCCGGTGCCATACATCCGGCGCAGGTCTTCACGATTCTCGCCGGCGAAGATGTTGCCGGCGGTGGGAAAGTCAGGGCCCTGGATGTGCTGCAGGATGTCGTCGAGGGTGGCGTTCTCGTTGTGGAGGATCGTCTTGACGGCGCCGGCCAGCTCGGCGAGGTTGTGGGGCGGGATGTCGCAGGCCATGGCGACGGCGATCCCGGCGGCGCCGTTGAGTAGCAAGTTGGGCGCGCGTCCGGGCAGTACGGTTGGTTCGTTCAGTGATTCATCAAAGTTTGGCGCGAAGTCGACCGTGTTCCTATCAAGGTCGGCAAGTAGCTCTTCGGCGATGCGCGAGAGCCGGGCTTCCGTATAACGCATCGCCGCGGGCGGATCGTTGTCGATTGATCCAAAGTTGCCCTGTCCATCAACGAGTGGATGCCGCAGGGAGAAGTCCTGCGCCATACGTACCATGGCGTCATATACGGGTTGATCGGAATGCGGGTGATACTTACCAAGCACTTCGCCGACGATACGGGCGCACTTGCGGTGCGGCTGATTGGCCCGCATGCCGAGATCGTCCATTGCGTAGAGGATGCGCCGCTGGACCGGCTTGAGGCCGTCACGGGCGTCGGGCAGCGCGCGCGAGACGATGACGCTCATCGCGTAGTCGAGGTACGAGGAACTCATCTCCTCGACGAGAGTACGCACGTATTGACGTGGGGCAGTTTGTTCGGTAACCAAGCGGTAGCTCCAGCATTCGTCCGGTGACGTCTATGTTATCACAATCCGCTCATATTTTCTTGCTCAATCGCGAGGCTTCCGGGCTCGCGCACGACCTGTCGCCAAGCCGCTGGAATCGGGTTCTCCTGAACCTCGGAGAGGTCGATATCCGTCATCAATTGCCGACTGTACGCGTTATGCCAAACCGTCATCCCGCTGCGCTGCAGCAAGGAGTCGAACCACCAGGCGTAGACCGTCCCGGGACGGAGCAATGGGGGCTGAATTCGCAGGTTCTCGCCAAGTGCTTGCGAGCCGACGAGGGCGTAGCGGGAACCCTCGGTGACGGAGATGATGTTGAGCTGCTCCAGGGTCAGCCACTGCAGCCAGGTGAGGCAGATTGCGCCTGGCCGTGCAGCGAGCGTGACCGGGATGTATCCCTTGCGCGACCGAATCGGACAATATGCGACATCGAAGTCACGAAGGATGGTCGGAATCGTCGGGACGCCCTGCAGATCGGCCGGCGTGCCGGACAGTTTGTCATGGAGCTGTCGGGGATAGCCGTTGCTGCCGACGGCGAGCACGGGAATCCGGCCCGATGTGTCGGGTTGGGTCCGGAGCGGCCAACTCTTGCCGGCGCGGTAGAGAAAGGGTCCGCGATTGGGGCGATTACGGGCGTCGGGATAGAGCGCAGGGACGATCGGCGAGGCGAGGCCAGGCACGAACCAGCGAGGGGTTGGTCATGCAAACACGCTACCGGGGCTGATGCTGCTATCCGGGCGCACAGGTAGGCTCACGGTCAGAGTCCGAGAGAGCGAGGGTTCGGCGATGATGCGATACCGGCGGCTGGGGCGGACAGGGTTGGTCGTCTCCGAGATCGGATTAGGCGGCGGCGGGATTGGCCATGTCTGGGGCGAGACCACGGATGAGCAGATCGGCGAGACGATCGCGCTGGCGATGCGCGAGGGGATCAACTTCTACGACGTCGCGCCGACCTACGGCAATGGCGCGGCGGAGCGCAACCTGGGTCGCGCGCTATTAGAAGCGAAAGAGCATCGCGGCGAGCAGATGCTGGTGGCGACCAAGGTGTCGCTGAGCGAGGAGGATCTGGCCGACATTCCCGCAGCGGTGGAGCGCGGCATTCATGAATCGTTGGAGCGGCTGCGGCGCGAGCGCATTGATGTCTTCCAGTTGCACAACACGATCACGCCGGAGCGCGGCCAGAACCGGCGCTCGCTGAGCGTGGCGGACGCCATGCTGGCGGTCGAGACGCTGCATCGGCTGCAACAGGACGGGTTGACGCGACTCGTCGGCGTCACGGGGATGGGCGACGCGGCGGCGGTGCGCCAGGTGGTGCGCGACGGCTCGCTAGACACCGTGCAGGTCTACTACAACCTGCTCAACGATTCTGCGGCTCGTCCGCTGCCTGAGGGTTCATCGCTGCATGACCACGGGCAGCTGCTGTCGCTGGCTTCAGAGTTGGGGATCGGCGTGATCAGTATCCGCAACCTGTCCGGCGGGGCGATCTCAGGGGCGCTTGATCGTGACGTTGACCCCGATTCCCTGGTCGCGGTCGACCATCAGCGTGCAGCCACACTTCGATTCCTGGAAGCCGCTGGCGTGCCGTTGTCGCAGTGGTCGGCGCGGTTTGCGCTTGAGCAGGCCGCTGTTTCGACTGTGGTACCGGGCGTGAAAAATGCGGCTGAACTGGCCGATCAGATTGCCGCCATCGACTTGCCGCCGATTGCGGACGCCGATTTGGCGCGTATCGACGAGCTGCGAGCGACGGATTTCGGCGTTCGCCAGTCGAGCGACCTTGTCTTGTAGACGCCAAGCGAACGAAACGGGATGGATTCGTTTGCGTGGTCGACCTGCGAGGTCGACTAGCGGCGGGTCGGTTGTAGTCTTAGGCCCAAGTATTGAGCGCTGAGAGTGGATGAGTGAACGAGACTGAGATTCCGGACATCGTGATTCGTCGCTTGCCGCTGTACGCGCGGGAGCTTGGGCTGTTGGCGGGCGAAGGGCGGGATTTCATCTCGTCGCAGGAGCTCGGGCAGCGGCTTGGCGTCACGCCGGCGCAGATTCGCAAGGACCTGTCCTACTTCGGCCGGTTCGGGAAGCGCGGTCGCGGCTATGAGGTGTTGGGCCTGAGAGAGCGGCTGCGCAGCATCCTGGGCCTCAATGGCCGGGTCAAGGAGATGGTCCTGGTCGGAGTTGGTCATTTGGGACGCGCAGTGCTGGGATACGGCGGCTTCCGACGTGGCGGCTTTGAAGTGGTGCGAGTATTTGATTCCGATCCGCAACAGATTGGCCTGAAGATCGACAATCACCGTATTGAAGATGTCGCCACACTCCCCGAATACTTGCTGCGGACCCGCGTATCGATGGGCATTGTCGCGGTGCCTGCCGATGCGGCGCCGTCGGTGATCGACACATTGGTCAGTGGCGGCGTGCGCGCAATTCTCAGCTACGCGCCGGTCACGATGAGCATGCCGCGAGGCGTGCGCCTGCGTCAGATTGACCCGGTGATGGAGCTGGAGAGCATGGCGTACTACCTCGATGAGCCGTTCGATGGCTACGTCGAGGATCATGAAGCCGACGTGGTTGTGAACTGATCGCACCGATCACACTGACCGCACAGTAGATCAGCGCTGATCGGATCCGCTCAGCGCGCTTTCCTGAGCCAGCAGGTTCGGACCGACAATGTCGAGGTTGTCGAGCGCTTCGGCCGCGCCGAGGGCGACGGCGTCTTCTGCATTGTCTGCAATCGTGATCGGAAGTCCGATCTGATCGGCGAGATAGGTATCGATCCCATGCAGGCGGGCCGCTGCGCCGGTGAGCAGCATGCCGCGGTCGATGATGTCAGCGGTGAGCTCCGGCGGGGTGCGCTCGAGGGTGCTGCGCGTGACCTCGACGAATGTCTGAAGGACTTGTTGAATTGCTGGGACGAGCTCGTTGGCCGTGATCGTGACGCTACGCGGCATGCCGCTGGACTGATCGCGTCCTCGAACTTCGACGCGCACCGGATCCTCGACCGGAACGGCTGAGGCAGAGGCGAATTTGAGCTCCTCGGCGGTGGGTACGCCAATCAGGAGGTTGTGACGTCGCTTGACGTGCTCCGCGATCACTTCTGTCACGACCTGTCCGCCGGTTCGGGCTGATTCCCAGACAACGACGCCGTACATCGAGAGCACCGCGGCCTCGGAACGTCCGGCGCCCAGGTTGCCGATCAGCGCGCCGCGCGCGTCGCCCATTGGTACGCCTGCGCCGATGGCTGCTGCCAGTGGGTTGGCGATCAGATGTGCGGGCCGTCTGGCGCCGGCCTGTTCTGCGGCGTCGCGGACGGCTCGTTGCTCGACGTTGGTGACGCCTGCCGGCGTGGCGATCATGACTTCGGGACGAACGAGATTGAAGCGTCCGGTGACAAGCGACATGTAGTAGCGCAGCAGCGCCTCGACGATGCGGTAGTCGTCGATCACGCCTTCGCGCATGGGATTGATCACACTGACCGACTCAGGAGCGCGCCCGATCATATTGGCGGCGTCGGTGCCTGCGGCGAGGACAAGGTTCTCGGCCGCCGAGAGCGTGACCACGGTCGGTTCGTCAATGACGATGCGACCGCCGCGTCCGGGGACGGCGATGCGAAGTCTGGAGGTTCCGAGATCGATGCCGAGTCGTTTGGTGAAGAACATGATCTCCGGTTGGCTCAAATCGGTTCGTTCAGCGTAATCAGTTGGTTAGTGTACCGGCGGTCTGGACCTGTTTAATTTCCGCTCCGACTGCCTGGAGCTGCCCGACCAGGTCGGCGTAGGCGCGGGCGAGATGCTGGACACCGTAGACGCGGCTCTCGCCATCGGCGGCAAACGCCGCGACGACCAGGGCGGCGGTTGCGCGGATATCGCCACCGCGCACGACGGCTCCGGACAGCTTGGATGGGCCCTTGATCTTGATGGCCGACATTGCGCCGCCGGCGATGATGTTGGCGCCGAACTTCCGTAGTTCGTCAAGATGCTGCATGCGATTCTCAAACACCCGCTCATGCACGATCGATGTTCCCTCGACCTGTGTCAGCAGCGCGGTGATTGGAGCCTGGAGGTCGGTGGCGAAACCGGGATAGGGAAGCGCCTGCACCTTCGTCGCGCATAGCTTGGCGCTTGGCTCTACGGCGAGATCGAGTTGGTCTTCGCTGCGCTGCACTCGAACACCGATCTCGGCCAGCTTCGACAGCAACGATTCGAGGTGCGCCGGTTGGACGCCTTGCAGACAGACCCGTCCCCGCGTGGCGGCGGCGGCGATGAGTAGCGTGCCGGTTTCGATGCGGTCGGGAATCAGTTCATGCGATGCGCCGGAGAGCTGGTCGACGCCGTCGATGGTGATGGTGTGTTGTCCAGCGCCTGACACCCTCGCGCCCATATCGTTGAGCATGTCGGCGAGACAGATAATCTCGGGCTCCATCGCCGCGTTGACGATGCGCGTCTGTCCGGTGGCGAGGACGGCGGCGAGGAGCAGGTTTTCTGTGCCGAGGACGCTTGGATAGTCGAGCACGATGGTTGCGCCTCGCAACCCATTCGGCGCTGTTGCGGTGGTGCGTCCGCCGTTTGATTCGACATCTGCGCCGAGGGCGCGGAAGCCGGCAAGATGGACGTCGAGCGGGCGCGCGCCGATCACGTCGCCGCCGGGCGCGCCGCAGCTCGCTTCTCCGGTGCGGGCGAGCAATGGTCCCATGACGAGAAAGGAAGCCCGCAGTGCGGCTGCCAGGTCGTCGGGTGGAACGCCGCCACAGGCGCCTGACGGCCGGACGATGACCTCGGTGTCGGCGAACTCAGTCTCAATACCGAGCGTCGCGAGGATGTCGCGAAAGCTATGCACGTCCTCGATGTCGGGAACGCGCCGGAGCCGTGACGGTTGGTCGGAAAGCAGCGCGGCCGCGAGACAAGGCAACGCGGCATTCTTCGCGCCGTTGACGCGCACGACGCCGTCGAGCCGGCGCTGTCCGGTGATGCATAGGTGGGGCTCGGCGGCGGCGCTCATAGGGAGACTGTAACTGTTGACCTGTCCCGTGCCGAACCTCGGAAGAGTCAGGTTGATCCCGGCCGATTGTTCAGGACGCCTTCAACGCGTTCAACGAACTGAGTCACGTCTCGGAGGTGCAACTCGACATCGCCCTTATCCATGAACCCCTCGTAGTAGTTGGAGTGCAGTTCGCCGGCCAGGGCGAACTGCTTGCGCAACTCCTCGTCGCCGACCTCGCCAGCCAGACGGCGGGCGGCGCGGTCAAGCAGGCCATGCCGGTCGTGGTCCCAACCACGCTCAGAGGCGGCCGCTTTGATCATCTGCGCGGCAGCACCCCAACCCTGTTCAGAGGCTTGGCGCAAATCATCGAGTTGCAGTTCGGTCTCGGCCTGGGTCAGGAAGACGCGCCCCTGAGACGTATATTCAGTCGCAGCCTGATTCACGGCAACCCCAGTTCATACCGTTCAAGATACGTCGCTGGCATTCGAGATGGATCGCCAAGCCCGGCCTAACGGGACAATTCCCGGCCACTGCGGCGCCGGCGATGTTCGATCACGCGGAGTCGTTGGAGTGAACGTCCGAGGGCGACCTGGGCGCGCGCACGGTCGGCGTCGCTGGCCTGTTCGAGTCGTTCGACGGCTCGCTGTCGGGCTGCTTCGGCGCGCTCGACGTCAATCTCGGAGCCGGGTTCGGCAGCGTCGGCGAGGACGGTGACCTCGTCCGAGTGGACTTCGAGGAAGCCTCCGCTGACGAAGTATTCTTCAACATCGTTGCCGCTCTTGACGCGAAGCTCGCCGGGCGCCAATGAGGTGATCAAGGGCGCGTGGTTGGGCAAGATGCCGAGTTCGCCCAGCGAGCCGGGTGCAATGACCTCGTCGACATCTTCCTGGCGGAGCAGCCGGCGTTCGCCGGTGATGATCTCGAGCGTGAGCGGCATAGTGGCCTTCCCTCGGACTCTGCCTCGATGTTCAGCGACTGATGTGAACCGGCTACGCCACGTCCATGGCGGCGATGCCGACGCCCTTCTCGACAGCCTGCTCGATCGTGCCGACGTTGAAGAAGGCCTGCTCGGGCAGTCCGTCATGCACGCCGTCGAGGATCTCCTTGAAGCCGCGCACAGTGTCGCGGACCGGGACGTACTGGCCGGGCAATCCGGTGAACTGCTCGGCGACGAAGAACGGCTGGGTCAGGTAGCGCTGGATGCGTCGCGCACGGGCGACGGTCTGCTTGTCTTCCTCGGAGAGTTCGTCCACGCCGAGGATGGCGATGATGTCCTGGAGGTCCTTGAAGCGCTGGAGCACCTGCTGGACCTGGCGGGCGACGTCGTAGTGCTCCTGGCCGACGATCTTGGGGTCGAGCGCGCGGCTGAAGGAGGTCAGCGGGTCGACGGCGGGGTAGAAGCCCTGGGAGGCGATGGCGCGTTCGAGCGCGACGACCGCGTCGAGGTGACCGAAGGTCGTCGCGACACCGGGGTCGGTATAGTCGTCGGCCGGCACGTAGATGGCCTGGAACGACGTAATCGAGCCCTTGTTGGTCGAGGTGATTCGCTCTTCCAGTTCGCCCATCTCGGTTGAGAGGGTGGGCTGGTAGCCGACAGCCGAAGGCATACGACCGAGCAGCGCGGAGACTTCCTGGCCGGCAAGGGTGTAGCGGTAGATGTTGTCGATGAAGAGGAGGACATCCTGGCCCTGCACGTCGCGGAAGTGCTCGGCGAAGGTGAGGCCGCTGAGTGCGACGCGAAGCCGCACGCCGGGCGGTTCGTTCATCTGGCCGAAGACGAGCACGGTCTTCTCGAGCACGCCGGACTCGCGCATCTCGTGCCAGAGGTCGTTGCCTTCGCGCGAGCGTTCGCCGACACCGGCGAAGACGGAGAAACCGCCGTGCTCGGTGGCGATGTTGCGGATCAGCTCCTGGATGACGACGGTCTTGCCGACGCCGGCTCCGCCGTAGGCGCCAATCTTGCCACCACGGGTGAAGGGGCAGATGAGGTCAACGACCTTGATGCCGGTTTCGAGGATGGTCGTTTCCGAGGCCTGCTCCTCGTAGCTCGGCGGCAGGCGGTGGATCGGTGAACGAATGCTGTCGGCCGGCATGTCACCGAGGCCATCCAGCGGCTCTCCAAGGACGTTAAAGAGACGCCCCAGCGCGATTTCGCCGACAGGGACGGAGATCGCCTGGCCGAGGTCGGCAGCGATATCACCGCGCTTCATGCCATCAGTGGTGTCCATGGCGAGGCAGCGGGCACGGTTGTTGCCGAGGTGCTGTTGGACCTCGGTCACCACGGAGGAGCCGCTGCCCATCGTGATGGTCACGCCATTAAACAGCGAGGGCAAGCTGTCGGGCGGAAATTCGACATCGACGACGGTGCCGATTACCTGGACTACTGAGCCATCAGCCATGTTGTTCTCCCATCTGCGGGCTGGTTAGACCGCACCGACCGAATTGGCCGGCTGTTCGGTCGTCCGGTCGGACAACCAAGTGAGTTTGAATTGTGTCAAATCATCGACCTGCCAGTCGGAGGTCAGATTGAGATCCTTGGTCAGTTCGCTGCGCACGAGCACGACTCGCATCCCGGCAGCGGCAGCGGACTCGACGCCGGCGGGGGCATCCTCAACGGCGATGCACTCGGCCGGGTCGAAGCCGCGTTTTTCGGCGGCCTTGAGATAAATCTCAGGCGAAGGCTTGCCCTTCGAGACTTCGTCGCCGGCGGTGGTCTGTTCGAAGAACTCGCGCAGTCCGGCGCCGGTCAGTGCCGCCTCGACCCACTCGCGGTGGGACGAACTGGCGACTGCGATCGGAATACCAGCTTCACTCAGTCTCCGGACCAGTTCACGCGCGCCACGAATCAGCGGCGCTCCGGCCTGGTATTGGATGAGGACATCGGCGTTGTAGCGCGCCTCGAATGCTTCGAACGGCATCGTGATTGGGTAGCGTTCGCAGAGGTCGTCCCAGGTGCTGGTCAGCGTCGTGCCGAGGTAGCGGAAGTAGTCCTCGAGCGGAAAATCGACGCCCTGCTCGGCCAGGATCTGGCGGACGGCTTCGTAATGCAGCGGCTCGGAGTCAAGCAGCACACCGTCCATGTCGAAGATCACCGCTGACGACCCTGACAACTTAGCCGGCATGTGTTAGCCCTTGAGCGCCTCGACGCCGCCGGTGATGTCGAGCAGTTCAGAGGTGATCTGCTCTTGGCGGGCCTTGTTGTAGACGAGTGTGAGGTCGGAGACCATGTCGTTGGCCGCATCGGTGGCGTTGCGCATCGCGACCATACGTGCCGACTGTTCGGAGGCGGCGGCTTCGAGCACGGCCTGGTAGATGAGCAGGTCGACGTAGCGCGGGAGCAGATCGGCGAGCACTTCCTGCGGGGACGGCTCGAAGATGTACTGGCTCTCGCCGGAACCATCGTTGTCCGAGCTTGCGGGCGGCTCGACCGGCAGGATCGGCACGGTGACCGGGACCTGCGTGACGGTATTGATGAATGATGCGTAGACGAGCAGGACCTGGTCGACGCGGCCTTCGGTGTAGTCGTCGATGGCGACGCGAGAGATCGGCTGCGTCTCGGCCAGGCCTGGGTAGTCGCCAAGCTCCTGGAAGCTGGCGCGGAAGTTGATGCCGAAGCGCTGGAAGTAGTCGCCGCCTTTGCGACCGACCGGGATCATCGAGAGCTCGCCGGAGCCGCCGGCTTGCGGGCCCAACACGATTTCGCCGGTGTGGCGCTCGAGGTTGGCGATCAGGCCGCCGCAGAGTCCGCGGTCGGGCGTGATCAGGATGACGGTCGTCTCGTTGATCTCGCGCCGTTCGAGCAGCGGGTGCGCGGTGTCCGGGTCGCCGGCGACGGAGGAGAGCTGACCGAGCACGGATTGCATCTTCTCGGCGTACGGTCGGGCCTGGAGCGCGCGGTCCTGGGCGCGCCGCATCTTGGATGCGGCGACGAGCTGGATCGCGTTGGTAATTTTGGCCGTGTTTTCGACCGAGCGGATGCGTCGGCGGATTTCGCGGGTGTTGGCCATCGACCCTTACTGCTCTCTGTTGCTCTCTGTCGTGGGTTCAGGATTCGAGCGCTGGACCTAGAAGGGAACGGTGTCTTTGAACGTCTGCAGAGCGGAACTCAACGCTGACTGGTCTTCGTCGGACAGCTGACCCGAGTCGGCGATGCCGCCGAGCAGGTCACGGTGCGAGGTGTTGAGGAACTCGCGGGCGCCGTTGGCGAAGTCGCCGACCTTGTTAACCGGCACATCGTCGAGGATGCCGGCGTTGGCGGCGTAGAGCAACGCGACCTGGGTCGACATCGCCAGCGGCTGCTGCTCGGGCTGAACGAGCAGCGCGGAGAGTCGCTGGCCTCGCTCGAGCTGTCGGCGGGTGGCGGCGTCGAGGTCGGAAGTACCAAACTGGGCGAAGGCCTGCAGTTCGCGGAACTGCGCCATGTCAATCCGCAGCTGACCGGCGACCGAGCGCATCGCGCGCCTCTGAGCGGAACCACCCACGCGCGAGACCGAGATACCGGCGTTGACCGCAGGTCGCTGACCGGCGTTGAAGAGGTCGGACTCGAGGAAGATCTGGCCGTCGGTGATCGAGATGACGTTGGTCGGGATGTATGCGGAAACGTCGCCGGCCTGGGTCTCAATGATCGGCAGCGCGGTAATTGAGCCGCCGCCGTTCTCGTCGGAGAGCTTGGCGGCGCGTTCGAGCAGTCGCGAGTGCAAGTAGAAGATGTCGCCGGGGTAGGCCTCGCGGCCGGGAGGTCGGCGCAGGAGGAGGGAGATCTGGCGGTAGGCCCAGGCGTGCTTGGAGAGGTCGTCGTAGATGATCAGCGCGTCCTGGCCGCGCTCCATGAAGTACTCGGCCATTGCCACGCCGGAGTAGGGCGCGAGGTATTGCAGCGCGGCAGATTCCGCGGCAGCGGCGTTGACCACGATGGTGTGGCCCATCGCGTCGTGCTCATCGAGCGTGGCGACGACGTTGCTCACTTTGGCCTGCTTCTGGCCGATGGCGACGTAGATGCAGATCAGGTCTTGACCCTTTTGGTTGATGATCGTGTCGATCGCGATCGAGGACTTGCCGGTCTGGCGGTCGCCGATGATCAGCTCACGTTGTCCGCGGCCGATGGGAATCTGAGAGTCGATCGCGAGAATGCCCGTCTGGACGGGAGTGTCGACCGAGGCGCGCGTGACCACGTTAGGGGCGATGCGCTCGACCGGTCGGGTCTGCGTTGTGCCGATCGGGCCCTTGCCGTCGATTGGCACGCCCAGGCCGTCTACGACGCGTCCGATGAGTTGTTCACCGACGGGCACTTCGGCGACCGTGCCGGTGGAACGGACTTCGTCGCCCTCTTCGATTACTCGGAAGTCGCCCATGATCACGGCGCCGACGATTTCCTCTTCGAGGTTCAGCGCCATGCCCATGACCGGGTCGGACCCGTCCTTGGGGCGGAATTCGAGCAGCTCGCCCGAAAGCGCGCCGGCAAGGCCGTAGATGCGGGCGATCCCATCGCCGCATTCGACGACAGTACCGACCTCGGCCGAGACGACCTGGCTCTCGAAGCCTTCGATCTGCTGCCGAATCAGTGCAGCGACTTCTTCTGGTCGGACAGCCATAATGCTGACTCCTTCGGTGTGCTTAGCCCTGCGCGAGTGATCGGCGCATGGTGGATAGCCGCGTACGGACGGATCCGTCGATGATGCGGTCGCCGATCTTGACGACCGCGCCGCCAATGATTGTGTTGTCGACTGTTTCGCTGAGCGAAACGGTCTCGGCGTTGGTGTAGCGGCGGACGGCGTCTTCAACCGCCGCACGCGCGTCATCGGACAACGGCACCGCTGTCGTGACCGTCGCTTCGGCGATGCCGCGGACGCTGTTGAGTTGCTCGCGGAAGGCTTCGATGATCTGCGGCGCGAGGTTGGCGCGTCGCTTGCGAACGAGCAGCTTGGCGAAGTTACCCGCCGCGTTCTGCACGTCTGGCAATGCGTTGTCCAGGACCTGCTCCTTCTGGACCTGCGGCACGCGGGTCGAGACGAGGAAGCCATAGACGGTTGGCTCGTTGAACAGCTCGGCGATTTCGTCGAGATCGGACAGCCAGCGGTCGTGAGACGCGGTGTCGTGGGCGATGCCGAAGACGGCATCGGCGTATCGTCGTGCGGCGGGGTCGCTCAGCGCCACGATTCGCTCCTCGTCCTGCTCGTGCTGGTCGTGTTCACTAGTGCTACCTAGTTCTGTTGTCCGGTCGACGACTCGGCCAGTACGTCCGAGATCAGTCGCTGGTGGTCGTCGGCGTCGAGCGATTGTCCAATGACACGCTCGGCGGCGGCGATCGCCATACCGGCAAATTCGTTGCGCAGTTGCTGCACTGCCCGATCACGCTCTTGCTCGATCTCCGAGCGGGCGCGTTCGATCAGTTGGTCGGCCTGGGCGACGGCGTTATCACGCGCCTCAGCCTCGATCCGCTGCCCGAGTTCCTGCGCCTGCACCACGAGTCGCTGGGCTTCGTCGCGGCCCACCTGGATTTCGGCTCGAGCTTCCGCTCGGGCTTCTTCCGCAGCTTCCTGGGCGCGCTCGGAGGCGGTCAAGCCTTCTTCGATCCGCCTGCGTCGCTCATCGAGGACGCGGCCGAGCGGCTTGTAGAGCAGGACGAACAGCAATGCGAACAGGATGCCGAAACTGACGAAGTGTGTGATCAGTCCAGCCAGGTTAAGGCCTAGTGCGTCCATACCATCCTGCCAATCAGTCTGTTCAGTCTGCCATCTCCGTCAGCGGGTCGTCCGTTTCGCCTAGTAAGTACGGCGTTGCGAAGCGTCTCGCTGGTCAGTCTGGCGTCTTCCAGCAGCATCTAGAAGACGAAGCCGATCATAACGGCGACGACCAGCGAGTAAATCGCGATGGCCTCGGTGAACGCGATACCGAGGATCATGTTGGTCTGAATCACGGGGGCTGCGTCTGGGTTGCGACCGAGAGCCTCGAGGGCGCGGCCGGCCAACATGCCGATACCGAGCGCCGGTCCGATGGCGCCAAGGCCCATGGCCAGTGCGGCGCCTACGTACTTCATCCCGTCGTCGCCGATCTGTGCAATCAGGTCGAGCATTCTGGTTCCTCTCCTTGCGGCCGTCCGGGGCCGCGCTGCGCACTGGGTTGTCTCAGGCAGTTGCCCGGCCGTTGAAATGGCCCGGACAAGCCACCGCTCCGCTTAGTGTTCTGCCGCCTCGTCGTGATGCTCGTCGTGGTCGCCCACGGCAGTGGAGGCGAACACCAGGGTGAGCATGGCGAAGACGAACGCCTGGATGAAGCCGACGAATACTTCGAGACCGAAGAAGACCGTCGGCACCACAAAGGCGACCAGGAACATGGAGATAAAGAGCACGACTTCGCCGGCGAAGATGTTGCCGAAGAGTCGGAAGGTGAACGAGATGATGCGGCCGATCTCGGAGACGATTTCGAGGATGCCGACGAACACGCCCATCGGACCCTTGACGATGGCGTGCGAGCCGACGCCGATGTACTTGCCGAAGTTCGCGCCGGCGCCGACACCGCGGATACCGAAGTACTGCACGGCGAGGAATGACCAGAGCGCGAGCGCCAGCGGCAGGTTCACGTCGGAGGCGAGTGAGCGGAAGATGGGGAAGATGTGACCGACGGTGCCGGTGGTCTCGCCGTCCTCGTTGACGAAGCCCTTTTCTTCCATGCGGACGATGAATCCGAGGTGAGCGGTGTTGACCGTCGTGGGCACTGCCATCTGCTCGTTATCGCCGATCGCGATTTCACATTCGATCAGGCAGAGTTGCGCGACACTGCCGTCGGCCCCGGCTTCGATGATCAGCGGTTCGCCGAAGGCGTCGTAGGAGAAGTCGCGCGGCTCGTCGAAGAGTGTGCGCGGAGGAATGATCTTGAAACCGTCGCCGGAGAGAATCGGCCCAGTCGCTTTGACGAGCTCCGCGTCGCCGGCGACGATGGGCATGTTGAACATCATTGCGTATTCGAGCTCGTGGTGTCCTTCGTCTTCGATTCCGGCGCGCTCGAGTCGCTCCTCGATCGCGTGGACCAAGTCCTCGGCGTCGGTGCCCGAGGGAATCGGGTTGGTCGCGAACTCTCTGCGGACCTCCCGTTCGATGTCGGTCAGGTGATGTTCACGGATCTTGTGGATCACTTCATCGGCGTGGTCTTGATCGTCGACCTTGAAGTGGATGGGCTCAAAGAAGGCGTTTCTGAAGGCAACGTTGATGGCGTCAATCTCGACCTCGGAGAGTTTGCGCTCGCCTTGTTCGAGATCTTCCACGACCTCCATGACTGAGACTTCCATCTCGTGCAGGTAGTGCTCGCGGTAGTTCTCGACGGGGCCGATGACGTTGTTCCAGGGGAACAGACCGAACCAGTTTCCGGCCAGCAGGAAGATGAAGATGGTGAAGACGAAGGGGAAGAACTTCTTGCCGTTGCGCTCGCCGCCGACCTGCTGGGCGATGCCGAGGAAGGCCTCGTAGAGGGCCTCAACGAGGTTCTGGAAGCCTGAAGGGACCATGGCCGCTTCAAGGTCTCGGGTACGTCGGTAGATGACGAAGGCGGCGATGGCGAGCAGGATGATGACGACCCAGGCGGAGAGGATCGTGTTGGTGATTTCGTAGGAGCCGATCGAGATGATCGGTTCGGCGGCGAGAGCGATGACCGGGGCCGGGGCTCGCATCAGGAAGAACCCGATGACGGTGAAGGCGAGGGTCGCGATGATGATCAGGCGTGTTCGACTCACGCGCGCTCCTCCTCGTCCGGTTCATCGTCCGCCGGCGCCTCGTCTTGAGATGCGCGCCGCCGCTCTTGTTGTTGCCGCGCCTGGGCGGCGTCCTGACGGTCTTTCGCCTGAGCGGCGAACATATCTTGCAACATTCGGTACCCGCCCCAGCCGGCCGAAGCCAGTCCCAGTGCAAGTCCGACCAGGGTGAGGGCAACGCCCGTACCCAGTACGTCGTCCAGCAGGACTCCGCCAACAATGCCCAGCACGATGCATGTCGCGACGTACCAGCCGATGCCCATGAGTTGCATGGCCGGTGGCCACTGGCTCATGGGGACTTCCCCTGTTGGAGCAATGCGAAGATTATCACAAAGTTCACTTGCGACAAGATGCCGCCTGAACGAGCTGAGGCCTTTTCCGGTCTGGCTCTCGGTCTGTAGCGCGGATTACTCGAAGTCGTCCATGTCGAGTGACTCGATGAAATCGCGGAACGCGGACATTTTCTCGAGCTCCTCCGGCTTCACCGGCTCGGGCCGACCTTCTTCGTCGGAGGCGACGAGACCTTCGTCGTCGAGCAGGACGCCGGCCTGGTCGATGACCGCGTCCTCGACGAAGATTGGCGCTTCGGCGCGGACGGCGAGGGCGATGGCGTCGGATGGACGTGCGTCGATTTCGACCTGCTCGTTGTTCACGTCGAGGAAGACACGGGCGAAATAGGTGTCGTTGCGGACCTCGGTGACGACGATCCTGGTCACGCTGGCGCCGAGTTCCTTCATCACGTTGGTCATCAGGTCATGGGTCATCGGGCGCTGGACGGAGACGTTCTGCAAGCGGATCGCGATGGCGTCAGCCTCGGCGGCGCCAATGTAGATCGTGAGATAGCGGTCCGCGTCCTTCTCCTTGAGCACCACAACACGGTTGTAGTTCATCAGGGAGACGCGAAGCGCTTCGATCGTGACTTCTTTCATGTCGCGTGCCCTCCCAGATGCGTCGTGCGGCGTCTGCCGTGTCAGATTAGCGTAGGCCGCGCGCTGAGGAACTGAGTCGCTGCTGCGCACGTTCAGTCATGCGTTCTGTCATGCGTTCATTGCTCGCTGTTCACTGAGGAGGCAACTTACTGGGGAGGCAATGGCGGCGGCGGATGCGATGGGCCATGTCGGCCCAGCCAGAGGGAACCAAGCGTGATGAGGAAGAGCCCGCCGGCCAGCACGAAGAGTCCCTGGCGCACGCCGGCCGCGTCGGAGATGCCGCCGACCAACAACAGCGCCAACATCGAGACGGCGTTGGCCAGCATCATTTGGGTTGAGAAGAGACGGCCACGCATCTCGGGCGGGGCGCGTTCCTGCAAGAGGGTCTGGGCCGGCGCATTGACCATGGCGTAGGCGAGGCCCAATGGGAACGCCATGATCAGCGTCGCGGCGAGCAGCCAGGCCTGCGTCGATCCAGAGGCGCGGAGGAAATCGAGGACACCGAAGACGGTGACGATCACCGTGATCATGGCCAAACCGACTGAGGCCATGGTGGTCATCCGCACGCGCCGACCGAGCCGGGGTACAAAGGCCAGGGCCAGCAACGCGCCGAAGCCGGTTGGCCAGAAGACAAAGACGGCATCCTCCTCTGCTCGACCCAGCACGTCGTGGACGAACTGCGGCACCAGCACCGCAAACATGAACAGCATCATCACGCCGGAAATCAACTGGATCAGCGCCAACGCGGTGAGCCGGTCGCGCCAGACGAGGTCGGTGGTTGCCCGGATGTCGCGCAGTGTCGAGGCGAAGGCGGCGCGGATTTGCCCGACGTCTTCGGAGACGCGATGCGGAATGCGATCGAACGGCGGTAGTGGCGGCAACAGTGCCAGCAACAGTGCAGAGCAAAGCAGGGCGACGGCACTGAAGATGTAGGAAGCGTCAAAGCCGATCACCTTGAGCATGATCGGCGCCAACACGACGAGACCGACCAGCTGCATCGAGGTTGCCGTGAACTGGAAGGCAGAGTTGGCCGAGAGTAACTGTGTTCGCGCGACGAATCGGGGCAGGGCTGCGGCGCCCGCGGGGAGGGCGAATTGCCCGGCCAGGGCGGTACCAAATGCCACGGCATACACAGCGCCGACGGAGACATTGTCGGCCAGGAGCAAGAGCGCTGTGAGTCCAGATCGAATGATGACGGCGACGATCAAGACCCGGCGTTTGTCAAGCCGGTCAAGCAGCACGCCGGCGATCGCGCCGGTCGCCACTGGAGGCGCCGCGAGACAGATCACGAGCAAGGTCGAGGCGAAGGGGGAACCAGTCTGTTCGAGCACCCAGATCAGCAGCACGAACTGCAGGGCCGAGTTGATGATCAGTTGGATGCCGGTCGCGGACCAGAGCGCCAGGAACGGCCGGTTGCGGAAGAGATTACCGACGGGCGGATCGGGATGCGTTGCCGAATCAGTCTCGGCGTCCGTGGTCACAAGGGCTCGCGCGCGGTACGTGCGGCGTTGGCTGCGGCCCGCAGCTCGGAAGCTGCTTCCCGGATGTCCTCCGCGCCGCCGGCGTAGATCACGGAGCGAGAGGCCGAGACCAGCAGTCCCCGACCTTTGGCGTCGACACCAACAGCGACCGAGGCTTCGAGGTCGCCGCCCTGTGCGCCAATCCCCGGGAGCAGAATTGGCATATCGGGGCAACGCGCTCGCACCTGCGCCAGTTCGTCCGGCCAGGTCGCGCCGACCACGAGTCCGAGGTTCTGATGATGCTGCTCACCCCAGACGCGGGCGCGCTCGGCGACGGTCATGTACAGCGGCTCTCCATTCGCCATGTCGAGCGATTGCAGATCGGCAGCGCCGGGATTCGAGGTGCGGCAGAGAGCAAACGCGCCGCGGTCGGGACGCTTGAGGAATGGCGCGACGGCATCGCCGCCCAGGTAGGGGTTGATCGTCAGAGCGTCGGCGCCGAACCAGTCAAAGGCGGCCGTGGCGTAGGCCTCGGCGGTGTTACCGATGTCGTTGCGCTTGGCGTCGAGGATTACGAATGCGCTCGGCGCGATGTCGCGAACGAGCGCGATCGTGTCCTTCAATGCCTGCCAGCCGACGCTGCCTGCGGCCTCGTAGAAGGCTGACTGCGGCTTGTAGGCGCAGACGAGGTCGCACGTCGCCTCGATCACTCGAGCATTGAATTCCAGGATTTCCGCCGCCGGGGTCCGCGCCGGTTGGGGATCGAGCCCGACGCAGATCAGCGAGTCGGAGGCGTCCATCGCTGCCGCGAGTCGTTCCGAAAACGATGCAGTTGACATGCCGCAATCGTATCTCGCAGTCGGCTCCGTCGTAGGCTGCGGAGGTGTCACATCGGGAATCCCCAGAGGTTCAGGTCTACTTCCAACCACCGCCCGCTTCTGCACTTCTGGGGATGTCGGTGATCGTCCTCGACATCTTCCGCGCCACTACGGTTCATGCCGCGTTGTTTGCCGGCGGCGCGGCTGCCGTGTATCCGGTTGCGGACTTTGCGGCCGGCGTCAACCTGCGCAACGCGCTGCCCGGCAGCCGGTTGATTGGTGAGGTCGGCGCGCTGCCGCCGCCCGAGGCCGACTACGGCAACTCTCCAACGGAGTTTGATTCGATGGACGTCAACGGCTGGATGGTCGTGCATGTGACCAGCAACGGCACGCGCACGCTCGTGGGGTCGATGCAGGCTGAACTGGTGTTGTCGGGCTGCCTGCGCAACATGTCTGCGTCGCTTGATTATGTCTTGAAGCGCCAGCCGCCCGGAATTGCCATCGGAATTGCCATCGTGTGTAGCGGAGACCATGGCGGCACGTCGCCGTCGGTCGAGGACTCGTTTGCCGCCGGCGCGTACGTCAACAGACTCCGGCGTGAGATGCCTGATGTTGTGCTTCGTGGCGGCGCGAGATTGGCGCTCAAGCTGTACCAGGCCTATGGACGCGCCCCGACTCGAGCCTTCGCCGATTCACCTCATGGGGACCATTTGCAGCGGCTGGGCTTCAAGGCCGACTTTGCATTTGCAGGCCAGATTGACGCCGATTCGACCGTCATCGCGATGGCAACCGACGAGTCAGGACGGCCCATCCTTGAGCGCGTCCCAGCTTTGCTGCATTGAGTTCATCTCGGCCGTGCTGGGTTGATGATCGCCGTAGCGGAAGTTGCTAAAGGCGGACGAGATGCGCCTGGGCGTGGCGCTGTGGTACTGGCGCTCGAGTGTGTCGGCGAATTGCAGCGGTGTGCGGTGGATCGCGCGGATCTGACCCTTGGTCTCGGCGTGCTTGAGCACGTCGAAATAGAGCTCGGCGATCGGCGCGTCGGCCGCGTGGGTCGCGCCGCCGCGTTGGAATCGGGAGCGCAGGCCGCGCAGGCCGGCGAGGAGGTCGCCCATCACGTCGGCCTCGGCCCAGAGTGATTCGCGGAGCTCTTCAACCCGAGCTTCTCGGTTGACGAAGCGGCGGAAGAGGTAGAACGCCAGCAGCGCGAAGACGAGGACGGCGCCGATGCCGCCAAAGACGCGAGCCAGGACGATGCCCGCCGTCGGGTCGGGCTCGCTCTGCTCTGCGCCCTCGGATTCCAACGGCCGGCCGATGCCTTCGCCGAGCTGCTCGATTACCTCCTGATTTGGTTGACCGATCAGCTCCTTGAGTTGCTCGAAGATCCAGAACAGCGGCCAGAAGATGTAGGCGATCGCTGTGACGAAGGCCTTCAGCACGACTCCGAGCACATCCAACACGGGCTCAACCGCGCCCGATCCGGCGATCAGTGCGACGATTCCTGTGACGAGCAACAGGAAGATCGCGACGCCCAGGACCAGCGCGATCAGCATCGCGGCGATCGATGCGCCGGTCTGCGCGGCGCCGAGTCCCTGCACTTGATCGGAGTTGGCAGCGTTCTTGAGCGCAATCGTGAGCAGGCAGACGACCACCCAGACGATTGCCAGCCCGCGCACGTGCGACTCGACGCCGGCGTTATCCGCGAGCGGAAAGGCGATGGCGATGAGCACGAGTCCGAAGACGGCATAGTTGGCGAACGAACGCTCCGTCAGGTCGCTGCTGCCCAGCGAGACTCCGCGGAACCAGATCGGAATCAGCATCAGGCCGGCGAAGAGTTGATCGATCTCACCGGGGATGAACGTGCCGTCGTCGAGCATGACCTGTTCGCGCCAGACGAGGCTCGACGGCCGTCCCAACTCCAGCACCCAGGACATGTTCCAGATACGGGCCGTTTCCGAGAGGTCGATGGAACCGATCACTTGTAAGGCGATCAGCGTGATTCCCAGGCCGAGCCAGAACCGCTTCTTCATCGAGAGCTCGGGATTGCCCAGCCAACGGGAGACCAGGAATCCCAGTACCACGGTTCCGCCAACCGCCCAGACAGACAGCGTTTCGCCGGCGTCATAGGCGATCAGGCGCGGGATCATCTTGGCGAGCAGGATGAGCAGGATGATCTCGGACAGGAGCAACGCGATCGTGTAGGCGTGCTCGGTTCTTCGTCCTGCCGTCATGGCGCTGAAGGTCGTTGCCGCAGCGCTCACGAAGATCGATCCGGTCGAGACCAGGGATTGTTGGACCTCAAAGCGCTGGTCGCTGGCGCAGCAGGAACGATTGGAGTGGCGGCAGCGACAGCAGTGGCGGGAGCGACAGCCGACATCGCCACCGGCTGCGGCGCCTCGTCGGTTCCGTTGGCAGATTCGTCGGCGCCGACGAAGGTGGGCAGTTCGACGCCCTCGATGGGCTCAGGTGGTCGCTGGCTGGCGTAGAGACGGTCGCTGCGCGCCCACGGTCCCGACTCGCCCACACGCTCGAAGTGCAGACCTTCCAGGGCTGTGCGAATGTCGTGGACCGGCGACTCGGCGAATGTCGACGGTGGGTCTTCAATGCCGACGTAGATCAAGGCGATCTGCGTGCCGTGGCGCTTGAGCCGGTGCAGCGATGACTCCAACGCAGGCGTCAGCACCGCCGTCACCAGCGCCAGCGTGGAGCCGTAACCGAGGCGCTCTTCGCTAAGCATGTGCTCAATGCGGACCAGCGTGAATACGTCGGCCATAGCCAGGGCCTCAAGGATGTGCGTCATCTGTCCCGGCGCGCGCGAGGGTGGGACGCGTATGGCGGTGTCGTGTCCGGGCCAGGTGCAGTTGGCGAGCAGACCGACCGGGACGCGCTCCCGTGACAGGTCGTTGGCCAAGGAGGCGGCAACTGACACGGCCCGCTCGAAGATGTCGCCGAAGAAGCCCTGCCAGGCGTGCGGCAAGGTGGATACGTTCAGGGCCACGATGGCCACCAGGTCGCTTGATGGGTCGTAGACACGCGATTGCAGCGACTGACGCCTCGCGGTGGCCTTCCAGTCGATCTTCTTCATTGGGTCGCCGGGGCGGTAGTCGCGGATCGTTTGCAGTCGGGTGGGGTCCTCAAACAGCCGTTGGCCGCCGCGTCGTTCGCCTTGCGGTCGCAGTTGCGGGATACCCAGCCGGTCAAGGGCGAGCACCTCGGGATAGACCCACAGCGTGTTCTCAGCTTCGTCGGTGCGGTCGCGTCGATAGACGCCGAAGAGGTCTCCCGACTTAAGGTCGACGCGCGCCAGTTGGAAGTGTCCTCGCGTGAGCAACGGGATCTCGAACTTCCAGATCAGCCGTTCGTACCAGCGCATCGAGGTTGAGCGCACGACTACGCCTTCGTTGGGGTCGGACTCATGCAGACGGCTAAACGATTGGTTGGACGGCTCGAGGATTTCCGGCAGGTTGATTCGGACCTGAAGCGCCGTCAAGGGCAGGAGCTTGAGATTTTCCAGCTTCAAGGTGAGTCCCAGAGACTCACCGACAAACGCATGTGTTTGAGAGATCTCGACGCTGGATTCCAGCCGATGCAGGGCGTAGCGCGTCCAGGTCCAGGCGGCCCAGCCGGCGACCAGCACGGTCGCCGCCACGAGAGAAATAATGATCTCCCCGACGGACACGCCTATTGCCACGACCAATACCGCGGCCGCCGGCCAGATGGCGCGGAGCAATCGGTTGTCGTGGCGAAAGCCCCATTGGCCCGAGACGATCTTGCTCTCGCGCTCGTCGCGGCGAGATGCAGCCTCGAGCTCGGCTAACATACCGCCGCCGAGCCCCATGCCGCCCATCATCGACATAGGCGAACCTCCTCGAGCACCTGTTCGGGGTTAGCTGCCGGCGGCCGCGGCTTCGATCGGCACCGGAACGCGATTGAGCATCTGCTCAAGCAGCGATTCCGGCGTCGACGAGCGCAGTCTGGCGTCGGCGGAGAGCATCAGTCGGTGGGGCAGGACCACGCGGGCCATCTCCTGCACGTCGTCGGGCAGGACGAAGTCACGGCCTCGAATTGCGGCCAGTGCTCGGGTCGTGCGCAGCAGCGCCAGTGATGCCCGCGGCGACGCGCCGAGTTCAAAGGCCTTCTCCCGTCGCGAGGCCTGCACAATCTCGACGATGTAGCCGCGCACGGTCTGGCTGACCCGAACCTCTTCGACGGTCTTGACCATCTGTCGGAGTCGCTCGGAATCGACGACCGGGCTGAGTTCTTCCAGCGGTTGCGAGCGTTCGAATCGGCGCAGAATGGCATCTTCCTCCGCCGCGTCGGGATAGCCCATGCGCAAACGCAGAATGAAGCGGTCGAGCTGCGCCTCGGGCAGCGGGAATGTGCCTTCAAGCTCGACCGGATTCTGGGTCGCAATGACGAGGAACGGACGCGGCATGGCCATCGTCACGCCCTCGACGGTGAGCTGTCGCTCTTCCATGGCCTCAAGCAGCGCCGCCTGGGTTCTGGGTGAGGCTCGGTTAATCTCGTCGGCGAGCACGAGCTGGGCCAGCAGTGGTCCGGCGCGAAACTCGAACTCGCCCGACTTCTGGTTGTAGATGTTGACCCCGGTCACGTCGGACGGGAGTAGGTCGGGCGTGAACTGGATACGGCGGAACGAGCAGCCGATCGAGCGGGCAACGGACTTGGCCAACATCGTCTTGCCGAGTCCGGGCACGTCGTCAAGCAGGATGTGGCCTTCGGAGAGGATGGCGGCGAGCGTGTAGTCCAACACCTGCTCGCGCCCAACGATCACGCGACCCACATTCTCGCGGACGCGGGCGGCCGTTGCCTCGACGTCGGAGAGGGTGGGCGGCAGCATGCTTGTAGTCATTGGGCAAGGCTATCAGCAGGTCCGGCGAGGACATCGCCTGGTCGGCGAGGACATCGCCTGGTCGGCGAGGACATCGCCTGGTCGGCGAGTACCATCTGACCGACGCAGGTACAGCGAGGAGATTGTGACATGCGAGCGGAAATCATCAGCATCGGCACGGAAATCCTGATGGGCGAAATTCTCGACACGAACGCTCGCTACATGGCGCAGCGCTTGCCCGCGATGGGCATCGACTTGTATTACATGCACCAGATCGGCGACAACAAGGAGCGGCTCGTCGATCTGATCAAGACGGCCAAGGATCGGTCCGACGTGGTCCTGCTGACGGGAGGTCTGGGCCCGACTGAGGACGATGTGACCCGAGACGCGATCGCGGACTCGGTCGGCGAGGAAGCGTACGTCGTCCCCGAGCTGGAAGCGCACTTGCGCTACTTCTTCGAGCGTCGCGGCGGCCACATGCCGGAGCAGAACGTCAAGCAGGCCACCATTATTCCGTCCGGCGAGTCGGTGCCGAATCCGCGCGGCACGGCGCCGGGCTGGTGGGTCGACAAGGACGGCGCGATCATCGTGGCAATGCCGGGTCCCCCGGCCGAGATGACCGGCATGTGGGAGAACGATGTCGCGCCGCGACTCAAGGCGCGCTCCGACGGCGGCGTGCTGATTTCGCGCACGCTGAAGACGACCGGTTTGGGCGAGTCGATGCTTGATGAGCTGCTTGGAGACCTGAGGCATCAGCCCGACCCGACGGTAGGCGTCTATCACAAGGCCGACGGCGTGCACGTGCGCCTGGCCTCGAAGGCGCTGTACGAGGACATCGCCCGAGAGCGGATTGCGCCAGTTGAGCAGCAGATTCGGTCGATGCTTGGAGACGCTATCTGGGGCGCCGACGAGGACACGTTCCAGGAGGCGGTCGGTGGATTGCTCAAGGATCGCGGGATGACGATTGCCGTGATGGAGTCATGCACCGGTGGTCTGTTGGCCAGCACGATTACCGATGTGCCGGGCGCCAGCGGCTACTTCCGCGGCGGACTGGTGTCCTATACCGCCGAGGCGAAAATCCAGTACGGCGTTGACGCAGCAGTGATCGACGAGCACGGCGTCGTCTCAAACGAGACCGCCGCCGCAATGGCCGGCGCGGTGCGACGACAGTTCGGCGCCGACATCGGCGTCGGGATCACCGGCGTGGCGGGTCCCGAGCCGCATGGTGGTCAGCCGGTCGGCGCGGTCTGCCTGGCGGTCGAGACGCCGGTCGAGAGCTACGCCACGGGCTACACATTTGCGCAGACCCGAGCGGCAATCAAGGCGCGAGCGGTAACGTCAGCGTTGACTTTGATCAGACGGGCCGCAATGGGTGAGCTGATGTCTGGATCGTCGGGCGTGTATCGGCGGCTATAAGCGCTTTCAAATGGAACAAGGCCCCGTTGACCCCATAGGTTTACCGCCAGACGGCGGCGAAAGCAGCCTCGAGCTTGCGGCTTGGCACCTTCAGGTTCTGTTGACGTCGCTCGCCGGGTTCGACGGCAAGATCATGTTTCTCACAGCGCTGAATGTCGCAGGGCTCAGCGCATTGATCGGTCTCGTGGCGACCGCCAATCCCTCGCTGTGGCTAGTCGGCGTCGGCCTCTCAATGTCGGGCGTTTGCGTCGTCATTGGGCTAGGCAGCTTGTGGGCTCCGAACGCCCGCCAATTTCCAACGCCCGAAGAGACGCTTCAGATGTTGGGCGATGGAACGCTTGAGGTTACTCAGACCCACTTCTTCGCAGTGCGTGAGGCTGTGCTGCAGGCGGAGCCGGCGCTGAGGCGGAAGCTGCTGCTGACACGCACGTTGCTAGTTGCAACGCCGACTTCGCTGGCTATTGTGGTTGCCACTGCGCTTACCGCCGCTTGGTAACGACGATGTCCAACTGTTAGAGATATGTTTTGCCGGGTTTCGGGTGTGGCGGCCACTTCGCCGCTTCTTCGGCCCACCGACGTTCCATCTTGCTGGTCGGTCGGCCGACCCACCACCACAGCACCACTTCCACGGCATTCTTCAGCCAGGCGATCATCACTGCCTCCGACGCTCAGATTAACGGATTCAGGTCAGTTGAATCGTCATCTGGCCGTTGACCTGCAACTCCTTTGCCTCACCTCGGACGACGAGGGCGTCGATATGGCCGGTGACTTCCGCCATAGCCTGCCAGATGCGCTGGTCGGGGAGGCGCTTGAACATGGTCGAGAGAAGCTCATACGGGGTCAGTGGGCCTTCAGCGAGGATGTCCCTCAGTTGGCCCTGGCGCTTGCGATGATGCCGGCGAACGTTCTCGATCTCCGATGCGACCTCGTTCGACGGCTCACGGTGTCCGGGATAGAGATAGCTCACATCCAGTTGTTCGACCCGGTCGAGCGAGTCGGCAAACGCGGGCAGGCTGCGGAAGCGCTCGGGCGGCTCGGCTGAGATGTCGAAGTGCCAACCAGGATTGGAGTTGAGACCGGGAATGACCTGGTCGCCGCTGAACAAGGCGCCGCTGTCGGGCTCGAAGAACACGCTATTGCCCGGGGTGTGACCTGGGGCTGAGATCAGGATCACCCTCCGATCGCCGAGCCGGATTACAGCGCCGTCGGACAACTCCTGATCGGCGCGAAACGGCGTGCCTCGAATTAGGCCCGGCCAGCGTTCGCGACGCACGCCTCCGCCCGTGTTATCGCCGGAGCGATAGGCCTGGCGCATCTTCTCACGCGCCTCGATGAAGCCGGTGATCCTCTCCTCCGGTACCCCGACACGGCGCATGTAGTCGAAGACGTACTGCGTTTGATAGCCGATGATGTTGCGTCCGTGGAGGAAGGACTGTGACTCCAGCTCCGAGGCGACGACGGGCACACCCTCGGCCTGCCAGCGATGCGCCAGACCGCAATGATCGATGTGGGCGTGAGTGATGGCGACGTACTTGACGTCGCCAACACTCATGCCTGCGGCGTCCAACTGAACGGCGAGCGTCTCCCAGGCGCCGTCGTAATCGGGTCCGGCGTCGATCAGGATGACGCCGTCCGATGTCGGCAACGCATAAGCCCAGTTGTCGCCCAGCGCGATCGGCAGGACACCGTGCTCGGTGATCATCGAGTCGGACACGCGGCTAGGCCTGCGGCTGGCCAGGCTGTTGCGGTTCGTCGTCCTCTGGTTGGCTGCGTCGGGTTGTTGACTCCAGGCCTGGGATGTTCTTGATACTGCCCACGATGTCGATACCGGTCAGCGCTTCAATCACTTCCGGGACCTGCGCCACGGTGCGGGTGATGTCGCGAGTGAGTTTGCTGACGCCGCCACCGCTGTCGCCTCCCCCGCCGCCGAACATGACGATCCTGTCCGTGCGTGCGAGCGGTTTTGCGATGGCCTCGGCAACGGCTGGGAGGGTTTCCAACACCTGTTGGATGACCGCGGCTTCGCCGTATTCCTTCCACGCTGACGCCTTCAGTTGCATCGCGGTTGCTTCGGCGGAGCCTGTCGCTTCGATCGCTGCCGCTTCCGCCTCACCGGTCAGCCGAATCACATCGGCCTGGGCCTCGCCCTGCCGACGTGTGGATTCCGCCTCACCGGTCGCCTGGGCAATGACAGAGTTGCGGTCACCCTCTGCGATTGTTTCCAGGCGGTAGCGTTCGGCTTCGGCAGGCTTGCGGATGGTCGCCTCAAGCTCGCGTTCTCGGCGTTGGATTTCCTGCTCCTGCAGCTCAATCTGCTTGGCGCGCTCGATGATCTCGATCTCGACCTCTTCGCGCCGGATCTCCTGCATCGTCTTGGCCCGCTGCAGTTCATCGGCCAGTTCCGCCTCTGCCTGTCGCGCGTTGACCTCCTGGTCGTAGGCGGCCTTTTGGACGTTGAAACCTCGTGCTGATTCGGCGATCCGAGTTTCTGCCTCGTAGGTTGCGGCCTGCTGCGCGCGTTTGGCCTCAGCGGAACGGATGCCGGCATCTCGTTCGGCTTCTGCCTGACCGATGGTCGCGTCGCGACGGACTTCAGCGGTTCGACGAATACCCAGCGCGTCGAGATAGCCACCGTGGTCCTTGATGTCGCGGATCGTGAACGAGACGATCTCCATGCCCATGCCCGCGAGGTCGGGCGCCGCCACGGTTCTCACCTGGGAAGCAAACTTTTCGCGGTCGCTGTAGATCTCCTCGACCGTCAGCGTGCCGAGAATGGCGCGCTGATGACCCTCGAGCGTCTGCAGGGGGACGTCCATCACTTCCAACTCAGTCTTGCCCAGGAACTGCTGGGCGGCGGTCCGGATCGCCTCTTCCGAACGGGCAACTTTGACCTGCGCCACGCCGTCAACAGACACGGCCACACCTTCGCCGGTGTAGACGTTCTCGGTCTTGACGTGCAGTGTCATCACACTCAATGGCAGGCGCTGAGCTCGATGAAAGAGTGGAACAACGAGCGTTCGTCCGCCGACAACCACCTTTGGTTCTTCGCCCCCACCTGAGCGGATTAGCGCTTCGTTTGGCCCGACAGTTTGAATGACTCCCATTTCAGTGATTCCTTCGCTTTCCGATTATGTGTGCCAGCGAGACATGCGCCAGGCGATCACGCCAGACGCTGCGGGCCCGCCGCTGCGTAGCAGTGTCGGGCTCGACAACCTTCAGCACTTTGCCAGCGTAGACGCCGGTGACCACCACCGATGATCCCTCAGGAAGGTCATCGCCTTCGGTCATCGCCGTCCATTGTTCACCATCGACGACAATCTCGCCGCTTGGGTTGAGGATATCCACGACTGTCCCCACTTGGGCGATCAGCCGCCGTTCTTGCTTGGGAATGAATGCCTCGGCCTTTCCACCGCCGCGACCCAGGATCCAGAACATGGCGATCACTGACACCGTAACCGCCCCAAACACTGCCAAGACCCAACGCGAGATTTCGAGCGGATCATCGAGCGCCGATGGCTCAGGAAAAATCTCGCCGAAGAGCAAGAATCCGGCAAGGATCCAGCAGATCACCGCACCCAGCCCGGCCCAGCCGAAGCCATCAAGCTGTGATTCCACCAGGAGGAGCAGAATCCCGGCGACGAGCAGGACGACGCCCGTGAAGTTGACCGGCAGCAATCCAATCCCGGCGAACCCGAGCACCAGTCCCAGCACACCGAGCACGCCTGGTCCGAAGTTGCCGGGATCGCGGATCTCGAAGATCACGCCGTAGGTGCCAAGCAGAATCAAGGCGTAGGTCACATTCGGATTGGTAAGGATGTCGAGGAAGCGCTCAACAAGCGAACGTCCGACTTCATCGACCTGTGCGCCCGCGGTGGTCAGCGTGCGTGGACCGTCGATCGTGTCGACCGTCACACCGTCAATCTTGTTGAGCAGCGAGTCGAGGTCGGCGGCGATGAGGTCGATCACATTGAGGTCGAGCGCTTCATTGGCGGTATACGCCTTGGCTTCCAACACGGTTCGCTCGATGGCGTCGTAGTTGCGACCACGCAGGCTGGCAATGCTGCGGATCAGCGCTGTGATGTCCTCATCGACCTTCTTGCGCAAGGTTGGCGGCAGGTCCTCACCAGTGCCCGTGACCGGCGCTGCAGCGCCGATGTTGGTCGCAGGCGCCATGGCAGCTATGTGCGCTGAGATGGTGACAATCGTTCCGGCCGAGGCGGCCTGCGCGCCCGAGGGCCAGACATACGCGATCGTGGGAACCGGAGTGTTCAGCAACTGCTCGGCGAGGTTACGCATCGACGAGATGTATCCGCCAGGCGTGTCGATCCGGATGACGATCGCCTCAGCTCGGCGAGATTCTGCGTCGTTGAGAACACGTTCCAGGTAGCGCTCGGTGATCGGCTCGATGGGACCGTCAATGTCCATCACCAGGACCAGCGGCTGCTCGTCGTCCTGAGCCAGCGCGCCGTTGCCCAGCGTCAACGCCAGCGCAGCGAGTAGGAAGAACGCCCAAAGCCAGCGCACTGCGAACCGTCCGTTTCCCTCGGAATCCTCTGAACAACTCCGATCCCCGCTTCCCCCCTCTGCGGGGGAAGCTGCCGAAGGCTGAAGGGGGTCCCCGCTCCGCCTGCGACACCAGTTGTTCAGAGGATTCCTAGCCCGTCTCTGCGCGGATGCTGTCGTGCAGGACCTGCAGTTGTTCAATCATGGCGTCAATCGAGCGAGCGCCGGCGACGAACACGCCAGTGACGTTGACGGCGGCCCAGCCAAAGCCGGCCTCCTGCGCAGCGGCGGCGGTCGCAGCAACGTCGGCGGGGCGGGCCCAGTAGTCGCGGGTCGACGGATCGCCGGCTCGCGGCGGCGTGGCGAGCTGACACTGGAAACCCAGCGACTCCGGGTCGCGGCCGGCGGCTTCCGCCTCCTGCTTCACGGTGTCGATCGCACTGACTGCCGCGTCGCCGAGCAGACCCGACGCCATCCAGCCGTCGCCGATTCGGCCGGCGCGACGCAGCGCGGCCTTCGATCCTCCGCCGATCCAGATCGGGATATCTCCGCCATCGGTGGTCTGTAGGGGCTTGGGTTCCATCGCCATCGACTTCGAGACGAAATGCTCGCCTTCGAAATCGATAGAGGAATCGGTCCAGCAGGCCTTCATCAAGTCGATCGCCTCATCCATCGCGGCGCCGCGGCTGCGGAACTCCATCCCCAACGCTTCGTACTCCGACTCCTGCCAGCCGACGCCCACACCGACGCGGACGCGACCGCCCGACAGCGTGTCGAGCGTGCTGAATTGCTTCGCAGTCAGCACGGGCTGTCGCTGCGGCAGGACCAGGACCTCAGTGCCGAGACCGACGCGCTCAGTCACGGCGGCGATGAAGCCGAGCGTGACCAACGCCTCAAGGATCGGCATGTTCGCCGGATACGGCCCGGACTCTCGCTCCGGTTGCGGATGGCCCATCACGACGTGGTCGAAGATGTCGATTTCGTCGTAGCCGATCTCCTCAATCGCCGTGGCCAGGCGCGCGATCTCGGCCGGGCCATTGCGGTGAACGACGGAAGGGAACTCAACGGTCAGTCGCATGTGAACAGCTCCGGCGGCTCTATTTCAAGTGTGCATCGGGCGGGCGTCGCTTGGGCACGCTACCCGGCGATTATGCTACCCCTGACGATTCTTCATCCAGAGCCACGATTCCGACTAATGGAGGCGCGCAATGCCAGAGATCACGATCAATGCCAATGGACCGATCCTCATATCGGCCGAAGAGCTGACGCTGAAGGCCAGTGACGGCTCGGCGATCCCGCTGCCCAAGGGCCGCGCCGTGGCGCTCTGCCGCTGCGGACAGTCGGGCATGAAGCCATTCTGCGACGGCTCGCACAAGTCCTGCGGCTTCGAGCACGACCCTTCGACCGCGTAGACGACATCATTGGCACGGCGCCCTGCTTGCATGCTCCACCTTGCAGAGACCTTTGCGAAACTCCTCTTCTCCCCCCTCGCGGAGGAGATGCCGTAGGCAGAGGGAGGGCTCCTCATCGCAAGGCCTATCTGGTCGCTGTCGGAGGACCCCCCCCTGTCACTCCGTGACATCTCCCCCCGCAAGGGGGGGATGGGATATGTGAATTTTGCAATGGTCTCTTGCAGGGGGAGCAAATCGAACGACAGCGCTGACATTGGTCTCCATCTATGCCGATGACATTGACCCCTCACCTCGTCTTCAACTGGCTGCACGAGGCGGTCATCGGGATCGAGGTCTGGCAGTTCATCGGACTCGGCGCGATGGCGTTGATCATCGTCGTCGTTCATTTTCTGGTCGTATGGGCGCTCTCGACGGCCATCAAACAGCGCACCGTTTCAAAGCGACACGAGTTCTGGCATCAGGAACTCGCCAGTCTGCATCGCCCGTTCTTCTTGATGTTGGGCGCGATCACGCTCGCTATCGGATTCCCAGTTCTCGATTTCGACGCCGACGTCGAGCAAGTGGTCAAAATCTTTGCCAATTTCGCGTCGACATTCGCAGGCGTGCTGGTCGGCTTCCGACTGGTAGACGTCGCGGCTGACTATTGGCGCGAAATCGCGGAAGAGACCGACTCCAAGCTCGACGATCAGTTGGTTCCGTTGGCACGGACCGCGGGCAAGATCTTCGTCGGCGCAATCGGCGCGATTTTCATCCTGCAGAACCTCAACATCAACATCACCTCGCTGGTCGCCGGTCTCGGCATCGGTGGCGTCGCTATCGCACTGGCTTCCCAGGACACGCTTAAGAATCTGCTCGGCGGCGCGACGATCCTGGCCGATAAGCCCTTCCAGGTCGGCGACTGGGTGATCGTGGGCGACATCGAGGGAACTGTCGAGCAGGTCGGCTTCCGCTCCACCCGGATTCGCACATTCGCCGACTCGTTGATCACCGTGCCCAACGCGCGGATGACCGACACCGCAGTCAACAACATGGGCCAGCGCACCTGGCGTCGGTACTACACGACCGTGGGCCTCGCCTATCACACCGATCCCGACCGGATTCAGGCGTTCGTCGAGGGCATCCGCGCCATCGTTCGATCTGCCGACGACATGCGGCACGACTACTACATCGTCGAGTTGCACAGCTTCGGCGACTCGGCGTTGAACGTCATGGTCTACACGTTCATCGCCGCCTCGACCTGGAACGAGGAGCTACGCACGCGGCACGTCTTCAACCTCAACATCATTCGCCTGGCCAACGAGCTGCAAGTCGAGTTCGCCTTCCCCACGCAGACGCTGCACGTCGCCAGCCGGGTTGAGGGTGCGCAGGAGATTCCGCCTATGCGTTCGCGAGACGACCTTGCCGAGACCGTGGAAGACTTCGCGCCCGAGGGTCAGGCCGGCCAGCGCACCGACAATCCGATCACGGGCGGCTACGACAACGGTTAGTGTCGCAGTCAACCGCGAGATCGGAGGGAACCGATGGGCATCAAGATCTATGGACTGCAACTCGGCGTGTTTCCCTTGCCGATGGCGGCGCTGTTCGATCCGTCGACGGGGCGCGAGGCGGAACGCGTTGAGGGCGATGTGGTCGACGGGATGTATCAGTGCCCGGCGCTGTCCTATGTGATCGAGCATCCTGACGCGGGGCTCATTCTGTTTGAGAGCGGTATTGCGGCCAACTGGTCGGAAGATTGGCTGCCGGAGTGGTTGCAGATGGTCAACCTTGACCGAGTGACCCCGGAGGTCTGCCTGGAAGCTGTGTTGAAGGAGCGCGAACTCGCGCCGGAGGATTTTTCGCACGTGATCCAGGGTCACCTGCACGCCGACCACGCGGGCGGCTTGCGGCTGTTCGAAGAGGCCGGCTCGACCATCGTGGTGCATGAGGATGAGTGGCGGCACGTCGTCTCGAACGTGGCCGACGCGAACGACTTCTTCGTACGCGCCGACTGGAACTTCGTCTCCCGTGCGCCGCAGATGTTGATGTACGGCGACCAGGAAATCGCCAAGGACCTGTGGTGTATCTCGTTGCCCGGTCATACGCCTGGGTCGATGGGCGTGCTGACGCGGCTCGATCAGACCGGCTGGGTCTTCCTCACTTCCGATGCGATGTATTTCCACGACACGTTGGGACCACCGCCCGCTTCGTCGGCGATCAACATGGACCACGAGTCGTGGGCCAAATCGATTGAAAAGATCGCCGGCATCGCAGCCGACCGCGACGCCTTCCTGATTCCCGGTCACGACACGACGGGAGCGCAGTTCGTAGACGGAGTACGGGGGGCGAAGCGGATCGAGTACGCGCCCGGCGCCGTGTACGAGTAGATCTCGAACTCAACGATTCCAGTCCCCGACCTCTGAGGGTGTCTCAGAAGTCGAAAATCCCAGTCCCCGCCCCTGCGCGGGGACCCGCTCCCCCTGCGCGCGAACCATCACCAGCAGATATGCCGTCCGAGCGGGTCCCCGCGTGAAGCGGGGACTGGGAGTCTGCGAAAGGCGGCGGACTTAGAACGCTGCGTCTGCGATTATCCTCGATGCAGCCTCACTTACCATTGCAATCCCAGCTCAGGAGCATCCCCGTGAAAAACATGCGCATCGGTGTCCACATTGCCCTCCAGAACATTCAGATGATGAGCGCGCCCTCGCTGATCGAGGGCATCGTCGGCGCCGACCGCGATGGGCTGGACACGGCCTGGCTGACGGTTGGCGGGCCGGCGCCTGATCCGTTCGTGGTCTTTGTCGGCGCGGCGCTGTCGGGCGCGGAGCGGATTACGTTTGGCACGTCGATTGTGCCGACCTACCCTCGTCACCCGATCTCGATGGTGCAGGGCGCGGCCTCGGTCGATCAGATTGCTCCAGGCCGGATGATCCTTGGCCTGGGTCCGTCGCACAAGCCGGCGATTGAGGGCACCTGGGGGATTCCCTTCGAGAAGCCGCTTTCGCACTTGCGGGAGTACGTGACCATCTGCCGTGCGCTGCTCGAAACCGGCGAGGTCAACCATGAAGGCGACCTGATCACGGCGCGCGCAACACTGCCCGGTGGACCGACGCAGGTGACGACCATGATCTCGGCGCTGCGTGAGAAGGCATGGTCGTTGTCGGGCGAGATCACGGCCGGCGGCATCTCCTGGATGTCGCCGCTGCCCTACATCCGCGATGTCGCGCTGCCGGCGCAGCAGGCCGGCGCCGACCTGGCCGGCCGCGACCGTCCGCAGATGGTCGTGCATACGCCGATCATCCTGAGCGAGGACCAGGAAGCAATCCGCGCCGCCGCCAAGCGTCAGTTCGGCTTCTACCAGCGCCTGCCCTACTACTCGCAGATGCTCCAGGACGCCGGCTACGACGAGGCCGCCGGACGCGACTTCACCGATCGCATGGCCGACGCACTGATTATTTCAGGGTCAGAATCAGAGGTAGGCGACAAGGTCCGCTCGATGCACGCCGACCATGGCGTCGACGAATTGCTGGCCGCGATTGTAGTCATGGTCGACGACGCAGAATCGCACATTGAGCGGACGCGCGCGTTCCTCGGGGAGTTGGCGCAAGCGGACTAACTTTGTGCGCACTGTAGCTGGGCCAATTTCTAAGGAATGAAATCTTATGACTAACCGCTTGACCATTGCAATAGCTTTGGGGACTCTTGCGATTCTTGCTGCCGGAGTGACGCTCCTGAATGCACAATCTGCGCAGACAACTTCAACGCAGGTCAGAATCGAAGCACGGCAACTCGAAGACGGCCGCGTGGAATTCGCCCTTGACCAAGATGGGGAACGCCTTTTGCCTCGTTCCCGCTTCTTTCCTGCGAATCCGGGTCACTCTCGCTGGCTGCGTACGTCGCCACTTTCTATTGAGGCGTCACATCCGGGTGCATTGGCAACGCCATCTGAAGACCGTATACCGGCGGCTGTAGTCTCCCTACCTGTGGGCTTCGACTTTAGCCATGTAGTAAGTGGCTCCAACTCAACGGCAGCCCGGGTCATATGTAATCGGATATCGGAAGGGGGAGAATGGGATGGCGGTTGGGACGGAAAAGGGCACTGGTCGGAAGCAATTGAGATTGGACTCTGGGTTCTGTCGTGGCATGGCTATGACTACTGCGCTCACTTCGGTATCGACCCAATCAAAGTAAGCAAAATGCTCACACCCCCGGAAACGTATTCTTGGGACGAAGGCTCAATAGAAAACCAGTGCCCTTCCACCGGAGCGTGGTTGGGAGCCGAAACAGGATGGGCTAGCCTGATCGATATAGGAATCCACCAACTGAAGTTGATTGGACACGATGTCTGCGGAGATGTGCCTGGCTCACCATCAGTCGCAGTCCCTGAGAGTTCTGTATTCGGCGATGAAAAGTCAGGAGTGACAGAGGTTGGCGTTCGCTATTTTCATGGTGATGCCGGCATAAACGGTCAAAGGTCGGTCATATCCATAGACGGGACTACCGACAATGGACTTTACGACCGAGCCATCCTAAACATCTACTGTGATCACGATGTCTCATCCCTCTGGGTCAACGTTGAGGCTGGCACCTATATCGGAGACGAGTGGAACCCCGCCGGTCTCAACGACTTTGATGGCGTCGCCTACGCAGCCTTAGGAACAATTGCAACTAGGCAGTGGAAGCGCTGGGGCCTCAAGACGTTCGACGAGGAGGTTCAAATTTCAGGAACGAACGGATGGTCCTTCTTCGTTTCGGCCCTGAATCACCGTTGGTTGAGTGTTGAACTCCCGCGATATAGCAACAGCATTTTCGCAACTTTTGATATGGACGGCCTGTTTGAAACTCCCGTGCATCCACTCCTTTTCAACTGCTTGAAGAATTGAGCGATAGGGCACTAAAGGGGCGATCGGCTAAGAATATCTAAGCATATATGCACTCCCCCTTTCGACAGGCACTTGTTGACTTCTCATTTCGCCGTGGCTGTTGAGAGAAAAGACGTGGTCGGTTATCGCGGCTTTTGGCCTTCCATCAAGACGACGGCGGCGAGACGGGCGGCGAAGAGAGGGCTGGTCGCGCGGATTCGGACCGGGAATTGTCTGACTCACCGCGGCATCCCACCCTCCATCCAAACGACATTGAACATGTTATTCGGTGCAAGCCGAGGCAGATCTCCGTTGAGAACTTCGAGCGTTTGCTATTCCGGACAGCTAGCGCCAGTCGCCCGATCTGCACCGAGAACAGGAGGTATAACTGTATGTGAAACAGCGCAATCCTCGCTAACCTGATCGCAGGAGACGCTCGTGACTGGTGACACGCTGCAAGAATTCGACCGATTGGTCGCTGCTGGTTTCAGCGAGGAGCAGGCGCGTGCGTTAGTGGATGTTGTGGGCGCACCCGCTCGCACCGACCCAGAGGTCTTGGAGATTCTCCAACTCCTAGTTCGGGAGGTTGGTGAGGTCAAACAGCGCTTGAATATGATCGATGGCCGGTTGGATGGCGTGGATGGCCGTCTGGGTCTTCATGGCGGGGCTATCGAGACGATGTCAGTTGAGATTGCCGGAATGAGGCAGGGCATTGCAGATCTCAGCCGCGACTATCGAGCGATTCACGAAGATCAGAGCGTGATTCGTGCCGATCTGCATGTCGTCGGCGAGCGGGTGAAGATGGAGGGGCGCGTGGCTCGGATGATTAATCTGGCGCTGATTGCGATTGGCGCGACCGCCGCAAGCCTGTTGGCGGTGTTTGCCCGCTAGACGGGTTGTCGCGGCTTTTGGCCTTCCATCAGGACCACGGGGGCGAGGCGGGCGGCGAAGAGCGGGCTGACTGCTGGGCTGGGGGCGATTCTGGGTTGCGGCTGGTCGGACTCTGGTTCGGGTGGTTGGTCGCCCGCGATGGCTGCCGCTGACGTGCCTGGCTCCGGCGGAATATTACGTGTCCGCGCCCGCGACACCGCCATCAAGACCGTCCCGACCACGACGACCAGTCCGACGATGTAGAGCGTCTGCCGGCCGCCGATGGCGTCCGCGACAACGCCCCAGACCGGCGCCAGGACTCCCTGAAGACCGAAGGCGATGAAGATCCAGCTCATCACGCGGCCGAAGTACTCGGGCCGCGTGTTGGACATCATGATCGTCTGATTGAGCAGCATCACCCCCGATCGTCCGCCTCCGGCGATGCCAGAGACGATCAGCAAGATCGCAAAGGTGGGCGCTGCGGCAGTCATCCAGATGCCGCCAGCCAGCGCGGCGGCGGAGAGGAAGAGCAGCGGCCAGGCGAAGCGGCCACCGACGAGACCGGCCAGCACCAAGTTGATCGGCAGACCAGTCAGTCCCCAGATCAGCGCGACGACCGTCGCTTCCTGCTCGGAGCGCCCGAACTCCTGACTGAGCAGTCCGGGAATCAGCGTTTGCAGCGCGAAGCCCGTGACGACGATCAACATGAAGAACAGCCACAGGCTGCGAAGCTCGGGACGGCTGGTGATGTAGCGCAGCCCGGCAGCCATTTCGACGGTCATCGGCTTGCGTTCGCTCTTCGGCGTGGCCCTGCCGCTGCCCCGGATCATGGTCGTCAGCGGCACAACCACGACGAACAGCGAGGCAACCAGCAAATAGAGAATGCCGGAGTTCAAGCCCATCGAGAGGACGAGGATTGAGGCCATCATCGGGCCCAGCACCGCCGCGACGTTGATCGACATATTCTGCAGCGCGATCGCATTGGGCAGGAGCTTCGGCGGGACGAGCTCAACCAACCACGACTGACGCGCCGGTCCCATCAGCGAGAACGTCGCGCCCATCAGGAAGGTGGAGGCGAACAACATCGGGATCGTGATCCGGTCGGTGACGATCATGATGCCGGTGACCACGATGATCGCGCAGGGGATGATCTGACTGCCCAGCACCAGTGGTTTCTTGGCGTAGCGGTCGGCGATCACGCCGCCGAACGGCCCGAAGACCAGCTGCGCCACCATCCCTGACTGGGCGAAGCCGGAGGCGGCGTACGAGCCGGTGATCTCGTAGGCGACGATCGGCACCAGAATGAACGTGGTCATGAACGCGGTCGTCGCGAACAACGACCCCGACCAGAGCAGTCGATACTCGCGGACACTGAGGGCGGCGAAGGTGACGCTGAGTCGGCCCATGTGCTGAGCTTAATCTCCGCTCAGCACTGGCGCGCGAGGCTTTTGTCCTTCCATCAGCACGACGGGGGCCAACCGGGCCGCGAAGAGGGGGCTGAAGGCCGGGCTTGGCGCGGCGGCTGGTATCGGTATTGGCCGCTCGTCCTCTGGCGGGGCTTCTCCGGCCATCGCCGCCGCGGCGGTTCCTGATTCGATGGGCAGCCGACGGGTTCTGAGCCAGGAGAGCGCCATCATGCCCGTGCCGACAAGCACCACCAGGCCGACGATGTACATCGTCTGACGACCACCGATCGCGTCTGCGAGGCCTCCCCAGACAGGAGCGAGCATCGCCTGCAGGCCAAAGGCGATCATCACCCAGGACATCACGCGGCCGAAGTATTCGGGTCTGGTATTGGACATGAGGATCGATAGATTGACCAGCATCACGCCTGAGCGTCCAGCGCCGGCGATGGCGCCAAGTCCGATCAGCAGGGCAAATGTCGGGGCCCAACCGACCAGCCAGAGGCCGATGGCGAGCAAGACTCCCGTCGCGAACAGGGCCGGCCAGGCGAAGCGGCCGCTGACGAGTCCGGCGAGCGGGATGTTGATCAGCAGCGCCGAGATTCCAAAGATCGAGAAGACGATGATGGCGTCATTGGGGTCGCGGCCGAATTCGCGGTCGAGCAGGCCGGGAATCAGGGTCTGCATCGCAAAACCGCAGACGACCATCAACAGCCAGAACATCCAGAGCGAACGCAGACGCGGACGCCGGCGCAGATAGTGGAATCCGTCGGTCAGCTGCCTCATCGGCGACAACCGGCCGCCTTCTGGCGCCGGCGTCGCAGGTGTGTTTGGCAGCAGGGTCGTGAGCGGGATCACGACGACGAACAAGGCGGCCACGAACAAGTAGAGATAGCCGGCGTCGAAACCGAACAGGATGACGGCGATCGAGCCCATGGTCGGGCCCAAGACCTGCGCAATATTGATCGACATTTGCTGAAGCGCCACGCCGTTGGCCAGCAGACGCCGGGGCAGCAGATCCGTCACCCAAGCCTGACGTGCAGGGCCCATCAGCGAGAAGGCGGCGCCCATCAGGAAGGTCGATGCGAATAGGAACGGAATCGTGATCCGTCCGGTCACGATCAGCAGCCCGGTCGCGACGATGATCACGCAGGGCACGATCTGTCCGGCGAGCACGAGTGGCTTCTTGCGGTAGCGGTCCGCGAAGACACCGCCCATCGGTCCCAGGATGAGCTGAGCGATCATGCCCATCTGGGCGATCCCGGAGGCCGCGTATGAGCCGGTGATCTGATAGGCGACGATCGGCACGAGGACGAAGGTCGTCATAAAGGCGGTCGTGGCGAGCAGCGAGCCGAACCACAGGAGCCGGAATTGCGGGACGGCCAGAGCGGCGAAGGTGGGGCTCAGTCGATTCATTCAGTGAGCCTAATCGCCACTGGTCTGGCCGGTGACGGACGCGCGCGGCTTTTGGCCTTCCATGAGGACCACCGGCGCGACCTGGGCCGCAAACAGGGGACTGAAAGCAGGGCTGGGGACAGGACTGCGTGCCGGTATTGGAACGGGAATCGGTCCAGGTTCAGGCGGCGCCTCGTTGGCGACGGTCGCGGCGGCAGTGCCGACCTCCAATGGCAGACCTCGCGTCCTGATCCAGCCGAACAGCATGAGCACGGTGCCGCCGACCACGATCACGCCGACCAGAAACAGTGTCTCGCGTCCGCCGATGATGTCGGCGAGGATGCCCCAGCCGGGCGCGACGATCGATTGCAGTCCGAACGCCATCAACACAAACGACATCACGCGACCGAAGTACTCGGGCCGGGTGTTGGACATCATGATCGATTGGTTGACGAGCATCACACCGGAGCGTCCGGCGCCGGCGATGGCGCTGACGATCAGCATCAGCCCATAGGTTGGCGCCCAGGCCACGACCCACAGTCCAACTGCCATCAGCACTGCGGTGCCGAGCAGCAGCGGCCAGGCGAGGCGGCCGCCGACCAACCCGGCGAGCGGCACGTTGATCGCGAGGGCGGAGATGCCGAAGATCGCGTTGATCAGGACGGCTTCGTCCGCGGAGCGGGAGAACTCCTGATCGAGGATGCCGGGCATCAGGGTCTGGACGGAGAAGCCGCAGATCACGATCAGCAGCCAGAAGAGCCAGAGGATGCGCAATCTCGGGTTGCGTCGCAGGTAGCGAAATCCGTCGGCCAGTTCGCGCCGCGGCGAGCGTCGGACGACAACCTTTGGCGCCGTCTTGGGCAGCAGCAGGGTAATTGGGACGGCGATGATGAAAAGCAGCGAGACTCCGAGGTAGACCGTGCCAGAGTTGACGCTGAAGGCAATCACGGCAATCGAGGCCATGGTTGGGCCCAGGACCTGGGCGACGTTGATCCCCATCTGCTGAAGGGCAACGGCGTTGGGTACGAGGCGTTCGGGGACCAGTTCCGCGATCCAGGACTGTCGGGCCGGGCCGGTGAGCGCGAAGGCGGCGCCGCTGAGCAATGTGGATACAAACAACAGGGGGACCGTGATCAGATCGGTGACGATCAGTGCGCCGGTCACAGCGATCACTGCGACCGTCGCGAACTGTCCCCACAGGACGACCGGTTTCTTGGGTAGGCGGTCGGCCAGGACTCCGCCGTAGGGCGTCAGGAACAGCATCCCGACGCCGTTGCCCATCGCCGCGATTCCCGAGGATGCGTAGGAGCCGGTGAGCTGATAGGCGACGATCGGTACGAGCACGAACGTGGTCATGAAGGCCGTGGTCGCCAGCGTCGAGGCGATCCACTGGAGGCGGAAATCTCGGACGGCGAGCGCGGCGAATGTGGTGTTCATGCTGCTCATTGGTGCACGCTAGTCGCCGCCGATGTGGGTTGTTGGGCGTGGCTTCTGCGCGCTCGATCGGACGACTGTGGAGAGTCGCGCCGCGAATGCCGCGCTCGGAATGAGTGTCCTGAGAGCAGCCAGGCGCTCGGCCGCCGCGACCGCGGCCGGTGTTCCGGGTCCCAGGGGCAGGTGACGGGTGCGGATCCATCCGATTGTCAGCAGCACCGTCGTGGCGGCAATAATCATTGCGACCCCGATCAATGTTTCGCGACCGCCGATTGCGTCAGCGCTCGCGCCCCAGATCGGAGCGAGCAGTGTCTGCGCGGCAAATCCGAGGACGACGAACGACATGACGCGGCCGAAATACTCCGGACGCGTATTGGTCATGATCAACGCCTGATTGACCAGCATCACCCCGGTCGTGGAGACCCCAACAAGGATGGCGACCAGCATCAAGGCAAGGAAAGTCGGCGTCAGGGCGCCCATCACGAACACCACGGCCATGAGGAAGCCAAACCCGATCAACAAGGGCCAGGCTCGCGGTCCTGTGACCTTTCCGGCGAGCGGGACATTGGTAATCAGGGCGACCACGCCAACGACCAGGTAGAGCAGGAATGTGTCACTGGCGTCGACGCCGAACTCGCGCTCGATGAAGCCGGGCAACAACGTCTGCGAGGCGAACCGGCAGATGGCGATCACCATCCAATAGCCCCAGAGGATGCGCAGTCGCGGGTTGGTGCGTAGGTATCGGAAACCGGAACGCAACTCGCTGACCGCTGAGCGCCGCTGAGCGGCAATCGCAGCCCGGGCGCTGGGCAGTTTCGTCGTCAGGGGGATCGTGAGCAGGAAGAAGCCGGCGAGCAGGAAGTAAATCTGACCCGTGCCGAACGCGAACAGTAACAACAGGATCGAGCCAAGCATTGGGCCGAGTACCTGGGAAATATTCTGTGCGACCTGGGTCAGCGCGATGCCGTTGCTTAACAGGTTCCTGGGGACCAACTCGCCCAACCAGGCCTGCCTCGCCGGGCCCATGAGTGCGAATCCGATGCCCATCAACAGGCTGGAGAGGAAGAGCATCCAGATCGTCATCAGATCGGTAATGACCAGGATGCCCGTGCCCAGAATGATCAAGCCGGGAATGATCTGACTGACCAGCACAATCGGTTTCTTGGCATAGCGGTCGGCGATCACGCCGCCAATCGGTCCGAGCAGCAGCATCGAGAATCCGCTGCCCATCTGCGCGATGCCGGAGGCCGTGTAGGAGCCGGTGATCTCGTAGGCCACGATCGGCACGAGCAGGAAGCTGGTCATGAAGGCGGTGGTGGAGAGCAGAGTCCCGCCCCAGAGCAGGCGGAAGTTGACGGCTGCGAATGCGGCGAAGGTGGTGCGCATTAGTCACCACCAATCGCTGGAGTCGGGCGAGGTTTCTGTCCGTTGACCAACACGACGGGCGCGACCCGGGCAGCGAAGGCTGGGACCGGCTGACGTCGCACCTGGGGACTCGAATCGCGAGCGTCCTCGGGATCGGCGTCTGCCGCAGCCGTGCCGAGATCGAGCGGCAGATGCCTCGTGCGCAGCCAGCCCACTGTCATCAATCCCGTCGCTACAACGGCGACGACTCCGACAATGACCAGCGCCTGGCGACCACCAAGCCATTCCGCCAGTCCGCCCCAAATCGGCGCCATGATCGACTGCATGCCATAGCCGAGCATGATGAATGACATGACGCGTCCGAAGTACTCGGAGCGCGAGTTGGTCATCATCAACGACATGTTGATCAACATCACGCCGGAGGTGGCCGCGCCGACGGGGATGGCGAGCAGGATCAGTGTGAACATGGTCGGGGCGGCGGCGAAGGCCCAGAGCGTCACGCCTGAGGCGAGGCCGAAGAACAACAGCAGCGGCCAGGCGAAGCGACCGTTCATTAGTCCGGCGAGCGGAATACTGACCAGGACCGATGCGATCCCGAAGGGCAGGAAGATGATGAAGGCTTCCGAGGGAGGCCGCCCAAATTCTCGATCCAGGATCCCCGGCGTCAACGAGTTGACGGCGAATCCACAGACGACGATCACCATCCAGTAGACCCAGAGCAGTCGCAGCCGGCGGTTCGACCGGAGGTAGCTGAAGCCGTGCATGAGGTCGCCGAAGGCGGAGCGCCGCGGCGTGTCGCCGTTCTGGTTGGGCGCTGCGGTCCAGGGCAGCCTCGTGGTCAGCGGAACGACGATCAGGAAGAATCCGGCCACGCCCAGGTAGAGCCAACCTGACGGAATGTCGGCGGCGAATACGAGGATCGCGCCCAACATCGGTCCCAGCACGCGCGCCATGTTTTGCGACATCTGCTGCAACGCGACGCCGTTGGCGAGCAGGCGTCGTGGAATCAGTTCTCCCAGCCAGGCCTGCCTCGCCGGACCCATCAACGCAAAACCGAATCCCATCGCCAGGGTCGAGATGAACAGAATCGGAATCGTGATCCTGCCGGTCACGATCAGAATGCCGGTCGCGACGATCAATAGGGCCGGGAATATCTGTCCGGCCAGGACAAGTGGTTTCTTGGGGTAGCGGTCGGCGATCACGCCACCGAGGGGTCCGAGGAAGAACATGGCGAGGCCGCTGCCCATCTGGGCGAGCGAGGAGAGTGCGTATGACTCTGTGATCTCGTAGCCGACAATGGGCACGAGCAGGAAGGTGGTCATGAAGGCGGTCGTCGAGAGCAGCGACCCGCCCCAGAGATAGCGATAGTTGCGGTGCGCGAAGGAGTCGAAGGTCCCGCCCCACTTGCCGGTCGGCCTAGCAACCGAGTTGCTGTCTCTCGCACCGACCTGTCGGCTCATGAGCGTGCCTTCTGCGCCTCCATCAGCGCAACTGGAGCGAGCTGCGCGGCGAAGGCCGGTTGCGGGCGCCGGCCGTTGTTCAGCGGTTCGAGACGTGGAATCGGTCGCTCAACGGACACCCCGGCACGGCGGCCCATGCTGGCTGCGGCGGTGCCTGGTTCGAGCGGCAAGTGCCGCGTGCGCAGCCAACCGACCGCCATCAGTACGGTCGCGACCGCGGCAATGACCCCGATCAACGCAAAGGTCTGCCGTCCGCCGATCGCATCAGCGGTGAGGCCCCAGACCGGACCTAACAGCGATTGCAGACCGAATCCCATCATCACGAAGGACATCACCCGTCCGAAATACTCGGGCTTGGTGTGCGACATCATGATCGACTGGTTGACCAGCATCACACCGGAACGTCCCGCGCCGATGAACGAACCGAGCACGAGCAGCGCTCCGTAGTTGGGCGCCAGCGCGACGAGCCAGAATCCGACCGCCAGCATCATGCCCATCGCCAACAGGGCCGGCCAGGCGCGAGGGCCGGAGACCATGCCGGCCAGAACAATGTTGATGGCCAGCGAGGCGACGCCGAAGATGATGTAGGTCGGGCCGATATCGAAGGGATTGCGGCCAAACTCGCGGTCGAGCATGCCCGGCAGCAGCGTCTGGAACGCGAAGCCGCACATCACCATGATCAGGAAGAATCCCCAGCAGATGCGCAGGCGAGGATTGCCCTTGAGGTAGTTGAAGCCGGCGCGCAGCTCGACGCTGAAGGCGCGGCGTTCTGCCTTCGGCTTGGGTGCCGCGCCGCCTCGAATGGCGCCGGTCATCGGCACGACGATGACGAAGAATGAGGCGACCAGGAAGAACAGGTAGCTCGCCTGTTTAAGGCTCAGTTCGCCGTTGTCGCCGAGGAAGATAATCGCAATCGCAACGATGGTCGGGCCGATCACCTGACCGGTGTTCATCGACATCTGCTGTAGGGCAACCGCGTTTGCCAGCATGCGCCGGGGAACGATCTCGCCGGTCCAGGCCTGGCGGGCCGGGCCCATGATGGAGAAGCCGGCGCCCATCATCAGCGTCGTCAGGAGCAGCAGTGTGACGCTGATCGTCTCGGTGTAGATCAGGACGCCCATGCCGGCGATCAGGAAGCCGGGCATGACCTGACCGACCATGACCATGGGCTTCTTGCGATAGCGGTCGGCGATCACGCCGCCGAGCGGTCCGAGCAGGGTCTGCGAGATGCCGGAGCCCATTGCCGCGACGCCGGCGGCGGCGTAGCTACCGGTGATCTGGTAGGCGACAGACGGGACCAGCAGGAACGCCGTCATGAACGCCGTCACGGAGAGTAGGGAGCCGCCCCACATGAAGCGGAAATCGCGCACGACGAAGGCCGCGAACGTCTGTCTAAGCTGTCTCATGCCCCAACATTCGTGTGGCGCTTCAGTCGCACCGCGTCCTCACTCCAACCAGGGCACAGGCTAGATCGCAGAAACAGTTCGCGCTACGCGAAATAACTGGCCCCTGGTCGTGAAGTGACCTCCGACGCTTCGCTGTGTTGCGTGGCGCTCAGAGGGCGGAGTCGCTAGTCTGTGAAAAGCTTTGCATCGAGTCGCCGTGGCGCGCGCTGTTGGCAACTGTCCGTGATGCGAAGCTCTGTCTCATGGCAGAGACATCTCACGTATGCGCAACGAGCAACACTGAAGAAGGAAGTGACCCATGGCCAATGTTCCGGGCGCGGAAAACGCTGACGCAGCCGAAACGGCTGACCCGTTTGCCGGAAAGGAATGGAGCCCCAGCGAAGTTGCCTATAACGGCAAGATCGTCAATGTCCACCTGGGCGAGGGCAACGTCGAGCGGGAAGACATTCCCGAGCAGATGTACAAGGACTACCTCGGCGGTTACGGCATTGGCGCTCGCTTGCTGTTCGACCGCATTCCCGCCGGCGCCGACCCGATGGGCCCGGACAACGTTCTTGGTCTACTCCCCGGTCTGCTGACCGGCACGCCGATCTTCGGCAACCGCTTCCAGGTGGTCTGCAAGTCGCCGTCGACTGGCGGCTGGGGCGACGCCAACTGCGGCGGCGACTTCGGCCCCTATCTGAAGTTCGCCGGCTGGGATGGCATCCTCTTCTATGGCCAGGCCGATAGCCCCGTCTACATCCTGATCGACGGCGACGACGTTTCGATCGAGGACGCCTCGGAATACTGGGGCATGGGCGCGATCGAGGTCGAGAACGCCTTCAAGGATAAGTACGGTAAGAAGGCCTCTGTTGCCTGCATCGGCCCGTCCGGCGAGCAGCTGTCCTACCTCTCCGGCATCTGCAACGAGCACGGCCGCCTGGCCGCCCGCTCGGGCGTCGGCGCGGTGATGGGCTCGAAGAAGGTCAAGGCCATCGTGGTCAAGGGCGCCCCGCGCGAGAACATGCTCTCGCAGGACACCGACATCCGCGCGCTGGCCCGCCAGTCGCGTGACGAGTTTATTGCGCCGCTGCGCGACTTCTTCGCGACCTTCGGCACCACCGGCATCACCGCCGGTTCCGCCCACAATGGCGACTCGCCCGTCCGCAACTGGGGCGGCGTCGGCGTGGACGTGTTCCCGAACGTCGATCCGATCCAGGGACCGGTCGTCAACGCGACGCGGATGACCCACAACTACGACGAGCTGCAGATGACCGACAACGGTCCGGTCGCGATGCGCAAGACCAGCAGCGGCGAGCTGCGCCCGAAGTCAGCCAAGAGCTACGGCTGCTGGCGCTGCCCGATGGCCTGTGGCGCCGAGTCGATCGAGTCTCCCTTCGGGGCCCCGGAGCTCGGCCTGGCCGAGACGGACCACGAGAACGGCGTCTTTAAGTACCCGATCAACACGCACCGCGCCGAGTACGAGACGATGGCCTCGTTTGGCACAATGAACCTGAGCGCGAACCTGGACATGCTCCAGGCCGCCAACCACTGGTGCAACGAGTACGGCCTCGACACGATCGGCGCCGGCACGACGATCTCGTTTGCGATTGAGTGCTTCGAGAACGGTCTGATCGACCTCGAGGACACCGGCGGCGTCGAGCTCACCTGGAGCAACGACGACGGCATCATCGAGATGTTGCACCTGATCGGCAAGCGCGAAGGCTTCGGCGACCTGCTCGCCGACGGCATGAAGGTCGCGGCCGAGAAGATCGACGCGAAGAACGGCGACAGCCGCGCGCAGGAGTTCCGCACCGACGTCGGTGGCCAGGAACTGCCGATGCACGACTCGAAGCTGCAGCCGGAGTACTGGACGACCTACAAGCTCGACCCGACCCCGGCCCGGCACACCCAGTACGAGGGCAACTCCCGCTTCGGCGGCCCCGAGTACCCCGCAGCGCCGCGCAACTTCAAGGACTACGAGAACCGCGGCGAGCACCACAAGGGCGCCTCGGAGTACATGCACATCTCGAACGCGACCGGCATGTGTCAGTTCATCATGATGGCCGCTCCGACCGACCGCTTCCCGCAGTGGATCAACGCCGTCACGGGCTGGAACCTGACCGGTGACGACCTGCAGCTGGCCGGCGAGCGGATCGCCAACCTGCGCATGGCCTTCACCGTTCGCGAGGGCGACAACCCGCGTCAGCGCTTCGCTCCGGCGCGCCTCTGGGGTGGCGAAGGCACCGTGCAGAAGACCGGCCCGCTGGCCGATGTCATTCTTGATGTCGAAACCCTCGAGACCGACTTCCTCAAGGCCTGCGACTGGGACACCGAGACCTGTCTCCCGAGCCGTGAAAAGCTCGAGTCGATTGGCCTCGCCGACGTCGCCGACGCGCTCGCCGTCTAACGACGTAGATCGCGAAACGACTTGCAGAGGGGGCGGACTTTGGTCCGCCCTCTTTGTGCTACAAATGATGACGCTCCCCATACCCCGGGGAAGCCGTCGTAGAGCGGTACATAGATTCGGTCGTTCGTGACCGCAGGGGGACCCCCTCAGCCTTCGGCAGCTCCCCCTGCAAGGGGGAGCGGGAAAACACGGGAATCGACTCGCACGTGCGCAACCGACTCAGCGGCTTCGCCTCTCGCCTGTTGATCATCCCGATAGCTGGGATCGTCTTTGGCGCCGCGTTGGGGGCGGGATTTCAGTGGGGCGCTCCCGAGAAGCAAGAGGTGGTGCGCGTCTACGAAAGCTCTCAGCAAGGCCGTGTCGGCAGCGACGGCGCGCCGGTCGGTGATTTGAGCGGGTTCGTGACTGAGCGTTCGGGCGACGCCTGGATTGTGCGAGTCGGCGACACGCTTCAGACCATTCGATTCCGTGACGATTCCGTGATCGAGGCGATGCTCCCTATCTGGACGGACGGAGTGCAACCGGGCGACTACGTGGTCGTCGGTGCAACGGATGACAACGTCAATAGCTTCATCACCACAGGCATCGTGATCATTCCTGCCGCCGAGGCGCTCACCGGAGACGCCGCAGTCGAGGCCATCCTTGCGGACGCCAGCAGATGACACGCAGCATTCTTGGTTGGCTGATTGTCCTGGGCGCATTGGCCGGCGCCGGCCTGGGCGGCTGGTTCGTCGGCTCGGACGTGGTGGCGACGCAACCAACGGCGGAGGACGTGATGGTCGCCGAGTCCGTCGTGGCCGGGCGGCTGCAGATCGATATCGACGAAACGGCCTATCCAAATAGCAGCCTGGTCCTGGGCGGCAGTGGTCTCAGTCCGTTCGGCAATGCCGAAGGCCTGCAAGGACGCCAGGTGCTCACAGGTCGGGTGCTTTCCATCTCGGACGGCAAGCTGATCATCGACTCGCCCACCGGCAGGTCGACCATTCAGCTGACCGATGAAACGACGTTCCTGCTGCGTCTGCAGCGGGTCGATCCCCTGACCATCGGCGCCGGCGCCGCAGTCACGATCATCCTGGCCGAAGACGGCGAAACGGCCATCACGGCGATCGCCTTGCCTGCCGACTCGCGGCCGACGTTGAACACTCCGGATGCTCCTTCGTTCGGCGGTGGCGGGGGCGGCGGCTAACCTCCGCGCCGCTCAAACTCCGACCGGGCTGCCTCTAGCAGCTGCTCGCGATCTGCGATCTCACCCTCGATCACGATGTGCTCTTCACCCGCGCCGTCGAGATACCAGCGGACATTGCCCATCGTCTCGACGCGCCTGACACTGCGCAGTTCGTCCCACTCGATGGTCTGTTGCTCAAGCCCGGCATGCAGCGCGGTGACGCCCTCTGCGTGGACCAGCACGGCGGTGGTCTGTCGCTGCCAGGTGATGAACACGACCGGCAGCATGGCTCCGGTCACGACGAGAAAGAAGATGGCCGCACCGCCGGCCTCAGCGCTGCCGGTGACGAGCCAAATGATGCCTGCGACGATCACCGCGAACAGGGGAAAGACGAAAGTAGCGTTGTTGTACCAAGAGGCCTGGTAGGTATGAGCGCTGCGGACGCCGTGATAGCGCAGCAGCGCTTCGGCGTCCGCGCGTCTCAGACACTCCACATCTATGTGGCGCAGGTCGTCAGCGCCCGAGGGGACGGCATTGGCCTCCGGCATTGCTCACCAGAAGACGTGCCTAGGCGTGCTCGAGGATCGCCGCAGCCGACGTCATCGCGCAGGTCCCGGGATTCTCCTCGGTCTGGAAGGCCTTAACCACGCCTCCCTCGACCAGCATCGCGAATCGAGTGCAGCGGAAGCCGAGGCCCAGACCACTGAGGTCGAGACCGATATCCATCGCGCGGGTGATGTCGCCCGAGCCGTCGGCGAGCATCGTGATGTGGTCTGCGCCGTGAGCGCCGTTCCAGGCCTGGAGGACGAAGATGTCGTTGGTCGACATGCAAATCGTCTGCTCGATGCCCGCGGCCGAGAGCTGGTCGGCAGAAGTGGCGAAGGTCGGTAGGTGGTCGTTGGTGCAGGTCGGCGTAAAGGCGCCGGGCACGCCGAAGATCACGGTCTTCTTGTCGCCGACCAACTCATTGACGCTGACCGGTCCGGGGCGTCCGCCGGACATCACAGTCCCTTTGGCGTCGGGCAGGGAATCTCCAACTGAAATAGGCATTGCGTAGCTCCTCAGGGCTGAATCTTCAAGGTCACAATACGCAGCTTAACGGCAGGTCTCGGAGCTACGGGTTTGCGTCGGATGAACGTCGAGACCGGCGCATGTATCCGACAATCTCGCCGTAGCGATAGGAGGCGGACGGGCTTCGGCGCCGAATCAAATCTTGAAGATCGTGCTCAATGTCAACATCCGTGCCCAATTTGCTGGTCCAGCGGCCATTCGGCAGCTGTCTGGCGACGTGCGTGAACATCTCGTCGATCCCGTAGAGCGCGATCTTCTCGAATTCAGCCTCAACAGCATCGCCGTCGCAGATTGCAAAGCCCAGCCTCTCAAACATCAGTTGAACGGTCCTGAGTGCATCATCGCGCGGAACATCGGTCAGCCAGTAAGCACCTAGTTCGTCGAACGGATCCCATCTTCGACGATCGTCCCACAAGGCCCATGCAATGCAGTTATAGCCTTCGTCCTGGTCACTGGTCACCGCGTAGTCACGGCCTTCGAGGCCTGGCAGCATCAGTTCCAGTCGTTGACCACCGGGCATCTCCTAGTCCAGCCAGCCATGTTGCCGCCCCCATTTCAGCCATACAGCGCGCATCTTCGGCACGTAGCCCCGCTCTTCCTCTTTGATCGGATTGGCCCCGGTGAGCAGTCGCAGGGCATAGAACCAATCGCCCTGGCCGGCGGCAAAATCATCAAGCATCCACGGAATCACACGCTCTCCCATGTCGACGATCTGCTGATGCTCTACATGCTGGACCGCTCGAGATCGAAAAGCGTAGCCACTCGTCTCTTCTTCCCACTTCTCCGCTAATCGCCGAAATTCCCGGTACAGAACATCGTCGGCCTCTGCCCGCTCGTTCTTCGTCCTCGGCGTTGCCATGGCAATCCTCCCCGTGACTCCACACGATATCCCGCTCCGACCTAGACTGCGCGGACACGACAGTTGAAGCCGAGGAGTGCTTGTTATGGCGATGGATCGACTTGAGGGACGCGTTGTATTGATCACGGGAGCAGGCTCAGGGATTGGGCAGGCTTCGGCGTTGCGGATGGCGTCGGAGGGGGCCGCGGTGATGTGCGCTGACATCAATGTCGACGGCGCGCAGACGACCGCCGCACAGATTGCCGAGCATGGCGGTCGCTCGGCGACGATGGAGCTTGACGTGACGTCCGAGGATGCAGTCAAGGATGCGCTCACCCAGACCATTGCCGTGCTGGGCGGACTGGACGTGGTGTTCAACAACGCTGGCATCGGTGGCAGTCAATATGGCTGGGACCGGACGATCTCGGTCAATCTGAGCGGCGTCTATTACGGCACGTTCCATGGCGCGGCGGTATTGGCCGAGCGTGGCGGCGGATCGATTATCAACACGGCCTCGATCGCCGGCCTCAACGGACTGCTGAGCAGCCCGTCGACACGGGATATCGACCTGGAGGTCGAAGAGGGCGCCGGCGCATACGTGGCCGCGAAGCACGGCGTGGTCGGCATCACGCGACAGTTCGCTGTGACCTATGGTCCGCGCAACGTGCGAGTCAACGCTGTCTGCCCTGGCTATATCCACACTCCGATGACCGCGCCAATCAGAGAGATGGAAGGCGCGGAAGAGTTCCTCGCCAGCCTGCATCCAATGGGACGGCTGGGCCAGCCGGAGGAGATTGCCGCGGCGGCCGCGTTCCTCGCCTCCGACGACGCCAGCTTTGTCACCGGAGTCGCGCTGCCCGTCGACGGCGGCTATAACGCGCGATAGGTCGATAGGAGACTTCTATGGCAATCGCAAACATTAACAGCGTCAACCTCTACTACGAGGACATCGGCATCGGCGATCCGATCATCTTCCAGCACGGCTATACCGCCTCGCATGATGGCTGGTCGGGCGTCGTGGAGCGGATGAGCACGCAGTACCGGTGCGTCGCAATGGACTGTCGTGGCGCTGGCGATTCGGCGCATCCTGATGACGGCTACACGATTGAGCAGCTCGCTGCCGATGTCGTGGGCATGGCCGACTATCTCGGATTCGACCGCTTCCACTACGCCGGACAGAGCATGGGTGGATTGATCGGTTTCGAGCTTGGATTGTCCTATCCCGATCGGCTGTTGAGCCTGTCACTGTCTGCCCCCGCTCCGGCGGACGGGATCGCAATGCCGCAATCAGTTCGCGACATGATGCGTGAGCGTTGGGCAAACAAGGAGCGCGATCTGCTGATCCGTACGTCGCTCGCTGGGGTCCCCCGTGAGAGCGCGCACGACGCCGTGCCGGCGCAAGTAGACCGGCAGCTGTCCGTCTCGGAGGGTCACTACGACGGCTGCTGGGATGCGATGGTTGGCTATCACAAGGGCGATCGGCTGGGAGAGATCCAGACGCCGACACTGCTGCTTGCAGGCGCTGCCGACGGGCTGCTGACATCCAATCTCAAGGACTTTGCCCGACTTGGTAATGGGACGCTGCATGTGTTCAGCCGAGTCGGTCACGGCGTACCCCGTGAGGTGCCGTCCGCCTACGCGCGCGTGATGTCGGACTTCCTTGAGCATGGCGTGGTCAACGCGCAGACCCTGGCGAAGGCGGTCGCAGAAGCGGCGCGGCCATAGAGAGAGACTTGTGCAGGAACAGGTAGAGACCGAGAAGCTCGGGTAAGAATCTCGTGACGGGCAACCGGTGATGAATCTGCGGTTCTACGTCGACCCGGAGACCGGCGCCCCTCACATTCATGCGCATAGTGTGGACGAACATGAGGTGGAGGAAGTGTTACGCTCGCCGACAGAGGATCGGCCAGGGCGACAGGCTTCAAGAGTCGCAATCGGCCGTACCGATGGGGAGCGCTACCTCCGAGTGATTTACACGCCGGACCAAGCGCCAAGCAGCGTTTTCGTGATTACCGCTTACGAGCTGAAGGGCAAACCACTCAGGGCCTTTCGGCGACGGAATAGAAGGAAGGGCAGATGAAGCGGACCGGCACTAGCCTCCCCGCAGGTTGGGATGAAACAATGGTGCGCGACGTGATCGCTCACTACGATTCTCAGACCGAGGATGAGGCGGTTGTCGAAGACCAGGCGGCATTCGCCGACGACACCTACACGGTGATGTTGATTCCCTGCGACCTCGTGCCCGCCGTGCAGGCGCTGCTCTCGGAGTCCGCGCGCCCGATCCCGAACCCCTAGTGAACAGCCGCGTCGGACATGGCGTGGTCAACGCCAAGGCGGTCGCGGAGGCTGCTCAGGGATAATCGACATGCCGGAGCCGATTCGCAGTGCGGTCGTGGTCGGCGGCGGGAGCGCCGGATTCCTCGCCGCCTTGACGTTCCGCCGGATGCTGCCGCAGATCAAGCTGACCGTCGTGCATTCGCCGGATATCCCGATCATCGGCGTCGGCGAATCGACGACGCCCGCCGTGCCTGTGCATCTGCATGAGCACCTGGGCATCGACCGGAACGAGTTCCACAAGGAGGTGCGGCCGAGCTGGAAGCTGGGCCTGCGCTTCGAGTGGGGCGCGAAGGATGTGCCGCATTTCAACTACACCTTCGACAAGTATCTCGACAGTCGGATCGAGGGATTGTCCAAGTGGAACGCCTTCTACTGCCTGCACGACATGCGGGATGCGAGCGCGTTCAATGCGATCATGGACCGCAACCGCTCGCCGGCGACGATCCGCAATGGTCGGCTCTCGCTCGATCCGCGCGCGACGTACCACATCCCAAATGCCTCCTTCATCGAATTCCTGGAGCGCAGGTCGGTGGCCTCAGGAGCGGAGCTGATCGCCGACGAGGTTGTGAGTGTCGAGCGCAACGAGTCGGGCGGCGTCAAATCGCTGAAGCTGGCCGGCGGGCGCGAGCTTGAGGCGGACCTGTTCATCGACTGCTCCGGCTTCGGCTCGATTTTGCTGGGCCAGACGCTGGAGGAGCCGTACATCTCCTACCGCGATGTCCTCTATTGCGACCGCGCCGTGGTTGGCTCGTGGTCGCGGGCCGACTTCCCCGAAGACGACACGATTCGGCCCTACACGACGATGACGACGATGAAGCACGGCTGGTGCTGGCGGATCGACTTTGAGGATGTGGTCACGCGCGGCTACGTGTATTCGTCGCAGTTCTGCTCGGAGGCGGAAGCGGAGTTCGAACTGCGCGCGCTGCAGCCACAGCTCGCCGGCGCGGACTTGCGCCTGCTCAAGTTCCCCAGCGGGCGGCGCGAGCGCTACATCGTCGAGAACGTTGTCGCGGTCGGCAACGCCTCGGGCTTCGTTGAGCCGCTAGAGGCGACCTCGCTGCACCTGATCATCGAGCAGCTCTACAACCTCACCTGGGCGCTGACCGACTCCGACCGCATCCTGACCGAATCGCTGCGCATGCTGCTCAACGAGCGTTTCGCCTCGACCTGGGACGACGTGCGCGACTTCCTCGCGCTGCACTACAAGTACAACGAGCACCAGGACACGCCGTTCTGGCGTCACTGCCGGGCGGAGTCCCCGCTGGGTCAGATCCAGGACATCGTCGACCACTACGCCGAGGTCGGCCCCTCGCGACTGTTGGGTCGGCTAACGACGAACGCCACAATGTTCGGCTACGGCGGCTACACCTCAATGCTGCTCGGTCTGAGAGTGCCAACAACGGTCAAGCCTGCGATGACACGTCACGAGCGAGAGCGCTGGGACGCCTACCGAAAGTCCAACGCCGTTGCGGCTTCACAGACATTGAACATGAGGCAGGCGCTGAATCGCGCGTATCGGGGCTGATGAAACTCAGGATGCGAGCGGACGCAGCAGTTCGACGAAGCGCTCGACGCCTTCCAGATCAGCGCTGATCGCCTCTGGGGACAGAAAACCATCGTAGAAGTTCGCGTGCAGCGTATTGGCCGCATTGAAATAGGCGCGCAATTCGGGTAGACCAGTCTCCGCCACCAGCCGATCGACCGTCTGATGTAGCTGACGATGACCGTTGTGATCCCAGCCTCGGGCCTCCGCGACCGCCTTCACCGCCCGCGCCGCCGATCCCCATCCCTTCTCCGACGCCTGCAATAGGTCGTCGTCGGCCAGGTAGGCATGTGCCCTGACCAGAAACTCGGCGGCGGTCTCGATGTGGTATTCGGTGCGCGTGGTCATCGCGTCCAATATACCCGCGCTTGCCCCGGGTATGACGGAGCTGCTGGAGGGTGTGACGACTCGCGCTTCGTCGCGCGCCGCTCGGCTTGACACAGGGGTGCGGGGGAGAGATAGCCACCCACAAGTCGTCTGTACAGAGTTGCAATCCTGTTTCTCGATAGGCATACTTCTTCCTACGAAATGCCGAATATTTCCGGTCGGCGAAAAGATGGAGTCCACTGATGAGCGAACGAAACTACTGGCAGCGGATGCGGCGTCGGTCGATGAGCCGGCGTTCTTTGTTGAAGGCCTCGGCGCGCGCTGGCGTCGGCGCGGCCGGTCTGGCGTTGGTCGGCTGCGGCGGCGACGACGATGACGACGACGACCAGCCGGCGGCGGCGCAGGCTGAGCAGCAGGACCAGCAACAACAGCAGGCGATGCAGCAGGAGCAGGCCGAACAACAGGCCATGCAGGAGGATCAACAGCAACAGACGGAACAGGAAGTTGCGCAGCAACAGGCGCAACAGCAGGCGGCCGCTGCAGTCGGCGGCCCACAGCGCGGTGGAATTCTTCAGCACAGCTGGTTCGAAGATCCCTCCGGTGGCTTTGACCCGCACATCGGTGTCAGCGGCGGCGACGCGCTGGGTTACTGGCAGCACATCTACGATCGTCTGATCGGCTTCGACAGCCAGGCGAGGGTCACGCCGATGCTGGCATCCAACATCGAGATCCCAGACGACGTGACGTACATCTTCACGATGCGTGCGGGCGCGATCTTCCATGACGACGTGCCGGTCGACGCCAACGCGGTGCAGCTCAACATGGAGCGCCTTCGCGACACAGATGACCTGGCCGGTGGTTCCCGCAACCGTGGTGGTATCGCCAAGGCCGAACACTTTGAGGCGACCGACGAGTCCACATGGAGGATGGTCAACTCCGAGCCATTCGGCCCCACCCTGGTCTTCTTTCAGCAGTTCCCCGGCACCGGCCTGCTGATCTCGCCGGAACACTTCGACACAGCGATTACCAATCCTGTCGGCGCCGGACACCTGAGGCACGTCGTGCACGAGCCTGGCGAGCGCTGGGTGGGCGAACGCTGGGACGGCTACTGGGACAACGAAAACGTCCACCTGGACGGGTTCGTGCAGAACATCATTCCTGACCAGAACACCGCCCTGAACGCTTACCTCAACGGTGACATTGACATCTTCTTCCCAACCGGCGGGATCAACTCCGACTTCCGCGCCGACCTGGAAGCCGATGGCCGCCGGGTGATCCAGGGGACGGCGCAGACCTGGACGATGTCCTGGTTCAACCTCAACCCCAACGCCAATGAGGGGAGCAACATCTTCCGAGATCCGCGCCTGCGCCATGCATACAACAAGGCGCTTGACCGCAATGCGATCAACGACGTTGCCTGGGAAGGACTTGGGCAGCCAGCGCGAGCGAACGTGTCGGTCGAGAGCTGGGCGCTGCCCAAGGACAAGAACTATTACGGCGAGCAGGACCAGCAGATGGCGCACGAGCTGATGGATGCTGCCGGCTTCGGCGACGGGATCACGGGTGTCCAGCTCAGCTTCGCCGCTGAGTTCCAGACGGTCGTCACTGAACCCGTCAACGCACAGTTGCGTGAGGTTGGGATCGAGCTGCAGTTCATCAAGGGCACAGAGGCGGTGATCATCGACCGCCTGTTGGCCGCGACCGACTGGACGATTTCGACGCTTTCCTGGGAATCACCGTTCGATCCTGACCCGGTGCTTCGTCCGAAGTTCGAGGGTCTGCAGAACTGGATGTACGGCTCACCGGCAGACGGTCCTCGTACCGGTCGCGCCGATCTCAGTCAGTACCCCAACGACTCGGTCCTTACCGATCTTCGGGCGACCGAGGAGTTGGTCTGGGCTGCCGCCGTACCAGCCAGCCAGGAGGATCGCATCCCCCTCTATGAGAAGGTCTTCGAGGCGGAAGCGGAGCACATGTGGTCTGCGTACATTGCGCAGTGGCCAGCCGGCTGGACTGCGCAGGCGCATGTCGAGGGCTTCGAATTGATCCCGTTCTTTGGTTTCCCCAAGGGCTTGGGCTTCAAATACCTGTGGTTCAATAACCTCTAAGCGGAGGCGTCCGCCTGACCACACCAAGACCTCCCCCGTAGAGACCAATGAGTATCCTCGCTTCCCCCTCCGGGAGACCTTTGAAAAACTCACGATTCCCCTCTCCCCCCCTTGCGGGGGGAGATGTCACGGAGTGACAGAGGGGGGGGTCCTCCGGCAGCGACCAGATAGGTGATGAGATAGGGAACCCCCTCTGCCTTCGGCCGCTCCCCCCGCTCTGCGGGGGGAGAGGAGAGAAAGCGGTTACGCACCGGTCTCCCAGAGGGGGAGGTCTGACTTGAGGGGCTGATCGAGGATGCTGAGCTACATCGCGACGCGGCTGCTCTCATCGCTGTTCATCCTCTGGGTGATCAGCGTGTTGGTGTTTGCGCTGATGAATGCGCTGCCCGGCGACCCCGCAGCTGGGATCGTCGGCGTGGAGGCAACTCCGGAACTGATCGAGGCGACCAAGCGCCGGTTGGGGCTGGACAAACCGCTCGTCGAGCGCTACGGCAACTGGATCTGGTCTGCGCTCCAAGGCGATCTCGGTACCTCACTGGTCAACGAGGTCTCAATCAACGAACTCTTCGCCCGGCGTGTGCCGGCGACCATGCAGTTGGGCATCCTCAGCCTGATTGTCGTGATCACAGTCGCGATCCCGGTGGGTGTGATGTCCGCATTGCGTCCGGGTTCGAAGACCGAGGTGGGCGCCAGCTCGCTGATGATCATCGGCAACTCGATTCCAGAATTTCTGACCGGGATCGCGCTGATTGTCGTGCTGGGGCTTGAGTTTGGCTGGTTCCCGATCTTTGGCTACGTGCCCTTCTGGGAGGATCCGGTCGACAACATGCGTCATATGGCGCTTCCAGTGATCGCTGTATCGCTGACCGCGACGACGTTGCTGATGCGCCAGACGCGTTCGGCGATGATCAATGTGCTCAACGACGACTACATCCGCACCGCGCGGGCGAAGGGCTTGCGTGAGCACGTGGTCATTGTCCGTCATGGATTGCGCAACGCCATGATTCCGATCGTCACCATCTTCGGCTTTCAGGCCGGTCTGATCTTTAGCGGCGCGGTGATAACCGAAACCGTGTTTGCCGTGCCTGGCATGGGTCGCCTGTTTGTCGATGCGGTCGTCACCCAACAGGATTTCCTGGTCGTGCAAAGTGTGACCATGTTCTTCGCCATCGCCGTCGTATTGGTCAACTTGACAGTTGATCTGACGTATCCGCTGCTCGACCCGCGTATCCGTATGGCGGCGGAAGGTGGTGCGGAATGAGCGTGGTCGTTGCGGATCCAGGCGTCAGACCGGGTGCGCTGCAACGTATTCGCGACTCGGGCCTGGTTCAGTTGGCGCAACCGATCGTGCGCGTCTTTGTGCGCAACCGGCCCGCCGTGTTCGGCGCTGCGTTGTTGTTCGGCTTCGGGATTGTGGCGGCGTTTGCACCGCTGATCTCGCCGTTCGACCCGCTTGAGACCCACCTCAGCCGCGAAACCGTCTTCCAGGCTCCGAGCTGGGACCACGTCTTCGGGACCGACGCCCAGGGGCGTGACGTACTCAGCCGGACACTGTACGGGGCGCGCATCGCCTGGCAGATCGTTCTGGCCGCTATCGGCGTGGCGATCGTGCTCGGCGTCCCGCTGGGACTGTTCTCCGGGTACATCGGGGGCAAACTTGACGAATTGGTGATCATGCGGATCGTCGATGCGGTGATGGCGTTACCCGGGCTGATTCTGATCCTCGCCGTGACCGGGGCAGTGGGGCCATCGATCACCAACACGATGATCGTGATTGGAGTTGTGTGGTCGCCCGGCTACGCGCGGTTGACGCGCGGGATTGTGGTCTCGATCAAAGGCGACGTGTACGTCGAAGCCGCGCGGGCGTTGGGCGCCTCTCCGGCTCGGATCATGTGGCGGCACCTGCTGCCCAACGCGATCGCGCCGATCCTGGTGCTGGCCTCGCTCTCGGCCGCGGGCATCATCCTGGTCGAAGCCGGTTTGAGCTTCATCGGCGCGGGCGTCCAGCCGCCCACGCCCGCCTGGGGCGGCATGGTCTCGGACGCGTACCGGACGCTGATCCGGAGGAACGGCTGGCCCATGATCGGGCCCGCCGGAGCGATCATCCTGATGGTGATCGCATTCAACTTCGTCGGCGACGGCATCCGCGACGCCCTTGATCCACGCCTGCGCAACGTCCGCTGACGGACACTCCCTTCAAAGCAGTTCAACAAGGTCGCCTCTCCGTAGTCGCCTCTCCGTAATCGCCCCGCCGCACTCGCTACCAGCGCCTGTCATACCGCCCACTCCGTTAGACCCGCGCGTGCCCCGGGTATGACGGATCTGCTGGAGGGCGTGACGATTCGTGCTTCGTCGCGCGCCGCTTGACTTGACAAGGGGGGGGAGGGGGATAGCTTCCAGCCACAAGTCGCCCTTACATGCAAGACACCTGAGGCGATTCGGGAAGGAACGCTCCGATGAGCGAACGAAACTATTGGCAACGGATGAAACATCGACAGCTCAGCAGGCGGTCGCTCTTGCGAGCCTCGGCCCGAGCCGGTGTCGGCGCGGCTGGTCTGGCGCTCGTCGGTTGCGGTGGTGATGACGACGACGATGATGGTCAGCCGGCTGCCGCACAGGCGCCGGCGCAGGAGCAGCAGGCCGAACAGCAGGCGATGCAGCAGCAGCAACAAGAGCAGCAGGATCAGGCCGCAGTTGCAGAGGCGCAACAAACTCAGCAAGCGCAGGCGATGCAAGACGCACGGCGCGGTGGCATCTGGCGAATCTCCGACGCGTTTGCTCCGCAGTGGGGGTTCGATCCGCTGATCACCCCCTCGGGCGGCGACCACTACCAGTCGATCCCGATCTTCTATGACCGCCTGCTCAACTACGACGAGCAGGGCGCCGCGCTGCCGATGTTGGCAGAAGGCTGGGAGATCCCCGACGACGTGACCTATATCTTCTCCCTGCGCCCAGGCCTGACTTACCACGACGGCGCCGCCATGGACGCATCGTCGATTCAGGCAAACATGGACCGAATCGTTGGGATCCAGGAAGAGAGCGTGGAGGCGACGCCCAACCAGCGCGCCGTGACGCTGGGCACAACGATGGCTACCTCTGAGGCTATTGACGATGTGACCTGGCGCTACACCGCCAATGAGGTCTTCGCGCCGACGCTGTCGCTGTTCTACGGCAAGCCACCGGGAATGGCGCCGATCTCGCCGGCGTCGTTCGATGACGCAATTACCCACCCGGTCGGAGCAGGTCCGTTCTCGTTCGACCAGTACACCGAGGGCGACGAGCTGACGGCGACGCGGTTCGAGGAGTACTGGAACGTCGCGAACATCTATCTCGACAACTACAGCTTCCAGGTTCTGCCCGACGCCAACACCCAGTGGCTGGCCTTCCTGAGCGGAGACCATGACGTCGTGCGGGTTCCCGGTTCCTTGGCCGCCGACCAGGGCCAGATGGACGACATCGGGGACGACGGCTTCCAGGTGCTGGGCGCTGTCTCGAGCGTGTTCATCCAGACCTGGTTCAACATCAACCCCGCTGCCGCGGAAGAGTTGACGGTCTGGCGCGATGCGCGGATGCGGCACGCAATCAACCTGGACACCGACCGCCATGCGATTAACGACGCGGCGTTCAACGGCACCGGCGCGGCTTCGCGCGCACCGATTGGCGTGACCACCCCGTTCCTGCCGGTGGAAGACGACTTCTACGCCGATTCACCCAACCCGGCCGAAGCGGTCAAGCTGATTGATGCGGCGGGCTATACCGGTCAGGTCGGTGGCGACATGCTGACCTACAGCATCGACCCACTCTTCCTCGGCACGCGTCCGATGCACGCCCAGCTCGCGGAAGTGGGCATGGACTTCAATCTGATCGAGGGGACGATCCCGGCCATCGTTGACCGCCTCTTCGCGGCCGAGGACTACTAAATCTCGGTGCTGAGCTGGGAGTCGCCGTTCGACCCCGATCAGATCTTGCGGCCCAGCATGGACCGGTTGCGCAGCTGGTTCTACGGCAACGACCGCTCGATCTTCGATGAGCGGCTAGCAGCCGGCATGGACTACGAGGTGGAGCTCGAAGAAGCCTCGCGACTGCAAGACCTGACCGCTCGCACGACCGACTTCGAAGAGCGCGTTGCGCGTTACCGGACCTTCCACGAGTACTTCGTCGAGCGCGCGTTTTACGTGCCGATCATTCACTATCCCCTGAATGATGCGTTCGGGCCTCAGGTCCGGCATACCGGCAACATCAAGAGCCTGTTCCGAGGCTGCGATGGGATCGGAGGCACCGCGGACATGCTCGCGGGCGTCTACAAGGACGAGACGTAGGCGCGATCAAGACCTCCCCCTCAGGGGGAGGTCTCGCGGGAAGCTGTCACGGAGTGACTGAAGAAGGGGCGCCAGGCAGCCGCCCTATGCCCCCAACCTTCTCCCCCCGGAGGGAGACCGTTGCAAAACTCCCAGATCCCTTCTCCCCTCCTTGCGGGGGAGATGTCACGGAGTGACAGAGGGGGGTCCGCCGACAGCGAGCAGATAGGCCACGAGATGGGGAGACCCCCCTCTGCCTTCGGCATCTCCCCCGCAAGGGGGAGAAGGGGAGTTTTGCAACGGTCTCCGGAGGGGGAGAAGGCTGGGCAATTTGGGGGGACGGAAGGTGTGCGGACGATGATCTCGTACATCACGACGCGTCTGTTGTCGTCGCTGTTGGTGCTTGTGATCGTCAGCATCGTCGCCTTCATCCTGATGAACGTCGTCGAGGGCGATCCGGCCCGCGCCATGTTGGGTCTCAACGCGACGCCTGAGGCAATCGCGGCGGTTGAGGCCAGTCTGGGACTTGACAAGCCGCTGCATGCGCGCTACCGGCACTGGATCTCCAACGCCTTCCAGGGCGACCTGGGTTTGGCGTTGACATCCAGGATTCCGATTACGGAGATTTTCAAGTCGAAGATCGTCCCGACGATGGAGTTGGGCATCCTCGCGCTGTTGGTGATGCTCTGCGTGTCGATTCCGGTCGGCGTGCTTGCGGCATTGCGGCCGGGATCGAAGACCGAAGTGGCGGCATCGACCAGCATGATCGTCGGCGCGTCGATCCCTGAGTATCTGAGCGGGATCGCACTGGTCTACATCGCTGGATTCCAACTCGAGTGGTTGCCGCGCATTGGTTATGTGCCGCTCACCGAGGACGTCATTGACAACTTGCGACACATGGTGATGCCGGTGATCGCGCTGTCCCTGATCTCCACAACGCTCGTCATGCGCCAGACGCGCTCGGCGATGATTACGGTCCTGCGCGACGACTACATCCGCACGGCGCGCGCCAAGGGTTTGCGCGATCGGGCCGTGATCTTTCGACACGGACTGCGCAACGCCATGATCCCCGTGATCACCGTGTTCGGTTTCCAGGTCGGCGTCGTCTTTGGTGGCGCGGTGATCACCGAACAGGTCTTCGCGATCCCGGGAATGGGCCGATTGTTTGTGCAATCGGTCGTCCAGGTCCAGGACTACTCGGTCGTCCAGAACCTGGTCATGTTCTTTGCGATCATCACGATCACCGTCAACCTACTCGTCGATCTGACGTATCCGCTGATTGATCCGCGCATTCGACAGGGAGTGAATTCCTGATGAGCGCCCTCGACGCACGCAGCCAGCCAGCGCCGGTCGTCGCGGTTGCGACCAATTGGCGGGATCGGCCGCGAGTCGATCTCGCATTGCGAGTGTTACGCATTTTCGTTCGCAATCGGCCGGCCGTGGTCGGAGCGGTCTTGCTGTTCGGTCTTGGCATCGTCGCTGCCTTCGCGCCGTGGATCGCGCCCTATCCCCCGCTGCAAGCCGACCTCTGCTTCGCATGCGTCTATCAGCCACCGACCTGGGACCACGTCGCTGGCACCGACCTGCTTGGTCGCGACGTGCTCAGCCGAACGATCTTTGGGGCGCGCATTGCCTGGCAAGTCGTGGTGGTCGCGATTGGCGTCGCCATCGGGATCAGCGTACCAACCGGACTGGCGGCCGGTTATCTGGGCGGCAAGCTCGATGAACTGGTCATTATGCGGATCGTCGACGCGTTGATGGCCATGCCCGCATTGATTCTGATCCTGGCGATGACCGCAGCCGTTGGGCCGAACCTGATTAACACCATGCTGATCATCGGGATTGTCTGGTCGGCGGGATATGCGCGGATGACACGCGGAGTCGTGCTCTCAATCAAGCAGGAACCGTTCATCGAGGCGGCGCGCTGTATGGGCGCCGGACCGCTGCGGATCATCACCAAGCACCTGCTGCCCAATGTCGTCGCGCCGGTGATCGTGCTCGCCTCACTCTCGGCGGTGGCGATCATTCTGGTCGAGGCGGGCCTCAGCTTTATCGGCGCCGGCGTCCAACAGCCGACGCCCGCCTGGGGTGGCATGATTTTCGAGGGCTACTCGAATCTCTTCCGCTCAGCCTGGCCAGTCATGGCTCCGGGCGTCGCAGTCGTGCTGATGGTCGTCAGCTTCAACTTCGTCGGCGACGGCTTGCGGGACGCGCTGGATCCGCGCCTACGCAACATCGGCTGACCAGAGTTGCGGACGCAATTTTGAGATAGGTATACTTCCCAGACTAGCTAGCGCCACGTGCGCGCATAAGGAAGAGACCGCTGTGAGCGACCGCAATTATTGGCAACGGACGAAGAAACGACAGATTAGTCGGCGATCGATGCTGCAAGCCTCGGCCCGCGCCGGCATCGGCGCGGCTGGCCTTGCGTTGATCGGCTGCGGAGACGATGACGACGGCCAGCAACAGGCGGCCCCAGCCGCCGCGCAGGTTCAACAGCAGCAACAAGAGCAGCAGCAGCAAGCTGCCGTTGCGCAAGCTCAGCAGCAACAGGCTGGACCCAAGCAAGGCGGCACAATGCGTGTCGGCACGGGGCGTGCGCTCGCCGAGCACCAAGCGGCCTTCCCCTTCGGCGCATGGGGCGAAGCGTTTCCGCTGTACGCCCCGATGCTCGAAGGGTTGACCCGCTACGGAAAGACCCTGGAGCCGGAGCCCCGACTGGCGGAGAGCTGGGAGTTCAATGATGATCAGAGCGCCCTTCAAGTCAAGCTGCGGCCAGGGCTAGAGTTCCACGACGGCAAACCACTCACGGCCGAAGAAGTCAAACGCAGTTACGAAGCGAACATCGCCGAAGGTGCGCCGGCAAGCCAGGTGGCAGGTGTCATTCGGCAATACATCGACAACATCGAAGTTGTCGACAAGACCACGCTAACCTTCAACCTCGCATGGAAAGGCACGTACATCTTTGACGTGTTCGAGTACTCCAACGTTGCTGATGTCGACAACCTCCCGGAACTCGATGGCTACCAGCGAGTTAATGGAAGCGGCCCGTTCAAGTTCGACCAACCGTCCTATCGCGTTGATGAGTTCCACCGGATGGAACGATTTGAGAATTACTACGAACCGGCCAATCTCGACGCGATCGAGTGTTTCACGTTCCCCGACGAAAGCGCCATGGCGCTGGCGCTGGAAGCAGACGAGATTGACTTCACGAATGTCTTACCGCACCCACAACATGACCAATTCCAGGAGAATCCTGACATCGAGCTGCAACTAGGCGGACCAGTTGACAGCATCTTTGTGATTGGCATGACCTTGAAGACAGAGGCTGGAGGCAGCGAACACTTCGACAATCCGATCCTGCGCCAGGCGATGCAGCGAGTGATCGATCGCGAACGAATCGTTGACGAACTGCTCGCCGGCCTGGCCACGACCAGAAATGTCCTCTGGGCCGAGCACAACCCGGCATATGACCCGGCGCGCGACTATGAGTACTTCAACCTGGAAGAGGCGCGGGAGCTGGTGACAAAAGCGGGATACGGTCCCGAGGGCACGCCGATGCTCAAGATTGCAACGTTCGGAGGTCCCCAGCAGGAGATCCTGGAGTTGGTCCAGCAAGACGCCGCACTGGCAGGGATAAACTTCGAGGTTGACCGGCAAGAGTTCAATATCTACCTCGAGCGCTTCCTCGGTGGTACCCACACAGACGGCTACACCTCGCACTTCGGATTCTTCCAGTTGCACCCGCCGACGCTGCCGATCATCAACTATCAGATGCGTACGCCGGTCAACGCCTGCGCTTACGACTCACCGGAGTACCAGGCGATCATTGAAGCGTGGAAGAATGCCGAGACGGACGCTGACCGAGCAGCGACGAATGAGCGCTTCAATACGCTCTGGGATAACGAGCAATGGGTGACGCCGATTGCCACTGCCAACTTCCTCTTTGCCTGGAACAAGCGGATCAACGGCTTCAGCGAAAACGCCACCGGTCAACAGCGCTGGCAGGACTTCTGGCTCGACGACACTGTTTAGCCTCGCTGAGACTGCGATTGCGTGCGTAGTCGGAATCCACATCGACGCTGTGCACGCCGAGTGAAAGCGATGACTGAGCGTGGGACGCTACCTGTTTCGCCGTGCCGCTGAAGCGCTGGTCGTCGTCTTTCTTGCGAGCATCGCGATCTTCCTCATCATCCGGTTGATCCCCGGCGACCCGGCAGTCCAGGTCGCCGGGGTGGACGCGACACCGGAGCAGGTCGAAGAGATTCGCGAAAGCCTGGGCCTGAATCGTCCGCTGCTCACGCAGTACACCAGCTGGATGGGCGGCGTATTCCAACTTGATTTCGGCAAGTCCTTCACCAAGCGGGTGGCCGTTGAGGTCCTGATTCGTCAGTCCTTCCCACCGACATTGGAACTGGCCGTTTCGGCGTACGTGTTCGCCCTGGTGGTCGGCATTCCGCTCGGTATCGCTGCGGCTATCTGGGCCGGAAAAGCACCTGACGTCCTGGCGAGCATCTTCAACGTATTCACGCTGGGCATTCCTAATTTTGTGCTCGGGATCATCCTGCTCTGGGTTTTTGCGGTGGAGCTTGACTGGTTCCCTGTATCCGGGCGCGTTGCCATCACCGATGATCCGATAGCGGCGATCCATCGTCTAGCGCTGCCAGCAATGTCACTGGGGGCGATCATTGCTGCGATTCTGGCCCGCTTTATTCGCGCCTCTGTCGACCAGGTGCTGGCTCAGGACTACATTCGCACCGCGCGGGCGAAGGGGTTGGCAGAACAAGTGGTTGTCCTTCGCCACGCGCTCCGCAATGCACTGATTCCTGTCGTCACGATCATTGCCTTGCAGGTGGGAACCGTGATGGCCGGAGCGATCGTGGTCGAGATTGTGTTTACGCGGCCGGGATTCGGTTTGCTCATGGTGGACGCGATTACAGGACGGGACTACCTACTGGTCCAAGCGATGTTGGCGATCCTCGTGCTGATCTTTGTCGCTGCTAACGCTGCGGCGGACATTGCCTACGGCTTCCTCGATCCGCGGATCCGCGTCGGCGGAACGGAGTAGCGCGATGTCTGGTTACGCGGCTCCCTTCGAGCGAACTACTATTCGCCGGTGGCGAGAGGAATCGCTCGCAGTCGACACGGCGTATCGAACCATCGCCAATTGGCAAGGCGCGATCGGGATGGCCATATTGCTGGTCTTGCTCATCGCTGCGGTGTTCGCTGACGTGATCGCGGCGTACGGCGAGGCGGAGCAGGTTCGAGGGTCACACTTAGTGGGTCCGTCTTGGCAGCATTTGTTCGGGACGGACAACCTGAGCCGCGACATTTTCAGCCGAGTTCTGTTTGGACTGCGAATCTCGCTCTGGGTCTCGGCTGCTGCAGTGCTTGGTGGCGGGTCGCTCGGGACGCTGTTTGGATTCTTCGCCGGATATGCCGGCGGATGGACCGAGACCATCCTGATGCGATTCGTGGACACCTTGCTCGCATTCCCGATCCTGCTCCTGGGGATCGCGATTCTTGCGGTTCTTGGGACTGGGACCCAACAAGTCGCACTGGCACTGGGGATAGCCCAGGTGCCTTATTTCGCACGGCTGGCACGCGCGCAGATGTTGGCCGAAAAGGAGCGGGATTACGTCCTGGCGGCGCAATCCTTGGGCGCGCCGCCGCACCGGATCATCTTCCGCCACATCGCGACGAATACGCTTCCACCGTTGCTGGTACAAGGAGCCTTGGCGATGGCATTCGCGGTGATCATCGAAGCGACGCTCAGCTTTCTCGGACTCGGAGCGTCTCCACCCACCCCGACGCTGGGAATTGTGTTGTCAGAAGGCCGCCGCTGGCTGACGTCGGGTATCTGGTGGTGGGTCGTGTTCCCGACGGTCGCTCTGGCGCTATTGGTACTCTCGTTGAACTTCCTTGCCGACGCGGTGGTACGTGCAATCGACCCTCATCGACGGAATGGCTAGCCGACCACTGGCGCTAGTCAAACGTGATCACGAAGCGGCCTCGGTGGCCTCCTTGTTTGAAGAGCCGGTGGGTTTCGGAGCCTTGTTCGGCAGGGTATGTGGAGTTGACGCGCATCGTTACCTGGCCGTCTTCGACCTGCTGGCGAATCTCATCCAACAGGTCGGCGCGGCGGTCGTAGCTGACAACCAGCGTGACGTGGAAGGTGATGTCGCGCTCTCCGCCGTCGGGTCCGAGCCAGCCGCGGACGCTGGCGTACGCGCCGCCATCCTTGATTGCGCCCAACGCGAGCTCGTTCTGGACCGCGCCGTCGGCAAGGCCGTCGACGCCGTCGGGCATCACCTTGCGGACCTGCTCGGAGATGTCGTCGCGCCGGTGATCGTGCTCGCCTCACTCTCGGCGGCGGCGATCATTCTGGTCGAGGCGGGCCTCAGCTTTATCGGCGCCGGCGTCCAACAGCCGACGCCTGCCTGGGGTGGCATGGTCTTCGAGGGCTACTCGAATCTCTTCCGCTCGGCCTGGCCAGTCATGGCCCCGGGCGTCGCAGTCGTACTAATGGTCGTCAGCTTCAACTTCGTCGGCGACGGCTTGCGGGACGCCCTCGATCCACGCTGGCGCAACGTCGGCTGACCAGAGTTGCGGACGCAATTTTGAGATAGGTATACTTCCGAGACTAGCTAGCGCCACGTGCGGGTATAAGGAGAAGATTGCTGTGAGCGACCGCAATTATTGGCAACGGATGAAGAAACGACAGATTAGTCGGCGGTCGATGCTGCGGGCCTCGGCCCGCGCCGGCATCGGCGCGGCTGGCATTGCGTTGATCGGCTGTGGCGGCGACGACGACGATGGCCAGCAGCAGGCGGCCCCAGCCGCGGCGCAGGTTCAGCAGCAACAACAGCAGCAGCAGGCCGCGCCCGCGCAGCAGCAACAAGAGCAGCAGGCGGCCGTCGCCCAGGCACAGCAGCAGCAGGCCGGTCCGAAGCGGGGCGGCAGGATCGTCGCCGCCGACGTTGAACCCCCTGAGGCATTCAACGGGACGACCGGGCCGTTCGCTGTCGGCAGGGGCGATGCGACCGAGCACTGGTCCATCGGGCTCTGGGACTCGCTGTTCCGGCGTCGGGACGCCACCGGTTCCAACGCGGAGCCGCGGCTCGCGGAGTCGTGGCAGCAGAATGCTGACGCCACCAGCACGGAGGTCAAGCTACGACAGGGCATCGAGTTTCACAGCGGCAAGCCAATCGATGCCGAGGCGATCAAGGCCACTTACGACGCGATCGCCAACGTTGACCTCACGAACTCCAGCCAGGTGAGGGGGTTGATCGCCAACTACCTGGAATCGATCGACGTGATTGACAACCGCACGCTGCAGTTCAACCACCCGAACTGGCCGGGCGACATCATCTTCGACATGTTCCACTTTGCCCAGATTCATGACGCGGACGACATCGAGGCCTACGAACGCGTCGAGTCCTTCGAGGGGGCGAGCGGCCCGTTCAAGTGGGACTTCGACCAATACGAACCCAGCGAGCGATGCGCCGTGGTGCGAAACGACAATTTCTATAAGGACGTGCTGCTCGACGCGATCGAGATCCGCACCATCCCGGACGAGGACACCAGGGCGCTGGCGCTCGAGGCGGGGGAAATCGACTTCGCGACTGTGAGCCCCGATCAATACCTCCGCCTGGGAGCCATGGACCATCTCACTCAGCTGCTGGGACCGGCAGCAGGGATGTGGGTCCTGGGGCCGGTGCAGACGCACCTCGGCGGCGGTCACCCGGCGAACGACGATGCACGCTTCCGGCTAGCGCTACACAAGGCGATCGACCGGGAGCGGCTGCACGAGGACGTCTACCAGGGGATCGGCGACATTACCCAACAGATGTGGCTGTCGAACTCGGCTGCGTATGACCCGGCGTTCGACAACGACCCCTTTGACCCCGAAGGGGCAATGGCGCTGCTGGAGGAGTCCGGTTGGGCTGGCGTGGAGATGGATATGTTTGTCTCCACCAACGTCCCAGACAACGCTGTCCCTGAGATCGTTCAGGCGAACCTGAAAGCTGTCGGGGTCAACGCGACGATCGTGCGGCAAGAGATCGCGGAGTGGGTCGATTTCTTCCTGACCGGCACCTTCCCTGGCTTGTACCTGGCAGGCACCGGTTTCTTCTGGATGGCGCCGGAGACCCTGCCCAACATGAACTTCCAGTTCCGGTTCCCAGAAAACGCCGTGGCCTCCGTCACCGGGGAGTACAAGCGCATCGTCGAAGGCTTTGGTTCGAAACCGACACCCGAAGAGCGTCTGACATTGTTCAACGACTGGAACGTGCTCTGGGCAGAAGGCCCGTGGTTGCTTCCGTTCCACACGATCAATAACACGACGATCGTGAACAGCCGCGTGCAAGGGGAGACGTGGCCCGGCCAGATCTTCACGTTCAATGAAGAGTGGTGGGTAGACGACGCGTAGCTGACTCGTACACTCTCCGAAAGCACTCGGGGGGCGCTCGCACCGCTTCGGCTGATCTGGCACGAGCGGTTGTCGCGGCGGGCATTTATCCTGCGTTTCGCAGAGCGCTGAATGGGCGATTCGCAAAGGAGCGCTGTTCGTGGCTTCCTTCCTGATCAGCCGGTTCGGCCAAGGCGTCGCAGTGGTGGTGCTAGCCAGCATCCTGGTCTTTCTGGCCATGCGCTTGATTCCGGGCGACCCCGCGGCGCTGCTGGCGGGACAGGATGCCACACCCGCAGACGTCGCGGCGGTTCGCGAACGGCTTGGGCTGAACGACCCGCTGGTGGAGCAGTACGTCAACTGGCTGGGCGGCGCGCTGCAGGGCGATTTCGGAGCGTCATTCTCACGCGGCATCGACGTGAACCGCTTGATGAGCTCCGCTGCACTCCCCAGCGCGGAGCTCGCGGTGGCCGGGTACCTGTTTGCGCTGATCCTGGGCATCCCGCTGGGGATCTTCGCCGGGCTGAAACCGGGCGGGGTAGGCGATTACGTCGCGACCGGATTCACGATGTTCACGCTGGGCATCCCGAACTTTGTCCTCGGGATCCTTCTCATCTGGGTGCTCGCGGTCGTGCTGGATGTGTTCCCAATCACCGGTCGCGTTGCCATCACCGAGGATCCCGTCGAGGCACTCAAGTTCCTGGCCATGCCGATGATCGCCGTGGGCGCCGGGACGGCGGCCGTACTCGCCCGATTTGTGCGAGCCTCAATCATCGAAACGTTGAACCAGGACTACGTGCGGACGGCCCGAGCGAAGGGGTTGCGTGAGCGTACAGTCGTGCTGCGACATGCGATGCGCAACGCGCTGATCCCCGTGATTACCGTCGCCGCGCTACAGATCGGCTTCCTGATTTCCGGCGCCGTGATCGTTGAGGTCGTCTTCGCGCGACCCGGCTTCGGCAGCCTGATCATCACCGGTGTTCAGAGCAGGGACTACCAGTTAATCCAGGGCATGCTCGTGGTGCTGGTCACGGTCTTCGTGGTGGTCAACGTCCTGGCCGATATCGCCTATGGGCTCGCGGATCCACGGATCCGGGTGCAGTGATGACGGAAGTACAACGCTATGAGCCGCTCTGGCGCCGTGAAGATGTACGTGCGCGCATTCTGACCTGGCGGCAGCAGTCCCAGGTGTTCGATGTCTGCTACCGCGTGGCCCGCGAGCGTCGCGGCCAAATCGCGCTGCTGATCCTCGGAGTGTTCTTGGTAGCGACCGTGTTCGCAGACCAGATTGCTCCATACCACTATGAGATTCAACTCCGAGGCTCACGCCTCTTGTCGCCCTCCTGGACACACCCCTTTGGCACTGATGAAGTCAGCCGCGACCTGCTCAGTCGCATGATCTACGGCATCCGCATCTCGCTCCTCGTCAGCCTGGGTGCGGTCGCGATCGGGCTGCCAATCGGTGTCGCCATTGGCTTCGCCGCGGGCTACCTCGGCCGTTGGGTCGACGCGGTCTTGATGCGGCTGGTTGACACGATGCTCGCGTTTCCCGGGATTCTTGTGGCGCTTATCGTGCTGACCGTACTGGGGACCGGCACGAAGGAGGTGGCGATCACGCTCGGAATCGCAGCGATTCCGGTCTTCGCCCGACTTGCACGCGGGCAGATGCTGCAAGAAAAAGAGCGCGACTACGTGATGGCGGCACGCACCCTGGGCGCTGGGCCCGTTCGCATCATCCTGCGCCACGCCGCCATCAATACCTTGCCGCCGCTGATGATCCAGGCGGCGCTGGTGATGGCGTTCGCGATCATCGCCGAGGCATCGCTGAGCTTCCTCGGCCTGGGCGCATCGCCCCCGACGCCGACGATCGGGCTGATCCTGAACGGAGCGCGGGAGTTCCTGATCATCGGCTCATGGTGGTACGTGCTGGCGCCGATCGCCGCGCTCGCGCTCCTCCTGATCGCGCTGAATTTCCTCGCCGACGCGATCCTCGAGGCGACAAGCCCCTATGTGCGTAACAAGTAACGAGCGCCCCTCCAATGGAAAGAAACCGGTGACACATGGACTCCAACGAACAGGACGCGACAAGCGAGAGCAGGCCGCTGTATACGCCGCCATCGGAATGGCGCGGCCGGATCGGTAGGACCAGGGCTGAGTCCGAGCCGCACTGGCCAGACACTCCTGCGCCGGCGGCCGGCACACCCGATGTCGTCGTCATGTTGCTCGACGACACCGGGTTTGCGCATCTGTCGTGCTACGGCGGCGAGATTCCCACGCCGAATATGGACCGGTTGGCTGCGGGCGGTCTGCGATTCAACTCGTTTTACACCACGGCGCTGTGCTCGCCGACGCGGGCATCGCTGCTAACGGGACGCAACCATCACTCGGTGGGCATGCGCGGGATCGCTCATTGGGACAGCGGCTATCCGCACATGACTGGGGCAGTGACGCCACAGGCCGCGACGATCGCAGAGATCCTGCAGCGGGCGGGATTTTCGACTCTGGCGGCGGGCAAGTGGCACCTGACCCCGGTGCGGGACTCGTCGCCGGCGGGGCCGTTCAACCATTGGCCGCTCGGCAAGGGGTTCGACCGGTACTACGGCTTCCTGCTGGGCGAGACCGATCAGTTCCATCCCGAACTCTGTCGCGACAACCAATTCATCTATCCGCCGACGACGCCTGAGGACGGCTACCACCTGTCGGCCGACATCGTCGACCAGGCCATCCTGATGATGCGCAACTCAATCTCGGTCGTGCCGGAACGTCCGATCTTCAGCTACGTCGCGTTCGGCGCGATGCATGCCCCGCACCAGGCGCCCGACGAGTATCTGCTGCGCTGGCGCGGAAAGTTCGACGAGGGCTGGGATGTCGTGCGCGAACGCGTGCATCAACGTCAGCTCGAGACCGGCGTGATCCCGGCGGAGACCGAGCTCGCGCCGCGCAACCCGGGCGTGGAGCCGTGGGACGAGTTGTCCGACGACGAGCGCGCCTTCGCGGCCCGGCTGCAAGAAGCCTTCGCGGCATTCCTCGAATACACCGACGAACAGATCGGACGGTTCATCGACTTCATCGAGGCGACCGGCCGGCTCGACAACACCATCTTCGTGTTGCTCAGCGACAACGGCGCGAGCCGCGAGGGCCAGGCGAGCGGACAGTTCGACAACAACCGTTTCTACAACGGCATCGACGAAGACGTGAGCGAGGCGGTCAAGCGGCTTGACGACATCGGCACGATTCGATCGAACAGCAACTTTCCGTGGGGCTGGTCAATGGCCGGCAACACGCCGAACAAATGGTACAAAGGGACCACACACGGCGGCGGTATTCGCGACCCGCTGATCATCCATTGGCCGGCCGGCATCCCCGAATCCGAGCGCGGCGGTCTGCGCCCGCAGTTTCATCATGCGGTCGACGTCACGCCGACGTTGCTCGACCTGGTCGGCGTGGAGGCGCCTTCAACGTTGAAGGGCGTCGAGCAGATGCCGCTGCACGGAACCAGCATGCGCGCGTCGATCGAGTCGGCGAGCGCGGCGACGAACCACACCACGCAGTACTTCGAAATGTTGGGGTCGCGCGGCATCTATCACGACGGATGGAAGGCCGTCACCCATCACACCTTCAATTCCGATCAGACATTCCCGGACTCCGAGTGGGAGCTGTACCACCTGGACACGGACTTCTCGGAGTGCCATGACCTCGCGCAGCGACATCCGGAGAAGCTCCGCGAGATGATCGACCTGTTCGACGCGGAGGCGAAGCGCTATGGGGTCTACCCACTCGACGATCGCGGCATCGAAATGTTCTTTCCCACGGAGCGGAAGGGCACACCGGGCGGGTCGCGCACGTCTTACGTATACATCCCTCCGATCGATCACCTGACTCCTGATTCCCACCCTCGCCTCGGCGCCCGTTCGTGGGACATGCTGTTTGAGATCACGCGCGCTGCGGAGACCGATCAGGGTGCGCTGCTCGCCGTTGGCAACCAGAAGTGCGGCCAAGTCGCCTACATCTTGGACAACCGTCTGGTCTACGACGTCAACTTCTTCGGCGAGCATCAGGTCGTGCGATCGGGTGAACTCCCGTCGGGGCGGCATGTGTTGGGCGTGCACCTCGAGCGTGTCGGCTCGGGAGCTGGACAGCTGCGGTTCTCACTGGACGGCAGCGAGTTGGCCGGCGGCGCGACGATCACGAAGTTCGCTGAGTGGATCTCGACGTACGGCCTCGACCTTGGCCGAAACCCGACAAGCATCTCGCCGGAATACGGCGGGCCGTTCGCGTTCAGCGGCGAACTGCATCGTGTCGAGATCGATATCCGCGGGCCGCTCGACGCCGCAGCAGCCCGTGACGAGGCGCTAATCGCCGCCCGCGCGGCAGCCGGTACCGACTGAGCAGCCGTGCGGCCCCCTCCGTCCCCGCATGAGGCGCGGGGCAGGCTGCTTCGTGACACCTCCCCCAAAGAGACCTTTGAAAAACTCATGATTCCCCTCTCCCCCCCTTGCGGGGGAGATGTCACGGAGTGACAGAGGGGGGTCCGCCGCCAGCGACCAGATAGGCCTTGAGATGGGGAGCCCCCCTCTGCCTTCGGCATCTCCCCCGCAAGGGGGGCGAAGGGGACTTATTCACAGGGCTCCCCAAAGGGGGAGGTCTGGGAAGCCCTAGTCGAATGTGATCACGAAGCGGCCTCGGAGTCCGCCTTGCTTGAGCAGCCGGTGGGTTTCGGAGCCTTGTTCGGCAGGGTATGTGGAGTTGACGCGCATGGTGACCAGACCGTCTTCGACCTGTTGGCGAATCTCACCCAACAGGTCGGCGCGCCGGTCGTAGCTGACAACCAGCGTGACGTGGAAGGTGATGTCGCGCTCTCCGCCGCCGGGTCCGCGCCAGCCGCGGACGCTGGCGTATGCGCCGCCGTCCTTGATTGCGCCAACGGCAAGCTCGTTCTGGACCGCGCCGTCGGCCAGCGCGTCAACGCCGTCGGGCATCACCTGGCGGATCTGCTCGGAGATGTCGTCGCCGCGCGGCACGACGATGTCCGCGCCGAGGTCCTTGACGAGCTGCATGTCCTTCGCTGAGGCGTCAGCGATCACGGTCAGGCCGTCGGCCTTGCCCAGCTGCACCATGTAGCCGCCGTAGCAACCGGCAGCTCCCGTGACGGCCAGCGTCTGGCCGGGCTGAAGCGCGAGTTGGTCGAGCGATTGACGCGCAGTGAGGGCGTTCATCGGCAATGTCGACGCCTCGGCGTGACTTGCGCCGGTGGGCGCGAGGCAGACGGCGTCGGCCTTGAGCACGATGCTCTCGCGGTATGCGCCGTGGCTGCCGCTGGGAATCACCATGGCCATCACCGCGTCGCCAACCTGAAAGTCGGTCTCGGTATCGGGACCGACCTCGTCGATCACGCCGGCGGCGTCCATGCCCGGGATGTAGGGCGGCGGTCCCGATCTCAGCAATGCATCGGCGCGAGCGCCGCCGCGTACGAAGGTGTCGGTCGGGTTGACGGTGGCGGCGTAGACACGCAGCCTGACCTCACCCGGTCCGGCGTGGACTTCCGGCAGTTCCACGACTTGCAACGCTTCCGGTCCACCGAACTCGATCACGCCAACACCACGCATAAGATGCTCCTTCGCTGGGCGGAGGGACTCTGCAGCTCTCGACCTCCGCAACCTTGTAGGACCAGATTAGCCGAGCAGGTATCACTCCCTTGGGACTTCCCTGATTGGTTGTGATCTCGACCTCAGATTGGCATACTTGTCACACTGCGTACCGGGTCGCGGTGGGGATTCAGAACAGGAAGTCAGATGAGCGACAACAACTATTGGAAACGTCTTCGAGAGCAAGAACTAAGCAGGCGGCGACTGCTTCAAGCCGGCGGCAGAGCCGGTCTGGGCGCGGCAGGGCTCGCATTGATCGGTTGTGGCGACGACGGCGAAGACCAGCAGCAGGTTGCGCAGGCTGAACAAGACCAACCGCAGGCGGCGCAGCAGGATCAGCCCCAGCAGGATCAACCGCAACCGGCGCAGCAACAGGATCAACCACAGGTAGTGCAGTCTGCAGCCGACGATTCGAAACGCGGCGGCGTGTTGCGCATCGGTTCCGACATTGGGTTGTCCACCTATCGCGCGCCGTACCTGTCGTCGTCGGCGCATATCCCGCTCTACATCCCCTTCTGGGACACGTTGACGAAGTACTCGCCCAATGGACTGGATCCGCAGCCGCACCTGGCCGAGAGCTGGGAGATGAACGACGACCAGACCATGTTGCAGGTCAAGCTGCGACCGGGGCTCGAGTTCCACAACGGCAAGCCGCTCAACGCTACCGAGGTCAAGCGCAGCCTCGAAGCGATGGACGACGAAGGGGTCGCCAACAACCAGGTCAAAGGCATCATGACCAAGTACGTATCGTCGGTCGATGTCATTGACGATGTCACGCTGCAGTTGCATCTGGCCTGGGGCGGCACGTTGGTCTTCGACGTTCTCAACTATGCCCAGATTCACGATGTCGACGACATCCCCAATCTAGACGGCTACACGTCTCTCAATGGATCGGGACCCTTCAAGTTCGACCCGTCCAGCTATCGCGTTGACCAGTACGCATCGGGCGAACGATTCGAGAACTTCTATGACCCAGCCCTGCTCGATGGGATTGAGCTGTACCAATTCTCCGACGCGACGGCGATGGCGCTGGCGCTCGACGCGGGTGAAATCGACCTGACTAACCGTTTGCCGAAGCCCGACTACGAGCGCTTCAACTCGGACCCCGACTACACCGTCGTCGTCGCTCCACCGACGCTCGCGATCTGGGTCCTGGGCATGGTCATCCCCAACGAAAACGGCGGACACGACGCCTTTTCCGACCCCAAGGTGCGGCAGGCGATCTACCGAGTGATCGACCGCAACCGCATCAGCGACGAAACCTTTGAAGGTCTGTCGCAGCCCAAGAACATCCTCTGGCCGCCATTCTCGCCCGGTTACGACAAGGCACGCGATCGCGACTACTTCAACCCCGAAGAGGCGGCGGCGCTGGTCGCCGAGGCCGGCTACGGTCCCGGCGAACTGACGATCGAACTGGCGCATGGCGGTGGCGAAGCCAATGAGATTGCCCAGGTGATCCAGGCCGGCGCCGCCGAGGCGGGGATCAACATCAAGATCACCCTGCTCGAGGCGGCAGTCGCGCGCGACCGATTCCTCAACGCGAAGAACGAGGCCTACCTCTCGTCCTACGCGTTCTTCGCGCTGCACCCGCAGACCCTGCCAGTGATGAACTTCCAGATGCGGATTCCCAACTCGTGCGCATATGCGCCCGACTACTACCAGGCGCTGATCGACAGCTTCGGTACTGCAACCAGCGACGCTCAGCGAAGCGAGCTGCTGGAGGAGTTCAACACACTGCTGGACGATGAACCGTGGATCGCGCCGATCGTCACGCGTAGCGACATCTGGGCCTGGTCGAGCAAGTTCAGCGGGATCGAGTTTGACGTACTCAGCATTCCGCCGATGCAGCGAATTCAGTATCACGGGTAGTTCCACAACCGCTGATGCATGTGGTGGCGAAACCTAATTTGGGCCTCGATAGCTCATGCATATCGTCGCAAGCGCGGCGATGTGCATGAGCGTGTCGGAAAGAACCACCATCAGTGATCACAACTATTCGCAGCGCATGCGCAATCGTTGCCGGTGATGAACTAACAGATGCGCATCCCCCAACTCCTGGGCCTACACGTCAAAGGTCAAGCACCTCTACTACCGTGTCATGAGCATCCCACGATGGCGCCACGTTTACATGGAGACGTGAGCCGCAATCGTATCAACGCGGCGGCGAGCCAAGCGCTCGCCGCCGTGCGTTGTCAACTTCGCCCGTTATGACACGAGCAGCTCTGCGCTGCACGGGATCGGCGCCAACAATTCGTGCTTGAGATCTACCGAGCCGCTTCCTGCCTGCAGGACCGACCGACGGCTCGGTCTTATCTGGTCGCTTGCGGATGTCCGCTCGGATCGCGATACTCCCTAGAGCCTTGCCAACTGAGAATCTCTTTTCTCGCAGACGAGGAATGAACCCATGAGTAGCCGAAGTCCCTGGGACCGCGTACGGCAACAACAGATCTCCAGGCGATCACTCCTGCAAAGCGGTGCGCGGGCAGGCGTTGGAGCAGCCGGACTAGCGCTCGTGGGCTGCGGCAGCGACGACGACGAGCAGCAACAACAAGAGCAGCAGGCGCAGCCCGCCGAACAGACTCAGCAACAGCAACAGCAACAACAGGCAACCGCTGCGCAGGCCCGGCAGACCGACGACGAGATCAAGCGCGGCGGCGCCCTCCGCATTGGCTGGGACCTGGCGCTGTCGGGTGTTCGCGGTCCCTACGCGCAATCGCAACATGGCGCGTTCCACACTCCGGTCTGGGACACCTTGATTCGCTACCCATATGACTCGCTGGAACCGGAAGCGCGCCTGGCCGAATCGTGGGAGTTCAACGGCGACCAGACCGTACTCACGGTGAACCTTCGCCCCGGCCTCGAGTTTCACAACGCTCGGCCGATCGAGGCCGAGTCCGTCAAGGCCAGTTTCGAAGCGATTCTCCATCCCGATACGCCCAACAGTCAGGTCAAGGAACCGCTCGCGAAGTATGTCGAGCGAATTGAGGCGGTCGACAAGACCACGCTCAACTTCGGCCACGTCCTCGATCCGGATGAGATCGCGTCGCTTGAGGGATACGGCACGGTGGCCGCTTCGGGACCGTTCAAGTGGGACCCGGACCCCCACATCGTGGACCAGTTTGCGCGCATAGTCCGGCACGAGAACTTCTACGATCCCGCTTACCTCGACGCCATCACCTATCAGACGTTCCCGGATCGAGAATCCATGACGTTGGCCCTGGCGGCGGACGAAATCGACCTCAGCCCCGCGTTTCCGCCTGAGCAGTTCCAGAGTTTCGAGCAGAACCAAGACTTCAACCTTGTGCAGGGCGTCGCACGCGGACTCTGGGTGTTCGACATGGTCGGTACCAGTCGCGGCGGCGGACATCCAGTCTTCGATGACCCACGTGTGCGTCGCGCGCTGTATCGCTGCATCGACCGCGACTACTTCAACGTCGAAGAGGCGAAAGCGCTGATGGTCGACGCCGGCTACGCCGACGGAACGCCGGAGATGGAGTTGTCGACCTGGCGCGGTGCGCTGGACAACGCGATTGCGCAGATCATCATCAATGACGCACTCCAGGCCGGCTTCAACTTTAAGATCCACCTGCAGGACCGACCATCGTGGCTGGAGCGCTTCCTCGCTGGTGACCATGAGTCGTACATCAACACGTATGGCTTCCAGTGGTTGCATCCACAGACGCTGCCGGTGATGAACTACCAGATGCGCATTCCCAACTCATGCGCATACGACACGCCCGAGTATCAGGCCATGATCGACGGCTTCGCCACGGCCACAACCGAGAGCAGTAGGCCAGCGCTGCTCAACGACTTCAACGACATCCTCGATCGTGAACCCTGGGTGGCGCCCATCGCCACGGCCAGCGGCATCTGGGCGGGACACCAGCGACTTCAGAATCTCGATTGGGCAGTCTCTGGATATGTACCTTCTATGGAGAAGTTCTGGCTGGACAACTAGCCTGTGGCAGCAACAACACCGACTGCCGTTGACGGAATCCAGCGCCGAGAGCGAGGCGATTGACCGTGGGACGATACCTGGTTCAGCGCTTCTTCGAGGGCATGCTGGTCGTCTTCCTGGCCAGCATTGTGATCTTCTTGATCATCCGCCTGATTCCGGGCGATCCGGCCCAGCAACTGGCCGGCGAGGATGCGACTCTGGAGGATGTCGCGCGGATTCGCGAGCAGTTGGGTCTCAACGAGCCGATCTTTGAGCAGTATGGCAACTGGATCATCGGGTTCGTCCAACTGAACTTTGGTAAGTCGTTCACGAAGAAGGTGCCGGTCCGCGACCTGATCGCGCAGTCGTTCCCGCCGACCATTGAGCTGGCGGTCGCGGCCTACATTTTCGCCCTGTCCGTCGGCGTTCCCTTGGGCGTGGCAGCAGCGGTCTGGGCCAAGAAGCCGCCCGACTATGGCGCGAGTGTGTTCAATCTGTTCACACTCGGCATCCCCAACTTCGTGCTCGGCATCATTCTGCTCTGGATCTTCGCGGTCGAACTGGACCTGTTCCCCGTCTCCGGACGGGTCAGCGTGTTTGAGGACTTCGCTGCCGGTATCCATCGGCTGGTCCTGCCGACGATCGCAGCCGGATCGGTCATTGCCGCGGTCATGGCGCGATTCGTCCGCACGTCGGTGGCCGAGGCACTGGCGCAGGACTATGTCCGCACGGCTCATGCCAAGGGATTACAAGCTCGAAAGGTCGTGATCAACCACGCCCTGCGCAATGCGTTGATCCCGATCGTGACCATCGCGGCGCTACAGATTGGCAACCTGCTGGCCGGCGCCATTGTGGTGGAGATCGTCTTTACGCGGCCGGGATTCGGCTTCCTCATCATCGATGGCATCACTGGCCGTGATTACCAGCTGATCCAGGCAATGCTGGCGATCCTCGTCTTCCTGTTCGTCGCGGCGAACACGATTGCCGACATTACCTATGGCTATCTCGATCCGCGGATCCGGGTCTCCGGATTGGCGGGCTGACCATGTCTCAGGCTCAGTCTCAGACAGAGTCGCAATATGCTTCGCCGATCAATCAGGGCTGGGTGCGCCGGATACGCGACCAGTCGCTGACTGCTGACGCGCTGTACCGAACAGCTACCAATCCGCAAGGGGCCATCGGGCTCGTCGTCTTCGGCGGACTGCTGTTCATCGCCATCTTTGCCGACTTGCTCGCGCCGTTCGGCGAAGCGGAGCAGATTCGGGGCTCGAGACTCCTGGCGCCTTCGGGCGAGTACTGGTTCGGCACCGACGACCTGTCCCGAGACATCTTTAGCCGAATTCTGTTTGGACTGCGGATCTCGCTGTACGTGTCCATTGCAGGCGTCGTTGGCGGCGGATCGATCGGAACGATCATCGGCTTCACGGCGGGCTACTCCGGCGGCTGGCTAGAGGCGATCCTGATGCGCCTTGTCGACACGCTGCTTGCCTTCCCCTTCCTGCTGCTGGGCATCGCGGTGCTAGCGATCCTCGGTACCGGCACATCACAGGTCGCGCTGGCTCTGGGGATTGCCAACGTCCCCGTCTTTGCGAGAATCTCCAGAGCGCAGCTCCTCACCGAAAAGGAGCGCGACTATGTCCTCGCCGCGCGATGTCTGGGCGCATCGCCGGCGCGGATCGTAGGTCGCCACATCGCGACCAATGCGCTGCCGCCGCTGCTGGTGCAAGGCGCCCTGGCGATGGCCTTCGCGGTGATCGCCGAGGCGACGCTGAGCTTCCTCGGACTCGGCGCATCGCCTCCCACACCGACGCTCGGCATCATCCTCAGCGACGGTCGGCGCTGGCTATTCGCCGGTCACTGGTGGTTCGTACTCTTCCCGACCCTGGGGCTGTCGCTGATCCTGCTCTCGCTGAACTTCCTCGCCGACTCGGTCGTCGAAGCGATCAACCCGCATCGCCGCCACCGCTAACCCTCCACGCTGCCGCCACAAACTGCCTCTGTGAGCCCGATTTCGGGTCCGTAGCCTCTACCTTAGGGGCCAGCACGGTTCGCGCCGGCGGACCGATCGTCTGAAAGGATACCGACAATGAGCAACAAGCACTGGAGCCGAATTCGCAGTCAACGGCTGAGCCGTCGGAGCGTGCTCCGAGCGAGCGCTCGGGCCGGCGTCGGCGCGGCGGGTCTGGCCCTGGTCGGTTGCGGTGGCGACGATGACGATGATGCACAGCCGCAGGCGGTCGCCGAGCAGCAGCAACAGCAGCAGGCGATGCAGCAGCAGGCTCAGCAACAAGAGCAGGCCATGCAGCAACAACAGCAGCAGGCGGTTGCCCAAGAGCAACAACAAGAGCAGCAACAAGAGCAGCAGACGGTCGCCCAACAACAGCAGGCGCAGCAGCAGCAACAGCAGCAACAACAGCAGCAGCAGGCTGCCGCGGCGCCAGAGTCGACCGGGACGCCGCGCGGCGGCACTCTGCGGCTCGGCGTGCTGGGTTCGCCGGCGAACTTCGGCGCACCTTACGCGGGGGACATCGCCTTCGGGCAGGCGATTTGGGACACCTTGACGAAGTACGGCGCCGACGGCTTGACGCCCGAACCGCACCTGGCCGAGAGCTGGGAATTCAACGACGACCAGACGATCCTACGGATGACGTTGCGGCCGGGGCTGGAGTTCCACAGCGGCAAGCCGATGACCGCTGAGGAGGTGAAGAACAGCCTGGAGCGGATGGACGACGAGGATGTGGCGAACAGCCAGGTCAAGAGCATCTACAACAAGTACGTGAACGAAGTCACGGCCATCGATGAGACGACGCTGCAGTTCGATCTGGCCTGGCCGGGCGAGGCGATCTTCGACGCGCTGCACTTTGCCAACATCCACGATGCGGACGCGATCCCCGGTCTTGAGGGGTACACGCAAGTCAATGCCAGCGGCGCCTTCCAGTTCGATTCCGATTCGTACCAGGTGGACGTGTATGCGCGCGCCGATCGCTTCGAGAACTTCTACGACCCGGCAGGGCTGGACGCGATCGAGTGGCTCTCCTTCCAGGATGCGGAGTCAATGGCATTGGCGTTGCGTGGCGGCGAGCTCGATATGGTGTATGACCTACCGAAGTCGTGGTACGCGAGCCTTGCAGAGGACGACAACTTCGGAGTTGAACTGGCGCCGCCGACCAACTTGCTTTGGGTGATGGGGATGGTCGGGACAGGTCGCGGCGGCGGACATCCGCTGTTGGACGATCCGAAAGTTCGCCGCGCGCTGTACCGAGTGATCGACCGCAAGCGGATCACGGCCGAGCTATTCGAGGGTCTGTCCGAAGAAAAGAACGTGATCTGGCCGGAATTCTCTCCGGCATACGACGAGTCACTGGATCGCGACTACTTCGACATCGAGGAAGCTCGACAACTGATCATCGAAGCCGGCTATCCCGACGGTACGCCCCCGCTGCCGCTTGCCAGCATTGGCTTCCAGCAGGAAGCGGTGCAGATGGCGCAGATTATCCAGCAGGACGCAGCGCTGGCCGGGATCAACATCGAACCGGTGGCGATGGAGTTCGCATCGTGGCTCGACGCCTTCCTCGCGGGTACGCACGACGCGCTCTACATGGCGCTGTACTCGTTCTACGCCATGAACCCGCAGTCACTGCCGGTGATGAACTTTCAGATGCGGATCCCCAACTCCTGCGCCTACGACTCACCGGAGTACCAGGCGATGATTGACGGATGGCCGACCGCCGACAGCGAGGCCAAACGGCAAGCGCTGCTCGACGAATTCAACAGAATCCTCGATCAAGAACCCTGGGTAGCCCCAATCTGCACAACGGTCACGACCTGGGCCTACCAACAGAACGTCAAGGGATTCTGGCAGGACGTGGTGGGACGCCCGCGATTCCAGGATGTCTATTTCGACGAGGCGTAGCCAATCGACACACAGAGGGTTACTGTCGCGACATCGTCTGGCGCTGGCGCGCTGTCGCGGCCTGGGCCGAGGCGGCGCCCTCGAACGGCGTCACGACCACATCGACAGTGTTGATCTTGCCTTCGAATTCGAAGGGTGGATCGTAGTTGTCGCCCACCGGTGATCGGCGGTCAGCGCCAATGTCGCATTCGCCGTGAGCGAACAGGACCTGTCGCTGCAGAATCGGCGATTCTCCTGATCCAACCGGCTGTCCATTGATTTCAAGCGTGAAGCGTCCCGGTCCGCTCGGTGCGTCGGCGTTCATCGACACTCCGACCACGCATTCACCGTTGGGAACGGGAGTCTCGGATCGCATCCGGGTCCAGTTGTCGTACGCGTGGTAGTCGCAGTGCAGGTGGTTGTCCTTGATGTAGATGGTCATGCCGCTATGCGTAGATCCTCGATTGAAGATCACGCCCTCTTGGCCGGCCGACGCCCGCGAGATTGATGCAGCCAGCGTCCAGCTGCCCATGTCGAGCGCCGGCGACACCTCGACCGGCAGGTGTGCGATCGGCGGTGTGTAGTGGTAGCGCAGGTCCTGGTGCGGACTGCCGGATCGTTGCGACGGCTGATTGATCTCCAGGGTGCGGTCGTCGAGCGGCAACACTCCATGCCGACCTGCCTCGACCCACCATCGATCGATCAATGCGCGCAGACGCTCAGGCTCTTGCTCGGCGAGGTTGTTGACCTCCGAGAAATCCTCGTCGACGTGGTACAGCTCCCACTCGTCATCCGACCACTCGCGTCCGCGTCGATGCCAGGTGACTGCCTTCCAACCGTCGACCCAGATGCCTCGGTGTCCCAGCATCTCGAAGTACTGCGCCTCCTTGGGCGTCGGTGCGTTGGCGTCGCCGAAGGTGTAAGCGAAGCTCGAGCCGGCGATGGGGATCTGATCCCTGCCGTGAAACTTGGACGGCGCTTCGACGCCGAGCGTTTCAAGGACGGTCGGCAGTACGTCGGAGACATGGTGGAACTGGTGTCGAATGCCGCCCCGTTCCGAGATCCCGTCGGGCCAATGCGTGATCAGCGGCACGCGCACGCCACCGCCATGCGTGTTCTGCTTGTACCAGCGAAGCGGCGTGTTGCCGACCTGCGCCCAACCCCAGGGGTAGTTCGAGGCCGAGCGCGGTCCGCCAATCTCATGCAGACGCGTTTGCACCTCGTCCAGATCGTCAAGCGGTCCGAACACACGCGGTTCGTCCGATACGCCTTGCGGCCCGCCTTCCTGGGAGGCCCCGTTGTCCGCCATCAGCAGGATCAGCGTGTTGTCGAGTTGTCCTGAGGCCTCCAGATAATCGAAGAGCCGGCCGAGCTGCGCATCGGTGTGTTCGAGGAATCCGGCGAACGCCTCTTGCAGGGCCAGCGCGAACTTCTGCGCGTTGGGCGACAGGTCGTCCCACGCCTCAACGCCGCGATTACGCGGCGCCAGTTCGGTTCCCTCGGGAATGATCTCGATTTCGAGCTGGCGCTCGAACCACTCCTGGCGAATGGCGTCCCAACCAGCGTCGAACTTGCCGCGGTACTTCTCGATGTACTCCTGCGGCGCCTGGTGAGGCGCGTGCGTCGCGCCCAACGCGAAATAGAGGAAGAAGGGCTGTCCGGGGTAGATCGACTGGTGGTCGCGCAGGAAGTCCTCGGCGTGCTCAACCAGGTCTTCCGTCAGGTGATAGCCGTCTTCGGGCGACCGCGGCGGCTCGATCAGCTGATTGTCGTAGACCAACTCGGGGTAAAACTGATCCGTCTCACCGGAGAGGAAGCCGTAGTAACGGTCGAAGCCGCGTTGCAAGGGCCAGTCGTGGAAGGGTCCGGCCTGCCCCATTGAGGCCACCGGCGCCAGGTGCCACTTGCCGACCGCAAAGGTGGCATAGTTCTCGTCGCGCAGTAGCTCCGCGATCGTTGCGGCGTTGTGGGAAATCCTGCCGCGCATATGCGGAAACCCGGAGTCGAACTGCGTAACAGCGCGGAGGCCGACCGTGTGGTGGTTCCGACCAGTCATCAGTGATGCCCGAGTCGGAGAGCAGAGCGGCGTGACATGGAAGTTAGAGAAGCGCAGCCCGTTTGCCGCGAGACGATTGATATTGGGAGTCGCAATCGTCGAACCGTAGCAATTCAGGTGGGCAAAGCCCATGTCGTCAAAGAGGATGATGAGCACGTTGGGACGATCCTGAGGCGCGGTCGGCAGCGGAGGCCACCACGGCTCAGAGTCGCGAAATGTCCGGCCGATTGTGCCTTCGAACTGCTCGCGCTCACTCATGGCAAACTCTCCTTGGTGCGCATTCGGTGTGCGCGAGGATAACCGGACCTGGCTTGATGCCATCGCGCTACGATAAATGAGTCGCTCATGGGGCGACCAGCATGCCCTCGCGAGAAACTGCGTTGACGGGACCGATGGATGACCGTAAGGCCACGAACTCAGATCTGCAAACTCGATGATCTGGATATCGATCAGACGCGATTGCACCAGGCGTTGCAGTCCACGCGACACAACAGCGAGTACTTCCTTGAGCACTCCGAGGAATTGTTTGAACAATGCCCCACCGGTTGGATCCTGATCTACGGGGACCATCAAGTCGAGATGTTTGACGACATCCTCGAAGCTGCCGAGCGTCGAGAGAGACTCAAGCCACGAGAAAAGGATGGATCAATCGTTCGTCACCATCGCTCCGGGACCTGGATTCTGTGACGACAACGCTTCGCGGGCACTTTCAACCTCGTCGATCCGATCTTCGCGACACATGTTCGAGTGCCCCCTTTGCCTCTGCAATCCTGCTTCACAACGATCGGCTTGCTGAGGTTGACTTTCTTGTTGACACCGGGGCGGACTCCACCGTCCTAAGTCCACAAGACGCGGTGCTGTTATTCGGCATCCAGTACTACCAGGAGTTATAGAACCGGAAGCCTCTCATACCGGTCACAGGTGTCGGAGCGGGCGTTTCTGTGGAAGAAGACATCCAACTCGTTTTGTTCGACCACCTGGGAGCACAAGCATCGTTTCACCATACGGTCAGTGTGATGGATCTAGCTCTCAATCGTGATGGAAATCCAATCAACTGGTCAATGCCCTCGCTGCTGGGTCGCGACCTACTGCAGCTGTTTCGACTCGAAATCTCCTTCCAACCGCCTTTGATTGAACTGACCACTGTGGCAAACGAGTAATACCAGGACGATTCAAAGGAAGCTGGGAATGCTCTGAACAACTCCGATCCCCGCTTCCCCCTCTGCGGGGGAAGCTGCCGAAGGCTGAAGGGGGGTCCCCGCTCAGCCTGCGACACCAGTTATTCAGAGGATTCCTAGCGCTGATCCTTCGGCTGTCACAGCTTCCGCACGCAACGGAATCCGGTGTTGCTGGTGGCGCTGTCGGGCGTTAGGGCGAGGCGCGCGGCGGGTCGGTAGCGCAGGCAGTAGCTCTCGTGGCAGAGGAAGCTGCCGCCTTTGAGCACCTTGAGATCTCCATAGGGCGGACCGGGCGGATCAACGGGTGGTGTCCGGTCGTGGAAGACATCGAACCAGTCGTTGCACCACTCCCAGACGTTGCCGGTCGTGTTGAACAGGCCGAAGTCGTTGGGCTCGAAGGAATCGACCGGGCAGGTGCCGTACCAGCCGTCGTCATTGCTGTTTTCAGTAGGGAATACGCCTTGCCAGACGTTCATCCGATGATCGCCATCCGGCATGAGCTGGGAGCCCCACGGATACGGCTCCGACTTCAGGCCACCCCGAGCCGCGCACTCCCACTGCGATTCCGTCGGCAGCGACTTGCCCGCCCAATCGGCAAACGCGGCCGCATCGTTCCAACTGACGTGGACCACCGGGTGGTCGAGCCGTTCAGCGATTTCGCTGTCCGGTCCTTCAGGATTGCGCCACGACGCGCCCTCGACCTGTCGCCACCAGGGTGCGTCGGCGGCGGCTCGAGTCGGTGGAAAGTCGTCGGGCAGGAGTCCGGCGAAGACGAATGACCAACCGATCAACTCCGATTCGGTGCGATAACCCGTGTCAGCGACGAATGCCACGTACTCAGCGTTGGAGACGGCGCAGGCATCGATTTCGTAGGCGGTCAGCGAAATCTCACGCAGCGGACCCTCGCCGTCTCCGGAATAGGAGAGTTCGTCGACCGCGCCCATGACGAACGATCCCGCCGGAATCGGTATTACTCCCGTTCCGTTCCTCCTCGCAGGAAGAGGCGCAGCGCAGCGGCGGAGGGGGTCGCTCGTGCGTCCCCCTCTACTTTCGGCATCTCCCCCCAACGGGGCGAGAACAGAATCGCGAGACTGTGCGCAGCAGTCGCTCATCGGTTCACTATTCGGGCTTGCACTATTGCTGTGCCATCATCTCGCGGAAGGCGTTCTTTGCCGCCTCATAGGCAGCGCCCGATTTCGGATACGGGGTCACCTGGACCTCAAGCGTGTGAATCGTCCCGTCAAACTCGAATGGCGGCTCATATGAATCGGTGACCGGCGACTTGCGATCCGAACCGACATCGGCGCCGCCGCGGCCGCCAAAGCCCCCTCGGACGAGGAACGGGATATCACCCTCAGCCACGCGCTCGCCGTTGAGTCGTAACGTCACGTGACCCGGCGCCGATGGGGCTTCGCCATCCATGCTCATACCGATTGCGCAGCGTCCATCCGGGAGCTCCATCTCAGCAGCGAGCTGAGTGACATTGGTGAATGCGTTGTAGTCGAATCGAAGCCGGTTGTCCTTGATGTAGAGGCTGAGGCCTCCCATCACCGAACCGCGAGCAAAGATCACGCCGTCTCCGAGTCCGTCGCGCTCGATATCCGCTTCCAAGCTCCAGGAACCCATACCAATTGCCGGCGCTATTTCACCCGGCAAATGTGAGATCGGCGGCGTGTATCGGTACTTGAGACCGTTGTGCGGACCGCCGGGACGCTGCGTCGGGCCACCGAGCTGGAAGCTGCGGTCGTCGAGTGGCAGGACACCGTAGCGACCCGCCTCGACCCACCAACGGTCAATTAAGCGGCGCAGAATCTCCGGCTCTTCAGCGGCGACGTTGTTCGACTCGGAGAAGTCCTCGGCGACGTGGTACAGCTCCCACTCGTCATCGCTCCAGGGGTCGTTCTTCTCGTGACGGGTGACGGCCTTCCAGCCGTCGACCCAGATGCCGCGATGCCCAAGCATCTCGAAGTATTGGGCTTCCTTGGGCGTCTCGGCAGCGGCATCCGAGAAGGCATAGGCGAAGCTCTTCCCGCTGACCGGAAGCTGGCGGTTTCCGGCGTACTCATCCGGCGCGGAGGCGTCGACAGCTTCCAGGATTGTCGGCAATACGTCGCTGACGTGGTGGAACTGCCGGCGAATGCCGCCCCGTTCGGTAATGCGAGCAGGCCAATGCGCGATCATCGGTACGCGGACGCCTCCGCCGTGGGTGTTCTGCTTGTACCACTTCAGCGGCGTGTTGCCGGCCTGGGCCCAGCCCCAGGGATAGTTGGGCGAACTGCGCGGACCGCCAATCTCGTGCAGCCGCGATTGCGCCTCGTCAACGTCGTCGAGCAGCGGTTGGCCATAGCGGGCGGTATCGGAGACGCCCTGGGGTCCGCCCTCCTGGCTGGCTCCGTTGTCGGCCATCAGCAGCAGGATGGTGTTGTCGAGCTGTCCCGACTCATCCAGGTAACCAATCAGGCGGCCGATCTGCTCGTCGGTGTGGGTCAAGAATCCGGCGAACGCCTCCTGGAATGTCGCGAGGAAGCGCTTGGCATTGTCCGAATAGTCCTCCCACGCCCTCACGCCAGGATTTCGCGGAGCAAGTTCGGTGCCTTCGGGAATGATGCCGAGTTCGAGCTGCCTCGCGTACCACTCTTTGCGCACCTCGTCCCAACCCTGGTTGAACTTGCCGCGGTATTGATCGATGTACTCCGCCGGCGCCTGGTGCGGCGAGTGCGTCGCGCCGAGCGCGAAGTAGAGGAAGAAGGGCTGACCGGGATAGATCGACTGATGATCGCGCAGGAATCCGGTGGCGTGATCGACGATGTCCTCGGTGAAGTGGTAGCCGTCTTCAGGCGTGGCGGGCGGCTCGATCAGATGGTTGTCGTAAACGAGGTCGGGGTAGAACTGGTCGGTCTCACCCGAAAGGAAACCGTAGAAGCGATCGAAGCCTCGCTGTAGCGGCCAATCGTGGAACGGTCCGGCCTGTGAGCAGGTCTCGGACGGTGTGAGGTGCCACTTGCCCACAGCAAACGTGGCGTAATTCTCGTCGCGCAGGATTTCGGCCATCGTCGCAGCGTTGCGGCTGATCGCGCCGCGCATGTTGGGATAGCCAGGGTCGTAGCCGGAGATTGAACGCATCCCGACGGTGTGATGGTTGCGTCCAGTCAATAGCGAAGCCCGGGTCGGTGAACAGAGCGCTGTGACATGGAAGTTGGCGAAGCGCAGTCCGTTTGAAGCGAGCCGGTCGATGTTGGGCGTCGCGATTGTTGAGCCGTAACAACCGAGGTGGCTGAAGCCTGTGTCGTCGAAAAGGATGACGACGACATTGGGCCGATCTTGCGGAGCGGTCGGCAGCTCCGGCCACCACGGTTCGGAATCTCGGAAGGTTCTGCCAATCACTCCGCCAAAGTCTTCTTGCTGACTCATCGCCCACTCCTGATGTGATTCTGCAACTGTGGTTGTCGATCAAGATAGTGAAGTCGCCGCACTCCGAGCTTGGTTGACCGATCATTTCGCTAACATTCGGTAAGGGTCTCACGGATTCGCGAAGAGGGCTGCGATGGATGATCGCTCGGACGGCATCTTCTCAGGTGTACGCGTGCTCGAATTCGGCCTCTTTGTAGCCGGACCGTATGCCGGTGAGCTGCTTGCCCATGGCGGCGCCGACGTGATCAAGATTGAGCCCGTCACGGGCGACGCCACCCGATTCAACAGCACCATCGTGCCTGGCGAAGGCCGTCACTACATCATCAAGGCACGCGGCAAGCGTGGCGTCCCACTGAATCTGGGGCATCCTGAAGGTCGCGCGATCACCAGGAAACTGGCGCTCCGCAGCGACGTACTGATCTCCAACATGCGACCCGGCGCGCTGCAGCGTCTGGGCCTCGACTATGAGTCCCTGAGCGCGGAGAACGAGCGCATCATCGTGGCCGAAATCTCGGCGATGGGCGAGAAGGGCCCGTTTGGGATGCACCTCGGCGCGGACTTTCAGGCCGCGGCTGCGTCGGGGCTGGCGCTGTCGACCGGCAACTTCGAAGGCGACGAGCCACGCGTCCTCGACGCGTTTCTGGCCGATTTCCATGCCGGCACGCTGCTCGCGTTCGGCATCGCCGGGGCGCTGTTCCGACGCCAGTTCACGGGCCAGGGACAGCACGTCCGGACATCGCTGTACCAGGCCGCGATGTCCCTGCAAACGGCAACGGCGAACCTCTTCGATGCCGTCGATGGCTGGAAACGGGAGTTCGCCGACTGGATGGAGAGCGAGCGCCCGCACCCAAGCGTCGCGGCGGCACGGCGACGCGAACACACGGCGTTGATGGTGGGCGGATTCTATGAAACACGGGACGGTCACTGGATCACGCTCGGGGCATCAGCGCTCGCGTTCAAGCGACTGCTCGATGCGCTGGGCATTGAGGACCCCAGCGCCCACGATCCAAACTGGCAAATGCCCGACGATCCCAGACAGCACTTCACATCACTACGAGAGCAGATTCGCAGCATTGTCATCGAGCAGGACGGCGAGGAGCTGCGCGATCGGATGCAGGCAGCCGGCGTCCCCTGCGCGCTGCTGACCTCACTGGAAGAAGCTCTGTTGAGCGAGCACGCTCGGGCCAACGACTTCGTGCACAGCTTTGACCATTCCGCAGTGGGACCTGTACTGATGCCCCAAGCGCCACTCAAGTTCAGCCGCGACCGCTATCAGGCCGCCGAGCGAACACCGGCATTCGGCGAGCATCTGCGCGAGGTGTTGAGCGAACTGGGACTCGACGACGCGGAGATCGACACGCTCATCGAAAGCGGAGCGGCGGCGGAAGAGTTGCCCGATCGATAACGACAAGTAGTCCGTCTCATCGCGGTCCGCAGCCGAAAGATATGATTGTCCCATGACTACCCGAGCCGGGTACCACACCGATACCGCGAGCGAGTTCCTCAGCAAAGCTCACACCTACCTTGCCGAAGGAGACCTCCTGCAGGCCTCGGAGAAAGGATGGGGAGCAACCGCCCGAATGGTGAAGGCCGTCGCCGAAACTCGCGGCTGGCGGCACAGCTCACACGGGGACTTGTACCGAGCCATTGACCGCGTGGCAGATGAGTTGTCCGACGAACGACTCCAGAACCTGTTTCGCTCGGCAAGCGCACTGCACCAGAACTTCTATGAGGGCTGGATGACCGAGGCCGCCGTCGCGGACGGTCTGAAGGATGTCGAGCAGATCACGAGCCGCCTGCGAGCGGTCCTCGCCTGAGCGCTCTCGGGCGTCACGAAATGTGGGCGCGAACTATGCGCCGCGCAAACGCGGGTGGAAGATGTCGCGCAAGGAGTCGCCGAGGAGGTTGAAGCCGAGCACGGCGAGGGTGATGGCGAGGCCGGGCTTGTCTGTAGCCTGTCGATGGCGATGGAGTTGAGTGTGGCCCAGAAACATGACCTGGAAAACCTGCTCAATGGCGAACTCGCCATCCTCCTCACCGACGCCGGCGTGCCTGCCCAGCCCGAGGTCAAACAGGGCAACCGCCGGCTCGACGTCCTCGCCGATGTTGATGGCCTGCGCGTTGTGCTCGAAGCCGAGACCGGCTTCGACAAGCGGACCCAGGCGATCAAGGACGCTGACGCCCGCTTCAAGCAGAACCTGACCACGCTCGCATTTGCCGTCTGCTATCCGGCCGGCGCGACCGTCGGTAGTCTTGCGTCGTCCCAGGTCCAGTGGCTGCTGCGAACCGCCGAGACGGTCGGCCAGGCCGCGCCAAGCGGCGACTGGTCGGGCGGTTCGGTCCAGCAACTGGCCGAGGCCGTCATGCAGGCGCCCAACTCCGTCGCCGACGCCGACAAGGCTGCGCAGAAACTGTCCGACGGCCTCGATGCCGCCGTGCAGGGACTGAGCACGCCGGTGCGGCAGGCGCTGGCCAAGCGTCTGGATTTGCCGCGCGGCAAGCCGACCGCGCAGGACGACGGCTACTTCACCCCCGCCAAACGCGGGATGTTGGTCGTGGCGATGGCGATGCTGTTTCATCACCGTGTACACGAGCATCTACCACAGCTGAAGCCGACCGGATATCAAGACGACTGGCCGCCGTTGAGCGCGGCGGAGTGCGCAACCGAACCGCAAGGCACGCCGCAGCGCTTCGGCGACGCCTGGGCCGCAATCCTCGAGGTCGATTACAAGCCCGTCTTCGAGACCGCGCGAGTCGCGCTTTTCTCCCTGCCCACCTCGCCCGATACGGCGCTCGCGATCTACAAGCTGGCCAAGGTCATCGAGGGCATCGCCTCGAATCTGCACGGAATGCGGCACGACCTGTTGGGCCGCGTCTTCCACCGAGTGCTCGACACCGCCCGCTACGATGGCTCCTTCTACACCTCCACCGCCGCCGCGACCTTGCTCGCCGCGCTCGCGATCCGCGAGGAGGACTGCGACTGGTCCGATGTCAATGCGGTTGCCAATCTGCGCATCTGCGACCCCGCCTGCGGCACGGGCACGCTGCTCATGGCCGCCGCCGACCGCATCCGCACCCTGCGCTACAGCGACGGCGGCCCGGCCTCCGAAGATGACGAAGCGGCGCTCGCCCTCCACCTGGTCGAGGACGTGCTCTGGGGCTACGACATCAATCTCACCGCCACCCACATGGCCGCTAGCGCCCTGGGCATGCTCTCGCCCAAGACGCAGTTCGGCAAGATGCGCATCTACCGCACCCACCTGGGTGTCTACGGCGGTGTCCCCTATCTCGGCTCAATGGAATTTCTGGAAGGTCAGGCCCGCCTGATCGATTGGCCCCAACTGTCGCTACAGATCGACGACGACGCCGGCGCGCAAGCCCCCGAACAGCCGCCAGCAATGGACTTGGTGATCATGAATCCGCCGTTCACGCGCTCGGATATTCGTCATGATCAATTCTCCAAAGAGGAGGAGCGAGCGCTGAAAGGTCGTGAAACAGCGATCTTTGCCAACCATCCACACCGCCACGCTGTTCATATGTCTGGCCAAAGCACTCCCTTCTGCGTGCTAGCCGAGAAGTTGTTGGGAAAAGGTGAAGGAACATTGGCACTTGTGCTCCCGTTGATGATTCCAACAGCGCCCTCAGGCCAGGGCCTCCGACAGTTCCTCGGTGAGCAGTTTCACGTAGAGACGATCGTCAGTTCCCACGATCCAAAGCGAATTTACTTCTCTGAGAACACCAGAATCGGCGAAGTGCTAGTCGTTTGCCGACGTTGGCAGAGCGCGGAACCAAAGCCGCCCACGCGCGTCATCAATCTGGCTGAGAATCCGAGTACCCCAATTGGGTCGCTTACCCTGGCCAATCGCATAGGACAGAACACTTCTGGCAGCTACACGACTCAAGAAGTCAGCCCAGAACGAATCCGTCGCGGCGACTGGAGTGCTGTGAACTTCTTCTCACCGTTTCTCGCCGAGGCTTATCACTCACTGGTTGACGAAGGGTCGTCGCCAGCGTTGATCAAGATGTCCGACATCGCCGAGGTAGGTCCTGAAGGTCGACGCATTCGGGATGCGTATATCCGCTCGCATACACCGACCGCATCCGGCCGCCGTGCGCTCTGGGATCACAAGACCACTGTTACACAATCGATGCGCGGGCAAACTGACGCTTACATCGAACCCAAAGCGCCCAAGAAGGGTCTGGCAAACAAGTACTGGGAGCAACGAAGCCGCTTGCTCTTGGCACATCGCCTATGGCTCCCACGGGCTCGCGTATGCGCAGTGAGTCTCGACCAGCCGACCGTAGGTTCACGTTGGACTCCCTGCCGTCCGCACGATAAGAACGAATCGACAGCCAAAGCGCTGGCCGTCTACCTCAATTCCTCTGTCGGAATTCTCAGTCTGCTCGGAGGCCGTGACAACCGCAAACCGTCCTACCCGCAATTCTCCCTCGACACCCTGCGCTCCCTGAGAGTCCCCGACTTCAACAAGCTCAGTACCGACGCCAGAGACGCATTAGCCACGACATACGATTGCTACCGCGACGACGTACTACTGCCACTCCCGCAAATGAACGAAGACCCAATCCGCCAACAGCTAGACGAAGCCGTAACTACCGCGCTAGGCCTGGACGCCGAATGGATAGCACAGGTGCGCCAAGCACTGTCGGAGGAACCCTCAGTAACAAACCGCCGTTTCGGAACGTAGCCAACACTCCGCCATACCCGCCCATGGCAAAGCTCCGTCATACCCAGGCTTGCCGCGTGTATCTCGACACGTACGGCGCCATCGTCCCGAGCACATCGAGATTGCCGCTACGGAGCGCGACAATGACGGAGATTGAGCCTGAGGCCGAAATTCCGCACTCTGTGCGGATTCGTCGGGTTAGTAGCGACCCTACACCCGCAGCAGCGGGCGGTCCGGTGATTCCGGCCGTGGGGCGAGGGTCTGGTTGAGGCAATCCGCGATCAGGTCCAACTCTTCCATGATCACCTGGCCGATCAAGGGATCGGAGCCTTGCGGAAGCACGATGCACCCGGCGATCGTCCAGCGATCGCCGATATGGATCTTCCATTCTGCCCGCCCGCCACCGGCAACTCGCCGCGCCGACCATCGGCGAACGTCTGTGCACATATAATGAGCGGTGCCCATCCTCGCTCAGCCAACCGGGAGAACCCCATGTCCCCCGCCCAACCCATCCGACATCACCGAGAGTTTCTCAGCAATTCGCCGACGAGCACTCGGAAAATCTGGCCGGATCTGCCCAAATCTGGACAAATCTGGACTTTCCTGGCTACCTCAAGCGAGAATTCCCAGCCGACAACGCAAAACCGTACGATCCAAGCAGAATTTCCATCGCTCAGCGCAAAACCTACGGCGAGGCGACCTTGCTGAACTGCTTTGAGGGCATTGTTCCCAAAGCGGGCGCCCAGCCCGGCTCCGGGTGCGGCGGATGGGCGGCCACCCACGCTTCGTCGATTGACACCCCCAGGCCCGGCGCCTCGGGAACCGAGAGATAGCCGTCCGTCTGGACCGGGAACTCGCCGATGCAGGCGTCCTGGAACCAGGCGCGCGAACTGCCCTCGTGGATCATGAAGTTGGGGATTGAGGCGTCGATGTGGAGCGCGGCGAGCACCTCCATCGGTCCGTGGATCGCGTGCGGCTGGACGCCCACGTACTGCGCCTCGGCCAGCGCGGCGATGCGCTTCATCTGCCCGATCCCGCCGCACTGGATCACGTCGGGCTGAATCATCGCGACGATCTGGCGCTGGAGCAGATCGAAGTATGTGAATGGGCTGTAGATGCGCTCGCCGGTCGCGATCGGGATGTTGGTCCCGCGGGCGACCTGCTCCATCGCGTCGATGTTCTCGAATGGCACCGGCTCCTCGTAGACGAAGGGACGGTACTGCTCGAATGCGTTGCCGATCCGGATCGCCTCGGCTGGCGTCAGGCGGCCGTGGACTTCGACCAACAGCTCGACTTCGAAGCCGACAGCGTCGCGCACGGCGGCGAGCGTGTCAATCGCCTTGCGCTCGGCCTCGTACGAAATGAACAGGCCGCGATGGTCGAAGGGGTCGCCCTTGAGCGCCGTCAGACCGGTCGCGACCTGGCTGAGCGCAAACTCGGCGGCGCTCTCGGGCGAGGGTCCGTCCCAGCGGCCGTAGCACCAGATCTGGTCGCGCATCTTGCCGCCGAGCAGCTCGTAGACGGGCACCCCCAACGCCTTGCCCTTGATGTCATAGAGCGCCATCTCGATACCCGCCGCGGCGCTGTTCTGGATCGGACCGCCGCGAGCGAAGTAGTGGTGGTGCATCGTCTGCCAGAGCTCTTCGATGCGGAAGGGGTCCTCGCCGATGATCAGTTGGCCAAACTCCTCGACCATCGAAACGACAGCCATCGGGCCGCAGGTCGCGTCGCCCCAGCCGGTGATGCCCTCGTCGGTCTCGACTTTGACGAAGACAAAGTTCCAGGGAGGGAAGTTGAACATCGGGTGGACGGTGACCCCGGGCGAGGTCGGAATGGCGCTGATTTTGGTGATTTTCATGGGATGGTCTTCCTGTGCGTGTCGTCGGAAGGCAGGCTAGCGATCTCCTGCTCCGCCCTCTGGGAGACCATTGCGAAACCTCACATATCCCCTCTCCCCCCCTTGCGGGGGAGATGCCGAAGGCAGAGGGGGGGCTCCCTATCTCAAGGCCTATCTGGTCGCTGGCGGCGGACCCCCCCTCTGTCACTCCGTGACATCTCCCCCCGCAAGGGGGGGAGAGGGGAATCATGAGTTTTTCAAAGGTCTCCGCAAGGGGGGAGAAGGGTACTTATGCAAAGGTCTCCCTCTGGGGGGAGATGCCGAAGGCCGAGGGGGGGGCGACTACTGCAGCGCGCCCGCGACCGCGAAGCGCTCGATCTCTGCATCGGTGTAGCCAAGCACCTCACTGAGGACTTCATACGTGTCCTCGCCGATCAAACGGGCCCGCCTCAGATCACAGGGAGCGTCGGGCAAACGGAAGGACGCCTGGGGCGCGCGGTACGAACCAAGCGCCGGGTGATCCAGACGCTGGAAGAAGTTGCGATGTCGCAGCTGGGGGTCGTGCTCGAGCAGGTCTTCACCCGTCTGGACGACCCCGGCCGGCACGCCGAGGCCTTGCAGCAGATCCATGATCGCGTAAGGCTCTCGTTCCTGCGTCCACTGCTGCACAATCTGATCAATTTGATCCTCGTTGGCTTTGCGGTTTTCCAGCGTGGCGAAGCGTGAATCGTCGGCGAGCGTCGGCACTTCCATCGCGTTGCAGAGCGCGCGCCACTCGAAATCTGTTGTGACCGCGATGACGCACCAGCGGTCGCCGGTGCAGCGATAGGCCCCGTGCGGTGCAGCATCGGGCTGTCGGTTGCCGTTCCGTTTGGCGACGCGATCGTTGATGGTGTAGTCGAGGATGGAAGGCGTGAGCCAGTGGACTCCGGCCTCGAACTGGGAGACTTCGAAATACTGACCCTCGCCGGTGCGATGTCGGTGGTCGAGCGCGGCCAACAGCAGCGGGACATTGAAGCGCGGGGCGATGAAGTCGGTGTAGGCGCTGAGGTAGCCGGGTTCGCCGTCGGGCCAACCGGTCAGTTCATTGAATCCCGCGAGCGCGGCGTAATGTCCGCCGCCGCCCTTCCCGTGAGCATGCGGGCCATCCTGCCCCTGTCCGCTGCAACTGAGCACGATCAGGTCTGGGTTCAACTCACGCAGGGCCTCATGGCCCAGGCCCATCCGCTCCATTGCACCGGCGGAGAAGTTGTTGAAGACGATGTCGGCCCATTTGGCGAGTCGCCGGGCGATCGCCATTCCTTCCTCGGTCCCAAGGTTGACGTTGATCGCTCGACCGCCGGTTCGAACCTGTGCGTATTCCCCGCAGCGCTCCGGATCTGGCACGTCATCCTGAAATGGGCCAACCAGACGCAGCGCATCGAGACGGGCCGTGCTTTCAACGTGAATGACGTCTGCGCCAAAGTCGGAAAACGGCTTGATGGTCTGCGGTCCGACCATGAACCAGCCGAAGTCGGCAATCTTGATGCCCGCCAGCGGCTTTGAGTGCGACCCGACGGAATCAGCGGCATTCGTCGGTACGGGCATGCTCGCAAGCTTGGCCAACACCTCGTTGTTGTGTTGTCCAAGCGCCGGTGCAGGACGCGTCTCGGCCGGTATCTCACGATCACCCCTGGCAAACGCGCCGGGGACGCGAATGCTGCGACCCAGATCAGGATGATTGACGTCACGCCAGAATCCGCGCGCCTGAAGCTGCTCATCAGCGAGCGTGTCGGCCGAAGTCGCGGAAAGAAACAGCGCGAAGTCGTACCGCATCGCCGCTTCGTATAACTCACGCTTGGTTCGATCGACAAATAAGTCGGCAAACTGGCGCCGCAACTCTTTCCAGTCATCTTCCGACATCTCCTCGAGCTGGAGATTTTCCCAATCGACCGATTGCAGCTCTCGTCCGTCGCCAATCTCGTCGAGCCACGCGAACAACCCGCTCAGTCGCTGTCTGGAACCCGGTCCGACTGGGCAAACCCAGATCACATAGCCGTCGCGACATCGCCATGTCCACGGCAACTGACCTCCACCTACCGAAGGACGATATTCGCGCGAGAGATTGCGGCGAGTCATATCCCAGCTACCGGTGACCTGATACAAGCCTCTGGCCGTTGCTTCCTGGATCGAGAGATCAACGTGTTGACCGCGCCCGGTTCGGCGTCGTTGTACCAACGCGATCAACGCGCCGATCACCGCGTCACCTCCGGCATGGAGGAAGGACTGGCAGTCGTCGCTGATGTGCGCGGGAGGCCCCGACGACTCACCCGAGATGGACATGTTGCCGCTCATCGCCCAGAAGACGATGTCGGTCGCCTGGTAGTCGCGATAGGGCCCGCTCTGACCAAACGGTGAGATTGAGACCAGGATCAGTCTTTGATTGGCTTCGGACAGCGCCTTATAGCCCAAGCCGAGGCCGTCCATGCGCCCAGGAGCGAAGGACTCCAGCACGAAGTCGGCTGATTGGGCCAAGTGCAGAAACCGGTCTCGTCCTGCCGCGTCGGACAGATCGAGCGTGACACTGCGCTTGTTGGCATTCCAGGCGAGCCAGCGGAGACTACGGTCAGGACCTGGAATGTCGTCGACAAATGGCCCTCGGTTCCGGGCCGGATCTCCTTGGGGAGGCTCAACCTTGATCACATCGGCGCCGAGGTCGGCCAGCAACTTGCCGGCGAACTGGCCGCGCTCGTCCGTCAGATCGAGAACTCGGTAGGGAGCGAGCATCTCCGGTTGATCGTTCACAGCACGGCCTCCGAGACAAATCTAGCAACTGTGCAACTGGGACTAGCCTGCGGCTGACGCACGAGCAGAATGGAGCACCTAGTGAAAATCACCGAGATTGAGACGTTTGTCGTTGATGCCGGCTGGCGACCGTGGCAGTTTGTTGCGGTTCGCACCGACGAAGGCATCACTGGCTACGGAGAGATGTCGGATGGGCGCAATCCTTATGGGATTGTGGGCACGATTACCGACATGGAGCCGATCCTGATCGGCAGCGACCCGCTGGCGGTCGAGGCTCGCTACTGGGATATGTATCGGCTGGCTCGGCAGTCGCCTGGTGGGATTGCGGCGAAGTCGATTGCGGGCGTCGAGCTGGCGCTGTGGGACATCAAGGGCAAGGCGCTGGGGGTTCCGGTCTACTCGCTGTTTGGCGGACCGACTCGCGAGCGGCAGATGGTCTATTGGTCGCACTGTGGGAGCTCGCGGGCTCGCAGTTATGACAAGATCTTGTGGGACAACGGCAACGAGTGGGTGGTCGGCGCGCCGCCGCTGCGGACGATGGATGATGTCACGGCGCTGGGTGAAGAGGTGCGAGGCAAGGGGTTTCATGCGCTGAAGACGAACATCGTTTTTCCCGGCGATCCGACAGGCGTGTACGGTCCCGGCTGGGGCGGCACGGCGAATATCGACCGCAACGCAGCGCCGTCGCTGCTGCGGCATATTCCTGAGTACATCGGCGCGCTCAAGGACGGCGCGGGTCCAGATGTGCAAATTGCGCTCGACCTTAACTTCAATTGCACGCCGCTGGTCGCTCGGCAGATCTGCCAGTCTCTGGAAGAGCTGGAGATGATGTGGGTTGAGATTGATATGTATGAGCCGGCGGCGTTGGCGGACGTGCGGCGTCAGACGACTGTGCCGATTACGTCGGGCGAGAACCTGTATACGATTCGCGACTATCGACCGTACTTCGAGCATCGGTCAATGGACAATGTAATGATCGACGTGCCCTGGCAGGGTTTTGCTCGGTCACGCGATGTCGCGCTGCAGGCTGAAAGTTATGAGCTCAACTGCGCGCCGCACAATTACTATTCGCATCTCGCCACGATGCACGCACTGCATCTCTGCGCGACGCTTCCGAATGTGCGGATCATGGAGATTGATATCGACGATGTGCCGTGGAAGGACGACCTCGGTGGGGGACCGGTGAATATCGTCGATGGTCATCTGGAGCTGCCGACCAAGCCGGGCTGGGGGATTGACTTTGACGAGGATGTTGCGAGGGAAAAGGTCTGGGAGAAGGGTCGCGGTCCGGGGTTCACGGCGAATCGGCGTTAGAGGTTCCGCTCTCAGGTTGCTCTCAGGTTGTGGCCGTTCCGGCTGGTGGGTACGCTGAGCAAACCTGACTGCAGTATCGGAAGACCGCCATGGACACGCCAGAGACCGACACGCTCCACCTGACCGCAATCATCTACTGGGAAGATGATGGATACGTCGCGTATTGCGCTGAGCTGGACGTGGCCAGCCAAGGCGACACGTTAGAAGAAGCGAAAGCGATGTTGACGGAGGCGCTCGAGTTGTGGCTTGATGATCCGCCTCTTGAAGAGCTTGAAGAGCGGTTGGGTCGCCAGACGATCATCGCGCCCATCGAGGTCAAAGGCGTGTCGTTACGATCTTCTGAGCAGAATGGCGAGGGCGAAGCTACGCCGGTAGCGGTAGCCGTTGGCTAAGTTGCGTCGGCTCTCCGGTCGCCAAATTCGAGACATCCTCCGGAGGCACGGCTTTACGGAGATTCGTCAGCGTGGAAGTCACCTCAAGATGCGAGGCGTAGTTGACGGCAAAGTCGCTGTTGTGTCCGTTCCCCAGCACCAGATGGTCAAACCTGGGACGCTGAGATCGATCGTCCGACATTCTCGCCTTCCACGAAGCGAGTTTGAGTAGCGCCCCTGACGCGCGACTCCCTATCCTCAGGCGAAACCCTTGACGCACCGGAAGAATTGAGCATGCATGACATCGTGATTCGGAATGGGCGGATTATTGACGGGACGGGGAGTCCCGAGTTTGTGGGGGATATCGCCATTGATGGCGACCGCATTTCAGCGGTTGTGCGCGAGGGTGAGGGCGTTGTCGGCGAGGGGCGTCGGGAGATTGACGCCTCGGGCAAGTTGGTGACTCCGGGCTGGATTGATATTCACACCCACATGGACGCCCAGGTGTCGTGGGACCCATACATGACGCCGTCCTGCTACAACGGCGTGACGACGGTGGTGATGGGCAACTGTGGGGTTGGCTTTGCTCCTGTTCACGAGTCCGACCGCGAGTGGTTGATGGACCTGATGGACGCGGTCGAGGACATTCCTGCGACGGCGATGGCGGCCGGGATCACCTGGGAATGGGAATCGTTCCCGGAGTATCTCGATGCGATCGATGGCAAGCCTCGCGTGATCGACATCGCGGCGCAGTTCCCACATTGCGCGCTGCGCACATACGTGATGGGTCCGCGCGGCGCCGATGACGTGCAGCCCACCGACGAGGAACTGTCCCACATGCGGCGACTCGTGCGTGAGGGCATTGAGGCTGGCGCGGTCGGGTTCTCGTCCAACCGCTTGCTGGCTCACCGGACCAAGGATGGTGAGTTGATTCCGGGCACGCTGGCGCAGTATCCCGAGCTTGAGGCGGTCGCCGAGGGGATCGCGCAGGGCGGCGGCGGCGTCTTCCAGCTGGTCGGACCGTTCGAGCGCGAGTGGGTTGAGACTATGGCGCTGGAACATGACCTGACGATCACCTACCTCTCCGGCGAGGGGTCGGTCACGAACGGCGCAGGCTGGAAGGAAGGCCTGGCGAGCGTCGAGGAAGCGAGCGAGCGCGGCGTGCGTATCTTCCCGCAGGTGCGCGGCCGCGGCACGACGCTGCTGATGAACCTTGAGGGCTCGATCCACCCGTACGCGCTCAACTACGCCTACCGCGAGCTGGTCGAGCACCTGCCGCTCGCGGAGCGGCTGGAGAAGATGCGCGACCCGGAGATCAAGGCTCAGATTCTGGCCAGCGACTGGGACCTGACCAACGACGTGCGCAAGAAGGTTGCGAACGCTGAGGATCACCCATTCCTGGTCGACACGACGCCAGGCAACCTGATGCCGGGGATGCTTGAGATGGTCACGAACTCGCCCGAGGGCGTGTACGTGCTCGGCGATCCGCCGGTCTATGAGCCGGAGCACGAGCGCTCGGTCGCCGCTCACGCTGAGCGCAATGGCCTGAGCACTGAGGAAGCCTTCTACGACCTGATGACTGAGGGCGACGGCTCGACGCTGTTGCTGGTCTACCTCGAGGGCTACTCGCAGGGCAACTTCGACTATCAGCGCGACCTGATGATGCATCCGTTGACTCGCAATGGGCTATCGGATGCCGGCGCTCACGTGGCGGCCGTCTCCGATGCTCACATGGTGTCGTGGAACCTGGCCTATTGGGGTCGTGACCGGACTCGCGGCGAGCGGGTGCCTCTGGAGACGATTGTGCACAAGCAGTCGGGCGCGAACGCCGACCTGTACAACCTGCGCGACCGCGGCGAGCTAACAATCGGCAAGCGCGCCGATGTCAACGTGATCGACTTCGATCGGCTCGACACCGACGCGCCGCATATGGTCTACGACCTGCCGGAAGGCGCGAAGCGCTTCATGCAGCGTCCGACCGGTTATGTCGCGACGATCTGCGCCGGCGAGGTGATCCTCGAAGATGACGAGCTAACCGGCGCGCTGCCGGGCAAGCTGGTGCGGGGAGCGCAAACGGCCTGACGCCGCCTGCTGACCTGCTCCTGACCCGCCTCTAACCTGCGGGATTTCTGGCCAAGGGGTTCCTCCCAAATCCGGAAGGAGCCCCTTGATCGTTGCAAACGCGATCTGTAATGGGCATACTCCTAAAGTCTGATGCGGCCCGCATCCACCACGTGGAGTGACTGGACACGTGCGCCGCCTAACAATTGAATCTGCTGGAGACGATCCAGGAGCGAGAGAGAGTACGAACGATGACCGAACGAAATTACTGGCAGCGGATGCGCCGTTCACGACTGAGCCGGCGCGCGCTCTTGCGGGCGTCGGGGCGCGCCGGGGTCGGCGCTGCAGGGCTTGCCCTCGTGGGCTGTGGCGACGATGACGACGACTCTGCGGCGCAGGTCCAGCAGCAGCAGGACCAGCAGCAGGCGGTCGCGCAGGCTGATCAGGACCAACAGCAGCAGCAACAGGCGATGCAGCAGCAACAGGACCAGCAGCAGCAACAGGCCGACTCACAGGCGGATCAGGCCGACCAGCAAGACCAGCAGCAGGCCATGCAACAGCAGCAGCAAGAGGCTGCTGTCGATCTGTCCAAGGAAGGGGATACCGACTGGGAGCGCACCGTCACGGTGGTGGTACCCAACGCCGTCGGCGGTCTCGACGTGCAGGGTCCGGGTAACTACACGCTCAAGTGGAACGGGCCGCTGCACTTTGACCGGCTGCTGCAATACGACCTGGTCACGCGTGAGATCGTGCCGAGTGCTGGGAACTACGAGTGGATCGAGGACTTTACGGCAGTATTGATGCACCTGAACCCCGGCCACGCCTGGCACGATGGCACGCCGCTGACGGCAGAGGATGTCAAATTCTCGATCGACCGCGCAGCCGGGAACGCCGCGTACAACGAGAGCGGCGTATATGAGTCGGGCGTCGCATACATCGTCGCGTCGGTCAACGATGAGGTTACCGTGATCGACGACATGACCACGCGGATTCCGGTGAAATCCGAGGTTACTGCGCCGAACAGCATTGGCACGACGTTGCCGCTCGTACCGAAGCACCGAATCGAAGAGTTGGGCGACGACGGCTACAACCGCGACGGACTGGCCAGCGGACCGTTCAAACTGACCTCGTTCGAGCCCGACATCGCGGTCCGCAGCGCCCGCAACGACGAATACCCGATCGGCTACGAGAACCTCAACCGCGTGCACCGCCCCTGGGTCAAGGAGATCATCCAGTCGGTCCGACCCGAGCCGGTCTCGCGCCTGGCAGCTATGCAGGCTGGCGAGGCAGATGTAGCCCCGTCGCTGGAGTGGGAGCTGGTGCAGGAGTTCGTCGACGAGCCCGGTTTCGAGGTGCTCTTCGACCCGGGCACAAGCCCGCACATGATCTTCCCCAATACGATCGTGCCAATGTTCGAAGACGGCAGCAACCCCTACCGTGACATCCGAGTGCGGATGGCAATGAACCACGCGGTCGATGTGGAGACGATTTACACGTCGCTGGCTACCGGTCGCGAGCAGCGTTGCTTCGGGATCGGCTCGCGCCAGCTCGGCGGCATGCAGCCCGAGCAGTCGGGCCCGTTGACGATGACTTACGACGTCGCGAAAGGGATCCAGTTGATGGACGCCGCCGGCTACGCTGACGGCTTCGAGTCGGACTTCTACGGCACGGTCGGCTTCTTCGCGGCGACGGATCAGATCGCGCTGGCGGTCCAGCAATACCTCGACGAGGTCGGGATTCGGACGAACCTGCAGCTCGATCCGCTGCCCGACTTCCGCGCGCGGATGGCCCAACGCAATGTGCCAGGGCTTCACTACTACTTCACCAACCAGTCGCCGGACCCGTTCCAGGTGATCGCGGCGGAAGTTGCGATCGGCGGCACGCTGGCAGTTGCGGAGTACCCCGACACGGATATTCAGGATCTGGTCGACGCGCAGGCCACGGAATTCGATCCAGCCAAGCGCGTGGTGGCGATCAACAAGCTCGCCGAACGAATCTACACCAATGCCTCGTGGCTGTTCCTGTTCGAGACCATTGGTACCGGCCTGATGCGCGACGATCTTGAGTGGGACATGAAGGGCAACTCGCGCGACTACGGCGGCCTCTGGGGCATCCGCCCGCTCGTGACCTAACCACGACCGCTCAAGGCTGACCGCTCGGAGAAGAACGGCCGCATATGGGCGCTAACAGTCTCTGGACCATTGTCCTCTCGCGCATACTGCAGGGGACTCTGGTCGTGTTCCTCGTCGTCTCGATCGTGTTTGTGGTGTCTCGGGGGGCGCGCAACCCGATCGAGTACCTGACGACCGACGAGACGACCGAGGCAGAGAAGGAGTTGCTGCGCGAGCAGTATGGGCTCAGCGGTCCCCTGGGAAAGCAGTACATCGATTTCCTGTTCAACGCGGTCCAGCTCGACTTGGGCAACTCCTTCATTAGCGACTTGCCGGCGATGGAAGAGGTCCTCAGCCGCTCCGTGAAAACGCTCCAGCTCGGGATCGCCGCGCTCTTGTTTTCGATGGTGCTAGGCATTCCGCTGGGCGTCATCGCTGCCCTGCGACGGGCATCGCCGAGTGACTGGTTCGCACGCCTGCTCGCGGTGTTGGGTCAGGCCACGCCCAACTTCTGGCTCGGCCTGATGCTGATCTTCTTCTTCGCCGTGAAGCTCGACTGGTTTCCGACCGGCGGCAGCGGCGGAATTAAGCACATCATCCTGCCCATGATCACGCTGGGTCTGCTCACCTCTGCGGCGGCGATGCGTCTGACCCGCTCCGGGATGATCGACGTGATGAACACCGACTTCGTGCGCACCGCACGAGCGAAAGGTCTGCGTGAGTCAACGATCATCTGGCGTCACGCGATGCGTCACGCGATTCTGCCGGTGGCGACCATCCTGGGGATTCAGGTCGGGCGACTGATCGCGGGCACGGTGATCGTGGAGCAGGTCTTTGCCTGGCCAGGTATCGGCCGATTGATGTTGCACACGATTACGGTCGGTGACTTCCCGGTCATGATCGCCGGCATTCTCGTGATCTCCAGCGCGATCGTAGTTGCCAACATCCTGGTCGATCTGTCCTACCCGATTATCGATCCCCGGATCCGGGCGGGGGGACAGTGATGTCGACTCAAGCTGCAACGCAGGCGCCGGAATTTGAACGGCAGACCTCACGCGTGGGTGTTTCCTGGCAGCGCGTCGTGGTATTGACGCCGCCAGCTATCATCCTCGGTTTGTTCTTCGTTGCGGGCGTCTTTGCCGACCTGCTCTCCGCTTACGACCCCGAGAAGATCGTGCTGGTCGAACGACTGATCCCTCCCGTGATGCAAGAGGGCGGTAGCTGGGCGCATCCGCTGGGGACGGACAACCTCGGTCGCGACATTCTGTCTCGCATCATCTACGGCGCTCGCGTATCGCTACTTGTCGTTGGGATTTGCATCCCGGCGTCGGCGTTCATAGGTGTGCTGACCGGCCTGATCGCGGGCTGGCGACTCGGCTGGGCGGACAGAATTTTGATGCGGCTGGTGGACATTCAGTTGGCGCTGCCGGCGATTCTGTTTGCGCTGCTGATTGCCGTCGTCTTCGGCAGCAGTCTGCGCAACGTCATCCTGATCATCATCGTCTTCACCTGGTCCAGCTACGCGCGCCTTGTGCGGGCCGATGTGCTCTCGCTGCGCGAGCAGGAGTTTGTCATCGCTGCACAGTCCAGCGGGGCCAGCGACAAGCGCCTGCTCTTCCGACACATCCTGCCCAACATCCTCAACACGATCGTGATTATGGCGACGCTCGAGGTGCCATCGGTGATCTTGATCGAGGCGGCACTCAGCTTCCTCAACATCGGCGTGGCGCCGGGCACGCCGTCGTGGGGCGCGATGATCTCAGAGGGCCGCAACTTCATGACGATCGCCTGGTGGCCGATCTGGATGCCTGGTATCGCCATCCTGTTGGTGTCGTTGACCGGCAACCTGATGGGCGACTGGCTGCGCGACACGCTTGATCCCAGGTTGAGAAACGTGCGCTGAACGCCCCACGACCCAGACCTCTACGAAGGCGTCCCTCCCTTAAGGGCTCCCCCCTTGGGGAGACCTTTGAATAAGTCCCCTTCGCCCCCCTTGCGGGGGAGATGCCGAAGGCAGAGGGGGGCTCCCCATCTCAAGGCCTATCTGGTCGCTGGCAGCGGACCCCCCCTCTGTCACTCCGTGACATCTCCCCCCGCAAGGGGGGGAGAGGGGATACGTGAGTTTTTCAAAGGTCTCCTTGGGGGAGCTGGCGCGGAGCGCCTGAGGGGGCCTCCCAAAAGGCAGCGCTTTCGTGTTGTGCGAAGGAGCCCCCTCCGCCCCTTCGGGGCACCTCCCCCAAAGGGGGAGGTCTGATTTCGACAGGTGCTCGTACTCTGTCGGTATTACGCCAACCCACTAGGACGTTCCTATGACGAAAATCACCGCCGTTCGCTCGCGCATGCTGCGCATTCCGCTCGACAATCCGACTTCGTTCTCCAATCGCACCGTCTACGAACGCGACCATCCGGTGGTCGAGGTCGAGTGCGACGATGGTCACATCGGAATCGGATTTTGCTACGCCGGAAACTCCAATGGACAGTTGGTGACATCGGCGGTCGACAACCTGTTTGCTCCGGTGCTGATGGGCCAAGACCCATTCCGCGTCGAAGGTTTGTGGGCTTCGATGTACCAGGAGTCGTTGCTGCATGGCCGCGCCGGTGCGACAATGCGCGCGCTCTCGGCGCTCGATATTGCGCTCTGGGATCACAACTCCAAGGCCGCGGGGCTGCCGCTCTACAAGATGCTCGGCGGCTATTTCGAGGACACCGTGCCGGCGTATGCGTCGGGCGGTTACTACCTCGAGGGCAAGGGACACGAGGGGCTTCAGCAGGAGCTGCTTGGCTATGTCGAGCTGGGCTTCGACGCGATGAAGATCAAGGTTGGCCGACTGTCGGTGCGCGAGGAGGCGTCGCGGATGCAGGCGGCGCGCGAAGCGGTCGGGCCGGACGTCCACATCATGCTGGACGCCAACAACGCCTGGTCGAACCTCGAAGATGCGCTGCGCTACATGGCGGCGTATGAGCCGTCGAACCCCTACTGGATCGAAGAGCCGTTCAGCCCGGATGCGATCAACCTGCATGCCAAGCTCGCGCAGCGCACGGGCGTCCCGGTCGCGACGGGAGAGATCGAGGTGGGTCGCTGGCGATTCAAGGACTTGATGGACCAGGATGCGGCGATGATCCTGCAGCCCGACGCTGCCGTATTGGGTGGTGTGACTGAGTTCCGGAGGATCGCCAACACCGCGGCCTCATATGGCGTGTCGATTTGTCCGCACTGGTTCCATGACCTGCACCGACACCTGGTCGCCTCGTCGCCGAATGCCACTTATGTCGAGTTCTTCCCCGATGATCAGGTGCATAATTTCCGAAGCATCATCGATCGGCAGACGGAGGTCCGGGACGGGCGTCTCGTGTTGCCGGAGACACCGGGTCTGGGCTTTGAGTTCTTGCCGGAGGCGTTGGAGCGTTACACGGTCGCGGACTAGCCGAATTCGCAGCCTGCGCCCGGAGGATGTCTCAGAAGTCCGAGGTTCGTCATACCCGCGCCCCGTCGCGGGTATGACGGAGTTGGAGGGCGAGGACTGGAAACCGTTCCTAACTCGCGACCACCACACCGTTGGCGATTGCCAGCTCGCCCTGGTCGTTTCGCATCTCGTAGAAGACGATCTCGCGGTCGCCTTCGTCTTGGACTTCGAGGACGCTGACTGAGACCTCGGTGCCGGGGATGACCATGCCTCGGAACTGGCCGGCGAAGCGGCGTACACGGGTTGGGTCGCCGTTGAGGTTTTGGTTGATCACCTCCCGCAGCGCGATGGTGATGTTGGCTGAGCCGTGGAGGATGATGTCGGGCAAGCCCGCGGCGAGCGCGACTTTTCGTTCCGTGTGGATTGGATTCCAGATGTCAGCGCACTCGGTGTAGACGTGCGGAGCTTGCGGGTCGATTGGGAATGTTGTGGTCCAGACGGGCTCGTCGTTGTTGGTCGAGCGTTGCGGCAGCGGCGGGGCAGACTCGATCTCGGCGTCGTCGCCGTCCAGTTCGGCGCCGCGAGTGATGCCGCCGGTGTCCATGATGGCGACGGTATCGCCGCGGCTATCCCGGAACCTAAATCGCTGAGAACTCAGCACGCCGGGTCGCACTTGCTTGACGGCGACACTCTGACCCTGGCTGGTGATGATGTCGCCCTCGCGAGCATGTCGATTGAACTGCACGTCGACCCAGGCGTGAACGCCGCGTCGCACGAGTTCCAGGTCGAGATGCTGGTCGGGCGTGAAGCGGCTGTTCCACTGCCAGCTGAAGACCATGCCGGGATGCGCGATTAGTCCGCCAGGACGGTCATCCTCGAAGTAGACCGGGTTGTAATCGTCGACTCCTCCGGCGAAGGCAGTGATGCTCCGCGCTGTGACTTCGAAGGACTTGGCGATCGTGTATCCGCCAACCTTGGCGGGCATGCGCAGATCGTTGGCCATGATCGATTCCTTACAAACAGTTACGACGCCGAGTAGCGATCCCAGTGCAGGACTTCGTCCAGCGGACGGCGACGGATTGGGCCGAAGTTGCCGGTCGGCCAGCCGAGCGGGACCAGGACCATTGGCAGGATGTGGTCGGGCAGGCCCAGGACCTGGCGGGCGTCGTCCCGCTGGTCGCCGAGGAAGGCGAGGGTCGTTGGGACGGAACCGACTCCGAGCTCTCGAGCCGTGAGCAGCAGATTCTGCACGGCTCCCCAGACCTCGGTCGCCGCCGCCGCGCCCTCGCCGAACGTGCCCTGAGGCGCGCGCACGAGGTCGGCGCAGGCGATCACGATTGCCGGCGCCTCGTGCAAATGGTTCATCTGGTGCTCGACAGCGGCGAGGAATCGCTGTCGCCGGCCCTCGTCGACGTGGGGATTAGCCTGCGTGATGTTGCCGGCGAGGTACTGTGTCACGCCCTTGCGATTGAGGTCGGCGAGCTGCTGCTTGACTTCGGGATCGCGAACGACGATCCAATGCCTGGACTGTCGGTTTGACCCGCTCGGGCCCAGGTGCGCCGCTTCGATCAGCTGGACGAGGATGTCCTCGGGAATCGGGTCGGGCTTGTAGCGCCGCATCGCGCGCGCGGTCGTGAGAACGTCGAAGAATTCCATGCTTATCTCCTTATCGGTTCGTTCGGGAACCTCTAAACAACTGGTTTCGTTGGCCAAACGGGACCCCCTTCAGCCTTCGGCAGCTTCCCCCGCAAGGGGGGAAGCGGGGATCAGAGTTGGTCAGAGGATTTTTAGTCGTCATTGCGATATGAGATCAGTTCGACGAGATTGCCGTCGGGATCGCGGGTGTAGACGCTCATGCCCTCATCGGTTCCGGCGCTGCGACCTCCGACTCGGCCGACGGGGCCCTCGATCAGCTCGCCACCAGCGGCCTCAATTGCCTCTGACGCCGATTGCGCGGCGCCGTCCCAGACGAAGCAGAAATCGCCGCAGCCCGGCTCGGCGGTCGGTCCGCGCAGGTCGAACTTGGGATTCTGCCACAGCTTGGGATCATGCACGTTGATCTTTTGGTCACCGCAGGCGATCGCGAACATCGGGAACTCGCCCGAGCGCCATTCCGCCTCATGGACGATGCTGAAGCCCAGCGCCCGATAGAAGCGCATCAACGCCTCGGGATCGCCGGCGGGTATCGCGACATGGTCCATTCCGGTCACGGGCATTGGCAGCCTCCGATCAAAACGCTTGGGGGTAGGGTAGCGGCGCAATACGACCGCTCGCGGTCCGCCGCGCTGGATAGAATGATGCAAACTTGTTTGGTTGCCAAGAGCGGCGACCGAGGAGAGCTGGACCGCATGAGCAACACCTTCACGGCATACGTCATGCCCGGCGACGAATGGTACATCGCCTACTGCGGTGAGGTGCCAAGCGCAAATGGCCAAGGGCGCACGAAAGAGGAGGCCTTGGAGAGTCTGGCGGCGGCGATCGAACTTGTCTTTGAGTGCAATCGCGACGAGGTGAAGTGTGAACTGACCCCAGAGGCGGAACAAACAACAGTCGTCGTCGGATGAAGCGAAGCGTGTTGATCCGCCAATTGCGCCGACATGGTTGCGACCTGTTACGAGAAGTTACGAGAAGGCGGACGACATTCAATGTGGCATAACCCAAGGACCGGGGCCAGAGAGCCAGTTCCTCGACACAACGAAATCGAAAATGACCTGGCGAAGAAGATCTGCCGAAAGCTCTCAGTGCCTCCGATAGGTGGCTAGCTTCTACTGGTATCCTCGAGCCATTGCGCGTGCCTTGCTCAAATGAAAGGGCCTCACATGCCCGATATCTCTGTTGACGATCCTTTTCCGCGCAAGCGTCTGACCATCGGCGAGACCACGATGGCTTATGTCGATGAGGGCAACCCCGACGGCGATCCCATCCTGTTCCTCCACGGCAACCCCACCTCGTCCTACCTGTGGCGCAACATCATGCCGCACCTGTTCGAGTCGGCTCGCTGCCTTGCGCCCGACCTGATCGGGATGGGCGTCTCAGGATCATCGCCGAGCGGTTCTTACCGATTTGTTGACCATGCAGGATGGCTTGATGCCTGGATCGAGGCGATGGACCTTGGCGACAGGCTCACCTTTGTGATCCACGACTGGGGCTCGGCGCTCGGATTCCATTGGGCGAATCGGCACCGCGACCGGGTCAAGGGGCTCGTCTACATGGAGGCGATCGTCCGGCCGGTTACCTGGAATGAATGGCCCGAGGCTGCGGCCCGCGTTTTCCAGGGCATGCGCTCGGAGGCCGGTGAGGCGATGGTGCTGGAGAAGAACGTCTTCGTCGAGCGCATCCTCCCGGGCAGCGTGCTGCGCGGTCTGACTGAGGAAGAGATGGCGGTCTACCGGCTGCCCTACCTGGAGGAAGGCGAGTCGCGCCGACCGACGCTGACCTGGCCGCGCGAGATTCCGATCGACGGCGAACCGGCCGACGTGGCCGAGATCGCGCAGAGCTACGCTGACTTCCTCTCGTCCGACGACTCGGCTCAGATCGCCAAACTGTTTATCAATGCCGAACCCGGCGCGATCCTTCAGGGCGCGCAGCGGGAGTTCTGCCGAAGCTGGCCCAGCCAGACCGAGGTCACCGTGCCAGGCAATCACTTCGTGCAAGAAGACTCGCCGCACGAGATCGGCGAAGCGATCCGGGATTGGTACGCCGGGATCTAGATAGGACGGGACGACATGTCCGAAATCACCGATGCCGACGAAGCTCGCGCCGCGTTAGCGCAGGCGCGGGAGGAGTTCCGCGAACTTGTCCTGGGGCTGTCCGGAGAGGAATGGGATCGCAAGAGCGACAACGCCGGCTGGACCAATGGCCAGCTCTGTTGGCATATCGCCTTCACGGCCGGAGGCGGCACGCTCAGGGTCTCGCGGTTGCGCCGGAACAAGGGCATGAATCCTCCAGGACCGCTGATGGCGGTGTTAAACTTGATGAGCCTGTGGATAGTCCGGATCCGATCGCGGGGGGCGACGCCCGAATCCGTCCTGACGTTTTTCGACGAGGGCTTCGCGGTCACGCAGGGGGTGATCGATACCGTCGGCGACGATGAGTGGGGCAACGGCGGGGTTTTCCTGGGCGAACCAATGACCGTTGGCAATGCGTTCGGCTTTCTCGGTAAGCACATCGCCGAGCACACCGCTGAAATGCGCCGCGGCTGAGCGATTCGCACGCAGATGCCACTCAGTTCGGAAGATATCTTCGAGCGCTACCCACCGCTCCGCGATATGGAGGCGGTGGCGCTGTTCCAGGAACTCGGCTACCGCTTCACCGACGCCGGCGACGGCTGGTGCGAAATCACGCTGACGGCTTCGGCGAAGACACACAATCTCTACGGCATCGTCCACGGCGGAGTCTGGCTGTTGGTTGCCGACTCGGCGATGGGTGGTGCATTAGGCACGATCCAAGCGGAAGGCGAACGTGTGATCACGGCGCAGTCGGAGTTTCGCTGGCTGCGCGGGCTCGACGGTGATGTCATCCGCGCCCGCGCCGAAGTAATTCGTCGCGGGCGGACGTTGAGCCACTGCTCGGTCGACCTCTATGACGACCAAGGCCGGCACATCGGACATGGCAACGGCACCTATGTGATGCTGCCGCCGGAGGACCCCCCCTCTGTCACTTCGTGACATCTCCCCCCGCAAGGAGACCTTTGAATAAGTCCCCTTCGCCCCCCTTGCGGGGGAGATGCCGAAGGCAGAGGGGGGGCTCCCTATCTCAAGGCCTATCTGGTCGCTGGCGGCGGACCCCCCTCTGTCACTCCGTGACATCTCCCCCCGCAAGGGGGGGAGAGGGGACTAATGGGTTTACGCGCAGGTCTCCGTAAGGGGAGGAGAGGGGATTTGTGAGTTTGGCAAGGGTCTCCTGCCGCAAGCACTACCCTATGGCTCCAAAGGACCATTGAGAGGTGCGTGTTCATGGCCGGACGACTTGATGGCAAGGTGGCGCTGATCACTGGTGGGGCCCGTGGACAGGGCGCGGCCGAAGCGAAATTGTTCGCATCGGAGGGGGCAAGGGTCGTCATCACCGATGTGCTTGACGCGGAGGGCCAGGCAACCGCCAGCTCCAGCGATAGCATTCGCTACCTGCATCACGACGTGACAAACGAAGATGAGTGGATCGCCGTCGTCCAGGATGTGCTGGAGGACCACGGCAAGATTGACGCGTTCATTAACAATGCGGGCATCTATCGCTCCCGGCCGATCGCCGAGACGACCGTCGATGAATACAAGCTCGTGATCGAGGTCAACCAGGTCGGCGTGTTTCTTGGTCTGAAGCATGTCGGACCAGTGATGTGTGAGGCCGGATCCGGGTCGATCATCAATATTTCATCGATCGCCGGCATGCGCGGCGGAGCGGGATCACTGTCTTACACAGCGTCGAAGTGGGCGGTGCGCGGAATGACCAAAGTAGCGATGAGTGAATTCGCGCCGTCGGGCGTGCGAGTCAACTCGATTCACCCCGGACTAATCGAAACGCCGATGCTGCAACAACTCCCGATCATCGAACAGGGACGCGGCGATCTTCTAGTTCAGCGCATCCCCTACGGTCGGATCGCCGAGGCCGAGGAAGTGGCAAAGTTGGCGCTCTTCCTCGCTTCTGACGATTCCGAGTACATGAACGGCACTGAATTCATCATTGACGGCGGGATGATTCAGGGCATCTAAGCGAGTCGCGAAGCGGTCATGGCGAGCGTGCGTGCTCGTTCCGCGAGGCGAAGAGACAGCGTTGGTCGCGCTACCAGGTCGGCAGACGTAGACCGAGAACGAAATGAGGCTGGCGATTATGGCTGGACGACTGGATGGCAGAATCGCGCTGATTACCGGTGGCGCGCGAGGACAGGGCGCCGCCGAGGCCAAGCTGTTTGCCGAAGAGGGCGCGACCGTTGTGATCACCGACGTGCTTGATGCAGAAGGTGAATCGACCGCAGCGACGAGCGACAGCATTCGCTACTTGCACCACGACGTGACCAACGAAGACGAGTGGATCGCCGTCGTCCAGGATGTGGTTGAGGACCATGGCAAGATCGACGCGTTCATTAACAACGCCGGCATCTTTCGCAGCGGCTCGATTGCCGGGACCTCGCTTGAGGAGTACCGCCAGGTGATCGACGTGAACCAGATCGGCGTGTTTCTTGGTTTGAAGCATGTCGGACCGGTGATGGCGGCGGCGGGATCGGGGTCAATTATCAACATCTCGTCGGTGGCGGGATTGCGCGGCGGCCCGAACATGATTGCCTATGTGGCGAGCAAGTGGGCGGTGCGGGGCATGACGAAGTCGGCGATGAACGAGTTCGCGCCCTCGGGGGTGCGGGTCAACTCGATCCATCCTGGCCTGATTGAGACGCCGATGCTGCACCAGCTGCCGGCGATTGAGCAGGGCTTTGAAGATCAGCTGGTGCGACGAATTCCGTACGGTCGTATCGCCGAGGCAGGGGAGGTCGCAAACCTAGCGCTGTTCCTGGCGTCCGACGACTCGGAGTACATGAACGGCGTGGAATTCGTAATCGACGGCGGCATGTCGCAAGGACTCTGACAAGACAAGCATGGCTGCATCATGAGCGCCCCATCAGTTCAATACACGCATACTGACGACGATGTCGCGATCGCGTGGGTTGAGCGAGGCAATGGGCCGCCACTGATCGTTTCGACCGGGCCGATGCTGCCGCTCAATGTGGGCTGGGAACCAGGCGGGGTCTGGGACCGGCTCTCGCAGTCCTTTCGCGTGATTCGGTTCGATCCGCGGGGCTGCGGCCTGTCTGAGCGCGACGGAGTATTCGGATCGTTTCATGATGAAGCGACTGACCTCGCCGCGGTCGTCAACGAGGTGGGCGAACCGCGGGTCGCGTTGATGGGCTACTACATCGGTACGCCCGCGGCCGTCATCGCGATGCTGAACGAGCCCGAGCGCTACACCCATATGGTGCTGCATCTGCCTATACCCATGGTGGGCCATCAATCGATCTCGAAGGAGTCGGATGCCTCCCCCCAGGACGAATACAACCAGTTGATGGACAGCACGATCGGCAATCTGTTGCGGCTCGGTTGGCAGTATCACGAAGAGTTTGCCAGGCGCGCGTTGCTCACGATCATTGCTCCATCGGCGGACGAGAACACGCTTCGCACCCTGGCCGAAATGATGCATCACTACCCGTCGATGAATCGATTGCTCGGCCTGGTACCCGAGATGCGCAGTCTTAACTTGCGCGAGGATCTGCGTGGAGTCGAGATCCCCACGCTGATTTCCATCCCACCCGATCGGGACGGCTTTGAAGACAGCAATGCCTCATTCGGGCGCGATTGGGCGCGAAGCATCCGCGGCGCGCGACTTTTCGTCGGACGCGATGACACTTCGGTGCTGGTGAATGGCGCGCTCACGATCAATCAGCTTGCAGAGGCGATGGAAGAGTTCATCGGAACCGATCAGCAGGCGCAGACCGCTGGTCTAGCGACACGCACGGTCCTGTTTACCGACATTGAGGGCTCGACATCACTGGTTGATCGGTTAGGTGACGCCGAAGCCCGAACGATCACACGCGAAATCGAGAACCTCACGCACGCTGCGATTCGCAGTCAGCGAGGTGTGCAAGTCAAGACGATGGGCGACGGCGTGCTCGCCTGGTTCAACGCGGCCTCGGCTGCTGTCGAGGCCGCCGTCCAGATCCAGGCCAATCTGGCCGACCACGTGCGCTATAGCGACATCCAGGTCCGAATCGGGATCAGTTCGGGCGAACCAATCGCAGAATCGGACGATCTGTATGGCGCCACGGTGAATCAGGCTGCGAGGATTATGTCGATGGCGCAAGGCGGGCAGATTTTCGTCTCGGACCTTGTCCGTGGCTTGCTGCAAGGCGGTAGATTCCAGTTCGAGGATGAGGGAAGGCGCCAACTACGCGGATTCCGTGAATCCGTGCAGCTGTTCAGCGTCGATTGGCGAAGCGCATCCGGCGCTCAGAGCGCCCAGGAAGGGACCAACAGATGACCGAGATGACGAAACGCGAACGTGTTCGTGCAGCAATTGCCGGGGAGCCCGTTGACCGGGCTCCGGCCTCGCTGTGGGGACACGATTTCCTGCGCGAGTGGAGCAACGACGAGCTTGTCGGGGCTACCTGCGAACAGTACGAGGCATACGACTGGGACTTCATCAAGATCAACCCGCGCTGGTCGATGTTCCCCGAAGCCTGGGGCGCGGTCTACACGCCACCGGTGGAGCAGACGGCCCAAACCCTCGTGAGCCCGGCACTGACCGAGCTCGATGATCTGCACAACGTCACGCCGGTTCATGCCGAGCGCGGGGTCTTTGGTGAGCACGTCGAATCGACTCGATTAGTGATTGAGCGCACCAAGGGCGAAGTCGATGTCGTGCAGACCGTGTTCTCGCCGATGGCGGTCGTCGGCTTGATGTTCGGTCATCCACGAGCAATGAAGCAGGCTGTGGCCGAAGCGCCTGCGGCGGTGCATGGCGCCATCGCGCGCGTCACCGAGACCATCATCAACTACAGCCGCGCCAACATGGATGCCGGCGCTTCGGGCGTCTTCTTCGCGCCGCTGCAGTGGGCCAGCCACGACATCTCAGACGCCGACTTCTACCGCGAATTCGGAAGGCCTTACGACCTCCAGGTGTTGGACGCGATCCGCGACGCAGAGTTCAACATCCTGCACGTCTGCCATACGAACAACATGCTCGCCGATGTGCTTGACTACCCGGTCCACGCCTTCAATTGGGACGACCGGCACGAATCGAACGCCAGCCTCAACGATGTCTGGGCCGAGACCGACAAGGCCGTCATGGGCGGTGTCAGCCGGACCGGTCTCGGCGATTTGAGCGCCGACGAAATTCAGGCGCAGGCGTCGGATGCGGCCGGCGTGGGGAATACGAGGGTGTTCGTCACTGGCGGATGTTCCATCCCGCCACACACAACACACGAGAATCGCGCGGCGGTCGCTGCCGGGGCTCGAGGGAACTAAGGAGTCCCTGAGCGACTGGTACCGCTGGTCTAGCGGGACCCCCCTTCAGCCCTCGGCAGCTTCCCCCACAGAGGAGGGAAGCAGGGATCGGAGTAGATCAAAGTATTCCTAACGAGGGTCCTGCAACAGACTTCGCCAGCGAAGTCCCGGAAAGCGGGAGAAGTCGTAGTCGTTGGAGTGGACCTCGGCCTGATACTCGATGGCTAGCGCCGCGATGTGTGCATCGGGAACGAGGTTGCCGCCAGTTCTGACGGCTGCAAGCGCTTCTGCCAGAAACGCCATGTGCTGCGAACCGGGATTCAATGGAAAGACATGGGGGTATCTGAACCAGTCGTTCACAACCCTGACAGCGACCTCGGTAGAAGTCGGTTGTTCGAGCATCCTGATGTTTGTTGAGACTCGAATAAAACCCGTTACGACGATCCAGGGAAGACCTATCAGCTCACTGCTGTCCAACATGTCTTCCCACCAGCGTCGAGCGGGTGTGTGTAGCAAGGCGTTGTCATGGTGGGCGTAGACGAGGAGATTGATGTCGGGGACGATCACGCAGATTGCCGATTTGAAGACTCTTCGTCCAAGTCCTCCTCATTCAGTTGATTGAATTTGAATTGATCGATCTCCGGCCTGAACTTCCCCTGCAACGGATTCACTCGATGCGCAGGTCGTTTTGAGCGGCCAACTGGGTCGAGGCCCCTTCGCAACGCGTCACTGAACACCTGCTGCAAGGGAAGATCGAGCAACTACGCTTGCTCTCGGAGGGCAGCCAAGACATCATCGTCAAGTTGATCCAGCGTGATCGATATCTTCATATAACTAGCTTCCGTCAATCAGGACGAAAAGTCCAGAACTCGTCCCGGACCACGCCGAGGACCTTGCCCAAGCGCTGTCGCAGCCTCGCGTCCGCGGCGCCGCCGCCGAAGTCGCGCATCATGCTCGCCCGTTAGACGAGCTCGCCCTGGGCACGACGCTCCAGCATCTTTTCGAAGTTGACCTCGACCGGTTGCTGACCGTCCAGCACTGCCTCGACACGTCCGCGAACTATGTCCGTCCAACCTGGGTGCGTGAGGATGTAGAGCTGGTCGTTGACCATTGCTTGCCAGACCAGCTCAGCCACGTCCGACGGGTCCATGCCGCCTCCGACCAGGGGTCCCGACGCGGCTAGCCGCTTGGCCGTCGGTTCGACTGCGCCGCCGAACTCGTCGGGACGGTTGCGCTCGGCCTTGGCGATCTGGGTGTTGACGAAGGCCGGACAGAGGACTGATGCCGAAATGTTGGACTCGACAGCTCGCAGATGATGCCAGAGGCCCTCGGTCAGAGTCAGCACGCCGTGCTTCGAGACGCTGTAGGCGGAGCCGTTGTAGGCCAGGCCACCGGGAATCAGCCCCGCCAGGGAGGCGGTGTTAACGATGTGGCCGGTCTCGTCATGCTCGATCATGTGCGGGACGAAGACCTGGAGTCCGTAGAGCACGCCCCAAAAGTTCACGCCCATGACCCAGTTCCAAACCGAGTCCTCAACCTCCCAGACCGGAACGGCGCCGGCGCCGCCGCCAAGTCCGCCGTCGCTGCGAGAAGTGACGCCGGCGTTATTGCAGAGCACATGAACCGCGCCGAACTGGTCAATCGCCTGATCGCGTAGATGCTCGATCGATTCGCGCCGCATCGTATTGACCTCGACGCCGAGGACGTTGCGCTCCTGTTGCTCCAGCCTCGCGACCGCCGCCTTGAGTGCATCGGTTTCGATGTCGGCGAGTACGACATTCATGCCCTCGGCGGCGAAGCGCTCAGCGAAGGCAAAGCCCATGCCGGAGGCCGCGCCGGTGACGACTGCAGTGCCGTTGCTGAAGTCCCGCACCTCGCCCTCGTCTTAAACGAGCTCGCCCTGAGCTCGACGCTCGAGCATCTTCGCGAAGTCGACCTCCACTGGTTGCTGACCGTCCAGGACTGCTTCCACGCGTCCGCGAATCACATCGGTCCAACCTGGGTGCGGCAGGATGTAGAGGTGGTCGTTGACCATTGCCTGCCAGACAAGACCGGCCACGTCAGTGGGATTCATTCCGCCTCCGAGCAGGGTCTGGGACATCGCCCGTTGTTCCGGGGTTGCCTCGATCTTCTCGCCAAACTCGCTGGGACGGTTTCGCTCGGCCTCAACGATCTGGGTGTTGACGAAGCCCGGGCAGAGCACCGACGCCGAGATATTGGAGTCGGCGGCGCGCAGGTGATGCCAGAGGCCCTCGGTCAACGTCAGCACGCCATGCTTCGAGACGCTATAGGCCGAGCCGCCGGGTATGAGCCCGGCCAGCGACGCAGTGTTGACGATGTGTCCGGTCTCACCGTGTTCGAGCATCGTCGGAACGAACACCTGCAGCCCGTAGAGCACACCCCAGAAGTTGACGCCCATCACCCACTCCCAGGTCGAGTCCGGCACTTCCCAAACCGGCGTTGCCCCAGTGCCCGCGCCCAGTCCGCCGTCGGACCGTGCGGACACGCCGGCGTTGTTGCACAGCACGTGGATCTTGCCGAACTGGTCGAGCGCCTGATCGCGCAGGTTCTCGAGCGTCTCACGTCGCATCGTGTTGACCTCGATGCCAATCACATTGCGCTCTTGCTGCTCAAGCCTCGTCACCGCTGCCTTGAGCGCGTCGGTCTCAATATCGGCGAGGACGACGTTCATGCCCTCGGCTGCGAATCGCTCGGCGAAGGCGTAGCCCATGCCCGATGCCGCGCCGGTGACTACTGCTGTTTTGCCGGTGAATTCTCGCATGCTTGTTGGTCTCCATGGCGTTCAGATTCATCTGTGGTGTTGCGAACGCAGTGTAAGTGTGATTGACACGGCGGTTACTCGGGCGCGGGCGCCCACAAGGGGCGCCCCGACGGCGACGGGGACCGGATCGGTTAGACGTCCTGACCCGCTGCTCGGCGACGCATCAATTCCTCGAAGTCGATCGTGATTGGCTCCTTGCGATCGAGTACGTGTTGGACGCGACCGAGGACGAAGTCGTCCAAGGCCGGGTGGGGCAGGATGTAGCAGCGCTGATCAACAATGGCGTCGAATACTTGTCCGGCGACGTCGTTGGGATCCATGCCGCCGCTCAGCATCGCGATAATGCCTTGCCTCATGTCGTCGGTGATTTCGACCTGGTCGCCAAACTCTTCGGGCCGATTGCGTTCGGCGTTCCCGATGTTGGTGTTGACCAGTCCGGGGCAGAGCACGGACGCGCTCAGGTTTGCGCCCATCGCTGAACTGCTGGTAGAGGCCCTCGGTCAGGGTCAGCACAGCGTGCTTGGAGACGCTGTATGCGCCGCCACCGGGGAATAGCCCGGCCAGCGAGGCGGTGTTGACGACGTGTCCGTCTTCGCCGTGCTCGAGCATGTGCGGGATGAAGACCTGACAGCCGTAGAGCACGCCGTAGAAATTGACGCCCAACACCCAGTCCCACGTGCTGTCGGCTACTTCCCAGCTGCCACGGACCGTGCCGTCGGCGTCGAATCCGGCGTCGTTGAGACCGGCCACGCCGGCGTTGTTGCAGAGGATGTGGATGTTGCCGAACTCGGCGATGGTCTGGTCTCGCAAGTTCTCCAGCGCCTCGCGGCGCATCGTGTTGACGACGACGCCGAGCACGTTGCGTTCTTCCTGGCGAAGCTGCTGCACCTGAACGTCGAGCGCGTCCTCCTCGATATCGGCGAGAACCACGTTCATACCCTCGGCGGCGAAGCGCCGCGCGAACGCGAGCCCTATGCCGCTCGCCGCACCGGTGACGACCGCAGTTTTACCTTCGAATTCCCGCATGTTCGCCTCCCAGACCGACCTTGACTGGCATCCGCCAGACTGGAAGGCAGTCTAGGAATTACTGCGGTCGGTCGCCAAAGAACTCGAATAGCGGCGGGTACTTGTTGATGTCGGCCCCGCCATTGAGCTGGACTGTCTGGCCGGTCATCAGCGACGACGCGTCGGAGGCGAGCCAGAGCGCGAGCTGGGCAACGTCCTCCGGTTCGCCAATCCGGCCGAGCGGCGCTTCGGCCGCGAACGCATCCTCGAGCCCGGGCACGACGCGTAGACCCTCGGTCAGCGGTGTACGAATCAACCCTGGTCCGATGCTGTTGACTCGGATGTTGTGGCGTCCAAGCTCCAGTGCCGACACCTTGGTCAGCATCGCCACGCCGGCTTTGGCCGAGCAGTAGGCCGACAGACCCTCGGTGGCCTGGATGGCGTTCAATGAGGCCGTGTTGATGATCGATCCGCCTGAGCCCTGCTCGATCAGGTGCTTGGACTCGTGCTTGATGCAGAGGAAGACGCCGGTCAGACAGACGTCGATTACTTGCTGGAACTGTGCGAGCGGGTAGTCCTGGATTGGCGAGAATCCGCCGATTCCGGCGTTGTTGAAGGCGACATCCAACCTCCCGAAGCGATCGATGCAGGACATAACCATGTTGGCGACATCGTCTTCGTTGGTCACGTCTGCGGTGATCGCCATCGCCTGCGAGCCGATCTCACGTGCGGCCTCCGCCGCGCCGTCGGCGTTGCGGTCGGCGAGTGCCACTTGTGCGCCCTCCTCGGCGAAACGCTTGGCCGTCGCCAGTCCGATTCCTGATGCCGCGCCCGTGATCAGGGCTGCCTTGCCGTCGAGTTGTCCCATTGTTTGTTCCTATCCATTTGGTTGGATCATCCTCTATCGGCCGTCATACCCGCGCTTGCCGCGGGTATCTCGCCGATTCGAGCACGGACGTCCTGTGCGAGAACGCGGCGAGATTGCCGCGGCGGAGCGCGGCAATGACGAAGCGCTGTGCGGGCTAGTCCGCACGCGGTTGGCGCAGTTGCGACTCCAGCAAGTTGAATCCCGGCGGTATTTCATTGACTGTGATTCCGCCATCGACGTAGAAGAGTTGTCCCGAGACCCAGGGACTGGCGTCGCTGCCCAGATAGAGGGCCATCTGCGCAATGTCACTCGGTTCACCAAGGCGACCGAGCGGGGTGGCTCCGATCATGGCCTCGTCGAACCCTTCCACATCTCGGGCACGAGCCGTCAGCGGCGTTTTGGTGTGGCCCGGACCGATGGCATTGACCCGAATGCCGTGCTCCCCCAGCTCCAATGCCGAGACTTTAGTCAGCATCGCCACGCCGGCCTTGGCCGAGCAATAGGCGCCGAGTCCCTTCGTTGCGTGGGTCGCGTTGATGCTGGCCGTATTGATCAGCGAGCCTCCCTCGCCCTGCGCGATCAGCTGCTTTGACTGATGTTTGAGGCAGAGGAACACGCCGGTCAGGCAGACATCGATGACTCGCTGGAAATGCTCGAGTGAATGTTCGTGGATCGCCGCTGTGCCGGCGATGCCGGCGTTGTTGAAGCCGATGTCGAGCCGCCCGAAGCGTTCCACGCAGGCCGCAACCATCGCGGCGACGTCGTCCTCGTTGGTCACGTCGCCGCTGATCGCCGTCGCGCTGGAGCCGATCTCGCGCGCGGTCTCGTTGACGAGATCGGCGTTGCGGTCGACCATCGCAACCTGCGCGCCTTCCTGAACAAATAGCTGCGTCGTTGCCAATCCGATTCCCGACGCCGCGCCTGTAATCAGAGCTACCTTGCCATCGAGTACACCCATCTGTCGCTCCGTTTCTGTGTTCTGGATTGCGATCAACCTACGACATCGCCGATTTAAAAGTTCTACGTTCGCACTATGGAACACCGGTCCCGAGAGGAGAGCGCCATGCCGCATCACGAACAGCTATTGAGCGATCCGGTCGGGACGTTGCGTGCTATCTGGGATGACACGGGCTGGCGCTTCGTGATCCTGACCTCGGCACTGATCTTCCTGCTGGAGACCATTGGAGAACTGGCCAACGTCGACCAACAGTCGATCTGGTGGGCTGCCGAGGTACTCACTGCCGTCGTCGTTGCCCGGATTCTCACCTGGCGTCCGCTTCGGGGACGGCTGAGTGATGTCGAGAACATGACCGTCGTCCTGGCGGTTCTTGGGTTGATGATCTGTGAGGTGATTCTGGCCTACTCGTGGGTCGCGGCGGACTTTGCGGCGGAGCCGATTTTCTGGCCGTTCTCGTTGATGCTGATCCTGACGGTCGTGGCCGCGCGCATGTTGGCGCCGTACGCAACTCGACCGCTAGTCATCTGGGTGTTGGTGTTCTCGTTCCTGCAATTCTGGATGAACCTGGCGATCTGGCAGGCCGACGTTTCTTATCCGTCGCCGGCATGGACGTGGGCCGTTGCGCTTGCCGTCTTCGCGTTCGTCGCTCGCTGGATTGCGGGCAAGGGCATCGACGGTCCGATCGTGAGTCCGCTCAACGTGGCGCTGGTGCTGTTCGTCTTCCTCGACTGGTGGCTGGAGTTTGGCCTGGATGAGAGCGGTGTCGGCGTCGAGTGGCTCGCCCAGGACCTCTACTGGCCCTGGATCCTGGTCAACAGCGGTTTGGTCGTCGGCGTCGCATTTGTCGCCCCGCGCGTGAGCGACTTGCTCGCGACAATGTCGGACGAGGATTGAACCGGCTCACGTCGCCGGCCAGGCGCTAGCATCGGCGATATCTGAATCTCATATTGGACACCGGAGACGATCATGGTCAGCGCCAATCCCACTGTTCACGACAACCCAATGCTGAATGCCATCCAGGGCATCGATGTGATTGACTGCGACTCGCACGTGACCGAGCCGCCCGATCTCTGGACGTCGCGGGCGCCAGCGACATTGCGCGACCGAATGCCGCAGCTGCGCAGGGTCGACGGCGAGGACATCTGGTTTGTCGACGGCGACGTGCCGCTGGGTCCGGTGGGACTCTCGGTCATCGAGAGCGGCGGCGACAAGGTGCTGGGGATGCTTGGCATTCATGATTTCGATCGGCTCGACAAAGCGGCATACGAAGTGCCGGCGCGGCTTGAGTTGATGGAGCGGCTCGGGCTCTATGCCCAGATCGTATATCCCAACATCTCCGGCTTCGCTTCTGCTCGCTTCCTCGAGATCTCAGATCCTGAGCTGCGTAACGCCTGTGTCTATACGTACAACGACGCGATGGGCGAATGGCAGTCGGAGTCGAACGGTCGCCTGTTCCCGCAGGCGTTGCTGCCGTTCTGGGACCTTGACGCGACGCTCGCCGAGATGCGCCGCACGGTCGAGACCTATGGCACGCGCGGGTACACGATCTGCGACACGCCGGAGAAGTTTGACTTGCCGGACTATGGCACGTCGCATTGGGATCCGTTCTTTGAGCTGGCGCAGGATCTTGATGTCGTGCTCAACTTCCACATCGGTTCCGGCGGCGCCAAGGGCGCGCCTTCGCCGTTCCTGTCGTCGCCCTGGGAGTCGATGGGTCCTGAGCGCAGGATGGCGATCGGGGCGACCAACCTCTACGTCGACAACGCGCGGATGATTTCCAACCTGCTCTACAGCGATGTGCTGGAGCGCTTCCCGCGGCTCAAGTTCGTATCGGTCGAGAGCGGGATTGGCTGGATCCCGTTCTTGCTCGAGGCCTGTGAGTATCAATGGGACGAGATGGTCCCCACGGAAGTGAAGCATCACGAGTTGCGTCCGACGGAGAAGTTCCGGCGCAACATCTGGGCCTGCTTCTGGTTCGAGGATTTCGGGCCGCGCAAGGCGATTGAAGAGATCGGTGTCAAGAACGTCCTGTTCGAGACCGACTTCCCGCACCCGACCTGCCTCTACCCAAGGAGCCAGGAGCACATTGCGAACGTGCTGGGCGACTTAGACCCTGAGGTCAGGAAGGCTGTGCTCCAGCAGAATGCGTCAGACCTGTATCGGATTCCTACGAGTTCGTAGTGCCTGGGGACGGTTCGTGTTGAGCTGAGTGAGGAACAGGACGTTCTCGTCCTGCGAATGGCGCTTGGTTTCAGTCCCGGCCTCCGAGCCGGGATCCGTTCCGTGCGGCCTCCGCAAGTGCTGACACGAATTGTCCTGTAGGTGGAGGTTGGCGGCGTTGACCGCACGGCGTCTCGCCTCTCCCCAGTCCCGGCTCGGGGGCCGGGACTGGGGAGAGGCGAGACGCCTTCTGGGACTGGAAAGAGGGTGTCTGTCTGAGCTAGCGCTAGTCCTCGTCGCCGGAGGCGAGTTGGGCGGCGAATTGCTTTCGGTTGACCCGCTCTTTCTCCGTCTGCTCGAGGATCGTCTCGGGAATCCAGAAGGGCAGGTTGACGTCGGCGCGGCTGGGTGCGAGCAGGTCGTCGAGGTCCATGACGAGCTCTCGGCGGTCGTATGTCGTCTGCTCGTGGCCCTCCCACGTTGGCAGCATGGCGATGGCGTCGAAGGGGCAGACCTCGACGCAGATGTTGCAGCGCATGCAACGACCGAAGTCGATGTAGAAGTCGTCGATGACCGACTTGTGATTGCTCTTGCCGGCGGCGTGAGCCGCGTTCTTGGTCAGCGTGGTCGTCATGCAGTCGACCGGACAGGCTGTCGCGCACTTACCGCAACCGGTGCAGTTTGGCTCTTCGAGCAGGTGGTTCCAGATCAGGTAGGGGAACGTGCGGGCGCGCTTGGGCAGCTGCTTCTTCTCGTAGGGGTAGTGCACCGTAACCGGTCCGCGCCTCACGACCTGTGCGCCTCGAACGAGCGCCTTGAACACACCGCGCATGAGCCGCTCCCTACATTGCAGCGCTACCTGCTGGACCTACCTGACCGACCTACTGTGCAAGAATAGCGCACCCACTCATCGGGTCAGAGCGACATGACAACGACATCGCTCGAAATGTCCAACGGAGCGCCGGTCCAGTCCACCACATCGTCAACCGACACTCCGGGCGCCACCTCCCGCAGCGAGAGCCCGTCTTCCGTGACATCGATCACCGCAAGATCGGTGATGATCACGTCCACGCAACGCTCGGCCGTCAGCGGATAGTCGCAGACTTCGACGATCCGCGGCTGACCGTCTCGCGTGACGTGCGCCATCGCGATGATCAGCTTCCTGGCGCCGACAGCGAGGTCCATCGCGCCGCCCACGCTGCCGCCGCCTCGCGCCGGCACGTACCAGTTGGCCAGATCGCCCTGGGCCGAGACCTGGAGACCGCCCAGGATCGCGGCGTCGATATGTCCGCCGCGGATCATGGCGAACGAATCGGCGGTGTCGAAGAAGCTGGCGCCGGCGACGAGGTCGACCGGCTGTCCGCCGGCGTTGATCAGGTCCGAGTCGAAGTCGGATTCGGAGACTCCGGAATAGCCGAGGATGCCGTTCTCGGCCTGGAACAGGATGCCGTCGGAGGGTTCGACAAACCCCGCCACCAGCGTCGGCAGTCCAATGCCGAGATTGACAACCGAACCGTGCTCCAGCTCACGCGCCGCTCGCAATGCGATCAGTTCACGGCTGAGGCCGGCCGGTGGTTTGGCGTCGGTCACGTCAGCCCTCCCAGCGAACGGGAATCGGTTCGCATTGGACCAGGCGATCGACGTAGACCGCGGGTGTCCCGACCTGCTCGGGCGCTATGACGCCCGATTCAACGATTTCCTCCACCTCGGCGATCACGAGATCGGCGGCGGTGGCCATCACCGGATTGAAGTTGAGTCCGGCCAGCCGGTACTGCAGATTGCCATGACGATCGGCGCGCCAGGCCTTGATCAGTGCGACGTCGCCACGCAGCGGACGCTCCAACAACCAGCGCTCGCCGTCGATTTCGAGTGTCTCTTTGCCTTCGTCCATGATCGTGCCCAGGCCGGTCTTCGTGAGCACGCCACCGAGTCCTGCGCCGCCGGCCCGGAGGCGTTCGATCAGCGTTCCCTGCGGCACGAGTTCCAGTTCGACCTCTCCCGCTCGGTATTGCGACTCAAAGCGAGACTGACGAGTACCGGAGGCGCGGATCGCGAATGTGGCGATGACCTTTGCCAACTGACGATCTTCGCAGAGCTCATCCAACAGGTCACCGAGCCCAATGTTGTTGGCAACCGCAGTCAGTTGCTTCTGCCCCGTGCGGCACAGCGCCAGAATCAGATTCGACGGTGTCCCGGCTGAGACGAATCCGCCGACCAACAGCGTGGCGCCGTCCGCGATGTCGGCGACGGCCGCGTCGGTCGTCTCAAAGACCTCTGCATTCATGCGCCGATCCTATCGTGCGAAGAGCAATCCGATATCTTGAGAACACTTGCGCCCGAAGGAGGCTAATCATGCCCGCACCGCTCGAAGGTATCCGCGTCGTTGACTTCACCCGCTATCAGAACGGCCCGCACGCGACGGCCATGTTGGCCGACATGGGCGCCGATGTGCTGAAAGTGGAGATGCCGGGCAATGGCGATCCCGGCCGCCAACTCGGTGTCGGCCCCGACGGATTCTGTTCGTACTTCGAGGCGCTCAATCGCGGCAAGCGCTCGATGACGCTCGACCTCCGCGCCGACGGCGCGATCGAGGTCGTGCATCGCCTGATCAAGGATGCCGATGTCCTGACCGAGAACTTCCGTCCCGGCTATCTCGACTCGATCGGGCTGGGGTACAACGACCTCAAAGACGTCAACCCACAGCTCATCTACGCAACCAACTCAGGCTTCGGGCCAGAGGGCGAATGGGCGACGCGAGGTTCATTCGACGTGGTCGCGCAGGGTATGTCGGGCGCGATGATCGCCCTCGGCGGCGGACCGGGCGAGCGCCCCTATACCGCGCCGTGGGGCCTGGCCGACCAGACCGGTTCCCTGGTCTTCGCCTACGGGATCGTGACCGCGTTGTTCGCACGAACGCAGAACGGCGTGGGTCAGAAGATTGACGTTTCGCAGCTCGGCGCGATGTTGACGCTTCAGGCGCTCTCGCTCCAGTCCTATCTGCACAGCAGCTATCAGCCGATCCTCAAGCCGGGACGATCGTTCTCGGCGACGTTCAGCTGGTACCAGGGCAGCGACGGCGAGTGGTTCACCATGGGCCTGCTCGACCCCAAGAGCTGGCCGCCGCTCTGTGAAGCGATGGAACGGCCCGACCTACTGTCCGACGCTCGCACGACCGATCCATTCTCGCGTCGGGACAATGAGGATTGGCTGCGCTCCGAGCTGGAGCAGACCTTCAAGAAGCGCACACGCGACGAATGGCTTGAACGCTTGATCGCTGCACGCATCCCCTGCGGTCCGGTCTACGACTACGAGCAGGTCGCCGAGGACAACCACTTCTGGCTCAACGGTTACCTGCAAGAAGCGCCGCATCCACACTTCGATCATCACAAGGTTGTGGGCATCCCGGTCAGCTTCAGCGAGACGCAGACCAAGGTGCAATCGTCGGCGCCGGAGCTAGGCCAGGACACCGAGCTGGAATTACTCAACCTCGGCTACGACTGGCCCGACATCGAGCGTCTACATGACTCGGGGATCACAGCGGTGAGGAGTCAGGGATCGGCTGCGGCGGGGGATTAGGGCGTTCGTATTGCGCTGATCAGCCTCTCAGACCTAGCCTCGGGAGGCTGTCCCAGCAGTCCCAGGTTCGTCATTCCCGCGCCCCGTCGCGGGAATCTCGCCGCGTGCAGCACAGGCGCTTGAACCCATGAAATCTCTCCGGTTGCAATCGCTCACCCGGCATCCGTCTTTTGTGCCGAGCGCAGCGAGATACCCGCGGCAGAGCGCGGGTATGACGGGGGTGGAGAATAGGGGAACTCTTGATACAGCCTCTCCGAGCGAGAGGGACTTGTGGCGCGCTAGCCGTCTAACAGCGACGGCAGCGCCGAGGTCCATGCGTCGGCTGCATCTGCCAATGGAAGGTCGATCTGACCGGTCGTGAGCCGGTCTCCGCCGACCGCTCCGATTCTGGCTGCCGACAGACCGTGTTTCTTGGCGAGTTCAGCGACCGTGGCGGCTTGTTCGGCCCCGAAGCTGACTACCGCTCGACCTCCGGCTTCCCCGAATAGCGCAGCGTCTAGCCGACCGACAATCGCCTCGTGGATTTCAACGCCGATGTTTCCTGCGATTGCTGACTCGGCCAGGGTGACGGCTAGGCCTCCGTCTGAGCAGTCGTGGGCCGATTTGAGCAATCCTGCCTCGGACGCTTCTACCAGCACTTCGATGAGCGCGGCTTCCGTGTCGAGGTTGATCCTGATTGGGCCTGCTGCCTTGCTGTAACGCACCGCCAGGTATTCGCTGCCTCCGAGGGTTGCGGGTTCCTGCTCCAGACTTCCGCCGAGCAGCCAGACTTCGTCGCCCTCGTCCTGGAATGCCATGCGGACTGCCTGTCGGACATCCGAGATGATTCCGAGCATTCCGACGACGGGCGTCGGTGTGACGGGGCCGTCCTCGGACTCGTTGTAGAGGCTGGCGTTGCCGGATACGACAGGCGTCTGGAAGGCGCGGCATGCATCGGACATGCCGCGGATGGATTCGCTGAGCTGAAAATAGATCGGCGCTCGTTCGGGATTGGCGAAATTAAGGCAATCGGTGACGGCAACCGGTCGCGCGCCGCTACAGGCAACGTTGCGCGCCGCTTCGGCGACGGCCCGCGCAGCGCCCGTGTACGGGTCGAGTTCGACCGCTCGTCCGGGACCGTCCGTGCAAACGGCGAGTCCTTGCTTGAGACCTCGAATGCGCAGGACGGCGGCGTCCGACCCAGGAGTCACGACCGTATTCGTTCCAACCATGTGGTCGTACTGTCGGTAGACCCAATGCTTCGATGCGATGTTGGGCGAGGCGAGCAGTTGCAGCAACGCGTCGTTCGCCTCGGACGGGGGCAGATCGGCTAGTGAGGCGGGATCCCACTCTGCACGGGCCACGGCATCTGGGTCGCGTTCTGCGAATGGCGTGTAGGCCGGCGGGTTGGTCATCAACGAGACGGGGGCAGCGGCCACTTCTTGGTCACCGTCGAAGATTCTGGCAATGCCGTCGTCCGTTACTTCGCCGATCACCTCTGCGTGCAGGTCCCAATGCTCGAACCAGGCCTGGACATCGCCAATGTGTGCAGGCTTGACCGCGGCGATCATTCGTTCCTGCGATTCGGACAGCATCACTTCATAGGGGGTCATTCCCGACTCGCGTCGTGGCACATTGGCTGTCTGGATCTTGATCCCCGAGCTGGCGCGCTCGGCCATTTCGACTGTTGACGAGGTGATGCCGGCCGCGCCACAATCTTGTAGGCCTTCGAGCCAGTCCCGGTGGTCCCAGACCAGGCCGACGCAGGCGTCCATCAGCGATTTCTCCAGGAACGGGTTGCCGACCTGCACAGCCGGACGCCGCTCGGCGGAGGATTCGTCGAGCTCGACCGAGGCAAAGGTGGCGCCGTGGAGTCCGTCGCGGCCGGTGTCGGCCCCGACGATCATCAGCAGCGTGCCCGGCGGACCGGCGGTCGCGGAGATCAACCCGCCCTGCCGAGCAATCCCCAGACACATTGCATTGACCAGCGGATTGCCGCTGTAGGACTCGCCGATCACCAGTTCGCCGCCGACGGTCGGGATGCCGAGGCAGTTGCCGTATCCACCGATTCCGGCGACCACGCCGGTGCACAAACGGCGATTGCGCCGGTCCTCCAGCGGCCCGAAGCGGAGGGAATCGAGCAGGGCGATCGGCTGCGCGCCCATCGCGAAGATGTCACGGACGATGCCGCCGACTCCGGTGGCCGCGCCCTCATAGGGTTCGATTGCCGAGGGATGATTGTGGGACTCGATCTTCATCACGGCGACCCAACCGTCTCCGATTGAGATCGCTCCGGCATTCTCCTCGCCGAGGGTGGTCAGGATGCGCTCATCCTCGGTGGGAAAGTGATGGAAGAGCGGGCGCGAGTGCTTGTAGCCGCAATGCTCGCTCCAGAGCGCACCGATCATGCCGAGTTCCACGTCCGACGGCGGGCGGCCCAGCATCTCGCAGGCGAGCTGGTATTCGTCCCGGCTGAGCGCGATCTGCGCCAGCACTTCGTCATCGATGTGGGCGGGTGGCGCGTCTGCGGGCGGCGGGTAGGTCGTCATGTCAGCCCCAGCGCTCGATGATCGATTGCCAGATGTAATTTCCGTCTGTCCCGCCCAGCAATTCGTCGGAGGCGCGCTCCGGGTGCGGCATCATGCCGAGCACGTTGCCCATCGGATTCATGATCCCGGCAATGCCACGCAATGACCCGTTTGGATTCTCACCGGCGTAGCGAAACAGGACCCGTCCGGCGTCTTCCAGTTCATCCAGCACGGGCGGTTCGGCGAAGTATTGACCCTCGCCGTGCGAAATCGGCAGCTGCACAATCTGACCGTCATCACAGACGTTGGTGAAGCCAGTGTCCGAACGCTCCACGGTCAGTTCCTGTGGTTGGCAGCGGAACTGCAGCGTCTCGTTGCGCAGCAGCACGCCGGGCAACAGTCCCGCCTCGCAGAGGATCTGGAAACCGTTGCATGAGCCGAAGATTGGCTTGCCCGTCGCAGCGAAGCGCTCCAACGCCGACATCACGGGCGAGAATCGAGCGATCGCGCCGCAGCGGAGATGATCGCCGTAGGAGAACCCGCCCGGCAGGATGACGCCGTCGAATTCGCTCAGGTCAGACTCGCGATGCCAGACGCGCTCGGCTGTCTGACCCTGGTCCTCCAAGGCGTAGACGCAGTCCCAATCGCTCCAGGTGCCGGGGAAGACGAGTATGGCGAATCGCATGTTGCGATGCTATCGGTCGTGCTCGTTATGGCCAGTCGTCACAGACCCAATGTCTCGCTCGGCCTATGCCTACAGGGCTGGATTCGCCGGTGATTGTTCTCGCGGTGTCGTCCGTAGTTCGGCCTCAGCGGCGGGCGGATACTCGATGCGCTTATGATGCACGCCGACCAGGGTGTGCTTGAAACTCGCCGACACCAAACGCAACTCATTGAGCGTCATATCGCAGTGATCCAGTTGACGCTCGCGCAAGCGTTCGTCGAAGATGCTATCGATCAGCAATCCGATGCGTTCGGCGTCTCGTTCTCCGCTGGCGCGGACGACCGCTTCGCAACTGTCGGCCAACATGACGATCGCCGTCTCTCGCGATTGTGGGGGAGGTCCGTGATACGTGTAGTCGCGCGGATCGACCCGGGGGTCGGACATCGCCGCCTTGCGATAAAAGAACGCGACGCGACGTGAGCCGTGGTGTTCGAGGATGAAGTCCCGAATGCGCGGCGGCAACCGATCCCGCCGGGCGAGTTCTTCACCGCCCGTGACGTGGTCCATGATTAAGCGGGCACTCTCGCTGGGCTTGAGGTTGTCGTGTGGATTTGGACCATCCTGGTTCTCGATGAACATCGCGGGCCGGTTGAGCTTGCCGATGTCGTGGTAGTAGGCGCCGACTCGCACCAGTAGGGGGTCTGCGCCGATCTGGGCCGCCGCGCGCTCGGAGAGGGTTGCCACCAACAGAGAGTGGTGGAACGTGCCGGGAGCTTCTTCTTGCAAACGGCGCAGCAGCGGCCGCTGGAGCTGGGCCAGCTCGAGCAGCCGCATCGGCGTGGTGATGCCGAAGAGCGCTCCGAGCAACGAGAACGCGCCAATCGTGATCACCGAGACCAGCGCCGCGGTGACGAGCGCGGCCAAGGCCAGCCATCCGAGCTGATCGGTGACGCGCTGTGGATCGAGCAGCCAGATCGCCGCGCCGGCCATGAATCCTGCGAGTCCTGCGGCGATGCCGGCCAATCCGTATTGAGCCAGCGCCTGCGCGCGCGTCGCGGCGAAGACGCCGGCCAGCGAGCTTGCGAGGAAAAACGCCAGCGGTCGAAGCGCCAGGGCGCCGGACGGGGCCAGGCCGTAGTCGGGCAGCACGATCGCCGCCATTCCGGCGAGCACTGCTATCAACACACCAGTCGTGACGCCGAGTCCCGTGCTCAGTAGCGCCGCGACCAATACCGGTCCGGCTGCCAGGGGCAACATGAGATCCAGCGATTCGTCGATTCCGCCGGGTAGGGCAAACTCGAACCACAACCGCGCGGCAGCGATCGAGAACAGGATTAGCACGGCGAGCAGCAGGATGCGCCGGTCGCTGGCTGCCTCGGCCGGCTGCCAGATTCTCAGGAACAGGGCAAAGACCGTCGACGCGCTGATTGCAAGAATCACAATCGCGCCGAGAGATTCAAGCTCGATTCCGGCAGAGCGCGGCGCCAGATTCGCGAGCGCCTCCGCCGCGTCGTCATTCACGAGCGCACCGCGAGCGACGACCAGGTCGCCCTGAGCGACCGTACGCGGGACGCCGGCTACCGATCTCGCCGCCCGATCCTGGGCCTGCTGCGTCAGCGCCGGCGACTCGATCATCGTCGGACGTAGGTAGGCCGCGACGAGCGACGAGACCAGCGCGGTTTCTGTCAGTGAGAGAGCGGGGGCGACCCGGTCGTGCAGCGTCAGCCGGACCGAATCAAGCTCTTCAACGTAGAGGCGTTCCTGGAGCAACGCTTCGAGCACGACTTGCGATTCCCGCCGGATACTGCCAAACAGCGGGTCGGAAACGGCGATCAGAAATGTCTCGTTGCGTTCGGCCAGTTTGCTGCTGGGGATGGGCGATGGCGCCGCCGTTTGAGCTGAATCGTCTGTTTCTTCGTCCGAGCTGGTCTCTGTCGCATCACCCGCGACGAGCGGCGTTCGCCTCGCGCTCCGCTCAAGGGTCACCGCATCCAGGTAGAGGCGCAGCGCCTCCAGCTGCGCGGGTCGAATGTCGGGGTTGAACTCAAAATGCTCGGCGACTTCTGATCGCGCCACTTCCTGCGCCTCGGCGGTGAGCGACGCACTGATGAACATCGCCTCGTGCGAGGCGACGATGTCACGATCGGCGACCGTGCCCAATACCGGGAACTGCTCGGCGGGACGAAAGGGAGTCAGCGCGAGAACGATGCCGATGGCCAAGGCGACCCCGAACACGCCGACACGCAACGGAGTGAAGTAGTTGTGCTGGCTCATCACGGCATCATTGGACCACGATCACGGACATCCTGCGCAAAGACCTTCCCTACGCATGTCTCGAAACCAAGGATACAGTCCTCGTTACGTCAAGTAGCGGGGCTTCGGCGGAGATTAGTCCGGGTCGCTATTGGGATTCGGCGGCTTCGGCCAACAACTGACCAACGACTGCGTTGACGAGCGAGCCGTCCGCTTCACCGCGGAGCTCCTTCATCAACATCCCCATCACCTTGCCGCGATCGCCGGGTCCGGAAGCTCCCACCTGCTCGATGACCGCTCGCGCCCTTGCTTCGACTTCTTCGCGACTAAGCTGGCGCGGCAGGTATTGCTCGATGATTGCGATCTCGACTCGCTCGATCTCGGCGAGGTCCTCCCGCTTGCCATTGACATATTGTTCAATGGACTCGCGGCGCTGCTTGACCTGGCGCTGGAGAATCGCCAAGACGTCCGCCTCGGACAGTGCGGCGCCACGCTTCTCGATTTCCGCGTTCTTGATTGCGGCTTCGACCATGCGGATCGTGCTGCGCCGCGGGACATCCTTCGCCCGCATCGCGTCGTGCAAGTCCGAACGTAGTTGCTCTCGGACGCCGGGCATCAGATCACATCAATCGGGCGTGGACACTGCGTCCTACGCCATCAGCCTGGGGAACTTCTGCCATTAGTCGGCGGAGGGCAGCACCTTCGGCTGCATCAGTTCCATTTCCCGCTCGTCGACCTTGAGGTCGCACTCGCCCGGCTTGATGCAGAGCACCTCAACGCCCGACTCTTCATCCCGGTATCGCTTGCCCAGTTGGACTGCCATCTTGTCTACTCCCCCACTTGCTCAGTGGTGTGTTCCTGACCGACCGCCACAGCTGTCATCTCAAACATGACTCGTGCGACGCCCTGCCGTCCGTTGCCGAACTTGCCTGCCAAACTTGCTTGTCGGCTGTCGGCAAGCGTTACTTCTTCTCTTCGAGCGGCGTGTCGCCACACTTGAGTTCTGCCTCGCCGCCGCGCGTCACGATGAATTCCGCGCCGCAGCTGGGGCAGAAGTAACGCTTGCCGGTCTGTGCTGCTGCCATAGTGATCTCTCCTGACCCCGCTCATCAGCAGCGGAGATGTTGCAACTCTGAACTCGGAATACAGGTCAGCCTATCAACGACGACCCGTTCAATCAGCGCCAATCTGCGCGTGACGTCAACCGCCCACTTCAGGTTAGGACGACCCGCGGTGCGTGCTCAGCCAATCGGCGAGCTCAGCCGATGTCTGACCGCATGTGTCCGATGTCACTTGTGTCGCCGGCGTGGGAACTGGGAGGCCAGATGCGAATCGCTCCTCGGCAGTATCCACGTTCTTCTCCGCGGCACGGTAGTCGGACGCGATCTTGAGCCAGGCTCGGTTCATCGCGATTTCCTGCTCAACGCCGGAGGCTGCGTTGAAGGTAGTCCGCGCCTCAGCGACCTCATCGGAATCGTCTGACGTCCGAATCGTCACGGCTGCTGACACGAGCTTGCCGTATTCGCGCTCAAAGAGCGACAACGCTTCTTCGGCCTCTTCCAGGCCCTCGCCTGATTCTTCGGCCGCAGCCAATGCCGCGCGCAGACTCATCAACTGATCGTCGGCAGCCTCGCTGCGTGCGACCGCGCCCTCGGCAGCAGCAATGTCGACAAACCAACCCGAGGCCTCAAGCGCGGCCTCTGCCGCTTCGAGCGCCACGTGCAAATTCTCGATTGATATTTCATCGGCATGAATCGCGTGCTCGACCGCCTTTTCCCAGGCGTTGCCAGCATTGGTCGTGATCAGCGTGACAAGGTTGTCGATCTTGAAGTTATCGAGCGACCCACCCTGGTCGAGGCTCCATGGCGGCATCGGCGTGCCGTTGCGGCCACACGCAATCGTGTAGCGATATGTGTTTCGGAGCGCTTCCAGCTGACCCTGGTTGTCTGTCAGGAACGCGTAGGTGTTGTTCGGCGTGTTGAGCGCAGGTCCGACCAGGGACGAATTCGATTCCGAACCTCGCCCGTCGTTGCCATGGCACTCGCGGCAGTTGCTGGAGAAGGTGAAGGCTGCTCGTTCCGCGTCCTTGGTCAGAATCTCCGATCTCGCCTCGGTGCGTCGACCGTTGTCGAACCACGTGTAGGCGCCCAGCGAGGCCACTGCCAGCACCAACAGGATCACCATGGCGAGAATCTGCTTTTCGGTGTTCTGTCCGCTCATCGCCCTCTGCCCCCCATGTGTGCGTCCCCTGCCTGATCTCTCGCTCGATCTCTGAGCAAACGGTTGGCTGTCTGTCTAGCCTTACGGCTTAGCCGTACGACCTATCCATAGATCGTGGTGCGGAGAGGATTGTCCTGACCGCCCTTGGTGACTTTTCCGGTGTCGACGGTCAATGAGCCATCGCTGTTGACCGTGATTTCCATGGTGTCCATCGGACGCGGCGCGGGCCCGAAGACGCGGATGCCGCCGCGGGTGTAGGTCGAACCGTGACAGGGGCAACGGAACCAGCCGCTGACGCCCTCGAACGGGAAGCCGGGGCGCCACGGGATTGTGCATCCCAGGTGCGGACACTTCCACCACAAGGCCAGCAGGCCCTCTTCACCCTCTTCGCCGAATCCTCCATAGGTGCCTTGTCCGGCCTGCAAGTGACTGAGGTAGAACTTGCCAATCTGCACCGGCGCCGGGTCTGAGCCGGCCTCGGGCACCTTAGCAGCCGAAACTGCGATCTTGCCGCCGAATCCGGTGACGCCCCGTGGCCAGAAGTTGGCCAGGAACGCGCCCAACCCGCCGGTCAGAGAGAAGGAGAAAAAGCCCCAGAAGGACACACGAAGTAGTTGCCGGCGCGTGACCTGACCCTGCCGAGCGCGTCGACGCTGAGCGCGGGTGACCATCGCCCGCGCGCCTTCGCCGGTCTGGACCACGCCCGGCCGAGACTCGGCGCGGAGATGAGGAGCGCGCTGTGGTCGCGAGCCGCCCGAGGGCTCAGCCGGCTGCGGCACGCGCCGCTGCTGACCGCCCTCTCCCGTTGGTTGTGTGTTGCCGTTGGCCACCGGTTACTCCTCCTGCACCACAATGTCCCAGGGCGGCCTGAGATCCTGTCCCTGGCCACGGAAGGCAGTGCCGACGATCGTTGTCGTCAAGTAGACGCCAATGAAGGCCGAGAAGATGAGCAGTGCGATGTCGCGCCGGGTGTGGATCCAACCGAGCATCTTGCAGAAGAGCACGAACAACACCGGCAGACCGACCATCGTGGCGACGGGCACGAGCTGTTGAGAGATGAAAGAAGGCAAGTTCAGATTCAGCAACCATGGATCTGTCGTGGTACCCGGGATGCCAAGGGGAATCGCGCGCCAATTCTCGAGCATGGTGAAGCCACCGATGCTGAATCCTATGGAGTCCCAGGGGATGCTGGTGTCCAGACCTCGCAGATTGCGGAACCAGTCGAGGCCGCCGGGCCAGACGAAGTCGCTGTTGAGGCCGAAGCCACGAATGATGTTCTCGGTCCAGATCACGTGCAGCGAGCCGTCGTAGATGATCAGCAGACTGGTCACCATGACCGCGGCGGTGAAGCCGAAGACCGCGAGTCTGCCGGCGTACTTGGTGCCGAACCAGAGGCCCTGACCTTCCTGCTCGCGGTCCCAGTAGGGAATCGCGGCGAGCAGGACCAGCGCGATCGTGGGGACGATGACGCCGGCCCAGGCGGGCTCCATGTGCAACAGGAGTTCCTGCAGGTTGAGGAAGTACCAGGGCGCCTTGGATGGGTTCGGCGTGGTGTCGGGGTCGGCGCGGTTGAGCAATGGCGCGTTGACCATTGCCGACAGCACCATCAGGGCGATCGAGAAGACGACGGCCGAGATGAACTCGATGAAGACGAGGTCCGGCCAGACCAGGACCTCGGCCTCGCGCTCTCGGCGCGGGCGTGTTCGGATTGCAGCAGCAGCGCGGCTGACCATCGAAACGTCCTCCCCCGCTACAGCGGCCGTGCGAGACCGCCGTCGCGGCGAACTCGCCAGAAGTGCACGGCCATGAAGATCGAAATAATCAGCGGTAGCCCGATCACATGGAGTGTGTAGAACCGAATCAGGGCGTTCGGTCCGACCGAGAAGCCGCCCAGGAGAAGGAATTTCGACTCATCGCCGAGCACCGGAGCTGAGCCGACCATCGTCGTACCCACGGTGATGGCCCAGAACGCGAGCTGGTCCCAGGGCAGCAGGTAACCGGTGAAGGAGAGCAGCAGCGTGAGAATGAAGAGCACCACGCCGACGACCCAGTTGAACTCGCGCGGCGGCTTGTACGCGCCCGTGTAGAACACGCGCATCATGTGCAACAGCACGAGGATGATCATCGCGTGCGCCATCCAGCGGTGCAAGTTGCGCAGCAACTGACCGAAGCGGACGTTGGCCTCGAGCGCCTGGATGTCCTGATAGGCGCGCTCGACCGAGGGCACGTAATAGAACATCAGCAGCACCCCGGTGACGGTCAGTCCGAGGAACATGAAGAACGAGAGACCGCCGAGGCAGTAGGTGTGGGTGATCTTGACGTGGGTGCGGTGAATCCGCGTGGGGTGCAGATGCAGGAAGACGTTGGTCGCCACGGCGAGCATCTGGTTGCGGGGGGTATTGGGGTAGCCCGTCCGGAAGATTGATTGCCAGACGTAGTTCTTGAAGATCAGGTCATAGATCAGGTCGTTGATCGACTTGCGCGGCACGCGCTCAAGATTGGCCATGGTCGTTTAGCGCTCCCACCATCGCCCGAGAATCACCATAGCGCCGAAACAGAAGAGCATTGTCAGCGCCACGAGCGGCAGCTCCATGATCTCGGAGCGGAACGGAATCGTCACGAGGGCGGCTGTCAGCAGGTCCACCAGCTACCTCATTCCCACGATTATCCCGCGCGTCGCATCGCGACGCGCTCAGAAAATGTAAGCCCGCGCGGAATAGTGGTCAAGATCAGGGCACGCATCCGGTGATGTTCCACCAAGCTTGTGCCTTTCACTGGACCAGACCGTCCGCAAGCATTATCGCAACTCGACCTGATTCAGACGACCCTTCGGCGAACACTTGCCCAATCCTCGCCCCCTCCGCGATTTCCGCCAGTACGGCCTCGGCATCCTCCGGCGAGACCACGATCGCCATACCCAATCCCATGTTGAAGACGCGGTACATCTCCGCCCGGGAGATGCTGCCGTGTTCCTCGATCAACTGGAAGATCGGCGGTGTGGGCCACTGTTCAGCGTCCAACTCCACCCGCAGACCTGTCGGCAGCACGCGCTCCAGGTTGCCCGCGATTCCGCCTCCGGTGATGTGCGCGATGCCCGTGATTCGCTCCAGCACGCCCTTCAACGAGGGCCAATACGAGCGATGAGGACGCAGCAGTGCGTCGGCCAGGGATTCGCTCAACGCTGGTTCGTAGGCTTCAATACGTTCCCGACGCTCGCCCCACGAGCCATCCTCTGGCCTCAAACCGAACACGGCGCGAGCCAGCGAATAGCCGTTTGTGTGTAGTCCGTTACTCGGCAGTCCGAGCACAATGTCTCCAGCCTCGATTGAAGCGCCGGTGATCTCGCGCCCGCGCTCCAACACGCCCACGATCGTGCCGGCCAGGTCGAAGTGTCCCGACGGGTAGAGATCCGGCATATCCGCCGTCTCGCCACCCAGCAGCGCGACTCCGCTCTCGCGGCAGGCCGCAGCGACGCCGGACACGACCGCAACCTTGTCGTCCTCGGACAGCTCGTTGGCCGCCAGGTAGTCGAGGAAGAAGAGTGGCGCCGCGCCGGCGCAGAGAATGTCGTTGATGCAGTGATTGACGAGGTCGCGGCCGACGCCGTCGAGCCGTCCCGCCAGGCTGGCGATCATGACTTTCGTTCCGACGCCGTCGGTCGACGCTGCCAGGACGGGATGCTTATAGCCGGAGAGCTGGAACAGCCCGCTGAACGCGCCGACATCGCCGAGTTGTTCGGGTCGCGTGGCGGACTTGGCCAGGTCGCGATAGCGCGGGATCAGCCGGTCGTTTGCATCGACGTCAACGCCAACGGCGGCATAGGCCGAGGCGGACTGCTCCAACTGCTCCGTCTGAGTCATCGCCTAACGCCGCTCCGGCGCCAGGGCTACCATCGTCTCGTCCGAGCGCCCGCTGCGCCGACGAGCCGCGCCTTTGTTGGCGCCCTTGCCGTTGCTGGCGCCATTGCCACTGAAAGTTGGCATCGTCCTGGTCGCCGTGACCAGCGGCACGGCCAGGGTGTCGATTTCGAAGTCAGTCTGCACCGGGACCGGGTAGTCGCCATTGAAGCAAGCCAGGCAGGTCGGTTTGCCTAGCGACAACGCACGCTGCAGGCCACCGAGGCTGAGGAAACCCAGCGAGTCGGCGCCGATGTGCTCGCGGATATCTTCCACGGTGTTCCGGGCCGCAATCAGCTCGCCACGCGTCGCCATATCGACGCCGAAGTGGCAAGGGTGTTGAATCGGTGGGGCCGCGATCCGCATGTGGATTTCCTCCGCGCCCGCTTCCCGAAGCAGCTTCACAATGCGCGGCGTCGTGGTGCCGCGAACGATCGTGTCGTCCACGACGATGACTCGCCGGTCGCGCAGGAGGGACGGCATCGGGTTGTACTTGAGGTGAACGCCTAAATCGCGCAGTCGCTGGTCGGGCGAGATGAATGTCCGTCCGACGTAGCGGTTCTTGACCAGGCCTTCCGAATAGGGGATCCCCGATTCAGAGGAATAGCCAATCGCGTGCGCCGTCGCCGAGTCGGGCACGCCGATGACCACGTCGGCGTCTACCGGATGCTCGCGTGCGAGTTCGACGCCCAACTGCGAGCGCGATTGCCACGCCACCTTGCCGTCGAGAATCGAGTCGGGACGGGCGAAATAGATATGCTCAAACACGCAGCCCGCCGGCTGCGCCGGCTCCACGGCCTGATACGAGTGCATGCCGCGCTCATTGATGGTGATCAACTCACCTGGTCGCACTTCACGCAGCAAGGTTGCGCCCAACTGATCGAGCGCACAGGTCTCCGATGCGACGACATAGCGACCGCCGACTGTGCCGATACAGAGCGGTCGCACACCGTAGGGGTCGCGCGCCGCCATCAGCCGGTCGGGGGTCAGCAGGACGAGCGAGTATGCCACCTCGATATGACGCATGACCGCCGTGAACCGCGCCTGCCACATCTCATCGGCATCGACCTCGTCGCCGCCCTGGAGCAACATGTATTTGGCCAGGACTTCAGTGTCGGTCGATGTCTCGAAGGTGGCGCCCGATTCCGTCAGCTCAACCCGCACGTTCGCCGCATTGACGACATTGCCATTGTGGGCGATGGCGACCTGATTGCCGGTCATGGGGTCATCAAGCAGAATCGGTTGCGCGTTGCGGAATCGGCTGGCGCCGGTGGTTGAATATCTTGTATGCCCGATGGCTGCGATGCCTTCGAGTTCTGCCGCGCTGTCCTCGTCGAAAACCTGTGCAACCAGACCCATCCCAGTCTTGACGTTGAGCCGTCGGCCATCCGTCGTGCAGATGCCGGCGCTCTCCTGACCTCGATGCTGCAGGGTGTGAATGCCGTAGAACGTCTCGACGGCGACATCGACCTCGGGCGCCCAAATGCCGAACACACCGCAGGCCTCACGGGGGCGGTCGTCAACTTCGCCTATGGGGAATGTGGGTCGGTCTTGATTCGCGTCGAGGTCAGCAATCGGCTCGTGCACGCGTGGGCCTCGCGTTCGACGATTCCGTCTTGTCAATGCACCTTAACGCACGGGATCACTGGACACCAGACGCCGATGCTCCACCATCAAACATTTGTCCTGAATAGCGAGAAGTCCTGCCTGGCGAGCCCGCTCCAATCCGTCCGGATTCACAATCCCGAGCTGCAGCCACACCGTCCGCACGCCGCCGGGCTGAGCGGCGATGGCGTCCGCGATCGGACGAACAGTGTCGACTGAGCGGCGAAACACGTTGACTGTGTCAATCTCCGTCCCCGGCAGCGCCGCCTGCGCCTCCGAGACCGACGAATACACTTGCTCGCCCAGGATTTCCGTCCCGGCCGCTGCGGGATTGATCGGGATGATCCGATAGCCGTGACGCTGCATGTAGGCCGAAACTCGGTGCGAATCCCGCTCCGGCTTGGGCGAGAGTCCAATCACCGCGATGGTCGACATGTCGGCCAGCGACGCGTCGACATCGGCGTCGATCTGCTCTTGCCAGCTGGGGTCCGGGTTGGTCATGTGTTGCTCCTACCAGATCGGTCCGCGAATCGGAGCGTCGGTCAACGCCGAGAACGCCTCCGCGACTTCAAAGATCTGTTGTAGACCATCTTCTTCATGCAGACGCGGCGTCGAGACCGAGCCCAGCACGTGCCGTGTCCCGCTCTTCTTGACCAACACCAATTGCCACTGCGCGATCTCCTCTGCCGGAAGCGGACCCCCGGCTCTCGCGATCTCGCGCCCCTCGTCCTCGACCAGCAGCTCGCGGATCTTCCAGAACGGAATCAGCTCATTGGTGCCGATGCCCAGTCCCAGGAACTTCTGCTTCATCGATACGTTTTGCCCGCCGAGGTCGGCGACGATATTCGCGCCCATCAGCGCATAGACCAGCGAAAGCCCCGACAACGGCAACAGCACCACCGCAAACAAGAGCAGAATCCCCATCAGCCAGAACGGGATTGAGTCGACAGATGTACCCATCAGCGCCAGCAGTCCCGCCGTCAGCGCGACGCCGATCAGCGGCACGATCACGGCGGAACGCGGCGGCCGTATCTCGATCCGGCTGGCGGCAATGTTGACAACCTTCCGATGCAGAAACAGCGTGCGCTTGGCCAATGGCTCGGCGATTGCCTCAGGTCGCTCCACAGGTCGCTCCAAGAGACGCTCTTCAGCGTCTTCGAGTTCCTGTAGCGGAGTCGATTCGGTCGATTCTGTGGTCACACCGCCAGCCTATCAACGACGATATGCTCGCCACATGGACAGAACCCGCCTGACAGGTCTGACGCTGATGATTGCCGCCGCCTGCCAGGCGTTGTGGTTCCTGCTCGGTGTCCGTCGCCGCAGCTACGCCGCCGTCGCGATCCCCGCCGCCGCCATCACGCTGACCGCCGCCGTCCTCCTCTTCTGGGTCGGCTGGACGACGTACGAGCTCGAAGACGACCTCGAAGGCCTCAACTTCGCTCCCGAGCCTCTCGACGACATCTAAGAGTCTTCTGAATCACTCCCTTCGGAGGCCTATCTAGGACCCCCTTCAGCCTTCGGCAGCTTCCTCCGCAAGGAGACCCTTGAATAAGTCCCCTTCGCCCCCCTTGCGGGGGAGATGCCGAAGGCAAAGGGGGGGCTCCCCATCTCAAGGCCTATCTGGTCGCTGGCGGCGGACCCCCCCTCTGTCACTCCGTGACATCTCCCCCCGCAAGGGGGGGAGAGGGGATACGTGAGTTTTGCAAAGGTCTCCGCAAGGGGGGAAGCGGGGATCGGAGTAGTTCGAAGGATTCCAATGATTCCTCAGTTGCTGGGAACCGGACGGCCTCGCAGACCGTCTAACTCAGTATGGGAGCCTGGTTACTCGCGCTTGTGATCGTGGCGGCTGCTGTCGCGGCCTGTGATCGAGACGAAGTCCCCGAACTACGCGGTGACGCCCAGACACGAGCAATCTCCACGGCGCGCCAAGATAAACCTCAGAACGAGCAGGCGCAACCCAATCCAGCGGTCGTCTCGCCGCTTGACTCGCAGCAGGACGACCACGTCGAGCCCTTGTTGGCCGATGTCCGACGACAGCAACTCTCCGGCGACCAAGGAGTCGCTCCAGACATTCCAGTGACATCGCCACCACCGAACGACGCACAGGTGACAGTGGCCAGCGCAAATGTACCGCCCGTGGCGACCGCTCCCTACGACGCCGCCACCCTCACCGCGCTCGCGAACCTGGCCCACAAGGACTCTCGGCTGATGCTCTCGACGCTGACCGTGACGACGGGGGCGACCAAGCAACAGGTGTTCCCGGCGTTCAGCAGCTTGAGATACTCCTACACGATCCCGGTGCCCAGCAGCGTTGAAGAAGTCTCGATTACCGGCGTCGCTGCTCGGCCGGGTCTGGCGACACTCGAGTACCGGAGCAGGGGCGGCGACTCGTTCACCGTTGCCGACGCGGACACGCCAAGTCTCCAGCTACTGCTGCCCGATGTCGGTGTCCGGCAAGTCGACATCGTGGTCAACCATGGGCGGAATCGGCGACCTACCGCCTGCGCATCGTCCGCGCCGGAGCGCCTGATGCTGAGGCGCCATGCGCGGCGGCGAACTCGAACGATCCCGAGCCGTTGCCGGCAACAATCGAAGAGGCGTCGATTCCAATCACGGTCAAGTCCAATACCAGCCAGTACTTCGTGCTGTACGTCCGCGATCAGGCAGACTCGGATCAAGAAACGCCGGTCGCCCTCACCTTGGGCAGGCCGGGGACGACCATACTCGCCGAGCCTCTGACGACGCTGCCTGTCGATCGCTATCGCATTGAGCAATATTTCGTCGCCGATCCTGCCGACATCGACGGCGACTGCATCGACGACATCACGGAACTCGCCGACCCGGCTCGGATGAATCCGCTCAACCCGGCGCCGATCATTGAGTCCAACGATGGCGTGACCGCGCTCCCCGACCGCTCGACCTTCGACGCGCTCTCGTACCAAAAGGATCAGTCGCCGGATGATTTTGCCTACGTCAAGTTCGTGTTGCTCGACATGGACACCGATCGACCGCGCGTCTACTTCATCAACAGCGAGCAGCATCGCTACCACGTGACCTTCCGAGAGGCGTTAGGACTCGAACCGACCGGGGCCGGAACGCTCTCCGGGACGATCGTCCACCACCCCAATCGCGTCGCACGCAACGGCGCTGCGGCGGACTACCACTTTGAGTTCTGGCCCTTCACCCACTACCGCTTCGATATCGTCGCGCACGCCCAGACCGTGCTCGCTGCCAGCATGCCGTTGCTGGAGGACAATCTCGTCTACTACGTCCCCAAGATCGCGATTCCCGCCCACGAACGCGAGGCTGCGAGCTATCGAGATTCGAGAGTCGGGATCGTCTTCGACGAGAACGTCCTGCCCGAGCGCGGCTTCGTTTCGCTGAATGCCGCGGACGGCTTCGGGCGGCTGCGCATCATGGCGCCGGGCGAGCGACCCAATCCGCGTGACATCGTGATCTGCGAGGCGCTGCCCAACGAGTTGCCTCGCGTCGCGGGCATCATCACGACTGTGCCGCAGACGCCTCTGTCCCACGTCAATCTTCGGGCCGTGCAAGACGGCGTGCCCAACGCGTTCATCCACGCCGCGCTCGACGTTACCGACATCGGCGACTTCGTCGACAAGTACGTCCGTTACTCGGTGACCGACGACGGTTGGAGCATGCGCGAAGCTAGCCGGGCGGAGGTTGACGGGTTCTACGCCTCATCTCGGCCTGCCAACGAGCAGACGCCGCAACGCGATCTCTCGGTCACCTCGATCACCGCTCTTAGCGAGATTAGATTCGACGACTGGACGGCGTTCGGCGTCAAGGCCGCCAACCTGGCCGTGCTGGGAAGACTCAGCTTCCCGACGGCGACCATTCCCGACGGCTTCGCCGTGCCGTTTCACTTCTACGACGAGTTCATGAAGCACAACGGCTTCTATACCGAGATCAAGAGCATGCTCGCCGACCCCGAGTTCCAGTCCGATCTCGGCGTGCAGGAAGAGCAACTCAACGACTTGCGCCAGTTGATTCGCGGCGCGCCGATGCCTCGCTGGATCATGGATGATCTGGCCGAACTGCAGGCGTCGTTCCCCGAGGGCACGTCGATCCGCTGCCGCTCCAGCACCAACAACGAAGACCTGCCCGGATTCAGCGGCGCGGGACTGTATGACTCCCGGACCCAGCATCCCGACGAAGGTCATATTGCCAAGTGCATCAAGCAGGTCTACGCCAGTCTGTGGAACTTCCGCGCCTTCGTCGAACGCGACTTCCATCGCGTCAACCATCTGACGACCGCGATGGCCGTGCTGACTCATCCCAACTATTCCGAGGAACTGGCGAACGGCGTCGCAGTCAGCTTCGACCCCGTCAACGGCGACCCGGACGCCTACTACGTCAACGCGCAAGTCGGCGAAGACCTGGTCACGAACCCGTTGGCGCTCTCGGTCCCCGAGGAAATCCTGCTGCGTCGAGACGGAGCAGCGACTATCCTCGCCAGCTCGAATCAGGTTGCCGTGGGCGACCAGATCATGAGCAGCGACCATCTCGCGCAACTGCGCGAGTACCTCACGGTGATTCACGAGCATTTCAGGTCGCTATACCACCCGGGACCTGACGAGCCGTTCGCAATCGAGGTCGAGTTCAAGATCACCAGCGACAACATCCTCGCGATCAAGCAGGCTCGACCGTGGATCTTCCACGACGCCAGCTCAGTCAGCCCAACGCGGATCCTCGATCTGCCGTAGGTCGTCCTGGTTGATCGTCGTCAGCAGTTCCCCGACCAGCGACCCATCCGGCAATGTCAAACCTGCGGCCAGATCGGCCAACGGCCGCAGGACGAATCCTCTCTGAGACATGTATGGATGCGGAACCGTCAATCTCGGCTCGTCGATGACGTCTGACCCGTAGAGCAGGATGTCGATATCGATCGCCCTTGGTCCCCAATGCTGCGTCCGCACGCGCCCAAGCTGGTTCTCGATGCTCTGCATCGCATCTAACAGGTCCAATGGCGGAAGTTCAGTCTGACCGCGCGCGACCGCGTTGAGAAACGACGGTTGATCGGTCACGCCCCAGGCCGCCGTTTGATACAGCGACGACACACGCACATCGTCGATGACATCGCGTATCAGCTCCACCGCTGAACGCATCGTCGCTCGGCGATCTCCCAGATTCCCGCCGATGCCGAGGAACACATTGGTCATCGGCGCACAATAGCGTCGGCCATTCGCACGACCCTGGACATCTGCGCTACATCGTGCACTCGCACCAAATCGGCGCCGTTGGCGATCGCCAGCGCCGTCACTGCCGCCGAGCCTTCAAGCCGTTCCTCCACGCCCCAGCCGAATTGGGCGCCGGTCATCCGCTTGCGTGACATGCCGACGAGCAGCGGCCTTCCCAGGGCCCGCAACTCAGACAGCCGGCGCAGGATTTCCGCGCTCTCGTCGAGCTCCCAACCAAAGCCAAAGCCCGGGTCGAGAATGATGCGCTCAAGGTCCAGGCCATGTTCCTCGGCCACATCCAACGACGACCGAAAGCCTGCCAGAACCGTCCAGACCGGTTCATCCGCGAGCGGCCGGCCGCGCTGATTGTGCATCGCGATCACCCATGCGTTCTCTTTGGCCGCGACCTCGGCCAATTCTGGGTCGCCGCGCAAGCCACTGATGTCATTCAGCATCGAGGCGCCGGCGTCGAAGGCGGTGCGCGCCACCATTGGCTTGCTGGTATCCACCGAAATCGTGAGATCGGGACGTATTGTCGCCAACCGTTCGATGACCGGCGAGACTCGTTGAGCTTCTTCCTCCGCCGAGACGGCTGCAAAGCCCGGACGCGTCGACTCTCCACCGACGTCAATGATGTCCGCGCCATCGCGCGCCATCGCGACGGCGCGCGTTACGGCCGCATCGACATCCACGACTCCATCGCCCGAGAACGAATCGGGCGTGACGTTCAGGATTCCGACAATCAGCGTCCGCGAGCCCCAGGCAAAGCCGTCCAGATCCACTACAGCGATGTCTCCCGCACTCGAGGTCGTCCATCGACCTCAATCATGTCCAGCCGCCGGCGATCAGCGTCGCCGTCGGTGATCGCGAGTTCAATCTCCGACGCCTTGACCGTGTCCGGCGCGTCGCCGTCGTCAATCCTCCAGGCCCGCACCGACGGCGGCTCGTCGGCCAGCGAGACCAATACCCAGTACGGCCATTCGGTCGCGCCCTTATGCAACCTGGCGATGTTCAAGTCGGTGGGCGAGGGTCGCGCCTCCGAGGCGACGTGCGAGTGGTAGATCACCAGCAGATCGCCGTCGACATCGTCGATCTCGTTGTACAGATGCAACAGTTGCTGCGCCGGAATGTTGAATCGCCAGGGCGATGCCTGATCGTTGGTCGCCCGCCACAGCGTCAGCGTGCCATCCGAGGCGCGACCAATCACCCCGCAGCACTCATTCGGTAGATCCTCGCGCGAGTGCGCGACCATTTCGTCGACCAACCCCTGCGGCAACTCAAGGTTCATGATCCAGTCGCCTCCCGCCTGTCAGTTTGCCAGAAGGTCCTTTGTGTCTGTGGGTGCGCAATCTCGGCGCCCCAGACATCCCAGCCGTGTATGTCCTCGTCCCGCGCAAACAGCTCAATCTTGCGCTGCCGAGGGAACATCGCTTCGATCCTACGACGAACCTCCTCCGGCTTGCGCGAGTGCTCCTCGCGCGGCTCCGAGACCAACTGCCGAACGTTCCGCGCTCCGCGAGGAGTGGGAATCCGGCCCCGCTTAAAGACCAGGCAGAGCTCGCACTGCGACATCGTGTAGAAGCCCGGGTTCACCCGCTGCTTGTCCCAGACGAAGGCGACCGTCGCCCAGGCAAAGCCCCAGACCTTGCCCAGGTCGATCGCCTGGTCCAAATGCGGCGAGGTCGCCCACATGAAGAGCAGCGCGTCTTCCGCGGCGATGCCGGCAATATCCAGCTCCATCAAGTCACGCAGCCGCACCGTGTCATAGTGCCGAGTCGCGCCACCAGAATCTCCACTGCCAGGTCCGGCATGCTGCAGCTGACCCTTGTAGTCCCAGGGCGGGTCGGCATAGATGACGCCGTAATGCTGATCGGCGGGTGGAGCGGGCAGAGGCGGAAACTGGACGGCCACGACTATGACTCAGGCGCCCACTCGCGAAGCTCGCCGTCGTCATGGCAGGCGCCGGGCTGCAGAGTCATCTGCATGTAAGGACGACTTGCAGTCGGCGGAACCAAATGGTCTAGCCAATGCGAGCGCTCGGACTCTGGAATCAGCGCCCCAATGTCGCCGAAGCGCAGATGGATCACGGTGTCATCCTCGACGATGCCAAAGTCGATCACTGCTTTGCCCGGCTGCATCAGCCGACCGACCGTGTCCGTGCGCAGGATTTTCGCTCCGCCGTCCACATAGCGAGTCAGCACCGTGGCGCCGAAATGCACCGGCAGCGCCGATGCGTCGCCCGAGCTGACTGCTCGAGCGACGGTGCGCTTCCAGACTGCATCGGGCGATGCAGGCATCAGGCAGTGGGATTCTCAATCGGCACGCCGACAACCGAGCCGTACTCGGTCCAGGAGCCGTCGTAGTTGGTCGTATTGTCGATGCCCAGCAGGTAGCGCAACGCGAACCAGCTGTGCGAGGAACGCTCCCCGATCCGGCAATAGGCGATCACTGACTGGTCGCCCGTGATGCCCTTGGACTGGTAGAGCTCGCTGAGCTCGTCGGCGGACTTGTAAGTGCCGTCGGCGGCCACCGCAGTGCCCCAGGGAATGTTTGAGGCGCCAGGTACGTGTCCCTTGCGCTGCGCGGTCTCGGCCAGTCCCGGAGGCGCCATGATCACGCCGTTGAACTCGTCCGGCGAGCGGACATCGACGAGCTGACCACCAGCCTCAACGTGCGCCAGCACGTCGGGAAGTTTCGCTCGAAGGGTCTCGTCGCGCTCAGCGACGGAGATGCTGCCGGCCCCGACCGACGGCGCATCCGTGGTCATCGCGCGACCCTCAGCCTCCCACTTGGCGCGTCCACCGTTCATCAGAGCTGTGTTTGTCACGCCATACAGCTCAATCATCCACAGCGCGTAGGCGGCGAACCAGTTGTTGTTGTCGCCGAACAGGACGATCTGCGAATCGTCGTTCGCGCCGGCGCTCTGGAGCAGCTCGGTTACGGCCTCGCGCGACGCAACGTCGCGCGTCACCTGGTCCTGCAGTTGCGAGGTCCAGTTCCAGGCCACTGCGCTGGGCGGGTGACCCTCGTCGTAGGCCGACGTGTCCACGTCGACCTCAATCAGGACCACATTCGGGTTGTCCAGGTTGTCGGCGACCCAGTCGGTCGTGACCAGTTTCTCGGGGTGTGCGTATTCAGCCATTTCTGTGTGTCCCTTCCTTGGAACGTGAGCGAATCTTGCTAGGGCGGGCCCCCTCAGTCACTTCGTGACAGCTCCCCCAGAGGGGGAGCTCTGAAAGAGCTCACCACCAGATTTTTCCTTCGATTTCTTCGTCGCCGGCAATGTCGTCGTAGTCGCGATTCCACAGGCCGGTTGAGAGGTACTTCCAGCCGCCGTCTGCCAGGAGAACCACGATGTTGCCGGTCTCGAGACGCTCCGCCGCTCGTTGCGCTGCGCGAATCGCGGCTCCGCAGGAGATGCCGGCGAAGATGCCCTCTTCCTCCAGCAGCCGCTTGACGACCGCGAACGAGGTTCGTGAATCGACCATGATTCGAGCGTCAAGCACGGACTCGTCCAGCACTGGCGGGATGTAGCCCTCGTCGAGCGAGCGCAGTCCCTGCACCAGATCGCCGGGATGCGGCACGGCCGCCACAATCTTGATGTCCGGATTCCGTTCCTTGAGGTAGCGCCCCACACCGGTCAGCGTGCCGCCCGTGCCGAGACCGGCCACGAAGTGGGTGATCTCCGGACAATCGCGCATGATCTCGGGGCCGGTCGTCGCGTAGTGCGCGCCCGGATTGGCTGCGTTCTCGTACTGCATCGGCATGAAGACCGACGGATCGGCCTCGTACATCTCCTTGGCCATCCGCACCGCGCCGTTCGAGCCGGTCTCGCCAGGCGAGAGCACGACTTCGGCGCCGAAAAACGACAGCAAATCGCGTCGCTCTACCGACACCGATTCCGGCATCACGCAGCGCACGGGATGCCCGGTGAGCCGACCCATGAGCGCGATCGCCAGTCCCGTGTTGCCCGATGTGGGCTCAAGAATCGTCTGCCCAGGCTTGAGCGAACCGTCGGCGTGAGCCGCGTCGATCATCGCCTTGGCGATCCGGTCCTTGACCGAGCCAGTCGGATTCTGACCCTCGAGCTTGACCCAGATTGCGACATCCGGATTCGGCGACATCCGCTGCAAACGGACGAGCGGCGTATCGCCGATCGTGTCCAACAGCGACTGATAGCGGGCCGATTTCTGAGTCGTCTGGGCGGTGACCATTAGTGAGCGCCGCCGGCCAGAGCAGGCAGGATTGCCAGCACGTCACCGTCCGACAGCGACGTTTCCATGCCGTCGAGGAAGCGGATGTCCTCGTCGTTCAAGTAAATGTTGACGAAGCGGCGCAGCACGCCGTCCTCAAGCAATTGATGACCGATGCCCGGATACGATGTCTCCAGCGTGGTCAACAATTCGCCAACGTTGCCAGATTCGATCTGCACCCGTCTCTCACCATCGGTGAACTTCTGCAGCATCGAGGGGACTCGGACTTCGACTGCCATACGGTGGATCCTCTCGCTTGCATTGGGGGAGCCCCCCTCTGCCTTCGGCATCTCCCCCCGCGCTGCGGGGGGAGAGCGGAGTTAGTTCGGCAGCTCCCCCTTGTCAGGGGTGTCAGAGGGAGCGGTCTAGTTCTCGTGGAACGGTGAGCCGCAGAATTCTTCGTAATCGATCAGCTCGGTCACCGACGGTGCGTCGCCGCAGAGCGGACAGGCCGGGTCGCGGCGAATCTTGACCGTGCGGAAGTCCATCGCCAGCGCGTCGTAGAGCAGCAACCGGTTCTTCAGCGGCTCTCCCTGTTCGAGCAGGACCTTGATCGCTTCGGTCGCCTGGATTGCGCCGACCGTCCCCGGCAGCACGCCGAGCACGCCGGCCTCGGAGCAGGACGGCACCATGCCCGGAGGCGGTGGCGACGGGTACAGGCAGCGGTAGCAGCCCTCACCCGGGAAGAACGTCGTGACCTGACCTTCGAAGAGGAAGATCGAGCCGTCGACCAGGATCTTCTCGGCCAGGAAGGCTGCGTCATTGACCAGGTAGCGCGTCGCGAAATTGTCCGCGCCGTTGATGATCACGTCGTACTCGGGGATGATCTCCATCGCATTGTCGGAGGTCAGCGGCGACGTGTGCGTGATCACGTTGATGTTCGGATTCATTTCGAGAATCCGGTCCTTGGCCGAGTCCACCTTCATCCGTCCGATATCGGATGTGCCGTGGATGATCTGGCGCTGCAGATTCGAGCGGTCGACGACATCAAAGTCGACGATGCCGATCGTCCCAATGCCTGCGGCCGCGAGATAGACCAGTACCGGCGAACCGAGGCCGCCGGCGCCGACCGCCAAAACCTTGCCGTCGATCAGCTTGCGCTGACCGATCGGGCCGACCTGATCCATGATCAGGTGGCGCGAGTAGCGCTCGACCATCTCGGTCGTCATCGCAGCGCCACCGGCGATCGCCGGAATCACAGCCAGCTCATCGCCATCCGAGACTTTCGTTTCGGGACCTTCCAGCGAGGCGATCTCGTGGTTGTTCACGTAGACGTTGACGTGTTCGAGCAGCTCCTGCTCGCCGTCGAAGACCATTTCACCGAATCCAGGGAACCGCTGATCGAGATCGCGCAGCACGCCGTTGACGTCGATCCCGTCGGCATCGACAAAAGTGCGGTTGCCCGTAATCTTCCGAAACGGCGTCGGAATGTAGACCTTCACGCTCATGGTTCGTCCTCTCAGCCTCTCGGCTCGTTCCTTAGCTGTCAGCTCTATTGTCGGCTCAACAGTCATCTCAACTGTCGGCTCAACTGTCTGAGAGCGGCATTGACAGATACCGCTCGCCCGTGTCGCAGATGGTGGTCACGACACGACAACCGGGACCGAGACGCTTGCCGACGATGTTCGCCGCATACACGTTCGCGCCCGATGAAATCCCACATAAGATCCCCTCTTCACGCGTCAACCGAAGCATCATCTGCTCGGCATCGCGATCCGACACTCCGATTACCTCGTCGTACACGTCACGATTCAACACGCCCGGCACAAACGACGCGCCGATGCCCTGAATCGCATGCACCGAGAATCGACCGCCCTGCAGCACCGGCGATCGCTCCGGCTCCACCGCCGATACCGACAATCCCGGCTGCCGATCTCGCAACACCTCACCGACACCTGTAATCGTGCCGCCCGTCCCGACGCCGGTGACGAACGCGTGCAGGCGCGCGCCATCCGCCATTTCCCGACCCTCAAGCGTCGACCAGATTTCCAGCGCCGTCGTCCGTCGATGGATCTCCGGATTGGACAGATTCTGAAACTGCTGCGGCATGAAATAGCCGTCTTCGGAGGCCAATTCCTCCGCCGCGAAGACCGCGCCTGTCATTCCCTCGATCGCCGGCGTCAACACCACTTCCGCGCCAAACCGCTCCAGCAGCCGGCGTCGCTCGTGCGACATGTCTTCGGGCATCGTCAAGATCAACTGATAGCCCTTGACCGCCGCCACCAGCGCCAGCCCGACGCCGGTATTGCCCGAGGTCGGCTCCACGATCACATCACCTTGCCTCAGCGCACCGCTGCATTCTGCGTCCTCGATCATCGCGTGCGCGATTCTGTCCTTGACCGATCCGCCGGGATTCAGCGACTCCATCTTCACCACGACTTCGGCAGCGCCGTCGGGCACGACGCGGTGCAGCGTGACCATCGGCGTTGCGCCGATGAGATCAAGCACAGAATCTGCCAGCAGCGGTCGAGTCAGGCTCAAGATGGCGTTCGTCTCGTCAGAGTTGGTGGTCTACTGGTTGGTCTAGATGTGGTACCGACCGCCGGCCGGTGAACCCAGCAGGGCCGATTCCGCGGCGAGGTCGGCGATGGTGCGGTCGGCCAACGTATCCAATATGGCGGCGCGCACATCGTCCCAGAGGCGGACTTGCGCGGCCGCCCCGGTACAGCGCTCCGACGCCCGGCCGGCCTGCGCGCCTCGCTCGAGACAGGCAGCTAATGTCAACGGGCCTTCGAGCGCCTCTACGACCCGATCAAGTCGAATCTCTTCCGGCGCCAACGCCAGCTGATGTCCGCCCTGCGCCCCGCGCGCCGACGAAATGAATCCCGCCGCCCGCAATCGACCGAGCACCTGGCCGGCCAGCGAAGTCGGGATACCCTGACGCTCGGCGATTTCCGAGGAGGGGATGGGTGCGCCGTCGTCATGCTGCGCCAAATCGATCAGGGCGCGGATGCCGTAATCGCTAGTTGACGACAGCTTCATCATCTGGAAAACATCCCCGCCATACCGCTTCTGAGGCGATGCGGATAATCTTGACTTAAATAGTAACATTTCCCTCTGGCTAGCCAAGCCCAGCCAACCGCTCAACCGGCGACGCAATCGGAGTCAACCAATGACCACGACCGCCAGTGCATTCGACGCCACACAGATCGATGCCGCAGCGACCCGTTTGGCCAACGCGCACCCCGCAGACATCATCTCGGAGGCACTGACTCACTTCGACAACCTGACGATTTCATTCAGCGGCGCAGAGGATGTGGTCCTCGTCGACTTCGCCGCGAGGGAAGCAACGAAGCTCAGCCGCACCTTCAGAGTGTTCAGCCTCGACACCGGCCGCCTGCACCCAGAGACGCTTGAATTCATCGAGAACGTCCGCGATCACTACGGCATCACGATCGAGACCTTTTCGCCTCAGGCTGACGCCGTGGAACAGCTCGTGCGCGAGAAGGGTCTGTTCAGCTTCCGCACCGACGGACACGGCGAATGCTGCGGCATCCGCAAAGTCGAGCCCCTGGGACGCGCCCTGGCAAAAGCCGACGCCTACATCACGGGTCAGCGCAAGGATCAGTCACCCGGCACTCGCGCCGAGATTCCGGTTGTCCAGCTCGACCCCGGCTTCGGCCGCGCCGACAATCCCCTGGTCAAGTTCAATCCAATTGCCAACTGGACCTCTGCCCAGGTCTGGCAGCACATTATGTCCTACAACGTGCCCTACAACCCGCTACACGACCAGGGCTTCAAATCAATCGGCTGCGCGCCATGCACGCGAGCCACCCATCCCGGAGAGCACGAGCGAGCCGGTCGCTGGTGGTGGGAAGAGGCCACTCAGAAAGAATGCGGCCTGCACTCGATCAATCTGGAGCGTTAGCTTTCCAAAAGCCTTGCTGTTTGGTAAATAGAACGCACTTGCTATTATCGACGCTTGTTTCTACTCTCGCGATGTGACTGAAGGGCTGTCAACATGACGCGAGATGACGAGATCCTGTCTGCGCTCACCGCTATTCAGCAAGGGTTGGTACGAGTGGAGGAGCGGCTTGAGATTCTCGACATGAGAATGGAGTCCATCGAGAAAGGGTTCGCATCGCTTATCAAGCGCATCGACTCCCTGGACGAGAGACTCGGCAACCTTGAAGGTCGAGTCCACTTGCTCGAGGCGCGAGGCGAAGGTTGATTCCTTCGAAGGACGATTTACTTCGGTGCATTTGAGAATCGATGCCCTTCGCATTGAGATGCGAGAGCAAATGGTCCAGACGCGAAGCGATCTGGATCATTGATCCAGCGTCGGCGTGGCCGAGATCCTGAACAACTTTGAAGAGGTCATGCGTAACCGAGGCGACCGATTGGAAGTTGTGGAGGAGAAGCTAGGCATCGGCGCGTAACGTCTGCGATATGCCAGTGGCCCAAAAGGGATCCTGACCAGAGCTGAACTAGCGATCAAGTGCCAGGATCGCATCGACCAACTCACCCACGACAATCGGCGCTTCCGCCAGCGCCTGACCCTCCGCCGTCGCCACGACCGGCACGGCGTCGCCGTATTCACCCTCACGCGACTCCCATTTGAACGACATCGCTGTTGACAGCGAGGCCATCAGCTCGTGCGCTTGCTCGCACGCGCCGCAGTCCGATTTCACCCAGAGGACCAACTCCAACACCTCAGCCACGACCTAATCCCCCTCGCCGGCTGCCTCGATGCGTGTGACGCTCTAGTTCTACCCCGGTGAGAACCGCCGACTGTCGGTGTCGAAGCAGATGCAGCGCCATCCAGACGGCTGCGGCGGCCGTCACGATCGCCAGCACTTGCGGCACGCTCAAGGTTCCCGCGATTGCCGCCTCGTCGGTCCGCAAGAGCGATAGCGACCCTCGGACCACGGCGTAGGCAAACACATAGAAGGTGAATCCCCAGCCGGCGCCGACGCCCATCCGGCGCAGCAGGAACAGTCCGCCCAGGATCATGAGGTCGAGGATTGGTTCGTAGCCGCCCGCGACCGGATGCACTGCGACCGGCATCTCCCCATCGAATCCGCGAGCCCCCCGAAACCAGCCGTCGATGCCCGGCGCAGACCATGGTCCGTCGGTGAATGGATGCGTGTAGCGGAAGGCCCAGGGCAGCTCCGACGCATTAGCAAAGTGCTCGCCGTTGACGAAGTCGCCGAACCGTCCAATCGCTTGGCCCAGGATCATTCCGGGCGCGGCTACATCGAGCGCCACCCACTTGGGGAAGTTTGGCTTGAAGAGCGTGACGTAGACGAATCCGCCCAGGACGCCGCCGATCATCGCGCCATAGATCGAGATTCCTCCGTCGGTCAGTGCGAAGACATCGCCAACCGAGCCAATCTGGTCGGTGTGCTCCAACACCCAGAGCAGACGAGCTCCGATGATCCCGGACAACACCGAGACCACGGCGATCGACATCGCATCGTCCTCGGAAATCTTGGCCGGCCGCGCCAGCCGCACGGCCAGCCAGACACCGAGCGCGATCCCGATCGCGGTGAACAGCCCGTGCCAGGTGAGTTCGAATCCGCCTGTATCGATCAGCACCGGATTGATCCCGATGTTGATGATGCCCACCAGCTCAATCATCGTCACGCCTTCCGTCCTCACCTTGAGCGTAATCGTCTCCGAACATTCCGCGCCCGCTGAACTGCCAGCGCCGACGCTGCGACGCTGCTTCTGCACTGACCAGTTGCTCAAGCTCCGCGGTCAGGTCAACACCATGACCCGCCTGTCCCGCCAACTGCACGCGGTCGGCCGTCACCCGCGCCCAGACGCGACGGCGAGGCGCAAAGAATGTCGTCGACATTCCCACGATGCCCAGACCGATGCCAATCCAGAACGCGGTCCCGCCCGGATCGCGCCTCACGTTCAATCCGGTGAACTCCCTTGGACCGGCGAACTGGTATCGCAGCCCGCCTTGCACGACCTCTTGTCCCTCATCCAACTCAATCCGGCCTGCGTCGCCGCCCAATCTCAGGACCATCCGCGACGGCCGTCCGACCTGTCCGCCGGCAGATGACTCATTCGTGGCGCCTACCGCGAGCCGCACACTCTCGCCGCCCTGGGCGTCGAAGGTCTCGGCGGTTCGTGCTTGTCCGAATCGCTCGAGGGCAATCAACGCGTCACCATCCGCGCCTGGAATCTCCGGCGCGATCTCATAGAAGACCGACTCCGCTCCCAACCACGTCAACTCAATCGAGCCAATCGCTCGCGTCTCTCCGACCTCAAGTGATCCCTGTTGCCCGGAGTCCGGTTCGGCGCCGAGATAGGCCAAACTGATGCCGCCGGTCAGACCAACGGTCTCTCCCTCTGCGAGCAGCCCTCGATCGTCTTCACGTTCCGGCGAGTAGTAGAAGAACCCATCGCCGGTGGCGGCGTCCCTGAAGCCGATCAGCAGCAGCTCTCCCTCAGCCAGTGGCAGCGCGGTAAGCATCGCCTCGCCCTGAGATTGGTCGAGAGACACGAGCCCACCGAACACCGTCTCTCCGTCAACCGATACCTCCACCCGCGGAGCAAATGGCGCCTCCTGCCCGACACCAAGCTCCGCGAACGTGAGGCCCGACGCGTCTTCGGGTGTCGGAATCACGCGATACCAGAACTCAAAGCCGTCAATCGCCGGCACAAGCGCCACTGCCAGCGAGCGCAACTGATCAAGCGGGATCAAGGTGTAACCGGACGTTCGCTGGTCCTCAGCCTCGACATCTACTACTTGATCAGCCACCGCATGCTCCAGCGAGACCACTTCCTCCGACACCAACGCGCCGCCTCGCTCGACGCGAATCCTGGGCCCAACGATCTGTTCGTTGAGGAAGTGCGTCTCCGAGTAGAGCAACTGGCCCGAGGAGTGGTCAAACACCCGCAGCTCAGCCCCATGCTCCCAATACGCCGCCTGATGGACCCGATACCCGGCCGCATGGACCGGACCGTTCACGGTCACCTCACCCCCGCCGACTTCGGATCCAGCCTCGACCACGCGCACTTGGCTGCGAAAATCGAGCGCCTGCCCATCGTCGGCGAAGCGCGCCACGGCATCGTCCACGATGATCTGCACCTGCGCCCGATCATCGCCGGGCGGGAAGAGGATGTGCGACTCGCCTTCTGCGACCCAGAACTGGTACTCCTCGCCGCCAAACTTGGTCACCAATGTCGCGCCCAGGAGCAACAGCAGTGCCAGGTGCGTGACGAACGTCGCGAGCTGCGACCAGCCGAAGCGGTCGGCGAAGAGCATCACCTCACCGTCGCTGGATACGACCTCTTCAACCCGATAGTGGGCCGCTCGCAACCGACCGACCAACTGCTCCTGAGCGCTGTCGGTAGCCACGCCCTCGTCAAGCACCGCCGACGCGCGGTGCCGTGCGCGGTCAAAGTACGCCGCGTTCACCCGTTTCGGCGGCTTGCGCACCGTCCGCCAGATCGGCGGCGCCCGGCTCACCGTGCAGACCGAGATCGCCAGCGCCACCAGAGCCACCACCGCGTACCAGTAGGGCTGCTTGTAGAGGTTGAAGACGCCGCCGTTGGTCTCATAGAACCAGGGGAATTCGGCCAGCACATCGGTGAACCAGCCCCAGGTCGGGCGCTGCAGCTCAATATGCAGCTCAACCTGCTCGGGAATATCCGCCAACTGAGGCGGCACCTGGGGAATCACCACCCCGACTGCCGTGAACAGAGCCGCCGCCAAAATCAGCCCAATCGCCCACTTGACCGACGTCAGCCGACGCCAAATCCAAAGAGCCGGGTCAGGCCAAGTATCGCGACGCATAAACCTCAGCGTATCGGCGACCTCTCCTATCCGGGCTGCTGCACCTTCTCTTCCTCAGGAAATGCCAGTATCTCCACTAGCCGATGTACGACCCACACCGCTCTCGCCAGTCGGACCGCTGCAAACGAAGAGAGCCAGACGAATGACACTGTCAACGCCCACACAGGCGCTTTATCCTGGTCAAATGGCAAGCATATCAACGACAACATAGTCAATCCGCCCAATGACCACATAGCCTGTCTAAACACTGCCCATAACTCAGGATACTTCTCGCTCTTTCTCAGTATAGTAAGTCTCGGAGAGTCAATCCACCCCAGAATGATGGCTACGGCCGCTATCATGGTGCCCAGCAGTGCAGCAGCTGCCGCTGTCGTCGCACCATATATGTGCACTCGCTTGCCCTTAAGAAACATATCACTATGTTCAGCTCCGTCAAAACCGAAGACATAGACAGCTAGCAGCGCGGCCAAGAGGAAGGGAATCACCCCTTCGCACAACAGAAAGTTGCGCTCCCAATACGCTCTCAGTCTCATCACATGCCCATCGAGGGTGCTCGCTCTAGAAGCTCTTTGTTCGCCGAGTAGACGCCTTCAATTACAGCTAGAGCCGATCCGGATTCGATGGCACGACTGCGTGGGCTAACACAGAGAAACTTCGATTCGAATACCACAAAGTCTGACAGGAAATCGATCGTCTGCACTCTGTTCGTATCTAGTAGTTTCCCTCTAGCGGACAGCTTCTTCACATTCCCTGGTCCATCGTCCGATCCTAGAAGGTGTCGGATCATGGCTGCGAACCTCCGCAGTGCCCCAGTCTGATCCGCTCTCTCAAACTTAAGCACTACCGAAATACGTTCTTGACCGGTCACCAAGTCGCGATTGGCGTTGAAGGCGCTTGCGAGCGATTGATCTATGCTCTCCAGAGACTCGATTGTAGAGCGGTCAATATTGAACTCCAATACCCTAAGATCTAGGAGCCGGTCCAAGATGTCTTCTACGTTTTCCCGCAATAGAGGCCGAAACTGCGTAGGCTGGCTTCCCAGTTTCTCTTTCAAGTAGTACGGGAGACGGGAGATTCTAGGGCCAAAATGATTGTACTCGACACCAACCACATTGTTTGGAAAGAACACCACATGTGCCGGCTCCACCAATCCTTCGTCCGGCTGTATTCCTAAGTCGGATATCTGCCCTTTACGTTCTCGCTGTGGCAGTGCCGATCTCCTGCTTCTACAAAACTGCAATGCCGGATGGTTCGATTGATGGAGTTCGTTGACCCACAGAACGTCACCATCCTCAATGGGTAGATACCGAGACGATTCGTCTTCGCAGAACCCAAGCTTCCGCAGATCTCGTAACCATTCTCGGGGCGTTGCGGCCACTGGTAGGCCTGAAGTCTCCGTCCCTAAATCAGCCCGGAAAAAGTGAATTCGCCGTTTTACTTGTTTGACATCATCTTTCGCCAATGCAATCCCTACTTCCGATGCTTTAGTCTCTCGTTCCGGACAGAGAACACCTAGGTAATGTGACTCAAAACACCGGTACTTTCAACCCCGATCCAGTCAGTGGAACCAGCACCCGCTCATCTTCAGCGATCATCCCGCGCTCCACCAGACGCCGCAGCGCTGCCAATGGCACTGCCGATGTCGGCTCAACGAACAACCCTCGTTGCATGATTGTCTGTCGCGCAGACTCGATCTCCATCTCCGACACGACTCCCGCAGCGCCTCCGCTCTCTCGTATGGCATCGAGCATCTGGGCGATTCGGGGCGGCTTTGACACTGCGATCCCATCGGCGATTGTTGGTTCGGCGGCGCGCGGCTCGTGATTGCGCCAGGTTGACGCCAGTGGGCTGACGTTCATGGCTTGAATTGCGTACAAGCGCGGCATCCGTTCGATCTGATTTAGCTGAATCAACTCTCTAAAGCCGCGATGCAACCCGATCAGTAACGAGCCGTTGCCTACCGGCAACACGATGGCGTCGGGCAGGCCGTGCTTGGCGATCTCGTCGGCGGCTGGCTTCATACCTTCACTGAAATAGGGACTTCGGTTATGCGAGAGGTATGGAATGCCCTGCTCGTTCGCGTATTGCTCGGCAGCGGTCGCTAACTGCTTCGCGGTCTCCGTCGACGGTGTGGATGTTTCCGCCGACCGCGGTGATTTGCGATTGCTTTGCCTGCGGGGCATTGGCGGGCACGAATATCTCGGCCGAGATCCGGGCGGCAGCGGCGTAGGCCGCGAGTGCGGCGCCAGCGTTGCCCGAGGAGTCTTCGACGAACGCAGTCGCACCCGCGCTCCAGGCAGCGCCGATCAGCATTGCCGCGCCACGATCCTTGAATGATCCGGTTGGCGCCAGGTATTCGAGCTTGAGCTCCAGTCGCAGCCGTCGCGCCTCCGGCCAGTCGAAGCTGATTGTCGGCGTGCCGCCCTGGCCCAGCGGCAAGGCGGCCAGCGGCAGGCGGATGTCACCTTCTGGCAGACGCGGATAGTCGACCTCAAAGAGGCCGCCGCATTCGCGGCAAGACAACTCCAGCGAAGTAGGCGTTTCGGTCCCACAGTCAAGGCAGCGAAGGTGGTGTCGCACGACCGTCATTGACCGAAGAACAGACGCAGATCGTCGAGCAGCAACTCTGGTACTTCCATGGCCGGGAAGTGTCCGCCCTCGGCGAACTCCGTCCAATGGACGACATCGAATGCTCGCTCGCACCATGAGCGTGGGAACAACGGCGTGCCGCGCTTCAGCTTGACGAAGCCCGTCGGAATCGCCACTCGTTCTCCTGCTCTCAGGCGCACCTGACCGCCGACCTCTGCCTCAATCTCCTCGGCCGACCGAAACGCCTCGTAGTAGATCCGCATCGCCGACGACTGCGTCCTCGTGAACCAGTAGATCGCGACCGTTGCCAGTAGCTCATCACGAGTGAAGCGTCGATACAGATCGCCGCCGCGCGGCCGCTCGTCGTCGCGCATGATGTCGGCCAACAGCCACCATTTGTCGACGATCCAGGCCAGCAACCCAATCGGCGAGTCCTCCAGATGAAACGCCATCGTCTGGAACTTCGTTCCGTGAATCCCGCGATGCGCCGCGTCGTCGCGAACGTAGGGTTCCTGCACCTCAACGACGAAGCGCCGCTCCTCGTCGGTTTGCGGTCGAGCCGCCGAGCCGCCCGGCGCCAGCGCCGTCGCGGTCAGATGAATGCGCGCAATTCGCTCCGGATGTCGCAGCGCCAGCTGACCTCCAACCGAAGCGCCCCAATCGCCACCGTGATAGAGAAATTCGTCATAGCCCAGCCGCGACATCAGCTCGACCCACATGTCGGCGATCGCCGCCGGTCCAAGACCGCCCTGCCTGGGAATGTCCGACCATCCGTAACCCGGCAGCGTCGGCGCGATCACGTGGAACGCCGGCGCATCCGAATCCTCAGGCTCGGCCAGCTCGTCGATGATCTTGTGGAAGTCATAGACCGACGACGGCCAGCCATGCTGGATCATCAGCGGACGCGCGTCCGCTCGAGAGCTGCGCCGGTGGATGAAATGAATCCCCAGCGATTCGCCGTTCCAGGCCGTCAATGTCGTGCGGAACTGAGGAAAGCCGTTGAGCAACGATTCGATCTCGCGCCAGTCGAAACCGTCGGCCCAATAGGCCGCCAGATCCTGCATGAACGCCAGATCGATGCCGTAGAGCCAACCGGAACCGGGAACTTCCGGCGGCAAGCGCACCGATCCCAGCCGCTCTCGCAGCTCGGTCAGTTCTGCATCGGGAACCGCAATCCGGAATGGTTCGACGTGGTCTGGAGATGGCATCGCGGCGGCCGTCCAAGCGGGTCCCCGCGTGGGGGCGGGGACGGGAGGAACGTTGCTCTACCGAAGTGGACGGAAGAAGTCGCGGATGTCATCGACCAGGAGTCCCGGCTCCTCCAGTGCGGCGAAGTGGCCGCCCTTGTCGTGCTCGGACCACTGCGTGATGTTGTAACCCGGCTCACACCAGCTACGCGGCGCGGTGATGATCTCCTTGGGGAAGATCGAGAAGCCGGTCGGCGTTTCCAATCGGCCGGGTAGGAAGTTCTCGGCCTGGTTCTGGCGCATCTCGTAGTAATAGCGAGTCGACGAGTTGATCGTCTGGCCGAACCAGTAAATCGAGATGTTGGTCAGGATCTCGTCCTTGGTGAAGCGCTTCTCAATGTCGCCGTCACAGTCCGACCAGGCGCGCCACTTCTCGGTGATCCACGCCGCCAGTCCGGCCGGCGAGTCGGTCAGCCCGTACGACAAGGTCTGTGGTCTCGTCCCCTGGATCGCCTGGTAACCAGTCTCCTGCGCCTGCCAGAGCGCCGCCTTTCCAGCGACGGCCTTCTCCTCGTCGGTCCATTCCTCCGGCGGCTTGTTCAGTGGCGGACGTCCAATCGGCATGTTGATTTGCGCGCCGATGCAGTTGTCCGGGTGCTGATAAGCGACCTGAGCCGTCACAATCGCGCCCCAGTCGCCGCCCTGCGCGCCGTACTTCTCGTAGCCGAGCTGCTCCATCAATGCGCCCCAGAGCAGCGCCGTCCGCTTCTGGCCGAATCCACCCGATGTCGGAATCTGCGAGAAGCCGTAGCCCGGAATCGAGGGCGCCACCACGGTGAAGGCGTCCGCCGGGTCACCGCCGTGCGCCGCCGGATCGGTCAGCGGACCAATGATCTTCGACACCTCATAGAACGTGCCCGGCCACCCATGCGTGAAGACCAGCGGCAGCGGATTGTCGCCGACGCCCTCCTGATGTACATAGTGGACCGTGTAATCCTCGACCCCGTCCGCCGACACCTGTGTCGTGAACTGAGGCATCCGGTTCAGATACGTCTCCTGAACCTTCCAGTCATACGACGTGCGCCAGTAATCGCAAAGCTCCTGCATGTAGGCGAGATTCGACCCATACTGCCAGCCCGAATCGGTCACTTCCGACGGCCAGCGAGTCTGCGCCAGACGTCGCTTCAGGTCACGAATCTCAGTGTCGGGCACGGCAATCTTGAACGGTTCGGGCATGTTGTGATCCTCTCGCTATGGGCGAGTCTGGTTGTGATGTGATCCGCGCGCAGTATCGCACGACGGCCTGGTAACAGGTGAGTCCCAGTCCCCGCCCCCGGCGCGGGGACCCGTTCCTCTCCGGCCGTTGGAGTCGAGGCATGGTTGCTTGTCTGCTAGACCGTTCACTCCAGTAACAACGCAATTGACCGAAAGCCGAGCAGGTCACGGCGCGGAGGCCGGGACTGGAACAATTGAGACAACCTCCCCACGCGGGGAATGCGACGCTTCTCGCGATGCGCCTCCGAAGGGCCAGTTCACCGCAACGGTCGGAAGAACTCGCGGATATCCCCAACCAGCAACTCCGGCTCTTCCATCGCCGCGAAGTGTCCGCCGCGATCGTGCACCGACCACTGCGTCACGTTGTATTCAGCCTCAACCCAGCTTCGCGGCGGACCGAAAATCTCCTGGGGAAACACCGAAAACCCGGCCGGCGTCTCCAACCGTCCCGGCAAGGCATTCGCTCGATCGTTCTGTCGACGCTCGTAGTAGTAGCGAGTCGAAGAGTTGATCGTCCTGGTGAACCAATAGATTGAAATGTTAGTCAAAATCTCGTCTTTGCTGAATCGCTGCTCGATGTCACCATCGCAATCCGACCACGCTCGCCATTTCTCGGTGATCCAGGCAGCCAGACCCGTCGGCGAGTCGGTCAATCCGTACGACAACGTCTGCGGACGTGTTCCCTGGATCCACTGATACGCGGCTTCCTTCGCTTGCCACTCCGCCATTCGAGCGATCGTCGCTCGCTCTTCATCGCTCCACGCTTCTTCAGGGTGATCCGCCGGTGGCGGACTGTTGGGCATGTTGATCTGGGCGCCAATGCAATGTGATGGGTCTTCGTAGGCGGTCAGCGCTGAGACCCGCGCTCCGATGTCGCCGCCCTGCGCTCCATATCGGCTGTAGCCGAGCGCTGACATGAGCGCTCCCCACAAGCGAGCCGCCCGCATATGTCCGAATCCGCCGCTCTCCGGAATCTGTGAAAACCCGAATCCAGGCAGCGACGGCGCAACGACGGTGAACGCATCCGCAGGGTCGCCTCCATGAGCACCGGGATCGGTCAGAGGCCCGAGGATCTTCGACACCTCATAGAACGAACCTGGCCAGCCGTGTGTGAAGAGCAACGGCATTGGATCGGGTCCAACGCCTTCCTGTTGCACGAAGTGAACCGCGTAGTCCTCGATGCCGTCGGCCGATACCTGCGTTGTGAACTGCGGCATCCGGTTGAGCTCGGCTTCTTGCGCGCGCCAGTTGAACGACGTGCGCCAGTACTCGCAGAGCTCCCGCATGTAGGCAAGATTGGACCCGTATTGCCAGCCGGAGTCCGCAACCTCCGACGGCCAGCGCGTCTGCGCCAGGCGACGCCTCAGGTCGTCAACTTCGGAATCGGGGACGGCGATCTGAAACGGCTCCGGCATGACGCACTCCCTGCAGCAACGCTGATCGTTGCGCAGTCTATGAGTGAACCAGCGAGAGAGACGATGCTCTAGCTCTCGACAACGTCGCCCGCCACCGGGTCGACGCGCACGCCCTTCGACGCGACCCACGCCAGCGCGCGATCGATTTCGTCGTGATCGCCATCAACCTCAAGCACGACCCAACCGAAATCGTGCTCGACGTCGGCCATACGAATGTTGGTCACGACGTCGAATTCGTGACCGACCAGGTAGATCACCGGCTCCGTGACGGAGTCGCCCTCGAACGTGAAACGGACTCGTCGTCTGGCCATGACTAGGCTCCAATTCCGATAGCTTGCGGGGCCTCGGCGAACGCAGCCTCGAATGACTGCAAGGTGCCCTCGATGGGAATTGCTTGGGTGACGTGATCAACTACCGCGTCCGAGGTCTTCAGCCCGCCGCCGGTGATGAACGCAACCGTCGACTCGTCGGGATCGATCTGGCCGTTGGCGATCGCCTGTCGCAACCCGGCGATGGTTACACCGCCTGCGGTCTCGGCAAAGACGCCCTCGTATTCGGCAAGCATCTTGATGCCCTCAACGACCTCCGGGTCCGTCACCGCGGTCGCGCCACCATCAGTGCGCTTCATCGTCTTGAGCGCGTAGTAGCCGTCGGCCGGATTGCCAATCGCCAGCGACTTGGCGATCGTCTTCGGCTTGACCGGACGAATGTTTGTCGTGTCGTTGCGCCACGCGGTGGTGATCGGCGAGCAACCTTCTGCCTGGGCGCCGATCATCCGCACCGGCGTCTCCTCGATCAGGCCGTAGCGCTGGAACTCCTGGAATCCCTTGTGGATTTTCGTGAACAACGATCCTGAGGCCATCGGCGCAACGACCTGCCGCGGCGCTCGCCAGCCCAACTGCTCCGCCACCTCATAGGCCAGCGTGCGCGAGCCTTCGGCGTAATACGGGCGCACATTAATGTTGACGAACGCCCACTGCCGATTGTCAGCCAGCTCCGAACAGAGCCGGTTCACATCGTCATAGGACCCGTTGACGGACACAATCGTCGGGTTGTAGACCGCCGAGCCCAGCACCTTGCCGGCCTCGAGATCGTGGGGAATAAAGACGATCGCGTCCATCCCCGCCCGAGCCGCGTGCGCCGACACCGAGTTGGCCAGATTCCCGGTCGACGCGCAGGCCAGCGTCTTGAATCCCAGTTGCCGCGCCCGCGAGGACGCCACCGCCACCACACGATCCTTGAACGACCAGGACGGGTTGCAGGTGTCGTTCTTGAGCCACAGCTCACGCATCCCCAGGTGTTCCGCCAACCGATCCGCCCGCAGCAACGGCGTCATGCCGACGTTCAGGTCGACGATGAACTCATCATCAACGGGCAACAGATCCTTGTAGCGCCAGATCGAGTGCGGACCGGATTCGATCCGCTCCCGGGAAATCTTGGACTGGATCCCGTCGTGGTCGTAGGCGACTTCGAGCGGGCCGAAGCAGAAGTCGCAAACGTGCAGTGGTTCGAGCGGGAACTCGCGCCCACACTCTCGACAGGCGAGGCAAGTGGCGTAGGTCATATCGGAATGGGTCTTTCGCTAGAGCGGAACGGGCGGCGAAGCGTGAGCGTGTTGGCCCTCCCTCGCCGCGCAGCACGCTAGCGAGGCAGGACCTCGGGCATCACCATGCGGCCCAGCATCATCACGTCAGCGGCAGTTCGCATCGTCATCAACAAAATCGTACAACAGCCAGAGCCGTCATTCCCAGACCTGAGACCTATCGATAACAAGCCCACTACAAACGTCCTCGCCTGACAGCTCGGAGGGATCGTCCAACTCAACCACTTCGCCATTCGCCCGATAGACCCAGACCTTCCGCACAAAGGGGTCGATCAGCCAACCGAGGCGCACGCCACCCTCGATCCACTCGACCATCTTTTTCTGCACGAAGCAGAGCGGCAACGACAGCGGGCTGACCTCGAAAATCAAACCAGGAATGACACCCAGAGGATCCCGCCACGGCCGCGGCATGTCCGGCATCCGTTGCGGCGATATCCACGAGCCGCAGGAGGATCTGCGGGCTCCGGAGGGGAGAGTGAAGCTCGCGGAACTTGTCAGCCCGCAACCGCCACCATCTTCCATCCAGGTACCGATCTGGAATGACATCTGGACGCTGACGCGGGACGTCTCCCAATTTCCCTCGTGCAGTGTCAGCAATCGATCACGCGTGATCTCAGGGAAGCGACCTTTCTGCGCATAGAGCATTTCGTCCCACCATGCCTCGGTGACCTCAAACCCGTTGGGCAGGGGGATGCGTAGCTGGCCGTCGAACGAGTCCGGGATTGTTGGTTCCCAAACGGCAGGTGGTTCTCGCACGACGGTCACAGGCTGTTCTCCTTCAACGGAGACCATTGAATAAGTCCGCTTCGCCCCCCTTGCGGGGGAGATGCCGAAGGCAGAGGGGTGGCTCCCCATCTCAAGGCCTATCTGGTCGCTGGCGGCGGACCCCCCTCTGTCACTCCGTGACATCTCCCCCCGCAAGGGGGGGAGAGGGGAATCATGAGTTTTTCAAAGGTCTCCACGATTTAACGAGAGTACCGAATCAGATTGCCGTAGCGCTCTTCCCGCCACGGATCTCCGTGCATGTGATAGCCGTACATCTCCCAGAAACCGGGCGCGTCCCTCGAGAGAAATTCGATCCCGCCCACCCACTTCGCCGACTTCCAGAAATACAGCGAGGGAATCACGACTCGCACCGGACCGCCGTGCATCGCGTCCAGCGGACGACCGTCATGCGCGAGCGCGAGCATGGCGTGATCGTCGGCGCGGATGTCCGCAATCGGCACGTTGGCCGTGTAGCCGCCGTAGCAGTGGAACATCACGTGCGTCGCCGACGCCTTGACGCCGAACTCGTCGAACAGGTCGGAGAAGAGCACGCCGTCCCACGTGTTGTCGTACCGCGACCAATGGGTCACGCAGTGGATGTCGTTCTTCTTCTCCGACACTCCGATCGCCGCGAACTGCTCGTACGAGAGAATCCGCTCCTGCGCCACCTGGCCCCAGACCTGCAGATTCCAGTCCTTCGGATCGACCCTCGGCGTACCGCCGTAGGTCAGGACCGGCCACTCGCGCACCAGCCGTTGGCCCGGCGGCAACCGATCGTGACCGGTTTCTTTCCTCAATCGCTGCAACTCGGAAAATGGCACTCCGGCCAGAACATCGCCCACAAGCCTGCTCCCCAGTACACCAACGTGCAACGCGCAACCCATTTAGATTATCCGAATCCTGGGATTGCGCGTGTAATCTCGATGTATGGCCGACTTGATGCCTGAGATTCAGAGCGAGCCGACGCTCGAGCCCAGCCCGTCGCCGCCCAAACGCCGCCGCTTTCACCACTGGTTCTTCGCCTTGGCAGTACTGGTCGTCATCTTCGATCAGATCACCAAGGTCATCCTGCGAGAAATGGTCGAGCTCGGTGACCGCGAGTGGTTGGCCGATTTCTTCGCCTTCTCACACGTCGCCAACGACGGCGGCGCATTCGGCATCTTCGGCGGACAGAACACGGTGCTTGCCGTCTCCGCCGTCGTGGCGATTGGCGTGGTCGCCATCTACTACTTCTTCCCGCCGCTGGATCACTGGCTGATCCGCAGCGGACTCGCCCTCATCCTCGGCGGCGCGGTTGGCAACTTGCTCGATCGCATCTACCAGGGACACGTCACCGATTTCATCGACTTCATCCATTTCCCCGCCTTCAACGTCGCCGACGCCGCGATCAATGTGGGTGTCGCCGCCATCGTGGTCGCGATCCTCTTCAGCGATCTGCTGAAACGGAATCCCAGATCACCATGAACGACAACAACACCCCTGCACTCGAGATGATGGCCGACCAGGACGGCGAGCGCCTCGACCAGTTCCTTGCCCGACGCCTCGATGGCGCATCGCGAAGCCAGGCCCGACGCCTAATCGACGACGGCCTGATTCGTGTCGACGGCGCACTCGAGCGACCGTCCTACAAGCTGCGCTTCGGCGAACTTGTCGCCACCTACCCGAGACAGTCGATCCCCGTCGAGGCGCCGGCGGATATCAAGCTCGACATCGTCTACGAGGACGATCATCTCGCGGTCATCGACAAACAGGCCAGCCTGACCGTCCACCCGGCGCCGGGCGAAACCCAAGCAACGCTGATCGCCGCCGTCCTCAACCAGTGGCCGGAGGTCGCGCGCATCGCCGAGCAGGATCCCGAATCCGACCCACAGCGGCCGGGCCTCGTCCACCGCCTCGACCGCGACACGACCGGTCTGCTGATGATCGCCAAGAACGCCGACGCCCTGCGCTCGCTCCAGGATCAATTGCGCCAGCGAACCATGGACAAGCGCTATCTCGCGGTGGTCGTCGGGGCGCCCGACCCACCCGCCGGCCTGATTGACGCCGCGATTGGACGCGATCCGTCCGACCCGCGCCGGATGGCGATCCTCGACCGCGCCCGACCGTCCCAGACCGGCTACGAAACGGTCGAGCGTTTCCCCGATGCCGCGCTGCTCGAATGTCGCTTGATCACCGGGCGCACGCATCAGATCCGCGTGCATCTGTCCGCCATCGGACACCCGATCGCCGGCGACACGATGTACGGCTTCCCCACGCCACTGATTGATCGCCAGGCGCTCCACGCGCGCGCACTGACGATTCAGCATCCCGTCACGGACGAACCGCTCACGATCAGCGCCGAACCGCCCGCCGACTTCTGCAGCCTGCTCAGTCATCTGCGAGAGGGCGAGCTGCTGCTCGGCGACCAATCCGTCCAACCAGGGCGACGCGAACCCCCTGATACCGTGAAGCGGCAACACCGTTCGACGAGGCGAAACCGTCGCCGAAGAACTCAACGCATCCGCTAATCCCTCGATCATCAGCCTGATCTCGGAGAACTGACTATGAGCGTCCGCGTTCGCTACGGACCCTCCCCGACCGGTGAGCCGCACGTCGGCAATATCCGCACCGCCCTGTTCGACTGGCTGCTCGCCCGACGCTTCGGCGGACAGTTCATCGTCCGCATCGAGGACACCGACCAGTCGCGCGCCGTCGAGGGCGCCGAACAGATCATCCTCGACGCGCTCACCTGGCTCGGACTGGACTGGGACGAAGGCCCCGACAAGGGCGGCCCGTTCGCGCCCTACCGCCAGTCGGAGCGATTGCCGCTGTACGTCGAAGCCGCCCAGCGACTGGTCGACGACGGCAAGGCCTATCGCTGTGGCTGCACCTCAGAGCGCCTCGATGCCCTGCGTAAGTCGCAACAGAAGGCCAAACTCCCACCCGGCTACGACCGTCACTGCCGCGAGCGCGACATTCCCGCCGACGAGCCGCACGTCGTCCGACTGGCCATGCCCAACGACGGCGACACGATCGTCAACGACTACCTGCGCGGCGAGGTCTCTTTCCAGAACGCCCTGCTCGACGACCATGTCCTGCTCAAACGCGACGGCTTCCCCACCTACCACCTCGCATCGGTCGTCGACGACCATCACATGGAGATCACGCACGTGATCCGAGGCGAGGAGTGGCTCTCTTCCGCGCCGCGTCACGTCCAGACCTACGACGCGCTTGGCTGGGACGAGCCCGTGTGGGTTCACATCCCCATCATTAGAGGCCCCGACAAGGGCAAGCTCTCCAAGCGCCACGGTGCGACCTCGATCCGCCAGTACGCAGAAGAGGGCTTCCTGCCCGAGGCGCTGCTCAACTTCCTCGCCTTGCTCGGCTGGTCCAAGGACGAGACCACCACGATCATGTCGCGTGACGAGGTCGCGGAAGCCTTCGACCTCGATGGTCTCGGACTTTCCTCGGCCATGTTCGACATCGACCGCCTGCGCGAGATGAACGCCCGCTACATCCGCGACCTCGATCCCGCCGACTTCCTCCGTCGCGGCCGCCCCTACCTTGAAGCCCGGGTCAAGCATTCCATCGATGACGAAGCCCTCGAACGCCTGCTCCCGATCGCGCCGGCGATCCAGGAGCGCGTCAAGCTGCTGCCCGAGTTCGCCGACTACACCGACTTCTTCTTTACCGACGGCCCACTCGACTACGCCAATGCCGAGCTGATGGGTCGCGCCTACAAGAACAAGCCCTGGGCCGCACTCGAATCAGTCGAGGCCTCGCTCACGACCTTGCGCGCCCTGGACGAGTCCGCGTGGACGACGCCCGCGTCTCGAGTCCACGCTTGCGAGACCTCGCTACCGAACGAGGCGAAAAGCCGGGCGCGCTCTTCACTCCCATCCGAGTCGCCACGACGGGCAAGCGGATCGCGCCGCCACTCTTTGAAACCCTGGAAACACTCGGGCAGGATTTGACGGTCGAACGCCTCAACGCCGCCGCCGAACGGCTCGCCCGACCCGACGACTAATCCCACTCGCAGTGGTAAACTGAGCCTTCGTTGGGGATTGGTCTAGTGGTAGGACGACTGACTCTGGCTCAGTTAGCGGGGGTTCGAATCCTCCATCCCCAGCCAACACAGTCGTCCATCCAATCGCGTGGGGCATTCGTCTAGCGGCCAAGGACACCGCCCTCTCAAGGCGGAGATCAGGGGTTCGAATCCCCTATGCCCTACCACCCTTTATGTCAATAGAACTGCCTGTCTCCGGTGCCGCCGGCCTGAGGATGCCCCGCATGAGACGTTTGCGAAGCGGGTCAGGATAGGCCTCTCACTGAGATTCGGCCTCACTTCGGCTTCCGGAAAACACCTTTGCTCGGCTTCTCGCGCGGCGCTCTTTGAGGTGCGGCCGCTGGCCCTGTGACGAGTTCGAGCGTTCCTGGCGCTGCCTTGGCCAGGAGTCGGTCAATCTCAATGCCGATTCGCGACACAGTGTTACGTTCGGCGCAAAACCCCCTCAAGAGACAAACGATCAAGGGACGCCGCGCACGTGCCGACTGCTGTGGAACCGCCTCCCCAATCACCACCTTTGACGGTATTTACGACGTGCCTGAGGCCGCCCGGTACCTGAAGGCTTGCTCACGCGGGGACGACGCGTATCCGGTGGAATCCTCCAAGATCATTAGGTGGATTCGGCTGGGCATCTCCTCACCAGAACTGTCTGCAGTACCGGGTAATCAACTGTTGATCGGCTTCGAGGACTTGGTGTCCATGCGAATTGTCGCGGCCGTTCGCGCGGCAGGATTCACGGCTCCCGAGATCCGGGACATGGAGCGGTGGCTGCGCAAGATGACGGAGTCCCCGCGTCCATTTGCGACCGAGACGCTCTGGACGGGACAGGGTCACGTGTACGTGGAACTGCGCAAACGGTTGGTTGCGGCGAGCTCAGCTGGGCAGATGGCATTCACGATCATGCGCGACTACATCATGCCGGTCCATGGCTTGGAATTCGAAGCTGCAACCGGATTGGCCAAGTCTTGGGAGCCCGTGCCGAACGTGCTCCTGCAGCCCATGGTTCAGTTCGGCGCCCCTTGCATCAAAGGGACACGCATCCCGACCCGAACGATCGCCGGCATGGTCGAAGCAGGGGACTCAACGGAGTGGGTCGCCTCGGCGTATGGACTGTCACCTGAATCGGTAGAGGAAGCCTGTGGCTGGGAACGACGCCTCCGAGCTGCCTAACCCTCAGTTTCTGCTCGATGAATCGTTGGTTCCCAATGTGGCCCTCGCGTTGGCAACGGTTGGTCACAGCATCATCGACCTCAGGACAGCAATAGATCCTGAACGAACGGGTAGGCAGATTCTGGACCCTGAAGTCATTGAGTGGCGCCGGAATCGTGGCTCAGTTTGGATACACGCCGACGACCGCGCCAAGAGAGAGCACAGGGCACTGCTTCTGACAAGCGGAATCAGAACCCTGTGGGTTTACCGTCCAGGAGGAAGGATGACGGCAAGGGAACTACTGAGAATTCTCGCGTTCGTGATTCCCAAGCTGCTGGATCACTACGAGCAATATCCCCGCAGGCGGCACTACCGCGCATCTGCAGCGAGTCCCCTGTCCACGCCTTCATTGAGGCACGCGCGGACTGATAGTTCACCCGGATCGCCTTTCATGTCGGATCCCAGGCCAACTGCTCCGCGCGCGGTCACCGGTGCTTCCTCGGCTGGACAGCATCGGACGAATACAAGGATTCCCATCTTGACGCTGGAAGCCCTCAGTCTCCATACGCTCCACAAGAGTCAACTCAGCCCCGCAGGTGGGGTCTTGTACTCTTCGCCGCTCTGCACGCGATTCAAGAACTTCTTTATCGGATCGATCTCGACGTAGGCAATCGCGGCCTGTAGCTGACCATGAAGGTGGAATAGCCGCCGCCTGTAGCTCTTTTGATAAGGAATGTAGGCATTGCTGCCGCCGTAAGTTCCATTGTTTGCCAAAATAACCATCTGAAACATGTGGTAATGGAGAGCCAACGCCATTTGGTCGAATGTCGTGGTGTCCTTATTCAGTGCCGGGATCACGTAGACGTCAGAGCGCCCTTTGAGATCAGCTGCAAGTGCGAAGTCAGTCGCGTCGTAACACACGGAAGCAGTCAGCCAAAGGCGCTCCTCGTCAGGCTCTTGTGACCATGGGTACCCGATTAGCCACTGACTGTTCCGAAACGGGCGCACATTCAGGTTCACCTCATCCTTAGCGAGATACCGCTTGCCCTGCTCGATGATGCGCACGTGGCGCCCCTTTTCACGGATACTCTCTGGAATCAACCAAACGGCTGAGTTCACGTAGGGTTGACAATCACCCTTACGTGCCTCGTGATACACGAGGCCCGCCAAGACCATCGCCCTCTCCGAAATCGCGAACATTTTGAGGATCTCAAGATCGTCGATGTGGACAGAGAGCTCCGGTAGTATCAATAGGTCGAGATGCCCGGCGCCGTCCTTGTGAGTCTTACGTAGGCGCAGTGACGAGCGGACCGCCGACAATGCCGCCGTAAGGTGTCGACGCATTTCCTTCTTTTGGTTACTCGTCAGGTCCTCCATGCCTGGTTTGAACCATTTCTGATGCGGCAGAACGGTCTGGACGACAGCAGCCTGCAAGGAACGCGGCTCCGCGATCGGGGCAGGCGGTTCCGGTTCTAGCCTGAGCAACAGTTCGCTCTTTGCTGGGCCTTGCAACTTGAGGATTTCATCTATTCGCCTTTGTATCGCATCGGAGGTTTCATCGATTCCCTCCTCGATCCAATAGTGTTCCGGGCGCCGCGCCCCCGGCCAAGCGAGGAGGTCGATCAAGAGATTCGTGGTCCATTCAGTGATGGGCAGCCATCGATCGCCGAACGCTTCGTGGGCATTGAAAAATCCGTAGCGTCTCATTTTCCAAGGCATTGCGACGGGACGGTACGAATCGCCACGCGACTCCCGCCAGGATGATGGGCGGACGGAGGCGGCGATGTTCATGTTTTCCGTCAAGATGAAACGGAGCAGATATCCAAGCTGAAAGCGCCAGCGCTCGCTGGCTGGGCACCAACTTGGTGGCGAATAGATCGAGCCACTCAGATACCGACGTTTGTGCAAGTGAAGTGTGAACTCTCCCTCGCGTACTCGCCATTCGTCGAGGTCGGGGATCTCTATCTCCAGATCGACTGGAGCGACTATGCCCTCCTGCCCCCTGTGCAGAATCTCAAGTGTTTTTTTCGCGAATTGAAGTAGCGATAGCTCATCTCGGAAGGGGTTCTCGCCCTTGAGTACCAGGTGCGAGAGAGAGGTATGTCCAGCAGGCACAGCGCCGGTCAGGCACAGGTCCCGTCCAATGTGTTCGGGGAGATGCTCAAGCAGATTCCTGTCAACGTCGATCAACTCGAGCGCGAATGCGGGATCTGTTTCGGCGATTCTTGCAAGTCGAGGCCGATTGATGTGCGGTGCGAGCCGTTCGGCTGCTTCGCACGGAATGAAACAGCGCCGTGCCAGCACAGAGAAGGTCGCAAACTCCGTGGCGGAGGATGCCGAAGACGGGTCGCTTAGGAACCTCAGCAACGCGGCGTAGTGCTTTAGGTTGGAATCTCCATCAACGCCCTGCGGAAGTGGAGAGTCTCGAGTCGCCAGAAAGAGCAACGCCTGCTGTCGGACGTACCACGGGAGCTCAGATGCAGTGTGCTCAACGACTTGCTCAGCGGCGCCCTGAAGAACCTCTCGGTACTCGTCGATGTTGAGCCGAACAACCTCGTCGTCCTCGACAATTCCGGTCTCCGTCGCACCAGCTCGGAAAATCTCGGCGAGACAATATTGAGCGATTTGATGAGCGCTATCGTCGTCCTCCCCCATGACATATGGCATCAAGAGTCGGAGGACCTCCTTCAGGGCCGAGGCCGACGGCCACATGTCGAATGCAACGCGTAGGAGTCGGATGTTCGATGGATCCGCAACCCAAGTGCGTATGAGGTCAGCAGCAAACACTTGGGCGTCGTTATCCAGTTCGGCCCTGGTTTTGGCCGGGAGATCTAAGGGAGGTTCCGAGTCATCAACGCCAACCCCCGCAGCGTCACCGAATGACGTTGCTTCGTCTTCCAGGAGCGGACGCAGCCAGCGATACACCCTTCGGAACCGAGCGGCACCGAAACGAGCGACGGTTGCGTCGGGGACATCAGCGACTGGCGTCAAGGGCCATCCTTCTGCATCATCAGGCTGCTCGGGATGCCAACGCTGTGATTGCATCAGGCCACGAATCGCCTCGATGATTGCTTCGCCGCCGGCGATGTCAAATCCACCTGACACCGCCTTCTGGATTCGCGTCATTCGATCGCCCTGCCGGACGATTGGACGATCGCTCTGATGGCCGAGTTCGGAGGCGCGCGTCTTTCCTTCTGAAACCTCTAGACCTTGTTCAGGCTCAAGGAGTGAATCGAGCCACTTCTTCGTTTCATGCTCGATGTGTGTCAATTCGAGAGTTGGCGAGTCAACTCTGAGAACGATCTTGAGGTCGTCCACGTAGCGTGCGACGTCGACAAGGTAAGCTCCGTCGAAAATCTCCTCAGAGATTGAATCGCGAAGCCGATCGTCGAATCCCAATAGGACAACATTCGAACAGAACCCTGCAGCCGCAAGTCCCTGTGGTAACGCGACGTTATCGAAATTCGAAACCGTCTCTTGCTCGGCATAAGCTCTCACACTGGATTGATCATCTGAATCCCAGCGCCAGGTCAGTACCTTCTCAGCAAGCTCAAAGAACTCATCTGCGTCATCATCCTGTCTCAACTCGCGGAGCCTATCTGCGAGCAACTCCGGCCTCACGCGGTCGTAGAAATTCCGCAAGTCAGACTGCACAATCACGATGCGTGGGTCATCAGTGGATGCAGAAATCGCGGCAGCCGCTGGCCGCGCCACGAATGCCCGATAATCCTCGAAGTAGCCTCGATAGAGCGAGCTGGTTCCCCAGCGATAGAGGAGTTCGTCGCCCTCTACGTCGCAAAGGAGTCGATTGCCGTAAGACAGGACACGACGCCTGTGCTCGGCATCAGTTAGTGCACCAGTCGGGTCACCTTGCCGAGTCTCCACACGATCGGCAAGACAAAGCATGATTGCGGTAGCAGCCACTTGATCGCTCAGATCAACGTGCGCGAGTGGACGGATCCGCGGCTGATCTTCGTCCGTGATCGACACAGGTTTCCAGGGGTTCATTCCGTCATCGGGGTCGAAGTTCCGTGCGTGGTCTTTTGGCGCTGGAACGAGCCGTAAGGGCGAGTCTCATAGTCGTCGGGCCGAACCAGACGATCCGCTACCTCCTGTAGGAAACGGGGTAGCTCGGCCGCGGCAAGGTCGATGGCAAGAGAGTCGGCAAACCAATTGTGCGCCCTCAGGTGGTTGGCCGTCTTCTTCCATGCCTCAACGAGTAGGTATTCCTCCTGCAAGAGCGCCAGACTGGGAGATGGTTGCTTGACCGGCACTACGAAGTTCTTCAGGTGAGACCGTCCATTGCGCAATCCGGTGAATCATACAGTCCCGGATCGATGCGACCGCGCATTGTCTAAGTCGCTGAACTTGCAAACGACGACCGCCGGCCGGGTCTTCCGATCGAGGCCGATTTCTGAGCCCGAAACCTTTGGCAACCTGGGGCGACACGGCAAGCCTCGCCCACACGCCCCGTCGCTGGCCACGTGCCGGTCAGGAGCGAGTTCGGCCTACGATCTCAGGAAGGACGCCTGCGACGTGAACGCTGCCCCCAAGTCGCGCGCCTACAGCACCACCTCCCAAACGAATGTTCGCAGTACAGTCCCTTTGGCCTACACCCTTTATGTCAATGGCTCACACCGTCCAACGTCTCCAAGTGTGAGGTCCACTCTCAGCAACCCGCTCTCGATCCGTCGGCCGATGCAATGCCGAGCCGATCTCTAACAAGAGCCGTGATCGCCTCTGCGGGCAGGGGCTAGCCGAGCGCGACTTTGCACACGGGTCCGCCACCTGAGCGTTTCTCAAAATCATCCGCAGCGCGGTGCCGAACGCACCGAGATGCGACTTCGCGCTCTGACGAATCTCGATGTCTAGGATGTCACTTCAAGGCCTGGAGGCTCAGCCAATAGACCGAGCAATCGCCGATCTCAGCCGGTCAGTGGAATAAGCCAAAGTGGGCGTTAAGATACCTCGCAACGCATTTCTCGTAGCGGTCGTACTGGCGGCCTTGCTGTCATCGATTGGGCTGACGTACAGAGCCGCAGCACAGGACTTCTACGCGATCATCGGAGAGGTCGTCGATGAGTCCGGCGGCGCGATTAGCGGAGCAGGAGCGTGGTTGTGTCCCGAGACCAATCCGGGCTGCAGTGAGACTTGGCACGTTGCCAGGACAAACGAACAAGGCAAGTTCATCCTTTTCAGCGCGAGCGAACCCCTGGTACTCTGCGTGAGCGATCCGACGAGCGGAAGGCGGTTCTACTACCGCGAGCGCGCAGAAGGAAATCTCTCTTGGACCGCCCAGAACCTCACCGTCTTTCGCCCTGAGGACGGCCACTGGCGGCCGGTTCGCGTGATCCTGCCGCCAAAGATCACGGTCACGGGTACGGTTCATCGCTGGGACGGGAACCCGGACTCGGGCGTGGTTGCGACGATCTGTTCTAGGACCGATGTTGGGATCTGTGCGGTGTTGGTCACGGACGAGACGGGAACGTACAAGCACGAACTTCACCGCGACGACTATCAGCTGCACTTCGAGGGCGGCGGTCTGTCCGGGTCCTACCGTTCCGGCGCATCGGGGAACTACACACCTCACTCGAGCCAAGCGACCATATGGCGAGTGCGGGAGAGCTCCACGACAAGTCCGGCAGTCAGAAGGCTCCGCCCTCTAAACAACCGCTTTCAACCGATCATGGTCCGCATGTTCTACGACGATGGGCGGCCAGCAAACACGGACGCGGACATCCGCTTCTGCGAAGACGAGTGCGTTACCGCCCAGCGATTACCAGACCACCGTTTCGTCGAACAGGTCCAACCCGGCAGTTACGCCGTTTCGGTCTGGCTGGGTGAGGAGCTGGTCGGGTACTACGACACAGCCTCGGCGGGCAACTTCTCCGCGGGCGGTGTATCTCGAACCGATGTGTCTTCACCGGTGCATAGCTCATCACCGTTGGAGATCGTGCTCCCCTCACGGACCTCCGTGCAAGGGCTCATCCTTGACGGCCTGGGTGAGCCGGTCGCGGGTGCGCATGTCACGCTCTGTCCGATTTCGCTGTACCACGGATGCGCGGCGAATCGGACAGACGAGCAGGGTGACTTCTTACTGGCCCAACTCCATGGGGAGCATTACGTCACGATTGTGCCGCCGGACGGGTCGTACGGCTTCTATGCCGAAGGAATGCCGGGCAACTTCACCAGTGATCGGTCGCAAGCAAGCACAGTCGTCTTGAGTCTGAAGCCGCCTGAAGCCGCCTGAAGCCCTCAGCATCACTTTGCCCAAGAGCAAAGTGCTCAGGATCCGGCTGTTGGAACCGGGCGGTCGGCCCGTTACAAATGGATTCCCCAACTTTCAACTGTGCCAGTTCGAAGCAGAGACATTCTGTTTCTCGGGCGTCCCGACCGAGAGAGAAGGCGTGATCGAAGCACGAGTGCCTGATGCCGACTACTTCATTGCAATCAGGCGACGTGAGTACGTCAACGGCTTTGGATATCTCACCTGGTTTATCGATCGCGCTAGCGCGATTCAGCTCACGTCCAACCCCGCACGACGTTCCCGGTTCGAATCCCACTTCAACCACCCCGATCCCTGGACGATCACTCTGCCGGACGAACCGAGGACGAGCCGGACCGACATCCTCTTACAACCCGGCGTGAATCTGGTCGGCGCGCCGGAAGGAGGGGTGTCCCTGCAGAATTTGTTTGCGCAATCGGACCAACTGGTTGGCATCATCACTCTCGATCGTGATGGAACACCGGAGAGGACCGTATTCCGTGGCCAATTGGAGCGGATCGAGCCGGAGCTGATGTTGGGTGAAGGTCAGATCGCATGGATGTACGTCAGCGGGGACAGGCCGGTCACGGTTGGCCGGGATGCATCTCGGCGCGGCTACGGCGTGTCGCGTCACCAGGTCCAGGCCAACGGTGGATACGTAATCTGGCGCAGCACACAACCGACTTCACTGGCGGACGCAGTGCGGGGTCTCGGCCCGTTGGAGTCCGATCCGCTCATCGCGAGTACCGAGCGAGGGCAGTTCGCTTACCGGACCGCGGGCACGGCAAGGCAAGGACACGTGATCTGGGTCAACTCGCCGGTCCAGCAGTTCCCGCTGATCAAGTCGGACTTTGAACCCCGAATCATCTACATCGGCCGTGATGACCAATCGCTGCAGCGCGAGTTTCAGACATCCTTCGATTCGGTCCGGCGGTTCTTCTTTGACGCCTATGGTTTGATGCTGAGTCAGATCGACGTGGAGGTATACGCCGGCTCAGGCATACCCGAGTATCTCCGGGTTCGGTGCGGACTCTCCGGTCAGACCATTCGGATCGCGTGTCTGGACGAGATGACGATCGCGCGCGAATACACTCGGGGACTTCAGCACTGGTTGAGCGCAGGAGTTGGGGAGCCAGGCTGGTTGATCGTGGGCGCCATGGAATACGCCGCGGCGATGTACGAGCAGGCCGAGTCGGGCTTGGCCGGCGATCCGATCGCCCCCTATCGAATCCTCCGGCAGCAGGCTCTTGGGGGTATGCGATTCGACAACTGGGAAGCCTCAGAAATTGAGAGGGGCAGGTCTGAAAGCATCCTGGCTGTCGATTGGCTTGTTCGACATGCCAGTGGCTACGACGCAATCTGGGATTACTTCCGCCGCGCACGCGAACAGAAGTATGTCTGGCGAGGCAATGACACCTACGCCTGGCAGGTCGCGTTCGAGGCGGCGTTCGGACTGACCATCGACAGCTTCTACCGAGAGTTCGCCGCCTATCGCGCCGACGGCTTCGAATGAGGACCGTTGGCGCCCGGGATGCCCATCGACGTCTCGAGGAAGTTTCTTACGGTCCAACGATTACCGTGTTACGACCGTCCACTCACGCAACGTGAATGGATGAGGCATCTCGGCTTTCGCCAACTCGAAAGGGCTGACGATAGACGGCAGACAAACACAAGCTGAGGTCGCACCCCAGCAATTGCTTGTCGCCCAACCTCCTCCCTGCAGAGCCACTTCCCAAACGCATGCTCTCAGTACAGTCCCCTTTGGCCTACCACCCTTATCTCAACAACATTCCCAGTCGCAGCGCTCGCGGGCGATGCGCCCTCCGACTTACCGCGACGGCCACAGCTCCGCCCAGTGGTTGACGATGTCCTGCAGCGTCTTGAGCGGCGTGGCCTTTAGCCGCTCGACGCGCAGTGCGAGGCGTTGTCCATGGCGGCCTCGTTGCGTACCCGGTGGCGCTTGTAACGGCCTCTGGGAAATTTGATCACGCGGACGTCGCCGCCGAGTTCCGGATTCCTTGCCTGCAACTCCCGCACGGCTTCCGCATCCGAGCAGAACGCTGAGGAGCGGACGCACCCCCGGTGGACACGTCCGGAAAGTCGATGGATCCGGTCACTTCCGACCGGCCTTAGGTTCAATCATCCACTTGACATTTACCCCCCCCCCCCGCACAATACGCCTACACAGGCCATGCCCTTCGCCGAAGCGGGCAGCGTTGAGATTGACGCCCGGCCGACGAAAGGCATCGCAATGAGCGACCGCAACTATTGGACGAGGCTACGCAGCCGGAATATCTCCCGACGGATGATGCTGAAGGCGAGCGCTCGCGTCGGCGTTGGCGCGGCCGGGCTCGCCCTGGTCGGCTGCGGCGGCGACGATGACGATGAACAGCAGGCGGTGGCGCAGGCCCAGCAGCAGCAGGCCATGCAGCAGGAACAGGCTGAGCAGCAGGCCGAACAACAGGCCATGCAGCAGGAGCAGCAAGAGCAGGCCCAGACCGCGACCGCCGAAGAGCAGCAGCAAGGCGCCCCTCAGCCCGCCGCCGGCGAAACCGACTTCGACGCCACGGTGCGCATAGCCGTCGACACCGCGACGGGCGGCCTCGACCCCATTCGAGCCGGTGGTGTGGCCTTGATGCCGCACTACGACACTCTGGGGCAGTTCGACCAATTCTCAAAGGGGTTCGTGCAGTCTGCGGCGACCTTCGAGTGGGTTGACGACTTCACAGCGGGGATCGTCGATATGAAGCCGGGCATGAAGTGGCACGACGGCGCGCCCCTGACCGCGGAGGACGCCAAGTTTACGATCGATCGCGTCAACGGCATTGCCCCATACAACGCCGACGGCACCACCGCCTCCCTCTACGGCTGGATGGTCAGCGCGGTCAACGATGAGGTCACCGTGGAGGGCGAACTCACCTTCCGGCTCCCCGTGAACAGGGACGCGTCGGCGTTCGCCGTGCTCGGTACCTCAGTGCGGATGACGCCAAAGCACATTATCGAGGAGGTCGGCGACGAGGAGTTCGCCAACCTCGGGATAGGCAGCGGCCCGTTCGCGCTCGAGTCGTTCGTGGATAGCGATCACGTGTTCAGTACACGCTTCGAGGACTACCACGTGGAAGCCGGATCGACGCACCGCATCCACAAGCCCTGGATGGCGAGGTTGGAGCAGTACGTGCGGCCGGAGCCGGTGAGCCGCGTGGCCGCGCTGCAGGCCGACGAAGCCGATATGACGCTGTCGCTGGGCTGGGACCTGGCGCAGACCTTCGAGGACAGCGACGACTTCAACGTGCTGTTCGCCGCGGGCACCGACAACTGGAACATCGTCTTCAACACGGAGCGACCGGCGCAAGATGGAACGTACCCGTTCCGCGACATCCGTGTGCGCCGGGCGATCAACCACGCCGTCAACTGGGAGGCGATCATCGAGTCGCGCGGCGGCTTTGAGCGACGGAACCTGGGCATCGCGGCAACCAACATCGGGGCCCTGACAGAAAAACAGCGGGCGGACCTGGTCTACGAGTACGACCCGGAGCAGGCGCGCGCCCTACTGGCCGAAGCCGGCTATGCGGACGGCTTCCACGTGCCCTTCTGGGGCTACGCGTCTCGCTTCGCCGGCATCGTGGAGGGCGGACTGGCCATGGCGCAGGATCTGGCGGCGGTCGGTATCACGACAGACTTCCAGGCCGACGAACATGCCGTTTTCCGGCCGCGCCTGGGCGCCATTGGGGAGGACGGCATCCACGAGGCGGCAGGATTCCACCACTACTTCTTCAACACGTACCCGGACCCGGTCAGCAACATCAACGCGTGGATCGACAAGAACGGCTCGATCTCGCATTCGAAAGCGGACCCAGACTCCAACATCCAGGCGCTCGTCGAGGCAACGCGCGCGGCATTCGATCCAGACGAGCGCGCGAAGGCGATCAACGCGCTCCAGGTGGCGATCTACGACGAAGCCATGTTCCTCTTCGGCATTGAGCAGGTCAACGTGGGCGTCATACGCAAGAACATCGAGTGGATCAACTACGGCGGCCGACAGGATGAGTTCAACTACTGGGGGATCCGTCCGATGGTGACGTGAGCCCGTCTCAATGGACACCGATTGTGACCGGTGCGGCAGTGAATCCGTCACTGCCGCACTTGCTGCGGCAAGCTCGATGCGTTCTGCACAGACTTCCGTGCGCGACTCGGCGAGATACCCGCAGCCTGCCCCGCACTTGAAGCGGGGGCAAGCGCGGGTATGACGGGAGTTGTTGTTAGAACATGACGGGCAACAACTTCTGGCAGGTGCTGGCTTCGCGGTTCCTGCAGGGACTGTTGGTCGTGTTCCTGGTCGTCACGGCCGTCTTCTTCGTCAGCCGGGTGACGCGCGACCCGATCGCGTACCTGGCCGACATTCAGTCGACAGAGGCGGAGATCGACGCGCTACGGGAGCGTTTCGGGCTAAACGACCCCCTCTACGTGCAGTACGGGAACTTCCTGATCAACACGGCCCAGCTCGATATGGGAAGGTCACTGCTCAACGGCCGCCCCGCCTTGACCGAGGTGACGGCGCGGGTCGTGAAGACGTTGCAGCTGGGCGCAGGCTCGCTGCTGTTCGCCCTGCTGCTGGGCCTGTTGACGGGGGTGATCGCGTCGTTGCGCCGGGGCCGTCTAATGGACTGGCTGGCCCGGCTGTTGGCCGTGATCGGCCAGGCCGTGCCCGACTTCTGGTTGGGCTTGATGCTGATCTTCTTGTTCGCCGTCGAGCTGCGCTGGCTACCCACCGGCGGCAGCGGCAGCCTGAAGCACATGATCATGCCCATGATCACGATGGGCACGTTCACCGCCGCCGCGCTCATGCGGCTGACCCGCTCCGGCATGATCGACGCGCTGGGCTCCGACTTCGTGCGCACGGCGCGGGCCAAGGGCTTGTCCGAGCGCGCGGTCGTCTTGCGCCACGCGCTGCGCCACGCGCTGCTGCCGGTGGTGACGATCCTCGGCCTGCAGGCGGGGCGCTTGATCGCCGGCACGTTGGTCGTGGAGACGGTCTTCGCCTGGCCCGGCATCGGCCGCCTGACGATCAATTCGATCAACGGGGGCGACTTCCCGGTCACGCAGACCGCGATCATGCTGATCGCGTGCTCGATCGTGCTGGCGAACATCGTCGTCGACATCTCCTACCGGCTGGTCGACCCCCGCATTCGGGCGGGAGCGGCCTGATGTCAATGCAAATCAGGCATGACGTCGGGTTACCGGCCCTGGAGACCGCGAGCCCACGGCGCAGGCGCAACTGGAAGCGCCGGGCGCTGCTCCTGCCGTCCGTGCTGGTCGTGACGCTGTTCCTCGTCGCGGCGATATTCGCCGACCTGCTCTCGCCCTATGACCCACTTGAGATCGTGCTCCCGGACCGCCTGATCCCGCCCGTCTTCAGCGGAGGCACTTGGGATCACCCCCTGGGCACCGACCAGCTGGGCCGCGACATCCTTGCCCGGACGATGCACGGGGCCCGCATCTCCCTGATGGTCGTCGTGATCGCGGTCCCCGCGGCGGCCGCCGTCGGCACGCTGGTCGGCCTGACGGCCGGCTGGCGCCTGGGCTGGGCGGACAGGGTGCTGATGCGGCTCGTGGACATGCAGCTGGCCTTCCCGGCGCTCCTCTTCGCCGTCCTCGTGGCCGCCGTCTGGGGCCCCAGCCTGCGCAACGTGATCCTGATCATCACGCTCTGGACCTGGTCCGGGTACGCACGTCTGGTACGGGGGGACGTGCTCTCCCTGCGCGAGCGGGAGTTCGTCCTCGCCGCTCGGGCGATCGGGGCGCGGGATCGGCGTGTGCTCGCCCGCCACGTGCTGCCCAACCTGCTCAACGTCGTCGTCATCCTGATGACGATGGAGGTCGCCACCGTGATCCTGTTCGAGGCGGGGCTGAGCTTCCTCAACGTCGGGGTCGAGGCCGGGTCCTCCTCCTGGGGGATCATGATCTCCGAGGGGCGCAACTTCATGCCGATCGCCTCGTGGCTGATCTGGATCCCCGGCATCGCGATCGTGTTGGTCTCGCTGACCGCCATGATGATGGGCGATTGGGTGCGCGACGCGCTTGATCCTCAGTTGCGGAATCTGCGGTAGATTTCCTCTGAACAACGCTGGTCCCCGCTTCCCCCTTCTGCGGAGACCTTGGAATAAGTCCCCTTCTCCCCCCCTTTGCGGGGGAGATGCCGAAGGCAGAGGGGGGCTCCTCATCTCAAGGCTTATCTGGTCGCTGGCGGCGGACCCCCCCCTCTGTCACTCCGTGACATCTCCCCCCGCAAGGGGGGGAGAGGGGAAACACGAGTTTTTCAAGGGTCTCCGCGAGGGAGAAGGGGAACTATGCGCAAGTCTCCGCATGGCGGATGGACGAAACTCGGAGCTTGCCTAATGCGACGGCGATCCGAGGAAACTGGAGCGGAACTTGACGCCCCAGTGGCCGTCCTGGTTGGTGATGATCCAGAGGGTGTCGAACTTGTGGTAGACCGTGCCGTCGACGTGGCAGCGATGATTGATCAGCGCAGCAGTGCGCCTTGTCGGGGCCCTGCTGCACGACTTCCACTGAGGCCGTCGTGGTGTGATGCCAGCCCTCGGCCTCGAGCTGCGGTTCCCCGCGTTTGCTGATTTCGGCGAACTCCTCGGGAGTGTCGATCTGCGTGAAGACGCCGCTCCAGAGGCGCACGTGCGGATAGTTCAGCGCAGCGGCCAGCCGCTCGTGGTCCTGAGCGTTCCAGGCATCCTGAAACGCATCGACCGCTGCTTTGGCGTGTTCTTCGACGTCGGACATCTGGACTTCCTTCCGGGGCTTCGGCACGGGCAGACTAGCTGAGTCGCAAGACGATTCCTCCAAAAGTTCGGTCCTGCGTTTGTTACGATCTGCCAACCAATGAGACGCAGCCAGCCGGAGACATACTGATGACCACTCCCACTCTCGACATCGAGACGTATCTCGACGCGGAACACGTCGCGGCACTCAATACGCTGCCGGTGCGCCAGGATCCGACGGACTTCGTGGCCAGGCGCGCCGCGATGGCGGAACTGCGGGCGGCGATGCCGCAAGTGCAACTTCCCGACGGCGTCGCTCTCGAGGACCACATGGCGCCAGGCCCGGACGGCGCGCCCGATGTCATGGTGCGCACGTACCGTCCCGCCTCGCTGCCGGCGAACGCTCCGGCCCTGTACTGGATTCACGGCGGCGGGATGGTGGTCGGCACCGTCGAGATGAACGACCCATACTGCGCCGGCATCGCCGAGTCGCTGAACGTGCTCGTTGCATCGGTCGAGTATCGGCTCGCGCCCGAGCACCCGTTCCCTGCGCCAATCGAGGACTGCTACGCCGGGCTGCGCTGGTTCGCGTCGTCGGCCAACGAGCTTGGGCTGGACCGCAGCCGAGTTGCGATTGGCGGCGGCAGCGCGGGCGGTGGGTTGGCAGCCGGGCTGGCGCTGGTCGCCCGTGACCGCGGCGAGATCGAGGTCTGCTTCCAGTTGTTGGTCTACCCGATGCTCGACGATCGCAACACGACCCGCAGCAGCCACGCAATCGTCGACTCGCGGGTCTGGAACCGTGCCTCCAACCTCGCCGGATGGAACGCGTACCTCGCGGGCAATGCCGGCGGCGGCGGCGTCTCTCCATACGCAGCGCCGGCGCGTGCTACGGAGCTGGCGGGGCTCCCGCCCGCGTACATCAATGTCGGAACGCTGGACCTCTTTGTCGACGAGGACATCGCGTACGCGCAGGCACTGCTGGCCGCTAACGTACCGGCTGAGCTACACGTCTACCCAGGCGCCTTTCACGGCTCGCCGAATCTAGCGCCGGACGCGGAACTCTCCAGGCGCTGGAGGCGCGACGAACTCTCGGCGCTCGACCGCGCGCTCAACGGACCGCGCTAGCCTGCTCCGGCGGGGCGTGTAACAAGCACACCGAAACGGAAACAGACCTTATGGATTGCGGAACCTTCCTCCTGCTCCAGTCGCCAAGCGCCCAGGACCCTACCGAGGTGTTCGCGCGAGCGACGGAGATGGCCCAGACTGCGGACCGGCTGGGGTTCGACAGCATCTGGTGCGCCGAGCATCACTTCTCGACGTATGGCTACCTGTCACGTCCGTTGATGTTCGCGTTGCACCTCGCGGCTCAAACCGAACGCATCCGCGTCGGCTCCGCCGTCGTCGTGCTGCCGCTGCACCATCCCCTGGTCGTCGCCGAGGAGATCGCCACTGCCGACGTCCTGAGCGGCGGCCGTCTCGATGTTGGACTGGGCCGCGGCTACCAGCGCTACGAGTTCGAGCGGCTCGGTCACTCACTCGATGAGAGCCGGGAACGCTTCGAGGAGTCCGTCGACATTCTGCTCAAGGCATTCGCGGGAGAGCCATTCTCCTACGAGGGTAAGTACTACAGCTTCGGCGAGACCAGCGTGTTCCCGATGCCCATCCAACAGCCGCACCCGCCGATCTGGGTGGTCGGGCAGAGCCATGAGTCGATCGCGGCGACAGCTGAGCGAGGCTTCAACCTGATCTCAGGTGGCTTTGGCATTCCGATCGAGCGGCTGGCCGAGTTCCGCGAGACCTTCGACCGGGCGATCACTGATCCGGCGCAGCGGAAAGCGGTCCGGGTCAGCACCCAGCGTCCGGTCTACGTGACGCACGATGAATCCGAGTTGCCGGCAATCGTCGAACAGGCCCGCTGGAACATGCGCGTGACCTTGAGCCTGCGGCAGGGTCTTGCGCGCGTCGATCACGGCCGAGCGATCGCCATCCCCCTGGACACGGAACCGTCCGCGGAGGAACTGCTCGACCGCTATTTCGTGATGGGCACGCCCGATACCTGCATCGCCAAAATCAAGCAGCTTCGCGAGGTCATGGGTACCGACCACTTCAACGCAAACTTCTGGTTCGGCGACCTGTCACAGAAGCAGGTGCTGGATTCCATGAATCTCTTCGCCGAAGAAGTCTTGCCCGTGATGAAGTCGGGCGAGATGTAGGGCCTGATTGCATTGGGGTCGCAATCCCAATTAAAGCGTCAATCAGCTCCCCCGCTCCCCTTGCGAACGCCGGGATTCCGAGCTCTCCCCCCTTGGGGGAGATGCCGCGGAGCGGCAGAGGGGGCCGCCTGATGTGCCGTTACCAGATCGCGGAGGCCCCCTCCGTCACTTCGTGACACCTCCCCCAAAGGGGGAGGTCGAAGAGTGACATGAGGTTTTGCAAAGGTCTCCTCAAAACGGAAGGCTCGGGTATGTCAGGCTCCGCCCGTCACATCAATCGTGACCCCGGTGACGAAGTCTGCGTGTGACGACGCCAGGAAGCAGACCACGTTGGCCTGGTCGATCGGCTCGGCGATCCGGCCCAGCGGCGTTCCGGCGAGCGCGCGTTCTCGCAGCTCCGCCGGCCGCCCTTCCCAGTGGCGACGGATGCGCTCGGTCAGGGTGGCCGAGGGTGCAATCGCGTTGACGTTGATGCCCGCCGGCCCGACCTCTGCGGCGAGCTTGGTGGTGAACGCGATGATGCCGCCCTTGGCTGCTGCGTAGGCCGACGAACTACTGGCGCTCTTTCCCCGGCCGGCGATGGAGGCGAAGTTCACAATCTTGCCGCTGCCCTGGCTGGTCATATGTGGAATCACGGCGTGACAGAACAGAAAGGTGCCGCTGAGGTTGAAGTCCAGCACCTTCTGCCACTCCTCCATCGTTAGTTGCTCGGCCGTCGCGGCCGAGTTTGCGATGATCGTCGAGCCGCCGACGCCGTTGATCAGGACGTCGATCTTGCCGAAGCGGCTGACGACATCGGCGACGACCGCATCCACCTCCTCCTGCAAGAGTGCGTTAGCGGGATAAGCATGGTGCTGGCCACCGCCGGCCGCAGCGAACGCCTCGACTGCGCCATCAAGCAGTTCCCCGTTGTTGTCGACGGCGGCGATTGTGCCGCCCTCGGCCGCGATGATCTCGGCGCTGACGCGGCAGATGCCGGCGGCGGCCCCGGTGATCAGCGCCACTTTGCCGTCGAAGCGGGCGAATGAGACTTCTGTCATGGCGTTTTCCTTTGCGCCTCCCATCGGGAGGCGTGGCGTGCTGGTTGGTGAGAGTGTCTAGGCGCCGCCTGGCTCGAACGCGCTGGCGTGCGGCAACACTTCCTTGGCGAACAGCTCAAGCATCTTCACGGTCTTGCTGGGACCGTAGTACGGGGGATAGTGGATCATCACCGACGAAGCGCCGGCTGAGGCCAGGGCCTCGAGGCCGCGCAACACCGTGTCCGGCGACCCGTGCAGCACGGTGTCCTTGACCAGCTCCTCGTACGAGAACGCGTTCTCGCCGCTCTTCTCGGCGACGTCGCCAAGATAGCTGCCGGTACCGCCGCCAATGAAACCCTTCATGTGGCGCACGATCGCTTCTTCCGATTCCTCGCGAGCCCTGGCGTCTGATTCGGCGACATAGACCATGCGCGCGACGTCGATATCGCCAAAGGCCGGGTTCTGGTTGTAGGGCGGCATTGCTTCCGCCAGGTGCTTGCGGTAGAAGGCCATATGCTCGCCGATGGTCTCGATCGAGGGCAGCGTCGACTGCATCAGGCCGAACCCGTGGCGGGCCGCGTACGCCATCGAGTCGGCTGTGCCCGCCGCCATGTAGATCGGCGGATGGGGCTGCTGAATCGGCTGCGGAAAGACCTCAGCCTGATCGTCCATCCTGATCTTGAAGTACTTGCCGTCTGCGTTGACGCGCTTGTCGAAGAAGCCCTGCAGAATGAGCGGAACCGCCTCCTCCTGCATCATCACGCGCCGCTCGTCGTAGGAGACGCCGAGGCCCTCGAACTCGTACGGCCGGTAGCCCGAACCGAGGCCGAGCTGAAAGCGGCCATCGCTCAGGATGTCGACGAACGCCGCGTTCTCGACGATACGCAGCGGATGGTGCAGCGGTACGACCATGACCGCAGCGCCGAGCTTGATCCGGCTGGTCTTCGCTGCGAGGTAGGACAGGTAACTGAACGGGTCGGGCAGGATCCCGTACTGATTCGAGAAGTGATGTTCGGCAATCCAGACGCTGTCGAACCCGTGCTCCTCCGCGGTCAGGACCTCGTCGGTGACGCGCGCGTGGATCGACTGGTGCGGATACGGCGACGTCTCAGGGTCAGGGTGCGATGTGAGTAGCAGTCCGATCTTCACGTCAGTCTCCCGTCCAAGAGCCAAGCTCGCGCACTCAGCACCCACGCGCCACGACCGCTTCGGTTCCAGATTCGCCACACGGCGACGACGAGCACTCAGCGGCCCTTGAACTCTGGGGCGCGGCGCTCGCGTAGGGCGGCGCGAGCCTCGGCGGCATCTTCCGAAGTAGCAAGAATCGGGGAGGCGTTCGAGGTCAGCACTGCCGTGGTTTCGAGCGTGCTGTCCATGGCAGCCCGGATCACCCGTTTGTTGATCCAGGTGACCAGCGGCGGGTTGCGCATGATCCGGTCGCACAACGCGCGCACCTCCGCCTCCAACTCATCGGACGGAACGAGCCTGTTCAAGACGCCCCACTCCGCGGCGGTCTCGCCGTCGAGGTGGCCGGTGAAGGAGAACTCAAGTGCGCGCCCAAGCCCGGCAAGCCTCGTCAGGTAGTAGGCGCCACCGTTCTCGATGATCTGGCCAACCTGCTGGTAAGAGATAAATCGCGTGTTCTCGCTGCCGTAGCGGATGTCGCATTGCAGCGCCATGTCCATGCCGAAACCGGCTGCCACGCCATTGATCATCGCGATGGTCGGCTTGCGGACGTACGAGATGTCCTTCATCAGCTTCGTGATGCCGTAGTAGAAGCGCTGGCGCGTCTCATCCAACCCGCCGGTCTCGTACGGCGCGTTGCCGAGCGAGTTGTCGTTCGGCTCGAATTCGCCGAGATCCGTGCCGCGCACATCCACACCCGCGCAGAAGCCGCGCCCGACGCCGGTCAGCACGATCACCTTCACGTCCGGGTCATCGTCGGCGGCGCGCATGTACTCGCCGACCTTGGCCAGCGTGCCGGTCCGCTCCGCTCCGCCGACGGCAGCGTTCAGCTTCTCAGGACGATTGAACTTAATCCACAGAATCCCGTTGTCCTCCTTCTCGTAAAGCAGGTACGGGACCAGGTCGAGTTGCTCCATGTGAACCCCCTTCGGACGCCTCGGCTTCTGAGACTCGCAACGAGCCTAACGCCTCGGTTGAAGAAGCGGGCACTTGCCCGATCGGGCGTCGGCGGGACTGCATCATCCCGGCCCGCAGCCATGAATCGGCGCGGTACGTCAGCGGACACGCCGAGACATCGAAGCCGGAAGCCTGATCCGGTTGCCCGTGAGTTGATTCCTCAACACGGATGACAAGGGCGCAGCGGCACGGCGTTCCATGTTGCATGCGGCGTCGCACCCCGCGGTGTCGGCGATCAGCTTCTCGTCCAGAGAATCCCGGGCCTGCGTCGGCCACGATAACTGTCGGCCTCCTAGATCGTTCCCCTGGGGCCCTAACGCGCGTTGCGCAGCCGGGGGTCCAGTGCGTCGCGCAGCCAGTCGCCCATCAGGTTGCCCGTCAACGACACGACCATCAGCGCGATCCCCGGCAGCCAGATCATCCACCAGGCCTGGACCATGAAGCTGCGGGCCTCGGTGAGCATCCGGCCCCACGACGCCGTGCCCGGCGGCACGCCGACACCGAGGAAACTCAGCGCCGCCTCCGCCAGGATCACGATCGCGATCTCCAACGTCATGATGATCACGACCGTGTTGAGCAGGTTGGGGAGGAGGTGCTTGCGCATGATCCATACACCGCTGGCGCCGACCGCGCGCGAGGCGGTCACGAAGTCGCGCTCGCGCAGCGAGATCGCCTCCGCCCGCACCAGCCGCGAGTAGGCCGACCATGTCCAGAGCAGCAGGATGATGATCACATTGCGCAGGCTGGGCCCAAAGATGCTGCCCAGCAGCACGGCGAAGAGGATCGACGGCAGCGCCAGTTGAATGTCCGTCAGGCGCATCAGCAGATTGCCGACGAGGCCGCCGCTCCAGCCGGCGACCAGCCCGATCAGCGTCCCGATCACGGCAGCGCCGGGAATGACAATCAGCACGACAATGAGCGAGATCTGGGCCCCGTGCAGGATGCGGCTGAGGATGTCCCTGCCCAGGTCGTCGGTGCCCAGCGGGTGATCCCAGGCGCCGCCGTCGAACGCCGGCGGCTGCAGCCGCTCGCCGAGGCTGATGAAGTTGGGATCGTCCGGGGAGAGCGGTCCGGCAAAGGCCCCGCAGACGACGAACACCGCCGCAATGAGAGCTGGGATAGAAAGGCCGGCGTAGCGGCGCCAGTTGCGACGCCGGCGCCGTTCGAAGACCAGCGGGGCGAGGGCTTTCGTTGCGTCGCGCGCCATCAGAGCGATCCTGCCCGGATGCGTGGATCGATGAAGCGGTAGGAGACGTCGACGAGCACATTGGCCAGCGAGATCGACGCCGCCAGCACGATGATCGCCGCCTGCACCATGGGGTAGTCGGAGCGCACAATCGAATCGATGATCAGCCGCCCGACGCCGGGCCAGGCGAAGACGACCTCAACGATCACCGAGCCGGCGATCAGGCGGCCGATTCCGATGCCCAGGATGGTGGCGACGGGCAGCATGGCGTGCCGTAAGCCGTAGCGCACGATCACCGTCCGTTCGGGCAGGCCCTTGGCGCGAGCCGTGCGGATGAATTCCGTGTCCATGGCCTCGATCATCCCGGAGCGAGTCAGCCGCATGATCGCGGCCATCTCCAGCATTCCCAGCGAGATCGCCGGCAGGATCAGGGCACGCCAGCCGACCGCGCCGCCCGTGGGAAACCAGCCCAGGTCGACGGCGAAGAAAAAGATCATCATCAGGCCCAGCCAGAAGCCCGGCGCCGCCTGACCGAAGACAGCCACTGCGCGCGCGAGCCAGTCGACGACGCCCCCACGACGCAATGCGGCTGCCACGCCCAGCGGGACTGCCGTCGCGATCGCGAAGGCGAGCGCCGACATGCCCAACTTGAACGTGTTCCAGGTCCGGTCGCCGATCGAGTCGATCGTCGAGACCCCGCCGCCGACCCACGAATATCCAAGGTCACCCTGGATCAGATCGCCCAGGAAGTTCACATACTGCACGCCGATCGAGTCGTTGAGGACGACCGCGAGCGCCTGCAGCAGACGCGCGGCGAGGAAGTTCCAGAACTGCATCGGGATCCCCGCTGACCGTGCGCTGGCGAAGAACCGAACGGGCGAGTGCGCGAGTGGAGCAGCTGCCCGATGGCGGCTGCTCCACTCGCGTTCAGTTTGCTCCCGGCTACGTCTTCAGGACGTTGATTTGGTAGGCCTTGTGCATGTCAGCGACCTGCGCGGCGCCAATCTGCCAGTCGATGTTGGCCGCCGTCACGTGAAACGCGTAGCGCTCCGTCAGGTAGATGAAGCCCGCCCTCTGGTAGTGCTTGACGTAGAGTTCCTCGATCGCCGCAGCCCGTTCGACGGGGTCGACGGCCGTCTTCGTGCGCGCGCGCAGTTCCATCAGGTCGTCGTGCGGCGCCAGCGAGTAGGTGCCGCCCGGCGTCGGCGCGATGTGCACGGCGATCATGATCTCCGGCTCGATGCAGGCGCAGTTCTGCATAAAGAAGAGGCCGGCCGCCTCGGTCTCCCTCGAGGCGGCGTTGCGGGCCGTGGCGAAGAACTCGCCGGTCCCGTATGAGCGCAGCTCGAGCTCGACCCCGACGGCCGCCAGGTCCTGCTGAATGACCAGCGCAACCTGCGGGTCGGTCGGGATGAAGTCGACCGAGAAGTGGAACGGCGTCGTGAACCCGTCCGGGAAGCCGGCCTCCGCAAGCAAGGCCTTCGCCAGATCCGGGTCGTATTCGTACGGGCCGATCGCCTCCAGCGCTTCCTTCGGGTAGAAGGAGGCCCCCGCCCAGGCGCCGTACGACACGCCCTCTTTGCCGGTCATCAGGCCGTCGATGATCGCCTGCTTGTTGATCGCGTGGTTCAGGGCCTTCCGCACCCGCTCGTCGCGGAAGGGATTCGCTACGCCATTGACCTCATCGGTCAACAAATTCGGGAGGAGGTACTGGTTCGGATTGCCGGCCCAGCCCGAGCCGACCTTGAAGTTGGGGTCGTCCAGGATCGGATCCACGACGTCCGGAGTCAGGGCGTAAGCGACATCGATCTCTCCCGCCTCGATCCCGGCGATGCGGGACAGCGGCTCCGGCCGCACGAAGTGAACCTGCCGCTTGTGGGACGCCGCCGCAATCGGCGACGGCTTGGCGGACCAGGGCAGGTGGTGTTCCTCGTTGCGCTCGAAGACGAAGTCGGTGTCCGCTTTCGACATCGTGTAGATGTTGCCCATGAACGCGCCCGCGATCGTCGCGTCGGGAGCGTTGGTAGTGATCTGCCAGTTCGGCTTGTCGGTCTGCGCATAGCCCGCACAGTGGTGGGCGCCCTGCTGCGTGCGCGCGCTGGCCCAGCCGCCGGGGTGGTCGGACGCCTCGCCGCCCTGGTGGTACTCGGCGATGTTCCCCACCCGTTCGTAGGTGAAGATGATGTCTTCCGCCGTCAGTTGCTGGCCGTTGTGGAAGAAGACCCCGTCGGTGACGTTCATGTTCCAGGTCACCTCATCCGGCAGTTCCCAGGTGACCAGGATTCCGATCGGATTGCCGGTGTCGGGATCGAATTCCACAGGCTTGCTGAACACGCTGTGGGAGTTCTGGTAGTTGACCTGGCTGCCCGACCGATGCGGGTCCAGACCGCCGTTGTCGGCCGCCAGGGCGAGTCGCAGCGTGGCCTCGGTGTCGATCTCGCCGTTGGCGACTTCCTGCTCCTCCGCTACGGCTACCGCCGCCTGTTCCTGCTCTTCGACGGCCTGGGCCTGCTGTTCGGCCTGGTCCTCAGCTTGTTGCTGCTGCATCGCCTGTTGTTGAGCCTGCGGCTGTGCCTGCTGTTGCTGAGCCTGTTGTTGAGCCTGCGCAGCGGTCTGCTGAGCGTCGTCATCGTCGTCGCCGCAACCAACCAGGGCCAGGCCGGCCGCGCCAACCCCGGCCCGAGCAGACGCTCGCAAGAGTGCGCGTCTGCTCCGTTGTGAACTTCGTATCCGCTGCCAATGGTTTCGCCCGCTCATCCGAGTCTCTTTCCCAAATCGCCAGAATGTGATAGCGACTTTCCGGGAAATTACCCACCACCACAATTGTCAAGCGTCCCCGCTCCGTCATACCCGTGTTGACCGCGTGCCGCGCAGTTCTTGCACGGATTCTGTTTGGTCAACTCTCGTGTCGCCCGCGCTCCGACGCACGGCCCAGAGCACGAAATCGTATTTGGAGAACCTGGGACCTGTTCACATGCGGGCTGAGATAACGATGGCTGGCGAAGACTCCCCAAGTGCGGGGAAGGGATCCCCTCAGTCGCTCCGCGACAGCTCCCCCTGCGAGGGGGAGCATTGGAACGGACGCGGCAACTCACCCAACTAAGGGGAGCGGGAGATCTGATTGCTAGCCGACGGCAGGCAAGCCTTCGTCTCGGCGGACTTCGTTGATGGTCTCCAGCACTCGCTGCTGGAATGGGGCGTACTGGACTTCGAATTCCTCGACCAGTCGCGAGTTGTCCATCAGGTAGAGCCCCGAGGCATCGTGTCCGCCTTCGTCCTGGTCGAACGTGATTTCCGCATCGGGCAAGAACTGGCGCACCGTGTCTGCCAGATCGCCCATGCTCGTCGAGTGCCCACCCGAGTTGTAGATCGAGTGCGCGGTCGCCTCGGCCAGCGTCACGCGCACGAACACCTCGGCGATGTCCTCGACGTGCAGCGGCAGCGTCATCGTGTCGCGGTGCGGGAAACTGACCGGCTCATCGCGCGCCGGCAGCACCTGGCACTGGACGTGGTTCATCGAGCCGCGCACCTTGTCGGGACCCGTGATGTTGGCCGGCCTGATCCCGGTGATCGCCATGTCATAGGCACGGTTGTACCAGTCGGCCTGGTGCTCATTGAAGGTCTTCGACACCGCGTAAATGCCGGTGCCAAGCCGAAGATCAGCTTCGGTCACCATGCGCTCGCCATGCAGGCGCTGCGGACCGTAGACGGCAAGAGAGCTCGCATAGACCACTCGCCGAATATCCAGGATGCGAGCCGCTTCAAAGCAGTTGTCCATGCCCAGGATGTTGATTCGCACCTGCGGATGCGGGTCGCGCTCGGAGGCGCCCAGGACATAGGCGAGGTTGATCACGCGGTCCGGCTTCGCCGCAACGAGCGCCTCGACGACGTCATCCATGACGGTGATGTCGCCGTGGGTGATTTCGATCTTGTCGCGCAGAGGGTCAAGAACTGGCGCGTTGGGATTGATGTCCATGCAGTGGACTTCATGGCCATGCTCAACCAGCCGTCGCATCACGCGAGGGCCGATAAATCCGCTTCCGCCAAGTACTGCAATACGCATCTTGTGCCGACCTTCCGCTGATCTGCTGCTTCGTTTTGCGGCAATCTAACACTGCGGACAGCCCGAACTCGAAATGGCCACAGGAACTTAGATCTCTTCGAGCAGTTGCTCAACTTCACCGACAAGAATCGGCAAGTGTTCTTCAACGCGGAGCCATACTGCTTCGTCGTTCACGTCTCCATAGGCATGGATCAGGACATTGCGGAAGCTAATGATCCTGCGGTAGTCAGTGATTCGCTCAGCAGTTTGGGGATCGATCTTGGCGAGTTGCGAAATCGCCTCGCCGATGATCGCGAACTGCCATTGCACACCAGCACGCAGTAGCTCGTCCTGCAAGTACTCCGCCAGGGTTCGGCCGGAGACAAAGCGGGTCAGAGCGTTGGCAGCCATCTGCACGTCGGTCAGGTACTTCGCCGTTTCACGCTTCATAGAGCGGCGTGCGGGTCTCTTCAACGGCGGCACGGAAGTGGGGATTTCGAAACTCGGTGTCGAAAACCAGGTCGACTGGTCGCTCGAAGAGTCGCTCGAGTTCTTCCTGCAGTTGAAAGAACTCCGTGGTATATCCCACACGAGCTGCAGGTTCGAATGTGACGAGGAAATCAAGGTCGCTGTTCTGGTCGTCAAACCGTTCAGTGGCCGCTGAACCGAATAGGTCGAGACGCCGCACGTGGTGTCGGCGGCATAGTTCGGCGAGTTCTTCTCTGCGCTCAGCGACGAGCGAGTTCATAGCGAATTCTCCGCTTCGCGATACCCGCGACAAGCGCGGGTATGACGCATTGCGGGCATGGCCCCAGCCTACGCGCCGTTCGCCGACTCCTGCGCCAAGGCCTCGGCGGCAGAGTCCTCGACGATTGTGCCTTTGAAGAAGTTCGGGTTTGAGTGCGCGTAGAGGCGGAGCTGATTGGTGAAGGCGAAGTCGCGGAAGTCGTCCGGGCTGAGCACACCGGTCTCGACCGGCTCGTAGGCCTCGGCAACCGCCTCCGACATGTCCGGCACGTCCCAGTGGCCGAGGTCGGTGCTCATGATCGCGCGAATCTTCGCCCCGAACGGATTGATCTGGTCGTTGAAGGCCCAGGCCGTGATTGGATCGTCCGCTTCGCAGCCAAAGTAGAACGACGGCACGAAGCGGTCGTAGAAGTCCTCGGCGCGCTCGATGTTCATCGCAGCGAAGTTGTCCTTGATCGTCGGATCGAGCTCCGGTCCGGTCATTCCCAGGGTCCTGGGCAGATTCTCCAGCTTGCCCTCAGTCAGCTCGCCGCCGTAGCGATTGAACAGGTCGTAGGCGAGCTCGACGTCGATATTGGCCGGGTCGAGTCGTTCGAGGTTCTCGGTGCTGCGCTTCTCCCAGCGCGCGATGATGTCGGCGTAGAGCCGCGCGCCGTGCGCCACGCCGCCCTCGAGCAGCGCCACGCGCAGCTCGGGGAAACGCGTGGTCACGCCGCCCATCAGCAGCGACTTGCAGAGCACCTCGCCGGCGGCGGCGAAATGACCCATGTGGTTGTACATGTAGTTCGAGATCGAGGCGCGGTCGGAGAAGCCCATGCCCGCCGAGTGCGAGGCGACCGCGAAGCCGAGGTCCAGGCAGCGCTGCCAGAACGGATCGTAGTCGTGATCGCTGTCGATCCCGAACGAGTCGAGCCAGGTCACGCGATTCGCCAACTCCGGATACTTCTCGGCGACGGCGGGCACGGGCCGCCTGACGAAAGCCGGAATCTGGGCCACCTTGAGACCCAATGAATGCGCGTGCTCAAGCTCGGCCAGTCCCTCTTCAGGAGTGTTCAGCGGGATCACAGCGGCGACGGTCATCCGGTCGGCGAACTCGCCGTACTGCTCGGCTGTGAACTCATTGAACGCGCGACAGGCGGCCTGACGCAGCTCGTCGTCATTGATGTGTGGAAAGCCGAGACCGACCGTGGGGTAGAGCACGACGAAGTCCATGCCCACTTCGTCCATCCGCTCGTGCAGCAGACGCGGCAGCATCGCGGTCGCGCGATCCAGTGTGTTCTTGGTCGGCAGCGCCCACCAGGGCGGGACCGTCGGGCGCTCGGCGCGACGCTCATCCCAGCTCATCCGTCCCCAGGCGCGGCTCACGCTCGACGTGCGAAAGCGCTCGACCAGTTCCGATCCCCCGACGCTCTTCAGGTTGTCGAAATAGGTCGGCATGAACTCGACGATGTGTGAGTCTCCGTCGATGATCGGATGGTCGAGCCGCGCACGTATGGCGGCGGAAGGCGATTCGCTGGTGGTGGTCATGGTCGGGTCTCCAAAACTGGGGTCGATGTGTGCATGAGGATAGAGAGTTGACTGACGCCACGTGTTTCCGGCTGTCAAACGGGCCCATATGGCCTTGCTGCGAACAAGCGTTTGGGAATCAAGTCTCAGTCGATGTCCTTGTTTGGGTTGACGAGGTACTTTTCGCCCGTAGCTCGCTTGTTGTAGACCGCGATGTTCTCGAGGTCGAGTGCCTCGGCAAGTGAGATTTCCTTGGCGTAGTGGCTCGCGAACGTGGTCGTCACTTCGTCGGCGACGCGCTGGCGCAGCCGCTCCGCCGCCTCTGGGCCGACTCGCTCGAGGAATGGCGTCAGCAACCATCCGCCGAGCCCCCAGGCCAGGCCAAAGCTGCGATGCAACACCGTCGGCGAGGTGTCGAGCCCGCCGTAGATGTAGACCTGCTTGTGCACGTTGGACCCATAGCGGTTGAAGCCTGGATTCTTCGCCATCGCTGCGGCTTCCATCCCGCTCAGAATCTGGCTGGCGAGACGACCGCCGCCGGTGGCGTCGAATGCGAGCGTCGCGCCGGTCTCGGTCAGCGCCGCGGTCAGGTCGTCCTCGAATGACGGGGCGCTGGTGTCGCATACATAGCGGGCGCCGATCGCTTGCAGCAGGTCGACGTGCTCCGGCCTGCGCACGACGTTGACCAGGTCGATGTCCTCATCGATACAGACCTTTTGCAGCATCACGCCGAGATTCGATGCGGCCGCGGTGTGCACGAGCGCCGTGTGGCCCTCCAGCCGCATCGTCTCGACCATCCCGAGGACGGTTAGCGGATTGACAAAGCAGGACGCGCCCTGCTCCGGGGTCGTGCCCTCACGCAACACGAGGCATTGGGCAACGTTGACGACGCGGAACTGCGAGTACATCTCTCGAGCAAGCAGAGCCACCGTCTTGCCGAGCAACGCCTGAGCGGCGTCGCTGGAGCCGGCCTCGACGACAACGCCCGCGCCCTCGTTACCGACCGCCATGGGCTGATCAAACCGGTCGGCCAGTGACGGCAGCAACTGCGGCGGAATCGGCGCCGTCACCACAGGCTTGGCGGCCGTGCCCGACGCCTGAGCCTGGCTCATGTCGGCCGGGCCAAGCAGCAGTCCCAGGTCCGAGGGGTTGATCGGCGCAGCCTCGACACGCACCACGACCTCGTCGGGTCCGGGCGCTGGCGTTTCAATCTCGGCGAGCGAGAGCTGGAGCTGACCATCGCTGGTGATCGTGGAGTGAATTTGCCGTGGCATAGAAGGTCCCTCGTTCTTCTCAACCGCACAGAGCGTCGGTCGGACATCGTAGGTCAGCGTATCCGACCAGGGCCTGCTCACCTTGCTGATCGCCAGACCACCACTTGATCGTCATTCCCGCGCTCCGCCGCGGGAATCTCGCCGAGTTCTGCACAGACGCTCCTTTGAGAGGAATCCAACCCGCCTCCTATCGCTCAGCCCGCACGCGGCATCCGTGCTGCTCGCAGCGTCATACCCGCGGCAAGCGCGGGTATGACGTACTGGGTACGAGTATGGCGGAGCGATATGAACTGGGCTGCAGTCTGCTCCCCCGAAAGGACATACGCTTGCGCGCTACGCCGGCTTGCGTGCATGGAAGAAGTACATCGGCGTGATGATCCCGAGCCGGCCCGACTCGACAAACGCAACCGCGCAGAAGTTTAGGATCTCCGATACGCGAACCATTCCTTGCGGCACAATGCGCAGTGCTTCAAGCGCTCGTAGTGAGCTGTGGGTAATCGAGCGTCCGAACGTCGAACTGCGAAAGTTGTCCGAGGATAAACTTGGACGGTCCAGCGGTTGATACCAAGGGATTGACGGACCAGCTTGTACAGCGAGGTCTCGAGTTTCCATTAACTCGAACCCGACGGTGTGAATCGAGTCATCAACGGTTTGACGGTCGTCGATATAGAGCATGCCGCCTCCAAGTTCAACGTCGGCTTTAATCTTGAGGTGCTGGGCATTGTTCGCGTCGAAGCGATCGGTCAAACAGTATTCGTACGCGGCGAAACTCGCGCCCGGGTTCAGTAGCCGAAAATCTCGCCATAGACGCTGACTTTGTCCGGCGCGTAGCAGGTTGACTCGATAGCATAGGTCGCGTCGAACGAGTTGTCCGGAGCATCGACGTGCAGGTAATCCTCGTGTACGTACTCAACTTGATCATTCAGGCCAGCCTGTTTAGTCAGTGCGCGGGCGCGTTCGACTTGGTACGCATTGTTATTCACGCCGACGATCCTGGCGCCGGAGAAGCGAGCAATCTCCATTGCCGGCCCGCCAATGCCGCAGCCGAGAGCAGCGGCGACCATCCCGGCTCCGAGCCCGAGCGTCTGCGCTAAACGGTGCTCGTGTCGACTAAGTGACTCTTTGAAGTTCTCTCCCGCGTCGCGGGGCGCAAAGTGAAACGACCTGCCCCATCCGTACTCGTAGAAATCCGTGACCAAGTCGTAGTAAAGATTGGCGAACTTCTGAAAGTCGCTTTGTCCGCCCTCAAGCTCGCCTCGTTTGGCCTGCCAGTAGCGATCTTCGTATTCGCAGATGGTCTGAGCGACACTGACAGGTCGCTGTTTGTCCTTCAGCAAACTGGATAGCTTGATCGACATCAGAGCACTCCCAGACTGGCATTTGACAGGTGTCGCTTTCGCGAGCTTAAATGAAGGCTCAGGTACTGTCGAACCGGTACGATTCGGTTCCTTCCGGAACTGCGCCGATCCTGGACCCCCTGCAGCAGACGGGAACACGGCCTAGCATGCGATCATGCCAGCCCTTGCCGCGAGCGTGTCTTGGATGTTTCAGGAAGCGGCCTTGCTGGATCGGTTTGCGCTCGCGGCGGCTGCGGGCTTCCGAGCGGTCGAAATTCAGGCCCCCTACTCGGAACCGGCGCCTCGGCTAGCGGAACGGATACGCGCCGCGGAGCTGAAGGCAGTCTTGATCAATACCCCCGTCGCACTGGCCGCCGTTCCGGGCGAAGCGCGCGCGTTCAGGGCGGGGATGGAGACAGCGCTGGAGTACGCGAACGCGCTGGACTGTGAGCAAATCCACTGCCTGGCCGGGCGCACCGACGACCCCGCAGCCGAATCGACCTTTGTCGACAACGTGCATTGGGCCGCCGATGAGGCGGCGTCGCAAGGTGTCCGGATCATGCTGGAGCCGCTGAACACGGTCGACAATCCCGGCTACTTCCTGACCGGCAGCACGCAGGCCCGGCGGATCATTGACCAGGTCGGGCGCCCGAACGTGCGTATGCAGTACGACTGCTACCACATGCAGATCATGGAGGGCAATCTGGCAGACACAATCGCTGCTCAGTTTGACGTGATCGGCCACGTGCAGATCAGCGGCGTCCCCGGTCGCTATGAGCCGGATGCGTTCCAGGAGATCAACTACCCGTTCATATTGTCGCTGCTCGACGAGTTGGGCTTCGACGGTTGGGTGGGTTGCGAATATCGGCCGCGCGCCGGAACGCTGGCCGGACTGGATTGGGCGCGGTCCTACGGTATATCCAACGAGACAGCGCCAGAGGACGAAAGAACAGAGCTATGACAGACACGACGACGATCCGGGTGGCGATAGTGACGGGTGCGGGGACCGGAGTGGGCCGCGCGTCGGCGCTGGCGCTGCTGCGCGAAGGTTGGACAGTGGTGCTGACGGGCAGGCGGATGGAGCGCCTGCAAGAGACCCAACAGATGGCCGGCGACGATGCAGACCGAGCGCTCGCCGTCACCACGGACGTGAGCGATGCCAACTCGGTGGCGGCGCTGTTCGCTCGAGTGCGGGAAGAGTACGGGCGGCTGGACCTCGTGTTCAACAACGCGGGCGGCGGCGCGCCGCCGGCGCTGCTCGAAGACCTGACGCTGGAGCAATGGCAACGGGTCGTGGATCTCAACCTGACCGGGTCGTTCCTCTGCACGCAGGCGGCGTTCCGGATCATGAAGGACCAGGACCCGCGTGGCGGACGGATCATCAACAACGGCTCAATCTCGGCCGACCGGCCGCGGCCCAACTCCGCGCCCTACACCGCGACTAAGCATGCGCTCACGGGGCTGACCAAGGCGACGGCGCTCGACGGTCGCAAGTACGACATCGCCTGTGGGCAGATCGACATCGGCAACGCGTTGACCGAGATGACGGCGGGGATGGGTCGGGGTGTGCCCCAGCCCAGCGGCGAGCGCATGCCCGAGCCCACGTTCGACGTCGAGCACGTAGCAGACGCGATCGTCTACATGGCAGGCCTGCCGCTCGACGCCAATGTGCCCTTCATCACGGTGATGGCAACCAAGATGCCACTCTTCGGCCGCGGTTAACTCCTAATCACAGCGCTGAACCCTTGAACGAAACTTAACCGTCATTCCCGCGCTCCGTCGCGGGAATCTCGCCGACTTCCTCGAGGAGCGTCCTCTAGCAATCGCTTAGCCCGCACGCAGCGTCCACATTGCTCACAGCGAGATACCCGCGGCAAGCGCGGGTATGACGGAAATCGAGCTCGGACGACTCTTGGGACAGGCCCTCAAGGCTAGAGGGCATGCGGTGCCGGGGTGAGACGTCTTAGTCGACGTCTTCCTGCCAGCGGAGTACGGGGCGGCGGGCCGCGGCTGTCTCATCAAGCCGACCGATGGGGGCGGTCCAGGGTGCTCTGTGCAGCATGTCGGGGTCTTGCTCTGCTTCCTCAGCGATCGCGATCAGTGCTTCGGCGAGGGCCTCGATTGCCTCCGGCGGTTCCGTCTCCGTCGGCTCGATCATCAGCGCCTCCTCGACGATCAGGGGGAAGTAGACCGTCGGCGGGTGGAAGCCGTGATCGATCAGGCGCTTGGCGATGTCGTAGGTGCGGACGCCCTGCTCGCGACGCTGGCGCGAGCCCGAGAAGACCACCTCGTGCAGAACGGGGCGGTCGTAGGGCAGGTCGTAGTGACCGTGCAGCAGCACGCGCAGGTAGTTGGCGTTGAGCACTGCCTGTCCGGAAACCGCTCGCAGCCCGTCAAGTCCCAGCGCCCGCATGTAGGCATAGGCGCGGAGCAGTACACCGACGTTGCCGTGGAACTGCTGCAAGCGGCCGATGCTGCGCTCGGGCGCGACCAGGCGCACGAGGCCGTCCTCGCCCTCCTCCAGGACCGGCGTTGGCAGGTAGGGCGCCAGTTCGTCCGTGCAGCAGACCGGACCCGCGCCGGGTCCGCCGCCGCCGTGTGGCGTGCTGAAGCTCTTATGTAGGTTCAGATGCGCGACATCGAACCCCAGGTCGCCGTAGCGAACACGACCCATGATCGCGTTCAGGTTGGCGCCGTCGGCATACAGGTACGCGCCTGCCTCATGAATCAATTCGGCGACCTCTTCGATGCCCCGCTCCCATAATCCCAGCGTGTTCGGCACGGTGACCATGACCGCCGCGACGGTCTCGTCCAGCTCTCGCTCGACGGTGGCGCGGTCAAGCGAGCCGTCCGCTGCCGTTGGGAGATGTGTGACCGTGAAGCCGGCCATGGCAGCGGTCGCTGGATTGGTGCCGTGTGCCGAGTCGGGAACCAGGATGCGGCGTCGCTGCTCGAGCTCTCCCCGATCCTCGAGGGCGCTGGTGATCATCAGCACGCCGGCCAGCTCTCCCTGCGCCCCAGCAGCAGGCGCGAGGCTGATTTCCGGCAGGCCCGTGATCTCGGCCAGCCCGCGACGTAGCTCCATCAAGGTGCGCAGCGTGCCTTGCGTCTCCTCGACGGGTGACTGCGGGTGCGCCTCGGCGAATCCCGGCAGCGACGCGATCAGGTCGTTCACCTTCGGGTTGTACTTCATCGTGCAGGAGCCAAGCGGATACGTGCCCGAGTCGATCCCGTAGTTCCGAGCCGAGAGCGCCGTGTAGTAACGCACCAACTCTCCCTGGCTCATCTCCGGCAAGCGCAAGGTGTCGCGCAGCAGGTGAGAATCCGGCAGAGGCGTCTCGTCTCCGCTCCACGAGGGCACATCGACGGCCCGTCGGCCCGGCGCGCCGCGGTCGAAACTCAGTCGCGCGCCGAAGTCCTCGCTGTTGGGTCGAGGCGGGCTCACGACTCGCCTCCGATTGCAGCCAGCGCCTCAAGGAGCGCGTCGATGTGCGCATCGGGCGTGGCCTCGGTCACAGCAAAGAGCAGCGCTTCGCGAGCCTCAGGCTCGGGACGCGCCGAGACGTCGAGGCCGGCGGTGATGCCCCGTTCCGCCAGCCGAGCGTTGAGTTCCGCCGCGGGGACAGGACCGCGCACGAGGAACTCCTGGAACCACGGCCCACGCTCAGGGGTCTCGTAACCGGGAAGAACGCCGATACGCCTCGCGGCGTCGTGGGCTCGTTGATAGCAGAGTTCCGCCGACTCGCGCAGCCCGCGTGGACCCAGCGCCTGCATGGTGACTGTGAAGGCGAGTGCAATCAGCGCCTGCGCCGTCGAGACGTTGGATGTCGCACGTTCTCGGCGGATGAACTGCTCGCGCGTCTGCAACGTGAGCACATAGCCGGTGCGTGGCTCGCCGTCCCCGTGTTCGGGCGCGTGCAGCTCCCTGGTACGGCCGACGATTCGGCCGGGCATCTGTCGCAAGTACGGTAGGCCGGCCGCAAACAGCCCCAGCGATGGCCCGCCGAACGCTGGCGCTCCCGCCAGATCACGGCCCTCGCCGGTGACGATGTCAGCGCCGGCATCGCCAGGCGCCTTGAGCAGTCCCAACGCGAATGGATCAGCAACAGCGACCAACAGCGCGCCATTGTCGTGGGCCACGTTCGCGAGCGGTTCGAGATCGGCAATCGTTCCCAGGAAGTCCGGTTGCTGGACGACGAGGCAGGCGTGTTCGTCGCTCACTGCGTCCGCCGACGTCACGGAGTCGACCCGCAAGCCAGCGCCTCGGGCGTAGGTTGATACCACATCTGCCGTCCCGGGGTGAATGGGCTCAAGCAGGGCTAGCGCCTGGCGCTTCGTGAACCGCACGGCCAGCAGACAGGCTTCAGCCGTCGCACTGGCGACGTCATACAGTCCAACATTCGCCACATCCATACCAGTCAGCTCGCAAACCACCGACTGAAACTCAAACCCCGACTGTAGCGTGCCCTGACTGATCTCTGGTTGATACGGCGTGTACGCGGTGACGAACTCGGAGCGGCTGGCCAGGTGAGATGAAATGGCTGGAATTGAGCGGCGATACGCTCCTGCGCCGAGGAAGTTCGGCCGAGATGGCGCAGCGTTTGCGGCGGCCCGCTCTGTGAGCAGCGCGATCAGCTCGGGCTCGGTCAAAGCGGGCGGCAGATCGATCGCCGGATCGCGCAAGTCCGCAGGCAAGTCAGCGAACAACGCGTCAAGATCGGCGACGCCGACGCGCTCCAGCATCCGCGCTTGATCGGCCTCCGTGGCTGGAATGTAGGGGTGTGGCGACCCCCCAGGCGACGACCCTGCAAACGACGAGGATGTCATCGCTAGTCCTCCGGGAGCTGCTCGCGGTATGCGGCGGCATCGAGCAGGTTGTCCAGCTCCGCTGCGTCCGAGATGCGCACGCGAACGATCCAGCCCTCGTCGAACGGAGATTCGTTGACCAGCTCCGGCCGCTGCTCGAGCTCGCTATTGACGGCGATCAACTGCCCGCTGACGGGGGCAATCAGCTCGGCGACGGTCTTGGCCGATTCGATCTCGCCGAACGGCTCACCGGCGATCAGCGCGGTTCCTTCGGCCGGTAATTCGAGGTAGACGACATCTCCCAACTGCTCCTGCGCGAATTCGGTGACGCCGATCGTGACTTCGTCCGGGCTGTCGTCGTCGCGGCGCAGCCACTCGTGGTCGGACGTGTAGAACAGGTTCTCGGGTGTCTGGTATTCCATCGTCATCAGTCCTTTGGTGTTCGATAAAACGGGCGGCGGACAACCTCGACCGGGAGCGTACGTCCGCGCACATCAACCTCAAGCATCGTGCCCCGCTTGGCAAGCTGCACCGGCAGATAAGCCATGCCGATACCGATTCGCAAGCTCGGGCTGTGGCCTCCACTTGTCAGCCGCGCCACAACTTCCTCACTGCCTGGTTCACGCACCTCGTAGCCCGCCCTGATCACCCCTCGCTCGCGAGCCGCCAGATGCGCCAGCCGACGTGTTCGGGGACGAACCTGCGCCTCGACCAGCGCCTCGCGGCCGGTGAAGTCGGCGCCGTCGTCGAGGCTCACGGCGAAGCCGAGGCCGGCCTCGTAGGGATGCGTGGTCTGATCGATGTCGTTGCCATGCAGCGGCAGCGCCGCCTCCAACCGCAGCGTGTCGCGAGCGCCCAGCCCCGCTGGTGTCGCGCCACCCTCGATGAAGGCATCCCACAACGCCTCGGCGTGCTCGGCGCCCACAATGCACTCTCCCCCGTCCTCGCCGGTGTATCCGGTGCGGGCCAGGAGCACCTGCGTGCCGCGCCAGTCCAGCTCGGCGCAGTCACGAGGTTCCATCGCTCCAACGCCCTCGCCGAGGACCTTGCCAAGCAACGCAATCGCATCGGGACCCTGAACCGCCAGCAGCACGGTCTCCGGCGTGACCTCACTGGCCATGTCCCCGGCGACTTCGCGCAGCCGCTCAAAGTCTTGCTCGGCGTTGGCGGCGTTGTGAATGACCAGCCAGCGCTCATCCGGCAGGTGGTAGATGAAGACATCGTCCTCGATACCTCCGGCTTCGTTGCAGTAGAGCGAGTAGTGCGCTTTGCCTACTGGTAGGGCTGTCACGTTGAAGGTCGTCACCGATCGCAGGAGCTGCGCGGCCTGTGGACCCTGTACCCAGGCCCGCGCCAGATGCGAGACGTCAAAGACGCCGACGCGTTCGCGCACCGCGTGATGCTCGGCGACGATGCCCTCATATTGGAGAGGCATCTCCCAGCCGGCAAAGGGCGCGAACCGTGCGCCAAGCGCCTGATGGCGCTCGCGCAGGATCAAATGGGTGAGCGCGCCTGGGCTGCTGTGGTCTGTCATCGCACCCACTGTACCTATTGATTGTTGTCGTCGGCGAACGATCGGATTGAAGGATTGGGTCCGTCTTGGCCCAATCATCAGCCCTTCGTTGAGAGCTAGTTGCACCACATCGCACATCCCCTCACATCCCCTATGCAACGAACTTCTCCACTTGTCGAGAGTTCCGATGTGACAGCACGTACACGGCAGCATGGGAAAATGAGCTTTGCGTTTTTCTCAAGTGGGAACACCGAGTTCCAGCGCTCAGAGCGACATCGATACCGAGGGGCAAGGCGGATGAACCTGAGACTGAAGTCAATCGTTGCCGTCGTCTGCGTGGTGCTGATTGCGCTTGCGTTGGCCGGTTGCTCCGACGAGATCCCGTCGTCTCAGCAGCCGGAACCTGGAAGCACACCCACAGCGGCAGCAGAGACAACCACCCGGGAGTCAGAGCCGCCCGTCGAAACCCAGGAACAGTCTGTCGCCGCCGAGCCGGATCAAGCAAAGGGCACTGCATCCGAGCCTGAGGAGCAGGCAGCCGTTGAGGAGCCAGAGCCTGAGGACACGCCCGAAGAGCAAGAGGACACTGAGGAAGCCGCACCAGCGCCCGAGCCCTGGATACCCGACGCTCCGTTGTCCTTCGATCCCACGGTGGTCCGTGGCACGCTCAGCAATGGCCTGACCTACTACATCAAGCACAACGAAGAACCTCGCGACCGGGCGCAGTTGTCGCTCGTGGTGAGGGCGGGTTCCGTCCTCGAGGAAGAGGCGCAGCGCGGGCTGGCCCACTTTGTCGAGCACATGGCCTTCAACGGCACCGAGCGCTTTGCCAAGCAAGAGATCGTCGACTACATCGAGTCGATCGGCAGCAGCTTTGGGGCCGACCTGAATGCCGGAACCAGCTACGACTTCACGGTCTACTGGCTCGAGATCCCGACCGACGATCTCGAGATCCTCGAGACCGCGTTCCAGATCCTCAGCGACTGGGCCTTCGCCATCAGCCTTGAGCCGGAAGAGGTGGAGTTGGAGCGCGGTGTGGTGCTGGAGGAGTGGCGTCTCTACCAGGGCTTCGGATCGCGCTTCCAGACCAATCTCTACCCGCTGCTCTTCGGCGACTCCCGTTACGCCGAGCGAGACCCGATTGGCCTGACCGAAATCCTCGAAACCGCGCCCGTCGAGCAACTGCGGGCGTACTACGAGCGCTGGTACCGGCCTGACCTGATGGCCGTCGTCGCCGTTGGCCAGTTCGATCTGGAAGCAATCGAAGCCAAGATCACCCAGCACTTCGCCCCGCCGCCCCAGGGCGAGGCATACCAGGAGCGCGCCGCCGTCGCCGATCCCACCGAGAAGCCAAGCTTCGGCGTCCCCGACAACGACGCTCCCATCGTCGATGTGTTCACCGATCCCGAAGCGCCCGTCACGCAGGTGACGCTGGTCCGCAAGATTGCTCCCGATACCGGCCACGATCTGGCGGCCTTCCGCCGCAGCGCAGTCGAACAGCTCGCCTTCATGATGCTCAACGCGCGACTGTTTGAGCGCGGACAGGAGGGCGACCCGCCCTGGTTGTACTCCGGGGCCGGAGGCGGTTCGTTCGTCGAGCCGACCGACATCCAGACCTTCACAATCGTCACCGAGCAGGACGGCGTCGAGGATGGGTTCGCGGCATTGCTCGAGGAAATGCAACGCGCCAGCCAGCATGGCTTTACCGCCGGCGAGCTGAATCGCGAGATTGACAACCTCTTGAGCTCCGTCGAGAGCGCATACAAGCAGCGCGATCAACTGGAGTCGGCGCAGCTCGCCGGTGCGCTCCGGGACCACTTCCTCGGCGGACCACCGGTCGCCGGTATCGAAGCCGAGTGGGAGCTGTACCAACAGCTTCTGCCGCAGGTCACCTTGACCGAAATCGATGAGGTAGCGGCTACCTGGACGGAGTCCCACAACGCGGTGCTCCTGGTGCTTGGTCCCGAGGGCATCGATCCCAACGAAGACGGAGCACTCGCGGCCGCGCTACAGACGCAACTCAACGGCGCGAACGCGCTGGTGGTCGAACCGTATGCGGACGATTTTGACGATGTACCGCTGTTAGCCGTCATCCCGACTGCAGGCAGCATCGTCGAAGAAGAACAAATCGAGTCGATCGACGCGCTGAAATTGACACTCTCGAACGGCATCACCGTGATCGCCAAGCAGACCGACTTCAAGAACGACGAAGTGCAATTCAGCGCCTACAGCCCAGGCGGTCACTCGCTGGTCGCCGACGAGGACTTCGTCTCGGCTCAGCACGCCGCCGCACTGGTTGACGGCAGTGGCGTCGGACCTCACGACATTGTCACGCTGGACAAGTTGCTCGCCGGCAAGCGGGTTTCGGTCTCCCCCTACATCAGTGAGCTATACGAAGGATTTAGCGGCAGCGCCTCACCTGAAGACCTTGAGAGCCTCTTCCAACTGATCACGCTGTACGCCACCGAGTCGCGGATCGATCCGGACTACTTCTCGACGTATGTGTCACGGCTGCGCACGTCCGCCGAGCTGCGACCGACTCAGCCCGACGCCGTGCTCTACGACCGCGCGAACACGCTGCTCAGCCAGGGTCACCATCGCCGCCGACCGCTATCGCTCGAAATGCTGGAAGAGTTGAGCCTCGACCGCGCCGAAGCCGTCTACGCCGATCGCTTCGCCGACCTGGGCGACGCTACGTTCGTGTTCGTCGGCGCATTCGACTGGGACGATCTGCGCTCATTAGCCACTACCTACCTCGCCAGCCTGCCGACCACCGGTCGGATCGAGCAGTGGCGGGATGTCGAGGTCAATCCGCCGGACGGCGTGCTGGACGAGGTCGTCTACAGCGGCATCGAACCACGCAGCCAAACGGTCTGGGTCTTCGCCGGCGACGCGGAGTGGAGCCGCGACGACGTGCTGGCGCTTGAGGTAGCGGGCGAGATGCTCACTACGCGCCTGCGCGAGCGGGTGCGGGAAGCGCTGGGCGCCAGCTACTACATCCAGGTCAGCGCCCGCGCCCGGCAGCTGCCCGATCAGGAGTACCAGGTCGCCATCATCTACGGCAGCGATCCTGACCGCGTCGAGGAGCTTGTGGGCGAGGTGGCCATCGAAATCGATTGGCTCAAGGGCGGTGGCGAACAGAGCTATCTGGACACCGTCAAGGAGCAGCTGCGGACCGCGCGCGAGGAGCAGGTACGCGACAACGGTTTCTGGCTCAGTCAGATCCTGACGACAACGCAGCTAGGCGAATCGTTCGCGGAAATCAACGGCTTCGACGAACGGCTGGAAGCGCTCACCCTGGAGCAGGTCGCCGCTGCAACCCAGCGTTACCTGCCCATCGACCGCTTCGTTCGCGTCGTGCTGCTGCCTGAGACCGAATAGCGTCAGCGAGAGTCGCGACGGCGAGAGTCACAGGCTCCTAGACTGCGCCCACGAATCGAGCGGCGAACGCAGCCGCATGGTCAGGGAGCGGCGAGATGTTCATCGGCTACTTCACCGAGCGGCCCTATCAGGATCCGAACTCCGGCTATTTCGGAGCTGCGGGACGCGATATCCAGGACCTCGATCTCAGCAACGGCGCCTATGACCCTCGGATCGGCGCGGAGCTCTACAACCGCTACCTCGACGAGAAGATCTACGCCGAGGAGATGGGCTTCGACGGCTTGATGCTTAACGAGCACCATTCCACGCCGTTCTGCATGGGCGGCGTGATGAACGTCGAGGCTGCGATCCTCGCCCGGATCACCAGTCGGGCCAAGATCGTCCTACTCGGCAACGTCCTGCCGATCTGGGACGACCCGCTCTGGTTGGCCGAGGAGCTGGCAGAGATCGACATGATCTCCCGTGGCCGGCTGGTCAGCGGCTGGGTGCGCGGCACCGGACGGGAAAGCGTCGCCCACAACGCGGCCTCGCCCTTCAACTGGGAGCGCTACCAGGAGGCGCACGATTTCATCGTCAAGGCCTGGACGACGCCGGGGCCGTTCCGCTGGGAGGGCGAGCACTACCAGTACCGCTACGTCAACCCGTGGGCGCGCCCATACTCGGATCCGCATCCTCCAATCTGGATTCCGGGCGTGATGAGCCGTAACACGGTCAAATGGGCGGCCGAGCGTCGCTACCCCTACGTCATGCTGGCGACCGATATCGGGCCAACTAAAGAGTCGTTCGAGTACTACCGCAACTGTGCCCGCGAAGCCGGCTACGAGGCCGGCACGCAGCACACCGCCTATCTGTTCAAGGTCCACGTCGACGAGACCGATGAGCTGGCCGAGGACACCGCCCGCAAATTCCTGCAGGGTCCGAGCAACCCGTTCCTCGAGGGCAACCAGGGCACGGTCCGGCCGTTCCTCCAGTCCCTGCCGGGTCTGACCTCGCGCACCGATGTTCTTCCCACGTCTCAGATTCGGTCGATCGCGGCGTCTCGGGGACGGGTCGAGCGCTACCGTGCGGTCTCGGGCGTCTCAGAACCGGCGGAACCGCGCGACTATCGAGGCACCTTCCAGGAGCAGGTCGACAAGCTCAGCATCATCTGCGGCACACCGACGACGGTCCTGCCCAAGATCCGCCACGTACTGGAAGAGCTCCGCCCGGGAGCGATCATCTTCTGGGACGGCGACGGCTCAATGGACCACGACGACGCCATGCGCAGTCTCCGCCTGATGGGCGAGGAAGTCCTGCCCGCCGTACGCGAGATGGGTGCAGAGCTTGCGCTGGACGGTCCGTTCGACGTCGATCCAGCCACCAACGAACGCGTGGCGGCAGCCGATTGACTCTGAACACTCCGCTGTAGCGGGCGCTCACGCCGATGCAGGCGCCTTCGCCCTGGCTCGCTCGGCCTGACGTGCGGCCTTGCCCTCGCGGTGCGCCAGTGCGCGCTCGATATACGGGGCGATGTCCGGCGTCTTGCAGCCGGTCTCGCCATGGTCAACTTGCACCGGGCTGATACGCCGGGCGGTCGCCAACACCGAGCGTTGCAAGTTGCCATCGCGCAGGCCGATCGCAATCAGCACTCCGTTCATCTCATGGCGGACCCGGTTTGGTCGGTCGCCAATCTCGTCACGAATCTGTCCCACCAGCTCCTGCAACTCGTCGGCGGACCATACTTCGGGTTCTGCGGCAGTGCAGGCGACGATGAACCAGCCGACTGACGCTGGCCATTCCTCCGACAAGTCCCTGAGTTCGTCGCTGAGCGGCCGAGCGATTGCCGACCGCGACACCAGGCTTCCCAGCTCGTCGGCCAGAATGTAGTTGTCGACATCACTGAGCCAGGTATGCGCCAAACTCGTGGTCATTTCCGACGGAACGGCGATGCGCAACGCCAGCACCCGCGCATCGTGATTGCCGCTGCTCCACAGTTCGGTCGCCAACGCGTGCTCCCCGCGCAGCGGCTTGCCAATCCGGCCCAGCTCCTTGTAGCTCAGGCCAAACATCGGCTCGGCCGCGCCATGTCGCGCGTACACCTTGCGATTCTGGGCTGTTCCAGCAGCTTCAAGCTCGGCCAGGACCTCCTGCAGTGTGGCCATGTGTTCTCGCCTTCCGCTCGCCAGCGTTAGAGCCGCGGCTAACTGCTCGCCTCTGCATTTCCAGGGGACCAACCGTAAATCTGTTGCAGCGTGCCGCCCATCAGCGCCTCACGTTCAGCATCCGAGAGGCTGTCGGTCACCCGGAACGCTTCGACGCCTTGCTCGTAGTTCAGCAGATTGACCGCTCGCGTCCAGTCGGTGCCCCACATGCAGCGCTCGAACCCAAACGCCTCGAACAGCTTGCCCAGCGGCTCCCAGATGTCCGGATAGGGGAACGGCTCATGCGCGAGCGTGCAGGCTCCTGAGATCTTGATCGCCACATGGTCGAACTGCGCCAGCGACAGCACATTGTCGATGTCAGCCCACGGTTCCGCCGGCGCCGGCGGCTGAAACGGCTGAGCCAGACCCACGTGGTCAACGACCAACTGAGTATTCGGATGCCGGCGCGCGAGCTCGCGAAAGATCGGCACCTTGCCCGAGCACAGCACGTTGATCGGAACACCCGCCTTCGCGCCCGCCTCCAGGACGAGATCGAGTCCGGGATCGTCGGCCGCAATCTCCTCAAAGCTGAGCATGATCCGAGCGCCAACCACGCCCGGCTGCGCGGTCCACTCCTCGATTTCCTGCGCAACCGTCGGAGAATGAGGATCGAACGGTTTGATCAGCCCAAACCGGTCCGGATGCTTCTCGTACACAGAGAGCACGTAGCTGGGGTCGTAGCCGTAGATCGTGAACGGCGAGATCAGCAGCGCCCCATCAACGCCAACCGCATCCATCGCCGCGACCATGTCGTCGCCAGTGACCTCCTCAGGCCCGGTCAGAAACGAGCGCCACGGTTTCTCCGAAGTATTGCGTTCATAAGCATGGACCTGGCAATCGATGGTTGGTGTCGGCATGATTGACCTACCTGTTCTAGAGGACCTGAGTCATAGCGCGGTCTGCGCACTCGGAGTCTAAGAGAGAGCTGCGTGGTACCGTTCTGTCGCGATGAAGGAGGCCGCACGATGACCACCGAGCCCGACACCAGCACATGGAAGAAGACACCCGACGGCATCGCGATTCCGCCGCCGTCTCCCGACGATGTCCTCTACGAGGCCTCGGTCGGCGTCGCGCGAATCACCCTCAACCGTCCGATCGTGCTCAACGCCATCAACCGGAACGTCACCCGCCTGCTCGACGCAGCGCTCGACCAGGCCGAGGCCGACGATGATGTGCGCGCTGTCATCCTGACCGGCGCTGGTCGCGCCTTCTCCGCCGGCGGCGACCTCTGGTCCTCGCTCTACCCGGACACCGACCCGGCGCCCGATTCGCTCGACGTGCAGATGCGCATCTGGTCATTTCCCAAGCCGGTGATCGCCGCCGTGCGCGGGCACGCCGTGGGACAAGGCTGCGAGCTGGCCGGTGTGTGCGACTTCACCATCGCAGCCGAGAGCGCACGACTCGGAGAGATCCAGATCCGCCACGGCTTCGGCGTACCTGTGCTGATCACGCCATTCCTCACCGGCCAGAAGCAGGCCAAGGAAATCCTCCTGCTCGGAGAGGTGATCCTGCCCGAAGACGCGCTGCGCATGGGTCTGATCAACCGCATCGTCGCCGACGACCAGCTCGACGAGGCCGCCAACGAGATGGCGCGCAAGCTCGCCTCACTCCCACCTACCGTGGTCCGCACAAACAAGCGCCTGGTCAACCTGGTCTACGAGCAGATGGGCCTGATCGACGCCGTCCGCTACCGAGACAACGACGCCTTGCGAGAGTTCCTGGAGGCGGAGGACACAGTCGGCGCCGGCCGTCAAAGAATCCGCGAAGAACAGGGCTGGGCCGCCTTCAAGCGCGAACGGGATCGCGGCTATGAGTAAGGCGCCTGGAAACCCTTCAACTGGTTGCAGCTTCAGCGCTCCCCCTCCGGAGACCTGCGCGTAAACTCATGAATCCCCTCTCCCCCCCTTGTGGAGAGCTTTGCAAAACTCACGCATCCCCTCTCCCCCCCTTGCGGGGGGAGATGTCACGGAGTGACAGAGGGGGGGTCCTCCCACAACAACCAGATAGGCCTTGAGATGGAGAGCCCCCCCCTCTGCCTACGGCATCTCCCCCGCGAGGGGGGAGAAGGGGATTTACGCGCAAGTCTCCTCTGAGGGAGCTGTCGCGGAGCGACTGAGGGGGCTCCCCCTAAAAGTAGATGTCTGACGCCCTGCCCCTCTGAGTAGACAGTGGTCCTACTCGGTGACGTACGTGTGGGTAATCACTTCCCACACATGTCCGTTTTCGCAATCGAAATAGAATCCGCGTCCCTGATGTCGATGGTTAATCTTGCCGTCTGTTCGTGAGCCCGGCCCGCTGCCGAACGTCACGCCTTCATCTTTGACACGCTGCAGCACCGCATCGAACTCCTCGTCGGAGGCCAGAAAGGCGTAGTGATTGGAGCCGGGTTCCTCCGAATCGTCGAAGTCCAGGGTCAGCGTGTCGTTGACCTTGACGGGTGCAAAGTGTCCCCAGGTCCCCTCGTACGACAGCCCGAACATCCGGGCGATGAACCTCGCCGACCGTTCCTTGTCGTGTGCCGGCACAATGGTGTGATCGAGCTGCAATGGCATAACGTCCTCCCAGACAGCGCAACAGACTTCGCCTAGCCCAAATGTATCGACTTTGGCCAGTCCCCCGGTGGAGGCAGAGCATGTGGTCGGCCAATCCATCAGCCTCGACAAATGATGCTCACTCGTTCTCGGATATTCGGCTTGGCCGCCAGTCCATCTTCATGTACACATCCCCACGCTCCAGCTCGGCCAGCATTTGCTGGAGACGGCGCTCCTTCGTTACCGGTCGCTTGGCGCGGCTGATCCAGCCCAGATAATCGTTCCGCTGATAGTCCGGTCGAGCCCGGTACGCCTCGATCAATCCACTCTCGATCAGGGCGCATTCGACGGCGGTAGACATCGGCTCTGTGGGGCGAGTGAGCCGAGATTTCCGTTCAGCCATCGATCATCCTGCTCGCCACTAAACGCCGGATACTGCGGGACGACCGAGGATCTGAGACGCGGGAGTGAATCTCAAGCAAGTCGGGAATCGTCTCGTCCGGTCGGCGACCGAGACCGCACTCTGTCACAACTCTAAAGTCTGTAACCGCCGACTACGCCGCAACAACACGCGCCCGCGTTCCGCCGAACCCTTCGGTCATGGGGACAAGACCGAGGTAGAACTCGGTCTCGGGCTGCAGGAGACCGGGAACCTGATGCCATCGCCGATCACGCCTTCCTGCTTCAGCCTCGAACAGACGGCGTAGGACTCGATGGCGGATTCGCTGTATGCAAAATCGGGGAAGCTGACATCGTCGCCCGGAGCGACGATTCAGCCGTCTCCTTCTTCTTCAGCCTTCGGCACGCGCCAGGTGACCGCTTCGGACACATCGAACCAGTAGGCGAGTCCCGTGCGCAATGACTTGAGGGTGTTGATGCTGGAATCGTGCCCCAACGTTGGAAAGTAGCCGTCCCAGCTCTGGCTGAGTTCGTCCCATGCGAAGATGCCGTTGACACGGTCCGAGATATCAGGCTGACCGCCGGCGCCGCCAAGGGCGTCCATGATGGCCAGGTCATCAAGTCCAGGCCATTCGATCCGGTTCAATCCAGCCTCGAGCCGGACCTCCACACTGTCGTTGTCCAACACAGTCACGCTCGCGATGTTCGCGCCTGCGTCGGCCTCGAATCCGGCCGCCCCGACGATTGACGCCTCAACCGCGCCGTCAACCTCCGCGTCTGCATCATCGTCTGTGAACAGGGTCAGCGTGATGGTCTGCTCTCCCACGCCAAATGTCGCCTGTTGAAGTTCGACTTGGTCACCGGCGAGCACAGCGCCCGTCTCCGCGATCTCCAGTTCGAGCGTGAGCGCCCTCGAGATCGTGCCCGTGCGTGTCAGGACGAAAGACGCTCCCATGCCCTCATCAATACGGGCTTCGACAGCCAAGATCGAGACGACAGGGGTGAGACCGCCAAAGACGACATCCGGGAGCTCGTCGCCGATCTCGGTGTTGCGTCGAATGATGTCGGCCAAGGTCGTGCCACGCACTTGCTTGAGCAGATCGGGATTGGCCAGGAAGTAGGGATCGTTCTCGTACCAGAACCGGTCGCCGTCTCGCAACCGGCGGAATTGATCGGCGATGATCGTGCGGAACGTCTTACCGACAATCGCTCCGGGTACATGATCTTCGGCGAGGCCGCCCGGCCAGAGGTCAATCAGATCGACGTCTCCATACGCTTGACGCAGCTCTTCCTGGACAACGGGATCCGAGCTGATGTCGGCGAACGTCGTGGCGGGAGGCAGCCCATAGGCGCCGCGAACATCGTTGTAGCTCGGGACGCCGTGGTCGCGACCGCGCTGGATGTTGAGTGAGGCGAGGTCGCGGCCCGGTCCGCCGGGCGCACGAAAGAGCAGATTGCGAACCTGGTCAACCAATTTCGCGTCGACCTCCTGCGCCACCTGGCCGGCGAGGCCGCGCAGGAACCCGGAGATGCCGTGCTCGGTCACCAGTGACGGGGTGAAAAAGGCTTCCGCGAGCGAGTGCTCGTGCTGTTCGCCATCGGCGTCGATGCGCAGCAGCATCGGCGAGAGCAACGTGTGGCCGACGCGGTAGCACGCCGTGGAGAACTCCATCGCGATGGATGGATCGACCGTTGAGTCGTAGCCGGAATACGACTCGAACGCTCCCGGTCCCAACAACAGGGGCAAGAACTCATGGAACGTGATCGCGTGTACTTCGGCGCCCACGATCTTACGCGCCAGCTCGTAGATTTCCTGCCCGGTCAGTTCAGGTTGCTCACCTGCGATCAGCCCCGCCAGACGGTTGTGCTCGCGCACGAACAGCGTTTGGATTGCAGTCAGCCCGACCTGCTCGTTGGCCCGAACGTCGCCGGCCAGGTACAGATCGCGATGCCCACTTGCGCGGACATTGCCGTTGTCGTTCTCGAGCCGGTCAACGTTGTAGGGCATGAATCGCCCGTCGCCGGAAGTCTTCAGCCGACCAGTCCCGTCGTTGGTTCGCAGCGCGAGTGATCGGAACACGGAGGAGCCGTACACGTTGGACGCATCGAGGAAGGCCGTGAGCTTGTTGACCTGCGCTCTCGGTCGGTCTGGAGCAATCCCGGTCCCCGGCTGAAAGCCGGAACGGCTGAAATCGATGGTCCGGCTGCCGGTCCGAAAGGGATCGAAACTCGGGTCGCCCAGGGGAACGGGAATCGGGAGCCGATCATCGAGGCTCTCCGGCGTGAGCATCATGTCGTGGTCGAGGAACTGGCCCCACTGCCAGAACATGTCGGTCACACGCGCGGAGCTGGGCCGCGACTCGGATTGAGCCAGCAGGGCGTTGCTAATCACGCGAGGGTCCGGCCGTTCGGGCAACCCGGCCGTCATGGCGTACTTGAAGGACACTCCGGCCAAGCGCAGAAACGGCGTGTCTGCCATGCCGATCTCCGGATACAGCTCGTTGTTGCCGTAGCCGTCGATGGAACGCGGCTCGAACGCCAGTGGGTACTCTCGCAAGCTCACTGGCACGCTGACTCCGCTTTGCCAGTTCAGATCGACGCCGTACCAGAAGAACTGGCGACCGTTTTCTCGCGCATTCGCCAGGTTCAGCCAGCGGTTGCCTAATCGCAGCGTCAGACGACCGATGTCGTCAGGCAGCGCCGGCGAGAAATCGGCCACGACGTCCCAGGCGTCCGAGTTCCCGCCTGAGGGGTCGTAGAGAACGTTGTTTACCGTGAAGGTCGTGCCTTGCCAGGAGAAGGTGTCGCTCGTCAGATCGCCGAAAGTGCGCTGCGAGTACGTGCTGTATCCCATCAGGCCGCGATGGTTGGACACCCTCAATGTGGCCGCCCACAGCTCGTTGCCCTGCGCCGTGATCGATGCGGTTTCGCCCACGCTCTGTGCGCCCACCGACCCACGGACGAGCGTCAACAGGGCTAGCGATGCCATGCCGGCCAGGAGCAGCAGCCAGGCGCTGCGCTTCAGTGAGCGCGTCATCGGCCACGCTCCGACCGGCGGTAGTTTAAGGCGTCGCCTCCTTGGTCATCACCATCAGGCACGACAATCACCCTTCACTAGAGCAGGCGCAGGCCTGCTTGAATACTGCTAGAGCAGGCACAAGCCTGCTTGAATACTGAAAGTGCGCTGGTCAATTGGGGGTGCGGCTACGCGACCCAGGGTGTCCCGGCTCGCCGCTATCGACGGTCGGACCGTCCTCCATGCGCCGACACGCCTCTTCAGAGCGTCCCTGCGAGCCTCGCTGTCTCTTCATCGCCCTCTCCTCCGCCCCCCCACCGCCAACTCGGCGATTGTGTACAACGCGGCATATTTCGCTCGCACATGCTCTCGTCTTCTCGATCATCCAGAACGGAGCGTATGCGCACGCCCAGCCTGGGTCTGTTGCCGAATATGACATCCACGTGAAACTGTGTGACCGGGCGAGCCATGCGCTCAGCCGCATGTGGCCCGCAGCTAGCTGAGCACCATGCCCCCGTCGACCATGAGCGACTGGCCCGTGATGTAATCGGCATCGTCAGATGCCAGGAATGCGGCCGGGCCGGCCATGTCTTCGGGAGTGGCGGTCCGACCCAACAGAATCCGCTCGGCGAATTGTTCCATCCCTTGTCCTGGCCGTTCGGCGATACCAAATTCCATAAACCCCTCGTCCAAGCCGTCCCACAAATCAGTACGCACGATGCCGGGACAGATGGCGTTGACAGTGATCCCATGCTTCGCGAACGCCCGCGCGCCGGCCTGGGTGAGCGCGATGACCGAGAACTTGGTCGCGGAATAGTGAGGCTGGATGTCGTAGCCCTCTTTACCAGCGATCGACGCCGTGTTGATGATCTTGCCGCCTTGACCTTGCTCGATCATCTGACGCCCGGCTTCCTGCATGCAGATCAGTACACCCAGGCCATTGACCTTCATCAGGCGGTCCCAGTGTTCCTCTTCAACCTCCATGAACGGACGTATTTCCGCGATTCCAGCATTGTTGAAGATGACATCCAGCGACCGATGCGCCTCAACGATCGCCTCGATCGTCGCACGCACGCTGGCCCGATCCGATACGTCACACTGACACGCCAGCGCCTCACCGCCTGCGCCTGTGATCTCGTCCACGACCTGTCGGGCGCGGTCGAAGTCCAGATCGACCACGGCGACTCGTGCGCCCTCAGCCGCCAGCCGGACCGCAATCGCCTTGCCAATTCCTCGGGCCGCGCCCGTCACCGCACACGATTTCCCTTCGAGTCGTCCGGTCGCCATGCTCCTGCTCCTTCATCGTTACGCCGTGCTGAGCCAATCGAAGTGCAACATAGGTGAGCGGGCCGGAGACGTTGGAACCTGTTTCTGAAGTGCACCGACATTTCGTTTGCCCTAACCCCAGAGGTTGATTTACATCTCCCAGTCCCGGCCTCCGCGCCGGGACCCGCTCGGTCTCTGCGCCTCGCAGTTGACACCGTCAATCGTTGCTTCTCAAACATTGAGTATGTCGAGAGCTGCCATGGCTGCAAGGGAACGGGTCCCCGCTCGGCGGCGGGGACGGAAAGAGTGACTCAGACTCTTCAATTCCGAGCCGCTCCAGTCCGTCGCTATGCTGCGCGACATGGGTCAACGATTGCAAGATAAAGTCGCCGTAATCACCGGAGGCACCAGCGGGATCGGCGCTGCCACCGCCCAGCTCTTCGTCGCCGAAGGGGCCAAGGTCGTCCTCACGGGCCGGTCCCGCGAGAAGGGCGCTGCCCTCGCCGAGCGACTCGGGCCGAACGCGATCTATCACGAGGCCGATGTCATGCGAGAGGCCGATATCAAGGCCTCCATCGATTTGGCCATCGAGCGATTCGGGCAACTCAACATCTTATTCAACAACGCCGGCGGACCGACACACGGAGCCTTCGAGACCATCTCCGGCGAGGACATCGACTACGGCGTCCACCTCTTGCTGCGCAGTGTGATGCTGGGCATTCGCTACGCCATCGAGCCGATGAAGGCCGCCGGCGGCGGAGCAATCATCAACAACTCGAGCATCGCCGCGCTGCGTTACCGCCAGGGCGACCCGCTCTACTCGGCGCTCAAGGCCGCGTTGACGCACTACTGCAAGCTCGCCGGGGTCGAGTTAGGCCCATATGGGATCCGCGTCAATGTGATCTCGCCAGGCGCGATCGCCACGCCGATCTTCTATGGCGGCTCGGCCCGAGCCAACACGCTCTCCGACGAAGAGAACGACCGCAAGATGGCCAAACTCGCCGCCAACCTGGCCAAAGCGACGCCGATGCCCCGCGCTGGCTTCTCCGAGGACATCGCGGAAGCAGCACTCTATCTCGCCAGCGACGCCGGCCGTTTCGTCAACTCACACGACCTCGTCGTTGACGGCGGACGTACGTCAATGTTCAACGAGTTCAACGCTTAGTTCTGCAATCAGGGCGTCGGTATGATCGCCCAGCTTGACCACAGATTTGCCCCGAGAAGTTCCTGCCAGTAGCGCGCCAGCGACACGCCGCTGGGTACTGCGCAACGGCGAGGCCATTCTTCCGTCTGAATGTCAGTCTGAGCTCGGGTGTGGTGATGTCCAGGCCGACGGTCAACTCGGCCAAAGAGGCAGGGAGTCGTGAGCCTCGATCCGCGCATTTGAGACGGGCGTTGACCACTCCGGACCTGACCCGATGTGGATATGATCGAGTCGGTACGTTTTTCATCCGGAGGTCATCATGCGCGTGTCCGAGCGTGGCCAGATAACAATTCCAAAGCGACTCCGCGACCAGTTTGGCATGCATCACAACGTCGAAGTCGAGATCACGCCTACTGACGAAGGCTTGCTGATCCGCAAATGCACTGACAGGCAGCATCCCGTCGATCGCGTCAGCGGCATCCTTGATCGCCTTGGCGGGCCGGCGATTCCGTTCACGAGCGTTGACGAGTACATCGAGGAGATTCGAGGTAGGTGATCACGGCTGACGACACGAACGTGTTGCTCGATCTGTTCATCTCTAGCGCCGAACATCACGAACAATCGCAGGATGCAATCCGGGACGCTTCTACGAAAGGCGAGATTATCGTCTCGGACATTGTTTACGCCGAGATTGTTCCCCACTTTGGCGACAGATCGTTGCTTGACGCAGCGCTAAACGACTTGAGGGTGCGGCTTTCCCCTATTGACTCGGATATCGCTTGGGAAGCTGGATTGCGTTGGATGCGATACCGGCTGGCAGGAGGGCCACGGACGCGAATACTCGCCGACTTCCTGATCGGCGCTCACGCCCTCGCTATGGCAGATGTGTTCCTCACGCGAGACCGTGGATTCTACGACTCGTACTTCCCCGAACTGGGCAAGGCGCCGCGGTCGTTGTAGGTGCTCCCGAGCACTAAACAAACAGGCCGAAAGCGCCGAACAGGACAATCGAAAGCTATAGTCGGGTCGCTTGTGGCTTTGATTCGCATTGACAAACTCAGCCGACATCGATTTGTATGCGGCAATGGTCGCTGGCGCCCCACTCTTCGACAGAGTTCATTGCGCGTACTTGAACTGACTCGTGAAAACCTCGCGACGCAAACACATAGTCAAGTTGGTTCTCAGCGGTCGCTGGCGATTGTCTGGTTGAGTGGTAGGTGGGCACGTTGCCGGAGTCGGTTGGCAATCCCTCTGGCAATCGTTCTGCCTGCCTGCCATCCGGACTCTGCGGACCCATGAACGCCATCCCGAGCGCATCCATCCGGTCGAACACAGTCTGCTCCCGGGCCGCAAGTGACTGCCGGTCGTCGGGACGACTGCCGTGGACCATGTTGAGGTCGCCGGCAGCGAGAATTCTGTGGCTGGCTGGGTCGGTGTTGCCTATGAATGCCGACAGATCGGAGATGATCCGGTGCGCCGAGCCGTCCGGGTAGCCGACCCGCCACTTGCTGCCCGTTGAAGGATGAGGCCTGATCCAGCGCGCATACATCGACACGACGATGAACGGCTCAATCTGCGCCTCTTGCGGAATGACACGCGCCGCAGCGATCGTGCCGATGCCACTGACCGCGATCTCGTCTTCGGCGACGTCGCTGATCGTGCTGACCTGCTTGAACCATTCAACTTCTACGCGGTCCGACAATTGCACCACCATCGGCCAACGGTCATGGAGTCTCTTCCAGCGGCCCTCGTACCAACGCGAGTTCCAAACGTGGGAGTCCCAATGCTCGACGCCGCCGGTTGTGACATGGTCAGCTACGTCGTCGGGTACCGCGCCGGCTTCCTGCAACAGGGCGACGTCCGCATCTTCCAGTGCCACAAGCTGACGCCAGGGCTTACGCCGCTTGGCCCAGGGCTTACGCCGCTTGGCCCAGGGCTTACGCCGCTTGGCCCAGGGCTTACCAGTTGATAATCGTGGTCGGCAACACCCACCTCCCGTTACTGATTCGGAACCTAGCCTGCGGTAGAGATGTTGCAGCGATCGGTCTGGCTATCCGCCGCCTGCTCCACAGGCAGCGCACGCGATGAAGCTCGCGGTTACAGGCACTTGTTCGTGTCGATAGCCTTGAGATCGTAGGACTGGAGCGCCACCATGAACGCCACCGTTCGAGTTTGCTCACTTGATGAATTGCAGCGCGACGGCGTGCGCGTCGTCTCCACGGGAGAGCGCACCGCTGCTGTCTACTGGCACCGCGAGCGGGTCTTTGCGGTCGACAACCGCTGTCCACACATGGGCTTTCCGCTCAGCCAGGGGACCGTCGCCGACGGCATTCTGACTTGCCACTGGCACCACGCCAAGTTCGACCTCTCGGGCGGCTGCGCCTTCGACCTCTTTGCCGACGATGTGGCCGCCTTCCGCGCCGAAGTCCGCGACGGCGAGGTCTGGCTTGACCCTCAGCCGCAAGAGGAAGAGGCGGTCGCCCACTGCACGCGCAAGCTGACCGAGGGACTCGAGCAGAACCTGCGACTGGTCGTCGCCAAGTCGGTGATCGGACTCTGCGAAGCGGGGCGCGAGGATCTGGTCCTGGCCGAGGCCGCCCGCTTTGGTGTCAAGAACCGCGCCGCCGGATGGTCCAGCGGATTGTCAATCCTGACCGCGATGGCCAACGTTCTACCTCACCTTGACCCCGCCGATCGGCCGCGTGCGCTCTATCAGGGCGTCGTCCACGTTGCCCGCAGCGTGCAGGGTCAACCGCCCGACTTCGACATCGCCGCGCTCGACACCGACGAGTCCCGTCCGGAACAGTTCCGCACCTGGTTCCGTCGCTTCTCCGAGGTCCGCTCACGTGACGCGGCGGAACGCTGTCTGCGCACCGCAGCGGCCATCGGCCTCGACCAGCAACAGCTCGCCGATCTGCTGTTCTCCGCCTCTACCGATCACACATTCATGGACGAGGGCCACACGCTCGACTTCGCCAACAAGGCCTGCGAGCTGCTCGACGCGATCGGCTGGGACGACGCGCCGGACATCCTCTGCTCGGTGATCCCGACCATCACCGGCGCCGAGCGGATGGAAGAGACTTCGGCCTGGCAACACCCCGTCGACCTGCTCAAGCTGCTCGACGAAGCCGGCGACGCACTCGACGAGGCGCTGGCCGTCGGCGGCGAGCGCAATGAGTCGTGGGATGAACATCGACCCGTCGCCGAGTCAATCCTTGACGACCCGCCCGACCGCTCGCTGCGCCGAATCGTCGACGCCGCCCGCGCTGGCGCGCCGCTCGGCGAACTGAGCGCGACCGTCGCCTACGCCGCCGCTCGCCGACCCCTGCACTTCCACATCTCCAACGAGTTCGGCGACTGGAACACCGTCCATCACACCTTCACCTACACCAACGCTGTGGACCGCGCGATGCAGCGCGCGCCCTCACGTGAACTGGCTCGCGGGATTCTCGACGGCGCGGCCTCGGTCTACCTGGAGCGCTTCCTAAACATGCCGCGCCAGCCGCGACCAGAGCCCAACGGCGGCTCGACCTCAACCGACGACCTGCTCGGACACTTCGATCGTCAGCAGCAAGTCGACGAGACCGCCCAAACCGTCGCCGACCTGCTCGCCGCCGGTCAGCAGACCGAGGTCACCCGCGCCCTTGGCACGGCGCTGTTGCGCGAGGACGCCGGCTTCCACTCATTCCAGATCTACGACGCCGCCCTGCGTCTCGTCGACCGCTTCGCAGGCCGTCCCGAGGCCGACGACGTCCTCGTCGGAGCCAGCCGCTTCCTCACCGCCCACGCCCCCACGGTGCGCTCAATGGGCCAAACCTACGAAACCGCCGCCCGCCTCCATCGTGGAGAGGCGCTGCACGCGTAAGACATCTCGCTCCAAATTGAATGTTTGACCACATTCAGACTACTCTTGGCCTACAAGGAGACTTCCAATGGCTCAGATAAAACCAATCAGCTACTTCAAGGCGAACGCCGCCGAGATCGTCCGCACCATCGCCGAGCGACCCGGTCCGTTCATTATCACCCAAAACGGTGAAGCCAAAGCCGTGCTCGTGGACTACGAGAGCTACGAAGAGCAACAGGAAACGCTCGCGCTGCTCAAGATCCTGGCGCTGGGTAGGCAGCAAGTGCGAGAAGGCAAGACCAAGCCGGCCGATGAAGTCTTCGATCGCCTTGAACGGCGTTGGCCGACGGAATGAGATCTTACTCAATCCGTCTGACAGTTGACGCGGAGGAGGACATTGTGAGAATTGGCGAGTACGTCGCCAAAACCAACTCCTCCGAGCGCGCAGGGTACGTCGTACGAACAATCAGGCGAACCATCGCAGGTTTGTCTGATTTCCCCGAGCGTGGCGCCTACGTCAACGAAATGTTGGACACGGGTGAGCGAGACTACCGCGAGATTCATTTCAAGCCATATCGAATCATCTATCAGGTGATCGAAGACACGGTAGTCATTCAACTCATCGCTGACGGGCGACGCGAGATGCAAACACTCTTATTGCGACGCCTGCTGCACCGGTGACCCGTCGCGGCAGGCGCCCTCGCTGACCAGCCGTCTCGCGCTCCTCATCTCCCGACTGCGCGACACCTCGGTCTGTGAACTTATGTACAGGCGTTTACGGTACGAACATGTTCCGTAGAACGCTCCGCCACCTCGATCCTCGGCGCAGCTTCGGCCGGGCTCGGGTCATCATGTTCGTCCGCCCGGTTCAGGAGTTCATCCAGACCGAGAGCGCGAGCGCGGTCCTCCTGATCGTTGCGGCCGCCGTGGCGTTGATCTGGGCCAACTCGCCGTGGAACCACGAGTACGAACGCTTACTCAACGCCAACATCAGCATCGATCTGGCTGTCTGGGCTGTTCAGGGCTCGCTCCACTTCTGGATCAACGAAGTGGCGATGGTGCTCTTCTTCTTTGTGCTCGGCCTTGAGATCAAGCGAGAAATCACGATCGGCGAGCTCTCGAATCCCCGCGTCATGGCGGCGCCAATCGCGGGCGCCATCGGCGGGATGCTGTTGCCGCTGGCGATCTTTCTGCTCATCGCCCAGGGGCCTGAGGCTCGCGATGGCTGGGCCATCCCCATGGCGACCGACGTCGCCTTCGCACTTGGCATCGCGACACTGTTCGCACACCGCATCCCGATCGGGCTGCGGGCGATGCTGCTGACGTTCGTCATCGTCGACGACATTGGCACCGTCCTCGTCGTCGCCGTCTTCTATTCGAGTGATATTCAAGTCTTCCAGATGCTGCTGACCTGTGCGTTGGTTGCGCTCATGCTGGTCCTCTATCGCATCGGGGTGCGCAGCATGATCGTGTTCGCGACCTTTGGTCTGGTCGCCTGGGGGACCATCCTTGAATCGGGCATCCACCCCACGACGCTCGGCGCGGTGCTTGGCTTCCTCACGCCCTGGCGTCCCCCGATGTCACTCGACGGCTTTGTGCGCACGGCCCGCCGTCTGCTCGATCGCTTCAGTGCCGGCGGCCAATCCCCCGAGAGCCCGCTCGGCCACGACCAGGTTGTCGATGCGCTGCTCGGCCTCAGCGACCTGAGCAACAAAGCCGTGCCCCACGTTGATCGATTGGAGCACCAGCTCCACCCCTGGGTCGCGTTTCTCGTCATTCCTGCTTTCGCCCTCGCCAACGCAGGCGTTCAATTCGACCCCCAGGGGGTCAGCGAGGCGTTTGGCAGCAGCGTCACCTGGGGCGTGATCGTCGGGCTCGTGGTTGGCAAACCGTTCGGCCTTATGGGAGCCACCTGGATCGCGGTCAAGCTTGGCGCTCAACGACCGACCGGCGTGACCTGGCAGGGCGTCTGGGCGATCGGACTCGTGGCTGGAATCGGATTCACCATTGCCCTGTTCGTCGCGGACCTCGCCTACGCCGACGCCGAACTCTTGCGACACAGCAAGATCGGCATCCTGGCCGCCTTCGCCATCGCCGGCCCCATGGGCTTTCTCGGCTTCCGGCTATTGCCCAGAATTTCCCGGAGCTTCCGCGCGTCCCTGCTGACGGAATCAAAGGAATAGATCTCAAGTTCCTGGCAACCCTCTCGACAACTCCGATCCCCTCTCCCCCCCCTTGCGGGGGGAGATGTCACGGAGTGACAGAGGGGGGGCACAGCGACCTGATAAGCCTTGAGATGGGGAGCCCCCCCTCTGCCTACGGCATCTCCCCCGCAAGGGGGGAGAAGAGGAGTTTTTCAAGGGTCTCCTTTGCGGGGGAAGCTGCCGAAGGCTGAAGGGGGGTCCCCTTTTGGCCAACGGGGCTAGTTGTTCAGAGGTTCCCTGGCAATGCTCAGAAGAGCCGGGGCTGGTTCGGCTTACCTGGACAGTTATTCAAGCGATTCCTGAGTTACCCTCGGCGAGACGAACCGGAACTCGAACGTGAACGTTCAGGACAGCAGGAGTAGCGCATGGCACTCGACGGTGCGACGACACGCTTCTATGAAGAGATGATCAAGGGATCTGACCCCGACGCCCCAGCAATGCATGAACGGACGCCGGTTGAGGCTCGCGCGTACCGCGCAGATCTGGCCGCGCTCAACGGGCCGGCGCCCAATATGGCGCGCGCCAAAGACCACACAATTGAACAGGAAGACGGCTCCTTCCGGGTTCGAGTACTCGTCCCGATCGAACCACCAGCCGGCGTGATCGTCTACTACCACGGCGGCGGCTGGGTGGTCGGATCAATCGACGAGTCCGACACCCTGGGACGCAAGCTCGCCGAGCGCACCTCGTGCGCCGTGGTGCTGGTTGACTACCGGCTCGCACCCGAGCATCGCTATCCGGTCGCAGTCGACGACTCATACGCGGCACTGGAGTGGACCGCCGCGCATATGGATGAGATCGCCGGCGGCGAGGTTCCGCTGTTTGTCGCGGGCGACAGCGCCGGCGGAAACCTCTCCGCTGTGATGGCCATCCGCGCGCGCGACCGCAACGGCCCCAAGATCGCGATGCAGATCCTGATCTACCCGGTCACCGACGCCAACTTCGACCGGCCCTCCTACACCGATCCCGAGAACCAGCTCTTGCTCACCCGGGACTCGATGATCTGGTTCTTCGACCACTACATCCCCGATGTCACCCGGCGCATCGAGCCTGATGCCTCACCGCTGTACGCGGAAGACCTCTCCGGCCTGCCGCCGGCCGTCGTGCTCACTGCAGAACACGATCCTCTGCGAGACGAGGGCGAAGAATACGCGCAGAAGCTCGAGGATGCGGGAGTCCAGGTCGACCTGCAGCGACACAAAGGTCAGATGCACGCCTTCTTCGCCTTGCTGATGCTGCCCGGCAGCGAACGCGGCTTTCAACAGGTCATCAAGGCTGTTCGCGCCCACGTTGTGCGACATGCGCACGCCAAGCGGTAGACTCGCCCTGAGTAAATCGCTCCCATAAGCAGAGGAGTCCGCTTGGCATCGCTAAGCGGGACAGAGAGAAGAACGAAGATGACCGAGAACGCCACCACCCACTACGACGCCGTTGTCATTGGAGCTGGGTTCGCAGGCATGTACATGCTCAAGCGCCTGCGCGATGAGCTGGGCATGAACACGCTGGTCTACGAGGCCGGCGACGGAGTCGGCGGCACCTGGTACTGGAACCGCTACCCCGGCGCGCGCTGCGACTCCGAGAGTTACATCTACTGTTTCTCCTTCGACGACGACCTGCTCCAGGAGTGGAACTGGAGCGGCAAGTACCCGGAACAGCCGGAAATTCTGCGTTACCTGAACCACGTCGCCGACCGCTTCGACCTGCGCAGCGGCATCCAGTTCAACACCCGTGTCACCGCAGCCCACTTCAATGACGACAAGGGCCTGTGGGAAGTGCAGACCGATCAGGGCGACCGTGTCACGGCGCAGTATGTGGTCACCGCTATCGGCTGCATCTCGACCGGCCAGATCCCCAACATCCCCGGTCTCGATTCCTTCGAGGGCGAATCGCACCACACCGGCGCCTGGCCGCACGACGGCGTCGAGTTCGAGGGCAAGCGCGTCGGCGTGATCGGCACCGGCTCCAGCGGCGTCCAGTCGATCCCCGTGATCGCACGTGAGTCAAAGCACTTGACCGTCTTCCAGCGCACGCCGCAGTACACGATCCCGGCGCGGCACGAGAACGTTGACCAGGAGTTCCTCAAGGAGGTCAAGGCCAACTACGACGAGATCATGCAGAAGTCGAGGACCTCGGCAGCCGGCATGCCATTCGAATTCTCCGAGGTCTCCGCGTTGGAGGCGACCGAGGAAGAACGCCTGGAGACCTACGAGCGGCTCTGGAAAAAGGGCGGCTTCAGCTTCATCTTCCAGTCCTATTTTGATATCGCACTCGACCGCCGCGCCAACGACACGGCCTCCGAGTTCATCCGCGGTAAGATCCGCGAGATCGTCAAGGACCCGGAAACGGCCGAGAAGCTGCTGCCCCGCGACCACCCGTTCGGCTCCAAGCGCGCGCTGATCGACACCAACTACTTCGACACCTACAACCGTGACAACGTCGACCTGGTCGACATCCGCCACTTCCCGATCGAGGAAATTACCCCGACCGGTTTGCGCACCGCAGACGGCGAAGAGTACGAGTTCGACATCATCGTCTTTGCCACGGGCTACGACGCGATGACCGGCACGTTCTTCAAGATCGACATCCGCGGCCGCGACGGTGTTGAGCTCAAAGAGAAGTGGAACGAGGGTCCCAAGACCTACCTCGGTCTCACAACCGCTGACTTCCCCAACATGTTCATGATCACGGGACCGGGCAGCCCCTCTGTGCTGAGCAACATGCCCGTCTCGATCGAGCAGCACGTCGAGTGGATCTCCGACTTCGTCGAGTACCTGCGCGAACGCGATGTCGACATCGTTGACACCGATCCGCAAGCCGAAGTCGAGTGGGTCCAGCACGTCAACGACATCGCCGACCAGACGATGTTCATGCTCGCCGACTCCTGGTACCTGGGGGCCAACATCCCCGGCAAGCCACGAGTCTTCATGCCCTACGCCGGAGGAGTCGGCCCCTACCGAGAGCGCTGCGACGAAATCGCCGCCAACAGCTACGAAGGCTTCGTGATGAGCGAAGCGTCGGAGCCCGTCCTGGCGGACTAGGATTCCTCTGATCCCAGCTTCCCCCCTTGCGGGGGAAGCTGCCGAAGGCTGAAGGGGGGGTTCCTCCCGTCCAGCAGAACTGCTTGTCCAGAGGCTTCTCAGTGCGTCTCGACACTCAAGATTCTCAGCCGATTGACGAAACTCGCAATAGTAGTCTAGATTAGACTAGTGTTTCCGAGGTTGGTCAAGTGACCGTCAATCAACCAAACTCACGTCCCAACTGGACCATCGCTGAAGCAAAGGCGAGGCTGTCCGAGATTCTGCGACTCGCAGAGAGCGAAGGACCCCAGCGCATCGGAACACGAAAGAGCTTCGTTGTCGTCCCCGAACACGTCTGGCTCGATCGTGAGCGACCAGAGCGGATGCCGATGGGTCAGTGGCTCATCGAGAACCTACGCGGGCTGGGCCCGTTGGAACTACCCGACCGCAATGACGAAGACTCCGAACGACCGATTCCCTACGCCGACTGGAGTGAGGAAGAGTGGGCCGCGTGGGAGCAAGGGAGCGAGTGAACCGCTTCCTCTTGGACACCAATGTTGTCTCGGAGCTGACTCGAGATGAACCGAATCCGAAGGTGAGCGACTTCATATCAAAACAACAGGAACTATGGCTCGCGTCGCTAGTGGTATACGAGCTGGAGTTCGGGCTACAGCTGCTGCCGCCGGGGCGGCGCCGCGACCAAGTATCACTGGCAAACGCGCGAGTCATGGCGGCGTTCAGAGATCGCATTCTGCCACTCAACAGAGTCGGAGCAGAATGGGCGGCTCGATTCCGCGTGAAGGCCCGCCAACAAGGACGAGCCATTCGCCTGGCCGACGCCCTGATCGCCGGGACAGCGATGGCCAACGATCTCACGCTCGTCACCCGCAATGTCCGCGACTTTGAGGGATTAGACATCGACATCGTCAATCCCTGGGAGCCCACAGGGGGCTAGCAGCATGACCCTGAAGGACACTGTCTGCAGCACGGCGATGCACAAACCAGTTCTCGAACAGCAAATCAGAGCGTGCGTCCTGTCCTATATTCGATTCACCAAACCCGGGAGAGAACCATGACCAGCCAACTACTCGACGGCATCCGAGTGCTCGATTTCACTCAATTTCAACAGGGACCATCGGCGACCGTGCTGATGTCCGACCTTGGCGCCGAGGTGATCAAGGTGGAGCGACTGAACGTCGGCGACCCCTCGCGGCACGTGGGCCAGCGTGAGGACGGATTTTCGCAGTACTTCCACACCCATCATCGAGGCAAGCGCAGCATCGCCATCGACCTCCGCGCTCCCGAGGGGCGTGATCTTGTCTACGAGCTGGTCACCCGCGTCGATGTCGTGACCGAGAACTTCAAACCGGGCGTGATGAACCGTCTCGGACTCGGCTGGGACGACCTCAAGCAGCGCAATCCGAAGCTCGTCTACGCCAGCGCGAGCGGCTTTGGACCCAAAGGACCGAGAGCGAACGCGACTTCTTGGGCGTCGGTCGCCGGCGCCGCAGGCGGTGGAATGTGGCCTAACGGCGTCCGTGGCGACAACGGCGACAAGCCGAACCCGAACGTGGCGGCGCCCGATCCCGACCAGACCGGCGGCATGATCTTCGCCTTCGCCATCGCCAGCGGACTGGTCGCTCGTGAACGCACCGGCGAGGGCCAACTCGTGCAAACTTCCCTGTACGGCAGCCAGATCTGGGGTCGCGCGCCCGCGATCAATGCGATCGCCAACGGCAACATCGTGCCGTCGGCCAGGAACATGCCGATTTCCAACATGTTCACGCTGCAGGCGCAGGGCTCCGACGCCGATTGGCTCTTCGTCGGCTACATCACCGACCGTTGGGCGCCCATGTGTCGAGCCCTGGAGCGCGAGGACCTGGTCACCGACCCGCGCTTCGCCACGGTCGCCGACCGCAACGCAAACATCGACGATCTGCGACGCGAAGTCGCCTCAACCATCTGCACACGCCCGGCCGCCGAATGGCCAACACGCTTCGACGACGAAGAGGTCCCCAGCACCCTAATCCAGGACTACCCCATGATCGCCGAGGACGAGCAAGCCGCCGCCAACGAGTACATCGTCCAGTTCGAGGACGAGCGCTTCGGAACCCTCACAACGGTCGGTTCGCCAGTGAGAGCAAACGGAGTCCAGGGCCGAGTCAAATGTCTAGGCCCCGAACTCGGCCAGGACACCGAAGCGCTGCTACATGAGATCGGTTGCACACCGGAAGCAATCGAGCAGCTCCGAGAGGCAGGAGTCGTCGGCTAGGAATGCTCTGAACAACTCCGATCCCCTCTCTCCCCCCTTGTCGGGGGGAGATGTCACGGAGTGGCAGAGGGGGGGCTCCGACAGCGACCAAATAAGCCTTGAGATCGGGAGCCCCCCTCTGCCTACGGCATCTCCTCCGCAAGGGGGGAGAAGAGCAGTTACGCAAAGGTCTCTTCGCGGGGGGAGCTGCCGAAAGCCTGCCTCCGGCCTGAAAGGGGGTCTGAAGGAGGGTCCCTGATCTGCCACCGACCGGAGCTATTCAGAAAATTCGTAGCGAATATTCAGCAGGGCGTCGAGGTCGGAACCTCGTCAATGATCTCATTCGCCAGTTGGAGTTCACGCACGAAACAAATGACCTGGTGAATCTCATCGATTGACAGGTCGGACACGGCCGGCATGTTGCCGAACTGCCAATGATGTTGACGCACGCCTCGCGCGACCGCGATGACAAAGCTGGCATTGGAGTGATGTCCCGGCTCGTAGATCTGATGCACGAGCGGCGGTCCCTGCGCAGTGCCCGATGCATTCACGCCATGACAGCGCGAGCAGTTCGCGATAAACAGCTTCTCCCCGGCAAGGCCGGCTTCGGATAACTCGCCGGGCGTCACCGCTACGGGTCGGTCAGCAGGGGATTCGCTCGTCCCGTAACCATTCCCATCTCCGCCGCCACACGCGGCAACAACCAGGACGGCGACAGCCAACAACGCGACCAACACTGCACGCTGCGTCGTCCAACGAACGGGTCTGATCATCGTTGCACCGCTCATGCCTACAACGATAGATAGTTGCAGAGCTTTCTGGGTAAGTCACTCGCGGGCAGGTCCCGTTTGGGACAGCGCCACGCGAACGAAGTCAATCGAGCACCCTGGCGTAGAGGAACCCGTCGATCGTCTGGCCATCCTTGGTAATGCTCTTGCGCAATCGGCCTTCCAACACATAGCCGACCTTCTCCAGCACTCGCATCGAGGCCGGGTTCCACTCAAAGACAGCGGCGTCCAACCGCACGATGTCGTGATTGGCGAAGGCATAGTCGGTGAGCGCCCGCAACGCAGCCGTGGCGATGCCGCGCCCCCAGAACGGTTCAGAACGGATCGTCGACCCAACCAGTAGCCGATCTCCGCCGATCGTCGATGAGTGTCGCCTCGAAACGTCAGCCCGATGCCGCCAATCACCTAGTCCGCTGAAGCGATGGCAAAGTTCGCTTCCGGCGACTGTTGCATAACGATACTGATCCAGTCATTCGCGTCGGACAACGTGTACGGATAAGGAAACGCGTCTCGCATGTTCCGCGAGATTTCGCGATTGTCTGCGTACCGAGCCAGAGACGGAGCATCGTCGACGCGGTAGCTCCTGACCTGCCACTCACCAATGTCGATACGCATGCGTCGCCTCCCTCGAACCACCGACTTGTCGCAACCGACGAGGCGCTCGTCTCAAATGCCGAGCAGGCGATCCTCTACTTGACTGAGCAACCGCGCAGCATTCTCCCCCAACCAACCTTCCTTGACATGGTCCTTGAGCGGCAAATCCTGCAGTTCCTGGACGGCGCGCTGGAAGGGAATCATGTTGTCGGTGGCAAACAACACGCGATCACTGAGCAGCGACGAGTTGCCATACTGCATCAGCGTCTCCCAACCGGTTCCCGGTGTGCCAATGTACTTCGGCGCGACGGCGCCAATCTCGATGAAGAGGTTGCGATGCTTCCAGGCGATCGCGACCAACTCATTGACCCAGGGCCAGCCGCCGTGGTTCGCGACAATGACCAGATCAGGGAAATCGCAGGCGACTTCGCACAAGTACAACGGACGGCCATACTCAATTGATCGGTCGTTGGAAAAGTTGATCGAACTATGAATCGTGACGGGAACACCAAGCTCTTGACACGTTGAGTACAACGGATAGAAGCGCTTGTCGTTCGCAAGCACACGGTATGAGAACGGTTGCAGGTTGACGCCCTTGGCGCCGCGTTCGCGGACCTCGTGTTCAACGACCTCTGCCATGTTGTCGCCGGCAGCGGGATTGACCGTGACATAGCCGGTCAGCATGTCGGGATGGTCGCCCACGATCCGATACACCGCGTCGTTCATGGCGCGATAGTCGCCCGCGCCCCACTCGGCCTGCAGCACAGCCCGGTCGATGCCGGCCTCGCCGATCGCTGCGACCAGCGCATCGGCGTCGCGGCCGCCGCCGCGCTCGCGCGTGTAGATGCGGTTGTAGTTGGCCAGGTAGCTGCGATCGCTAAAGCGCTCGTCGCCCTCCCCGGCCGGATCGGCGTATTCGCGCGGCGGGAGGGTCACTCGAAAGTCGATGATCTCTGGCATCTGGTCTCCACCTTTCCCTGCTCCCCCTCGCAGAGCCTGTCCCCGGCTTGAACGGGGAGGGAGCTGTCACGTAGTGACTGAGGGGGTCGGCCGACCATTGTGCAGAAAGGACCCCCTCAGCCTTCGGCCGCTCCCCCTGCGAGGGGGAGCGGGTTCTTCTCAAGAGCGTTCCTAGGGGATCACACCGGCCTGCTTCATGCCGGCGATGGCATCCCAGTCGTAACCCAGTTCTTCAAGCACGAGTTCGGTGTGTTCGCCCAATTCCGGCGCGCTGCAGTAGTTGTCCGTCGGCGCCTGCTCGAGCTGGAACGGGACGCCCAGAATCTTGAACTCACCTACGGTCTTGTGCTCCATCGTGCGCACGTAGCCGTTGGCCGCGGCCTGCGGATCCTCGGCGATCTCCACCGAATCGGCAGCAGGCGCCCAAGGGAAGTCGTTGGCGTCGAAGATCGTCGCCCAGTGACCGCGAGGCTCCTCGCCGATCCGTTGCTCGATCGTTTCGACGGCTTCGCGGATGTGCTTTCGCCGATTGGAGACCTCCGCAAAGCGTTCATCCTCAGTCAGGATCGGCTGCCCAATCGCCTCCGCGAACGGACCCCAGAAACGCTCCTCCTGGATCATCGCCAGTTGCATCCACTTGCCGTCGGAGGATTGGTAGGAGTTGTAAAGCGGGTTGAAAGCGCTGTAGCGGTCGGTGCGTGGGAAGTTCTGTCCGGTCGCGAGCGCGCCCTGGATGGCGAAGCCGTTCGCCCAGATGCCGCCGCCATAGAGCGAGCAGGTGACGAACTGTCCCTCGCCGGTCAACTCGCGTTGATACAGCGCGGCGAAAATGGCAGCGCTGATATTCATCGCGCTGGGCAGGTCGCCCATCGCGCCGACGAGCCGCACGGGCTCGCTGCCCGGAGGTCCCAGGGTCTCCATAAAGCCGCCACGCGCCCAGTAGGCCAACTCGTCGAAGGCCGGACGATTGATGTCGGGACCCTCCGTGCCGTAGCCAGTCGCGTGCGCGTAAATCAGGCGCGGATGGTCGGCTTTGATCGACGCATAGTCGATCCCCAGACGCTCAAGCGCCCCGCGTCGGAGATTGACGATGAACACATCCGCGTCGGCCAGCAGCTTGCGCAGCGCCTCGTTCCCTTCGGGGCTGCGCACGTTCAGCGCGATGCTGCGCTTGTTGCGATTGGCAATCTCGAAGACCCAGTCGACATGGTCGCGGACGCGGTGAATCAGGCCGCGCATCGGATCGCCCTCGTGGGGCTCAATCTTGATCACGTCGGCGCCGAGTTCGCCCAGGATGCAGGCGCTCATCGGACCAAACAGCCAGGTAGCCATCTCGACAACTTTGAGCCCCTTGAGCAGCGGCTCAGGCGGGGATTGATCGCTGGTCATAGGCACTCCATCCTCAGTCAGGCGTGATGTCTGGGAGGCTAGCTGATTGGTAAACTTGGAACCTGAGACAACTGGGCGTCCAGCGGAATAGAATTGCCTTGCTACTCCCGAGGATGACATGAGCCTCAACATCACAGACGAAGAGACCTGCCGGTTGGCCGATGAATTGGCCCATCTCACCGGTGAAACAACCACCGACGCAGTATCTGCTGCTCTCCGAACAGCGGTGGAGCGCGAACGAGAAGTTCAGGAGAAGGTGCAGAGGTTGATGGCAATCGGCAAACGCTGTGCCAGCCTGATGGATGACGGACCTTCTTCCGCCGAGATCATCGACTCCATGTACGACGAACACGGCGCGCCGAAGTGATCATTGACACTTCAGCGGTGCTGGCGATCCTGCTGCAAGAACCTGACGCACATGAATATTCGTCAAAGATCAGCGAGACGACAATTCTGCGAATGTCCCTCGCATCCTTCCTGGAAGCAACGATTGTCGTAGAGTCTCGTGTCGGCACGGCCAAGGGTCGCGAATTAGATTTGCTCATCGACGAAGCAGACATTGAGCTAGTGCCTGTTTCATTCGACCAAGCGCAAGCTGCACGACGCGCCTGGAGACGCTTCGGCAAGGGCAATCACCCCGCCAGACTGAACTTCGGCGACTGCTTCGCCTACGCCCTCGCCGAGACCCTCGATGAGCCACTGCTGTTCAAAGGCGATGATTTCGCACTGACAGACATCCGGCCTGCATAGCTGGAATTCACCTCGCGACGGCCGTTCAGCCGACATCCTCTTCGATCTGCTGAAGGTGCTCTTCGCGATGCCGCCAGCGCTCGATGGCGTAGGCCCGACCCGAGTCTCGCAAGTCATCAAGTTGGTCCGAGCTCAGTTCAAGCAACGTCACGTCGAGTTGCTCGGCTGCGCGGACCGCTGCCTCGCCGACGGCATCGGCGCTGAATATCGGGGCGACCAACTCGAGGGTCGCATTGGTCGCAATGTCCTCGGATGGGAATCCGTCGCCGCGCGCAAATCGTTGCAGCGCCGCGACCTGTCGAGCATCCCAGAAGGCCAGATGGACCAGCGCAAACCCGACGGTCCATGTACCTCCGAGCGAGCGGCTCAAGTCCGCCTCTTCCAGCTGGGCGACGATATTGCGAAGTCGCTCGGTCGCGGCTGCATTATGCAAGAAGTCAGTGCTCGAGTCCGACACGGCCTGTTGCTCCCACTAGGGTCACCTCCACTCCAGCCCGGTCGCAGGAGTTTCGAGAGCTGACTACAAACTCAGCTTACGAGTCGTCGCCGATGCAGACCCAACCAGGTGGCGCCAAGCAGCAGCGCTCCACCTCCGGCGGCGACGGCACTCATTTCAGTCTCGGTTAATGTCGACTGGCACTTCCCGGCGAGACCGCCACTGCCAGTATTGGGTAAGCCGGCATCCTGCCCGGTTTGAGTCTCAACCGCTCCGCCGCCTTGCGCTTCCTCAAACAACACGTCGAGTTCCGCCATTTCGGTCTCCGCGAACTGAACCGGAACCGTCCCGCTACAGAACCCGACAGAATTTACACCTCGCCACTCATAGTCGTACACCAAGTATTCGACACCGACGTCGAATGGATAGCCACTGCAATCTGGTGTGTTGTCACCCGTATACACCGTGGTTGTTGGCGAGTGAGTCCCCTTCCAGACGGTCACGACGTCGAACTCGATCCTGCCGAAACCGCCTCCTCCAGTCGACGTGACGACACCCGTGAAGACTCTGGTGGCATCAGTGAATCTCTCGGACGTTGGGGGCACTGCACAATCGCAAGCATCGCTATGGGTCGGAAACATGATTAGCCAGGGAACGACAATGGTGACGATCAACAGCAGGCGCAACATCACTGAGCGCTTCTCTACTTCCTCCCACCCCTGCTTTAGACAGAGTACTTTAGTTCGCCATCGACATACGTCTGCTGCACCGACATCTCTCGGATGTACTCAGCGTCGACCAACGTCGGATCGTGGCTGAGCACGACGACATCGGCGCGCTTGCCGACCTCGATTGAACCGACCTCATGATCGCGGAACATGGCGACGGCCGAGTTGATCGTCTGCGTGCGCAGCGCCTCGAGCGGCGAGATCGCCTCTTCGCCGGCCACCAGGTCGCCTTCGCGCGAGCGGCGGGCGACCAGGCCGTACAGCCCGAGCAGCGGTTCGACCGGCGCGCAGGGGAAGTCCGAGCCCGATGCGACCGTGACACCCGCGTCGAGGAAGGAGCGGTATGGCAGCGGCGGAATGGTCAGCCCCGCGTCGGCGATGAATTCGACGAACCCGGCGCCGACCGAGTAGAGGAACGCCGGCTGGTGCGAAATGATCACGCCCAGTGACGCCGCCCGCTCCATCTGACCTGGATCGGCGAAGAAGAAGTGCTCGATTCGGTAGCGCGCGTCACTGCGAGGAATCTCGCGCTGCACCCGCTCGTATGTGTTCAGCGCCTGCTCGATGGCGCGGTTGCCGAGGCAGTGGATCGCCGTCTGCAGCCCGTGCGATGCCGCGCTGAGGACGAGCTGATCGACCTCATCCTGGTTGTAGTACGGCTCGCCGACATCCTCGAACGTGCCGTCGGCGTGGCACTTGCGCAGCGCGCTGCTCGGATAGACGGGGTCCATGAAAATCTTGACAATCCCGCCGCGCAGACGGTCCGAGACATCGTCCTTGAGGAATCCGCCGGCCGCAGCCGCTTCGGGCGCAGCGAAAAATCCGTTGCCGCCGCGCATCTGGTGAATCACGATCGGCAACTTGCCGCGTTCGTCTGCCAGCCGGTACATCTCGGCGCTCTCAGGCATGACCACGGCGTCGCCGAGACTGGTCACGCCGTGCGAGAGGTGGCGCAGCGCGTTCTGCTCGACGAGTCCGGCCACGACGTCAGGGCCCAGCACGTCGATGTGTGAGCGCATCGAAGCGTGATGCACCGGGTTCATCGCGCGCTCCCAGAGCATCCCGGTCGCTTCGCCGCTATCGTCGCGGACGATTTCGCCACCGCGGGGGCTGGGAGTGTCACCGTCGATTCCGCCCAGCGCCAGCGCGGCCGAATTCGCGTAGCAGGCGTGGTACGAGTAGTCCATCACGCAGACCGGGTTGTTCGGGGCGACGTCGTCCAACTCGGAGCGAGTCAGCCAACCGCCGTTCGCATGCCGCGCGCTATAGCCGAGACCCCAGATCCACTGACCCTCAATGCTGCCCGCAGCAGCCGCGGCGAGGGCGTCGAGCACGGCCGGTTTCCCCGCCAGCGGCGGAATCCGGCAGTCGACCGAACGCGGCTCGAAGGTCGTCATCGAGAAGTGATTGTGCGGGTCGCAAAAGCCGGGGATCAGGGCTCGCCCCTGAAGCTCGACGTGCGTAGCGTCAGGCCCGACGCTCTGCCGCACTTCGTCGCTATCGCCCACAGCCACGATCCGGCCATCGCGAACGGCGATGCCCGATGCAGTCCGATCAAGCCCATCCATCGTCAACACGCGTCCGCCAGTGAACAGCAACTCCATGATCGCCTCCTCTACGACGCCAGCTCAGCGCCGCTACGAGGCTACCTGCTTATCTCACACTCGTCAGGCACTTCCTCGCCCTGACTCTCTCTGGCTCCAAATCACGTGGCATTGCGACGCCGCTCGAAACATCGGGACCACTCGGTAACGACCGCTTCTCTTCCAATAATCCTCACTAGTGACTACCGGTACAGACGGTCTTCCTTGTTCAATCGGCAAACCTGTTACTCGAGTCGATAGCACACGTCCGGGGGTACTGTGATCGACAGCCCGGGGACGTTATTCTCATTGACATCAATTTCTGCCGCGTCGTCTCTCTGATCGGTTAAGGTCGTGCCATCGAACCAACCGATGCATCCTTCGCTCAGGTGTACGTATAGCCGATATGTCTCGGTGACATTGGTTTGAATCACAAATGACCCGTCGGCGCCCGATACTGCGTTGTACCACACCGCATCCCTCTTTTGCGCCGCGATGCGCAATCCTTCCAGGCCCTCGCCCAGAGCATTCACCAGTCTGCCGCTGATTCGCAAGCCGCAACGAATCGCTGGTGTCACAAGTTCGATGTCATATACGTCACTGTCGGCGACCTCAACATAGACGTCAACCGGCTGGGAAGGAATCGGACTTCCATCGACATCAAGGAACGAGCACTTTTGATCCAGGTGCAACCTCACGACGTAACTTCCACTCGTTGGCACGGTCACACTAAATGTACCGTCAAGTGCCGTCTGGGTATTGCGAGCCGCATTATTGCCAAGATTGTGATACGCACGAACACCCAAGGAAGCGATCGGATCGCCATCGACGGTTACCGCTCTCCCGTGGATTTGCCACTTGCAGACGCCGTTGGGGATCACGACCTCCAGGCCAGCCACATCTCCTTCTACTGCCCTGATCTGCGTTGCTTGCCCATGCGTGAGACCGAAGCTTTCGTCTCGATAGAAGAAAAAGCAATTGCCTTGCGGATAAATTGCAAGTACTTGTGGGGCGTCTGACCAAGGTCTAATCCTAAACGTTCCATCGCTCCTCGTATCAGCGGATTTGCCGGAGTACCCTCCAGCTGTCCATGCGATAACCAAGTGATCGGCCAGCGGAGAGCCATCTGTTCGGGTCACTGTGCCGCTGATGATCCAGCCGCATACCCCCTCTGCGATCTGAAACTGCAAGTCCGAGAGGTCGTCGGTCAACTTGAGTACGCTGGCGAAGTCACTGCTTCCGACTGCGCGACCTTCTCGGTAGAACAATGAGCAAGAATCCGGCCGATTGAACCATATTCGGTAACTACGATCTGCCCGGACCGGGATGTAGAACGATCCGTCCGTTCTGATCCATCCGGAGAACCAGTCTCCTTCCAGCGCGGTCGCGTTGATCCTCAGGCCATGTCGCATCAGCTCGTCGTCACCGGTGATCTGTCCTCGAATGGTGACGATGGCATCGCGGCGCTGTAGCCAAACGCCGGCTTTCGTGGAGTAGACCCAGAGCGCGTCTCCGTGCTCGATCCGTCCTTGCCGACTTGCCGCTTCCGCGTGCTCGGCAACATGCAATTCGACCGGATCGCTTGCCGTACCCGGAGTGAGGGCAGACTCGAATGAGGCACGCAACGCGCGCGCCAATTCGTCCTGACCAGCACTGTGGTCGCCTGACCAGGCAATCAAGCTCCAACCCACACCGAGTGAGGTGTATCCGCTGGCGCGCGACACCGGCCTGTCCCACTCCACCGACCGATAGCCCCCATAGCGAATCACGATCCCGGCGCCCGAAGTGACCGTGTTGAGCGTCTGGAGATGCGACGGCAGTTGCCGCGAGGCGACCTGCCACTCCTGGCGTCCCCCGGACCACGCAAAGATGGCGGTCGCTTCCGGCACAGCTGCAAACAGATCCTTGACCGGCACGTCCGGACCCAGCCAGCCGACATAGTTCAGTCCGGGTTCGAGCCTGGTCCTGAGCGTGTCGGTTTCTTCGGCCGCAATCTCCTGCAAGCTGAGTGAGAGTCCGATCAACAATCCAACGAGCACGAGCAGAGCGTTAGCCCAGTTTGGGATTCGTCTTCGGCAGCGGTTCAACATGGACGACCTGTTCGCGACGCTGGGCGCCCAGGTCGTAGGCAGAGAATCAGTCATGTCTCGTTGCTGTCCCACGGGGAACGAATGCAATCAACGGGATACCTCCGTATGTCGTCCCGGTGTCGCCCGGGGAGGTCGCCACAAGCAATCATGCCGGGATTCTCTGGGCTCGTCTACACCGAATACAGCAGGTCGCCGTCCACGTAGGTTTGCTGTACGACGATTTCGCCGATGAACATTGGGTCGACCAACGTTGGATCGTGGCTCAGGACGACCAGGTCGGCTCGCTTGCCAACTTCGATCGAGCCGACTTCGTGGTCGCGGAACATGGCCGCCGCCGAGTTGATCGTCTGCGTGCGCAGCGCCTCCAACGGCGTGATCGCCTGGTCCGCCGCGACCTCGACGCCGCTGCGTGTGCGGCGCGCAACCATGGCGTAGAGCCCCTTCAGCGGCTCGACGGGGAAACAGGGGAAGTCGGAACCCGAGGCGACCGTGAGGCCAGCGTCCAGCATCGAGCGGTAGGGGAGCGCGGGGAACGGCAGACCGGCCTCGCTGCGGAAGCGATCGAACCCGTCACCGATGGCATACAAGAACGACGGTTGGTGCGAGATGATCACGCCCAGCGACGCCGCCCGCTCCATCTGTCCCTCCTGTGGGAGGAACATGTGCTCGATCCGGTAGCGGGGATCACCGCGAGGAATCTCGCGTTGAACTCGCTCGTAGGTGTTCAACGCCTGCTCGATCGCGCGATCACCGAGGCAGTGAATCGCGACCTGGAGTCCGTGTGAGGCCGCATTGAGCACCAGGTGATCGACCTCGTCCTGTCCGTAGTAAGGCTCTCCCATGTCCTCAAACGTGCCGTCGGCGTGGCATTTCGTGTATGCGAAGGTCGGCCAGACCGGATCCATGAAGATCTTCACGATCCCGCCGCGCAGGCGGTCGGAGACATCGTCCTTGAGGAACGCGCCGCCTGCCGCAGCTTCCGGCGGGGCGAAGAATCCGTTCCCACCGCGCATCTGATGGATCACGATCGGAAGTTTGTTGCGCTCGTCGGCGAGACGGTAGATCTCGGCGCTGTCCTCCAACACGACCGCATCACCCACGCTCGTCACGCCGTGCGAGAGGTGGCGCCGCGCGTTCTGCTGGACCAGTCCGGCGACGACCTCGGGACCCAACACATCGATGTGCGCGCGCAGTGAGGCGTGATGCACCGTGTCCATCGCCCGTTCCCAGAGCAAGCCGGTCGCGTCGCCGCGGTCGTCGCGATGAATCTCGCCGCCACGAGGGTTGGGCGTGTCCCGGTCGATTCCTCCGATTGCCAAGGCGGCCGAGTTCGCGTAGCACGAGTGATAAGACTGATCCATCACGCAGACCGGGTTGTTTGGCGCTACTTCGTCCAGTTCGGTTCGCGACAACACCCCTACCCCTTGGGGACCAGAGCTGTAGCCCATGCCCCAAATCCACTGCCCGTCGGGACTGCCCGCAGCCGCGGCCGCGATGGCGTCGAGCACTGCCGGCTTGCCCGCCATGGGCGGAACGCGGCAGTCGACAGAGCGCGGCTCGAAGGTTGTCATCGAGAAGTGGTTGTGAGGGTCGCAGAAACCAGGAATCAACGCGCGCCCATGCAGCTCGACGTGCGTGGCATCGGGACCAACCGCCTTGCGCGCCTCCTCGCTGTCGCCCAGCGCGACGATGCGGCCGTCACGAATCGCCACGCCGGAAACGATGCGATCCATTGCGTCAATCGTCAGCACTCGTCCGCCGCTGAATAGCAGTTCCACGCGTGAATCCTCCATGACCCGATCGCGGCCCGGCCTCAGTGTGCGCCATGGCGAGGCTAGCGGCTTCGTCGCACCATGCCCTACCCCTCAACAGAATCGTTGCCGGGCCCCACAATCCGACGACCTGGACCGATACCCATATCATGCACGCTCCGATTAGCCGATGCTTCCACAGCATCAACCAGAAACTGTGCGTAACACCTGCTGAAGCTGTGACGGCACGTACCAGCAACCATATTCTCCTCACGCGGAGGAGTGTCCTGTGCTGACAACTGAGCAAGTAGAAGCCGCATTGGAACGGGTTAATCCATCGACCAGGTATCCCGTGGGCGGTCTCACGCAGCTCGTCGATCTTGCCAACCGCGAGTTGAACATGTGGGGACACGCCGAGCATCAGGTCACGCTCGAGCGGATCATCCCGTTCTTCGGGGATCCCAAGGTTCTGAACTGGGCCTTCTGGTGCGAGACCTGCCACGTCTCCCAGCTCGCACTGTTAGCCGGACCAACCGGACACTAGCTGAGCGCCGACTTCGGGCGAGTCCGCACGCTTCCAGTCCCTACCGCCCGAGTCCGTCTGAGAAGTCTCCTGACCTCGACCTCCGTCATACACGCGATGTCGGTGCAGGGCATGTCGGACGCGCTGGTCTAGCCCTCGTCGTCGGTAGCGAGCGACATACTCACCGAGGTGACATCCTCGCCGTCGTCCTTGATCGGAATCAGCTCGCCGTCGGGACGGGGATGATTGGCCCAGTGACCGGTCGGCTCGGAACCTCGGCAGACGATGGAGTTCTCGTTCCAGCCGTTGTAGGCGCGCACATCCTTGGAGAGGTAGCGCATCGCCAGACCGCAGCGGCGACGGTCCGACACGTTGGGCTCCGAGCCGTGCAGCACCCAGTCGCTGTGCAACGAAATCTGGCCCGCCTTCAGCTGGAACGCGACCGGCGGGTCGCCGTAGTCCTCGGGATTCTCGACCGTCTGATTGAGCACGTTCTGTTCCTCGGCCGTGCTGTCGCGGAACGCCACCTGCGCATTGAGGTGCGAGCCGGGAATCACCTGCATCGGGCCATTGCCCAGGTCGACATCGTCGATCGCCAGCCAGGCCGAGACGACCTTGCTCGGCGTCAGCGGCCAGTAGGACGCGTCCTGGTGCCAGCTGACGCGCTTGCCGTCACCCGGCAGCTTGGCGAAGAGGTGGCTGTGCCGCAGGATCACCGTCTCACCCAACATGTCTTCCATCACGTCGATGATCCGGCTGTCCGTCACGACATCCCAGATGCCCTGGCAATGCTTATGCCAGTTGGTGATCTCATAGTTGCTCCAGCCGGAATCCATGGCTTGCGGCAGCAGATCATCGAAGTAACGGCGAATCTCTTCGATCTCCGACTGCGAGAAGATATCGATCGGGAAGATGTAGCCCTTGTCGTTGTACTGCTGAATCTGCTCCGGTTTGAGATGGCGAGGCTCGTCGACCCCGAGCGGGTAGAAGCGGAGGTCGCGTTCAAGCTCGGGATAGGCATTGGTGCGCTGGGTCATTGGAAATCATCCTCGGCTAGGCGTCTGGCTCGACAAAACAAAGAACTCGACATATGGAATGTAACCGTTGCGGTGCTCACGAGTGCCCGTTGCGGCCGTTCTGCCTATTGAGCGAACGCTGCGGATGCGAACGCGCCACGTTGGCCAGACGCTCCACCGATCCGACACGGGCTGCCCCGCCGTCTCCACTGACACTCGCGGACGTCAGCGCCGGCTCCAGGGCCGTCCGCTCGACATGATCGCCGTGTGCGCCTTCGGGGACCTCCTCCAAATCCAGCTCGCCGGTGCGCAGCCGTTGTTCTTTCAGGGTCAGCACCGCGACCAGCGCGACCAGACCGACACCAACCGATATCCAGAAATTGCTGGTGATTGCGATAGCAAGCGCCTCCGGCAGCGCAGCGATGACCTCGCTGAAACCATCCTCGCCCAGTTCAGCGAATAGCTTGGCGCTGGCTTCCTCGTTCAGTAATTGCGTTGGGTCGGCGCGCGCGGCAAGGTCGGCCGGTAGTCGGGCGGCGAGCTCGGTCGCCAAGCGGCCGGTCACGAGCGCCCCGACCAGCGTCACGCCGACGATCGCGCCAATCTCCTCGAAGAACTGCGTGGCACCGGAGATCGTGCCCAGCATGCTCTGCGGCAGCGCATTCTGCGCAGCCACCATCAGAGACGGGTAGAGCATCCCCAGTCCGCATCCGAATAACATCAGTCGCCAAACGACATCGACGGCGCTGGTTGATGTGTCGAGCTGCGTCATCAGATAGCCGCTGATCACGATGATGAGCGATGCGACCACCGCGAGGGCCTTGTAGCGCCCCGTGCGCGCAACTATCTGTCCCGCGATCGACGCCATGACCACCAACGAGATAATCTCAGCGCTCAGCAGTAGCCCCGATGCCGTCGGCGTATAGCCCAGCACTCCCTGCATGAAGTAGGCGAGGAAGAACGAGACCCCGAACAGTCCGCCGCCAATCACCATCATCACCAGCGCCGAGACGCGGAACGTGTGATTGCGGAACAGCACGCCCGGCAAGATCGGCTCTTTGGCGGCCCGCTCGGCGCCGATGAATGCCAGTATCCCCAGTGCAGAAAGCCCAAGCAGCGCCAGCGTCTTGTTGTCGAGCCAGGCGGTGCCGGTCGAGACCAGCGCCAACGCCAGCATCGCCGGCATCAAGATCAGTAGCATCGCGCCGATGCCGAGCCAGTCGATCACGACTTTGCGAGGCGGCGGCCTGAGCCAGGGCATGATGAAGGCGATCGAAGCGAACGCCACTGCGGCCAACGGCAGGATCGACCAGAAGACCCAGCGCCAGCTCAGCACGTCGACGATCAATCCGCCGAGCAACGGTCCCACCAGGCCGCCGATGCCGAAGACCGCCGCGAACACGCCCATGTATTTGCCCCGCTCGGAGGGCGGGAAGAGGTCCCCGGAGATCGAGAAGGTGTTGGCCATCAGCACACCGCCGCCGATGCCCTGCAGCGCACGGAATCCGATCAACATCTCCATCGAGGTCGCAAACCCGGCGAGCGCCGTCGCTCCGGCAAAGATCACCAGGCCGGCCAGCAGGAATGGTTTGCGACCGTAGCTGTCGGACAAGCGGCCGGCGATCGCCACCGCCGGTACCGAGGTCGCCATGAAGGCCGACTCCATGAACGCGATCAGATCGATCCGGCCGAGTTCAGCGGCCAGCACGGGTGTCGCCGTGGCGACGATCGAGTGTTGCACCGCCGAGAGGAACATCGCCACCACCGCGCTGCCCAAGATCAGCATCTTGGTCCGATGCGGCAATTTGAAGCCCACGGTTGCAGCCGTCGGCGTCGCCGTGGAGGCGGAGTGGCTCATCAAGGAATCCCGAATCATGCGCCGGTCGCTACAGCGCCAGCGTCGAACATATCACCAAGCCTCATCGTGCTGGCGGCAAAGCGACCCCCAAGTCGAGCACCGCGAATCAACTACGCGGCAGAAACACAGCAGACTCGCGATAAGCGCACGACCACATGCCCGATGAGACATGCCCGATGAGACGCACTAGACGAAAGGTTTCACGTCGCGCTTCGCTGCGATGTCGCGGTCAATCGTCTGACCGATCGACCTTCAGATTCAGCGGCAAGCCAGCAGCCATGAAGACGACATCGTCCGCCGCGGCAGCGACCATCTGGTTCACACGTCCCAGCTCATCGGCATAGACCCGACCCAACTTCGTCGGAGGCACGACGCCAAGACCGACCTCGTTACTGACCACGATCCACGATGCCTCCTGTTCGCGGTACAGCTGCCGCAGATCATGAACTCTGGACGGGATATCGGCGACGGCGGAATCCGGGGCTCGGAGCAGCAGATTGCTAACCCACAGCGTGAGGCAATCGAGCAGCACGGTGTCGTGGCGGGACAGCAACGGCTTCATCGCTGCGACGATGCCCAACGGCTCCTCCAGCGTGTCCCACTCGGCGGGACGGCTCTGCCGATGAGCACGGATGCGAGCGCTCATGTCCTCGTCAAGCGCTTCAGCCGTGGCGACGAACAACACCCGTTTTCCAGCTTCCGCCAGCCGCTGCGCATACGTGCTCTTGCCCGCCCGAACACCTCCCAGCACCAGTGTGAGTCGCTTACTCATTCGTAGCCTCTAAGTCGCAACGCTGAGATGGCTGGTGTCGTTCCACAGTTCCAACATGCCAACCCCGGAATAGCTGCTGACGATCGAGAGGCTGGCCACGTCGAGCCGAAAGCTCCAGACGTGCTGAGGCGGGAGTTCAGCAAGCAGTTGAGTAACGCCAGCAGCGACCCGCTGTGGGCAACGACCATCACGTGATCGCCGGGGCCATGCTCGGAGAGAGCTCGGTCGTGGAATCTTCGCACTCGGTCGATCAACTGAAGCATGTTCTCTCCGCCTGGAGCTGCAAAGTCCACGTTGCGGCCAGCCAGGCGCTCGCCGAAGCCCTCGGGGTCACGCCCTTCCGCTTCTTCGAACGTCAAACCCTCCCATTCGCCGTAAGAGAATTCTCTGAGCTCGGCCACGGGCTCAATTGCGAGATCTCTTGTTCCTCTGATCAGGCGCGCACTCTCCATCGTGCGCGACAGCTCGCTCGCGTAGATCGCCGAGAATTCCGCAGCCGCCAGCCGCTCTCCGAGTCGCGCGACTTGATCCCTGCCGTTCTGGTTCAAGGCGACGTCAGCCTGGCCCTGAATCCGGCGCGAACGATTCCACTCCGTCTCACCATGGCGCACGAGATGCCAGACCACGGCTTCCTCTGCTCCACTGCTTGATGCGCTGTCGCTCATCAAACCACTCTTACCAAAGCGGCGCTTGAAATACGTCGGGAATTAGCGGCACGAGCGCGACACCCAGGATCAAGACCACGACCTCGCAGAGTTCGTTGACGGCGCCATAGGCGTCGCCTGTCATCCCGCCGAGCAGGCCGCTCATCCATCTGCCCAGGCCCAACGCTGCGACGACCGCAGCCCCGAACAGGATGAATCCTCCGGCACCGAGAAACAGGGCTGTTGCCACAACAGCGGTGACCAGACCGGCGACGACATGCCAGCGATTGCGATGCTCCTGGAAGGAAGCGCCCAATCCTCGCTCTCGGGCGTAGGGGAACAGATCCATCGTTGCGAGCATGCCAAATCTCGCCAAACAGGGAAAGACCAGCAAGAGACCAACGCGCGCGTCGTCGGGCACGCTGGCGAGCAGTCCCCATTTGGTCAGCAGCAACGCTGCGCCGCCAATCACGGCGAACGCTCCTACATGAGTGTCACGGAGAATGCGCAGTCGGTCTTCGCGCGTAAAGCCGCCGAAGAGGCCGTCACAGCAATCAAGGAAACCCTCAGTGTGCAGGGCCCGAGTCATGATCAGCATCGCAACAACCAGTAATGCGCCGACCACCAGCGCCGGCAAACCCAATCGCAACAGGGTGTCGAGACCCACCAGAGCCGCGCCCAACGCGAGCCCAACGAACGGGAACCATGCTCGTGAGGCAGCGACCGGCGCTCCGTCGGCTGAGGCGACCGGCAACACCGTCAGAAACCCGAACGCCAGCCGCAGGCTCTTCACTGCGAGCCCTCGCTATTGTCGACGCCGGCCTCATCAAACGTGGCCATCTCGGAGAGTCAGGCGACGGCCGACTCAACCAGTCCCACCGCCAGCACCGCTCCAGTGCCCTCGCCGAGCCTCATGCTCAGGTCCAGCAGCGGACGAAGTCCCAAATGCGACAACACGGCACGATGACCGCTCTCCGCCGACAAATGAGCCGCAACCAGATAGTCACGCACGATCGGACAGATGCTGTGCGCAATCAATGCGGCCGCCCCCCAAACGAATCCGTCAAGCACGACAATTCGACTCGCCTGCGCAGCGCCGAGGATGACGCCAGCCAACACTCCGATCTCAAATCCGCCGACTTTGGCGAGTACGTCGAGGCCGTCGGCAGCGTCAGGTCGGTTGGTCGCCAGCGCCCGTTCGACCACTGCGATCTTGCGCTCGAGCTGATCGTCGTTGCGACCAGTTCCACGTCCAGTCACGTCACGCGCCGACATCCCTGCGATTGTCGAAGTGATCGCAGCAGCCACGGTCGTGTTGCCGATGCCCATGTCTCCGGTACCAATCAGGTCTGCGCCAGGCTCAGCCGCCTCACGAGCGAGCGCAACGCCAGCCCGAACACATCTCTCCGCCTGCTCACGCGACATGGCGGGACCACGCGCAATGTTCCTCGTGCCTCGACCGATAGCAACAACCCGCAACAACCCGCAACCCAGGATGGTCCGGCAACGGCGTTGCGACCCCGGCATCAACGATTGTCAGATCGACGCTCGCCATGCGCGCCCTCACATTGATCGCCGCGCCGCCCTCGAGGAAGTTCATCACCATCTGAGCAGTCACTTCCTGCGAATATCCGCTGACGCCCTCTGCCACGCCTCCATGATCGGCCGCGGCAATGATCAGCGTCTTACGGCAGATGACCGGTTGGTCACTGCCCAACACTCCGGCAACCTGTAGCGAAAGCTCTTCCAATCGGCCCAGGCAGCCGGGCGGCTTGGTCAACCGTTGCTGGCGTTGGCGGGCAGCCTCGATCGACGAGACGTCTATCGGCTTGATGTCCGCGACGATGTCATCGATCGACATTGCGAAGGCTCAATCAATACTCAATGCCCGGCTGGGCCTGGATTCCCTGCTCCTCATAGGGATGCTTGATCAGCTTCATCTCCGTCACCAGATCGGCGCACTCAATCAACTCCTGCGGCGCGTACCGACCGGTGATGATCACATGCATCGCCTTGGGACGCCGGCTGAGGGTGTCGATCACATCCCCCACCGACACCCATTCGTAGTGCATGGCGTAGGTGAACTCATCGAGCACGATGATGTCTTCCCCGCCGTGCAGGATCGCCTCCTGGCATCGTTCCCATTGCGCGACTGCGAGTGCGGTCGTCTCGTCCATATCCCTCGATTGCCAGGTGAACCCGTCGCCCAACGATTCAATCCGTATCCCCAGTCGCTCCGCCGCCCGATGCTCGCCAAACTTCGCCGTCGAGTGCTTGATGAACTGGAACATCCGCACCTGGAAGTCGCGGCCCCAGGCTCGAAACAGAACACCGAGCGCGGCGCTCGTCTTGCCCTTGCCCTCGCCCGTATTGACGATCACCAACCCATGCTGTCGCGACCGCCGTCGAGCGGCCGAACTGTATTCCGCTTGCTCGCCGGTCTTGGCGTCAGCGGACGACACTGGCGGCTCCGTTTCGGGCTGCGGCGGCTCCTCCGTTCTTCTGGGGCATTCTCGAGTCTTCCGGCAGAGCCGTCGCCTCAACGTCTTCCACCGGCGCAATCAGACTGATTGCCAACGACCCCGTAATCGGGTCGCGATACAGCGCCGATCTCACGCCAAATGCCGACTCCAGCGTCTCCGCGGTCAACACCTCCTCCGGCCTGCCGTCGGTGACGACTCGCCCTTTGTCAAGCAGGACCAACCGATCGCAGTAGCGAGCCGCGAGGTTGAGGTCGTGGATCGCAGCGATAGCCGTCAGGCCGTCACCAACCAGTCGCCGCACGAGTCCGAGAATCTTGAGCTGGTGCAGGATGTCGAGGTTTGAGGTCGGTTCATCCAACAGCAGGACTCGCGGCTGCTGAGCCACGGCGCGTGCGAGAAAGACACGCTGACGCTCGCCGCCCGACAATGTGTCCAACGTTCGCGTCGTAAAGGACTCGGTCTCGGTCAGGCGCATCGCGTCCATCGCGATCCGATCGTCTGCCTCGCCCTCGACCTGGAACCGTCCCAGGTGCGGATAGCGACCCATCAGGACCAGCTCAAACGCGGTAAATCCCTGCGTGAACGGAGCGATTTGCGGGACGAGCGCCAGCAACTCGGCGACCTTGCGCGCGGGCAATGACTTGAGGTCCGCGCCATGCAGCGAGACCGATCCCTCCTGATAACCGAGGACATTGGAGATCGCCCGCAGCAGTGTCGATTTGCCCGCGCCATTAGGGCCGATCAATCCGACGAATTGTCCGCGTTCGGCGCGCAGATCGACCCCCTCCAACAAGTACTTGGCGTCAACGCTGAAGGTCACCGCCTGGGCATCGACCGCTGCGCTGTAGTTGTTGATCATAAGCCGCTCCTCCGCACGCTGGTTGGACCTCGCATCGCGGCCTACTCAGCCACGCTGAATGACACGGAGGCTTCGCCGGGGAAGTCCTCCGGCCAGAGAATCCGCGCCAGTTGCTCGGCCCCGCGAATGTTCCAGTACGACAGCGTCGTGAAATGCTTGCTCTCGACCACAAACACCGCTCCGTTCTTGATCGCCGGAACCTCGGCGAGCGCCTCGTTATCGAATAGGCTCTGGCGGAACTCCTCGGCCCCAAACTCGACCGGCTGGGCAATCACGATGACCTCAGGATTCATCGCAATCACACCCTCCAAGCTCGTTGTCTGATTACCCTCGACTCCGGCGACCTCAGCAGCGTTAATCCCACCCGCCGCGGTGATTACGCCGCCTTCCGTTGAGTTGCCGCCCGCGACCCAGAGCGTGTCCGAGTATTGGGTCAGAGCCAGCACGCTCGGCTGAGGAGCCTTGGCGCCGGTCACCGACACCAGCGCGTCGTAGCGCGACTCCACCTCGTCGGCAAACTCGAAGGCGCGCTCTTCCTCGCCAAAGATGTAGCCCATCAGCAGGATGCTGTTGATCCGACCTTCGGGGTCATGCTTTAGTTCCGTCTGGATCACTGGAATGCCCGCGCGCTGAAGCGCGTCGACCGTCTCAGCCGGGAAGTACGGACTCGTCACAATCACGTCAGGGGACTGAGCAATGATGACCTCAGGATCGCGAGAGATCTCGGGTTTGTCCTGGACCAGCGCGGCCACGTTCGAGTAGGTCTCGAACTTCGTCACCTCGCCCACCGCCACCAGTCGGTCGGTCGGTACGAGCGCTAGCGTGATCTCATCGTGGCCAATCGATGCGGTGATGATCCGCATCGGCTTGGCCGGAATCGTGACAATTCCGTTCAATCCTTCGACATCGCGAGGCCAGCCACGATTATCTGGATCAACAATCCCGCGCACGCCCTCCAGTGACCTTGCGGCAGGCTGCTCAGTCGTGGCCTGTTGGGAGACCTGCTCCTCGGACGACGTTGCCTGCCCAGCATCAGCGGCTTGTTGAGCCGCCGACTGCTGCTCTGACTGTTGAGGCAGCTCGGCGGACGAATCAGAGACGGACTGTTCCTCCGCCTCGTCATCGCGAGCCTGCGCCCCGGCCGCCTGCTGCTGTTCCGCAGACTCGGATACCGCCTGTTCTGATTGAGGCTCAGCTTGCCGAGGCGCATCCGATGAACACGCCGCCAGCGTGAGACCCACAACCAACACCGCAGCCAACACGACCATGCGCAATTGGTGAATCACGTGAATCAACTCCTCACTCCCTTCGACGGCCGTCCGCTCACAGCGAGTAGACCTGCCGCTTGTTCTTAATCAGCAACAAAACGAAGAACGGCGCGCCGACGAAGGCCGTCAGCACCCCGACACGAAACTCAGCCGGCTCGATGATCGTTCGGGCGACCGTGTCGGCCAGGATCACGAAGACTGCCCCGCCGAGCGCACTCATCGGAATCAGCACCCGATTGTCCGGACCCAGCAGCAGTCGCAAGATGTGCGGAATCACCAGCCCGACAAATGCGATCGTGCCGCTCACCGCGACGGCGGCGCCCGTCGCCAGCGCGGCAGTGGCGAGCAGGATCACTCGAGTCGCGCCAACGCGGACACCCATCGAGCGCGCCTCATCGTCGCCCAGCATCAACAGGTTGAGGTCACGCGCCATCAGCAACAGGAGCAGTGTGCTGCCCAAAATCAGCGGCGCGGCAATCCGCACATGCTCCCACGACCGTGAGTCGAGCCCGCCGGCCAACCAGAACAGGATGCCGCGCAACGCCTCGTTGTCGGATTGAAGCAGGATGATGGATGAGACCACCGCTCCCAGGAACGCGTTCACGGCGACCCCGGCCAGCAGCAGCGTCGCCATCGAGAAGTGCCCGCCGACCACGGCGATGCCGTAGACCAGAAACGCTGCACCGATCGCGCCCAGGAACGCGAAGGCCGGCAGCGCGAGGAAAAAGAGACCGGCCAAACCCGTCGCGATCGCCACGACCGCGCCCAACGCTCCGCCTGCCGATACCCCGATAATCCCGGGGTCGGCCATCGGATTGCGGAACAAGCCCTGCATCGTCGCGCCGGCGACGCCCAGCGCCATGCCCACGACCGCGCCCACGATGATCCGCGGCAGCCGGATCTGTTCGATCACGAGCTGCTCGGTGCGACCGAACTCCGGCACGTCGATGCCGATCGCCGAGAGCACAATCCAGGCCACATGGCTGACAGGAATCTCGACCGGACCCAGGCTGAGCGAGACCAGTCCGACGGCGAGCACCAGGGCCAGCAACGCCGACAGCCCGATCGCCAGGCGGGCGCTGATGCCCATCTGCCGATACCCGCGCAGTGTTCGAAGCCGTGCTCGAAGCGCCTGAATGCTCGCCAACAAGAAAAAACCTCCAGCGACTCCGCTGGAGGAAGGGTGTTCGATCCGCCCGGACTGACGCCCAGCGATCGAGGGACCTCTCTATAGCGGAGAGTAATCACCTCATCGTCCAGGCAGGTCTCCTGGCTCGCGGGGTTAGAATCTTGCCGGGCGCTTCCCATCGACATCAAGGTGGTCGACAGTGGGCGTCAGCTCCCAATTCTGCCCGTACGGCGTGTACGAGCCCCGCTTACAGTGGCGCTACCGCGGCGGATTCTCACCGCCTTCCCTATTCTCCCGGGACGGGCACCTAGACGAACAAAGTCAAGCCGAGGCTAGCACCGAGTCGGTCGCAGTGACAAGGCGGTCGCTGCGTCACCCATTCGGAGTGGCGCGTCCTGAGATCAAATCGGTGATGGACCTAGCGGGGTTCGTCCAACTTGAAAGCGTCACTTTCAATTTGGACGAACAAAAGTTACCCTGACAGCATGATTGAACGCGAAATCGCTCCGCGGCTCAAGGCTCTGTTTGAACAGTACCCGTTCGTCACCGTCACCGGTCCCCGTCAATCTGGGAAAACGACGCTCTGTCGTGCGGCGTTTCCTGATCTGCATTACGCCAATCTTGAGGCTCCTGACCAGCGCGCATTTGCCGAAGCCGACCCGCGCGGATTTCTGTCGCAGCTGGCCGAAGGCGCCATCATCGACGAGATTCAGCGAGTGCCCGAGTTGCTGTCATATCTACAAGTCCTAGCCGACGAGGATGGAGGAAACAGTCTCTTCGTTCTCACTGGCAGCGAACAGTTTTCGCTGTCCAACGCCATGAGTCAGTCCCTGGCGGGCCGCACGGCACTGCTGCGCCTGCTGCCATTCTCGCTGGCAGAACGCCGACGCGCCGGTGGAAGCACCCAGATCGACGACATGCTCTTCTCCGGATTCTATCCGCGCATTCTGGACCGCAGACTCGAACCACGCCAAGCCCTCGCAGATTACTTCGAGACATACATCGAGCGAGACGTGCGCCGGCTGGGCGGCGTGAGCGATCTTTCGTCATTCGGCCACTTCATGCGCTTATGCGCAGGACGAGTCGGGCAGCTGGTCAACCTGAGTTCTCTGGGCTCCGATGCCGGCATCACTCACCCGACGGCCAAACAATGGCTCACGATCTTGGAGCGTAGTTACATTGTCTTTCAGCTCCCGCCTTTTCACGCAAACCTCCGCAAGAGACTCACCAGATCCCCCAAGTTGTATTTCTACGACGTTGGACTGGCAAGCTATCTGCTCAGCATCGAAAACCCGGGACAAATTGCAACGCATCCCTTACGAGGACCACTGTTCGAGAACTTGGTCATATCAGAGGCTCTAAAGCACCGATTTAACCGCGGATACCACGCGAACTTGTCCTTCTATAGGGATAAGAGCAACCTTGAATGCGATCTCCTGTATACGACCGGACAGGGAATCGGGGCGATCGAGGTCAAGTCAGGCTCTACCGTGGCCTCGGACTTCTTCACCTCCCTGAACCGAGTTGCGGAGCTTATCCCGAATGTCTCAAGCAAAGCAGTAGTTTATGGAGGAACTGCAAGGCAATCTCGCTCTGACTGTGAGGTAGTCCCGATCGAAGAGTTCACGGGTGTTCTGGAGCGATTCGAGGTTGATCAGGAGGTAGCCGCTTTTGTCGCGGAGCGAGAAACCCCGGGGCCGGCTTGGATGGCAATAGATGCCCTGGATGATGTTTACCGTTCACAAATTCGACCTGCACTTGATGCCCTGGAGACGGCAATTGAGCCTCTGGGTCACTCACTATTTCAAGAGCAAGAAACGCTCTCACTCGCTCAAGCAGGCGGATACGCCATTGAAGGAACCGACATCCTGGCTGCCGATCGCTGGAAGTCGACCAAGGATGAACAGCTTCTGAAGCAGGCGATGGCACTGAAAGATGTCGCGCCAATCGAGGAAATTGTAATCAGCCACAAATGGACGTTCCGTGAGTACACGGGACGAGGAATCTCTGGCTTCGACGTAACGCTCACAGCTACTTGGGAGTTGCTCGGCAATCATATGACACGCCGAATATCCGTCGATGGCGCGACGCACCCGCAGGCAACACTAAGAATCGCCTATGCAGATTTGGATGGGCATAGTTCTGACATTGATCATCTTGTCGCTGAATCTCTCAAGGGACTTATGTCTCGAATAGCTGCCAAGTCCGATGCGTAGGTGAAATTACGCTACCGTCGAGCCGCTGAGATTTGCCGACGCACCAGCCTTGAGTACAACCCGTCCTCCGACACCAACTCTTCGTGTGTCCCGATCTCCACCACTCGACCCTCGTCGAGCACCACGATCTGGTCTGCGTCTCGGACGGTGGAGAGGCGATGTGCGATCACCAGTGTTGTCCGATCCGACATCAGCTCGTCGAGCGCGTCTCGGACCAGCCGCTCGTTGAGACCGTCGAGATGTGAGGTTGCCTCGTCGAGGATCAGCACTGGCGCGTCCTTGAGCAGGGCTCGTCCGATGGCGACTCTCTGACGCTGTCCGCCCGAGAGCTGGGCGCCTCGTTCTCCGACCGTTGTGCCGAGGCCGTCCGGCAACGACTCGACGAAGTCGGCCAGGCCGGCCCGCTCGATCGCAAGCAGGAGTTCGTCCTCAGTGGCGTCCGGTTTCGCGACCTGCAGGTTGTCGCGGATCGATGCGTTGAATAGGTAGGTGTCCTGCGCCACTAGCGCTACCTGGCCTCGCAGCTCGTCGAGCCGGTAGGTGCGCAGGTCGGAGTCTTCGAGCGTGATCTTGCCGTCCTGTGGGTCCCAGAAGCGCAGCAACAGGTGCGCCGCCGTCGTCTTGCCCGCTCCCGAGGGACCGACCAGCGCGACGGTGCCTCCCGGCTTGAGATCGAACGACACGTGGTCGAGCGCCGCCCGTTGCGTGTCCTCATATGCGAAACCGACCGAGGCGAATGCGCCCTCCGAGACGCCGCCCGTCTGAATGTCTTCGACCGAGCCGGCGGCGCCTGGTCCGTCGACGACATCAACGCCCTCGCTGTGGACTGCGGTCAAGCGTCGAGTCGCGCCGAGCGTGTCGCCCAGTCGCCGTCCGACCTGGGCCAGCTCCGCCACGGGCATGAATGCGCCCATCGCGAGCAGCGTCAGCAGCGGCGCAAGCGAGGAATCGATGTCGCCCCGCACCGCCAGCGCGCCGCCGATGGTCAGGACCGCCAGCCCGCCGTATCCGGTCAGCCCTTCCAGCAGCGAGCGCTGAGTCGAAATCTGTCGATTGAATCCTCCGCGCACCGGCAGGTAATCGCGCATCAGACCCTCGAACTCCGCCTTGCGCTCGGGCTCGCGCTGGAATGCCGTGACCTCGCGCAGGCCTTGCAGCGTGTCGACCATGTGCGCATTGAGCGCGCCCAGGTGATCGCGCGACCGCGAGCCCAGATGGTCCACGATCCGTCGCGTAAACAGCGGGCTCAACGCGGCCAAAATCAGCAGCGGCGCCAGCCCAAGTCCCAATCGCCAATCGACCACGAACAGGGTGATCAGCGCCGCCCCGGGCACGACCACGCTGACAAAGCCATTGGCAATCGTGTGGGCAAAGAAGTACTCGACCGTCTCCACGTCCTGCGTCGCCATCGAGACCAGGTCGCCCGTCCGTCGCCGCAGCAGATACGCCGGCGCCAGTTGATCGAGCTTGCGGAACAGATCAATCCGCATATCCGCCAGCAGCCGGAAGGCCATGTCGTGCGAGACCCAATTCTCGAGGAATCGGAACAGCCCGGTCAGGACAGCGACCACAAGCATCAGCGCCGCCAACAGGCCAATCGACTCACCGTCGCGGACGTTGGCGACCATCAGCGCGCCAATCACGCCAACCGAGATCGCGCCAAAGAAGTGCGCCACTCCGGTCCCAAAGGAGAGCGTCGTCTTGAACCAGTACGGCGCGGCCAAGGCCAACAACTGAGACGATGTCTCGCGCCAGCCCATACCCTCGGCGCGAATGATCGCTTCCGTCGCGCCACCGTCACTGTCGGGCATGGCGACCGAGCTGCTCGCCGTAGCGGCAGTTGCCAGTTCGGGCGCTGGCATCGCCTCGTCAAAGCCGTCCAGGCTCGGATCGGTCATCTGTCCCGCCATCAGCCAGTCATAGACGCCACCCTCGGCGAGCAACGTCTCATGGTCGCCGCGTTCGACCAGTCCGCCATCATCCAGGACCAGGATCTCGTCGCAGTCTCGGACGCTGGAGAGCCGGTGCGCCATGATCAACGTTGTCCGGCCCTGCATCAACCGGTCCAGCGCGCCCTGGATCGTCGCCTCGTTCTCGGCATCGACGCTCGACAGCGCCTCGTCCAGGATCAGCATCGGCGCATCGCGCAACAGCGCCCGCGCGATCGCAAGCCGCTGGCGCTCACCGCCCGACAATCGGTGCCCGCGCTCGCCGATCACCGTCGCATAGCCCTCGGGCAGCGCAGAGATGAACCCATGCGCATTCGCCGCCTGCGCAGCGGCCCGGATTTCATCGTCGGTCGCGTCTGGCTCGGCGAAGCGCAGATTGGCCAACACCGATCCGTGGAACAGGTACGTGTCCTGCAGCACCACCGCCATCTGCGATCGAATATCGGCGAAGCGCAGATCGCTCAGATCCCGACCACCCAGCCGGATCGTCCCCTCCTGAGGCGTGTACAACCGCTGCAACAACCAGACCAACGTCGATTTTCCCGACCCCGATCGACCGACCACGCCGACTCGCCTTCCCGGCTCAACCGTGAATGACACCCCATTCAGAGCCGGTCTTCGGCCAGTCGGATAGCTGAAGGTGACGTTCTCGAACTCGATCCGCGGCTCCAACGCGGCCACCGGCTCAGCCGAGGCATCCGGCGTCAGCGGCTTCGCCCGATCCAGATTCAGCACACTCTCAGCGGCCGCGACGCCCAACAGTCCCTGATGGAAGAGCTGGCTCAGCTCTCTCAAGGGACGGAAGACTTCCACACCCAGCATCAGCACGACCAGCAGCTCGGCCAGCTCCATCGCGCCGCTCTCGACTCGCAGCGCGCCGACGAATAGCGCGACCGCGGCCCCAACTGTGATCGCGAGGATCGTCAGACCCTGGGCAAGCGCGTTGTTGAACAACACGCCCATGGTCGAGCGGAACACTTCCTGCGCCCGCTCCGCCAGTGCCGCGCCGCGCCGGCCGCTCTGTCCGAACGCCTTCAGCGTGGCCAGACCCTGAATCGAATCAAGGAAGTCGGCGGCAAACGACCCATATGCGTCGCGGCGACGGAGCGAGGCGTCGGCATTGCGCTGTTTGAGCAGCGACGGCAACGTCAGCGTGACCAGGGCAAAGCCGAAGTAGATCGCCGCCACCGGCAGATCGAGCCAGCCCATGAAGATGAAGATCCCGATCGGCGCCAGCGCCGCCACGATCAGCTGCGGCAGATACTGACCGAAGAACGTCTCCAGTTGCTCAACACCTTCAATCACGCCGACAGTGACATCACCGGTGCGTTGGCGATCAAAGTGCGACGGTCCCAGTCGGACCACCTGATCAAACAACCGCTGTCGCAGCGCGAACTGAACCTGGAGCGCAGTGCCGTTGGCGATCTCCTCTTTGGCGTAGAGAAAGATCGAGCGGGCCAGAATCGATCCGGCCGCGGCGATGATCAAGGGGATCAGGTCGGAAACACTATCGCCCTCAAAGATCCGAGCGCCAATCCAGCCCAACAACGCGAGTCGCGCGACCCCCGCCGTGACCGCACACAGGCCCAAACTCACGGCCAGAGCGATGCGCCAGCGCACACCCTCGGTAAATCGCCACAGGTCCCAGGAAAATGTCATTGCCTCAACCTCTGTGGGCCCACGGACGTTCGACCCTGTGTCAGGATAAGCAGCCGACGGAATGAAGATCGCCAGGGATGCACTGAACGACCTAGATCCCCGCTTCCCCCCTCGCGGGGGAAGCTGCCGAAAGCCTGCCCCCGGCCCGAACGGGGGGCTGAAGGGGGCGACCGGCCTGCGCCGGAATGAAGACAGCGTGGAGGTAGCCGGCACTCAGGTTCATTCACCAACCGACTAGTACGCTGAGACTAACCCGCTGATTGCCATGCGAAGTCCGGACGAAGCATGCCTCCCGCCGTCGATTCGCCGCCGTTCTCCGACCTCTACCTCGACGACCATTCCGTCCAACCGGCGCGGACGCCCATCCAGAACGAGTTTCGCTTCCTCTGCGACTGGACCGCCCTGCGATTCTCACCGACCTACTACGGCGTCGGCGTCCCCCAGGGCAACGGCGAGGCGGTCGTGATCGTGCCCGGATTCATGGGCACCGATCTATCGATGATGGAGCTCTACTGGTGGCTGGCGAGAATCGGCTACCAGCCCTATTACTCCGAGCTCGGCCTCAACGTGAACTGCCCGGACATCTCGTCCGAGACCGTGCTCAGCGTCGTCAGGCATGCAGCCAATGAAACCGGCGCGCGCGTCCACTTGCTCGGCCACAGCCTGGGAGCGCTGATCGCCAGAAGCGTGGCCTTCCGGCATCCCGAGCTGGTCGACCTGCTGATCTCGCTAGCGGCGCCGTTCAATGATGTCGCCTACGTGCATCCGGTCTTGATCGAGGCGATGGCCGCCGTCCGCCGGCAGGCGGGATCACACCTCACCTGGCACGTCGCGCCCGCCTGCTACAGCGGACACTGCACCTGCCCCTTCACCGAAAGCATCATGCGCCCCCAGAGGCCCACATTCCGACGCTACGCGCTCTTCGCCGAGAACGACGGCCTGGTCCTGCCCGAGAGCTGCATGGAAGAGGAACCCGAGTACAACATCGGAATCAAGACCAGCCACTACGGGATGATCTACAACAGCCAGGCCTACGCCGAAATCGCGCGCTTGCTGGCAGATTCATAGATCCACCTCAGTGGCGGAGTGAATCCCCTCTCCCCCCCTTGCGGGGGGAGATGCCGAAGGCAGAGGGGGGGCTCCCCATCTCAAGGCCTATCTGGTCGCTGTGGGAGGACCCCCCCTCTGTCACTCCGTGACATCTCCCCCCGCAAGGGGGGGAGAGGGGATCTGGGAGTTTCGCAAGGGGGCGCGAGTCCTCGCGACCTAGGCCTTGGCCTCGGCCGTCTCCTTCTTCGCCCCGTTGTCCGACGCATGGCTCGACCCGCTGTTCGACGGAGTGAAGGCGTTCATGCTCTTCCGCAGGAAATCGGCCCAGGGGTTGGAGTTCTGCCACTCGCGAGCGATCGAGAGCGCCGCCTCGGCGGCGGCTCGGCTGGCGTTGAGCAGGGCGTCGAGCGCTTCACGACCCTCGCTGCCGGCGGCGATGGCTTCCTTGTACGCCGATTGCGTGAAGTCGAGCGCCTGGCTCTGCGCGGCGACCGCCGACTCCATGATCGCCGAGTACGCGGTGGCGGTGTCGCTCGGGTTGGCGGCGACCTGCTTGGCCAGGTCAAGCGCCTGGCGCTGGGCCGCAGTCACGTCGGTCAGGAGCTGGCGCGAGATCCGCAGACCGCGCTCGTTCGCCTGCTCAATCGCGTGGGCGAGGGCGTCGTAGCTGGCCAACAGGGCGTCGAAATACTTGTCGGTCGGGGCCTGATCCCTTGCGCTGTCGGTACTGCTCTCGGTAGTGCTGTCAGTCATGAAGATCGCTCCGTGATGTTTGAGGCTCGCTCGGTATGCCGAGAATGTATGTCGCAATGCCTCTATGTGCAATATGCATCTTGCATCGCTTGGCACTTAGCGGCACAATGCGGGTATGGCAGATGACACCGCTTCGAGCAATACATCGACCAACGCGAAGCAGCGAACCACCTCCCAGCCTCGTCTCCACGGCGAAATGCTGGCCACCAGCCTGCTCGCCTTTCTCAAGGGTTGCAACGCCTACGGCTACCAGCTCAACCAGCAGCTGAACGAGTCTGGTTTGCCCGAATCCGACAGCGGCACGGTCTATCGGTCCCTGAGGCAGCTCGAGAACAGCGGCTTCGTCTCGTCCTTCTGGGACACCTCCAAGCAGGGACCGGCGCGTCGGATGTACTCGCTGACTGCCGCCGGCGACATGTTCCTCAGAACCTCGCTCGATGCCTTGAACCGATATCAGGAAGTACTAGCCGGCGCCCTCGAGCGATTCGAGGAAGCCGCCCAACCCACTAACGATCCAACCACCGAATAGGACGCCCCATGACCGAGACCGCGCCTCCCGACCTGTCCGCCGTCTGACGCGACTGGATGACTCAGTCCGAGCGTCAGTGGAACGAATTCTTCAACCAGATGATGGGCACCGAAGAGTTCAGCCAGAGCATGGGCCGCAATCTCGACGTCTTCCTGCATTTCCAGAAGACGATGAGCGAGGCGATGGGCCCCTACCTGACTGCGATGAACGGCCTACCCGCACCGATGTCCTGGCGTTGGGTGACCGCCTGTTGGCGATGGAAAACCGCCTCGGAGCCATTGAAGCGCATCTGTCGACGCTCCAAACGAGTATCGAGAAAGGCGCCCCGAGTAGCGCGAGCAACACAAAGCCCAGGCGAACCAAGCGCCCAGCAACACCCGACACAACCTAACTGTTCCCGACACATCAACTTAACGTCCGCGTAACTCGTTCCTATCCGGGAATGGGACCTTGCGCTAGACAATCACTGTCATCGCACCTACGCGTGCGCACTCGATACAATTTGTGAAGTGACCTGTGACTCTTGCCGTTGCTGAATCAGCATCTGTGTCCAAGCCCTCCGTAGCCAACGATGACGCTTCCCCCGACATCCCATCTCCCGACCTATCTCCCGACCCATCTCCTGACGTCGCCACCACCGTCCGGTCAACCGTCGAGACCATCCTCCGGCGCGGGCTGGTCGGCCTCGAGTACATCTCGCTCGACGACCCGCAACCCGGCTCGACGCCCAAGGACACGATCCTGACCCGGGGCTCGATGAAGCTCTACCACTACCGCGCTCAGACCGAAGAGGTCTACCGCACCCCGCTGCTAGTCATCACTTCGCTGGTCAGCAAGCCCTACATCCTCGACCTCACCCCCGGCCAGAGCATGATCGAGTTCCTGGTTGAGGCCGGCTACGACGTCTACCTGATCGACTGGGGCATTCCGATGCCCGAGGAGAGCAAGCTCACGCTCGACGACTACGCCCTCTCGCACATCCCCGCTTGCGTCGAGCGCATCCTCGAGGACTCGGGTGAGTCCGAGCTGAACATGCTCGGCTACTGCCTCGGCGGCACGCTGGGCATTCTCTACCTGGCAAACCAACCCGACGCGCCGGTCGGCAACATGGCCTGCCTGACCACGCCGGTCAACTTCAAAGGCATGGGCCTGTTCACGCAGTGGACCGACGAGCGCTACTTCGATGTCGACCGGATCGTCGACTCGCTAGGCAACGTGCCCGGCGAGATGCTGCTCTCCGCCTTCGACATGCTGCGACCGACCGGCCGCCTGACCAGCCCAATCCAGGTGCTCGACCGCATCCGCGACGACAAGTACGTGCAGTCGTTCATGATGCTCGACCGCTGGGCCTCCGACCAGATTCCCTTCGCCGGCGAGGCCTTCCGCCAGATGGTGAAAGAGCTCTACTGGAAGAACGCCATGCTCGAGGGCACCTTCGAGCTCGGTGGCAAGCCGGTCGATCTCAAGTCAATCAAGACGCCAATCATCCACGCCATGGCCGAGCACGACCACATCGTCCCCTACGAAGCCGCCAAGCCACTGCTCGAAGCGGTCCAGTCGGAGGACAAGGAAGCGGTTGTGTTGCGCGGTGGACACGCCAGCCTCGTCGCCGGTGGCAACGCCAAATACCGACTCTGGCCTAGGCTGGATTCATGGCTTTCGGTTCGTTCGATCTAACTGCGAAAGACCACAACATGCGCTACCCAGCCGCCGGAACCATCGCCGGCAGCCCCGTCACACTCAGACTCATGGACCGCAGCGACGCCGATGCGATGGTGTCGTTCGCGCGCCAGCTTCCGCAGCACGACCTGCTCTTCCTGCGACGAGACATCACGCAGTCCGACCAGGTCCAGGTCTGGGTTGAACGGATCGAGGCCGGCCTGGCCACCTCGCTCCTGCTGATCGATGACAGCGGCGCCCTCGCCGGCTACGCCACGGTCGACCGCAATGACCTCCCCTGGTCACCGCACGTCGCCGAGCTTCGCGTGCTCGTCGGCCCCGGCCTTCGAGAACAGGGCGCCGGCCGCCTGCTCACCGAAGAGGCCTTCCGCGTCGCGCTGGAGATGAGCGTCGAGAAGATCATCGCCCAGATGACCATCGACCAGCAGCAGGCGATCAGCGTCTTCCGCTCCCTCGGATTCAAGCCCGAGGCAGTGCTGCGAGACCACGTCAAGGACCGCGACGGCGAGAAGCACGACCTCGTCATCCTCAGCCACGACGTCGCCGAAGCCCAACGTCGGAGAGCCGCCACCGGAATCCTCGAAGCCGTCAGCGGCTGAGCGAAACTCCGCCCAAAGAGCCATACACAGACCTAACCCCTCACCGCAGCCGTACAGGTAGGGGCGACCCTCTGGTATTCCCAGTCCCGGCCCCTGAGCCGGGACCCGCTCGTGGGGGCGACCCTTTTATGTTCCCAGTCCCGGCCCCTGAGCCGGGACCTGCTCGGTCTGCACCTCGAACGGTCTTTCGCCAACTTCTACTTGCCAGATCGGGAGCGTGTCGACGGTCGCGATAGTCGGAAGGGAACAGGTCCACGCACGCGGGCCGGGACTGGGAGAGCTGAGACACGCTCACAAGCCCCCTACGCGTTCGATCTTCCATACCTATCATCGATTCGGGAAGCCGAGGGCTCACATGGTGGAACCGCTAGAAGGCCTCAGAGTCGTCGAATTCGCGATTGCGATCCAGGGACCGCTAGTCGGCGGGTTCCTCGCCGACATGGGCGCCGACGTGGTCAAGGTCGAGCCGCCCGGCGGCGACCCCAACCGCTGGCACACGGGCGTCAACTGGACCGCCCCACCCGAGACGCCGGGGGCCCAGTTTCTCTCCGTTTCTCACGGCAAGCGCTCAATCGCCCTCGACGTCCACACCGAGATCGGCCGAGAAGTACTCATGCGTCTCGTCGAACGCGCGGACATCTTCGTCAGCAACTTCCGCGAGCACTCCCTGGAGCGCATGGGCCTGGGTTACGAGGAGCTGTCAAAGCGCAACGAGCGGCTAATCTACGGCATCGCCAACGGATTTGGACACGAGGGCCCCGACCGCAACAAGCGCATGACCGACCAATACGCGCAGTCCCGCAGCGGCATCGCCAGCGTGATCGGAGAACCGGGGTCAGCGCCCATGATTCCCGGTTCGGTGATCGGAGATACCAGCGGCGCGATGGGACTGACGCTGGCGATCATGACGGCGCTAGCCGCGAGAGAATTGCACGGCGTGGGCCAGAAGGTGCGCACGTCGTCCTACGGAGTGATGGTCTGGATGCAGAGCTGGGAGCTCAACCATTCTTCGATCACCGGGACGCTACTAACGCGCGAGGGACGGCATCATCCCAACGTGCCCGGAATCGCCGGCACCTACGAGACATCGGACGGCGGCGCCTTCCACGTCGACATTCAAGGAGACGGCGCCTGGCAAGACTTCTGCGAGTTCGCGGGCATTCCCGAGATCGGGGCCGACCCACGCTGGGACACCTCTCAGAAGCGCTCTCCGTTGAGCGACTTCCGATGGATCGATCAGGCCAAGGAACTGCGAACACACATTGCGCACGCGATGAAGCAGCGAACGACCACCGAGTGGGAGCAGTTCTTCGATGAGCGCCGCGAGGAGATCATGTACCAGCGCGTCTTCAACTACGAGGACGTGATGAACGACGCGCAGGCGTTGGAAAACGGCTACATCGTCGAAAAGGACGTACCCGGCGTCGGCAAACGCAAAATGGCCGGCAACTTCGCCCAATTCAGCAAGACGCCCGCCAGCGCCAAGCCCTGGTTCCCAGAACTGGGTCAACACACGTCTGAAGTGATGTCGGAACTCGGCTTCGACGCCGACCAAATCGCCGAGATCGAGGCCCAGAAGAACCCACGACTACCAATGTCCGCTCGCGCCCGAGCGCGCAGGCGCTAGCAATACTCTGATCCCCGCTTCCCCCCTCCGCGGGGGAAGCTGCCGAAGGCTGAAGGGGGGGTCCCCGCTCGGCCTCCGACGCCACACATTCAGAGACTGCCTAATCCCCCCGACAGAACGCCGCCATGTCGCGAGCCGTCGCCAGCGCCAGGTCCGTACAGGGCAGCACGATGTTGTCACCGGCGTGGGTCGTGCCCATCACCTGCCGACAGCGCGCCGACTGCCCGGCCCTCAGCAGCAATCGATAGAACACAATCCCCTCATCCCGCAACGGGTCGCACTCGTTGACGCTGATCACTGTCTCGGGGAAGCCCTGCACGTGCTCTTCGTTGGCAAACAGCGGCCACGCCTCGGGATCCTGCGCCTCGAATGCGTCCATCCCGTAGCCCATTGCCGGGAAGTTGCTGTGCAGAGTCGAGCAGCAGTCCGTTGTTCTCGGTCGACGACGGCAGATCGTCACGCGGCCAACTGCCCGCGATGTACGGACACATCGCATACAGACCTGAAACCGATCCGGTCTCGCCTTCGCGAGTCAGCCGCAGACCGACGGCAAGTGTGAGGTTGCCGCCGCCGCTCTCGCCGGCGACGAGGATCCGGCTCGTATCAATGCCGAACTCGTCGGCCCTGGAGATCAGCCAGCGCAGGCCCGACATGCAATCGTTCAGCCCGGCCGGGTACGGCTCGATCTCCGGCGCCGACGAGGGCGTCACGCAGTTGCGGAAGTCGACCATCGTCACCGCCACGCCCTGGTTCGCGATCATCCGGCCCCAGGCCTGATAGGTGAGGTCGAAGGCCGACGACAGCGCCATGCCGCCGCCGTGGATGTAGTACACGCAGGGCAGCGGCTCATCCGAGTGGCCGTCTGATTGAGGCCGAATCAGGCAAATCTTGATCGAGTTGCCGTCGGGCTCGGAAACGAACGTCTCGGTGCTGATCGTCAATCCAGCCGAGGGCGCAACCGCTTCGGCTTCTTCTTCTGAGAAGAGCGACATCGCGTCCAACGCGGCGAGCGCCTCAGGCGAGTTCATCGCAGCAACTAGATCCTCGCGAGACTCAAAGCTCGGCATCGGGAAGGTCGGCAGCGGGCCGAACACCGCCTTGATCCGTGGGTCAATGCGGGGGTCGTCGCTGATCTTGCTCATCTGTCGCTCCTCATTTGGTTTTGGTGGAACGACTAGCCGTAGGCTTCGGCTAGCAGCTCGTCCAGAGCGGCATTGAACTCGTTCGGCAGCTCCCAGTAGACGGAGTGTCCTCCCTCGGGAATCCCAACGTAACGGGCGCCTGGAACCATGGCGGCGGCCCGTTCGATCACGGGTGCGGGGATGATCGCGTCTTCAGCCCCGGCGAGGAACAGGACCGGCATCGTCAGCGCCGACAGGTCTTCCACCGCGATCGCGCCATCCTCGACGCCAAACGACAGCGCCCGATCCGGATCAAGCGGCGGATTCAGCGCGCGCACCTGGTTGTAGAGGAACACGCCTTCCGGCGATCGCTTGAGGTAGGCCGGGCCAACCATGAGCGTCATCCCACCGAGCCGCGCGTTCTCCAATGCCGCCGTGGTCGCGGTCCGCATGTCGTCGAGCAATCCCTGGTCGGCGATGCCGAGCATCGTATCGGCCATCATCAGCGCCTTGACCCGATCGGGATTGCGAACCGCGTAGGGCAAAATCGAGAACCCACCCATCGACTGACCAACCAGCGTCGCCTCCGCGATCCCCAGTTGATCCATCAACTCGCCGAGGTCGCGGGCGAACGCCGTCCGACCCTCGCCGGACAGGTCCTGGCTCTGTCCCCAGCCGCGCACCTCATAGGTGACACAACGGAAGCGCTGACTGAAGTAAGGAATCTGGTTCCACCAACTCAGATGGTTACCACCCGCCCCATGGACAAACACAATCGTGTCCGGGCCCTCCCCAAACTCGTCATAGATCAAAGTGCCGCCACTCACATCAAGGGTCTTGGGCATGAGAGTCTCCTGTTTCTTGTCAGAGTTTGCTAGAGGCTAGAGGCTGCCTCGTAAGCGCGGGTCGAGTACGTCACGCAGCCGGTCGCCCATGAAGTTGGCGGCCAGCACGAACACCATGATCAAGACGCCGGGCAAGATCGTGGGCCACAAGCTATGGCGGATCACGGGGAAGCCCTCCGCGATCATGTTGCCCCAGGTCGCCTGTGGCGCCTGCGCTCCGAAGCCCAGGAAGCTGAGCGCCGCCTCGGCGAGGACCGCGACGCCGACCAGCAGCGTGCCCTGCACGATCAGCGGCTGCACCGTGTTGGGCAGGATGTGTCGCACCAGGATGCGCTGGTCCGATGCCCCCAGCGAGCGCGCAGCCATGACAAAGTCTTGCGCTCTGAGCGACAACGTCAGCGCCCGCAGCAGACGCGAGAAGACAGGGAAGCTGGCTAAGCCGATCGCCAGCATGACGTTGCCCAGACTCGTGCCGGCGATGGCCACGATGGCCAGGATCAGAATGATCGGCGGGATCGAAATCCAGGTGTCCACGAAGCGCATCAGGATAGAGTCGATCCAGCCGCCGAAATAGCCGGAGCTCAGCCCGATCGGCAGCGCTACGCCCGCGGCGATCGCGACCACGATCAGCCCCACGCTGACCGAGACGCGGCTACCGTACATCGCGCGAGTAAGGATGTCGCGCCCGAGTTGGTCGGTGCCCAGTAGATGGGTCCAGGATGGCGCCTCCAGGCTGGCCCTGAGATTCTGCTCGTTCTCGCCAAAGGGGGCGATCGTCGGGCCGAATGCGGCAAAGAAGATAACGACCAGCAAGATGAACGACGCCACCTTGGCCTTGGGATCGTGCAGGAAGATCACCACGCCCTTGGGCACGCGCAGCCGGCGGAACTGTGTCATCGACGCAGGCTGTTGTTCGCGCTCGGTCATTGGTATCTAATCCGTGGATCGAGCAAGCCGTACACGATGTCGGTGACCAAGTTGGCCGTCACCACGGCGATGGTGACGAGGAAGACGATGCCCTGCAGGATCTTGAAATCGTGTTCGAGCGTCGCGTCAAAGGCGAGCCGGCCCAGACCGGGCAGCGCGAAGAGTCGCTCCAGGATCACGCTGCCACCGAACAGCGCTGCGATCTGCAGGCCCATGATCGTGACGACCGGCAGCATCGAGTTCTTCAGCACGTGGCGAAAAAGGACCGCGCCAGCGGTCAACCCCTTGGCGCGCGCAGTCACGATGTAGTCCTGCCGGCGTATCTCCAACACGGAGGATCGTGTTTGCCGCGCGATCACGGCGACGCCACCGAGCGAGAGCACAAAGACTGGCATTGCCAGGTGTTTTGCCGCCTCCCAGGGGTCAGTTAACGGATCGACCCAGCCTGATGTGGGCAGCCAGCCGAGCTCGACTGAGAACAGAATGATCAATCCGATTGCGAGCCAGAAGCTCGGTGCGGCTACCCCGATGACGGCTAGAAAGGTCACACCCAGGTCGCCGCGAGTCCCCGGCCGCACCCCGGCGAGCAGGCCCAGCGTCAGTCCCAGCACCACGCTCAGCCCGAGCGCGAGACCGTTGAGCCAGAGCGAAACCGGTAGGCGATCAGCGATGACCTTGGTTACCGGTTCTTGTGACTGCAGCGACGTACCGAAGTCGAAATGCAGGACGACCTGCTCAACGTAGCGAACATAGCGCTGGGGCAGCGATCCATGCAGGCCGAATTGCTCTTTGATTCGCTCAATATCAGCGGCGTCGAGTTGAGTCCCCTCCTGTGCAGGTCCGATCACGGCGAGCACTGGGTCTCCAGGCACCAACTCAAGCCCGGCGAAAGTCAGAATCGACACGAGGATTAAGACGGGTACCACCTGGATGAGCCGAGCCAGGATGAACTTGCTCACGCGACCCCTGTCCCGATGTTCACTGCGGCAGCGCTCCGCCGGGCCCAACCGGACTCAATATTGGACGCGCGGCTCCGGGATGGCTAGGCGATTCGGTGCAGCTCCTTGAACCATTCGAACCCGTTTAAGTCGAACTGTGCACCGCCAATGTCGTTGCGGCTGACGAAATAGCGATGGGTATAGAGCCCAGGCAGGATGCTGTACAGAAGATCGGCCTGGATCTCCTGAATCTCGGCGTAAATCCTGCGTCGCTCCTCGGTGTCGTATGTGGAGACCGCGTCTTGGACGAGTCCTTCGACTTCAGGCACCGGCCCACCGCCCAAGTTCCAGGTCCCCTTCTCGGTCAGCGCCAACTGCAGGAAGGTGTCGGGTTCGCCGCGGTCGCCACCCTGGCTGATGATGTGGAGATCTCCCACCTGGCCTCGGTTGGTCCAGGGACGCGTCTGGACTTCCTCGTAGGTGGCTGGGATGATCCGCACGCCCAGTTGCTCCCAGCTCCCGGCGACGGCCTGGAACATGGGCTCGGCCCCGGCCCAAGCGGCTGTAATCGGAATCTCCCAGTCTTCTTCCGGAATGCCCGACTGGACCAACAATTCCTCGGCCTTGTCCATGTTAAACTCGGTCGGGAAATTCTCTTGCGGGGCATGCGCCCAGCTACCGCTGGACAGGATCGCGGTACCCACATCAGCGCGTCCTTCGTAGAAGACCTCCTTGGCGCCCTCTTTGTCCCAGGCGTGCATGAGCGCTCGCCGGAAATCGACGTTGTTTGCCGGATACAGCTCATGGTTCACCCACCAGGAGAGGTGCAGGGACCCCTTGCGGACCACCGATGTCAGATCGTCGTTGTCGAGAAGCAACCCAACCTGGCTGTCTGGTGCGACGAACGTGTCGACGTCACCTGCCTCGATCGCTGCGGCCCGGACGACTGCGTCTGGGATGACCACGTATTGGAATTCGTCCAGCAGGGCGTACGGTCCTCCATCTTCGCGTCGCTGCCAACTATCCTGAAACGGAACCAGCACGGTCGACTGATCGTTCTCCCAGCTCTGAAGTTGGTACGGGCCGGTGCCGACGGGTTGTACGCGCAGATCTTCCAAGGCCGTCGCCTCCACGTGGGTAGGGGAGGTCATCATGCCGCCGCGCTCCTGCAAGTTCGTGAGCAGCGCCGCGTTGGGTCTGGCCAGGTTGAAGCTGAGCGTGCGGCTGTCGATTACGTCTTTCGACTCGATGACCGAGAACGCCGCCGCGTACACGCCGCCGGCTGGAATGCTCGTGTCGACTGCGCGATCGAGGTTGAACTTGGCCGCCTCGGCGTTGAATTCGGTGCCATCGTGGAACTTCACCCCTTCGCGCAGCGTGAAGACGATCGTGGTGTCATCCACGGCTTCGAAGGCTTCCGCGAGCGATGCATCGAGGTCGACGACGCCGTCAGCTCGCGTCGCGATCAGTGGATCGTAGAGCGCCCGCCAGAGGCCGGATTGGGTGAGGGATGTTGATGGATCCATGCCACTCTGGCCGATCATTTCATTCTCCGCGCCGTATTTGACGATCCCGCCACGAGGCACAATGGGCGCCGCCTGCACGGCTTGCGCCTGCTGTTGTTGCTGTTGCTGCTGCTGAGCGGTCTGCTGCTGTCCCTGTTGCTGTTGTTCGGCTTGCCGAGCCGCCTGTTCAGCCTGCTGCTCTTGCTGCGCCTGTTGTTGTTGCGCGGCCGGTGCTTGCTGCTGCTGTTGTTGCTGCTGTTGAGCCTGAGCAGCAGCCGGCTGGCCGCTATCGTCATCATCATCGTCGCCGCAGCCGACCAACACGAGCCCGGCGGCGCCAACGCCGGCTCTGGCGCTGGCCCTCAACAATGTGCGTCGTGAGATCTTCCGCCGGCCGAGCTTCGTCCAATAGTTGCGCTCGTTCATGACAATCCTCCCGCCACTCACGACACCCAGGTATGGCCCTTAGCGGAAGTGACTGCTACGCGCAAGTATCACGAGTGGGTTTGGCTTGTCAATCATGCATCCGGCTACGCCAGCACCAACCCTGAGGTGCGGTACCGAGTCAGGTGCGGGCCTGCCGGCGACGCTCGGACCGAGAGCGCGCGACGGGCGCAGTCCCGTGAGCCCGCTCCAGCGCCTCGCGCATGGGCATGGTTCGGGCGGCCGAGTTGCGGACTCCCTTTTGATACGTCCCCCAGGCCTTGGCTTCGTCGCTGGACAGGTCCCGGCGAGCAGCCGTGGGGACGCGCAAGCCCACCAACATCGACGTGTAGCCCTCGTACTCGAAGTACTCCCCCTGGATCAGCCGGCTCAGCAGGAGCGACGGCCCGACCCGTTCGTAGGCCTCAACCAACTCCGCCGCCCCACCCAGCGATGTTTCCGCGCGGCAGTGACGCCAGAACGGCGTGTTCGAGTGGTAGTTGTACTTGTAGTGCAACGCCAGGAAGTCGCGTACGTCGTCCCAGCCAGTTTGGAAGGCCGCATTGAGGAGATCGCGCAGGCCCGGAGTCGGTACCGCGTCCGTATCAATCAAACCGTCGGCCAGCTTGTAGAGTTGCTCGACGATCAGGTGCAACGCCGTCGCCTCCAATGGCTCGACGAAGCCGGAGGCGTTACCCACGGCGAAGACGTTGCGAACCCAGTGGCGCGCATAGCGGCCGCTGGGAAATGCGATCACACGCAAGTCGTCGCCCAGCTCGGGATTCTTCACCCGTAACTCTTGCGCCGCGTCTTCGTCCGAGCAGAACGCGGAGGAGAACACGTAGCCCCGAGTGACGAGGTCCGGGAAGTCGATCCGCCAGGCCCAGCCGTGGTCCATCGTCGACGCCGTCGTGTAGGGCAGGATCTGGTCATCCCGCTGCCAGGAGCCGATCACCGCCCGGTCGCAGAACAGCGTGTCCGCATAGCTCAGGTAGGGCTCGCCCAGGGTCTCCCCGAGTAGCAGCGAGCGGAAGCCCGAGCAGTCGATGAAGAGATCGCCCTGCACCTCGCGGCCGCTCTTCAGTCGCAGGCGCTCAACATCACCGGACTCCGCCCGCACGACCTCCTGTACTTCGTCCTCAATCAGGTCGGCGCCCGATTCGAGCGACTGCCGCCGCAAGTAGTCGATGAAGCGGTCGTTCGGGAGGTGGTACGCCGCGCGAGGGTCGATAGCGAACTGACGGCCCTCCAGCGTCGCGGGCGAGCGGCCCCGGTCCATCATTGCGTTGAAAACGCTGCAATCCTTGGAGTCGGCCAGGCAGTAATAGGCGGCCCGCTTCTCGAGGCCGGGCACGTGCTTCTCGAGATAGCGATCGAACGAGTAGTTGAAGTGCGGCACGTCCGCCGCGCCCCACTCCAGGCGCAGTCCCAGCTTCCAGCTCGGCCGCACTTGCCTGTGGAACTCGTCGCGGTTGATGCGCAGCGACTCGTGCAGGTGCGGGGGTACCCGGCCGGTCGTGGATTCGCCCACGCCGATGACCGGGATGTCGGGCGAATGGACGACCGTCAGTTTGATTTGCGGCAGCATCCGGCGGAAGGTCAGCGCCGCAAGGAATCCGGCACTTCCGCCGCCAACGACCACTGCGCTGCGAATCGGCTCTGACATCTCGAGTCATACCCTAGTGCGAACCAGAGGGCAGCGGCCGGCCAACGAGGGCCTCCACCCTTCCGAGGTCGGATCGGATCGAGTATCCTTTCACCGCACTTGCACGAGGACCTCAGATGGCGCATTGGTCCAGGAATTGCGACTCCCAGTCCAAACCGTAGTTTGATTCCTTCCTAGATCGAGATACTCAGCCATGCCAACCGAACAACTCAACGGAATCGAACTTCACTACGAAGAGTATGGAGCAGGTCCCCCAATCGTTTTCTTACATGGGGCCGGCGGTGGAACGCAGATCGGCTGGTTTCAGCAGATCCCCCATTTCGAACGACACTACCGCTGCATCGTCATCGACCATCGAGGGTTTGGCTCGTCGACCGATCCGGACAAAGAGGGGCCGACGCGGTTCGTCGACGACCTGGAGGAGCTGCTGGACCGGCTGGGCATCGAACGCGCAGGCTTGATCGCGCAATCGATGGGTGGGTGGACCGCTCTGGGCTTCGCCGTTCGCAATCCCAACCGCGTTTCCGCTCTTGTGATGTGTGACTGCGCCGGGGACCTGGATTGGCCCGAGCTGCACAGCTTGATGGAAGAGCTTGACGAACAGACCCGCGATATCCCCGGGCTCGACCGGGCCTATGCAGAGGACTTTCCTGATCGCGATCCAGCCATGGCGCTACTGATGCGCATACGACTCAACTTCGAGAACTTCCCGCTGCCGGAGTGGTTGTCGTATAACTTGACTGAATCCCGTTCCAATCTGAGGTACACGCCGACTGGCATTCGCATTGGAACGGAGGACATCGAGGCACTCACGGTGCCAACGATGTTCCTGGTCGGGGACGAAGACAAAATCGTCTATCCGGAGGTGGTCCGGATGGTGCACGAACAAATCCCGGGGTCTGAATACGTCGAAGTCGAAGGCTGCGGCCACTCTGTGTATTGGGAGCGCCCGGAAGCCTTCAATCAAGTTGTGGGTGAGTTCCTGAAACGACATCTGTTGACTTGACCCTGCTGCTCATACTCCCAGGCGGCCTCCGTTCAGCTCCGACGTCGCTCATGGCGTCTCCCGGCGGACCGCTGCGCCACTCCGACCGACCCCACCTGCATCCGCGCGGTCTACCTCGGCGCCCCCGACGACTTCGCCCAGGTCCAGGATATTCCTGCGGAACTATTGCTCACGCCGAATCCGGACGGCCGCTACCTGGTCGAGCGAGGCCAGCAGGTCACAGTGGTCACGGCGGCCCCGCTGCCCGCCGACTACACCCGGTTCTATCTGCAACAGGCCCCCCTGGTGCCAGCCCTGGGCGGTCTCGTTCTCGCAACTGATCCCACCTGTGGGCACGACCTACACATTCACGGTGAGCGAGGATGAAGGTGCGGCCACCCTGATCACATTCGACCTGCACGCAGCCCGACCGAATCCACTGGGCCGTCCGGGGCTCAAGCCAATCCTGGGCGAAGTAGTCGTGACTACTGTGTTCCGAGCGGCAAGCTGCGCCAGCGGCACTGCGGTCTCCAACCCTTCCGCGAATACGGGATTGGTCGCCGACTGTAAACACTTGATCGGACTACGCGATGTGCTGGCCGGTAGCGGGAGTTGAACTGGGATGTGCGCACAGAGATCTCCGGGTGGACCGGAGTCACGCTCAGCGGGACCCCGCAGCGCGTCACGCAACTGAATCTGGCTAGTCAGAGCCTGAGCGGAGAGTTGTCGGGCCCGCTCGGCGAGGTGGACGCGCTCACCCAGTTGCGGCTCGACGGCAACGCGCTGAGCGGCCGGATCCCCTCCAAGCTGACGATGCTGTCTGATCTGACTCACATGTACCTGGCGGGTAACACGTTCGAGGGCTGTCTGCCGCCCGACCTGCGGACCATCAACAACAACGACCTGTCCTCGCTGTCCCTGGGCGATTGTGGCGCGCCGACCGACATCTCCTACGGCGAACACACGCTGACTGCCGGCGCCCACGAGTTCGCGCTGGTTGACGAGCGTCCGGCGGTGATGTTCGACGTGCCGGCCGGGCTGAACCTGGAGATCGTCGGGATCGTGCTGACCGACTCCGACGACGGGGGTGAGACGATCGGCCTAATCCTGCGCAATACCGCGGAGCAGTCCTGGATCTGCGTCGACCTCGAGCGGGCTGAGGAATGTTACCGCAAGATCGTCTCGACGAGCACCGACCCTGTCGGCGTCGCCGCGCTACTCGACCGGCTCGCTGAGTCGATCTGGATGGATGACAGTCCATGAAACAACCTGTGTCCCTCAAATGCGTCTTCGTCGCCCTCGTGGGTGCGCTGCTCATGTCAGTTCTGTTAGCAGAGGCAAACGCCTCGCCCCCGACTGAGCCGACCAGCGTGGAACCGAACGAGGTCACCATCCAGTTCCGCATCTGGCAGTTGATCGCCGAGCCTGAAGTGCTCTGGATGAGCGCGCGCGCGCCGGGAGACCGGTGGGATGTCTTTGGGACGGTTCGGCTGCCGCTGCGGATGGTAGGCGCGTACGAAGAAGAGCACAGATCCCTGGTTGCCGAAGTAACGATGGCCGATATCAATCTGCGCATCTGGCAACGGAAGGTGGAACCGTTGCGGCTCTGGATACAGGCCTGTCCTTCTACCTGCCAGCCACATGCATGGGCGATAGCGGGCTGGCACTGGCGGCCGTTGGGCAGGTACGAAGTACCGCTCGATGACGGCCTCAGCTCCAGCGGCAGCTATCGCTTTGGCGATGCCGCGATCACCGTTCCGCGCGACAACACCGAGCTGTATCGAGACCGTGAACATCTGCTGGCGCTGCGCGACGTACTGCGCGCCGACCCGCCATTGAACTGGAATACGGCGACTCCGACGATCACCTGGGAAGGCGTGACGGTAGCAGGCTCGCCGGCCCGGGTGACGGGCATCGACCTGACCAAGCGCAGCCTCACCGGCGAGCTTTGGGGCTACCTTGGTGACCTGACAGAACTGCGGTACCTGCAGCTCAGCGGCAATGCTCTGAGTGGCAAGATCCCCTCCAAGTTGCACCTCCTGACCCTATTGGAGCGCTTGGAACTAGCCGGCAACCAGTTCGAGGGCTGCCTGCCGCCCGGCCTCTGGCGGTCTGAATCGCACGATCTAAACTCCGTCGGCCTGCCAGAATGTCCCCCACCAAACGTATCTCATCCCGTGTGGCCCTCCCGTTGCTTTAGCGAAGACTGCAAAGTCGCGACGTACGGCCTTCCAGGCGCCAACTATGCGGGCTTTGACGTCCTTGGGAATTATTCGCGCGAGCCGGATGTCATGGTCTTTGACATGCCCGTGGGCGAACGAGTCCGTCTCGAACGGTACAACTATCTCATAGATATTATTGAACCTTTCGACGATTGGGAGCCTGAGACCGTATTCGACGACTTCACAACGCCAAGCTTGCTGTTGATGCGCGAATCGGAGCTGAGACAAGCCTACATCTCTGTCAACGATGACTTGAACGAAATCGTCCGCCGCCCCTACTCCGGTTGCATATACAACTGCCCTGACGCGCTCTCCGCGGCTGCCTGGCAGGAGCGGCTCGCGGCCTCCTTCTGGAAACACAACCTGGTCGAAATCTGCGTTAGAGACGACAGGTATTTCAACGGCCCGTTGAACTGTGGACTCCCTGAATGGATCTGGCCATGATACGCAGCACCACAACGAGACAGCGCTTCCTGGTGGCATTGGGACTTGCCCTTGCCGCAATAGTAGCCATGCTCTGCTTCGCCTTTCGTATCGCCGAAGCCGATATCGCTACAACAGAAGAAAACCCAAACACGACCCAACCGATTAACATTATCCCTTACAAAAGCATTGCGCGAAACCTGGTCGTCGACCAATCGATTCCTGTGTGCACCAGCGATTACCGGATCAGCATGCGCGATGCCGTCGAAATGTGGAACAACACTTTGGACAGCGACATTGCACCGTTGCTTGGCGGATCCAACAATGCCTTCGAACCCATGGATAGCTGCCCCACGACTGCGACTACTACCTATATCAGTTACGTTCACATTGCTGCCCGCGACCCGTCCGGCGATCGATTCTTCTGCTCCGGAAGCGGCAACGCATGTTTGCTGGTACCGCCACGGTCTCAAACTCCGCACGAGACTTACACCGGGGCACTGCAAGTCCTTGTCAATAGTAGCACGAGGCCTCCTCAATCCGATGGACTACAGGGCAATGGCGATCCGGCTCAAGCTGTTCTCTATGAGCGATTGCGCCGGACTATTGCTCACGAACTTGGTCACGTTGTTGGACTCGGGGATTACGATTGCACAGATCCCAGAACCGTCGTTTTCGAATCGCTGATGTGCAATAAGGACCAGCCGTACTATCCGCTGAAGACCACAGATATCATCGACTACGTAGCGATCTACGAACCCAACGTCGTGAGTAGAATTGGACCCTATCGGTTCGCGTGCAAGATCGACGGTTTGTCTGGGGCTGTTGTCTTTCGTTTCGACGCAAAGAAGGTAGTCGCAGAGGAGGACATCATTCTTCGGCGCTGGAATGAGGATGACCTACTCTGGATTTATGTCGAGAGCTTTGCGCCTGAGACGCAGCTAATGACATGGGTCGGTCTCGATCAGCCGACGGACGCTGTATATCGGTTGTTTTCCACGACCCAGGCCAACATCAGGATGCAATGCCGCGACCGTGATCGTCTCTGTAGCGGAACCTCAACAAACGGCAATATGATAGGTTTCGCCACCGACGACTTTCAGGCAACCGACACTGAGCCCGCGCCTCACATTGATGTCGGTGGCGCTGTACAGGTGAATGTCGTCGGTGCGGGCAAAGTGATCGTAAGGTACCAGGGAGCAACCGCCATCTTAACGCCCGTTCCTTTGACTGACGTGTACAGTTTTACGCAAGGCGGAAACACCTACACGAGCACGGCGGTACTCTCGGAATTTGCCTCTTGGAGCGGTCCCGACGCCGCAGCGAACAATTGCATCGGCAAAGTCAATTGTATATTGTACGTTGATGACAACAAATCACTGACCGCCACGTTCGTTCCCCTCTATCACACGCTTCAGATTGAACTGCCGACAGGCGGGAGTCTCACGTCTCACCCGGCCGCAGGCGTGCAACATTCGTACACAGCCGGGACACTGGTGAGTGTGCGCATCAGCGGTTTCGATACCAATACCCATGTAGTCGATTGGACAGGGTGCACTAAGCCACTAACTGACGGGCGCTGCGAAGTTCACATCAATGAAGACAAGCAGGTAAGCGTATCTCTGAAGCTCGTGCCTCCGACCCTCAATCCCCCCAGCGCGACCTCCAGCGCGATTACGTTGACCTGGGACGAAGTCGACGCCGCGGACGGCTATGACGTCCGGATCGTCGAAACGACCGGTACTGATTGCAATGTGGATCCGGACCAGGAGTACATGGTGGGCGAAATGACGATGTCGCAACTCTTCAGGGGGCTGAGCGCCTCAACCACGCATCTGCTCTGCGTCCGCGCCACGCTCAGCAGCAACCCGGATGCGACCTCAGATTGGGCATCGGTCTCAAGGACCACACTGTCTCCACCCCCGCCGCCCAAGGAACTCGAGTCGCCAGGGGTCGATTGCCTCACTTCACGCGACACCGGCGTGAACATTGCCTGGAGGACGTGCTGCGCCTCGACACGGGCCGCGACGTTGCTGAGTTGGTTGGTCGCGGCCGGCGACAGCGTCGTCGGGGTATTCAAATGGGATGGCTCGCAGTGGCTGCGGTACGCGAGGGTCGATGGCATGCTGGTACCGGGATCGACAAACTTCACGATCAGCGGCGGCGCGGTGCTGTGGCTAGACGCCTCTACATCGACCCGCGCAGACGGCCCCTGGACCCCGCCGCCGACGCCAACGCCCGAGGATTTGGAGCGGTTGGCGCGTCTGGCTGCCAAGTAGCCCGAGGCCGCGGATCACCGAAGCGTTGACGGCTCACTTCCTTCTCCGCCGCGCTCAGGTGGCATTCATCCTCGCTCAGTGCCAGTCGTGGGCCGTCGGCATGCGGATGTCGGCGCCGATTGCTTCGATTCTCTCCGCCACGATGTTGGTCGTGCCGTCCCAGCGGTCGATGTGACCCTGCAGCATGATCAACTGATTTGAGAGTGCGCGCCGACACTTGGCGAACACCTTCGGCCAGACGATGGTCTGCACGTCGCCGGTCTCATCCTCGATCGTGACGAACACCGTGCCATCCTGACCGCGCGGATGCTGCCGCGCGATCGGCCAGCCGGCGACGCGGATCCGCTGGCCGTCCCTGGCGTCGTAGACCTCGGCGGTCGTCATCACACCGGCGTCCAGCGTCGGGCGGATGAACTCCATCACGTGACCGCCGGGATAGATGCCCAACGCCTGGTACTCGCCAACCATCTTCTCGTAGTCGCTGAAGTCCTCGAAGCGCGGCGGCGCGTTCGCTCCGGCGACCGGAAACGCGCGCAGCCCGGCTCGCGTAGGACGGATCGAGAGGCCCGCCTCCCACAGCGCCTCGCGACGATTCGGCGTGACGCCGTCGAATGCGCCCGCCTCGACCAGTGAACGCACCGACTGCGGCTTGATTCCGGTCCGTCGCACCAACTCGCCCGAGTCGGCGTACGGTCCATGACGCTCCCGCTCCTCAACAATCAGCCGCGCCGACTCCGGTCCGATGTCCCTGATCATCCCCAAACCCAGCCGGACCCCCTCAGCCTGCGGTAGCTCCCCCTGCGAGAGACCGGCGCTTAACGGTTCCCCCTCGCCCTCGCAGGGGGAGGCGCCGAAGGCGGAGGGGGTCCTGCCCGGCCTGCTCGCATCTGGTCGTGACGCCCCGAGGGACCCCCTCAGTCGCTCCGCGACAGCTCCCCCTGCGAGGGGGAGCGGGTCATGCAGCGGTCTCTGCGATGGGGAGGCAGGTCTCGCACGCACCTGGCTGCGATTGACGCACGGGTTGAGGAAACGCACCCCAAACTTGCGGGCGTCCTCCTTCAACGTCTCGACCGGATAGAAGCCCATCGGCTGGTTGTTGATCAGCGTGACAAAGAACTCGAGCGGGTGATAGCGCTTCAGCCAGGCGGCCTGATAGGCGGTGATCGCGAAGGCGTGCGAGTGCGACTCGGGGAACATGTAGTGACCGTTGATCTTGGCGAAGATGCGCTCGGCGATGTCGGTCGGCACACCGTTCGCGCCGGCGCCTTCGAGGAAACGCTCGCGGTGCATCGCAATCAGGTGCTCGTTGTTCGCTCTCGCAAACGCGCGACGCACCTCGTCGGCCTCGGCCGCCGACATCCCGGCCACGTCCATGATCAACTGGACGACCTGCTCCTGCCAGACGATCACGCCGTAGCCGCGCTCCAGCGCGCGCTCCTCGAGCGGATGGTCGTACTCCCACTCGGCCCCGTGCCGATAGCGGTCGACGAACTGGCTGACCGCGCTGCCCTGCGTGCCGACCCCAGGCCGGATCAACGCGACCTGGTAGGCGAGGTCCAACAGCCGACGCGACCTGAGCCGCTGACCCATCTTGAGCTGCGCCGGCGACTGCAACAGAAAGACGCCCTTCGACTTGCCCGCGTTGATCATGTCGTAGACGCCGTCGTCCTCGGGGCTGATCTGACTCAGGTCGGGACGCACGCCCTCGCGACGCTCGATCAGGTCCAGCGCCTCCTCGAGCTGGTCCAGCACCGGCAGCGAGAGCAGGTCGATCTTGGCGAAGTTCGCGTCCGCGACGCTGTCCTTGTTCCAGTCCATGATGAAGCGACCCTCCATCGCGCCCGCCCGCACCGGCACCATCTCGGGAATCGGCGAGTCGCTCAGGATCATCCCGCCAACGTGCTGGCTCAGCCCGCGCGGCGCGTTCATCAGCTGCGGCGCCAGCGCGATCAGGTCGCGCCAGCCGTGAGCGTCGACCTTGTCGCGGAAGGCGGGCAGCTGCGCCATCTCCTCGCGCAGCCGAGCCCCGTCATGCGAGTGCAACTGCTTCGACAGCAGCCGCAGGTCGTCCTTGGGCAGTCCCAGCGCCTTGCCCAAATCTTGGATGATGCCCTTCACCGAATACGTGTTGATCGCCCCCGTCAGGACCGCGTAGTCGCGACCGAAGTACTCATGCACGCGCTGGATCAGCTCGTCGCGCAGGCCGCGCGGGAAATCGAGGTCGATGTCCGGCAGCGAGGTCATGTCGTCGGGCAGGAAACGCTCCAGCGTCAGCTCCCAGCGCAACGGATCGACGTGGCTAATCCCGATCAGATAGCCAACCAGCAGCGCTACCGACGAGCCGCGCCCGCGACCCGGCGGCCGCTTCTCCAGCGGCGTCTCCGGCTCCGTCAGCCCGCGCTCCTCCATGATTCGCTGGGCCAGCCGCACGATCTCGCGGTAGAGCAGCAGGAAGCCGGCCAGCTTATGTCGACCAATCAGCCGAAACTCCTCCTCCAGCCGCTCCTCGACCGGCTTCGTCACCGACCCATAGCGCCGCGCCGCCGCCTCGTAACAGAGCCGCTTGAGATAGGTCTCGGGCGTGTAACCGTCCGGCACGATCGGCTCGGGCAGCGTGTAGCCGAGGTCGGTGCTGAGATTAAACTCGCACTGCTCCGCGACCCGCTGCGTATTGCACAGCGCCTCGGGAAACTCAGCGAACAGCCGCGACATCTCAGCCGGCGGCTTGAGGTGCAGGTGATGATTCGGCTGAATGTGCCGCAGCGCCTGGTCGATCGTCGTGTTGCACTTCGCCGCGACCAGCGCATGCTGCAACCGATAGCGCTCGGGCGAGTGATAGAGCACATCGTTCGACGCGACCAGCGGCGCCCCCGCCTCGCGGGCCAGACCAATCAGCTCGCGGTTGCGCTCGGTGTCGCCGCGCAGGAAATTCTGCTGCAGCTCCACATAGACCGAGTCCGCCCCAAACCACTCCCGATACCGACCCAGCAGCGCGCGAGCCGGGACTCGTTCCCCCGCCAGCGCCAGCCGCGAGAGCGCCCCATTACGCCCACCGCCAAGCAGCACCAACCCCTCGGAGTGCTCAGGCAGATGCGCCGGATCAAGCCGGGGCTCCCGCCGATCAACCTCATTCGCCAACGTAAACAGCCGCGACAGATTCGCATAGCCCGCGCGAGACTTGGCCAAGAGCGTGACCCGGGAACCATCCTCAAGCGTCAGCTCGCCACCAGTGATCGGCTGAATCTCAAGACTGTTCGCCAGCCGGGCAAACTCCAGCGCCCCACACAGGTTGGTGTCGGTCAGAGCCAGAGAGGACATGCCATACGCCCGAGCCTGAGCCAGCAGCTCATGGCCGTGGGAGGCGCCGAGGCCGAATGAGTGGAAGCTCTTGGTGTGCAGTTCGGTGTATGTCATGTCAATCGGCCATAGCGGAGATACGTCCCCGCTTCACCCGCTTCCGTTATTCCCCGGCTTGTTTCTGCTTTGCTCCCCCTTGCAGAGACCTTGCGTAACTCCTCTTCGCCCCCCTTGCGGGGGAGATGCCGTAGGCAGAGGGGGGGCTCCCCATCTCGAGGCTTATCTGGTCGCTGTCGGAGGACCCCCCCTCTGTCACTCCGTGACATCTCCCCCCGCAAGGGGGGGAGAGGGGATTTATGTGTTTTGCAAAGGTCTCCAAGGGGGAGAAATAAGTGGCCGCGACCATATCTCAAACCCAACCTCACGCACTCTGCCGATACCAACACTGATCCCCCCCATCCCGATACAACGTCAACTGACGACCGTCCTCCTGACTCACCCGGTAGTACGACCGATGCATTGGCGTTGGACGCCACCAGAGGTCAAAGCTCCAGCGATCCTCGATTCGCTCCACCCGATGCCAGCGCTGCTCCAACTGCACGGCGATCGGTTCCTGATTCGGTCCCTCCTCGACTGCGATGGCCATCGGCGCCGTCAGCGGACGCATGCTGTCGGTCGCCGCCGGATCGATGGAGACCTGCACCGTGCGCATCTCCGGCGCCGGATGCCAGGGCGCGACATCGACCAGCCGGTGCAGCGCGTGCTTGCCGTTCAGCCGCGCCCGCAGTTGACGCTCCGTTTCCAGCAGCCGACGCTCGCGGTCGGCGCGGATGTCCGGGAACAGCGAGAGCTGCACGCCCGACGCGCCGCTCAGGTTGCCCAGCGTCACCGTCATCGACTCGACCGGCGCCTGCGGATGCTCCGTCTCCAGCCGACCCTTGATGATCTCCGCCGCCCGCTTCCAGTGCCCGACATTGGTCTTGAAGTGGAACACCCGCTGCCATGTTTGTTCCCACGTCGGGCCGTCCTCGATCACGCACGACAGCGTCGCCGAGCCCGCGTAGCGACCCTGCATGCGCGGCTGCGCGAAGACCCGCGTCAGCAGCGTGTCGACCGCCACGCGCAGCAGCTCCAGCGAGGTCGACGCCGTCGGCAGCGAGACCGTCTCCGCAATCGACTCCTCGAACGTCCGCGGTCGCAACGGACGCTCGTCGATCCCGCGCGCGAGCTCCCAGGCGCGCCGGCCCTCGTGCCCGAAGCGGTCGAGCAGCGCGTCCATCTCCTGCCCCGCGACATCGCCCAGCCGGTGCAGCCCCAACCGGTGCAGGTCCTCCAGCAGCTCGGGCGACACCAGCGGTGTGGGCAGCAGGTTGATCGAGTGCGGCGCGAGGAATGCCGCCGCGTCGCGCCCGACCTGGCTCACACCCGCAGAGCGCCGCGTGTGGGCCGCGACGAAGGCGGGGAACTTGCCCCCAGACTTGCCCCCAGACTTGCCGCCAGTGACGCCGCCAGCGACGCCGATCCGCGGCTGGAAGTGCGCCGGCACGGCCGCCAACAGCGTGTCGAGCATCGCCCGCTCGCCGCCGTACATCGCCGACAGCCCGTCCAGCCCTACGTAGGCGACCCCCAGTTCGCCATCGTGGTCCGCCCCCTCGACCCGGTCGCTGACATCCTCCAGCGCCCGCAGCACCCGCTCGAACTCGCGCGCGTAGTGCGGCTCGTCCGCCTCCAGGACGACGGCGTCGGGCTGCAGCGACAGCGCCGCCTCCAGCGTCATCCCCGGCGCAACCTCCGACGCCGCCGGCAGACAATCAACCACCATCGGCCGAGCCCCCGAGCGCTCAACAATCAGCCCCGCAGCCCCCGCCAACTCAGGCCGCCGAGCCAGCTCAACCCGCCCCCGCCAGTGAGGAGCCAGCAAACAACCAACAGAAGTCAAATCGCCCATATGTGCGCAAAGCCTCCAGGACATCGGAAGCCAGATTACAGAACACTCGTTCGTTTTTCAATCAGATGACGGTCGGATGTGGACAACCCACATAACGGCCTTCGCGCATGGCTCATCAACACGAGCCCGCGCCAAAAGTACGAACTCCCCGTCCCCGCCCCCGAGCGGGGACCCGCCCCTTCGGCTCCCGATGCCGATATGCGTCATCTGCATCGCAGTGATGGTCCCGATCTCGCTCTACCTCCTCGACCTGGCCAACCTCTCCGCCGGCAACTATTCGACCGCGGAATCATCCTCACTATCGCCGCCCCCGACCTGATCGTTCAGGAAGCTCCCTTCACCCTAACTTTGTAGCCATACCTCCAGCTGAGCGAGCAGTCGCACGAGAAGAAGATCCTTGATTAGGGACAGCGACTACATCACGAATTACGGATAGTCGCTTGCTGTGCAGTATTCCCCACTGTTATGATTCCTCCATTCCAAACGCAAAGCTTGACTTCGCTCTAGGAGATCTCCCAATGGAACCTGTGACCATCTCTGCACTGTCGGCCTTGGCCAAGTATTTCGGCAGCTGCTTGCCAAACATCCTGAAGACCAAACTGGCTCCTTGGACCGCAGGACAAGAATCCGAAGCCAAGCAAATCGAAGCGCATGGAACAGTAGAAGCCACCAAAACTCTTTTCGAGGGCCTCGCTGAAACCTTGCCTGCACTTCTAGAGGACGGAGGAACCTTCTCGGGCAGCTTGGCCGACGCGGACCTCTCTATCTCAAGCAACATTCAGGTCGCAGAGACGATTAGTCAAAACCTCAATATCCAGATAAACAGAAAGCAAGCCAATACGGGCGCCATTTTCGGCAAAGCGGCTGAACTTCTGGAGGAGAATGAAGTCCAAGACCACGAGCCCGATCACAGCTGGACGTCGCCATTCTCTAACCATGCCCAGGATATTTCAGCGGACGAACTGCAAAACCTATGGGCCAAGATCTTGGCGGGAGAAGTCGTTCGCCCGGGTAGCACCTCTCTTAGAACCCTAGCAATCCTAAAGGACATCGATATTGAGGTAGCTAATCTATTTGAGCAGCTCTGCTCATTGTGCGTAATAGTTCCAGGAGATGGCAAGCGTTATCTTGACGCTAGAGTTCCATCGCTCGATGGTAGAGCCAGTGGTAATGCACTTGACGCCTATGGCTTGAACTTCGATTCACTCAATCTACTTTGCGAGTATGGCCTTATCATCTCTGACTACGATTCATGGTATCCCTATAGCAATTGCAGCAAGATACCAACCACAGTAGATATCGCGGCACGCATTCCCTTTCAGTTCCGAGATCGCCATTGGGTCCTGTCGCCGATTCGAGGTAGAACATACGCCGATGAGTTTAAGGTTACTGGGGTAGCTCTCACTAGAGTCGGGCGAGAGTTGTCTCGTGTTGTCACATCGACGACCAATGACGCTTACGGCCAAGCCTTTGAAGCGTTCATAGACAAAAGCAACTTTGCCATGATTGAAGTAGCGAGCAGCGATCCGCATATCTTTGTTCCGCATGCCGATTAGGAGAGAATGCGCATGCAAAGGGATTGACCTGGCGAGGCAGGAAGTGGGCAATAATGCTTAGCTAGTTCTGCCATCGAAGTTCCGAAATCCCCGACCCCACGTCCCACAGCACCACCCGACCACCACACGCCGACGCCAACGCCCGCGACCCCTCCAAGTTCCTCCCCGCCCCCGACACCAACACCACAAACTCCGCCGACTCCGGCACTCCCTTCCTCCCCCCGTCCTCCGACATCAACACTCTCGCCGCCAACTCCGGCGTAATCTCGTCCCCGATGCTTGCTCCCGACACCTGGGCGACTAGCTCTGCACGATGCACTGCGCGGTCGTCCAGCGGTCTGCCCAGCACTCCGGCGCCGATGACGGCGGCTACGATGTCCACTCCCTCGGGCAGGACTGGTTCGTGCAGGGCGGGGGCTTTGAAGGGGCGGCCTTTTGAGCCGTCGGCCTCGACTCCGACCAGGCTGGCGAGACCGGCGTCCACCGCTTGACGCGGCCAGGCGGGGTCGACGCCGAGGACTCGCTCGCGGTCGCCTCGGCCCGAGCCGACGACGGCTGAGGACAGGCCGCGCCGGCGGATGTTGTCCAGCGCGACGGCTCGAGCGGCGTCGTCCCGGCCGATGGCCAGCGGCAGCGTGCGGCCCTCTCGGGGGATGGTCATCTTGGTCGTGGTGGTCAGGACGGTGAGGCCCCCATCGGCCCCACTCATAATGTCGGTTGCCGCTTCCCATTCTGCCGCCAGCGCGAACAGCACCGTCGTCTTGCCTCCGCCGCCGACCGTGGCGAAGACGGCCGGCCGCGTAATCCCCAATGCCTCGTGCAGCGGCAGATGCAGGTCGTTGGTCATGTGCGCAGCCTAAACTCAAGCTATGACAACCACGAGCAGCGCATTCTCGGTCATCATCCTGGCCGGCGGATTCGGCAAGCGGCTGGGCCGCGACAAGGCGACCACCGAAGCCGGCGGACGACCGCTGCTGCACTGGAGCGCACTCGCAGCCAGCGCCGTCTCGGACGACATCGTGGTCGCCCGCCGCCCCGACCAGGACTTCCCGCCGTTGGACGGCGTCGACTGGCGCGAAGTGGTCGATCATCGTCACGACCGCGGCCCCCTGGCCGGACTCGAGGCAACGCTCCCGCTGATCCGCCACGACCTCGCCGTCGCCGTCGCCTGCGACATGCCCTTCCTCCAGCCGGAGCTGCTGCGCGCCGTCGCCGCGGCCTGCGCCACCTCATCTGACAGGCCGGACACGCAGATCGCCATGCCCTACCTCGACGGTGTCGCGCAACCACTGCTCGCCGCCTACCGACCCTCCGTCGTGCCGCATGCGACGCGTCTGTTGGACGACGGCAACGGACGAATCCGCGCCCTTCTGCCGCTGGTCGAGCATCGCTTAATGGGAAGCCGACGAGCTCCGCGTTCACGATCCAGAACTGCAATCGTTCATCAACGTAAACAGGCCGGACGACCTCGAACGGGTCGAACAGGCGCTCAAACAACGAACAACGACCGAACTGGTCTGACCAACGACGCACCAAAACCGAACAGAATCGAACAAATCCGAACAAGATCGAACAGAATTCAGCAGTTGAAGGGACGATCCAATGCCGATGTTCCGACGAGTATTGGCCGGCCGCGTAGCGCCAGGCAAGCATGGCGAATTTCTTCGAGCCGTTGAAGCGGCGCTCGATTACCAGGCCGCGCGTGGGATCGAGGCGAAATTCTCGGTCTGGGACGCAATCACCGGCCCAGCCTCCAACGTGGAGATCATCGCCGAGTTCGAAGACCTCAAGGAGCTGGAACAGTTCGAAGAACTGGCCGCACAGGACCAGCACTTCGCCCAACTGCGTCGCGCCGTCCGCGAGGCGATGGTCTTCGACTCGGCCAACATCAATATCTATCGCAACCTCGTCTGACCAAGTCTCAACGAAGGACGCCACCCCGAGTCCCAACGAAGGACGCCACCCCGAGTCCCAACGAAGGACGCCACATGGTCCGAGTCGACCCCGAACGACAAGCCGAATACCGCGAAGCCTGGGACGCCTGGCAAAAGCAGCTCACCCGCCTGCACGACGTCTTCCTCGACGGCGAGCCATTGGAGCCGCCCAAGCTCAAAGGCCTGCTCAACCGCGAAGCCCGCGCCAAACAGCGCTACGACGCCGCCCGCGAGGCCCTGCTCGGCATCGGAGGCCTGCCTGCGGCGCCCGGTGTCGGAGGTATTGGACGCTCTCCCATCGCGTCCATAGACTCAGGGTCAGCGGAAGGACTCGCCGACCGGTAAGGAATTCGCTGCGAGGCTCGGGCGCCACCGTTCCAGTCCCCGCTTCACGCGGGGACCTGCTCGGTCCGGACTCAGAGAAATCGTTGGAGAGAATCGGTTCGCGACTCGATCAGGATCGCTAATCGGATTTGGATACCTAGAAGGAAACGGGTCCCCGCGTGAAGCGGGGACTGAGAGAGCAGATGAGCGACGACTACGGCGTTGACCTCGATGAAATCCTGCGTGTGATTGACCGGGCGGCGGTGCTGATCGTGCGCTTCGACGTGCTCGAACCGCGCCTGCTCGTCGATTTCCGCGCGAATCCGCCCGACACGCCGATCATCCAACTCGTCGACCGCGTCAACTCCGCCGAGGAGCGCTTCCGGCATCTGAAGTCGCTGCGCCCGCGCTTGCCGCTGCCCGAGCGAATCATGTCGTTCCCCTGGCCTCGCGCGATCTCAGCGTTCGATGAATCGGGCATCTGGGAGAAGATCGCGGCGCGGTTGCTCAGCCTCGGCGCCGACCCCGACCACGTCAAGCGCATCCAACAACAACTCCACGATGGTGAGCGAGCCGTCACGATCGCCGCAATCACCGGCGGCGAGGGCTTCCGCACCATCTGGGAACGATCGCAAGGACCCACATCGCAAGGACCCACCCAGTGACTTCCAGCAATGCCAATAGCGACCGTGACCTGCCGCTGATCGATCTGCGCTCCGACACTGTCACCAAGCCGACCGCAGCGATGCGTCAGGCGATGTTCGAGGCGGAAGTCGGCGACGATGTCTTCGGCGAAGACCCAACGATCACGAAGCTGGAAGAGACGGCCGCCGAGCGGACCGGCAAAGAGGCTGCGCTCTACGTCTCCAGCGGAACGATGGCCAACCTCGTCTCGCTGCTCTCGCAGACCAGGTCCGGCGACGAGCTGCTGGTCGGCGATCTGGCGCATATCGTCCGCTCCGAGGCCGGCGGCATCTCAAGGCTCGGCGGCGTGCTCGCGACGACTCTGCCGAACCAAGCCGACGGCGGATTCGATCCCGAACTCATTCCCGGCGCAGTCCGTCCGGACGACATGCACCAACCGCGAACCACCTTGCTCGCGCTGGAGAACACACACAACTTCTGCGGCGGCACGGTCGTCTCGCTGGAGCGCACAGAGGAAATCGCCGGCACGGCGCACGACCTCGGTCTGCGAGTGCACATGGACGGCGCGCGCATCTTCAACGCCGCCGCCGCGTCGGGCCACAGCGTCGCTGAACTGGCCGGTCCCGCCGACAGCGTCACCTTCTGCCTGTCCAAGGGACTGGGTGCGCCGGTCGGCTCACTGATCTGCGGCGACGAGCCATTCATCCGCGAGGCGAGACGAGTGCGCAAGCTAGTCGGCGGTGGGATGCGGCAAGCCGGCATTCTCGCAGCGGCCGGACTGGTGGCGCTCGATCAGATGGTCGACCGCCTGCAAGACGACCACGCAAACGCACGTCAGCTCGCGCGAGGTCTGGCCGAGCTCGGCTTCGGAATCAACCCCGAGAGCGTGCAGACCAACATCGTCATCGTCCAACTCGACACCTCTGACGATGCAGCGCCATCGCCCAAGCTGCAATCGTCCCTGGCCGAAATCGGCGTCCTCGTCACGACGCCGGACCGCACCAAGATCCGCCTCGTCACACACGCCGACGTCTCCAGCGAAGACTGCGCCGAGGCCCTGCGTCGGATGGCCGAAGCCGAAATCGGCCCCGACGGTGGTCGCGGTTCGTGATGGCACTGCTGAGAGGTGCGGAGCAGCGGCCATCCTCCTGCTCCCCCCTCAGTCCCTATGGGACAGCTCCCCCCGCTGGGGGGAACAAAGAAACCAAGAAGCGGCAACGCCCAACAATCCTCGCTCTGCTCCTCGTTCTTGGTCTCGTAGCCGGTTTCGCCATGGCCTGTGGTTCCGAGACCAGCTTTGACGAACCCCAGAATCCCGTCGCACAAATCCCATGGCCCGACTTCGAGCGGCTGCATTACGACATGTTCGACCAGACCGACACCATGCTTGGGACCCTGGTGATCGAGACGATTCGCCAGGACGACCTCTACCAGCTGTCGCTGCGCTTCAGCCTCGAGACGGAAGATGGTCAGGTCAACGACGAAGTCGTCGTCTGGGTCGACGCCGAGACGCTGCAGCCAATCCGCTATGAGCGCCAGGCGGAGTCCGCAGACGAAACGCTCAGCGCCGAGGCGAACTATCAGCTCAACTCCGACGGTGGGATCTCGGCAAACGTCATCCTCGACGAAGATGGCGAAGTCACCGAAGAGACGGTCGAGGCCGGCGTCTTCGCCTTCGACAACGACTCATCGGCATGGCTCTGGCGCACGCTCGCGTTCAAGCAGGACCTCGAGCTCACGTACCGTTCGATCAATGTCGTGCAGCGGCGCAGCCAGTTGGTGCAGGTCGCCGTGCGCGGCCAGGACACGCTGCGCGGACCCGACGGCGATGTCGTGGTCTGGCAAGTAGTCGCGTCGCCGGGGGTGGAGGTCTCGCGCGCCTGGTACGAGGTCGATCCGCCGCATCGACTGATCCGCTGGGATCAGCAGCCACGCCGGTTCATCCTGACAAAGATTGAGACCGCGCCGTAAGAGTCCTCTTCTCCCCCCCTTGCGGAGACTTGTGCGTAAATCCCCTTCTCCCCCCTCGCGGGGGAGATGCCGGAGGCAGAGGGGGGGGGCTCCCTATCCCAATGCCTATCTGGTCAGCGCCGGGCGCCCCCCCCTCTGTCACTCCGTGACATCTCCCCCCGCAAGGAGACCTTTGAATAAGTCCCCTTCGCCCCCCTTGCGGGGGAGATGCCGAAGGCAGAGCGGGGGCTCCCTATCTCAAGGCCTATCTGGTCGCTGGCGGCGGACCCCCCCTCTGTCACTCCGTGACATCTCCCCCCGCAAGGGGGGGAGAGGGGAATCATGAGTTTTTCAAAGGTCTCCGCAAGGGGGGGAGAGGGGAAGAGAGGGGATCAGAGCCTCCGTGGGCGTCAGTCGTCGCGCGGACGAGCCCAGATCGGGCGATCGACGCCGGCGGGCGGGGCGAAGGTTGCTTCTTCTTCGCTCGGCGGCTCCGGGTCGGGAATCTGCGGCTGCCAGGCCTCGTCTGTAGAGTCGGAGGTCTCGGCGGCGACCACAGGTGCGACTTCTTGCGCCGGCTCCGCCAGCGGCCGGTCGGCGCCGAAGACGTGACGCGCCTGCTCTTCGCTCAGCTCCGGATGGGCGGCTCGCTCGGCGGCGACGCGCTCCTCCACCGTCGGCGCGAAGTCGGCGCCGTGCGTTCTGACAGCCGAGACTTCATCCTGGACGTCCGAGGGCAACTCGGCCGCGAAGTGTGAACGTTCTTCTCGCACCGTGTAGCGGAAGAGTTCCTGCTCCTGCGGTTCCAACAGGCGGCCGTCCATCATCTCTTCGACGCGCGGGACCAGCTCCATCACGGTCCGGTCGTGCGTCGTGGTGATGATGGTGACGCCCTGCTCGACGACCAGATCGTGAAGCAGTCGGAAAATCGAGACGGCAGTCGTGGAGTCCAGCTCACCCGTCGGCTCGTCGGCCAGGATCAGCGCCGGAGAATTGGCCAGCGCCCTCGCGATTGCCACCCGCTGCTGCTCGCCACCGGAGAGTTCGTAGGGTCGGTGACGAGCTCGTCCGGCGAGTCCGACGGCCTCCAGCAGTTCCTCGGCGCGACGTCGCCGCTCGCGGATGCCCGCACCGGCGATTCGGAGTGACAATTCGATGTTCTCGTACGCGGACAACAGCGGCAACAAGCCGAATGACTGGAAGACGAAACCAACGCGGTGCCGTCGCAGTTGTGTTAGCTGGCGCTCGGAATACTCGGTGATGTTCTCGCCGTCGATCGTGACGTGTCCCGATGTCGGCGAGTCGAGACCGGCGATCAGGTTGAGCAGCGTGGTCTTACCGGAGCCCGAGCGTCCGATCAGCGCGACGAACTCTCCGCGGGCGACTTGCAACGAGACGTCTCGGACCGCCCAGATGTCCTGGCCGCCGACTACGAACCTGCGGGAGACGCCTTGGACGTCGACGACCAGGTCCTGCTGGCCTTGTGTGGTCATGCCGTTGGTGGCGAACGTGGTGGTCATCGCTGTTCGGTCTCTGTTTTAACTGCGTCGGCCTCGTGCGCCGGTGTGATGATAATTTGCCCATCTCGAGAATCGACAAACGCACGACGGCCGAGCGCGACCTGTTCCATGAGCGGTTTGGGAATCTGAAGCCGGCCGGCGCCGTCGACGACGGCGTACTCCTCGTGGACTACTTCCGCGATCTCGGTGCCTGGATTCTCGACGCGGCGCACCGTTTCGGTAGCAATCGTGCCGTCGCGAATCGCGACCACACGGTCGACGCGCGCCGCGATCGCTGGGTCGTGCGTGACGACGATGATCGTGAGTCCGAACTGGTTCGTGAGACTGCGGAAGAGGTCGAAGATCTCCTCCGACGTGTGCGTGTCCAGTTCGCCGGTAGGCTCATCCGCCAGAAGCAGCGGCGGATCGTTGGCCAACGCGACGCCGATTGAGACTCGCTGCTGCTCACCGCCCGAGAGTTGGTCGGGACGCTGTCGGCGCTTGTCTGTCAGGCCGACGGAGTCGAGCAGGCTCAAGGCGCGTTCGCGCGCGTGCTTGCGTGAGCGTCCGGCGAGGATCATCGGCACTTCGATGTTCTGCTGGGCGTTGAGATACGGGATCAGGTTGCGACCGGTCTGCTGCCAGACGAAACCGACCTGCTCACGCCGGTAGTCGACGAGCTCCTGCTCCGTCAGCGAGAGGAGGTCGGACTTGTTGACGAAGGCCTGACCCGCCGACGGAACATCCAGTCCAGCGAGCACATTGAGCAACGTCGACTTGCCCGAGCCGGACGCGCCGACAATCGCCAGCACTTCGCCTCGGCCAACGGTCAGGTCGAGGCCGCGCAGGGCCACCACCTCAAGATCGGCAATCTTGTAGATCTTGAACAGATCGCGGCAGATCACGTGCTGCTCGGTGGCCATCTCATCAGGACGAATCGGCGGAACCGAAGCATTAGTCGTCATCGCTCACCCCGGGAATCCGCTGATTTCAAACGCACAACAAGAGCAGGATACTCCGAGATCGCCATGCGCCGCGCACTCTGTTCCGTCATACCCGCGCTTGCCGCGGGTATCTCGCCGTAAGAGACCGATGCATATCTCCACCTCCGTCATTGCCGCGCTCCGCCGCGGCAATCTCGTCGCGTTCTTCACCGGCGTCAGGGCCCGACTCGGCGGCATACCCGCGGCAAGCGCGGGTATGCCGTGGTACGTGTGCCAATGACTTAGGAATCCTCTGAACAACTCCGATCCCCGCTTCCCCCCTCTGCGGGGGAAGCTGCCGAAGGCTGAAGGGGGGTCCCGCTCGGCCTGCGACACCAGTTGCTCAGAGCATTCCTAGGGGACTTTCCTGGCGACGTTAGAACGGCCCGCTGACGAAGTCCCAAACTGCCTCGGCAGCCTCGAAGGCGGAGAAGTTGTCGAACCACTTTCCGGTGTGCAGGGTGTACTCGTGGAAGATCTTCAGTGCGGCGAGGAATAGCAACCAGCGGATTGCTTCGCCTCGCGTCAGCGGCGCTGGTGTGCCGTCGGCGGCCTGGGCCCAGCCCGGTCGGAGTCTCGACGGCCAGTGCGGCCGTGCGGCCACGAAGAGGAACCAAAACTCGAAGACGTGCGGGAAGTAGATCAGGATCTCCCGTCCTGCGCCGGCGGTGAAGGCGACGAACCCGATCAGGCGCCAGCCGAACAGTCCAATCGCCACGCGCCGTTCCAAGCCCGACCAGCGCAGCGCCACGACCAGAAAGAGCCAGATGTAGACCTGGTCGACCCACTTGTCCCACTCCTGGTAGTTCGACAGTCCGCCGAGGTCGATGGCTTGCCGTAGGAAGAGATCGGAGAGGTCAACGAACACCGCAATCAGGCCGCCGACGAAGGCCCAGCGCAGGACCGGCAGCGATCCCGCGACCCGAATCAGGGCGATGACCAGAGCTTCCATGGCAGAAGGCTAGGGCGACCGTCAGAGCCGCGACGTCAGGAATCCCCGTCGTAGTCCGGGCCCCGCACGCGCTCGAACCGGCCCGTGACCTGGAAAATGGTGCGTTCGCAGATGTTCAGCGCTCGGTCACCGATCCGTTCCAGGTTGTGCGAGCACCAGATCACATGAGTGATCGCGTCCGACTCTTCAGGGTTGCCATCGGCGCCGGCGATACGATCGATGAGTCGCTCGTGAATGTCGCTGTACAGCTCGTCGACGTCGTCGTCCCGCTCGATCGTCATCCGGGCGAGCTTCTGATCGCGCTCAAGAAACGACCTGGTTGCGGACTGCAACATCTCGCGGACGACGTCCGCCATTCGCCAGAGGTCGGGTTCGGTGGCGGCGACGGGATTGCCTTCCAGGAAGATCGCGTTGCGGGCAATGCCTTCAGCATGGCCGGCGATCCGCTCCAGGTTGAGCGCGATCGCGACGATGGACATCAGCTCGCGCAAGTCTCCGGCGACGGGCTGTTGCAGGGCAATGATGCTCGTCACCGCTTCTTCGATTCCGTAGCGCACCTGCTTCGCCTCATCGTCGGTCTCGCAGACTCGCCGCGCCAGCACCAGGTCTCGTCGCAGGAGCGCCTGCATGGCGTCCACGATTGACCGATCTGCCCGTGCGTGTTGCAGCCGCAGACGATCCAGCACGTCGGCCCGGTCGGCGGAATACGTCAGCCGTACGGTTGACATATCTCCCTCGCCGTCCGGATGTCTCGCGATATCACCATCAAAGGCAGGTTAGCCATACCTACCGGTAATGTAATCTTCCGTCCGCTGATCCAGCGGATGTGTGAAGATATCTTGCGTCGGACCGAACTCGACGAGCCGTCCGACCCGTTCCTCGCCGGCCAACAGGAACGCGGTGTAGTCCGAGACGCGGCCCGCCTGCTGCATGTTGTGAGTCACTACGACGATCGTGTAGTGCTCGGCCAGCTCGCGCATCAGATCCTCAATCTTCAGCGTCGCGACGGGGTCCAGGGCCGAAGCCGGCTCGTCCATCAGGATGATCTCGGGTTGCACCGCAATCGCGCGGGCGATGCAGAGTCGCTGCTGCTGACCTCCCGAGAGTGCAAGCCCCGACTTCTTCAGGTCGTCCCTGACTTCATCCCAGAGCGCGGCACGTCGAAGCGAGTCTTCGACCAGACGATCCATATCGCCGGAGTAGCCGTTGATTCGCGCGCCGAATGCAACATTTTCGTAGATCGACTTGGGGAACGGATTCGGCTTCTGGAAGACCATGCCGATCCGCCGCCGAACCTCGACGGCGTCCACGTTGGGATCGATCAGGTTGCGGCCCTCGAACTGGATGTCGCCCTCGACGCGAGCGCCGGGGATCAGGTCGTTCATCCGATTCATGCAGCGAAGCAAGGTCGACTTGCCGCATCCCGATGGACCAATCAGCGCCGTGACACGGTTGCGCGGAATCTGAATCGAAATCTTCTCGACTGCCTGGAACGAGCCATAGAAGGCCGACACATCCTTCAGTTCGAGCGCCATTTCGACTTCTTCGTTGAAGTCGTGTCGCACTGCCTCAAGCGTCGGGTCGAGGTGAACACCGACACCGGCCGCCGCATCTTCCTTCATGTTTGGTAGCGGAGGTAGCGCTGTCACGGTCGAGCCCGATGTCGGGGCGGCAGTACTGGTCGGCGCGCTCGACCTCATCAATGTGAAGAAGTTCCGTGCCATGTCAGGCTCCTCGTTTGCCTGCACAAGCGAGTGGAATCCACTAGCGCCTGTGAGTTCCGAATCTACCAGTCCGTGCGGGTCCGCTGACGCATGATGATCGCTGCGGCGTTCATCAGTAACAAGATGAGCATCAGCACGATGATGCTGGATGCCGCAATCTCGTGGAATCCGGCCTGTGGCCGCGAGACCCAGTTGAAGATCTGAATCGGCAACACCGTGAAGTCGTCGGTCGGCGAGTCCGCGAGGAACGCGATGAAGGTCAGCGCGCCGATCGCGATCAACGGCGCGGTCTCGCCGATGGCGCGCGACATCGCCAGGATGTTGCCGGTCAACATGCCGCCGAAGGCATACGGCAGCACGTGGTAGCGAATCACCTGCCAGCGCGTCGCTCCCACGGCATAGGCCGCCTCGCGCATCGAGGGCGGCACCGTGCGTAACGCCTCCTGGGCCGAGACGATGATGATCGGCATCACCAGCAGCGCCATCGTGCATGCGCCGGCCAGCACCGAGCGCTCGAACTCCAGCACGCGGACGAACACTTGCAGACCGAGCAGGCCGTAGATGATCGACGGCACCCCGGCCAGATTCGAGATGTTGACCTGGATCATCCGCGAGAACCAGTTGCGTCTCGAGTATTCCTCCAGGTAGATCGCGGCGCCGACCCCGAGCGGGAAGGCCACGGCCATAGTGATCACCATCATGTACAGGGTGCCGGTGACGGCCGAAAAGATGCCCGCGTCCGCCGGCTTGCGCGAAGGAAAGGAGGACAGGAACCAGGGGTCGATGAAGAGGTACACGACCCAGGCCACGATCATGATTCCCGGGATGATCAGCGTGGGCCTGCGCATCTTGTGCGACCAGAACCAGCCCATCGCCAATATTGTCAGGGGCGCGCCGATGCCGATGATCAGCAATCGCACAAACTGAAACCCCGAGGCTTCAGCAAAGAGCTGGATGATGTTGCCGCTTGCGCCGTCGACATCAACGGCTTTGGCGTATTCGACGAAGTAGGCCGATTCGAAGCGGACGTAGAGGAGGTGGACGAAGATCGCAGCCGGCGCGACGACGATCAGGCCGATCACGCGCTCAGCGAGTTTTGCCAGACTCGGTACGAAATAGTTGACGAGGCGCGGACCCAGGAACGGCAGCAGGATGGCGATGGGCAGCGCCCAGGTCATCCAGCCCATGCCGCTTGGCGTGGGCAGATCGCTGAGCATCTCGCCGCCACGTCCTTGACGAGCGACCGCGCTGCCATCTGTGAACAGTCGCGCAGCGCCATCGACGGCGATCTCGACGATCAGGGCGCCCAGCATGATCATCGAAATGGCGATCGCCAACAGGGCGAAGACCATGAACCCCACGGAGACGGTTCGGCGCAACCGGACTCGCGGGGCGAAGGAGGTGAAGCGAGTCGTCGGAGCGGCGGCGCTCATTCGTACTCCTCCCGGAAGCGGCGCGAGACCCACTGCGCCACGATGTTCATCACCAGGGTCAGAACGAACAGCGTCATCGCGACCGCGAACAGGACCTTGAACTCAATCGACGTGGTCGGCGTGTCGCCCAACGAGAGCTGGACAATCATCGCCGTCATCGTTTGCACCGCTTCCAGCGGATCCACGCCGAACTGCGGATTGCCGCCGCCGGCGATGGTCACGGCCATCGTCTCGCCGACGGCTCGAGAGGCTGCCAGGATGATTGATGCGACGACCCCTGAGAACGCTGCCGGCAGGACCACTCGGAGCGACACTTCCATCCGCGTCGAGCCGAGCGCATACGCGCCCTCGCGTAGCGAGCGCGGGACAGCGTTCATCGCGTCCTCGGAGAGCGAGGCGATGATCGGCACGATCATCAACCCAACCACGATGCCGGCCGAGAGCGCGTTGTAGATGCCCACATCCTGGCCGAAGATGTCGCGAATCACGGGGGAGACGGAGACCAGGGCAAAGTAGCCAAAGACGACCGTCGGGACGCCGGCCAGGATCTCGAGGATCGGCTTGACAATCGCCCGGACCCGCGGAGGCGAGTATTCGCTGAGGAAGACCGCGGCCATCAGCCCCAGCGGGATCGCGACGATCAGGCCGATCAGGGCGATCATGCCCGTGCCCCAGACCAGCGCCCAGACGCCGAACTGCTTCTCGGCGAACAGCGCCGACCACTTGGTCGAGCCGAAGAAGTCGAGGAACGGGACTTCGCGGAAGAACTCCACGGTCTCGAAGATCAGAACCAGGACAATCCCGACCGTGACGAATGCCGAGAGCGTCGCCGTCAGAAACAGTGCCCCGTGGATTATTCGGCCCGCCGGCGTCTCACGGCCACTTCCCGGACGCGACGGTTGCAGGCGGTCGCGCCACAACTCCGCCAGCAGCGAGCGGACCGAATCTCGTTGCGGTCCATTCGGAGCCTGTGCTGCCATGGTGGATCACTTTGCCAATCAGTCTGGATTCGGCCGCCCGCGACCAACCTATGAGCGCACTACGAGGTCGCGGTTAACGCTCCGTAAGTCATCGCAACAGGTGTATGTCAGACAACGTGCCCCGATCGATCTGCTGGTTACGCAGATCGATCGGGGCGCGTGGAATTCAGACCCTGCCCCCGAGTGATGCAGCTACTCCGCGCCGAAGGTCTCCGCGAGCGTGGCGCCTTCGCCGGCGTCTGCGATGGCGGAGCCGGTCACTCCAGTCTCGACACGTGCCAACGCCGCAGCGTAGATCGCCTTGGGCAGCTGCACATAGCCGACCTCAGGCGTATCGACGAGCCAGACGCCGTCCGTGAGGTAGTACTCAACAAACGCCGCCACCTCTTCGCGCTCAAGCGAAGCAACCGACACGTAGATCAGCAGCGGACGCGACAGCGGGTTATACGAGCCGTCGTTGATCGTGTCATTCGACGGGATCACCGCAACGCCGGCGTCGTTGACGACCGGAACGGCCCGCAGGCTGTCCGAGTTGTTCGCGTAGTAGCTGAAGCCGAAGTAACCGATGCCGCCACGGCCGGAGGCAACACCCTGGACGAGGACGTTGTCGTCCTCGGAGAAGGTGGTGTTGTCCGAGCGGTGGACGCCGCCGCCGCCGTTGATCGCCTCGGTGAAGTAATCGAACGTGCCACTGTCGGCGCCCGGCGCGTAGAGCGAGATCTCCAGGTCAGGGAAGCCTGAGCGGACATCGGCCCACGACGTCGCGAAGTCATCCGGGCGGAAGATGTGGTTCAGCTCGGCAACGGTCAGCTGATCAACCCAGTCGTTGTTCGGGTTGATCACAACAGTCAGGCCGTCGAATGCGACCGGGACCTCGATGAACTCGACGCCGCTCTCCGTGCAAAGCTCGACCTCGGAGTCCTTGATCGGACGCGAGGCGTCGGAGATGTCGGTCTCGCCGGCGCAGAAGCGCTTGAAGCCGCCGCCAGTGCCGGAGACGCCAACCGTGACGCGGACGCCGCGCTCGGTCAGGAAGCCGAACTCTTCGGCCATGGCTTCGGTGATCGGGAACACGGTGGAGGAACCATCGATGGCGATCTCGCCTTCAACGTCAGCAAGCGCCGCGGCGGTCTCTTGCTGCTCCTGCTGATCTTGTGTTGACTGAGCGACCGCCTGCTGCTGGTCATCATCACCGCCACAGGCAACGAATACCATCGCTGCCGCCAGCAGGGCGACGATCAACAGCGGTAGCAACCGCGTCAACAGTCTGCCGATTCCATATTGCGCTGTTTCCAAGACAATCACGCTCCTCTCGCTCTACGACCGGACTTCCGTATGCCGGCACAACGGTCATCGCAAATGCAACTCACAGCTCGCCCATCCCGGGCGCTCGCCACCGTGCATAGTGCTCAGCTTGGAACCGTCACAGGCGAGCGCGTTAACCATGCGGCTAACGCGCAGTTAAGAGCGGGTTATTGCCCACAGACCAGGGTGAGTCGGGAGTCAGCTCTGTTGCGCAAGTGGCACGCTGAAGCCGAAGGTCGATCCCTCACCCGGTGCGCTCTGCAGCGACACCGCGCCTCCATGCACCTCAGCGATGTGACGGACGACGGCCAGTCCCAGGCCCGTGCCGCCGCCCGACTGCCGCGCCCGATCAACCCGATAGAAACGCTGAAAGATGCGCGACTGTTCGGCCGGCTCGATCCCGATTCCGGTGTCACGCACACGGATCCAGATCATCGGCGCAGGATCCGAGGCATCGTCCATTTCCGACAACACTTCGATTGACCCGCCTGCTTCGGTGAACTTGACGGCGTTATGTAGGAGATTGAGCAGCGCCCGCTCGACCAGTTCCGGATCGGCGACGATCATCGTTTCGTTGCCGCCGTTCAGACCGGAGTACAGCAACAACAATCCCTCACGCTCTGCCTGCGGTCTGATAATCTCGACCGCGTCTTCGAGCAGCGTCTCCATCCCCACGATTTCCATCTTGGGCTCCGTCAGACCCGATTCCAGACGCGCCAGGGCGAGCATTTCCTCGATCAGCTGACCCATCCGCTCGGCCTCCGCCTGGATGATCGAGCGAAAGCGCTGGGAGTCCTCGGGCCGACGCGCGACTTCGAGTGTTTCTGCCGCCGCCGAGATCGTCGCCAGTGGCGTACGCAGCTCGTGCGACGCATTCGTGAAGAAATCGCGTCTCGCGATCTCGGCCTCGTAGAGGTCCGACAGATCGTGCATCGCCAGGACGACGCTCCACGGCCCAGTCCCCGCAACCGACGCGACCGGCGCGACGACCGTGCGAAATCGTCGTCCGGCCCGCAAGACGACCATCACCGCCGGGGTGCCGTCATCGACCGCCAGGCGCACGGCCCGATACAGATCGGGGTCTTCAACCGCCTCCAGCAGATGCGCGCCGATCAGATTGCGGTCGCCGGTCCGCAGGATCAGTTGCGCCACGGGATTGAGATAGTGAATTCGCGCATCCCGATCGAGCGCGATGACAATGTCGCCGGTCGACGCCAGGGCTCGCTGCAGCTGATCCCGCTCGGCCGTACGAGCCGACAATTCGTCGCGCAGGTGATCGGATTCCAGTTCGGAGTGCGACGCCTGCTCACTGAGTTGAGTGATCCGTCGCTGATTCGCCCGTAGCCCGAAACTGGCCGCCGCGACTCCGCCCAGCACGATCAGGAATCCCGGAACCCACCAGACGCCTGCGGCGAGCAGCGCAACTCCCAGCAACAGTCCAATGACGCCGACCGCGACCGTGCGCACGCTTACCGCTCGAATCGATACCCCGCTCCCCGCACCGTGATCAGGTGGCGCAGAGGTCCGTCGGGCTTCTCGATCTTCTTGCGCAACCAGCGTACGTGGACATCCACCGTGCGTGTCCCGCCGGCGAAGGAGATGTCCCAGACGTCGTTCAGCAACTGGTCACGTGTGAATGCCCGGCCGTCGCGCTGCGCCAGGTAGGCGAGCAGTTCATATTCCTTGGGCCGTAGGGCGATCGGTGCGCCGTCCTTGGTCAGCAGGTGGCGGTTCAGATCGAGTTTGAACTCGCCGAACTCCAGCTCTCGTTCCTCCACCGACAGGTCTTGCTTGCGCCGCAAATGCACACGCACCCGAGCCTTGAGTTCGGCCAGGGAAAACGGCTTGGTAATGTAGTCGTCGGCGCCCAGGTCGAGTCCCCGGACGCGGTCCGCCTCGGACGTTCTCGCCGTCAACAGCAGGACCGGCGCCTGCGAGGTCTCGCGGATGCCGCGCAGGACATCGAGTCCATCCATGCGCGGGAGCATCAGGTCCAAGAGCACCAGATCAGGCTGCAGAGCGCGAGCCATCGAGAGTCCTTCGATGCCGTCCTCGGCCGTGCGAACCCGGTAGCCCTCCATCTCGAGATTAAACCGCAGCGTCTCCGCCAGCGGGCGCTCATCTTCCACGACCAACAACGTGCGCATAACACGGCCTCTCAACCGGACGCTGTTTGAAGGCCATGAACGCGGCGTCCTGCCAAACCAGCCAGGCCACCCGCAATCCGCCGAGTCAATGCTACGCGCTCTGTCTACCATCATGTGGTTGCCGTTCAGTTAACCTGCCACGCTCCAACCGGCATCTGTGAACTCGCTAATCTGCGCTCACAAACGACAACACTCGCGACGAAAGAACATCATCATGCGATTCGGATTCTGGCCAGGCGCATCCAACCCCTGGGCTGAAGTATTGACCGTCGCCCGACACGCCGAGCGCACCGGCTGGGACCGGATTTGGTTCGCCGACCATTTCATGCCCAACAGACCGGTCGGCGAGGATGCCTCCGACGGTCAGGTGCACGAGTCCTGGACCACGCTGGCCGCCTTCGCCTCGCGCATCAACCGCGTCAAGCTGGGACACATGGTTAGTGGCAACACCTACCGACATCCAGCGATCACCGCCAAGATGGCCGCGCAGATTGACATCATCTCGGGCGGACGCTTCATCCTCGGGCTGGGCGCCGCCTGGCAGGAGAACGAGCACCACGCCTACGGCATGCATTTCGGCACGCTCAAGGAGCGGATGGACCGCTTCGAGGAAGCATGTCAGGTCGTGACCGAGCTCTTCCACTACCAGAAGACCAACTTCACCGGCGAGTACTACCAGTTCGTCGACGCGCCGCTCGAGCCGAAGCCGATCCAGACGCCGCTGCCACTGATGATCGGCGGCGGCGGCGAGAAGCGAACCTTGCGGATTGTGGCGCAATATGCCAACGAGTGGAACGTCTGGGGCACGCCCGAGGTGCTGATCCACAAGCAGTCAGTGCTCGACGCACATTGCAGCGACGTGCACCGAGACCCGGCCGAAATCCAGCGCTCAGCCTGCACCCTGCTCATGATGACCGACAACGAGGACATCCTTGGCCCTGCCCGGGCCAGCGGACGCCCGGTACTGGGAGGCTCAAACGACGAGATCAAACAAACCGTGCAGGCCTACGTCAACGCAGGAGTGGACGAAATCATCATCCCCGACTTTACGCTCGGCAACAACGCCTTCCAACGAACCGAGCAAATGAACCGCTTTATCGAGGAGATCGCCCCGGAGTTCCGCTAGCGGACGCTGCTACTCCGGGTAGTCGTCTGGTCGGATTTCGGACCAGTCCAGTCCGGAGGGATGTTCTTCCACGATCTGGAGTGGTACTGCTAGTTCCACCACTTGTGGCGGATCGCTGCTGTCGGTCGCTCCAATTGTGACGATCTGCGTGCCCAACTCTTGTTGGCAGTCAATCCATAACTCACCTGACGTTGCGTACCACCCATCCAGCCGGACACCGTCTGCCGCATCAACCGGCATCATGTTGACCTGAACTTCAACAGGATCCACTGCGCTTCTGAGATTCCACGTGATCCTCGCCTTTGATCCTGGGGCACAGTATGCAGTTGGATCGAATGCGAATAATTTTGAGCCGTACTTCAGGTCGGTGCCGAGCTTCAATACTCCCTCCCCGTGCCGTAGGTGCGGAAACTGCATTTCTACGTCCGTCTCAGCAATCGATGTGTCAGTTTCCGGACCCAAGTCATGCACATTCAGCCGCAGCGTTCGAGTGCCGGCCGGTTCGGAACAATCGGGGTACGCGGCCAGGACACCGCTTCCGCGAGCCAGTCCTACCAGCTTTCCATCGACCTCTACGCCAGTCGGCGTCCAGCCGCCGCCGGCGACGGTGATGTATACCCGACCGATCTGATCGATCGGATCGCAGATGATGGGATCGGCGAATCCGGAGATGCGCAGCGGCGGAGGATTGAGCCATCGCACGCCGGAGAGATCCGGCGGCTGACCGACAGAGTCGGCCCACGCATCAATCATTTCGTTGAGCTCCCTCAGACTCCCAGCCTCGATACCTCTGTCCTCGGCCCATTCGGGCCTGATGCTGGTGAACCTCAACATTCGTCGACTTTCGTACCCAAACACTGCCTTGACTGTTCGGTCCTGTGTCCAGACCCGGAAAAACGACTCGCAGTCCGTATCGCCTGCCTCGCACTCGACAATCAAGCTCTCGAAACCCTCGCTCAAATCGATGGTGAGACCTTCAGGAATCGACATCAGGATTCCTTCGAATCGGTAAGTCTTGCCTCCGTTGAGAGAGAGCAATTCGACCTCTCGCGTGCTCGACGATCTGGCAAGTGCGTACGTCTGCACGACGGCCGAACCCATTGCTCCATCTGAGTCACGGGCAAGTCCCATTGCGGAGATCCATCCGGAGTCCAGGACACCGTCTTGAATTGAGCGGCATTGCACACGAACTGAGCCAGTCTCTCCCGTGAACTCTCCACCGGCGAGATACACCGTGTAGGGAGGTTCGCCACCGCTGACCTGCCACTCAAGGTCCATTCCTACGTCATCGCCCCCGGTTCCGGCAAACGGCAGCCGGTAGTACCAAGACCAGTCGTGCGCTTCGCAGATCCTCGGCGCGAACAGTTCGAGATTCAACGCATCAACTCCGCCCTCAAAGGACTTCGTTGAATTCTCCGGACTGCCGAATTCCCAAGGCGGCCGCTTGATCAGCAACAGATCGGAGGCGCGCACGCCGACCGCGTCAATCACCCCACCGACGACAGTCAGCGGCAGGTCCTCCTGGATTCGTTCCCAGCGAAGGAAGTCGACCCAACGAAGTCCGATGCAGGGAGCCTGCACAATCCCGGACTCTCCAACTTGCAAGTCACCATTGACCCACACTTCATACGGGGCTTGCCCGCCCTCAACCGACCAGCCAACGCGGGCCGTCCCTGCCCATTCGCCATTCAATTCACACTCGAGATCGATGGCCTCAAGACGTATGGCCAGCTCAACTGCTTCAGGCTCGCCTTGTCGCACAGGTTGTTCGAGGGAAGCGGGCTGCTTCGACTCTACTGACTGAACCGACTCACGGTCTTGTTGTTGCGACTCTGCCGCCGTTGGCTGCGGCTCACTTCGTTTGAACAGGCCGAGACGCATGTGACTAACAGGACAAACAATGGAAGTATCCACCGCACGATGCACTACCCAACGCCACCCCTGCCCCCTGTGCGCCAGAGCATAGCGATTTGCGCGCGAACTCCCGCGGCCTTGTGCAGCCATGCCAGTGGACATTGAGAGCGAACGTCCCCGGTGTCACGCTGGTCAACGCTCGACTGTGGCGCTCTATGCTGCCACTGTTTGCCACTCGAAACGGAACTCACAATGCCTCAACCTCTATCCCTCCCTCCCGGCGAAACCGCATTGCTGCTCGTCGACGCGCTCAACGAATTTCTCAAGCCTGGGGGCAAGCTCTATGCGATGACCAAGGGCACCGCCGAGGCGGTCAACACCATCGAGAACCTCAAGCGCGTGACCGATGCGGCTCGCGCGGCCGGCGTCCTCGTCGTCTACGCGAATCACCACAGCAACACTGGCGGCGACTATGACGGCTGGAAGCATCCGGCGCCGGGACACGTCGGTATCCAACGGTTGGGCGCGTTTGAGCATGGCAGCTTCGGCGTCGAGGTGATCGACGAGGTCAAGCCGCAACCCGGCGATGTCATTGCGCAGCAGCACTGGACATCGAGCGGCTTCGCCAATACCGACCTCGAATACCTGCTCGGCCAGCGCGGGATCGAGCGCGTCGTCGTGGCGGGCAACCGCGCCAACACCTGCATTGACTCGACCGGACGTTACGCGGTCGAGCTCGGCTTCCACGCCACGCTAATCTCCGACGCCATCGCCGCCTTCTCGGAGGCCGAGATGGACGCCACGATCAACATCAACTGGCCCGCCTTCGGCCACGCCGTCGTGACCTCGGACGAGTTCATCACCGCGATCAGCGAGATCAACTGAGCGCCATGGCCGACCGCAGCGTTCCCTCCTTCCGTGAGCGCAGACGCGCCGAGTTCCTTGACGGCGCGGCGACGCTGCCCTGGGATCAAATTTGGCTGCGGATGGCCAATGCGCGCTTCGCGCTGATCGACGCCATGCAAGATGTCAATCAGGCCCAGGCCGACTGGTCGCCACACCCGAAGATCGATCCCGACGATGAAGGAACCTGGAGCATCGGCGAGATTATGCGGCATGTGATCACGGCGTCGCCCAATGTGGCAGAGATCATCGCGGCGACGGCGAACGGTCGCACCGTGGTCAAAGGTCCGCCAGGCCAAATCACCGCGCCAGCTTCCGATGTCGATGAACTGCGGGCGCAAGTGACTCGAGTCAGCGAGCGGCTGCTCAGCGTTGGCAATGCTCTGCCCAACGAGGTAAACAGCGAGGTCACGGTGCCCCACGCCTTCTTCGGAGACCTGCCCTCAATGGCCTGGCCACTATTCCAGGCGTTCCACGACGGTGACCACATGGAGCAGATCAACGCGCTGAAGTCGCATCCCGACTTCCCGGCTTGAGTCGAGAAGCTCTGGAGCCAGCCTCAGAAGTCGGCTGACCTCGACCTCCGTCATACCCGCGCTCGCCGCGGGTATCTCGTCGTGCTCGGCACAGCGGCAAAGAGCCAGGAAAGCGATTGAAACGGGCGCAGTTCCTCAGGTTCGAGCGTCGGTGCGGCACTCAGCGAGATTCCCGCGACGGAGCGCGGGAATGACGGATCTTGTACCTCCGATACACCCTCCCTACAGAAGGGCCGCCTCCTCGTCGGCGGCGCGGGGAACAACGATGTAGCCGTTCAGGTCGCCGATCATCTCCCAGCGCTCGGGTTCCTTCCACAGGAACCACGCAGCGAGGGCGCAGGTGAGACCGTCGAGCGTGTCGTCGAGTCGCTTCAGACTCTTGCCTTTGGCCTCTTGCGCAGTGAGGGGTTCCAGGAGGCGCTGGACTTCGGCGTGGTCGAGGACACCGGGCGCCTCGTGTTTGATCAATTGGTGCAAGTGTCCCTGGTACTCCTGTAGTCCGTTCCGACGGACGGCGACGCGTCCCTTCTTGTACTTGAGCCGCTCATCGAGCCCGAAGAGACGCACATGGATGGTGTGGGGGTAGACCTCGACCGCGACTCGCTCTAGTCGGTTTCCATCTAGCAGAGGGGTTGGGTCGCACGTGAATCCCCGCGCCTTCAGTGCGCTACCGAGGTAGATCCCAGCCTTGTAACCCTTGTTGACGGCAGCGTGCGAGGAGTGAGCCGACGCCTTGTAGCGGCCGAAGCGCCGGCCGATTTCGGGCTCGACCCAGCGCTCGGGCGTGTAGAGCAACGGCGCATCGATCGTGACAACGACCGGCCCGTCAACGGCCGCGACCTCGTCGGCGAGGCTCTCAGTGTCGCAGACGGCGGCTTCGATGCGGGTGCAGCGCAGGTTGTCCTTCGAATCTCCCTCGAGCCAGCAGATGCCGCTCTCGTTCTTGGTCGTCCAGGCGAGGTCGAGACCGATGAAGGTGGGCATTAGATTTCGCTGGGAATCCACTGAACTACTGTCGTCGCTGGACAAACGGGGACCCCCCTTCAGCCTTCGGCAGCTTCCCCCGCAAAGGGGGGAAGCAGGGATCTGGATCGTTCAGGGCATCCCTATGCGAAGGGGACTTGGTTCGCAGAAAGAGTACATTCGTCATTCCGGGCTCCACCCGGAATGACGAATGTACTCTTTCGCGCAGGATTACCTGCTGCGCGGCGCCTGGGAGTAGTCGCCGAAGGGGCCGTCTCGCCAGGCGAGGGCTCCCTTGAGGCCTTCGTCTCGCATCCGCCGCGACCACTCGTAGTGCTGACTCGTGAACGTGCCGACCGCGTCGAGGTCAGTCGAGGAGCGCAGCGACGAGTAGATGCCCATGTTCTCGTAGAAGCGGTTCATGTGAACCTTGAGCTGGGCCAGGTGGTCGGCGGGCAAGTTCGAGACGCGCTCGGCCAGCGCCAGCGTCCTCTCTTCCAGCTCGTCCTTGGGCACGGCGTAGTTAATCAGGTTCAGCTCGGCAGCCTCTGTCGCGCGGATGGGGTCGCCCGTATAGAAGAGCTCCTTGGCTTTGCGCATGTTGGTCAGCAGGGGCAGGATCGCCGAGGTCCGCGAGCCGGCGAAGCGCAGGCCGGGGTGACCGATCTGCGTGTCATCGGCGGCGACCACGAGGTCGGCCATCATTGCCAGCTCGAAGCCGCCAGCGATCGCGTAGCCGTGCAGCTGCGCGATCGTCACCTTCTGCATGTTCCAGAAATACAACCAGATGTCGGTCACGCGAGCCATGCCGCCGCGGATGCCCATGATCAGGCGATTGCCGTCGTCGTCGACGGTGCGGAATCGCTTGTGCACCGCGTCCGCGCCGTAACCGCCGGTGGGCGTCAGGTCGTAGCCGGCCGAGAAGGTCCGTCCGGCGCCTTTGACGATTAGCACGCGCACGTCGTCGTCGGCTTCGAAGTACTCAAGCGCATCGCGGAAGTCGTAGATCAGCTCCTGCGAGAGCGCGTTCATTTTCTCGGGCCGGTTCAGCGTGATCCGCCCGATCCGGTCGTCCGTTCCGGTGCGATCCAGCAGCACATGTTCAAACTCAGGCAAGGACATTGAGGAGTCTCCAGGGTCAGTAAGTCAGTTCGCTCCAATCCTATCCGACGCCTAATCGACGCCCAGGTGAGACATGACTGCGATCAAGAACAACAGGCGTTCCTTGTTACGATTCGTATGACATCGGGAACGGCGGAGGTTTGGGATGAAGCGATGGACGGGCGTCTGCCTGCTGCTCGCTGCGGTCTGGGCATCGGCGCTCTCGATTGGCTGCTCCGACGACACCCCGGCTGCGTCCGGAGATCGTGAGGACATCGTCGCGCAGCTCGGCGCGAATGCCGATGATTTCAAGTACGACATTGGCGAGTACGGCGGTTCGTTGACGTTCGCCACCATCGCCGAGCCGCTGACCTTCAACCTGGCCCTGGCCAACGATGCTGGTTCGTCGGGCGTGCTCGGCTATCTGTTTGAGGGTCTGACCGACATCTCCTGGCTGACCGGCGAGCCGCAGCCGAACCTGGCCGAATCGTGGGATATCTCCGCTGACGGACTGAGCTGGACCTTCCATCTGCGTCGCGATGTCGTCTGGCATGACGGCGAGCCGTTCACCGCCGCCGATGTCGAGTTCACCTTCAACCAGATCATCTACAACGAGGACATTCCAACCTCCGACCGCGCGGCGTTCACGTTCCGGCTGCTTGACAACAGCGGCGAATGGCAGGAAGCGCCGATGACGGTGACTGCGATCGACGACTACACAGTGCGTTGCGTCCTGCCGGTCTCGTTCGCACCGTTCCTGCGCTCGATGAGCCAGTCGATCTTCCCCCAGCACATCCTGCAGCCGTACATCGACGAGGGGACGTTCGCAGAGGTCTGGGACATCGATACCGATCCGTCCGAGATCATCGGAACTGGTCCCTTCGTGATCAGCGAATACGCGCAGGGCGAACGGATTGTGTTTGAGCGCTTCGATGAGTACTGGATGACCGACGCCGAAGGCAATCGGCTGCCCTATCTGGATCGCGTTGCGCAGATCATCGTTGCAGACCTCAAGGCCGAGTTGGAAGTGTTTCTCGACGGTGAAGCGGACCTGCTTGGCGTCGTGGGCGCGGAGTACGCCCAGCTTGAGCCTCTGCAGGAGGACGAGAATTTCACCATTCATCGTCGCGGCCCGACCTTTGGCTCGACATTCCTGACGTTCAATATGAATCGAGGAACCAACCCCGAAAGCGGTGACCCCTATGTCGCATCGGAGAAGCTGCACTGGTTTGCCAACCAGCGGTTCCGCCAGGCGGTTGCGTTCAGCATCGACAAGGATGCGATTATCGAGCAGGTTCAGCACGGTCTCGGCTATCCACAGTGGTCGCCGATCAGTCCGGCGACCGGCGCCTTCCACAATCCCGCTGTCGCCACATACGAGTACAACCTCAACCGCGCCAATGAGATTCTGGATGATCTGGGTTGGACCGACCAGGACGGTGACGGTTTCCGCGAGGACGACCGCGGCAACGAGATCGCCTTCACGCTTGCAACCAATACGCAGAACAGTGTCCGCGAACAGGTTGCCGGCATCCTCCACGAAGGGATGACAGCGCTCGGGCTTCGGGTCGACTTCCAGTTGATCGAATTTGGCGAGCTCGTCGGCAGCTGACCGCGTCATACGACTGGGACGCGATTGTGATCGGCTTCACCGCTGGTCCCGATCCGTACAGCGGCATCGTGATCTGGCACAGCAGTGAGAGTCTGCACCTGTGGTACCCGAATCAATCGGAGCCGGCGTCCGACTGGGAAGCCGAGCTCGACGACCTGTACATCAGGGCCAGCCAGGAGTTGGATCGGGAAGAGCGGATCGCGCTCTATCACCGGGCGCAGGAGATTGTCGCGGAGAACTTGCCTGTCATCTATACGACGCATGCTGAGCGTCTGAATGCAGTGCGCAACGTGTTCGGTAATACGACGCCGACGTTGTACGGTCTGTGGGATGTTCGCTATGTGTATCGGTTGGACAATTGACGTTTGCGCGACGACCCGCCAAATACACTACTGTTCTGCGTCGAACATCGCAAACTTCCGTTCAGTCCGCAAGGCGAATCGAGGGAGTTCCGATGACACTTACCTCACTTGGTAACGAAGCCAATAGTAAACCGGAGAGCAATGTACTATCGGGCAGATTGCTCAAGTCGATGGCGTCGTCAATCACGATGAACTCAGCTCCTACAATGTTGTCATCCGCATCGTAGTCCAAGAGTCGATCATCTCCGAATTCCCGAGTTCTACACACAGGAGCATCGCTCAACTTAACGTAGAAGATGTCACCGCGTTCGTTTGAGCTGACGATAGGAGTTTCGAGCATTTTACTAGCTCCAAGTTGGCTTACCGGTCGCGCCAGGCAACGGTGACGACGGTAACGGGTTTCACTCCGACCCGAATGTACACTTTGCAGGTCCCATTTCCTAGCCTCCGTTCATAAATTCAGGATGCCCCTGCCTGTCCTCGCCGCTCGGCGGGACGCGTGATGTCAGGGTCGGAGAACGTTGTCAAGACATCTTCCTCAGAGATTTCTCGCTCCGCCATCCGTTCCCGGGCGTGCTCTTCGTAAATGATCTCCACTTAGGCAACTCCCGCTCGCCCGAGAAGACTACACGTACACTTAGGCGGAACCGGAGCTGTTCCTTATAGGAAATGCACCAGCAGGGAGTGCTGGCCAGCTCGGCTATCCGCTTCCAATCCGGCGAAGATCCGCTACGACCAAGATCGTGTCCAACGATCACTAACCAATGTGAACCGTCTTTCCGGAAACTCCTTGAGATACCCCCGTCAACCCCGTACCCTGTCTCCGAATATACAGTTGCCCTTGCGGCCTGAGCCGCAGCCACCTGAGGCGGGACTGCCCGCTGTTGCCTGAGGAGCCTGATGATGGTCACCGTTGACAAGCTTGAAGAACTTCGCCTGGAACCGGAATCGCCGGAGCTTGACCTGTCCTGGCTTGACCTCGACACCGAGTGGGGCGTCTCGGCCGAGCCTGGCCGCAAGGGCCTGACCCTGCAGCAGATCAACAAGTCGATCTATGGCGACATACCGGCGACCTCGACCGACAGCTCGGCCCGTCCTCGCGGCGCTGCTCCTCCTGCCGGCGCGTCCCCGAGGATGTCTGCCTGGGTCCTCGGCGACGCGACCGAAACCTTCTCCGACTCGGCCGCGCTGCTTTATGACGAGGCCGTCTCGCGACAGTGGTCATCGGCCACCGATATCCCCTGGAACACGATGGATGAGCTGCCTGAGGACATCGAGCGCGCGATGGCGCAGCTTTGCACCTCGCTGACCGAGGTCGAGTTCATCGCCGGCGACGTGCCCGGCAAGTGGCTGCCTCGCGTCGCGGCCGACCACTTCGAGTCGGGTCTGTTCCTGATGTCGCAGGTGATGGACGAAGCGCGCCACACCGATGTCTTCCGCAAGCGCGCCCTCGCCAACGGCGGCGGGCTGCTGATGCAGGGTGGCGGCGGCGGGCTGCGCCAGATCCTCGAGGCGGAGGACTTCACCCAGATGTCGGCGATGCTGCACATTCTCGGCGAAGGCTTTGTGCAGTCGCTCTTCCGACTCGGCGAGCTGATCGCGCACAATGAGGCCGAGAAGCGGATCTTCCGCCTGGCCGCCCAGGACGAGTCGCGACACGTCGCCTTCGGCGTCACACACCTCAAGTACACGCTTGAGCATGACCCGGACAAGGCCGAAGAGGTCCACTGGTCGCTGGACATGTTTGAGCACACGCTGGTCGACCCGGACCAGCAGAACCCCGGCCTCGCCGGCGCGCTGGTCTACCTGCTTGGCGACGGCGATGTGGACGAGGGCTGGCGTCTGTTCTGGCACGTGCGCCGCAAGCAGGTGCTCGAGTACCTGCACCGGCTCGACGTCGCCGGACTCGGTGGACGGCTTGAGAGCGGTCGCCTGCACCCGTCGCTCTCAGGCGCGCTCGAAAACGCCAACTAATTGGCGAACGCAGAAAGAACTCCGCTCCCCCTTGACGGGGGAGCTGCCGAAGGCTGAGGGGGTAGTCGCCACACTGAGGGAGCCCCCTCAGTCGCTGCGCGACAGCTCCCCCTTGACGGGGGAGCATTTGTATCCGCTCCGCATTTCATAAGGAGGATCATCATGACGGACAAGGATGTCGTCGCCGCTGCTAAGGCTCGTTTGGAGCAGTCGGGACTGCCCTCCGACTGGTTGGACGTTCCGGTCCATTGGGGCGTGAAGGCAAAGGAACAGGCCACCCCAGAGAACGGCGGCCTGCGGTTTGAATACCTCAACGTCGATGTCTACGGCGAGGTGCCCGAGCACTGGGACAACAACACCGAGATTCCGCGCGGCGCAATCCCTGACAACCGCACCGAGCAAATGGGCTACTCGATCTTCGACAAGTCGGAGGTCTGGTCCGATCTGTGCGCCGGACTCTATGAGGACGCCATCGCCGACCGCTGGAACTCCTCGTCCGACATTCCCTGGGACACGCTCGCGCCAATCGGTTCCGACCTCGAACGGGCCGTTTGCCAACTGGCCACGCTGATATCGGAGTACGGCTGGACGAAGGCGCAAACGACCGGTCGTTGGCTGCAGGAGATTTCTTACGGCTACATCGAGGTCAAGCTGTTCCTGGGCACAGTCGTCTTTGATGGCGCGCGGCTGTTCGAGGTCTGGCGCAAGCGGGCCTTGGCCAACGGCGGCGGACTCGGTCGCGGCGGCCGCAACTGGAAGTTCCTCCCGCTAACCCAGAGCTACACCTTCTCGGAGTTCACGGTCGCATCAATTATGCACGATGCAATGCTGATCGCACTGCTGCACCACGGCGAACAGCTCGCCCAGACCGAGGCCGAGCACAAAATCTACGAGCTCTGCGCCCAGGACATCGAACGGCACTTGAAGTACTTCGTCGATCACATGCGCTACCTGATGCTCAAGGAGCCTGCCCGGCGCGAGGAGATTCACCGCTACCTGAACAAGGCCGAGTGGTACCTGGCCAAGGACGGCGACGACACGCTCTACAGCACGCTCGCCGTGATCATGGGCGAGGGCCGTGAAGGCGCCGACGAGGCAATGGCGGATGTCGCCGAGCTGCGGCGTGAGCAGGTCGAAACATACCTCGGGTATCTGCGGGACTGTCACCTGTCAGATCGGGAGGGTCGGCTGAACGAGGACCTGCGCAAGTGGGCGGGGATGGTTGAGGTTGAGGAAGAGGAAAAGATTCCCGTTTAGAGAGCGTCTCAGAAGTCGCCTGAGCTCGACTTCCGTCATACCCGCGCTCCGCCGCGGGTATCTCGCTGCGCTCGGCACGAAAGCCAGGAGCCGGCTGAGCGATTGAAACGTGCGCGGTTCCTCAGGTTCGAGCGTCGGTGCAGCACTCGGCGAGATTCCCGCGACGGAGCGCGGGAATGACGAAATTTGTACTTCTGAGACACCCCTCTCTAAAGGGGGGAGCTGCCGAAGGCTAAGGGGGTCCTCCAGCGGGGAGGGACCCCCTCACCCGCTTCGCGGGAGCTCCCCCTGCAAGGGGGAGCAACTGATCAAGCCAGACAGCGAAGCGGCTGGCCGCCGTTGTATTCCAGCATCTGACCGAACGCGGTCCCCATGTCGATCTCGGCGCCCAACTCCTCGCCTCGGAGTTCGCTGTAGGCGCGATGCAGGTTGCCGACGATTCGCTCACCATCGGTCCACTCGCTGAAGCGGCCGAGATCGAGGTCGCGGGCGGCGTCGAGCGGGTCGACTCCTCCATCGAAGGCGGCCTTGGCCGAGGTCTGGACGAACTTGAGGTAGTCGCCGACCTCATCCAACACCGAGGCGTCAGCTACGGGACCGTGGCCGGGGATGACGGTCTCGATTGGCAGCTCTCGCAGCCGGTCGAGCGCGGTTAACCAACCGGCGACGGAGCCCATCAGCGCGAATGGGGTGCCCTGGTTGAAGATGATGTCTCCCGCGATCAGTACCTGCCGTTCGGGAATCCAGACGACGGCGTCGGTGGTGGTGTGGGCCGGCGAGACGTAGATCAACTGCAGCTCGAGGTCGCCGGCGTAGAGGGTCATGGTGTCGTCGAACACGACGTTGGGCGCGACTGGTGTCACGTCGCCCCACTCGACGCTGGGGAACATCACTTCGACGCGCTCGCGCTGTCCGGGCGCTTCGCGCAGGATTGCGTCGCGGCAGTTGCGGTGCCCGACGATGACTGCGTCATCGGCGAAGAGACAGTTGCCGTAGGTGTGATCCATGTGCGAGTGGGTGTTGACCAGGGTTCGCACGGGATTGCTGGAGATGCGCTCGATTGCCTCGCGGAAGAGCCGCGTGCGTCGCTCATTGGCGCAGGCGTCGATCGCGATCACCTGATCGCCGACATCGACGAAGGCCGGATTGTTCAGGCACCAGGACCCGTCGTGCTGGATGTAGGCGTAGATGCCCTCGGAAACTTCAACGACCTCAGGGTCGGGCAGAACGTCGGTGTTGGAGATGAGTTCGGTGCTCATGGTGGTTAGTCCTCCTGTGCGGCCTGGGCGTAGAAATCGAAGTCATCCATGATTCGTTGATAGCGGCGTTCGACCTGGTCGCGCAGTTCCGGATGCGAGAAGATCAGCCATCGGTTGGCTTTGACGCCTCTAATCACGATGCGGCCGACATCCTCGGGGTCCATCTGCTGCGACATTGTCCCGGGACTGAATCCGCGCGCCGGCTGATCACTGGGTCCGCCGAACTCATCGGGACGATTGCGCTCAGCCACTCCAATCAGCGTGTCGACGCCGCCGGGACAGAGCGCGGAGACGCCGATGCCCTCGGCGGCCAGCTCGTCGCGCAACGATTCCGAGTAGACGAAGGCGGCGTGCTTGCTGCTGCTGTACACGCCTAGCGGAACTACTTCGTTCAGCCGTAGGCCAGCCATCGAGACCGTGTTGACGATATGGGCGTCGCCGGCCTGTACTCGCATCCGGGGCAGGAAGGTCTGCACGCCGTTAATCACGCCGAACAAATTGACGCTGAATGTCCAGTCCCAGTCGGCCTGGGTCCCCTGCGAGACGGGGCCCGAGGTCATGACTCCGGCGTTGTTGACCAGCAGGTTGAGCTCGCCGAACTCGGCGTAGACCCGTTCTGCCACCGACTCATAAGCGGCAGCGCTTCTGACATCCAGGTCGACGGCGAGGGCCCGCACTTCCTTGGCTTCAACTTCCGCCGCCACTGCCTGCGCAGTGCCTTCCTGGACATCGGCGAGGATTACGTGCATGCCTTCATCGGCGCAGGCGAGGGCGATGCCACGGCCGATACCGCTGCCTGCTCCCGTCACCAGGGCCACCTTGCCACTCAGGTTATCCATTGTCCGCCTCCTCTTCGCTGCGTTGAAACTGCCCGTCAAGCTGCACTGAGGCTAGCGTTACCCTCACTCTCATGACGACCGAATTGCGTGATCAGACTGCTATTGCCAGCAACGGAACAGCCCTCGAGGGGATGACCGTGCTTGAGGACGGCGGTGGGATCGCCGCTTCCTACGCGGGGAAGTTGCTGGCCGACCTTGGCGCCGACGTGATCAAGCTGGAGCCGCCGGGCGGCGACTCGGTGAGGCGCAAGCCGCCGTTCGCCGCCGACGTGCCAGGTCGCGAACGCAGCGGTTTGCACCTCTTCCTCGACACGAACAAGCGCAGCCTCACGCTCGATGTCGAGTCAGCCGCGGGGCGACGGCTGTACCGGCAGATTGCAAAGCATTGTGGAACGGTGATTACGTCTCGACCGATCGCCGAGCAGCGGCGGCTGGGGCTGACCTGGGATGATCTGTCGGCCGATGCGCCCGAGTTGAACCAGGTCAGCATCACGGTCTTCGGCATCGACACGCAGCGCGAGGGCTGGCAATCGGAGTCGTTGATTGCCTCGCTGGCGAGTGGGATCTCCTATCGGATTGGTGATCCAGACAAGGCGCCCCTGGGGCTGCCCTACGACGCGCCGCAATACCAGGGCGGGATCCACGCCGCGATCGCAGCGCTGCTGGCGCGTCGGGCGACTCGCGAGGATGGGGTTGGTCAGCATGCCTGGTTGTCGATTGTAGACATCATCAGCAACGTGATGGCGGGGGCGGGCGTCGCGGCGTATGTCTTCACCGGGCAGTCTCGCGGTCGGGCCGGGACGCACATGAATGCGTTCTACCCGTGGCAGGTAACGCCGGTCAAAGACGGTTACTACGAAGTGATCACGATGGTCGACCATCAGTGGAACCGGTTCATGGAGCTCCTGGGCGACCCTGAGTGGCAGCACGATGAGCGGCTCAAGAATCGTTGGCTCGCCTTCCAGCACGTCGAGGCGCTAGACGCCTTCTGGCATCCCTGGATGGCCGAGCGGACCAAAGCCGAGTTGATGGAGATTTTCGGAGAGAACCACATCTCCTTCCAGCCGGTCCACACTATTGGCGAGGCAGCGGAATCGGAGCATCTCAAGGCGCGGGAGTTCTGGGCTGAGATTGAGCATCCCGAGTTTGACGAACCGGTGCGGTTGCCGGGCGCCCCGTACAAGCTGAGTGAGAGTCCGTGGTCGATTCGTCGGAGGCCACCGCTGCTTGGGGAGCATTCGGCGGAGGTGTTGTCGGAGATTGGCGTTGGTGAGTCGGAGTTGACGAGACTGCGTCGAGCAGGAGTCGCATGACCCGTTTGTCAATACAGTTTTCCTCCGTCATTCCTGCGCCTCTTCCGTCATTCCTGCGAAGGCAGGAATCACGAAGCACGGGCCATTGATCGCAGCTCAACACCATGACGTACTTCTACAGGTAGAGCGCAGGCTCCCTCAGCAACACTGAACCCAAATCATGCCGCGACAACCCGCCGTCTACATGCTCATCAATCGACCTCCGTTTGGTCCGATCTACACCGGAGTCACTTCCGACCTTGTCCAACGCGCCTATCAACACAACAGGCGCGAAGGTAGTAGATTCGCGAGTCGGTACAACATCACGAGACTCGTCTGGTATGAGTTGCATGACTCGATGGAGGAAGCCATCACGAAAGAGAAGCGACTCAAGCGTTGGAAGCGAGAGTGGAAGCTACGGGAGATTCGGGAGCTGAATCCGACGCTTCGCGACCTGTTTGACGATCTTGCGTGAAGGGCTTGCCGAGCGCGCGAACGACGGGCCGGGGTACGTCGAAGGCTTTTGCCAAGAACCACCTTGGGTGCTTCGTGATTCCTGCCTCCGCAGGAATGACGGAGGGGCGCAGGAATGACGAAGGTGCGCAGGCGTGACGGAGGGTGCGCAGGAATGACGGAGGGTGCACAGGCGTGACGGAGGGTGCGCAGGCGTGGCGGAGGGGACGCGGGTGTTTCGGACCCTGGACCTAGGCAAGCATGTACCGGACGATCCGCTCCACGGCGTCGGTGTGCTTGGCCAGCGACTCGGAGTCGATGCAGCGGTCGTAGGTGTCCTGCGGGCTGTGGAAGTAGGGGTGGCCTCCGAGGAAGGAGGCGAAGCGACCGCCGATTTCTCCGATGTTTCGGGCCTCGCCGAAGCCGGCGTTGCCGACGGGGAAGGCTCGGCGTTCTAGCTGTAGGTCGGCGAGGGCGTCGGTGGCGACGTTGAAGAGTTCGTCGTCGGAGGCGGCGTAGCTTGGCTGACCGTTGCGCGAGCCGATGGAGGCTCCCAGGTGCATCCAGGCGTGGACATCTTGAGCTGAATCGCCGAGCTCCGAAATGTAGTGATCGAGGCCAAGGTGGTGCAGCTCGTGTCCGCTGGAGGCGACGATGTTTAGGGGGCGGCGGCCGGGATTCGCCGCGACTCGTCCAGCGACTTCCATCCAGATGGCGATGCCGCCACCGCGCTCGGCGGCGCAGGTGTACCAGCCGGACTTGGGCGTCATCAGCACGACGGGCGCAGCGTCGGGGTCTGTGCCGGGAATCGTGCCGATCACATTGTGTGCCGGTGCATCAACCCTTCCGCCATCCACGATCATCGTCGCCACGGAACCGATTGCGTCGAGGATTGGGCCCGCATTCATTGGCGCAACCTGAAGGACTGGCAATGCGATTGGGTCAAGCGGACGCTCGGCGTTGCGCACGACGGGGTAGCCGTCGGGGTCGCCCATGACCATGATGATCCCGGTGGCGCCGTCCTGGCGCGCCAGCTCGAAGGACGAATAGATGCCGGCCGCCATCCGATCCGGCTGGTCGGGGCCAAACTCCCAGACCACGATTCCGGGTCCGCCGTCGCTGCGCAGGGCGCCGGTCACTCCCCGATGATCGGTGAAGGCGCAGTCGAAGGTCGGTACGGCGGGGATGTCCCAGCCGCCGAATCGAATTGAGGCGTCGTGAATCTCAACGCGCGGGAATCGCCAGGTCTGCGCTTCGGCCTCGACACCGACCTTGCGCAGCTCCTCCATCATCCACCAGGTCGCTGTGTTGTCGGCCTTGCGGCCGGTGCGGTGGTCGCCCATTTCTTCGTAGGCGCGGATGCGTCGCTCGGCGGCGTTCATGGTCGGTCTCCGATCAGTCGCCGATGACGGCGACCGGCTCAGTTTCACGCTCAGCTTGCTGTGCGGCTTGAGCGGCCTCGGCGTCGCGGCGGGCGACTTCGGCCTTGACCATCGGGATCAGTTCTTTGCCGTAGTCGATGGCGTCGGGCAGGGGATCGAAGCCTCGGATCAGGATGGTCGAGACGCCGAGGTCGATGTACTTGAGCAGGACTTCGGCGACCTGCTCGGGCGTGCCGACCAGGGCCGAACTGTTGCCGGCGGCGCCGGTCGCGCCGGCGATCGGCATCCAGAGTCGCTCGTCGTGGACATCGCCCTTGGCGGCGAACTCGAGCAGTCGTTGGGAGCCTCGCGACTGCGGTCGAAAGTCGAGCGACTGCTTGGCCAGCTTGTTCACCGCGGCGAGATAGTTGTGGGCCTTCTCCCAGGCCTGCTCTTCGGTCGGCGCGATGATCGGGCGGAAGGAGACCGAGAGTCGCGGCTTGCGGCCGTGCTCGGCGGCCATCTTGTGGACCCGCTCGATGGTCGCGGCGATCGAGGCGCGGGGTTCTCCCCACATCATGTAGACATCGGCGTGTTTGGTGCCGATCTCGAAGGCGATGTCGGACGCGCCGCCGAAGTAGAGCGGAATTCCGCCCGGCTGCACGGGCAGCGATTCGGGGTTCTGGCCGACGACGTGGTAGAACTCACCCTCGAAGTCGAACGGCTCGCGGCCGTGGGCGTCGTGCTCCCAGGTGCGGCGCATGATGCTGAGGTACTCGCCGGTGCGGCGATAGCGCTCGTCGTGGCCTTTCCAGTCGCCGTCGCGCTGTTGCTCGGCATCGTGTCCACCGGTGATGATGTGGACGGAGACGCGTCCGCCGGTGAAATAGTCAAGCGTGGCGAACTTGCGCGCGGCCAGCGTCGGCGCGACGAATCCGGGTCGGTGGGCGATCAGGAACTTGATCCGGTCGCTACAGGCGGCGGCCGCCTGGGCCACATGCAGTCCGTCGGCCGCGCCGGAGGTGTAGCCGACCAGCACGCCGTCAAAGTCGGCGTCCTCGTGGGCCGTGGTGAAGTTACAGAGGTAGTCGAGATCAACGCCGCCGCCAATGATGTGCATGGCAGCATTCGACTCAGAAGGCTTAACGCCAATCATGCCAAGAAATTCAACGGGCATAGCTCACCCCACTCAATCGACTCGCAGTCCGCTCAGACCATCAGGATAGAGGTCGGCGCGTCGGGGGAGAATTTTCCGACCAGAATCGGCGATCTGCTGCCGTGGGCTGGGAATTGGGGCGAATTGTGTTCGGATTTGTTCGATTCTGTTCGGGATTTGTTCGGGTTTTGATTGGTTATGCTCTCGATTCTTCGGGTTAGTTCGCGCGCTGTTCGGTGGTTTGGTTGGCTGGTCCCTGATTGAGTCGGAGTGCAATCGGGGTGGGTGGATTTCGGATCGCACGTTTATTCTACTCGGCTTCTCGGAGGGGTGGGAGGTTGTCGAGGGTATTCCTGGTCTCGGTGGTGACGGTGGTGATCCGCTTGATTCCGGACCCAATGAATCGCGCGCTGGGTCCGAGGCCGGAGTCGCCGGATCGGGTGTGGTTGTGGCTGTAGGATGAGGATCGGGACAACGGGGTTTGGAGGCTGTTGTGGGCGAGATTGTGGTTGAGATTGAGCTGGAGAATTTCGAGGACCGGATTGACGCGCTTCGGGGCCGGATTGACGCGGGGGCTGTGCGGCGAGAGACGATACGGGCAGTGGCGGACACGGGCGCGCGGATGTTGGCTCTGCCGCGGGACGTGGTCGATCGCCTGGGCCTTGCGGAGATAGAGCGCGTTGCGACTGTCTACGCAGACGGTCGGAGCGGCGAGTTGCCTGTTGCCGGCTACATGATGCTGCGATTGGGCGAACGCGAGATGCAGACGGACTGCATCGTGGTACCGGAGGGCGCCGAGGCGTTGCTGGGTCAGATTGCGATGGAGCGGCTCGACCTGATCGCGGATTGCGCGAATCAGACGTTGACGGCGAGGCCGGAGTCGCCGGATCGGCCGTTGTTACGGGTATAGGAGTTTCTCAACTAGAGTCGGAGGCTACGGAACTAACGGATCCTTCGTCATAGGTTTGCTATAACATCGCAGTACAGCTGCACAACGGCACACTTTGGCCATGTTTTGAGGGATCCAAGTGACTGATATCAAGGATCGCGAGCCCCTTCCATTGACGTTTCAGGGGTTCCTGCAGCTCAACAGGATGTCCGAGGCAGGGTATCAGGCAACTCATAGACGTAGTTGCGACTGTCGCCCAGAAACAAGGGATGCTTTCTGTTACAAGGCATTTGCTTGACGGACCGCTTTGAAGATCCCACGAAGTGAACCGGTACTACAGGATCGTTGGGGTGAAGCGGAATACCACGCGGGCGGGAGTCACGTACAGGCGATCGCAAAGACAATCTGGGTCCGCTCTGAGCTTGGCGACACCCGTTATCGTGACTGGTTGTCGACGCACTTTCCATCGGTCCGTGTGACTCGACAATCCTCGAATCTGGCAACCGCGCTCCACGAACTGGGCTCAATGTTCTCCGTGAGGAAAGCCACCTCCAAGGGTTGGGCGTAGGAGGAATTCGTATCGGCTGCCACTACTAGAGAACGCTGGTTGAGCCAATCTGGGCTAAGATCGTTGTTGATGAGTTCCAAGTGGATCGTCCGTCGACTCCATGCTTGGAGTGCTCGCCACTACGGCCGACGGACAGCCCTTGAACTCCGGTACATTGAGGAGGCAGAAGGCGTAGACTGGGTTCGAACGTTGCTGAAAGGATTGGATGCAGAGCCAAACTTGGTTGATCGGTGAGGTCTTGAAGTTTCAAACCAGACAGATGGGAATCGAAGACCTCGCAGAGGCACTGATTCCCGAAGTCAAAGAAGTCCTGACAGTGTTGAGTCATACTGCGTCGATATATTTGGGAACAGAGCGTTGGCCGGACATCGCTAGTGAAATCGCGGGGACAGAGGCCTCATCGGTGCTTTCCGAGAACATCTTGATACAATTGTTAGCCAACTTGGTGGTCGTGACGTGCCGTTCGAAGATGCTCTCTCCATCGTCTCGCAGGCTATTGAGAGCGTGTTTCGCAACTGTGGACTTCGTTTTGAAACGGTCCCTGAGGGTGTCTACATCGCAGCGGAAGCTTGCCTTCGGCTTAGCGACGTGCAATTTGGTTCGTCGTCCGACTCTTTAGGGCCCTGGAAAGCCCTGAGCCGAGACGGGCTATAACCGCCGATTCGAGACCACCGGCTCCGACGCCAACAGACGCCGCAAACCGATCAGGTCCGGCAGACCGACAATCTCCGACAACCCTTAATCCAGCTTGGTGCGGGTTGGGCAATCGACCATGGCGGGCAGGCGTTCGAAGCCGTCGTTGGCCAGGTCGGCGAACAGTTTGGACAGGTCCGCGATTTGCTTGGCAGAGAGCTTTCGGACATCCAGGACAGGCTTCCGTTCGAGGTCTCCCTTCTTGATCGATACCCAGCCTCCCTCTGTGGTTGTGCGAGTCTCCATCAACGTGAGCAGCCCCAGGCTGCTGTTGAGCCACATCGCGATTGCTTGCTCTTGCTGTTCAGTGGCGGCCTTAACCTCCCAAAACACATTTGACAGGACTGGCTGATTGGCGCACATCACAACGAGCCGGATGGTCATGGGACGTCTTGGGCGATGGTGGCGGCGAGGTCGTGGACGGTTGGTTCGAGGTCTTCTTTGGTGGTGACTGGGTTGATGAGATTTCAGCGGGCGGCGCGGTTCTGGCGCGGCGCGAGGATGATGCCATATGGTCAGATGCAAGGGTGAACAGAAGGCATCATGACGACGACGGGGCGACCGGTGGCGGACGAGATTGAGGCGCTGGCGGCGGCGATCCGTGAGCATCCTCTGGACTGGCAGGATCATTGCCCGGACGGATGATCGGGTGGCGAACGCGCTTCGATCGCTCGAGGGCGCGGTTGACAGGGCAGCATTGGCTCGGCGGACGGAGTCTCTGCGGTCTGAGTTTGACGAACTCGCTGGTCGCTGGCAGGAGGAAACGGGCGGGTACTCGTTTGCCGCGCAGTATGCGACGCATCCCGCCTACCGGCGCATCATCGGTATGGGATATCCAGTCTTGCCGCTGATCTTCGAGCAACTGGAGGATCGGGGAGGCAGATGGTACGTGGCGTTGCACGCGATTACGAATGCCAGTCCCGTGCCTCAGGCGGACCGCGGTAAGACGGACAAGGTGCGAGCAGCCTGGCTTGCCTGGGCTCGTGACCAGCAGATCATTACGTAATGGGGGATGAGCAGCGCCTCACACTCTGGCTACCCGGACTCGAACTCGGTCCGTTTGAGGTCACAAGTCCGAGATCTACGAGCTACAACTGCATCGCCTGGGCGCTCGGCAACGCTGAGACCTGGTGGGATCCGGACGAGTACGCCGACGAGGCCTATTGGCCCGAAGATGTCGCCCGTGATGTCGGTATCGAGACGCTCAAGTCGGTGTTCTCTGGAGCGGGGTTCACCGAGTGTAGTCGTGGCGATCTGGAGGAGGGGTTGGAGAAGATCGCGTTATATGCCGTAGGGGCCGAATTCACTCATGTCGCTCGCCAGTTGGCGAGCGGCCGCTGGACCAGCAAGCTTGGCGAAGATTGTGATATTGAACACGACATGGATGCGTTGGTCAGTCCACCGGGACGTTCCAACGCATGGCGATACGGCGAGGTCGTCGCGTTCATGCAGCGACCGCGAACCGAATCCTCCGCCTAATGATCCTGGAACGCGGGGCGGCGTTTTTCCATGAAGGCGGTTCGGCCTTCTTTGTAGTCTTGGCTGGCGAAGCAGGCTTGGACTAGGTCTTCGACTTTGCTTAGGTCTCGGCGGTTTGGGTCTTTGGGGATTTCCTCGATGGCTTGGCGGATGGCTCGGATGGTCATCGGGGCGTTTTGGGCGATCGTTGCGGCGAGTTCCTGGACGGTGGGCTCGAGTTCCTCGCGCGTGGTGACTCGGTTGATCAGGTTCCAGCGGGCGGCGTCGGTGGCGGGGAAGCGCTTGCCGGTGAGCAGGATTTCCTGGGCTGCGGCGAAGCCGACGAGGTCGACCAGGGTCTTGACGCCTCCGTAGCCGTAGCCCAGACCGAGACGGGCGGCGGGGACGCCGAACTGGCTGTCGTCGGAGGCGATGCGCAGGTCGGCGCGCAGCGCGGTGAGCAGGCCGCCGCCCATGCAGAAGCCCTGGATCATGGCGATGATCGGCTTGTCGAGCTCTCCGTAGGCGCGACCGGCGGCGGCGCCAATCTCGTCGTAACTGGCAATCGTCTCAGGGTCGGAACGGCGCGACTCGAACTCGGAGATGTCGGCGCCCGAGACGAAGGCGCGGTCGCCGGCGCCGGCCATCACGACGACGCGCACGTCGGGGTCGTCGCGGAAAGTGTGCATGATTGTCGGAATTGCGGCGTTCATTGCGACGCCCATGGCGTTGAGCTTGGCCGGGTTGTTGAAGACCATCCAGCCGATGCCGTCCTCCGACCAGGCGAGCATCTTGTCGGTTTCGAGTTCGACGTGGTTCTTCATGTTTGGTCTCCTGAGTGCCAAGTGGGCGATGGGTTAGATGACGCCGCGTTCGCGCAGGTCGGCGATGGCGTCGGCGCTGTAGCCGAGGTCGGTGAGGACTTCGTCGGTGTGTTCGCCGAGTCCCGGGGTCCCGAGACGCATGCGCTCGGGTTGCGGTGTGCGGGTGAGGCTGATCGGTTGTCCAACGACGGTGATCTCGCCGCGCTCGGGATGCGGCGCTTGTCGCGCGATGCCGAGGTGTTTGACCTGCTCGTCCTCGAACGTGCCGGGGATGTCGTAGATCGGTCCACAGGGGACGCCGGCCTCGTTGAGTCGCTGGATCCAGAACTCGGAGGTGTTGGTGCGCGTGCGCTGGTTGATCGCTTCGTTGAGATCTTTGCGGTTCTTGGAACGGCGAGTGGAGGTGACGTAGTCGGGATGGTCGAGCAGCGATTCTGCATCCATTGAGCGGCAGAGTCGGGCGAACATCGCGCCGCCTGAGGCGGCGATGTTGATGTGTCCGTCGGAGGTTTCGTAGACGCCGGTCGGCATCAGCGTGGGGTGGTCGTTGCCGGCCTGGGGCGGGACTTCACCGTCGATCGTCCAGCGCGTGACCTGGAGGTCGAGCATGGCAATCTGGGCCTCGAGCAGCGACGTGTGGACCCACTGTCCCTCGCCCGAGCGCTCGCGCTCGATCAGGGCGATGAGGATGGCCTGGGCGAGGAAGTTGCCGGCGCAGAGGTCGGCGATGGGGATGCCGACGCGGACGGGTCCGTCGCCGGGCATTCCGTTGACCGACATGATCCCGCCGAGGCCCTGCGCAATCTGGTCGACGCCGGCGCGCCAGGCGTAGGGTCCGTCCTGGCCGAAGCCGGAGATGCTGCCGTAGACGATGCGCGAGTTGCGGGCGCGGCAGGCCTCGTAGTCGATGCCGAGGCGTCGCTTGACGTCGGCGCGGTAGTTCTCGACGACGACATCGGCTCGCTCGGCGAGCTTGAGGAAGATCTCGACCGCCTCGGGCTCCTTGAGGTTGAGGGTGAGTGAGCGCTTATTGCGGTGCAGATTGAGGAAATCCGAGGACTCGCGACCGCCGGTTACGCCCTCGGCCTGTCCCGGAACCTCGGGCTGCTCGACCTTGAGCACGTCGGCGCCCCAGTCGCCGAGCTGTCGCGTAGCCGTGGGCCCAGCGCGGGCTCGGGTGAGGTCGAGGACGAAGAGGTGGTCGAGGGGGAGGTAGGTCATGTGTCTGCGAATCAGGCTAGTCAAGCTGTCAGGCTGTCAGGCTAGTAAGAGCGCGGGGGCGGTCAGCTCGGACTGATAGCGGCTCTCTGCGTCGTCGCTGAGCAGCCCGATGTTGGACCAGTGGTTGAGGCGCTCGGCGATTCTTGCGTTTGCTTCGAGTCGCACGCTGGCGGCGTTGTTGCGCAGGTCGAGCGCTTCCGGGAGCGGTTGATCGACTCCCTGATTGGCTCGCTCGTGCATGGCGCGGTGATCGTCGATGGCGTCGAGCGGCTGGAACTCGCCGGCGACGGCGGTCGTCGCCCAGAGCGTGTAGAGGGCGTTGTGATTCCAGCTACAGGCCTCGCAGCGCCATTCCTCGAAGAGGTTGAAGGCGCGGTGCGCGCCGTGCTGAGCGGAGCGCTCGATCCGAAGCGCGAGCTCGACGATCTCGCCGGCGAAGGGATCATGCTCGCCGGAGCCGCTGCAGCCGTGCGACTTCCAGACCAGTCCGTGGCTGGTGTAGAGCAGCGCCATGACACGGTGCAGGCGGTCGAGGTCGGGGCGCGGAGCGCGCCACTGGTCCTCGACTTCCTCCTGGATTCGTCGGAGATAGCGGAGCTCGTTGAGCGATTCCTGGCTTCGCATGGGTCGTTCCTGTTCGTTCACAGTCGTGCATAGGCTAGGGCCTGTTCACATTGGGTGATGAAGACATAGAAATGACACATTCTGGCTGGACGATGGGAGGCGGGACCCCCTCAGCCTCCGGCAGCTCCCCCTGCAAGGGGGAGCGGGAGAGTTGATAGGCGCTTCGATTGGGATCGCGCCGTCAATGTGAACAGGCCCTAGCTTGGCTGCTTGATCCTCCGGCGCCAGAACCAACCGCAAGCAGATCAGGCGGGCGAGACAGGGTCGCCAAGCTGTCGGATGTTATCGACGCTGCCCTTCGCCGCGCGATAGAAGCGGGCGTCGGCGGTCCAGAGTTCGCAGTCGAGGGATTCCGCGAGAGCGAGATAGTACGAGTCGTAAACGGCGCCCTGCCCGAGTTAGCTTGCGAGTTCCAAAGTTCGTCGGGCAAGGTGCGACGTGTCGCGAATCTCAAGTTCGAATCGAATGAGTCGCTCAACCGCCGATGCGCCTTGCGCCACGGTCAGCTCTTTCCTCAAGATCCGGCGGTGAACGGCGTTGGAGAGCTCGGCGGGCAGATTCGCCGGCCCGACGACGCGCACCCCCTGTTCGGACCAAGTCAACAACAGCGCATCGGCCAAGTGGGAATCATGCTCAGTGACAATCCACTTGAACGCGAGACTGGTGTCTACGACTACAACGTCGCTTACGACCATTCGTCCATTTGCGCATTTCTGATTTCCCGCGCCTCACGGATGAGGTCAGCGGAGTCGCCGGGGAAAATCCGGTCTCCGAATGCCTCCTTGCGCCGGGCGATCAGCTCTTGAGCCGTCAGACGGGACTCAGAAGACTCCGTCGACTGTTTGCCTTCGTTCCGGGCCAGCTCATGATCGAAGGCCCGAATGCAATAGCGCTCGACCGACATCCCTTTGCGGGACGCAGCCAACTCGAGCCGGCGAAGCAACTGGGGATCGAGATTGAGCGTGCGACGAGAAAAATGTCTCACTCTCCCTTGAACTCGGGTTGGCGGCCCTGGGCGAAGGCTCTTGGGCCTTCCTTTGAGTCGGCGGTTTGGCCGACGATCCAGCGCAGGCTGGCTCCGAAGCGGTTGGCCTGATCGAGGGTCATGTCGGTCTGGGCGTTGATCAGTTCCTTCATCGCGCGAACGGCGATAGGGGCGTAGCCGGCGACCTGGCCAGCCATCTCCTGGGCGGTACCGAGCAACTCGTCCTGCGGCACGAGGCGCGAGATGATGCCCCATTGGAGCGCTTCCTGCATGCTCAGGCGACGGCCGAGGTAGAGCATCTCGTTGGCGTAGGCCTGCGGGATCGCGCGGGGGAGGCGCATCGGGCCGCCGGCGAGGGGGAAGAAGCCGAGCGTGATCTCGGGCAGGCCGATGCGGGCGCGTGCGTTCTCGGCGCCAATGCGCATATCGCAGATCAGTGCGATTTCGAAGCCGCCGCCGAGCGCGTGGCCGTTGATCGCAGCGATCAGCGGCTTCTTCGCGTCGAAACTGTCGAAGCGGTCGCCCGGGTTGGTGGGGAAGTGTCCGGCCGGGCCGGCGGAGGCGGCAGGGCCGTCACCCTGGGTCAGGTCTGCGCCGGCGCAGAAGGCGCGGTCGCCGGCGCCGGTGATCACGGCGCAGCGGATCTCGTCGTTGTTGCGGACTTCGACCAGCGCCTCGATCAGCTGAGAGCCGAGGGCACTGTTGATCGTGTTCATTTTGTCGGGGCGATTGAGCGTGATTGTGGCCACGCGCTCGGAAACGTCGAGCAGGACTTCATCGGGCATGTGGGAATCTCCTCAGCGTGTACTTCTGGACATTGTTGGTCTGCGCTACAAGCGGCGCGGTGCACTGGCAGGATTCGGGGCAGGATAGTCGGCATCGCGCCTATACTCGCGCCGAGTTGACCGTGACCTCACGGAGGAACAGGCGAGAGGGGGAGTCATGGCGGACACACCACTGGAGGCGTTGGGCGCGTTGGCGGAATCGCTGGGCGCGTCGGCGTCGGAGGCGGAGCTGGCACGAGCGCTGCCAATCGTCACGCGGACGCTCAAGAACGCGCTGCGCGACGATCCGCTGCCTGATTTAGGCGAGACCGAGCCGGCCTTCGGCCTGCGCTTCGATGTCGGCGCGTTGCGAGAAGGGGAGTCCGATGAAACATCGCGAATCGTATGAACTCTCCATCGTCGAGGCCGGGGCAGCGCTGCGCGATGGATCGCTGACGGCGCTGCAACTGACTGAGTCAGTGCTGTCTCGCCTTGAGTCGACGGAGCCGCTGCTCAACGCGTACATCACAGTGACGGCCGACCTGGCGCGCGAGCAGGCGTCGGCGGCCGATGATGCGATGCGTGACGGCCGGGATCTGGGTCCGCTGCATGGGATTCCGGTGGCGCTCAAGGATCTGGTCGACACGGCGGGGATACCGACCACGGGCGGCTCAGGATTCCTGCGTGACCGTGTGCCGGACATGGATGCGACGGTCTACACGAAGCTCAAGGCAGCGGGCGCGGTACTGCCGGGCAAGCTCAACCTGCATGAGTTTGCCTTCGGCACAACGAGCCGTAATCCGCACTTTGGCGCCGTTTGCAATCCGTGGGATGTGTCGAAGTCGCCGGGCGGCAGCAGCGGTGGATCGGGCGCGTCGGTCGCAGTCGGATCGTCGCTGGGCGCTCTGGGATCGGACACGGGCGGCAGCATCCGCATTCCGGCCAGTCTGTGCGGCGTGACGGGTCTGATGGGGACGTATGGCCGAGTATCGCGGGCAGGGGTGTTGCCCCTGTCATGGACGCTCGATCACGTTGGTCCCTTGACCAAGACGGTCGAGGACGCGGGACTGGTGCTCAACGCGCTGGCCGGATATGACCCCAACGATCCGGGCAGCGCTGACATTCCGGTTGGCGATTGCACCGAGTCGTTGGTCGAAGGCGTGGACGGGATTCGGATCGGCATCCCGCGCAAGATGCTCTGGCAAGGCTGCGATGAGGATGTGGTCGAGCACTGCGAGATCGCGGTCGATCATCTGCGCAGCATGGGCGCGACCGTGACTGAGGTCGAGATGCCGCTGCAGACCAATCGTCCTCGAGGCTTGACGATCATTGCCGAAGCTGCGGCGTATCACCAGAAGTGGCTGCTGGAGCGACGGGACGAGTACGGCGACATCCTTGAGCGAGTCGAGGCCGGGCTGTCGGTCTCGGCGATTGACTACATCAATGATCAGCGGCTGCGTCGCAAGTTCATCGATGAGACGGTCAAGGTGCTGCAAGAGGTCGATGTGCTGATCTCGCCGACCTGTTCTCGGACGGCGCCACTGATCGAGGATGGCGACCCGACGGCGGAGCTGGCGCGCCTGACAGCTCCGTACGACGTGACCGGGATTCCGGCGATCTCGATTCCCTGCGGCTACGACCGCAATGGGATGCCGATTGGGCTGATGATTGGCGGACGGCATTTCGACGAGGCAACAGTCTGCCGCGTGGCTCACGCATATGAACAGTCGACGGACTGGATCCTGCAGCGTCCTGAGCTGTCCCTGTAACTGGAGGCGTTCGGTCTGATGACCACGAGAACACGACGCGTCGGCGTGCTGGGGACGGGCTGGGGGGCGCGGGTTTCCGTGCCTGCGTTTCGAGCGGCCGGATGGGAGGTGGCAGGGCTCTGGAGCCGCCGTCCTGAACGGGCGGCAGCCGAGGCGTCGCGCCTGGAGATCCCATTCGCCACGCACGACGCGGACGCGCTGATCAACCAGGCGGAGATCGATGCGGTCGCGATCCACACTCCGCCGCACATGCATCTGGAACTGTGCCGGGCCGCCTTCGCGGCCGGCAAGCATGTGCTCTGCGACAAGCCATTCGCGACCAATGTCGCCGATGCGCGAGTGCTCGCGGCGGCGGCTGAGGCGTCGGACCGCACGGCGATGATCAACTACGAGTTTCGCTTTGCCCCGCTCCGCCTGCAAGTCGCGAGTCTGCTGGCGGAGGGCGCGATTGGTGATGTGCGACACGTGAGCATGGACTTACAGACGACGAATCCCCTGCTGCAGATGGGACGGCCGTGGCGGCTTGATCCCGAACTCGGTGGCGGATTGCTGAACGAACTCGGATCGCACGCCATCGATCGGTTGCGGCAGTGGTTCGGCGACCTGGAGACGGTGTCGGCGCGGCTGGGGTCGTTTCCCCCACCGGAGTTGGAGCCGGGCCTGACGAGCGAGGACCACATCAGCGGGAGCTTCACATTCGCCTCAGGGGGTATTGCGACGCTGTCGCTGTCCTGGGTCTCGAATCCGCCACTGGGGCTGCGCATGGTGATCACGGGCTCGGAGGGTGTGATCGTGGCGACATCGCCGGGCAGCATGCTGACTGACGGGGACGTGATGCTCGGCCGGGCCGGAGAGGATGGATTCAGCAAGGTTGAGCCTCCAGCGGATCACTCGGAGATCGCGGGGGGTGGCGCGGTCGCGGCGTCTGCGCGGCTGATTCAGGCGTTCGCGGAGGGGATTGACGAGGGGCGTTCCCCAGCGCCGAACTTCGAGGACGGGTTGCACTCGCAGATCGCGCTTGATGGGGTGCGGGAGTCGGCGGCGACGGGTCGGACGCTGCGGTTGTCGCAGGCTTAGGAATCCTCTGAACGACTAATGTCGGTGGTCGAGCGGGGACCCCCCCCTTCAGCCTTCGGCAGCTTCCCCCGCGAGGGGGGAAGCGGGGATTGGATTTGTTTGGAGCTTTATCGGTCCGGCAGATTGTTCAGGAATGATGCGATTGCTTCGGCGACGATTTGGGATTGTTCCACGACGAGGGCGTGGCCCGCGTTTGGGATGAGTTGCAGCTCGGCGCTTGCGGCCTCAGCGAGCAGTTGGGCGTGGTCGGGTAGGACGAGTATGTCTTCCTCGCCGTGAAGGATCAGCATTGGGACGTTGACCGACTTGAGTCGCTCGATTGGATCGAAGATCAGCGCCGATTGAAGCGGGCCCAACGTGGCGATCATCGGCGCGCCCTTGCTTCGCTTCTCGACGGCGTCGTCGAGCATATTTGGGTGCTCGTCGATGAAATCGGTGGCGAAGAGGATGTCCATCATCGCGGCGGCCGCCTGGGGCACCGGCAGCGAGGCTCCGCGCATCATGTATTGCATGGTTTCGGGCGGCGTCGGCGGACCGGTAGGTCCGGCTGATGCCGAGCAGATCACGAGTCCGCGGACCAACTCGGGGGCGGCGAAGGCGACAGCCAGGGCGACGGTGCCGCCGAGCGAGTTGCCAATCAGGACGGCGGGTCCGTCGTCGAGCGTGCGGATCAGGTTGATCGCGTCTTCAGCGAACTGATCGACGGTGTAACCCTCGGTCGGCTGGTCGGACTCTCCGATCCCGCGCTGGTCGTAGCGGACGATGCGGTAGCTGGCAGACGTCTGCTCAGAAAGAGCGTCGGCGACGAGCGCCCATTGGTCCATGTCCATGAACCCGCCGGCGATCATCAGGATGAGTGGGCCGTTGCCCTGCTCGGCGGTGTCGAGGGCGAGGTCGGGAGAGATTTGGGTTCGTGTCATGGCGGGGAGGGTAACGCAGTCACAAGGCAGAACCATTGCCGTTTCCTATGGCGTGCCATAGGGTGCGCGACGAACGACGGAGTCACATGCGATGGCAGACGACTATCCGGTCCATGTGGTGAGAGTGATCGACGGAGACTCGGTCAAGGTGCAGCTGCCCGAGGGCGCCGAGCACTCAGTTCGGATGTATGGGATCGACGCGCCGGAGAAGGACCAGCGTGGCGGTCGGGAGTCGCATGATCACTTACGCCGGGTCGGGCGCAGCCGTCGCGAATGGCGGCTGAGGGTGGTCGATGTTGATAGGTATCAGAGGCTGGTCGGCGTGCTCTATCCAGAGGGCTATTCGCTGCGGCAGTCGGCGAACCATGTGATGGTCGAGGCCGGCTGGGCCTACTGGTATCGGCAGTATGGCGGCGGGGAACTCGGGTTCGACGACTCTGAACGCAGAGCGCAACGCGAGGGTGCGGGTGTGTGGTCGTATCGCGATGCGGTGCGTCCGTGGGATCATCGGAGGTCGCAGCGGGCGGAACGGAAGCGCAAGCGCGAGGCGGCGGAATCGCCGTTGGTGGTGATTGTCGGCGGTGTATTCAAGCTGTTGGTTGCGATCCTGAAGGGCTTGGCGAAGGCGTCGGCGGCGAGTTCGGGCGGTCGTCGGCGGCGTCGGCGTCGGTGGTGATAGCAGAGAAAACATTGTTAGCAAGGCGGAGCAGACTCCAATCGTTCTCGATGTTCCTCAGTCAAATTGTCCTTCGCTCCGCGATTGTAAAGCTGGCCCCATGGACCGATAATGATGGAGCCGTCTTCAAAGTCAGCCCTGAGATCTTTGTCACGTGAAAACAGTAAGCGAGCTCCACTTACGACCGCCAGTGCTAACACATGAGTGTCATTGGCTCTGATGTCCATGAATGTTGTCTTACGAGAATCTAGTTGTTCTTTGACTGGAGCGATTGCTCTTTGAGGATAAACACTTAGATTCGGAGGCCCAGCAGCAGCCCATCTTCTAAACTCGTTGCAGCGCCGTAGCTCTTCCTGAGCTTGCCCGCCCGAGACGAGCCGCAACCTGCCGCCCAACACCCATTTCAGGAACTCAGATCCAGCCTCGGAATCGTCTCGTCCGAACGCTTCCCCTACACAGTCCGCGTCAAGGATTGCACATCCTAATCGGGAGGCCATATGGACCTGTCGACTTCTTCCATGAAGAAGCGTCGATAACTCGGCGGCGCGTTTTCGAGGTTCCCGTACTCGTCCCACCAGATTTCGTGGATCTTTACGTCCAAGCCGTCTCGTTCGAAGTAAAGGATGCGTACATCCTCTGGTCTTAGGGTTGTCTTGCCGTCGCGCACATCCATTCGGATGCGGTCGATGAGGTGGTCGCTGTGGGTCTCGACCAATAGTTGTTTCCCTTGAGTGACCACCTCACAAAACAGGCTGCCCAGTTCAGCTTGAGCGCTTGGGTGTAGATGAACTTCTGGCTGCTGAAGCAGAACTTGTGCTGCCCCATCGGGACGAAGGATTGCAGCTACGATCGGGAGGGCTTGGCTGACCCCATAGCCAACATCGGGTAGGTTACGAAAAGCAAATTGCTGACCACTATCGTTGATTCCAACCCGTATCTGAAATGGGCTACTTGCATCGTGCCCAAGACGATGGACCTCAATTACATCGAACAAACCTGAACGCTTCCCGAAATCCTCAAGTTGCTTCTTCAACTGCGGCCACACCAAGTCTTCTCTATACACCAAGTCTGCAAGATAGGAGGCGAGATAGTCTCCTTCGGAGTCTATAGAGATTGAGGAAGGGTTATATGATCTATCTGGTTTCGTTCTAACGGGTGCGATTGCCGCGATTCCGTCGAGTGTGTCTTTGTAGGCGAATTCGGCTTCTCTCAGAAAGTCCAGTTGCCGAAGTTGCCGGATATCTTTGACTGTCCATTGAGGTGAATCGCCTACAGGCTTCACCGGGTAGTCAGGGAGCAGGACATCGGAAGAAAGATCGTTGAAGACATCGTAGATGCGGAGTACCAAGGCGAACGTCCCGAAGGCGGCGGTGCTACCAGTAAACTCCCATTCCCCTCTCTCCGTATGTAATGTGGCTCTGTAAGAAGTATCGTCTTTTACAGTCGCTTCATCAACCCATGTGCTGCCTGTTGTGACACGTTGGCGAACGAGAGCCGGGACGGTCCCCTTTGAAGGCTTGCCAAACGTGAGGTCAAGAGAGGCAGGAAACGTTGTGGGATCTCCCTCTCGAGGACTCCTGGGATGAGAAGTGATTGTGCCGGTCATTCCGGCTGTAAAGCTCTGCTTGCTGGGAGTATCTTGACTCGACTTGAAAACAATCTCTTCAAAGGTACCCAAATCAAAGGGCTCTCTCTTGAAGGTCGGTTCTCGTCTCTCATAGGCGTATTCAGTCAGCGCTTGGACAAGCGCCAAGAATGACGTCTTGCCGGTACTGTTCTCCCCGACGAGCAGGGTCAGCGGAGCCAGCTTGACTGTCTGCTTTTCTCGGAAGCAGCGGAAGTTTTCTAGGGTGACGCTTTCCATGACTGGCATGGATTTAGCCTAGCTAGCTGGTGACCGCGCCGCGTTCGGCTCCCGAGACGAGGGTGGCGTATTTTGCGAAGACTCCGTGATCGTAGTTTGGGGCGGGGGCGTTCCAGGTGGCTCGGCGGCGGGCGAGTTCTTCTTCGTCGACGTTGAGGTTGAGTTCCCGGTTTTCGATGTCGAGGGTGATTTGGTCGCCTTCGTGGACCAGGGCGATGGGACCTCCGATGAAGGCTTCGGGGGCGACGTGGCCGGCCATCAGGCCTCGAGTGGCTCCGGAGAAGCGGCCGTCGGTGAGCAGTGCGACGGACTCGCCCAGACCGGCTCCGACGATGGCGGCGGTGACACTGAGCATCTCTCTCATGCCGGGGCCTCCCTTGGGGCCCTCGTAGCGGATGACGACGATGTCGCCGGCGTTGATCTCGTTGTTGGTGACGGCGGTCATGGCGTCTTCCTCGCGCTCGAAGACGCGGGCCGGACCGCTCTGCAGGAGGCGTTCGTAGCCGGCGACCTTGACGACGCAGCCGTCGGGCGCGAGCGAGCCCTTGAGGATGACGAGGCCACCGGTCTCCTTGAGCGCCTGGTCGACGGGCAGGATGACGTCCTGGCCTGGGGTTTCCACGGCATTGGCAGCGCCCTCGGCGATGGTCTGGCCGGTGACGGTCATCGCGTCGCCGTGCAGCTTGTCGGCTTCCAGCAGGCGCTTGGCGAGCAGCGGCGTGCCGCCGGCTCGGTCCATGTCGAGCGCGACGTAGCGTCCGCCGGGGCGCAGGTCGCCGATCAGCGGGGTCTGCTCGGAGACGCGGTCGAAGTCGTCGATGTTGAGTTCGACGCCGGCCTCGCGGGCGAGCGCGAGCAGGTGCAGCACGACGTTGGTCGAGCCGCCGGTCGAGGCGGCGCAGACGATGCCGTTCTCGAGCGCGTCCTTGGTCAGGATGTCGCGCGGCTTGACGCCTCGCCGAAGCACGTCCATGACGAGCCGGCCGGTCGCCTCGCCGATGTTGTGCTTGCGTGGGTCGGTCGCGCCGACCGTGGCGGAACCCATTGGCGAGAGGCCGAGGAACTCCAGCGTGGTCGCCATGGTGTTGGCGGTGTACTGCGCGCCGCACGCGCCGGCGCCGGGGCAGGCGTTGAGCGCAATCTGATGCAATTCGTCGTCGTCGATCGTGCCGGCGGAGTGCTGGCCGACGGCTTCGAACACGTCCTGAATCGTGAGGTCACGGCCGTCGTGGTGGCGTCCGGGCGCGATGGAACCGGAGTAGAGCGCGACGGAGGGAATGTTGATTCGTGCCATCGCCATGGCGGCGGCGGGGATGGTCTTGTCGCAGCCGCAGATGATGACGGCGGCGTCGAAGGCGTAACCGACGGCGCAGAGCTCGATCGAGTCGGTGATGATCTCGCGGGAGATGAGCGAGGCTTTCATGCCCTCGGTGCCCATCGTGATGCCGTCGGAGATCGAGACCGTATTGACCTCCATCGGCGTGCCGCCGGCCTCGCGGATGCCGCGCATCACGTCCTGCGCGAGTTCGCGGTGGGAGAAGTTGCAGGGCATGGTGCCGATCCACGAGTGGGCAACCATCACCAATGGCTTGGAGAGCGCTTCATCGTCGAAGCCGACGGAGTAGAGCTGGGATCGGGCGGCGGCGCGATTGGGGCCGTCGACAAGGACGCTGGAACGTTCGCGGAGGTTGTCTTGAGAGGTCATGTCACTGCCTGCTCTGGAAGGACTTCGACTTGGTTTCGCCGATAGCGTAGCTGTAGGACTGGTCAAGAACGTTCGTGAAGCCGTAACATGCGGAGAATTGCGCGAGTGAAGGCGGTTGTGGATGAGTCAGCGAAACGGGAGCAGCCCCGTAGCCGAGGTCGCTGAAGGCGGGCGGCTGGCGCGGATGTTCCCGGCGATGGAGTCGGTCGAGTATCGCAAGCTGTTCTATTCGGCGGGATTGTCGGCGGTTTCGCTGTGGGCATTGATTACGGCGCGTGGCTGGTTGGCCGGCGAGTTGGCCGACGCGAATTGGGCCGTGGGCGTGGTGTACTTCGCGGCGATTGGGCCGTGGATGCTGGCTCCCTTCGGCGGAGCGATGGCGGACCGCTTTGACCGGGCGCGCGTAGTGATGATTTGTCGATTGGGCGCTGCGTCACTCGCGGCGTTGTTGGCGGTCTTGGCCTTTACCGGACAGATCAATCTGTGGAATTTGATTCTGATCACATTCTTCTCAGGCGTGATTCGGTCTGGTGAGATGCCAGCCCAGGCTGCACTCTTGCCGAACACGGTCAAGATGGCGGCGCTGCTCTCGGCGATCACATTGGCCTCGATGATGCAGTTTGGTTCGCGCGTGATCGGTCCCGTCGCAGGTCCGGTGCTCAGTGAGTTGGGCGCCGGCTGGGTCTTCGGCGGCGCGGCAGTCCTATTGCTGTTGTCGGTCTGGCAGTTGGCCCGAATCAAAGTGCGTTCAACCGGTGGAATCGCGGCCGGCCCGTTGAGCGTCCGCGCGATCCTGACGGACGCAAAGGTGCATGTGCGTGAAGGAATGCGCTACCTGGGCGTGGCCAAGGGCGTGCGGATGCTGATCGCACTGACAGCAGTGCATTGCATGTTGGCGATGTCGTTCGACGCGCTCCTGCGAGCGTTCGCAGTCGACATCCTGCACGGGGACTCGAATGAGTTTGGCTATCTGCTGATGGGCGTGGGCGGAGGCGCGCTGATCTCGACGGTTGCGCTATCGATGGTGCCGGACGGACCGATTCGGGGACGGTTGTTGCTCTTCACCGGTATCGCGAGCGGGTTGTCGCTGCCGGTGCTGGGATTGGCGGGCAGTCTGCCGATCGCGATCCTCGGCGCGGCGCTGGCCGGATCGAGCCAGGCGATGTTCATGGCGCTGAGTTCGGTGATGATTCAGGCGGTCGTGCCGGACGCGATTCGTGGTCGGGTGATGTCGCTCTACGCGATGTTCGCCGGCGGGATCATGTCGCTGATGATCCTGGCCAATGGGCTGGCGGCGGATGTGGTCAGTGTGCGATTTCTGCTTACGATTCCCGGCATTCTGTTTGCCATCGCGATGGTGGTCTGGGCGTTCGGCATGCCGCGGCTACGCGCGACATTGAAGCACGGCGGGCTGGTTGAAGAGGGACGAATCATGGCGGCCGCGCACGCGGCTGCAGCTCGCGTGAGCGAGGCCACCGCGACCGCGATCAGTGCGGCCGCAGCGCGCCCGGCGCCGCAGCATGACAGAGAAGAGCGAATGGGCAGCGGTGGTGGTGGTGCAGGCGGGGGCTAGGACTGCATCGGTTTTGCCGGCGCGCTTGCTTCGATAGTCGTTGTTCCCAACCTCGTGGGAGTCTCGTTCCGTTTCGTTCGGCGCCTGCTCATGGAGACGCCAGTTCGGTCTCGACGTGGCCGGCACGCTGTATAGGCGACCCTTTTGAGGTTGTCTCCTGTGGTCCAGTTCAGTCACCAGCGTTTCAGTCCCCACCCCTGAGCGGGGACCCGTTCCTTTGCGAGATTCGTCGCGAGGCCGGGACCGAGCGGGTCCCGGCTTGGGGGCCGGGACTGGGAGAACGGAGGATTGCTCTCGCAGAGCGGTCGAAAGCTGTGTACTTGCCGCCTGGAGCGGTTGTCCCGAGGCGGCTAGTCCGCGCCGATTCTGAGGATTTGGCCGATGGTCATTCTCATGTAGAGGGCGACGATCACGGCGATGGCTCCGAGGAAGACGAGGCCGAGGACTCCGTAGGCTCCACCGATGGTGGCCCAGTCGGTGACGGTGACGAATGGCGGCAGGACGGTTTCTCCGGTCTCGACGAAGCCGACGAATTCGAGCATCATCGTCCCGAGTTGGAGCCCGACAACTGTGCCGAGCGCCATTGAGACTGCGATGATCAGGATCTTCTCGATTCCCACGACGAGCAGCACTTGAGGTAGCGAGAAGCCCATCGTTCGGAGGACGGCGAACTCGCCCTGCTGTTGCTGGGCGACGAGCACCGAGGCGACGAGGAAGCCGAGGGCGGCGAGCAGCACGATTGCAATGAACGTCAGGAAGAGCAAACCCTCCCAACCGGCCGCGACGAGTGGGTCTTCGTCCTGCAGGTGGCGGATCGCGTCGACATCGAAGGCGTCGTGTTTCCAGGGCGGGGTGACCTCAAGGAAGGTGCGCAGTTGGCGCAGACCGTCGTCGTCGGTGGGTTGGATCCAGACCTCATTGGGGGCGACCGCGCCGACTGTGGCCGGGTTGCGGTTGACTCGATAGAAGAGGTAGTCACGGTTAGCGATGATCAGCGAGCGAGAGCCCTCTGGATCCCAGGTGGGGAACAAATCAAACGAGCCAACGATCTGGACGGGCACGTACACGCTGGCCATGCTGAGTTTGATGTTCGCTCCGATGTCCAGCGACGCTTCTTCGAGGAAGTCCTTGCTGACCACGACCGGGACAGGCGCATCGGGTCCGGACAGACGGATGCCGCGAGGCAGGCCGGAACGGACAGCACGATTCCAGATGTACCTCATGCCAAATTCGCCGTCGCGCGCCTGTTCGCTGGTGAGTCGCGCGTCATCTGGCAGCGGTCCTGCGCGGGAGGTGTCGGTCAGGACAGTCCAGCGGCCTTGCTGCTCGAAGCTCTCAATGATGACACCGTCTTCGAAGCCGACATTGATGATGTCGTCGGGCACCGATGTCTCGACGGTGTACTGGACGGCGTCGTAGCCCACCGTGCCGGAGAAATTGGTGTTTCCGGCAGTGCGAATGTTGATGCCTTGTAGGTTCCAGGGGCCCACGTGCGGCGCTCCGGGGCCGTTGTAGAGGTCGCCGTAGAGGAAGCGCCAGCCTTCTTCGTGGTTTGCGCCGACGCCGAAACCGCGACCGCGAGGCAGGCCCAGCAGGGCGACATCGCGGTAGCGGCCGTAGCCGTCTCTCATGCGCAGACTCGGGGCGATCGCCCCGTTCGTTTCGGGCAGCCAGAACCACATACCGACGTAGGTCGCGTCGGCCGGGATCACGATCTGTTCGGTCTCGAACTCCGGAGCGGTCGCTCGGGAGACGAGTTCGCGAGCATCCTCAAGCGCGAAGTCCTCGCGGAACCAGAGGACCTCTGAGAATTTGTCGGGATCAACGCCGAGCACGGTGGCGTCGGTGACATCGAGCGCGCCTCGCGAAAATGACGCGTTGGCGCGAACGACGTATGCCGCTTTTTCAATGCCCGGCGCGTCGGCGAGGTCCTCTTGCAGCATCTGCACCGAGGCTCCGCCGCTGCGCAGGTCGGCCAGGCGTACTGCGGCTCCAGACTGATAGGCGGCGCGATCGTCGAAGGATTTATCCAGCGTCGCGCCGAACGTGCCTCCGAACATGCCCAGTGAGGTTGCCATGATCAGGAGCAGCGCCAACCGTCCGGGTTGGACAGGAGCGCGGGTCAGATGCCAGATGACCATCTGCAGCGACGCGCCGCCCAGGACTCGGGCAATGCCGCCAAAGAATGACAGAATTAGCGGGAAGAGCCTGAGGAACAGTACGGCGACGGTGACGACGAATACGGCCGGAGCGATGAGCAAGAGCGGGTCCTGTTGCAGTCCGCCGAAGAGGTCCTCGGTGACGAGCGAGCCGGACTCCTGGAGCTGGAAGAAGAGCAGGGCGCCGACGCCAACGACAACGAGGTCGAGGTAATAGCGCTGGAAGGCGGGCTTGTCTTCTGGTCGTGAAGTGGAGCGGGCGTAGTGCACCACGGTTGCTCGGTTGGAGCGCCAGGCGGGCCAGAGCAAGGCGATAAAGCTGAGCGCCGCTCCAACCGCGGCCCAGATGTAGACCTCGCCGGTCAGCTCGACTGAGAGGCGCGCGCCGCCTGTGAGTCCCTCGAAGGCCGGTGAGTAGCCGAGGAAGGCGATCGCCTCGCGGGCGACCAATGGGCCAACTCCGAGCGCCAGGGCGACCAGTAACAACCCTTCAATGGTCGAGATTGACATGATGTGGCCGACTCCGGCGCCTCGGGACTTGAGCAGCGCAACCTCGGCTGACTGTCGTTCGACGACCATCGTCGAGACCAGGACGAGATAGAAGAGCACGATGCCGACGATCTGCAACGTGAGGACCAGGAGCGGGATCGAGGAGAAGAACTCTTTGGTCACGTAGTCGTTCAGGACCCTGACGATCTCAGTCTCGACGCGGGCTCGATCGATCTCCTTGGCGATGGACTCGAAGGCGGCGCGGAAGCGCACGGCGGCCAGGCCGGCTTCATCGGCGACAAAGGCGCTGCGTTCGACCTGGGCGTAGACCTCCAGGCGAGCGCGAAGCTCGGGCATGTAGCCGGCCATGGCGTCGATGATCGTCGCCTTGGGCGCGAAGAAGGCAAAGGCGTCGGTCTTTTCGACGGGCACGTGGAAGTGATCGCGTCTGACTCCCCAATAGCGTTCGGTGTAGTCGATTGGACGCGTCAAGCCCACGACACGGATCTGAATGGGTAAGGCGTCGTCTCGCCAGGAGGCGTGGATATCTCGCGTCTCGCCCAGCGTGAATCCGCCGGAGGCGGCAGCCTCGGTTCCCATCGCAACATCGATGACTGGCGGATCATCAGGGGTCGCGGCCGGCGCGGCGTCGGGCCAGCGGCCGTCAACGAGCTCGATGTGATCCTGCATGCCTTCGAACCACAACACTCTGGCACGGTCGCGAGGGTCTTCCTCGGGCGGGATTCCGCCGACCTCGGTCATGAAGAAGGTGGCCGACGTGAGCGACTTCTTGACGTCGGAGATGTAATCGCTCGGAATCCGCAGGCGACGGTCGATGACGTCGAAGGATTGCTCGGCCAAGCCAGCGGAGAGGCCGTGGGCGGCGTTGAGGATGCGAACATCGAGGTCGGCGTCGGATGCGCGGCGGAGATCGGTCTGCAGTCCCAGATCCTGCAGGGCATTGCGATAGATTGACGTGGAGGCCATCAGGGCAATGGCGAGCACCACACCGACCGCGACGGCCGCCATCAGGCGTCGGTTGCCGTTGAGCCGACGTACCGCGATGCGGAACGCGGTGGGTAGGGAACTGAAAATGCCGCCCATGCTGCGCTCTGCCGCCCGTCCTGCTTCGTGTCCTGCCTCGCGCCGCGTCTTCTGTCGTACAGCGACTCTTGGGGGTATGTTCGACCGCGTTGCCTTCGTAGACTACTAGGCATTGTGGAAAATCCAGCGTCACGTCGTGATAACGGCGGAGGCGGAATCTGAGCGAGTTGCGGGGGTCTGGGTGGAGACGTTTGGATCCGTACTGGGCTTTGTGCTGCGTCGCATGCGGGATAGCTGGCGGCTGCAGCTTGTGATCGCCGTGGGCATCCTCGTTGCGGCGGTGTTGATGTCGTCGACGACGATCTACACCCGCGCGGTCTCCGACCTGTCGCTGACGGTCACTCTGCGAGACGACCTGACCGAACGCCGCCAGATGTTCACGTATCTGTGGAACTTGCCGATGTCCGGCGGGCCGAATGAATCGGCCCGTGCCTTTGCCGAGGAGTCGATCTCTGAGCGGTTTGACGAACTGGAGTCGCAGCGGTTGCGCTACCAGTCGACGATTCCGATGCGAATCGATTTGCCGCCGCGACCGGGGCAGGTGATTCCCGCAACGGCCTACTTCGGCGCGCTCGACGGAGCGGAGGATCACGTGACCCTGCTGGAGGGTCGGTATCCCGAGCCTCCGACGCTGACGGCGGACGGCAGCCTGACAGGTCCGATTGAGATTGCGATGCCGGAGCGGGCGGCGGGACTTTATGGCGTCGGCGTGGGCTCAGAGGTGAACATCGTTGACGGCTTCGACGAATGTGACCGTGAGCCGGATCCGCCGCCGGGCGGTCCGCCGCCGCCACCTCGTCCTCCATGTAAGCCAACGATGTTGGTCACGCGCCTGATTCCAGTTGTGATCACCGGGATCGTCGAACCGGACAACGTCGACAGCAGCTACTGGAAGCGCGTTCCGCGCGATATCACCAATAGCGTCTACTCCGGTCCGCCGCAACCGCAGACCGTGCCGCTGATCGTCGCAACGGAGACATTCGACAACGGTCTGCCCACGGTGATGAGCGGGTACCTCGTCAGTACGAACTGGATTTCCGAGATTGACACCGACCAGCTCAATGTGTCAGTGCTGGACGAGACCCGAGCCTCATTCGATTTGCTGCGAGAGGATTTGCGATCAGTCGGTGGCAGCGTGCGTTCGCCGATTGAGTCTCGACTCGAGTCCTTCGTCAAGGACCTCAACTTCACCCAGGTGCCGATCCTGATGCTGCTGGCGCAGGTCGTGGGGATTGCGCTGTTCTATGTCGTGATCGTGGCCGGCGTGCAAGTCGCGCAGCGGCGCGAGGAGCTGTTCTCGATGCGCTCTCGCGGAGCGTCGATCTTCCAGGTGATCTCGCACACGGCGATCGAGGGGGTTCTGCTCGCGGTGATTGCCGCGGCGGTGGCGCCGTTCATTGCCGTTGGCGTGATTGGGCTGTTGGGCTACACGCCTGTCTTCGAACCGTTGACTGGCGGGCACACGATTCCGACCACGCTGACCGACATGGCATTCCTGCTCTCGGCGACGGGAGCAATCGTTGCCGTGCTGTTTACGTTGGCGCCGCTGGTGATTGCGAGTCGGACGAGGGTGCTGTCGGAGCGATTGCGCGGCGTCTCGCGGCCGGCTGGTCCGAACGCGTTGCAACGCTACTTCCTCGATGTCGCACTGGTTCTGGTCTCTGTGGGGCTGATCTTCGAAGCGGACCTGAAAGGCACGGTGTTCGAACGCAACAGCGTCGGCGGCCTGTCTGCTGATCCGTTGCTGCTCAGTACGCCCATCCTGTTTGCGCTGGCGGCGACGCTGGTGATCCTTCGCTTCCTGCCGTACTTCTACCGATTCTTTGCCTGGTTGACTTACGACCGCTTCCCGCTGTCGATTGCTTCGACGCTTCGTTATGTGAGCCGCACGGTCGGGCCGGCGGCGCGATTGACGATCCTGCTGATGCTTGGCGCTGCGCTGGGCACGTTTGCCGCCTCGTATGCGGACACGGTTGAGCGCTCGCTGGAAGAGCGGATTAAGTACGACGCGGGTGTGGAATTCCGGGTCGGGCTGGGCGAAACTGGGTACTCGTCGGCCAACGGCGTGCGCACGCGGCTGGGGCCGATCGAGGGGGTTGAGGCAGTCGCGGCCGTTCACCGGAACAAGGTGTCGGCGGGCCGCGCCATCGGTACGACGACGACGGTCACGATCCTCGGTATCGAACCGAAGGCTGCCGTAGAGATGATGTGGTTCCGCGAGGATCTGTCGCTGCTGACGTTTGAGGAACTGATCGCCACGATTGATGTGCCGCCGGTCGGCAGGGGAGTGGGCATTCCTCCGGAGACCGAGACGCTTCGTGTCTGGGTGCGGATGGGCGCCGGTGAATCGGATCAGTCGCTGTGGTTCCGGGTGCGCGACGGCAACGGCAAATATCACACCGGCGGCGGTCTCACGATGCCGAGTCCCAGCACACCGTGGACGGCGATGGAGTTCAACTTCCAGTCGGAGGTCGTTGGGTCGGGCGCGACCGCGCCGTACTCATTGCATTCGATCGTGATGAGCGAGCCGTTCGGCCTGTTCGCCGCGGAACCATCGACGGTGTATTTCGACGCGGTGACCGCGATCCAGCCGGACGGGCGCGAGTTGATTATCGAAGACTTTGAGAACCGTGGCTGGTTGGAGTTTGTCCAGCGTCGCGGGGCGGGAGACGAGATCGAGTTCGAGCAGGACGACGATCCGATCTCAGGGGAGTATGTGATGGCCTTCTATCCGGGAGTCGGGCAGTCGCCCGGCTTGAGAGCGGCGCACTTTGCCGATCCAGCCTTCTGTACCAACACCCGCTGCACGATACCGACGATTGTCGGCGCCGACTTTGCGGAACGCCAACGTTTGGAAGTCGGCGACCGCTACACCTTGCGCATGGACTCGATGGTCCTCACGGCCCGGGTCTCGAGCATTGTTGAACTGTTCCCGACGCTGCGACCGGACGACCTGCCATTCATCGTGGCGGATTACGACGCGCTCTACCACATGGGATCGGTGACCAGCCTGCGCCCGTCGGTGACGCCGACTGAGGCCTGGCTGGACCTGCCGGAGGACCCGGAGTTGCGGCAGGCGACAAAGGAAGAGCTTGACCGGCCTCGCTATTCGCTGGGTAAGTTCAACGACCGTATAGAACGGTTGGACGACAGTGGCCGCGATCCGCTAACCACGGCCGGCGGCTCAGGGATTCTGCTGGTGGCGTTTATCTCAATTTCGCTGCTGATGGCGTTGGCCTTCCTGGTCTCGATGGCGGTGTCGGCAGGTCAACGCCGGTTGGAGATGGCGCTCCTGCGTACGGTAGGCGTCGGCAATCTGAGTATTCTGATCCAGGTATTCCTCGAGTACGCGATCATCGTGGGCACCGGTCTCGTGCTCGGCGTCATCTTGGGCAACCGGATTTCATTGCTACTACTGGCATACCTGGAGATCGACGAAACCGGACGCATGGTGCTGCCGCCGTTCCAAATCGAGACGGACTGGCAAATCCTGGGCGTGGCTTTCGCGGTGTTGATTGGCGTGCTGATCGTCGGCGTGCTAGCGACGTGGCGCTGGTTCCTGAAGCTGGAACTGAATCGTGAGCTGCGCCTGACGAACTAGCTAGCATGGTCTGGCAAGTAGGAGGCGCCGTGAAACACAAGCTGGGCCGGCTCAGGACCGCGGTGAACTCGGTCACGGACCGTCTGCCTGGCGGAGATCGCCGCAGGGTGCTCCGGGGCAGGACCAATCCCGGTGGGCTGTCCGAAGGGGAAGTGGCGCGGCTGAGGGGCCATACCGAGTACCAGGCGGGCGTCGCGCACATGCCGAATATCGGCAATATCGGCGGGCCCGGGATCGGCTGAGAGTGGGTCTCACGCATGGAATCGAAGATGGCGCGGGTTCGAGGCGCACTTTCGAAACTCGGACACAAGGTCATCGGCACGGAGTCGGCCAAGCGTCGCGCGACTCAGCGCCAGCAACGATCGGGCCAGCCCGGCGTGAGTCAAACTCAGGCGCAGGGCATTCGTGGCAGCATCGGCGGGGGGAATATCGGCGGATTGGGATAGTACCCCGAGGAAGAGCGACATGACGGACTTATACGCACGCCTTGCAGGATCTTGTCGTGACTATCACCGGTCGGAGAAACTCGGGGTCGCGGAGTCCCAGCCAGTGCCCGATTCAGTTCACAGATCTGACCCGGCGAACCGTTGCCGCTCAGATGGCGCAGATCCAGGGAGTTGTCAACCACCAGAGCGCGGGAATGTCGATGACCGGTAATGCGGGTCGGGCTTAAATTCGCTGAGGCTATGTACGCGCGAGCAGGGCGATCAACAAGCCGATGATGGTTCCGCTCGCGCCGGTGACCAAGAGATACGTACGAATTTGGTGGGTTCGCAGTAGCGCCTGAAACTCGGCCAATAGCGTTGCATGACGAGCTTGAGCCAGCCGGTCAAGTTCGTTGATTTTATCGTCAATGTAGCGAATGAGACGCTGCTCCATCTCAACCATGCTTGCCCGAGTTTCCTCTCGATGCTGATTCAGATCGCGTCGCATTCCCTCAACGTCCGCACGCACCCGTTCGACATCCGAACGTAACCGAACCGTCTCCGAGCGCTGTTCTGCCATCTCGGTACGCAGTTCCGCTATCTCGGTACGCAGTTCCGCCGTCTGGGTGCGAAGCTCCGCCGTCTCGGCGCGCAGAGCCTCAAGGTCTGCCCGGACCTGATCAAGATCTGATCGCAGGGCGGCGATATCGTCTTGCGTTGCCAAATGTTCTGTGGGAGCTTCCAAGACTTCCAAGAATGCCCGAGCGTCCTCCTCCGACCAACCGAGGCGTTCTACAAGAATATCGCGCATGGGGAGTTTATCGAACGTGACCATGAGCCAAGGTTAGCGGGCTGACAGCCGTTTCAGCGGGCGCTTTCGGGTGAACCAGTTTCGGATGTCGGGGGCGGCGAGGGTTGCGGCGGCGGCGGGTGTTCCCCAGGCGATGCAGGCGACTCCGCAGGTGGCTCCTGAGGCGGCGATACCGAGTAATGCGACGACGATGGCCATGGGCGCCAGGGCGTACCACGGCGCTGAGGCATGGCCTCGCGACCTGGCTAGATGCAGCAGCATCAGGGCGAGGCCTGCGGCGGCGACCACAGCACAGATGATGTAGAGGCCGGTCGAATCCTGGTTGATCAGCGTCGCGACGAACGCGGCGGTGATGCCTCCGACGGTGAGTGTTCCGGCAATCAATGACATGTTGTCATGGTACCGCGTCGAGGAGGGACCCCCTCAGCCTGCGGCAGCTCCCCCTGCAAGGGGGAGCGGAGTTGGCCCTTGCGGCAGCTCCCCCTGCAAGGGGGAGCGGGAGTTTTCTCTTGTTGCGGCTCCCCTACCAGGGGAGCGGGGATTGGTCTTGCTGCAGCTTCCCCCGAAGAGGGGGAGGTTGAGGACTAATGCGAGTGGTCCACCTAGCCGGTGAGGCGGCGGTAGAGGGCGGGCAGGCGGCGAGGCAGGGACTCGATGTCGGAGACGACTTCGTAGGCCATGTCCTGGCACATCTGCTTGAGGTAGTCGTGACCGGCTCGGTCGACGGTCAGCGCGAACGGGATCATGCCCTCACGGCGTGCCTCGGTCAGGGCCATCTTGGTGTCGTGGATGGCGTATTCCTTCTCGGTGCGGTCGCGACCGTAGCCGTGGTCCTGGGGCCGGCCGTCGGAGAGCAGGATCAGGATCTTCACCTTGGCGTCGGTGTTCTGAAGCTTCCAGATGCAGTGCCGGATCGCAGGTCCCATACGCGTTGAACGGACCGGGGCGATCTTGTCGATGCGCTCCTTGATCCGGTCGCCGAATGGCTCCTCCATGTCCTTGTACACGAAGAACTCGACGTTGTCGCGGCCGTAGCCGGAGAAGCCGAAGACGCCGTACTTGTCGCCGATGGTCTCCAGCGCCTCGATCAGCAGCACGACGGCCTCTTTCTCGAGGTCGATGATGCGCTTGCCCGGGTGCCGGGCGGCTTCGGCGCGACGCTGTGCCCACCAGGAGAGGTACTTGCGTGGATCGTCGTCGAACTGGTCGTCCTGACGCTGGTCGTGGTGCTTCTGAATTTCCTCATCGGTTGAGGCGGAGACGTCAAGCAGGAAGGCGACCGCGACATCACGTTCGACTTTGTTGCGGCGGTAGAAGAGCTTGGTCTCGGAGGCGCCTCCGGCGATCTTCTCGGTATACCACTCGATCACGGCGTCGAGGTCGTAGTCCTCGCCGTCGGTCAGGCGCTTCACCTTGCGGAACATTTCGGGTCGCAGCATTTCGAACTGTTTGCGCGTTTCCTTTACGAGCTGGTTGTGCTCGCGCAGGGTCTCGGAGTAGTAGTCGGTCGAACCAGACTCACCGCGCTGCTCCTGCACGCGGCACCAGCGCGGCTTGTAGTCGGAGGCGCGGAAGTCCCACTCGTCGTAGTAGAAGGACTTCGCCTCGACGGGCAACTCTTCGCCGTCCTCGGCGCCCGTGGAGTCGTCGCCCATGGCCTGTTGGCCCTCCTGGCGTTCGCCCTGGATCTGGTTGACTTCCTTGAGCAGGTTGTCGAGGAACATGCCCGACGATTCGGCCAGGTCCATGTCCATCAGCTCGTTGATTGAGATCTCAACGGATTTCTCGAGCAACTCTTGCAGTTGCTCCTTGGTCAGCGGGATCGGCGGTGCGTCGCCGGAGCCCATCTCGCCCTTGAGCTTCATCAGCAACTGGACGAGTTCGGGCTTGAAGTCGCCGCGGAAGTCGACCGGGTCAGGGCTGTCGTAGGGCTGCTCTTCGGAGCCGGGCATGAAGGGCATGAACGACTCTTCGAGTCCCGACGATCCCGAGCCGGGCATCATGTCCGAGTCGTCGCCGGAGTCGGGGTCGCCCGACATTTCTTGCTCCAAGCTCGACCAATCATCCGTTTCGAGTTCGACGTTGGGGATGTTGGACAGCCACTCGTAGAGCAACGCGGTCGCGGCAGCGCTGTCCTGGACAGTCGCGCCTTCCTGGCGAATGCGGTTGAGCACGCGCAAGGGCGTGCGCAGCTCCTCTGAAAGCTCGCCGGGCCAGCGGATGCGGCCGACCTCGTCAAGTGAGGCGCGCAGCAGGTTCTCGACCATTGCCTTGCGGGCGGGCATGTCCTCAACCGGGCGCCGGCGCTCGGCCGCGGCCTGCTGGAGCCGAGCGAATGCACGGCGGACGCCGGCGTATTCGCGCTTGACGATGGTGTCGATCCGTGTGTCCTCAACGATGGTGAAGAGGTCGTGAGCGAGTCGGCGGTCTTCGAACTGGTCGAAGAACAGCTCCATGTCGGTGTGAATCTCGCCCTCTTTGGCTTCCGGCACTGCGGGAGCCGTGCCGTTTCCGTGGCCGTTCTGGGTCCCATTCTGCTCGGTCAGGAACACTTCGGGACTGATTGCGGACCGATACTCGAAGGAGCCGAACTCAAGTCGTCCGGCCTGGTGGGTCGCGAAGACCTTGTAGACGGAGAAGTTCTCTTCCTTGGTCGGGTAGCGCTCGACGTTCTCGGGCAGGTAGATCGTGGTGCCCTCGGTGGTCGGGCTGCTTTCGTCGACCCAGCCAACGCCCTTGGCCGTGAGCTCATCCGAAGCCTTGACGCCGACGTCAATGCCGGTGAGCGCCTTGCAGTACATGCGGATCAGCTCGGAGACGCGGTCGAGGTCGACGCGGCTGCTGAGCGATTCCATCACCTCTTCGCCACGGGCGGACTCGAGGCGGAAGAAGGCCTCGCCACCGTCGCGCGACTGCTTGAGGATGTTAAGTCCAAAATCCTGCCAGCGGGCGATGTCGTCGATGCCGAGTCGGTCGGCGACGCGGGGCGACGACTTGATGAATTCCATGGCAGCGTCGCCCGAGTGCGGGGCGAGCTGCTCGGACAGTTCGAGCAGGCCTTGGTGGATGTCCTTGTCGACCTCGGAGAGGGCCTGTGCCGCCTCGATGAAATAGGGGTGGCCGAGGCGGCCGACCTGCATCGCGACCTGACCGGCCAGCGAGAGGTAGCGCGGTCGCTGTTCCTCGGATACCTGGCGCAGAGCGCCGGGGCCGCGCTCGAAGTAGACGCGCGCGTCGACCCAGGCCGTGTGCGCAACGATGCCGCCGAACTCGAGGAACGGGGCGCGGTCGGAGCGGTCGAGCTGCGAGAGCACGCCGGGAGCCATGCCCAGACAGGCGGAGGCGAGTTCGTAGGAATGTGACGCGAGCGAGTCGATCAGGTCGACCAGCAGTCGCATCTGCGAGAGCGGCAGGTGCGGGAGAATCTGTGGCGAGACGTCGAAGTATTGCGCGGAGAGCGAGCCCGACTTCCAGGTCCCCTTGTAGAGCGACTTGCCCTGCGTGGCCCAGTCGCTGGCCTGTGGCACTGAGAGGTGCGGCAAGACAGCCGGTGAGGCGCGGAACAGCGCGCCCGACAATGCCGGGGACGTGTCCATCAGGTCGATGCCGACAGCGCACCACTCACGCATGCGGTCGTAGGTGATCTGCTCGAGGACCGGTCCGGAGGCGCGGAAGTACTCGGAGGAGGCCTCCCAGCTGCGCAGCGAATGTCGCGCGATGTCGAGGCCGTCGCGCAGCCATTGCGTGAGCTCGTCCGGTTCGAGAACCGGCTCAACCGCCTGGAGCGCGGTCTCGAACTCCTGGGCCAGCGCCGGCGGGAACTGGCGTAGTCCCTCGCGGGCCTCTTCGACGAGCGTGTTGGAGTGGGTGTCGGTCATGGGCATGTATCCAAGCTCGCAGCCCATCGGCACGTCGGCCGGAGGCTGCCGCGGTGGGGCTCACGGTCAGTCGAACCGGATCTGCTCGATCTCGGCGTGATCGTCAGAGGTATCCAGCACAGCATAGGTCAGGACCTGCTCGGTTCCCCGCATTTCGCCGGCCGATCCAGGATTGACGATCAGCGCGCGGCCGATCCGCTTGACCAGCGGTGCGTGGGTGTGGCCGTAGATGATGAAGTCGGCTTCTTCCTCGGCCAGACGCTGGAGCTGTGGGTCGTGCGGGAAGAGGTAGTCGCGGAAGGGCGCCCACGGCGTGGCGTGGAACATGAGCAGCTTCTTCGCGCCGATCTGGGTGCGAATCAGGTTGGGCTGATCACGCGTCCATTCGAGCAGTGACTTGTCCACGCTGGGCGAGGCCTGGGCGCGTGCGCCGGCGTCGGAGAGCAGGATCTCCTCATGGTTGCCGAGCACGTAGCGACCGCCGAGTTGCTTGAGCCGCTCGGCGACGTCGTTGGAGAAGCGGTACTGGTAGCAGGCGTCACCAGCGCAGAGCAGCTCGTCAATGTCGCCCATCTGCTCAACGGCGCGATCAAGCGCCGCCACGTTGCAATGGATGTCCGAGACGATGCCGATCCGCACTGGCAGCTCTGTCCGGTCCTAGTCCTCGAAGATCGAGGAGACCACTTCCTCGATCGAGCGCTGGACTTCGCGGTCGTCAGTTAGCGGCCAGACGATGGAGACCTGGCAGGCGCGACGCGGGGTGACGCCCTGGGCGATCATCCGGCCGGCGTAGATCAGCAGGCGGGTGGACGCGCCCTCGGCGAGACCATGCTCGCGCAGATTGCGAATCTTCTCGGCCATCTTGGCGAGATTCATCGCGATGTCGGCCGAGCAGCCAGCCTCGTGCTCGACGATTGCGGCCTCGGTCTCGCGCGGCGGGTAGTCAAACTCGACGGCGACGAATCGCTGTCGGGTCGACTGCTTGAGGTCCTTGAGCGCCGACTGGTAACCGGGGTTGTAGGAGATCACGAGCAGGAAGCCGTCACGCGCCTGGAGCAGCTCCGACTTTTTCTCGACCGGGAGGATGCGCCGGTGGTCGGTGAGCGGGTGGATCAGGACGGTGGTGTCCTTGCGCGCCTCGACGACCTCATCGAGGTAGCAGATGGCGCCGGCCTTGACGGCTCGGGTGAGCGGGCCGTCGATCCAGACCGTTTCGTTGCCTTCGAGCAAGTAGCGACCGACGAGGTCAGACGCGGTCAGGTCCTCGTGGCAGGCGACGGTGACGAGCGGAAGGTTGGTCTCTTGCTCGATCACGGTCTTGCCGTCACGGACAACGGCGAGTGGCCGATTGAGGTGATAGGCCATGTACTCCACGAACCGCGTCTTGCCGCAGCCGGTCGGGCCCTTGAGCAGGACGGGAATCTTGTTGGCCCAGGCCGCCTGGAAGATTTCGATCTCATCGCTAACGGGGACGTAATACGGCTCTTCTTCGAACCGAAACTCTTCAACAGCCCAGCTTCGGTACTCGGTCAACGGTGCGGATGCAGTGGTCATCAAACGCTCTCCCGCTCTGCCGCGTCGGTGCGGCGAGTGTGTTCCTTGGTGTCCCTGGTTGTCCGTTGGTTGCCGGTATCAGCCTATAGGTCGGTTTGGATTCCGGCCCAGGCGCGCTCGACGCGCGACGCCGCAACTTCCATGCTGCAATCGTTGGAGATCAGCACGTCGGCGTGCTTCAGACGCTCATCGTTGGTAATCTGAGAATCGATTCGTTTGTCGGCCTCTTCGGCGGAGAAGTTGTTGCGCGCCATGAGGCGCTCGCGAGCGGTGTCGCGGCTGACCGCGACCACCCAGACCTGATCAACGAGATCCTGCCAGCCGGCTTCGATCATCACGGCTGCTTCGAGCACGGCAACACTGGTACCAGCGGCGTCTAGCCGAGCCAATTCAGCTTCGGCCAGCGCACGGATGCCAGGCCAGACGATGTCGGTCAGGCGCTTCATGCCGTCGGGATGTCCGAAGACCTTGGGTCCGAGTTTGCGGCGGTCGATCGTGCCGTCCTCGGCAACCAGGTCTTCGCCGAAGGCGGCGACAACCTGGTTGAAGGTCTCGGCGCCCGGCTCGTAGGTCTGGTGACCGAGCAGGTCGGCGTCAATGGTGGCCGCGCCGAGTTCTCGCAACTGGTTGACGACGGTCGATTTGCCTGAGGCAATCCCGCCGGTGAGTCCAATCGAGCGCATAGTGGATTGGCGTCCCCGCAACTGTGGCGTCGCAACTGTGGCGTCGTCCTACCGCCTCTAACCCGTTGCCTCGAAATGCGGAGCAGCAACTGGCCACGCGGACGCACGCTGAATCACAAGGCTATTCCTGAGGCTGAACCTGGTCAACCGACCTCGCAATGTGACGGGAGCGTTACACAGAACGGGCGGACTGGGAACTGTGTCGCAGTCAGCATGACCGCGCTGACCAGATTGATAGGGTTAATAATCAATTGACGATTCATGCGGGCGCAGCTCAGGATTCCCCGTATGCGTCCTCATTGACGATCCGCGGAAACGTTGAGGTCGCCGGCCTGGTGTCCCGCGCAACCACCGCGCACTCCGAACGACACAGTTCACTGCGCCTGCTCACTGCGCCTGCGAGGAGCCTCCGATGGTTGCTACTGAACAGTCGGCAACAGCCAGATCGGAAACGATCGACTGCACCGACGGACGAACGTGTCTGCTTGAGGCCGTCGAGGGACTAGCGGACGAGGCGTTCGATATTCCCAATGTGGTCGGCGCCTGGAGCGTGCGTGAGTGCCTGGCCCATCTTGTCGGCTGGGACGCCTGGATGATCAATGTCTTCGACCGCTCTGCCGACGGATTGCCATTAGGCCCGCTGCCCCCGGAACGAGAGATCAACGACGCCGCGCCGGGCGACTGGGTCGGGCGCCCGACCGGCGACCTGCTCGCCATGCTCAGGACGATCCGCGACACGCTTGCGGATCGGGTGAGTCAGCTGACCGATAAAGAGCGAGACGAGAATTCGCTGGCGCTTGAGGGGCTGGACATCTCCGTCAATGAGCTGGTCGACGCGCTAATCGAGCACGACATGGAGCACGCCGGTCAGATCCGGACATGGCGCAAGATGCAGGGCGTCTAGCCCCTCCGCAGCGGAAACTCCTCCTCCAGGTCCCGTACCGCATCAGATATATCTAGCTGGCGCAGTGCCTCGGCTTCGATCGTCCGCGGCATCAAAAGCGCGACGATAGTCCCCAGAGGTCCGAAGAACAGAGCAAGCGCAGCCCCGAGCACCCCTGAACGGCCTCGCTCCTTCATAGCTTTGTACGCGACTGCAATCATGGCAATCCAGATTGCCGCGTACGCGACCATAGCTGCGATCGACAGCACCAAAACGACTCCGCCGAGCGATAGCAAAGGTCGCACCCTTCCGAGCCCCATGCCGGATATCGCGCTAGGAATCCTCTGAACAACTGGTGTCGCAGGCTGAGCGGGGACCCCCTTCAGCCTTCGGCAGCTTCCCCCGCAGAGGGGGGGAAGCGGGGATCGGAGTTGTTCAGAGTATTCCTAGCTGCCTCTGATCCGACGGCCTGGCAATTGTTGATGGCAAGAATTCCGTCGAGCTAGGGTCTGCTCACATTGGGTGGTGAAGCGCATGAAATGACGTATTCCGACTGAACATGGGAGGCGGGACCCCCTCAGCCTTCGGCAGCTCCCCCTGCAAGGGGGAGCAGGAGAGTTGATTGGCGCTTCGAGTAGGATCGCCCGTCAATGTGAACAGGCCCTAGTCGAGCGCCGCCGCGAAGGCCGACTCGATCGCCGGCAGGACCTTCTTATAGTCGTCAACGATGCCGAAGCGGGCGAAGCCGAAGATTGGCGCGTCGGGGTCCTTGTTGATCGCCACGATGTTCTTCGAGCCTCCGCAGCCGGCCATGTGTTGGCTGGCGCCGGAAATCGCGATGGCGAGGTAGAGCGTCGGCGAGACGACTGTGCCGGTCAAGCCGACCTGCTGGGAGGGCGGGTACCAGCCCAGGTCGCAGGCCGCGCGGGACGAGCCGACCGCGGCGCTCAGGACGCCAGCGAGACGCTCGAGGTCGGAGAATGCTTCGGGGCCGCCCAGTCCGCGGCCTCCTGAGACAACGATCTCGGCGTCTTCGAGCCGAACGCCTTCAGTTTCGGCCTGTTCCTTGCCCGTGGTGCGGGCGCGGAGCGTCGGCTCAGCGACATCCACGGAGATGATCTCGGCGGAGCGTGAGTCGTCGGCAACGAGCGGGGCCTGCGACTTGGGGCGCACGGTAATGACCTGCGGGTCGGTCTGCACGGTCACAACCTGGCGAGCGTTGCCGCCGTAGCAGCTGCGCGTGGCCTTGACGCGGTCGCCGTCGATCTCGAGGCCGAGCGAGTCCATGATCGCCGCGGAGCCAAGACGGGTAGCGAGTCGCGGCGCGAGGTCGCGGCCCATGCTGGACTGCGCCAACAGAACGACCGAGGGCCCGTCCTGCTCGACGATGCCCAGTGCGACGGGCAGGTAGCTGTCGGTCTGGTAGGTGGCCAGTGAGTCGGCGTCGGCGCTATAGACGCTGTCTGCGCCGGCGGGGCCGGCCGCTGCAGCGGCGTCGGCGAGGCCGGAGCCGATCAGGGCGAGGGCGACATCGCCACCAAGCTCGGCGCTGAGACGTGTAGCCGCGCCGAGCATTTCCCGCGTCGGTGCGGTCAGGCCGTTGTCGTCGGTTTCACCAATGACGAGGATGCTTGACATGTGAGTCGTTCCTTCGTTGCTTTGGAGGGGTCGGCCCCCTCAGTCCCTTCGGGACAGCTCCCCCAGAGGGGGAGCTCTAGAGATTGCTAGAGGATTTTCGCTTCGCGAAGGGCCTTGATCAGGCCGCCGGCCTTCTCCTCGGGGGTGTCGCCCTCGATGATTTCAACTTCGACATCGCTGGTCGGCTGGTACAGAGAGTGCATCTGCACGCGAGCGCCGGCGGCGCCGACTTCCGAGGCGTCGAGGCCGAGGTCTGCGGCGGTCAGTTCAATGACCTGCTTGCGGGCGGCCAGCATGATCTGGCGCAGCTGCGGGTAGCGCGGGTCGCCGAACTCGTTGGAGATCGTCAGCACGCACGGCGTCGGCAGTTCGATGTTCTCGAAGCCGTCGGCGACAACGCGTGAGACGGTGATGCTGTCGCCGTTGAGCTCGATAGCGCGCAGGACCGTGGCGGAGGGCAGGTCGAGCAGCTCGGCGACGATGCTGCCGACGGTGCCCTGGTCCCAGTCGGCGGCCTGGCGGCCGAAGATCAGCACGTCGGGCAACCCGATGTGCTGGATCGCCTTGGACAGCGACTAGCGCGGTGGTCCAGGCGTCGCCGCCCTCGAAGGCGTCGTCCTTGAGGTGGTAGCCCTCGTCGGCGCCCATGGCGAGCGAGTGTTTGATCGCGTCGCGGGCGGAATCGGGGCCCAGCGAGACGATGTTGACCGTACCGTCGCCGGAGGCGTCCTTAATCCGCAAGGCGGCCTCAACGGCCTGGGCGTCGAAGGGAGAGATGACGGGCGAGATGCCCTGCGCGGGCAACACCCGCATGGCCTGCTCGTCGACCTTGAAGGCGGCGGCGGGCGTCTCGGGATCGGGAATCTGCTTCACACAGACGATGACATCCATCGGTTCCTCACTGACTGACTGGATTGGCGTACGCAAAAAGTTCTCAGTTGGACGGGAATCCGGTCGCGCGTCCAATTGGCTATTGTGTCGCCGCAGCCGAACTCAGGCAGTCAGTTGGGATACAGATTGCCTTGCTGAACAGCGAATCCACGAAGGGGTCATCGACTCTGCTTCCCACATCTGGCTTGCTCTAGGATGCGTCCAATTCGGACCTGTTATGTCTAGCGACCTTGCCTCGCCAGCGATAGGAACACTAGTGCTACTATCGCAGTGCGCGCAGTGCGCATTGTGAAACGGCCAGTGCAACACCGCTTCGCCTGCGCTGGCAACGCCAACGCAATTCGCCAGGAGAAGAGCGGGAGGACTCATGCCCACAGCTTTCCGAGACCTCCCATTCGCCGCCAATCGAACTGCACCTGTCCACCGATGGGTTCCCTGGATCGCCGGGTTCTCCAAGGACTTCATTGACGACGCGCTCTCGCGTTACATCACCGGAGACGAGCAAACTGTACTTGACCCGTTCGCCGGGGTTGGAACGACTCTGGTGGAGGCCGACTTGGCTGGACATCGCGCCATCGGATTCGAGATCAACCCCTACGCGGCCTTTGCCGCCCGTCTCAAGCTCGGCGCCCATCGGGTGTCCTCCACCGCATTACGCGCTGCGGTAGATGCCCTCGACGTTCACGCCTTCCGAGTGGAGCCGAACGGCGCTACGCCAACGGCCTCTCCGCCCCCGCGCTTCCGCACCCGCTCGCCGTTCTATAGCCCTGAAGTAGAGCGCAAAGTGCTCCTGCTGCAAGACTTCGTGCAGAGGGAGAGCGATCCCGAGGTCGCCGACATGCTTCGCCTTGCGTTCGCGGCAACCATGGTCGAGTACTCCAACTATTCCTACGAGCCCAGCCTCGGTCGACGCAAAGCCGCCGGACGTGCCCCCATCGACGACTACCCGGTTGCGAAGACGGTGTCGGACAAACTCGCGCAGATGGCTGAAGATGTTGATTGGTACCGCGACTCACGCCGCCAGCTTGATCGACCCAACGCCTCCGTCCGGGAGGAGTCATTCTTCGACGGCTATCAACAGATTGGGCGACAGAGCTGCGATTTGTTGATCACGTCGCCGCCTTACGCAAACAATTACCACTACAACCGCAACACTCGGCCGCATCTGTACTGGCTTAAGCTCTGCGATTCCCCATCAGATCTCAAGCGCTTGGAGACCCAGAACTTTGGAACGTATTGGCAGCATGCTCGCGATATTGACCTAGTGGAGCTCGACCCATCGATCTGCGACACAGAGATTGTGGACACAATCACGGAGATTCGCAACAGGAATATTGAGCGCGGTATCTATGGCGGTCCTGGCTGGGCGAACTACATTGCCACCTACCTGAACGACTGTGTACGCTTCGTCACTGGCATGAAGTGGTGCTTACGATCCGGCGCGACTGCACTGGTCGTAATCGGGAATAGCATCGTGCAGGGCGTATCGGTGCCTACTGATCGCTTTCTGGCATCCATTGCGTCAACTCACGGCTTGACGGTTGTGGGCGTTCACACTCCTCGCGCAACAAGAGTCGGCAACAGCATCATCAACTCCGGCGTGCGTGCTGGCCGGGGGAAATCCGGTCGTCTCTATGAAGCCGTCGTCGAGATCAAGGCGCCATGAACGGACTCTATGACCCTCTCACCTATGAGACTTTGATGGCTGGGCTGGTGGTTCATTTCGAGCGTCAACCGCGGGTGAGGCTTCGCGCTATCGCGGATGTGCCGGGTCCTGGGATATACGTACTGTTCTACGACGGCAACTTCGAAAGCTATGAAAGAACTGCTGGAACGCCGCAGCCGATCTACGTTGGTAAGGCTGTTCCGCCAGGATCACGTAAGGGCGCCACGGTCGATGCGGCAGCGCCGGCACTGCAACGACGACTCAACGAGCACGCAAGGTCATCGGATGAGGCCAACAACATACAGTTGGACGACTTCGAGTGCCGTTAACTGCCCCTAGAACCGGTGTGGATCACGTTGGCCGAGCGATTTCTGATCGACCACTATCAGCCGATCTGGAATCTCAAATTGGACGGATTCGGGAACCATGATCCCGGGAGTGGCCGGCGCCAAGGCGAAGCAAGCTGGTGGGACACGCTGCACCCGGGTCGATCTTGGTCGGCAAGCCTCCGCCATGTCAAGACACAGGCTGCCGCGCGAGATCTCATCTCTCGATTCCTCCCATCAGCGGACCGGGAGAGTTAGCGCGCCGAAGCGAGGATTCAGCTACTCCTGGCTTACTTTTCCCGTCGCCGCAGCCTGCAGCAGTTCCGCGACGTCGAGCACCTTGAGCTTGTCTTTGTCCTCGACATCCAGTTGGACGGTTCCGATGCCGGAGTCGAACATCTGGATGCAGAAGGGGCAGGCGGTGCAAGCGGAGTCGGCGCCGGTGGCGACGGCCTCCTCGACTCGGATCTCGTTGACCCGTCTGTTGCCTTGCTCTTCCATCCACATGTTGCCGCCGCCCGCGCCGCAGCAGAGTCCCTGCTCGCGGCTGCGCGGCATTTCGATCAGGGTGACGTTGGGCACCTGCTCGAGGATGCGGCGCGGAGCTTCGAAGATGTCGTTGTGACGACCGAGGTAGCAGCTGTCGTGGTAGGTGATGGTCTGTTCGGGACCATCGCCCTTCACGACGAGTCGCCCCTCGTTGAGCAGTTGTTCCAATAGCTGGGTGTGGTGAATCACCTGGAACTTGGCGCCCATGTCGGGGTACTCGTTGAGGAACGTGTTGAAGCAGTGCGGGCAGTGCGTGATGACGGTCTTCTGCTCGTCATTGACGCCGGTCTCATTGAAGAGTTCAATCAATCCTTCGGCGAGGATTTGGTAGAGGTATTCGTGACCGAGCCGACGGGCCGGGTCGCCGTTGCAGGATTCCATGCCTTTGATCACACCGAAGGAGACGTTGGCCTCGGACAAGAGCGACACGACCGAGCGGGTGATGTCCTGCGCCCGGTCCACGAACGCGCCGGTGCATCCGACGAAGTAGAGATAGTCCTGCTCGCCGGTCCACTCGGGGACATCGATACCTTCCATCCACGACTCGCGCGTGTACGGCGTACCGCGCCAGGGGTGTCCTTGACGCTCAAGCGTCTCCAGCGTGCGCTGGACGGTGTCGGGCATCCGCGCTTCCTCCATGACCAGCGAGCGGCGCATATCGACGATCGTGGGCACGTGCTCGATGAAGACGGGGCAGGCCTCGACGCAGGCGCCGCAGGTGCGGCAGGCCCAGAGCGACTCGTCACGGATCACGCCGCCGACCATCGGCAGTTCGTCGTCAAGGCCGAAGTTGAGGTCGTTGCCCTGGACGAGATTGGCGACCTTGCGCTCGCCGACGGCGGTGGCGTAGGACTTGAGGTCCTGGATGATGTGCATGGGCGAGAGCGGCTGTCCGGCGATGTCGGCCGGGCAGCTGTCGGTGCAGCGTCCGCAGCGGACGCAGACGTCGAGCTCGAAGAGCTGCTTCATCGAGAAGTGCTCGAGCTGCGAGACGCCGAAGTGTTCCTGCTCCTCGATGTTCTCGATCATGTCAAGCTTGCCGGGCGCCGAGGTGCGCTTGAGGAAGGCGTTGGCCGGCGCGAGCACGAGGTGGTTGAGCTTCGTGTAGCCGAGCAGCGAGATCCAGGAGAGCGCGCCGATCATGTGCACCCACCAGAGCGTCGTGTGGATGTCGAGCGCGGCCGAGATGCGTACGCCGGAGAAGATCAGGGCGACGACGTAACCGACCGGCGACCAGTAGGACCACTCGGGGTTGACGTCGATCTCAGAGGTGTGGATGCGCAGGCCCTCGACGAGGAAACCGCTGATCAGCAATGCGCCGAGTCCACCGACGATCAGCCAGTCTTCCCAGGTCGGCAGCCAGGCGGTGCGGGGCCGTACCCAGCGGTGGGCGATGGCCATCCCGACGCCGATGATGCCGACCAGTCCGAAGATGTCAGCGACGAGCGAATAGCCGAGGTATCGCGGGCCGACGAGGATGTCGACGGGGATGTAGTCGTCGATCGCGAGCAGCGCCGTGACCAGGAACAGCACGATCATCGAGGTCATGATGCACATGTGCATGACACCGGAGTACGGGTCGTTGAGGACACGCTCGGTTCCAGCGCCGCCCTTGAGTACGCGTGTCAGGCGCAGCGGCAGGTTGTCGAAGCTGCCCAATAGTCCCCGAGTGGGCTTGCCAAGTCGCCAGATGCGGGAGCGTCGGACGAGGCCGTAGATGACGATTCCGATCACGAACGGGAGCAGCGTGTAGAGCACCCAGAAGTGATCGATGTTGAAGAACAGCTCGCGGTGGGCGCCGGTCACGCGAACGGTCTCGGCGCCGGAGACCAGGAGCAGGCCGCCCAGCGGCAGCCAGGCAGGAATGGCCAGGGCTGAGACTCGTTTACCGGTCGATGTCGTACCCGTCCGGCGTTTCCCAGAATCCGCATTGACAGCCGACTTGACAGCCGACCTGACAGCCGAGTTGGTCACCGCAGCACCCCCAACCGACAATATTTCGTTCGCGCATTATCGCACGTGGTCAGCCGGTTGAATCGGGATACGCGGCTATTGGCCGCAATGGACCAGATTGATGTGTATGTCTGAGGGGAACATCGACTCGATGCTGAAGTTCAGGTCGATACCGCCCAACCTGAGCCACAACGTCTGCGCGTCCTGGAGCTCGTCAAACAGCGGATCGGAGCGCGGGGTTTCAACCAGGCCGTCCTCGACCGTCCAGCGGTCCAGGTTGAGCGGGCCGAGGTCGATGCGCCAGTAAGCCTGTGCCAGGGACGCTGGCAACTCCAGGCCCTTGACGTACATGCGCCGCACTCCGTCGACACAGGCGGCGATGAAGTGAATCTCCCTGTTCGTATCGGCAATGGCGACAACAGCGCTGTTTACGACGCTGCGTTCATGGTCTTCAATCGTGCCGAAGAAGATGCCCTCTTCGGTGACGCCGGGCGCGACCTCAATCGGCGGATCAAGGGGGTCGGACGGCGATTCGCTGACAGGCAATCTCAGCTTCTGACCGACGACCAACACGTTTGTCGACTCGATGCCGTTCCACACGAGCAGGTCAGAGAGCGGCACTTCGAATCGATCAGCGATGGCGGACAACGTATCGCCCTCCATCACGACGTACGCGCTGGCGGCGACCGGAGGCTCCTCGCTCGCGGGCGACTTCCGCCCGATGTCGAGCGCCTCAATGATGATCTCGGCCGGATCCAGCTCCTCTGATTCCACAGCCTCTTCAACCTCTGTTGGTTGTGCTGGTTGCTCCTCGTCTTCAGCTTCGTCGGGATCCTCAACCTCGGCTGATCGCTCCTCGACTTCGACTTCATCGTCCCCGTTAGAGCCTTCCTCTTCAATCGGCTGCTCCTCCGTCGCAGCCTGCTCAGGCTCACCGTCTTCGGGAGTCGGTTGCGGTTCGTCTTGCGCCCCCTGTTGTTCGGCCTGGTCCCCATCTCCTGGAATGCGGTCTGCGGCGGTCAGTGAATCGTGATCGGTTTCAGCGCCAATCACCAGCAACGCGGATGCGCTGACGATTCCCGCCAGTACCAGGGCCGCGATGAGAATCAGGCGTCGCATGGCGTCACGCTAGGGAAGCGTCCTGCGCACGTCGATTAACTGGTGGGCAAGTCGGTGGACAGTGTGGGCGAAGCCTCCCGATCAGAACAAGCTGCGCTTCAGCCGCACCCATTTGATGCCGAATTCGAACCCACAAGGTTAGGCCCATTGTCGGCGGCTAGCAAAACTGCAATATCCTGTCGCCTACGCGTAAACTTGTTGCATGCTCAGGCGAATATCAATACGCGGCTACAAGTCCTTGAAGAGGGTAGACCTGTCCCTTGAACCGCTGACGATCGTTGTCGGGCCTAATGCCGCCGGGAAGAGCAACCTGCTTGACGCGATCGGTCTGCTCAGTCGAACGGCACAAAGCGATCTTCAGTCCGCATTCACGGATCATCGGGGCGAGCCCCTGCGCTCCTTTACCTTTGACGAGCGGGGAATAGAGGGCCTTATCGAGCGGGGCACGGCCTCTTTTCGAATTGAAGTTGACGTCGAACTGTCCGAATCGACGGTTGCCCGCGTAAATCGCACGATCACCGATACACGGGAAGGATACGAGCCATCACGAGCACTCGTTCGCGAACATTTGCTGCGTTACTCACTGGAGGTCCAATTGAGAACCGACTCGGGGGTCCTTCAGGTTATGGACGAGTCACTTCAAGCACTCACGAACGACCTCAATGTAAAGAAGTCTCGAAACCCATTCTTGTCTGTCGTAGATTCACGTAGTGGGCAGAAGAAGCTCTCGCTGCGGCTAGAGCGCCAAAGCCATCCATTCGAATACGACCTCGGAATGGATCGGACTGTCGTGTCGATGCGACACTACACGCCTCACCATCCTCATGTGGAGGCGCTGCGACACGAGCTCGCGTCCTGGAGCACTTACTACCTGGAGCCAGACGCGATGCGGCGGGACTCCGCACTTCGGGAGGTCTCCAGACTACCCCACGACGGCTCTGATCTGGCATCCTTTTACAACACCATGGAAAAGAAGCACCCTGCGGTATTCAGAGCTATGAATCGCGCATTGCGCAGCGTCCTGCCGAATATCGAACTAGTCGGTGTTTCCACTACCGACTCTGGACGACTCAGGCTCTTCATTAATGAGCGAGGCATACGATTCGAGGCGAGCGCTCTGTCCGAAGGCACTCTTCGTATTCTCGCCCTCATTGGTATCACGAACGCGCCGGACTCTTCTTCTGTCATTGGTTACGAAGAACCTGAGAATGGCGTACACCCTACCCGACTTGCCTGGATTGCAACACTCTTCGAGGAAGCGTCGCGAGACCGCACGACACAGTTCATTATCAACACGCATTCGGCACAGTTCCCTGGTATGTTGTCGCCAGAGAGTTCACTCTGCTTAGGCTGTAACAGAGGAGAGAGCGGTTTTACCAACTTCGGTACAATCGAACGGTCCTTGCCTTTGTTCGAACAGCTCGATGTCAATACGGCTCTTGATGATGAGCATCCCACTCCAGCCTCTACATTGGCTCGGCGAATCGCCCGAGGGGACTTCATCTAGATGCTGGTTCGCTACGTCCTTGAGGATTTGGCGCACGCTGAGTTTGTTCCAGCTCTATTCCGCAGAATAGCGCGTGACGTTGGCGTTGATGTTGACGAGCGGATACCAGGGTACATGAGTGGCGCTGGAACTACGATTAGCGAACTCCGTCAACTCCTCGGTGATATCAACGCGGGAGTCACGGATCGTCCGGACCTCATCGTCGTTGGAATCGACGCCGATTGCGGACAGCAAGGTGATCGTGAACGACAGGTCGAACGAGCTTGTGAACTCGAACACTATCAGGGAACGGTCCTAACTGCCGAACCGGATCCGCACATCGAGATTTGGTATCTGTCAGATCCCGTGTTCGTACAACAACTCCTGCAGACACCAGAACGACCCTCTGTTCCAACAGTGCGTTGTAAGCGGCAGGAATATAAGGACAGACTCCGATCAACAGTTTTGTCTAGCGGAGTCCGTCCCGCGCTCGGTGGGATCGAGTATGGGACCGAGATCGCGGAACGAATGGACCTGTATCGCGCAGGGCGAAACGTATCCTCGCTCAAGAGATTCGTCGATGCAGCCCGGGGACAGTGTGCCGTGTATCGGCGACGCCCTTCCTGAGTTGTTGCGAAGGCCTCCCCTTGGGCGACAACTCATCCGTTCTTCGCTTCCCCATGGGTCTTTCGCAGTTCGTTCTTGAGGACCTTGCCCATGTGGTTTCTGGGCAGGCTGTCGACGACGGCGAGGTAGGTCGGGGCCTTGTAGCTGGCGAGCTGGATCTTGGTGTGGTTGACGGCCTCGTCGAGGCTGAACTTGTGGCCTTCGTGGAGGATGACCACGGCCTTGACGACTTCTCCCCACTCGAGGTCGGGCGCGCCGATCACGGCGGCCTCGGCGACGGCCGGGTGACCCTCGAGCACCTGTTCGATCTCGCCGGGGGCGATGTTCTCGCCGCCTCGGATGATCAGGTCCTTGGTCCGGCCGGTGATGAACAGGTAGCCCTCATCGTCGAGGTAGCCGACATCGCCGGTGTGGAGGATGCCGTCGCGGATGGCGGAAGCGGTCTCCTCTTCCTGCTTGTAGTAGCCGGCCATGATGCGGTCGCCGCGGACGCAGATTTCGCCCTCTTCACCGGCGCCGACGACGTTGTCGGACGGGTCCATGATCAGGACCTCTATGTCGGGCATGACCTTGCCAACAGAGCGCAGGCGGTGCTCCTTGACCGCGACCTCGTCGGGCGTGCCGCCAAGCCGGTGGTCGTCGGGACCGAGGAACGAGATCGAGCTGGTCGACTCGGTCTGGCCGTATGCGTTCATGAAGCCCACGTTCTGGGGGAACACATCGACGGCGGCGCGAATCACGTCGAAGGGCATTGGCGCAGCGCCGTAGGTGAGGAGCTGCAGCGTGTCGCCCTTGAAGGCGCTGAAGTGGTCGTCCTCCATCGTCCGCTTGAGCATGGTTGGGACGACCATCGAGTGCGTAATTCCATGCGTGTCTACGGCGTCGATCCAGGCGGCGGGCGAGAATTGTGGGAGGATGACCAGTGTGCGGCCACCCCAAACCGAGGAGACCATCGTCGTCGCGCCGGCGATGTGGAACAGCGGCACCGAGAGCAGCGTCTTCTCGTGCGGCATTTCGGGGTCGGCCGGCGACATCGTGTTGGTCACGTAGACGGTGAGGTCCTGGTAGGTGACCTGGACGCCCTTGGGCATCGCCGTGGTGCCCGAGGTGTAGATGATCACAGTCGCGTCTTTGTCGTCAACCTCGGCCCAGAGGAAGTCCTCGGAACCCGACGCGAGCAGGTCGCGGTAGTGCTGCTGGCCCAGCGGCACGTCGTGTTCGAGGGCGACGAAGTTCTGCACGGTGGGGCAGTCGTCCTTGATCGCGCTGACGAGGTCCTGGTAGCGGTCGGAGACGAAGATCAACTTGGCCTCGACGGTGTTGATCATGTAGGTCAGCTCTTCGCGCTTGGCGCGGTAGTTGAGCGGGACGAAGGTGACGCCGATTTTGGCGCAGGCGTAGTAAATGATCACGTACTCGGCCGAGTTGACCGACATGACGCCAACGTGGTCGCCGCGGGTCAGGCCCAGACTTTGCAGCGCATTGCCTAGCCGGGTGACGTCGGCGGCGAGCTCGGCGAACGTCTTGACGGTGTCTCCGCAGATCAAGGCCGGACGGTCGGGGACCATGGCGGAGGACAGTTCGAGGAAGTCGGCGGTATTCACGTGGGAGTCTCCTTGGCTGGACCGGGAACGCTCAAGATGCGGCTCTGGCCTCTGCGCGAATGAATGTGGTTAACAATCAGTCAGTGTATGGCTCAATCGTCGTGCGGTCAGCGTGTCCTGCCGAATCGCTGCTGACATAGGCAGATCGAGCCCGCGCCGAATGCTGCGTTTGACGGCAGCCGTGACGGCCGGGTCCGCTTCGGCGAGGCGCTGAGCTACAGAGTTGACCGTTGCGTCAAGCTCATCCATCGGGACCAGGCGGTGGACGATGCCCCAGCGAAGAGCACGTTGCGCATCGATCGGGTCGCCGCTCAGGATCAGTCCGGTAGCCGCAGCGGGTGGCGCGATCCGAGGCATGAGCTGGGTGCCGCCCGCCGAGGGGATGTAGCCCAGCGTGACCTCGGGCAGACCGATTCGGGTGTCTTCGGCGGCGATGCGTAGGTCGCAGTAAAGCGGCAGCTCGATGCCCGCGCCGAAGCAGAATCCGTGCAGCGCGGCGATCGTTGGAATCGGCAGGTCTTCCAACAGCGCCCAGAGGTCGCGCTGGCGTCGCGCCTCCCGTGATTCATGCAGCGAGGGCGCGCTGCCAAACTCGGAGATGTCCGCGCCGGCAGAGAACGCGCGAGGTCCGGCGCCGCGAAAGATGAGCACGCGCACGTCAGGGTCAATCAGCGCGGACTGGATGAAGGTCCAGAGGTCGTCGCGCATGGCCATGTTGATCGCGTTGAGCGCCTCAGGACGTTGCAAGGTGATGCTGGCGACGCCGTCGAAGGGCTTGTCGTAGTCGACGAGGGAATCGGTCATGGCTGAATCGTAGTGCTAGCGCTGTCCTTGGTACTGTCGATGCATGCCTGCCACTGTTGTCCAGTACTATCGCCGACTCAGTGAAGATTGTCTGCGCACTGCGCGCACAAGTCTGATCGAGAGCGATCTCATCGGCGCATCGGAGATGGGTTGGGAGGCGGCGGCCGCCGCTGTCCGTGCATGCGCCGAGGCCCGAGGACTTGATCACAACGACCGCCGAGAACTCCATCAAGTGGTCACCGCCTTGGTGAAAGAGACAGGCGACACCGAACTGTACCTGGACTTTGGAATCGCGGGGTCCCTGGAAACCAACTCGTTCGAGGACTGGCACGACTATTGGTCGGTCGGGGACTTCCTGTCCCGGGTTGAGGGTTTCTCCACAAAGTTGGGAGCACTGATCTGACGACGTTGCTGACGGACCGGGACCCCCTCAGCCTGCGGCAGCTCCCCCTGCAAGGGGGAGCAGGGACGGCATCAGTTCAGAAGGTCCACTGTGCCTAGCGCCAGTCGGGCTTGCGGATTTCGCTCTTTTGGCGCACGTCCCACAGACGCTCGATGTCGTCGTTCATCTTCTCGTGCAACGCGTCCATCTCTTCCCGGCCGGGACGCATCTCGCTGGACTTCCAACGGCGGATTGCCGCCCTGTCCGACTTGTGCAGGTCGACTTCGTCGAGCATGTGGTTGACCACATTGCTGAACACCGCCCACGCTTCTTCGATGTCGAGTTCGACTTTGACCATGATCGTGATCCTGTCTGGGTTTGAGGTTGAAATCAGTGGTTAGCGGACGGTGCGGTAGTAGTCGCGCCGGCGGACGGTACGAGTGAGTTCTTCGTCCATCGTGTTGCCCAGGGCCTCGTTGACACCCTGGGATACGGTGTCCATCGCGGCATTGCCCTCGACGACGGTGGCTCGCCAGTCACGGATCGCCTTGACGGCCTCGTCGGAGAGTTCCACCTGATCGAGCACCTGCGCGGTGATCAGGGTCATCAACGACCAGGTTTCCTCTTCATCCAAAATCAGTCGCATCTCTCGAGCCTCCTTTGCGGGGTCGGTCCCCGCGTCTCTGGGTTGTTCAGACATCGCTGCCTGTAGTTTGTTCAGGCATTGCTGCGTCTAGCTAGTTGGTTCAGGCATGGCTGCCTGTTGTCGGTAGGCATGGCTGCCTGTTGTCGGTTCAGGCATGGCTGCCTGTTGTCGGTTCAGGCATGGCTGCCTGCCGGTGGCATGGCTGCCTGTTGCCGGTTCAGGCATGGCTGCCTGTTGTCGGTTCAGGCATGGCTGCCTGTTGTCGGTTCAGGCATGGCTGAACTTCGGAGTTCGTTTACTGACGAAGGCGTCAACGCCTTCGGCGCGGTCTGCGGTGTCCTGTAGCAGGATGGTGAGTTCGGTCTCGTAATGCAGCGCTTGTGCCAGCGGCATGTCCAACCCGTGGCTGATCGCATCCTTGGCGTAGCGGGTCGCTATCGGTCCGCGTGAAGCGATTGAGCGGGCGATATCCAGCGCCGCTTCCAGCGGATCGGCGGCGACGGCGTTGACGAGTCCCCAGTCGTGAGCGGTATCGGCATCGATCTCGCCCTCAAGCAGAAGCAATTGCGTGGCTCGCGATCGTCCAACGGCGCGGGTCAGACGTTGCAGACCGCCAGCACGGGGAAATCCGTTCGCCGTGAGATCGATACCAATCACGCTGGCCGCTGACACGACTCGGAGGTCTGCGGCGAGCGCCAGTTCCAGACCGCCACCTCGTGTCGGTCCGTCGAGAACGGCTATCGTGGGCTGAGGTATTGCGGCAACAGCGGCGAACAGATCACCCACATCGGTCGCGCCATCGAAGCCCAGCCAGACTTGAGGATTTGGATTCAAGATCACCGCTCGGACGTCATCTGCAATCGAAGCGGCCAGATCCGCAAGTTGGCTCAGGCAATCAGCGTCCAGCGAGCAACCACCGCTGATCACGGCAAGGTCGTCGATTTGCTCCAGGGCGAGCTGCGGCGTGGTGGTCATCGAAGTGATCGTCTCCGGTGCGTCCAAGTGATTCAGTGTACCGAAGCTCTGGGGATGAGCTGAAGTCTCGCCGCTCGCCTGGTCGGAGAGGACTTCGCGGCCGCTTCGATCTCTTCGCGATCGCGCAACAGGGGCAGGTACCGATCCTTCAGCCAGGCGTCGGTCAATAGGCCGTTGGCATGCAGTGGATCGTGGATCTGCTCACCGGCAAGGGCGAACTGCGCTTCTGGCGGATCACTCATCTTGACGATTAGCCGCAGCGCCGGAATCGCGCTTGATGAGTCGAAGTGCCGTAGTCCGAGGACTCCCGATTGCGAGATGGTGTCGGCTTCGCCGCCCACCGGAAACGGACCAGGCGAGAGCAGGGACCCGATCAGCGGCGCATCGGACAGGCTGTGCTTGAGGATCAGTTGGCGGCAGCGTCCCCAGGTCCAGGTCAAGCGATCAGGACCGAACTTGCGTTGCAGGACCTCGCTGGCACGCGAGTGAGCATCAACGAGGTCTTGGCGCGCTGCATCCGGATCGGCCGCGATTCGCTTGAGCGCCCATGATGTGGCGTGCGCGGCGAAGATGTCCAGCGTCGGGATCGCCAACAGCGGCACGAGCAAATCAGCCCCGTTCGGACCCAGCAGGTCGGTCAGCGCCTGGCGGCGGTATTCGACCATTGTGGCGGCGACGACGGCGGCCTGGACCGAATCGGCCCTCATCTCACCGTCCCATTCGTCCAAGGATTCGTCTGGGATGTGCCGGGCGAACTCTTGCAGTGGCAACGATGTGCGGTCGATTTGCATGGCGGCGAAGGTGTCAGGCGTGTGTGGCGCGGTTTCACTGAGGAGGACACGGATTCTGGCAGCGCGCGCGGGATCGAGGTATTCGGCTCCGAAGCGGCTGTCGCCGAACGGAGCCAAAGGAGCATTGGCGCTGACGACTATTCCGCCAGGCGGATCGACGACGTGTGGCAATTGGTCTCCGCGGATCGCATTGATCGGCGCGCCGCCGCGATCGATCGGCGCCCAGCCCGAGGCGGGGAATCGCAGCGCCGCCATATCGCCTTCTGGGACATCGGCGCTGACCCTGAGCCCGACCTGCTGTTTGTCGGCGTAGGCGTAGCAGAGATTGAAGTCCCCCATATCGTCGGCGGCGGCGCTGAACTCGTCCCAGTTGGAGGCCGAGAGCATGTCTGCGATTCCACCGCCGCCATGACGCGACGCGAGAATGCGTGAGTGCAACGAGATCGCGCGCCCGCCGTTCCAGCGATCGCCGACATCCGCGGACAACACATCTGTGACGATCGGCCCATTGACCGTGGATCGCAACGTGACGTGCTCCGAAGGATGGCCGCGCACCTTGATCGTTTCCTCAAACTGCTCGACATCGGCCCAGCCGTCCGGGGTCAGTGATTTGGTTCCGTCCTCGGATAACTGCTCAACGACCGCGACGTGCATCGCCATGAGAGCTGCGGTCGGACCCCAGGCGATGTGGTCGTTGAAACCCCAGACGAGTCCCGGCAGACCCGGGACGCTGGCGCCGGCGGCATTGAACTCGGGACAGTGCAGATGGACAAAGTAGGTGTGCGGCGGCGTGACCGGATTGAGATGTGGATCGCAGGCGAAGAGTGGAACACCATCGACGGTGTGCCGGCCATCGACGGCCCAATTGTTGGACGCGCCATTCTGTATGCCCAGCAACTTGGTCGCGGCGGCTGCGGCTTCATGCAAGGACTGGGCCAGCTCGCCATAGGGCGCCTCGGGTGGAACGGCGGCGATGGTGTCGGGCGGGAGCGGTGGGTCGAGCTCGTGAAGGGCATCCAGCCCGGCGACCTCGACGATTCGCGCCCGCATCAGTTGTTGTTCCCAGGCGGGCGAGAGCAGGGAGGAGAGCAGTTTGCCCCAGGCGATGCTGTCGGTGGCCTGCCAGGGACCGATCCGGTCACCCAGGACCTGCGCCTCGAATGGTCGCGGCGCACGGGCGATGGCTGCGTTGATCCCGGCGATGTATGGAGCGACCTGCACGCGCTGAACACTGGGGGTCGCGGCCCAGGCGGCCTCCGATGCCCGACCGATCCCGATGGTGCGGCAGAACCGGTCGACCGCCAGGGCTTGAGGTCCTGCGATCTCGGATATCCTGCCCATTGCCGCCCGTCGGCTCCACTGCATCTGCCAGAGCCGGTCCTGCGCCTGCACGTAGCCCAGCGCGAAGAGCGCATCAGCGGCCGACTCAGCGAAACAGTGCGGGATTCCGTAGCGGTCGCGAATGATCTCGACCGGCGCTTCCAGTCCGGCGACCGTTGTCCTGCCGCGACGCTTGTGAGTCTGCGGAGCTTGAAGCGCATTGGATAGGGTTGTGCCGGCCAGGGCACGCAGCAGCGAGCCGCCCTGGCGTGCCGAGAGAGCCAGAGCTCGCCAATCGATGCCCAACAGGTTGCCGCTCTGCGGAGCGCTCATCTTATGAGCGTAAGCGGTCATAGAATGTTGGCCGACGAATTCGCAATGAACTCGTGCTGACAGCGGAGGAGGCGGCCATGGATCTCGGTCTGAACGGCAAGCGAGCGCTCATCACGGGAGCGTCTGAGGGGATCGGTTTGTACTGCGCGCTCTCGTTGGCCGCGGAAGGAGCGGATGTCTCGATCTGCTCGAGACGTCCTGAGGCGCTCGAGCAGGCAGCCGCGAGGATCGACGCTCTGGGGTCAGGCCAAGCGCACTGGACAGTCGTCGACCTCGGCGATGCTGATGCCGGCGATCGTGCGGTCTCATCGGCGGTCGAGGCGCTGGGCGGGCTCGACATCGTGGTCAACAACATGGGCGTCTCGCTGCGCGGCGAGGGCGACGAGGTCTGGCAGGACATGTTCGACCTCAACCTGATGGCCGCCGTACGCACGACTCGAGCGGCGCAGCCACACCTGACGGAATCGGCCGCGGGCGACGGCGCCGACAGCTCCTCAATCATTCACATCGGTTCAATCTTCGGTCGTGAGGCCGGTGGCTCGGCGCAATACAACGCGATGAAGGCGGCGATGCACAGTCACGCCAAATCGCTGGCGCTGGAGCTGGCGCCGCGCAACATCCGCGCCAACGCGGTGGCGCCCGGCTCGATTGCCTGGCCGGACTCTCGTTGGCAGACGCGCTACGAGGCTGATCCTGAGGGCATCCAGCGCAGCGTGCTCGACAGCATCGCCTTCAACCGCTTCGGCCGTCCTGAGGAGGTCGCCGATGTGGTGGCCTTCCTTGCCTCGCCGAGAGCGAGCTGGGTGACCGGGGCCTGCCTGAACGTTGACGGCGGCCAGACACGCTCCAACATCTAAACTGCTGACAACCGAGTTCATTCGAGGCCAAGATCGGAAGCGAGTCATGGACGAGCACCGCTACGAGCACAGCCGAACTCGTCTCGGAGCGCTGCCATCGCGTACCTGGGACGCGATGGGGCCGCGAATGCTGCGACCGCTGATCGGTGGCGCGGTCGGGGCGTCAATTGTCGTGCTGTTTCTAGCGATTCGGGGCGGCACCGCGGCAGAGCTGAATGAACTGACCGGAACGGCGTGGGGCGGCTGGAGCCGTCACGCTGACGTACATCTGCTGATCGTGGTCAACCTGGCGGTCGGAGTCGCTATCGCCGTGAACTTCGCCGCCGAGTGGGTACACAACTGGCTCTCCATCGGACTATTGGTCGTGACCGCTGCAGTGTTGATTGCGCTGCGACAGCTCGCAGAGATCGAGGGAGCGGGCGGCAACATCATGCTCGGGCTGATCGCCCTGTTCCTCTTCGCAGCAGTCGTCATCGCAGCCTGGGACGTGCGCTCAATCGGCCGCCGCAGCGGGTATTGATTCCTCTTCGGCGACGTACGCTACTTTCGGGTCGCGAACGTCCTGATAGCCCGGATGCTCAATACCCTCATATGCGCCGGGGCGTCTGCTAATGCGTTGGATCAGGATGTGGCGACCAGGCATGACAGTGAAGATGACTCGCCAGCGTCTGCCGGCATATGCTCGCCAGCGATTTCCTACGCCAGACAAGCGAAGGTCAAGTCCAGTATCCGGTCCTGTCCGGAGGCGCTTGATGACCTTGTTGACCTCGCGTTTTGGTCTAGGACCGATGCCACTCAGGCCTTCCTTCGCGTCATCACTCAGATCGACGGTGTACCTCATAGGTCGCTGAGGATGTCATCGGCCTCTTCAGGAAACTCCTCAGCCAGCTCTTGAAGGACATCTTCCAGGGAATGAAACCGCTGTTGACCGGGGAGGTCGTCCGCGGTCAGGCGAATGTCCTCTTCGTCCTCTTCAGGAGTGGACTCCAAGTCGAATTTCGCTTCACGGATGATCTCCTGCATCTCCGGATCGCCCTCGTGCGCCACCAGGCTTCGCTCGCGCCAGATTTCCGCTTCGTGTTCTCTCGACTCGGCGATACGGAGTACTTCAAGGATCTCGGGGTAATCCGCGAACACCCTCATGCGATGCGCGCGCCAATCTTCCCCGGGGCGCGGGCCGTGTTCTCGAGTCGGGAGCTCGTTGGTCACCATGATGAAGCCTCACTCAACAACATCACGGTATCCGTTCGCTCAGTCTTCCGTGACTTCGGTGACTGAGTCGCGGCGGGTGATGGCTAGGTGGGACATTGGTGAGCCGGTGTCGGCGGCGCCGTGGAAGTGGTCCTCGCCGGCGGGAATGATCGCGAAATCGCCAACCGAGATCGTGTGCTCCTCGTCGACCGTGCCGACCTTGCCGATGCCGGCAACCACGTAGAGCATCTGCTCGGACGAGTGTGTGTGCATCTTCGTGCGGGCGCCTGCGCCGAACTGGACGACGGCGAGGTTGAAGTCGGCGTCGTCGGCAGCGTTCTGGCCGCCAATCGAGCCGGCCAGCGCTCGCACCCAGACATCGCCGCCGGTGAAGATTGGTGCGTTGGCCTGGTTGGTGGCGCCGTCTGATGATGTTGTTACGCGCATGGGAATCCGCCTCTCTTTTCTTGGGTTCTGGACTTGTTGGCTCGTACTAGGAATCCTCTGAATAACTCCCGTCGGTGGCGATCGGGGACCCCTCTTCAGCCCCCGTTCAAGCCGGGGGCAGGCTTTCGGCAGCTTCCCCCGCGAGGGGGGAAGCGGGGATCGGAGTTGTTCAGAGCGTTCCTAGCTGTTGGCTGCGATGAATGCCTGGATTCGTTCCCAGGCGTCGTTGCAGGCGTCGACGTGCTCGTCGTAGCTGCGGTCGAAAAAGCTGTGCGGCGCGCCGTCGTAGGTGATCAGCTCGTGCGCGACGCCTTGCTCTGAGAGCCCAGCGTCCCACTTGGCGATCTCTTCGGCCGGGATGCCCTCGTCAGCGCCGCCCATTAGACCGAGGATCGGGCAGGCGACATCGGCCACACGCTCGAGCGGCGACTGTCCGCCGTTGAGGCCCTGCCGAGTCGGGTGGCCATAGAAGCCGACCGAGCCCGACAGCCCGTGTCCCGAGGCGGCCTGCATCCAGCTGTTGCTGCCGCCGAAGCAGAAGCCCACGCTGAACACCTTGCGCTCGGCGTCGTTGGCTCGCAGCACTGCGACGGCGGCCGCGGTGTCGGCGGCGAGGCCCTCTGGCGTTGTGCCGCGGACGTGCGGCCAGAAGTCAAACTCGGCGTCGCGCTTGCCGACCCCGGCGGTTCGGCCGAAGTAGTCGATGGCGACCGCGTCAATGCCGATTTCGGCGAAGCGGATGGCGAGTTCCTCGTAGAAACGGAAGAGTCCACGAACATCGGGCAGGACCACCATGCCCGGCCCGGTCGGGGACTCGGCGCGGGCATGGAAGGCGGCAAACTCGGTTCCGTCGGATGCAGTCAGGGTCAGGTCTTCAACGTCGACTGCCGCTCCGGCAATCGGGGTGATTGCGGGCAGCGCTTCGTATCGGTGGCACATGTTGGGTGTCCTCTCGGGATGTGATCAACCCTGCGAGGATAACCCGCTTGGCCGGCAATGCGGTTAGGGGAAGGGATCAGATGATCCCGGCTTCGCGCAGCTCTGCTCGCGCTTCTTCATCGAGGCCGAGCAGCGCTGCGTAGATATCTTCGTCGTGTTCGCCCCGATTCGGAATTGGACCAGAGAGCGCAGCAGGAGTTCGAGCCATCTTCCACGGCGTCCCGGTGTAGAGCGCGCCGCCCCGAACCGAGGCGGCCCCCTCAGCTGTAAGGTCAATCCGAGCGTTTGACAGCGCGCTGTAGTCCTCGTCGATCAGCAGCGCGGTCGGGTCCATCATCGGGAAGGCGGGCACGCCCAGCCCTTGAAGCTGGACGCTCAGCTCCATCGCGTCATAGTTTCGCGTCCAGCTCGAGAGCGCGTTGTCGAGCGCGTCCTGGTCGTTCAACCGGCCTCGCATCGTCGCCCATTCCGGACGCTCAAGCTGAGGCGCCAGACTGCACAGCGACGACCACTCAGCGTCAGATCTCACGACGATGGCGAGCCAGGTATCGTCGCCGAGCGCGGGATAGACGCCGTGCGGCGCCATCGTCGACCCTCGGTTGCCGCGCGGACCGGCGTCGCGTTGATTGAGCAGCCAGTCCATCAACGGCGCGGCCGCGCGTTGCAACGTCGCTTCGCCTTGTGCGAGGTCGATGAACTGGCCTCGTCCCGTGCGCTCGCGGTATTCGAGCGCCGCCAGAAGCGCGACAAATGCGTGTCCGGCGGCAGTCGGGTCGAGGTCAGCGGTGTCTTCGCGCGGCTGCGGATCATTGCGGTAGCCAAGCAGCGACTTGAGTCCATACAGCGCCGCCAGCGACGGTCCATAGGTGACCAGGTTGCGCCACGGCCCCTCGGTCGCGCCCGACGCCGAGAGCGCAATCATGATCAGCCGAGGATTGACCTCGGAGAGCACCTCGTAGGACAGCCCCAGCGAGGGCATCACGCGAGGCGAGAAGTTCTCCAGCACGACATCCGATTGCTCAATCAGCCGCAGGTACAGTTCGCGACCGCGAGGCTCGCCGAGGTGAATCGCGATCGACTTCTTGCCACGGTCGAGTCCATGAAAGGCGCGAGGGTCATCGGGAGAAGTCGACCCACGATCACCGCCCAGCGACCCCACGGGAGCCTGCCGCCCGCCAATCGACACCCCAGAGCGTCGGTGAGGAGCGCCAATCTTAATCACCTCAGCGCCAAGGTCGGCCAGGAACATCCCCAGAAGAGGCCCAGCCCAAACATGGCCATGGTCGAGGACGCGGAGTCCGGTGAGTGGCGGCATGGTTTGGGATTCTACTGCCTGCCGTACTCGTCAGATGCTCGGCCATCTTCGATTCGCAATAGCAACGTCGCGTTCTGCGACACCCACCGATAGGAGATTGACCTGCGAAATCGCTGCTCTGTGTCTTTGGAGTATGGGTTGTCTTCCAACCAAGCATCTAGGAACGACGCGATCGCTGAGCCTTCACAGTGCCATACCTCAACGAACGCGAGGTTGCCGCGGTGGGAGATATAGATGTGATCAGCTGCTCGATCTTCCTCAAACTTCTTCTGCCAAGAGTTCCGGTGGTATTGATATTCGAACCCACCTCTGTCCTGAGCTGATTTCACTTCGTATCCGACCAAATCAATGCCCGACTGACTGGCTGTTCCCGTGGTTCGGACGAGGATGGCGGCGAACACTTCCCAATCGCCAGGCATGGTGATGCGCGGATGCAGCCCTCTTCGCTCAAACATCCGCATCTTTCCGGGCAACGGGCTATACATGTACGCGTCGAAGTAGATCAGAGCCGCTTCAACGTCGAGGGTTGGTGGGAGGCTCACTTGTCTGGCCTGACAACCTCAAGCCCGGACGGACATACTCCTGCTAGTCGACATAGGGCAATGTTCTCGATGAACTCTGAGACGGACAACAGGTCTCGTGTTATCGCCTTGTCACTGACTCGTATCACCGTCCATTGCAGATTCTGCAGTTCTTTATTGACCCTGAGATCTCGCTCAACGTTCCGCCGAATCTTCGTCTGCCAGTACTCAGACATCTCAGCAAGTCGCTCCGGTGAGAGTTTCTTTCCATGCCAGAATTCTCCATCGACAAAGATCGCCAGCTTGCGGCCCACCATCGCGATGTCGGGCCTTCCAGGAGCCCTCTGATAATCAACCCGATAGCGAAGGCCACGCCGATAGAGCTCCTTTCTGAGCGCCAATTCAGGCTTCGTATTCACACTGCGGATGCGACGCATCGTCTCGGACCGCGCCGCAGGGGTCAGCGGATCGCGTCTAGTTGGCATGTGCACTTAGCTTCCGGCCGTGAATGCCGACGCGTCATTGGCGAAGCGGGTCTGAGGAGCATCGTGCAGTTGCATCTCGTTGCTCAGAAATCCGAATGCGTGACCAACCAACCATCGGACCGCAGGGACGCAGACCGCGTCTCCGAACGCAATCTGAGCTTGTCGACGTCCAACGGAGATTGGAAATGCGTCGGCGCCTTGCAGCCTTGCGTACTCACGACCGTTGAGAGGCCGGATTCTCGCTATTCCACTCCGGCAATCAACGAGGAACTGCACGCTGCTGCCGCCGTTCGCCGTTCTCAAACAACCCGCGATTTTGTCGCTGCGAAGCTCACCAACGGTCCTTTTGTTCCGCACTCGCCGGTACATCGTGCCGACGCCGTCGCGTTGGCCGGCCAAGAGTTCCCCCACTCTCGATGCGTGACGTTCGTGCATAGCTTCAACCAAGGTGCTGACCTGTTCTTGGGACCACCAAGTGTCGTCAATAGCCGGGACATCTTCGAGCACGTCGATGAGGCGCTTGGTTGTGCCTTGAGGGGGTTCAGGCAAGGAAAACTCGGCAAAGGGGATGGCCCCATGTGATGCCTGAAACTTGCGAATTGCTGCGTTCCTGAGTCGCGTGACTTCGTTGGTGGGCGGCAATCGAAGGGAGACCAAGTCTTCCCTCAGCGCAACTACAAAGAGCCGCGGGCGACTCTGAGGCGTGAACCATTTCGCATCGACAACCACGAGGTCGAGGACGTATCCGAGCTCACCAATGCTCGTACAGACCTCCTCGAGATCGCGACCGGCATTTGATGTCACAAAGCCAGTGACGTTTTCAAGCAGTAAGGCCTTCGGAGGTATTCGTTCACGCGCGAGTTCGCCGGTTAGTCCGAGAAACGGCCAAATCGCACCCGAGTGCCGCCCAGCCAGACCACGCCTGTTGCCCGCCAGTGAGAGATCTATGCAGGGAAACGACGCCGTCAGCAGATCCAAATCGTGGGGGAGATCCTCCAGCTTGAGATGGTTGATGTCGCCGACTCTCAGGTGGTCGGTTCCAAACCGTTCGCCATACATTTGCGCCTTGTCAGGCGAGATGTCATTGGCAAAGGCGCAGTCCCAGCCCAACGGCTCAATGGCCTCACGGACCAAGCCAATTCCCGAGAAGAACTCTGCGAAGCGCCCCATTATGTCCCCTGTCGCAGAATAATAGCCGTGACGGTATCTAGCACGTCTATTCTATCAGTGAGAGCTACCCTTCCTATGGATAGAGGAGCGAAGCCGATGCGCATTACCTTTTGTGGGACTGGGGCGGGGGCGGCGGTTAATCCTCGTCGGGGGGCTTCTTCGATTCATCTGGCTCATGGCGATGCCCGGCTGCTGGTCGATACCGGGCCGGGATTCATGGAGCGCATGGCCGATGCCGGTCTCGATCCCGACGCCGTCTCCGGCGTGGTCTTTTCCCATCTGCACTTTGACCATGCGATGGGCGTGGTCGAGCTGTTCACTCGACTGATCGTGCGGCGCGGCGCGCCCGTGACCGTGTTCGGCCCTCGCGACACCGATACCTACATCGAGGCGGCGCTGGCGTTTGCCAGAATCAACGCCACCAACGACCGGACACGGGATTGGCTGGACGGCGTATCGGTCGAGTTGACCCGTCCCGGCGATGAGCGGGAGCTGGGCGGCATGCAGGTGCGCTCGGTCGAGGTGCCACATGCGCCGTATCTGGAGTGCCTGGCGCGGAAGTTTGAGGCGGACGGGCGGACGCTGGTCTACTCCGGCGACACGGTGTACACGCCCGACGTGATGGTCCCCTTGTGCGAGGGCGCGAACGTACTGGTGCATGAGGCGTATACGGAGTCGGTGCTGGAGCGGATGGCGGCCGGCATGTCGGAGTCGGCGCGGGCCGGACTGTACGCCGGGGTGCGCGGCACACACTCGACGGCCGTCGAGGCCGGACAGATCGCGCGCGACGCCGGCGTCGAGACGCTCGTGCTCACGCATCTGATGCCCATCGAACGCGACTGGGACTTGGTTGAAGAAGCGCGGCGAGCGTTCGGCGGCACGATCATCGTCGCCTCGGACGGTCTCTCGCTGGAGGTCTGAGGTGGCCGCGATGGAAGTTCGCGAACTGACCATCATGGTCGGCACCGACCAGCCGGAGGCCATGGCTCGCTTCTACGGGGACGCATTGGGACTGGAACGAGTCGCGAAGTTTCGAGATCCTGTGTTCGCGGCGTCCGGCGGGTTCATCCGCATCCTCGATCACTCGGATATCAGGGGTCCAACGCTTGAGCCGGGGCGGATGCAGATCAACCTGTTCGTCGACGATGTGTTAGCCGAGTATGAACGCGCGATCTCGACCGATCCAACCATCCGAGTGCATCGCGAGCCGCAGCGGGAATCGTGGGGCGGACTCGTGACGACGCTGCTCGATCCGGACGGGAATTTCGTTCAGCTCTTGGAGTTGGTAGAGGAATAAGGCGCTTGATCCCAGTCCCCACCCTCGCGCGGGGACCGGTTCCCTCGCAACCGCCCCAACTGCTGACGCAAACGTTATCTGCGAGGTCGAGGTTGGTGGCGCTGCGTGCACCGCAGCGAAAGTGGAGCGGGTCCCAGCGCGGGGGCCGGGACTGGAAATATGAGACAGCCTGCCGGAGCCTGTACCGCTACCGATCATGTCGCGGTCTGCGTGCGCAAGAATGATGGCAATGGAGATCGCCAATGACGCAGACTATTTCAGCCACTGAGACGATCTCGCGCCCGCCCGAGCACGTGTGGGCCGTGCTCACGGACTGGCCCGGCGCTGTGCGATGGATGAAGGGCATCGAGTCCATGTCGATCGACGGCGACACGGTGGAGGGGGCGCACGTCGGCTTCGTTACCCGCGGCCAGGACCGCGACTCGGTCATTGCGCACTGCGACCCGGGACGCTCCATTGTGCTTCGTTCGCAACAGGGCAGCGTCACCGCCGACTACACCTATTCGCTCGAGCCCGTAGGCGAATCCAGTACACGGGTCAGCCTCGTGGCCGAGTGCCACTTCAGTGGGCTGCTGTTCCGCCTCCTATCGCCGCTGATCGGCTTCGCCATCCGCCGGACGGACGGCGGCCAGATTGCGGCGCTGAAGCAGGTGATCGAGGGGGGCGGGTCTTAGACGCTCGACATATTCGTCTCAGCGAGCGATGCCCGTGGGACCCCCTCAGCCTTCGGCAGCTCCCCCTGCAAGGGGGAGCAAAGGGATCGTCAGCGAATGTAGGCCGGCGCCTAGTCGGTGTCGGCAGCGATTAGGGCCATGTCGTCGGCGTTGAGGTCGTCGAGTTCTCCCTGGCGGTAGGCGTCGTAGAGGTTGAAGAGCTCGGTCTTGTGCGGACGCTTGCGGCCGATTGGGCACGCTTCCCAGGCCTCGTAGCTCTCGTCGCAGTAGCCGAGCCGGCGCTCGCCGCACTTGGGCTGTAGTTGGCGCCCCAGCTCGGGCGCGACCCTGACGACCTCTGCTCGCATTAGTGAGACGACCTTACGGAACTCCCACTGCGCACGGGTGCAAAGCCGTAGGTCAGAGATGTGCAGCAGGGACGCGAAGTTGACCGTGATCTTGAAGTTGGTGTTGGTCGCGTTGGGCAAGAGGAAGCGTGCGTCCTCGGCGGGAATGCCGGCTTCGACCATCTTTTCGTAAAGCGCGCCCGCCTGTGCGAAGAGCGCCGCCATGTCGTCCTCGAGGCCGGCCCGTTCGACCGTTTTGGGCACGGTGTAGGGGAACTTGCCGCCGGGGAAGGTGACATAGCGCTGACTCTGCTGCTCGAAGCTGATCCCGATTCGATGTCGCACGAACTGATGCGAAAAGGCTCGAGAGACGCCGGAGATGCCGAATTCGAAGTGCACCTGTTCGAGCGGCGACATGTGACCGGTCAGCAGCCGCGCCTCGACGAAGTCGAGCATCTTCTCTGGTGGGATGCGCTCGTCGTCAATTCGATCAAGCACCTGCTGCGGCGTCAGCGCCGAATAGCAGACGCGATACGCCATGTAGAGGGCCCGAATCGGGTCGGGCGTATGGTCGATCAGCTTGACGGAAATTGCCACGTGACGTTTCGCCTTATGTAGTAGGGATGCTACCGCGCTGACGCTCGTTCCGCGCGCCAGCTGTTGGGCGCGTGGATGGTTGTCGTTTGGGGCGTCCTGGCTAGGCGAATGTCGTCTCGATCGAGGACGACGCGTCGAAGAAGTCCTGCAGGGTCTGGTTGAAGCGATAGAAGAGGTCGCGGCGGTTGTAGTCCTCGCCCTTGGCCAGCTCTTCCGGGCTCTCCAGATCGATCGTGTTGAGCGTGTGATGCAGGTCGGCGTGACCGTTGGTCTGGATGCTCTCGATCATCTCCTGCCAGCGCTCGGCCGGCATGACGAGCGTGAAGTCGAGGTCCTCGGCGTCTGCACTGGCGGAAATATCGGCGATCTCGGGAATCTCGTAACCGTCGAAGACGAGCTTGATCGTGGTTTCGCCGACGTTGACGCCCATGGCGCAATCCATCATCCCGAAGTCGCGCCAATGCGGGTCGTCGGCCACGGTGTCACGAAGCGCTTCAAACCACTCAACGGACGGGAACTGCGGCATGATGGCCTCCGGTTGGTCTTCTTGGTCTGTACGTCGCTGATCTTAGCAATCCCGCCCATATTGGGCACGACATGTAGACCGGGTTACTCGTTCCACTCCGAATCGTTGGAGGAACGCGCTGGGCGGAACAGATCGCCGAGCGCGACCGCGGCGGCGGCCGTCAGGGCGAGTAATCCCAGCGACTTGAGGTGCATCCGGCGAGCGCGGCTGAGGTCGTCGATGTCGGGCGCCGGCCGTTGCCAACCAACTGCTCGCCCATTCCAGGAGGTTCGTCGATCGAGCGCCACCGACATGGCCGTGACCGGGATCGGCGTTTCCGAACCGAGCGCCAACTCCTCCAGCTCAAGCGCTTGCAGATCGGAACGGCCGCGCGCGGCCAGGGTCGCGGCGGCGGCGATCGCGTCGCGCACGCGACGGACCGACACGAGCCGACGGCCCGGGTCGAGCATGGCGGTGAGCGGCCCCTCGGAGCCGGGACCGGCCATCGGGCCGCCCAGCGACTCGACCGCCGCGTAGGCGACGGCGCCGGACAGGTCGAAGGCGGCGTAAGCGGCCCAGGGGCCGACGACGCTCTCCGAGGGCGCGTTGGCGAGGCGGCCGATTTCCGCCTCGATGCGTTCGGTGTCGAGCGCGGCGGAGGGTCTGCCGTGCTCGTCAAGGGGAGCATCGGCCAACTGTCGTTGCACGGTTCCAGAGGCTCGCAGGCCTCGCCAGGCATCGAATGTGGCTGCCAGGAGGATCGCCTGGATCAGGATGGATGCAGCTCGTCCGCCTCCGCCTGGTCGGGACCGTTCGATCAGCGCCGCAGCGCGAATCGACGCCACCGAGGCGGCGAACGGAGCGAAGGCTCGAAGTCGCGGAGGCAACGAGGGCAGGCGCCGGGTCCTGGACATCGCCCAGGCAAGCCAGGTCGGCCGCCCGTCGGGCGGAGGGCCGAGCAGGTACTGCAGCAGAGCCTGCAAGATGATCGCCAGAGCGAACACGGAGAGTCGGTCGGCAGTGCGTCGCATTGAGCTTTGAGCATATCTCGCAGGTCCGCTCGGCTCGCGACTGTGTCGCAGTTCACAATTTCACATGTGTCAATGTGGAGTTCTGGGTGCACGATTCCAAGAACACGGCGAATTCCCGATCGAGTTCGTGAAGAAGTTGACAAGCTAGGTTTCTGCTGCGCATAATGTGCTTTGTTTCACAAACTCCCGCACGTGCGGAGATTCACAAGCGAAATCCGCCGTCCAGGTTGAGTCAGAAAGTGAGTTGGCCCGATGCCCGTCACTCCTCCGTCGAAATGCCCGCGCTGCTCAGGTTCGATGCTCGTCGAGTCCGACGCGCACAGCGTCTACTCCAGCTGCCTGTCGTGTGGGTACGTCTACGAGAGCAGCATCATTTCGGTCTTCGAGCTGGAGCGCGAGCAGGCCGTCGAGGAAGGCCGCCAGCGGCGCCGACAGCCGTCGCACGGCAAGCTTCGCCTCTAAGCAAACCACAGGTCGCCGACCAACCGGTCCCGATCCGGCCTGCACGCTGCAGAGCGTGGTCACGCCGGCCTCCGCTAGCCTGAAATAAACGCGCGCCTCTGCTATCGGCAGGCGTGCAGTGCGCTGAGCGAGGATTCGGTCGCGTGGAGATTCGCGAGTATCACAAGGCGACGCGCTGCGCACATCGCGGTCGCATTCTTCGCTGCCGGCAACCCTTGCTGGGGCAGTGCCAGTACTGCGCGCGGGGCTTCTGCGAGCGCCACGGACGGATTCAGGACGACGGCCAGGAAATCTGCGTCGGAGATCGCTGCGAACGGCGGCGCCTGGATGTCGAGCGGCACCTAGTCTTTAGGGTCGCTGCCAAGGATCGCAATCGAAACTCACGCTGCGGCGAACCTGCGTGTGCTCAGCCTCACAGCTTGCCTTGCGAGCGCTGCAATCGCCGCTACTGCGAAGACCACCTCAGGCAGGTGATCATGACGGTCATGCGCGGTGGCGAACTGCAGGCCGAGGCCGTCGCGATGTGCGACCACTGCCGGGCCCGGCTACCGCTGTGGACCGAGGTATGACCTGAGAATCTCGGTGTCGTCAGGAAAGACCGCTAGCGGCCGTCGTTCGGCCGGTTCCAGCGGCACCCAGGCCGCCGCCAACGCCTCCGGACCGGGCTTGAGCCAGCCGCCAACGGCATCCGCTCGATACGCGATCACGACCACCTGCTCGCCTGTCGTTGACCAGACGCCCAACAGACTGCCGACCTCGACCTCGATCCCGGTTTCCTCCCGGACTTCGCGCGCCGCCGCGTCCTCGACCCGTTCGCCCGCATCGACGAAGCCTGAGGGCCAGGCCCAGCGATACATCGCCGGTTCGTGGTTACGGCGGATGTACAGCAACCGACCCTGATCGTCGCGGGCCAGTACCACGACGGCGACCTTGGGGTCTCGGTAGTTGATCCAGCCGCAGGACGCGCAACCATCCGCCGACTCCAAGGGTGTGGCGCATTGTGGGCAGAATCTTGGCGGAGGCGGCATCGCGTTGTGCCGGAATGCTCGGTGGTTAGAAGACCGGCAGCGAGACTCGTTCGAAGTGCTCGTAGTAGGAGCCGTCGGCCGACCTCCAGCGCTTCTCGACGTTGGCGATGAAATCCTCGCCGCGGTCGCCGAACTGTGACACGTGGCGCGTGAGCGCTCGAGTCTTGGTCTGGATCACGTCGGTGATGTCAATGTCGTAGTTGGCTTGTTGGCTGCCCCAGACGAACAGCTCGGCCACCTTGTGACACTCGAGGCCCTCTTCGAGGTGCTCCGGGTAGTTGAGGCGATCGCGCGCGGTCGGGTACACCGCGTCGACAGTCATTTCGCCGGTGCAGCGGTGGTCGCGGTGGTTGATGAATCCGCGCCACTCGGAGAGCGGATCGGACGGGTCGGCCTCGAGCGCCCGCCGGTGGATGATATCCGTCGAGTGCGTGAACACCACGTGCGGCTGAAATCGGCGGATCGCCTTGACGATGCCGCCCAGGTACTCGCGCGTGTACTCGAGCTCGCCGTCTTCTCCGCCGAGGAAGGTGCAACTGACCACACCCAGCTCCTCGGCTGCGTTGGACTGTTCCACTTCACGCATCGGGACGAGGCGCTCCGAGGTCATCTCTGGATCGGCGGTGCCCTTGGCGCCGTTGGTCACGACGAGATAGTGCATCTCCCAACCGAGGGTGGTCCACAGTGCCGCGGTGCCGCCGGCCCCAAAGTCGGGATCATCGGGATGGGCGGCGACCACCAGGCCGACCTTGTTGTCGGTTTCGGGAGGCAAACTCATATGACTGTTCTTTCAGGCCAAAGGAGGTTCAGGGGTTGACAGGACAAGCGTATACGCGCAGAATGTACAGGAACGCGCAGAACGGACGTTCCGCACACGTGCGCGGAGAGATGATATACTTCTCTTATGTCACGTAAGCCATTCACATCGTATTGGCTGCGCACAGTCCGTGAATGGCGCTAGCGAACAATCAGGGGCACCAACACAATCAGGGGCACCAACCATGACAGAACAGAACACTCCCAGCAACGATCCGGACACGCTCACCTCTCCCAGCCCTCCGCGACGAGGCAAGCGCGGACCGCGCTCGGACAAGCCCGAACGCATTCTGGCGTTTTTGCGCGTCTACTTTGCCCGCTATCACTATCCGCCTTCCGTTCGCGACATCGTCGACGGCTGCCAGCTTTCGTCCACGTCGGTGGCCGACTACAACCTCAAGATCCTTGAGCGTGAAGGGCATATCCGCCGCGACCGAGAGCGCGCCCGCACCATAACTCTGACGCAGCCGGTCGATCCCATCCAGCCGACCAGGATTGACCCCAGCCTGACTCCGCTGAAGATCCCGCTGCTTGGTTCGATCGCAGCCGGTACGCGTTCTCTCGTCCCCGACGGGGTTGACGTCGACCACGCTGAGAGCCGGATCAGCGTCACCTCGGACATGTTGGGCGGCCGCGACCCGGAGCGCGTCTTCGCGCTCACCGTGCGCGGCGACTCGATGATCGACGCGTTGATCGCCGACAACGACACCGTGATCCTGGAAGAGACGCCCAACATCTCCAATGGCCAAATGGCGGCCGTCTGGTTGCGCGATGAGAACATCTGCACGCTCAAGCGGCTGTACTACGAGCAGGGCCAGGTCCGGCTCCAGCCCGAGAATCCAACCATGGATCCGATCTTCACCGACGAGTCCAACATGTTGATTCAAGGCCGGGTCGTCTCGATCATCCGTCGCCCCCACTGATGAGCCCTGCTCAGAGCCCTGCTTAGTAGTCCATTCCAGGCGACGGTACTACCGTCCCCGCCCCCGGAGCGTGTGTCAGCACTACGAGTTTCGTCATACCTGCGCTCTGTCGCGGCAATCTCGCCGAGTGCGGCGCCAACGCTCATACCCGAGGAACCGCGCCCGATTCAATCGCTCAGCCGGCTCCTGGCTTTCGTGCCAAGCACAGCGAGATACCCCCGTTCAGGCCGGGGGCGGGCTCCGCGGCGGAGCGCGGGTATGACGGAAGTTGAAGGCAGGCGACTTCTCAGACACCCTCCCCGAGCGGGTCCCGGCGCAGGGCCGGGACTGGGAGATGTGAGACATCATCAGACATGTGCGTAGACTGACCCTGTGCCGCCTGTTCTGAGCATTGACGATGTCAGCATCGAATATCGCACCCGCGAGGCTCCGGTTCGCGCCGTCCGTGGCGCGTCGCTGACCCTGGAGCGCGGCGAGATCGTCGCGCTGGTCGGCGAGAGTGGGTCGGGAAAGACGACGCTCGGTCTCTCAATCCTGCGAATCCTGCCGCGCAACGCCGAAATGACCTCAGGAACGATCCGCTACGAGCATCGCGATATCGGCGAGATGGATCGCTCGGAGCTCCAACGCATCCGCGGCGACAAGATCTCGATGATCTTTCAGGACGCCATCGCCGGCCTGAATCCGATCGTCACCGTCGGCCAACAGATCGAGGAAGTCATCACATCCCATCGGGACGTGACGAAACAGGAGGCGCGCGAACGCTCGCTCGAGGCGCTCAACGCGATGCAGTTGCCCGATCCAATCAGAATCGCCAAGTCGTACCCCGGCGAGTTGTCAGGCGGCATGTGCCAGCGCATCATGATCGCCATTGCCACCGCGCTTGACCCTCAGGTGTTGATTGCCGACGAGCCGACGGCGTCGCTCGATGTCACAATTCAGGCGCAGATTCTCTACGAGCTTCAACGCCTGCGAGACGAACGCGGCACAGCCATCTTGCTGATCACGCACGACATGGGCGTTGTGGCGCAGGTTGCCGAGCGCGTGGCCATCATCTACGCGGGCCGGATGATGGAAGTCGACGACGTCATTCCGCTTTATAAGCAACCACGGCATCCGTACACCTGGGCTTTGCTCGACACGCTGCCGCGCCTCGATCGGCGGCGACGCTCACGTCTGCGCCAGATCCCCGGTGGGCTTCCGGATCTGACCGCCGAAGAGATCGGCGAACACTGCGCGTACCTCGCGCGTTGTCCCAAAGCTCTCACGCAATGTCGCGACGATGAAGAACCCGAACTCTTGCAGGTCATCGGCGGCCGGATCGGCCAACGCGTCGCCTGCTACAACCCGATCCTCGATATTTAGCGCCTGCCGGCCCCGGCCAGCTCTGCAACGAGCAGTTCTACTACTAGCTCTTCTGCAACTCTCGAAGCGAGTCCGCTGCCCTCCTCGCGCTGCTCGATGATGGCCTCTTCCGCCTCTAGTATCCGGGCCAATGCGGCGTCGGCGGTTGGCTGTGTGTAAGCCTGTGCTTGTCTGCGCAGTCGTCCAACGAGCCAATCAAACCTGATACTCAGCACCCTTTTGATTTCGTCGTTCGAACCCCTGTGGTCGAGCACTTCCCTCGCAATCACGATTTGCCGATAGGTTCGCGCGATCATACGCAGGATTCCTTGTTCGTCTCGATAGTCGGAAGATGCTCGAACGCCATCGAGCGCGCGCATCGCGTCGGCCAATCGGCGCTCGGCGACCGCGTCAACGAGATTGAAGATGGTCGCCGACCGGACAGGGGGCACCATCGCCTCAACGATCGTCTCATCGACATTGGCGTCGCCGGCGTAGAGCGCCAACTTGTCGACCGCCTGGGTCAGGGCGCCTCGATCACCGCCGGCGCGGTCGACCAGGGTCTGCGCCGCGTTGCGAGTCATGTGCAGGCCGCGGCGGCGCACCTCGCCGCGCAGCCACTCCGTCGCCTCCTTCGGCTTCAGCCGAGCGAATTCCTCGACAGTGGCCATCGGCTGGATGAGCTGCAGCATTGGATTGCCGCGCCGCAGTTCTTCTTCAACAAAGACCAACACCGTCGTCGGCGGAAGTTGTTGCATGAGCTCCGCCAGGCCGTCCCAATCGCCTAGCTGTCGCGCGCGACGTCCGCCGGGCTGGAAGCCGAATCGCCCGCAGAGCCCGTCGACTCGGACCCAGCGCACCTCACCGAGGAACGGGGCCGCCGACACGGCTGCGCCCAACTCGCCGAGCGACACGCGCGCGCCGTCGAAGGAGGTGGAGTTGTTGCTCAGCGCCCCATCGCTGTCGTGTTCCCGGCGCAGCGCCGCTACCGCCTCAAGCCGCGCGAACCGGTCTTCGCCATAGAAGAGATATACCGCCATTGGCTCAGAGCCTATCGACACCAGATGCGAGGTATCGCTGGACACAAAACATGAATCGGTTCACATGCCGTTCACGAACGGCAATCTGACGGCAACTCAGGAAGCGTAAGTTGGCGTTGGCAGGAGCCAACCATGGCTGTGAACAAGATCGAAGTCCTGAAGTCGGCCAAGGACGGTCTCGACGTCCTGCCCGACATCCAGCGCTACGCGGCGATGGCCGCAGCGGGTGAGGATCCGCAGATTCCCGCCGAGGACTTCGAGCGGTTCAAATGGTACGGACTCTTCCACCGCAAGCCGACGCCGGGCTACTACATGCTGCGGATGCGGATTCCGGGCGGCGTCCTGACCTCGGAGCAGATGGCCGCGGTCGGTGAGATATCGAACCAGGTCGGTCGCGGCCACGCGGATATCACGACGCGGATGAACATCCAGCTGCGCTGGATCACGATTGGCGACGCTCCCTGGGTGCTGCAACGACTGTCGGCTGCCGGACTGACCTCGCAGCAGTCCGGGATGGACAACGTGCGCAACATCGTCACCTGTCCGCTCTCGGGCCTGACCGCCGATGAGGTGATTGACACCCACAAGCTGGCGACGCGCATGCAGCAGGCGATTGTCGGCGGCAAGCGCTTCTCCAACCTGCCGCGCAAGTTCAACCTCTCGGTCGTCGGCTGCCGCGAGGACTGCGGTCACGCGCAGACGCACGACCTCTCATTCCTTCCCGCCGAACGCGACGGCCAGGCCGGACTCAACGCGTTCGTCGGCGGCGCGCTCGGCGGGATGTCGCCCGAGTACGCGCGACCTCTGGATGTGTTCGTGACCGAGGATGAGGCGGTTGATCTGACGACCGCCATCCTCGATGTCTTCCGCGACCATGGATTGCGCGGGAAACGCAAGGAGTCGCGTCTCAAGTGGCTGCTGCGGGCCTGGGGCATGGAACGATTTCGCGAAGCGGTCGAGCGACAGTTCGGCCGTGAGTTGTCGCGAGCCGGCGCGTCGCTCACCGAGCGCCACGGCGGCGACCACATCGGCATCACGACGCAGAGCGATCCCGAACTGCGCAGCGTCGGCTGCCTTGTGCCGGTTGGACGGATCAGCGGTGACGACCTGATTGAGTTTGCGAAACTGGCCAAGCAGTATGGGACAGCCGAACTGCGGTTGACCGTGCAGCAAAACGTGCTGATTCCCAACATTCCCGCTGGACGCGTGCCCGCCCTCCTGGCAGAGCCGCTGCTGCAAAAGTACTCCCCCACTCCGTCGCCATTCATCCGCTCGATGGTGACCTGCACCGGCAACGACTACTGCGCCTTCGCATTGATCGACACCAAAGGTGAAGCACTCAGACTGGCCGAGGCGCTTGAGCAGCGCTACAGCGTCGGAACGGACGCGGCGCCAGTTCAGATCCGGATGTCCGGCTGTCCCCACGCCTGCGGCGTTCACCGCTCCGGAGAGATCGGACTGTTGGGCGGTCGCAAACGAATCGACGGTGCGATCATTGATGTCGTCGACATCTTCGCCGGCGGACATCTCGGCGACGACGCCGTATTGGGCGAGCGCACCATGCCGGATGTGGCGATGGGCGATCTGCCCGAGCTGATCGCGGAGCAAATCCGTGCCATCCGCGGCGCAGACGCCCTGATTGATCTGGCCGATCTCGCCGAGCAGCGCGAACCGATTCTGGCGGACTGAGTCGCGTATGCCTCGCCTACCACTGCTGCGACGCGAGGGTTGGAAACGCTCAATCTGCTGCTATTGCGGCGTCGGTTGCGGCGTCAAGGTGCAGACCAAGGATGGCGTCGTCTCCGCCGTCCGCGGCGATGAGGACCATCCCGTCAACAAGGGCAAACTCTGCGCCAAGGGCGCGTTGCTCTCGGACATCTTTGGCGAAGAGGGACGACTTCTCTATCCACACATCCGCGACGCCAAGGGCGCGGCCGAGCGGCGGACTTCGTGGGACGACGCCATTGACCGGGCGGCCGGCGCCATCCGTCGCACCGTAGACGAGCATGGACCGCACAGCGTCATGCTGTACGGCTCGGGACAGCTTGTGACCGAGGATTACTACCTCTTCGGCAAGCTGGCCAAGGGCTACATCGGGACCAACAACCAGGACACGAACTCAAGGCTCTGCATGGCCTCGGCCGTGACCGCCTACAACCTCAGCTTTGGCGCGGACGCTCCACCGGCCAGCTACAGCGACATTGAGCAGGCCAACACCTTCCTGATCGTCGGCGCCAACTTGGAGGCCTGCCACCCAATCCTGTATGAGCGAATCCGCGCCCGCAAGCGCGCCGCAACAGGCCAGGTCAAGGTCATCGTCGTCGACCCTCGCGCGACGCGAACGACCGAAATTGCCGATATCCACCTGGCCCTGCGTCCTGGCAGCGACGTGCCGCTGCTGCAATCGTTGTTGTTCGAAGTCCGCCTCGCCGGCGGACTCGACGAGGCCTATCTGCAAGCCCACACCAGCGGCTGGGAAGATGTCGCCTCAGCGCTGTCAGGATGGTCGGCAGAGCGGGCTGTTGAAGACACCGGACTTGACGCCGTCGACATTCTCGAGGCGGCTCGCATCATTGCGCACAACGGACCGATGCTCACCTTCTGGACGATGGGCGCCAACCAATCGACGTCCGGCGTTGACAAGAACTTCGCCCTGATCAACCTGTCATTGGCGACCGGCAACATCGGCAAGCCGGGAGCTGGACCGATGTCGCTCACTGGCCAACCCAACGCCATGGGCGGACGCGAACAGGGGGGACTGGCGACGACGCTGCCGGGACACCGACTGGTGGCCAATCCCGAGCACCGCGCCGAGATCGAGCGAGCCTGGGGCATCGAACCCGGAACCATCTCGGACAAGCCGGGCGTCACCGCGATCGAGATGGTCGAGCGGTTGGAGCGCGGTGAAATCAAGGTGGTCTGGGTCGCCGCGACCAATCCTGTCGCTTCGCTGCCCAACAGCAACCGTGTCCGCGCCGCCTTCGAGCAGGCCGAGACCGTGATTGTGCAGGACCCATATCACCCGACCGAGACGTCCCAGATCGCCGACATCCTGCTCCCCGCCGCACAATGGTCGGAGCGGGACGGCACGATGACCAACTCCGAGCGCCGCATCTGCCTGCTTGAGCAGGTCTCGGAGCCGCCGGGTGAAGCGCTCGCGGACTGGCGCATCATCATCAAGATGGCCGAGGCCTTGGGCTACGGCGACGCCTTCCGCTACGACAGCACCGAGGACATCTTCTACGAGTACCGCGAACTCTCGCGCGGACGCGACATGGACATCACGGGACTCTCCTACCCACTGCTGGCCCAGCATCGGGCGGGCGTCCAGTGGCCCTATCCCGTCGCCTCGCGATCGGGTCCGCCCGATGACAATCGCCGCCTGTTCGAGGACGGTCAGTTCTACACCCCCGATGGTCGGGCGCGGATGAACGTCCCTGCCTGGACACCACCGGCCGAGTCGCTCGACGACGAGTACCCGCTGGCCCTGATCACGGGCCGGGTCAAGGATCAGTGGCACACGATGACCCGCACCGGCCGCTCGGCCAAGCTGATGAAGTCGGAGCGTGAGCCCTTCCTCGAGATCAATCCCACCGACGCAATCGGGCTGGGTATCCGAGACCGCGAGCCGGTCCGAGTCACGTCGCGGCGTGGCACGTTCGAAGTGCCAGCCCGGGTGACCGAAGGCATTCGGGCCGGCTCCGTCTTCGCCCCCTTCCACTGGGGCGCGCTCTGGGCCGACAACGGTTCCTCCAACGCCTCAGCCAGCGAAGCGTTCGATCCCCGCTCGAAGCAGCCGGAGCTGAAATTCTCGGCGGTCCGAGTGGAGCCTGTCTCAGCGGGATAGTGCCCTTACCGGCTCCTTAGTTCCCTCGCTTCCCCCCCCTCTGCGGGGGAAGCTGTCCCGAAGGGACTGAAGGGGGGCCGCGGCGTTGTCAATGAACGTTGGGCCTGCTGCGACCCCCCTCTGCCTTCGGCATCTCTCCCCGCAAGGGGGGGAGAAGGGAACCAAACGCGCCAGAACGTGCACAACCGACGTAGCCCCCAATACACGACACCCAACGGCAACCTTCGGTTCACCGCCGCGAAACATCCCGCAACCGACATGTAACGCCGCCTCCATAGCGTTTCCCATCAGTGACGAAGAACTGCGCTCAGACATTGAGTCGGGCATCGGAGGTGCATCTTGAACCAGAATGAGCTGACCGGCAAAGCAATCTCGATCAATCTCAAGAGCTTTGCCAGTCCTCACATGCGGACGTTCCACCTGACCTGGCTGGCGTTCTTTCTCTGTTTCTTCGGCTGGTTCGGTATTGCACCGCTGCTCGGCGAAGTCCGCGACGACCTTGATCTGACTAAGTCCCAGGTCTTCACCTCGCTAATCGCGTCGGTCTTTCTTACCATCTTCGCCCGCGTCGCGATCGGCTGGGTGCTCGACCGCGTCGGACCCCGACGCACCTACACCGGACTGCTGATTCTTGGCTCCTTTCCGGTCATGTTGATCGGGCTCTCCCAGAGCTTCGAGACCTTCGTCATCTTCCGCCTGCTGATCGGCGTGATTGGCGCATCCTTCGTCATCACGCAGTACCACACGTCCGTGATGTTCGCGCCCAACGTGGTCGGCAGCGCCAACGCGACGACCGCCGGCTGGGGCAACCTCGGCGGAGGCGTCACCCAGCTCGTGATGCCACTGGTGATGACCGGCATTCTGTTCTTCGTTGCTAACGAGACGATGGGCTGGCGAGTCGCGATGGTGATTCCCGGCGTCGCGCTCCTCCTGATGGGCATCGTCTACTACAAGTTCACCCAGGACGCTCCGGAAGGCGACTTCAAGGAACTGCGCGCCCAGGGCAAGGTGACCAAGCAGATCGACACCGGCGCGTTCGCCAACGCCGCCCGCGATCCTCGGGTGTGGTTGCTCTTCGTCATCTACGGCGCGTGCTTCGGGATCGAGCTCACGATTAACGGCATGGCCTCGCTCTACTTCCAGGACCGCTTCGGACTCGACCTGGTGCTCGCCGGGGTGATCGCCTCACTCTTCGGCCTGATGAACATCTTCGCCCGCACAATGGGCGGCATCTTCTCCGACAAGTTCGGCATTCTCGGTGGGTTGCGCGGCCGCACGATCTTCATGGGCAGCGTGCTCTTGCTCGAGGGCCTGGCGCTGGTGGCCTTCTCGCGGATGGATGTGCTGATCCTCGCTATCCCGATGCTGGTCGTGTTCAGCATCTTCGTGCAGATGTCCGAGGGCGCGACCTTCGGCGTCGTCCCATTCCTCAACAAGAAGGCGTTGGGCGCCGTGGCCGGGATCGTCGGAGCAGGCGGCAACGCCGGCGCCGTTGCAGCCGGCTTCCTGCTCCGCTCCGAGGGCGTGGCGGTCGAGGACGCATTGCTCTACTTCGGCATCGCCGTCGTCTGCATCGCGCCCTTGGCCCTGTTCGTCCGATTCCCAAAGCGAGTCGAGGCCGTCGAACGCCGCCGCATGCGAGAAGCACTAGAAGCTCCGGCATTACCCGCCGCTGTGCTCGACTAGGGCCCAGTCCTCGCCTTCGGGTGGGGCCTGCTCTTTGCGACCTTGCGACGTCGACCGCACGACACCCTTCCCGAGTGGATCGTAGCTCGGGGAGGGTGTTTCAATAGTGCGGTAGTGGCGCCAGAGTTCCAGTCCCGGCCTCCGCGCCGGGACCCGTTGCTCTTTTCGGGCGTCGAGACTACCGATACAGTCACCATTTGCTAACTCCAGATTGGCGGTGTTGACCGTGCAGCACCGAGAGCCGAGCGGGTCCCGGCGCGGAGGCCGGGACTGGGAACTGTGAGGCACCCATAAACTGGGGCGTCACCACGCTCGATTAGCCCAATGAGAGCAAGCCCCGCACTTCTTGCAGAGCGCCGGCCAGGTTCGGAATCTGGCGTTCCACTCGCGGGTGCAGGAAGAGCAACACGCAGCGCTCGACCCTCCGACCCAGCGACTCCTCCAACATCAGCGCGTAGGAGGCGGCCTGCAATCGGTAGCGATCGACGGCGGCGTCCACGGCTTCTCCCTCGCGCAGTGCGTCGGTTTTGTAGTCGACGACCACGAGATTGCCGTTGGGCAACTCGTAGAGCAAATCGACAAACCCATCGAGCAGGACGCCGTCAATCTCAACGGCTGCATAGAGCTCCCGCCAATATCGATTCTCGCCCACAGCTTCACGCACCGTGGCGCTGTTCACGGCCCAGAGGGCGAGTCGTTCCACTTCACCGGCCGCCTGCGATCCAAGCGACTCCGCCGCAGACTGCGCGCTTGCGGCATTTCGGATCTCTTGCTCAATAGGGTTCTTCAGGTCCACGACCTGCAACGCGCCGTGTGTCGCGCGACCGATTGCCGTACCGGCCCGTCCGCGTCGCCAGGGCGGCAGATCGTCGTCCGGCTCGAAGTTGCGATCGGCGCCATGTTCGCCGCCATGTTCGCCGCCACGCTCAGGCAGGTCGGACGCAGCCCGTTTCGCCACGCCGGTCGCCGACTCTCTCGGCAACGAACTCAGCCTCGCGATGAGTTCACCTCGCCGTGCGATCCATGCTTCCCGGTCCTCCGGCGTGTCCGATCCGGCTTGTGATTCCCTTGCACGTTCAACGACCGGTGGATCTGGAATCTCGTCTTCCGCCAGCCGGCGATACGGCACGGTAGCCGTCTGCAGGACGCCGTCAATCAGTTCTGCGTCGCTCTTTCGCTTGCCTCGATAGAGGCTGAGGATTAGATGATCCCGCGCCCGCGTCGCGCCGACATAGTTGCGCCGCACATATTCGTCATCCTGGAGCTTTTGTTCGCGCTGCCAGAGATGGGTGAACCCAGGTGTGGCCAGACCCTTGCGAAACTGGATCTCCGGCCGCCCACCGACGCCCCATAGGAGTGTCGGCGGATCGTTCCTCGGCGCAGAGTTGAGACCGGTAAAGACGACGATCGGAAACTCAAGACCCTTGGCCGCGTGGATCGTCATGATCCGCACGGCGTCATGATCTTCTTCCGGCACGACCGACTCGATCACGCGGGTGTCGGCGTCGGCCTGGTGCTGCGCCCAGGCGAGGAACTCGCTCAACGTCGAGCCGCCGCGGTCGCAGAAGGCCCGCGCCTGATCGAGCAGGAAGCGATACCGCGCCCAATGCTCGCGCGGCTGTCGCTCCACGACAGACAGCTCCATTAGGCGGCGGTCGCGAATTGCGTAGCCGACCAACTCGCTGACCGAGAGCTCCCACCTCCGCGCTGCCGCGTCGCGCAGCCATTGCATTGAATCAGCAACCGGATCGTCATTTGCCAGGCCTGTGGGCGTTGGCTGCCGGTAGTCCCACTGCCCATGAACCTGCTTCCAGCGATACAGGTCGTCGTCAGCGCAGGCGAACGCCGGCGACTTGAGCGCAGCGACCAGTGCGATCTGGTCGGTCGGATCGTCGATGGCGCGGAGCAGGTTGAGCAGATCGCGGATTTCCCGCGTGTGGTAGACCAGCGAACGGCTCTCCAGCCGATAGGGAATGTCGCGTTCCTCCAGCTCGGGGAGCAAGTGAGTGAGTCCGGTCCGCGTGGGCACCAGGACCGCAATGTCGGCAAACCGAGCATCTCGACAGCAACCGTCACTCTTGTCCAACACCTGTGTTTGCGATGCCGTGACGTCTGCGATCATTCGAGCCAACGTCTCGGCTTCCACCCTTCGCGTTGCTCCGATCGGTCCGTCACGTTGTTCTCCGACGACTGTGACGGCATGCTCGACGCCCGTCATCGCGTCGCGATGGGCGTTGAGGTCGTCCCATTCCGCCTGATCGTCGCCCCCGCCCAGCATCAACGGCTGGAATACGGCATTGACGAACTCGGTCACGCCAGGTGAGGAGCGGAAGTTTTGACTCAACCGGGTCAGCCCGGCTTCCTGTTGACGTTTGACCTGATTGAACTGCTGGATGTCGGCCCGGCGGAAGCGATAGATTGACTGCTTCGGATCGCCGACGTAGAAGGCCCGGCCCGCTTCACCTTGCGTTACGGCGTCGATGATGCGGGTCTGCAATGGATCGTTGTCCTGGAATTCATCGATCAGCAGCCGCTTGTAGCGATGGCGCAGGGACATGGCGACGGACGGTTCCTGCTCAAGCAACCGGCTGGCGCGGACCAACAGGTCCTGAAACTCCAGCTCGCCGTGTCGGCGGCGATGCTCCGCGTATTCGACCACAAAGCGTCTGAGTACGTTATGGATCGGCACGAGCACGGGCTCGAATGCCGCCGCCATCAAGCGAACGGGGATGTCGCTGAGCTGCTTGATCTCATCCTTGATCTGCTTGACTCGATCCGCGCCACCCCAGTTCTTGCCCGAGCCGCCTCGTCCGGGCCCGACCCTAAACTTCGCCTCGGCTAAAAACTGGCGTCAGGGCTTCGCCGCCTGGATCGGCATTGGCCAGCTGCACAACCTGGTCAAGTACTCGCTCCATGTTTTCGAGGTTTCGCGCGAGCAAATCGTCCGGGTCCTGACACTCACGCCGCCTGGCCGTGACCTCCCGCAACGGCGCCGAAATTTCCGCGACCCGCTGGGACAAATCAGGAGGCGCCATTTCACCCGAATCAGCGGCGGCCCGGTCCCAGTCGCCATGCAGCGACCAGGCCAGTTCGCGCAGGTGCTTCAGCTCCAAGCCGGCGTCAAATGCGGCCAGCAGAGGTTCGGCGAGGTCATCGTCCTCAAGCAGGCGGTCGAGCTCCTCTTCCCAGCGCTCGCCGAACTTGAGCAATGCATCTGATTCATCGACGATGTTGAACCCCGGCGGCAGTCCCGCCTCGATCGGATAGAGCCTCAGGATGCGGGCGGCGAACGAATGCAACGTCTCGATCGCAGCGTGATCGAGCTGTTCGGTCGCGTCGGCGAAGAGTTTCTGGTTCACCGGATCGGTTTCTGCTTCGCGCCGCTGGTCCAGACGTTCCAGGACCCGGTCGTAGAGTTCGGCGGCGGCTTTCTCCGTGAATGTGATCGCGGCTATCTCGCCGGCTGCAACGGCGCCGCTGGCGATCAGATTGACGATCCGACCGACCAGCGCCTCGGTCTTGCCGGTGCCGGCGCCGGCCTCGACGAACAGCGTCTCGTCAAGACTCTGCGCAATGCGGTCCCGCGCCTGCTGATCGGCGAGCGTCATGCCTCGGCCTCTTCTTCGGCGGGACCTTCAGTGAGTTGGACATAGTCGGTCAGCCGAGGATCGAGCTTGATCTGCTGCCAGTGCGTTCGGCGATCGGCGGGGCAAATGGCGTCGAAGCTGCAATACGCACAGTTCTCGGCCAGCGAGCGGTGATGGTCACCTCCGGGATTTGCCGGGAAATAGCCCGAGCGCACGTTGTCGGCGATCAGATTGATCGCCTCCTCAAAGCGCTTGCTGTTCGCCTCGTCCCATTCCACGGGGTTGTACTTAAACTCGCCGCGTTGCGTGATGTACCAATAGGCGGATTGCACTGGCGCTGCATCGTCCAGGCCGTACAACTGACGGGCGGCGTGAGCGTAGATCGGCAATTGCAGGAATCGGCCACCGACGATGGCGTCCTTCTTGAGCTCGCTCCCTTTCGGAAACTCACCACCAGTCTTGTAGTCGATCACTATCAATTGCTGACCGTCTTCAGAGCGATCAACACGGTCAATCATGCCGCGCAGCTCAAGAACGCTACCGTCGTTCAATTCGAACCTGACCAGGCCTTGACTCTCTTCCAGCGCGCCGAAGACAAGCTCACTAGCAATCTGCGTGGCGTTGAATTTGGCTCGATGCGTGTCGTCCTGTTCCAGCAGCGTCTGCAAGTCGTCGAGGATTCGTTGTTTGTCTCGCCGCCAGAGCAGATCGCGACCGGTCAGTCCCTGCTCGTGTGCATGTTCGAGGGCCGTCTCGGCGATCGTCTCAAGTCGTTCGCGGACCGCGTCCGACCAGCGTCCTCCCGGCTCCGGCTGATCACTGGTCGCCTTGAAAAACTGGTCCAGGATGTCGTGGATCAGCGAACCTTTGTCCATCGGGGTGATTTGCAGGTCGTCGCGTGGTTCATCGCGCTCTTCGATCCGCAGAACACGACCGAGGAAGTAGCGATAGGGACAGGTCGCCCAATCCTGTAAGGCTCCTGCTGAGTGCGGGCGCGTCGTCTCGCGCGCCGCGCCATCGGCGATCAACCCATCCCAACGGGTCATCTGCCGTGTCCGACGCTCGCGGCGCTGGACGAATCCGCGCTTCAACGAGGGACATTCTTTCGCCAGATAGTGATCGCTGGCGTGCGGGCTTACTTTGATCCGCTGGAGGTCGAATTCGTGGATGTCAGCCGACATCCCGGCTCGCATTACTGCCGATTCGAACGAGGGAGTCGCCTGGACCACCTCACTCGACGCCTGATCGATCTTCGATGCATAGACACGCTCACCATCATTCAGCGCCGTCGCCGATTCGAGCAGCCATCGACCAGGCAACCGCGCCTGCTGGGCACGGACGTCGGCTCGCGGATAGCTCAGCACTCGCTGATCAGCAGCATGCAACGCAATCAGGTAGTCGGAGCGCTCACGGCGCAGATGATCGCTACTCGTTGGCAGCGACGCCCGGCGCCGAAGTTCGTCGGGCAGCAACGGATCATCGCTCCGCGTCTGTGGCAGCGACCGCTCAGCAGCGCCCACGATGAAGACTGAGTCCCACTCCATTCCGACCGCCGAACGTAGTGATCCAACAAACACGCCGTCTCCGACTCGTCCGTGGTGGCCGGTCGGACGCTCAAGCCGCCGTCGAACCGCCGATGCGAACTGCTCGGGCGTCGCCTGACCTAGTTCATCTAGCCATTCGAGCGAATTGAGCAGCGCATGCACGTCGTCCCAGCGCGCCAACTGCAGATCGTCCTCGCCGGTATTGGTAGAGCGGGCGAACCCGGTTCGGTCGCCCAGCAACACATTCATCTGCTGACGCAGACGTTGCGCGTGTTTGGACCAGAGCGCTCGCTCGGGTGTTTCGCCAATGAACCCTGTCAGTTGGCTCGTAAACGCCATCAGGTCCTTGACTTGCTGGACCTCCGCTCGGACCCAGGGCAGCCGCCCGGGCTTGTCATCGTCCGGGACTCGCGAGAGCCGTCTCAGATCGTCTTCGCGAGTGGACAGATGTAGCCGCAGGCGCTCGTCCCAGCGGTCCGATCCACGATGCAAGTTCGCTCGACGCGCCAGTTGATTCCAGCGCGCCGTGGGCGCTAGCTCACGGTTCGAGTCGAGCATCGGCGCTGCCGCCAGCCACGGAGCCACGTCGACAGCCCAACTCAGAGTCGAACTTGCCATCAGTCCGAGCAGGCCATCAAGCGTGCGACCGGCGATCGATTGCTTCAGCGTTTGCGCATTAACGCCGTTCCAGGGAACACCAGCAGCATCGAGCTGCTCGGCACAGATTCGGGCGTAGGGGCTGGCCTGTCGATAGAGAATCGCCGTGCGATGCAGCGGCGTCGGTGGGTCCAAGTGCAGCGCGGTCGAGATTGCGCGAATCGCAGAGCGAACTTCTTCCTCAGGATCGGGGGCCTGGACAATGCGTTGCGCGGTCGGTATCGGTTCGCTCTCGCCGCTCAACAGGCCATTCTGGAGGTCGACATGCTGGCTCCAGCTCTGAAGCGTGTGCTCGTCGACCGCTTCGGCGTCGCCGGTCAGTCCGAGGATGACCTCGACAATCGCGTGTTCCGACAATGTCGCCAGAAACTCATGCTGCGCCGATGTCAGCTCGCCCGGCAGGTAGACAATGACCGCGCCGATATCCCTCAGCACGCTTGGCTGCGTGGCCAGCGCCTTCGACGCCGATTCCGCCAGGTCGCGGGTTGTGTAGAACTTCGACGTGCGTTCCTGGTACGCGCGGTATCGAGCGACCAGATATGCAGCGTTGCTGTTTCCGGCAGCGATCTCGCCGACCTGTGCCTCGTCACATCGATCGAATTCCTCGAACGCCGCCTCGAGCGTCTGCAGCACAGGACCGTCGATGGGGACGTCGCCGAAGATCGACCCGCTGGCTTCAGCCACCGCCCGAATTGCTTCTGACCGATACGCCTCGGGCAATGGTCGGCGTCCGTCGTTGGCGAGCGATGCCGCGCCGATCAGCTCCAGCAAGGCTTGCAGCGGCTTGACCTGCACATTGACGACGCCGCCCGGCTGCCGCCCCAGCGTGCGTCTGACGTGATAACCGGCCAACGAGGAAGGAACAACGATTGTGACGGGCGACAGCGGGTCGTAGTTGCCGTCAGCGGACTTGGCCCGGCTCACCGCGTCGTGGAGCGCCGCCTGAGCTGCACTTCCATAGACATGCGCCGACACGTTCAGGGGCATGAGCGCCCAATGCTCACTACGTCTTCACTCAGCAGGGTGGCAGTTGTTGCAGCAGATCGTCTCCGGCGCTGGGGTCGGATCGAATGTTCTTGCCCCGCTTGGAGATTTCAGTGACGACATCGACGCGTTGTCCGAACTCGCCCGTCACGAAATAGGTGTGACGCCGACCCTCGATGTCGTCGATCAGATCGTGGATCCATACAGTCCAACGGAACGGATCGTCTCCGCGGTAGGCCAAACTGTTCCCAGCCGGGTCGCGGGAGACGCATTTGATTTCCCAGTCACCCATGATCCGACCTCAGGCCGCCCTAGGCGTCCTCCCACTGGACGAACATCGGCATCAGGACATGCACGTAGTTGTCGCGACCGACGACTCGGAAGACGCCGGGATTGCTGGGACCACTGGTCTCCATGGCGATCTCGGCCGAGGCCGGCCCGCTCGCGATCTGCAGGACATCCTGCAGGTAGCGCACGTTGTAGGCGATCCGGGAGTTCTCTCCTTCGATCACTGCGTCGACGCGGCCGCGGTGGTTGCCCAGCTCCTCGGCGCGGGCCGTCAAGGTGATGTTCTGATCGGAGGCTTCGCCACTGAAGATCAGGCGGATGATCCCGCTCGACTCGCGCGCAAACACGGCCGCAGACCGAACGCCGCCCTGCAGGACGGAGCCAGGCAAAATGGCGCGGGTCTGGTACTCGGCGGGAATCAGCTGGTCGTAGCTGGGGTAGTTGCCCTGGATTAGCTGGGCCGTCATCTGCACCGATCGGACGTGGAAGCGGACATAGGTGCGGTCGGCGTGGATGTACATCTCCACTGCCGAGTCGTCGTCGGTCAGCAGTCGCTCCAGCTCGGTCAATGCGCGAGCCGGGACGGTAATCTCCAGCCGCTCGCTCAGCTCCGAGGCGACGTTCATGTCGTACACCGCTAGCCGGAAGCCGTCGGCTGCGGCAAGCGTCATCTTGTCGCTCTCGAAGCGGAAATGCACTCCGGTCAGCACCGGCCGGCCATCGTCGGTCGCCGCGGCGAACACCACGTGCCGCAGGGCGTCGCGCAGATCTCGCGCGACAATCTTGATCCAGTCGCCGTCGGCAATGCCGGGGATGTTGGGGTAGGTGGTCGGCGACATGCCGTGAATCGACGACTCGTTCGCGTCCGACGCGCGAATCTGTGCGACCAGCGAGTTTTCGGCGACGTCAATCGTGATCTCGGCCGAGGACAGCGCCGAGACAAGGTCGTTGATGAAGCGATGAGGAATCGTGATCGCGCCGGGCTCGGAGACCACGGCGTCGATGCTGCAGATCATTGCGATCTCGGTGTCGGTCGCAGTCAGGCGCACGCCGTCGTCATCGGCCTGCAGGTGCACATGTCGAAGTTGGTCGAGCGAGTGTCGAGCCGCCACCGCCCGCGAGACGACGCTGAGCCCATGCTGCAGCGCCGCCTGAGATGTCTGAATACGCATCGCGCCGCTCCCAATTCGATTCCGTGACCGCTGTCCAAGTATTGATCACTTAGGTTATCGATATCCTAGTAGTTTATCTGATACGTACGCTACGTCATTTTTCTCGCAGTCATCGGTTGATGTCCTGTGGACAGAAGGTGGAAAAGTTGGTTTCCACGGATGATCTACGCATCAGGAGACCTTTGCAAACTCCTCTTCTCCCCCCTTGCGGGGGAGATGCCGAAGGCAGAGGGGGGCTCCCCATCTCGTGGCTTATCTGGTCGCTGCCGGAGATCCCCCCCTCTGTCACTCCGTGACATCTCCCCCCGCAAGGGGGGGAGAGGGGATTTGCGATGTGAACAGGCCCTTGCTGAGCATCGACTTCCGATGTCGGCTTAGGCCGGCGCCCGATCCGGCAACGCGTCCAGAATCCCCGTCAGGTCGGGACCGCTCCAGGTTGGACGCGAGCGCATCAACTTCTCACGATCGGGGTCGGGATATCGCGCGACCCAATAGACGGGCAAGCCGGCGTGGTTTGCGCCGGTCACATCGGCCCAGGGGCTATCTCCGACGTAGAGCACCTCGCAGGGTTCGAGCTCCAGCCGCTCGCAGAGCTGTTCGAAGAATGGCTTGCGCGGCTTGTAGGACTGCGCCGCCTCCGACGACAGCACCATCTCGACTTCGATACCTGCCTGCTCCAGCGCGTGTTCCAGGTGGTCGTCGTCGGCGTTGCTGCCGATCGCGATGCGGTAGCCCCGCTCGCACAGCTCGGAGAACACGCCATCCACTTCCGGGTAGGCCGGCGCCATCGAGAGCACATCCCACAGATGCTGGAATGCCTTGGCCGGAGGGATCGTCTCGACCGAATGGTGCTTGAAGGCCTCGCCAAAGAAGTAGGGCCAGGTCTCGGAAAACGGTCGGAAAGGCGGCTCGGGACCTTCGAGGGGGCGCTCCGGATTACGACCCTCGCGCTTGGCCATCTCCCGCGACGCCTCGAGCCATGCTTCCCAGACATCGTCGCCGGTCGCGTGGTCAACGCCGTGCTCGTGCAGCATTTCCTGGATCAGCGAGGCGAACTCGCGCTCCTCAAGTTTGAGCAAGGTGCCGTAGCAGTCGAATGCGACAGCGCGGACAGTGTGGATGGCCTCAGTAGGGCCGACCGCCGGCGCAGCCGGTTCAACGGGCGTCTCCTTGTTTGTTTCGCTCATTCCCTTGTCCTCATCGTGTCCTCAGCGTTTCTCCAGGGTGTAATCAGCTTGTCGATGGTTGTCGCTCAGTCGGCGTGACGCGCGAGCCAACGCGCGGCGTCCTTGGCGTGATAGGTAAGGATCATGTCGGCGCCGGCGCGGCGGATGCCGGTCAGTGTTTCCAGTACGACGCGCTCTTCGTCGATCCAACCGTTCGCGGCTGCGGCCTTCAACATCGCGTACTCACCGCTGACGTTATAGGCCGCCAGCGGGACGTCAAACCGTTCGCGCGCCTCGCGCACGAGGTCGAGATAGGCCAACGCCGGCTTGACCATGACTATGTCAGCGCCCTCGGCGAGATCTCGTTCAATCGCACGCATCGCTTCGCGACCGTTGGGCGGATCCATCTGATACGCGCGCCGGTCGCCGAACTGCGGCGCCGAGTCCGCCGCGTCGCGGAACGGGCCGTAGAAGCCCGAGGCGAACTTGGCGGAATAGGCCAGCAGCGTGCGATCGTCGAAGCCGCTCTCGTCGAGCGCTTGCCGAATCACACCGATGCGGCCATCCATCATGTCTGATGGGGCAATCACGTCGGCGCCGGCCTCGGCCTGGCTTAACGCGGTTGTCGCCAGCACTTCGACCGACGCGTCGTTCAGCACCGAGCCGTCGTCGGCCAGGACGCCACAGTGTCCATGATCGGTGTACTCGCAGAGGCAGACGTCGGTCACGACCACGAGCTCAGGTTGTGCGTCCTTCAGCGCTCGCGTTGCCTGTTGGATGATCCCGTCCGAGATCCAGGCGCCGCTGCCCTCTGCATCCTTCGTCTCGGGAATGCCGAAGAGCAGAATGGCGGGAATGTCCAGCGAGCGCAGCTCCGCCGCCTCCTGCGCGAGTTGATCAACGGACAGCCGGGATTGTCCCGGCATGGACGGAATCGGCTTGCGAACGCCGTGGCCGGCGGTTACGAAGACGGGGTAGATGAAATCGGTCGGAGCGAGCCGCGTCTCGCGCACCATCCGTCGCAGCCCGTCCGTGCGGCGCAACCGACGCATTCGATGGGTCGTGGAGATGTTGGTCGTATCAATCCGAGTCAAGGGGCGTTGAGCGCTCGTCACGCGGACTCCAGTCCTGGATCGCCGGAAGGTCGGAGACTCGTGAGGAATCGTCCGACGGCCTGGGCCAATCCTTCAATCGTGTGTGTGTCGGCGGTCGCGACGACGCGAAACCCCAGCGTTCGCGCCGCTTCTGCCGTGACCGGTCCGATACACACCGTTTGCAACGAGTCTAAATCGAGCAGATCGCCGGCAATGTCCGCCAAGCCGCGAGCGGTCGAGGGCGATGTCAAGGTCACCACATCCACGCCGCGTTTCAGCTCTGCCAGCGCCGGCTCGTGCACGGCTGGCGTTGCCACGTCATAGAGCGCCACGTCGTCGACCTCGGCGCCGCTCGCTCGCAATCGATCACTGAGTAGGCGGCTCCCCTGCGCCGCTCGAGCCAGCAATACGCGTTGTCCTTGGAGGTCGTCCTGGGTCAACGCGTCTGCGAGCGCCTCCGAAGTGAATACTCGGGGGACGACATCCGCCCTGATGCCATGCTGCTCGAGCGCGCGAGCGGTTTCGCTGCCGATCGCTGCGATTCGCACGTTGGCCAACACCCGTGCATCGAGTCCATTGCGAAGAATCGCATCCCAGAGCTGATGCACTCCATTGACACTGGTCAGCGCCACCATGTCGAATCCGTCGGCATTGAGGCGAGCCACCGCAGCATTGATGAGGTCTGGGTCAGCAGGCTGAATCTCAATTGTGGGAAGCTGGATCACCTCTGCGTTCAGCGCGCGCAGCCGATCGACGAGCGGGCCTGCCTGTGCGGTCGCTCGTGTGACCAGAATGCGCCGACCCCTGATGGTCCAGGACACCTCGGGCGTGGCGAGCAGCGTCGTGTTGCCGATCACGACCGTCACCGGAGGACGCATGCCCTCGGCCTGCTCACGCAGCAGATTCATCGGGGCGAATACGGCCCGCTGCGACGGCGTCCAGGCTTGTTCGATGGCGGCGGCTGGCGTCTCTGGAGAGAGGCCGCCCTCGATCAGGCGCTCGACGATTTCTTCGAGATGCTTCCAACCCATCATCACGACAATCGTCCCACCCACCGCGGCGACCGCGTTCCAGTCGATCGGCGGCGCGTCGCCATCGCCTTCTGATCCTGTCACCACCGTGACGGCCGAGGCCGTGCGGCGGTCGGTGACGGCGATACCCACGGAGGCGGCAGCCGCGGCCGCGCTCGACACACCGGGCACCAACTGCATGGGAATTCCGGCCGCCGCCAGCGCCGACGCCTCTTCTCCGCCGCGACCGAAGACGAACGGATCGCCTCCCTTGAGGCGGACGACCCGCCGGCCTCGCCGCGCCTGATCGATCATGATTGCGTTGATCTCTGCCTGCGATGTCGACGGACCACCGGGCGTTTTGCCTACCGCGATGAGTTCGGCATTGTTGGCGAGGCCAAGCAGGGCCGGTGATACGAGCCGATCATGGAGCACCACCTCGGCCTGTTGCAGCGCCTCGGCCCCGGCAACCGTGATTAGCCGAGGATCACCCGGGCCAGCGCCAACCAGTAGGACAGGATGGATGTCGGACGTCGCTTCACTCATGAAGAACGATCCTCCGCCATCAGCCGGGCTCCGCCACGCTCGAGCAGTGTCTCTGCGACCTCCGCGCCGACCTCTTCGGGGTCTTCGCCCGTGCGTTGCAGCTCGATCCGAGCTGTCCCGTCCGCGCTCATCAGCCGTCCTACGAGGATCACTTCGCCGAACCGGACACCACCGAGCGCGGCCAACGGCAGCGAGCAGCCGGCGCCGAGCGCTCGCAGCATCGCCCGTTCCGCGCTCACGGCCTGAGACGTCTGGACGTGATTGATGACGGCGATCGACGCCGCATCCTCGACACGACACTGGACCACCAATGCTCCCTGTCCCGGCGAGGGCATCATCAGGTCAATCGGAATCAGTTCGGTCGCCGTGTGTTGCAGCCGCTGAAGTCCGACGGCAGCAAGGATGACGGCGTCGTACTCGCCACGCTCCATTTTCTCCAGTCGAGTTTCAACATTGCCGCGAATGTCGGCGATCTGAAGGTCGGGCCGCAGATGCAGGGCCTGCGCGGCGCGGCGCCGCGAACCAGTGCCGACCCTGGCGCCCTGCGGCAGATCCAACAGCCCTACTCCCGAACGGCTGACGAGCGCGTCCCGGACATCGCCACGAGGAAGATAGGCCGCCAGTGTCGTCCCCGCTGCGATCAGCGGAGGCACGTCCTTCGCGGAGTGAACGGCGACGTCGATTTCGCCTGCCAATAACGCGGCTTCGACTGCTCTGACGAAGACGCCCTGCCCACCGATAATCCGCAGGCTGGACACTCGATCGCGGTCGCCCTGTGTCGTGATCGGAACGAAATCGGTCACGATGTCTATTGTCGACAGCGCGTCCGACGCCAACTGAGCCTGCACCCGTGACAACGCGCTGCCGCGCCCTCCGAGTTTCATTGACCGAGCCATGCTCATTCGCCCGCAGCTCTAATCGGCTGACCCAGCCTGGACATCAGCAGCGCCTTCGCCTGACCTCGGCGTCGTTGGGCCAGCAGGATGCGCAGCTGTCCGTCCATCGCCGTCTGCCACGCCTCGGCCGGAATCGGCCGAAACACGTTCAGGCGGCGCAGATCGGCACGGACTTCCGCGACCAGCTCGGCCAACGTGGATGTATCAGCGTTGAGATAGTTCGACAGTTCCTCGCGAACCCGCCGCGCGACCGCCGGACTGCCGCCGCCGGTTGAAATCGCCAGCGTCAGCGGTGGTTGTCGCACGACTGCCGGCAGAATGAAGTCGCAGTGTGAAGGATCGTCGGCGGCGTTGAGCGGGACACCCGCCGATCGCGCATCGGCGTGGAGTGAGGCATTGGCCGATGGGTCGTCGTTCGCGGCCATCACAATCGTGCGACCGCACATGTCGCCCGATTCATACTCGCGCGCCAGATGCTCGATTCGCCCACAATCCCTCAGCGATGCGAGTTCCTCGTTGAGCGTCGGCGCGACCACCGCGATCTGGGCCTCGGCGGCGAGCAACCCGTTCACTTTCTCGAGCGCCAGCCGACCGCCGCCAATCACCAGCACGGGTCGCCCGACGAGATCGAAGAAGACGGGGTAGTACGGGCGCGACACGTCGACTCTGCGGCCTCAACTATTCCGCGTGGAGGGACGCGATGGCGATGCCAAACTCACCCTGCACCGTGTAGAGCAGATAGGCGTCATCACCGTCTTCAAAGACGGCCGGGTCACGTAGTTCATGCACCGGAACAGGCGAATAGCCTCGCACACTGGGCGCGATCGGCAGAGATGTCCCTTCCCAGTCGTACGCGGGACGCAGCACCTCACGATGCTCGCCCGCCGTCCACGATTTCCAGTCGCCGCTCAGTTCGATCGGCGAGACGTAAATCCGCTCAGGTGCGTCGCCGGCATTGGTCCAGAATACCCACAATGTGTCGTCGCGCCGGAGCAAGGCGCAATGACGCATCGTGTTCGGGAAGAGCTGAGGGCCCTGTTCAAATCCGCAGAGTCCATCCTCCGAGCGATAGATGATGCCCGGCATCGACATGCCGTACCAGCCCGGCTGATCAACGTCATTCAGTTGGATCATGCGCAGGTAGCTGGTTGAGAGGATCTCTTCTCCCGCCTCGAAATTGATCCCGTCGCTCGACGTCGCAACCCTCGAGACCTGGCGCCCGTCATAGAGCTGGCCGTGGAAATAGAGCCGAATCTGCTGCGTCTCCTCGTCGACGATCGCGTCGGGGGAAGCGATGTGGGGATAGACGTGGCCCTTCTTCTGCGCCTCGCCCAGCTTGGGATCGAACGCATCGTCACTGGCCGGGAACGGGGTCTGCGCGAGCTGCAGCGCGCCGGGCTCGTGCGTTTGCCAGGGACCGAGCAGGTCGTCGGCAGCCGCGAGCCGGATGTACGAGCCCTTGTGATCGGCGAAGTAGAGATAGAACTCGCCCAGGCGGTTGGGCAGCCACTCGGGCGCGCGGATCAATGAGGGACCGTTGATGTTGTCACCCATCCGCGCATCCATCTGGGGCCGGATGATTGGCCCTTCCGTTGACATCCGAACAGCTTGCATCACAGACGCTCCGTAAACACTGGGGCATGGTTGTTCGAGGCCCACTCTCGCTCATGGTAGAGGCGGATAAGCTCGACCGTATGAGGCTGCAATATGGGGCGCTGCGGGAGATCATCGAGACCGCAATCCTCGGCTTGATCGTCTTCCTGCTGGCGCGTGAGGCGGTGCAGAACTTCCAGGTCGAAGGCCGTTCAATGCAGCCGACGCTGACCAGCTCCGAGCTCGTGCTGGTCAACAAGATTGGCTACTGGGAAATCGACGTCGGACCCTTCGATGCGCTGTGGCCCGGCCGCAGCAACGGCGACTTCCTGATCTCGGGCCCGCACCGAGGCTCGGTAATCATCTTCCGTCCGCCATATCAAAGCGCCCACGACTTCGTCAAGCGGGTGATCGGCATGCCGGGCGACACATTGGAGATCATTCGCGGTCGCGTCTTCGTCAACGGGGTCGAACTGAACGAACACAACTACATCTTCGAGCCGCCCAGCTATCAGTGGGGGCCGGCAGTCATCCCGCCCGAGCATTACTTCGTGCTCGGCGACAATCGGAACAGCAGCCAGGACTCGCATGCATTCGGCCCGATTCACGAGGACCAGATCGTCGGCGAGGTCATGTTCCGCTGGTTCCCCTTCGACCGGATCAGCGGCAACATTTCCCTGGACGCCACCGACTACGAGGGGAACATCCTGCCATGACCGACGCGCTACAGCTACTGGAGGAGGCAGGAGCCGTGCTGAAGGGTCACTTCCAGTACGCGTCGGGACGGCACGGCGACACTTACATCGAAAAGTTCCGCTTGTTGGAGAAGCCGAGAGTGACCGAGGCTCTCTGCGCCCAGCTGGCGGACCATTTCCGTGAGTTGAAACCCCAAATCGTGGTCGGTCCGACAACCGGCGGCATCCTGCTCGCGCACGAAACGGCCAAACACCTCGGCGATGGGATCAACGCCTACTTTGCCGAGCGCCACGAGGGCGGCGGCCGCTACATCGGTCGGGGATTCGCAATCGAACCGGGACAGACGGTGCTCGTAGTGGACGATGTGCTGACCACCGGAGGTTCCGTGAGGGACACACTGGAAGCAATTGTCGAATCAGGCGGAACGCCGATCGGGGTCGGGCTGGTGGTTGATCGTACAAACGGAGCGACCAGCTTCGGAGAGCTCGAAACCTACGCCTGTCTCGAAATCGATGTCGCGAGCTACGACCCCACCGCTTGCGCGCTCTGCGTCGAGGGCGTCGAGCTGACGGTCACCTAGGAACGCTCTGAACAACTCCGATCCCCGCTTCCCCCCTCGCGGGGGAAGCTGCCGAAGGCTGAAGGGGGGTCCCTGATCGGCCACCGACGGAAGTTATTCAGAGGATTCCTAGCCCAGCGCGTGGACGAAGACGCCCGAGCCAACGCCGGTCAGATCCGCCACCAACGAGAGCACCAACGCGTAGACGCCGAAGCCGATGCCGACGCTGATCACGGCGGCGCGTTCGTCGGCCTCGGGCGCGGCCGCTCGGACGGCGATCACGGCGAGCAAGACGCCGGCAATCGTGACCAACAAGCCGACGGCGAAGCTGGCCGGTCCGGCCAGCATGAAGAACTGCCACACCGCGAATCCGCCCGCGATCGCCATGGTACGCATCAGCGCCTTGATCGGAACCGAAATCTCGAAGATCGAGCGCAACGCGTGCCAGGTCAGGGCAACCAACAGCGCCCAACCCAAGATCGATGCGACTGATCCGAGTAGCAGGACCTTCAGGGCTGGTTCGCCGAGCATGGCGCCGCGAGTGTCAATCACCACCCAGAGCCAAGCGCCCAGGCTGGCCGCCAACACGCCGAGCAGCATGACTGCCAGCGACGGCAGGGTGTCGGATTCGTTCTCGCCCGCCTCACGCATCACGCTCAGGTCGCCGGCGAGCAGTCGCTGGTGCAGACTGAGAGAGCGCCGCCAGTCGAATGGCGCCTCGAATTTCGGTAGATGTTGGGAGAGCGGTACCCGCGTCCCCCGACCAAAAGTTCGAGACAACATCGCCGCCGGGTGCGGTCTGGTTTGAGTCATAGCCCTGCTCCTGGACATGTTCCTGGACATCGAATCGCCATGGCCTCACTATGTGACCATGGCTCGATTTGACGATTCACAAATCCGTAAATTAGGCATCGCGGAGCTTAACCAGCTCGACGAGGACGTGGCCGGCTGCCGACTCTGTCCGCGACTCGTCGAATGGCGAGAACAGGCGGCGACCGAGAAACGGGCCGCATTCCGCGACGAGGACTACTGGGGGAAAGCGGTTCCGTCCTTCGGACCAGCGGACGCGAGAATCCTGGTCGTCGGCCTGGCGCCCGCCGCCCATGGCGCGAATCGTACCGGCCGAATGTTTACCGGTGACCGATCGGGCGACTGGCTCTATCGAGCGATCTGGCAGGCTGGGCTCGCGAACCAGCCCGAATCCGCCTCGGCGAGCGATGGACTGGAACTGCTGGGAACAAGAATCACATCGATCGTCCACTGCGCGCCACCGGCAAACAAGCCGACCGTGCAAGAGCGCGACCGCTGCCTGCCCTACTTCCGGCGTGAACTCGAACTGCTCGCGCAGCTTCGAGTAATCGTCTGTTTGGGCTCATTCGCCTGGGAGAACAGTGCCCGAGTACTCGGCATCCGACCACGGCCCAAGTTCGCCCACGGCCTCGAACATCAAGTCGACGAGATTACGCTGCTCTGTTCGTATCACCCCAGTCAGCGAAACACGTTCACCGGTCTGCTGACCGAGGAGATGTTGGCAAGAGTCTTCCGACGGGCAGCGGAATTAGCCAGCTAACGCAGACTAAGAATTGGGAGCGCAACAGATCGGGTCGCCGGCGATGGCTGCGCCGACCGTCTCCAGCGGCATCAGCTCGATCATCTCGACGACGGGTGTGTCGTCGGTGATCGTGTAGACCTCCCAGCGCGTTCCGGACGGGTCTGAGACCCAAACCTTGTCCTGCTCGGCGTGGCAGCAGACGACACCGTCCTCGATCTCCATGTTGAGGCCGAGGTCGCCGAAGCGCTGCGTTTCGGCGTGCACGTCCGTAGGGGTTGCAACTTCGACGCCCAGGTGATTGAGCGGCGCCGAGGCTGACTGATTCTCGATCAGCACCAGCTTGAGGGGCGGATCTTCCACCTCGAAGTTCGCGTAGCCGGGACGAACCTTGTGCGGTTCGGTCTTGAACATCTGCGTGTAGAACTCGATCGCGGAGTCCAATTCCGCAACGTTGAGCGCCAGTTGTAGTCGTGACATCTGATCTCTCCTCTGTCCGGCTAGTCAGCGACGGCCAGGGCCGGCTCGTCGCTCGTCAAACTCACCCTATTGCGTTCGTGGACCAGCGGCATCACCCAGTCGCCAAATCGCGTCGCCTCGTCGTCGTGCGGATAGCCGGAGAGGCAGAACTCGGTGCAGCCGATGTCAACGAACTCCTGCAGCGTGTCGGCGACCTGTTGGGCACTACCGACCACGGCAAGTCCCGCGCCGCCCCGCACCGAGCTCAGACCGCTCCAAAGATGCGGCGCGATCCGGTAGTCGTTGTCCTGCGACTCGTCGGCCAACTGCCACATGCGACTGTCGGCCTCCGATTCGCCGCGCCAATTCTTGCGAGCCCGCCGCTGGGTGTCGGTCGTGCCGGCAATCAGGCTGTGGGCCGCGTCCCAGGCCTCGTCTTCGGTTTCGCGGACACAGACCTGCAAACGCATGCCAAAGCTGATCGGCGTTCGGCCGAAACCCCTGACTCGTTCTTGAACGTCCAGGACCTTCTTTGCGGTTGCTTCAGGCGTGTCGCCCCAGAAGAAATAGCAGTCGGCATGCTTCGCCCCCACATTGCGGGCCGCATCAGACTCGCCGCCGATGTAGAAGCGCGGCCACGGATCCTGGTACGGCTTGGGATAGGCGTGCGCTCCACTGAGCTGGAAGTGCTTGCCTTCCCAGTCGATCCGGTCGTGCGACGACCACAGCGCTTTCATGATCTGTACGGATTCATCCATCACTTCATAGCGCTCGTCGTGGCTGAAGGTGATCCCGTCGCCGGCCAGTTCGCGAGGATTGCCGCCGGCGATCAGGTTGATGTAGACGCGACCCTCTGAGAGTTGATCGAATGCGCCAATCATCCGCGCCATCTGGGTCGGCAGGATGTAGCCCGGCCGCGCGGCGACGAGCATCTTCAGCTTCGTCGTCTTGGCCGACATCATCGCCGTCGAAATCCAGGCTTCCCAACAGGTCGGCGTCACCGGGACGAGCGCGTACTCAAAGCCGGCAGCCTCAGCCGCCAGCGACACGCGCTCGAACATCTCCATTGACGCTGGAATGAACTGGTCGGGGTCGGCAAAGTTGGTCAGGTCACCGTGGGTCGGGATATACCAGCCAAAGCGGATCGGGGAATCGGTCATAGGAACGTCCAAGTCAGTGCAAGTCAATGAATTCTACGCTAGACGCGGTCGTTCTGACGAAACGATGCCAGCCTGGTATCCGGCGCAACTCGATTTCAGAGGCCATGCCGATAAAGTGCCGCAAGCTGACATTCAACGTTCTCAGGAGATCGCAATGAGCCTGAACACCTATCTCACCTTCGAAGCCAACTGCCGCGAGGCCTTCGAGTTCTATCGTTCCGTCTTCGGCGGCGACTTCTCGGAACTGCAAACCTTCGGCGACGGTCCGCCCGACATGGGCGTCCCGGACGAGGCCAAGCAGCGCATCATGCATGTCTCGCTGCCGGTTGGCGACAGCATCCTGATGGGCAGCGATTCCCACCCAGCATTCGGCGGCGGCCCTATTGCCGGCACCAACTTCTCCATCGCATACAGCCCTCCCAGCCGCGAGGACGCCGATCGGAAGTTCGCTTCGCTCTCCGCCGGCGGCCAGGTCTCGATGCCGATGGCCGAGATGTTCTGGGGCAGCTACTTCGGCTCCTGCACTGATCAATTCGGCATCGCCTGGCAGATCAACTGGGAACCGCCGCAATCGGACTGAGTGGGGCCTCGCAGCAGCGTCGCCTGCGTGACCCCCTGCCGGTTCCCCGTGCTTCGCTAGGATGACGACTGCGTACCGACCCAAACCAATCGGGCGCGCACAGCATCAGACAGCATCTGGAGACTCGCATGGGCAAGCTCGACGGCAAAGTGGCGGTGATCACCGGGGGCAACAGCGGCATCGGCGCCGAGACCGGCAGGCTGTTTGCGGCTGAAGGCGCGAAGGTCATCCTGATGGCTCGCCGGGTACCTGAGGGTGAAGCGATCGTCGCCGAAATCAAGGAATCCGGTGGCGAGGCCACCTTCGTCGCCTGCGATGTCGGCGACAACGACTCCGTCGTCGCTGCGGTCGACCAGGCAGCCAAGACCTATGGCCAGATCGATGTCCTGTTCAACAACGCTGGCGGAGGCGCGGCGGCCACCTTCCCCAACGAACCCAATGACGTGTGGCTGCGCGTGGTCAACGTCAATCTGACTGGCACGTTCTATGTCAGCCAGGCGATCTGGCCGCATCTCGTGGCCCAGGGCGGCGGCGCGATTGTGAATATGTCCTCGCTCGCCGCACAACGAGGATTCTCCTCGCGCATGCAGGACGAGTTCGGTACGGCTTCGGCCTCGTATTACGCGGCCAAGGCCGGCGTCGACGCGCTCACGCGATACATGGCCGGCGCCGGAGGTCGGGACAGTATTCGCGTCAACTGCGTGCGCCCGGGACAGATCATCACGCCCGGAGCCACCCGAGGTACCTTCAACGACCCCGACGGCGGACACCACGTCTTCGAGAAGATGTTCGACTTCGCCCAGATCGTGCAAGGCCCCGGCTACCCAATCGATGTCGCCAACCTGGTGCTCTTCCTAAGCTGCGACGATTCCCGCTTCATCTCGGGCGAGATCATCAACATCGACGGCGGCGTCGCGGCGAAGATCTAGCGGGCAGCCCTACAGCCTCAAATTCGTCATTCCCGCGCTCCGCCGCGGGAATCTCGCAGAGTTCGGCACTGACGCTCCTCTCGGAAGAACCTCACCCGCCCGCAAATTGCTCTGCGCACACGCGGCATCCGTGCTGGACACCGCGTCATACCTGCGGCAAGCGCGGGTATGACGAATTGGGCATGGATGTGACGGTGCTGCGAAAGCAATAGCTAGAATGTCGCTTCGCTCTGGCTGTTCTCTGCATTGCCAGATGTGACCCGGCTATTGGTTTCGGAGTCGATCCAGTCGGTGATGATCTTGCGGTGGGCGATCTTCCAGGCGCCATCGACGCGTTGCAAGCGGTCTTCGTAACGACCTTGGAAGACGATCTTCGCTGGATCGCCAAACGGATTGTGGCTTCCTGACGCCCGCACGACTGTGACGTAGGAGGACATCGTCGCTTGGTCGCCGTCGCCATCGATCACAAAGGTCGACGGCTGGTGTCGACTCACCGGCGCTTCAGGATCGCGATTGGCCGGCAGTCCCCAGAGTGAATCTCCGGTGATCCAGAGCTCCTGTAACTCCATTTCCATGACGCCGTCGTCGGTCCATACATCGCGCCAGGCCTCGGGGTCGCCCAAGTCCAACGACTGGCTATAGCGCCCGGCCAGCATCATGATTTCCGAGCGATCTTCAGCGGTGAGCGGCATAGTGCGCTCCCTTCTGCCCAATTCATCGATTTTAGGTCGAAGGCTAGGGAAATGAACCCGAGTGAGCGCAAATGGGGGAGGCGTCGGAGCCGGGGATAGAAGTCGCGCCGATGGCTGACTGCCTCGGCGTGAATCGTCATCTCTGCATCATCGATCGTGTACGCCACTCGATAGTTACCCACGCGCACGGCCCAGACCGTCTCATAACCCTTCAGCTTCTTGGTTCCCCGTCCTCGAGGAGCGCTAGGCAACCGCGTCATGCGGTTGAGTGCCTGCAACTGCACGTCCTCCGGCAACTCGTCCAGCTGTCGAATAACACGATCGCCAAGGATGAAACGGTAGTCCACGCGTTGGAGACTACGAATCGAGTTTGATTCCGCGCGTTTCTATGTATTCCTCAAGTGTGATGCCCGGACCATCAAGCCCCGCTTCACGACGTTGGCGGCTCTGCACAGCAAGTGTGCCCAGGATCGCATCCTCCCAGTCTTCATCTGCCCATTCTTCAACAGGGGGAACTTGCCTGAGGTCAATGACATCCCAGTCAACGAGTTCCGCCCGCGGGTCAGCAGTACTTGGACGAGACATGCCGACTTTCCTTCAGCACCGATGATACCCAGATTATCCCTCGTACTGCGGATCCCGACGCTCCGCGAATGCCCGCGTGCCCTCACGTGCGTCGTTCGAGCTGAAGGCTAGCCGCTGGTACTCCTGGTACAGACGCAGACCGTCCGACAGCGACATGTCGCGACCTCTTCGGGCCAGCTCTTTGGTCAGCCGAATCGCCAGCGGACTGTTGACCGCGACTTTGGCCGCCATATCGTTTGCCGTTGCAATCAGTTCTGACGGCTCCACGACCTTGCTGACCAGACTAATCCGCAGCGCCTCCGCTGCATCGATGAACTCGCCCGTCAGCAGCAGCCGCATGGCGTCGGACGAGCCGACGAGTCCGGGCGTGCGCAACGCGCCATAGCCGTGCAGGATGCCCCAGCGCGGCTCGGGACAACCGAACTGCGCCGTCGTGTCGCAGATGCGAATGTCACAGTAGAGCGCCAGCTCAAGTCCCCCAGCGAGACAGTACCCGTTGATGGCTGCGATGACCGGCTTGGCCGTCTCCAGACCGATGTCGAACCGGTCACCCGACCAAGGCATCCAGGCTTGACGCTCGCCGAACTCCAGCAGGTCGTGCCCCGACGAAAACGCCCGTCCCGATCCGCTCAGGATCACGCAGCGCACCTCGGAATCGGCATCTGCTTGCTTCAACGCCTCACCGATCGCGCGGTACATCTCGTCCGTCATCGCGTTCAGCTTCTCCGGTCGCAACAGGGTGACCGAGGCGATGTGTCCGTCGACCGAGTAGCCAATCTCATCCATGTCAGGTTCCTCCCAGTTCGCGCAGCGCTTCTTCAGAGTTGACTGCCAAGATAGGAAATCGCAACGCGCGACTCTGCTGGCATAGAATGAGCAGCAAATGGCCGCCCCACATCGTCGCGGCATTCGTTACGAAGGAGAGACCGATGAAGGTTCGAGAACTCGGTCACGCAGTTATCAAAGTCCGCAATCGCGAGCGCTCGGAGCAGTTCTACGGTGAAACCCTGGGCATGAAGCTCGCCGCCCGGCACGAGTCCATGCCGATGACCTTCTACACGCTCGGCAACCACCACGACCTCGCCCTGCTCGAGGTCGGCGAAGAGGGGCCCGAAACCGCCGACCCCAAGGCGCCCGGCCTCTACCACCTCGCCTTCTGCATCGGCGACAACCTCGACGAACTGCGCGAAGCGCGCGACGAGCTCGAAGCCGCCGGCGTCAAGGTCTTCGCGACGATCGACCACGTGGTCTCAAAGTCGCTCTACCTGAACGACCCCGACGGCAACGGCGTCGAGCTCTACGTCGACGGCTCCGATGTCTGGAAGACCGACCCGCAGCAAGTCGCCCAAGGCGAACCGATGAAGCTCTAGTCGAAGCTCAGCGCAACCGCCGGACAATGTCGTAGATGTTGTCGCGGTTGCCGACTGCTTGAATGTGTATCTTCTCGCCGTGGTCATCGATCCGGTAGACGATCCTCAGGTCGCCAATTCGCGATGACCAGCGTATCGGACGTCCTTGAAGCTGTTTGGACCCGTATCCTCGCGGCGCCTCCTTGAGTTGCTCAATTCTGCGCCTAATCCGGAGCACGATCTCCTCGGGGAGTCGGCGCAGTTGACGTCTGGCCGATTTAGAGAACTGGGCCCGGTATGCCATCGGTGAGACGAACCTAGTCGGTCAATGGACCGAACTCGGCCTCAATCTCTTCTTCAGATACCCATCCGTCTCGCTCAGACTCCTCCTCTGCCATCGCCGCGAGCGTTAGCAGCCCTGCCGCTTCCCAGTCATCCTCAGTCCACTCTTCGACCATGGGGAACTTGTCCATGTCCAGCACGTCGAAATTGACCAACTCAAGTCGAGGGTCCACGGTCTTGGGCTTCGCCATCGATCCTCAGCCTCCAAGCTTCAGGACCATGCTATGAGACCAGCAGGCCACGCTGTGCGTCTCGTCGCGTTTCCTGGCCACATTACCCTTCAAGTCGCAGGAGCGCTCGATGAGTCAGACCTTTGGCGCCACACCCGATGAACGCGAGGCCCTGCTAGCCGCGGCGCGCAATATCGCTCCACAGATCCGCGAGGCGGCTGACGAGATCGAAGCCGCGCGCCAACTGCCGACCCACGTCGTCCAACTACTCAAGGACGCCGGCGCTTTCGCCCTGCTCCAACCGCGATGGCTCGGCGGACACGACGCCGACCCTGTTACCCAGATTCTGTTCATTGAGGAGATCGCCAAAGCTGACGCCTCGGCCGCCTGGTGCGTGATGATCGGCTGCGACGGTGGGCTCCTCAGTCGGGAACTTGATCCCGACCTCGCGCGCTCGATGTATGCCGATGTCAACTCCGCGACCTGCGGGGCGGCATTCCCGCCCGGCACAGCCGTCCGCGTTGACGGTGGATACCTGGCGACAGGTCGCTGGCCCTACTTCAGCGGCGTCACCCATGCCGACTGGGTGCAGTTCGGTTGCCAGGTGATTCGCGACGAAACGTCAGAGGGCGACCATCCACCATCTATCCGACTGGTCGCGCCGAAGAGCGAGGTCACGGTGCTCGATACCTGGCATACGACGGGGATGCGCGGGACCGGTAGCCACGATGTCGAAATCACCGACCTGTTCATTCCCGACGAGCGCAGCATTCTCCCACGACCGGCGCAGCGCTCAGTCCCCGGCGAGCCGTTGCGACATCCCGCCTGGTTGCTGCCCAAGCACCTCGGTGTGCCGCTGGGACTGGTCCATGCGGCGCACGAGGAAGTCGCTTCGCTGGCGAAGGAACGTATTGCCGTCAGAGGCGCATTGAGAGACGATCCGCTCACACAGTCCACCATCGGCAAGACCGCCGCCCGAATCGCCGCCTGCCGCGCCTACGCCCTCTCTGCGGCCGACGCCGCCTGGCAGGAAGTCTGCGAGACCGGCGAGATGTCCGACCAGAACCGCGCAAACTTGCGGCTCGCCATCACATTCGTACACCAAGAGTGCGTCCAGGTTGTCGAGCAGCTGTACGCCATCGCCGGGTCAGCCGCGCTTTACACGGAACGCTCAAGGCTGGACCGGCATCTCCGAGACATGCACGCGATGAACCAGCACGTAGTGCTGGGAGCCTCAAACTACGCCGCCGCGGGACGGGTCCTGCTCGGCCTGGAGCCTCGGGCGCCCTTCTGGTAGATGCCAGTGTTCCCGACCTGGCTCGAAGAGGGTGTCTCAAGAGTCCACTTCAGGCGCCAGCGCTCCCGTCCTCGCCCCTGAGCGGGGACCCGTTCCCCTGCGACCGTTACGGCTGTCGACTCAATCCTGATCCGGCAGGTCGAGGTTGGAGGAGTCGACCGCACGTCTATGACACCGAGCGGGTCCCGGCTCGGGGGCCGGGACTGAGACCAATAGGACACCCTCCGAAGTGGTGCACTCGGGCGCCCCCTCGACCCTTCCTCGAAGTTCTCTCCGACGGCTACCAGGTGTCGATGTTCGGACGCCGACCTCTGCGGATCGGTTCGGGATTCTCGCAGGCCATCAGACCTCGCACGATCCAGCGACGTGTCTCCGCCGGATCGATCACACCGTCGTTTTCGTGCACCGATGCAGAGTTGATCGCGTTGCCCTTCCAGTACGCACGAGCGACCAACTCTTCGTATCGCGCCGCACGCTCTTCAATATCCTCGATGGCGGCCAACTCAGCCCGATTGCCGAGCCGAATTGCCGCCTCCAGGTTCATCCCGCCCAGCTCGGCGGTCGGCCAGGCCAGGGCGAACAGCGGGGCTCGTGAGCTGCCGGTCATCATTGCCTGCGCGGCGAGTCCGTAGGACTTGCGCAGGATCACGGTGAAGCGCGGCGATTGCGCATTAGCCAACGTCACGAAGACGTTGTTGCATTTGCGCGCCAGGCCGGTCCGCTCGACATCGGGACCGACCATCATCCCGGTCGTGTCAACCAGCACGAGAATCGGGATGTTGAAGCAGTCGCAGAGCTGCGCGAAGCGGCAGAGTTTGTCCGCGCCGGGACTGTCGACCGCTCCGCCGAGATGCTGGTTGTTGTTCGCGATCACGCCGACCGGGTGACCCTCGATCCGAATCAGCGAGGTGATGATTCCAACGCCAAACTCGGCCCGCAACTCCAGCACCGAATCGATGTCGGCCATCTGCTCAATCACCTTGCGGATGCTGAACGGCCGCTTGCGATTCTCGGGGATGGCGTGTCTCAGCGCGCGTTGATCGACGCAGTCCCAACTCGCGATGGAGCCCTGGAAGTAAGACAGATACTGTTTTGCCGCCGCGATCGCTTCATACTCATCGTCGACCAGGATGTCGATACTGCCCGCCGGGCCGAGGTCGGACATCGGACCGATCTCTTCGGGCGTGAACAGACCCAGTCCGCCGCCTTCAATCGTCGCCGGACCACCCATACCAAGGTTCGCGTCCCGAGTAGCAATGATGCAGTCGGTGATTCCGAGGATCGATGCGTTCCCGGCGAACGTCCGACCAGCGGTGATCCCAATCATCGGTACCGTGCCGCTGAGCCGCGCCATCATGTCGTAGGTCGGCACCCACTGACCGGCTGCCGAGATGTCGGAGAAGTCGGTGTCGCCCGAGCGTCCGCCGGCGCCCTCGGCCCAGACGATCAGCGGTGTCGCCTGCTCATCGGCGAACTTGATCACCCGGTCGGTCTTCTGGTGACCCATCATCCCCTGCGTGCCGGCCCAGACCGTTTCGTCATACATCGCAACTAGCGTCGTCGCGCGGTGTTCGTCGAACAGGTTGCCGTTGACCGTGCCGATGCCCGTGATCATCCCGTCCGCGGGGGCGCGAACCCGCATCTCTTCTTGTGACATGATCCTGTGGCGCGCAGGCAGGACCAGCTCGCCCATCTCGACCCAACTGTCCGGGTCGACCAGGTCGGCCAGGCTTTCGCGCTGCGTGCGCTTGCCCTTGGCATGTCGGCGCTCGACCCACGCCTGCCGATTCTCGTCCTTGCCGGCCGCGAGCTGGTCGAACAGTTTCTGCAGGTCGGGCCGGATGTAGTCGAGATCGACTTCCTCGACCTCTTCCTCGATGGCGTCGCCGACATCCGCCAGCTCAATGAAGGCCATTGGATGACCCTCATAGACCACGTCGCCCACCGCCACCGTCAACTGACGTAGGTACCCGCCCACATCCGAGTTGATCACGTGCTCCATCTTCATCGAGTCCATCACGAACATCTGTTGACCCTCGCGGACGGCATCGCCCTCTTCCACGAGAATCTGGATAATCGTCCCCTGCAGCGGCGAGTTGATCGGCTCCGTTCCCGGCGGCCCGGCTATTCGCGGCGCCGGCTGGGTACCCGGATTCATCGCCGCGACCGCCTGCCGAGCCCGGGTACCCGAGCCTTCGCGGAAGTAATTCAAGCCCGCAAGGGGGTCGCGCGTGTCGAGCTGCGCCCCGGCAAGCCCGGCCGCGACCGACCCCGAGCCAATCGACAGGACCTCAACCTTTTCGAGAGGCGCCGCGAGCTCGGCGACGTTGTCATCCACCCAGCGCGTATAGATCGACCCCGAAGCGAAATCCTCATGCCCCAGCGAACGCTCAAGGAACAACAGATTGGCCTCAACGCCTTCAAGCCGAAACTCCCCCAACGCGCGTTGCGCGCGACCAATGGCATCGGCAAACTCCGGGGACGCGGAGTATGCAATCACCTTGGCCAGCAGCGAATCAAAGTTGGGATTTGTCGTGTAGCCCGGATATCCATAGGTATCGACGCGAACGCCCGGACCCGACGGTGGCTCAAACGTGGTCAGCATCCCGCCCGAGGGCCGCACGTCGCCATTCGGTTCCATTCGCTCCATGTTGACCCGCGCCTGGATCGCATAGCCGCGAGCTGCAGGCACATCAGGTTGCAACAGCCTGACATCAGCCAGGCTCTCGCCGCCGGCTAGTCGTAGTTGGCAACGGACCAGATCGACCCCGGTGATCTCTTCGGTCACCGTGTGTTCCACTTGCAGACGGGGATTCGCTTCGATGAACGCGAAGTCGGACTCATCGTCGACGTTGACGAGAAACTCAAACGTTCCCAGGCTTCGATACTCAGTAACCGATGCCATTCGCACAGCCGCTGCTGTCAAACGACCACGGGTCTCCGCAGAAATCGACGGACTCGGCGCCCACTCGACGACCTTCTGATGACGACGTTGCAAGCTGCACTCGCGCTCGCCCAGGTGCGACACCTCGCCCGAGCCATCACCGATCACCTGCACCTCAATGTGGCGAGCGCGATTCATCAAGCGCTCTACCAGTACCGCGCCATTTCCGAATGCGGCAGCCGCCTCGGACTGGCAACGCTCGAACGCTTCCGCAATCTGCTCAGCAGCCGTCACCACACGCATCCCACGTCCGCCGCCGCCGGCAATCGCCTTGATCACCATCGCGCCGCCATCGCCGAGCGACTCGAAGAATGCCGTCGCCCCGGCCAGATCAACCGCTCCGGCGCTACCGGGCAGGACTGGAACATCGTGCGCGGCGGCCAGCGCTCGAGCTTGCGCCTTGTCGCCAAACAACTCAAGCGACTCGACGGATGGACCGACGAAGGTGATCCCCTCTTGCTCGCATCGCCGAGCCAGCTCAGGGCTCTCAGCCAGGAATCCATATCCGGGATGCAGAGCATCGCAACCTGACGCCAGCGCTGCGCCGATCACTGCCTCAACGTCGAGGTAGGCGCGCGCGCCGACCCCGTCCAGCGGTTGAACCTGATCAGCGCGTCGGACATGCAGCGAGTTCGCGTCGTCTTGAGAATGAATAGCGACCGAAGCGATCCTCAGTTCGCGGGCGGCGCGAATAATCCGGATCGCGATCTCGCCGCGATTGGCAACCATGAGCTTGTTCAATAGGCATGATGACTCCTCCGTCGGGGCGCATACTAGGCTAACCGTGCCACTTCGATGTTCGGACCGGTTAGCTATTGAGTCAGCGTTGATGAGGCCGAGGTCGTCGGCAGCCGCCATTCGTCGGACTCGCTGGTCGGACAACGTCGTGAAGTAGCCTGATTCCAATGCGGTCGCTGTTGGGCAAACAGGCCACTCGAATCGTCGGCGCACGCCCACCGCCTGAACCAACAATGCGGTCTTGGCCGCTAGCGAACCAGAGAGACCGCAACAGAATCACACCATTGTCGGCATGGAGACCACGTCCGAAAACCAGGTCGCCGAAATCCTTGTCAGCCGTGACGAGAATGCGGCGCATCCAACGCCTGCGAGCGTTAGGATGTCGTCATCAGGCAATGCCAGGGCGCATCCACTCGGACCCACGCGACATCGTGGCCAAGTTCACGTAACGCTTCGACCGCGTCCTGCCAGAGTGGATGTTCATCGTCCGCGAGGAAGCGCACTTCGGGCTAGGCTGCTCTAGCGGATAGACGTGTTCCGTCTGGAGCAACCAGTGGCTTGCGATAGTGCAGACACGCGAGCACGTCATCGCGAGTGAGGCCAGGATACTGAGACAAGACTTCGTCGATGGACCAGTTGTCGGCGAGCAGTTGAATGATGAACTCCACAGACAGGCGCGTGCCCCTAACTACTGGTTTGCCGACCAGCACGGCAGGGTTCAGTTCAATCCGATCTCGCCAACACATCGCGAGCCATCCTTTCGGCAGATGCGCGGTCAAGCCTACATCCGGATTGAGAGCGCCTGAGCCGCTATCCGACCTTCAACTCGGCTTCCAGTTTGTCGAACGCCTGCGCCCAGCCGCCTCCGGAGCCTTCGGCCATTTGCGCGTCCGCCCAGCCAGTGTGTTGGAAGGTCATCTTGGTTCGGCCGTCGCCGGCGTCTTCCAACTCGACAGTGATGACCGTCTCATCGTGCACGTCTGCCGACATCGTCGCGACGAACCGCTCCAGCGGCACGATCTCCTTGAATACGCCGGTGTTGCTCATTTCCCAACCGTCAGGCGAGCGCATCACCAGGGAGTAGCTGCCACCAACACGAAAGTCCATCTCGCAAGTCGGAACGGTGAAGCCTTGCGGACCATACCAACTGGCGAAGCGCTCGGGCTCTGTCCATGCGCGCCAGACCAGCTCGCGCGGAGCGTTGAAGACCCGCTCCATGATTAATCCCTGGTCTTCCGTCACCGACTGTTGCTCAGACTCTGTCATGGCCGGACTCCTGATTTGTCGAATCGTGCTGAGGTCGCTGCGCAAGTAGTGGGTTTGCGTCAGCCCGTGCTTGTACATCGCCGAGGTAATCGTCGAGGCGGTCGAAACGCTGCTCCCAGAACTCCCGATATTGATCGACCCACTCCGCGACTGCCTTGAGCGGCTCCGGCGCAAGACGGCAAGGTCGCCACTGCGCTCGGCTGCTTCGCTCGATCAGCCGCGCCCGCTCAAGCACTTTCAGGTGCTTGGACACCGCAGGCAACGACATGTCAAACGGCTCAGCGAGCGCAGTCACCGAAGCCTCGCCGTCGGCGAGCGCAATCAGGATTGCCCGTCGCGTCGGATCAGAGAGGGCCGCGAAGGTGGCGCTCAGAGGATCGCGTGTCGAGGTCGCGTTCGGCACTGTATTTCACCATTCGGTTACTAAACCGTCTGGTTTGATATAACACAGGCAGCACGGTTGTGGCCGCACAGCTCTCGATCCATCGCCCAGGAGCCGAGTGAACCGAGTGTCAGTGTCGGCTCGACCAACCAGCTGCTGTTCTAGAAGTCAAACGCTTCGACCCGTTGGCAGGCATCCTCGATGTATGCCTCAAGACCCATCCGACGCCCCAGCTCTGGTCGTTCCCATTGCCAGCTGATCAGCACCAACCGACGAATCAGCAGGAACAGGGGCAGCAACGCCAGAGCCTCATCAGTGAACGCCCGCACCGTGCGATAGCCGACAACCAGCGATTCGGTGATGGCATCGAAATAGGGAAGATGCTCCAGCCCAAACAACACCACCGCCAGGTCGTATTGATGCCAACCAAATCCGGCGTCGTCGAAGTCGAATGCCTGCAAGACGCCCGATGGATCAATCAAGATGTTGTGAGCATGCAGATCGGCATGAATCATTGAGTACGTTCCATGATCCTGGCCATACTCAGTCAGCACTGCGCGGATGCCTTCACGAGCCCTTGCAAGCACCTCACGTTGACCGGGTGTCAGAAGAGGAATGTCCCAGAACCGACCCCAAAACGGCGACTCGCCGACGTAGCCCGGGACATCGAAGGCGTGACGCGTAAAGCCAGCCGGCGGCGTCCACTCGCTCGCCTGATTGTTCGCGGCAGCAAGCAAACGTCCGACCTGACGAACGTGCTCGACGATCTTCGATTCATCGTCTTCGGCCTCAATCACCGAGCTCAGCAGGACGCCCTCAAGCCAGTTCACCAGTCCGACCGCGCGACTGGACTGGCCATCCGGCGTCGGAATCGTGGCGTAACCCGGACCAACCAGGGTCCGCACGCCGACCGGCACGTGAATGCCCGCATCGTTGAGCGCCTGCGTCCAGATCAACTCGGACTCCAGCTCCGGCAGCGTGTGATAGCCGGGCCTATGGATACGCAGAGCGAACTGCCGTCCATCCGCCATGTCCAGTCGGAAGACCGTGTTCTCGCTGCGCGAGACAAGCTCGATCGCGTCGGGCTTGAGGCCCCAATGCGGCAGCGACCGCTCGGCGATCGCGTACAGATCGCCGTCGCTCAGATTGGTCGGCTCGGGCATCGGATCAGACGGGCTCGGCGACGGCGGCCTCGAATGCTTCGAGGAACATGTCCGCCTGCTCTTGCTTGAGCACCAGCGGCGGACGCACTTTGAGCACGTTGCCATGCTCGCCGGCGCGACCCATCAGGAATCCCGCCCGGCGCAGCCGGTTGACGATCACATCGGCGCCGGCCGGATCCGGCTCCTTGCTCTCGCGATCCTTGACCCATTCCATGCCGATGAACAGACCGTGACCGCGCACATCGGCCATCGGCTCGCAGCTCTCCTGGAGCGCCCGCAGGTTGTCCTTCAGATAGGCGCCGACCGAAGCCACGCTCTCGACCAGGCTCTCGTCCTCGATCACATTGAGCACCGCTTGCCCGACCGCCGCCTGTAGCGGACTGGAGGCAAACGTGTTGAAGTAACGAGTCTTGTTGCGGAAGGTCTCGACCAACTCCTGCGATGCAACCACCCCGGCCAGCGGCAGACCATTACCCATCGGCTTGCCCATGCTGACGATGTCGGGCGTCACGCCGGAGGTCTCATACCCCCACCAGTTGCCCGAGCGGGCAAACCCGGCCTGCACTTCGTCGCAGATAAACAGCCCGCCCGCGTCGCGGACCATGTCGGCGGCTCGCGACATGAACCCGGGCGGAATGTCCGGCAGACCCTCATTCGCCAGGATCGAGCAGACCATCATTCCCGCGAACGGTATGCCGTCCTCGGCGAAGCCGTCGATCTCGGCGCGCAGCCGACCAAGGTAGGCCTCGGTCAACGCCTCATCATCGAGATCGTCCTCGATTGGTCGATAGCGCTGCGGGACGGGTATCGAACGAAACTCCCGTTCGCCTTCATCGCGCAGTCGCGACAACTTGCGCACCTCGGTCGAGTTCCCGTGATACCCGGCCTGCGTGTAGATCAATCCGCGCCCATCGGTCGCCGCCCGCGCCATCAGGATCGCGACCTCGTTGGCCTCAGTGCCGCTACAGGCAAAGACGGCCGTCGTGAGGTGCTCAGCGTGCAACGAGGTCAGGTGCTCGGCGTAGTCGAGGATGCCCTCGTGCAAATATCGAGAGTGGACGTTCAGCGTCTCGGTCTGTCGCTGCATCGCCTCGACCACGCGCGGGTGCGCATGGCCAACGCAGGGCACGTTGTTGTAGAGGTCGAGGTAGCGCCGACCGTCGGCGTCGTAGAGCCAGACTCCTTCACCTCGCACGATGTGGACGGGGTCCTCATAGAAAGTGGCAATGCCTGCGCCCAGCAGCCGTTCCCGACGCGCGAGCAGGTCTTCGGTGGTTGATGTACTCATGCGCTGATTGTGAGCGCTCCACCCGACGGTTGCAAGCCGCGACGCCTAGACTCGCTCAAAACTTCGCCCGTCCACGTCAAGCAACGTCAAGCAACGTCAAGCAAAGGAAAGAGTCGATCATGGGAGATTCCATCAGCACCACCCCCGGCGCCAAAGTGATGTACCTGATCAGAAGACAAGACACGACCTCCCGCGATGAACTCGTCGCTCATTGGTACGGCAACCACATGAGCGGCGTGATCCAGGGCCAGCGCGACGCCGAAGCGGCCGGCAAGCTCCATGCGAGCAAGTACCTGGTCACACTGTTCGGCAACGAGCGCGGCGAGTTCGGGACGCGGCAGTCGTGGGACGGTATGGCCCAGCTCTGGTGGGAAGAACCGCTGGCCAAGCCGCCGCCCGACCGCGTCTGGCAGGCGCGCGACACGTTCCAGGAGAAGGTCGAGCCCTACGTCGCCTGGGCGACGACCGAGCACGTCGTACTGGACGGCTCGGACCACTTACCGGTCGAGCCGCTGACCCTGAACGACCCCTTCCCGACGACACGCAGCGGATTCTTCAAGGTCACCTTCCTGGTCAAGGCGAAGCCCGATGTCGATTGGGGCGAGTTCTTCCGAGTTTGGCTCGAAGACCACGCACCGAACGTCAAAGAGACCATGAATAAGATCGGCGGCTTACGCTACGTCGTCAGTCACAGCATCGACCCAAAGAACGAGCCCTACGCCGGCATGGCCGAGCTCTATTTCGAAGAACCATCGGGCTGGACCCGCTACCGCGAGACCATCACGCCGGACTCATTCGGCCCAATGGTCGAGCCCGAGGGTTCGGTTTGGTTCGGGTCGGACACGGAGATGATCGGCATCGCCTAAACGTCTAATTGACTTCCCGTCCCTCACGACAGCAACCAATCAGGTTGCTCGCCGTTCCATTTGCTCCCCCTGGAAGGGGGAGCTGCCGCAGAGCGGCTGAGGGGGTCGCTCCAGGCGAGAAGAAACCTCGCATGACACCAAGCAAGAACAGGACTAGACCATGACCGACAACCTCGCCTACGCGACCATCGAAGAACTCGCCCCTCGGATCGCCTCCGGCGACCTCTCGCCGGTCGAGCTGACGCAGGCGCTACTCGACCGCATCGAAGCCACCGACGGCCGACTCAAGAGTTACGCCACCGTCATGGCCGACTCGGCGCTGGCCGGAGCGCAACAAGCCCAGGACGAGATCGCCGCAGGCAACTACCGAGGCCCGCTGCACGGCGTTCCCATCGCTGTGAAAGACCTCTGCTACACGACCGGCGTTCGCACCATGGGCGGCACCAAAGTCCTTGAGGACTTCGTGCCCGACTTCGATTCCACGGTCGTCGTCCGGCTGCGCGCCGCCGGAGCGGTGCTGCTGGGCAAGCTCAACCTGACCGAAGGCGCCATGGCGGGCTACAACCGCGCCCGACAGGTTCCGGTCAATCCCTGGGCCTCCGACCGCTGGACCGGCGTCTCTTCCAGCGGCTCGGGCGTCGCGACTGCTGCCGGACTCTGCTACGCCTCACTCGGCAGCGACACGGGCGGCTCAATCCGCGGTCCGTCGGCGTCCTGTGGGATCGTCGGTCTCAAGCCGACCTGGGGACGTGTCAGCCGCTACGGCGTGCTTGACCTGGCCCAATCACTCGACCACGTCGGACCGATGTGCCGCTCGACCTGGGACTGCGCCGTCGTGCTCGAAGCGATGGCCGGCAACGACCCGAACGATCCCACCACGCTGCCCGAATCCGCGCCAGCAATGCTCGAAGCGATCACGAACGGCGTCAGCGGAATGCGCATCGGCTACGACCGGCGCTACGCGAGTGAAGACACGCTTTCCTCGGTCGCCGAAGCCGTGGCTGCATCGGTCGAGACGCTCGCCTCATTGGGCGCAGAGATCGTCGATGTCGAATTGCCCGAGGTGCGTCCCTACATGGCAGACTGGCCCACCTTGTGCTCAGTCGAGGCCTATCACGCCCACCTCGAGAATTACCCGAGTCGCGCTGACGACTACGGCAATTGGTTTGGCGCCTGGTTAGAGCTCGGTGCGTCGGTCAGCGCCGTTGAATATGCAGCGGCCTGCATTCGCCGAGATGAACTCAGAGGTCTGCTGGCGCGATCGTTCGAGGGCATCGACATGCTCGCCTGCCCGGCGCAGGGCGGACCGGCGCATCGCATCACCGAAGACTTGATGTACGACGACACGCCCGGCAACTTCGACCCCGCCCGGATGCAATTCACCGCACCGTGGGATATGAACCGAGCGCCCAGCTTGACCCTGCCCAATGGTTGGAGCGACGAAGGTCTGCCGTTGGCCTTGCAGCTCGTCGGTCCACTCGGCAGCGAGGCCGCCCTCTGCCAAGCCGGCTACGCCTACGAGCAGGCCACCGACTTCATGCGCAACCCGGAGGTGTAGGTCGAACACAGAGTCGCCTACACAATATGCAGCAAAATCCAGTTGGCGTGGGAGATCGGAGGCCTCTCTTTGGCGAAGGCATGCATCCCAGAAATCGCTTGTTGCGCGCCGCGACCTGTTCGAACCAGCCGAACGTCCGCATATGCGCCGTGCGAATGGCAAATTCAATGGGACTGGTAACTGCTCCGTCACTCCGAATCTAAGCTGCTACCATCTGCCCTTGGTAGTGCGGAATCTCCTGGAAAGGCGCCGGCTCATGGTCATGGAGCAAGCAGCGTGGAGCGTTGAGCGAGTACAGGCGGTCTAAGATCTCCACGAAGAATTCGGACGGCGATATTTCGAGACTCTGCTGAAATTTCAGGACGAATTGGACGCGGACGAGATTCCTGTCTCGGTGACCACTTTCAACGCCCGAACCCAAGGAGGCCCATCAGGAACCGTACTGGTGCTGACGACCCTGCTTGATGAGATGAGCATGGAAGAAGCAAAGGAATTCGCGAATCGGATGATGGAATCGATTCGTGACAACACCTGAGAATCCATCGACGCCCATCCAAGAATTCCAAGCCACCAATGCGCTCTATTGGTCCTTGCAGCACGGAGGCATGTCTGAAAGACAAGCGACAGAAATCTCGGCGACCATCCAGTAGGAGCTTGATTCTAAACCGAGCCGAGAAGAAGTCGAAAAGCTGCTCACCGACGTTCGGAATAGTTCTCTTAAATGGGAGAACGATTTGCTCCGTCGTGCCCTGTGGCTGTCGCTTACCGTTCTTGGCGTGGTAGCGGGAGGCATCATTTCCGCAGTGATCTCGACAGTCCTATAGCGACATCGAAGAACCGGCTCTCGAATGCCCACGATCAACTAGGTCTATCCGCCAATAAATGGTCGAGCATAAGTAGCAGAGCAGCCAATCTTCCTGTAACGGGAACAAGGGAGACGGGCCCAAACGTCGCTTTCTCAGTAATCCGTCGCCTCGCCGCGATCCATCGCAGCCTTGCGCTCGTTCATGAAGTCGCGCATACCGCCGCGGCTATCCTCGGGCGGCGGCGCCATCCTGAGCCACGAGTTGAGGCTCGTCGTGTATCGGAACTGTGCGCCCCAACCGAGCATGTCGGCCTGCGTGTGCCACATCTCTTTCTTGATCAACAGGCTCGCCAACGGCGCCTCGGCAACGCTGTTCGCCATCGCCCGGACCGTCTCGTCCAGCTCGGCGGCCGGCACGCTGCGCGTGACCAGACCCCACTCCTCCGCCTCCTTGCCCGACAACACCCGACCGGTGAACAGCATGTCGTTGGCTCGACGCGGACCGACCAGGTAGCTCCAGAACGGAATCGAGCTGGCCCCGCCCATGCGCATGAACGGCTCGCCAATCTTGGCGTCGTCCGCCGCTACCACGAGGTCGCAGAGCATCGAGATGTACATCCCGCCGGCCAGCGCGTGTCCATGCACCTGGGCAATGATCACCTTGGGATTGTCCCAAATCGCCTCATAGATGCCGCGCATGATCCGCTGATGCTTGTGCCCGTTGACAATGTTCCACTCCGACCCGCCGTCGGGAGGATTGATGTACGGACTGCCGTCAATGTCATACCCCGCGCTGAACGCCGGCCCATTGGCACGAAGTATTGCGACCTTAATCGCATCGTCGTCAGCGACCACCTCCAGCGCATCCAGCAAGTCGTCCAACAGATCATGATTCAGCGCATTGCGCTTCTCGGGACGGTCCATGGTGATCGTCGCAACGGGTCCGTCGGTCTCAAACTCGATTGCTGTGTAGGACATCTGGTGGCTCCTTTGTTGGCGCTGTGCAGAGGCTAAGACAAGATTTCGGCGCCGCGATCACGCTGGCTCTTCTCGGATCACCGTGCCTGGACGCTCGATATCGCGGTCAAAGGACGCCACGACTCCGACGCCGGTCCGTTCAGCCGAAGCAATCAGGTAGGCGTCTGCGAAGTCGAGGCGGTGCGCCTCATAGAGCTCCAGGGCGCGAAGCAAGAGCCGAGTGTCCGCCACGACGATCGATCTCGTCATGATTGTCGACTCCAGCGCCGCAACGATTCTCGCTCTGCTGAAGTCGTAGAACGACTGGAGTACGTACGCAACCTCAGCCACAATCAGATCGGGCAGCAGCAAATCGTCAGATCGTTGTAGGTATCTTGTGGCCCGTCGAGCCTGCTCCGGCGGTTCGCCGGTCAGATGACGAACCAATACGTTCGTATCGACGAACGCCGTCATCTACGAGTGGCCGCCCTCTTGCGTCTGGTCTCGCGGAGAACTTCATCCCAGGGCGTTCCGCGCTTCTCCAGGGGAACTTCGAATGTGCCTGCCAGCTCCATCAGGTCGGGCGTGCGCGCGATGACGGCGCGTTGACCGTCGACTTTGAATAGCACCGCATCGCCTTCCTTCAGCCCCAAGGCCTCGCGAACTGCTCGTGGAATAGTGATCTGCCCCTTGGAGCTGACCCTGGCAAAGTCTTGCACGCTGGCCCCTTACTTTCCTGCACTTGTAAGGATATTCGAATTGCCGACGACTCGGGTCGCTTTGGCGCTCAGAACGGTGGTTTGAGACCCAGCGACTCAAACCGCTCTCGCATCGCCGACCGCGACGCCTCAGTAATCGCCTCGATCTCATCCCAGCCGGAGCCAAGCTCCAACAGGATCTCCTCCGCGTGCTGATTGAGCTCCGGTGGCGGACCCTTGACCGATGGCGGCGTCTCGCTGAAGCTGAAGTGGATCAATGGACCCACGAATGGCGCCTTGCCGATCGTCGGCAAGTCGACGTCGGTGATGTAGCCGTTGGCGCGGGCCTGCGGATCGGCGAGCACGTCGGCGTGGCTGTAGACGCGGTTGGCGATGATTTCCGTCTGCGAGTCGAAGAACGCCTCCCACTCGGCGGTCGAGCGAGAGCGAAGGGCCTCCGCGAGCACGGGACGAACCGCCCTGGCGATATCCGGATCCGACGACAATCCAACCCGCTTCTGCAGGCTGTTCCAGCGCTCGTCGGTTCCAGCCTCAGGAACTCCGCCGAACTCACAGAGCGCCCGCCAGGATTCCTCGGTCTTGGCGAACAAGATCGCCATCCAACCGCCGTCCTTCGTCTCGTAGATCGTCTCCATGCCAGGCGCATTCGGGTGATACACCCCATCGCGCTCAAGCGTCGTCCCGGTCAGACCTGCGTGATTCAGCTCCCACGACTGCAACCACAATTGCGCGCCGTATGCCGAGACATTAACCTGCTGCCCAACCCCGTGCCGCTCCCGAGCAAGCAGCGCCGTCACGGTCGGCAACGCCAACTGCATCGCGCCTGCTAGGTCCGCGACCGTCGCACCTAAGCGCATCGGCGAGCCATCCGCATCACCGATCATGCTCATCAGCCCACCTCGCGCCTCGGCCGCGATGTCGGTCATCGGACGTCCGGCAACAGGACCCTTCGGGCCGAAGCCGTTGGCCACCGCGTAAACGAGCGCAGGGTTTTGTTCTCGGCAGGCCTCGTATCCCAATCCCAACCGGTCAAGCGCCGCCTGTCGATAGTTACTGATGAACGCGTCCGATGTCTCGAGCAGTCGCAGGATGACTTCGAGGCCGGCCTCAGACTTCGCGTTGAGGCTGATCGACCGCTTGCCTCAGCTGGTCGATGAGAACTGCGTACCGGGAGAGCCGGGCGGATTCTGGTTGTTGACGCCGCGCCCATAGCGACTCCCGTCGCCGCCTGGCGTCTCGACCCGAATCACATCGCGCCCATCTCGGCCAGGTACCCGCCGGCTGCCGGTCCCTGCAGGGCCGTCGTCATCTCAATCACCCGCATTCCACTGAGCGGTTCAACCATTAACGCTTGGACCCTCGCCTCAGGTCATGTCGTGGATCTGCTGCCCTCGATCGTAGTGAGCGGCGGGCAGCGCTCTGCCGGGACCAATCAGATGCAGCGCCCGCGCCAGCCACTCCGCGTGTGTCACCCGGTGTGATCATCTCCGAGACAATGCCGAGTTCAGCGGCGGTCCAGGGATCGTCGGACGGCGGCGATTCAGGAGTCACGCGCGAGATATCCCGGACTGTCGGTCACGCCGATCCGGCCCGAGGGCCAGCACCAGAGCAGGTCGAAACCGGTACCGAGGCCGCCCAGCGCGAAGTCGCCGAGCAGGTAGCCCCAACCGGTGATGATCGTGATCTTGGCAGCATTCGAGGCGCGCAACGATTCCACCGTCCGCGCCGCGGCGAACATGAACTCCGACGTCGCCGCATCGACCGGGTCGTAGCCGAGCGTGTCCTGCGTCGAGATGAACGGAATCTGGAAGTCGGCGCTCCACGAGGCGGCGCGGGCGATCCGCTTCACATCGGCCGCACCGAGCGCAGACCGAGGCGAACCCCCAGTGAGGGCAAACGCGACCGGGAACCCTTCGATTCGTCCCAGACCAACCAGACAGCCGCCATCGGAGGGGCCGAGCAGAACAAACCCTTCGGCGTCGAAGATCGCATCAAATTGCTGGCGCGGACTCGCCGACATGTCTTCGTCAGACAGGGCCGCAGTCGGCGCCACTGAGTCGACTGTGATCGACTCAAGCGGAGTGCCAAGCTCTTCGGGCAGCGTGCCGAGGAATACCTGCGCCGCCTCGATCGCGCTCGCATCGTCCTCGCAGACAAGATCGGCAACCGTCTCCGGCGAGCCGCCCTGTGCCCCGAAGCGAGCGTCGCGCGTCGCGACCAGCAAGTCGGAGCGCACCGCCAGCGACCCGTTCTGTCCCGCGCAGAGACCACAAGCGACCGTCACAAATGGCGCTTCACGCTCCGCCACATCGCGGGCGGGCAACTGATCGGCGACGCGACTGAGCAGGAAGCCCTTGTGCATATCGAATTCCGGCGACTCCTCCGCTGTCCCGTCAGGCAGGTAGATCAACGGCAGACGACGGTAGATCGCACTGGAGATCATGCGGTTTCGCTTGCCCTTGCCAACCTGTGCGTCGGTGCGGGCCAGCGCCACCGGATCTTCGGCCAGGACAACAACCCGCCGCCCGCCGACTTCGGCGTAGCCGGTGATCACGCCATCGGCCGGAGTCTCCGCCGCCGCTTCGCGATGCTGGCTCTTGGCGAATGCGCCAATCTCGAGGAACGAGCCTTCGTCGACCAGCGCTGCAATCCGCTGACGCGGCGTCAACTGACCGGGCCGCAGCTCACGGTCCTGATCAAACGCGTCGATGTGCGCCCGTTCTTCGTCCACGCGCTGCAGACGCTCTTCCATCGTCAGGCTTTTCTCCGGACTGACGTGACGTTCGCGTCGAGTAGTCATGATCGTCTTCCTCTACCCCGGCGGCGCAGCGCCTCGAATGCCTGGATCACGCGCGGACGCGTCTCGACCGGGTCGATGATGTTGTCAATCGTGGCCATCTGCGCCCCGCGCCAGGGATTCATGTTGCGACGGAACGGCTCGGCCAGTTCATCCAGCATGCGCCGATGATCATCCGGCTCGGCTTCGGCCAGCGCCTTGCGATTCACGACCGCCGCGCCGCCCTCCGGGCCGAGATACGCAATCTGGGTAGTCGGCCAGGAAAATGTGATCGCCTCCGGATCGCTGCAGCCCATGATGAAGTAGCCCATCCCGATGCCCTTGCCCAACGTGACGCAGACGGTCGGCGCCTGCGTGCTCATCAGCTCCGAGATGTAGACCGTGGTCTCGGTCAGCAGTCCCTTGTGCTCTTCCTCCTGCGTGGTCATGATTCCCGGCGTGTCGCAGAAAGTGAGCAGCGGCAGCGAGAACGTCCGCGCCGTCTTGACCATCCGTCGAGCCTTGATCAGCGCATTCATGTCGATCGCGCCGCCCCGCACCTTCGGCTGATTCGCCAGAATCGCCACGGTGTGTCCATCTAGTCGGGCCAAGCCCGTGATCATGTTCTGGCCAAACTCCGGTTGCCACTCGAAGAAGCTATCGCGATCGACGACACGCTCAATGATCTTGCGCACCTCGTAGGGACGATTCGGATACTTGGGCACCAGTGACCGCAGTTCCTCGTCGGTGCGATCACGCGGGTCACCCGTCATGATCCGAGGCGCGGACTCAAACGCGTGCCCGGGCAGATACGAGAAACACGTACGCAGCGTCTCCATCGCCTCGACCTCGTCTTCGGCGCGGCGGCAAATCTGCCCCGTCTTCTTGGTGTGGACATCGACGCCGCCCATCTCATAGAGATCGGGCCGCTGGCCGGTCGCAAACTCGATAATGAACGGGCTCACGAACGTGGCCGTGGCGCGCGGCGTCATCACCGAGAAGTCGGCCACCGATGCCGCCCAGGGAGCAAACGAGTTGCCCAGGATTGCGGTAAACACTCCGCCACGCCGAGGCACGCTGGATCGCGACCCCACATTCTGCCCGCCGACCGCCGAGAAGCCCGAGGACATGATGTGGTCCTCGATCTGCCCGCCGGCGCCCTGGAAGAGATAGAACATCGGCAGCGCGGCCTTGTCGACAATGTTGCCGACCGCCCGCATGTTGACCCGCGAGCGCAGGTTGTACGCGCTCGCGCCACCTGACGCATCGTGTGCCTTGTACAAGACGGGACGCCCATAGATCTCGCCAAAGCCAAGCCGCAAAGGAGTCGGTCCCAGCCCATAACTAAACGCCCACTCGCTGCTCGGATCGAGCAACAGCTTGATCCGCTCAGCGGCTGTCAGCAGTCCGAGGCCATGCGCCCGCTCTTCAGCCGCCGGATTGGGCGCGAAGAACGCCGCGCGACGACGACGGAGCTCCGCCAGGTGTTCGAGGTTGGCTTCAGAAGCCGTTGTGGATGTGCTAACCGTTGACACCGGTGCCCCAGTCAATCGCGTTCGTCAGCAGTTGCTCATACGCGTCGGTTCCCCAGGGGCCGCGGAATCGTGCCGGCGTGACGTTGTCCGGCGAGATGCTCTCGTGTACGGAGCGCTGCATGTTGGTCAACGGCGTGTGACAGTGTCCCGGCGCGATATACGCGATCTCGCCCTCGCCGACCTTGCGCGCGAAGCCCAGCGCGTGCGACTTGCCGTCCGGCAACAGCGAGAGGTCGCCACCATAGATCTCGTCCACGAACGGAGGCGACTCGATGTCTTCCGTCGTCAGCAAGACCTGCGTGTCGGGATGGATCACCTCGACCATGTACGGCTCGTCCTGCACTGGGAACGAGCTGGGCAGGTTGTAGGTCAGTGGATGGTTGCTATCGGCGACTGAGACCTGCATCTCCATGATCGGTGGATGCGTCATGAAAAAGCCGCCCAGCGCCTCGTGGTAGTCCATCTTGACCAGCCGCCGGCGCCCGTCCTCGCGCCCAATCCGCTCCGCCTTGCCACCTGAGCTGCCGTGCAGAGCCAGCCAGCGACCTCCTTCGCCAACCCAGTCGCGAATCACGCCCGTCTGGTGTTCGTCGGCAAAGGGGCCAGCCACGTAACAGATGAGCAGGTGCGCGTCGCGGATCCACTTGTGACAGTCGGTGAAGTCGCTGCTCACGGTCGTGTGCACATCCTCGTTCGACTGCAGCGCCATCAAAATGCGCATGCGCGCGTAGTCAATGTCATGCCCCGCGTGCTTGCCCGGCGGGAAGCCTCCGGCGACAACATGGACGCGAATCGGTGTGCTCATGACAGCGCTCCTTGGTGCTTGGCAGCTTGCGGCGATACTAGCGGGTAACGGAACACGGACGGAGGCACAGCATGGAACCACTGCAGCCAATGGCAACCGCAATCGCCGAAATGTTGAGGGAGCGAGGAGAAACCGTCGCGATCTGCGAGACGACCGCCGGAGGACTGGTCTCGGCCGCGCTGCTCTCGATTCCGGGAGCCTCGCGTTACTACCGAGGCGCCGCCGTCACCTACACCGGCGTCGCCCGCTCAACCTTCCTCGAAGTCGAACTCGACGACCACCCCGGAGTCCGCTCCAGTAGCGAACCCTACGCCAAGATCATCGCCGAGACGATCCGAGAGCGCCTCGGAGCCACCTGGGGCATCGGAGAAACAGGAGCCGCCGGACCCGGAGGCAACGTCTACGGAGACGCGTCCGGCCACACGTGTATTGCGATCGCGGGGCCGTCCGAGTATGTGGAAACCTTAGAAACGGGCCTCGAAGATCGAGAAGAGAACATGTGGCTCTTCACGAAGCGCACGCTCGAGGTCTTTGAACAGGTTCTACGAGATGCGAGCTCGGACTCATAGCATCCACCTTGGTACGAGAAAGCCCCCCCCTCTGCCTACGGCATCTCCCCCGCTAGAGGGGAGAAGAGGAGTTTCGCAAAGGAGCTTATACCGATAACTAGACAGATCGGATCCGGAGATGACCGCGAAGCACGTTCCCGGCCTACACGAACGAGCCGGTTTTTCCATTGTTCAGCTCGCCGTGATGTTCCCGGACGAGGCCGCTTAGTCGCTTGCAGCTCTCAGCGATTTATTGGATAGAGTCTCCTACGGCCATCTGCTTCATTCGTGGCTCTTGGACAAGGTTGACCCTGAGGCAAAGTGGGTTGACAATACCTACCCTGTCTAGTGTGAGAACGCCGCTGGTTGAGCGCAACTGCGGAAGCAAGCGGTCAAGTGGTGACAGTGGAGAATCATGCCGTACCCACCCGCCGCTATCGCAAACAGGTTTTTGGAGTTGGCTGCTGCCGAAGGCAAACAGCTCACACCGATGCAGATTCAGAAACTCGTCTATTTCGCTCATGGCTGGCACCTAGGCTTCGGCCGCGGGCCGCTCAGTTCAGAAAGTCCTCAAGCGTGGTTATATGGACCGGTGTTACCGAGTCTCTACCAAGCAGTGAAGCAGTGGGGTGGCGGTCCCATCCAACAGCCGATTCGCGCGCCTTGGATCATTGACGACGCCTTCGCCCGCTCACTCATTGAACGCATTTGGGTGGTATATGGCGATAAGAGCGCCGCACAGTTGTCGCAGATGTCTCATGCCGCGAACGGACCTTGGAAGAACGCGCGGATTGCGAGCGACGGAGAGCGTGGTGCAATCATCTCTGACGAAGACGTCAAGCAATATTTTTCAAAGCTGAGCAATGATGTCACCGACTGATGATCAGTTGGCACGAGTTCATTTCTCACTAGACCAAGAGAATGCACAATTCGAGAATTTGGCTGTCGAAGAGACCGCGTGGTGGAACGCGCAAATGCAGAAGGAGAACTTCAAGACACTGCGCCAAGATCGAAAACAGCGCCGCAAATATAGCAAGTTGTTATTCAAACTCATCGCCGTATGGCTTTTTGCCGTTGGTGCCGTTGTCTTCTGTCATGGCTTCGCTGCGGTTCCCTTCGAACTTTCCGACGTGGTGTTGGCCACACTGCTCGGGACTACCAATGGAGCGGTCCTCGGCCTGTTCCTCGTTGTGGCCCGGTATCTCTTCCCCGCGAGATAGCGCTCATTTTCTCGATGGATCAAGATAAATTTACTATCCGAGCGACTCGGCGTCCTTCTCAACTCCGTCTAGCTGGCGGTATAATTTCCTCCGCAAAGGTCTCCGAGCGGGGGGAACAAAGAAGCCCGTCGGCTCCGAACCAGACTGAGGTGCAGTAGGGCTAGCCTTCTCGCGACATCTAGCGAGACCCTGGCACAATCCCCCGCACCGTCGTCTCGATGCTGACAGGCTCGTCCCCGCAGTCATGAACAGCGTCGAGAAATTCTCCCCGCCGAAGGTCAGATTCGCCGCATGCCCATCCATCTCAAAGACGCCGAGATACGTTCCATCAGCGGCATGCGCCGACACGCCGCCCGCGCCAGTCGTCCAGAGCCGACCGTCCGAATCGACCTTCATCCCATCGGGCGCACCAAGTCTCTCGTCCTTCGACTGGTCGACGAACAGGATGCGGTCGCCCAGCGTCAAGTCCGCGTTCACTTCGTAGCGCCAGATCAAGCCCTCCTGCGAGTCGCCGATGTAGAGCTGGGACTCGTCGGGATTGAAGGCCAGACCGTTGGGCCCTGAGAACCCTGTCGGCGCGACCAGGCTGAGTGAGCCGTCCGGGTCGATCCGGTAGACGCCCTGGAAGTCGAGCTCTTGCTTCTGACCCTCCTGGCCGAAACGCGGCGTGCGACCGGAATCAACGCCGTAGGCCGGGTCGGTGAAGAAAATCGCGCCCGACGAATGCACGACCAGGTCGTTGGGGCTGTTGAGCTGCTTGCCATCCCAGCTATCGGCGACAGCGATTTCGTTGCCAGGATCGCCGTAGGCAGCGCGCGAGACCCGACGGCCGCCATGCTCGCAGGCGACGAGGTTGCCGTCAGCGTCGAGGGTCAGACCGTTCGACCAGCCACTCGGCTCGCGGTAGACCTCAGCCTCACTCTGTCCCGGACGCCAGCGATGCTGTCGGTTGCCGGGGATGTCGCTAAACACCAGCGCATTGTCCGAGGCAATCCAGATCGGCCCCTCGATGAAGCCGAAGCCACCACAGAGTCGTGACTCCTCGCCGATCAACAGTTCAGAGATGCCATTGTCGTCTTCGATGCGCATGGTCGCGTTCCTCGAATCGTCGCTCATCACTCAGTGTCTGTTGGGATGCTAGCTGCCACTTCAGGCCTCGCCGGCAACCGATCCGTGGCATTCCAAATCCGATCCAGGATCGCCCGACCCTCACCCGCAGGATCGACGAACTCGGGCCGATACAACCACGGCCAATCTCGACTGTGCGCGCGGATCACCACCGGACGAATCCGATAGCCCAGCAGCCGATCCTTGGTGAATCCCAGCTCCATCAGCATCCCCTGCGTCGTCGCGACCGACCAGTTCTGATCGAAGATGAAGTTGCCGAACGAATAGGCCACGAGCTGGTCGCCGAAGTGCTCGACCGCCTGCACCCAGTGCGGATGGTTGCCGAACAGGAAGGTCGCGCCGGCCTCCATCGCGATGCCGGCAATCTCGCGCTGGAACGCGACCGGGTTGGACGTGTACTCAACGCCCCAGTTCGTCCCCACGATCACGTGATCCGCGAGCCTGCGGGCGGCGCTGATGTCGCGGCGCACATATTCGGGTTCGAGCGGAGCGGTCCCGGCGCGATCTTCGGTCGCCGCGTACCAGGGAGCGATGATGTCGTAGCCGAGGAAGGCGAACGTTACGGGTCCGTCGGCGGTGTCGACACTGAGCACAGCCGGCGTCCGTGCGGCCTTCAGACCCGGTCCCGCGCCGGCGTGCGCGATGCCCATTTCGTCCAGCCCGGCGAGGGTGTCGTACAGCGCCACGACGCCGTCGCAGCCGCCCCAGCAGTCCATCATGTGATTGCCGATCGTGAGAATCACGTCCAGGCCGGCATTGGACAGTGCCGGTAGCACTCGAGGACTGCCGGTGAAGACTACGGTCTCCACGCACGGCGTCAGCTCCCCAATGTCGCTGAGCGGCAACTCAAGCGGCGCGACGGCAATCTCGGCGTCCAGGATCGCGCCGCGCACCCCGTCGAACATCGCGTCGTAGTCGTTCAGGAATGCCAATACATGGTTGGTGCAGCGCACCGGGATTAGTTCTCCCGTGACCAACATCCCCGCCGGATCAAACGGCGGAGCGACCTCGACGCCCGAGGCAGTCAACAGCTCAACCGCCTGTTCAACCGTCGAAGCTCGCACCCAGCGCAGCTGACGCAATGGCGATTGATGCGCCGGATCCTGGTACGGGTCGTGGCCGTCGACCGTCAGCGCCAGAACACCGACGGTCAGCCGTTCCGGCTCGATCAACGCGAATGCGCCGGGAGTCGTGGCGACCCGATGCGTCAGTACCTCGTCAGGGACAAATTCCGCTGCCAGTTCGTCGAACGGTATGCCGAGCGCTTCCGAGATTGCGCCGCCTTGCGTCGAGGGCAGAATGACCGTAATCGGTTGCCAGCTGCCGCCGAGCTCCGACCATTCGACCACATCGCCCCGAAGGATGCGCCGAACCTCGCCATAGCTCAGGTCCAGCACGTCGCGGCGCTGGTCGCTGATCGCCGCCCAGCGCGCGATCACGAGCATCCGCGCACAAGGCATCGGCTCGCTCGAAATCAATTGCGCTTGTGCCGAATCGTCAGCTGCGCAATCCGCCGGGCGCGGCGACACGATCACGTTCGCGCCGCTCGATCCGGCCGTCGTTGCCAAGGGTGCGGCGAGCCCGGCCGTTGTGCAGAACACACCGGCGATGAGCGACCCGACGAACGCGGCGAGTAGTAGTCGAAACGGGCGACCCCGCATCCAGACCAGGAACACACACATTTGACCGTCTCCGGTCACCCCTGCTCGACATCCTAGCTGCAGATGACTTTGTCTCGCCGCTTGGAGACCTTCTAATTTATTCCTCTTCTCCTCCCTTGCGGAGACTTGCGCGCAAATCCCCTTCTCCCCCTTCGCGGGGGAGATGCCGGAGGCAGAGGGGGGGCTCCGCTATCGCAGTGCCGATCTGGTCAGCGTCGGGAGCTCCCCCTCAGTCACTCCGTGACATCTCCCCCCGCAAGGGGGCAGGGGATTTGCGAGTTGTTCGAAGGTCTCGGTTTGGACGCAGTGCAATTGCGTGCCACCTGATACCTCAAGCCGCAGCGATCAACTTGCGCATCCCCTTCGAGCGGATCGACCTTCCTCAATTGAGCCTCAGTTGAGCCTCAATTGAGCGACCGATCGCCATTGCGAAGCCGCAGCCAAGCAAGCGCACCGGCGAGCAGCGTTCGACTATCTCCATCCACCAGGCCATAACGCGTCTAAACTCTGAGTTATGACAAGTCATAGGATCCTCGCACTTCGCAGCGATTCCGGTTGCGTGTCCCGATATCACGACGGGCAGTCCTGACCATGCTTGGCGGCGCTGTTGCGCTGGTCGGGATTGTGTTGCTACTGAACTGGAACTTGCCGTACACCGCGCCGGGCGGCAGGCTCCACGCTCCGGACCCTCCGACCGTCCGACCGTTGCACGAGGGCATCGTCGAAGTCGACTGGAATGACATCGCCGGCGCCGACCGCTATGCGCTGCAGTTCTGGCGCCCAACAGGATGGACCGACACGACCGATCCTGAGCTGGGAACCAGTGAGTCGCTCGACGGTTCACGAGCAATCATCGGCAATCTGCCCAACGGAACCGTCTTCGACACATTTCGAGTCAGGGCGGGCGCCTGCGGCAGGTGGTCGGACTGGTCCATCGCAGGCCGTCACCTGTCCACGCACAGCATGGAATGGCAGGGATACCCGCTCCCAGCCCTTGGGCCGGCAACGGACCGCGACGCCGAACTCAACGTCATCTGGTCGGCCGATCTGTCCGTGGGAACGAGTCAGCGCCAACCTCACGACATCGGCTATTCGTTCGATGACCACGTCGGCTTGCTCTCTCCCAACGAATTCACGCTCGACGGCGCACGGTACAAGGTCCTCCGCGCATTCCAACGCGAGGACAGCTTCTTCGTCGACCTGCAAGGGCAAGCCAACTCTCGATTCGAGTTCACTCTCAGCATCGAAGACCTCCGTGGCGAGCGTGTTGCCGAATTCTCATCGTGCGACAGCATCCGGCTCAAAGGCTCGTCCAGCGAGCGACTGCTCTGGCTCGGGGCCGACACCTTATGGACTCCGGGAACGCTGGCAACGCTGAGCATCAGCCGCGGACTCTCGGAGTCGAGGCCACAGCCCGACACGCTGCTCTGGCCGATCCCGAAGTTGACCGCTGAGTTCGAGCGCGTGCCCGAACGACATTCGGGCGCCGAATTCTCGGTCAACGTCCGCTTCAGCGAATCCGTCAGCGTCAGTGAAGATTCACTCCAGATGACATCCGGGACCGTGAAATCGTTGGCGCCGGTCGACGGTCACACGAATCTCTGGCAGGTGCGGGTCGCGCCCGACGATCGGCGCAGCGTCCGAATTCGCTTGCTGGACGCTCCAACATGCACGGATGTCGGCGCCATCTGCACACAGCACAATCGGCGGCTGACGCATCACCCTGAGACCCTCATCCCCGGCCCCGCGGTCACGGCTCGGTTTCTCGAGGTCCCCGAGTACCACAGCGGACTGGACAACGTCAGGTTCCTGATCGAATTCAGCGAGCCGCTGTTCGCCAGCATGAGAGGTCTTCGTGATCGAGCCTTTGACGTCGTTGGTGGTCACGTGACGAGCGTCCGTCGAGTTGATGCGCGTCACGACCTCTGGGAAGTTACCGCCATCGCCGACTCTTCCGAGCCGCTACACATCACTCTCAATCCAACAGGTGGATGCACAGGAATACTGAGCGGCTGTCCCGACGACCTCCACCGCATCGCCGACCCACAACAACTGACCATCCCCCCGGCCAAGCTCCATTTGACCTTCGACGACGGTCCACACCCTGTCTACACGCCGCAAATCCTCGATATCCTCGCCCGTTATCAGGCGAGAGCCACGTTCTTTGTGATCGGCCAACTCGCCGCCTACTACCCCGACCTCATCCAGCGCATCATCGACGAAGGTCACACGCTGGCCAACCACACCTGGACCCACGACATCCTTCCCAACCTGACCATGGAAGAGTTCGAACAAACGATTCGTCGCACTGCGGCCGTGCTCGGCGAACATGCCACTCCGTGTCTGCGGCCGCCGAACTACATGATCGACTCCCACACGCTGGAACAGCTGCAAGGCCTGGGCATCAGATTGATCATGGGCACCGTGCGGTCGGGAGACTGGAGCCGCCCGGGCGCTGATGTGATCGTCTGGCGGATCCTCCAGGGCGCCGCTCCCGATGCGGTCGTCGTCCTCCACGACGGCGGCGGCGATCGCAGCCAAACCGTCGAGGCCCTGCGCTCCATCCTCAACCAGCTACAGAGCCAGAACTACTCCTATGAGCCGGTCTGCGAATAGGCACGTCCACTACATCGTTATACCCGCGCTTGCCGCGGGTATCTCGCCGAGCCGCGCACTGATGTCGGTGTACGTCGGTGTATAAGGCCGCGAGATTGCCCCCTGTTCAAGCCAGGGGCAGGCTGCGGCGGAGCGCGGCAATGACGGAGGTAGAGATAGGCCTCGGCCTCCCCGCGACAGATTCGCTAGCCTCTGCTCGGCGGTTAAGCGCCGTTGCGAAGGAGTCGACCATGGAACTGCTATTCACCGGCGGACGCGTCTTGACGATAGATGCCATGGACCGAATTGCCACCGGCGTCGCTGTTCGAGATGGCCGCATCATTGCGGTTGGCGACAGCGACGAGGCGAAGCAGGCGCTGGGTCCCGATGCGACGCACATCGATCTGCGCGGACGCGCCCTTGTCCCCGGCTTCTGCGATCCGCACAATCACTTCTCGATGACGACCTTCGAGCCGCGTTCGGTCGACTGCCGGACGCCGCCGCTATCGGGAAAAGCGGCCGTGCTCGACGCAATCGCGGCAGCCGCCGACGGCAGTCCCGACGGGCAGTGGATCTGGGGCCTCGGATTCAGCGCCCGCAATCTCGAACCGATCGGCGAAACGGTCCTGTTCCGGCACGAACTTGACGAGGTCGCCCCGAACAACCCCGTTTGCGTGATGGATTCCTCCTATCACGCCTGTTACGCCAATTCGGCCGCATTGGCGATGGTCGGGTTCGATCGTCATACGCCGAATCCGCCCGGCGGCGAGATTCGTCTCGACGACCACGGCGAGCCCAACGGCGTGCTCTGGGAACGTGCGATGGACCCGGTGCATCACGCCACAATGCGCTCATACATCGACACCTTCGGCCCTGATGTCGTGGCCGGTCTCGTCGAGCAGAACGCGCGCCGCCATCTCTCCCACGGCATCACCACCGTCGGCGACGCCCTGGTCATGCCCGAGAGCGCAGAGATCTATCGGCTGACAGACGAACGCGATCAACTCCCCATCGTGATCCATCAGATGCGCGGTGGACCCGGATTCTTCGCCGCCCCCGAGGATGCCGCCGGCGGCGCGTTCATGGAGGACGACGTCTCCGACCGGCTGCGCGGTGGGATCGTCAAGATTTTCATGGACCCCGTCTGGCCCAGTCCGGCCATGACGGTTTGCCACGAGGACGGCACGACCGAACCCGTGGGCGATCCGTACTACGGACAGGAAGAGGTCGACCACCTCGTCCTCGACGCGGCTTCGCACGGGCTCCAGGTCGCCATCCACTGCATCGGCAACCGAGCCGTCGAGCAGGGATTGAACGCCTTCGAGCGGGCGCAACGCGAGATCCCTCGCGACGATCCGCGCTACCGGATCGAGCACTTCAGCTTCGGCCTTCAAGACCAGATCGAGCGAGCCAAGTCGCTCGGCGTAATCATCTCGCACCAGCCGCCGTTCCTCCAGGCCATCGGCGACTTCTTTGAGACGCGCACCGCCGCGGCGGGCATCGAATCACCGCCGATTCCCTATCGCTCAATGCTCGATGCCGGTGTCACCGTCGCCTCAGGCTCCGACTTCCCCTGCGCGCCGGTGGAACCGTTGCTCGGCCTCTACAGCATCGTCGCGCGCCGCTCTCGCGAGGGTCGGGTCATCGCTCCAGATCAAGCGATCTCGCCACTCGAGGCGCTGCGCACCTACACGCTCAACTCAGCAACCGCCATGTTCCGCGACAACGAGGTCGGATCAATCGAGGTCGGCAAACGAGCCGATCTCGTCGTGCTCAGCCACGACCCCACATTGGTCGACCCAACCTTCATCCGAGACATCGTGGTGCAGCAAACCTACGTCGACGGCGACCTGGAATACGCCGTGTAAGGAAGCACGATCCCCTCTCCCCCCCTTTGCGGGGGGAGATGTCACGGAGTGACAGAGAGGGGGTCCTCCCACAACGACCAGATAAGCACTGCGATAGGGAGCCCCCCCTCTGCCTCCGGCATCTCCCCCGCGAGGGGGGCGAAGGGGATCTATGCGCGCGGTCGCGACAACGTCGCCTGAGGCTTGGTCATCGAATTCAATGTGATCGCAGCCTGGGCCTGCTCTAGACCGTGTAGCCGTCGCCAGATCACCGCGAACACCCCTCCTGCTGCCAGGAGAATCAGCAACAACAACCCGAACGACGCCTGAAAACCGACCGCGTCGGCGACCGTCCCGGCCAGGGGCATGATGATGGCAATCAGCAGCGCCGTCGAGAGCTGGAACATCGACAGCACCGTCGCGCGTTGATCCGAGGGATTGCGGCGATTGACGTAGCCCGTGGCGATCGGACGACTCATCCCACGAATCGCTGCCAGCATGCCGAACCCGATCACCACCCAGAGCGAGTTCCACAGCGTCGGCGCGAGGAACAGGATCGTCCCGGCAAAGAGCAGGACCATCAGCGAGCGTCGCTCGCCGAATCGGGTCGCGACCCAGGCGGCAAGCAGCGATCCGATCACCATCCCGGCGACCGGCGACATCAACATGCCCGAGTAGGCGAAACCGGTCGTCACGCCGGCGGCCGGATCGATGCCATGGTGGACCACAAAGGGTTGCAACAGGAACTCGGTGATCGTGATCATGGCCGCAATCAGCGTCCCGAAGAGGATGTACCAGAACAGCATCTTGCGCCGCCAGACCACCATCACGCCGCTCAGCATGTTGGCGAACAGACCCGGCTTGCTCGCACTGGACTGACTGGACTGGCTGGACTGGTTGTCAGTGCCATTGGCTCCGTTCTGGTTCGGCTGTTGAGCGGCAAACTCAGCCTCGCTTCGCGGCGGTTCGCGGAGGAACAGGGCAATGCAACCTGCGACGCCCATCGCGATCGCGCCCAGGAAAATCGTGGCCGAATATCCAACCAGGGCGACGAGCGGGCCGCCCAGCAGGGTGGCGACCAACAGCGAGGCAAAGGTCAGCGCCTCAGAACGCCCGATGTGCTTCTCGTACTCATCGGTGCGGCCCATCTGTCGCAACGTGTCGTAGACCAGCGCATGACCGGCGCCCGAGTACAACGTCGTCGCAATGCCGACCACGACGTAGGCAGCCAGCAGCACGACATAGGTCGAGCTGAAGGCGAACACAACCGAACCAACGCAGAAGCATGCGCCGCCCATCACCAGCGACACACGCCTGTCCCAACGATCCGCCACTGCCCCGGTCGGCACTTCGGCGACGACGACCGTGAGCCAGAAAATCGACTCAATCGTCGCGATCTGGGTCAGGCTCATGCCTCGGAACTCTTGCAGGTAGATCACCCAGATTGGCAACCAGATCAGGAAGCCACTCGCGGCATAGAACAGGTAGTAGACAGGAATGTTCCGGGCAAAGCGTCGGCGAAGTTGGTGAACATCCGGCTGGCCGACACCCGCGCCATTCAAAGAAGTTGACATGGCGATTCGAGTCTAGTCACCGGCGGATGCCCGACCACCGAGGCGCCTATTGGTCGTCAGTACGAAACCGATCGCGATCAGGAATCGCTGCGCCTCGGGTGAGTGGCGGCATACCGAGCATCCGTCGAGAGCCAGCATCCCAGTTGAAATCGAGCCCGGCGTTGTGCCGACGCGCGACCTGGAGATCGCGGAATCGCCGCTCGAGCGTCCAGCGTCGGTGGATCGCGTTCGTGCCTGCGGCTGGGAAGAGCATCTCCACCGCTTCGGTGGCCGCGTGGACGGCATTGACGTTGGCCAGTCGCCACTGTGAGACGGCATCGAGGTCGGGTGCGCCGCCAACGACCGATTCCCAGGCGCGCGATCCCATCTCACGGACGTACGAACGCGCCGAGCCGACTCTGGCCTGAGCGCGGCCCACGGCGACGCGGAAATGCTCGCGATCGGCAAGCGAGCGTGAGTCGCTCTTGCTGTCGACATGCTTCGCAAACCGGACGACCTCGTCAATCGCGCCCTGAGCAGCGCCGATCGCCTGACCGCCATTCTGCAGCCAACTGGCGATGCCACCGTCAGGGATGCGCCAGTTCGGGCCTTGGGCAATCGGTCGGGAGCCGAACTTCATGGTTCGGCTATCGGAAGCGAACACGTTCTCGTTGCGGTAATCGTGGGAGCCGGTGCCGCGCAGGCCCATCGTGTCCCAGGTCCGCAGGATCTCTCCCTGGCCCGGATCGACAAACGACATGTACTGCTCGCCCGGCTGAGCTTCGTCCTTGAATGCCACCACGACGTGAGTCGCGTGGTCGATGCCACTGGCAAAGGTGGAGATCCCGTTGACCAACCAACCGCCGTCAACGCGCCTGCCGGTGTTAGTGGGCCTGCTCGAGCCCGCGATCCGGCAGCGCGGACCGCCCGGCTGGTCGGCGCCGATCATCTCGCGCAAATGCTCGGTGGTCAGGAACCCGGTGACGAGTGAAAGCTCGGACGCGAGCATCACAACCCAGGCGGTGGACGGGTCGGCGACCGCCAGCGCCTCGATCGCATGGAACACGACGAGCGGCGGAACTTCCTCGCCGCCGGCCGCAGCAGGGATAAACATCCGATACAAACCGGCGTCGGTGATGGTCTCGATCAGGTCCCTGGGCGGACTGCCGTTCGCCTCAGTCTCGTCGGCGCGGGCGGCAACCTGCGGCTGTAGCGCTCTGGCCCGTTCGACCATCGGGTGCTCGGCTGGGTCCGCTTGCATTGAGACAGGCTAATCCCTGCATCGGAGATCTTTGATCGCCGCCGTCCCAATGCGGGACAGCGCCAGTTCGTTCCCATGTCCAGGATTTCAGCGGGGAAGACACTAGGAAAGGTCTGAACAAGAGGTGTTTGAGCGGACGTCGTGCTGACCGGGCGAGGTTGTTGCGTCGAAGCGGTGAGTTGGCGACTGGTGCAATAGGTCGGGGCGGCTCTGAGCGTGCGATTGGCCCCATGCTCGGGGCCGAGCCGGGGGGGGCGCAGTACGCCCAGAGTCAGTCCAGCTGAGGTTCAGGGATCAGCAGATTGGTGAAGCCGAGTACCAGGGCCAATCGCTGTTCGTTCTTGGCCAGGCCGCGGTAGCGCGTCGTGGCATAGCCGAAGCGCTGCTTGATGTAGAGGAAGGGATGCTCGACCTTCGCCCGCACAGAAGCGCGCTGGGCGAGTAGTTCGGCGCGAGAAGCGCCGTCAAGCCTTGGCGCGAAGGCCGCGTACGTCGCCGTCGTGCAGTTGCGGGGACGATTCAGCGTCGCCTCATCGAGTGCGCTCGTGCGAGTGATCACCGACGACATCGAAGATCACGAAGTCGTGATCTTCGACTTCACCCCCACCTCGGCGTTAAACGACAGCGCGGTTCGTATGCTGGAGCAGCTCTTCAATCGAGCCGAGGAGAACAACACGCCCAGCATCATCGCCGGTCTCGTCGGAACCCCAGCCAATGCCCTGGAGTCAATCGGAGCACTCGACGGCATCCCCGAAGATCGCCGAGTCGAGACCCTGGAAGAGGCGAAGGAACTCGCCCACACTCTGCTGCCGGAAACGACTCCGTCGGCGGAGCAAGCAGATGGCTGAGAAAGCCGACAATCGCCAGAGCGCCGCTCGGCTGTTCGGCGCGTGGGCGAATTTCGGGCTGGAGGGTGTTCAGCCAACTTTTTTCTCGGCCGGAGAAAAAGAACACCGGGGACGATCTTCAGTGTATTGCTGGAGATCGTGACTTTCGGGGTGGTGAGGGTGGTTAGGTTTGGCCAGTTCTGGGTGTCCAGATTTGTCCAGAACGGCTAGCTTCGGCCTGATTTCGCGCGTGTGATTCTGTGCGCCGCCAGATTGATCCAGAATTCGGTCGGACGGTGGTGGTGTCATGTCGGTCGCTTTCGGCTGCGGGTTGTGGCTTGAGCGCCGTTGATTGTATGCGGACGGCTGTTCTGTTGGGGTGGGGGTTGAGTTGTGGGTGCCGGAGGCGACAGTTGGCAGTGGTCGCAGTACCGTGGTACGGAACCCGGTGGGTTCGGGAATGTGTGCGATGTTGCCTTCGATCCGGATTGATAGCTGCGACGATTGGGCGCGGGTTTACAACGATGCCTCCGTCTGGCGGCAGCTTGTCGAAGCGATCTGCGTGCGGGAAGGAATCGGCTACCGGCAACTGCATCCGGCTAGCGCCAACACCAACGCCGTCTTCCTGCTCGATCGGCCCGTGGAGCGGAATAACATCGCGGCTATGTCTGCACAACGATGCCGACCTCGGTTGCAACGGGTGTCCAAAGATCGACATCTACGTCTTCAGTCTCGATGGAGACGACCAGCGCGTACCGTGCTTCGAGAGGTTCATACTCGCTGGGCTTCACGTCTTTCCTCCATCCAGATACCGGGTAGACCGCCACAAACCCCCGTTGTGCGAGGTCGGCTGCGGTTCCGGTCCAGATGTCAGAGTGCAACGACCCAATAGACCGGCTGTCCTGACCCAGAAACCACTCTACTGAGTCAGAGTCCACGGTCTGCGGCTTCTCCTTGTCAGCCCGCGCAGCAAAATTCAGTCTCTTGCAGAAGTTCTCGGTGGTCTCGGTTGGGCGTCGAACGTCGAAGCGGAGTCCGTGCGATGCGTATCGGTAACGCCCCCGCCACCCACGACGGCTCGGGTTAGGATCGATGAAGTAGGAGAGTGTCACGCGCATCTTCGCTTGGGTCGAGCCTAGACTAGCAAGGACATCGGTTGGCCAAGGGAGCTCGTGGAGCTTCATTTCACCCATTTTACTATCCTTGTCGAAAGGTCGTATGGTCCCTTGGGCAACCAACGTCAGTGCGTCCTGAGCGCTACGGGTCGCTCGAGAAGCGTTCGGGATACCCATTCCATAACGACGAACGAGAGCAATCTTCTCTCGCTTACCCAGCCCCTCAAAGTGAGACAGCATCTTCGTGGACCATTCCGCCGAGTGGACGATCAAGGCACGAACCGTCTCCGACCATAGGTCCGGATAGTCAGCGAGTACAGATGCTCCGATGTGTGCCACTCCGGCGGTGGCAGCACTCGTCATGTTCGACGTTGTCAGCGTTCGCTGGTCTGGGAACAGTCGCTTAGTAGTGAGCAGTTGAAGGTCATCCGGCGTGTCGACTTCAGTTTGGTCAGGTGAAATTGCCAGATTGCCGCCTTCGAAGACCACGTCGGGCTTGTAGGGCCATTCAGGGTCGAACATGACCGATGTACGACTGAATGGGGAGAGCTCTCCACGTGGCGCTAACGGTGTCCATTGACTCCATTGATCATCACTTGGGCTTAGGGTGTCCCGTTGGGTGGAAGCCCCAACAGTAACGGCGTTCCACGCCTGCGCAGGATCGAGAATCGGTTCTAGGTCGTTTCGATTCAGGTAGTCGCTCATAGGTGCCGAGTGGGTAATGTTCCCAGCAGCGATAATGAACAATCGGCGTTCGTCTTGGTTCGCCTGGTCTAGAAAGGCCACGTCCGCGTCGGATATCGCGACGCCGGACCCGGCGGCGAGCGCGTCGATTGCCGCAGACCAAGAAGATGGCTGCCCAACCTTCATGTCGCTGCTGCCTTCTTGCCGAGGCCTTGCAGTCACCGCCATACAAAAGACTCGTGGCCGGTTCGGTGCCTGGATGGCCGCTCGGCTCACGCAGGTCGCGGTCAGAGCACCATACAAATCTGGATCGTTTTCCGAGTGAGGGGGCACGATCTTCACTGACTCAAGCCGATGTGCCAGGCCTACTCCCTCGGTTGCTTTCATAGCAGCGTCCAAATCTCCGAAGAGTGCTAGCCCACCCATCTCCGTTCCGTGACCGTTGTGATCTGTGACGCTCCATCGAGAGTCACCCGCGTGGCAGTCTGATTGAGATAACGACTCGATGAGCAGTGGATTGCCTCGATCAACACCTGTATCGATAATGCAAACGGCAGGGGCATCCAACTCAGCTACTGTCACTCGCTCCAAAAGGTCATTAACCCACTCTCGCTGCTCACTGGCGCTGTGACCTGCAATGGATTGCATCAGTATTGAAGGCTGCCTCAACTCAGCGATCCCGTCGATCCTGTCGAGCGAGCTAGCCAACTGATCTCTCGAACTACGAATCTGTATCACCGTCCTGTCCCTGAACGCAAGCGAGCGACGTGCAATCTCTATTCCGCTTTCTTCAGCGAAGCCTCGAAATCTTGCGAGTTCCGCGCCGTCCTGCCGCTGTAACCAAACTTCCCACCAAACGACTTCATTCGGGCCAGGGAAGTCCGCAGCATCATCCGTCCAGAGTGCTTCCAATGAAGCGAGGCTGATCTCGTGGATCTGATCCAGGAGCTTACTGTGCCGCACTTTGCTGTCGCCGGACGTTTCTATGTACTGATCTATGCGGCTGATGAAATATGCCATCTTCCCCTCGGGGACGAACACCGTGGCATGCTCGACAACCTCCTCCTTTAGGCCAGTTTCGGACACAACTCTCAGTTCGGGGTGTACGTTTCCGTTTCTGGGATCGAGGCTCTTGAGGACCAACTCAGAACCAGGGAAACTCTGAAATGTCACGTAGACACCCTCGTTCGCACCCAGATAACCAGATGATCGTGCCCTTCGCTCGAGTCCTTCGCTCGCGGCAGCGTGCAGCGAGGCGCTGAGGTTGCTTCCATGCTGCCCGCGCTGCCCTGGCACGGGCCGCTGCCTCGGCGTAATGTCCCTGGGAGGGGGAGTGAACGGCTGAGCCAGTGCTGGTCGCTCAACAAAGACGTGTGGCCGATTCCTGTCAGCCATGGACATCCTGTCGTGATTCTGTCCGCCGCTGTTCGAGAGCAGCGATGAGGTCTGCGGATGATATTCTATCGCGCCCGAACAGAATCACATTCTTGGCTGCTCGCTCGGTGGCCAGAGTGATTTCAGAATGGCTCAAGCTACTTGCGGTAGCCAGCACCTTCTTCCAGCGGATTCGCTCGCGGGAGACGTTAGCAAGCCGATTTACAATGAGTGATCGTATGACAGCGTCATTTGGCAACGGGTACTCAATCACAGCATCGAATCGGCGAAAAATTGCGGTGTCGAGCAACTGGGGATGATTGGTTGCGGCTACCAGCAGCCCGTCCGTGCCCTCGGATTCTAAGAACTGTAGGAATGAGTTCAGGACTCGACGAATCTCACCAACGTCATTCGATCGCGCTCGTTCACCCGCGAGCGCATCGACTTCGTCAAACAAATAGACACCGCGAGTTTGTTGGAGGGAATCGAACACGAGCCGTAGCTTTGCCGCCGTCTCGCCCATGAACTTCGTTATCAGACCATCCAGTCGAATCGTGAACAGCGGCAGGTGCAGTTCCCCGGCGAGGGCTGAGGCTGTCATTGTTTTTCCGGTACCTGGTGGGCCGATCAACAGGAGTCGTCGCATCGCATCGAACCCATGTTCTCGAAGTTTATGTTGTTGTCTGTGCTCCAAGATGACTCTATCGAGGCGCTCCCTCAATCCTGCCTCTACAACCAAGTCAGCCATACGCGTACTCGGGTACGTCGCCGTCAGCAAGGACGCAAGCTCGCCGCTTGGTTGCGCGACCGGAATTGGCCGCGGCGTTAGTGCGGCGTTCTCTTGGGCCTCATCTACTAGTTCTTTCAGGTCTTGAGCAAAGCGCCTTTGACCACCCCTCGCCGCCCGAGCAGCGACTTGGAGCGCGACCGAGAAGAAACGTTCGTCGTCCCCTTCCGCGTGGCTCCTCACTAGCGCCTTTAGCTGGTCCGCCGTTGCCACCGCGAACCTCCCTCCGGCACGGCGGTCGCGCCATTCCTGGTACCACCTCACACACTAACGGTTCAGCTTAATGGGCAAGAGTCTATGAGAGCATCGTTTAGGAGAGTCCGCTGTGCCATTTCCGGCTCTGTCGGGTCCGAAGAGGCCCTTGCTTGCCTCGGTGGATTCGGCCAGCCGCGTTCGCGGATCTGCGATCGTCTGTACCGACCCCGAACTGGTGGGCCCTCTGGGACTCGAACCCAGGACCTTCGGATTAAAAGTCCGCTGCTCTGGCCAACTGAGCTAAGGGCCCAACGCCAGTTTACGGCGCGGCGGCGGCGGATGCGCTGTCCGATCACTAGTCTTGGCCCAGCGCGAGTGTTGCGATTTGCTGAGTCACGGGAACGGCGGGGGCCATGCCAGAGCCGCTGAAGGTTGGATTGATTGGCACGGGCGGGATTTCGCGGCAGCATCTGCCGGGCTACCAGCTCGACCCAGACCGCGTTCGGCTCAGCGCGGTCTGCGACATCCGCGAGGATGCCGCCCGGCAATTCGCCTCCGACGCCGGCGTTGAGTCGGTCTTCACCGACGCTCGGGAGATGTTTGAGCAGTCCGACATCGACGCCGTCGACATCTGCACCATCCACGACACGCATGCGGATCTGGCGATTGCGGCGGCGCGCGCGGGTAAGCATGTATTGCTGGAGTAGCCAATGGCGGTGTCGCTTGACGATTGCCGCGCGATCATCGAGGCGACCGAAGAAGCCGGCGTCACCTTCATGGTCGCCCAACAGTTGCGTCACGTGCCGACCTACATGGCGTTGCGACGCCGCATTCAGGCCGGCGAGCTGGGACGGATCTGGTCGGCCCGCGTCGATACCTTCCTGACCGCTGCGCTCGACGACCTGCACCAGCCGATCGCGCCTCGGGCCGGATACTGGGGGTTCGACGGTAAGCGTGGTGGCGGTGGGGTCGTGACGCTGCTCTCTGTGCATCACCTCGATCTGATGCGCTATTTCGTCGGCGAAGTCGCGCGGGTCGATGCTCGCGCCTGGCGCGGACATCCCAGCTTCACCAATGATGCGGAGGATCGGGCCGTGGCGACGCTGGAGTTTGTCAACGGCGCTGTCGGCCATCTCACGGCGAGCTTCACCAGCCGAGCGCCCTGGTCATTCCAGTTGATGCTGCTCGGAGAACAAGGCACGGCATGGACGCCGCCGCTGCCAGCGGCCGACGGACCGTTGATGGCCCATCGCACGCCGGCCGTGATTGCCAGCGTTGCCCAGGACGGCGAGCACAGCTTCAATCCAGATACGAGTTTTCGTCCGATCGATACCGACGACTTGGCGCTGCCGACGGAAGACCCGTATATCAACGAGATCATGCATTTCGTTCGCTGTTGTGAAGACGGCGCTGAGCCGATCAGCGGCGGTCGCGACAATATCGAAACCATGAAACTTGTGTTTGGCATCTATGAGTCGTCGCGTACCGGCAAAGCAATAGAAATAAGCCAGCTCTGATGCGTGAACTTGCCATCCTGAGCTTCATCACGCTCGACGGGGTGATGCAGAGTCCGACCAGTCCCGAGGAGGACCCGTCGGGCGGATTCAGCGGCGGAGGTTGGGCGGCGCCGTACTGGGAGCAGGTCATGCCGCAGGTCTACGCCGAGGCGATGTCCGAGCCGTACGACCTCCTGTTTGGGCGCAAGACCTACGACGTGTTCGCATCGCACTGGCCGAACGTCAGCACCGATGATCCGGTTGCGGTTCGGCTAAACAGCGCACACAAGTACGTCGCCACGACATCATCGACACACCCGCTGCCGTGGCAGAACACTACCCGCCTGTCTGGTGACGTAACAGCGCAAGTTGAAGCACTGAAGGAACAGGATGGCCCGCTTCTGCAAGTTCATGGCAGTTGCAAACTGATTCAAACGTTGCTGAGATACGACCTGATCGACGAGTTCAGACTGTGGACATTCCCAGTGGTCGTCGGCGACGGCAAGCGGCTTTTTGGCGAAGGGTCGGCACCGTCGGATCTGACGCTGGTCAAGACGGGCGCCACCGCCAATGGCGTAGTGATGACGATCTATCGCCGGCGATAGACGTCGCCACGAAGCCCGATCGCATACCCGGCGGGAGACCCTTTTGGTAGCTCCTGGCTCTCCGTCCCCGCCCACAGAGGGTGTCTCAGAAATCCACCTTCATTCTCGGATTCTCAGTCCCCGCTTCACGCGGGGACCTGCTCGGACGGCCCGGCATATCAGGTGGTGATGTCTCGGGCGCAGAGGGAGCGGGTCCCCGCGTGAAGCGGGGACTGGGGGATTCCTACGCTTGAGGCAGGCTCCCGGGGCGGGGACAAGGAGGCTCTCTAAGCGCGACTCCTTCAACGGTCTCCAGTGGGCATCACATTCACCGTCGAGTTGGAAGGAGCGCAATCGGCTAAGGGTTAGCGGTCAGCAAACAGTTCCTGTAGCACCTCGCCTGCCCGAGGATCATCCATTCGCTCGAGTCGCTCGGCCAGTCTCCGCTTCGCTTCATCCCATGGCACAGCATCCTCCTCTGTCCAGGGATGACGCTTCCGCCACTCAGAGATTTGCGAGTACTCAGCATCCTTAAGGTTCTGTGCGGTCCACTCATCCATCGGCGGGTAGAGAGCCAGCACTTCCGGGTACCACACCCAGTCAGGCGATCTTGAGTCCATCTGCCAGTAAGGGTTCTGCTGAATCCCCGTTGACGCGGCGTTGGTCGCCTCTGCCATAGCGGACGTACCCTTCAAGCCCTTTGGTTCACGGTATCGGTTTGCCGATCGCTTGGTCCTCAGCTTGTGTGCTCAAGAATGGCGGGAATGACCACGTCCCACGTGCCCTCAGGAAGCTCGTGGCCGACGCCTTCCAGGGCCAGCATGGTTGCGCCGGGAACCATCTCGACGAGCGCTTCTCCATGGTCGTAGGGCAGAATCGGATCATCGGTGCCGTGGATCACGAGGGTGGGGAAGTCCAGCTCGCCGAGGCGCTCGTGCCAGGACTCCGATTGGGCGATCGCGGGTCCGTGATTCGTGGTGCTGGCGAAGCTGATCGCCCGGTCGATCTCGGCAGCGAAGACCTCGTCGCGGTTCGGGTCGTACGGATAGGCCGAGCCGGAGAGCGTCTTGAACATGTGGATTCGATTGGCCAGGACCGCGTCGCGGTCGCTCCAGTCCAGCTCGGCGCTTGCGACAATGGCCTCAATCACCTTCGGCGCGGGCGGCGAGAGCGGGGCCTCTTTGCCTTCCATCGCATCAAGCACAGCGCCGCCGTTGGGCGTGGACATGATCGGCGTCAAGGTGAGCACGCGATCGGGATGATTGAGACCGATCACCTGGGTGATCATCCCACCCATCGACGCGCCGATGATGTGCGCTTTCTCGATCCCGTAGGCGTCGAGCACCGCCGGACCATCGGCGGCCATGTCGTTGAGCGTGTAGTTCGGTTCGCCGGGCGGGCAGGAAGTCGTCTTGCCCGTGTCGCGGTTGTCGTAGCGGATCACAAATCGGCTACCGTCGGCCAAGGCTTCGCACAAGCCGACATCCCAGAGCAGCATCGAAGCGCCCGCGCCCATAACCAGCAGAATCGCCGGATCCGAAGGGTCTCCGAACGAGTCGGTGCAAATCTCGATGCCGTTGCCCTCAATCATCCGCTCGCCGTGATAGATGGCCATTTCAATCTCCCAGTTCGTGACGGTTTGTTGTTATTGCAGCGCACCCGACGCTACCAGCTCGATGATTCTCTCGTCCGAGTAGCGGAGCAACTCTCGCAGCACGGCGTCGTTGTCGGCGCCCATCGTCGGCGCGACTTGTGGCGGTCGGGCCGGCGTGCGGCTGAAGACGATCCGAGCACCCTCGACGACCGACTTGCCCTGGGTCGGATGGACGAGGTCGACGAAGTGGTTGCGGTGGATCAACTGCGGATCGGCGAAGCAATCGGCCGAGGTCTGGACCGCGTGAGCAGGGACGGCGGCGGCCTGGAGCGTCGCCATGGCATCCTGGGGCGTGCGGGCCGCGGTCCAATCCTCCAACGCCTGACCATCAAGCACCGACTCGAGAGCCGCGCGGTCTGCATCGTTGCGACAGGCGATCGCAACCCAGCGATCCTCGCCCTCAGACGGGAAGACGCCGTGAGGTGACATCTGTGGGTCGTCGTTGCCGTTCGCCGACCACTGCTCGCCGGTCAGGAGGTACTGGAGCAGTGCGGGCGTGAGGAAGTGGATCGCGGCTTCCAACTGCGAGACGTCGATGTATTGTCCGCGGCCGGTACGGTCGCGCTCGTCCAATGCCGCGAGGAGAGCAGCGGTGGCGAAGCGTGGCGCGACGTAGTCGGTGTAGGCGCCGAACGGTCCGGCCGGGGCACGATCGGACCAGCCGCAGAGCGGCGTGAATCCGGCGAACGCCGCCGCGAGGTTGCCGAAGCCGGCGAACTCAGCCAGCGGGCCACTCTGGCCCATCAAGCAGGACGACATCATGATCGCGCGCGGGTTGACCTCGTGAATCGTCTCCCAGGTCAGGTCCCAGCCGCGCATCGCGCGGGGCGTGAACGACTCTGTGACCACGTCGGCCCAGCGGACGAGGTCGAGGACCAGCTCGCGACCCTGCGGATTGGCCGGGTCGACCGTGATCATCCGCTTGTTGGCATTCATGTTGTGGAACATCGCCGAGCCGTCGGGCTGCAGCGAATCGTCGTCGATATACGGCTGCAGCGTGCGCGCAGTGTCGATCCGGGTGCTGGACTCGATCCGCACCGTGTCGATGCCGAAGTCGGCGAGCGCGCGGGTTCCGGCAGGGCCAGCCATGACCCACATCAGGTCGACCATCTTGAGGTCGGAAAGCGGCGGGTCGGTGGGTGGCGGGTCGGTGGGCGGCGCTCCGTCGGCGCCGTGGAGGCTCGCCGCAGTTCGGGATTCAGCGAGCACCTCATCGGTGTGCTCGCCCAGCGTTGGCGCGGGCCGGCCGTACTCAATGGGAGTTTCCGATAGCCGTGCGAACGGTCCGGGGAACTTCAGCGTCTGACCGTTGCGCTCGACCTCGCGCCAGTAGGAGCGTGCGGCCAGATGCGCGTTCTGGTCGAGGTCGTCAACCGTGGAGACGGGGACCAGCAGCAGGCGTCGCTCCTGGGCCACTGCAAACAGCTCGGCCTTGGTCTTGTCGGCGCAAAGCGCGCCGACCACCTCGCAACAGCGGAAGTATTCGGACAGTGGTTCCTGTCCGGTGAGGATCATGTTGGTGTAGTTGAGCCAGTCCTTGTCGCGAGTCTGCTGGTCGCAATAGCCCTCCTCCAGGGCGTACTGCATCAGACGATCCGTGAACGGTCCGATTGCTGCGCCGAACAGGTATGTGACCGCGACGTGGCCGTCCTTGCAGGGCCAGAAGAGCTGGATTTCCAGAGGTCCCAGTTTCGCGCCCTTGGCCGAGCGCTCGAACATCCCGGCATTGTTGGGCGCGGCAACGATGCCGGATTGCGTCGCCTGGGCGTAGGCCGCCTGAGCGGAGACATCAATGAACTGTCCGAGCCTGGAACGCTTGCGTTCGTGCAGTGCCGTCAGGACGCCAATAGCCGCCTCGGCGCCGGCGTGGAGGCCGGTCTGCGGCAGTCCGACACGCAGCGGCGCGCGGTCGGTGTCGCCACTCTGAATCATCGGCCCGGCCGAGGCGGCGACGGTCACGTCGGTGGCGGCCCAGCCGGCTTTGGGCCCTGAGGAGCCGAACGGCGTGATCGCGACGTAGATCAGTCCCGGATTGATCTCGGCAAGCGCCTCATAGCCGATGCCCAGCGCATCCATCGCACCAACGTCGGCGGACTCGATCAGCGCGTCGGCCGATTCGACCAACTCGCGCAATTCACCGCGCCCTTCGTCAGACTCCAGATCGAGGATGACCGAGCGCTTGCCTCGCGCATACGACTGCCAGATCAGCGAGTCCTCAAGATCGCCGTCGTAGGAGCCATCCGAAAAGGGGCCGCGTCGACGGGCCGCGTTGCCTTCTGGTGGTTCAATCGCGATGACGTCGGCGCCGAGATCGGCCAGGATCATCCCGGCGATGAAACCTCGGTCATCGGTCAGGTCGAGAATCCGATAGTCGCTGAGCATGACTCGCCTCCTCCGTTCCCATTTGGGACGGAGGCTAACGAAGCGTCAACGTCGAGGACGGTAGTTGGTCAAGTCGCGGAGCTCCGCATAGTCGCTGGAATCGAGGTAGTGACACCAAACTGAATATGGGGCATCGAAATTAAGCCGTCTTCCATGTGCTCCAACGCGCCAAGCCGCGACCTCCACCGCGATGTCAGAGTGGTTGTGGGCTACGTATTCCAATGCAGGACGCAAGTCAGTGTCCGCCGAGAACGACACGCCCACGTCGTACTGACGGCGAAAAGCCATCGTGACAAAGTCAACCGCAATGACAACATCGATGCCCTTCTCGCGAGCGATGCTCCTTCGGTTGTGGGGATTCCAGAGGTACTGCAGAGGCCTGGTTATGACTTCGGCCCCGTCACGACGCCAACGAGCGATCTGATTGCGGCGGGCCATGAACATCGTGCGGTTTTGGTGCGGATCAGCCACACCGCCATAGACACGCACCGTGGCGAGCTCTCGTGCGACTCCCGGAGGTGATCGCCGACAGATGAGTTCGCCAAGCTTGACCGGATCGATCTGTCCGTCGGTCGACCTTTTGTCGGATCCACCGGCGTGAAAAGACTCACGTGCGCGCCCGTGCAGATTCTGCCAATCGAGGAATACTGCCACTCGTTGCGTCATTGTGATCCCAGCAACAGCAATCCCCGCCAGTCCGCCACCTTTAGGGCGCGGAGGGCGGGGAGGAGTGCGCCCCCTTTTTTGCCATACGCCGTCTGGTAGGGAGCTAACCGCCGCGACGTACCGCAGTCAGCGTAACAAGGTCTCGTCGCCGTGACTAACGAGAACTGTCGCCGTATCAGTCACCAAACGCCCATGTGGAACTGAACAGGGCTGAAGCTTCCTCGAACACTGCTGCCTCTGCCGCTACAAGCGCGCCTCGGAGGTCGCGAGAGTGCTGTTGCAGCCACTTACCCAATCCCGATGCAGCAGCCTGATGCAACGATGTGCCGACATTGATCTTGGCAACCCCGAGCTCGACCGCCGTGCTGAGTTCCTCATCCGTCAGACCGCTTGCGCCGTGCAGGACGAGTGGCACCGACACCGCTTCATGGATGGCGCGCAGCCGGTCGATGTGCAGACCGCCGATCACCGGTCCTCCGTGCGTATTGCCGACCGCGACCGCCAACCAATCGACGTTGGTCGCGCGTACGAACCTTGCGGCCTCATCAGGGTCGGTCCACGAGGCTTCGGCGATCGTGACACCAGCCTCGCTGCCGGCAACGTGACCCAATTCCGCCTCAAGCGGCAGCCTCGACCAAGCCGCCAGCCCCTTTGCCGACTGCGCCATCACGGCGTTCTGCTCGTATGGGAGCGTTGAGCCGTCGACCATGATCGAACCGAACCCGGCATTGATTGCTCGTGAAATTTCGTCCAGCGTGTCGGCGTGGTCAAGATGTAGCGCGACCTCAGCTTCCGAGTCCTTGGCGATCGTTTTCACGACCAGCGCAGCAACTTCGACGCCGCCAATCAGTTCCAACCCGGAGCGGTTGAACTGGATCAAGACCGGGCGCCGGGCGGACTCAGCAGCGCGGACGACGCCCCGCACCATTTGAATCGTCGAGACGTTGGCGCCGACGACCGCACGACCCTGTGAGTGCGCTTGTGCGATGATTGGGCCTGGATCAACGAGCGGCATGTGCGCAGTGTCCCACAGGCGGCGTTCCCGCGAGTGCACAGCTCAGAACGCTCGATCACGCTCGATCAGCGCAAGAGCGGGGGATCGCCTTGGTGGACCATCGCGGCAACCCGCGCGATCTTGCCACGCTGGATGACGACCGGCTCGTCGGCATCTCGCTCGACGGGCGGCTCGACGCGTTCAACGTCCTCGTGCTCCGGCATCAGACTCGGGTACGCGCGACCTGTCGCGGCATCGTCGGCATGTCCGAGGCCGACGACCTCATGCAAGAGGCGTTTATCAAGGCCTGGGATCGGCTGAGTACCTACAACCAACGCGGGAAGTTTCCAGCCTGGCTCGGCGTCATCGCCCGACGCACCTGCTTCGACCACCTCCGGCAACGACAACGACGGCCGACCACGTCGTTGGACCGCTTGACCGAAGCGCTCGGCGACCAATTCGCGCCGGAGTCCGGCGACCGCACCCTGGACGAGCATCTGCTCAACATCGAACTCAGCGGAACACTGCGTGAGGCGCTGGACTCGTTGCCGGAGGAACAACGCCGGGCAGTGTTCTACCGCGACGTGGCTGACCTGGAGTACCGCGAGATCGTCGATGCCACCGGCTGGTCGATGGGCACCGTCAAATCGCGGATCAGTCGCGGACGGTCGGCGATGCGGGACTATCTCAAACAGCATCAGGAGGGACTAAATGTTTAGCTCACATCCAATCTCGATCCCCGTCATTCCAGGCTTGATCTGGGAATGCTCTAAACAACTGGATTCCCCGCTTCCCCCCTCGCGGGGGAAGCTGCCGAAGGCTGAAGGGGGTTCCCTGATCGGCCAGCGACGGGAGTTGTTCAGAGGGTTCCTAGGTGCTTCTGAGCCAACTTCCACCGAGTTGGCCTGTCAATGTCGGCCGATCTCGACTTATGTCGTGGTCGATACCGGCCGATCAGGCAGATCGGGGGCTGAAGGTGGAACAACCTCAACGGGTATAGCGTCTAAATTTGTAGACAAGTATGGAGTAACGCGCTTGGGTGACTGCGAACTGCGCTCAGATTGCTGGATGGGTGTCCAATGGGCATGCGGCTGAGCCTCACATCTCTCTTCCGTCGCGGAGACTGGCGCGACGGTGTGTCGGCCTACCTCGATGACGAGCTCTCGCCACGCGAGCGTCAGCGTATGGAGGCCCGGCTAGCCGCGTCGGCTGAAATGCGGGAGTATCGCGCGGACCTTGAGCAGATGCGGTCGCTGCTGCGCAGCTTCGATCCGGCGCCGAGCAGCGTGCCCTTCCAGCTCACGCCCGAGATGATCAACGACCCGGCGAGAGTTCCACTGCGGCCGACGGTCGCCGCACGCGCGTTGCGGCTGTCCATGTCGACTGCTGCGGTTGGCGTCGCGACGTTTGCCGCGGTGATGGTCTTCGACGCCGTCGATTCACCAACGGTGACCTTCACGACTACATCTGCCGGAGACATGTCCAGACGCATCCCGACGGCCGCGGTGGTGACCGACGAGGTTGAGGTTGAGGTCGAGGCGCAAGAGGCAGCGGAAAAAGAGCCAGCTCGCGTGACCGCCGTCGCTGCTACATCAGAGGCATCGGAGCGCCAGCAACCGGCTCGGGCAGAGGCCGAGCAGCAGCAAGAAGCCGAACAAGCCGAAGCGGCGATGCAGGAAGAGGAACAGGCGTCGGTCGCTGACGCTGAGTACGAGCAAGCAGAGCAGGAAGCGGCACAGGAAGAGGAGTACGAAGAAGAGGCTCAGCAACAGCAGGCCGAGGCGGAACAGTCCTCGAAGGACGCCGCATCCGATCCATCGCGTCGGGCCTTGACAGCCGGCCGTGCGGGTGAAGAGAGCGATGCAGAGAACGTGACCGCCGAGCAAGTCGTCGCACAGCAGGAAGCGGAAGATGCCGCGCAGGCGTCGGGCCAGGATGATGCCTCGGAACCTGCTGAACACAACACTTCGAGCTCAGAAGAGAGTGCCGCATCCGATTCAACCGCTGCCGAGTCGCCGTCGCCTGATCGTGATGACGACCGCCAGAGCGCCAGCGCGGCGACGCAATCTGAAACGCGCACCGTCGCGACATCGGTCACGCACACCGAGTCCGATTGGCCGTTGGAGCAACGGCCGCGCTCGGGCACGGTCCAGCTCGCCACCGATCCGTCCTGGGAGCTGCCTGTCCAGATTGTCCTGGCGGCCATCGCGATCAGCGCCACGGTCTTCTGGCTCGTTCTGACGATTGTCGATCGCCGCCGACGAGCATGATCTCGCGCCCGATCGGTAGCTCACGCCTGATGGCGCGTGCCTTCGAAGTGGCCCGCTCTGTGCGCGGAACGACGAGTCCAAATCCAGCCGTGGGCGCGGTGATCGCCAATGGGACGCACGTCGTCGGGGAGGGTGCAACACAGCCTCCCGGCGGACCACATGCGGAGGTCATGGCCATCCGCGACGCTGGTGACCACGCTCGTGGCGCAACGATGTACGTCACGCTAGAGCCCTGCGCCCATTTCGGACGTACTCCGCCGTGCACAGCGGCCATTATTGAGGCAGGGATCGCTCATGTCGTGGTCGCCTATGGCGACCCGGATCCTCGAGCCGCCGGACGTGGACTAGCACAACTGCGCGAGGCCGGAATCAAGGTCAGCCTCGGCGACGGCGCTGCCGAAGGCGCCAGTCACTACGAGGCCTACGCCCACCACCGACGCAGCGGCCGACCGTTCGTGACGGCCAAGTTCGCGGCCTCGCTGGACGGTCGGATCGCATCCACGAGCGGCGACTCGCGCTGGATCTCAGGACCGCAGACCCTACAGTGGGCGCATCAGAACCGTCCGCTGTATGACGCGATGCTTGTCGGCGTCGAGACGATCATCGTCGACAACCCACAGCTCACTGCTCGACCTGACCAATGGCACGGTCCGGCGCCGCAGCCGCTTCGTGTGGTCCTCGACAGTCGCGGTCGCACACCGCTTAACAGCCGCGTTCTGGACGATACCGATACGTCGCCGACACTGATTGCCACGACCAACGCCGCGCCGGAGGAATGGCGTGAGGCGATGCGCTCGCGCGGCGTTGATCTGTGTGAATTGCCCGGAGATGCAAGCTTCGCCCGCCGCGTATCCCTGCCGGCGTTGCTCGATCTGCTCGGACAGCAGCGTGGCGTCGTCAGTCTGCTGGTCGAAGGTGGCGGCGAAGTACTGGGATCGTTCTTTGATCAGCGATTGATTAACAAGGTCACTGCGGTCGTCGCGCCAATGATCATCGGCGGTGACGCGCAAACGGCGGTCCGCGGTCGCGGCGCTCATCGAATGCGAGACGTCCTGCGCCTCAACAACATGACGCTTGAGCAACTCGGGGCTGACCTCTTGGTCAGCGGCTATCCCAGCGATCCCGAGCGGGAACTCAATGTGCATATACGTCCAGCAGGACAGGCCGACGCAGAGATCGTCAACCAACTACTCGCGGCACACATCGCGGTCGATGCTCCGTCCTGTTCAGAAATGCTGGCCGAAGCACGAGCCGGCGACACGGTCATCTGGCTGGCAACGATCCAGACCCCAAGCGCCAATCACGCCGGCGACGTGAGCGACGCCGAGGACATCCTCGGCGTTGCCGCGGTTCAGTTCGGCGAAGGCGAGCGGGCAGCGATTCGCTGCCTCGCGGTCCGACCTGATGCGCCGGCCAGTGTGGGCGAGCGGCTGCGCGAGTCGTGCGAGGCGTCGGCCGGCGGCCGTGACGTTCGGTGGCTGACGTTAACAGTATCGACAGCGACCGGCTTAACGGATGAACAGTACAAACTCAGCGGCTATCGCTACTACCGGCGCGATGCGGGCAATTCGGACGTCTTGATCAAACGCTTACATTCATAGCGTTCAGTCCACACGGGGAGTCGCATTGCGTGTGATTTCCAGCATCGTTATGTGCGAGATTGGGGTCAGTGCGGGTAGCATTGAGGCCGAGCGAGCCGCAGGCGGGGGACACGAGCGATGTTCACAGGCATCATCGAAGAGGTCGGCGAAATCACGGAGGCGGCGCAGGGGTTGCTGCGCATCTCCGCTCCTCTGATCCTGGCGGACGCCCACCTGGGCGACAGCATCGCCATCAACGGCGTCGATCTGACGGTCACCCATATCGAGTCAGACCAGTTCCTGGCCAACCTGATGCCCGAGACCTATCGCCGCTCCAACCTGGGCGAGCTTGGCGTCGGCGACCGGGTCAACCTGGAGCGCTCGGTGCGGCCCATGGACCGCCTCTCGGGACACCTCGTGCGCGGCGTCGTCGAAGGCCGCGGCGCATTCCGCAGCACTCGCCCGGAAGCCGAGGCGATCCTCGTGTCATACGACGCGCCCGTCGACTTGCTACGCCACATGATTGTCAAAGGGCCGATCTGCATCGACGGGGTCTCGCTCACGATTATTGAAAAGGATGAGGCTGGATTCGCGGTTTCGCTCGTTCAGTACACTCAGGAACACACGAACCTCCTTGATAGGCAGCCCGGTGATGCTGTGAATCTCGAGACCGACATCCTTGCCCGCTACGTCGATGAGTTGCTCGAAACGAAAATCGACCAGCTGCTGGATGAGCGACTCGCGGCACTCGGGGCGAACGAAGGCGAAGCGCAATGACCGACGCCGACACACCGACGGCTGCCGCATCGAACGAGACCGAGAAGATCAAGCCGCGCCGTGCGCGCCGCACCTCGGGCGTCCGGCGGCGGAAGTCGCCGTTCTGCTCGGTCGAGGAGGCGATCCACGCCTTTGCCCACGGTGAGCCGCTGATCATCACCGACGACGAAGACCGCGAAAACGAGGGCGACCTCGCGCTGCCGGCACAGTTCGTCACCTCCGACACGATCAACTTCATGGCGACGCATGGCCGCGGCCTGATCTGCATCGCGATGGATGGCGACTCGCTGGACCGGCTGGGCCTGCGATTGATGGTTGACCAGGGCTCCAACACTGCACCGCTGGGCACGGCCTTCACCGTCTCGGTCGAGGCGCGCTCCGGCGTGACTACCGGCATCTCCGCCGCTGACCGAGCTCGCACGGTACAGGTCCTGATGGATCCGTACTCCACCTCCGACGACCTGGTCCGTCCCGGTCACATGTTCCCGCTGCGCGCACGTGACGGCGGCGTCCTCGTCCGCGCCGGTCAGACCGAGGCATCCGTCGACCTCTGCCGCCTCTCCGGGCTGCAACCGGGCGCAGTGATCTGCGAGATCATGAAGCGCGACGGTGAGATGGCGCGCTTGCCTGAGCTGGTCCGCTTCTCCAAGCGGCACAACATCAAGGTCGTCTCGGTCGAGCAGATCATTCAGTACCGCCTGCGCACCGAGCAGCTGGTCGAGCGCGTCTCGGAAGCGAAGCTGCCGACCCCGATGGGCACCTGGAGATTGATCGGCTATCGCACCGCCGACAAGTCTGAAGAGCACGTCGCGCTCGTGATGGGGCACGTCGACAGCGGCGAACCGACCCTGGTGCGCGTGCACTCACAATGTCTGACCGGTGATGTCTTCGCCTCACAGCGTTGCGATTGCGGCGAGCAACTCGAGATCGCCATGCGCCACGTCGCCGAGGAGCGGCGCGGCGTCATTGTGTACATGGCGCAGGAGGGTCGTGGGATCGGCCTGCACAACAAGATCGCCGCCTATGCCCTGCAGGATCAGGGCATGGACACGGTCGAAGCCAATCTCGCACTGGGCTTCGCGGCCGACCGCCGAGACTACGGAATCGGCATGCAGATCCTGCGCGACCTCGGCGTGCATCGCATCCGCCTAATGACAAACAACCCGGCCAAGCGGCATGGACTCGCCGGCTACGGACTTGAGATCGTGGAGCGCGTGCCCGTGATCGCTTCGGCCAACCCGCACAACGTTCGATATCTCTCGGTGAAACAGGAGAAGATGGGTCACCTGCTCGATGCAGAGGCAATCGAGGCCGCTGGGTCCGCCGCTAACACCCCGCCGCCGCCACGCCGCGCTGCCATCGGCTAGAGCCCGAGAGCGACCTCATGCCTAGAGTTCACGACGGCGCTGCCAACCCCGATCCCGAACACGGCCCGGCCAGCGGCCTGTGCTTCGCCGTGGTCGTCAGCCGCTTCAACGATTTCGTGACCAGCAAGCTGCTCGACGGCTGCATCGATCATCTTGAAGAGAACGGGGCCGACACAGACGAGATCGACATCTATTGGGTGCCGGGCGCGTTCGAGATACCGCTGGCCGCGCAGAAATGCGCGCAAACGGGCCGCTTCGACGCAGTCATCTGCCTGGGCGCCGTGATCCTGGGTGAGACCGACCACTACCGCCTCGTCGTAGACGGGGCAACGCAAGGAATCGCGAGGGTTGGGTTGGACACGGGAGTCCCGGTGATCTTCGAGGTGCTAGCCACGCAAACAGTCGCGCTGGCCATGGCCCGAGCCGGAGGATCGGCGGGCAACAAAGGCGAAGAGGCAGCTCAAGCAGCAATCGAGATCGCGCGTCTGTTGCAGACGATCGAGTAGCTGCTCAGCGTGGGCGCTTGCGCCTGCGATTGTGAGCTCGCCCCGATTTCCTCGGCGGATAAGTCGCCAAATCCGCGACACTTGTGTAGCTGTCCTTCGATAACCAGTGCACGATCAACTTGGGATTGTCTCCCAGACTGATGAACTTCCCATCTGCCCGGACACCCCATGCAGCTACGTCCACGCGGGGACCGTGCTTGAGATCGTCACGCACGTAGCGCAAGGCAGGCCGGAAGTCGTTATCTGCCGAAAACACAATGCCGACGTCATATCTTCCATCCCTTGCGAAGTTGACAAGGTCGATTGCGAGTTTGACATCGACTTCCTTTTCGCGCGATTTGCCTTCTTCGTCGTAGGCGAGTGTTGGAGCCTCGGTCTCAATTCCATTTTTCGCATCCCACGCATCTTTCCGCGCTTTCGCAGCGCTGTAGCGCCAATCACCCCTTGCTTTCGGAAGCCCGCGGTAAACGTGAACAGCAGTCAATGTCAACGGCTCTTCCGCCGGTCGGCGGATCTCGTTGTTCAGGCGGCAAATTTCCTCGCCGAGCTTCCAAGGATTGAAGTGGCCATTGGTATCCTCTACATCCTTCACCCCGTCGTGAAACAGGCAGCGCGCATTTTGGTACGCGTTCTGATAATCGACGAAAAGGATGGTTCGTCTGGACATAGGAGACCTAAGTTGACACCGCGACCCGGATCCGCTCTCCGGGTGGCGATGTCGGGGTGATGGCCCAGCCGTTGAGCGCCACGTCGACTAGGGGAAGCGCGTCACTGCCTGCCAGTAAGGATTCCGGTTGGCTTGAGATGGTGTTGCCAAAAGCGGACACCTCAGCTGGGGCGGATTCCGAAGAGCGGGATTTGGACTCACTTCCTTGGGCGTGGCCCTTCGGAAAGGCGCCGAAGGGCTGGGCTCTGACACGATACTGCGGGCTTCGCGGAATCGCAAACCCACTCATCGTGTCGGTGTATGCCATTGTCACCCGAACGTGTTTTCCCGGCTGCGGAACCCGTTGATGCCCAGGGCGTCTCGCCAGGGCTCGCTTGAGCGTTCGGTGATGCTATCCAGGGGAATGCCGGCTCCGTCGGCGATTCTGACCATTCGTTGGTAGTTGGCGATGGTTGCCGCGGCGTCGATGGTGGCGGCTTCTCCCAACTCGTTCACCACCGCGGCTCGGCGCTCTTCGAGATCAGGTGTGCGGCCGACAGCGGCGTCACAGTACTTCAGTAGCAGTTGTGCGTGTGGGACGCCGCTGTCGATGTCGTTGTCGACGGTTCCGTTGAGTTCGTACTGCTGGTCTTCGAGCCCGCTCCGACGGAGCAGGTTGACGTGGGAGACCGTTCAATAGAAGCACTCGTTGAGCGCCGAGACTCGTGAGGCCATGAGCTCAAGCTGCGGGCGCGAGAGAGCGCGCACCTTTGTGTCCATATCCGCCATGTCGTCCCAACTGAGGTAGTGGGCCTCGAACAGGTCATTGAGCCAGCGCACGCTGTCGGGGTGCAGGCTCATCGCGGCGAGTACGTTGGCAGCGCGCGGGCGGCCTCCGTAGATGTCTGACTCGGATTCAGCGACGTCTTCGGCAGCGAGCGTCGGCGGCCAACTGCCGTGGTCGGCGAGACCCTCGGGACGGTGGCGCGTGGGCTCGCCGGGGATGGGATCAGGCAACGGTTCGAGTTCGAGTCCCAGCGCCCGATGAAGTTCGTCGACCGACCAGACGTGGACCAAGACGCCCAGCAGCTCGATGTAATGCGCATCAGACATGCCTTCGGCGTTAATCGTTTCTTCGTACCACTCGCGGGTGACGTTGGGCAGGTCGCCGATCAGCTTGTGTACGGCGTAGACGACCGCCTCGGCCAGCTCCACAGGTCCGGAGCCGGGATCAGGCAGGCCGTCAACGAGCGCTGAGACGCGCCGGGACTCGGCGGCGATCGAGATGCGCTCCGCGCCGGTCCACCACTCGCCCGCTGTAGCCAGTCGATCCCAACTGCGGACGTGGGCTGCGCGGATGCGGTCGGGAATATTCCAGGCGGCGGCGGCGTAGGAAAAGGGCGCCACGGTCGTAGTCATGGCAGGCTCCCGGGAACTGTGTCAAGGTCTATGCGGTGTTGGCTGCGGATGCGAACGCGTGCAGTCCCAGCTCTTCTCTCCAGCCTTCGCTGGCTTCCAGGGTGAAGTCGTCCAGCGGGATGCCGCAGCCGTCGGCGATGCGCACCATGCGCTGGAAGTTGGCCACGATGCCGGCGGCGTCGACCAGTTGCTGCACGCCCAGCTCAGCCACGATTCGTTCACGCAGGCCGGGTAAGGAATCGGTTTGGCGAACCGCCGCCTCGGCGAATGCAGTCAGCAGGCTGCCGTAGGGGACGCCGCTGTCCGAGTCGGGATTGACCGCGCCGTGGATGTTGAGGCTGGCAATAGTGTCGCTGCGGTCGCTGCTCTCACGGAGCATGCGTACATGTGACGCTGCTCAATAGAAGCACTCGTTGAGCACGCTGACGCGGGCGGCAATCAGCTCAATCTGTGGTCGCGAGATCGAGCGCAGGGGGTCGGGCATGCGCATTTCGGCGAAGGACAAATAGTGGCCCTCAGAGAGGTCGTGGAGCCAGCGCACGTTCTCGGGAATCAGCGAGAGCGCCGAGATTACGTTTGCGCCCCATTCCCAGGGGCCGTAGAGCATGGCGTCGTCCGGGTTGAGCCCGGCACGCGGAACGATTGGCGGCCACGAGGCCCGCTGCTCAGCTTCAAGCGGCCGCATCCGTGATGGCTGTCCTGGCACGGGCTCAGGAAGTGGTTCGAGGTCGATCTCGAGGGCGCGGTGGAACTCGTCGATCGAGAGCGCGTGGACGGTGACGGCGACCAGTTCGACGTAGCGGTCCTCGGACATGCCGTCTGCGGCGACAATCTCGTCGTACCACTCGCGGTTCAGATTGGCGTTATCGACGACCAGCTTCTGGATTGCGTAGACGGCGTCCGCAGGCAGCATGTCGCTGCGGACGGCGTCGAAGTCTCGGGCCGCACGGCCGATACGGGCGATCTCAACCCGCTCGGCGCCGGTCCACCAGCGACCAGGGCTGGCGATAATCTCCCAGCTTCGTTGTTGGGATGAGATGGTGGCAGGGCGGATCGGCAGGGCGACTCCGGCATATTCAAAGGCCATGGCGTGTCCCCCTCACGGTTCTGGGAAAGGGTAGCGGTTGAACCTGGGGCGGTTCTCGTCAATCGGTACGTACCTCCTTTGCGATGGTCTCGCCCGGGTCAACGAGGGTGTCCAATCAGTCAATCTCCGTCATGCACGGGCTCCGGCGCCACATTGAACCTGTCCGCGCGGAGGGAGGGACGCCCTCAGCCTTCGGCAGCTCCCCCTGCAAGGGGGAGCATTGGGAATAGAGCGGCAGCTTCCCCCTTTCGCGGGGGAAGCATGGATCTGGGTTGTTCAGAGCGACCATGGTCTCGGGCGGTCGCTGGTAGTCTCCGAGTGAATTCGCTATCGCTTGAGTGGAGAGCGTCATGACCTATCACGAGATCACCTATGAACCGGGGCGGGTGGCCCGGGTGATTATGAATCGTCCCGAGTACCGCAATGCGCAGTCTCGGGTGCTGCTGGAAGAGATTGACGACGCCTTTGCCGAAGCGGCGGCTGACCCTGAGGTGCTGGTGATTGTGCTGTCGGGCAACGGTCCTGACTTCTCTGCCGGCCATGACCTCGGCTCGCCGCCGGAGATTGCTGACCGCGAGATCAATGGCTGGGCCGACGACTTTGTCGGCGTCTTTGATCGACAGCGCGACACGCGGATTGCGAACACGCTGCGCTGGCGCAACCTGCCCAAGCCGACGATTGCGATGGTGCAGGGCAAATGCATCTTTGGCGGCTGGATGGTGGCGGCGTCGATGGACCTGATCTTCGCCTCGGACGATGCGCTGTTCCTGGCCTCGCACACGCAGTACTTCTCTGCGCCCTGGGACCTCGGCGTGCGCAAGGCCAAGGAGATCCTGTTCCAGAATCGCTTCATTCCGGCTCGCGAGGCGATGGAGCTGGGCTTTGTCAATCAGGTCTATCCGGCCGAGGCGCTTGAGCGCTACACGCTCGCCTATGCCAATGAAGTGGCCGAGCACTCGCCGATGGCGCTGCGACAAATCAAACATTCGATCAACAACATGCAGGATGCGCAGGGATTCACGACGCACATCAACGCCAGCTTCATGGCTTACGCCACGGGCGCTCGATTCGGCCAGGCCGATCCGCGCATGGTTGAGGGTCGGCGACAGCTCTCGCCGGTCGCACGCGCGCTTGCCAAGCTGCGCAAGCCGCACGGGAGTTAGGTTCGTGCCCGATGGCGCCCTGCTCGAGGGCGTGAAGGTCGTCGAGTACAGCCGCGATGTCTCCGCTGCAGCGTGCGCGCGGGAATTCGCTCGCTGGGGCGCATATGTGCGCACGTTCGAGGCTCCCGACTCGCGGCTCCGCGACGCGCCACCGACGGCCGAACGTGAGGGCGCAACGATCTCACTGCTGCGAGAATCTCTGCACGTGGGCAAGATGTTGGAGTCGGGTGATTGGCGAGCGGCGCTGTCGGAGGCCGATGTCCTGGTCAGCGATGCGCCGCTGGCAGAATTGAACGGAATCGCCGACGCGTTCCCCAGCCTGGTCGTTGTTCATTCGTCGCCGTTTGGAACCGATGGGCCGTATGCGGAATACCTGGCCGACGATCTGGTCATCCAGGCGTTGTCAGGGTTCGCCGGCACCAATGGCCTCGCTGGACAGGAGCCGCTGGCTGCGCCGGCTGCGATCATTCCCCGGGCAATCGGCATTCTGGGCGCGGTCGCCGCTCTGGCGGCTCTTCTTGAGCGCATGCACTCGGGTGTCGGCGACTGGATTGAGCTGTCGTCGCATGAGGCTTGTTCAACCCTGATCATGTCGTTGCGATCGGAGTTCTCGGGTCAGGCGTTGCCAAGGATCGGAGGCTCTCCGGGCTGGGCGGAGGTAATGCAGACGGCCGATGGATACATCACACTCTCGCCGTGGTCCAAGGAGACGCTGCGCAATGCGCCTATTGCGTTTGGCTGTGAGCCTCCGCCCGAGGCGCTGTTGGAGGGCGATGCTCGGTTCGCCGAGCATGAAGCGTCGCTTGAGTATGTGCGACCGATTATCGAATCGCTTGACGCAAACACGATCTGGACGAGACTGTCCGAGCTCGGCAGTGTGATGGCGATGCATCGCACGGCTCAGCAGTTGCTGGATGACCCGCAGCTCAACGCGCTTGGCTACTTCCGCTCCGAGAACGGGATGACCGGCGCTGGTCGTGGGATGCGCGTGTCGGAGCATGTGAACGAAGCGACTCGCGATGACAGCTTTGCTCGACGTTCGCGTCCGCGGCATGCGACCGGACCACTTGATGGCTTGCGGGTCGTCGATTTTACTCATGCGTGGCTGGGACCCTACGCTTCCGGGTTGCTATCTGATCTTGGGGCTGACGTAATCAAGGTCGAAGGGCCGAAGCGACCCGACCTCTGGCGTTACGACGCCGGCGGGCCGATGCGTGTGGCCTCACCCGATGCTCACCCCTTGAACGTGCGGCCAAACTTCAACATGGCCAATCGCGGCAAGCGTACGATCTCGATTGCGCTTGATACGGATGAAGGGCGTCAGGTTGCGCTTGACCTCATAAGGCGGGCAGACGTTGTACTTGAGAACTTTCGTCCGCGGGTGTTACAGAACTTACGACTCACGCATGAGCATATGCGCCAGGTCAATCCCTACATCGGACTCGTATCATTCTCTGGCTTTGGTACTGGCGGTCCATACGACAACTTCCGCGCGAACGGCGGGACGACCGAGGGCAACGCGGGCTGGGACTTACTGTTCGGCTACCAGGACGAGCCGCCCTTGATGCTCGGCACGATGCAGGCCGACCCGATTGTCGGAGCGCAGATGGCGGCCGCGGCGCTGGCCGCAGTGCTCCGCGCGCAGGAGCAACAGACCGCCGTTCATATTGAAGGTTCGATGTTTGAGTCGGCGGTTGCCTACATCGACGAGTACTTGATGGCGTCGTCGTTGGGGCAGGAGATGCCGGCACGCAATGGCAATCGCCGATCCGATGCGGCGCCGCATGAATGCGTTAGATGCGCCGACGGTGTCGACGGGAGCGATGAGTGGATCGCGATTGCGGTGCTCGATGACGAGACCTGGCTTTGCCTCGCACAAGCGGCAGATCTGGATCGTCCCCAATGGCGAACGTTGGCGGGTCGCAAGGCTCATGAAGCGGAGTTGGAAGCGAAGTTGAGCGAGTGGACTCGCGACTGGAATGCGCAGACGTTGCAGTACTACTTGCAATCGATTGGCGTGCCAGCGGCAGCGGTGCATTCAACGTTGAGTCATCTCCATGATCCTCACTTGCATGCGCGCGACTGGTGGCTGCAGCTGACGCATCCGGATACGGGAACGAGGCAGTATCAAGGGTTCCCGTGGCGGCTAAGGCGTCGTCCGGCGTCTTGTGGGCGTCCGGCTCCTCGGATGGGTGAGCATACGGCTGAGATTTTGGGGGAGGCTCTGGGAATGTCGGATGAGGAGATTGAACAGTTGGTGGAGAACGGCGTCGTGGCTGGTTTGACTGCGAAGCGATCACCGGGCGAGCCGGCTCCTAAGCCGATCAGTCCTCGCTAACGCTGCCGCAGTCGGTCAACTGGTCAGCCAGGAGATCAGCGCTTCGGCTGCTCCGGCGCCGAGTCCGACGATGAAGGCAGCCAAGAGCGCCAGCAGAATTTCGCGCCGAGCCCAACGGATGGCCTGCCGCGCACTCGTAGCAAATGAACGACGGGGAAGCTCCGAAAGCGGCATTCCTGACGTTTGCGCTTCGTCCTCGGAACCTGTTCCTTCCGCGATCGTTTCAAGATCCATTCGGCTGGGCGCTCCACTCCAGGTTCCAGCGACCAGTTTCCCAGTCACCATCCATGATCGTCCGATTGAAGGTGACGATTCCTTCCTTGATTTCGCATTGAATCGTCGGTCGATCAAACAGACGCATCAAGTTTTGCAGGTTGAAGATCAGGGCTTGGACGCCGACTTCCTGCGTGTCGCTTTCTGTTGCACCGAGGCGTTCGATCAGCGCAGTGGCGGCAAAACGCAGTGCGCGATCGTTCATCTCTCCCGTACTGATCTGCTGCGGAAGCGGGAGTTTCTGCGGGACAGCTTGCTTGGTCGTCATCTTGGCTCTTTCAGCGCTCGGCGACGAAATCGTACAGCGTTCCGCCGGGCGGCGCACCTCGGAACAGGGGGTGTTGGCTATCGCTAACGCAACGCCTGGCTATTCCCCAGCCAGTCCGAAGGCCTCCAGGTACAACTGTCTCGCCTGCGGCGGCGTTTCGCCCTGGCCGAGCCAGCCGTTTGCGATGCGGATTTCGAAGTGCAGGTGCACGTCCACGCCGGAATCCAAGTAGACCTCTTGTTGTCCCGACTCTCCTGGGTATCCGATGACGTCACCTTGCTGTACTTCGACTTCAACGGCGATGCCGTCGGCGATGGTTGAGAGGTGGGCGTAGCGGGTCACGATGCCTCGCCCGTGGTCGATCCAGACCTGGCGACCTCTCAGTTCGTCGAGGATCTTCTCGCCTTCCCAGTTGTTGGCGTTGAATCGCTCCCAGTCGGCCGGTGTGATGTCCACGTAATCGAGGTCGGCTCGGACGACGACGCCGGCCTTGGCGGCAAGGACGGTCGTGCCGTAGTCGACCGCGGTGCAGGCGGCCCACTGATAGAAATCGAGCCCTTCGTGGACACCGTTGTTTCGATACGTGCGAGGCGCGGTGGGCAGGTGGCCTTCATACTCTGTGATGCATGCGCCGGCGATCGGGATGATGAAGCCGCGCAACGGGTTGAGCTGTTGCGCAGACACCGACAATCGCTCCCGGTTGATTCGATCCTGTCCAGCCGGGTCGGCCTGGTCCTGTTGGCTGTTTTCTGCTTGCTCTTGGTCCTGGGACGCCGAGTCCTGTTGCTCGGCCTGTTGCTGAGCCGATTCAGCCGATTCAGCCGATTCATCTTCGGTCGTACCACTGACCGTCGATTCGCTGTCCTGCGTTGATGTTTGCGACTGGGACTGTTGCGGTTCTACAACACCGCCCGACCCGTCGGGTTCGGAGCCGGCTGCTTGATCGGAGCCGGTCGCCTGGACGACCGCGACGGCTGCGGCGGCTACAAAAATGATGACGGCCAGGGCCACGTACAACCACGTCGGGCCGATCAGCCATCCGCCGTCGTGACTGGGATTGGTACGTCGCGAGCCCTGACGAGGCGCCGAGAGGCCTCGTCCGGATTGCTGCTGAGCCCACGGGCTATCTGAGCGGGGGATAGCCTTCCTCCTCCAACGCGGCGTCTATCTGCTCAACTGTGGCAGAATCGGCGTCGTAACGGACCTCGACGCGCTGTTCATCCACGTCAACCGAGACGGAGGCGACGCCGGACAGCGCAGTCAGCGCCGCGGTGATGGCGTTGGCGCAATGCTCGCAGGAAATATCGGGGGCGGTGCGCGTCAGCGTTGATGTCTCAGCCATGGCGATCTCTTTTCCAAGCGGTGATCTATCGCCTCTACGTTATGCGAAGCGGCGACCAAGCGCAGATTCCTTGCCCGACAGCGCGGTGTGGAGCGCCTCGGCATGCGCTCGCAACGCGGCGCCATCGTCGAGCGGCGCCAGCTCAGCGGCGTCCGGTCCGTGCCGACGCGCGATCGCCAGGGCGAGCAATCTGTCGGCCAGACGCGGATTCTTGGGCAGCACCGCTCCATGCAGGTAGGTGCCGAAGGCGTTCTTGACTTTCGCCCCTTCGAGGCCGTCGCCGCCGTTGTTGCCGAACCCGCTGACGACATCGGCGAATGGTTCTTGGCCGTCGTTGAGATAGGTGCGGCCGCCGTGGTTCTCGAAGCCGACGACCGTCTCGCCTTCCCAGAGGACAACGACATTGCCGACGCAGCGAGCGACCTGTGGTCCTGGGTGCGCGGCGACCGCGTCGAAAATGCCGATGCCCTCCATGATCTCGCCGTCCCAGCCTCGGTAGTGATGACCGAAGAGCTGGAAGCCACCACACACAGCGAGCACGACGCCATCGTCATTGACGTACTGGCGGAGATCGTCGCCGCGGCGCTCGAGGTCGGCCTGTACCCGGCGCTGCTCGCGATCCTGCCCTCCTCCGACGAGGACGATGTCGGTGTCTTCGGGAGACCAGTCATCGCCGATGTCGATGCCGGACACCGTCGCATCGATGCCTCGAGCCGCGCAACGACGTTCCAGGGCGCGCGCGTTGCCGCGGTCTCCGTAGAGATTGAGCAGCTCGGGGTACAAGACCGCGACATTGAGGGTTCGCGCTTCAGTGCCGGACATCAGGCCACGTCCCACAATCGCGACGCCCCCATCCGTCCCAGCCGTTGGCGGACATCGAGCATCGCTGTATATGTTGGCAGAATTACCAGCTGTTCTGACTTGGGAATAGCATCCAGGGCCTGGCGCAGCGCGTGTCCGATATCGTTGCTGACCGGCGTCTTTGGCGCCGGGAAGCCGGCGTATTCCAGTCTCAGGGCCATGTCGGCCGCTCGGCGACCGCCCACAGTCAGCGACGCGCAGTGGTCGGCCTGGGATTCCCAATCGACGTCCCAAATCCAGGACACATCAGTCCCGTCGGCGATGCCGTCGTTGAGCAGCACGAGCAGATGGTGGCGCTCGCCGGGCTGCTGCAGCGTGCGCAAGGCCTGGTTCATACCCGAGGGATTCTTGCCCAACAATATCCGGATGCGGCGACCTTCGACTGTTAGCTCTTCCTGCCGACCGAAGGCTGCCTTGTGTTGCTGCAAGCCATCCCGAATCGTCTCGCCGGGCACCCCCAGCACCGACGCGGCTGACGCGGCCGCCAACGCGTTGTAGACGCTGTAGAGACCCTCGGCGGGGAGGTTGATGGACGTGGATCCTTCCGGCAGATGCAATACGAACTGCATCGATTGATCGCCTTTGGCGATCTGTTCCGCTGCGATCTCAGGCGTCGGCCGCTGCGCTCCGGAATCGGTGTACCAGCGTCCCAGTTGGGCGAAGTAGCGGCGGGAGTAGCGGAAATCGTCGCGGGTCACTGGATCCCAGACGGCGTCGACGATCTCGCCTTCGGGCGCCGGGGGAACGTTGGGATCCTCGATCCCGAATCTCAGGCACTTGCCGCTCCATCCGGAGGCGAGCGAGGCGATCAGTGGATCGTCAACGTTGAGCGCAATCGTGGCGTTTTCAGGGAAGCCCTTAAGCGCGTCGGCCCAACGCAGAGCAATCGAATCGATTTCGCCATAGCGATCGAGCTGGTCGCGCATCAGGTTGGTGAAGACGGCAACCGATGGCGGCGCTGCTCGCGCGATGGCCGGAAGCGCGGCTTCATCGGTCTCGAGGACGGCCGTGCAGCCGGCCGGCAAGGTACCCAGCGGCGACGCGGCTGCGACCAGGGATGCCGTGACTCCGCGCATGAGATTGGAGCCGGAGCTGTTGTGGATGACGGCTCGTCCGTCGACGCGGAGGATGCGGGCCAGCATCGCGGCGGTCGTGGTCTTGCCGTTGGTGCCGGTGATCAGCGCCGTCGCCGATAATCTCTGCGCGAGCCGGCCGGCGGCGTTCGCGTCCAATCGTTCGACCACGAGTCCGGGCAAGGCCGTCCCTCCCGAGCCCAACGCCCGCATGCCGAATCGGGCCGCCTTGCCGGCGAGAACGGCGGCAGTCAGGCGTGGAGAAACTGTTGAGCGGCCCGTTGATCCTGTCACGACTCCGACTCTACCGTGCGCTGAGGAACCTCTGAACAACTGGTTCCGCCGACCGGGCGGGACCCCCCTACAGCCTGCGGCAGCTTCCCCCGCAGAGGGGGGAAGCTGGGATCGGAGTTGTTCAGTTGATTCCCCACGGAGCCACCAGACTCAGGCTCCAGACAACGGGTCGAGTCGGCGCGACGGACCCTGTCCGAGCGCCTTGACGATCTGTTCCAGCCCGACGACGCCCAGCAGGCGACCGCGCTCGACCACCGGCAGGACGAACGTCCGCTCTTTCTGCAGACGCCTCAGCGCCTCATCCGCGCCGGAGTTCGGCTCGAGCGGCTGCACCTGGCCCGCCACGAGCATAATGTCGCGCAACCGGGCATTGAGATATTGCTCTTCATCCAACAGCAGGATCTGCACCGCAGAGGTGACGCCCACCGCCGTTCCGTCCTCCGACACGATAAACACATCCTGCTGATCCAGCTGGGCGCGCGACGGCGCCAGGACATGGACCAGCAGGTCGGCTTCCGCTGTTCGTGCGATCGGTGGCTTGAGCATCAGTTCTCCAACGCGCAGTCCTGCGAGGTCGCGCTCCAGCGCGGCGGCCTTGACGCCTTGCGCGGCTTGCGTCATCAACAGGAAGCCAACCAACGCGACCCAGATCGAGTTGAGACTGCTGTTGAAGATCGCCACATCAGTGAGCAGTCCGCCGATGCCGTAGATGATCATGATCGCGCCGAGCAGTTGCCCCAGTCGCGACGAGGCTCTCGTCGCGCGATGGCGTGAGCCGGTGACGCGCCAGATCAGCGATCGCATCACGCGTCCACCGTCGAGCGGGAATCCGGGCAGCATGTTGAACGCGGCGAGGAAACAGTTGACGACGCCGAGGACGAAGACCACGTTGTTCAGCGTCGTGTCCTCGGGCAATACGAGGAGGGCGACCAGCAGGAACCCGCCGCCCAGGATGAGTGAGGCCAGCGGTCCGACGACGGCGATCCAGAACTCCTGCCCGGGGCGCTGCGAGTCTTCGCGGATGACCGAGACGCCGCCGAAGAAGAAGAGGGTGATCGACGACACGTCCATGCCGTAGCGGCGAGCCATCAGCGAATGGGCGAGTTCGTGGATAAGCAGTGAAAGGAAGTAAATGACGCCACCGACGACGCCGTAGACCCAGCGCTCGGCGCCGCCCCAGCCGTCTAGCGAATCGGGCAAGATCTGTGTGGCGATCAGGAAGACCAGCAGGCCGAAGACGAAGAAAAAGGACAGATCGAGCCTGATCGGAATCCCTAGAATCCGACCTACGCGAAATCCGCCGCCGCCGAACATGCCTAATCGCATATGTGCATCATATGTTTCTGGTGACGGCTTCGGCGTGAGAGTGCATGTTGGCTGCATTCTGCGCGACTATCCCGTTGGGATAATCGGTTGATGACAGGCACTCTTCTTCCCTCATGAGTGTGTTTCCGACCCGCTGACGCTATGGGTTCCCCGATTGCTCAACCGGCGCCGGAGATCGGCCTGCGTCGTCCACACACCGTCCACCACCCTCCCAGACCTGAGGAACGCCACTCCACAGCTTGCCCACCTCGTAAACGAGCGCATCGCTAGCGTGGGACGTGTTGAGGGCCGCTTATCCCCATTGCCCAAGGCGCCAGCAACAACAGCAACAGATATCAATTGTTCACTTTCCAACAATTCATTCCTGGATCCGGAGCACTCGTCGAACGTGTGGATAAACTCGATCCATGATTGATTCAACTGAGATCGAAGTCGAAGGCGGCGCGGGCGGCCGCGGCGCCGTGTCGTTCCGACGCGAGAAGTTCGTTCCGCGCGGCGGGCCGGACGGTGGCCGCGGCGGTCGCGGCGGCGATGTCGTGGTCATGGCCAACGGCCAACTGAACACGCTGCGCCGCTACCGGCGGCAACGCCAGTTCCGGGGGGAGCCGGGATCGAACGGCGGTACCAACCAGAAACGAGGCCGGGCCGGCGCGACAATATTGCTGGAACTGCCCGCCGGCACCATTGTGTCCCAGGTCTCCGGCGGCCAGACTGAGCAACTCGTCGACCTGGAGGTCGACGGGCAGTCGCTGGTGGTCGCCTGGGGCGGTCGCGGTGGCCAGGGCAACATGTACTTCCGCAGCTCGACCAACCAGACGCCGCGAGTCGCCCAGAAGGGCGAGCCCGGCGAGCGGCGGCGACTCAAGTTCGAACTGCGCGTGTTGGCCGATGTCGGCATCGTCGGCCTGCCCAACGCCGGTAAGTCGTCGCTGCTGCGGCATCTGAGCGCGGCCCGACCTCGCGTCGCCGACTATCCCTTCACCACCCTGGAACCGCACCTGGGCGTCGTCTCGGTCGGCTGGGACGAGTTCGTGATGGCCGATCTGCCGGGCCTGATCGAGGGCGCGGCCGACGGCGCCGGCCTGGGCCACGACTTCCTCCGCCATACTTCCCGGACTCGGCTGCTGGTCCACTTGATCGACGGTTCGCAGGACGATCCAGCGGGGGCGAAAGCCATGGTCGACCGCGAGCTGGCTGGCTACTCCGCCGAGCTGGCCGCGCGACCGCAGATCGTGGTGATCAACAAGGTCGACCTGGAAGAGGTTGACGTGCTGCGCGGCGAGATTTCCGACCTCTTCGCCGAAATGGATCATCCCCCATTGTTCTGCTCCGCCGCGACGGGCGAAGGCACGGAGGCTGTGGTCAATGCGAGTGCGACGGCGCTGGCCGAGCTGCGCACACAGGAGCCGGTGCGCGAGACCAAGATTCCCGTTGTGCGGCCAAAGCAGGACGGTCGGCGCTTTGAGGTCGAACGGCTGGACGAGCGCCTCTTCGCTGTGCGCGGTGCATCGGTAGAGCGATTCGTCTCGATGATGGAGCTCGAAGAGGATGAAGCTCTGGCCGAGACCTATCGCTGGCTCGACCGGCGCGGCGTGGCATCGGCGCTGTACCGCGCGGGCTGCGCGCCCGGCGACACCGTGCGAATTGGCAGGTCGCGGATTCGGTGGGAGTGGGAGCGCTAGCACTAGTGGCGTCACCTACGGAGTTGGAAGAGCTGCAGTTTGAGCCGCACGAGCGCGTCGGCGCGCTGGGTGGCACGTTCGATCCGCTGCATCGCGCCCACTTGCACCTGGCCGACGCCGCGGCGTCGGCGCTGGAGCTGGACCGGCTGATCCTCATTCCCACAGGCGACCCCTGGCGCAAGCACGGCCGGTCCGTGACGCCGTCCGTGCATCGTTTGGCCATGACGATTGCGGCCGCTCAGGAGCGCCGCGGTGGCCTCGAGGTTTCAGATATCGAGGTGCGCCGCGACGGCCCGACCTACACGCTCGACACTGTGCGCGAACTGCGCGAGCGAGGCGCGAAGCAGCTCTGGTGGATTATGGGCGCCGACGCGGTGCTCGACCTGCCCCACTGGCACAAGCCGGGAGAAATCCTCGCCCACGCCCGAGTCGCTGCCGCCGTCAGGCCCGGCGCGGAGCTCGACCGCCGACAACTGGACCGCATCATCCACGGACTCGGCCGCTGGCTCGACTGGGTGCCGATGGAACCGATCGATCTGTCGGCATCGGAGCTGAGAGCCCGGATCCGAGCGGGTGAGGACGTCTCGGTCGACGTCCCGGCTGCCGTGTTGGCCTACGCCAGCGAGCAGCGGTTGTACGGCCTGGCTCAGGCGCTGGAGCGGGTGTCGGGGCTGGTTGCGGGTAGGAATGCTTTGAACAACTGGTGTCGCGGGCCGAGCAGGGACCCCCCTTCAGACTGCGACAGCTTCCCCCGCAGGGAGACCTTTGAAAAACTCGCAAATCCCCTCTCCCCCCCTTGCGGGGGGAGATGTCACGGAGTGACAGTGGGGGGGTCCTCCGACAGCAACCAGATAGGCCTTGATATGGGGAGCCCCCTCTGCCTACGGCATCTCCCCCGCAAGGGGGGAGAAGGGGGGTTTCGCAAAGGTCTCCGCAGGGGGGAAGCGGGGATCAGAGTCGTTCAGAGGGTTCCTAGGGTGGAAGGGCGCCGATTTCGCCTCAGCCGTCATCGACATCGCCCACGACGTCCCAGCCGCGTGCCGACTCCTCACTCGGGTCCACGCCGCACGACGCTGGCGACGCTGGCGTGCCGTGACTCACCGAGATCTTCTGCCCGACTCTCGCCGCCGGCCCAGACAACGCGCCGGACGGTCCGCGTACAGATGCCGTCGTGGCCGGAGCCGACCGCGACTTCTTCGCCTGGTCGCAACTGAGGATCCACTACAACATGCGTCTCGTGCGGCTCGACGATCGGCTTGCTGACCTCTAGTTGCACGGTGAAATCGCGAGGATGGCGGGCGCTGACTGTAGACCGCACAGAGAGCGAATTGGACGCCACATTGAGAGTGACCGGGTACTCGAAGGGATTGCGAAAGCGCAGGTCTCGGTAGCCGTGGACAATGGTGCAATCCCGCCCCAGTTCGAAGTAACGATCTGCTCCGTAGGCGTCGATGCTGTGGCAGTGGCGTTCAACGATTTCAAGGTTGGCAAGCAGCGCCGCGTTGTAGACCACCGTCGACAGCAGGCAGGTTGACCCACCCATTTCCGTGACGAGTACATGCTCCCGGATGACGGCGGCGGGAGCGTAACCCTCGTCCGACTGTGGGCGACCGGCCAAGCGCCAGAGCGAGAACGTCTCGCCTGGTCTCAGTACGGCGCCATCGAGCGCCTCGGCGAGCAATCGTTGGTTGTTCCGCTTCGCGGTTGCGACCGACTCTTGCCCCGGATAGTCGATAAACGAAAGTTCGTATTCGCTGTGGATGTATTGCGTTGGACGGTCGTGGTTCGACCGGTCGAGAAACACCGTCCCAGCGCGATAGTCTCGCCAGGCGCGCCGCCGCAGCGCGATCCACAGCCGCAGTTCAAACGGCAAGTATGCGCGCGCAACCTTGCGGAGTCCGAGCATTGCTTAGCCTGCTAGCGCGCCGTGGACGGCCTCGCCGATGGGGCGACGCTCGACTCAAGCGCGAGCCGGGTAACTGTTGGAGGTCAGACGAGAAACGTAGCAGTGTTGTTCCCGGGGCCGAACTCGGTGACCAGAGACAACTGCCTAACGCCGGCCCACATTCTCCGGCGTGTAGTGCTCCTTGCGGATCAGGATCGTCAGCCGCGGGCCCGGCGGAAACAGGAACGGGCGCAGCGGCAGCGTCTGCACCCAGGCGAAGCCGGCGTCGTAGGCCAGTTGACCGAGTTGACCGAAGGTTCTGAGATTCGGCCTTGTCCCGTTCTGGCCGAGCACCGACGACCACACCGCGTTGACCGTCGCCGACTTCGAGGGCGCGACCTCCCACAGTACGGCGACGCCGTTGTGGTCGAGCACCCGCCAGAGCTCTTCCAGGACGCGCAGAGCCAGTGTGTCGTCCCAGTGCCGCAACCGGTGCGGGACCACGGCGAAGTCGACCTGTCCATCCTCCAGCGGCAACCGCTGCGGCTCGCCGCGCAACACGTCGACGCCCAACGCGTCCGCCGGCGCACGATCGTCCGTGAGCACGGCGATCGGTATGGGTTCGAGTTCCGCCACGTCCGCGATCAGAGACGCCAGCGCGGGGGAGTCGGGACCGAGCACCAGCAGCCGCTCGACGGGCGCCATGGCAGTCAGATCGACAAGCTGAGCGGCGGGTGAGTCTTCCAGGACCAGTCGAGGCTGGCCGCGCCACCATCGACGGAGGGCCGGCGGGACCGCCACCAGTGGAGCGCGAGCGGACGCGGGCACGAGGCTAGACGTCGATCTTCGCCATATCGGCGTGTTGTTCGATGAATTGGCGGCGCTTGGACGGGTCGTCGCCCATCAGCTTGACGAAGAGGTCGTCGGCGGCATGCTCGTCGTCGATGTCGACCGACCAGAGGACGCGGGCCTGTGGGTCCATAGTGGTTTCCCAGAGCTGGTCGGCGTTCATCTCGCCCAGACCCTTGTAGCGCTGCACCGAGATCTTCTTCTGGCCCTCTTTCTGCTTGGTCATGAACGCGTCAAGCTCGGCGTCGGAGAAGAGCCACTCCGGCTTCTGACGCCCGGCCTGCACGCGGTAGAGCGGCGGCTGGGCGATGTAGAGCTTGCGGTCGTCGATTAGGTCGCGCATGTGGCGGAAGAAGAACGTCAGCAGCAGGGTGCGGATGTGCGCGCCGTCGGAGTCGGCGTCGGTCATGATCACGACCTTGTGGTAACGCAGCTTGGAGAGATCGAAGTCCTCGCCGATGCCGGTGCCCAGCGCAGTAATCAGGGTGCGGTAGGCCTCGTGTCCCAACAGCTTGTCCAACCGCGCCCGTTCGACGTTGAGCACCTTGCCGCGCAAGGGCAGGATCGCCTGCGTCCGCCGGTCGCGGCCCTGCTTGGCCGAGCCGCCGGCCGAGTCGCCTTCGACGATGAAGATCTCCGACAGCGCAGGATCGCGCTCCGAGCAGTCGGCGAGCTTGCCCGGCAACGCTGCGCCCTCAAGCGCGCCCTTGCGCTGGACGATGGCCCGAGCCTTACGCGCCGCTTCGCGAGCACGGGCCGTGGTCAGGCACTTCTCGACGATCCGGCGACCCTCGCGCGGTTGTCCGTCAAAGTATTCGGCTAGAGCTTCGGCTGTCGCCGATTCGACAATTCCCTTGATCTCGGGATTGCCCAACTTGGTCTTGGTCTGTCCCTCGAACTGCGGCTCGCCGAGCTTGACCGAGATCACGGCCGTCAATCCCTCGCGGGTGTCCTCGCCGGTGATGTTCGCGTCTTTGTCGCCGAGCTGCTTGTTGCGCCGCGCAAAGTCGTTGATGGCCCGCGTCAACGCCGAGCGGAAGCCAGTCAGGTGCGAGCCACCCTCGTGCGTGTTGATCGTGTTGGCGAAGGCGTAGACCGAGTCCTGGAAGTCGGCGTTGTATTGGATCGCGACCTCGACGGCGACCGGCGCGCCATTGCCGGCGACCTCGCGGTCGAGATGGAAGGGCAGCGGTTGCACGACCTCGCGGTCGCGGTTGAGGAAGCGCACGTAGGACTGGATGCCACCCTCGAAGTAGAAGTTCTTCTCGTCCGTCGGCTCGAGCTGCTCCCGCTCTTCGTCCGTGGCGTCGGTCGGGAAGTGGCGCTCGTCGCGGAAGCAGATCCAGAGACTCTTGTTCAGGTAGGCGATCTCGCGGAAGCGCTGTGCGAGCGTGTGGAAGTCGTATTCAAGCTGATCGATCACCTGGTCATCGGCGATCCAGCGGACCATCGTGCCGGTCCTGGGCGTCGCCTCCGGCGCGAGCGGCGCGCGCTCGAGCTCGTCGTTGGGCACGCCGCGTACGTACGACTGCGTGTATGAAGTGCTGTCGCGCCGCACCTCGACTTCGAGCTGCGACGAGAGCGCATTGACCACCGATGCGCCGACACCGTGCAGACCGCCCGAGACCTTGTATCCGCCGCCGCCGAATTTGCCGCCGGCGTGCAGCACCGTGAGCACGGTCTCCAGGGCCGACTTGCCGGTCTTGGAGTGTGTGTCAACAGGAATGCCGCGGCCGTCGTCGCGGACCTGTACCCAACCACCGGATTGGAGGGCAATCTCGATTCGCGTGGCCTGGCCCGCCATCGCTTCGTCGACGGAGTTGTCGACGATCTCATACACGAGGTGATGCAGGCCCGTCTGGCCGGTTGAGCCGATATACATGCCCGGCCGTCGCCGCACCGCCTCGATGCCTTCAAGCACATCGATATCGGATGCGTCATAGGTGCCGGATCCATTGCTCGACGGCGAGTCGACCGACGGGTTGGCTGGCGGGCTGGCCGGCGGGTTGGCCGACGGGTTGGCCAGAGAGTCGGCCCGGTCAACTGGTTGCTCGATTTGCGGCTCGGCCGGTGGTTCGACCGCCGGGTCCGTTCGCGTCTCGAACGAGAGTTGCGCACCATCCAGCGGCGCATCCGGCTGTGAAGGTGGTTGTGCAGCGTCCTGCTGGCTCAATGTGCAAGTCCTGACATGCGAAACAGCGCCCCAGAGGGCTACAGAGAGTCCGGGGCGATAGTCTGACTTCTGCCACAATACCACCGGTATAACGCTTGCAGTAGGTACGGGGAGCCGCAAATGACCAGCTGGAGGGACCGCTTACGGCTGGTTAATCCCACAGTCGCGCGCGACGCCGCGCTGCATGGATTGCCCGACCAGATCGACGATCTCTCACCGGTCGCGGTCGTGCGGAACGACATCAACGACACCTCCGGCCGAGTCTGGGCGCAAGTCAGATCGGAACTGGTCTTCCGCCCCGAGTTCGAGCCCGCGCTCGACGGATTGTCCGGCTTCTCGCACCTGTTCGTAATCGGTTGGATGGGAGAGGTCACCGACGAAGGTCGCGCCCTCCTGCGGCTGCATCCGTCCGGCGGCGAGGACACGCCCGAGGTCGGCGTGTTCGCCACCCGCACGGCGCATCGCCCGAATCCGATCTCGATTTCGATCTGTCCGCTGGAGTCGGTCAACGGCCACATCGCCAAGGTGGTCGGGCTGGACCTGGTCAACGGCACGCCGGTGCTCGACGTGAAGCCCTACGTCACGTTCTACGACTCCTTCGACGCCACCATCCCCAAGTGGGCCGAGTAACGCCCGAGATGCCGCGGCTACGCAGCAACATCATCGCGGTTTACATTGTCCGACCGACCAGCAGTGATGCCGAGGACGGCATCGAGCTGCTGATGCTCCAGCGTCCCGAAGGCCATCGCTTCGCCGGCGCCTGGCAAACCGTCGGCGGTCACATCGAGGAGAAGCAGGGAGAAGCCGCCTGGCAGGCTGCCATCCGCGAGTTGGATGAGGAAACCGGCCTCCTGGTCGAGCGTTGGTTCCGCATCGACCGCCCCGAATCCTTCTACAACCCCGAGAACGACACGATCTACTTCGTCCCCGCCTTCGCTGCGCTGGTCGCTCGGGAGGCCGAACCAGTCCTCTCGGATGAACACCAGGCCTGGCGCTGGGAGACTCCCAGCGTCGCCGCAGCAATGGTCGACTGGGCGGCGATGCGAGACTCCATCCTGCTCGTCGGCAAGGCCTTGGCCGATCCAGAGCATCCAGGCCTGGGGGTCAGCGAGTTCGATCCAGCGCAACTTGGGGTTCGCTAAGTCCGGCTCGAACCCACCGCATTCATTCCCGCGCAAGCGGGGCCCATGCAGCGCAGCAACTCCTCATTGATTCTCGCTGGCGCGGGAATGACGGAGGAGCGCGCCAGTGGCGAGTAGGAGACTGACCATCGCCCGAAGCCGTGCGACGATATCCCCATGACCTCAATCGGACTCATCGGTTTCGAGCGCTCCGGCAAAACAACGCTCTTCAATGCCCTCACAGGCGCAGCGCGGCTGACCGGTTTCACTGCGCACATGGAGCCCCATGAAGGCGTCGTGCCCGCAGCCGAGGCTCGACTGACTCGTCTCTCGGAGCTCTATCAGCCGAAGAAGACCACGCCTGCCGTACTTGATGTCGTGGACTTCCCCGGGGCCGGCTTTGCCGGAGCATTGGGCGGCGGCAACGAACCGCCCTCGACCAAACTGCTCGATCAACTCTCGCAGCTGGACGCCCTCGTCCACGTCGTGCGGGCTTTTGACAACGACGCCGTGCCGCATCCTGCCGAGCGCATCGATCCGGATGGCGACATCGAAGCGATGCAGCTCGAACTGACCTTCGCCGACCTCGTCCTGATCGAGAAGCGCCTCCAGCGCATCGCCGACGAGACGAAGTCGATGAGAGCGGCCGAGCGCGTGGCGATCGATCGAGAGACCGATCTGCTGCGCAGACTGCAAACGCATCTCGGCGACGACGGCACGCTGCTCGATGCGCCGATCAGCGATCAAGAGCGCGCGGACCTCCGCCACTATCGGTTCCTGACCGAGCGACCCATGTTGACCATCATCAACGTCGACGAGGACACGGCGGCGGCTGGCTTGGTCGAGGGCATCGTGCTTTCGGCGAGGCTGGAGGAGGAGCTGCGGGACTTCGACGACGAGGAAGCGGCGGCCTACCGCAAAGAGCTCGGGGTCGGCGCCGGAGCCGTTGAGACCGCGTTGCAAGAGACATTCCGCCTGCTTGGCCTGCGCACATTCTTCACCGTCGGTCCAGACGAATGCCGGGGCTGGACCGTCCGCGCCGGCGACACTGCGCCCCAGGCCGCGGGCAAGATCCACTCCGACCTCGAACGCGGCTTCATTCGCGCCGAGGTCGTGCGCTGGGACGACCTGCTGACCTGCGGCGAGGCGGTGGGAGCGTCGGGCGCGGAAGCCGAGGCCAAGAAGCGCGCAAAGTCCCGCACCGAAGGCAAGGACTACGAGGTCCAGGACGGTGACGTGCTGCACATTCTGTTCAACGTCTGATCAGGACGATCTGGGCCGTATCCTCTAGCCATGCCCAATTCCACTAATATCGCACGCGCCCTGTTGACCGCCGCTCGCGAGGGCCCGGCCCTGGCGTCATGCACGATCATGGGCGCGACCGAGGGTGTCGAGGTAGCGGTCGGGGCGAAGATGCTGGTCTTCTCCGACCACGTACTGGGCGAGATTGGCGGCGGCCCACTGGAAGACGCCGTCGCCGAATTTGCAAGGGCCGCGATCCCCAAGCATCTCGTGCAAACCTGCGCGTTCTCGCCCGAGGGTGAGCTGGTCGAAGGGCGCCGCGCGATTGAGGCCGCCGCTGCCATCGTCGAAATCCTCGTGGAAGTCGTCGAGCCGGCGGCAACGCTGCTCGTGGTCGGCGGCGGACACGTCGGCCTGGCCGTGGGACAACTCGGAGCGATGCTCGGCATGGAGGTCGCGATCATCGACGACCGCGAGGAGTACGCCAACGAGGACCGGTTCCCCTATGAGGCGAACGTGATCTGCGGAGACTTCGGCGAGGAGCTGGACCAGTTCCCGATCTCCGCTAGCACCTACATCGTCCTCGTCTCGCGAGGGCACAAAGTGGACGAACTCGCTCTGCGAACTGTAATTGAGCGCGGCGCCGGCTACGTCGGCATGATCGGATCCAAGCGGCGGACCCGCACCGTCATCCAACACCTCGCCGAAGAAGGCCTCGACCGCGACGCCTTGGACAGAGTGTTCACCCCGATCGGCCTCGATATCGGCGCCGAGACGCCCGAAGAAATCGCCGTCTCGGTGCTCGGCGAGATCATCCTCGTCCGTCGCGGAGGCGACGCCCAACCGATGTCCGACCACGGCCGAAGCATCGCCTCGAAGCATCGCTAAACTGAACAGGATCCTTGCTCTCCCTTTGGGGGAGCAGTCGCAGAGCAGCCTGCCTCGCACTTGATGCGGGGACTGAGAAGCCTGCTGCGCCAGATCTCCAGTAGGAAGACGAAGCAGAGGAACATCGAAATGCCACACGACGAGGTCTATGAAGCCATGTCCGAGTCCTTCGAGCGAGGCGCTCCTGTCGCCCTGGCGACCGTCGCCCAAACGCTCGGCTCAACGCCGCGCAAGACCGGCGCCAAGATGCTGGTCAAGCCTGACGGCTCGTTCGTCGGCACGATTGGCGGCGGCTGCGGCGAAGCCGAGGTCTGGCAGGAAGCGATGGACGCCCTCGAAGACGGCGCCGCCCGGATGGTCACCGTCGACCTGACGGAGCCCGTCGACGGCGAGGACAAGATCTGCGGCGGGATCATGCGCATCTTCGTCGAGCGACTGGAGGCCTGACGCACTTGTGTGCTAAATGCCTGACGCGCTCACGCGCTAAATGCCTGACGCGCTCACGCGCTAAATGCCTGACCACGCGCTAAATGCCTGACGCGCTCACGCGCTGCCTGACGCGCTCAAGCATAAGCAGACCGCTGCCGGAGACCCGCAAGGCTGGTAAGCTAAAAACCGTCCGCCCGTACCGGGCCTCACCGGCATTATCAGGTCGGGGAGGTAGTCCGAGGTGACGCGTCGCGCTCAGGTGGCGACGCGCGCTGAGCGCTGGCGGCACAGCAGGAGTTCGGTATGGCACTGATCGGATTTGGTCCCGTTGAGGCGATTGTCGTCGTTGTTGTCGTGCTGGTCGTCTTCGGCGCGGGTCGCCTGGCCGGCGTCGGTAAGGCGCTTGGTACCGGCCTGCGCGAGTTCCGCGAGGAAGCACGCACCCCGGATGGCGACGCCAACGAAGACGACGATTCGGACGAAGTGACGATGTCATCCAGCTCGTCGGACGACGACAGCAAGCCGTCCGCCTGACACCGCGACGCTGACCAAGAACCATTGTCCAAGCTGCGATCCGTTGCCCTTGACCTCTGGGGCACGCTGATCGCTGACGCGCCCGGCGGCGGCCGGCGGCGCATGCGGCGCCGCGAAGAACGCCTCACGAGAGCCTACGAGCAAGCTGGCGCTGGTAGCGGCGCAGCCGAGGCGGCGCCCAGGGCAATTCGCTACGCCATTGACCTGTTGGTCGTCGCGCATCAGTCCAACATCGACCTGTCCGGCGAAGATCGCGTTTACGCGGTCCGGCGCTCGATGCTCGAACAGTGCCCGAGCACGGTCGAGAACGACGCGCTGCTCGCGGAACTGACTCACGCCGTCTGTGAGAGCGCCAGCTGGGAGCCGCCCAACATCATCGACGGCGTCGAATCCGAACTCGACTCGCTCAAACAGCAGGGCCTCAGGTTGGCAGTCGTCTCCAACACGGGCCTGGCGCCGGGACGGTACGTCGAGCAAGCCCTCGTCGCACGAGGCTTCGACCGTTGGATCGACTGCTGGGTCTGGTCCGATGATGTGCTCAGCTGGAAACCCGGCCCGGCAATATTCCAGGCGGCATTGACGGAGCTCGCTACCAGCGCAGCGGAAACGGCATTCGTCGGCGACACCCCCGAGGCCGACATTCTCGGCTCTCAACACGCCGGATTCGCCGTATCGGTGCTGGTTGGGGACAAGGGCGAAGAGGCAATCGAGCCGGACATCGAACTGGCGTCCGTGCGCGGTCTGACGGACGCGTTGAAACACGCGGGATACCTCCGCAGTTAGGTGGGACGGCGGAACCCTTCGGCGGCGCCGCGCCCTCCAGGACCACTCACGAGTCCGCTCTCGTCAACACACTGTCATACCCGCGCCCTGCCGCGGGTATCTAGGGCCTGTTCACATTGACAGCGCGATCCCAATCGAAGCGCCTATCAACTCTCCAGCTCCCCCTTGCAGGGGGAGCTGCCGAAGGCTGAGGGGGTCCCGCCTCCCATGGTCCAACCGGAATGCGTCACTTCTACCTCTGCATCCCCCAATGTGAACAGGCCCGAGCTGCGCTTGGCACAAGAATCATGATCCGGCTGAGCGATTGCGCCGAACGAGGTTCCACAAGTTCGAGCGTCGGTGCAGCACTCGACAAGATTCCCGCGACGGGGCGCGGGTGTGACAAGGCCCACACGTTGGGACACCATCAGAGGGCCGGGGCTGGACAGCGGGACCGGGCAGGAAGATCGCCGGTTAGAGATGCAAGCGGGAGCGAAGCTCGGAAATTTGCTGCACCCACCACTGTGATTCGGGATCGCCGGATTTGGCGAGCAACCCCTCAACCTTGTCGCGTCCGTGCAGGACCGTCGAGTGGTCGCGACCACCGAGCGCTTCGCCGATGGCGTGGAGCGAGAGGTCGCTGTGGCGGCAGGCGAGGTACATCACCAGTTGTCGCGCCCGCGCCGTGCGGCGGTCCTTGCGCGGCGCGATGAACAGCTCCGGCGCCACGCCAGTGAGGTCGGAGGCGGCCGCGATCAGTTCGGCGACGGTGGGTTTGGCCTTGCGCGCCTCTTCGGGCACATGTCCAGCCAGCGCCCGCATGACCACACCTGGGGTCGCCGGCGATCGCTCGCTCTCGGCAAACACGCGAACGCGCTGCAGGGCGCCGAGCAATGAGCGCACGTTGGTGCCGCCCCGCTCGGCGATCATGACGATGGTCGACTCGTCGATGTCCACTTGCCAGTCCCGAATCTTGCGCTGCAGGATTGCCATTCTCAGCTCGAGGTCGGGCGGATTGATCTCGACGACGAGTCCGCCCTCGAATCGCGTGACCAGTCGTTCGCCCAGCCCGGTCAGCAGTCGCGGCGGGAGATCTGAGGCAATCACGATCTGCCGGCCGCGGTGATGCAGGGCATTGAAGACGTTGAAGAACTCGTCCTGCGTCTGCACCTTGCCGCCGAGCTTCTGCACATCGTCAATGATCAGCACTTCGGCCGACTCGTACTTTTGCTGGAAGGCGGCACGCTCGCCCGCGCCGACGCTGTTGACGAACTGGCGGACATACGACTCGGTGTCGACCAGGACCGTGTAGTGCGACTGCATCGTCACATGGGCGATCGCGTGCAGCAGGTGGGTTTTGCCGAGGCCCGAGTTCGCGTAGATGAAGAGCGGGTTCGTGTCTTCACCGGGGTGATAGGCGACACGCCGAGAGGCCGTGACTGCGATCTGGTTGGACGTGCCTTCGACGAATCGCTGGAAAGTGGCCTGGTTCAACACTGAAGGCCGACTGCGGGCGGGCTGAATCGGTAGGCCGCGCTCGGAGAGCGGCGGACCGTCGGCGTCAGGCATGTCGAGCGCCTGTGTCACCGGTTCCGGGCGCATGGCGACGCGAAGTTCGATCTCCATCGGCCGGCCGGCGGCTTGGCGCACAGCCGAGGCGAGCTGTGGATAGTAGCTGCCGCGCAGCGTCTCGAGCTTGATCACGGTTGGCACGCCGACATGCAGGACGCCGCCACGGATCTCAATCGCGTGGGTGTCGGCAAACCAGGTCTCGAACGTTTCGCGATCGAGCGAATCCCTTAGCACCTCAAGCGTTCGCTGCCAGATCGCGCGAGGATCGGAATGCGGATCGTTGAGAGATCGAGCCGAACGGGTGACCATGCCGCCGCCGCCTCCTTATGGCAGAGCTTTCCGGCGACGCGCGGTCCTCTGGGGCAATAACCAGATTCGGCGCTCCGTGGAAAGGTTGCTTGAGGGAACATACTAACCAGCGTTTGCGGACACAACAGCAGGGCCGGTGACCTCCCTGAGTAGTCTGCTGACCAGATGAATCATCCACACCTTCCCCAAACGCTCCACCCTCTCATTGCGGCGCCTTGACTGATCTCGTTACGTCTTGGCGTCGGTCGCGACCGACTCCAGTGGCTGTCCTCGGTCGGAAACGCCCGGTCGCGCCTAGAATGCACCAAATCGCGCTGCGAAGCCGTGATCGAACCCGACGTCATCCCCTCGCTCCGGGGTGTCCAATCAAGTCGCGAAGGACGGCGAGCCATGTTGATCGCCATCGATATCGGAAACACCACCCTCCAAATCGGCGTGTTTAACGATCGTAAAATTGTCCACACATGGAGGCTGGCGACCCAGCACGACCGATTGCCCGATGAATACGGCATACTCGTCGCCTCGTTGCTGCGCTACGAGGGCATCCGGACCGCCCAGATCGACGGTGCGATCATCTCGTCTGTCGTACCGGCCTTGGCGCCGGTGTTCCAGGAAGTCTGTCGCAAATTCCTTCGTACGGAGCCGCTATTGGTCTCTTCGCATATGCGGAAACCGGTACGAATCGGTATCGAGAACGCCGAAGAGTTGGGCGCCGACCGCATCGTTGACGCCGTCGCCGCCTGCTCTCGGTACGGGCCGCCGCCGCTGATCGTGGTCGATTTCGGCACCGCGACGGTGTTCGACGCGATCAATGAACACGGCGTCTACATCGGAGGCGCGATCTCACCCGGCATCGGCATCTCGACCGATGCCCTGTTCGACCGAGCCAGCAAACTGGCCCGGATCGATCTGGTGCGTCCGCCGGCCGCCATCGGCACGCGAACCGAGACTGCGTTGCAGAGCGGCATCCTGTTTGGCTACGTCGGATTGGTCGAAGGCATCATCAAGCGCTTCCGTGAGGAGTTGGGTGACGCCAAGGTCGTCGCGACCGGCGGTTGGGCGCCGCGCATTGCTGAAGAGACGACCATTCTGGATGTGGTTGACGAGGACCTGATCCTCTGGGGTCTGCGCGAGCTCTACTACTACAACGCCGAAGGCACTCCATGAGCCCTTCGAGCGATCCGCCAACTCCGCAGCCGCTTCGCGGTCGTCGCGTCACGCTCGGCGTGACCGGCTCGATTGCTGCGTACAAGAGCGTTGAAGCGGCGCGCCGTCTGGAAGACGCCGGCGCGATCGTCGACGTGGCCCTGACGCCGTCGGCGGCTCGCTTCATCCCACCGCTGACGTTTCGCTCGCTGGTCAAGGGCGAAGTCGCCGCCGACCTCTGGGATCCGGCCGCGCCGGCCGAGCAGCACGTTGCGATGGGCCGACGCGCCGACGCGATGCTGGTCGCGCCCGCGTCAGCGACGACGATCGCGAAGCTGGCTCAGGGCATCGGCGACAACCCGGTCACGCTGACTGCGCTCGCGACCAGCGCCCCCTTGGTCATCGCGCCGGCGATGGACTCGGTGATGTATAGCCAGCCCTCGGTGCAGGCCAACCTCGAGTTGCTCAAGGCGCGTGGCGTCTTCATTGCCGGTCCTGCGATCGGCCGGCTCGCCTCGGGCGGGCGCGGCTTGGGACGCTTGATCGAACCAATCGAGCTGGCCGCCGCCGTCCGGTCGGCGATCGGACGCACCGTGGGCGACTTACGTGGACGTCACGTCATCGTCACCGCCGGCGGAACCCGCGAACCGATCGACCCCGTCCGCTTCATCGGCAATCACTCGAGCGGCAAGATGGGCGTCGCCGTCGCCGAGGCGGCCCGTGATCAGGGCGCCGCCGTCACACTGATCACTACCCAACCGCCACCAGCCGGCCGATATGGAATCGTGGTGCGCTCGGTCGGCACCGCAATCGAGATGCAGACCGAGATCCAGAACGCCGCACGAGGGGCGAATGCGCTCGTAATGGCCGCAGCCGTCGCCGACTACCGTCCTGCCGAGGCGGCCAAGTCCAAACTCAAGAAGCGCGACGCCGACGAAGAGGGCATGACGCTTGAGTTGGTTGAGAACCCAGATGTCATCGCCTCAATTGAGGCGCCGCGCCTGCTCAAAGTCGGCTTCGCCGCCGAAACCGACGACCTGATCGCGAACGCACGGGCCAAGATCGAGAAAAAGGGTCTCGCCTTCATTGTCGCCAACGACGTGACCCAGGCCGACGCCGGCTTCCAGGTCGACACGAATCGGGTCGTGCTGCTGGATGCCTCGGGAGACGTAGAACGACTGCCGTTGCTGCATAAGTACGACGTCGGCGTCGCCATCCTGGAGCGGTTGAAATCGCATCCCGACTGGCCGGTGCGGAATCCCTAGCGCTCCCCCCAGGAGACCTTTGAATCAGTCCCCTTCGCCCCCCTTGCGGGGGAGATGCCGAAGGCAGAGGGGGGGCTCCCCATCTCAAGGCCTATCTGGTCGCTGGCGGCGGACCCCCCCTCTGTCACTCCGTGACATCTCCCCCCGCAAGGGGGGGAGAGGGGAATCGTGAGTTTCTCAAAGGTCTCCCCTAGGGGGGAGGCCTGAGACTCACTTCAGCTTCACCGCCGTGCCGTACATGTAGACCTCGGCCATGTTCTGGCCGACATCTGAGGTCATCATCCTCGTGCCGACGATCGCGTCTGCTCCCATCGTCTCGGCAGCGGCTTCCAGCTTCTCGAGCACCTGCTCGCGGGTTTCGGTCATCAGCCTGGTGTAGGCATGGATCTCGCCTCCGGCGAGGCTCTTGAGACTGGCAAGGATGTCTCGGCCGATGTTGCGCGAACGGACGCTGTTGGCGCTGACGAGCCCCAACAGCTCATCGATCTCGCGATTGGGCACGGTTGGCGTGGTCACGACAAGCATTGTTACCTCCCGGTGACGCGGTGTGTTCGTTTGCGCCGAATCCTATCGATCTGCACCGCGACCAACCACGCCACGCCGCAGACGGTGAGCCCGGCGACGGCGTCGAGCGTCCAGTGGTTGGCAGTCGCGACGACGGCCCAGGCCTGAGACAGCGGGATCGCCACGGCGAACGTGCGCATGGCGGGATGCTTCGAGGCGTGCCAAACGGCAAGCCCGGCCAGCAGCGCCCAGCCGACGTGGAGCGACGGTAGCGCCGCATATGGATTGACGAACAGCCCCACTTCCTGCGCCTGGTAGGCGGGCGCGGCGCGGACGGCGAGGGTGTCGATATACCCTAGCTCGGGCATCAGCCGCGGCGGAGCGGTGGGAAAGAGCAAGTACGAAATCAAGCCGATTGCTGCGGAAAGCAACAGCGCGTTGCGGAACCGACTCCAGATGTCGCGGTGGGATCGCCAAAGCCACAACGCCAGCAAGACCAGCAGCGGCATGTGGCCCCAGAAATAAGCGCCGTTGGCGAAATCGATCAGCGCGTCGGAGCCGAGGATCGCCTCGTGGATCGTCGTCTCCCAGTCGAGCCGCAGCCGTCGTTCCAGTTCGAGCACGTCGCGGGCGCGCTGGAAGGCCTCCGAAGCGCGGTCCGCGACTGCGCCCCGGACCAGGTAGTAGACCAGCGCCCCGACCGCCACTGCCGCCAGCTCGCGTATGAACTCCCGCATGTTGCCACACTATTCCCGCTGATCGTCCCGCTGATCGTTAGGATGATCTGCATTGCCCGGCATGCCCAAAATGCGTATACCGAACGCCTTGAGAGATTCCCATGGACATCACCGCCAGCGGACAACCGGCTCTTGAAGCCGCCGCCGACCACCTGCTGATCTTCGCGACCAAGGACGACGACATCCTCGAAGGCGGCGCCCTGCGCCAGCTCAACGACGCCCTGGACGGAGGCCTCACGCCGATCGTCAAATCGGGCGAGCTGTCGGGCGCGGTCAACGAGACCGTCGTCGTTCACACATTCGGTCGAACCGAGGCTTCGCGAGTCGTGATCGCCGGACTCGGACCGGCCGAGAAGATGGGCTTGGACGAGATCCGTCATGCCGCCGCCAACGGCGCTCGTCGCGCTCGTTCGCTCTCCTCTGGGACGCTCGCGGTCGCTGTTGAGGGCAAAGAATGTGGATTCAGCACCGACGAGATCGCCGGCGCGATCACCGAGGGCCTCGACCTCGGCCTCTATCGCTTCGACCGTCACCAGACGCCGAAGAAAGCGCCCAATGTGTTGGAGCGAACCTCGCTGCATTCCGGCAACGTCGCCGCGGTTGAGGCGGGCATCGCGCACGGTCGTTCGCTGGCCGGCGCCGCCAACTTCGCCCGCGACCTGGCCAACGAGCCGTCCAATCTGCTCACCCCGACCGAGCTGGCCAATCGCGCGGAAGCGTGGGCAGCGGACCACAACGTCGAGATCGAGGTGCTCGACGAAGCGGCGGCTGCGGAGCTGGGCATGGGCTCGTTCCTCGGCGTGGCCAAAGGATCGCACCAGCCTGCCCGCTTCCTGATCATGCGCCACCGAGGCGGCGACGACGAGCCCGGACTCGGCTACTGCGGCAAGGGCATCACCTTCGACACCGGCGGCATCTCGATCAAGCCGGCCGCCAACATGGAGGCGATGAAGCAGGACATGTCGGGCGCAGCCGCTGTGGTTGCGGCGATGGGTTCGATCGCCGACCTCAAGCTGCCGATCAACGTCACCGCGCTCGCGCCCTGCACCGAAAACATGCCCGGCGGTAACGCGATCAAGCCCGGCGACGTGCTGACCGCGATGAACGGCGCGACGATCGAAGTGATCAACACCGACGCCGAGGGTCGCCTGGTCCTCGCCGACGCACTGTCCTACGCGAACCACCTCGGGCTCTCGCCGCTGATTGACGTCGCGACGCTGACCGGCGCCTGCGCCGTGGCTCTGGGCGATGTTGCAACGGGCGTAATGGCCAACGACGACGAGCTCGCCGCCGAAGTCATTGAGGCGGGTAAGCGAGCCGGAGAAAAGTTCTGGCAGCTGCCGATGTTCCCCGAGTACGACGAGCAGATTCGCAGCCAGGTCGCCGATGTGAAGAACACCGGCGGACGGCTGGCCGGTGCGATCACGGCGGCCAAGTTCCTCGCCCGCTTCGCCGGCGACACGCCCTGGGCGCACCTCGATATGGCCGGCACCGACGACGCCAGCAAGACGCGCGGCACCCAGGTCAAAGGCGCGACCGGTGTGCCGGTGCGTTCACTGGTTCGCTTCGCGGCTGCTCGCGCTGAGTCTTCGTAGCGTCGGCGTCGTAACCTACAAATCACCACTCGAAAGGGCGGATCATGGCCGAATTCGAACGTCTTACCGACCTCCCCGTAGAAGAAGAGCGCGCGATGCGCGACAAATACCGTACCGAAATGACCGAACTCGCCGACCGGTTCTGCGAGGAACGCGGCTACATCCTGATGAACGCCGATCAGACGATCGACGACTTCGTCAGCATGCGCATGCGCTTCGGCAAGTTCTTCTGCCCCTGTCAGCCGGCCAACAACGACGACACCATCTGCGTCTGCGAGCCGGTGCTCAACGGTCTGGTCGACTTCGAGGGCGCCTGCTTCTGCAACTTCTTCACCCTGCCCGAAGGTAAGACGCCGATCAAAGAAGAGATCAGCCTCGACCTTTAGCCCGCAGCACCGTTTTCAGATGCGACGTTGAGGACGCTCTCCACACGCTCGATGAAACGTGTGACGTTCCGCAGACGCGTTTCGATTCCAGCGGAGCTGAGGAATCCCTCGTAGAAGTTGGCGTGCAGCGTACCCGCGGCGTCGAAATCTGTTCCCAGCACTTCATCCTCAGTTTCCTCTGCCAGCCGACGCACAACCTCAAACAGCGACCCATGACTGTGGTGTCTCCAGCCTCGTTCCTCGCCGGCGGCCTTCGCCAGCTGAGCCGCTGCCCCCCACGCCTTCTCGGAAGCCTGCATCAGATCGTCGTGCACGAACTCTTCTCGCGCCTGTGCCAGATATACGTGTCCCTGATCGCGATAGCGGATCGGTGCTTCATTCATGGCGCCATTTCGTGCCTCTCCCAGTCACCGGTACCTGTTCCCAGATTAACTCTCACGCGCCCCGTGAAGCGAGGGACATACCGCTGATGGCGCGCCCCCGCCACATTCCCCGCTCCCCCTTGCAGGGGGAGCTGCCGAAGGCTGAGGGGGTCCTCGCGGCCGCCGAGGGACCCTCTCCGTCATTACGTTCCTCCTCCCTCTGCGGAGGCTGTTGCACAAACCCCCGTTCGCCCCGTTCTATTCATGCCTGCGAAAGAGGCGTTCTACCGCTGTCCAGATACGGAGACTGGATTCGCGGTCAAGCCGGGAATGACAAAAATGAGGTTTGTGCAACAGCCTCTGCGAGGGGGGAGGTGGAACGTTCCTGCGACAGCTCTCACAGGAGGGAGCTGTCTCTTCGTTGTAGAACCAGAGCTCTAGTTGTGGTGCTGGAAGATCGGCAAGGGCGCGAGCGGTGCGTAGATCTCCACCGACAGCTCGTAGACCTGATCGGCCCATGAATCCCAGTCCCGGCGGGCAATCTGGGCCTGCTCCGACGACAATGCCGCCTGGACGACTGTTTCGTCCTCGAAGGTGTAGCCCATCAGGTGGGCGCCGGCGATCGGGTCGGGAGCTCGGACTCGGAAGGCGGAGATAATGCCTGGGATGTCGAGCACGTGCGGTAGGTGCGTCTTGCGATGCCACTCCTCGAACGCGTCGAGTACGGTCGGATCGAGACGGGCCCGGACGATCATGATCGGGTGACGCATCAGCACGGTCATGTCCCGCAGTGTCGCATACGCGACCAACAGTCCGTTCAGGCTTCGGGGACAGTCTGGTAACGTTTATGCAACGAGACGACCACGCAGCGCAGTGGCGGGGAGCAGACGGCTTGGACAGCCGCCAGCAGGTTCCACAGAAATCGGAACCACCCAGGCCCGTCGCGCAGGTTCGCCACATGGACCATGTGGATTGAGGCACACATGCTGAGCAAGGATGCGAAAGCCGCAATTGCGGAACGGTTTGGACAGCACGAGAACGACACCGGTTCGCCTGAAGTGCAGGTCGCACAGCTAACCGAGCGCATCTCCCGCCTGACCGACCACTTGCGCGAACACCGGCACGACTACCACACGCGACGCGCGCTGATGAAGCTTGTGGGCCAGCGACGGCGGCAGCTCGCCTACCTCAATCGCGAGGACGTCAGCCGCTACCGAACGCTGGTCTCGACGCTGGGTCTGCGCCGCTAACTCTGCGCCGCTAGCTCGACGCGAATCGGGCCGAGCGGACGCTGCGGACGATCTCGAACAGACATCGGCGACGCGCCATCTGAGCGCCAGCGATCGGCCCATCGCCGCCGAGCACACAGCACCTGTCGTTGAAGAAGCGGCGGCAGGCAGAGCAAGTACAGGGAAGCACAGGAACGCACGAACATATGGAAATCACCACCCGAACCGTCCAGCACGAGATTGCCGGACGCACCCTGACGATCGAGACGGGCAAGTTGGCCCTTCAGGCCGGCGGCGCCGTCACCGTTCGCTACGGCGACACGATGATGCTGGGCACCGCGACGGCATCGACGCCGCGGCCCGGAATCGACTTTTTCCCACTCACCGTCGAATTCGAAGAGCGTCTCTACGCTGCCGGCCGGATCCCCGGATCGTTCTTCCGCCGCGAGGGACGACCGACCACGACCGCCATTCTCTCGGCACGGCTCACCGACCGCCCGATTCGCCCGCTGTTCCCCAAGGGCTACAACGACGACACGCAGCTGATCCTCACGATCTTCGCGGTCGACATGGAAAACCCGCCCGACACGCTCGGTACAATCGCCGCCTCGGCCGCGCTCTGCGTTTCCGATGTCCCGTTTGACGGCCCGGTCGCATCGGTGCGGATCGGTCACGTCGACGGTGAACTCGTCCTGCAGCCTACGTTTGCTCAGCTTGAGGCCTCCGACCTCAACCTCGTCGTCGCGGGCACCAAGGACGCGATCACGATGGTCGAAGCAGAGGCCGGCGAGGTTCCCGAATCTCTGCTCGTGGACGCCCTGGCACTTGGTCAGGAAGCGATTACCACGATCTGTGAAATGCAGCTGGCGCTCGCCAGTGAGGTTGGTCGACATAAGCGTGAGTTCACGCCGCAAGCAGTCGACGCCGACATCCTTGCCACCGTTGAAGAGAAGTTCGGCGACGAGCTGAGCTCCACCCTACGCGAGGCCGGCGACAAGGCCGATCGCGACAGCCGCCGCGCGGCCGTCAAGGCGTCGTTGCTTGACAACCTTGACGAGGATGCCGACGCGGAAGCATACTCCGAGGCCTTCGAGGCGCTCGAGAAGCGGATCGTGCGTCGCAGCATCCTGGTCGACGGTGTCCGCGCCGATGGCCGCGGCCATGCCGAGCTTCGTCCGCTGTCGGCAGAGACCGGCATGATTCCCCGCACCCACGGCTCCGGCCTGTTCCAGCGCGGCGAGACGCAGGTGCTCAGCATTACCACCCTGGCCGGCTCGGGCATGGCCCAGCGCCTCGACGACCTCGGACCCGAGGACTCGAAGCGCTTCATGCATCACTACAACTTCCCGCCGTTCTCGACTGGTGAGACAGGTCGCGTCGGTAATCCTTCGCGACGCAGCATCGGACACGGCATGCTCGGTGAGCGCGCCATGGCCGCCATTTTGCCGCCGTTCGAGGACTTCCCCTACACGATCCGTCTCGTCTCCGAGGTCCTCGCCTCGAATGGTTCGACCTCAATGGCTTCGATCTGCGCCTCAGTCCTCTCGATGATGGACGCCGGCGTACCGATCAAGGCGCCGATCGCCGGCATCGCCATGGGGCTGATCAAGGAAGACGACGATGTCGCCATCCTGACCGACATCGTCGGCATGGAAGACCACCTCGGCGACATGGACTTCAAGGTCGCCGGCTCGCGCGAGGGCGTGACCGCGCTGCAGATGGATATGAAGGTCAAGGGCATTGACCTGGAAATTCTTGCTCGCGCGCTCGACCAGGCGCGTGACGCCCGGTTCCAGATCATGGACGTAATGACTGAGTGCATCTCGGAGCCGCGCGAACAGATGTCGCCACACGCGCCGCGCATTCTCCGCATCGATGTCCCGCAGGACAAGATCGGCCAGCTGATTGGTCCCGGCGGACGCAACATCCGCGCCCTCCAGGACGACACCGGCGCCGACATCTCAGTCGAGGACGACGGCGCGGTCTACATCACCGCCGTCGATCAGAAGTCGGGCGAAGCCGCCTACGAGCGCATCTCGGCCATGACCCGAGACATCGAGCCGGGCCAGATTTACACGGGCAAAGTCGTCCGTATCCTGCCCTTCGGCGCATTCGTCGAGATGGTGCCAGGCAAGGACGCCCTGGTTCACATTTCCGAGCTCGCCGACTACCGCGTCGACAAGGTCGAAGACATTGTCAGCGTTGGCGACGAGATGCAGATCATCGTGATCGAGGTCGACAACCTTGGTCGCGTCAACGCCTCGCGCAAGGCCTTGCTCAATGGCAACACCGATGGACCTCCGCGCGAACAGAGGGAACCGAGGGAACGACGCGGTCGTGAAGGTGGTCGTGAAGGCGGCCGTGATGACCGAGGACGCGATGACCGAGCCCGCGACGATCGTGGTCCCCGCCGTGATCGCGAAGCCAGAGAGCCTCGGGAACCTCGCGAGCCTCGCGAATCACGACAGCGTCGGCAGCGCGTGGCCCGCGAGGTCGACGAACCCGAGCGCGAACCCGAATACGTGCAAGAAGAGCCGAGCCAGCCGGAACCAGCGGTTGCCGAGCTGGATGCTCCGTCCATCGATGCACCTGAGGCGCCCGAAGTGACTGAGACCGATGCTGCGCCAGCTCCGTCGGCCGCCGCGCCATACGACGACGGCTTTGCCGCCGTCGCACCACCGCGCGACCGTGATGGAGCGCCGCGCCGTCGTCGCCGCCGCCGCCGCCGAGGCGCCGGACAACCGCAGTCGAACGACTCCAACCCGCAGTCGAGCCAGGACGACCAGGATCGCCAGCCCGACGAACAACGCAGCGAACAACGCGGCGAACGTCCGTCACAAAGCGAACCGGAAGAGCGCGAAGAGCGCCAGCCCGACACCAACGTCGCCCCGCGGCGACGTGGGGGCATCCTCTCGAGGGTCAACATCCGTCGTGCCAACCCGACCGATGACGGCCCGCCGCCGCCGCCGCCTCCGCCGCGAACCGACTTCGGCGCGCCCAGCCGCTAACCGGGCCGCTAGCTGAGTAGGGATGTCATGATTCGGATCGTGATGAGCGGCGCCGGCAACATGGGTCGCCAGATCATGACGGCCATCGAAGCAGCCGACGACCTTGAGTTGGTCGGAGCGCTGGACGGACTCTCAAGCGAATCTTCGGTTGAGATCGCCGGTCGTGACATTCCCCTCAGCAACTCGGTTGATGCGCTGTCCGATTGGACGCCCGATGTCGTGATCGACTTCTCCAACGCCGAATGGACGGTTGAGCTGATTCCGGCGGCCGTCAATGCCGGCGTGCGACCGGTGATTGGCACGAGCGGCCTCTCGGACGACGCCATCGCCGACGCAGAACGCCGCGTCAATGAAGCGGGTCTTGGTGGCGTGATTGCCGCCAACTTCGCGCTCGGCGCGGTGCTGATGATGCACCTCGCCAACGTCGCGGCGCCGCTCTTCGACTCGGTCGAGATCATCGAGCAACACCACGACGGCAAAGTCGACGCCCCGTCCGGCACCGCCGTCGCGACGGCGCAGTCGATGCGCGCCGCCCGAGACAGTGATTTCACGCGACGAGAGGCCGAGCGCCACAACGTTGACGGCTACGACTCTCGCGGCGCCGAACTCGGCGGCGCATCGTTGCATTCCGTCCGTCTGCCCGGCCTGGTCGCGCACCAGGTGATCGTCTTCGGCGGCAACAACGAAACGCTCACCATCCGCCACGACTCGATGAGCCGCGCCTCCTTCATCCCCGAAATCCTCCGCGCCGCCCGGGCAGCGCCCGATCTTGATCATCTGGTCATCGGGCTGGACCGCCTGCTCGGTCTGCGAACCGATTAGTTCTAACCAGCCAGCGCACACCACGCACAAGCAGGAGTGACACCGTGGGACGTGAACTGACCGTTGCCCTCGTCGGAGCCACCGGCGTCGTGGGGGCCGAATTCCTCAAGTGCATGGAAGAACGCAACTTCCCGGTCAAGGAACTCCGGCTGCTCGCAACGAAGCGCTCCGCAGGTCGCGAACTCAGCTTCCGCGGCAAGACGCACGTCGTTCACGAAACCACCCACGACGCCTTTGACGGCGCGGATGTCGCGTTTATTTCGGCCTCGACTGCAGCGTCGAAAGAGCTCTGCCCCGTCGCTGCCGCGCGCGGCGCGGTTGCCTTTGACGACTCCTCTGCCTTCCGTCAGCAGGAAGGCGTGCCGCTGGTCGTGCCCGAGGTCAACCCCGAGGACCTGCGCCACCACAACGGCATCGTCGCCACTCCCAACTGCACGACGGTGCCACTGGTGCTCTCGCTGCATCCGCTGATCCAGGATCGCGCTGTGACCCGTGTGATTGCCGACACCTACCAGGCCACCTCCGGCTCCGGCGGCGCGGCGGTCATGGAGCTTCGGCAGCAGAACGCGTCGCTCGTCGCCGGCATCGCAATCAGCGACGACCAGATTAGCGAGTACCCCAAGCAGATCGCCAACAACGCCCTGCCCCAGGTCGATGTGTTTCTCGAGAACGGCTACACAAACGAAGAGCGCAAGATGCTGGTCGAGTCCCGTAAGATTCTGCACCAGCCCGAGCTGCCGCTCTCCGCGACCTGCGTCCGCATCCCGACCGAGCGCGCCCACGCGATCGCCGTCCACGCAGACTTCGACCGGCCGATTACGCCCGAGGAAGCACACGAGCGCTGGGCTGCTCAGCCCGGTCTTCGTGTGATCGACGGCCGCGCTGCGGGCGAGTGGCCGACGCCGCTTGACGCCGACGGCATCGACGACACCCTGGTCGGCCGCGCCCGGGTCGACGTGACTAACCCCAACGGTCTCGCCTGGTGGGTGGTCGCCGACAACCTGCGCAAGGGCGCCGCGCTCAACATCGTGCAGATGGTCGAGTGGATGCTCGAAGACGGCTGCCTCTAGTGGCCGCAGTCCGATCGTTGGCAGGGACCCAGGTGTAGACCAATCGCGCCGAGTCCTATCGACCTCCGCTCCGTTGACCGATTTACTCTGCAAACCCGCCCGGCGGGTGGCATCACTTCGCTATCATCGCGGCCATGAACGCCACGGATACCAGCCAAATCGGACGCACCTCCTTGCAGGTCACCCGCCTCGGGCTCGGCGGAGTCTTCCTCGCCTCCGACGCAGGACCCGCCGAGGCCGGAGCGCTCATTGATCGCGCGGTCGCCCTCGGCATTCGCTATTTCGATACGGCACCGTTGTACGGCCTCGGCGAGAGCGAGGGTCGTTACCGCGGACCGCTCTCCCGCCTCGATCGCTCGGACTTCGTGCTGTCCACCAAGGTCGGGCGCCGCCTCCAGCAAGATGCCGGCGGCTCCGAGCCCTGGCACTTCGATTTCAGTCGTGACGGTACTCTTCGTTCCTTTGAATCGAGCCTCGAGCGCCTGGGGCTTGACCGCGTCGACATGCTCCTCGTTCACGACCCTGACGACCACGCTGATCAGGCCCTGCGCGAAGCGTTCCCCGCCCTGATCGAACTACGCGAGCAAGGTGTGGTCGGCGCGATCGGCGCCGGGATGAATCAGTGGGAGTTGGAGCTGCGCTTCGCACGCGAACTTCCGCTCGACTGTTTCCTCCTGGCTGGGCGCTACACCCTCCTCGAGCAAGGCGCCCTCGCCGAATTTCTGCCCTACTGCGAGGCGAACGGCATCAGCGTCATCGCGGGAGGACCCTACAACAGCGGCATTCTCGCGTCTGATCTGGGCGGCCGCGCGAACTACAACTACCGCGCCGCGCCCGCTGAGATGCTAGATCGGGCTCGATCGATCAAGGCAGTCTGCGACCGCCACGGCGTGCCCTTGAAGGCGGCAGCGCTACAGTTCATCCTTGCCCATTCCGCTGTCGCCTCTGTCATACCCGGCGCCGCTTCGGTGGCCGAGGTGGAAGAGAACGCGCGGATGGTCGAGGTAGCCATCCCCACCGCCCTCTGGGCCGAGCTGAAGGTAGCTGGCCTGCTCCACCCCGAAGCGCCGATCCCCGCCTAACACTCCCGCCCGCGCGAACAATCATCAAGAGTCTGACCAGGGGGGCATTGGGCATCGAGTTCGACGCAATCGTCCTACCAAACTGTTCTCCGCGTTGTCGAGTAAGCGAGTCTCAAGGCCCGGCCTACGTGGGACCTAGTAGCCTTGGTTGCCAGACTCTGAGCGACGGAAAGCCTGAATCATGACTGCACCGAACGACGCGCCCACCTGGGGACGCCTGTATACCGCGATGGTCACTCCGATGACTGAGGCCGGCGGCATTGACGTGGAACAGGCCCAGCACTTGGCCAGCGCGCTGATTAAGGCCGGCTCCGACGGCGTCGTCGTGTCCGGTACCACCGGTGAATCTCCGACGTTGACTCACGATGAGGAACGCCTCCTGTTTCGAGAGCTGATGCCCGTCGTCCATGACGCCGGCGGCACGCTGATTGCGGGGACCGGTTCCAACAGCACCGGCACTGCGGTTGACGCCTCGGAGCAGGCGGCTGAGATTGGCGTTGACGGCCTGCTGCAGGTTGTGCCCTATTACAACAAGCCGTCTCAGGAGGGTCTCTACCAGCACTTCAAGGCCGTCGCCGAGGCGGTGCCCGAGACGCCGATCATGCTCTACAACGTGCCCGGCCGGACCGGGTTGAACATGTCGGCCCAGACCACGGTGCGGCTGGCCGAGGACTGCCCCAACATCGCCGGCGTCAAGGAGGCCTCGGGCGACCTTGAGCAGATCGCTGAGATCATCCGCACGGCGCCTCGCGCCTTTCGCGTCTGGAGCGGGAACGATGGCGACAATCTGGCCATCCTGGCGATGGGCGGCTATGGCGCCGTATCGGTGCTGTCGCACCTCGTGGGCGGACAGATCAAGTCGATGTACGACGCCTGGGAGCGCGGCGACACGGCGGAGGCGGGACGCCTGCAGGTGAAGATCGCGCCGCTGGTCAAGGCGCTGTTCCTGATCGGCAACCCGGCGCCGGTCAAATGGGCGCTGAACGACATCGGCTTCAACGCCGGACCGCTGCGCGCGCCGCTGGTTGATCCCGACGAGGGTATCCAGAACACGATCCGCGCCGCGCTCGAAGTCGCGGGCGGCCAGGACCTGATCTAGGCGTCCTACAGACCGATGAAATCCGCATCGGCCGAGTCCTGGGGCTATGCCCTGCTGCTGACACGTCGCGTGCTGACGACGGCGCTTGCCGGGGCGACCGCGGAGCAGCTGCATCAGCCGACGTCGATCGGCTCGCTGGCCGACTGCGCGATCGAGGCGTACGCCGCCGAGGCCAGGCTGACCTGGCCGGAGAAACTGCCAGCGGCTCAGCTCGATCCACCTGAGACGCCGGTGCAGATTATGTACGCGTTGGTCAGGCATCGGGCCGTGACCGAAGAAGTGCTGATGCAGGCGACCGATGAAACGATGTCGCAGGCTTGGTGGACCATGGCCAAGCGCCTGGCACAGGATCCTGCGCAATCTCTGACGGAGTCGTTGCAAGCGTTGGCGATGCACGAGTTTGCTGTGGCCACCAAGTCGGCCAACATTCGGGCGCAGGTGGATCCGGCGTGGTCGGCGCAGCCTGAGCTCGCCGAGCGTGCGCAGGAGGCGATTGCGGCTGCTCGCTGAACGTTCCGGTTGCTTGTTTCGCGTTTATCACTGTCAGCTCGAGCTTCCTAGGAAACCTCTGAACAACTGGTGTCGCAGGCCGGCGGGGACCCCCCTTCAGCCTGCGGCAGCTTCCCCCACAGAGGGGGGAAGCGGGGATCGAGGTTGTGTTCAGCGCCTGCCAAAGAGACGTCTGGCCAGGGGGCTTTGCGCGTTGGTTACTGGGAGGTAGCCGAGGGGGTTGTCCCAGCTAGCGGGGTATTGGGGTCCGACTGGCTTGCGTGGGGGTTGGGGCGGTGATTGTTCGGAAGGAATTGGATAATTTTCGTCGTCGGTTGGGTATGTGGCGTGATTTTCAGGGAATTTGGCGGTTGCTTGTTCGGTGGTGTTCGGGTTTGTTCGGATCTGGACGGGTTCGGGTGGTTCGGGGTCGGGGTCGTTGGCGTATGCCGCGTAGGGGTGCGGTAGTAGAGCGGGTTCCCGCGCGGCGGCGGGGACTGGGGCGGGTTTCGGCTCGGGGGCCGGGACTGGGGGAGTGATGTTGTTGACGAATTCTCTCATTTCGTCGGCGGGGATGAAACGCTGGAGTTGGTTGAAGGGGAAGGCGTCGGGGTCGAAGTTGGCGGGATCCGTGTATGGGTGGCCGGCTGCTTGGAAGTGGGTGATGAGTCTGTCGAGCTGATCGAGGAACTTCATGTCGTCCACCTCCTTGCTCTCGTAGATGCGTCGCGTACGGCGCTGCTGGCGGTCGGCGATGCGGTCGAGGGTGTCGAGCAGGAGGCGGAGTTCTCGGGCGGCGCTGATGTGTCGGTCGTGCAGGTCTGAGTCGGAGGGGTCGAGCTGGCTCAGAGAGTGGACGAGGTGGTCGGCGGCGAGGGTCTCGATGATGGCGTCTTGGTGGGTGTGGAAGTCTCGGAGGTATTGGGAGACGGTCGAGTGGGCGCAGCCCATCTGGTCGGCGATTTGGCGGAGGGTGAGTCCCTGGCAGCGGAGGTTGTGGGCCTGGAGGAGTCTGGCTCGTCGTCGGGGGTTCATGGTGGCTGGTCCTGTCTGGGTGTTGGGCGGGTCATGGGGTTGATGGTATGCGAATGGATGTTCTGTGAGGTGTGTATGTGGCGACTTGAGGGCAGGGATGGCGTTGTGGAGTGTCCGGTTGCTGCGCCTGAGCCGAGGGGGACTTTGTACTGCTGTCAGTGTTGGGTGCTCTGGGCCCCGCGTTGGGGCGCGGGGCGACGGAGGGGGCGGGGATGGGGGAGGGACCCCCTCAGCCTTCGGCAGCTCCCCCTGCAAGGGGGAGCAGAAGGATGCTTCGTGACGGCTTCCCCAAGGGGGGAGCTTTTAGAGACCGAGCGGGTCCCCGCGTAAAGCGGGGACTGGGATCAGGTGTCGAGGGATTGTTGGATGCCTTGTTGGCGCTTTTGGCGCGCGGGCTCGTTTAAAGGTGGCTGCGGTGGCAAAGCGGGGTTATTCGGGTTGGTCTCCGTTGAGGAGTTGCTTGATGGTGAGGATTTGGACTTTGGGGTATTGGTTGCCGGGCAGACTTTCAAGTCCAGTAAACAGACAGCAGCAAGCATGACACGGTTGGCAGAGGATGTTGTACATTCACATATTCTTGCCAGCGATGCAGCAATTGTGCATAATACTAATTATGCCTAGGTCGTCAAGGGTCTTCTGAAGAATTGGGGTCGCCGGTCGAGTGGGCGCTTGCCCCGTACACTTGCGAAACGTTCCTGCCCATGGGGGGCAACGGAGGCACTCAGAGCATCCTTAGTAAATCTAACGGAGAGGAGGGTAACAGAATGAAGTTACAATGTGAATTGACATTATCAATTGGGATCGATCTACTGAAGCTGTTGATGTTTGGCCTTGAGGCCGTACACACTGCTGCCGCCATTATTACTATTATGCAATGGTTGGCGTAGCAAGAAGAACACTAGTGTTCTTTCCGTAGGGTCGACATTAAGGCTGACTCAGTATTGAGTGGCAGTGAGAAGGGCCTGCGGCGCAGTGCTTAGGGCCCTCTCGCCTCATGCCCTTCTCGTGTTACTGAAGCAATGTGCTTATGCACACTAGCCAATCTATTCAATTCAGAACTCGGGGCATGGCTTGATTAGAAGTGTGACTTTGAGGGAGGGAATCAATGAGCAATATCTAGCTGGAACACCCAGGTGCCGGGTGTCGTCGAAGGCGGTGATCTGGGCGGCGGATTCCTCGCCGGAGCGTTCTTTGAAGAGGACGTTGTAGGTGGCGTTGGAGTTGAAGGGCGGGTCGAGGTAGATGAGGTCGACGGACTCGTCGGGGATGTGGTTGCGGAGGACGGAGAGGTTGTCGCCGAAGTAGAGCTGGTTGGTCAAGGGGTCATGTGTGGTCTCCTCAGATTCAAGCGTCGACGAGCGGCACGATGTCGTCGAGATCGATCTTGGCGCGGGCGATGTCGAGATCGTACATTTGCTGCAGGTTGAGCCAAAACTCGGGGGTCACGTTCAGGGCTCGTCCGATTCGCAAGGCCGAATCGGGCGTGATCGATCGGCGGCCATGGACAATGTCGCCGATCCGAATCTGGGGCACGCCGATCATTTTGGCGAGGCGGTATTGGCTGATACCGAGCTCATCCAACATTTCGGCAAGGTGTTCACCGGGGTGGATTGGGTCGGAGGTCGTCATGGGTGTGCTCATTAGTGGTAGTCGGTGACTTCGATCTCCATCGCGCCCTCATCGGTCCAGGTGAAGCAGATGCGCCACTGATCGTTGATGCGGATGCTGTGTTGGCCGGCCCGGTCGCGGCTGAGGGCTTCCAGGCGCTGCGAGGGCGGCACCCGCAGGTCGCTCAGGACGGCGGCTGCTACCACGCGTTGTAGCCGCATCCGCGCGCGACGCTGGATGTCGGGCGGCAATTTGCGGACATGCGTCCCTTCGAAGAGGTGTTCGGTGGCGCGGTCTCTAAACTGCCTCACTGATGGCAATAGTAACGCATCTCGTTAGCAATGGATGTGTGTGGAGGTGCTCTCTGTTGCGGAGGGCTTGGGAGGGACCCCCTCAGCCTTCGGCCGCTCCCTCTGCGAGGGGGAGCGGGGAACGTTTCGCGACAGGCTCTCTTGCGAGGGGGAGGTCTTCTAACGTCTCGCCTTGCGTCGGATAGTCGGGAAACTCTTGCAGATACCCGAGCCACCACTCGTCTTCTTGCCAATAGACCATTTTCGTGATCCTCGTCGCTCAGCAAGGGGCGCTTACCCTGCTTGGAGAGTAACAAGGACGGAGCTGCTGATGACCTGGAAAGCGGAGATTGCGGAGATTGCGAAGCGCAAGGAATTTGCCAAGGCTCGCGGCGGGCCGGAGGGCGTTGCTCGACAGCGTCGGCGGGGCAAGTTGCTTGTTAATGAGCGGCTTGACGGTCTGCTTGACCCAGGCTCGTTGCGCGAGTTTATGTCGTTGGTGGGACGCTCCAGCCATGACGACTCGGGCGAACTGGTTGGCTTTACGCCGAAGGGCTCGGTTGAGGGCTTTGGCAAGATCAACGGGCGCAAGGTTGTGGTCTCGGCCGGCGACTTTACTGTTCGCGGCGGCTCGGGCGGCGGCGACGGCTCGAGCGGTGGTCTCGGCTCCGAGAAGCACTCGAATCAGCGGGCGCTTGAGTGGCGGGTGCCGTATGTGCGGATGCTCGACTCGGCCGGCGGCTCGGTGCGCGGCTTTGAGACCCTGGGTCGCACGTACCTGCCCGACGGCAACACGTGGTCGACCTTCGACATGGAAGTCATGCGCATGTCGCCCGTGGTTTCCGCCGTGATGGGTTCGGTCGCCGGACTGCCCGCGGTCAATGCCTGCATGGCCCATTTCGCGATCATGGTGAAGGGCATCTCGCAGCTCTTCCCCGGCGGTCCGCCGGTCGTCAAGGCGGCGCTGGGCTACGACATTACGAAGGAGGACCTGGGCGACGAGCGCGTGCACGTCTACCAGTCCGGCTCGGTCGACAACCTGGCCGAGGACGAGGAAGACGCCTTCCGCCAGATCCGCCAGTTCCTCAGCTATCTGCCGCAGAGCGTTTACGAGATGCCGGAGCGGATTGAGCCGACTGACGATCCGAACCGGCGCGAAGAACGCTTGCGCCGGCTGGTGCCACGAGACCGCCGCCGCGCTTACGACGGTCACCGCGCGATCAACTGGTGCGTCGACAAGGACTCGTTCTTTGAGATCGCTCCGTTTTACGGTCGCTCACGGATCACCGGACTGGCTCGGATCAACGGCTATCCGGTCGGAGTGATGGCCAACAATGCGATGCATGAAGGCGGCTCGACCGACATCAAGGGCGGCTCGAAGGTGATCCGCCTGATCCAGCTTTGCGACATGTTCCACCTGCCGTTGATCTCGTTTGCCGACGAACCGGGCTTCATGGTCGGCCTGGAGTCGGAGAAGGGCGGGATCGAGCGCGCCGGGGCCAGACTTGTGATCGCGACCTGTCAGTCGAAGATGCCCTGGGCGACGGTCGTGATGGGCCGCGTGTTCGGCGTCGCCGGACAGTGCCAGCACCGTCCGACGGGCATGTTCCAACGCTGGGCCTGGCCCTCCGGTCGTTGGGGATCGATGCACATCGAGGGCGGCGCGCTGGCCGCGTATCGTCGCGAGATCGACGAGTCGGACGATCCGCAGGCAAAGCGCGATGAGATCGAAGGTCGACTGCACCGCCTGGAATCACCCTTCAGAACGGCCGAGGCGACGGGCCAGGACATCATCGATCCTGCGGATACGCGGCCGATTCTGTGCGAGTTTGTCGAGGAGGCGCAGGCTATTTTGCGAACGCAGTTGGGTCCGTGTCCGAACCCGTATATGCCGTAGCGTCCCATAGCTCCGTCATTCCAGACTTGACCTGGAATGACGAAGGAGATCGAAGCCGGCGGGCGCATCCGGCGACAATCAAGCCGAAACGTCTATCCTGACCGCATCGCAGACAGGCATTGCAGTGCGAAAGGGGCGCATCATGTCGGATCAGATCACCATTCACGTTGGAACTATTGGACAGGGGCTCTGGCGTTCGCCCGATGGCGGGAGCGTCTGGCAGAAGGGGCGTGCGGTCGGTGAGATGTCGGTGCGCTCGCTTGCGGTGTTCCCCGATGATCCCAACCGGCTGATGGCTGGCTCGGATAACGGTCTGTTCATGTCCGACAACAACGGATCGAGCTGGGACATGGTTGACAGCTATGAGCCGGATCGGCAGACCTGGTCGTTGGCCGTTGACCCGACCGATCCCAACACCATCTTCGCTGGTGGACGGCCGGGTCTGCGACGCTCTCGCGACCGCGGACATACATGGGACGAATTGCCGGTTCAGATCGTCGAAGAATGTCCGATTGGGACGCCTCGCACGACTGTGGTTGTGATTGACCCGCTGAACTCGCAGCGCATCTACGCCGGCGTCGAGGTCGACGGGGTACACAAGTCGATTGACGGCGGCGATTCATGGGTGCGGGGCAATCCGCTGGGTCCCGAGACGTTCCAGGCTGACATCCACTGCATGGGTCGCTCGTCGGGTCCCGATGGCGCGGCTACGTTTGCGACCAGCCCCTTTGGCATCGCCCGCTCGGAGGACGAGGGCGAGTCCTGGCTGCAGCATGAGTTCCCGCCCTTCAGTGAACGCGCCGATCGTTCGTACTGTCGCGGGATGGTGGTCAAGCACGACGACCCCAACACAATCTTTGTCGCCAACGGCGACGGGATCCCCGGCTCGACCGGGGCGATCCAGCGCACGACCGACGGCGGCCGAACCTGGGCGCCCTGCGAACTTCCCGTGACGCCGAATTCGGTCGTCTACTGGATCGCCAGTCACCCTGAGGCGCCCGATGTCGTCGCGGCGGCGACGCTTTATGGGTATGTCTACCTGAGCGATGACGGCGGCGACTCGTGGCGGAAGCTGGAGCGGGAGTTTGGGGAGATCCGCGCGCTCGCGCTGACGACCGCCTGACATCCGCCGCCAGCGACCAGATAGCCACTGCGATAGGGAGCCCCCCCTCTGCCTTCGGCATCTCCCCCGCAAGGGGGGAGAAGGGGACGTGATCAAAGGTCCCCGCGAGGGGGGAAGCGGGGATTACAGCTAATCGGAGCGCTCTTAGGGCCTGTTTACATATCAAGGTCCGTCCCTCACAACCCATAATCGCCGGGTTCAAGCTGGGGACACAGGAGAGGAAGGAAACTGATCCCGATGCCCCGTGTCAAGCACGGGGCAACGGAGGCCGCGGCACGTGTGAACAGGCCTGCGTGCGCGATACAGTGAATCCCACATGATTCCCTCTGGGGAGGATTCGGTATGCGCGCCTTGTTTCTGCTTCTGATCGCGGGCATCGTTGCTCTCGGTGGCGTTCTGGTTGCCTGCGACAGCGGTGACGACGAACAGCAGCAAGCTCAACAATCCGATCAAACTGAACAAGCAGATCAGACGGAACAAACTGCACAGTCTGCTGAGGCGACGGGGTCCGATCGCGCGACGGTTGTCCAGCGCGATGAGCCGGCTGACGAATCCACGGCACAGCAAGACGTACAGCAGGTCGAGCCTGAGCAGTCTGAGCAGCCTGAGCAGGACGGCGCTGTCACGGCGCTGGACGGTCCATTGGCTGAAGCGACTGCGGCGTATGAGGCCTGGTCGGACGGTCTTGAGTCGCTGGTCCTGGAAGTCACGGTCGATTTCAATTTCGGCGGCCTCGCCTCAGTGGTCGACACGATCATCGAGGCTCAACTCGAGCCGTTCACCGTCTGGGCGACGATTGACGCCAGCAGCTTCTTTGAACAGGCCATGTTCGCGGCCGACGAGGAGTCCGACGAGTCGGCTCCAGCGCTGCTCTTGCAAGTCCTGATCTCCGAGGATGCGGCCTACATGTCGATGCCGCAGATCGATGGCTGGATCGATTTGTCCGGTGATTTCGAGGAAGCATTGGGCGGAATGACGATGATGCTGGGCGGGAATCCTGAAGACTTCGCTGATCCCGCCAACCTGGGACAGGCGTTGGCCTGCTTCGACGCCGTTGGCGGTTCAATCTCTACCGGAGTTCACGAGGGAGAGGCCGTCTGGCTGATTGACTGCACGATCGATGTGAATGAGCTGAATCAGGCGACGATTGCGCTGCTCGGCGAGCAGGGCATCGAGCTTGCAGACGGCGGCATTGAGACGATGCAGCTGAGTCTGGCCATCAGCCAGGTCAGCGGCGCTCCGGTGATGATCGAGTCCACGGCCACGCTGCGCGATGCCTTTGGCCTGTCCGATGAAGCATCGGACGACGAAGAGGCGCCTCAGTTCTATGTCTCCACGGTGTCGACGCTGCTCAGATGGAACGAGCCGATCGAGTTCCCGACGCCTGAGCCGTTGATCGACCGCTCGTTGCTGGACGCCATCGGCGGGCCCCTGCCGTCGAACGGCGCGTCGGCCGGGAGCGACCAGCGCGAGTCGGGTGGGCCTCCTGACCTGTTGTCCACGGAAGAGCTGCTCGGCATCGCCACGAATTGGGTTGCCGCCGCCGACGAGTTGAACATGCAGATTGTCGTCCAGGCGGTGATCGACGGTGAAGCGCGTCTGGCCTCGACAATCGTGCGCGGCTCGCGCAGCCAGGGTGTGTTTGAGACCGCCGTCAACATCGATGACGCGAGCAGCTTCCGTCTGCTCTGGAATCGCGACGGGATCTGGACCAGCGATTCGGAAGTCGCCGGACAGCCCGTCTGGGCGCCGTCCAATCCGGCGCTGCTCGGATTCGCTGGTCTCACGGTCGACCAGTTCCTCGCCAATCCCAACCGTCTCAACCTCGAGCCGTTCAAGTCGCTGCTCGGGCTGTCGTGGTTGACCCGGACGATCGAAGGCGGCGGACCGCCGGTGTATGAGCTCGTGATCGAGACTGGATACGTCTCTCCAGAAGACCCACATTTCAATGACATCGTTGCGATTCTCAAGGCTGCAACCGCGGAGCTGTTGGCTGAAAGCGTGTCGGTCGAGTCAATTGATCACTACTCAACGATCTTGACCGTGATTGGCGACGACGGTGAGGTGATCAGCCAGGTGATGACGGCCGAATTCCAGAGCAACGCCGGCCGTGTCGAACTCGTGGCCAGCCTCAATCTGATCACGAACGGGCCGATCGAATTCTCACGGCCGAGCAAGTAGGCGGCCATGAGATAGGCGTGCCGCGCAGTCAACGCGATGTGAGAGCACACACCCCAATATGTCGGCGCACGTAGAGCGGCTGTAGACCATTTCACAGATTGTTTGGCACGCGCATCGACAGAAGGGACTCGCCAGGCGACGACACGCAACTATTGGACGCGCGAGCGCCGCAACAAGATGTCGAGGCGCTCGCTATTGCGCGCCACGGCGCGCGCCGGAGTCGGCGCGGCCGGTTTGGCCCTGGTCGGCTGTGGCGACGACGACTCAACCGACATCGAGGCTCTCTTCGACCGGTTCGCCGAGTCAATCTGGATGGATGCTGCCCCATGAGATGCGCCAGGACCTTAGCGCTCGGGTTGGTCACAGCCCTGGTTTTGCTGCTGACCTTGTCTGTTGGTTGTTCGGGCGCGGAGGCTCCCTCGGTCGAACAGGTTCAATCGTCTGGCGACACCAGCGAGCAACCGTCCGAGCCGGTCCATGCTCCTCCGATTGTTGACGCCGATGAGGTCATCGTCGATCTCCGCATCTGACAAGCGGTGGACGCGCCGGAGTCGTTGTGGGTGACCGGCAGGCTGGAAGGGCAGCCACAAGGTACGCCCAGACGTGAGTCGTTGCAGATGACATGCGGACTAAGGGCCTACTCCAAGGTCGCTCAACATCGGTATGGCGTCGTGCATGTCTCCCGCCCAAATCGGCGGGTACACGAGCAAGGCGTCGTCCTGCGGGTGTACCAACAAGTGGTCAACCCGGAGCGCCTCTATTTCGAGGCGTGTTCCGGCGACTGCCTGGACTTCTGCGGCGCTGAACCGTGTCCGGGACATTGTCCCGTCAAGGGCTCGTGGCGTCCGCTTGGCATGACGATGTTGTCGATGGATGACGGCGGCGACGGCGAGTCCGGTATGCGTATCGGGGAACTGCGCATCGCCGTGCCCAGGGACAATCCCGATTTGCTCCGCGATCGCGAGCACTTGCTGGCACTACGAGACGTGCTCGAGGGCGGCGCGATGGATCTCGATTGGAGCGTGAGCAGGCCAACCACGACCTGGGAAGGCGTCACCGTTTCCGGCTCGCCGCCTCGCGTGACCGGACTGAACTTGTCCCAACGCGGGCTGCAAGGTGAAGTCTGGGGATACATCGGCGATCTGACCGAACTCACTGAGTTGCGACTGGACGGCAATCAACTCAGCGGCCTGCTGCCGACGAAGATGCACCTGCTGTCGAATCTGTCCAGCCTCTATCTGGCAGGCAACGACTTCCACGGATGCATAGCGCCAGGTCTCTGGGCGGCGCAACAGCACGACCTTGACTCCCTGAACCTGCTCAAGTGTCCCATCTTCCCTAACGCTGGCATTTCAGAAGACGGTCACCACTTGCTCATTCTCGGTCCCACTGACGTGAACCTCGACCGGGATGAATTGCACTACCTCGTGCTGGATGTGCCACAGTCCGGCACGAACGCCAGATCTTATCGAACACCAGCCCATTCCTGTGAACTGGATGAGGGGCCGGGGAGTGTCTTTGAATCAGCCAAGTGCGGCATCCTGTTGGGAGTAGTGCTTCGCGACGCCAGCGACGCCAAGACGTGGGTGTTCTTCAGGGACCGGCTCGACCCGGAACCTGCTCATATCCTTGAAGAGGAGGCTGCCCGTAGCCACTATTCCGGCTGTGTATACGATTGCGACGGCGCTCCCTCTCCGGCGGCCTGGATCGAGCAGTTGGTTGCATCCGCCTGGACCACTGCACCGGCTGAGTACAACTCCGAAACCGACACATGGATATGGATCTGGCCATGAACCAGTCGACGTTCGGCCTGATCTTGCGCAATACCTTTGAGCAGTCCTAGATCTGCGCCGACCTTGGGGCGGCCGCTGGGCATGATCCCTGCGTTACTCGATGACGGATTCTCGACGCGCGGCTACTACCGATACGGCAATCTCGAGCTTTTGATCCCTTACACCAATCTGGGCTTGCGCGCCGATCGCGAACACTTGCTCGCGGTGCGAGACGTGTTGGAGGGCGATGGCGCCGACCTGGACTGGAGCGTTGCCCGCCCGACGGCAGAATGGGAGGGAGTGACCCTGGGCGGAACACCGCCACGGGTGACCGGGCTGGACCTGGCCGACCGCGGGCCGACCGCGGGCCGAGCGCGGGCCGACCGCGGGCTGAGCGGTGAAATCTGGGGCTGGTTGGGGGAACTCGAGGAACTGACCGACCTGCGCTTGGACGGCAACGCATTGACCGGGATGATCCCGTCCCAGCTGCAGTTGCTCTCCAAGCTCAACGTGATTCGCCTCGGCGGCAATGCCCTGAGCGGCTGCGTTTCAGCGACCCTGCGCCAGGTTGATGAGCATGATCTCGATGAACTCGGGCTTCCCAACTGCCCGCCGCCTATTGCCCGGTCGTGGCCAACTCCAAGGGACAACCTAGCTGCCGGTACCTACCGAATTCGGAGTGACGCGGACTACTACCGCAGTCCCTTTTACCTCGTGTTCGATGTAGCCCCGAGAAGTTTGTAGCCGTCTCCTCCGGGTGTTCGTTGATGGGAGATTGGGACACACCGAGGCTTTTCTTTGACCCTCGCAAATGCGGATGGGGTCTGCACGTGACCTTGGCCCCGCGGCTCATCGCATTGATCGCCTTCCTTGTACTTATTGGCTTGGCCGGCCTCGATCAGCTTGGTCGGCGATGTCCTGCGAGATCTATTGGATCCGCGCCTGCGCGGAGCCGTCTGACCGGCTCAGATTCCCGAGATCGCCATCATCCGGCAACGGCCGTCGCGGACCCCGACGAGCGAGCGCCAGGAATCCTCTGAACAACTGGTGTCGCAGGCTCAGCGGGGACCCCCCCTTCAGCCTTCGGCAGCTTCCCCCCGCAGAGGGGGGAAGCGGGGATCGGAGTCGTTCAGAGTATTCTTAGCGCTTCCTGCCCCACGCCATTGCGTTCGACGTGGAAGGTCACGTTGGCCCGGCTTCCGGCGCAGATGATTACCTGGCTCGGCGACATCGTTACTTCAGGCGACGTTGGCCGGTCCACGCTGACTAACCGCTTGATCGGTCCGGAGCTGCTTCAACGTTTGCAGAACACGCTGCACGTCGGCGTTGCGACGATTGTTGTCGGCCTGCTGCTCGCCCGCGTCTTCGCCGGCGCTGTGATCGTCGAGCAGATTTTCAACATTCCCGGGATGGGACGCTGGCTCGTGCAAGCTGCCCTGCAAGCTGCTCCGCAACGTGACCTGCTGATTGTCCAGGCGATGATCCTTGCCATGGCGCTGGCGATCGGGCTCGCCAACGGGCCGATCGAATTCTCACGGCCCATGAAGTAGCTGGGCGCCAGATGTATCGTTGCGCTGTTCTCCTTTCCGCGTGCTAGCCTGTGCTCGATATGTCGGCGCGCCGAGAGCGATCCAGCCGCGAAATTGACTGGCAAGTGCGCTGACGGAAAGGACTCTCCGCATGACATCCCGAAACTACTGGCAGCGCATGCGCCGCAACACCATGTCGCGACGTTCTCTGTTGCGCGCCTCGGCGCGCGCCGGGGTCGGTGCGGCGGGCCTCGCGCTCGTTGGCTGTGGCGATGACGACGATGATGGTCAGCCGGCGGCAGCGCAAGCTCAGCAGCAGGCTCAGACGCAGGACGCGGCCGCTGACCAGCAGGCTCAGCAGCAGCAGCAACAGGAAGCCCCGGCTCAGCAGCAACAGCAGCAGGCTGCGGTGACTCAGGCTGCGTCCAGCGGCCCCGGCCTTGCTCCGAGGTGGAGAGGCGGCGTCCACCTCAACACCACCTCGCTGGACCCGCACACCGGGACCTCCGGCACCGACGCCTACTTCTTCCAGCCGTTCCACGACTACCTGGTCATGCACGACACGGAGAACAACCAGCTTGGCAACATCTCGCTGGCCGAGTCGTGGGAGTTCCCCGACAACACGACGATCATCTTCTCGCTGCGCGACGGCGTGAACTTCCACAACGGCGAGTCGTTCACGTCCGAGGATGTCCGGCTCAACCTTGAGCGCGTGACCACGCATCCGGCATCGACGCCGAAGGCGAACTTTGAGGTCGTGCACACGGTCGAGACGCCCGACGCCAGGACGGCGACGTACCTGCTGGACAAGCCGTCCGCTGCGGTCATGCACCTCCTGGGCGACCGCGCCGGCGCGATGGTGCACGTCCCGACCGCCGAGGAGCTCGGCGACGAGTACGGACTCAACCCGGTTGGCACAGGCCCGTACTCGTTCGTCGAGTGGGTCGACCAGTCCCACGTGCTGGGTAAGCGCAACCCCGATCACTGGATGCGCGGCCCCCAGCCCGGCTCGGCCACCGGTAGCCAGCTGCCCTACTTCGAGGAGATGCGCTTCGACATCATCACCGAGAACTCCACGCTGATCGCAACCGGTTTGGCCGGCGACCTCGACACGATGTTCATCCCCGAGCCGCAGTTCAACCCGCAGGTCGAAGAGCACCCCGACTGGCGCATCGTTGAAATGCAGGGCGCGTTCGTCTCGGAGATTCTGGTCTTCAACTCCAAGAAGCCGCCGCTGGACAACATGAACCTGCGGCTGGCGCTGATGCATGCCGTCCACCCCGAGTCGGTCAACCAGGCCGTGCATAACAACCTGATGATCCAGGCGTTCGGTGGACAGTGGCCGAACGGGACGCTCGCCTACAGCGAGGTGCCCGGCAACCCACAGGTCGCGTATCCGGACATTGCCGACCGGCGCGAGCGAGCCAAGGAGCTGCTGGCCCAGTCCGGCGTCGACGTCGAGGCGATCAACGCCGCCGGCGGACTCTCGCTGACGACGTACGTCAACCAGGTCAAGATCGACGCTGGCCAGGTGTACGTCCAGCAGGTCAAAGAGGTCCTGGGTATCGACATTCTGTTCGAGCCGCTGGAGCTCGCGCAGTTCATCCCCGCCTTCTTCGAGAACGGCGAGTACCACATGACGCTGACCGGTTGGTCTCGCTACCCGGAGCCCGACTGGATCGCCTCGCTGGCGTACACCGAAAGTGGCTTCTACAACCCGACCGCCGCGCAGGATGTCGCGAGCCCGATCCATCCGGACCTGGACCAACTGGTCTCGGACGCTCGCGCCACCTTCGACGTCGAAGAACGGCGCTCGCTCTACGCCAAGATCAACGACATCATCGTCGGCGAGGGTCACTTCTACACGATGCTGTACGGCGTCAACTTCACCGGCGTCCGCAATGCCATCCAGAACGCCGAAGAGACCCTCTTCAACGGCGAAGGCAAGTGGCAGAGCCGCTGGCTGTGGAGCGACGAGGTCTAACCTCTCCAAAGCTGTTCAACCCTGTTGCGCTTCCCCGTTCGGGGGAGCGCGTCGGGCTGAACACGTCAAACATCCACCCACAGTTGGCCGAAGCGGGAAAGTACGGACAACGCTCGTATGTCGACATACATCACTGTCCGTGTGTTCCAATCTGTGTTCGTGATCATCCTGGTCGCGATCGCGTCGTTCGCAATTTTCCGCATCCTGCCGGGCGACGCGACCGCAGCGCTCTCGGGCGAGGGCGAAGCGATTTCCGTGGAGCGCCGCCTGCAGATTGAAGAACGGCTCGGACTGAACAAGTCTGTGCCCGAGCAGATGATCAATTGGCTCGGGGCCATCATTACCTCCGGCGATTTTGGCCGGTCCACGCTGACCAACCGCTCGATCGGTCCAGAGCTGATTCAACGGCTGCAGAACACGCTGCACGTGGGCGTCGCGACGATGATTGTCGGTATGTTGATCGGCATCCCCGCCGGTGTACTGTCGGCGATCAAGCCCAACTCACTGATTGACCGGCTCGTGACCACGCTCTCGGTCGGCGGCGTTGCGATCCCCGACTATCTGACGGGACTGATCTTGATCCTGCTGTTGGTTGTCACCTGGGATGTGCTCCCGGCGGCTGGATTCGTGAGGATATGGGTTGATCCGGTGGCGTCGATCAGGTCATTGGTCATGCCCACGTTGGTCGTCGGTTGGGTGCTCTCGGCGATCGTTGCGCGGCAGACGCGATCTTCGATGCTCGAGGTCATGCGCCAGGACTATGTCCGCACGGCGCGGGCCAAGGGTCTGCGGGAGCGCCGCGTGATTGCGTTGCATGCGCTGCGCAACGGGCTGCTGCCGGTCGTCACGATCGTCGGCCTGCTGCTCGCCCGCGTCTTCGCCGGCGCGGTGATCGTCGAGCAGATTTTCAACATCCCCGGGATGGGGCGCTGGCTCGTGCAGGCCGCTCTGCAGCGTGACCTGTTGATTGTCCAGGCGATGATCCTCGTCATTGCGATCGCGATTGTGATCGCCAACCTGCTGACCGACATCTCCTACGGCATGCTCGATCCGAGGATCCGCTATGGCTGAGCAGGCGACCGTCGCAACGACCGCTTCCGGCTATCCGATTCCCGATGAATTGGGCCGGTTCGAGCCGTTGCGCACATTCATGCGGCGATTCTTCCGGGTGCGGCTGGTGCGGCCGGCCATGTTCATCCTGGTCGCGTTCGTATTAATCGCGGTCTTTGTCGATCTCTTCCCGATTCCGGGATTCCAAGAACAGGCGACCGACGAGAATGGTCTGTATATCTCGTGGCAGTCGCCCAACGCCGACCACCCCTTCGGTACGGACAAGATTGGCCGCGATACGTTCTCGAGGGTGTTGAACGCGACTCGTATCGCCCTGGCCGTCGGGTTCGGCGCGTCGCTGTTCGGCGCAGTCTTTGGACTGCCGATCGGGATCGCCGCCGGCTATGCGCGAGGCGCGGTCGACGAGGTGCTGATGCGTGTGATGGATGCGGTGCTTGCCTTTCCCGGGCTGATCCTGGCCCTGGCACTCGTGTCTGTGTTGGGACGCGACATCATCAACATCATCATCGCTGTTGGGATCGCCAATATTCCCTGGGTCGCGAGGATTGCGAGATCGATGGCGCTCTCTGTCCGTGAGCAGGACTATGTCCTGGCTGGACGGACGATCGGCGCCAGCAACCTGCGGATCATGATGCGCTATGTGCTGCCGAACAGCTTCCAGCCGGTCATTGTGCAGGTCTCGTTGGGCGCCGGCTTCGCGATCATCGCCGAGGCCGGTCTGTCATTCCTCGGACTCGGCATTCGCCCGCCCGAGCCGACCTGGGGTGGGCTGGTCTCCGAGGGGCGGCAGGTGATCATCACCGGAGACGGATGGTGGCTCTGGGTCTTCCCCGGGGCATGTATCGCGCTATTGGTCTGGAGCCTCAACATCATCGGCGACGGCTTGCGCGACGTGCTCGATCCCAGGCTCCGAGGCGGGCTCGAAGGCGATTGACCGGGCCTTGTCTTGGATTGAGGCGCGGGACAGCCGCCCCTGTCCGTTCGTGCTCAGACCACGGCCGAGACGGCCAGCGGTTTCCACTCTCCGTCGCGCTCCCCGACCAGGAAGAGTTGCTCGATTGCAACGCCGCCTCGCGTGAGCGTCTGGGCGACATTCGCACCGTGTCTGCCGGTCTGTACGACTTCCGTTACGTGTGAGATTGGCAATCCTTCGGCGCACCAGGCGCCGAAGCGCTCGCGCATCGTGGCCGCGTCGTCGATGACCTGCACTTCGCCCGGTCCGGCCAGCATCGTCAACGGATAGTGAAATGTCGTAATCCACGTGTCGACGTCGCCTGCTGCCAGCGCGGACATGACTCGCTCGATCGCTGACAGCGCGGCCTCTGCCTCGGCAGAGAGATCCTGTCCCTCGACGAAGCTGTCGATCTTGAGCTGCGCCTGCAGACCCCAATCGTCCGCTATCTTCGTGGCGACGTACACGATCCGATTTGAGGCCATCGCCCTGTCATCGCTGTCGTAGCGAGTCCAGCCGCCGGCGACGTGCGCTTTGACCTCCGATGCCTGCACGATGCGCGGCGGCGATGATTCGCTGCGCACCCAGCCGGTTGCCTCCAGTTCGCTCCACAGTGGGGCTGAGAGGTATTCTTCGACGTTGGCAAAGACGCGAGTCTCCGGGCGCCAGTGAACCGAGCTGCCGGGCGGGGCCGCCGAGACTCGAGCGTGGGGCCAGGAGTTGACTCCAGCCCAACCGGCTGCGTCCCTCGCATTGAAGGTTTCGAGGAAGGCCCAGTAGGCCGCCTCTGGAGACTCGTAGGGACCCATTATTGATCCATCAGTTTTCTGGTCGCACGGCGGACACCGCGGACGTCGCCCAAACGCCGTCGCGCTCGACGACCAAGAATACCTGCTCGAACGAATCATCGCCGCGCGTGATCGACTGTTCAATCAGCGCGCCCGACGGCGCGGCTGCGATCACCGAGGCTTCGTATGAGATCGGTAAGGCGGCGCCGGCCCACTCGCCATTGTCGCGCGCCATCGCCTCGCGAGTTTGCAGCAGCTCATTTTGGCCCGGCGCAAAGACGATCACCAGCGGGTAATAGAAGCAGTCGAGCCAGGCCTCGACATCGCCGGCCTCTAGGGTCGTCATTGTTTGTTCGAGCGCTGCCATCGCGGACTTGTTCGTGGCGGCCGCGTCGTCACCGGTGAGATGTCCCTCGATGCCCAGTCCAGCCTGGATTCCCCATCCATCTTCAGTCTTGGTCGCGACGTAGAGCAGTCGATTGGTGGCAACGACGGAGTCGTCGGCTCGGTACCGTGTCCAACCGCCGGCGAAGTGGACCTTGTCCGACATCGAATGGACCACACGCGGCGTGATTGGCTGCGTCCAGGCCCAACCGGTTCGCTCGACCTGCTCCCATGACGCCGACGCCTCGAATTGCTCAGCGGTCGCCTGAATCGTCGGCTCGATGCGGGCTGCGGAGACTCGGACGTGGGGATACGACATCACCCCGGCCCGACCGGAGGCCGACCTGTCGTTGAAGGTCTCGAAGAAGGCCCAGTATGCCGCTTCCGCTGTTTCGTAGTGACCCATTACGACCTCCTCAGGGCAGTCAGTCTTACGGCAGTCTTACTGCATGGCCGATGCGGCGGCCAGCTTCCACTCGCCGTCGCGCAAGATCAGGAACAGGATTTCCTCGCGTTCCACACCCTGCTCAACGAGGGTCCAAGCAACATTGACGCCGCTGCGTCCGGCGTTGGCGACTCGCGCCGAGCCCGGTACGGCGCCGAGCTCGCGACCGGAAGCGTCGGGAATCTGGTCGGCCGGAGACTCAATCCGGCGCACGTCGCCCACTTCGACAATTGTGAACGGGTACGTCATGCGAGCCGCCAACCCGGTGTAGTCGTTCTCATTGAGCAGCGAGCCGAGTTCCTCGGCCGCCGCGACCGCTGCCTCGCCCTGCGCGCTGAAGTCGCCGTCACGAGACCAGCCATCGACGCCGAATCGCGCCTGGATGCCCCAGCCCGACTCGGTGCGGGTCAAGACGTACAGCACGCGGTTGGAGATGATCTCGGAGTCGTCGGCGCGGTGGCGTGTCCAGCCCCCGGCGAGATGCACCTTGGTGTCGGATCGATGTACGACGCGCGGCGTCACCCCTTGGGTGCGGACCCAACCAGTGACTTCAAAGCGACCCCAACCAGCCTCGTTGACTCCGGAGGCGTAGTCGTCGGGCGTCGGATAGAGGAACGACGGGGTGCGTGGGTCGTGTGAGCCGCCCTGCGCGGGCGGGAGCGCTGCCGACACGCGGACGTGCGGATACGACATCGCGCCGGCCCAGCCGACGGGGTCTTTTCGGTTGAACGTCTCAAAGAATGACCAGTATGCCGCCGTCGGCGTCGGGTGACTTCCCATGGCAACCTCCCCAGCGCGATCATGTGGGATCGCGTCGTCCCTGAGGATAGTGTCGAAGCGATCCTTTTCCGGTCAACTCGGAGGTTGAGTTCGTCATTCCCGCGCAGGGTGGACTTCCGGTTAAGCCCGGAATGACGTGCGAGGAATCTCAAGGATGATTGCCGTTGGAGGCTGCGCGGGGACGCCCCTTCAGCCTTCGGCAGCTTCCCCCGCAAGGAGACCTTTGCATAAGTCCTCTTCGCCCCCCTTGCGGGGGAGATGCCGCAGGCAGAGGGGGGCTCCCCATCTCAAGGCCTATCTGGTCGCTGTGGGAGGACCCCCCCTCTGTCACTCCGTGACATCTCCCCCCGCAAGGGGAGGAGAGGGGATTTGTGAGTTTTGCAAAGGTCTCCGCAAGGGGGGAAGCGGGGACGGGAGTCACAGGCGTACGCAGCTTGGGTTCCTAGTCAAGCCGGGAATGACGGAATAGGGGTGTGGAGCGGTTAACTAGGCGGCTACTCGGCCCACTGGCCGTAGTTCTCGTGACCCAGCGCGTCGTTGTTTGGGTCGATCAAGGGGTCGACCGCCGGCTGGGTCTGCAACCAGGCCCAGGTGTCGGCGATGTCCTCAACCGGCACCTGCTCGGCGTCGAACTCCTGCATGATCCCGCGCGGCTGGCGATACTGGGTGATCGCTCCCTGGATGGGCAATCCGGTGCGAGCGATCGTCGGGCCGACGATGCCTTCGCCGCTTTCGCCGTGGCAGACCTGACAGCCATTGGCTACGAACAGCTCAGCTCCGCGCAGCGGGTTGGCATTGGCGCGCACGGCTTCCTCATCGATGATCTCGATGGGCAGCGGCTCGGCCTCGGCGCAGGTCTCCGGGGGACGCTCGGTCAGTGACAGCGACGGGTGATCTTCCTTGCCATCTTCGATACAGAACAGACCGGTTTCCCAGCCCTCGGCGCCCGCCACTTCCGAGAGCGCCTTGGCCTCGATAATGTTGCGGTCGGCGCCCTTGTGGATCGCAAAGCCGACCAACGTGAAGACCCCCGCGGCGAGCAGGGCGAACACGATGATGATCCCGAAGGATTGCGGTATCCCGGTGCGACTGGGCATAGATCCCTACTTCATCTCGCTGCTTCGGTTCAAGACGCGCCACATCTGGGGAGGATTCACACGCGCGACTCCGACGTATCCTAGCGCAGCATCTGGTTAGGCGGAATTGTCCGCTGTTGCAGAGAGGCCCCGATTCAGACCTCCCCCTCTGGGGGAGGTGCGCCGCAGGCGCGGAGGGGGCCCGTCAGCTAGCTCGCCCAATTCAGGCGGTGGGCCCCCTCAGTCACTTCGTGACAGCTCCCCCAACGGGGGAGCTCTGTGAACTCCTTAGCTCTTCGGCGTTGAGGGACGCTTCTTTGCTGCTCCGTAGTCCTGGAACGGGCCGTCTCGCCAGTTAAGGGCTGCCTTGAGGCCTTTCTCGCGGGCGATCCGGCCGAAGTCACCGGCCGAGTTGCGGAAGGTCGAGAGCGCCTGGATGTCGGCGCCGACCTGTAGCGCGGTGCGGAAGCCCATCACCTCGTAGGCGCGGTTCAGGCCACGCTTCGACATCTGGATCATGTCCGGCGCGATATTCGAGATGCGCTCGCCCATCTTCTCGGTCTCTTCGGCGAGCTGGTCGACCGGGAAGGCCTTGTTCGCCCAGCCCAGTTCGACCGCCTCGATGCCGGTCACCGAATCGCCGGTGTAGAGCAGCTCGCGCGCTTTGCGCATGCTCATGTGCCAGGGGTGGTAGAGGATGTCGACGGTGGTCATCGCACGGACCGGCGGGTAGCCGATGATCGCGTCGTCGGCCACGTACATCAGGTCGCACATGGATGCCAGCTCTGAGCCGCCGGCCAGCGCGTAGCCGTGGACCTGGGCGATGACCGGCTTGGTCAGCTCCCAGATCTGCCAGTAACCCGAGAGCAGGTGCTGCGGCCACTGTCCCTGACCGGGATGGATCGGACCGACCGAGGGCAAGCCCGAGCGGTAGTCGAGGTAGTCCGACTCGGACATGTTGGGCACCGGCGTGATGTCGTAGCCGGCCGAGAAGGTCCGACCGGCGCCGCGGATGATTACGACGTGAACGCCGGCGTCCGCCTCGGCCACTTTGATCGCATCGAAGAGCTCGGCTCGCAGCCGGTGGCTCAGGGCGTTCATTTTCTCCGGGCGATTCAGGGTCACGATTCCCAATCGACCCTTGGTTTCGTACAGAATGTCCTCGTACTCGTGCATTGTGCTGCTCCTCAGTGAATCTGTTGCTTCGTAATCTGTGCTGCGACTTGTGCAGGGTTCCCGTGCAGATTATCCGACCGCGTGGAGGGCGTCTCGCGAGCCGAGTGTTCCAGTCCCCGCTTCGCGCAGGGACCCGCTCGGGCGGCTCGTACTATCTGATCGCGACGCACTGGGCCCGGAAGCAACGGGTCCCCGCTCGGGGGCGGGGACTGGAACACCGACTGATGAGACACCCTCACAGGGCCGGGACTGGGATTCTGTGTTTATTCCACGCCGTAGATCGCCGAGAGGATCTCGGTCAGCGGAGCCGCGCCGCGAATGACGCCTCGGTAGATGCCGTCCGAATCGATCACGAACAGCTCGGGGACGCCGTCAACTCGATAGTGCTGTGCCACCGAGCCGTCAGCATCGACGAGATGTAGGAGGTCGGTCCCGTAGTTCTCGACAAACTCCTCACCGGCGCCATCCGACACTTCGTAGACGTTGATCCCGAGGACCAGCACATTGTCCTCTCTCGCAGCGAGGTCGCCTAACACCGAGAGCGTCTCTCCGACGAACGGCGCCCATGACGCCCAGAACACGATCAGGGTGAGTTTCTCGTCACCAGTACGGATATCCGAGAGCGACAGCACGGCGTCGTCTTCGCTGTCGAGCACCGGCAGCTTGAACGGGGGCGCGACCTTGCCCACCTCCAGTCGCGCCGCGCCGGCGACGATGCCCAGTGTTGGCGGCCACAGCTCGGGATGCGGCGCGACCGGCAGCTGCAGCGTCACCGTTGAGGTCCGCAGCCACCGAGCGGTTGGCAGCGTCTCCAAGTGCAGCACCCAGGATGAAGCTCGAAGGCCCCTTGCCCTTCCTGCGTTTGAGACTCCCAGGCCGAGGTCGAGCCGGTCTCCGACCCGTCGTACTCGCAGCCAGACCGAGACCTCGGGAGCGACATCAATCGAGCGGGAGCGCACCCATCGATTCTGCGGCGCGCGTGAAGGTGTCAGGCGCCGGCGGTCGGGACATTGCCGAGTCTCACCGGCGACGGTGTCGCGCAGGTCAACGCAGAATTCAAGAACGCCTTCTTCAGACCTCCACGCGGCGATGTTCGCTCGAAGGGACGACTCCTGTCCCTGGGCGGTGGATATTGAGGCGAGCGCCGCCATTGGACCGAAGACGACGGTCAGCACCAGGATCGCCGTCCATCGGGAACACGGTCTGGTCCCAAACCGCCCGGACCAGTGCATCAGGCCGGCATCATCGAGAAGTTGTGATTGCCCAGGAACGCGCCCGCCCCGGCGACCAGCAATGTCACTAGCAACCCTGAAATCGAGAGGATGATGGTGAGCCGGCGGACCCGTTTCAGCGCAGGAGTGTCTTGCTCAGCGGCCGCCGACTCGCGGGCCAATTCCAGTTGCCGAGGGCCAAAGACGAACTGATGCAGCCCGATCAACGCGATCATCACGGCCCACAGCGCCATCTTGATCACGAAGATGTAGCCCCAGCGGGCGTCGTAGATGTCGGGACCGAAGTTCTCGGCCTGGTCGAGTCGCGGGTCAACCATCGCGCCGCCGGTGATCACGATGATCACCATGGCAACGATGCCGACTCTCCCGAAGCGCTTGGTGAAGCCCTCGAGGGCGTTGAGCCAGATCGTGCGATCGCCGACGGATCGCAGCGCGGGAATCACGCACGCGGCCGTAATGATCTGTCCACCCAACCAGATGGCCACGCCAATTACGTGCAACCAAACGAGAATTGAGATGACTGTTTCGGACATCAACGCCCTCCATCCGAAGTTCCTGCTCGCCCTTGCAGAGACCTTTGCAAAACTCTCAGATCCCCTCTCCCCCCCTTGCGGAGGGAGATGTCACGGAGTGACAGAGAGGGGGTCCGCTGCCAGCGACCAGAAAGGCCTTTAGATCGGGAGCCCCCCTCTGCCTGCGGCATCTCCCCCGCAAAGGGGGGAGAAGGGGACTTTTGCATGGGTCTCCTTGCAGGGGGTTCTGCCGAAAGCTGAGGGGATCCCCACCCCCTACAGGATCGGGTCAACGATAATCGCTTGGTCTCGTTCCGGCCCCACGCTGACCAACGCCGCCGGCGAGCCGATCAGATCTTCGATCCGCCGCACATAGCGCTGCGCGTTCTCTGGCAGATCGTCGAAGCGGCGGCAGTGGGTGGTTTCCTCTTGCCAACCGGGAAGCTCTTCATAGATTGGTTCCGCTGCCTCGAGAGCGAGACGTGAGCTGGGGAAGGCGTCGACGCGTCGTCCGTTGATGTTGTAGGCCACACAGACCTTCAGCATCTCAAACTCATCCAGCACGTCCAACCGAGTCAGAGAGATGCTGTGGCATCCGTTGAGCCGAATCGTGTAGCGACCGGCGACCGAGTCGAACCAGCCGCAGCGTCGCGGCCGGCCCGTGGTCGTGCCGTATTCCTGTCCGGCTTCGCGCAAGCGATCGCCTTCGTCGTCGAGCAGCTCGGTCGGCATCGGACCGTTGCCGACTCGCGTCTGGTAGGCCTTGTAAACGCCGATCACGCGGTCGATATCGCGTGGCGCAATGCCCGCGCCGACGGCTGCGCCACCGGCCATCGAGGTCGGCACTGAGGACGTCACATAGTCGTAGGTCCCCGCATCGAGGTCCAATAGCGACCCCTGAGCGCCCTCCAGCAGAATTCGCTCGCCGCGGCGCAGCGCCTCGTGACAGATCAGCGAGGTGTCGGTCACGTACGGCGCCAGCCGAGCCCAGTACTCGCGGTAGGTCTGGTAGACGTTGTCGAAATCGAGCGGCTCAAGGCCGTACATCTTGGTCAGCAGCTCGTTCTTGTAGTCGAGCACCAGCCGCAGCCGAGTCATGAAGCCCTCGGCGTCGGCCAACTCCGACATCCGAATGCCCCAGCGCGCGACCTTGTCGGCGAAGGCCGGCCCGACGCCCTTGCCCGTCGTCCCAACCGCCGACTTGCCGCGAAATTCTTCTTCTTTCAGGTCAATGATCGGGTGCCAGGGCATGACCACGTGCGCGCGGTCCGACACCTTCAGCCGGTCAGTGCTGACTCCGCGTGTTTCCAGCATGGTGATCTCGTCGATCAGCGCCTGCAGATCGATGACCAGACCATTGCCGATAATCGCCGTTTTGTCCGGGTAGAAAATGCCCGCCGGAACCAGATGCAGAGCAAACTTGCCCTTGGCGTTGACGATCGTGTGTCCGGCGTTGTTGCCGGCCGAATAGCGAACCACGATTGACGCTTTGCGCGCCAACAGGTCTACGACCCGACCCTTGCCTTCATCCCCCCACTGCCCACCAATCGCCACGATTGCCGGCATGTTCGCGCACTCCAACTCAGGCGCTCTACCTCCAGCGGCGAGCGCCACGCTATTTCGACCGTGATGAATACGACGGTGAAAACCAGGACCACCGCGATCCGCAGGCAAGCGTAGCACGCTGTCTGTTCGATATCGCATCCCGAACCGCTAGCGGTAATCTGCAGGCATGAGCGAGTCCGCAGACGGCTCCGACCTGCCGCCGGCCCCGACGGAACAACTGATTGAGCGCAAAGTCGCGCTGGACGGACGCATCCTCGAATTCCCGCTCGAGCGTTGGCTGGTCACGCCGGACGTGGTGGTCGGACGCTGGGTCGCAGACAGGGATCCTCGCGCGATCAGCCGCTATCCGCGGGCCGGCGGCTTCACCAGCTGGGGCGTCTGGTGGCCCAAGCTGCCATACAGCGCCTACCGGTTGCACAGACCCAATGGCGAGCTGCGCATCTACCGGCTCGACACCATTGATCGCGTCATCTTCGACGGCGAGACCATCGAATTCCACGACCTGCTGCTCGACGCCCTGATCCGTCCCGACGGCGAGGTGACGATCGAGGATGAGGACGAGGTCGAAGAGGCGAACGCCGCTCATCAACTCAGCCTGGAGCAGCGCTGGCGGATCGACTGGACACGCAGTCTCTATCAGACCAAGCCGGACCTGCTGATGAAGCGGATCGACGCAGCGATCGAACAGGCTGTCAACGCTGTCAGGAATGGCGGCTGAGATGGCCAAACCATTCCTCAAATGGGCCGGCGGCAAGCGGTCGGTATTACCGCTGCTGCTCAAAGCGGCGCCCGAGCAGATCGAGACGTACTACGAGCCATTCCTCGGAGGCGGCGCGCTCTTCTTCGCCCTACAGGCCGAGGGTCGGTTCAAACACGCCGTGCTCTCGGACAGTAACGAGGAGTTGATCAACGCGTATATCCAGGTCCGCGACAACGTCGACCAACTCATTCGCGCTCTTCACGTTCACCAGACCAAGTATCGCGACAGCGAGGACCCCGCCGAGTATTACTACACCATCCGGGGCAAACGTCTGACCTGCGATCTGGGTGGGGCGGCCAACCTGGTCTTTCTCAACAAGACCTGCTTCAATGGTCTCTACCGGGTCAACAGCAAGGGCGGGTTTAACGTCCCACATGGCAAGTACAAGAATCCAACCATTTGCGACGAGCGCAACCTCAGCGCAGTGTCCACGGCGCTGCAGGGCGTCGAACTCAAAGTGGCAGACTTCGCCGACGCCCCTTCATCAGCTGCCAACGGCGATTTCGTTTACTTCGACCCGCCTTACGTGCCGTTGAGCGAAACGGCCTATTTCACCTCCTACACGGCCAAGGAGTTTGGCCCCTGGGAACAAGCACGTCTGGCTCGGACTGCAACGGTGTTGGCCAGTCAAGGATCGCAAGTAGCACTGTCAAATTCTGGCCATCCCGACGTCATGTCCCTGTACTCGACAGGCTCGTTCAAACTCAGCGAGGTCCATGTCAGGAGGGCCATCAACTCGGTTGGCAACAGGCGTGGGCCTGTTCGCGAGTACTTGATTCAGTCTGACTGAGCTTCTCCAGCCCCATTGAGAAGCAGCTCCGCTTGCTCTGCGTAGTGCATGGGCAAGTCGAAGTAGTCGATTAGGAAGTCTGGAAGCTCCTCGAACCAGATCACCTTCCCGGACGCGCGCGCGAATGCGGGGAAATTCCGCGAAAAGCCCTCACCGTGGATGACCATGAGCCCGCGCATCGCCCAGGCGTTGATGTCCTGGATTGTCCCCGGAATCTTCTCTTCGGCAGTTCCGGGTACGCCTTGGAACTTGCACTCGATGCCGAGCCTCAATCGCTGCTCAGGATCGCGGAGCATGATGTCAATGTGGCGAGCCCGACCCCAAATTCGCCGCCCCGACCGATGTTGCGGATAGACCTCAAGCCCGAAGGCGCGACCCAGCTTCGCAACTGCGCGCTCTAGTTGACGTCCCGTCTTGATTTCCATGGCCCAATCTCACTCAGGACGCTTCGGGATCATCACTGCGCGATGGAACGATAGCACTTCTGTTCCGTCGTCCTTGGCTGCCGTTGTGTGCACCGTGACGATTCCTCGGTCGGGTTGACTCTTGCTCTCTCGGACCTCTAACACCTCAGTCCGCGCTTGCAGCGTGTCTCCGTGGAAGACGGGGGCGGTGTGGCGCAGGTCTGTTGTTGCCAGGTTGGCGATTGCCTTGCCCGAGACCGTCGGCACCGTCATTCCGAAGATCAGCGAATAGACGAAGGGGCCTGAGACCACGCGTTGTCCGAACTGCGTGTCCTCGGCGTACTGCTTGTTTGTGTGCAGCGGATGATGATTCATTGTCAGCATGCAGAACATCAGGTCATCGGCTTCGGTCACTGTCCGCGCCGGCCAGTGCTCGATCACCTCGCCGACCTCAAACTCGTCCAGGTAGCGACCAAACATCTCCCTCGTCGGCATCTTGTTCCTCCAGTGATGATTGCTTCTGCAAGTTGCGCCGCTCGCGCCTTAGTCGATCGCGTACAGCTCCAGCAGACGTCGTGCGATCACGATTCGCTGGATCTCGTTCGTTCCCTCGGCGACCGCCATCAGCGGCGCGTCGCGGTAGTAGCGCTCTACCGGCAGCTCTGTGGTGTAGCCGACGCCGCCATGCACGCGCATCGACTCGAGCGAGCACTCGAGCGCGACCTCGGTCGCGAAGAGCTTCGCCATGCCGACGTCGAGGTCGGAGCGCTGGCCGCTGTCCTTCTTGCGCGCCGCGTCACGAGTCAGCAGACGCGCGGCGCGAATCTTGGTCGCCATATCGGCCAGCTTGAGCTGGATCGCCTGGTGATCCGCAATTCGCTTGCCCATCGTCTCCCGCTGCTGCGCGTACACGATCGCCGCATCGAACGCCGCCTGCGCGACGCCGGTCGCCCTAGAGGCCACGTTGATCCGCCCGATCTCCAAGCCCGAAAGCATCTGCTGGAATCCGCGGCCTTCCTGTCCGCCGAGCAGGTTGTCCTTCGGCACGCGAGCGTCCTCGAGGAATAGTTCCGCGGTCTCGGGACCCTTGTAGCCCAGCTTGTCGATTATCCGCGCCATCGAGAATCCCGGCGTGCCTTTCTCGACCAGGAAAGCCGAGATGCCACGATGTCGCGGCTGCGCCGACGGGTCGGTCTTGGTCATCGCCAAATAGACATCGCCGCGGTCGCCGTTGGTCACGAACAACTTGTTGCCGTTGAGGATGTAGTCGTCGCCGTCGCGCGTGGCTGTGGTGCGAATTGCCTGCGCGTCGGAGCCGGCGTTCGGCTCGGTGATTGTGAAGCAGCCTTGCTTCTCGCCGGTCGCCAGTCCGGGCAGGAAGCGATCCTTTCTGGTCCTGCGTGCCGTACTCGTCGATGATCCAGCCGTCGATCACGTTGGTGTTGATGATCCCGGCGAGCCCCATCCAACCGCGCGCGATCTCCTCGATCACCGCCGAGTAGGTCTCAAACGACAGACCCAGCCCGCCGTACGACTCCGGGAACGTGATCCCGAAGATGCCCATCTCACACATGTCGGCGTGAATCTTGGTCGGGAACTCGCCGGAATGTTCGAGCTCGGTGGCGAAGGGGATGACCTGTTCATCGACCCAGCGGCGCACGTTGCGCGTGATCTCCACGCCGGTCTCGCCGTCGCCCGCAATAATCTCCCGCACATCCGAAACACCAGCCATCAGGGCGCTCCTATCTGCCGCTACCGCGTTGCGAATCCAGTGTACGCACGATACCGTCAGCCCCGACTCCTGATCAGTGGCGCTCGCGCTTGGAGTTGAGCGACAGGAAAGGTCACGTCCAGATGGTGTCAAACCTGACTGACCAGCTACGTGAGTGGCGCGAGCGAACCGAGTCAATCGCCGAGACTCTCCGCGCCGAAGCGGACCGGAACAACCAGCTTCGTCACCTCTCGCCGGCCACCATGGACGCGTTGCGCAGCATCGATGCGTTCGGCATCTGCACCCCGATAGAACTGGGCGGCTCAGACTTGCACCCTGCCGTGCAACTTGACGTGGTCGCAGCGATCTCCACCGCCGATCCCTCTGCTGGTTGGAACCTGATGAACGGCTGCCAAGAATCAGCCTGGCTGGCGACGCGGCTGCCCGAGGACACTGCCCGCCGAATCTTCGATCCCAGCGTGACCTCACAGCACTTTCCCGTCACCGCCGGTGGGCTCGCGCCTGAGGGTGAGGCTCGGCCGGTCGACGGCGGCTGGATCGTCAATGGCCGCTACGCCTGGGCCTCGGGCATTCACACGGCCGACTATGTCCTGGCCAACAGTTTCATCGCCGGCATTGAGCCAGAACCGGGACAGCCTCGGCCGACCGTGACGCTCGCCGCTCGCCGCGAGGACGTGGTGATTGAGGACACGTGGCACACCCTCGGCATGCGCGGAACCGGCTCCGCTCACTACCGTTTCGACGATCTCTTCGTCCCGCAAGAGATGAAGCTGGAAGGCCTCGAACTGCCGCCGTTGCGCGGTAGCGGGTTTGTCACCCGCCCGAATCCGATCTTCCTCGTCCCGGCCATGTATGGGACCAGCGTGGGCATCGCGCGTCGAGCGCTGGAGGAATTCGCCAGGCAGGCGCCGACCCAGTACCGCCGAGCACACAGGACGCCAATCGCCGAGCGTGAACTGGTGCAGCACGACATCGGACAGGCGCAAGCCATGCTCGATGCGATGGAAGGCTATGGTCATCGGCTCTGCGAGCTGCTCAATGACACGCCGATCGAATCGCCGGAGGCGGCCGTCGAGCTGGGCGATCGCGCGCGCTCTGCCTATCGCTGGTGCAATCAGACCACTGAGCAGATCGTGCGTATCGTCCACAACCATGCAGGTGGATCGGATGTCTTCGAGAGCAATCCGATCCAGCGCTTGTTGAGAGACATTCAGACTTCGGCACAACATGTCATGCCCGGAGATAGCGCCTACATCCGTCTGGGCAGGCATCGACTCGGTCTGAAGGTTCGGCCGGGCATCTAAAACTCTTCTGAACAACTGCCGTCGGTGGCCGCTCAGACCCCCCCCTTCAGCCTTCGGCAGCTTCCCCCGCAAGGGGGGAAGCGGGGAACAGAGTTGGTCAGACCCTTCCTCGGGCGCCGGCTGCCGCAGGCGGTTGGCGCCGACCGGCAGTGAGGACGCCTACCCTTGGTGGAGCCAGTTAAGCGAGTGGAGTGAGGCGAACCGTGACACTGACCTTGGCCGACCAGCGGGCCGAGTGGCGCGAGCGCATTGACAGCATCGGCGTCGCCGACACGCTGCGCGGCGAGTCGGAAACCAACGAGGAACTGCGCCACCTCTCTCGCCGGCCACCGAAGCCGCGCTGCGCAGCGTAGACGCGTTCAACCTCTGCTCGCCGATCGAGCTGGGCGGCGTCGATGCTCACCCGGTGCTGCAAACGCAGGTCATCGCCGATATCACCGCTCACGACTCGGCCGCCGGCTGGTGCTCGCTGATTGGGGCGCATGAGTCCGCTTGGCTCGCGTCGCGCCTGCCGGACAGCTCGGCTGAGCGCATCTTCGCCAACGCCGACCAGCGCTGGCCCGTCACTGCGGGCTCGATCGCGCCCGATGGCGAGGCGGAGCAGGTCGAGGGCGGCTGGATGGTCAATGGGCGATGGGGTTGGGCGTCGGGCATTCATCACAGCGACTACGTGCTCGGCCAATGCCGAATCCCCTCACGGGAGCCCGAACCGGGCAAGCCGCCGCCGCTGGTGATCGTCTCGGCTCCGAAGTCCGATGTTGTGGTTGAGGACACCTGGCACACACTGGGCATGCGCGGCACCGGCAGCACGCATTACCGATTCGACGACGTATTCGTCCCCGACGAGATGTGCCTGGTCGGCTTCGAACGTCCGGCGCTGCGCGGCGGCGACTGGCTCCAGCGTCCGACCGTCACCTTCCTGACCGCCGCCGGCTACGGCTTCCCGCTGGGTGTCGCGCGACGCGCGCTGGAGGAGATCACGACGCTGGCCACCGCACACACACGTACCGGCCAGCGAGCTTCGATCGCGCAGCAGCAGCACTTCCAGGCCGATCTCGGACGCTGCGCCGCCCAGCTCGACGTGATGGAAGGCTTCGGCGAGCATCTCTTCCAGGAGCTGCTGACGGCGCCCGTGCGCTCGCTGCAGGACGTGGTCCAGATGGACGATCGTGCACGCTCGGGACTGCGCTGGGCGCATCAGACCGCCGAACAGATTGTGCGCACCGCCCACGAACACGCCGGCGGACCCGCCGTCTACAGCGACAACGTCCTGGCACGTCTGCTGCGAGATATCCAGACGGTCAGCCAGCACGTGATCCAGACCGAGTCCGCCTACATCCGCCGAGGCCAGCATCAACTCGGGCTCGAGGTCAGACCCGGGTTGTGAGGTCGTCTGGTGCGGAGGCGTATGCTGAGTTTGAGGCGATCCGCCTTATGAGAGAGGGAAGGAACCCCCGATGTCCACTGTGCGCGACATCGCCGACCACTTGCTCCACCGAGCCGATGAGGACGGTAATACCGTCACCCATCTCAAGCTGCAGAAGCTCTGCTACTACGCGCAAGGGTACTCGCTTGCGTTACTCTCGGAGCCGATGTTCGATGAGCCGATAGAGGCTTGGGAACACGGTCCCGTTGTTCGTGAGTTGTGGAATCAGTACAGGACCTATGGCAAGGCGCCTATAGGGGCGCCATCCAGAACGCCGGAAATCGAACCGTACCGAGCAAAAGTTCTCGAAGAAGTTCACCGGCGTTTCGGATGGATGACGGCTTGGGACCTGAGGAATCGAACGCATGACGAAGTGCCGTGGCGAGAAGCCTGGTTCCAACCTGAGAACGATGCAACGCTCAATCTCGAAATAATGCGTGATTTCTTCCGTGGTGAGCTTCGGAAATCGAGACGGACGCCTCAGCCAGTTGATAGGTCAACAGTGTTGGCTCTGCTGGAGAATGATAATGACCTGAGAAATCAGGTCATTCGCTCTCGCAGAGAATTTGACGCCGGACGCAGTGAGTCCTGGGACTGACGAATGGCATCTGGGTATGATGTCGCGCTGGCGCCAGGTCTACGGGATCGCATACGACGAGTATTTGCTGTTCACCAATTGCTGGACTGGCAAGAGGCGCTTGAGTCACTGCTCAATGATCCTTCCGAGATCAACCCCTTTGTCACAAGCGCCTCAGCCGTTCACGGCTACCAGCAAAACGAATACGTGATGGTTTGGGGAGAACTGACGATCACCTACCGCTTCCTCAATTCGCTGGTTGTTCAAGTCACAGATATCCGGATCCTCCCAAGGCTGGGTGAAGGAGAGACATCGGTTTGACCCAAGTAGGATTCGCCACAATCGCTTCGCTCCGACCCTTTCACTTACCTGCTGCTGGCAAAGGTGATTTCCCCGGCCTTGTCTGAGGCACGCCCAGGAGACTGATCATGAGTCGCACGAGCCCGGAACGTCAGCGAGAGCGCTCAGACTGGATTGAGCGCGCGGAGTCGGTTGGCCCGACCCTGGAAGCTCACTCCGGCGCGTCAGCTCAAGCCAAGACTCTTGTTCCCGAGTCGGTCTCCGCCCTCGAGGACGCTGGGCTCTTCAGAATGGCCTCGCCTCAGGAGGTCGGCGGCTACGACGTTCATCCCGCGACCCAGGTCGAGGCATTTGAGCGACTCGCCTGCGCCGATGTCTCCAGCGGATGGGTCGCCATGATCCAGGCCGAAACGCCCGGATTGGCGGGAGCGCACCTGGCCGACGGCGTCGGTCTCGACACTGTCTTTGGCGACGGCTTCCCGCGCATCGCTGGCACGGCCAATCCCGAAGGTGTCGCCACCGCACTCTCCGACGGGAGCTTCCGACTCAACGGCCGATGGTCATTCGCCAGCGGCATCCGCCACTGCGGCTGGGTGCTCGCTAACTCGGTGGTGGTCAAGGAAGACGGTTCGCGACCGACGCCAGAAGACGGCTTGCCACCGGTGGTCGGCTCAGTCGTGAAGCAATCGGACGTGGTCGTTGAGGATAGCTGGGACGTGATGGGTCTCGAGGGCACAGGCAGCTGCCACTACCGGATGGATGACGTGGTCGTGCAGCCCGAGTTCACGACGCCGTTCGGCGGCGTGCATGCCAATCGCGGCGGGCCCTGGTTCGAGAACCCGACGATCACCTTCCTCAGCCCCGGACACACCGGTATCGCGCTGGGTTCGGCCCGCCGAGCGCTCGACCTCTTGAACGGCGAGCTGACAAATCGTGTCCGCTTCGCATCCAGCGGCGCCATCGCCGACAGCGGCGCATTTCAGCGTGACTACGGCGAGATGTCCTGCCGCTATGAGGCCGCTCGCGCCTACGCCATGAGCACTCTCGAAGAGGCGATGGCACTGCGAGAAGCCGGGCAACGAACCACGCAGGCACAAGACGCGCGCATCCGAGCGATGGTCACCTGGGTCACCGACACCTGTGTCGACGTGGTCCGCTTTGCTCATCACACCGGTGGCGGAGCGGCCGCGTTTAGCGACAGTCCGCTGCAGCGGCTATTGCGCGACATTCTCGTCGCCAGCCAACACATCTACGTCGCAGACTCGGCCTACGAACGCACCGGCGCCTTCCGCCTGGGTCGCCGACCGGCCAGCGTGCTCTGACGGAAACGCCGCGTGTTCTCTGGTGACGCGGCAGTATCAGCTTGCTAGTCTCTGGGCATGACGAAGTTACCGCCATTCTGCGAGCCCCCGTACGGCACTGCCATTCAAGCGGCGGAGTCCTTGTTGTCGATTGGTCACGAACGTGGCGACACGTTGAATCATCGACAGTTGCAAAATCTCCTGTACTACGCGCAAGGTCTATGTATCGCTACGACTCAAACGCTTCTATTCACCGAGGCAATTGAGATTCGAGAGGATGGCCCAGTTGTTTCGGTCGTGGCGCAGCAATTCTCTTATCACGGTGAGAAGCCCATCCCAGTACTGAATGACTCACAACCGCACACGCGCGCTGTGTACCCCGGCGTGTTGCTTGGTTCGACTCACCTGGAATTCAAAGACGTTGCGGCCAGTCAGCTGACACGTTGGCTGATGAGTGAGTCTCCCTGGCAAGAGGCATGTAGGAACGGGACCGTCGTAGACCCGAGGATCATTGCGAAATGGTGGTGCGACCGGATAGATGTTGAGAGGCGTAATCGTAAGCCGCGTGTGCCCGTCAAGCTACGCGACTATCTAAACGATCATCCCGAGATTGCTGAGCGCTTTCGTCAGCCGCACGACCCAACTGACATGATTCCGCTTCGGTGACGTTCTCGCCACGAGGCTTCGACCTCTACTTGAGCGCATCGGCGCGAGCCGATGCGGCAGCCTTGCCATCCACGCGCCAAACGGAGTTGGATGCTCTCTTCTCGTTGCTGCTTGACGATCCCAGTGAAGACAACCTCTTAGTGCGCAACATCTCCAACATTGGGAACGATTCGATTCATCAGCTCAGGGCGTTCGATCTGTCGGTCTTCTATCAGTTCGACAATCCGCTCGTGATTCGGATCATCCACGTGTCGTCGCTATTGGAAGACATCGACTAGCGCGCCGACTCCATCGCTGCGATCTGCTCTGATCGGGCTAGCACGTTCTCGGCCTGCTCCAGTACCGGCTTGTCGATCATCTGGCCGTCGAGCGCCACCGCGCCGAGGTTCTGCTCGACACCGTCCTGGTACGCCTCAACGACGCGCCGCGCCCAATCGACATCTTCCGCCGGTGGGCTGAATACGCGATTTGCCGGTCCCAGTTGGTCGGGGTGAATGCAGAACTTGCCGAGGAATCCGATCTCTTTCATCCGCGCCAGCTCGTCTTCGAATCCCTCGGGATCGCGGATGTCGGTCCAGGGTGTGTCCAACGGGGCGATGCCGGCTGCGTGTGCGGCATTAACCGATGCCCGACGCGCCAGCTCCAACTCTGCCCCGCCTTTGGTCCGGCGCACGCCGATGCTGACCGCGTAGTCCTCGCCGCCGACACAGATCCCCACCAACCGCTCCGATGCCGCGCAGATTTCGTAGGCATTTGCCACCGCGTGCGCGTTTTCGATCCAGGCCGCCATCTTCACCTGTCCGTCTTCCAGCCCCCGCGCCCGCTCCAGCAGCGTGAGGTAGTCATCGATCCGCTGTACATCTCGAGCGGTCTCAATCTTCGAGACGCTGACGCCGTCCAGCCAGGGCTGCACGATGGCGTCGAGCTCCTGCTCGATTAGCCCGGTGTCATAGCCGTTGGTGCGGACAAAGACCTGTCGACCGCGCTTGGGGAAGTCGGGCAGCACCCGACAGAGCAGCTCCCGCGCTGCCGGCTTGTCGTCCCAGGCGACCGAGTCTTCGAGGTCGAAGCAGAGCACGTCGGCCTCGGCGTCGCGGGCCTTTTCGATGAACCGCTCGCGGATTCCCGGCACCGACAACATCGAGCGCATCACAATGGCTGCCACTACGAATCCTCCTCGTCCGCTGCTGATTCTGATTCGGGCCGGCTGAAGATTGCCCGCAGACCTTCAAGCTCTGCCGCGTCGGCCGTGGCGCAGCCTCGGAAACCGAGTGCGGCAGCATGTTCGGCATCGCTCGGCGATCCGTACACGACCGGGAGATCAAAGGCGGCGGCGGTGAGTACTACGTTCGAGCCGGCGACGGCGACCGTCGCGCTATCCGGCGCGACGGCCAACGACTCGGCGAGTTCTACGTCGTTGTATGCGATCCAGGTCATGCGATCAGCCGAATCGCGCATCGCCGCGAGCGCCGCGGACATGATGTTGATGGCGCGCGGATCATGGAATCCAACGGCCATCGCGGTCAGCCCGGGACGGATGCCGGCGCGGATCTCGAGCTCCTCCAGGACGCCTTCGAGGTAGCGCAGCTGGTCAATGCTCGCGGCCGATTGCGTTGCAACGCCATAGACGCCGTCTTGCAGCGTGGCCATGAGATATTTCCGTGTCAGTCCCGAGTCCAGCGCTGGGATCACGAGATACACGGGCGGCCCCAGTTGGAGCGCTGCGGCCACGCGCTCGGTCGCTGCACCGAACTCACTCTCGTCCTGTGGGGGGACGAGGATGAGCGCGTCGGCGTATTCGACGCTCACCGGATCCGGGAGTGGTGTGTCGGGAAGCAGAACGAGTAGGGCGCGGACGTTATCCATGGCTGCGATCCACGTTTCCCTCGTCAGTTTGGACTGAAGCCGACGACCCGCTCGCGCAGACCATCCACATCCTCGAACGGGCCGACCACCGCCGCCGCCAGGTTGCCTTCGCGCACGATGCGTTGAGCCGCCCGCTGGATGTCTGCCGCCGTCACCGCCTCGTAGCCCGCGATTGTCTCGTCGACCGGCTCGATCGTTCCATTGGCGATCAACATCCCGCCGGCTCGATGACACCAACTCGCCGCTGCGTCGAGGCTCAGTCGGAACGAACCGACCGTGTGTTGTCGGACTCGGTCGAGTTCTTCATCACTGACCGCTTCGGCGCTGATTTTGTGCAGCTCGTCGATCACCACCTCAACGGTTTCGAGCACATGATCGGCCGTCACGCCCGCCATGATCGAAAGATGGCCGGCGTCCTCGAAGGCGGACGGATATGAACCGACGGAATACGCCAGTCCGCGTTTTTCGCGGATCTCTATGAACAGCCGAGAACTCATCCCTCCACCCAACACTTCGTTCATCAGACCCATCGCATAGCGGTCGGGATCGAGCCTGGAGATTGACCGCAGGGCCAAGGCGAGGTTGCACTGCTCGTTGTCGCGAACTTCGATCTGGGCAAGCTCGTCGGACATCGCCGTACCTGCTCGAACGCGCGACGGGGTCGCTTCAAACGATTCTGATGGCCAGCCTTCGTTCCAGTGACGCTCGGCGTATTCCAGCACTTCTTCGCGCTCGACGTTGCCAGCCACCGACAGCACGATGTTCGAGGGTCGATAGAAGGTCTCAATATGCGAGGCCAGATGCTCGCGGGTGACGGCGCCGACTGATTCCAGGTCGCCGGCGACCTCCCAGCCCAAAGGTTGGTCTCCGTACGTCGATTGCGTCAGCAGTTGTGCGGCTCGCTGCCCGGGCTGATCGTGCGCTCGCCGGATTTCCGAGCAGATCACCGTCCGTTCGCGCTCAATCTCTGGCTCAGCCAGGAGAGAATTGCGAATCGAGTCAGCCAGTACATCCATCGCCAGCGAGAGTTTGTTGAACGGCACCCGATTCCAATAGCAGGTCAGCTCGCGCGAGGTGAAGGCGTTCAGTGATCCGCCCGCGCCCTCGATCGCGGCAGAGATGGCCGACGACTCGGGGCGAGACGCGGTGCCTTTGAACAGCATGTGCTCGAGATAGTGGGACAGGCCCAACGTGTCGCGAGCTTCGTCACGAGAGCCAACGCCGACATAGGCGGCCAGCACGGCGGCCTGCGAGTGAGGAATGGAGGTGACTACGACGCGCAAGCCGTTCGGCAGCGTGTCGACCGTCGGTTCGACGGCGGTGCGGGAAGAATTAGATGTGGTCATGAGTCATCCAAGCATACCTGCGCCTCCGTATGCTCAAGCCACTGCTGGGAGCAACACCAGGTGCAAGCATTTGTCGAGGCGCGCTACGAATATCACTGGATGCCGCTGGTCGGTTGCCTGGTCGCGCAAATGCGGCAGATTGACGTTCCTCACTCCAGTTTTGTGATCGGGGCGGCGACTGGCCTGCTCTACCAGGCGCCGCACTCCGGCGACCTGCCACCGACGATGAGGACCGGGCTGTCGGCCCTTGGCGCGAACGCCGATGTCGTTGACCGATCCGATCCCGGCCGGCTTCAGCGAATTCTCGCCCGCCGGCTCATCCGCCGCGAACTCCGCGCCGATCGCCCGGTCACATCGTACGGCGTCGGCGTCTCTGCCTTCGGCCCCACCTTTGGCCTGATCGTCGGCTGCGACGACGCGCGACGCGCCTGGCGCCGTGACGGTCCCATGACGGAGCAGGTGTCGCCCTGGCTCTCCGAGGCGGACTTCAATGCGGCATCCAGGCTCACGCTGATTGCGACACGACGGTCCGCCGCTTCCAAAGAAGATGACCTCGTGTCGGCCGCGTCCACGGCCTTGACCGCCTCTCTCAACTCAGTTCGCTGCGAACTGCTCAATCGCGTCGACGTGCTGCAGAGCGATTTAGAAATTGAGCCACAACGGTACTCGCACGAGGCGCAGACGCTCGCCGCCTGTTGGGGTGAGGCCGCCATGTTCTGGCGCGAGCATCCAGACTCCGATCATCGGATAATCGCGCGCCAGATGGCGGTCACGCTCTCTCGCTACGCCACGCTGTTTCCCTATCCGATGGGTGGACAGCCCAACAATCCGGGTGTGCGCACCGCGGCCACAAGAATTCTCGAGGAAGCCGCAGGCCAGCTGGCTTGACTCCTACTGGCTTGACGCCTACTGGCTCACCAGCAAGCCGATCATGATTCCACCAATGGCGAGCAGTGTCGTGACAATCACGAAGGTGGCTTGGTAGATCAGCGCCCGCATCTCCATTCGCAACAGCTCGAACTGCGCATGGACCTCGGATCTGGGCGCCAGCTCGTCCGTCATCTCGTCAAGCGCTTCGACAAATTCGTCCGCCGGCTCTTCGGCCAGCCCTATGCGGCGAACCATGATGTTTCGAATGCGAAGTGGAATCAGCGACATGGCGACAATGTGTCAACTCGGTGTCAACTCGGAGGCTGGATGCGCTGCACGACCTCCCATTGATACACTCCCAACCAACCAGCGACGGAGACCGACATGGCCATCAACGTCAAACTCTTCATGACTCTTGTTCCGCTCTCCAAGTCGAAGAAGTCCAACCTCAGCGTCGACTGGTTCGACGGCATGACGGCGCAGGACATCCTCAACGCTGAGGCCTTCTCGGCTCAGGACCAGGAAGCGATCGCCGTCGTCATCAATTCTGTCCAGGCGTTGCCTGAGGACCCACTCAACGACGGCGACCAGGTTGACCTCCTGGTCAATCTGCAGGGCGGATCACCGGGCGGATCACCGGGCGGATCACCGGGCGGATCACATGGTGGATCATTGAGCCAGTGAGTAGCGGCGAACCGTCACCGAAGTACATCTTCATCACCGGCGGGGTGATCTCCTCGGTTGGCAAGGGCATCACCACCGCGTCGTTGGGACGACTGCTCCAGTCCCGCGGCCTCTCCGTTACCGTCCAGAAGCTCGATCCCTATCTCAACGTCGACCCGGGCACGATGTCGCCCTACCAACACGGCGAGGTCTACGTGACCGACGACGGCGCGGAGACCGACCTCGATCTCGGCCACTATGAACGCTTCCTGGACCAGAACCTGACCGCCGCTTCCTCGGTCACGATGGGCCAGATCTCGGCAGAGTTGATTCAACGCGAGCGTCGCGGCGACTACCTCGGCGGCACGATCCAGACCGTGCCGCACGTCACCGACCTGGTCAAAGAGCGCGTCCGCGGCCTGGCCGAGCGTGAAGGCGTGGACGTGATGATCGTGGAGGTCGGTGGCACCGTCGGCGACATCGAGGGTCAGGCGTTCCTCGAAGCCATCCGTCAGATGCGCTACGAGGAGCCGCGCAACGGCACCCTCGCCATACACGTGACGCCGCTGTTCCACCTGCTGGCGACGAACGAGCTCAAGACCAAGCCGACGCAGCACTCGGTCCGCACCCTGCGCAGCATGGGCATCCAGCCCGACGTGATCATCTCCCGCACCGACATTCCGGCCGACAAATCGATCACCGACAAGCTTGCGCTGTTCTGCGACGTGCCCGCCGAAGCGGTGATGACACTCGAGACGGCCTCGTCGATCTACCAGGTCCCGGGAATGCTTGAACAGGCCGGTCTGACCGACCTGACGCTCGACCGCCTCAGCCTGACCCCGCGCCCGTGTCAGCCCGGCCGCTCGATGGGCGATTGGATCGACTGGTCGGACGGGCTCTTTCAGACCGATCGCGTCTGCCGTGTCGCGATCGTCGGTAAGTACGTCGAGCTGCGCGATGCTTATCTGTCGGTCAAGGAAGCGCTGATCCACGCCGGCGCGCAACGTCGCGCCCGGGTCGATATCACCTGGATCCAGTCCGACCATCTCGACACCGCCGACCAACCGGAGATCGCGGCCGCACTGGCCGAAGTGGACGGGGTGATCGTGCCCGGCGGTTTCGGCGAGCGCGGGATCGAGGGTGAAATCGGAGTCGCCCGATTCGCACTTGAGCAGAACATCCCCTACCTCGGACTTTGCCGAGGTATGCAGAACATGGTGATCGCCTTCGCCCGTGAGCGTCTGGATCTGCCCACGGCCAACACCACCGAGGCGGACGAAGATACCGACGCGCCGGTCATCGCGCTGCTCGACGAGCAACGCGAGCTGACCCAGCTCGGCGGCACGATGCGGCTCGGACGCTACGCCTGCCGGTTGCTTCCGGAGACCCGCGCCCGCGCACTCTACGACTCGGACTTCGCCTACGAACGGCACCGCCACCGATGGGAATTCAATCCCACCTATCGTGACCGCTTCGAGCGCGCCGGTTTGCTGGCCAGCGGCACGTCGCGCGATGGGGCGCTCGTTGAGATCGCCGAAGTGCACGATCATCCCTTCATGCTGGGCTCGCAGTTCCATCCCGAGCTTAAATCCCGGCCCGAGCGCTCGCACCCGCTCTTCCTCGGCTTCATCGATTCGGTCCTGGCCGAGTCGGAAACGGCCCTCCGACATCCCGTCGGCGCCACCAACCAGCTTGCTCGTTCCCGGCCCCCCATCGATGGGGAAGCTGACCAAAACCTGCCCCCGGCTCGACCGGGTGGCTGAGGGAGTCCTCCGCCCGTGAGCGAAGACGACATCTTCCGCTTCCTCACCACGCTGGCGACGGTGGTCTTCGCCGGCGGCGTCGCGGCGTTGACACTCGCCCTGACCCGCGCCTGGAAGACGGAGGACGCCGTTGAGCGCGATGTCCTCTTCCGCTCGGCTGATCGAGCGCACACGCGATTGCTGCTGCCGGGGATCATCGCGACCGGTGTGCTGGGCGCTGTCTGGGGCATTCGCGCGGAACACGTCGACCCCATCGAGACCGGCTGGCTGCTCGCCGCCGAGATCCTCTACCTGGTGTCGCTGTTCGTCCTCGTGCCGGGCATGTTCGCCGGCGTCAGGCGTGTGCGGATGCTCGCTCTGCAGGCACGCAAGACCGGCAAGATTTCCGAGGAACTGACCGACGCCCTGAACGACCGCGGACCGCTGGTCTTCGCGATCCTCATGTCCGCGCTGCTTCCCATCCAGATCGCCCTCGTTACCCTGCAGCCGTAGCTGCTGCAACATGGTGCAGTTCCGGGAATGTTCTGAAACACTGCCGTCGGAGGCTGATCAGGGACCCCCTTCAGCCTTCGGCAGCTTCCCCCGCGAAGGGGGAAGCGGGGAGCAGGGCTGTTCAACGCACTCCAAGCTGGTGCGACACCATGTAGTCACCACGTTGGCAAAGGAACCCGCCACTATGAAGATCTTCCTCGACACCGCCCGACTCGACGAGATTCAGCAGGCCGTTGACTGGGGTGTCTGTGACGGCATCACGACCAACCCGTCGCTGCACTCCCGCGCCGTCACGCATGAGGGCGACAACGCGATTCCCTACCGCGAACGGATCCTCCGCATCGCCGACATCGTCGACGGTCCGATCTCGGCTGAGTGCGTCTCGCGCACAACCGCCGAACTGATCGAAGAAGCTCGCGGACTCGCCAGTTGGCACCAGCGGGTCGTGGTCAAGATTCCGATCGACGGTCCTGGCCTGGCCGCGATCAAGGCGCTGTCACAGGAGGGCATCCAGATCAACACGACGCTGATCTTCTCGCTCAATCAGGCATTGCTTGCCGCGCGGGCCGGCGCTGCCTACGTCTCGCCATTCGTCGGGCGGCTCGACGACATCGGCGAGAGCGGCATCCAACTCGTCGCCGACATTGTGAACCTGCTCGACCGCTTCAACCTGCCGGCGCAGGTGATCGCCGCCTCGTTGCGCAATACCGATCACACGGCCGCGGCCGCGCGCGTCGGCGCACACATCGCCACCATTCCCTTCCCCGTGCTTGAGCAGATGCAACAGCATCCGCTCACCGACAAGGGCATTCAGGCCTTCCTCGACGATTGGCACAAAGCAGAAGCGCAACTTCGGGGCCAACCCGTTTCGTAATTGGCCCAATCTCGAATGTTGCACATTTTGTTGCTTGCCACTGCGCGATCTTCAGGGCTAAGATTGGAGCTGTTCCCCTGAGTTTGGCTTCCGCGCCCCGCGCCACCCAACATGCCCGGCGTCGTAGAGCGCAGTAGCTCCGATTCGACCAGATATCGTCGTTCTCCGCACGCTTCCGTGACTACGTACAAGCAACGCCGACACCACGAGATCCACACCCTACCGTCCAATATGTCGCCTATCACCCCCATCACCCCCACCACGTCGCCGATCACAACACAGAGCGCCCAAAGCAGAGGTAGCCGATGACGAGCCTGAACATCCCCGAACTCGAAGACCTGACCCGCGAGCAACTGCTTGCCAAGGCGAAAGAGCTTGAAGTCACCGGAATCTCAGGCATGAAAAAGCAGGACATCGTCCTGCGTCTGTTACAGGCTCAGTCGGAGGCCGAGGGCCATATCCTCTCGGGCGGCGTGCTGGAAGTGGTTGACGATTCCTACGGATTCCTGCGCGGCGAGTCGCTGTTGCCGGCGCCGACCGACGTCTACGTCTCACAGACCCTGGTCCGTCGCACCGGGCTGCGCACCGGCGACTACGTGATCGGTTCCGTCCGTCCGCCCAAGCAGGGCGAGAAGTACTACGGACTCTCCCGCGTCGACCTCGTCAACGGTGCAAACCCCTCCGAGGCCGCCTCGCGGCCATATTTCGAGAACTTCACCGCTGTCTTCCCCCATCAAAAGTTCGGGCTCGAAACCGACGACCCCGCAGAGCTCTCCGGTCGAGTCATCGACCTCGTGGCGCCGATGGGCCGTGGACAGCGCGGCCTGATTGTTAGCCCGCCCAAGGCCGGCAAGACGATGCTGCTTCAGTCGATCGCCAACGGGATCGCCGTCAACCATCCTGAAGTCCATCTCATGGTCGTCCTGATCGGCGAGCGCCCCGAAGAGGTCACCGAGATGAAGCGCTCGGTGCGCGGCGAGGTCATCGCCTCCACCTTCGACGAGCCGGTCGAGGAACACACGCGCGTCGCCGAGCTGGGCCTCGAGCGAGCCAAGCGGCTCATGGAGATGGGCCGCGATGTCGTCATCCTGCTCGACTCGATCACCCGACTGACCCGCGCCTACAACCTCGAGATGCCCTCCACCGGCCGTACCCTCTCCGGCGGCATCGACCCCGTCGCCCTCTACCCGCCCAAACGATTCTTCGGCTCAGCTCGCAAGGCCGAGGAGGGTGGCTCGCTGACGATCATCGCCACTTGCCTGGTTGACACCGGCTCCCGCCTCGACGATGTCGTCTTCGAGGAGTTCAAGGGCACCGGCAACTGGGAAGTCCGCCTTGACCGCAAGCTCGCCGAGCGCCGCATCTACCCCTCAATCGACATCGCCGGCTCATCCACCCGACGCGAGGAACTCCTCCTCACCGGGGAAGAATTGCAGCGAGTCTGGTTGCTGCGCCGCATGATGTCGGTCCTCGCCGGCTCCGGAGGCGGAGGAACCGAACCCACCGAGCGTCTCCTCGACCGCCTCGCCCGAACCAAGTCCAACAACGAATTCCTCGAAAACCTCACCGCCGCCGAGGCGTAGCAGGAATTTCTGGTACCTAGACTGCTCTCATAATTCCTTAACTCCTCCTCGCGGGGGGAGCTGCGCTAGCCCTCGCCTGACTCCCCCCTCTGGAGACCTTTGCAGAACTCCCAAATCCCCTCTCCCCCCCTTGCGGGGGGAGATGTCACGGAGTGACAGAGGGGGGTCCTCCGGCAGCAACCAGATAGGCCTAGAGATGGGGAGCCCCCCCCTCTGCCTACGGCATCTCCCCCGCAAGGGGGGAGAAGAGGAGTTTCGCAAAGGTCTCCTCAAGGGGAAGCTGCGCCGGCCATCACTGTGCGCCCCCTCTGGGGGAGCTGCGCCGGCCATCACTGTGCGCCCCCTCTGGTGGAGCTGCGCCGGCCATCACGTTGCTCCCCCCTCTGGGGGGAGCTGCCGAAGGCTGAGGGGGCTCCCACCCGGCGGAACAAAGAACAGCATCGCTTCGAAAGCTAGGAACGTGCAATGACTCAAATCGAAACCGTACTTGGACCGATTGACGCCAGCGACCTCGGATTCACCCTGTCCCACGAGCACGTCGCCATGACGCCCAGCGTCATCACCCATCACTACCCCTGGCTGATTGACAAGGACGCCGTCCTTCAACGCGCCAAGGAAGAACTGACCGAAGCCAAGCAGGGCGGTGTCGACTCGCTGATCGAGCTCTCCACCCCTGACCTCAACCGCGACGTCGAAGCGATGCGCGCCGCCTCCGAGGCGTCGGGCCTCAACGTCATCTGCGCGACCGGCATCTGGCGCGATGTCCCGCGCTGGATGTGGGCCAAGGATCCCGATGAGATCGCCGACATCTTCGTCCGCGAGATCGAAGTCGGCATCGCCGACACGGGGATCAAGGCGGGCGTGATCAAGGTCGCCAACGACGCCGAGGGCGTCACCCCCGAGGGCGAACTGATCCTGCGAGCCGCCGCCCGCACCGCGAAGCGCACCGGCACGCCGATCTCGACCCACCATTGGGCGCCGCTCCAGGTCGGACGCCGCCAGGCTGCGATCTTCCAGGAGGAAGACGCGCCGATGGACCGCATCTGCATCGGCCACACCGCCGACACGGTCGACGCCGACTACATCGAGGACCTGCTCAACACCGGCGTCTACATCTCGATGGATCGTTATCCCGGACCCGAGGACGGCGCCGAGCGCCCCAACTGGGTCGCACGCAATGCGACGGTGAAAGAATTGATTAACCGCGGCTGGGCGCACAAACTGATGCTCGGCCACGACTACGCGCCACGCCTCGAAACCCCGCGCGAAAACCCGACCCGCTACCTCTTCCTCAGCACTACCGCCATCCCGGCCCTGCTGGCCGACGAAGTGCCGCAGGAAACCATTGATCAGATGATGCGAAGCGTCCCGCGCGCATTTCTAACCGGTCTCAGCGGAGAAGCTAGCTGAAGCGGACTACGTAGGATTGGGTCATGAACCGCGACGACGTCGCCGACCTCTGCGAGTCGCTGTCCGGCGCTTGGCCCGACACGCCCTGGAGCGAAGATGATCTCGTCTACAAGCTGGGCAACCGCAACGCCGACGGCAAGGGCGGCAAGATTTTCTGCTTCGTCGGAGGTGGCACCACCGCCGGCAAGCCACACGCCATCTCGCTCAAGGCCGACCCCGCCATCGTCCCCGCTCTGCACCAGCAATACGAGGCCGTCACCTTCCCCAGCTACCTGGACAAATCACACTGGGTCGCCATCACGCTCGAATCTGACCTGCCCGACGATGAGCTGGAAGAGCTGATCGTCGATTCCTACCAGCGAATCCTTGACGGCTTCAGCAAGCGTCAACAGCGTCTGATTACTGGTTCCGATTCATAAGCCGGCCCTCGATCAACTTCTCTATCGGAGGTAGGCCCAGGTAAACCACGTGGCAGACCATTGGCATCAAACGCGAGAAACTACATATATCCGCCCTTGCCCGCGATGGTCGCACCAGCGGGCGCAGATCAGAATGGGAAGTCCATGAGCGAACGGAATTATTGGAATCGGATGCGCCGCAACAAGATGTCGCGACGCTCATTGCTGCGTGCCTCTGCCCGAGCAGGGGTCGGCGCGGCAGGTATCGCCCTCGTTGGTTGTGGCGACGATGACGACGACCAGGCTGTGACGCAGGTCCAGCAGCAGCAACAGCAGCAGCCGCAACAGACCGCGCAGCCGCAACAACAGCAGCAGCAACAGGCCGATGCGCAAGCGCAGCAGGCCGACCAGCAGGACGAGTCTGACGCTGAGCAGCAGGCTCAGCAGGACGACCAGCAGCAGGCTGCACAGGCGCAAGCCCAGGCTCAGGCTCAGCAGGTTGCCGTCGGTCGTGTCGGCGAACTGAACGTTCCCGACCTCTCCGGCTCCTTCTCGCAGCTCGACCCGGTCACAGGTTCCGGCGGCAACGACCACCAGCATCTGTGGGTCGGACACGACAACCTGGTCGGTTACGACACGGAGCTCGTTCCCGACACCAGCCGCTCGCTCGCCGAAGGCTGGGAAGTCTCGGACGACGGTCTGAAGATCATCTTCACCATTCGCCCCAACGTGACGTTCCACGACGGCGAACCGCTGAATGCCGAAGCGGTCAAGATCCACACCCTCCGCGCTCGCGACCTGCCCGAGGGCAACACCGGCGCAGATGTGCAGTTCATCGACAGTGTCGACACACCCGACGAGCTGACCGCAGTCTTCAACATGAAGCAGCCCTTTGCCCCGTTGCTGCGCATCCTCGGCGACCGCGCGGGCATGGTGGTTTCGCCTAAGGCAATCGAAGAGAAGGACGTCTACCTCGACCGCTCACCGGTCGGCGCCGGCGCCTTCAAGTTTGTCGAAGAAGTCGTCGACGACCGCATGGTCTTCGAAGCGTTCGAGGACTACTGGCAGCCCGGTCACCCGAAGGTCAACAAGATCGTCTGGCACTTGGGTCGCACCTCCGACCAGGCCATCAATGGCATGATCGCCGGCGAGTACAACGCCCAGTTCAGCCCCGACTCGGCACAGGTGGACCGCCTGATCGACGCCGGTCTCGCCTACGAGACGCGCCCGACCAACTGGACCCAGCGCTACTGGTTGAACATGCGCATCGAGCCGTGGACCAACCCGCACCTGCGCCGTGCCATTAACTGGGGCATCGACAAGCAGTCCTTGATCGATGTGGTCTGGAACGGTCAAGGCATCCCGGTCCATTGGGGCTGGCTCGGCCCGGCCACCGGTCCCGACCACGACCCCGATTACCAGGGCTACCTCTACAACCCGGACAAGGTTCGCGAAGAGCTCGCGCTCGCCGGTCACCCCGACGGCTTCGAGTTCGAAATGAACACCTTCTCCGGCGCCCAGGCGATCGCGCATGACGAGTTCATTGCCGCCTCGCTGGCACAGTTCGGCATTATCGCCAAGCTCAACCCGAAGCCCAGCCCGGCCTTCTGGCGTGAGTTCTGGGACCTCGAGGTCTCCGGTCACAGCTCCTCAATGTCGGTCCGTGCCGATGTCTGGCAGCAGCTTGCCTTCGTCCACGACCCGCTCTCCCAGAGCCGCAACGTCGTGCCCGAGGACGTGAACGACCCCGACCGCATGGAACTCGTTCGGCTGCTCGGTGAAGTCGGCGCAGAGTTCGACCCCGAATTGCGGTTCGTCAAGATCCAGGAGCTCAACCGAGCCATGGACACCGCCGCCTGGGGTGTGAACTTCTTCCACCACTTCGCCCGCACCGCGCACGCCGCCAATGTCTCCTTCCCGCTCTTCGCCGACGCGAAGCCGCACTGGGGACAGGGCGACGTCACCATCACCGCTTAGGTAGGGTTTTACCCTAGGCGTGACGAATCCGGCGCGAATCACAGCCGGCGCCCGACCGTTCTGGTCGAGGCGCTGGCTGCGCTAAGCCGATCTCTCGGGTTCTTTGTCTGGTGCGAGAGCGCCAATCAACAGCTCTACACACAAAGCTGCGATCAGTGCGTAACTTCATCATTCGCCGCGTCCTCGCCACGATTCCCGTACTGATCCTGATCTCCGTCGTCACCTTTGTCGCTCTGCGCCTGCTCCCGGGGTCACCGGGAAGCGCGATCCTCGGACCCGAAGCCGATCCGACCGCCGTCGAAGCGCTGAACGAACGGCTTGGTTGGTACGACCCGATCTACGAGCAGTACGCCAATTGGATCGCCGGCGTCTTCCAGGGCGACTTCGGTTATTCCCAGCGCAGCAACGACCCGGTCGGCCCGCTGATCGCCAGCCGGCTCGAGGCGACCATCCAGCTCGGGATCATGTCGCTGGCTCTGGCGCTGCTGATCTCGATCCCGATCGGGGCGATCGCGGGCGCTAAACCTGGGACTCCCTTTGACTATGGGCTCACGTTCTTCGCCGTGATCGGCGTCTCGATGCCCAATTTCTGGCTCGCCATGCTGCTCGTGATTGTCTTTGCACTTGAACTTAACTGGTTCCCCACCCAGGGCTTCACTCCGTTCTTTGAAGATCCCTCAGCCAACCTCAAAGGCATGGTCCTGCCCGCGTTCGCGATCGGCGTGGCGCTCGCCGGCAATCTTGCCCGGCAAGTGCGCGCCTCGATGGTCGAAGTGATGCAACAGGACTACGTCCGCACTGCCCGCGCCAAAGGCCTGCGCGAGCGCTCCGTCCTCGTCCGACACGGCTTCCGCAACGCGTTGATCCCCGTCGTCACCGTGCTTGGTCTTCAGACCTCGCTGGTCGTCGGCGGAGCGATCGTGATCGAGTCCTTCTTTGGACTGCCTGGGGTCGGCAAGCTAATCATCGACTCCATCCTCTTCTCCGAGATACCGACCGTGCAGGCGCTCGCCGTGATGATTGCGGTTGGAGTCGCCGCGATTAATCTGATCGTCGATATCTCTTATGCCTATCTCGATCCGCGTATTCGGTTCTCCTGAGGTCAATGATGAGTTCGACCGACGCCGCAGAAGTGATCACTCGCGAACGCAATCCTGTGTTTGCCAACTTCCTGGCGTTCGCTCGCCGATTCGTCCGCCGACCGATCGGCGTGATTAGCCTCACGATCGTGCTCTTGATCGCGTTTGCCGCGGTCTTCACCAATCTCGCCGCCACCCACGATCCACTGGAAACACTGATCACAAGCGGAAACGAGGCCTTTGCGCCGCCGTCAATCTCGCATTTCTTTGGAACGGACCAGCTCGGCCGCGACAACTACTCGCGGATCGTCGACGCGTCGCGGACCGCGCTCATGGTCGGCGTCGTCTCGATCCTGATTGGCGCCGGGATCGGCGTGCCAATCGGCGTCGCCGCCGGCTACTCAGGCGGCGTCCGCGATGAAGTGTTGATGCGACTGATGGACGCGCTCTTCGCGTTCCCAGCCATCTTGCTCGCCTTGATGATCATTGCTGCGCTGGGCACAGGCATTCAGAACGTGATGCTCGCGATCGGCGTCACCTTCATACCCTCATTCGCCCGTCTCGTGCGAGGCACCACGCTTTCGGTCAAGGAGCAGGAATTTGTCCTCGCCGCCCGCTCAATCGGAGCCGGCGGACCGAGGGTCGCTGCCCGACACATCCTGCCCAACACCTTTGCGCCGGTCGTCGTTCAGGCCTCGCTGCTGTTCGGCGTCGCGATCATCATCGAGGCCTCGCTCAGCTTCCTCGGCCTCGGAACGCGACCGCCCGACCCATCCTGGGGCACGATGCTCAACAGCGCGCAACGACTGATCAGCAGCGAGCCATTGCTCGCCGTCTTTCCCGGACTCGCCATCGTCATCACGGTGCTCGCCTTCAATCTGCTCGGCGATGTCCTCCGCGACCTGCTCGACCCTCGGCTGCGCGGAACCGGCTAACCCAAAACCACTGACAGCTCCAACCGAGACGCCCGCTCGGCGTCGTGCCAAACTGTGTTCAGCGCTGGGCGGAACGACACGACATGGGACCAGGTTTGGCAATCGCAACGCCGAGGGAAGAGGTGGCAAGAGCTACGGCTTCTTCGGCCAACCTACCCGACGACGACCTGTAAGAGCTGATCATCCAATCCTACGAGCGAATCCTCAGCAGCTTTAGGAAATGCCAGCAACGCCTGGATCACGGGGGACGCATAAGTAACGGGGCCGACAGCGGTCATCCAGCGCCACTGTCGCGGGCTTGGCCGCGGCGCGCCTCGAGCGTCAATGGCTGTTTGTTGTTCCGGGCCTCGAGCCACTTCTGCAATGAGGACTCGCTTTCCCCCGACGCTCGTCCGGCAAGCAGTCCTTCGATGCTGAGATCTTCATCGATGTTCGGCCAATGAATGTGGCGCCCGTCTGCCTGCAGCTCCCAGCAACTGCGTTCATCTGGTGTTGCGTGAAGCAGTCGGGGATACCAGCCCAGAGGAACGGAGATCACACGACCGTCGACGAGATTCGCGGTCAGTGTGTCGTCCGTCAGCAAGACTGACGTTGCGGCCACAACCGGCGTGTCAATCTGCGGAGAACTCATTCCAAGCCCCAAGGAACGCGGATTGATTGCGCTCTGCGGTCCGCAGAATGCGGCCTAGCTCCGTCCGCGTGAAGTTTCCGTTTGCTGACAATGCTACGGGGCTCAGCCAGAACTTGGCAAAACCGTTATCTCGCTGGACATGCACATGAGGAGGTTCGTCACGGTCTCCGGAGAGAAAGTAGAAGCGATAGCCGCCTGAACGCAGAACTGTAGGCAAAGCTCTTTCGTTATCCAGCCACTACAACGGTGATCATAGACCGAGGGAACGCGAAGCAGTCACGAAGCCGCTGTGTATCGGAAGGCGCAAGCAGTTCATCGGACTAGGCAGGAACCACCGACAGCTCCAACCGAGACGCACGCTCGGCGTCGTGCCAGACTGTGTTCAGCGCTGTTCGCTTGTGTGTGTCTGCCGACCGATCGGCTCTCCAGTATTCGGATTCACGTCGAAGCGCGGATAGTTCGAGGACGAGATTTCCACGCCGATTCGGTGGCCCGCCTTGAACACGTTCGCGGTCGGGTAGAGCTCGATTGTCAGCTTCGACGATGTCATTCGGCGAGACGAACTCTTCGCGGTCGTAGCCATTGCGGAAGCGCAGGCGCTTGATGCTGTCGGTGATGCGCAGGTGGTAGCCCTCGGGATAATCCGGATTGGGCGGATAGCAGTCGAGCAGCGCTGCGGTGAAGTCGGTGTCGGGCGCGTCGGTCGAGACGAACAGGCGCACCTTGATCGGGCCGGTCGCCACGACATCCTCGACCAGCGGCTCCGTGCGGAATGACACGACGTCTGACCTCGAGGCCGTCGGCAGATAGGGCGGCTCGGCGCCCATCACATCGGGCCGGGTTCGCTGGTCGGCGCCGCCGGGCATGATCAGCTCTCGTGAGCGCTGTGTCGGCGGCCAAATCTGAGACTTGAGCGTCGGGTCCTCGGCCGCATACTCGCGCAGCGACGAGACATTGGCTGAGATCGACGGCGCCGGGTTGGACGGGTCGAACAGGTAGCTCGACGACCCGCCGTCCTCACCCGCCGCCTCAACCGACAGCCCGCCGTCGCGCTGCAGATACCAGTCTTGCTGCTCGGTTCCGGCCGGCGGCCACTCCGACGCATCGCGCCACTCACCGCCGTGGTCCATCCGTCCCGACAGGATCCGGCGACCCGAGCCGCCGCCCATCATGAACATCTTGACCGGCGGCATTTCGCCCCAGCCGCTGTCCAGACCCTTGAGCGTGTGGTCAAAGAAGCGCATCCGCAGCTTGGAGATGCTCGGCGCGAGGTTGCCCGACGTCGGCGCGGTGGGACCGAAGTCGACATCGCCCGACCACGAGCGATCAAGCGTCACCTCGCCGTGCGTCCAGGGACCCATCAGCAGGTATTGCGGCGACGACATCGCCTCCGAGAAGGCCATGAACGACTCGGTCGTTGCGCGGGTGTAGCTGTCGTACCAGCCGCCGGAGTAGACGCTGGGCACGTCGGCGGTCTGTCCGATGAACCGCTCAAAGTTCATCGACGGTAGTTGCCAGAGCCAGTCATCCTCGCGAGCCAGCGTCGTCAGGTCGATCGCCCAGCGTTCGAAGTCCTTAGTCAGCGACAGCGGCGTATCGCCCGGACGCCAGGGCAGCCGATTGAGATAGCCGCGCAGGTCGACCGCCGCCTGGTCGAGCGCCTCGTAGAGCGCCGGATCGCGTGCCGCCTCGGGACTGACCGGCGCGTTCCAGAATGCCCAGGCGAGCCAGCGCAACTCCAGCGCGCCGCCCTGTCGCAGCGACGACGTGAGCCCGTTGAACGCGCCCTGGTTGACCCACATCGCCGACAGATGCGGCGGATTCTGCGTCGCCGCCGCCGACTGCACCCAACCCATATACGACGTGCCGACCGTTCCCACCTTGCCCGTCGACCACGGCTGTTCGGCCAGCCATTCAATCGTGTCGTAGCCGTCCTCGGCCTCGTTCTTGAGCAGGTAGAAATCGCCGTCCGACGCAAACCGACCGCGTACATCCTGCATCACCCGCGCGTATCCGCGCTTCGCCCACCACTCGCCATCGGCGGCAAAGCCGAGTTTGTCGTATGGCGTTCGAGTCAGCAGCGTCGGCCACGGTCCCTCGATCGCCGCACCGTCGCGGGCCGGCAGATACACATCGGTTGCCAGCGACACGCCGTCACGCATCATCAGGCGGCGATTTCGTTGGATCACCACTTCGTATTCGGCCTGCGACTGGGCTTGTCCCTGGTGATGACTCATCTCATGCTCCTCTGGCCAGCAGCGGCGCCACCGTCGGCGCGCTGGGAATCGTACTTCGGGTCACACTGATGTGGTTGTCACTCGGCGGATCGACGGTCAGTCCCATTTCTCGCAGAAACGCCGAGAGCGGCTCCAGACCGGTCTCGACATCATCCGCCGACTCCGGCTGATACAGCATGGGAATCACCAGCGGCGCAGCGATCACGCCCGCGATGCTGGCCGCCGACTCTGGCGACAGGTGCTTGCCTCCACCACATGGCATCAGCACGACATCCGCGCGCTGGAGCTCGTCCAACGCCGAGCGCTCAGGCATGCCTTGTAAGTCGCCCAGGTGGGCGACGATCACCTCGTCGATCGTGACCACAAATGAGACATTTCGCGTGCCCTCGGAACCCGGCGTACGCACGCCGGTCGCTAATACGCGTTTGATCTCATATTCGCCCGGGGCATCGAGTCGCCGGTGCGACTCTGACCCCTCCAGCACCACGCCTTCGACCCAGTTGTGAGCTGCGTCCAGTTGGCGAGACATGGTGACGAAGTCGGCGGCGGGCCGATTGATCCGAAATCCGGTCTCAGGAGAGCAAGGGTCCATGACGACAGCCGCCTCCCGCCCCCGCAGCCGAAAGGCGGCATGTCCATACCAGGCAATATCCATACGCACAGCCTACGGAGCAGGTGACATATGCGCTGCGCATCTTCTGCGGGAAAGACAGGAGATGAGCTAGACAGACCCGGGCAGAGCCTCTTCCTCAATCAACTCGACCACGCCGTGAACTGGAGAGATTGTGAGCGTGAAGTGATTCAGTATGTCGCGCCCCAAGAGGGAAGGCATGTTGCGATTGACGACCTGTCCTTCCTCGTCAAGGAGTTCAGTGGCGATCCAGAAGTCCCGGAACAGGAGAAGTGGCGAGCCTGACTCAGGATGAAAAACGAGGAAGAGCTTTCGTTCAACAACTGAGGCGCCGGTCCCAACGCCTCCAATTCTGACCCGCTCCGCCGAACGATTGATGTCCTCGTACTCTTCGTCGCCGAACAAGCCTCGCGCAGCTCTTGGTGCAATCAGGGTGCGGTCCGCACCGGTGTCGATCAGGAAGTTGACGGTACGAGTCGGTAACCCAACATCGGCGATGGCGCTCACTCCGATGCGAGGAGCCGGTGGCTGACGGGGATGTGCTGACTCAAACCTGCCGAGGAAACGCCGACTCAGAGAATCCACGGCATTTCAGCTTCTTTCTCGGTACGCGCTGCCGCTTGTGCGACGGGCTCAAGTTGTCTCAAGCGCTTGAACATGTCCATGTAGTCGTCAAACGCCTCGACGCAAGATCCATCGTGGATCAGCACCCATTGCCCCTTGTGCGTTTCCCACAGCTCATTGCAATGGGCCCCGAAAAACTCGTCATTGCGCCGGCTTTCGACATTCACGGCCTCGAGAAACTCAAGGTCCAGACCGAGATCGGCCAACGCTTCGTTCAGCGTCTTCCTCGTGGTTGTCATGACGCCTTTCCCTGCAATGACCTGCCCGTCTCTTACGGTAGCCAATACAACTGGCGCTTCGCTACCGGCGAGAGCCTAACCTGCTCCGCTGAGGGACACAATCCGGTGGCCGAGCGCGCTGCGGTCTAAGTCACCAAGACCGGCAGCTCGTCCCCTGCCTCAGGACGATGAGGGATCAGGATCAGCGCTGCGTTTTGACCGTGCGCGCCGTATGCCGCAGTTGCCGCTCCGACGATCCGATCCTCGTACAGCCGATTTGTGAAGCCCAGTTTGCAGGCAAGATCCTGCTCCTGGAATGTTGCGTGCGGGGGGACCTTGCGCTGATCAACGATCATCGCCGTAGCCACCGCTGAGAGCGCACCCGACGCGCCCGCCGTGTAGCCGACGTTGGGACTCACGGTCGTGGCGTACATGTCCAGCGTGCGACGGCCGAAGCCCCGCTCGATGATGTCCGTTTCGCGCTCGTCGCCCAGCTTGGAGCCCAGCCCGGCGGCCACCACGACATCAATGTCCGACGGCGAGATCTCGCCACCCAGCATCGCGTCGCCGGTGGCTCGGCGCGCCACCTCAACATCCGTCGGCGCCTGACCGTCACCCATCGGTCCGGAGGTCAACGCCTCGCCGCCGATTTCGGCGTAAATGTGGACTCCGCGTTGCGCGGCGAGTTGGCGATCTTCCAGCATCAACGCGCCTGCGCCCTCACCGAGGATCATGCCTGACCGATTGGCGTCGAACGGACGCTGCGCGCCGGGGTCGTCGGAGCGGTCAAGCAACCCCGATGACTCGTACGATTCCCACACGTCGGCGCGCAGCGGCGCTTCTGCGCCGATCGCCAACGCCGCCCGGACGACGCCGGCGCGAATCATCTGCGTCGCCAGCACGACCGCGGCGAGCCCCGACGCGCCGCCCATCGACACCGTGAAGACGGGCCCGGCGATGTTCAGTCCCATCGAAGCGCCCGACAGTCCCGAGCCGAGCGCGGCCCAGCCGTCGCCGGCGCTGGGATGGGCGATACCCGTCACCGCCCCGACGACGAAGGCATTCTGTTGATTGAACTCGATCCGCGCATCGGTTTGCGCCTGGATGGCTGCGTCCAACGCGAGTTGAGATGCCCGGTCCATCCGCGCCAACAGCCACGACGGGGCGCCCGACGGCCCGCGCCACGACTGATCAACCTGTCCCGCTGCTGCTGCTCGCGGCGGTTCGAAGGCCGTCAGCTTGGAGGTGCAGACGCGCCCGTCGCACAGCGCCGACCAGAAATCGGCCGTCGTTAAGCCAGCCGCCGATACCGCTCCGACCCCCGTCACCACGACGCGCCGGCGCTCGCCGCCGTCATCGGCGGTGACGCCTCGATTCACACCTGCGCCGACACCTCCACTGACCATGTTGCGACTCCCTCATCGTCCCACTGTGAATAGCTGGTGGACTGCTCGTTGACGTGCGGTTGACGTGTAGCTGACGTGTAGCTGACGTGTTCTGTTACACGTCAACCGAGCTCTGAATCCTTTGCCGATTCAAGCGAACGCTGTTACGATCACGGCGTTAGCACTCTCCGCAAGAGAGTGCTAACCACAGCTTACGACAGCCAGATGGCTAGGCTTGACACCCGGGCACGATTGCCAGGCATGATTGCCGGACATGATTGCCGGACAAGGACTTGACACGAGCGATGTCCTCCGAACGGCTTACCGACCATCTCAGTGATCGACGCGCAGGCATTTTGCAGCTCGTCATCCAGGATTACATCGAAACCGCGATACCGGTCGCGTCGCGTCACGTCGTTGAAAAATACGCCTTGCCAGCGTCGCCAGCCACGATACGCCATGAGATGCACGCCCTCGAGCAAGAGGGCTATCTCACCCATCCGCACACGTCCGCCGGCCGCGTCCCTTCCAACCGCGGCTACCGACACTTTGTGCAATCGCTGATGGGACACGCCGAGCTGGGTATGGCCGAACAGGCCTCCGTCCGGCACCAGTTCTTCCAGGCCGCGCCGGCCGTCGACGAATGGGTCGAACTGGCCGCGACCGTGCTTGCCCGCTCACTGGGGCTGCTCGTGATCGTCGCGCCGCCCCATCCCGAGCGCCTGCGCGTACGACAGCTCGAACTGATCTCGCTCAACGAGCTGCTCGTGCTGATGATCGTGGTCGTGCAGGAAGCGCGGATGATCCGCCAGCTGATGCCGCTGCCGCAACCGATTGAGGTGGACGAACTCGACGATCTCGCCACCAGGCTCTCCTCGATGCTTCGCGGCCGCTCCGCTCCAGATGTTCGCGAAGCGGCGAGACAAGCGATCGACGCTCCCGACACGCATCCCGTGGAGCATTTCGTGCTCGATACGTTGGCCCAGGTCCTCGACCGAGACGCGCTGCGCGCCGGCGTTCCCTCGATCGCCGGACTCGCCGGGATGATGGCGCAGCCGGAGTTCCAGCACGAGCCGCAGCGCTCGCTGGAGTTGATTGAGCTTGTCGACCAGCACGCCGCCGAGGATTTGATCCCGGCCGCGGTCGTCGAGGACATCGCACACCAGAGCGACCTGCGTGGGGCGATGCACATCCTGATCGGCGACGACCATCCCACCGAGCTGCTACAGGAATGCTCATTGGTCCTCGCACCCTACGGCTCGTCCATGACTGCCAACCACGCCCTGGAGATCCCCGGTTATGTCGGGATCATCGGGCCGACGCGCATGAACTACCCGCGCAGCATCGCCGCCGCGCGCTTCTATTCCCAGCTCCTGCAGGAGATGATCGACGCCGTCTATGGAACCAGCCGATGATCCCAGACAGCCAGTCAACTGATCAGGTAGATCAGCAGATCGATGAAGTCCTCGAATCCGACCCAAATGCCGAACCGGCCAACGAACTAGAGGCGTTGCGCGAGGAGTCGGCCCGCAACTACGCGGGATGGCAACGGGCGCAGGCCGATTTCGAGAATCTCAAGCGCCGCTCCGCGCAAGATGTCCGTGACCGCGTCCAGCAGTCACAGCGGGCCATCCTGCTCGACCTGCTTGACCTCGCCGACGATTTCGAGCGAGCCGATCGCGAATCGCCGAGCAACGAGTCCAACCAGGACGATCCCTGGCGCCAGGGCGTCGAGCTGATCGCGCAGAAGCTGGGCGCGCTGCTGCTGCGGCAGCAGGTCAAGCAGATCGACACGGTCGATCAGTCCTTCGACCCGGACTTCCACGAAGCCGTCGGCCAATTGCCCGGCCAACACGACGAGATCGTCGCCGTCCTGCGTACGGGCTACACCATCGGTTCCCGTGTGCTTCGCGCGAACCAGGTGATAGTCGGCGACGGCTCGATTGAGCCGCCCGACACATCAAGTACATCCGACGAACCAGACGAACCAGACGAACCAGACGAACCAGACGAATCCACCGAGTAGGAGATTTCCCATGCCCGGACGAGTCATTGGTATCGACCTCGGCACGACCAACTCCGCTGTCGCCGTCATGGAAGGCGGCGAGCCGACCGTGATCCCCAACGCCGAAGGCAACCGCACCACTCCGTCGGTCGTGGCACTGACCAAGACCGGCGAACGCATCGTCGGCACCGCTGCCAAGCGTCAGGCCGTCACCAATCCCGAGGACACGCTGTTCTCGGTCAAGCGGCTGATGGGTCGCCGCTTCGACGACCCCAACGTGCAAGGCGCCGTTAGCCGGCTGCCCTACGTGGTCGAGGGCTCCGAGAACCGCGATGCCCGCGTGAGGATGGGCGGCAAGCCCTACTCGCCGCCCGAGATCGCGGCCATGGTCCTGCAGAAGCTCAAGGCCGACGCCGAGGCCTACCTCGGTGAGACCGTCAACGAGGCGGTGATCACCGTCCCCGCCTACTTCGACGACTCCCAGCGCAACGCGACCAAAGACGCGGGCCGGATTGCCGGACTCAACGTCCTGCGGATCATCAACGAGCCGACCGCCGCCTCGCTGGCCTACGGCCTCGAAAAGCAAAACGACCACTACATCGCCGTCTACGACCTCGGCGGCGGTACCTTCGACATCTCCATCCTCGAGCTCGGTGAAGGCACCTTCCAGGTCCGCTCGACCAACGGCAACACCTTCCTCGGCGGCGACGACCTCGATCAGCGCCTGATGGACCACCTCGTCGACGTCTTCCGCAAGGAACAGGCGATTGACCTCTCGCAGGACCGGATGGCTCTGCAGCGCCTCACGGAAGCCGCCGAGCGGGCCAAGGTCGAGCTTTCGACGACGCAGGCGACCGAGATCAACCTGCCCTACATCACCGCCGACGCCGCTGGACCCAAGCACTTCACCCACACGCTGACTCGCGCCCAGCTCGAGCAGCTCGTCCTCGACCTCGTTGAGGGCACGCTCGAGCCCTGCCGTAACGCGCTCGACGACGCCGGCATCACCCGCGACCAGGTCGACGAGATCGTGCTCGTCGGCGGACAAACTCGGATGCCGCTGGTCCAGCAAAAGGTCCAGCAGTTCTTCGGCAAGGAGCCACACCGCGGCGTCAACCCGGATGAGGTCGTCGCCCTGGGCGCGGCAATTCAGGCCGGCGTCCTGCGCGGCGAGGTCAAGGACGTGCTGCTGCTTGATGTCACCCCGCTCACGCTGGGTATCGAGACCCTGGGCGGCGTTTCGACCCCGCTGATCTCGCGTAACACGACCATCCCGACCTCGAAGTCGCAGGTCTTCTCGACCGCCGCCGACAACCAGTCGCAGGTCGAAATCCACGTGCTGCAGGGCGAGCGCGAGATGGCCGGCGGCAACAAGTCGCTGGGCAAGTTCATCCTCGACGGCATTATCCCCGCCCCGCGCGGCATGCCCCAGGTCGAGGTCACCTTCGACATCGACGCCAACGGCATCCTCAACGTCGGCGCCCAGGACAAGGGCACCGGCAAGGAGCAGCGGATCACGATCCAGGGTTCCTCCGGCCTCTCCGACGACGAGATCGCCACGATGCAGCGAGACGCCGAGGAACACGCCGAAGAAGACCAGCGCCTACGCGAGCTCGCCGAGGTCCGCAACCGAGCCGAGACCACCGCCTACGAAGCAGAGAAGGTCCTCCGCGACCAGGAAGACAAGATCGACGAAGAGCTCAAGGTCGAGATGCAGGGCAAGATCGACACCCTCAGAACCGCTCTCGAGTCGGACGACGTGGTCCCGATCCAGACCGCGCTCGACGACCTCAACACCAGCTTGATGAAGGTCGGAGAGAAAATCTACGGTCAGCAGCAAGCCGCCGGAGAAGCCCCCGACATGGGAGACGACGCTTCACCGCCGGAGGACGACACTGTCGAGGGTGAATTCCGAGAGGTGTAGGCAGACGAAACGCCAACACCCCGCTCGAAGAGCGGGGTGTTGGCGAGTCCTAACGGCCAAGGGACCTGATCGAGATGCGCTTGTCTTCCAGAAATGGCAAAGACTAACGATTCAATCGTGGCCAGAACGGTGACAACGTACCTGTTGCCTTCATCAACGCACACGCTACAACGAAGGTCAGCGCGTAGAGGCCGATGAATTCGAGCGCCGTCTGTTCAGCAGCAAGTGCCACAGCCCCCGGCACAGGCAGCGAGAACACACTCAACTGCAATGCCTTCGAGCCCAGCACCGTTCCGAACCGATGCGATGTCATGATCGCCTTCTCACTGTGGTTCTTGCTCTTTCCAGGAGCGCTAGCAGGAGACGCCCGCTACGCAACCTGCGCTCTCGTAGTGCTATGCCACGTAGCTTATCGCTTCAGTGACTACCGCCGCAGTAGTGCTTGGATTCGTGATCGCCGCCACAATCAGGCCCGCAATCACACCGGCGATGATCGCGCCGAGGATTGGGTCTGCCGCAAGGCGATGTAGCTCCAAATCGCCTGCGACAGCCGCTTGAGGTGTGGTTTCCTGCAGTAAGCCACTGTTCTCCGCCTCCTGCGCAGAGTGACTCATGGCGCTCGCAGCACAAGGGAAGGCGGCGATTGCGGCAACGATCAAGAGAGCTGTGACAACAGCCAGCATTTTGTTCGGCTTCGAAAGGGTCAGCATGAATTCCTCCTGCTGAACTCAGAATTCGGGTTCGTCGCGTTGTAAGTTCCTTAGGGAACTGGGCAGAAATGAGCGATGTTATGCATCAGCTCCGCAACGCGGAAGACCACGTGAGGATCACTGGTATCTCCGTACACAACACTGGTAAGACCGGCGGTAACATCACGGCGCAACTCAACACATCTTGATTGCGGATGCAGCTGAATGCTGTCGCCGCTGCCGTGGGGTCCACGATCCTCACTCGCGCACTGCTGAATCGGTGCCTCGCAGAACGGGGCGTAGGAGTCGGCCGAGACTGCGGCGGCCGCGATGAATACCGCCATCAGCGAGAGTGAAATCGCAAGCACGCGAAGTCCAGCTGGTCGGTCTCGGCCCGGTATATTCATGGAGCGTTCCTCTCGTCTAGGTCACTGGTGCAACTGCGACGCCAGGCGAGGGGACGCCAAATGTCAACCCCCTGTTCTCTATAGAGAACAGGGGGTGTGCTGTAGAAAACGAAGAGCAGCGAACAGATGGTTGTGCGTTGCTGTCAACCGAAAGGGCGATCCACTATCCCCAGACGCCTACGACCGAAACCACCCAATGGCACATTCAAACGACTGCTACGAAACCCCTGACATCTCGAGAGCGCGTTCGCGCACAGTAGCGGCGGCCATTACTTCAACCGACGGATAACACACACAATCCGGAGTGCGGCGAATGGCTGAACGCGAGGAACCGAGGCTGCAGGATGGACAGCCAACGCATCCTTGCCAGACGACTACTCGCCCGACTCCCGGACTTCCTCCTGCGCTTCCACCAATAGCGGAGCCAGCCGTTTGGCCAGTTCGGGGATGTCGTTCTGGATGATCTCCCAGAGCTTGTCGTATTCAATCTTGTAGTACGCGTGCACGATCAGATTGCGAAGCCCGATCATTTTGCCCCATTCGATTTCAGGGTGAGCGTCTCGAACTTGTTTTGGGACCTTGACCGCCGCCTCTCCAATGTGCTCCAGATTGAAGCTCGTTGCCCGCAGTGTCCTGGCGTCGGCCAAATAGTGCTCGTATTCCAACCCAACAGTGAAGAGGTCTAGCTCGTCACAGTACGTCAGCATGTCCTGGACGTAGACATCCCAGCGTTTCGGTTGCACCGGTTCGGACATAGGCGGCCTCGGATTCAATGGGTCGACCGATTCGGCCTCGACCCAGGGACGGTACTCCTGACGCAGCAGACGCTTCTCGACCAGATCCACCGGGCGGCCAAACAGGTCTTCCAGGTACGACTCAACTTCATGGCGGCCCCAGGAGGTCGGGCCGCTCACCGAGCCAACCAGGATGTCAACGTCGCTGTCGGCCGTCGCCTCGTCGCGGGCGGTTGAGCCGAACAGCGCCAGATCGCTGACGCCGAACCGCTTGACGAGCACCGGCATGTGCTCTCTGAGCAGCCTCAGCGCTTCGTCGCGGCTCAATGCGGTCTGGGCCACGGTTGTGATCCTCCCTGTCCTCAGATTACCGTTCTACACAACTGCAAATGCGCAGCGCCATCGCGCGATACCCTGTCTCCATTAGCGCGTCCAAGACCGAAACTGCCCTATGGCTCAATCCGACGACTTCTACGAAATCCTTGGCCTCTCGCGGGAAGCCTCTGCCGATGACATTCGCCGATCCTTCCGCAAGCTGGCAATGGAGCACCACCCTGACCGTGTGACCGACCCGGCGCAGAAGGAGGTCTCTGAGGCCAAGTTCAAGCGCATTGCGGCAGCCTACGAGGTACTCTCCGACCCTGAGAAGCGGACCAAGTACGACCAGTACGGCTCGGCTGGGGCGTTTGCCCAGGGCACAGGCTTCGAGGGTTTCGACTTTGGCGGCTTCGGCGACATCTTTGATGCGTTCTTTGGCGGACGCCGCGCCGCCGGCCCGATTCGCGGCGGCGACCTGCGCATCCAGATCGAGCTCGATTTCGAGGAGGCCGTCTTCGGCTGCGAGGAAGAGATTCGCGCCTCGCGACTCGAGCATTGCACCGTCTGCGGCGGCTCCGGCGGCGAGCCCGGCACTCAGCGCGTCGCCTGCACCGTCTGCGGCGGCGCCGGCGAAGTGCGGCGCACCCAGAGCAACGTCTTCGGACGCTTCGTCAACGTCGCTCCCTGCGAACCATGCGAGGGCGAAGGCGCCGTGATCGAGCACCCCTGCCAGTCCTGCGGCGGCATCGGACGCGAGCAGCGCAACCGGCGACTGAAAGTCAAGATTCCCGCCGGCGTCACTGACGGGGCGCAGATGCGGCTCTCGGGTGAGGGCGACGCCGGATTGCGCGGCGGACCGGCCGGCAATCTCTACGTCGACATCAACGTCCGAGCGCACGAACTGTTCCTGCGCGATGGCAACGACCTGATCCTGCCGCTACATCTCAACGTCGCCCAGGCCGCGCTCGGCGCGACCGTCAATATCCCCGGAATTGACGGTCACGACCAGCCGCTGAACGTCCCCGCCGCGACGCAGCACAGCCATGAGTTCCACCTGCGCGGAGAGGGTGTGCCCCACCTGCGCGGTCGCGGCCGCGGCGACATGCGGGTGCAGGTCCACGTGGATATCCCGACCAAGCTGTCCAGCCAGCAGCGCGAACTATTCGAACAGCTCGCTGAACTGCTCGACGATCCCGCCAACCGAAGTGGCGACGAGGACGGCGTCTTCTCGCGCATCCGTGGAGCATTCTCCAATTAGTCGCTCCTCCAGTCGCTCCTCTAGTGGCTCCTCCAGGTTGCTGCGGGTTGCTCTCAGTGTCGGCGCCGGAAAAGTCGAGCAGGCAGTCGCTGCCTGGGAACTGGCTGGTGTGTACAACTCCAGCATCGAGTACCAGATCGACGAACCGACTGAGGAACCGTGGCCCGGTCACGACAATCGTCCCAAGCACGACGGGCGCGCCGAGGTCGCGGCCTACCTGAGCGCCGACCACTGGAAGCGGATCGAAGCGCCTGCCCGGGATGCCGCAGCCAAACTGTCGTTGGGAGAACAGTTGTTTCACGTGAAACAATTGCCAAACCGAGACTGGCGCACCGCCTGGCACGACCACTTCCACCTGGTTCGCATCTCCGGCCCACGGCCGATCATCATCCGACCGCCGCACATCGCCCACGAGGCCAAGCCGGATGAGCTGGTCATCGATCTCGTCCCCGGCCTTGCCTTCGGCACCGGACAGCACCAGTCGACCAGGCTCTGCCTCGGACTCCTGGCTGAACAGATCAGCGGTGGCGAGCGGGTACTGGATGTGGGAACGGGAAGTGGCATCCTCGCAGTCGCGGCAGCGAAGCTGGGCGCGGCGTCGGTGCTGGCGACAGACATCGATCCACTTGCAGTTGATTCCGCTTGTCAGACAGTCTGGCAGAATCAGCTCGACGAACGAATTGAAGTCAGAGAAGAGTCAATCCCAGCAGGCGAACCGTTCGATTTGATCACGGCCAACCTGACGGCGGACATCCTGCAATACCTTGCCGGAGACTTGGCAGCTGCGCTAAATCCGGGAGGCAGGCTAATCGCGAGTGGCCTGATTTCGTCGCGGCGGGAGGAGGTTGTCTCGGCGTTTGCTCGTGGCGGACTGCAATGGCAATCCGACAAGACAGAGGACGTCTGGTGTGCCGTGGTGCTGGCTCGGTCGAGCCGCTAGCTACGCCAGCGGAGCGAGTTTGTCGACCAACAGGCGGACATCGCCCAAGGCGGCGCTGACGTTGTCCGCCGTGTCCCAATTCTCGTAGAAATTGGTGTGCAGACTGTTAGCGACTTGGAAGAGATTCCGAAGTTGGTCGTCGCCTGTTTCTTCCGCAAGGCTTGCGATGACACGGAACAACGCAGCGTGCCGTTGGTGAGGCCAGCCACGCTGCTGGGCGACGGCCTTGACGATCTGAGCCGCCGCTCCCCAAGCCTTCTCCGACGCCTGGCGAATGTCACCCTGCGCCAGTTCTTCTTCCGCCTGAGCGAGCAGCGTCCAGCTTGCCTCTTGAACCGTTTGTGTCGTCATGCTCCTCAGCCTACCAAGACGGCGAGGCGCCTCCGTCGATGTTGATTGCGCAGCCTGAGATGAAGCTGGCCGCGTCCGAGGCGAGGAAAACGAGCATGTTTGCCGCCTCCTCCGAGGTGCCGATTCGCTTCACCGGGATGCCCTGGCCGACGCTTTCGAGGAACTCTTCGTAGCTCGCGTCGGGCATGCGGGCCTCGTGGAAGCCGTGCCACTGGGCCGAGTCGACGGAGCCGATGCAGGCTGCGTTAACCAGGATCTGGTCCGCAGCGACCTCCTTGCTCAGCGCCTTGGTCATCGCCAGACCCGCCGCCCGCGAGGCCGCGGTCGGCATTGAGCCGGCGCCGGGCGTTTTGCAGCCGATGTTGAGCAGGTTGACGATCCGTCCGCCGCCGCGCTCGCGCATCGAGGGGATACAGAGCTTGGCCAGGCGGATGCCGCCGTAGAGCTTGAGGTCGAGGTCAACCGCCCAGGTCTCGATGTCGTGAGACTCGATCAGACCCGATGACGATTGCCCCGCGTTGTTGATCAGGATGTCGACGCCGCCGAAGCGCTCAATCGCCGCCGCAACCAGCCGCTCGCAATCGTCGTCTGAGGTGACGTCGGTCGACATCGCCAGGCATTCGCCGCCGTTCGCCTTGATCGCATCCGCCGCCTCATCCAGCGGCCCCTGACGCCGAGCGCCGATCACCACCGATGCGCCTTCCGCCGCCAACAGGATCGCTGTCGCCCGGCCGATGCCTTCTGAGCCGCCTGTCACAATCGCCACTTTGCCGCCGAGTCCGAGATCCATGAGCTTGCCCGTCCATTCCTGTACAGTTTTTGTCCCAGCGGAGTCTAACGCTCGCAAGCTGAAGGGCTCAGCCTGATGACTAGACACTACGGCGGCGACCTCCCGAACGACGCAGGCCAACTGGGCCTGGTGCCCAGGTATTTTCTCGATGAATCGGCGCGCGTCGAGGACGACACGATCGTCATCACCGGCGGCAAAGCCAACCGCCTCAAGCGGGTCATGCGCGTCCGCCGCGACGACGCACTGGAACTCGTGCATCCCTCGACCGACCGGCTCTATCAGGCCGTCGTGGAACGCGTCACCGTTGATGATGTGATCTGCCGAGTCATCGAGAGTCGGCCTCGACGCGCTCTGCCCCCGCCACGAATCGTCATCTCGGCAGCATTGATTCGGCCACAGCGTTATGACTTCATGATTGAGAAGGCGACCGAGCTCGGCGTCGACGAGATCCGTCCCGTCTGGTCGCAGCGAGCCCTCATCCGCGGCGACGCGACACAGCGTTTACATCGTTGGCGCCGCCTGGCGACGGAAGCCGCCGAACAATGCCGTCGCGAGTACCGGCCTGAGATTCATCCCCCGATCCAGGTGACTGACCTGGTTACCGAAGAACAGGCGCCCGACAGCCTGCGCCTGTTGGCCTCGGCGATCGAGCCGGATCAGCGGATCGCCCCGATCTTCCAACAGCGACGCGACGATGGCCTGCCTCCGCCTTCGTATATTCATCTGCTGATCGGTCCAGAAGGCGGTTACACGCTCGAGGAGGCCAGCCTCGCCCGCAGCCACGGCTGGAAGCCAATCTCGCTCGGCAATCGCCCGCTGAGAGCAGAGACGGCCTCAATCATCGCGATCGCCCTGACGCTCGAGGCCGCTCGGTCTTAGGAGTCTTCTGGGCAACCTCCATCGGTGGCCGATGGGGATCCTCTCTCTCCCCCCCTTGCGGGGGGAGATGTCACGGAGTGACAGAGGGGGGGGTCCTCAGCCAGCGACCAGATAGGCACTGGGAGGGAGCCCCCCCTCTGCCTCCGGCATCTCCCCCGCGAGGGGGGGAGAAGGGGATTTACGCGCAAGTCTCCGCAAGGAGAGAGAAGAGGACTTAATCACAAGTCTCGCGACGGCGGGGATCCCCGGTCAGCCCTTGGCGAGGTTTGTCGAGCTGAGCGCGTTGGCCGGGTTCAGTTCCTGGTACGGGTCGGGGAACTCGAGCAGCCTCAACCAGGGCAGCGGATTGACTGTGACTCCTCGCACGACGACTTCCCAGTGCAGGTGCGGACCCGTTGCCAGACCGGTGGCGCCCATTCTGGCGATCAGCTCTCCCTGCTCCACAACGGTCCTGGCGGTCTGCAGCACCTCGGAGAGATGGTAGTAGCCCGTGAAAACGCCGGCGCCGTGGTCGATGATGATGCCGTTGCCCCGGCGTCTTGTGCGTCCGGCCCAGCTGACGACGCCGCTGTTTGCGGCGGTGATGGTGGCGCCGGTCTCGCCGCCGAAGTCGATGCCTGTGTGGTACTCGGAGATCGGGCCGCCGTTGAATGATCGCTGCTCGCCGTAGAGCGCGGTGATTGCGCCGTCGGACGGTGGGTCGAACACGCCGAGCCAATGCAGGTTCGGGGTGAGGTTGGATTGATGCGGCAGCCGTTGACGTTCGTCCGCCTGGCGGATCGATGGATCGAGCAAGGCCGCGTTGGGCCCATCGATCTGGATGTCGTCGATGGTCCACTCGACGGCCGTGATCTCGATCACCGTCTCCTGCCAGAGCAGTTGCTCGCCGCGCGGTCCCCCGACCGCGACGCCCAGCGATTGTGGGCCGACCGGGGAATTGGCGTCGATCCCGAAGAAGCCGAGGAATCGCTCCTCGTTGTGGAGCAGGGAGAACGTCTGACCCTGCCAGGACATCGAGGCGGTCTCCGCGCCGGGCGCATCAACCAACAACAACACCGTCTCTCCCTGTGACACGGGACTGGGAATCACGTAGACCCGAGGCTCCGGCAACGGGACAGCGGGCAGTGGCTCGGCCTGTGCCGGTGAGGCCGCCGGTTCGGCGATGTCCTGCTGTGCTTCGCTCGTTTGCGCAGCGCCGCTCCCGTTGTCGGAGGTCGGTGGAGTGTTCGGCCGGTTGACCGCGAAGGGATCCAGATCATCGCCGCCGCAGGCCGTGAGCAGCAGCCCTGCTCCCGCGCCGACGAGCGCACGCAGCACCGTCCGCCGGCTGAGGCGAACCGGCCCACCCACCACTCGTTCGAGATCAACCGTATGCGCCATACCGTCGGAACTACTTTACACATATGGGCTACGCTCTTACCAAGTGTCCCTCAATTCAAATACCAGACGCCACACTGACGAGCAGCGGCTCACAAACCGCGACCAGCAGTGATTGGTAGACCTGCAAGCGGAGAACTCCCCGATGGACGATCCCCGAACCGTGTTGCTCGGCGTTGTTGCCAATGTCGAGCGCGTCATCCTGGGCAAGACCAAAGAAGTGCGGCAGGCGGTCGTCGCGCTCGTCGCCGATGGCCACCTGCTGATCGAGGATGTGCCCGGCACCGGCAAGACGATGCTGGCCCGCGCGCTGGCCGTCTCGACCGGCTGCACCTTCAACCGGATTCAGTTCACGCCCGACCTGCTGCCCTCGGATGTCACCGGCGTCTCGATCTATAACCAGAAGACGCAGGACTTCGAATGGCGGCAGGGGCCGATTTACTCTCAGATTGTGCTCGCCGATGAGATCAACCGGGCCACGCCCAAGACGCAATCGGCATTGCTGGAAGCGATGGAGGAACGCCAGGTGACCGCCGATGGCGTCACCCGTCAACTGCCACCGCCGTTCATGGTCCTGGCGACCCAGAACCCGGTCGAGTATGAGGGCACGTTCCCCCTGCCCGAGGCGCAGCTCGACCGCTTCCTGCTGCGCATCCACTTGGGCTATCCCTCTGCCAACGACGAGGTGGCCGTGCTGGAAGGTCAGCAACAACGGCACCCGATCGAGGCGCTCGCGTCTGTGACTTCACCCGAGGAAGTGCGGGAAATCCATCGTGTCTCTCGCGACATCTGGGTCGACCCGCACCTCAAGCAGTACGCCGTGCAGTTGGTCGCTGCGACCCGCTCGCACGAGGCCGTGTACCTGGGCGCCTCCCCGCGTGGATCGCTGGCGCTCTTCCGTTGCGCCCAGGCGTCGGCCTTGCTGGCCGGTCGCGATTATGTGATTCCCGACGACATCAAATCGTTGGCCCACCCAGCCCTCGGGCACCGGATCATCCTCAGCCCGTCGGCCCAGGTGCGGAACCAGGATGCGCAGACAGTGATCGACGACGTACTCGAACGTGTGCCGGTGCCGGGCGCGCGAGTCGCATGATGATCTGCCCCGCCAGCCGAGCAGCGCCCCGCCCGGTCGTCTACAGAACGGACTAGACCGTGCGCGGCCCCCATGCAGTTTGGGCAGCCATCACGAGCCCCTTCCGCAGCGCCTGGCGGGCGACATTCGGCACACGCCGTTCCTTCAGCATTGTGGTCACGCTGACGATCATTGCGTTCGCTGTCGGCTTCGCCTCCAACTATTGGCTGCCGCTGCGACTGGGCTACACGTTGCTCTTCGGCATCATCCTGGCCGGTATCTGGACCTGGTCCTCAGGACAGGGCGTGCGAGTGCGCATGTCGCGCTCGCGAGACCGAGTGCAAGTCGGTGAGTCGATCATCGAACGCTTCGAGGTGATCAACGACTCGGCCATTCCCAAACTCTGGCTCGAGGTCGAAGAGACATCAGACTTGCCCGGACATACGGCGCAGTTCGTGACCTCGCTGGGTCGATCGAATCATCGCAACTGGCGGGTTCAGACCGCATGTCGTCGACGCGGGCTCTATAACCTGGGCCCGATCACGGTGCGTAGTTCTGATCCGTTCGACATCTTCCACCGCGAGCTTCGATTCGGACACCGTCGCGGGCTCATCGTCTATCCGCGCGCGCTCGAATTGCCTCGATACTCAGCGCCGCCGGCCAATCTGCCGGGCGAGGGTCGCTTCCGCCGCCGTACGCACTACGTGACTCCCAACGCCTCAGGCATTCGCGACTACGAGCCCGGCGATTCGGTCAACCGGATTCACTGGAAGAGCAGCCTGCGCACGGGCTCGCTGAAGGTCAAGACGTTCGAGCTCGACCCCGCGTCGCACCTGTGGGTGATCGTCGATCTCTCCAGCCAGGATCACATCGGTACGGGCGATGACGCCACGATCGAAACGGCGGTCACGGTGGCTGCGTCGGTCGTGCGGCTGTTCATCAATCAGAATCGCTCGGTCGGCCTGATGATGTTCGGCGAACGGCTTGACGTGATTGAGCCCGACCGCGGTTCCCAGCACTTCGGACGGATCCTCGAATCGCTCGCGGTGGCTCAACCGATTGGGACCGTGCCGGTGGCGTCGATTCTGTACCAGCAGTCGCGTCGTTGGGGTCGGCATACGACGGTCATCGTGGTCACGGCGTCGACCGATCCGCGTTGGCAGGGAGCGATTCGCTCGGTGACCCAGCGAGGCGTCAAGGCCGCCGTGGCGTTGATTGATCTTGAGTCGTGGGGCGGACGCGGCGGAGCATCGGCCACGGCCGTCGAGCTGCGTGCGTTGGGTGTGCAGGTCAATCTGATTCGCAAGGACGATCACATTCCCTCGGTGATGGTCGGTCAGATTCCCGGCGGACCGATGGCATCGGGCGCGGCCGCACTCGCCGCTGCAGAAGGAAACGGCAATTACGGCGGCGGCATTCCGGCAGCTCAGGCGAATATGGAAATGGAAGAGGTACGGGCGGGAGCGGACTGGAGTCAGTCCGATTCCGGCTCTGACACACAGAGTGAAGAGACGCCGGTCCGATGAGCGCGCAGCCACCGACCAACGACGCTTCCGACCAACCAACAACGCTGGTCGCCGAAGCTGAGCGCAGTTTCTTCGCTCGCCGCAGCTCAGGCGAGACCCTGGTCGTGTCGGGTCAAGAGCGACCGCTCTCGAAGAGCCAGCGATTTCTGGAATCCACGATCACGTTCGGCATCCTGCTGCTGGTCGCACTTTCGACGGCGAACAGCATCTACATCGCCGGCTGGGTCGAGGAGATGCCCGACCTGCGTATCACCGCTGCGGTCGGCGTGCTACTGGCGCTTGGGCTGGGACGTCTGAGGTGGCTGCGCTGGCCGTTGGCGATGGTCATCGCCGTGATCATTGGTGGCCTGATCATCATGGCGCAGATCACCCAACTCGAATCACTGGGCGGACAGCCGCTGTTCTGGGACCGATTCACCGATTTCGCTTTCCGCTTCCAGGACTGGTTCACACAGGTCTTCAGCTCCGGCCTGACGACGGACAACCTGCCGTTCGTCTTCTTCACCGACGTCTTCGTCTATGTCGGCTCATTCCTCGGGGCGTATGCCGTCGCACGATGGCGCAACGCCTGGATCGCGATGATCCTGCTGGGCGCGTTGCTCGCCGTCAACATCTCGTATCTCTCCGACCGGCAATGGAATCTGTCCTACGGATTTTTCCTCACCGGCTCGATGCTGCTGCTGATGCGCGCGTCGTTGTTGCGCCGGATGGACCGCTGGCGCGAGCAGGGATCGGCCTATCCCGACTGGATCTCGCTCTCTTTCCTCGGCGCGACGATGGTTGCCGTCGTGCTGCTGCTCTCGCTCTCACGCGCCATCCCGCGGCCCGACGAATCGCAGGCGTTGGAGGATGCCTGGACGGCCATCGCCGGCCCCTTTGACGGTCTGAACGATGACTTCCGCCGGATCTTCAGCGGGATCGACTCGCGACGCGGCGTCCCGGTTCACTCGTTTGACAATTTCCTCGTTCTCCAGGGTGATGTCGATCCCGGCGACGCGATCATCATGCGCGCCGCCGCGACCGAGCCCGGCCTGTTGCGCGGCGCCGCTTATGACGAGTACACCGGTCGCGGTTGGAGGCAATCACCATCGGTGTCACGCACGGTGAAAGAGCTGGAGCCAATCAGCGGTACAGCCGTTGCAGATGACACCTCGGTCGACAACGAGGGCACGCTGATAACCAGCGAGTATCTCGAGCGCCGACTAGTGGCGGCGCAGATCTCGGTTGAGAGATCCCCGGCGGTGTTGTTCTCGTTCGGCGCCCCGGTGATCGCCAACAAGGCCACGCGAGTCGACACGCTGGCATCCGTCGATTTCAGCGTCGAGTTCTCGGAGCCGGACCGATTTGACGGCACCGATCTCGAGCCGGCGCTGTCGGCCATCAGCGATCGAATCTCCGCGGCGAATGAAGACCTCGAGGACGACATGGAGATTCCCTCGGCCGACGAGGTCGCTTCATACGTGCCCGCCCAATACACCCTGCTTGATGTCGACATTGATTCCCGAAGCGGCGCGCCGACCGGGTTGCAATTGCGCTCGGTGCCGGAAGAGACCGATGTGCTGTCGCTGCGCCCGGTGCAGCGCAGAGTACGCGCGGGGTTCACTTACCAGATCACCGGCACGGTCTCGGGAGCGAGTGAGGTGGCCCTGGCTGAAGCCGGACACAACTACCCGCTCTGGGTCAGCGAGACGTTCCTGCAGCTGCCCGACTACGACGATGAGCAGTTGGCGAATCTGAACAGCCTGGTGCGCACGATTGGCCGCAGCTTCAGTCTCGGACCAGATCCTGCGCGCGACGACGAGGGCTACAACCCGTACTCGATCGCTTCAGCCGTGGAAGCGTACCTGCGCTCCGCTCCCGCCGTCGATGAGGATGGACGACTCGTGCGGGACGAGGATGGCGAACTGGTCCCCCTGTATCCCCTGACGACGGAAATCGACCTGCCCCCGGTCAAGTCCGACGCCGTCTACTGGTTCCTGTTTGAGAACATGGAGGACGGCCTGCCGATTGGCGGCTATTACGACTATCACGCTTCGTCGATGGCGGTCTTGCTGCGGATTGCGGGCGTGCCCGCCCGGATCGTGACGGGATTCGTACTCAGCGTCAACAACTTCGACGACCGCACGCAGAACTATGTCGTCCGCGGACACGACGCGTACGCCTGGGTTGAGGTCTACTTCCCCGACTATGGCTGGGTTGATTTTGATCCGACGCCGAGCACATCGGCCGACGAAGCGCTCGCGGCCATCGCCGGCGGCGGCCCGGGCGGACGCCGGATCGCTGCCCAACGCCTGACCACACCGCGCTTCGATCTGCGACCCGGGATCGGTGGGACCAACCTGGCCGATATCGAGCTGGCTGACATTCTGCAGTACCTGGCGGCCGGCACCATCCCGGGAGAGTCGGCATTGCTGAACCGTGGTCCGAGCAAGTGGATCTGGCTGGGTCCGACGATTGTCGCGGCGATTGTCTTGGCGCTGGCAGTGCTGCTCTGGCTCGGTTGGCGCATCTCCCTGCGTGGCCTGGAGCCGACCGCCCGACTCTGGGTCTCAACGGCGAGATTGGCGCGTTGGATCGGAGTTCGCTCAGATCCAGCAACGACGCCACAGGAACACGCCCGGCAGATCGACACCATGCTCGGTCTCGGCCCGCTCGCGCTTGGTCTAGCCAATCATTACACCGCGACTCGCTTTGGCCGCAAGACTCTGAACGATGAGGAACGAGATGAGACGACCGCAGCCTGGAAGCGGCTGCGTGTCAGCCTGATCCGCGTCGCCTTGCGAATCCCGGCCAAACCTCCTGCGCCCGAGGAAGAAATTGAGGCAGCCGCGCCTGCTCCGGCGGGCGACTGATTCACCAATCGAGCGGCTGTCCACCCAGCTCCAGACGTCCGGCGGCCAATCGTTCACCGGGGACAGCGCGAAGCGCGTCGAGCACGGCCAAGGCCTGTTCGAGACTGGCATTCTCCAGCGGCAACTCGTCCAGAGTTGCCCGCAGTTCTGCCAGCGCCTCCTGACGGCGTTCGATCAGGCTTTCGTCCTCGGCGAACGTCGGAGTCGTCGGCCTGGCGCCGTTCGCCAGCCCCGCATCTGGAGACCCCTGTCCCTCGCTGCCTGCCTCTCCCGGCTCGGCCGTCGCCTGCCCGCCTTCTCCCGGTACATCGCTGTCAGACGCTTGCGATTCATCGGATTGGCCCGCCTGCCCGGACTGGCCTGCTTCGCCCTGAGGGTCGCCCTGCAGCGACGATTCTTGTTCCTGGGCAGATTCTTCTTGTAGCGACGCGAGGAGTCCGTTCACGATTTCGAGGTTGACCTTGGCGTCGAGCAACACTGGCGATTCTCGCAGCGCTTCGATATAGGCCAGTCTCGCGCCGAGCAGATCGTCGTTGGCCCAGCGATGATTGCCGGCGTGGAACCAGGCCATGGCTCGGATTGCCGGCTCTTCCGATCGCAGGGCTGCAAGCGTTTCGGTTTCGGCGCGGTCGTACTGCCCGAGTTGATGCAGCGCGCGGCCCGCGTTCAGGTGCAGGCGAGGGTCGATTCCGGCGTCGCTGCGCTGCGTCAGCCGTTGCGCCTCACGCCAATCGTCCAGCGCTTCGACGTACTCGCCGGCCTCGTAGTGGGCGATACCCTCGCGATTGGCCTGCTCGATTCCGGGACCTCCGCATCCGCTGACGAACACGAGCGAGGCAGCCAATGCGCCAATCGACGCTATTCCGAAGTTCCCGCCCGCTGAGACGCCGAACACTCGGGCAGCGACCGCTCCCAGTAGCACGAACACCGCTGCGCCGACGAACCACTGGAACTGCTCGGCCAATGCCGTCTCCTTGACCACGACCGGACGGACGAGGTCGAGCGCCGCCAGGTCGGCATTCATGCTGGCCATCGTGCCGGGCGCGTCGAGTTCGAGGTAGCGACCGCCTCCAGCCTCCGCGATGCGCTGCAGGTGGTCGGCGTCGAGCCTGGTCAGGATCGGTGCGCCTGTGCTGACGTTCAGCTTGAGCGTTCCAGACAGTCCCAGGGGAATCCCTGCACCCTGCTCGGAGCCAACGCCGACTGCGAACACCTGTAGGCCGAGGGCGCGCGCCTCTGCTGCTGCGGCCTCCGCGTCGCCGGTGTGCGCCTCGCCGTCGCTGACGACGGCAATGGCTCCGCTGATGATGTCTGTGCCGTCCTCCTCCGAGGCTCGGACGATGGTTGATGAGGCCAGGTTGATCGCCAACCCGATGTCAGAGCCGGGTCGGACCAACGCTTCGCCGGGCTGGAGCGCCTCCAGCACCTGGAGCGCCGCCTCGTGGTCTCGGGTTAGCGGGAAGCGTAGGAAGGCGTCGCCGGCGAAGATGACGAGGCCGACCCGGTCGCCTCTGCGACCGTCGATCAAGCGCAGGATTTCCGATTGCGCGGCAACGAATCGGCTGACCGGATCGCCGAGCCCATCGCCCACATCCTCCGCCGCCATGCTCTGTGAGACGTCCAGCGCGACAACCAGAGAGAAATCCGAGAGACCCAGGGTTTGCTCGCCAGCGTTCCACATCGGCCGTGAGGCCGCCACGGCAATCAGGGTGAGCACGGCCAGCATGAGCGCACGTGAGATCGCCACGCCTTGCCGGCGACCGGCGATCTCGGCGCCCACTGCCAGTCGATGCAGCCGTCGCGCTCGCCAGAGCCACCACCAGCCGAGCACTATCGCGGGTATCAGGGCAAGCAGCGCGAGCATGGCCGGCGAACCCAACGACATCAGGGAACCCTCCGCCACCAGGTCGAGCGCAGCCCCACCTCAAGCACGATCAACAAACCGGCAGCGAGCAGGAACCAGGGCGCGAGCTCCTCAGTGGTGAGGAAGATCTCGTCGCCGACCCGCTCCCGTTCCAGCTCCGAGATCGACTCGTACGCTTCCGCCAGCTCCCTCGCATCGGTGGCGCGGAAGTAGACGCCGCCGGTCTCGTCGGCCATGTAGACCAGCGTGAGTTCGTTCAAACCCACGCCGACCTGCTGGACGTTGCTTGGCAGTCCAATCGTGTAGAGGCGCACTCCCACGGCCCGGGCAACTGCTGCAGACTGATTGGGTGAGATGTCGGGCACGTTGTTTTCGCCGTCGGTCAGGACGACCACGATCCGCGAGGCGGCGTCAGATCCTCTGAGCAGGTCGATCGCCTCCATCGTCGCGACGCCGAGCGCCGTGCCGTCGGGGATCAGACCGCTGCGCACCGAGACCTCGACCATCTCGTCGATGGCGTCGAGGTCGAGCGTGAGCGGGCTCATCACCAGTGCGCGCCGCTGGAACATCACCAGACCCACGCGGTCGGAGCCGTTCGCCTTGCGCTCGGCGACGAAGTCCCGCGCCACTCGCCTGGCTGCATCCATGCGTGTTTCATCGTCCGATAGCCGTGCCATTGTCATTGACGAGGAGGTGTCGATCACCAGCACGATGTCGATTCCCTCGGCCGGCTTGACCGCTTCGACGGTCGTGGCCTGCGGTCTCGCTGCGGCGACGATGAGCAGTAGCAACGCTGCGACTCTCAACAGGCCAAGCAAGGGCCAGGCGCGGAGTCTGCGTCCGGCGGTTCCTGAGAGTGGCGGAGCGCCGAATAGTTGAGGCAGCAGATATCGGGGTCGGACGAGACGCGCTTCTCGACGGAGCAGCCAGAGGTATGGGACCAAGACGACGAACAAGGCGAACAGCGCGGGATCGTCGAATCTCACGTCAACACTCCATCAGACCAGATTGCTTCGGCGAGCTGCCGGTATCCGCTCAATCGCTCGGGAGTTGGCTGTTCTCCTCCGAACTGGACGCGGTCGCATGCTTCCAGCAGTCTGGTCACTCGCAGGACGATGACGCCCGGCGCTCCGGCAGCGGCCAGGGCCGGCCCGATTTCCGAGGACGTCAGCGCCGACGCCGGCAGTGACCAGTCGCCGCCCAGCCGCGCCCTGACCGAGGTGGCTAGTTGACGGCATTGATCGGCGGCCCCGAGCGACGAGTCCATGTCGAAGGATGCCTGCACAACTGTCGAAGGCTCTGCCGTATGTGGACCCTCGGCGGCGACCTGTTGTCTTCGCCAGCTACGCAGCACCCTGGCCAGGACGAAGCCGAGGCCGATACCGATGATCGCCACAATCCAGGGGGAAAACGTGCGACCTTCGCCCTCCAACAGGTCGGGTCCAGTCAGCGGTCGCGGTTCTGTTTCGGCGTTCAGGACTGATGCGATTGCGATTGTCACCGGATCGACAGCCACTTCCGTTAGCGACTGGTCGGCGCCGAGCACGGGAATCAGTGGCAGCTCAACCTCGAACAGTCCTGTTGCGAAGGCTCGAGTCTGGAAGACCAGCAGCGTTTCCGTTTCGCTCAGGATCGAGATGACCGGCGCCGACGGTTCCATCCCTCCGATCTGCACCACTGCACTCTCCATTAGCACACGGGCACCGGGCTCGTGTGCGAGATTGATCTTGATCTCAACCGGGTCGCCGACTGTCAGTTCGCCATTGGGAAGCACTTGCACTTCTGCTGAGGGACCCTGGGCGACAGCCACTATCGGCAGCAGCATCAACGCAGCGATGACCGCCGCCGCAGAGATTCTGACGCCGCGCTGGCAGGTCATTGCCGATTCCGCCGTTGTTTGAACAGGCCGACCAGGATCGGAACCCAGTCGTCGTCGGTCTTGATCATCACCGCGTCGCAGCCGCATTGACGCAAGCGCGTCAGCATCCCTCGTTGTTCTGCTTCCAACTCTCGCTGTTGAATCTGTGAGATGGCGCGGTCGGCCAAGAGCATGTCCTCGCGTTCGGCGCCGCCCCATTGCACGATGGCCCGGTCGGTGGGCTGGGTCAGGTTTGTCTCGCGAACGTTGCGCAAGCAGATGGCGACCACATCGTGTCGGCGGCTGAGCTGTGCCAATGCTGGCTCCCACACGTGATCGGGGTGGGTCGCAACGAAGTCGGAGATCACGATGACGACGCCTCGCCTGCGCATCACGCGTCCTGCGTAGCGCAGCGCGCGCGCCATCTCGGTGCGACCGCCGGCCGGCAGCGTCAACAGGTCGCGCAGGATTCGCAAGACGTGGCTTGATCCCTTGGCCGGCGCGACGGCGAGCACGACGTCGTTGGCAAAGGCGGCGAGGCCCACCAGGTCGTTGGCTCCGGCGGCAGCCAGCCCCAGAACACCGGCGATCTCCACTGCACGATCGCGGACCGACGGTCCCGCGGCGGCGTAGCCCATCGACCCCGAGACGTCGACGAGGATTAAGACGGTCTGCTCGCGTTCTTCGACGTAGCGCCGGATGACCGGCGTGCGCAGCCGGGCGGTCGCCTTCCAGTCGATCGCGCGGACATCGTCTCCGGGGCTGTATGGCTGCAGTTCGGCGAACTCAAGCCCGCGACCGCGGAACGCGGTCCGATAGTCGCCTGCCAACGCGTCCCGCAATGCTCGACGCGCGCGGATTTCGATGTGCCGAACCTGGTGCCGTACTTCGTCGAGCGATGGCGTCGTCGGTTCCGCCTCCGGGACGGGAGGAGCGATCCACTCGCGTATGCGCTGAAGCCGCGGCATGGCCAGACCTAAGGCATCGGCAGCGCCGTGAGTAGCCGTGCGATCACGTCGTCGGCCGTCACCTCATCGGCCTCGGCCTCATAGCTCAGGACGATCCGGTGTCGCAGCGCATCATGCGCCATCGCCTTGACATCGTCGGGGGTGGCGTAATCGCGGCCCGAGAGCCAGGCCAGCGCCCGGGCGCTCATGGCCAGCGCCGTCGTGGCGCGCGGCGACGCGCCAAACTCGACGTAGGCGGACAATTCCCGCACCAGCCGGCCGGGCGTCCGCGTCGCACGGACGAGTTGGACGATGTAGTCGCGCAGACGCGGGTCCATGCGTACGTCGGCGACCGAACTTCGAGCCGAGAGGACGTCGGGAAGCGTCATAACCTGATTGACCGACACCATGTCTCCAGAGAGGGTCCGGTCGAGCACCTCGCGCTCGTCAAGCTCACCCGGGTAGTCAACCCGCACGTTGAGCATGAATCGGTCGAGCTGCGCTTCCGGCAGGGGATAGGTGCCTTCCTGCTCGATCGGGTTCTGGGTCGCCAGGACGAGGAACGGCGAGGGCAAGGGGAACGTTTCACCGCCGATTGAGACCTGGCGCTCCTGCATCGCCTCGAGCAATGCCGACTGCACCTTGGCCGGGGCGCGATTGATCTCGTCGGCCAGCAGCACGTTGGTAAAGATTGGACCGGTGCGGACCTCGAAGCGCGACTCGGCGGCGTTGTAGATCTCCGAACCTGTCAGGTCGGCGGGTAAGAGGTCGGGCGTGAACTGAAGACGCGCGTAGCCGGCGTCGAGGCAGCCGGCGAGGGTCGAGACAGTCAGTGATTTGGCCAGTCCCGGCACACCCTCAACCAGGCAGTGACCGTCGCACAAGAGGGCGACGAGCAATCGCGTAACCAGGCCGTCCTGACCGACGATCACGCGACCGATTTCCGCGCGCAGCGCATTAAGGGGCGATTGGTCGTCGATCTGTCCTGTGGGTAGCGCAGTCGGCGGGCGTGTCGGCAGCGGTGTGGGCTCAACTTGCGGCACACGAGGAGCCGGCGCCGGTCGTTCGGCCTCTGCGGCTTCTCCGGTCCTGGCCCATTCCGACACGTCGCGCCTGCCCCTCTGAACCGACTTGCCTGCCGAGCCATCCGTCCCTGTCGCTCAGTCTATCCACGACCGCTTACCATTCATGCACACCCTCGGGGTCGATGCCGCAGAGCGGCGCAGGTCGAACAACAGTGGGATGAAAGTTGAGGCAGACATCATGCGCTTCGGCGTCACGGTCGGCAACATGAACGGGTTCAACGACGAATCGGGACCCAACGCCTGTATCGATGTTGCGCAGGCGGCCGAGGACCTCGGCTTCGATTCCGTCTGGACCAACGACCACATCGTCGTCCCGACCCAGATCGAGTCGCGCTATCCCTATAACGACCTCGGCGAGTTCCCCGCACCGTCGACGATTCAGTGCTTCGAACCGCTCGCCGTGATGTGCGCCCTGGCCGAGGCGACACAGTCGGTCGAGATTGGCTGTTCGGTTTTGGTCATTCCCTACCGACATCCCGCTGTTGTGGCCAAGATGCTCGCCGCCGCCGATCAGATTTCCGGCGGACGAATCGTGCTAGGGGCCGGCGTGGGCTGGATGCGTGAGGAGTTTGAGGCGCTCGGCCTGCCAGAGGTCAACTACCGGCGGCGCGGCGCGGTGACCAACGAGTACCTGCGCGCGATGCGCGAGATCTGGACCAATCCCGGACCGTGTTCATTTCACGGTCAGTTCGTCGAGTTCGAGAATGTCGGCGCATATCCCAAGCCCGCCAGGCGCGAGGATGGCGGCACGATTCCGATCGTGATCGGCGGCAATGGGATCAACGCCTGGCGTCGTGCATCGCGCTATGGAGACGGCTTCCACGCGGCTTTTCAGACAGTCGAGAACATGGCGGTCGAGGTCGAAGGCGTGCGCCGAGCCTGCGAGCGCGACCGTCGCGATCCAGAAGAGCTGGAAATCCAGCTGTTGCAGGCGATGCGTCCGTCCACGACGCCGCTGGATCAGGAAGATCGGCCGTTGCTGCATGGCTCGCCCGACCAGATCGCGTCTGACCTGCTCGATTTCGGCCGAGTGGGAGTCGAGCACCTGATTGCGACGCCAATGATGGTCGAGCCGCAGGGTGATACGACCGTCGAGCGGGTGATCAACAGCATGCAGTTCGTCGCCGACGAGATCTTGCCGGCGTTTTCCTAGACCGGGGCGAGGTCGCGCAACACCTACCACCGTCATTCCCGCGAAAGAAGACCTTTGCAACATCGACAAACGCCCGCACCGAACCGTCATACCCGCGCTTGCCGCGGGCATGACGGTTCGAGCACTGACGTCGGTGATGAACGCGGCGAGATTGCCGCGACGGAGCGCGGCAATGACGGAGTAGGAATGTTCGCAAGGGTCCCCGAATGGGGATTGACGAATCAGAAAGAACCGCTCAGCGCAATCACTCTCCAAGAGGAGGAACAAGATGAAATTCGGAATCCCGATTGGCAACTTCGGCACGGCCGGCAAGTTCGGTGACATTAACGATGTGATTGACGTCGCTGAGCGCGCCGAGCTGCTCCGCTTCGACTCGGTCTGGGTGCATGACCACGTGTTCATGCCGGCGCAGATCAAGTCTCGCTATCCGTACAACGACTCCGGCGTGGCCGGCTTCGCCTTTCACCAAGACATCATGGATCCGCTGGCGGTGATGTCGGCGGTGGCGGTGCGCACGTCCGAGATTCAGATCGGCACCTCGGTGCTAATCATTCCCTACCGCGACCCGCTTTTCCAGGCGCAGATGATCGCGACGATCGACCAGCTCTCGGAGGGTCGCGTTCTGTTAGGAATCGGAGTGGGCTGGATGCAGGAGGAGTTTGAGGCGCTCGGACTGGGCGGTGAGCCGTTCGAGCGTCGCGGCGCGATGACCGACGAGTGGATGTCGATTGCGATCAGCGCCTGGACCAATGCAGTCAACCGTGACCCGATCACACACCAGGGACACTTCCGTCAATTCGAGAATCTGGGCGGCCTGGCCGCTTGCCATCAGATGCCTCACGTGCCGATCTGGATCGGCGGCAAGGGCCGGATCGCCGCTCGCCGCGTCGCGCGCTACGGCTCGGGCTACCACACGATCACCTCAGAACCCGACCAGATTCGCGAGGAACTTGCGATCGTTGAGCAGGAGATGGAGGCGGCCGGTCGGGGGATGGATGAGCTGGAGATCTCGATGCTCGGCCCGATGGTCCTGCTCGACGGAGACCCCGACTCGGTCAGGGGGTTCCCGGCGGTGGTCGGCGGCTCAAGGGATGAGATCGTCGACAAGCTCGGTCAGTACGAGGAAGCGGGTCTGGAACACGCCCTCACGATTCCGGCCTATCGGACGCCAAACTGGGACATCCCGCCGGATCAACAGATGCAGGCAATGGCGGAGCTGGCCGAGATTATCGAGGAGCTGAGATAAGGGCAGTGGATCTCGGCGATGCTAGGGAACGGCTGTTGCTCAAAATAGCTGCGCTATGGCGACCGCGGCTGCCAACAGCGCCGCCCATATTGCGGTCGCGCGGATCAGCATCGCCTGCTGATCGCGCTGCATCTGTTCACGCAACCGGTCGAGTTCTGTCCTGAGATCCGCCTTGGTGGAGAGCGGAGAAAACTCATCCTGCAAGGCGTCTCCGAACTGCTCCGCTGCTTCCTCGCCAATATGAGGGCGCAGGATTTGAAAGAAACGAAGCTTGTTGATCCGGTTGAAGGCTGCCATTCGCTCAGTTTAGTCCGCTGTTATCGGCTCGCCCGTTTTCGTGTTGACCTCGAACGCCGACTTCAGGTCTAGTTCCTTTGCGATCTCTTTCGTTGCGGGGATGACTTCCTCGCCAAAGAGGCGCAGTGAGCGCATTGAGTCCTCGTGGGTCATTGCTCCGTCGCCGTCCCAGAAGAAGACTTGGCCGGGGCGCAGGTATTCGAGGACGTGACGGATCTTGGGGATCACCGTCTTGGGTGTTCCGGTGATGATTGTCATGCGCTGCTTCTGGTCCTCGTAGGAACCGAAGATGTCGGCGGCCTCGGGCTGCTCCTCCTGGCGTGCGGCGAGCGCGGCCTCGGCGGCGGCGGTGCGACCGCGTGATGCGGCGGCGGCGAAGTTCTGGATTGTCGGCAGGACGTTGGTGCGCGAGGTCAGGCCGGGCAGATTCTGCAGGTTGGCTCGGACGACGCCCTGGTTGCCCTCGAGGAACGGGTTCGACGGTCCCTGCAGGTAGCGCCGGCCGGCTTCCTCGGCCAGCTCCTCGGTCTCGTCGACGTGGACCTTGAACAAGTAGCCGTGGTGCTCTGAGCCGGCTTCGTAGCCGTTTTCTTTCGCGACTTCGTCGTAGTAGGCGAAGGACTGCTTGGTCGGCTCGAGGTCGGTGGCCAGCATGACGTATGGGTAGCGATGCTCGGCCGTCCACTTGACCGTGTTGCGGCTCATGATGCCGGGAATCCAGATCTGCGGGTGCGGGTCCTGCATCGGCCGAGACCACGGGTTCACGTAGCGGAAGTTGTAGTGCTCGCCCTCCCAGCGGAAGGGACCGGGCGTCGACCAGGCCTTGACGATGAAGTCGTGCGCCTCCTGGAAGCGCTCCCAGTTGAACGGCGCCTGGGCGTTGTGCGAGACCGACTCGCGGCCGCCGCCGCGCACCCAGCCGGTGACCAGGCGACCCTTGGAGATCATGTCGATCTGGGCCAGCGTCTCGGCCAGCCAGAGGGGGTCCTCCCAGATCGGCAGGATGTTGCCGAGCAGGACGATCTTCGCCTTCTTGGTGATTCGCGCGAGGATTGCCGCCTCAACGTTCATCACCGAGCCCATGCAGAAGGGGGTCGAGTGATGCTCGTTGAGCATCAACGCGTCGAAGCCCATCTCCTCGGCGTAGATCTTCTCGTCGAGGTAGCGGTGATAGAGCTCGGAGCCGACGCGAGGGTCATAGGCCGAGTTCGAGGCGTCAAGGTCGGTCAGGTCAAGTCCGGTGGCGCCGAAGAATCCGGTCTGCGGGTCCTGGTATGGACGTTCAGTGAAGTAGCCGATCAGCATGGCGCATTCCTTAGCATTTGGGCCTTTGTACTGTGGGGCAATATCGCAAATCCAGATCGGAATTGCTAGGGCATGTTCCGATTGGCTTCACGCGTGACCTTCGTCTCCACCAAGGTGTTGGTTTTCATTTGCCTACTCGCGTCAATAGGACAAGATCGCTGCCTTCTTGGCCGTCTAGGCGCCCTACCCTCTGTATGTAGTTACCCATACCTATAGATGCTTCCCAAAAGGCGCCGTCCGGCATCTCCAACACTGTGCCCCTCAAATCAGCGTCGTCAAACTCGGCGTACGATATGACGCTGGAGAGGTCAAACATATTGGGCACTGATACATGTCGTCGCGGAGTTATGCTCGCATATGCCATGTTCCGATCGGAAACGCGCCGCTCAGTCTTTCCGATGTGCGCCTCGATTTTCTTCAGGTGCTCTTGGAGCTTGTGCATCTCCTCTTGAAGCTCATGTTGTTTTGAGAAGTGCGCATTCCGTCCTGAATGATGGAGCATTCGCACGGCTGACGAGAACGCTGCATTGTGGCCTGAGCCTGAGGATTGACCGCGTGACAATAGGGGCCAGACACCACGCTCAAGGGCGAAGCTGCCTAGGATATCGATTGCCCACTCGGAGAGCTTGTATCCGCCGAGGGCAATGACCGCAAGAACAACGCCTCGCTCAGCTTCGCCATCCGGAGCAACGCGACTCAACCCGAACGCTATAGCGCCAACAGATGGAAGCCAAAGTATTGCCAGTATGTGCAATCGCCAGGTGGTAATCAGACCGGACATCTTGCTTTTGAGTGAATTGCCGATGCTCATTCCGAATCCCTCTCCAGAGCCGCTCTATTCAATGCCAAAGTGAATGTTTTGCTCGCTGGTTGGTCGCGGGCTGGTCCTTTCGGTAAGGAGATAGGTGCGATCTGTATAGTTTATATGTTCTTCTGTGGATATGGGATGAAGGCAGGGACCCCATCAGCCTTCGGCAGCTCCCCCTGCGAGGGGGAGCGGGGAGATTGGGCCGGCGATTCCTCCCTGAAGGGGGAGCAGGAAACAAGTGCGTACCAGTGGACGCCTAGACTGCGTGCCGAGATGGAGGCTCACGATGTCTAAACCAGTTGTGATTGAAGCCGCGATCAATGGAGGGACTCCCAAGTCGCGCAATCCGAACTCTCCCCGTTCCGTTGAAGAAATCGCCGCCGACGCTGTGCGTGCGCTCGATGCCGGGGCGGCGATCGTTCATAACCACAACGACGACGAGGTCGTCCATGAACAGCCTCGGACGACGGCGGGTTGGCATGATCCGCAGCCGTATATCGACGCCTGGCGCGAGGTGCTGTCTCAGCGGCCCGATGCGATTTTGTATCCGACGATGGGCTCGGGCGGGCATGACACCGAGATCTCGGTGCGCTACTCACATCTACCCGCGTTGCATGCGGCGGGGGTGCTGGGACAGGGTTTGATTGATCCGGGCTGTGTTGCGCTGGGCGGCGGCGATGAGCATGGCCTGCCCAATCCCAATGATCGCGTCTACATCAATACTTACAGGGACGCCCGCTACATGTTTGAGACCTGCCAGCGGATGGGTCGCGGCGCGTCGATCTCGATTTTCGAGCCGGGGTTCCTGCGGGTCGTGCTGGCCTATCACGCGCAAGGGCTGGTGCCTCAAGGATCGCTGGTCAAGCTGTACTTTGGCGGCATGGATCGCGGACCGCTGGGGTTCGGCATGTTCCCGACCGAGCCTTGCCTCGATGCTTACTTGTCGATGCTCGAAGGCACGGGACTGGAGTGGTCGGTCGCAGTGCTGGGCGGCGACTGTGTCGGCTCGGGCTTCGCTCGATTGGCCCTGGAGAAGGGTGGACACATCCGCGTTGGGCTCGAGGATTTCTACGCTGGTCCGCGCACTCCGAACAACACTGAGCTGATCGAAGAGGTCGTGAGCCTGTGCGACGAGGTCGGACGGCCGGTGGCGACGCCATCGGAGGCGCGCGAGGTGCTGGGGTTGCCCTCGAGCCAATAGCGCGTGACCAACGTGTTGCGGTCGACCAGTTTTTCGCCAACCTGCAGACCGAACAGCGGATGTTGTTTGAGGTCACGCCGGAGGCATGGCGCGCGGACGCCCTGAGCCAATTCCAGGCTGAGCACGCTTAGGAATCTTCTGAACTACTGCCGTCGGAGGCCGATCGGGGACCCCCCCCCCTTCAGCCTTCGGCAGCTTCCCCCGCAAGGGGGGAAGCGGGGAACGGGGTTGACCAGAGCATGCTTAGCAATAGCGACCTGGTAGCTCGCTGAGACTGACTCCAACTTGACTTCCCCTGCTCCTCGTTCTGGTGCTGGGTAGAATGCCGATGCGTAGGCAGCGGTGTCGCCGTAGCTGAGTGGAGGAGTGCCTGATGGCCCGAATGCAACCTGATGCCTTGCGAGATTTCATGGAGCAGCCGCACACGGGGGTGCTCGCCACGTTGCGGCAGGATGGCCGGCCGTACACGATTCCGCTGTGGTTCCTCTGGGACGGCGACGTGCCCGCTGACGCGCATCCCAGTCGCAACCCGCCTCAGGGACATCTCTGGCTGACAGGCACGTTGGGCCGCGTCTGGTGCAAGCAGCTGATCAACGACGGGCGGATGTCGTATTGCATCGAGAATTCAGGACCGCCAGCGCAGCACGTCGAGATTGACGGCACGGCCGAGGCGTTGACGTTGCCGGACTTCGACATCTGGCCGATCTCGCGCCGGCTGGCGGAGAAGTACGTCGGTCGTGGCGATCCTGCCAACGACGACGCGGTCGAGGCCTTCTTCAAGAACATGCAGACCGAACCGCGGATGCTGTTCAAGGTCACGCCCGAGGTCTGGCGCGCAATTGATCTGACCGTCTATCGCGGTAAGAAGAGCGATCGCGAGCACCAAGCCGAGCATCAGGCTCAACAGCAGGAGCCCCAGGCGGTGCGGTGAGTCTGAGGGTCGGATCCCGCGCTGGGGGTATCAGAGGCAGGGGAGGTCTGCTCGCCAATACTGGCTTTCGACACGTGTGGGCGGCCGGCGCCGTTACTGGCATGGTGCGCTGGCTCGACATGTTGGTGCTCACCCTGTATGCCCGCGACCTTACCGAGGCCGCGGGCTTTGTTGCGCTGGCCTTCCTCGTTCGGATGGCGCCTCGGTTGCTCTTCGGGATGTTTGTTGGCGCGCTGGCAGACCGATTCGACCGCAAGAAGATCTGGATCGGCTCGCTGCTAATCCTGTCAGTGATGTACTTCGCGCTGACCGCGTTTGTGGCGCTGGTTGGGATCGAGTTCTGGCAGCTGCTGATCTTTGTGTTTATCTCAGGGACGGTCTGGTCGGTGGAGTTTCCCACTCGCCGCGCGATGATCGCCGATCTCGTCCCGCCGCACCAGGTTGGCCGTGCGGTCGGGCTGGACTGGTCAACGGACTCGATCGTGCGCATCCCCGGTCCGCTGATCGGTGCGGGACTGTTGCAGGAGCTGGGGCCGGAGTGGGCCTATCTGTTCACGGCCTGCGCGTTCATCATCTCGGCCTCGATCGCATCGACGCTGGACTATCGCAAGCCGCTGCGGGCCGCCTCGGCCTCAGGATTTGGCGCGGTCGCCCGCCAGACCATGCGCGACATCCGCGAGGGCTTCACTTACGTGCGCAGCAGTCAGCTACTGGTCGGCACGTTGATGGTGACGCTCGCCTTCAACCTGCTGTTCCCTGCCTACAACGCGGCGCTGCCCGACATCGGGCAGCAACTGCTGGGCGTCGACAAACTCAGGATCGGTGTGCTCGAAGCATTGGTCGGCGCGGGGTCCTTTTTCAGCGCGCTGGCGATCGCCGGCTGGAGTAGTTGGGGACAGTCGGGCCGGATTTACTACGCCGGGACGGCCTGGTTCCTGCTCTGCGTGACCGCCATGGTGCTGTCGCCGTGGTACGAACTCTCGATGTTCGTGGCCTTCTGTATGGGTTTCGGCTTCTCGGCCTTCGCGATCATGCAGACGTCGATCCTGGTCACCCGCACACCGCCCGAGATGCGCGGCCGGATTATGGGAGTGCTCTCGATGGTGATCGGACTGGGTCCGCTGACCAGTCTCCAGGTGTTCTTCATGTTCGACTGGTTCGGGATCCAAGGCGGGGTGATCTCGGTGGTGATCCATTGATCGAGGCGGCGGGACTGATGCTGTTGGCAATCCTGGTCTGGCCGATGATCGTGAAGCGGCTGCCTGGGTCGGACCCGAAGACTGCAGCAGCCTATGCGCCTCAACGGTCGCGGAATGAGTTAGCGCGCAGGAGGCCGTGCCAGCATGAACCGGTACGCCATAAGCTGGCACGACCGGGAGGTCGGTTATGGCGACGATGCGACGGCGACGGCAGTTCACGGCTGAAGTCCTGACGACGCGGGGCTCACTGTTGACCGAATGCTTTGCGATGATCGACATTGAAACGACGCGTGTTGGGGATGTGCGCGAGCGCTCCTGGCGCGGCAAAATCTCTTCGCTCTCGAATCCCGAGCACTCCCTGGGTGGGACCTATCGGCTGCGTCCGCGCGGAGAAGACGGCGATGGGGCTCGGATCGAGGTGGTCGACGGGTTCGAGGAACGTCTGGGTGTGACATCGGATGAATACAGCTTTATCGGCAGCGGCGTTCCACCGAAGGCGCCAGACAAGCGCAGGCGACGTTGATCGCGGTTGGCCTCTACGATCAACGAGGTCAGGATGAGCGAATGGCAAGTGAACGGTTGGGCACGATGACGACTGAGTTGGCGGTTGGGCAGGCGGTAGACGCGTCAGCAACACTGAGAACGCAGGTGGAGGCCGCCAAGGCCGCGTCGCCGGCGCTGGGTTGGGCGACGCGTGAGCAGAAGGACGCCGTCCTGCATCGCGCGGCTGAGCTGCTGCGGGAACGTTCCGATCGAATCGTCAGCGCGAACGTGGAGGACGTTGAAGAGGCCAGCGGTCACCTGAGCGAGGCGATGATCGACCGGCTCATGCTGACGCCCGAGCGGGTGTCGGCGTTGGCCGTGTCGCTGGAGGACCTGGCGCTGCTTGCGGACCCGGTGGGCGAGACCATCGATTGCCATACGACCGAGGCCGGGCTCGAGATCGAACGCGTTCGCGTTCCGCTGGGGGTGATTGCCTCCGTTTACGAGTCGCGACCCAATGTGACGATTGACATCGGCGCGATCTGCCTCAAGTCGGGCAACGCGTCGGTGCTGCGCGGCGGACGCGAGGCGCTTCGCTCCAATCGTCTGCTGGCCGATGTCCTGCGCGACGCGCTGGCCGACAACGATTTCCCGGCCGACGCCGTCCAACTGGTCCGCAGCACTGACCGGGCACTCGTCGGTGAGCTGTTGGCGATGGACGACCTGATCGATCTGATGGTCCCACGCGGCGGACAGGCGCTGATCAATCGGGTGCGCAAGGAAGCCTCGATGGCGGTTGTCGCCGGCGGCGTGGGCATCTGCCACACCTACATCGACGCGGCCGCCGACCTCGAGATGGCGCTTGAGGTCGTGGACAACGCCAAGCGCCGGCGGGTCAGCATTTGCAATGCGCTGGACGTGGTGCTGGTGCACGAGTCGGTCGCGCCTCAGTTTTTGTCAGAGCTCGGGCGTCGCTGGGCCGGCGATGGGCCAACTCCCGTGGAGCTCCGCGCGGACGACCGCGCCCGCGAGCTGCTATCTGCAACCTCGGCAATCGTTGAGCCTGCCGGTCCCGATGATTTCGATACGGAGTTCCTCTCGCTGACCGCTGCTGTGGGCGTGGTCGACGATGCCGACGCGGCGCTGGCGCATATCGCGGCGCACGGCAGCGGGCACTCCGAGGCGGTGATCACGGCAGATCAGGCGCTGGGCCAGCGCTTCCTGCGCGAGGTCGACGCCGCTGCCGTATACCTCAACGCCTCGACCCAGTTCACTGACGGCGGACAGTTTGGGCTGGGCGCGGAGGTCGGCATCTCGACCGGCAAGCTACACGCTCGGGGACCGATGGGTCTGCGCGAGCTGACGTCGTACAAATGGGTCATTCGCGGTGATGGCCACATCCGTCCCGTCTAGCGCGGCCCGCCTGCAGAAGCCTGTCTAGGCTGTAACCGGAGAGAGAACAACTCATGCCTGAATTACCAACCCCCACACTGGCCGGCGCCGAGATGCGCGCGGCTGCCGTCGATTTTGCCAACAGCCTCAATCCGGAACAGCGCAGCACCGCCGTCTACGACTACATGGATGGCGAGCGCATCTTCTGGTACTACCCGCCGACCAATCGGCACGGTCTGCCGCTGCGTGACATGAACGAATCGCAGCGAGCCCTAGCCATGGGCTTGATGCAGGCCGGCCTGAGTGAGCGAGCGTTCGAGCAAGCCTCGAGCATCATCGACCTGGAATTGATCCTGGGCGAGATTGAGCAAGCAGCGGGACGAATATCGTTCAAGCGAGATCCCGAGCTCTACTACTGGACCATCTTCGGCGACCCCTCGAGCGACGAATCCCCGTGGGGCTGGCGGGTCGAGGGACATCACATCTCGCTCAACTTCTCGCTCTGGGTCGATGGCCTGCTCTCGCTGACGCCCTTCTTCTTTGGCACCAATCCGGCCGAGGTCCGCAAGGGGCCGCAAACGGGATTGCGGATTCTCGACAAGCGCGAGGATCTGGCCTTTGACTTGATGGGGTCGCTGGACGCCGAACAGGCGGAGCGGGCCGTGATCTATCCCGAAGCGCCGTGGGACATTCTCACATTCAACGCCTCGCGCGCGGTGATGCCGACCTACCAGGGGCTGGCGGCGTCGGAGATGGACGACGATCAGCGGGCGCTACTGGACCGGCTGGTGGACCTTTACATCGACCAGGCGCCGTCCGACTTGGCCGACGACCGTCGCGCGCGGATTGCGGCGGCGGGACGCGAGGGGATGCACTTCGCCTGGGCCGGTCCAGTCCAACACAACAGCGTCCAGAGGTCTGAAGCGCACTACTATCGAATTCACGGCGGGAACTTCCTGGTCGAGTTCGACAATCGCCAGAACGGCGCCAACCACATCCACTCCGTCTGGCGCGATGTCGAAAACGACTTCGCCAACGACGTCCTGGGCGAGCATTTGCTCTTGTACCACGTTCTCTAGCTAGTTCTCTGGAGGAAGCAGGCGCCGAGCTGATGTTTCACTATGAACGCGAGAGTCGGACGGCGCACTCCGAGTGCTACGTCGTCGAGAATGAGGCGGGGTCGCGAGGCCGAATCGATTTGCACTTTGCCGCGCCGTTGATTTACGCCACGCTCTGCGTGCCGGAGTCATGGGGCGAAGAAGATATCCAGGATGTCATCGCCGATCTCGACGACCGCTGGGCGCTGACCGCCGATCCGTTGCGGGACGACCTAATTGTGACCGTCTGGCGTGGTCAGGAAGTCGGCGTGTACTCACAAGAGGATGGAGGGGCCAATGACTGACGAGGGCGTAGACGAGGCGCAGCTCGAGGGCGTAGACGAGGCGCAGCTCGAGGGCGTAGACGAGGCGCAGCTCGAGGGCGTAGACGAGGCGCAGATCGAGGCTGAATCGGCCGATGCCCTGCAACAGCTCTTCGAGGGGCATGTCGATTTCATGCTGCCGCCGGAGGAAATTGAAGAGTTCCATGACTTTATCCGCGAAGAGGCGCTGATGCGGCGTCGCTTTGCGGTGTCGTTCCGACTGGAGTGTCGCTGTTTGGCCTGGATTGGCTACGCGCTGTCCAACGTGGTGACGCATGAAGACGGTATCGAGTTCGCGGCCCGTCCGATGCAGACGTATGTGCCCGACCACGAGCCCGATGTCGAGCACCCCGAGGGCGCGACCGAAGATCCGCCGGAGCAATTCCTCGACTGGCCGATCTGGCCGCTGGAGATCTACCAGGACGAGCTTGAAGAAGACGAGGAAGAGGTCGAGGAGGACGAGTGAGTCTCCGCCAACAGGAAAACGGGCGCTTCGCCGCCGTCTTCTTTGATCTGGACGGCACCTTGGTCAGCGAACGCACCGGCGTCCGCGAGGCGCGGACAGCAGTGGGCGCGCGGCTGATCGAGTTGGGCTTCTGGCAGAAGCCGGCGTCGGCGTTCGCCGACACGATCGAGATGGTGATCGGTGGAATCCTCGAGGACAACGACTGGCAGTGGCCGCTCTGGCTGCATGCCGAGGAGTGGCTAACGCGTTCGTTGTCGGTCGTCGATCTGAGGGTCAGCGATGACGAGTTCAGCGAGTTGGCCGACGTTTACCGCAACGAGCGGTCGGACCGCGCCGCCGCGATCGACGGCTGGCCAGAGGTCCTGGCCGCCGCACGGGCGCACGGACCGATCGGTCTGATCACAAACTTCAGCGACGGTCCGATGCAGCGAGACAAGATTCGCGGCGCCGGCCTCGAGGGCCAGTTCGACGGCGTCTACATCTCCGGCGAGGTCGGTGTCTGGAAGCCCGAGCCGGGCATTTTCGAGCACGCGGCAAAGGATTTGGGTGTCGCCCCGCGCGACTGCGTGCACATCGGCAACAACGTCCAGTCAGATGTCGAAGGGGCGCTCGCCGCAGGGATGCGGGCAGTGCTGGTCGAGGAAGACGATCGCGCGCGGCCTGAGGGTCTCAATGGCGATGTGGTCTGGTGCGACGACCTGCATGAAGTCGCGGTGTGGTTACGGGGTGTCTGAGGATCGGCCACGTCCGACAGGAAGATTGACTATCTCCTCGAGTGGCCTGCGCAAGATTGCCAGACGAGGCTACGTCCTTGACGACGCGCAAGCAGTATTTGAACGTGACCCGCTCTGGAAATGGCAGCCCGCCTCGGAGCATGTAGACGATGAGGGGCGCCTGTTCAGGCTGCCTGCGCGATGGCGGATGGTCGGCCGCGGACCTTGGGGGCTGATTCTTTGCGTCATCATCGACCTTCCCGGCGTCACTGGAGAGTCGGAAGTGGTGACCATGTTCGATGCGTCGCCCAGACACCAGAGTGAGTACGATGATTGGGTCAGGAGACGACTGTGAAGGACTCGCAACAGGTTTGGCTAGAATCGCTCCCCCCAGGTGTGCGAGCGGAAGCAGAGGCAGACATCGCCTTGTACGACGATCCCGACGTTGAAGAGTGGGTCGACATAGACGACGATTGGAAGCCACCCGACAACCCAGGTATGGGACTGACCGTCGATTTCACTCGCGAGGAGATTAGAACGCTAACTAAGGCATTCGGCGCGTCCGTGGAGATGTTTGAGATCATGCACGATTCGCTCATGGAGCGGGCGCGGGCGGCAATAGTAGAGCGCAGCGAGTCGGATTCGGATACGGTCGCGGCGGCGGACTGAACCCCTGACAGCCCTTTGATCATTTGCGCGAGATGGCGTGCTTTGCTGCCTCAACCACCGACTCCGATGTGAGGCCGTAGACATCTAACAGCGTCTTCCAGGGGCCCGATTGGCCGAAGGTGTCGTTGATGCCGACCTGCTCCATTGGGGTTGGACAGTGCAGGGCGAGTGTCCGGGCGACGGCTGAGCCGAGCCCTCCGATGATGTTGTGCTCCTCGGCGCAGACAATGGCGCCGGTGTCGGTTGCAGCCTGGATGATTGCTGCGTCGTCGAGCGGTTTCAGGGTGGCCATGTTTAGCACGCGCGCCGTGATGCCTTCTGCGGCCAGGGTGTCGGCGGCTCGAAGTGTCGGCTCCAGCATCAAACCACAGGCGATCAGGGTGACGTCGGAACCGTCGCGAAGTTGGTCTGCTGTTCCCAGCAGGAATGAGGGACCGTCGGTGTATATGATCGGCAGCTTGGGTCGGCCGAGGCGGATGTACCACGGATTCTGGTCTTCCGCGGCGCGGCGAATGATCGCGTCGGCTTCGACGGCGTCCGAGGGGACCACGACGTTCATGCCGGGCAGGGCAGTCACTAGCGCGAGGTCCTCGATGGCCTGCGCCGATGCGCCGTCCTCGCCGACGGAGATGCCGCCGTGTGAGGCGATCAGCTTGACGTTCATCCTCTGTTGGGCGATGTGGACGCGAATCTGGTCGAAGCAGTGACCGGGCATGAATACGGCGAAGGAGGCGGCGTAGACGGTCTTGCCGGTCGAGGCGAGTCCGGCCGCAATGCTGATCATGTTGGCTTCGGCCGCGCCGACGGTGAACCAGCGCTCGGGGAAGGATGCGGCCAGCTTGTTGCCACCGGTGGAGGCGGAGAGGTCGGCGTCGAGCGCCACGATGTCGTGGCCGGCCTCGGCCAGCTTGACCAGCGCCGGGCCATAAGCCTCGCGTGTGGCGGCGGGAGGAGGAGCAACCTTGGTCGAAGGCGTGGTCATGACAGGCCGGCCTCAATTTCCTCCAGCGCCAGCGCGAGCTGCTCGTCTGAGGGTCCTTTGCCGTGCCAACCGGCTGGGTTCTCAGCCATGAATGAAACACCTCGTCCCTTGACCGTTTCGCAGATCACGACCTGTGGCGCGTCGGTTCGGGCGCGAGCTGCGAGCAGGGCGTCTCGCACCGCGGTGACATCATGACCATCGACGTGCTGCACGCCCCAGCCAAAGGCGGCCCACTTGTCGCCGACCGGGTCGATCCGCATGATCTCTTCACCGGGGCCGTCGTTCTGGAAGTGATTGCGGTCGAGGACGGCGGTGATCCGGTTCAGTCCGAAGTGGGAGGCCGACATGATCGCCTCCCAATTCTGGCCTTCGTTCAGCTCACCGTCGCCGACTACAACGAAGATCTGGCCCTCATCGTCGGCGAGGCCGTCGAGGTTGTGTCCCAGCGCCACGCCGACGGCGAACGAGAGTCCCATGCCCAGCGCGCCGCCCGACATTTCGACGCCGGGTGGCTTGTTGCGGACCACGTGTCCCTGCAGTTGTGTGCCGAGCGAGCGGAAGGAGCCGATCAGATCCGTGCTGAAGTAGCCCGCTTCGGCCAGCGTGGCATAGACGACCGGTGTGGCGTGGCCCTTGCTGAGAATGACGCGGTCGCGTTGTTTCCACTGAGGGTTCGCGGGGTCATGACGGGCGACGCCGCCGAAATAGAGCGCGGCGAAGATTTCGGTCGAGGACAGCGAGCCTCCGGGATGGCCGGACTGCGCGGCGTGGGTCATCTCCACGATGTGTCGTCGGATCCGCTTGCAGACATCGAGCAAGGCCTCAGTGTCGGCTGCCAACGCGGTTCCCGTATCTGGGTACGGGACAGGCGAGGTGGTCATATTGCTCTGGATTTCACTGGCAGGTGGGCGCTATTGGAGCGCACGATCATGCTAGTGGCGGATCGAGATTGCTGATAGCACGGTGTAAGAAACGCGAAGATCGGTGATGGCCGGGATCGAAGCTATGAGATTGTTCATCGAAGCTGGAGTGGATGAGTCCGACCTCGGTGCTGCTTGGCAAGTGGGGCAAACGATGAAGCGAGATCCATTGTTTCCCGATGCCACCATGCGCTGGGTCAAGCGCGATGCGATGCATCTCACGCTGCGCTTCCTGGGTGAGGTGGAGCCGGGCCGATTGGACGGCGTGATTGAGGCGATGAGAGCTCTTGACGGCAGCGGTCACTTTCGCGTCCGGTTCGATCGGTTGGGCGCATTCGGAGGACGCCGTCCTCGCGTGATCTGGGTTGGACTCGCTGAAGACGAGAGGCTGGAGCACCTTCGCACGATTCGGCGACGGTTGGACGAAGCCCTGGAATCAGTCGGATTTGCAGCGGAGACTGGCCCGTTTCGGCCGCATTTGACGCTGGGTCGTGTGCGCAGGCAGGCGTCGCGGACGGAGCTGGCGTCGATTCGAACGGCGGTGGATGCTGCGCCGACGCTGAACATCGTCTCGGCTGTGGCGCGGGTCGCGTTGGTCGAATCGACGCTGTTCAAGGACGGACCTCGGTATCAGCGTCTGGCGGTTACGGAGTTGTAACATTCGGGTGTACCATTGCCCGCCCGGCAGCGAGCATTGGAGGGAGTTGAGCGATGCAGAGCAGCCTCATCTCGAAGATTGAGAAGGCGCGAATCTACGCGGAAGAGCTGGAGCGATTCCAGGTGCTGTCATTGCGCTGCGACGTACGCGGCGACTCGACGACGCATACGGCCGAACTCGGCCCGGACGGCTGGGACTGCGACTGTCGTTTCTTCCAGGACGCGAAGACCTGCTCGCATACGATGGCGCTCGAACGAATCCTCGACCAGATGCTGCCGGAGGCGTATCGCCCGGCCTGGAACAGCGCTTAGCAGCGGCCACCCCACCAACACGTGATCGCCGTTCTCGCGTCTAACCCGTCATTCCTGCGCTCCGTCGCGGGAATCCCGCCGTGTGCTGCACCGATGTTCGAACCTGAGGAACCGCGCCCGCTTCAATCGCTCAACTGACTCCTGCCATCCGTGTCGAGCGCAGCGAGATACCCGCGGCGGAGCGCGGGTATGACGGAAACGAAGATTGGGCGACTTGTGAGACACCCTCGCAAGGGTCGCCCCTGAATTAAATCTGAACTGATCTATCGAATTCGGCGGAAGACGAGGCAGGCGTTTTGGCCTCCGAAGCCGAATGAGTTCTTCAGCACGGCGTTGACTTCGGTCTCTCGGGATTCGTTGGGGACGTAGTCGAGGTCGCAGTCGGGGTCGGGTGTGGTGTAGTTGATTGTCGGATGGATGCTGCTCTCGGTGATCGACTTGATCGCTGCGATCGACTCCAGACCGCCGGCGCCACCGAAGATGTGCCCGATCATCGACTTGGTCGATGAGATCGGGATGTGGTGTGCGGCTTCTCCGAGCGCGATCTTGAGCGCCTTGGTCTCGGAGGCGTCGTTGAGCGGCGTCGATGTGCCGTGCGCGTTGATGTAGTCGAGCTCTTGCGGCTCGATGCCGGCGTCTTGCATCGCCCAGTTGATGGCGCGAATTGGTCCGGCGCCGTCGGCGTCGGGCATGACCAGATGATGGGCGTCGGCTGAGGAGCCGAATCCGGCAAGCTCAACGGCGTAGTCCACGCCGCGACGACGGGCGGATTCTTCAGATTCGAGCACGATGATGCCGGCGCCTTCGCCGGGCACGAATCCGTCGCGGTCGGCGTCGAAGGGCCGCGAGGCGGCGGTCGGTTCCTGGTTACGTCCTGAGAGCGCGCGCATGACGGCGAAGCCGCCCAGACCGAGCTGGCAGAATCCAGCCTCCGTGCCGCCGGAGATGACGATGTCGGCCTGGCCGTTGCGGATCACGTTGGCCGCGTCACCCAGCGCCTGGGTGCCGGCGGCGCAGGCGGTGACGACGGTCGTGTTGTAGCCCAGCAGACCAAACTGCATGGCGATGTTGGCAGCGGCCATGTTGGGCAGCACTTTGGGCAGGAAGAGCGGATCGAGCCGCATCCCGCCACGCTCGAAGAGTTTGCTGGCGGCGGCCTGGATTTCGGGGTAGCCGCCTGCGCCATTGCCGAGCACGACTCCGATCCGGCTGCGATCAAGCGCGTCGAGATCGAGTTGCGCGTCCTCGATCGCCTGGCGCGCGGCGGCGACGGCGAACTGTGTGAACCGCGCCATGCGGCGGGCAGCCTTGCGCTCGATGAAGTCGCGCGCGTCGAAGCCGCGAATCTCGCCGCCGATGGTGCAACTGAATCCGGAGACATCGAAGTTTTCGATCGGTCTGATCGCGCTCTCGCCGGCGAGCAGGTTGTTCCACATCAGGTCGACCCCGGGACCGTAGGGCGAGACAGCTCCCATTCCGCTGACTACCACACGAGTTCTCGCGGAGCGGTCTGGGGCGGTCTCGGATTCAGTCATAGGGTCGAATCCTCAGCGCGACGGACGATGGGTGTCTCCGGCTGGGCGCTCAGAAAGCGGCGCGCGTCTGCGGCGAGGGAGAGGGAGCCGAGCACGAGGATGACGTCACCGGCGTGGGCCTGCTGTCCGGCGGCGCTCAGCGCCGCGTAGGGATCGTCGTGGACGGCGACCTCGCCGCCCCAATCGGCGTCGGCGAACGCATCGGCGACCTGTTGCGGCGGGCGGGCGCGAGGATGATTGGAAATGGTCGCGTAGACACGGTCACTGCGAGTCTGAATGATGTTGGCCATGTCCTGTAGCGCTTTGTCGCCCAGGACGCCAAAGATGACGTGCAACTGATCGTGGGGGAAATACTCGAGGCAGGCGTCGAGGGCGCGCTGCACGGACTCGGCGTTGTGCGCGCCGTCAATCACGACGGTGGGCGGTCCGTCGGGTTGATTTGTGGCCAGCGCCTCCGGCAATTCGAACGACTCGAGCCGGGCCGGCCAACTGACGGTGGCGAGTCCCTTGTGCAGCGCCTCGGATGGCACGGCGACGACCCCGGACGCATTGAGTGCGTCGATCGTGGCGATGGCGGTCAGGGCGTTGTCAATCTGGTGACGACCCAACAGGGGGAGCAGGTGTATGGCGCGGGGTTGCTCGCCCGGTCGCGGGTTGCGACGGCTGATGCGGAACCACTGTCCCCAGGGTTCGACGCCGGCGGTCTCGGAACGGTAGTCGGCGCCGACATCGACGAGCGGGACGGGCACATCGGCGGCGGCGTTGCGGATCACGTCCGCCGCCTCGGCATAGCGCTGCGGCGCGAGGATCACGGTGCGACATGCCGCGCTGATGATGCCCGCCTTCTCCGAGGCGATCTGCGTTATCTGGTTGCCCAGGATGTCGGTGTGTTCGTGCGAGAGCGATGTGATGACCGCTGCGTCGGTGCGGGAGAAGACATTGGTGCAATCGAGCCGCCCGCCCAACCCGACCTCGACGACCTGGATATCCACGTCGTGAGCGTGGAAGGTGTGGAAACTGAGCGCGGTCAAGATCTCGAACGTGCTGATGTGTCCGGGATCCTCGGCCAGCTCGGCCTCGATCACATGCCGCAACTGCTCACAGAGACGAGCGAACTCATCTTCAGGCAGGGGCGCGCTGAGAATCCGGATGCGCTCGGTGAAGTCGTGCAGATGTGGGCTGGTGAACAGACCGGTGTGGAAGCCGGCGGCGCGGAGCACGGACTCGAGGATGGCCGCTGTCGATCCCTTGCCTTTGCTGCCGGCGACGTGAATCGTGATTCGCCCGTGCTGGGGATCGCCCAGGCGTCGAAGGATCGAGCGGATGCGGTCGAGTGCGAAGGCGCCTTTGGCGCGACGCGGACCCGATCCGCGCTCGAAGTCGGCGAACGACATCAGCCACTCAACGGCGCGCCCGTAGTCGGATATCGGATCGCCAGTGTCGGGTGTCGTCGGCATCTGCTCGCCCGTCGATCCATTTCCTTGCATCGAGGCCGGCATCGTGGTCGGCTTCGTCGTCGGCATCGCAGGTCAGGCATGGGGTCTGCGAGGCGACCTCGATCCCGTAAATGGTTGATTCATCGTACGCCACTTGGTCGTGCGGCACTTGATCAGGCGCTTGAGGGCTGCGACGATCCGCCCAACAGTAATACTGCGGTGCAGTGGCGCAGAACGGGTGGAACTCCAATGACCGACGCGAGTGACTCAGTGAAATCATTGGCAGAGGTCATCGCCGCGACGGCGCCGGCCGAGCTCGTGGAGGACGGCTTCTTGACCGTCGTCGGCGCGATTGCGGACGGGGCCAAGCGCGTTGACGGACTGACTCGTCGCGCTGCGCTGGCCGGCGTCCTGGGCGACACCGGTGAAATGAACGTGCAAGGCGAGATCGTGCAGGTGCTCGATGCGGCCGGCACCGACGCCTTCGTGTCGTCGTTGCGCGATTGTGGCGCGGTCGCGGCGCTCGCCTGCGAGGAAATCGAGGAGGCCGTCTTCGTCTCGGACGCAACCGACCATCCCTACACAGTGCTGTTTGACCCCGTCGACGGCTCGTCGAATATCGATGTCGCGGTGACGATTGGATCGATCTTTGCAATCTACAAGCGTGAGGACGATTCGCCCCTGACCGATGCATCGCTGTTGCGACCCGGACGCGAACAGTGTGGCGCGGTCTACGTGGTCTATGGCTCGTCGACGGTGCTGGTCGTGGCGACAGAGGGTCGGGTGGACGGTTTCACGCTCGACCCGGAGTCGGGCGAGTTTCTGCATTCGCACGATGATATTCGGATTCCGTCGAAGTGCGCGGCGTACTCCGTGAATGAAGGCAACCAGGGCGTCTGGCATCCCGAGATGCAGGCGGCAGTGGCGGAACTGCGTGACGCGTATGGTTTGCGTTATGTGGGATCGTTGGTCGCCGATTTCCACCGTGACCTGCTCAAGGGCGGCATTTTCCTCTATCCGGGCGACGTGAAGTCGCCGGCCGGCAAGCTGCGGCTGGGCTATGAAGCGAATCCGCTCTGTTATGTCGCTGAACAGGCGGGCGGCGCCGGCACCACGGGCGTCGAGCGCATCCTCGATGTCCAGCCCGAGCTGTTGCACCAGCGCACGCCATTGATTGTGGGCAACGCCGACGTGGTCGAACGCGTCGTTGCGAGATTGGCCGAGTAAATCGGGTCAGCAGGCGACCCCGAAGTCTGACCCCGAAGTCTGAGTACCCGAGAGGCGATATCCAATGACGAACGAACTGCATGACACCGCGCGCGCGTTGGTCGCGCCGGGCCGCGGCATCCTGGCCGCGGACGAGTCGAGCCCGACGATCAAGCGGCGCTTCGACACCATCGGCGTCGAATCGACCGAAACAAACCGCCGCGACTGGCGGCAGCTGCTGTTTACCTCCGAGGGCATCGGCGACTGGATTTCCGGCGTGATCCTGTTCGAAGAGACGCTGGCCCAGGATGCGTCGGACGGTCGCTCGATCGTGGAAGTGCTGACCTCGAATGGCGTGATCCCCGGCGTCAAGGTGGACAAGGGCGCCAAGGACCTCGTTGGGTCGCCGAACGAGAAGGTGACCGAGGGCCTCGACGGGCTGCGCGAGCGGCTCGAGGTCTACCGCGAGCAGGGCGCCCGCTTCACCAAGTGGCGCGGCGTGATCGACATCGCCGAGGATCGACCGACCGCATACTGCCTTGACGTCAATGCGCATGCGCTGGCGCGTTTCGCCGCGCTGTCGCAAGAGGCGGGCTTGGTGCCGATTGTCGAGCCCGAGGTGCTGATGGACGGGACGCACGACATCGCCGCCTGCGCCGCCGCCACCGAGGCCGCGCTGCGCGCCACCTATGCGGCGCTGGCGATCCAGCACGTCGACCTCGAGGGCACGCTGCTGAAGCCGAACATGGTCCTCTCGGGCAAGAACGCTGAGCATCGCGCTCCAGCGGAGGTCGTCGCCTCCGAGACGCTGCGCGTCTTGGCCAAGACCGTGCCGGCATCGGTGCCCGGCTGCGTCTTCCTCTCAGGCGGTCAGTCGGACGAAGAGGCGACGGTCAATCTGAACGCGATCAATCAGGCGGCGGCCGGTTCGTCGTCGGCGCCATGGGAACTGAGCTTCTCCTACGGTCGAGGTCTGCAGGCGACACCGCTTTCGGTCTGGGGCGGCAAGCCGGAGAACGTCGCCGCGGCGCAGGCCGCATTCCAGGAGCGGGCCAGCCGGACGTCGGCGGCTCGCAAGGGCGAGTACGTCGGCTAGATGACAAGCGCTCCCCCGCTGGGGGAGCTGGCGGGGAGCGCCTGAGGGGGCCGACGGGCAGGGAGGGGCCCCCTCCGTCACTTCGTGACACCTCCCCCAAGGGGGGAGGTCTAAAGAAATGATCTAGTGCCGCACCGACTACTGATCGCCACCGGCAATCCGGGCAAGATTCGCGAGTTTCGCGCGCTGTTTGCCGCTCATGTCGAGTCGGAGTGGGAGTTGGTCGCGCCGGTAGATGTGGGCCTGGCCGACTTCAGCGTCGTTGAGGACGGCGAGACCTACGCCGAGAATGCTGGTCGCAAGGCTCGCTCATATTCCAATGCTTCGGGTCTGCCCGCGCTGGCCGACGATTCAGGCATCGAGGTCGATGCGCTCGAAGGCGCTCCTGGTCTGTATAGCGCTCGGTATGCTGGAGAGGACTCGGACGACGCGGCCAATCGTGCGAAGATGCTGCGCGAGTTAGTCGATGTCCCAGCCGAGCGGCGCGCGGCGCGATTTCGATGCGTGATTGCGCTTGCCTTTCCCTATACGACCAACCTGCGGCTCGGTGAAGGCGTGGTGGAAGGATCGATCGCGATGGATGAGCGCGGCGACCTCGGTTTCGGCTATGACCCGCTATTCGCCCTGCCCGACGGACGGCGGATGGCGGAGCTTGACGTGTCTGAGAAGAACCGAATCTCACATCGTGCGAGAGCGTTGGCGAACGTAGCCTGGGCGCTTGATGCGATGTCAAACACACTGGACAAGTCGTCGTGAACCCAACTGCTGAGGCGCCCGTTGACCGCTTGGGTCGTCGCTTCGCCGACTTGCGAGTGTCGGTCACCGATCGCTGTAACTTCCGCTGTCCGTATTGCATGCCCAAAGAGATCTTTGGTCCCGGCTATGAATTTCTCCCCCGAAATGCCATCCTGACCTTCGAGGAGATCGTCCGTGTCGTGAATGTGTTCGGTCGGATGGGGCTGCGCAAGCTGCGCCTGACCGGCGGCGAACCGACCGTCCGCGCCGAGCTGCCGACGCTGGTTCGGATGCTGCGCGACACGCTGCCGGACGTCGACATCGCGCTGACCACGAACGGGTCGCGCCTCGTCTCGATGGCGCCGGCGTTGAAGGATGCCGGCCTGGATCGCGTGACGGTCAGCCTCGACTCGGTCGATCGCGAGATTTGCAAGGAAATGAACGGCGTCGACTTCCCGCCCGAGCGTGTACTCGACGGGATTGACGCGGCGGCTGCGGCCGGGCTGGGGCCGATCAAGATCAACGCGGTCGTCAAGCGCGGGGTCAACGATGAGGGCATCGTCGACATGGCGCGCCACTTCCGCGGCACGGGCCACATCGTCCGCTTCATCGAGTACATGGATGTCGGCGCGACCAACGGTTGGAAGTTGGATGAAGTGGTGCCGGCTCGCGAGATCATCCAGCGGCTGGAGCGGGTCGAGGGCCTGGAGCCGGTTGAAGCTGCGTACCAGGGCGAGGTCGCCAAGCGCTGGCGCTGGAGTGACGGCTCAGGCGAGATCGGTGTGATCACGTCGGTGACCGAACCGTTTTGCGGCGACTGCACGCGGGCGCGGCTGTCGGCCGAGGGCTCGCTCTACACCTGTCTGTTCGCCTCGGTCGGGCACGACCTACGAGCGCTGCTGCGGTCGGCCGCGACCGATGAAGAGCTATACAACCGAATCACCGGCATCTGGACGGTGCGCGAAGACCGCTACTCGGAACTGAGAGCAGCGATGACCGACAACCTGCCGCGTATCGGTCGGGTGGAGATGTCGCACATTGGCGGCTGAGCAAGCACCACAAGGGCAGACGGAGCTGAGCCATATTGATGCGCAGGGTCGCGCGCGGATGGTTGATGTCGGCGACAAGGAAGTGACTGAGCGTCGCGCCGTGGCTGAGGGTCGCGTGCTAATGCAGGCCGAGACCCTGGAGTTGATCCGCAACAACGCGCTAAAGAAGGGCGATGTCTTGACCACCGCCGAGATCGCCGGCGTGATGGCGGCCAAGCGGACGCACGAGCTGATCCCGCTCTGTCACCCGCTGATGCTGAACAAGGTGCTGGTCGAACTGAGCCTGGTCGACGAACCGCCGTCAGTGGAGATCAGAGCCGAGGTGCGCTGCTCGGGCAAAACCGGCGTCGAGATGGAGGCGCTGACCGCCGTCTCGATCGCCGGTCTGACGGTCTACGACATGGCCAAGGCGGTTGATCGCGGGATGCGGATCGACGCCGTCAGGCTGCGCGAGAAGGATGGCGGGCGCTCAGGGTCGGTGCGGTTGGACTAGGAATCCTCTGAACAACTCGGTCGCAGGCCGAGCGGGGACCCGCCTTCAGCCTTCGGCAGCTTCCCCGGCAAGGGGGAAGCGGGGATCGGAGTTGTTCAGAGCCTTCCTAGAGATCCTCAACCTGACTCCGAACCGGCCCACCGCTTTCGTCATACCCGCGCTGTTCGTGGGTATCTCGCTGTTGCCGGCGCAACCTACGGGTGTGGGCTGGCTGCTCTCGGGCATGCCCGGTTTGCCGTTGACGATCCAGATGTCGTCATTGTCGCCGCGGTCGATCGCGACGCTTTGTACGATCAAGGCGTCACCGCTCGCGCCGACATCGCCGGCCTTGACGACGTGCGGGATGCGATCACCCCATTTGGATGCGACTCGCGAGGTCGCTACAGGTCCACAGGTCATCGGGTTCGGAGATGTGTGTGTCGACATCGATCACGTTGATCCGATCGGTGACGCCGGAGGTCATGACGGGGCGCTCTCTGCTTGCTGCTGCGAAGGACCCGCGGCTCAGTCGGTTAGACCGGGAGTAGAGAGTTGAGGAAGCGTCCGTGTCGGCAGAGGTCGCGCTCGGCGCGTCTCAGCAGCGGACTGAGTTGCGGCCTCTTCAACAGTGGGCTGCGAGGTCTGGAGCGAGGTCTGGAGCGCCCCATTTGGGGGAGAGGGACCCCCCTCAGCCTTCGGCAGCCCCCCTGCAAGGGGGAGCAAAGAGAGAGGAGCAGCAGCTGCTCTGCGAGGGGGAGCGCGAGATTCAAATGGCGCCGTGTTTGCAAATTCAGTCGCCCATGTGAATGTGAACGGGCCCTAGCCGCCCGGGTTGACCAGTGCCTCGAAGCCCTGGTTGCCGCGCAGGCTGTCGAAGTGATCGTCGGTCTTGGCAGCTTCGGCGTAGCGCGGGTTGAGCGTTGTGGCCTGGCGCAGCGCGGCGATGGCGTCGTCGGCCTGGCCCATTTTGGCTGCGGCTGAGGCGAGGCCGTAGTGGGCGCCGGGCTGTTCAGGCTCGAGCCGCACGGCAGCCTGGAATGACTCCAGCGCTTCCTGGGCGCGATCCTCGTAGAGCAAGGTGAGACCGAGGTTGGTGTGCGCGGCGCCGTCGTCCGGTCGCAGCAGCAAGGCATGGCGGAAGTCGCCTTCGGCGGTGTCGAAGTCGCGACCGAACAGTCGCAGCAGTCCGCGGTTGACGTAGATGTCCGGGTCGTCGGGCGCGAGCTCGATCGCGCGCTCGTAGTCGTTGGCCGCCTCTTCCGTGCGGTCCAGTCGAACCAGCGCATTGGCGCGGTTGTAATAAGCGGCGGCGGAGTTGGCGTCGAGATCGATCGCGCGCATGTACTGGCTGACGGCGGCGTCGTAGTTGCCGGCGCCGAAGTAGGCGTTGCCCTCGTCGAGGTGCGAGGCGGCGGTGCGTTCGGCGGGCATGGTCGGTGCGGCTGCGGCGGCGGCGGCAGCCGGCGGAGGCGCCATGGCCAGCGCGGGCGGCGCTGGAGGAGGCTCGGGCGCTGCTGCGGGAGCCATGGCAGCCGGAGCCGCGACTGGGGGCGGCGGAGCCGCGACCGGTCGCGCCGCAACCGGCGGTTCTGGAGCCGGAGGGGGAGCTGGCGGCGGGGGAGGAGCAGCGACTGGTGCAGGCGGAGCCGGCGCTGGCCGCGGGGCGCGAGCCGCCGGAGCCGGTCGAGCGGGCGCTGGCGCGGGGGGCGCACGCAGCGGCGCCGAAGCTAGCGGAGCGTCGCCCATTGAGCTGCCGCTGGCCTGAGCGATCTGGCGCGCCATCAGTTCGGCCTGCTCGCGGCGTGATCGCTCATTGCTGAGCTGTAGCTCGAGATGGTCGATCCGCTCTTCGGTCAGTTCGCGCTCCAACCGCTGTTGCGATTGCAGCGCGCGGTAGATCCAAACGATCGCGGCCCAGGGCAACAGGACGCGCAGGACAGTGGCCAGGAATTGCAAGGGATGCTCCTCTGCTGTGCGTGTGCGGCTGCGTCCTTCAGGCGGACTGTTGATTAAGCAACTCGCTCACCGCGTCAAGTCCGTTGATGGCCAATGTGAGCCGATCCTGGGCGGACAAACCCTCAAGTTCGACTAACGTTTCGTCGCGCATCGAGACCGGGTCGCTCGCACCGAGAAATGCCGCCGGGCCTTCATCGTCGAACGACAGTTGCAGCTCCCGCAGCGCGCCTGCTTCGGTCACGATGACGCAACCGATGTTCTTGTCCTGCACGCCGTCGGGTTCGACCTCCACACCCATCGTAAAGAAGGCGCCGGGAAAGGGAGGAAACGGCCGCAGTTCGAGCGCGGCCTCACGCAGCAGCGCTTCCACCTGATCTGCCGCCGCTGACATCGCCTCGTCGGCCAGACGCCGTCGCAACTGATTGCGAACCGATCGCTGGGTCGCAGCGGCTTGGTCGGAATCGGGCATCGTTCTCGCTCGTGTGATCTACTCGCCGGGCCGGCGTGCGCCAAAGAATTTTAAGTAGATGAAATATGAGTATACGCAGGGTCGAGAAATCGGGCCGCCGTTCAGATGACAGGTCGGCTGAGGCATTGGCATTCATGCCGGTTGATTTGGGGCGCGGTTGCGGGGGACGAGCGCCGGGGAGTGGGTACGATAGAGCTGGCCTGCGGGACTGTCGGATGGAACAACAGGGCGAGTGACAACAGGGCGAGTGAATGGCTGAGCCAAACGAGGTCTGGAGTTCGCAACTGCGGATCGTGGCGGGCCGGGCCGTGGAGGATGCGCCGCAGGTCGGCTTTGCCGAACAGGTTGACCAGCGTGGACGGCTGGTGCGCCTCTTGATCCTGGCTGAACCCGCCGCCCCAGGCGCAGACGCGTTCATGGATCAGTTCGTGCGGCGCATTGGCGAGTTGTTCGATCCCGCCGCCCGCTCGCTGACCGGCGCGCTCAAGTTCGCGATTGCAGCGGCGCACGAGGAGCTGCGCGTCTGGAATCGGCAACATCTGCCCGACGAACACGCCATGTACGGCGTCTCCTGTCTGATCCAGCGTGAGGGTCAGCCGGCCGTGTTGGGCCAGTCCGGTCCGTCGGTCGGAGTGCTGGCCGGCGACGCCGGACTGGCCGGGTTGCGATCAACGACGATGTATTCGCATCTGCCTCGCGATGACGACCCGGTCGCGACGGCGATCGGCGGTTCGGACCCGATCAATCTCGATTTCGTTTCCTGCCCGGACGCAGACGACGGCTGGGCATTGCTGCTGACCTCCAATACCGCCTCGCTGCTTGATGCCGAACGCCGCGTCGCCTTGAGCCGTCTGGCGGTCGACGCCACGCTGCGCCAGCTCTACCCTTCAATGCTCAATCTGCGCGATGCAGCGGGTCTGTCCGTCAGTCTCTCCAGCGGCCGAGGCAATCATCAACCTCCTGCCCAGGAGGCTGACCCAGATCCTGGAGAAGCGGCGATCGAGGGCGACGAGGCAGTTGGCCACGAAGACCCCTACGGCAGTGAGTTTTCAGCTCTCGGCGATGACCAGGACCCGTTCCCGCACGAGCAGGTCACTCGGTCAGCCATGCAACAGCCCACTCAATCTCGTGCCCAACCGCCAGGCCAACCGCCAGGCCAGCAGCCAGGCCAACCGCCAGCCCAACCGAGTCTCGAGGCGCCGCGCCCTGCCGCAGACAGTCCGCGCGACCGAGCGCCCGCCCGACGCTGGGACATATCATTCGCTCCGGCGGCGATGGCGGAGCTTGAGGTTGCCGGCTGGCCGGTCAATCCCTTTGCCGCTGCGCGGATCGAGCAGACCCAGCAGATCCAGACCCTGACGCTGGCGCTGGCCTCGCCCAGGGCGCGGCTGACGAAACCGATCATGGAATTGGGCAAGGCCATTCCCTCGCTGCTGGAGAAGCGGAATCAGCCGGCCGTCCAGCGGCCCAAGATTCGGATGCGGGATCCACGCGCTCGTGGCGCCTCCGCGCGCCGCGCCGGCTTCGTGCTAGTGGGGATGCTGGTATTGCTGACCGGCGTGGCGGCGGTGCTGCTCGGTCCATCCCTGTTGCAATCCGACGAGGACCAGTTCCGTTCACGGGTGGAGCGGGCGCGGAACGGACTGGCCGCGTCGCAGTTGGCGTCCAGCACCGAAGGCTCGCGGCTGGCGCTGCAGGACGCGCGCAGCGACGTCGAAGCCGCGCTCGCGATCAACCCACTGGCGGCCGACGCGCTGCAGTTGCGCGAAGAGATCGAAGCGGTGCTGGCCGAGCTCAACCTCGTGCAGTCACCGGGCGAGTTGATGTTGGTGGCGGACCTGTCCCGCTTCGGACCCTCGATCGCCTTGGGCGCAGTGCGCTTCGGCGGCGGGCTGGCGTTCATCCTCGACGATGCCGGCGGTCGAGTCTTCTCGGTGACAGCCGACGGCGCGGTCTCGTTGATATTTCTCGAGGCAGAGCTGTTAGGTCTGGGCAGCCAGCTTCGCGCCGGACGGCCGATTTCGATCGCGTGGCAGTCCGGCCAGACCAGCCAGTCCGGCCAAACAGCTTCGGCTGCTGCGAACGGCCTAGCGCTGGACGACGCGCTCTGGATCCTCGATTCTCATGCCCGGCTCTACCGCTGGACGGCATCGGGAGTGTTGCTCGTCCCGATTCCGGACCAGGTCTTGCTGGGCTCGGTCGATGCCGTCGCCGCGACCTCGGGCAGCGTCTATCTGCTGGACCAGTCGGGTGGCGCGATCTGGCGCTTTGCAGTCGATCGCTCAGAGTTGAGCGCGCCGTCGCGCGCCGTCGGCCGCACCGACCTGCTCAACGCCAACGAATTCGTGGCGACGGTCAATGAATCCGGCGCGATCGAGTTTCTGGTCGCATCCAACGACGGACGCCTGCGGCGCTACAACGCAGCCGAGGAATTGCCGCTCGCGCTGGACCTGGAGCGGGAACTGCTCGCGCCGGCGTCGCTGTCGCTGGGCGCGCAATCGGGTCTGGTCTACGTCGTCGACCGTGGCCAGGGGCGGATCATCGCGGTCGGTCCCGACGGCGGCGTGGTGAGCCAGATCCAATCCGCCGAGTTGGCCGATCTGCGCGGCGCCTGGGTCAACGAATTGACGGGTCAGATCATCTACGCGCTGCCCTCCTCGATCCTGCTTGGAAGACTGCCGGGCGGGCAAGAGTAGGGACCGGCAGATCCGGCAATACGCTGGTTGGCAGTGCGACGAGGTTGGACGGAGGCTTGCGCGTACATCCCCTTCTCCCCCCTCGCGGGGGAGATGCCGGAGGCAGAGGGGGGCTCCTCATCTCAAGGCTTATCTGTTCGCTGGCAGCGGACCCCCCTTTGTCACTCCGTGACATCTCCCCCCGCGAAGGGGGGCAGAGGATTCATGAGTTTACGCGCAGGTCTCTAACGGGGGAGCGAGGTGAACGATGACCTTTCGAGTATTGGCCTTGGAGTCATCCTGCGATGAATTCGCGGGGGCCGTGATCGAGGATGGGATCGAAGTGCTGGCCTCGATCGTGGCCTCGCAGGCTGGGATCCATGCTCGCTACGGCGGCGTCGTGCCCGAAGTGGCCGGGCGCGAACATCTGCGTAATCTCGCGCCGGTGATGCAGGCGACGCTGGAATCGGCTGGGCTGGGCTGGGACGAACTTGACGCGATCGCCGTCACCCAGGGCCCGGGCCTGGGCGGCTCGCTGCTGGTCGGCGTCAACGCGGCCAAGGCCGCCGCCTGGGCGCGCGGACTGCCGTTGATTCCGGTCCATCACATCGCCGGTCACCTCTACGCCAACTGGCTGCGTCCCTCGCGCGATGACTGGGATGATTCGCCGCCGCCCTTCCCGCTGGTGGCGCTGGTCGTCTCGGGCGGACACACCGAGTTGTTCTGGATGCAAGACCATGAACGAGTCGAGCGCATCGGTCAGACCCGCGACGATGCGGCAGGGGAGGCGTTCGACAAGGTTGGCCGGCTGCTCGGCCTGCCGTTCCCCGGCGGCCCGGAGATCGAGCGGGTCGCCAAGAGCGCATCACCCGCGGCGATTGCGGCCCTCAAGCCGCTGCCGCGCGCCTGGCTCCGAGGTACAAACGATTTCTCCTTCTCGGGACTCAAGACCGCCGTGCTGAACCGGGTGCGCCAGGCCGAGCGGGCCGGCGAGCCGATCGATGTGCCCGCGATGGCGGCCCGCTTCCAGGAGTCGGTCGTCGACGTGCTGGCCGAGAAGACGGCGCGCGCCGCCGAGGCGCGTGGCGCCGCCTGCGTGATCGTGGCCGGCGGGGTCGCCGCCAACAGCGCGCTGCGCGCGGGACTGCGCGAACGCTGTGCCGAATTCGGCCTGCCGGTGCGCGTCCCGCCGCCCCGGCTCTGCACCGACAACGCGGCGATGATCGGCGCCGCGGCCTGCTATCGCCGCGCTCAGGCACCGCTCGACATTGACGTGTTTTCTACGTCAGGTCCGGCGGTGTTCTCGCCCGGCTCGTGAGCTCAGGCCGACCGCCGCCAGAGGACAGATTCGGCAGGCCCACTGGCGGCATCGGGTCTGCTCCAGTTCCAACAGCGCCTGCGTGTGCGGATGCCGCCAGCCCGACCAGCCTGCGCGATCCCCGAATCCGTCATCGAGCCGGTCGCGTAAGTCGTCGGTGCGTTGATAGCGCGCCCCGGGCAGCGCGATCCAGCGGCTCCATGACTGGGTCAGCGGATAGACGGCGTCGGCCAGCAGCTGGATCGCGCGGCCACGTCCCAGGCGGTGGGCAATGCGCAGCTCGCCGGTGGCGTCGTTCAGGGCCAACGCAGCGAGCCTGGCGAAAGCCAGCCACGGCGTCAGCGGATCGACCGTCCAGCGTTTCAGCAGCGTCGTCAGCACGAGGCTGAGGCCGGCCGCCGAGCCGAGTGCGCCTCGCCCGCGCCGCCAACCGGCCCATGCTGCGTCATCGCCCGACAGTTGCACGTCGTCCCAGCGTTCGCGCCCGTCGAGCGCTTGGCTGATGGCGCGCAGCGCCAGCTCTGCGTTGTGCGGCTGTCCGAGGGCGCGGGCGGCGGCGAGTAGCGCCCGCCGATCGGCGTCCGAACCGGGCCCGGGAGGGATCGGCATCGACTGCAACTCGCGCACCTTGCGTAGGAAGCGCCGTTGCGCGATCTGCTGCAATTGTGCGTCCACGGCGCTAGCCCCGGCCCGCTGGACGATGTCGACGCAGGGCGGCGATGGGCCGGCATCAGCAGTTGCAGCAGAGATCGGCGACGACATCGCCGGAGGCAGCCGGCTGGCTTCGGGAATGCGCGGATCGACGTCGTCGCCGGCGCGCGAGCGCTCGACCACGTGCAGCAGCACCCGGCCGTATGCCGGGTCATCGGCGTGGCCGTGCTGCAGCCAGGCGCGTGGTTCCAGGTGCAGCTCGACATCGCCCCGGCGCGCCAGGCCGTCGCTGTCGAGAATCTGGGCGCCGCGGAAGTCCGGCCCCGGTCCGTGATTCCAGCGCCCCGGGCTGATCACGCGAATGACGTGGCCCGCATCGGTGCGCAGGAACGGCGTCGGCCAGCGCGACTCGGCCCAGCGACGCTGCAGCTCCAACTCGCTCATCGGGTTTGGCGGCGGCTCAGTCATGGCCGCCGCCGAGGCGGTCGTCATCCTGACCCGCTGGGCGACCGTCCGCTTCGCCGTCGCGCTCGCCTGCTGCTCCCTCTACTCCCTCTACTCCCTCTACTCCCTGTGCATCATGTGCATCATCTGCATCATCTGCGTCGGGCGCGTCATGTTCGAAGGGAAATTGCACATCCTCGGCGACGCGGGTCAGCAGCCGCGCCGCGGTGCCGCGCGGCGCGTATGCGCCCCGCTCCCATTCCGAGATCGTTTGCTGCCGTGCGTTCAGCTCCTGGGCCAGTGCCCGCTGGCTCAGCCCGGCGTGCCGCCTGAGGCGGAGAATGTTGCCGGCGTCCCAGCTGTCATCGCGGTGGCGTCTGTCTTCTGTGATACCCATTCGAGCCTGACCCAACCAATCTCCAGCATCATCCTACACGGTACCGTGTACCGCGCATGGGATTCTCGGTTGAGCCAGCCAGACGTCGCCCGAAATGCGGACGAATCTCTCGAGCTGAGGCCCAATCGCCGTTGACGCAGATTCCAGCTCGGCATACGATGGGGTCTCAACCTATGCCCCAGATCGTCATTGCAATCGCAAGGATCGCGCTGGCCGGTTACGGTCGGCTCTTCAAGAGCCGCTCTTGGCCTGTATGTTCGCGTGCGAAATCGGCACGGCGTTGCTGACTGCCGGCGGCTTCGGCCGCATGTGTGGCAGTCGAATTCGCCGGCGCTGATCGTTTCGCGGCGCCGATCTGAACGACTCCGTTGACGGCGCAAGCCGATCAAGTGTTTCGAGGAGGCTCGCTGATGGTATTGGCCCACATGGAGAACCAGTCGAGTGAACACCTGTCAGGCCTCGCGCTGATCCCAACACAGGACCGCGACGTGATCGACTACTCACGGCTACCGGAAAAGTACCCGCTGCCCAACCTGATCAAGCTGCTGCGTGATTCATACGACTGGTTCCTCCAGGAGGGGCTCAAAGAGCTGCTCGAGGAGATGTCGCCGATCGAGGACTTCACCGGCAACCGGATGCAGCTCTACTTCCAGCACGACGGCGAGGACGACGGCAGCCCCGGCTACGAATACATCCCGCCCAAAGAGAAGCCGCTCGATTGCCGCCAGAAGGACAAGACCTACCAGGGCGAACTGCGGGTCAAGGTCGGGCTGACCTCAAAGAAGACCGGCGAGAGCAAGCAGCAGTGGCTCTACTTCGGCCACCTGCCGCACATGACCGAGACCGGCACCTTCATCATCAACGGCGCTGAGCGCGTCGTCGTCTCCCAGCTCGTGCGATCGCCCGGCGTCTACTTCGGCGCCTCGGTCGACTCCGCCTCCGGCCGCACGCTTTGCGCGGCCAAGCTGATCCCGTCGCGCGGGGCCTGGCTCGAGTTCGAATCCTCCAACCGTGACGTCCTGACCGTCAAGGTTGACCGCAAGCGCAAGATCGCCGTGACCACCCTGCTGCGCGCGCTGGATGACTCCGATGACCCGCAGTTCTACGAGCACGGCGATGTCGAACACGGCAAGAAGCTCGAGTACCTGCTCGGTACCGACGAGCGCATCCGCGCGATGCTGGACGGGATCGACCTCGAGGACTCGGTGCACCAGTTCCTCAACACCACGTTGGAGAAGGAAGCGCCCGGCGTCGGCCCTGATGACCGCAACAAAGAGTGGGCGATGATCGAGGTGTACAAGCGCCTCCGTCCCGGCGACCCGCCCACGCTCGAGGCCGCTCGCTCGATGCTCGAGGGTCAATTCTTCAACCCGCGCCGCTACGACCTCGGCCGCGTCGGCCGCTACAAGGTCAACACCCGGCTCAACGCCACGCATGCGCAGATCACTGCTCGCTGCGACCGGCTCGGTCTCGACGCCGAGCGCGAGGACGCCGACGAGACGCGCCAGCAGGCGCTCTGGATGCGTGACCTGCTCGCTATCGTCTTCACCCAGGTCGCGATCAACAGCGGCATCCAGAGCGACGACGATATCGACCACCTCGGCAACCGCCGCATCCGCGCCGTCGGCGAGCAGCTGCAGAACCAGTTCCGGATCGGCATGGTGCGGATGGAGCGCGTGATCCGCGAGCGGATGACGATCATCGACCCCGACCAGGCCGCCCCCTCGGCGCTGGTCAACATCCGCCCGGTGCAGGCTGCCGTGAAGGAGTTCTTCGGCGGCCACCAGCTCTCGCAGTTCATGGACCAGACCAACCCGCTGGCCGAGCTGACGCACAAGCGGCGTCTCTCCGCCCTCGGTCCCGGTGGATTGAGCCGCGACCGTGCCGGCTTCGACGTGCGCGATGTGCATTACTCCCACTACGGCCGGATCTGTCCGATCGAGACGCCGGAAGGCCCCAACATCGGCCTGATCGGTTCGCTCGCCACCTACGGCGTGCTCAACGATTATGGCTTCATCAAGACGCCCTACCGGATCGTCGTGTCGGAGCTGGCGCCAGACCATCCCGACCTGATCGGCTGCGTTCTGGCCGAACCGGTTGAGGGTGACGGCGGCGCACTGATCGCCGACGTGGGCGACGAGGTCACGGTCGAGCTGGCCGAGCGGATCCAGGCAGCCAACGACGCGCCCGTGCGGATTCGCTCCTTTGTCTCGGACGACGTGATCGAACTGACCGCCGATGACGAGTCCGATGCCGTGATCGCCCAGGCCAACGCCCGGCTCGACGCGCGCGGCTACTTTCTCGACGACCGCGTCGAGGGCCGCCTCGGCCGCCGCTTTGAGGAGTTCGCCCGTGAGGACGTCCAGTACATGGATGTCTCGCCGCGCCAGATTGTCTCGGTCGCGGCCTCGCTAATCCCGTTCCTCGAGCACGACGACGCCAACCGCGCCCTGATGGGCGCCAACATGCAGCGCCAGGCCGTGCCGCTGGTCCGGCCCGAGGCGCCGCTCGTCGGCACTGGCATGGAGCAGCACGCCGCCCGCGACTCGGGTCAGGTGCTCTCGGCCGAGGCCGACGGCGAGATCCGCCACGTGACCTCCGAGGCGATTGTGGTGCATTACGACGAGCCGGTCGAAGGCGAGCAGTTGCACAACTACTCGCTGCTCAAATTCCTGCGCTCGAACCAGGGCACCTGCATCAACCAGCGCGCAATCGTCTCCACGGGCGACCGCGTGACCGCCGGCCAGCCGCTGGCCGACTCCTCGTCCACCGACCAGGGACGGCTCGCACTGGGCCAGAACGTGCTCTGCGCGTTCATGTCTTGGGAGGGCTACAACTTCGAGGACGCGGTGATCGTCTCCGAGCGCCTCTTGCAGAACCACACGTTCACGTCGATCCACATGTCCAAGCATGAGGTCGGCGCGCGCGAGACCAAGCTCGGCAACGAAGAGATCACCCGCGACATCCCCAACGTGGCCGATGAATCGCTGGCCCATCTCGATGCCGAGGGCATCGTCCGGATCGGCGCCGAGGTTCGCCCCGGCGACATCCTGGTCGGCAAGATCACGCCCAAGGGCGAGACCGAGCTGACGGCGGAGGAAAAGCTGCTCCGCGCGATCTTCGGCGAGAAGGCGCGCGAAGTGAAAGACACTTCGCTACGTGTCTCGCACGGCGTGCGCGGCGTCGTCGTTGATGTCCGCGTCTTCAACCGCGACGACGAGGACGATCTGCCCGCCGGCATGCAAAAGCTGGTCCGCGTCACGATCGCCGAGCGGCGCAAGCTGCAGGTCGGCGACAAGATGGCCGGACGACACGGCAACAAGGGTGTGATTTCGATCATCCTGCCGATTGAAGATATGCCTCATCTCGAAGACGGGACGCCGATCGATGTCGTGCTCTCCCCGATCGGTGTGCCCTCGCGCATGAACCTCGGCCAGATTCTCGAGACCCAGCTCGGCTGGGCCGCAGCCCTGCTCGGCTTCCGCGCGATCACGCCGGTCTTCGACGGCGCATCGGAGGAAGAACTACAGGACGCGTTGGCCCGCGCCTGGCTGGTGCGAGAAGCACACATCGCTCGCCCGCTGAATGGCGCCAACGGTACGAACGCCACGAACGGCGCGAACGCCACGAACGGCACTGGTGGCACTGACGAGCCCGATCGCGAAGAGGTCGCTGAGCCTGACAGCGCGCTGGCCGACCCGCTGACCGCCGCCTGGCTGTCCGAGCGCGGCTACGATGATGAGACGATCCGCGTCGCGTTCGACCGCAACGACCGCGAGACGACCGGCGCCGCCAGCCGGATCGCGGTCGCCGAGTGGTTGATCGACCACGGCGAGACCCGCGCCGCCCGACACTGGGGTGATGCCACGTTGGCCGACCACGCGACCCGCGTCGAACGCCTGCAGCGCGTCGCCCGCCCGGTCTTCGGCAAGCAGCGACTCGTGGACGGACGCTCGGGCGAGCTGATCGACCAGCCGGTCACCGTTGGCTTCATCTACCTGCTCAAGTTGTCGCACATGGTCGAGGACAAGATCCACGCCCGTTCGACCGGCCCCTACTCACTGATCACCCAGCAACCGCTCGGTGGCAAGGCGCAGTTCGGCGGTCAGCGCTTCGGCGAGATGGAGGTCTGGGCGCTGGAAGCATACGGCGCGGCGCACATCCTGCAGGAGCTGTTGACCGTCAAGTCGGACGACATCGTCGGCCGGGTCAAGGCCTACGAAGCGATCGTCAAAGGCGAGCCCGTGGTTGACGCGGCCATGCCGGAATCGTTCCGCGTGCTGCTGCGCGAGCTGCAGAGCCTCGGCCTGCACGTCGAGGTCCGCAACCAGGAAGACGAAGCGATGGTGCTTGAAGTGCCCAGCCGCGACGACATGCCGCAACTGGGCGTGAACCTGTCCGGATTCGAAGGAGAGGATGTGACCAGTGCTTGAGACTCGTAGCACGGAGACCATGCAGATCACTCTGGCGTCGCCGGAGAAGATTCGCGACTGGTCCTACGGCGAGGTCCTGAAGCCGGAGACGATCAACTACCGGACCCTGAAGCCGGAGAAGGACGGCCTCTTCTGCGAAAAGATCTTCGGCCCGCAGAAAGACTTCGAGTGCGCCTGTGGCAAGTTCAAGCGTGTCCGCTATAAGGGCGTCATCTGCGACAAGTGCGGCGTCGAAGTGACCCGTTCCAAGGTGCGCCGCGAGCGCATGGGCCACGTCGAACTGGCCGCGCCGGTCTCACATATCTGGTTCGTCAAGGGCACGCCCGGCCGAATCGCGCTGCTGCTCGACCTCTCCCCGCGCAAGCTCGAGAAGGTCGTCTACTTTGCCCAATACATCATCACTCACGTCAATGAGGAAGAGAAAGTCAAGGCGATCGAGTACCTGCGTATGGACGCGGAGGACGCGGTCGACGACCTGCGTGAAAAGCTGCTCGAAACCCAGCAGAAGCTGACCCAGGCGCGTGAGCGGCTGTTCGCCGAGATCGATCTGCGCACCGAGGCCGACACGGCCGAGGTCAAGGAACGGATCCGCGCGATCGTCAAGGGGATGCGCGACGACGCGGCATCGATCCGCGAAGTGATCGCCGAGTTCGACGGCAAGAAGGCGCGGCGCAACCTGAAGCTCGCTGAGGCCGTCTTCGCCAAGCGCGGCGACTCGATCATCTCCGAGGTGATGAACGCCGACCTCGATGTACAGCTGGCCGCCGCCGTCGCCCGAAACCAGGCGATCGGCGACGAAGAGATCGCGCAGATCAACGCCCTGGCTGCAGCTGACAAGAAAGAAGTATCGGAGAACGTCGCCGAGCAGGAGGAGCGCCTGCGCGAACAGCTCGAACACGTCGAGCAGCGCGCCCAGGAGGAACTGGATACGAGGATCCGCGAGGATCTCGACCCGCTCGTCGACCCGGTGACGACCGGCAACTTCGATGCCGCCATCCTGCCCGAGCAGCGCGCCGAAGAGCTGATGGAGCGCTACCCCGGCGTCGTCCGCTGTGAGATGGGCGCTGAAGCGATTCTCGCTCTGGTCTCGCGGATGGACCTCGACGCCACGGCCGAGGATCTCAAGGTCGAGGTGCAGACCAAGGCCGGTCAGCGCCGCAAGAAGGCAATGAAGCGGCTTAAGGTCGTCGACGGCCTGCGCAAGTCAACCAACTCGCCGCAGTGGATGTTCTTCCGTGCGCTGCCGGTCCTGCCGCCCGACCTGCGCCCGATGGTGCAGCTCGACGGCGGCCGCTTCGCCACCTCGGACCTCAACGACCTCTACCGTCGCGTGATCAACCGCAACAACCGGCTCAAGCGCCTGATCGAACTCGGCGCGCCCGAGATCATCATCCGCAACGAGAAGCGGATGCTGCAAGAGGCCGTCGACTCACTGATCGACAACGGTCGCCGCGGCCGTCCCGTGACGGGATCCGGCAGCCACCGGCTGAAGTCGCTCTCCGACATGCTTAAGGGCAAGCAGGGCCGCTTCCGGCAGAACCTGCTGGGCAAGCGCGTCGACTACGCGGGCCGTTCGGTGATCGTGGTCGGTCCCGAGCTCAAGTTGCACCAGTGCGGCCTGCCCCGGCGCATGGCGCTGGAGCTGTTCAAGCCGTTCCTGATGCACGCCCTGGTCAAGGAAGAGAAGGCGGCCAACATCAAGGCGGCCAAGCGCATGGTCGAACGCGGCCACGACGAAGTCTGGGAAGTGCTGGAGAGCGTCGTCAAGCAGCGACCGGTGTTGCTCAACCGCGCGCCGACCCTGCACCGTCTCGGCATCCAGGCCTTCGAACCGGTCCTGGTTGACGGCTCCGCGATCCAGATTCACCCGCTCGTCTGCTCGGCCTTCAACGCCGACTTCGACGGCGACCAGATGGCCGTCCACGTCCCACTCAGTCACGAGTCGGTGACCGAGGCGCGTCAGGTCTTGCTCTCAACCAAGAACCTGCTCCTGCCCTCCAACGGCGAGCCGACCGTGGCGCCGACGCTCGACATGGTGATTGGTTGTTACTACCTCACGCTGAACACTGAGGATGCGCCGGGCGCCGTGATGAGCGATGACGACATCGAGCCAGGCAAAATCCGGACCTTCCCGTCGTTCGATGATGTGCGGTTGAACTACGACCTGCGCGCTGTCGGGTTGCACGACCGAATTCTCGCGCGCGACGCGCAACGCACCAACGGTGAGCTCGTCGAAACTACGCCCGGTCGCGTCATCTTCGACGTGGTCATCCCTGATGCCATCCCGTTCGAGGAGATCAACCACGAGCTGCCCAAGAAGTCGCTCAAGGAACTGATCACCATGTGCCACCGGCTGTTGGGACCGGAAGAGACGGCGCTGATGGCGGACCGGATCAAGTCGATCGGTTTCCGCTACGCGACCAAGTCCGGCACGACGATGGCGATCGACGAGCTGCGCGCGCCCGAGGCCAAGGCCGGCTTCCTGCTGGAGGCCGAAAAGCAGGTCCAGGCGATCCGCGACGACTACGGTCTCGGTCTGATGACCGAGGACGAACGCTACACCGCGACGGTCAACGTTTGGCAAGCGGTGACCCAGCAGGTCAAGGACAAGATCGACGAACAGCTCAACGAGCCCGGCTCGCTGCGCCTGATGGTCACCTCCGGCGCGAAGGGCAACCTTGCCCAGGTGACCCAGATGGCAGGCCTGCGTGGCCTGATGTCCGACCCCTCCGGCCGGATCATCGAGCTGCCGATTCGCTCCTCATTCCGCGAGGGCCTGTCGGTGCTTGAGTACTTCATCTCAACTCACGGCGCGCGCAAAGGTCTGGCCGACACCGCGCTGCGAACCGCCGACTCGGGCTACCTCACCCGCCGCCTGATCGACGTCTCCCAGGACGTCATCATCCGCTTCTCCGACTGCGTGTCGGAGGGCGAGATGATTCCCGGGCTCACAATCGAGGACCGCGACGAGGACAACGAGCGCGTGATCACCAAGTTCCGCGAGAGTGTGATGGGCCGCTACACCGCGGCGCCGGTCTACGACCCCAAGAATCCCGCCGAGGAACTGCTGGGCGCGAACGAGCTGCTCGATGAACCAGCCGTCGAAGACCTCGTGATGAATCACAACGTGAAGTCGTTCCACGTGCGCTCACCGATGATCTGCCGCGGGCAGACCGGCCTCTGCCAGCGCTGCTACGGACAGTCGCTGGCCACCGGCGAGCTGGTAGAGCTTGGCTCTGCAGTTGGCATCATCGCCGCCCAGAGCATCGGCGAACCGGGTACCCAGCTGACGATGCGGACCTTCCACACCGGCGGCATCGCCGGCGTCTCCGACATCACCTCCGGTCTGCCTCGTGTGGTCGAGCTGTTCGAGGCTCGCTCGCCGAAGGGACAGGCGCTGATCGCCGAAATTGACGGCCGCGTTGACGTCCTCACCGACGGCGAGCTGCGGCGTCTGCGGCTGACCGCTGAGGACGTCCACCGCGACGAGTATCAGTTGCCGCTCAAGACTCGCGTCCTGGTCAAGGACGAGGAAGAGGTGGAAGCAGGCGATCTGCTCGCGCGCATGCCGGTCTCCGGTAACGAGGATGAAGAACCCGAAGCGCGTCAGATTCGCGCTCGCGTCGGCGGTCGCGTCAGTCGCAAGCGCGGCTCGCGCATCCTGACCATCTCCTACGAGACCAGCGACACGCGCGAGTACGAGCTGCCCGCGACGGCCCGCCTGCGCGTGGCCGAGGGCAACGAGGTCGAGGCCGGCGAACCGCTGACCGAAGGCCCGCTCGACCCGCAGGACATGCTGCGCATCCTCGGCGAGGGCGCGGTCCACCGCTACCTCGTGACCGAGGTGCAGGACGTCTACCGGTCGCAGGGCGTCGATATCCACGACAAGCACATCGAAGTGATTGTGCGTCAGATGCTGCGCCGGGTGGAAATTGACGATCCGGGCGAGTCCGACGAGTGGCTGGCCGGAGAGCTGGTCACTCGCCACAAGTACGAACAGCGCAACCGCGCATTGGCCGCCGAAAACAAGCAGCAGGCATCGGCCAAGCCGGTCCTGTTGGGCGTGACCAAGGCCTCGCTGTCGCAAGACAGCTGGCTCGCCGCCGCCTCCTTCCAGGAGACGACGCGCGTGCTGACCGAGGCCGCGATCACCGGCCAGGTGGACCAACTCAGGGGCCTCAAGGAGAACGTGATCATCGGCAAGATGATCCCGGCCCGAGCCAAGATCGAGATCCCGCCGCTGCCCAAGCCGGAACCGCTGCCTCTGGCAGCCGGTCTGCCGGGCGCAAGCCCAGCCGGCGTCTACAACAGCGACGACGATCTGGGAGACCTCGGGTTCGCTCTCGAAGACGAGGACGACTTGGACCTGATCGGCGCCGCAGCCAGCGGTTTCGACGAAGAAGGCGGCTACGTCGCCCTCCCCGACGCATAAGCCGGCCGGTTCTGCCGCCTAATGATGAAGGGGCGCCTCCTCGTGGGCGCCCCTTCATCGTTCGTTCAAGTCCGACGGAGTCTCAACCCTTCGTGTGCTCAGCTCTTGGCAACTGGTCCCGACGGCGTCGAGACCACTCATCGTCGCGAGATGTCTTCCCCGCAATGTGGATTCTCCGCGGATCTGCTATTATCAGGGGCCCAACATGAATGGAGGTCGGCCGTAACCGAGACACAGAGGCGCTGCCGAAATGTGGAACTCAGAAAATTTACTCTCGACTCTTCACTAATTAGATCAGATATTCAGAGCTCATTATTCAGAGCAGATAATCGGAACGAATTACTCGTAAATGACATAAGGGGGCACGCCCGCCCCGAAGCAACCGTCGGGCGCAACTCGGGACCCCGGTTTGGCCACCGGAACCGCCGAGTCCATGGGGCCTTCACGAGCAAGAACATGGAGAACAACGTCATGCTCGCAATTCCAACGACACCAACCCCCCGACTGTTCCAGGCAATCCTTCAGCAGATGATTTGCCGCCACAGCGGAGTCCTTGTGCCGAGGGCTGACGCCTCGCCGGTGCTGCTGGACCGAACGGGCCAGCTGAACTCGTTCCATGACCCGGATTATCTCCGTAGCGCGGCGCCGCAGCACGGCTGGGAACACGACCCGTCCCTGCCCCAAGTCTTCCCCGAGCCTGATGGTGTCGGGTTGCGAGACATCATGGCCGGTTTCGGTCAGCTCCGATCAGAACTAGATGCCTCCAAAGCTCGGACCAGCGAATTGAAGGGTGAAAACAGCGAACAGCGAGTTGAAGGGTGAGGTTTCTGCTGGCAACGATCTGCTCAATACCCACGCAGGGTGCGAAACAACGATGTCTCAACAAGGGCAAGAGATCTTTCGGCTGAACCAGGCACTCAATCGTGACCCGTCTGCTGCGACAAGGGACTCTGCCGACGGCGCGGCGATGGACGATGATATTCCGGAGTCGATCGAGGATGTCGTCAAGCGCGCCCGCCGTAGTTGCCCTACCTGGAAATCCCTGCGGATGTCGTCCTGCGGGTGAAAGGCCTTAAGAGTCACGAGATGGCCGACCGCTATCCAGCGATGCTCCTCAACTTCCTAGAGTTCCTTAATGGTTACTCGGCTGCGACTCGCAGCGAGGAGTTCAGGGGCAGTCTGAAGGAATTCGCCGAGAGGCACGGCGGTGATTTCGACTCCCTCGAGCCGTCGAAAGTGAAGCTCGACGAGTCCGACACGATCAAGCGCAACAAGAAGCACATGCGGAAGAGAACATTCCCGATCTCGACAGCGGTTGACCAAAGCGGTCGGCGGGAAATGCTCCAGCACTACACGCTGCCAGGGCAAGGGATCAACTGCCCGCAGGTTCGCTTCTACGTTGACGTCCACGGGCCTACGAGAAAGGTTCATATTGGCGGTATCGTCAAGCGACGCGACACCCCAAACTCCAAGACCAAGTGACAGCCTATCCCTGAAAGGCTGGCAGGCACAAAGAAGCCCCCGACTCTCAGAGTCGGGGGCTTCTGAAGTTCCCGTTTCGGGGAAGCTTGGACTTAGTAGTCCATGCCCATGTCGGGCATACCGGCGGGCATCATCGGGGCCTGCGGGATTTCGGCGACGAGACTCTCGGTCGTCAGGATCATGCCGGCGATCGAGACAGCGTTCTCGAGCGCCGAGCGGGTCACCTTGACCGGGTCAACGATGCCGTACTCGAGCAGGTCGCCGTAGCGGTCGTCCTTGGCGTCGTAGCCGTAGGCGTCATCATCGACCTTGCGGATCCGGCCGATCACGACCGAGCCTTCCTGACCGGCGTTGTGCGCGATCTGGCGCACCGGGGATTCGAGCGCCGTGCGCAGCAGGCGGAGCGCCGTGCGCAGGTCACCGGTCGAGTCCGCTTCCATCTGGTCGAGCGCACGGTCGGCGCGCAGCAGGGCGCAGCCGCCACCGACGACGATGCCCTCTTCGACGGCCGCGCGGGTCGCGGACAGCGCGTCTTCGAGCTTCGCTTTCTTTTCCTTCAGCTCGACCTCGGTCGGCGCGCCGACCTTGATCACTGCAACACCGCCGGCCAGCTTGGCCATGCGCTCCTGCAGCTTCTCGCGGTCGAAGTCCGACGCCGTCACGTCGATCTGCGCCTTGATTTCCTTGATCCGGTCCTGGATCGCCTCGTCCGAGCCGGAGCCCTCGACGATGGTCGTGTCGTCCTTGGACGAGACCATGCGCCGGGCGCGACCGAGGTCGGCGACCTGGGTCTGCTCGAGCGTGCGGCCCAGCTCTTCGGTGATCAGGGTGCCACCGGTGAGCACGGCGATGTCCTCGAGCATGGCCTTGCGCCGCTCGCCGAAGCCGGGCGCCTTGACGGCGAGCACGTTGATCGTGCCGCGCATCTTGTTGACGACCAGGGTGGCCAGCGCTTCACCGTCGACATCGTCGGCGATGATCACGAGGTTCTTGGTGATCTGCAGCAGCTTCTCCATCAGCGGAACGACATCCTGGACGGCCGAAATCTTGCGGTCCGTGATCAGGATGTAGGGGTCGTCAATGCCGGCTTCCATGCGCTCGTTATTGGAGACGAAATACGGAGAGATGTAGCCGCGGTCGAGCTGCATCCCGTCGGTGAACTCGGTCTCCATGCGGATCCCTTGTCCCTCTTCAACGGTGATGACGCCGTCCTTGCCGACTTTCTCCATCACGTCGGCGATGATCGAGCCGATTTCGTCGTTGTCACCGGCAATCCTGGCGACGGCCTCGATCTCTTCCTTCTTCTCGACCGGCTCGGCCATGTCGCGGAGTTCGTCCACGACGGCGCGGAGGCCAAGGTCGAGGCCGCGCTTGAGCGCCATCGGGTCGGCGCCGGCGGCGACGTTGCGCAGGCCCTCGGTCACGATCGCCTGGGCCAGGACGGTGGCGGTGGTGGTGCCATCGCCGGCGACATCGTTGGTCCGGATCGAGACCTCTTTGGCGAGCTGGGCGCCCATGTTGCGGAACGGATCTTCGAGTTCGATCTCGCGGGCGATCGTCACGCCGTCATTGATGATCAGCGGCGGGCCGAACTTCTTGTCCAGCACGACGTTGCGACCGCGCGGACCGAGGGTCACCTTAACGGTGTTGGCGAGGGCGTCGACACCTTCGCGCAAGGCCTTGCGCGCATCCATGTCGAATGCGAGTTGCTTTGCAGCCATAGTTGCTCCTGGTTGTAATTCGGACTGGTTGACTGCCGATCTAGCTGAACAGCTAGACGATCAGTTTGGCCAGGACCTCGCGCTCTTCGAGCACGATCAGGTCCTCGTTGTCGATCTGGATTTCCTGGCCGGTGTACTTCTTGTAGAGGATGCGGTCGCCCATCTCGATGTCGAGCGGGACGCGGTTGCCATCGTCATCGCGCTTGCCCGGGCCAATGGCGACGACTTCACCCTGTTGCGGCTTTTCCTTGGCCGAGTCGGGAATGACGATGCCGGAGGAGAGCACCTGCTCCTGCTGAAGCGGCTTGATCACGATGCGGTCGTTGAGCGGCTTGAGCTCGGTGGCCATATTGCTGTGTTCCAATCTCTGCTGTGACGCTGTCTTGATTGTTGCTCGCGGTTGGACGTTAGCACTCACACCCTGCGAGTGCTAACGACTGCATCGTAGGCAAGGATCAGCTGTTCCGCAAGCAAGCCACCGTAACCGAAGCAGCCGTTACGTCGCCTGTACGTCCCTGCGTAATCCACTGAACTAATCGCCCGACGGAATCAGGTCGGAGCCAACTGTCCACCTGCGCCGAGCGCGTTGCTTGCCCCAGAGAGGAGACCGTTGCAAGCCTCGCGAATCCCCTCTCCCCCCCTTGCGGAGACCTTTGCAAAAGTCACAAGTCCTCTCTCCCCCCCTTGCGGGGAGAGATGTCACGGAGTGACAGAGGGGGGGTCCGCCGACAGCGACCAGATAGGCCTTGAGATGGGGAGCCCCCCCTCTGCCTTCGGCATCTCCCCCGCAAGGGGGGAGAGGGGGAGTTTTCAAAGGTCTCCTTGCGGGGGGAGATGTCACGGAGTGACAAAGGGGGGGGGCACAGCGACCAGATAGGCCTTGAGATGGGGAGCCCCCCTCTGCCTACGGCATCTCCCCCGCAAGGGGGGAGATGAGGACTTATGCAAAGGTCTCTGCAAGGGGGGAGAATAGGACTGTCGCAAAGGTCTCATCAAGGGAGGAGGCGCAGTGCCGGCTGAGGATCCTGGAGTCTTCCACCGTGCCATCGTGCAAACCCTTGACAACTCCTTTGCGCAACTGCGTCTGTCCGATCCGTGGGTTAACGTGACCGCGTATCCGAGCACGTGTGGCCAGACCAGGGGAGTGACGCGATGAGTCGGTTTATCGGCGAACCGGTCGTGTTTACGGGCAACGCGCATCCGCAGCTCGCGCGCGACGTCTGTGCGGCGCTCGATGTCGAACTCGGCCGCGCCAACGTCTTCGACTTCGCCAACGGCAACACCTTCGTCCAGTTTCTCGACAACATTCGCGAGCGCGACGTCTTCCTCATCCAGCCGGGCGCGAAGCCGGTCAATCACCACCTGGTTGAGCTGCTGATCATGATCGATGCGGCCCGCCGCGCCTCGGCCGGGCGGATTACGGCCGTGGCGCCGTACTACTCCTACGGACGTTCGGACAAGAAGGACCAACCGCGCGTGCCGATCACGGCGCGCCTCTTCGCCGACCTGGTTCAGACCGCCGGCGCCGACCGAATGCTGACCATCGACCTCCACGCCGGCCAGATCCAGGGCTTCTTCCACATCCCCACCGACGAACTGACCGGCCAGCGGCTGCTGGTCGACCATTTCAAGGCGCAAGGATTCGATGGTGTGGTCGTCGCGCCGGACCTGGGCTCGGCGAAGCGCGCTCGAACGGCAGCCGATCGGCTGCACATGCCGCTGGCGATCGCGGAGAAACGGCGCACCGGAAACGAGGACCGGGCCGAGGTGATGCAGCTGATCGGCGAGGTGGCCGGCCGCAATGTGCTGATCATCGACGATGAGATCGACACCGCCGGCACCCTCGTCCACGTCGCCGAGTTGCTGCGCGAAGAGGGCGCGCGAGAGATTTTCGGCGCAGCCACACACGGCGTCCTGTCCGATCCCGCGCTCAAGCGCCTGGACGCCAGCCCAATCAGCAAGGTCGTCGTGACCGACACGCTGCCACCCCAGACCAACGGAGACGCCTGCGGCCTCGAAATCGTCTCGATCGCCCCGCTGCTCGGAGAAGCGATCCGCCGAATCCACGAAGGCGACTCGGTCGGGGCGCTGTTTACCTGAGCAGCAGGGGGAACCTGAGACGAGGTTGGGGCGTCCAATTGACATGATGGGTATTCTGGGCATTTCAACTGTGGTCGCTTGGGCGCTTGCACTGCTCAGCGCCGCTTCGTGGGATGGTGCGCAGCTAGAACGGCCAAGAGTCTGGGCCGAACTGCCCCACTTGCAGGTGCTGATGCACGACCGACCCTATGGACCTGCGGGGTCCGAATATCTGCAAGGCGGACCCGGGCGTCGTTACCCAGTTCTCGGCCGCTCCATTGACGGGGAGTGGATCGCGCTGCGCCCGGACCGGCTCGAGAATCGCTGGAACCAACAGTATGGCTGGCTGCCGCGCGATTCAGTGCGGCTGAACGTGGACGCCGCCTCACTGCCGATCGTCGCGTCAAGCGATTTGGAGGTCATTTCGGTCGACGCCGACGGTGTATTCGGCCGTCAGTACGCCGTGGTAGAAGGTGCGCCGGACGTGCGCTGGAGGGGGGACAACGCGCTGGTCGGGGCTGGCGACGGCCTATGGGAATGGCGTCCCGGCTCCGAAACGCCGCGGGTGATTGACGATCGGCGCTGGGACCAACTTTCCCCCGACGGTCGCTGGGTGCTTGGCGACGACGGCGTGTTTGGCAACCCTGATGTCAGCGATCTGCGAATCATGTCGACCGATGGACATGAGGAGGTCTCGTTTTCTGCGCTTGACTTCTATTGTGTGTTTCGCTTGGCAGAATGCTCTTACTGGTCACCGAACTCCGAATACCTGCGAATCTGGAGCGCGGGCCGTCCCGCAGAGGATGCCAACTTCATCCACGTCCTCGGAATCGATGGGTCACACACTGAGCCACCGATCGGCGAGAGGGTGCGTTGGTTGACCGACTCGACATTGCTGGTGGGTGATGAGACGGCAATGCGTGTGTTGAGTCCTGCCGGTGTGGTGGAACGAGAGGTCGAAACGTCCACGCTGGACGTAGATTGTGGAATCTCCTCGAAGAGCTCTTCCCTGTGGGCCGGGCCGGCGCGCGACCCGAACCAGCCTTGGCATCTGGTCGATCTGGCGACTGGAGAGATCGTGGCCTTGGCCGAGCCATTGGATCGATCCCCCGAAGGCGATCAATGCGAGGGCACTGGCCAATGGAGACCGATCTCATTCGCTGGAAGGTTCATCCTGCTATATCGAGCGGTGGACGCTGCCTCACAGGACTCCCAGTTGATGTTCTACGACATCGACGCTCATCGAGGAATCCCGTTGGCTGTAGGTCTGGCGCCGCATATCGTCCCATCAGCGCAGGCGCTATGGTCACCTGAACTGGACCGTGTTGTCGTGTCGGCGTGGAACGGCCCGGTCGTAGTCGTGGAGATCGAATCGCTGAGCATCCGAGCTTTCTCGGATCCCCTGATCTGGGGCGAACCGATTGCCTGGGCGCCCGACGGCAAATGGCTGCTGATGCGGCGCTTCGTTCTCACCTCTGAGTATGACGACCAGGGCATATCTTCATTTCCTGAAGGGTCGACCAAGGGTCGTGTGAGTGAGTTCTTGCCCTCAGATTGGCATTATCGGGAATATGTGATTCTGGACGCCAGCACTGGTGACATTGTGTTCCGTGTTCGGGCAGACGGAGATGTTTGCAGAGCCGGGAGGCATACTGCCACGTGGTCTCCGGACGGCCGTTGGCTGGCGTTCGTTGGCGTCCGGCTTCCGTCTATCTGTTTTCTCTCTTCGACCTTTGGTGAGTAGCGTCGAGTGGTCGCCCGAGGGCAAGTGACTCGCCTTCTGCGGCTGACCGATCGACTGCACCTGAAGTGACCTACGGTCACTCGTGTCGCTGTTGGACAGGAATTGGACGCCCGATTCCTGGTACCAGCTGGCTAGGGACTACTGGAAAGGTTTGTTGGAGGGGACCAAGACAGTCACGACGACGCAGGTTGAAGGGTGGGAACATACCGTGCAGTAGGAGCGTCTCTGCTGCATGAGTATCCGAGTTCTTCTGTTCCTGACCTTCGTTGGACTGTTGTTGATTGGCTGCAGCGAGGGCGATCAGCCGACGGCCACGGACACCCGCGCCGAGGAACAAGCCGTTGAACAGGCGCAAGGCGGTGAGGTCTCGCAGGTCGCAGGCACGAGGAGCCGGGTCGAAGTTGCGGCCGCTCAGCCGGAGCAGGCGATAAGCAATCCGGTTCAGCAGCGCCCGGATCCAACAGAGAGTGAGAGCGAGTCGACCCCTGCGCTCGCTGATCGCCAGCAGTCAGTGCAGTCCGAACCAGAGCAACAGAGCGAACCGATCGAGTCACAAGAAGAGTCGGAGGCGCCCCCGACCAATCTGACAGACGTCCCGGCAACGGTTATCAGAGACGCCGACGTCCGAGTACGGCCTGGACTACCGTGGCCGGTCATTCACCGACTCAGCGCCGGCGAGGAAGTCATGGTTCTGAATGCCGCGAGTGGACGGTTCCGAATCAGCTTCGGCGACGACCGTGAGGGTTGGATACGTGCGCTGGCGCTCAATCTCGGGGAGATTGAGACTTGGCGGATTCTCAAGGAGCCGGCGCCGGCCATCGTGGCGGAGTGGCAGGGCGAGCAGTATGGCGTAATGGGTCAGTCAGCCGACGGCGCGGAGGTCAGGCTGTTTGCCCATGGACGGTGAACTCGACGAGATCGTGAGCGCGCCAATCGACGAGGTGACTCTGCTCGCCAGCGACATCAGCGTCCAAGACCTGCCCATCCTGATCGGAGACGAAACCGTCGTCTTCCCCGGCGACGACTTCAGCGTCGGGCAGGGCAAGATCTTGCCGAAGGCGAACGAGTGGATGTGGCTGCCCTGGGGTTGGCTGCTGGCCCACAACGACACGCACATCTGGCAGTGGCGCCCATTGGCACGGACGAGCTTGAGTTCGCGCCGTCCGCCAGGTCCAGCGCCAGGCTTCTCTCCTGACGGGCGGTACACTTGGCGATACTGCAAGATGCCCAGAGAAATGAATGACAGCTGTGGCCACACAGGATGTGCTCATCGTCTTGCTCGACGCTCGATGGCGCGGCACGGCGATTCGGGCGAATGGCCCGAAGGGAGTTTCGACTTCGGATTGCAAGCCGGAACGCGAATCTGGTGTGGACGTCTGCCAAATCTGGCGCCTCTGCGCGCAACACCGCTCGAATGAGTCACTGATGATCGGCGACACATAATGGCGTTACTGATTGGTCAATGACGGCAGTCGACGACTCATTGACGTCCGACTCGCGCCACTGATCGACGGACATGCTCCTGCATTCAGACGGTGGTACGTATCGCGCCGGAAATGCTGCCTGAGGATTCCCGGCAGACGCCTTGGGCAAGTTTGTCTGCTTTGTGAGCGCGACCGACATTTGGGAACTGGCGATCTTCGTGTGGACAACACGGATCGTGACTTTCTATGGATCACGTGCCGATTCGAAAACGGACGGACCGGCGAATTCGAGTATCTCGACGTCCTGTTCAGAATCGATGGAGAGTTTCTCCGTCTTGAACCGAACAGCCACGAAGATGATCTGAAGCTGGTCTCCCAAGGATTCGCGTGCGATTCGTTCAGCTCGCGGGACGCCAGAAACTATCTGGGTACGAGAAGGACGAATCGAGATTCGTCAGATGGTCGCCGAAGGGACTCATGCACGGTCTTCGACAATGATTCATCGCTCTGGTCTATGACGCGGCGTTCAATGGCTTGACGACCGAACGGTCAGCGTAGGTCAGAAGGTCGGTCGATATATCGAATCCTGGACACATGTCCTCATCCATTGGGTGAGCTGCGGTCCTGGATGGCACGGAGATTCCGCCGTGGCAAGTGCACCGGATCGTGGGACTCGTTTGGCGTCCGGATGGCGACACGGTGTTCGCTGGCTGATGGCGTCAGGCACCGAAACGTCTACTGGCACGATGGACCTCGCGTTCAAGAAGGTACTGGCCGACCAATGTCTGCCATCGTGGTGGCTGGAAGCACCGGACGGATGCGATCTTGTCTCTTGCTGATTCGGGTGATGGCGACCGACGGTCCCAGCGGTGACAGGAGTTATAGCGATGCAGAATGGTCGAACTGGAAACGCGTACGCTCTGCGAGTCGGGGCTGAGCACCATCCGCACGCAGTTTCGGTTCCCAAGCTGGTTTGCCCAACGCAAAGTGGTTCCTGACGGTTGGTTCAGTAGTTGGCAGCATCCTAACAGGCGGGACTCATGCCATCTTCCTGGGTCCGTGAATCTACTGCGCGCCATGGCGAGACTCACGACCGTCCCCCTCGCCGCTACACTGGATTGGTATGCCCTGAGCTTGGGCTGACTGGATTGGGACTGCTGAATGGGTTTGCTTGATCGGGCGAAGAAACGGGCGGGGTCGATGCTTGGCGACGCCAATGCTCGCGAGGTGAATAAATTGCAGGGCGCGGTGGTGGCGGTCGCCGACTGGGAACCCGAGTTTGCGCGTCTGTCGGACGACGAACTGGCGGCCAAGACGCCTGAGTTCATCGAGCGACTGGAAGACGGCGCGTCGCTCGACGACATCCTGCCCGAGGCCTTCGCTGTGGTCCGCGAGTCGGCCCGACGCCAGGTCCAGATGCGGCATTATGACGTGCAGATCGTCGGCGGGATCGTCTTGCACCAGGGCAAGGTCGCTGAGATGCGCACCGGCGAAGGCAAGACGCTGGTCGCCACGCTTGCGCTCTACCTCAACGCACTCGAGGGCGACGGCGGCCACCTGATCACGGTCAACGACTACCTCGCCAAGCGCGACGCACAGTGGATGGCGCCCATCTATCACACGCTCGGACTTTCGGTTGGCGTGCTCCAGCACCGCGCCGCCTTCATGTTCGATCCCGAGGCCGATTCGACCGTCGATATCGAGAACCCCGACGCGATAGACGCAGAACAGTTGCAGCGCCGGCGCGAGCTGGGCGACCTGAAGATGTTGCGTCCGGTCACGCGTCAGGAGGCCTACGGCGCCGACATTACCTATGGCACGAACAACGAGTTCGGCTTCGACTACCTGCGCGACAACATGGTCATGTCCGCCTCCGAGAAGGTGCAGCGGCCGCTCGTCTACGCGATCGTCGACGAGGTCGACAACATCCTGATCGACGAAGCGCGCACGCCGCTGATCATCTCCGGTCAGGCCGAGGAATCGCTCGATACCTACCGCGTATTCGCCAACCTCGTGCGCGGATTGCAGCCGGAGGCGCATTTCACGCCCGACCCCAAGTCGCGCACGGTGGCGATGACCGAAGAGGGCATCGCCAAGATCGAGGACACGCTCGATATCGACAACCTGTTCGAAGGCGAGAACGCGCGTCTGACCCGCTTCCTCGACTCGGCGCTCAAGGCGAATTTCATGTACCAGCGCGACCGCGACTACGTCGTGCGCGGCGGCAAGGTCGTGATCGTCGACGAGTTCACCGGCAGGATGATGGACGGCCGCCGCTACTCCGAGGGTCTGCACCAGGCGATCGAGGCCAAGGAAGGCGTCTCCGTCGAGCGCGAGACGGTCACGCTTGCCACGATCACCTACCAGAACTACTTCCGCATGTACAACAAGCTCTCGGGCATGACCGGTACCGCCGCGACCGAGGCCGAGGAACTGCACAAGATCTACGGACTTGATGTCATCGTGGTGCCTACGCACCAGGACATGGTCCGCGACGACCTGGGCGACTTCGTCTTCCGCACCGAACAGGCCAAGTTCGATTCTGTCATCGACGAGATTGCTGATCTCTCAGAGTCGGGACGCCCGGTCCTGGTCGGTACGGCCTCGGTCGAAACTTCCGAGCGGCTTGCCGCCATGCTCAAGCGGCGCCGCGTCGGCCACGAAGTGCTCAATGCCAAGCAGCACGAGCGCGAAGCACACATCATCGCCGCCGCCGGCAATCCCGGCGCCGTCACGATCGCGACCAACATGGCTGGCCGCGGCACCGACATCAAGCTGGGTGAGGGCGTCGCCGATCGCGGCGGACTCGCCGTGATCGGCACCGAGCGACACGAGTCGCGGCGGATCGACAACCAGCTCCGAGGTCGCTCCGGTCGCCAGGGCGACCCCGGCTCCTCGCGCTTCTACGTCTCGTTCGAGGACGGGATCATGAAGCGCTTCACCCCCGACTGGCTGCCGGGGATGCTGGAGAAAGCCGGTCTCGAGGACGGTGCGCCGCTCGAATCGGGCATGGTTGGCAAGGCGCTCGAGCAGGCCCAGCAGAAGGTCGAGACCTACCACTTCGACATCCGCAAGCATCTCGTCGACTACGACGACGTGATCAACAAACAGCGCGAAGTGATCTACACCGAACGCGACAAGGTGCTCACCGCCAAGGACGAACTCTCCGAGATCGTCGAAGACATGTTGCTGCACACGATCGATGACTTGGAACGTTCCATCGCCAACGAGCTCTGGGACGAAACGACGGCCGACGAGTTCTGGCAGGAGGCCGCGCAGGTGCTGCCACTGACCGGACTCGACCGCGACGCGCTCCACGGCGCGGAACTCGACGAATGCGTCGAAGCGCTGCGCGAACACGCCGCCGCCGAACTGCAGCGGCTGTCCGAACGAATCGACGCGGAGACCGCCGATGGCACGTCCATCGAATTGCTGCGCGGACTCGTCCTGCGCACCATGGACCGGCTCTGGATTCGCCACCTGACCGAGATCGACGGTCTGCGCCAGGGCGTCGGCCTGCAGGCCTACGGCCAGCAGGACCCGCTGGTCACCTATAAGCGCGAAGCGTTCGACATGTTCGACCAGCTCGTTGCGGCGCTGCAACGCGAAGTGTCGTCGTCGGTGATGCATGCGTCTGTCCGCGTCGAGGAGCGCCGCGCCGCGCCGGTGCGTCGAGCGCGCGGCGTCGGACCGGCCCAGCGCGGCGATCCTGTCCGTGTGAGCAATGTCCGCGAGTCCGGCGGCGTCGTCGCCGTGGCGGCGCGTCCGACCATCTCGGGGCCGGCCGGCGGACAGAAGGTCGGACGTAACGCGCCGTGTCCCTGTGGCAGTGGCAAGAAGTTCAAGCGTTGCTGCGGCAAGGCGGCGTAATGCCGCGCTGGCGGCAAGGAGGCATGATGCCGCGCTGGCGGCAAGTCAAAGTAAAGCCGCGGAGGCGGCAAGGAAGCTTGATGCCGCAATGGCGGCAAAGCAGAAGCTTAATGCCGCAATGGAGGCGACAAGGAAGCTTACTGCCGCAATGTCGGCAGGGCAACGAAATAGGGGCAGCCTGACGATGGCGACGACGAACTCGGCGACCACCGACGACAATCCGTTTCCGCACCTGGCCGATCGTGACGGCCCCGTCGAGACTGGCTTCGCGCCCGACATCGACCCTGATGATGAGCGCATCGTCGACGCCGAAGTGATGGAGATCGGCCCCGACTCCTTGCTGGCCACATTCCATGCCCAGCTGCACGCCAGACGCCCCTGGTTCGACGCCATGCTCGACTGCATCAGCGAATGGGAAGTCCCTCGTGAGACGGTCGATGGTCGCGAATACGTCTACCTGATCGAGCATGAAGCCTTTGACTGGCTCCTGCTTGCCGAGCGCATTTGCGACTCGGCGCCGCCCGGCCTGCTGCCGCTCAACGAAGTCGAGGACCTACTCATCGAAGAGTCGCCGCCGGTCGTGCTGAGTGAAGCCGAGTTCCAGGAGCGATTGGGCACGGCCAAGTACTGGGCTCATCTCAACTTCCTCTACGGGGTCCGCGTCGAGCAGGCGCTGCACCTCGCGATCGAGCGCGTCCTGCAGAAGGAGCGCAGCGGTCTGTCGTTCTCGCATACCCGACAGGAACTCGATTCCGACGTCTTCGGTCGGATCTACGGCGCTCGGCAAGCCGACCTTCTTCGCGACTACCGCGCGACCTTCAACCGTGACCATGCTGACCCCGAACGGATCGAGCACGCCGAGTGGCAGGCCTTTACCTACTGGCTCTTTCGCCGCCGCCTCGAGCGCCAGGACCCGGCCCGCGTCGCCAGCGACACCCGCCAGGGGCTGGAAATGCTCTACGAACTGGAAGTCGCCAAGCAGCGACGCAGTCGCCGGTTGCAGGCCGCCGAGATCAAGCGGCCGGTCAAAGAAGCCGACGTCATTGACGGCGTACTCGTAGCCGTAGGCTAGGTTCGGCGCGCCTTGGCTACACCGCGCCGGACCCGAAGACTCTCCTCCTCAGCCAGTTAACCATCCGACGACCACGCGGAGTTCGGCTGTGACCACCACTGAATTCGACCTGTCCAACGTGAGCAACCTGACCGGCGCCTACGACGCCTCCCAGGTTGAGGACCCGATCTACGCCTTCTGGGAGGACAACGGTTGGTTCCGTCCGACCGGAGCGGTCGAGGGCCAGCCTGAGCCGTTCACAGTGATCATGCCGCCGCCCAATGTGACCGGCGTGCTGCACCTGGGCCACGCGGTGACCCTGACCATCGAGGACGCGCTGATCCGCTGGCACCGGATGCTGGGTGAGCCGACACTCTGGCTACCTGGATTGGACCACGCCGGGATCGCGACGCAAAGCGTCGTCGAGGGGCAGCTCGCGCGCGAGGGCATGACCCGCCACGACCTCGGACGCGAAGCATTTGAAGAGCGTGTCTGGGACTGGGTCGGCGTGACCCGCCCGCGGATCACCGCGCAAGCCCGACGCATGGGTGCTTCCTGCGACTGGGAGCGCACCGCCTTCACCCTCGATCCGACGCCGCGCGACGCCGTGCGCAAGACATTCGTCGACCTCTTCAACGACGGCAAGCTCTATCGCGGCGCCCGAATCATCAATTGGGACCCGCAGATGTTGACCGCGCTCTCTGATGTCGAGGTCGAATACCGCGAGGAAGAGGGCAAGCTCTGGCACGTCCGCTATCCCTTCGTCGACGAGCGTGGAAACGAGCTTGAGGACGGTGTTGTCATCGTCACGACCCGTCCCGAGACGATTCCCGCAGACGTGGCCATCGCTGTCCATCCCGACGACGAGCGCTGGCAGCCACATCTCGGCCGGCACGTCCGCCTGCCGCTACGCGGCTTCGACCGCCTGATTCCGCTAGTCGCCGATTCGGCCGTCGACCTCGAGTTCGGCACCGGCGCGCTCAAGATCACCCCAGGCCACGACCAGCTCGACTTCGAAATCGGCGAACGTCACAACCTGGAGCCGATCCGCGTCGTCGATTGGGACGGCACGCTGACGGCCGAGGCCGGACTCTACGCCGGCATGGACCGCAACGAGGCGCGCACGCTAGTCGCGCAGCACCTCGAGCAAGACGGCTACCTGCTCAAGACCGAGACGCATATCCACAACGTCGGACACTCGCAGCGATCCGGCGTCGTGGTCGAGCCGCTGGTCTCGAACCAGTGGTTCGTCGACACCGACGAACTCGCCGCTGAAGCGGCGCGTGTCGTGCGCGACGACGAAGTCCGGATCGTTCCCGAACGCTCGAAGAATGTCTATCTCCAGTGGATGGACAATATCCGGCCGTGGTGCATCTCGCGCCAGCTCTGGTGGGGACACCGCATTCCGGCCTGGTACTGCTCCGCTTGCGATGCAGACGCCATCATCACGGCCGACGACGGCGAGATCACGATCGATGAAGGCTCGCACCCAATCGTCGAGCTGACCGACCCCACCACCTGTCCGACCTGCGGCGGTTCCGAGCTCGTACAGGACCCCGACGTGCTCGATACCTGGTTCTCATCCGGACTATGGACCCACTCGACGCTGGGCTGGCCCGACACGACCGACGACCTCGCGCGCTTCTACCCCTCGTCTGTGATGGAGACCGGCTACGACATCCTCTTCTTCTGGGTCGCGCGGATGATCATGCTGGGCTGCTTCAACATGGGCGAGGCCCCGTTCCGCACGGTCTACCTGCACGGCCTCGTCCGCGACGCCGAGGGCCGCAAGATGTCGAAGTCGCTCGACAACGTCATCGACCCGCTCGAGAAGGCCGACCAGTACGGCATGGACGCGCTGCGCTTCACGCTCGCCACGGGCTCAACCCCGGGCAACGACATGCGCCTCACCGACGAACGGCTGGAGGGCTCGCGAAACTTCGCCAACAAGCTCTGGAACGGCGCAAAATTCGTCCTCGGCGAGATCGCCAGCGCCTCCGACCGCTCCCCCTCGCCGCGTGAGCTGCCCTATTCCTCCCCCCGCTCCCCCTCGCAGGGGGAGCTGCCGTCTCCAACTCCATCCTCCCCCTTGCAGGGGGAGGTGCCGAAGGCGGAGGGGGTCCTCCCCCTCGAAGACCGCTGGATCCTCTCTCGCCTCCAAGCCGTGACCGATTCCGTCGACGAGCTGCTCACCCAGTTCCAGCTCGGCGAGGCGGGCCGCCAAATCCAGGACTTCCTGCGCGGAGAATTCTTCGATTGGTACGTCGAGGCCAGCAAGGTCCGGCTGCGCAACGGCGATCTCTCGCCCTTGCCTGTCCTGACCAAGGTGTTGGACGGCGGACTGCGATTGCTCCACCCATGGATGCCGTTCATCACCGAAGCGATCTGGCAACAACTGCGTCCGCAGCTGGCAGACAACAACGATGTCGACGCATTGATCGGAGCTCGCTACCCGCAACCCGGCGACGCCGACCGCGATCTCGAAGCGGAGGCGGAGTTCAGCGCCGTACAAGATGTCGTGACCGCCGTTCGGCAAGTTCGAGCAGACTACAAAGTGCAGGCCGGCCAATTCGTCGAGGTCTACGTCCGTCCTCGAGACGACGTTGTTGGCGCCGTCACCGACTCGGCGCCAATCATCGAGGTGCTCTCACGCTCCCGGCCACTGTCAATCGTCACCGACCTCGCTGACGCGCCGACTGACCAGATCGCGTCGGCCGTCCTCCCCACTGCCGAAATCATCCTGCCCCTGGGCGGGCTCGTCGATCTGGGACAGGAACAGGCCCGCCTGAGCAAAGACCTCGACAACATCATCAAGCGCCTCAAAGGCGCAGAGGCCAAGCTGGCCAACGAGGGATTCCGCAAGAAAGCGCCCGCCGCAGTCGTGCAGCAGGCTGAGGAGCTCGCCGCCGACCTACAGCGTCAACAGGCCGACCTGGAATCGAGGATTGGCGCGCTCGGATAGAGATTCAGGCGCGAACTCGCCGTCGCGTCCATCCAACCGCCAGACCGACGACGACTGCCGTCACGGCGGCGAGGAAATTGAACAGCAGATCCTGCGGATCGAATATGCGATTGGGCAGGATGGCCTGGATACCCTGATCAAGCAGCCCGATAGCGGTTGCCGCCAGAACAGCGATCAAGGCGCCTGCCGGGACCCGACGTCCTTGGCTGGCTCGTTCCTTGAGCGCAGCATGGATGAAGGCGGCCAGCACGCCAAACTCAATGAGATGCGTCCGCTCCGACAAGGCAAATCGGAGCAACAGCATGAACAAAGCGGCCGAGACGCCGAGTGCAATGGCGATTTCCGGTCCACTTGGCCTCGATTGCAGCCCTTGGGTCACGATGGTCGCTGCCACCAACAGCATCCCGAGGGCGAATGCGCCGGGGATCAGATCCGAGTCGCCCAGCGCCTCGGCAAGCCACCCGGTCAGTCCCAGACTTGCAAAGATGGCGCAAGCAACGGTTGCCGTCCACGTCCAGATCCGCCGCTCGCGTTTGGAAGAACAGACACGCATGGCGGTAATCGATCTTTGGCTTCGTCCGCTAGATGGCCTGAGGCCTGTTAACGTCCAAAGCTCGAAGGCGACTCGGGCTACAGGCTCAGCTTCGAGAGTGCGTCTCTAAACTCCGGCACGTCGGTGCGGAAGTCGTCGGCGTTGATGCCTCCGTTGGCCGCCAGATGTCCGGCCAGCAACTGCGAGGGCACGACTGCCGGAATCGTGAGCAGCTCCGGCGACATCTCGGCCAACGTCAGATGTCGCGTTGACTCAGGGCCGGACACGCTCTCGGGCGCGACCCACGCTGCCGCGCAGCCCATGTCCATGGTCAGTTGGGTGATCGCCCGCGTGCGCTCCGCCGATTCGTCGTTCGCCGCGAAAGCGAGGATGCGATCTGAGTCGACAATCTGCACCGCCGGTCCGTGCAAGAACGATTCAGGTTCCTGGTGACGCACCGCACGACGCGACGCCTCGGCAATCTTGATGTGGGCTTCTTCAGCCGCTGACAGCATCGGACCCGCGCCCAGCGCGATCAGCGCGCCCGACGACCATTCCACTGCCAGCTCCACAATCTCGTCTTCCAGCCGTAGCGCCGACGCCAGCGCCGACGGAATCTCCGAGATGTCACCAATCGAATCCGGCGAGACGGCGTCGGCGATCATCGCCGCGGCCGTCATCGCCGTTGTGTGCGAGATCGTGTACATCGACGACGGATCCTGCGTGGTCGTGTGCAGCACTGTCACACTCTCGGGCAATGACTCGAGGTCGAATCCTGTGTCCACTTTGGTGATCAGCACGACGGGAACCCCCCGCTCGATGCAGAGCGCCAATGAGTTGCCGCTGTACGTCTTGCGACCTGTGTGCGCGAACAGCAGTACCGCATCGCCTTCAGACAGCGCGGGCCAGGTGGCAAACTCAAAGCTCGTCAAGGGGCGAGCGGTCAGGCCGGCCGAGCGCAGCATCCAGCTAGCGGCATTGGCCGCGTTGAACGACGTACCGATGCCCACGGTCCAGACACGCGACGCCGAAGCCAGCGTCTCCGCCGCACGCTCGAACGGCTGGACACTGCTCAGCAGCTTGGCGCATTCCGAAGGCTGCGCCTGGATCGCGGGATAGAGCCGGTAGTCGCTGATCGAGCCCATTGCGTAAGTCCTCTTCTCCCCCCTCTGTGGAGACCTTTGCAACACTCACAAATCCCCTCTCCCCCCCTTGCGGGGGGAGATGTCACGGAGTGACAGAGGGGGGTCCTCCCACAGCGACCAGATAAGCTTGGAGATGGGCAGCCCCCTCTGCCTGCGGCATCTCCCCCGCAAGGGGGGAGAATAGGACTTACGCAGAGGTCTTCTTGGGGGGAGAGGGGATTTGTGAGCTTTGCAAAGGTCTCTTTCAAGCGGTGACTGGTTCTTGAACAGTCGGCCTTCCGTCCGGCGGATTAACGAACGGCGCCCGCCGTCTTCAATTCCTCGCCCTTCGAGCCGTTGAGTCCGATTTCGGCGAGAATCTCGTCGGTGTGTTGTCCCGGATACGCTGGTGGACCCTGGATCTTCGACTTCGTCCGGCTGAAGCGCGGCGCCGGAGCGGGCTGCACGACGCCGGCGACCTCTTCGAATGCGCCTCGCGCCTTCGCGTGCGGGTGATTCGGCGCTTCCCAGGGCTCAAGCACCGGGCCGAAGCAGACATCCGATCCCTCGAAGATCGCTTCCCACTCCGACCGCGATTTCGTTCGGAAGATGGCCGTGACGCGGTCCTTCAGCTCGGGCCAGCGCGTGTTGTCCATCTGGTGCGGCAACTCTTCGTTCTCAAGACCAAGCAGATGCAGCAGTTCCGCGTAGAACTGCGGTTCGATTGAGCCGATCGAAACGTACTTGCCGTCCAGCGTCTCGTAGGCGTCATAGAAATGCGCGCCGGTGTCGAGCACGTTGGCCGCCCGGCCGCGACGCCAACTGCCGGTCGCCAGACCGGCGTGCACCGAGGTGATCAGCGACGACGCGCCGTCGACCATGGCCGCGTCAACGACCTGTCCCTTGCCCGAGCGTCCCGCCTCGATCAGCGCGCCCAGCAAGCCCACGGCGAGGTACATGCCGCCGCCGCCGAAGTCACCGACGATATTCAGCGGCGGCACCGGCGCCTGGCCCTTGCGCGCGATCGGCGCGAGCGCGCCGGCCAGCGAGATGTAGTTAATGTCGTGGCCCGCCATCTGCGCGTAGGGACCCTCCTGGCCCCAGCCGGTCATCCGGCCGTAGACGAGCTTCGGATTGCGCTCGAGGCAAACATCCGGGCCCAGACCCAGGCGCTCCATCACGCCCGGCCGGAAGCCCTCGAACAGCGCGTCCGCGCCCTCGATCAGTTGCAGCGCGACCTCGACGCCCTCGGGATTCTTCAGATCAAGCGCGATCGAGCGTCGGCCCCGCGCCAGTAGGTCGCCGGGCGGAGTCGTCGGCGCTTCGTCCGGCGCGTTCGAGGCGCGGTCGATGCGCACGATGTCGGCGCCCATGTCGGACAGGATCATGCCGCAAAACGGTCCCGGTCCAATGCCCTGAAATTCAATAATCCGAATGCCGCTGAGCGGTCCCATATCGTGCTCCTCACGTGCCAGAAAATCGTGTCGTGATCATTGTCGTCTTCAGCAGCAGAGTAACGCGCCATGACATTCCATATTGAGCCAGCCGGTTTCGAAGCCGCCGCTGGAGTCATCGAACTGATTCATCGGGTATTCGGCGAGTACGAGTTCATCTGGGACCCCGAGGACGAGTTCTGGGACCTGCTGGCCGAGGAGGCAGCGTTTCCCTACAGAGAGCCACGAGGAGCCATGTGGGTCATGCGCGACACCGACGGGCAGGTTGTGGGTTCAATCGCCGCCGAGCGGCTCGATGGTCCCACTGTCGAACTACATCGTCTCTATCTCGACGCCGACCTGCGCGGGCAGGGATTGGGTCGACGCCTGTTCGAGACGGGTGTGGCCTGGGCTCGCGAGCAGGGGGCGTGGAGGATCGAGTTGTGGTCGGACACGAGGTTCGAGGACGCCCACCGACTCTATGAGCGCCTCGGCTACGTCAAGATGGACACTCGTGAGTTGGACGACGTCAACGACACAGTCGAGTTCAAGTACGAGCGGGATTTGTCAGACGGTTAGGGTCTGTTCGCATTCACGGTCGCCAGACCAACACCTGACCGTCATTCCCGCGCTCCGCCGCGGGAATCTCGCCGAGTGCTGCACCCGCGCTCGAATCTGAGGAACCTCAGCCTTTCAATCGCTCAGCCGGCTCCTGACTCTTGTGCCGAGCACTGCGAGATACCCGCGGCGCAGCGCGGGTATGACGGAGGTGATGGTCAGGCGGTTTCTGAAACAGCCTGCGTTGCACACGGCCATGACGCAGGAATTAGTGGCATGTGAGACGCTCCTTGAGCGCTGCTGCCCAACATCTCGACTACCCATCTGTCCATCCACACAGCCAAACATTGACCCTGATCACACCACACGGGTACGATCTGTTCGCACTGGGCAATCTGGTGCACCGCGATAGCGGCAACTGAACAGCCGATGGCAGGTATTCGTGTCAGAACTGTTTGAGAACTACGGCGCTGTCCTGATCGCCATTCCGGTCGGGATTATGCTCGTTCTGAGCGCGCTTCTTGCAACAAAGTTGCTCGCCCCGCAGCGCCGCACCGCGCTCAAGGGCCAGGTCTACGAATGCGGCATGCTGCCGATTGGCCGCAATTGGGCCCAGGTCCACATCCGCTACTACACCTACGCACTGCTCTTCCTCATCTTCGATGTTGAAGTGGTCTTTCTCTTCCCGTGGGCCGTCTCCTTCCTGGGACTGATGGGCGAGTCCGACTATGGCAAGGTCATTCTCTGGCAGATGGTTCTGTTCATTGGCACGTTGCTGGCGGCGCTCGCCTACGCTTGGCGCAAGGGCGTGTTCGACTGGCAACGAAACTAGCGCGACATGAATCGAGCGAGGCGCGGCATATGACAACCTCTCATCCACCACATATGGGCGATCCCACGCCTGTCATCATTTCCCCCGAGTCGCTGCGGCTGTATGCCGTTGAAGACGTTCCGCCCACGGTGCCCTACAAGATGATCCTGCCCGGCATCATGCAGGCGCCGGCCGAGGCGTTGATCTCCGCCGCCCGCAAGTCCTCGCTCTGGCCGATGACCTTTGGTCTGGCCTGCTGCGCGATCGAGATGATCGCGACCTACATGGCCAATCACGACCTTGACCGCTTCGGCATCGTGCCCTGGCCCTCGCCGCGGCAGTCCGACGTGATGATCGTCGCCGGCACCGTGACCAAGAAGATGGCCCCCGCGGTCAAGCTGCTCTACGAGCAGATGCCGCATCCCAAATGGGTCATCTCGATGGGCGCCTGCGCCACCAACGGCGGCCCCTACACGCAGTACGACCGGGTCGTCCAAGGCGTCGACAACATCATCCCCGTTGACGTCTACGTGCCCGGCTGCCCGCCCCGACCGGAAGCTCTGATCGATGGACTCCTTGCGTTGCAGGAGAAGATCGTCGAAGAACGAGCGCGGGGCTACTAAGCAACCATGACATCCCGACGCACGCCCGTCGCGCCTCAGCCGCCGCCGAGCAACGAGCCGCCTCCCGGCTCGATCGCCGATACCTATCGCGAGGTCATGCCGCTGATCAACTTCGGCGCAGCGATGACCAAAGGCGACGATGTCGCGCTGACGATCCCGTCCGACGCCATCCATGAAGTGCTCGAGCGAAGCCGCGACGACGAGCGCCTGCAGATGAACCTGCTGCGCAACCAGACCGCCGTCGACTGGGAAGTGCGCGGAATGGAGATCGTCTACCACCTCTACTCGATCCCGCTGCGACATGCAGTGACGATCAAGGCCTGGCTGCCCTCCGAAGGCGCGTTCGTTGAGTCGGTCACCGACCTCTACAAGATGGCCGACTGGGCCGAGCGCGAATGCCGCGAAATGTTCGGCATCGAGTTCCTTGGTCATCCCGACCCGCGCAATCTCCTGCTCGACGAAGACCTCGATATCCATCCGCTGCGCAAGAGCCATCCGCTCGCGCCGATCGAGATGGAGCAGGGCGTCGACGTCGCCTTCTTCACCAAGCAGCATCCGCCGCCCGAGCCGGAGGAAGCAGCGGAAGCAGCCCCGACGGCCGCCGCCGCTCCCACGCGCAAGCGCGTCGAGGACATGACCGAGGAAGAGCGCGCCGAACGCAAGGCCGAGCAGGCCGACCGTGTGGCCCGCGCCCGCGAAATCGCAGCCATCCGCCGTGCCGAACGTCTGGCCGGCGCTCCTGCCGCCGGTGGTCCGCGACCCGAGGGCGTCGCGCCGCCTCCGCCTCCTGTAGCAGCAGCGGCCGCTGCTCCCGCCGCCGCGTCGGCCCCGGCCGCAGCGCCGGTACAGGACGACCGTCCGTCGGCTCCGCCACCGCCCGAACTACCAAGCATTCCCGACGCCGAAGAAGATCCCGAGGGTCGCGCCGAAGCACTGGCTGAGCGCGTCCGACTGGGTCGCGAGTTGGCCGCCGCCCGCCGCATCCAGTTGCGCGGCGGCTGAATGGTCGGATCGGTCTCAACGATGGACGTTCGCGCATTGACGGCGAACAGGACGGCGAACAGGACAACGAACAGTACGAGGAACAGGGAGTAGACCGCATGGTCCAGCGAACCTTCGAAGGCGAAATACTTACTGAGCCCGTCGTCGTCGAGCGCGAGTTCGAGACCGTCGACATGAACATCAACATCGGGCCGCAGCATCCCGCGACCCACGGCGTCTTCCGCATGGTCCTGACCGTCGACGGCGAGATCGTCAAGGACGCCATTCCCTACATCGGCTACATGCACCGCGGCGGTGAGAAGCTCTCCGAGAACCTCGACTACCGAGGCGCGCTGGGCTACCAGGACCGCACCGATTATCTGGCCGCCTTCAACTGCGAGTGGGTCTACGTCAACGCCGTTGAGCGCCTCGCTGGCATCGAGATCCCCGAGCGCGCCGAGTACATCCGCTTGATCCTGTCCGAATTCAACCGGATCATGTCGCACTTCATGTTCATGGGCGCATTCGGGACCGATGTCGGTTACTTCGGTACCGCCTTCACCTGGACGTTCAAGGAACGCGAACGCATCCAGGACCTCTTCGAGGCCGTCTGCGGTGACCGGATCATGTACAACTACTTCCGCGTCGGCGGACTCGCCTGGGAGCCGCACGAGACCTTCGTCGAGGACTCGCATTGGGTGCTCGACCAGGTCGAGATCGGGATCGGCGATGTCGACAACCTGATGACCGACAACGAGGTCTTCGTCGCCCGCTGCCGCGATGTCGGCGCGATGACCGCCGAGGATGCCATCTCCTTCGGCGTCACCGGACCGATGCTGCGCGCATCCGGCGTGCCCTTCGACCTGCGCGTTGACGAGCCCTACTCGATCTACGACCGCTTCCACTGGGAGATTCCGGTCGGAGAGCGCGGCGACGTCTACGACCGCTACCTCGTCCGCCTCGAGGAAATGCGCCAGTCGGTCACGATCCTGCGCCAGGCGCTGGATCAGATGCCGACATCAGGCGCAATCATGCCCGAGCGCATGCCCGCTCGGCTGCGCCCCGAGCCCGGCGAAATCTACATGCGCCAGGAGAACCCGCGCGGCGAGTACGGCATCTACATGGTCTCCGACGGCACCGATCAGCCGTGGCGAGTGAAGATGCGCTCGCCATGTTTCCACAACCTCTCATCGCTCAAACCGCAGGTGATCAACACCTACCTCGCCGACGCCGTTGTCACCCTCGGATCGATCGACATCGTCCTCTGCGAGGTTGACCGCTAATGCCCTTCAGGCGCCGCTTTAACCGACCCCAACCGGCGGGTGTCCACTTGGTGGGCATAAGGCCGACTGCGTGTAACCTGCGTGAGCAGCCGCAACAGCCATCAGGGATGCGCTAAATGGTCTTGAGCGAGTTCGCCGGCATCAGCATGCCCAACTGGATTGATGCGCTGTTGCGGGTCATATTCATCGTCGCATTGATGACGATCAACGCATTCGCCCTGATCTACCTCGAGCGCAAGATCCTTGCCCGTCTACAGGCCCGCGTCGGTCCTACGCGCACCGGCCCGATGGGCATGCTGCAGTCAATCGCCGACGCGCTCAAGCTCGTCACCAAGGAAGATGTCCGCCCGATCACGGCGGACCGCTGGGCCTTCGAGCTCGCGCCCTACATGGCGTTCGTGCCGGTCTTCCTCGTGTTCATCCCGATGCCCTTCACCGAGACCTGGTTCGTCCGCGACCTCAACCTCGGACTGCTCTTCGTCTTTGGCGTGCTGGGCCTCAACATCGTCGGCGTGGTGATGGCTGCCTGGGGCTCCGACAACAAGTACGCGCTGCTCGGTGGCGTTCGCGCGGCCGCGCAGGCCATCTCCTACGAAATTCCCATGCTCCTGATCATCGTCGCCGTGGTGATGGTGGCCGCCAGCCGACTCGCCGTTGACGGCGACGCCTCAATGGCTGGCTCGATCAACGCGATCGTCGGCGACCAGACCACGACCCCATACATCCTGCTCCAGCCGCTTGGCTTCGTCATCTTCCTGGTCGGCACGCTGGCCGAGCTGCACCGACCGCCCTTCGATATGCCGATTGCCGAATCGGAAGTCGTCGGTGGCTACTTCGTCGAGTACTCCGGCATGCGCTGGGGCATATTCTTCCTCGCCGAGTACACCGCGCTCTTCCTGCTGGTGCTGCTCGCATCCTCGCTCTTCCTGGGCGGCTGGAACTGGCCGTTCGGCGCGGATGTTGGGCTGGGACTGCAGATCGTCCTGACCATGGTCAAGACATCGGTCATGATCGTGCTGGTGATCGGCTCGCGCGCACTCTTCCCCCGACTCCGCATTGATCAATTGATGGCCTTCTCCTGGAAGATCCTGCTGCCCTTCGCCATCGTCCAGGTCCTCGCCAACGGCATCATCCTCGCCTATGGCGGCCCCGACTGGGTCGTCGGACTCGTCTCCTTTGCGCTGCTTGCGGCGCTCGGAGGCCTGGTCTACTACCTCACGAGCCAGAAGAAGGGCGCGGGCGCCCGCACCGTGCAAACCAGGCCGGCCACGCCGCGCGTGATCACCGCCCCCGAAGTCACCCCGGTCGAAGCCGGCGGCGACTAAACAGTGAAGCAGTAGAGGAAGAGGAGCCCCGTGGAGGATGGCGTCACCGCGACTCAGGTGGTCTTCTGGATCTTGGCTGTGGTCATGCTGGTCTCCGCGATCGGCGTCGTCACTGCAGGCAACATCGTCTATGCCGCACTCTTTTTCATCGCTGCTCTGGCCGGCGTCGCAGGCATCTACCTGATTCTCACGGTCGAGTTCCTCGCCCTCGTTCAGTTGCTCATCTACGGCTCGGCGGTGGTCATCCTGATCCTCTTCGCGCTCATGCTCACCCGTGCCCGCGAGCGGCCGCAAGCCCTCTTCGGACGCACACGACCGCTCGGCATCGCTGCCTCCCTCGGCCTCCTCGCCGCACTGATCGGCGGCATCGTCGCCACGACCTGGACCACGCCGGCAACATCATCCGCGATTCAGTCGGTTGGTCTGCAGACCATCGGCGACGCCATCTTCACGATCTGGATCGTCCCCTTCATCATCGTCGGCGTGCTGCTCTCGATTGCGCTTGACGGCGCGATCATGCTCGCCTCACCTGACGAGGACGAGATCTAATGCCACCGCTTGATCACATCCTGATTGTCAACGCGATCCTGTTTGCGATCGGCGTGATGGGCGTCCTGACGCGGCGCAACGCGGTGCTGATCCTGCTCTCTGTCGAGCTGATGCTCAATGCGGTTTCGCTCAACATGGTCGCCTTTGCGGTCTACGGACAGGTCGAATTCGGCAATATCACCGGAATCGTGTTTGCCTTCTTCATCATCGTCATCGCGGCCGCCGAGGTCGCACTGGCGCTCGGCATCGTCGTGCGGACCTTCCGCAACCGAGCCACCGCCAACGTTGACGAAGTGAACCTCCTCAAGTGGTAACCGGGAGCATGCGCTGATGATCTGGGCTGACCACGCGTGGATTCTGCCGGCGATCCCGGCTCTTGCGTTCCTCGTGCTGTTCGCGTTCGGACGCTTCCTGCCTCGCGGCGGCGACTTTATTTCCGTGGGCGCCGCACTGGCCGTGTTCGTGCTCTTCTTCTTCGTGCTCGAGTCACACCTCGATTGGCTCGGAGCCGGACTCGGCGGCATCCGCAACGTCGGAACCGACTGGATCAACTTCGACAGCTTCATCGTCCGCCTCGGCTTCACCGTCGACTCGATCGCCATCGTGATGGTCTTCGTCGTCTCGACTGTCGCGCTGATGGTCAACCTGTATTCGACCAACTATCTGCGACACCAAGGCAAGCCCGAGCCGCGCTACTGGTGGTACTTCGCCGTGCTTTCGCTCTTCGTCGCGGCGATGCTGACGCTCGTGCTCGCCGACAACCTGCTGCTCATGTTCGTCGCCTGGGAAGGTGTGGGCCTCTGCTCCTTCCTCCTGATCGGCTTCTACTACGAGCGCCGCTCCGCCGTCGAGGCGGCCAAGAAGGCATTCATCACCACGCGACTCGGCGATGTTGGCCTGTTCATCGGCATCATCCTCTTCTGGCGCGCAACCGGTTCGTTCCAGATTTCCGACATCATCGCCGCCGCCGAAGCGGGCCGGGTCAACGACCTGCCGCAGGTCATGGGCGACGGTTATCTCACCCTCTCGACGCTGATGCTCTTCCTCGGCGCAGCCGGCAAGTCGGCGCAGGTGCCGTTCCACGTCTGGTTGCCCGACGCGATGGAAGGCCCGACGCCCGTCTCCGCACTGATCCACGCCGCCACGATGGTCGTCGCCGGCGTCTACCTGGTCGCGCGAATGTTGCCCGTCTTCGAAGTCGCCCCAGGCGCTTCCAACGTGGTCCTGGTCGTCGGCCTGACCACGGCGCTGCTCGCCGGGATCATGGCGCTTGCGCAGAATGACATCAAGCGCGTGCTGGCTTATTCGACCGTGTCGCAGCTCGGGTTCATGTTCGTCGCCCTGGGGGTCGGCGCCGTCGGGATTGCCATGTTCCACTTACTGACGCACGCCTTCTTCAAGGCCTGCCTCTTTCTCGGCGCGGGTTCCGTGATCCATATGACCGGGGAACAGGACGCGCGCAAGCTCGGTGGACTCTGGTGGCGGATGCCCGTGACGGCATCGACCTTCATCATCTCCGCGATCGCACTGGCCGGGATCCCGCCGCTATCCGGATTCTTCTCCAAGGACGAAATCTTCGTCGCCACGATTGGCGGCGCCAACACACTGGTCGCCCTCCTGCTCGGCGTGGCCGCCTTCCTCTCCGCCCTCTACATGGCGCGACTGGTGTTCATCACCTTCTTCGGTCCGCCCAAGGATCTCGCCGTGATCAAGCGCACCCGCGAGGCGCCACCGACCATCCTGATCCCACTCGTTTTCCTCACCGTGCTCACCTTCCTGGTCGGCTTCCTCGCCTTCGACCAGGTCGGCGCCGCGCTCGGTTTCCCCGGCGGGATTGGCAACTACGTTTACTTCCCCGAGCCTCATGACTTCCACTTCTCCAACTCGATCGCCGCCGTCACCGGCACGATCTCCCTGTTTGGAGTCCTCACTGCCTGGTGGTTCTTCTGGGGTCGCAACTCGCATCGAGCGAAAGCCGTGCGCGAGTTCCAGCCGCGCCTGGCCGCCGCCGTCGAGAACAAGTTCTACTTCGACGAGGCCTATCAGTGGGGCATCGACCGCGCCATACTGCCGCTGGCCCGGATGGTCGCCTGGTTCGACCGCATGATCGTCAACGACACCGGCATCAACGCGCCCGCCGACGCCACGCGCTACGTCGCCTATTGGCTGCGCTACCACGTCACCGGACGCATCCCCGACTACGCGCTGCTGATGGTGATCGGCATCGCACTGGCCGGTGGCCTCGCATTCCTACTACGCGGGTAGTGGGCGGCTAACGGAAGAACGAAGTAGAGAGAGGCACACAGCGTGGACGCAGGCGAAGCTCTCCTCCTGCTCTTGCTGATCCCTGGCGGCGCCATGCTGCTGACGTTGTTCGTGCCCTCGAGGTACGGCAACGTTGTCCGTGTGATCGCACTGGTCACAACGATCGCAACCCTGATCGACTCGATTTACATCTTTGCCGTCTACGACTTCGCCGAAGGCGGTTATCAGTTCGACCTGCAATACCCGTGGATCGAGAACGTCGCCTTCCTCGGCGAGAACGGCATCTCCCTCCATCTCGCCGTCGACGGCATCGCCGCGCCGCTCGTACTTCTGAACGGCCTCGTGGGATTCGCCGGCGTGTTGATCTCCTGGAAAATCACACATCGGGTGAAGGACTTCTTCATCCTCTTCATGGCCCTCTTCATCGGCGTCTACGGCGTTTACATCGGCCAGGACCTCTTCTTCTGGTTCTTCTCCTACGAGCTCGCCGTGCTCCCGATGTACCTGCTGATCGTGATCTGGGGCTCGACCAACAAGGAATACGGCGCGATGAAGCTGACCATGGTGCTGGTCGGCAGCTCCGTGCTGATCTTCATTGGCATCTTCGCGGTCTTCGCCGAGGCCGGCGCCGGCACCTTCGACATGGCGGTGCTCCGCGATGTCAACTTCGGCCGCAGCTTTGCCAACACATTCTTCCCCTTCTTCATGATCGGCTGCGGCATCCTGGCCGGCCTCTTCCCCTTCCATACCTGGTCGCCCGACGGCCACGTCGCCGCCCCGACCGCGGTCTCGATGCTTCACGCCGGCGTGTTGATGAAGCTGGGCGCATTTGGCATCATCCGCCTCGGCATGGAGATCCTGCCCGCCGGCACCGACTTCTGGATGCCCGTGCTGCTCGTCCTCGGAGCCGTCGCCGCCGTCTATGGCGCGATCGCTGCCATCCACCAGACGGACCTCAAGTTTGTCATCGGTTATTCGTCCGTCTCCCACATGGGGTTCGTGCTGATGGGATTGGGGACGATGAACAACATTGGCGTCAATGGCGCTGTGCTGCAAATGTTCTCGCACGGCGTGATGACCGCCCTCTTCTTCGCCATGGTCGGCGGACTCTATGATCAGGCGCACACGCGCGATATCCGCGTCTTCGGCGGTATCGTGCGCAAGATGCCGCTGTTCGTCATCTTCTTCGGTATCGCCGGATTGACATCGCTCGGCTTACCCGGCCTGTCAGGATTCGTCGCCGAGTTCCACATCTTCGTCGGCACAATCGAGACCTTCCCGCTCTTCGCCGCCTTGGGCATCCTCTCGGCTGCATTGACCGCGATCTACGTGCTGCGACTTCTGGGTCGGGCCGCGCTCGGTCCCTTTAACCCACGCTGGGAGAGCCTCAAGGACCTCTCGCGCTGGGAGATCGCTGCGGCCATCGTGCTAATCGCTCCGATCATCGCGATGGGCGTCTGGCCCGACCCGTTCATCGACCGCATCTCGCAATCTGTGGCTGACCTGCCTCAGGTTGAGCAGATCGGCGGTCTCTTCACCCTCAGTTCACTGACTGGACGGTGACCCTGATGGATCTCGAATATCAACTGATCATTCCCGAATTCGTCATGGCCGGCCTGGCCGTGGTCATCATTGCCGCCGCATTGGCGTTCCGCAACGTCGATCAGAAGTGGTTTGGCTACGCGACCGCCGCCGCCCTGGCGATCATCGCCGTCGTCACCGCGATTGCCTACTGGAACACCCACGACGACTTTGGCAACGTGCTCGCGGTCGATCACTTCACGGTCCTCTTCCGCGTCTTCTTCCTGGGCATCGCCTTCTTCACCGTCATGGCCGCCGTGCAATTCGCCGGCGACCGGCTCAAGAATCACGCCGAGTTCTACGGCCTGATCATCTTCGCGACGCTGGGCATGATGCTCTTGGCCGCCTCACGCGAGTTGCTCACGGCCTACCTCTCGCTCGAGCTGCTCTCCTTCAGCTTCTACATCCTGGTCGGATTCAACAAGCTCAACCCCTTCTCCAACGAGGGCTCGCTCAAGTACATGCTGCTCGGCGCCTTCTCCTCGGCGCTGATGCTCTACGGCATCTCGCTGATCTACGGCGTCACCGGCACGACGCTCTACTCGGGTATCGAGCCCGATGGCGTCGCCGCCGGCCGCAACATCGCCGAACAGCTCGCCTCCTTCGCCGGACTCGCTGGCGGCGTCGACCCCGACGGCGCGCGGCCCGGCCTGCTGATCGGCCTCGTGCTGATCACCGCCGGCCTCGGCTTCAAAGTCTCGGCCGTGCCCTTCCACCAGTGGACGCCCGACGCCTACCAGGGTGCGCCGCTGCCGATCACCGCATTCCTCAGCGCCGGTGGCAAGGCCGCGGCCTTCGCATTCTTCCTGCGACTCTTCACCGAAGCCTTCCTGCCCGCCGCAGACGAATGGGTCTGGTTCGTCGGCATCCTCGCCGCGCTGACCATGATCGTCGGCAACCTGATGGCGCTGCAACAGACCAACTTCAAGCGATTGATGGCCTACTCCTCGATCTCGCAGGTCGGCTACTTGCTCATCGGAATCGTGGCGCTCAACGCCGCCAACATCTCGCAATCGCATGACGCTGCGTCGGCGTTGGTGCTGCACCTGATCGGTTACGTGACGACCAACATCGCGGTCTTTGCCGCGATCATCGCGTTCTACAACCGCACCGGCCGCGACGACATCGTCGACCTGCGAGGCCTGGCGGAACGACAGCCCTTCCTCGCATTTGTGATCGCCGCCGCGCTCTTCTCGCTGGCCGGAATGCCGCTGTTCGCCGGCTTCGCGACCAAGTTCATCATCTTCCAGACCGCCTTCAACAACGGCTTCCTCTGGCTCGGCGCGATCGGCGTGACCGCCTCGTTCGTCTCGCTCTACTACTACCTGATGGTGATCAAGCAGATGTACCTCTACGAGCCGGAAGGCTCCGACCGCGAGCGCTTCCACGTCTCACGACCGCTGGCGGGCGCCCTTGTCGTCCTCGTAGCCGGAGTCCTCTTCATCGGCCTCTACCCGACGCCACTCTTCGAAATCATCCACAGCTCAACCGAAGGCCTCTTCGAGCAGGCCGCAGCACTCTCAGCGGCAACAGTCGGCAAGTAGGTCCCATAAGAGCTCCCCCCTTGGGGGAGCTGGCGCGAAGCGCCCGAGGGGGCCGCCGCGCCAAGGCGCCGGGGTCTCCCTCCGTCACGTTGTGACACCTCCCACCCAAGAGAGCGTCTCAGAAGTCGGAATTCTCAGTCCCCGCTTCACGCGGGGACCCGCTCCGGGGGGCACGGTCTATCTGCTGGCGGTGTTTCGGGCGCAGAGGAATCGGGTCCCCGCGTGAAGCGGGGACTGGGAGTCCGTACATGGAGGCAGACTTCTGAGACAGGCTTCCGAAGGGGAGGTCGTACTGCGCCTACAAAACCGCCAGGTACCGCTTGAGCTCGTAGTCCGTCACCTGCGAGCGGTACTCGTCCCACTCCAGCCGCTTGTTCTGCAGCACCGTCGACCAGACGTACTCGCCCAACACGGTCTTCATCAGCTCCGACGAGGAGAACGCGTCAATCGCCCGGCCTTGAGTGGTCGGCATTTCGATGATGTTGCGCGCGGCGCGTTGCTCGGGTGTGAGCAGGAACACGTTGTCCTCAGCCGGCGGCGGAGGGATAAGTCCCTCGTCGATGCCCTGCAGTCCAGCCGCCAGGAACGCCGAGAACGCCAGGTACGGGTTCGTGGCCGAGTCCGCGCCTCGATACTCGAGTCGGGTCGACTCGGAATCGGCAGGATCATACTCGGGAATCCGCACGAGGTCGGACTGGTTGGCGTGTGACCACGTCAGATAAACGGGCGCCTCGGTACCCGGCGCCAGCCGCTTGTAGCTGTTCGACCACTGATTCGTAATCAGGGTGAACTGCGGTGTGTAAGCCAGCAGCCCCGCCAGGAACGAACGCGCGATCTCCGATAGCCCGCCGCCCTCTGCGTAGAACAGATTCTGCTCGTGGTCGAACAGCGAGAGATACACGTGCATCCCGGAACCGTTGACCCCATTCAGTGGCTTGGGCATAAACGTCGCGTGGACGCCCTGTTTGATCGCGATTTCCTTGACGACCAGGCGCGTGGTCATGACCTGGTCGGCCATCGTCAGCGCGTCGGTGTAGCGCAGGTCGATCTCGTGCTGCGACGGCGCCGCCTCGTGATGCGAGTACTCAACGCCGATCCCCATCTCCTCCAGCGTCAACACCGTTTCCCGGCGCAGGTCCGATGCGGTGTCGAGCGGTGAGAGATCGAAATAACCGCCCGAATCGAGCGGCGACGGGTCATCCGCAGCGCGGAAATAGAAGTACTCAATCTGCGGCGCGACGTAGAACGTGAATCCACGCTGTTGCGCCGACTCCAACTGGCGACGCAATACGCGCCGGGGATCGCCGTCAAACGGCTCGCCGGAGCGCCGGTAGACGTCGCAGATCATGCGAGCGACCCGATGTTGCTGCGGACGCCAGGGCAGGACCACGAACGTATCCGGATCCGGCCGCGCGACCATGTCCGATTCATCCTTGCGGGCAAAGCCCTCAATCGACGCGCCGTCAAACTCAACGCCCTTCTCGAGCGCATGGGGAAGCTCGTCAATCGTGATCGCGACCGACTTCAACAGACCCAACAGGTCGGTAAACCAAAGCCGGACAAAGCGAACATCATGCTCACGGCAAGCGTTCAGCACATGCTGATGCTCACTGGGCGGAGCGTTGAGGTCTGAGTCGAGGGTTGTCATTGCGATTGACCCTGTCAGTAGCGAATCGGCTGACGTGGGTTCTGAACTTTGCTCCCCCTTGCAGGGGGAGCTGAGAATCGTTCTAGATGTGGTAGTAGTGGAAGAACTCCGCAGGCACCGGGTGCATGAAGATGTCACGCGACTCGGCCAGCTTGAAGTCCTGGTAATGCGCGATCAGGTCGTCCGTGAAGACGCCGCCTTCCATCAGGAAGTCGTGATCGGCATCCAACGCTTGCAGCGAACCCTCAAGCGAGTGCGGCACCGACGGGATGCCGGCCGCCTCTTCGGCGCTCAGCTCGTAGATGTCCGTGTCGACCGGATCGCCTGGCTCGATCTGGTTCCTGATCCCGTCCAGACCGGCCATCAGCATCGCCGAGAAGGCGAGATAGCTGTTGGCCGACGCGTCGGGCGGGCGGAACTCGAGGCGCTTGCTCTGGGGCGAGGTCTCGTAGGTCGGAATCCGGACCGCCGCAGAGCGGTTTCGCTGCGAGTAGGCGAGGTAGATCGGAGCCTCGAAGCCCGGCACCAGCCGCTTGTAGGAGTTCGTCGTCGGTGCGCAGAACGCGAGCAACGCCGGGCCGTGCTTGAGCAGACCGCCGATGTAATATCGCGCGGTGTCGGAGAGTTCCGCGTACTTGCCCGCCTCGTAGAACAACGGCTCGCCATCCTTCCACAATGACTGGTGGCAGTGCATCCCCGTGCCGTTGTCGCCGTACAGCGGCTTGGGCATGAAGGTCGCGGTTTTGCCATGCGCCTTGGCCACGTTGCGCACGATGTGCTTGTACCACTGCGTCTCGTCGGCCTTGGTTTTCAGCGTGTTGAAGCGCGTCGCGATCTCGCCCTGGCCACCGGTCGCCACCTCGTGGTGGTGGACTTCCATCTCCATCCCCACGGCGTCCATCGCGTCGGCCATCTCCCAGCGGATGTCGCTCAGCGTGTCGAACGGCGCGGTCGGCGAGTAGCCCTGCTTGGGCGGAATCTTGTAGCCAAGGTTGTTGCCGTCTTCGTCGCGGCCGCTGTTCCAGTCGGCTTCGTCGGACTCGATCGAGTAGAACGCCTCGTTGATCGTCATTGCGAACTGCACGTTGTCGAACACGAAGAACTCGAGCTCGGGCCCGAAGAACGCTTGGTCGGCGATGCCGGATTCAATCAGGTGCTGCTCGGCCTTGGTCGCCACATAGCGCGGGTCGCGGCTGTAGCGGCCGCCGGTCACCGGGTCGTGCACGTCGCAGATGAACTTCAGCGTCGGCACATTCTCGGTCGGGTCGATCCGAGCCGAGTCGAGGTCGGGGCGCAGCAGCATGTCCGACTCGTCGATGCTCTGGAAGCCGCGCAGCGACGATCCGTCGAAGCCCTGGCCGCGCTCGACCAGGTCCTCATCGACCCTGGACGAGGGAATGCTGAAGTGCTGCCAGCGACCGATTAAGTCTGTCACCAGCAGGTCAACGCGGCGGATGCCCTGACCTTGAATCAGCGTCTGAATGTCACCAAGGGTTGCCATGGGCTCATGCCTCTCTCTGGTCTGCTCGCTGCTGCATGGGCAAATCGGGGGCCGGTTGGTGTTGCACGCGAGCGCTGCCGCCTGCCACGCAGCATCAATGATTGCTGGGAATCATCCTATGACCAGCGCCGGCTGCACCCGACGCTCTTGAGTTACACCTGAGTTACGCCGGTCAGGTCGCGTCGTCAACGACACGTTGTGTAACGGACTTATCGCAGGAATCCTCTGTAGAACTTCGATCCGCTCTCCCCCCCTTGCGGGGGGAGATGTCACGGAGTGACAGAGGGGGGTCCGCCGCCAGCGACCAGATAGGCCTTGAGATAGGGAGCCCCCCCTCTGCCTTCGGCATCTCCCCCGCAAGGGGGGCGAAGGGGACTTATTCAAAGGTCTCCGCAAGCGGGGAGAAGAGGAGTTACGCAAGGGTCTCCCCCGCACGGAGGGGCGAAGAGGAGTCAAACAAGAGACTCTTAGCGCAAAGGCAGTGCGAACCGATAACCCACGTTACGCACAGTCTCGACGTAGCGTTGACCACCCGACTCCAGCTTCGACCGCAGCCGCCGGATATGCACGTCAACCGTCCGCGAGCCACCGTAGTAGTTGTAGCCCCAGACCCGATTGAGCAGTGTTTCCCGCGTGAACACCTGCTGATTGTGCGTGATCAGGAAACGCAACAGCTCGAACTCCTTGAACGTCAAGGGGACAGAGCGTCCGCCCTCGAAGACCTGGTAGTTGGACGTATCTACCACCAGGTCGCCAGCCTCCAGCGTGTTGCGGATCAGCGCGCGGCCATGTCGCCAGAGCACCAATTGCACGCGAGCCACCAGCTCGGCGTCATGCACCGGGGCGAGAACAAAGTCGTCCAATTCCTGCGTCGGACCCAGCAGATGCGTGTCGCCCGGACGCAGCGCTGCAAGCCGCATCGCCTCGGGCCAGGCCTGGACCTCCGCCGCTCGCGACACCGGCAGGGCATGACGCCAATCCAACAGGAGCACATCGGGCGCCGCCGCCGGATCCGGCTCGTTTCCCTCAGCCGGGATGTAGCGCACGACCTGCAACCCAGCACGCTCGAGCGCCGGCCGTATCGGCGTGATGAATTCGTCATCGACCGTCGACACCGTCAATCGGAACATATCCGCACCATAGGGCAGCCTCGATGGAGATCGCTTGATCTAGTGAGGATGCCTATACATCATGCATGCTTCAATCAAGCATCAGCCCATAGTTGCAACAGCCAATGACCCGTCCCCACTCCCCCATCCTGGGCGAACCGCCAACTTCGCAATTCCCCGCTCCCCCTTGCAGGGGGAGCTGTCACGGAGTGACTGAGGGGGTCCGTCCCGTTCGCTGGAGTTCGCAAGTGACAGAGATCGCCTTCGAAGACACCTGCTGAAAGGAGACTCCCGCTGAGCGGGCGAAAGCAGTTGTTCAGAAGATCGCTGATTCTTGCGATACGCTCAGAGTCGTATCCCTTCGGACGGGCCGGCGTAGCTCAGAGGTAGAGCAACGGTTTCGTAAACCGTAGGCCGAGGGTTCGAATCCCCCCGCCGGCTCCAGCGTCCTCTCCCAACATTCGGCTCCGATCCCCGCTTCCCCCCTTGCGGGGGAAGCTGCCGAAGGCTGAAGGGCGGTTCCGCTAGGCCAGCGGAACCATCTGCGCAGAGATTCCTAGCTGCGGGCCTGCCCCGGCAGCGGCTCCGAGGTCTGCTCGGTCTCCACCGCGCCTCCACGATCTTGTAGATGCGAGATCGGCACAGCCGGCATCGTTGTGATTTCGCCGCGAATTTTCGCCCCGAAGGCAATCGACCAGCGCGCCGCCGCGTCGTTATCTGGAGCGTCAATGATCGCTGTGAAATCGTACGGCCCAAGCACCGCGTAGATACCCAGGGCGCTGACACCGGGCACAGCGATGCTCCGCTCAGCGTCCAACGGCGCGCGCGGATTTGCGAGCGTGGCGTCGAGTCCTTCGGGCGCAAGCCGTATCAGCAGGATGTATTGCATGAGGCTGCTCCAATCCCTTCAGCTGTGCCGTTCGACTCACCGACACTGCCAGTATCGCGCCTGTTCGCGCGATTGGTGAACGGTGACGTGAGATACAATCCGATAACAATCCACACGCCTGTGAAGCGCTGAGACGCTGGCCTAACGCCGTCCAGCCGCGCCGCGACAGCGACGGGAGCCGAGATGAACGTATCCATGCTGACCGAGGGTCTGCACCGTCGCGGACTGTGGTTGTTCGCGCTTCTGGTATCCGCAGCGCTGGTCTTCAGCGCCTGTGACCTTGTCGGCAGCGATAACGATGAAGACGAGCAGGAACAGCAGTCTCAGCAAGGGCAAGCCCAACAGGAACAGCAGGCAGCGCCGGCCGCAGCTCCCGCGCCGACCGCTCGAGCGCCAGTAGCAGACGACGGACCAGAGCCTCCTCCCGAGGCCGCGGGTGGTGGTGAAGGCGCCACCGCATACAGCATCGTTTTCCCCAGCCTCGCGCTCGTGATGACAGATGACTCCGTTGCCACCGGCCTGGTGATCAGCGACGGCTATGTCATGGTTGATGAGAGTTCACTCGGCGGCGCGACGGTAGCCAATGTGCTGCTCTCCAATGGCGACATCCTGGAAGACCTGCCGATCGTGGGTCGCGACCAGTTCACCGGCATCGCCTACCTGGGGCCGGTTGAAGCTACCCTGGTGCGTCGACTGCCCGGCGCCCGCCTCGGCGACGGCGAAGGCATTCGCCCCGGCTCGTCCGTCTTCACGATCGGCTACAGCCCGATCGATCAAGCAGACGCGCTGCCCGCCGTCTACTCCGGCGTCTTGAGCGGCATTGAAGAATGGGAAGCGGGACAACGCACGTTCCTACGCACCGACGCGCAGCCGTACGGCGCCACAGTCGGCATGATTCTGGTCGACGGTGGCGGAACCGTGATCGGCATCGCTCCGGCCGCGATGGTTCAGCTTGGCTGGTACGTCTCCGCCGGCGACCTGGCCCGCAGCTTGCCGCCCGGGGCAATCATGCCGGCGCGCATGGCCGACCAGGACACCGCCTCCACCGAGCAGGTGCTCAGCGTGGGCTCAATGCAGCGATCGGCTGAGTTGTTCCTGGGCGACGACGCCACCGGCCAGACCGTCTCGCTGTCGATCTCAACCAATACCCCTGCGGTATTGCAGTTGATCGACGCGGATGGTCAGGTCCTGCAGGACTCAACAGTGATCGCCGGATCAACCATCATCAGCCTGGCGCCCGATAGCGTCGGTCCCTACCGCCTGGTGATTTCTCCTCAACCGGCGATGATCGATGACGGCCGGGAAGACGCCTCCGAAGCGATGGACTCCGAGCCGACCTACGAGATCAGCTCGAGTGCGCCACTGATGTCAATGTCCGAAGCGGACGCGATGACGCCGCTTGAGTTCAACACGCCGTTCGTCGGAACAATCGACGTTCCCGGCGATGCTGACAGCTTCAACCTGGCCCTTCGTGCCGGAGCCACGTACGAAATCGTGGCCCAGAGTCTGCTCATTGACACGGTTCTGCTCGTCGAGGGCAGCGGTATGGACGCCGTCGACGACGACACCGGCGGCGGTCCCTTCGGCACCGACTCGGCGCTGACGTTGACGCCCGACGAAGACGGGATCATCAGCCTGACCGTCAAGGACTACGCAGACGAGGGCACCGGCCCTTACATCTTGACCATCACCCAAATCGGTGGTGAACCGCCGGCCGAGGAAACCGCGATGGAGGAGTCAACGATGGCCATGGGCGCCAGTCTGCCCACTCCTATGGCGAATCTCAGCCTGCGCGGGGTGATCACCGAGGATGGCCTGGTACCAACGCTGCTGGGAATCGGCAGCGAAATCGGTGAGAACGGTGCGCTGCTCGTCAGCGATAGCGACGGCATCTTCGAAATCGTTGCATCGGTCATCGGTCTCGACGGAAGCACCGCGCGACTCTTCGTCTTCGATAGCGACGAACAGATCGAGGTGTCCGGAAGGGTCATCGCAAACTGCGAGTCCGCGGATCCCTGTCTCGCCAGCGCCGTGTTCATTACGCCCGAAGATTCACCTGGGCCAGCCGGAGTCTGGCGCGTCCTGCTTCAACCCGAGGGCGCAGGCTCCGGCATCACGGAATGGCAGATCGAAGTCCACCTCTACGACGACGCTCCGGAGCCGATGGAGGAAGAGGCCGACGAGCAGTAACCGACCGCGACCACATGGCTCCAGCGGAACGGCAGGTGAGCGTCGCAGAATAGTAAATCTGCGTCAGCCTGCCGAAGACAACTCTGATCCCCTCTCCCCCCCTTGCGGGGGGGAGATGTCACGGAGTGACAGAGGGGGGTCCGCCCACAGCGACTAGATAGGCCGGGGGATGGGGAGCCCCCCTCTACCTTCGGCATCTCCCCCGCAAGAGGGGAGAAGAGGAGTTTCGGAAAGATCTTCCTGGCAGGGAAGGCTGCCGAGGGCTGAAGGGGGGTCCCGCTTGGGCAGTGGAACCAGCTGTTCAGAGGAGCTCTAGCGCATCCCCGACTTTTGCGGCCTGGCCAACACCATATGCAACGCGATGCCGAGCATACGCCGCATTCGGGTGCGCACCGGAGTGGGCGGGTCGATCGTGAGCCTCGGGAGCGCGTTGTCCAGCCACTTGGGCATGTACCAGTTGGCGGGTCCGGCGATCTGCATGAACGCCGGCACCAATACGAGTCGTACAAGCGTGGCGTCGACGAAGATGGCAAACGCCATGCCGATGCCGAACTCCTTGACGGCCCGCTCGTCGCCGAAGAAGGCAAAACTCCCGAAAACGGCAATCAGGATTGCTGCCGCCACAGTGATCACCCGAGCTGACGCACCGATACCGAATGCCACCGATTCACCTGAGTCGCCGGTCTCCAACCAGTGCTCGCGAATCCGCGAGAGTAGAAAGACCTCGTAGTCCATCGAGAGGCCGAACAGGATGGCGAACATGATCATCGGGATGAACGACTCGATCGGGCCGGTGCGATCCAGCCCAATCAAGGAGAGTCCCCAGCCCCACTGGAAGATCGCGACGAGAAAGCCGAGCGCCGCGCCAATGGCGAGCATATTCAGCAGCGCCGCCTTGAGCGGCACGAGGATCGAGCGGAAGGCCATCATCAGCAGCAGGATCGATATGCCGATCACGAGCACGAAGAAGTAGGGCAGCCGGGAGATCATCTTGGCTGTGACGTCTTCGTAGGCGGCAGTGATGCCGGCGATGTAGATCGTCGTTTGCGGCATGGCGTCGGAGAGTGCCGCCGGCACGGCTGTGTCCCGTAGGCGTCCGATCAGCTCCCGCGACTCGGATTCCTGCGGCGCCGTGGTCGGGATGATGGGCACCAGCGCGGTCTCGCCGCTGGCTGAGATATCGGGCGGCAGCACCGCTGCGACACCGTCGACCGCCGATATGGCGCGTGCCACCGCTTGCAGGTCCTGGGGCGAGAGGCGCTGGCCGGGATTATCGACCACGGCGAAGAGCGCGCCGTTGACGCCCGGGCCGAACGCGTCGGAGATCAGGTCGTAAGCGCGACGCGATGTGTAAGTCGCGGGACGGTTGCCGTCGTCGGAAACACCCATCTCCATCGTGAATGCCGGAATCGTCAGCGTGATCAGGATGGCCGATGCGAGGATCAGATAGACCCATGCTCGGCGCTCAATTCGCCGGGAGAAGTGATACCAGCGGCCGTGTTCGCCGCCGGCGGTGTAACGCAGACCGGGGATCGAGAATTTATCAATCCGTCGTCCAATGATCACGAGCATCGCCGGCAACAGCGAGATCGCGACCAGCATCTCGAACAGCACCACCATCGCCGCGGAGAGACCCAGGTTGGCGATCAGCGGTATACCGATTGCGAATAGTCCCAACAAGGCCACGACGACGATCGAACCGGCGAAGGCGACTGCGCGGCCGGCAGTGGTAACCGAGGCCCGGGCAGCCTCACCAGGATCGACGCCGGCAGCCAGCTGTTCGCGGAAGCGGGCAATGACAAAGAGGGCATAGTCGATCCCGACGCCGATGCCCAGCATCGCGCCGAAGGTCGGGGCGACCGTAGAAATGTCGAGGAAGGCCGCGCCGATCACAATGCCAACCGTGCCGATCGCAAGTCCGACCAACGCGGAGATGAGCGGCATGCCGGCGGCAAAGATGGAACCGAAGCCAATGATCAGGATGATCAAGGCTGCAGCCAATCCGACCAGTTCGGCTGCGCCGGGCGGCTCCGTTTCGTATTCGCGAACCGGTTCGCCGGCGAAGTCGATCTGCAACCCGTCCGACCGATACGCCTCGCCGAGTTTGATCACCTTGCCGATGTTCTCCGGCGAGAGGTCGTTGGACTGCTTGTCGAATGCGACCCGGACGAGGGCGGTGCGGCCGTCGGCAGAGACGCTGCCGGGACGTTGATCGGGGAGGAAGACAACTGCGACCTCGTCGACAGCGGCAGCCGCGCGCGCGAACCCCTGCATGGCAGTCTGCGCTTCGCTCTGCTGGATTGTGCCGTCGGGAGTGTGGAAGACGGTCGTGATCTCGGAACCGGAACGAGCCGGATACCGCTCAGCCAGCAGATCAAACGCAGCCTGGGATTCGGTTCCCGGAACAGAGAACGAATCTGTCAGCGTCCCACCAAAGTTGCGCACGGCCGCCACGGCCACGACAACCAGCAGAATCCACATCGCCACCACGCGCCACGGGTGCTCCGCGACAAATGCCGACCATCGCTCCATCTACCCGGACCCCTTGCGGACTGTGACGCCGCCAGCCAGCGTATATGGGAAGTCGGATATACGGTGCTCAGCTCTTACGAAAGAATCGAATCAATCGAAGCCGGTCCGGCGCCCATCAGGATCAGCGCGATACAGGCGAAGACCAGGAGCACGTCCAGCTCGTAACCCTGCTTGTCGGAGGAGCCCTGGAAGGGCAAGCCCTCTCTGAACTTGTTGACGTAGGTGGCGACCATCATGTTGATCGCGAGCGGAATCGCAATCCAGGGGACCATCAACCCTGCCAGCAGCAGGATGCCGCCGCCCAGCTCAATGCTGGCCACTCCCGGGCCTGCCAGCTTGGGCAAGGGCACGCCCAGCGACTCCAACCAGCCGGAGAATCCGCCGATGCCTCGCCGGAACTTGCCCAGGCCGGCGTCAATGAAGATGATGCCCAGCACGATCCGCAGGGGAATCGGCGCCCATTCAATCACATCCGCGCCAAAGGGAACGGCCAGCCAGTCGCCCACGTCCATGATTCCCCCACTCCTGTTAATCAGGTCGCTCAACTCGTCTGATGAGCGGCCTGAATTAAGCTGGATTCTAGTTGAGTCGACATCCATGCTGAGCAGGCAGTTTGGGCAGAGTGAGGAGCGAAGCCATGGGCAAGTTTGCAGACGCCATTCGAGATCGCCACAAGAGCCGCCAGCGGCCACTGGGATTCGGAGCAGTGAGCGGGGAGCGTCAGCCCTCGATGTTGGTCGGGACCATCGGCATCGTCGAGGGCGCCGACTTCTGCCTGGCCCTGAGCGAGTCTGACGTCTTGGCCGCTGAGTCGGCCGGGGTTGCGCTGTTCGGGGCGCGACTTGACGCGCTCACTTCGGACGGCGTCGCCGGCGCCAAGGAACGCGGCGCCTCGTTCGTGTCGTTCGAGCTCGACGGCGCTCGCGCAGACGCGATGTTCGACGAGGAGATGGACTACGTCGTAAGACTGGGCGATCTGCGGATCGAGGAGGCCGATGCTCGCGCATTGAGCAGCCTGCGACCGGCTGAGATCGCGCTCACCGTTGATGTTCCTGTCAGCCTGAACGCCGTGTTGAACATCCGTCGTCTGGCGCTGTTCGCCTCAGCGCCGCTGGGCGTGAAGTGCCCGACGGACATCTCAGCCGGTGATATCGAGGCGCTGAGGGATTCCGGAGTGGCGGTATTTGTCCTCGATGAGGGCGCGTCATCCGACGATGTGGCAGCCGTGAAGCAGCGCATCATTGATCTGCCCGAACGCAAATCCAAGCGCGACGACGACGTACAGCTGTTGATTCCGACCATGCGGCCTGGTGGAGATGACGGGTCGGGCGAGGACTAAGAATCCCCCTGATCAACTCCGCTCCCTGCTTCCCCCCTGACGGAGACCTTTGCAAAACTCACGATTCCCCTCTCCCCCCCTTGTGGGGGGAGATGTCACGGAGTGACAGAGGGGCGGTCCGCCGCCAGCGACCAGATAGGCCTTGGGATGGGAGCCCCCCTCTGCCTACGGCATCTCCCCCGCAAGGGGGGAGAAGGGGACTCATTCAAAGGTCTCCTTGCGGGGGAAGCTGCCGAAAGCCTGCCCCCGGCCTGAACGGGGGGCTGAAGGGGGGTCCTGCTAGGCCAGCGGAACCAGTTGTACAGATATTCCCTTAGGCCTCTTCACATCTCGCCGAGTGAATGTGTCGGCGAGCAGGTCAGGATCTGCTACGGGGCTCAGTCTCTGAAGACGCTGCGGTTCGTTGGCTCAAGTGAGCTTCGCGAGTTGCCCGTCGCCATCCGCAGGAAGTAGACCAGCGCGCCTGCGATGGCGATGCCGAGCAGGATGGCGATCGTCCAGAGCACGAGCGCCTGGCTTGACTTGGCGGTGGCCGGCGCGTCGATCTGGTCTCCCGCAATCGGACCCAGGGCGTGGTCAACGGTGAAGTTGTAGGACGAGCTGACCTGGAGATGCTCGCCGTCGCCGATCAGCAGCACTCGATATTCGACGCTCACGGAGCCGTCGCCCTCGGCATGGATCGGGACGATGAGCGTGCGCTGGCTGTAGGTGGAGATGTTTGCCTGACCGTCATCCACGCGGTGTCCGAGCCCGTCAGTCACTTCGACGTGGTGCGCGCCCTTGATCTGAGCCAACGGACGATCGAACGTCAGAACCAGTTGATGTGGCGCTTCCGCGACCGTCGCCCCGCGCTCCGGCTCCTCCTGGATCAGGTACTCGCTCGCCCCAGTGGGGCTGAGCAGTGCCAGAGCGGACATGGCAACAATGACGCTCGCGAGAGCGACCAACGTGCCGACGAAGCGTTTGCGGGTAGTCATGGGCATATCTCCGACCCTGATCCTACGAATGGATCGGCCTGCCGACAAGGTGTCATCTGTCTGAGCCGGAACGATCAACGACAACCCGCGGTACTCGAGCCGTGACGCTGGTCAAGATCTCATAGGGGATCGTGTCGATCTGACGCGCGATATCCCAGGCGGAAATCGTCTCAGAACCATCGCGGCCGATGATCGTCACGACGTCGCCTTCAGCCGCATCGGGTAAATCAGTGAGATCGACCATCGTGCTGTCCATGCAAATGGCGCCGCGGATCGGCGCCCGGCGTCCGCGAACCAGTACGGCGCCGTTCTCAGCGAGCAGACGACGCAACCCATCCGCGTAGCCCGCGCCGATCACCCCGATCCGTGAGTCCCGGGATGCCGTCCAGAGTCCGCCATAAGAGACAGATTCGCCGCGAGCGACGTTGCGCACCAACAGCAACGACGCCCGCCATGACATGAGCGGTTGTAGTTCTTCAGCTTCATGTAGAGGCAGCTCCGGGGCCGGATCCATGCCGTACAGCGCGATGCCCGCACGAACGAAGTCGAGCGATGTCTGAGGCAGATTGAAGGTCGCCGCCGACGCCGCGGCATGACGGATCGGCGCGCCTATCTGGTCGGCCGTCTGTTGGAAGCGACGAAATGCGTCAAGCGTCGCCGACCGATCGGCGTTGCCGGCATCGGGAAAGTGTGTGAACACGGCTTCGAGATCAAGCGATTCCAACGCTCGCACTCGCTCTGCGAGCGCAGCCGCGTCGGTATGGGACAGCCCGTATCGCTGCATCCCGCTGTCGATATTGAGGTGGACCCGGACTCGGACGCCGGTTTCCGACGCTGCGACGGCGAGCCGCTCCGCCGTTTCGCCCGAATCAACGACGGCGGCGATGTCGTGATCGGCAATCTGCGCGGGATCGTCCTCGAGAACCGGTCCGAGGCAGAGGATCGGAGCAGTAATCCGCGATTCACGCAATTCCACGGCCTCACGCACTGTGAAGACACATAGCGGGGCCGCTCCTGCTTCGAGTGCAGCCCGGGCGATCGTCACGGCTCCATGCCCGTAGGCATCGGCCTTGACTACGGCGGCGACCGCCGATGGCGCGGCCTGGCGTCGCAAGACTTCAACATTGGTTCGCAGCGCTGACAGGTCGATCTCGGTCCAGCTGGTTGCTGAACTCGCGCGCCGATGTTGGTCCGAAGCTTGGATCATGGCGGTAGAGTGACTAGAGGCGTCGGCGGGGCAGATCCCGGGATCGTTGTGATATTACCCGTAGCGGCTGGTGCCGCCCGATTGTTTCGTTACCGGATGCTTGGCGTGCTTGCATTGGCCTGCTGGGCCTCTGCCTTGGCGGTCGCCTGCTCGGGCAGCGAGGAACAACCGGCTCAGCAACAACAGACCGATCCGACCACGCAAACTCGCGCTGCGCCGGTAGTGGAGTCGGCTGCACCGGTTGAAGAGCAGCAAGCACTGCCTGAAGCGATCAGGCGACCCGCGGGCGATCCTGCCGAGTTGTTGATCGCCGAGGCGTCTGCGCTCGAGCACAACGGCTATTGGGAACAGGCGCTGAGCGTCCGCGAGTCGGCCATCGCGACGGGTGAGTCCCTTGACCCCAATGCGCTGACGTCGGTGCGGTTGGATCGGGTCCGACTGCTGCTGCGGCTCAATCGACCGTCCGATGCCATGGCGGCGCTCGGTGAGATCGCTGGATTTCTGACTTCCGAGCACTCCCGCCGCCACGCGTTGTTAAGGGCGCAGGCGGCGCTGATGTTGTCACAGATCGACGTGGCGGTCGAAGCGATGAACGATTATGTGAACTCCGACAGCCCAGCCTGGGCGATGATCGCGCTCGAAGCAGCCAGGACGCTGCAACGCGCCGGCCGCGGTGAAGAAGCGATTGACTCGGCGGAGCGGGCGCTCGGCGGGATGCTGCCATTCCAGGATCGGTTACGGGCGATACATCTGTTGGCGACCGAACTGGACATTGCCGGAGAAACCGATCGGGCGCTGGAGCGTTATGACGAGCTACTGAAGCTCTCGCCCTGGCGGGATGATCAGGCGGCGGCATTGCTGCGGACCGGCGCCTTGAAGCGCGATGCCGGCGATATTGACGCCGCGCGGGAGGCTTGGAGAACGCTGGTCGACGACTATCGGGACTTTTCCGAGAGTTCGGAAGCGTTGGCGCTGCTGTTGGATTCTGGCGCCGACGTTGATCAATTGACGATCGGCAAGATCCGCTTCGAGGAAGAACTCTGGGCAGAGTCTCGCAGCGCGATGCTGAACGTGTTGGGCGGCTCGAACGTGGTCGCGGAGCAGGTAGCCGGGGAGTTCTACGTCGCGGCGATCCATCAGGCCAACGACGATCGCGAGAGTGCCGCCCTCGGTTATGTCGCCGTGATTGGGCGTGATCCCTTGGATCCGCTGGCGGCGGAATCGGCGATGCGGCTGGCGGAGTTTGCGATCGCCGATGGTGATCAGGACGCCGCAGAAGAGTACTGGCGCCAGGTCGTGGAGGGGCAGCCGCAATTCGAGGGCGCGGTCGAGGCGGCGCGTCGTTGGGCGTCGATGGCGGTGGCTCGCGGACAGTGGTCGTCTGCGGCGCAGCGTTTCCGTGACGCCGCCAACAGCGGCGCCGACTATTGGGGCGACGAGGTGCGACAGGAGTTCTTGTTCTGGTCGGCGTTGATGCATCGTGAGGCGGGCGACCTGGAGTCGGCCACCGACCTGGCGGCCAAGGTGGTCGACATCAATCCGGTCGGTTACTACGGACTGCGAGCGGCGGGAATGCTGGAGCGGGACGCCCCGGTCGTGCTCGATCTGTCGATCAACGAATGGCTGACGCGACTAACCGGCGAGGCTGATCCTCCTGAGATCGATCTCAGCGGAGAGACCGAATGGCAGGCGGCGCGTGACTTGCGACTGGGCGGGTTCGATGACGCCGCCGATCGCATGCTCTCGATCTGGATCTCACAGCTTGCGCTCAATCCCTGGACCCTGGCCGAGGCCTCCAAGTTCCTGGCCGACCAACAGGAGTTCACAGGGTCGGCGCGGGCGGCCGGCCAGCTGTTGACTGTGTTCGGGCTCGACTGGACCGACGGACCCAGCGAGCTGTTACGCCTGCTCTATCCGCAGCCCTGGCCGGACGTGATGGCGCTGCACGCCGGCGCTGAAGGTGTTGAACCGCTGCTGCTGTGGTCGCTAATTCGGCGAGAGAGCTTCTACGACTCTGACGCCGAGGGGTTCGCAGGCGAAGTGGGACTGACCCAGGTGATTCCACTCACCGGGTCTGACATTGCCGCTGGACTGGGCATCGAGTATCGACATGCAGACCTGGCGCGGCCCGAGCTGGCGATTCGATTCGGCGCCTGGTACCTGGCGCGTCAACTGGAGGCCTTCTCGGATGAGCCGATCATGGCGTTGGCTGCCTACAACGCGGGCCCCGGCAACGCAGCTCGATGGGAAGACGAGGCGGCATTCTTAGGGCCGGACGGATTTCTCTCGGCGCTAGATTTCCGGTCGACAAGAGCGTATGTGCAGTACGCGATCGAGTCCTGGGCGGCGTATCAGGCGGTGTATGGCTCGGATGAACCTGAACTCCGGTAACCATGGACCACACAGCTGAGCAGCCCAGACAACGCGGGGTTCGATTGCTGCTGACGTATACTGAGTCCTACTTGTTCTGCATTCTTCGTCGATCGGGCTTGTGTGTCCCGTGATGTGTTGAGGGATTTTGATGCCGAAACGCACGTACCAACCAAAGCGAATACCGCGCAAGCGGGAGCATGGGTTCCTTAAGCGAATGTCCAGCCGTGGCGGGCGGGCGGTGCTGAAGCGCCGCCGAGCTCGAGGACGGCGACGATTGACGGTCGTCTGAACGTCGGCAGAACTGTTTTGTCTCCCTGCTCGCCTGTGCGCGCACCGCGTGACGTTAGGCGTTGCGCAAGACGTCAGACGAGGCGTGGCCGATTGATGCTCACTAGCCAACGTACTCGACAACGTGATCGACCACGTCGACCAGGTACTCGACCAGGTGACCAGCGGTTGCGCCTGAAGTCGGATTTCGACGCGGTTTTCCGCAACGGCGTTCGAGCCTCAAGCGGCGTGTTGGCGCTGCGCGCTTACCCGCGATCGGACAACGCATCCGATCAGCCGTGTCGATTCGGATTCGCGATCAGTTCGCGTCTGGGCGGCGCCGTGGCGAGGAATAGGATTCGTCGCCGGCTGCGCGAGTCGGTACGGCGCTTGAACGAGGGTGCGGATTGCCGGGGTTTGGATGTGGTGGTGATCGCCCGCACTGGCGCCGTCGAGGCGGATTTCACAGAACTGGATTCGACTCTGCGTCGACTGGTGCGCCGATCGACCCAACAACTACAGCGCGCCGGTGGTGCGTCTTGATCAAATCGGCAGGGCGCAGGTTTGGGCGGAGGTTCGGGTTGGTAGTGGACTCATTCGTGGTTCTGCTCTTACGCGGCTACCAGGCAGTCCTGTCGCCGTTGTTCGCGGCCATGGGATCACAATGCCGATTCGAGCCATCGTGCTCGCAGTACATGATCGACGCGGTGCGCTCGCGAGGGACGTTGGTGGGAATGGGACTGGGGATTTGGCGACTGGCGCGTTGCAATCCATTCAATCATGGCGGCTACGATCCCGTGCCACCGAGTCAGGATGTTTCACGTGAAACAATTTGACCGGTCGGGCAAGTGGTTGGCCACGATGGCCGGTATCGGGCGACTGATGTCAGCGAAATTGTTTCACGTGAAACAATTTCGCCCGGTTCAAACCCGACTGACGGCGCTGCGAGAGCATGTACGTCCATCTGGCCGTCCGTTTGGCCGTCCGTCTGGCCGTCCGCTCGCTCTGGCATTGGTCGTGTTGCTGGCGGTCCCGCTGCTGGCGGCGTGCAGTGTCGCCGATGAACCTGACGGCTGGGCGGCGCCGACGCCGGACCCATTCGAACCCGAAACTCGGCTGATCGCTCCAACCGGTGACGACCAGGTGATTGCGATTCAGCTGCTCGACGGCAACATTGGCACAGCGATCTGGGAATTCCCCGACGACGATGGCCGATTCCCCGGGCTCGACTCGGAAATTGATCCGGTCGCATTCTACGCCGACCCGGTCTGGGTCGAGTTGACCGACGAATGGCTGTTGGCCGGCTATTCCGACGGCGTGCTCTACGCCGTCCGACGCGACGGAGAGTCGGCGCGCGTCGTGTTCAATAGCGAGTCGCGCCTGATCGCCGACCTGGCGGTCGACGGCAATCTCGTTTACCTCGCCGATACCTCATACCGCGTGCATGCCGTCGATATTGAGCAGCCGGGCGAGGCGGTCTGGACCTGGGACGGCGACTCCGAGATGCAGATTTGGGGCGGTCCGGCGCTGGTCGAGACCGACCGCGGCAAGCTGTTGATCGTGGCCGGACTGGACGGACGAGTGACGGCGCTCATCCTTGAGGGCGAGCAAGCGGGAACGTTGGCCTGGCAGATTCATATTGACGGCGGGATCGCCGGCGCGGTCAGCGCGGCCGACGGGATCGTCTACGTCGGTAGCTTGGACCGCACGATCTACGGTCTCGACGCGGCGACGGGTGGTCAGATCTGGACCACGCAGGCGTCGCACTGGCTATGGGGGACGCCGCTGATCCGCGACGGCGTCATCTACGCGACCGACCTGCGCGGAAACGTCTACGCATTTGATGCCCGAACCGGCGCCAAGCGCTGGCTGCAGCCGTTCGCGGCCGGCGATCGCATCCGCGCTCAGCCGCTGTTCGTCGAACAGGAATCGGAAACGGCCGATGGCGGCGGGATTCTTGTGATCGTGGCTCGCGGCGGCATGATTTATCAACTCAGCGCGTCCGACGGCGCACCGCTCAGGCAGTTCCAGCTCGATGGAGCGAAGGATCTGTTGGCCAACGCCATCCTGCGTGAGGACCGGATTCTCGTCAGCGACGAGGATGGGGTGCTCTACGCCGTGTTATTGGGCGCGAACCAGGCCGTCAGGCTGTATCCGCAGAACTAACGACGATGAACATTATTGACTTCATCTGGAACGACATTCTGATTGGCCCGATCATGAACGGGCTGATCGTGCTCGCTCATTCGGTGAGCGACAACTACGGCGTCGCGATCATCCTGTTCACGTTGATTGTGCGCGTGATCACGTATCCGCTCACACTGCGCCAGTTGCGCGCGACGCGTGGCATGCAGGAGATGCAGCCGCGGATGCAGGAGATCCAGAAGAAGTACAAGGATCCCAAGCGGCGCCAGGAAGAGCTGATGAAGGTCTACCGCGAGGCGGGCTTCAATCCGCTCGGTTGCCTCTGGCCGCTGCTGGTGCAGATGCCGATCTGGATCGCGCTCTACCAGGTATTGCGACGAACGTTGGGTGATACGCCCGAACAGTTGCTGCGCCTGTCGGCCGACCTCTACGACTGGGCCTACATCACCTCGGCGATTCCGATTAACCGCGAGTTCCTCTTCTGGGACCTGGGCGCTTCGTCGCTCGAGCAGTCGTTGCCGCTGGCCATCCTGGTTGGCGCCACGGCGTACATCCAGCAGAAGGTGTCGACGGCTCGGATGGGCCCGCGCGACGAGCGCTCCGAGTCAATGAACCGCACGATGTTGTGGATGATGCCGTTCATGTTTGGATTCTTCACCTTGCAGGTGCCGGCCGGTCTTGGCCTGTACTGGCTGGTGACATCGATTTTCACGATCATCACGTCGTACTACTACTACTTCTACCGACAGGGACTGACCTGGTCGTGGAAGTGGCTGTTGTCATCTGAACCGCTTCCCACGCCTGCTGCTGCCGTTGCAGCCGCCGGAGGCGGAACAGCGGTGGTCGCCGCCACGGCTGAGACAGTCGAAGACGACGAAAGCGATGGAGACGGCGAGGCAACGCCGCAAGCGGAGCGTCCGCCTCGGCGGCAGACCAGCGCGGCGCGGCGCCGGAGACAACGGAGGCGGCGAGCGAATCGGTCGCGTTGAGTCGAAATGTGAGTTCATCGGGCTGTGCGCCGTCGCGTCGTGAGCGCTGTACCGGCGCAGCCTGAAATGCGTTCTAGTTGGAGAAGTGGCAATGGCGAACAGGGATGCGATTGAGCAATCGGGACGAACCGTGGACGACGCGGTGCAATCGGCGCTGCGTCGGCTCGGACTCTCGCGCGCACAGGTGGAAGTCGAAGTGCTGGATGAGGGCCGAACCGGAATTTTCGGCATTGGTCACGCCCAATCGATGGTCCGGGTGACTCCCAGGGCGAACACTCGAGGCTCAAGTCGCAGATCGGACGCGCCAGCGCTTCCGAGAATTGACGATTACTCCGATCTGACCGAGCTGGAGCCCGGGCAACGATCCGAGCGAGGCCGCCGCGGCGGACGCTCCGGCCCAAGCCGTCGGCCTTCGGGCCAGCGGACTGTCGTGCAACCCTCGACGGAGCGCTTCGGCTCGGAAGAAGTTCAGCGAGAAGTTCAGCCGGATCACCGCTCCCGGTCCCGTTCCCGACCTGAGGGCGGCTCCTCTGGTGATCGTCGTGATCGCGATCGAGGACGCGGCCGCTCAGCCGAGCGCGGCCGCTCAGCCGAGCGCGGCCAATCAGCTGAGCGCGGCCAATCTGCCGAGCGCGGCCGCTCAGCCGAGCGCGGCCGCTCAGCCGAGCGCGGCTGGCGAAGTGAGGGTGAATCGGAGCGGGAACGACAGCCGGCACGGGCGCCTCTCGCTCCATTCGAGTTACTCGCCGACCCAGATTTTGAGCCGAACAGTGTTCCGAAGCAGTTCGCGGTCGAGGTGCTGACCGATATCGCGCATCAGCTCGGTTTCGACGTACAAGTCACAGCACGCGAGCCTGAGACGCCGATGGACGGCCTGGGACACGCCGTGGCAGTACTCGACATCAAGCCGGTCGGCGACGAGGATCTCGGACTGCTGATTGGACGTCATGGAGCGCATGTGGCTGCGCTGCAATACGTCGTCAATGTGATCGTGAGCCGTGCCCTGGATGGCAACAACCCGGTGACCGTTGATGTCGATGGCTACCGCCGTCGCCGCGAGACCGCATTGCTGGAGATGGCCCAGCGGGCGGCGTCGGAAGTGCGAGATCGTGGCGAACCGGTCACGCTGGGCGTGATGCCGGCCGCAGAGCGACGAATCATTCACCTCCAGTTGCAGGACGATCCGGAACTCAAGACCGAGTCGTACGGCGAGGGCACGTCGCGCCGTGTACGAATTCTGCGCCGTGACGATTAGCTCCGACTACCCGACGTAACGGGTTGACCGTTATCCTCAGACGCAGGCGGTCGATGGGGCAGGCAAATCGTCTGTCCTCGGAGCTGTCGGAGGCGCGCTGACGTGAGTGTGGTTGCGGTAGCGAACCAGAAGGGCGGCGTCGGCAAGACGACGACCACTGTAAATCTGGCAGCAGCCACGGCGGAGCAGGGCCATCGCACCTTGGTGATTGACGCCGACGCGCAGGCAAACGCCACTTCGGCTTTGGGCGCAACAGCCAACGGCGCATTTCTCTACGACGTATTGCTCGGTCAGGTGAACCTGCAAGATTGCATTGTGCCGACCGCCTGGCCGGGTCTTGATGTGGCGCCGTCGTCGATGGACCTGGTGGCGGCCGAGTTGGAACTCGCGACCAGACCAGATCGTGAGTACGTGCTGCGAGGCAAGCTGTCCGAAGTTGCAGCCTCGTACGACCTTGTCCTGATTGATTGCGGACCCTCGCTGGGCTTGATGACCCTCAATGCGCTCGCCGCCGCGGATGGGGCTATTGCTCCGGTGCAATGTGAATACCTGGCGCTGGAAGGTCTGTCAGCGCTGCTGGAGACCATTCGGCGGGTGCAGGTGCATTTGAATCCGGGGTTACAACTGCTGGGTGTCGTAGCGACGATGTACGACGGTCGCACGCGACTGTCACAGGATGTCGCGGCGCAGCTACAGTCGCATATCAGTTCTATGTTTGATACGATCATCCCACGTTCGATCCGCCTGTCCGAGGCGCCGAGCTATCAGCGCCCGATTATCGACTACGCACCGAAGTCTCGCGGGGCGGAGGCGTATCGGGAGCTGGCGGAGGAGTTGTTGAGCCGCCTGTCAGCGCTTCCGCCGTCTTCCCTGTATCGCGGCGGCGCGTTGGATGGAGTATCGGTATGAGTGAGGCAGAAGCATCGCGAGTGACGACATTCGGTACCCGGCCGCTTGACGGGTTGGAACGTGATCGGAGGCGAGGATTGGGTCGGGGACTCGATTCACTGATTCCGGCTGCGCCGACGGGCGATCCCGCTGACGGACAGCTGCGTGCGCCGATTGGATCGATTTCACCGAATCCATCGCAGCCTCGGCAGGAGTTTGATCAGGAGCAGTTGGAGGAACTGGCAGCCAGCATCTGTGAGCATGGGATTCTGCAACCGCTGCTGGTCCAGCGTTCTGAGGCAGGCCAGTACGAATTGATTGCGGGGGAGCGGAGATGGCGAGCCGCCGGGTTGGCCGGGTTGGACACTGTGCCGATCGTGGTCCAGGAAGACGCTGACACCGCCGAGGAACGCCTGACCCTGGCGCTGGTCGAGAATTTGCAGCGTGCGGACCTCAATCCGATTGAGATGGCGACGGCGTTTGAACAGTTGTCGGATGCCGGCTGGACCCAAGAAGATATCGCGAAGGAAGTGGGAAAGAGCCGAGTCTCGGTGGCAAATGTCGTGAGATTGCGGCGGCTACCGGACGTGGTGCAGTCCATGATCGCCTCCGGCTCACTGAGCGAGGGGCACGGTCGCGCGTTGCTGGGAGCGCCGGAATCTGAACGAATCACTCTGGCCGAGCGCGTGGCGAAGTCAGGGTGGACCGTGAGGAAGCTCGAAGCGGCAGTACGCACGTTGGTGGAGCCGGAGCCCGTGCCACCCGCCGAGTTCGAGTCCTCGCCGTCTGTGCTGAACGCGATGCAGCGCCTCGAGTCGGCGCTGGGGACGAAGGTGGAGGTTCGCGTCGGGGCCAAGGGACCGGAACGCGGCGGCCGGATCATCGTTTATTGGTACGACGAAGAGCAGCTCGCCGCCCTCGCTGCTCTGATGGGCGGCGACAGCGCGAAGGACGAAGAGGACCCGAACGAGTTTGGGATCTAGGAATTGTCTGAATAACCGGCGTCGGTGGCTGATCGGGACACCCCTCTTCAGCCTCAGTTCAAGCCGGGTGCAGGCTTTCGGCAGCTTCCTCCGCGAGGTGACCTTTGCGTAAGTCCTTTTCCCCTGCAAGGGGGGGGAGATGCCGTAGGCAGAGGGGGGCTCCCCATCTCAAGTCCTATCTGGTCGCTGGCGGAGGACCCCCCCCTCTGTCACTCCGTGACATCTCCCCCCGCAAGGGGGGGAGAGGGGATCAGAGTTGTTCGGAGCGTTCCGAGCGCCCTATTCCGACGAGTCGCTGGGCCGTTCGGGCTGATTGACCGGTTGGCGAGAACGCCTCCGACGTCTTCGCGGGCGGCGCTCGTCGCCGTCGGGCCGCTGTAGGGGCGCGGAGGATTCCTGCGACTCGGGAGGTGGACCCCCCTGTTGCTGGTTGACGACCTGCTGCTTGCGCCGCCTCCGCCTGCGTGAGGGTCGCCTTTCGGTCGCTTCCCCTTGTTGATCTGCGGCTGTCGCCGGCTGCGCGCGCGGGCGTTCATCACCATCGCGCCGGCCGGAGTCCTGACCCGATTGCGGGTTGCGAGAACGCCGTCGTCCGCGACGACCAGGATGTTCGGCAGGCGACTCGGATTCCCCGGCCGCCGATGCAGGAGCAGCGGCCTGACGCAGCGCGGCTGCCTGGGCGTCGTCTTCCTGCTGCACTCGTTCGGCATCGATCAGCGCTTGGTTGGGCGCATCCTCGGTGCGGACGGCCATGCCGATTTCGGCGGCTGGTACATCGACTCGCTGCGAATGATCGTCGAGTGCGATTGTGACCTTCTGCTTCAGAACATGGAGCTTGACTACCTTGCCCATGCCTGCCGGTGTGCTGACTCGCTTACCCACGCGGGGCATGGAACCGCGCATCTCGCGGTAGACCTCGTGCTCGAAGGTGAGGCAACAGAGCAGACGCCCGCAGACTCCGGAGATGCTGTCGGGGTTGAGTGACAGGTCCTGGTCCTTGGCGACGCGAATGCCAACGCGCGGGAACTCGGTCATCCAGCTCGAGCAGCAGAGACGCAGGCCGCAGATGTCGTAGCCGTCGACCAGTTGGGCGCGCTCGCGCTGATTGGCCTGTTGCATGTTGAGGCGGACGTCGTGCTTGTCCTGGACTTCACTGACCAGCGGGCGGAAGTCGACATGGTCGGGCGCCTGGAACCAGGCGGTGCCCTGGTCGCCGTCGAGGTTCAGTTCCACAGCGACCGGGTACAGGCCCATGTCCTGCCGAACGGCGGCAGTGCGCATGTCCTGCAGGATTTCGTCGGCGCGCCGGGTTTGATGTTCGGCTCGTTCTCGGTCATTTGCGTCGGCGAGACGGACGATCGGGCGGACATCCCGGGGCATGGCCTTGGATGGCTCGTCGGGATCGGGCACGGTGACGACGCGAGCGAGTTGATCTCCTCGTGCGCGGTCGACCACGACATAATCGCCCGCGAACACGCGATCCTTCGGCGCTGAGAAATGGTAGATCCGTGAGGCTTCCCGGATCCTGATGCCAATCACCACCTGCGGGTCAGCATCCAGGCTGGAGTCCGGTTCGGACAGCGAGTCGGCTGGCTGGTTGGTAGGTGAGTCGGATTGAGTCGGACAAGCGGGTTCGTCTTGCACGGTGTCGGCCGTCACTTGTGCAGCGGGGCCCTCGTCGGTCTGTTGATTCATAGAGCCTTCCTGGGGACTGGAATGTTAAGGAGGAGCACGTCAAGCGCGAGTCGGGCGTTGACGCCCTTTTGAATGAGCGCGCGAGTGCGTTGTATCTGCTCCAGAAACTGGCTAAGTTCCTGTTGATCGTACAGCGCTGCGACCTGGCCGATCCGGTCGCGTTGTGAGATGTGAATCAGTGCGCCGATCTGATTGGTCTGCGTGAGCCAGAGATCGCGCCACCAATCGGTCCAGGCGTCGAGGATGAGTTCAAGGTTAGCAATGGTCTGCGGAGACGCTCCGCGGCCGACGATCTGTTCGGACCAGGCGAGCCGCTCAGCGCGATCGGCGTTGGCGATGCGCACGGCATCGTCGATCTGTGCCGCTCGAAGCGTGACAGGATCGCCGTCACGCAAATTGGATTGCAGCCAGCCGGGGCGTCCACGTGCCAGCCGGGCTAGCTCTCCGCGACGTTCGGCCTCGATCGGCAGCTCCACTCCCTCATCGGCGGCCCATTGCTCAAGCCAGTCGTCGAGTTGACTTGCCGGCAGGGGGGCCAGCGTCAGGGTGCGACAGCGCGAGCGGATCGTTTCAGATAGCCGGGCTTCCTGTGCAGTCAGGAGAATGAAATGAACCCGGTCGGGCGGCTCTTCCAGTGTCTTGAGGAAGGCATCGGCAGCGTCGGAGGTCATCGCCTCGGCCGGGTTGATGATGACGATCCGGCGTTCGGCTTCGAACGGAGTGAGCGTGGCCGCGTGCTCAATCCGCCTGATCACACAAATGCCAATCGTGCGGGAGTTGCGGTGATCGTGGTCGGACTCAACGCACAGCGCACCGGGCGCGATGATTTCCACGTCGGAGTGCTGTGGGTCGAGGCTGGGTTGCGCAGGGTCGTGCAGGCGTCGGCAGTTGCGGCACTCGCGACACGGCCCCAGGCTCATGCGAGGGACTGAGCCGCAGAGCAGCGTCTGGGCGATGCGAATGGCGAGGTCTCGCTTGCCGACTCCGACGGGACCCGTGATCAGCAGGGCGTGCGGCAGCCGTTCGGCCTCAAGCATGGCGGTCAACGTGTGGCCGGCCAGGGATCCGGCGTGCGGTCCCCAGTGGTTGGCCGGCTCGACTGAGGCGGTCATCAGAGTTCCACTTCATTGTTCCAGGAGAAGCAAATCGTCGAGGGTCTGTCGCCGGCGTACGAGGCGGGCGTCACCCTCGTTGACCATCACAATGGCCGGGCGAAGAGCAAGGTTGTAGTTGCTCTCCATGGCGACCTGGTAGGCGCCGCTGGCCGGGATGGCGATCAATTCCCCGACTTGCAGCGAGGGCAAGTTGGCGTCACGGACGAGGATATCGCCGGACTCGCAGAACTTGCCCGCGATGGTAGCGACCAGACTGGGTACGGTGTGCATTTGCTCTGCGGCGGCGGCTTCGTACTTCGACTCGTACATTGCCGGTCGGATGTTGTCGGCCATGCCGCCATCGACGGTGACATAATCGCGGGTCTCGGGAATGTGCTTGCGGCTCACGACTGTGTAAAGCGCGACGCCGGCGCGTCCGACGACTGAGCGTCCCGGTTCGATGTGGACATCGGGCATCGGGAGACCGTGCGTGTCGCAAGCGGTGTGGATGGCGTTGGCGATTTCGACGGCGTAACGGTCGGTCTTGGGCGCAACGTGGTCGGCGGTGTAGGTCAGGGCCATGCCGCCGCCGGGCGAGAACTCGCGCCACTCGTAGCCGTGACGCTGCTTCATCTCGGCGGCGAACCGGCCAATGGTGGCGATGCCGTCGGCGTAGGGCTCGACGTTGAAGAGCGGCGATCCGAGATGGATGTGGAGGCCGGTGAGGTCGAGAAATGGCGCCGCCATCGCGCGTACGACCGCAGCCTCGGCCTGGCCTGAGGGCAGCGGGAAGCCGAACTTGCTGTCGCGCAGGCCGGTCGTGGTTTTGGCGTGAGTCTGGGCGTCGACGCCGGGGGTAATGCGTAGCATGATGCGCTGCTCCCGTGCCCGTTCGGTGGTCAGCTCATCCAACAGGGCAAGTTCGTCGTCGTTGTCGACCATGATGCGGCCGATGCCCTTGTCCAGGGCGTATTCGAGTTCGTCGCGAGTTTTTCCATTCCCGTGGAACGCAATGTGTGCTGGGTCCATTCCGCCAGCGAGGGCGACGTGGAGCTCGCCCGCGGAAACGACATCGAGACCGAATCCCTCCTCGACGAGGATTCTCGTGAGGGCCGGATTGAGCCACGCCTTCCCTGCGTAGTGGGCGCGGGCGCCGGGCAGTTGAGCCTGGAACTCGCGTAGGTAGGCCCGGCAGGTCTCGCGGATGGTGTGCTCGTCATAGATGTAGAGCGGCGTGCCGAACTCCTTGGCCAGGTCGCGGACGTTGCATCCGCCAATTTCGAGGACGCCGTCTGCGTCGGCCTTGGCAGTCAGAGGCAAGACGTCGCTGAGGGCGGCAATGGGTGTGGTGCTGGTCATGGAAGATCCTGCGGGCTGGCTATGCTGCGAACAGTTGGCAGATGGCTGACAGATTGGAGTGGGTCATGAGTATGGAACTGCACGTGGAATCGCGTTTGTTGCGAGTGTATTCGCGGGTGGTGGTGATGCAGATGTCGTGGGGTCCATTCGAGAACAACGCCTTTGTGCTGGTTGACAAAGGAACGGGCGACGCGGCGATTATCGACGCCGTGGCGCAGCATGAGCTGGTGATGGCGGGCGTCGAAGATTCAGGCGCGACGCCGAAGATGGTGCTGTTCACGCACTCGCATCCCGATCACATCAAGTCGTACCACGAGCTGCGCGAGCGGCTGGGGCCGAATGTGCCGTTCTACATGCACACATTGGACACCGTCGCAGATGAGCAGCATCCCTGGCTGGAGACCGACCTCGAGATCGACATCCACCTTCAGGGGGGTGAGACGATTCTCCTCGGCGGTTCGGAGTTCGAAGTGCTGCACACGCCAGGTCATACGACCGGCTGCGTCTCGTATTACAACGCGGAAGAGGATGATCCCTACTGTGTCGTGGGTGACACGTTGTTTCCCGGCGGCCCCGGCAACACCCGTGGGATGCCGCAGGTGACCCAGGAAGTGCGATCGATTGTGACGAAGCTCTTCGGCCTGCCTGAGAAGACCTTGACGTTCAATGGACATGGGGACGACACCACGATCGGCGCGTCTATTGACGAATTCGTGCGTGGCGCGATGGCGCACAGCATCGTCCGCGATGACGCTTCCGGCGACACCACTTGGGGGGCGGAGTAGTGGCGCCCGCGCCGGACGGAGCGCCAACAATCACGGTCCTGGACAACGGGCTGCGCGTCCTGTGCGCGCCGATGGCATCGGCGCGCTCGGCGTCGATCTCGTTTTACGTGGGCGCCGGATCGCAGTACGAGCCGGACGAGTTGGCCGGAGTATCGCACCTGGTCGAGCACTGCGTGTTCAAGGGATCCGAGATGCATCCGTCGCCGGCGGATATTTCTACGGCGATCGAGGGTGTCGGCGGATTCATCAATGCAGGCACGGACCGCGAACTGACCGTCTACTACGCAAAAGTTCCCGGTCCCGACTGGGAGACCGCGGTCGATGTGATCGTCGACATGGTCTGTCGGCCGAAGTTTGAGCGAGCTGAACTGGAGAAGGAACGCTCGGTCATCCTTGAGGAGCTGGCGCAGGTGGAAGATTCGCCGTACCAACTCGTTGGGGAGCTGTTGACTGAGCTGATGTGGCGCGGCACGCCGCTGGGACGCGATATCGCTGGAACGCCGGAGTCGGTGAACGCGATTCCGTACGAGGAGACAGTGTCGTACTGGCGGTCGCAGTATTCGCCGGGTAACACGCTGGTCTCGGTGGCGGGTGAGATCGACACGGACGCCGTGCTGGCCCGTGTGTCGGCGCTGACGCAGCGCTGGTCGCCTGGGGACGCGGATGAGCGGAGGTTGGCTCCGCTGTCGGCGGACGGCGACCGCGTGTCCGTGCGGATCAAGGAGACCGAACAGACCCAGATTTGCATTGGGTTGCCCACGTTGACGTCGCAGCATCCGGACCGTCATGCGTTGGCGCTGTTGACGGCCATGTTGGGCGACGGGATGAGTTCGCGGTTATTTCTCAAAGTTCGGGAGGAGCTCGGGCTGGTCTACGACATCCACTCGTCGCTGTCGCTGCTGCGCGACTCGGGCGTGATGCAGGTGTCGATGGGCGTGGACCCGGAGAACGTAGAGCAGGCTTTGCAGGCGACGCTGGGCGAGCTGTCGAGGATGCGGGACGGGGTGTCGGAGGAGGAGCTGCAGCGTTCGCGTCGGCTGGCTGCGGGTCGGATGTTGATGGGGATGGAGGACACGCGGGTGGTCTCGGCCTGGAACGGCAGTCAGATGTTGCTGTTTGAGGAAGTGCGCTCGGTTGACGAAGTCAATGAGCAGTATCAGGCGGTGACGGCTGACGATGTCTCGCGGCTTGCGCATGAGTACCTGTGTGAGGATGAGTTGCGACTGGCGCTCGTCGGGCCGTCGGGTGAGGCGGAGCGTCTGGGGGAGATGCTGCGGTTCTGATTGGGCGAGTCGCAGTGGCGCCCCTCTTCGGTCGGTGCGCGAGAGCTTCGCGTTAGCCGACCTGGTGGATGAGGGCGCGGAGGTGGTTGATTTCTCCGGCGTGGTAGACATCGTGGACGGCGATCGCGTCGAGGATTCGGCGGGTTTCCCAGGAGGCTCCCCAGTAGGTGGGTCTGAGGACGACGAGTTCGTGGTCGTCATTGAGGTGCTGGACTGAGTCGATCACCGTGTCGTGGGTTTCTTCGAGCCATTCGAGCAGCTCTTCGAATGAGGCTTCGCTGACGGGTTCCTGGCGGTCCCAGGTGGTCCAGAAGGTGTGGGTGGCGTCTTCGAAGGCGTGATTGGCGTGCATCAGCTTGACGGCGCCGCAGTGGATGATCAGGTCACGCATAGTGCGGCCTCCACCGCGGACAATGGTGTCGAGGTCGTCGGTGGTGACGGAGGAGAGGTTGGCGATCAGGGAATGTTCTCTCTTATTACGGAAGGATTGTTCGAGGCTCCAGATGAGATGTTCCAGGACGTCTCTTGACATGGCGGTGGCAGCCTCTTTGTCCTTGTTTGAATGTCCGTTAGAGCACGCTGATCAATTGGTCGTCGGTCGCGCGCCGCTTGGCGATCAGGTCGCCGAGCTTGAGTTCGCAGAGCTGCGCGGCGTGCTCCATACCGCAGACGTTACAGCCGTCGCGGCAGTCGGCGGTGGTCAGTTCTTTCTGGGTTCGCTGCCATTCCTTGCGCAGGAAGGCCTCGGAGACGCCGGAGGCGATGTGCATCCAGGGGAAGCGTTCCCAGAGGCCGCGCTCGCGGTGGCAGTAGAAGGCTGGGTCGAGACCTTCCTGGGCCATGGCGTCCCACCAGATGTCTTCGCGCAAGTGCTCGCTCCAGGCGTCGAAGCGGGCGCCGTTGCGCCAAGCGGTTTCGATCACCGGACCGAGGCGCCGGTCGCCACGGGAGAGCACGCCCTCGAGGATTGATTCCTGTGGGTCGTTCCAGCTCAGGTCGAGACGGGCTCGGCGGGTCATTTGCTTGAGCAGTTGGTGCTTCGGCGCGAGCTCGGCGGGTGTTTCCTGTCGGGCCCACTGGAATGGGGCGTGCGCTTTGGGCACGTGGTTGGATGTGGAGACGCGGACGCGGGCGCGGTTGCCGACGATCTGGCGGCCGATCTGCTTGACCTGGGCGGCCCAGTCAACGATGCCTTCGACGTCGGACATGGTCTCGGTCGGCAGGCCAACCATGAAGTAGAGCTTGATCGAGGTCCAGCCCTGCTCAAAGGCGTTGCGGGCGGCGTCGAGCAGGTCCTGCTCGTCGACGACCTTGCTGACGGCGTTGCGCAGCCGCTGCGAGCCAGCCTCGGGGGCGAAGGTCATCGAGTGCTTCTTGCGCGGCGAACAGAGCAGGGCGACGTCGACGCTGAAGCTGTCGACGCGGGTCGAGGGCAGCGAGACGCCGATGCCGTCGCCGAATTCGGCGCGCAGGGCTCGGACGATGCCCTTGATTTGTGAATGGTCGGTGGAGGAGAGGGAGACGAGCGAGAGGTCGTCGAAGCCGGTGTTGCGGAAGAGTTCTTTGGCTCCGGCGACGACTTCCTCCGGCGTCCGTTCTCGGAGCGGGCGATAGATCATGCCGGCCTGGCAGAATCGGCAACCCTGGGTGCAACCGCGCTGGATCTCGATGCCGGCTCGGTCGTGGACTGTTTGGAGGTAGGGGACGATCGGCTTGGTCAGGATCGGGGGGAGACCCTGGATGAAGCGCTTGACGACCGGAACTGAGGCCGCGTCGTCGGTGGTGTAGACCTCGGCCGGCGTGCCATCGGCCTCGTAGCGCCACTCATAAAAGCGCGGAACGTAGACGCCGGGTGTGCGGGCGAGGGCTTGCAGCAGGTCGAGCCGCGATGCGCCCTGCGATTTGGCCTCGTGCAGGAGTTGGTTGACCTCGAGGATGACGTCTTCCGCCTCGCCGAGGATGAAGGCGTCGATGAACAACGCGAGCGGCTCGGGGACGAGGGCGCCGGAACCGCCGGCGAAGATGATCGGGTCGTCCTCGGTGCGGTCGAGGCTGCGGATCGGGATGCCGGAGAGGTCGAGCATCTCGAGGATGTTGGTGTAGATGAGTTCATAGGAGAGGGAAAAGCCGAGCGCATCGAAGTCGCGCAGACCGCGCCGGTTCTCGAGCGAGAAGAGCGGTTGGCCGTGGGCGCGGAGGCTGTCGGCCATGTCGGGCCAGGGCGTGTAGCAGCGCTCGGCGAGGGTGTCAGGCGTGTGATTGAGGATGTCGTAGAGGATGGCGAGTCCGCCGTTGGACTGGCCGATGTCGTACAGGTCGGGGTAGATCAGCGCCCAGCGGACGGCGCGTTCGTTCCAGTCGTGCTCGATCACGTTCCACTCGCCGCCGACGTATCGGGCGGGTTTGGAGACTCCGCGCAGAAGTGGATCGATGTCGATGCGGGGCATCTGCGGTCTCTCAGTTGTAAGTCGACATGTGCGCGAATTGCTCTTTCACGCTACCAGAGGGTGAGGTGATGCTGCGAAGGTGTTTTGCATTCGGCATTGCGGTCCTGGGTCGGAGTCTTGCCGTGACAGCGCACGCTGTGGGGCGGGGGAGGGACCCCCTCAGCCTTCGGCAGCTCGCCCTGCAAGGGGGAGCGGGGGAGTGGGGGTCGGCAGGTCTCTCTGCAAGGAGACCTCTTCGTAACTCCTCTTCTCCCCCCTTGCGGAGACCTTTGAATAAGTCCCCTTCGCCCCCCTTGCGGGGGAGATGCCGAAGGCAGAGGGGGGGCTCCCATCTCAAGGCCTATCTGGTCGCTGGCGGCGGACCCCCCTCTGTCACTCCGTGACATCTTCCCCCGCAAGAGGGGGGGAGAGAGGGGAATTTGGGAAGTTAGCGGTTCGCCCTGGTTAGGGGAGTAGGAATTGGGCGGTCGGAAGAGGGTTGGGCGTGACCGAGTGGCAGAATCGGCGCGGAATCCTGTATATTTGGTGTTGCGCAGGGATGCGCCTGGATTTATTGGGCGGTTGACCGCTCTGGACTGATTGGCGGCCGCATGGCCGCCATTTCCAATTTTGGGGCTTGCCGTGATGGAGGCTGTTCGTCGGTTGTGGGACTGGTCGCTGTGGCCGGTGTGGTGGCTGCGACGGGGGCTTCTGCGCTCGATTTCGACACTGGAGATTTTGCTCGGCGGGTTTGGGTTGGTTGCGGCCCTGGTGACGGCGGCGCTGTTGTCGCCGGTGTTGGGGGCGCTGCCCGGCGCGGCAGGGGACTTTGCCCCGGTTGGCGTGGCGATCTTGCTGTCGCCGATTGGGATCGGTGTGGCGCTGGGACGGCGGGTTGAAGTAGAGCGCTTTGTGAACACCCTGCTCGGGCGGGCGGACGAGGTGGCGGGGTCGGTGGCATTGATTCGGCCTGCGGCTCCTTCCGAGGTGATTCTCGACACCTCCGCGATTATTGATGGGCGCATTGCGGAGGTCGCCGCGAGCGGCTTCCTGCTGGCCGACGTAGTGGTGCCTCGGTTTGTGTTGGACGAACTGCGCCGGGTGGCTGATAGCTCTGATGCGTTGAAGCGTGGCCGTGGACGAGCTGGATTGGAACTGCTCGCCCGGTTGCAAGGAGAGAAATCGGTATCCACGGAGATTGTTGACGACGGATCGACCGCGGCGGATGGCGATGTCGATGCTCGGCTGGTGCGAATGGCGGTGGAGCGAAGGTCGGCGCTGGCGTTGACCGATTCCAATCTGGCGCGGGTGGCTGAGCTCGAGGGCGTGCGAACGCTGAATCTGAACGTGTTGGCCAATGCGGTGAAGACGAACGTGTTGCCTGGCGAGGGGTTGACCGTGGAGTTGATTGAGCTGGGTCGCGGGGATCGACAGGCCGTGGGTTATTTGCCGGACGGCACGATGGTGGTGGTTGAGGAAGGCGCATCGGCGATCGGTGAGGTGCGCAATCTGGTTGTGAAGCGCGTGATCCAAACGCAGGCGGGCCGGATGGTGTTTGCTCAGCTTTCCGATAGTGGGGACGCGGCATGAGACACGACAGATGAGAGTGGGGGCGATCATCCTGGCGGCAGGCAGCAGCCGCCGGATGGGTGGCAGGGACAAGCTGCTGGCGGATTTGGCCGGACGACCTGTGCTGAGTTGGACGTTGGCGGCGTTTGAGGAGTGTGAGGCGGTCGATGACATCGTGGTCGTGACGTCGCAGGCGAATCGGTCGGCTGTGGCTGAGTTGTGCCGCGGGATTGGCAAGGTTCGGGCGCTGGTTCTGGGCGGGAAGGAACGGCAGGACTCGGTGTGGTCGGGTTTGACGGCGCTTTGGCGGGTCGATGTGGTGGCTGTGCATGATGGAGCGAGGCCGTTGATCACGTCCGAGGGGATTGCCGGATGTATCGCGTTGGTGAGGCGCGGTAGGGGTGTGATCGCCGGAGGCCCCTCCGTTGACACGATCAAGGTGGTGGACTCCAGGGAGAGAATCGTGGCGACGCCAGACCGATCGAGGTTGAGGGCGGTGGCGACGCCGCAGGTGTTTCGCACAGGAACGCTTCGTCGCGCGCATGAAGCGGCACGCGCCGACGGATTCATGGCGACGGATGATGCGGCTCTTGTGGAGCGAATTGGGGAGCGCGTGGTTGTGCATGACGTCGGGGGTCCAAATCCGAAGATCACGTCTCCTTCAGATCTGATCGTGGCTGAGGCGTTGTTGGGGTCTCGTTTTGAAGTGCGAACCGGAATCGGGATTGACTCCCATCGGTTTTCGGCTGACCGCAGGTTGGTGCTGGGCGGGATTGAGATTGCCGGCGCCGAGGGGCTCGCAGGGCATTCGGATGCGGATGTGTTGACCCATGCGATCATCGATGCTTTGTTGGGCGGCGCTGGTCTGGGGGATATTGGCGCGCACTTTGGGACGGCTGATCCGGCCTGGGCCGGCGCTAACTCTGTGGCGATGCTCTCGGTGGTCGTGGAGCAGCTCGCAGTCGTTGGGGCGTCAGTGCAGTCGGTGGACGCGACAGTGATTGCGGAGCGTCCTCGGCTGCGACCGCACATTGCGGCAATGCGGGAGCGGCTGGCCAAGGCGTTGGGACTGGATGTGGGGGCGGTGAATGTCGCAGCGACGACGGCTGAGGGCATGGGCGCGCTCGGGCGGGCGGAGGGGATGGCGGCCCACGCGGTGGCGACATTGAGGGTTCGTCGGTCGGGACTGTCCCACGTATCGGACGTATAGGCTGCTGACATGGAAATCCTGCGACAGATAGAGGCACGGTTCAACTCGTTCGTTGACGGCGTCTGGGCGGATATCCAGTTCACGATGGAGCGCGATCCGGCGGCGATGTCGTGGCTTGAGGTGCTGGTCGCGTATCCGGGGATTCATGCGCTGATGCTGCACCGGATTTCCAGCTCGTTGCTGCGGCTTGAGGTTCCGGTATTGCCTCGCTTTCTTTCGCACATAGGGCGGTTGCTGACCGGGATCGAGATTCACCCCGGCGCGCAGATTGAGACGCCTTGCCTGATTGACCATGGGATGGGCGTGGTGATCGGCGAGACGGCGCGGCTGGGGAAGCGTTGTCATTTGCACCAGGGCGTGACGCTGGGCGGTACGTCGACGATGCGGACGCAGCGGCATCCGATGTTTGGCGATGAAGTGTTGGTCGGAGCGGGGGCGTCGATCATTGGCGCGGTGACGGTCGGTAGGGGCGCGAGGATTGGGGCCGGCTCCGTCGTGGTGTCGAACGTGCCGCAGTACTCGACGGTGGTCGGGGTGCCGGGACACGTGGTGGCGTACTACGACCCGGGCGACGATACGGTGCTGCGTTTGCCGGATCCGGAGCACGATCGGATTGAATCGCTCGAGGTGACGGTCTCGGACATGAGGATGGAGCTGCGCCGGCTGCGGGATCTGATGGAGGATGCGGAGCCTCGGCCGGGGGAGTCGGCAGCGGGCTAGGTGGCACTGCGATAGGGAGCCCCCCTCTACCTCCGGCATCTCCCCCGCGAGGGGGGAGAAGGGGATTTACGCGCAAGTCTCCAACGGGAGGACTACAGAGGGTTGATTAGGCTTTGATTGACGATCCGTAAGTGAATGGGGTTGGTCTGTGGAGCTGTACAACACGCTGACTCGTCGTAAGCAAGCGTTTGAGCCTCAGGACGATCCGATTTCGATGTATGTCTGCGGGATTACTCCCTATGACGACGCCCATTTGGGCCATGCGATGTCGATCATCATTTTCGACACGCTGCGGCGCTACCTGGAGTGGAGCGGTCGCCGGGTGCGGTTGGTTTACAACTTCACCGATGTGGACGACAAGCTGATCGCTCGGGCGGCGCAGGAGGGGATGACGGTCGCGGAGTTGGCCGAGCGGCAGATCTCGTCGTTCATGGGCGAGTGGCGGGAGTTGGGAATTGCACCGGCGGATGTGCATCCTCGGGCGACTGAGGAGATCCCTCAGATGCTGGAGTTGATTAGCGGATTGATTGACAACGGAATGGCGTATCCAGCGGGCGGCGACGTGTACTACCGGGTGCGCGAGATGCCGGGCTACGGGAAGCTGTCGGGTCGGTCGCTGGATGACATGATCTCGGCTGAGCCGACTGATATCGGGGTGGGCAAGGAGCACGCGATGGACTTCACCCTGTGGAAGGGGGCGAAGCCGGGCGAGCCGCAGTGGGAGAGTCCGTGGGGACCGGGGCGTCCGGGTTGGCATATTGAGTGCTCGGCGATGTCGATTCGCTATCTGAGCGAGCAGATTGACCTGCATGGTGGCGGGATGGACCTGATCTTCCCGCATCATGAGAACGAGATTGCGCAGTCGGAGGGCTATTCGGGCAAGGAACCGTTTGTGCGTCACTGGATGCACAACGCGATGATGCAGGTCGGCGGCGAGAAGATGTCGAAGTCGACGGGCAAGATCGTTCGGCTGCGAGAAGGGCTGGATCGCTACGGCGCGGACGGGTTACGGATGTTTGTGTTGGGCGGGCACTATCGGTCGCCGTTGACGTATTCGGAGGAGTCCTTGTTGTCGGCGGCGCGCGGCGCCGAACGCTTGCGGACGGCGGCGACGCTGCCGCTCGTCGATGGGGATGGCGAGATCGATGCGACGGCGGCTCGAGAGAAGTTTGTGGCGGCGCTCGAGGATGATCTGAATGCGCCTCAGGCGCTGGCGGTGTTGTTTGATCTGGCTCGTGAGATCAATCGGGCGCGGGCTGAGGATCGTCCTGCGGGCGCGGCTCGGGAGGCGTTGGTCGAGCTGGGCGGCGTGTTGGGATTGGGCTTTGCCGGTGTGTCGGCGTCGGGCGAGTCGGATGCGGGCCCGTTTATCGATTTGTTGGTGACGATCCGGCAAGAGTTGCGAGGGGCCAGGCAGTATGAGCTGGCCGACTCGGTGCGGGAGCGGCTGACTGAGTTGGGCGTGGCGCTGGAAGATACGCGTGATGGAACGCGATGGCGCCGGGTCCAGCCCGAACCTGAAGCGTTCGAGGAGGAGCCCGGCGCCGGGTCGTTGGTCGAGAGCGCGTTGCGGTTTTAGGGTTTTTCTGAACCGTTCTGCTGGCGGCCAGCGGGGACCCCCCTTCAGCCTTCGGCAGCTTCCCCCGCGAGGGGGGGAAGCGGGAACGGGAGGCTTGGGAGGGGACCCCCCTCTGTCACTCCGTGACATCTCCCCCCGCAAGGGGGGGAGAGAGGAATGGATCATTTGGCGCCTTTGTGGGCGCTACTGGTTGCTGCGCACGGCGATGCGGCGTCGACCGGTGACTGCGGTCACGGTGATCGCAAGTACGGCGAAGGTAGCGATTGCCGACCAGAGGCCGGTGCGGTTGCTGGAATCGGCGAGGCCGCCGCTACCGGCGTTCACGTAGAGGGCCGGCTTTTGGTCGTCCATCTTGTCGCCGCCCATTACGCCTTCACAAGGAACGATTTCAATGCCGGCCGGCATTGCCGCTCCGAATTGCTCCAGCAGGCCGATCGCATCCGCGGCCGAGAAGGACTGACCGAGCACGTCGATGCTGATGACCTCGTTGTGGTCGCCGACGTGGATGACGAGTTCGTATGTCTGACCACTGGCGGTCGCAGACGCGTTATGGCTGCCGGGCTCGAGGTTGAGGCAGATTTGAGGGGCTGCGGTTTGCGCGCTTTCGCCCTCGAGTTCGTCGCCGCCGCACTCCACGAAGGAGACGCCGTCGGGGAGCGGGTAGGCGTCGGCGGCGGCGAAGATGTCGAGCATGGCGGCAGGTGGGATCGATTGTCCGCCGGGCTCGGTGAAGCCGGTGACGACTCCGCCTTCGCCGACCGTCACTGTGAATGTGACTTCGCCTTCGCGATCTTGGGCCGGAGCGGTGAATGAGTGCTCGCCCGGTGGGAGCGAGAGGCAGACGGGCGGTCCGCCTGGTTGGGCGGAGACAGGCTGCAGAGCGGTCAGACCGACGGCGCCGACGACCAGCGCCGCTGCGACCACAGCGATCAGGATGCGTTTCACGGGAGTCCTTTGCTACGCGTCTATTGGACGTGCGGAATGATGGATAAACGCAATACGTAGGATAGTGAGACGGTGGGTTGCGTGGATTGCAGGAAACTGTCGATGGCGGGAAATCGGTCTAGGATCGAGTCAGGCCCAGGTGGCGCAATTGGCAGCGCAGCCGATTTGTAATCGGCAGGTTGGGGGTTCGAATCCCCCCTTGGGCTCCATCTTGAGGTGTTGGCGGCGCTTGTCTTTGCGTGCTGGTGAACAGAGTGCAGCGGGTGTGGCGGTCGTGATGTTGATGTGCGGACGGGGCAGAGAAGGGTAAGATGACAGGAGTGTCGGGGTGGGTGAGTGGCTAATACCACCGGTCTGTAAAACCGGCGCCGAGAGGCTTCGCAGGTTCGAATCCTGCCCCCGGCACCAGACATCGACAGCAATTTGTTGGGGGCTGCCGCGGCACAGTCGAGTGTTGTTGGCAGTTCTGTTGTTGGATCGGGCCGGATCGGCAAGGATGGTTTGGGCGGAGCCTCGCCCGCATAGCTCAGTCGGTAGAGCGCGTTCTTGGTAAGAACGAGGTCTTCAGTTCAAATCTGAATGCGGGCTCCATCCGCCAATGCGGTGATGTTGCCAGATGCGGTTCAATCGACCAGTTCCAGGAAGTCCCGACTCAGTCACCAGGAGACACGAAGATGGCGCGAAAGATATACCAGCGGACGAAGCCGCACGTGAACGTGGGCACGATTGGCCACGTGGATCACGGCAAGACGACGCTGACGGCGGCGATCACGAAGACGCTGGCGATGCAGTCGGACAACGTCTCGTTTGCGAGTTTCGACTCGATTGACAACGCGCCGGAGGAGCGGGCGCGGGGGATCACGATTGCGATTGCGCACGTGGAGTACGAGACGGAGGCGCGGCACTACGCGCACATTGACGCGCCGGGTCACGCGGACTATATCAAGAACATGATTACGGGCGCGGCGCAGATGGACGGCGCGATTTTGGTGGTGGCGGCGCCGGACGGACCGATGCCGCAGACGCGGGAGCACATTTTGCTGGCCCGCCAGGTGGGCGTGCCGCGGATGGTGGTTTACCTGAACAAGGTGGATCAGCTGGACGACGAGGAGTTGTTGGACCTGGTCGAGCTGGAGGTGCGGGAGTTGTTGTCGGACCAGGACTTTGACGGCGACAACCTGCCGGTGATTCGCGGTTCAGCGCTGGCGGCGTTGGAGTCGGACTCGACGGATCCGAGTGGGCCGGAGTACGAGAGCATTGTGGAGTTGATGGCGGCGGTGGACGAGTACGTACCGACGCCGGAGCGGCCGCGGGACATGCCGTTTTTGATGCCGATTGAGGACGTATTCGGGATCAAGGGTCGGGGCACGGTGGCGACGGGCCGGATCGAGCGTGGGGTGGTGAACTCGGGCGAGGAGATTGAGATTGTGGGGATCAAGGACACGCGCAGGACGGTGGTGACGGGCGTGGAGATGTTCAAGAAGACGTTGCCGACGGGCGAGGCGGGGGACAACGTGGGATGTCTGTTGCGGGGCATTGACCGGGACGAGATCTCGCGCGGCCAGGTCTTGGCGGCGCCGGGTTCGATCACGCCGCACACGGCGTTTGAGGCCGAGGTCTACATCCTGGGCAAGGACGAGGGCGGGCGGCACAGTCCGTTTTTCCCGGGGTACCGGCCGCAGTTTTACATTCGGACGACGGATGTGACGGGCGAGATTGGGTTACCGGAGGGGATCGAGATGGCGATGCCTGGGGACAACGTGCAGATGAAGGTGCGCTTGATCTCGCCGATTGCGCTGGAGGAGGGGCTGCGGTTCGCGATTCGCGAGGGCGGCCGGACGGTAGGCGCGGGCGCGGTCACGTCGATCATCGAGTGATCATTGAGTGAACTGGGAATAGCGCGGCAGCAACGAATCGTGCGAAGATAGTTCTATTCGTCTGGCAACGTTGACGTTGTCGGCGTCCGAGGAAGGGAACTGGCCATGGCGAAGGGTGATCGAGTGTTTATCACGCTGCGCTGTCGTGAGTGCCAGTCGCATACGTATCACACGACGAAGAATCGCCGAAACGATACGGAGCGTCTGGAGCTGACGAAGTACTGCCCTAACTGCCGGGAGCGTCGCGCATACCGAGAGACGCGGTGATTCGTGGCCAGATCGCGAGATAGTCGTCGACGGCGAGGTCGCCGCAGCGGTCAACCTCGTTCGGCGTCGTCCACGCCGCGTCCGGTTCGGCCAACTGTGGGTCAGCCTGAGCCTGCTGCTACTGAGGCGGCGGGAATTCCTGGCGGGGCGTCCGAAGCGGCAGCGCTGCCGGCGCGTCCACGCCGCGAGATTGCCGCATCACGTCCGACGACGGCGGATGCGCCACGGGTGCAGAATCTGTTGTATCGGCTGATGCATCCGCGGGCGATCCTGTCAATCATTGATGAGCTGCGGAAGGTCGTGTGGCCGACTCGACAAGAGACGGCGAACCTGACCGTCGTAGTGTTGGTGGTGTCGATTGCGGTTGGGATTTTCCTGGGAGTGATCGACTTTGGTCTGAACCGGGTCGTAGAGGAAGCGCTGTTGCCCAAGTGACGACATCACCAGATACACAAGAATCGGCGCAACAGCCCGCACAACAGTCTGCAGGGGTCGACAGCGGATTCGGCCGCCGCGAGATTTCCGCGGCCGAGCGGGAGCTGCAGGAAGTGCTGGCTGCGGCGCGGGCGCTGGGGATTGAGTCCGAAGAGAAATCGGCGGAGTCGGCCATCGACGTCACGGCGGTGGAGGCACTGGCCGCGATGGAGTTGGACCGACCGGTCGTGCATGAGGCGACGCCCATTGCATCGTTCTTGCAAAGCGACAAGCCGGAAGCAGAGGCGGAACCGGCGATTTCGGTGGAATCGATCCAGGAAGCCGACGCGGCATGGTTCGCGATTAATACCTACACCGGCCACGAGAATCGGGTGCGGGATGCGCTCGATCTTCGAATCCGCAACATGGACGCAGAGGAGCAGTTCGTTGAGCTGAAGCCTGAGCAGGCGGGAGCGGCCAAGAAGGGCATGGCGGAGAAGCGCTTCGTCCTGGTGCCGACACAACAGGAGGTCGAAATTCGGGGCGGCAAGCGTCGTGAGGTGGAGCGCAAGCTGCTGCCTGGCTACGTGCTGCTTCAGATTCGCCTGGACGGCCATACCGGCGAGCTTTCCGACGGGTCGTGGCACGTAGTCAACGGCACGGCCGGGGTGACCGGCTTCGTTGGCACGCGCGAAGACCAGCGGGATCGGGCGCGACCACTGCCTCCGGCGCAGGTGGCGAAGATTATTGGCCAGACACAGGTCGAAGAGCCTCGGGTCCGTGTGGGATTCGCGGTGAATGATTCGGTCCGCCTGACCGACGGTCCGTTCCTCGACATGGTGGCTGAGGTTGAAGAAATCAATATCGAGAAGGGGAAGGTCCGCGTGCGGATCTCGATGTTTGGTCGAGAAACGCCGCTTGAGCTTGACTTTGATCAGGTGGAGAAGCAATAGGCGGACATGCTGTAGGACTGTAGGCTGGGCACTTGTGTGTTCGCGCCGCCGGCGGTTAGTCGGGGGCGGATAGGGAGATAACTGGATGGCGAAGCGTGTACGAGCAGTGTTGACACTGCAGCTGGAGGCGGGCAAGGCCAGTCCTGCGCCGCCGGTCGGTCCCGCGCTGGGTCAGCACGGCGTGGGCATTATGGAGTTCGTCAAGAGCTACAACGAGCGCACGGCGTCGAACGCGGGCGAGTTGATCCCTGCGCAGATCACGATCTTCGAGGATCGGTCGTTCACGTTTGAGCTGAAGACGCCGCCGGCGTCGGATCTGATTCGTCGGGCGGCGGGTCTGGAGAAGGGCTCGTCAGAGCCTCGCCGCGAGGTAGCGGGCTCGATCAGCTCGGACCAAGTGCGGGCGATCGCTGAACAGAAGATGCAAGACCTGAATGCGAACGACATTGAAGGGGCCATGAAAATGGTTGCCGGCACAGCGCGTTCGATGGGTGTGGAAGTCGAGGACTAGTCATGCCGAAGCACGGCAAGCGCTATCGAGGCGCGTTGGATGCATACAACAAGGAATCGCACTATCCGCCGGACGAGGCGGTGGCGCTGGTCAAGCAGCTGGCGACGGCGAAGTTCGACGAGACCGTTGAGCTGCACATCCGGACCGGACTGGACACCCGCCACGCCGATCAGCAGTTGCGCGGCACCGCGCGTCTGCCGCATGGCCTGGGTAAGGTCGTGCGCGTTGCCGTGTTTGCCGAGGGCGACGCCGCGACGGCGGCGACCGAGGCGGGCGCCGAGATTGTCGGTTCGGACGACCTGATCCAGCGGGTCCAAGATGGCTTCACCGATTTCGACGTTGCGGTGGCGCAGCGAGAACTGATGGGCAAGGTCGGCCGGTTGGGTCGTATTCTGGGTCCCCGTGGTCTGATGCCGAACCCGCGTGCGGGCACGGTGGTCAATCGCGGTGAGGTCGGCAAGGCCGTCACCGAGGCGAAGGCCGGCCGCGTGGAGTTCCGCACCGACCGCGAGGCTTCGGTGCATGTTCCGCTGGGCAAGGCGAGCTTTGCTGAAGACCAGCTGATGGACAACCTGGCGATGATGGTGTCGGAGATCGTCAAGGCGAGGCCGTCAGGTTCGAAGGGGAGCTACATTCGCTCCTTGAACATCGCATCGACGATGGGTCCTGGCGTCAAGCTTGAACAGCAATCGACGCTGGCCTTGAGGGCCGATTAACACTTGTCGATGGTTCCGTGGCTCAGGCGGCGGACGCGGGCATAGGGCCTGGACTAGGCTGAGGATCGAGAAACGAGAGTATTGCCGCCCGAGACCGCTGGCGGACTCGCACCTGCGTTTGATGCGTGGCGAGTCCCGAAACGACCAGCGCAGGCAGCAGCCGATTCGATGCTCGCGAACAGCGCGAGCCGATGTGTGGTTGCAAGTCTGATGGTGGAGCGGGTTGGGGCGGCGGAAGCGACAGATTTGCATGCAAGTCGGGGGGCGGAATGGCCACTGAACGAAAACGGGAACAAGTCGCGCTGCTGACTGAGCGGCTGGGCCGTGCGTCGATCACGATTGGGATCGACTATCGCGGTCTGAGCGTGAAGGACATGCAGGACATGCGTCGCGGGATTCGGGCGGATGCGCCCGAGACCGAGCTGCGCGTGATCAAGAACACTTTGTGGCGTCGAGCATCGGAAGACGCCGGCGAGGCAGGTGCGGCTGGTCTGGCCCAGGAATCAACTGCATTGCTGTTCGGCTTCGGTGAGCTGACCGAAGCGCCGAAGGCGCTGCGAAAGTACACGCGCGCGAAACGGCTTGAGATCCCGATCTACGGTGTGTACTTCGAAGGTGCACTGCAGGACGGTTCGCAACTGGTGGCGTTGGCCGATGTGCCGAGCCGACCTGAGCTGATGGCGAGGGTCGCGGGCGGATTGAACAGTCCGATTTCGGGCCTGGCCAGCGTGCTGAGCGCCGTGTTCCGCGACATTGCGGCGATCGTCGAGGCTCGCGCCGAGCAGCTGGAGTCGGCGGACTCCGGAGCGGATACAGAAATTGAAGCTGCGCCTGAAGCGGAAACTGAGTCTCAAGCGGAAGCTGAAGCGGACGCTGAAGGTGAACCGGAAGGCGATCCTGAAGCAGGCGCTGAAACCGTAGCCGAAGCTGAGTAACGCGAAACTCGCCTGGGGCAGACTCGGGCGTGGCGAACAAGTAACGAGCGGTCTGAACGACCGGCATTGAGTGGAGACTGACATGTCGAAGGTTGACGAAGCGTTTGAGCTAATCAGCGCGATGACGATTCTCGAGGCGCGTGACCTGGTCAAGCGGATCGAGGATGAGTTCGGTGTGACGGCGGCGGCCCCGGTGGCGACCATGGTGGTCGGCGGCAACGGCGCAGCGGCGATGGCCGAGGCGGTCGAAGAGCAGACCGAGTTCGACGTCGTGTTGCAGGCGTTTGGTGAAAAGAAGATCAACGTGATCAAGGCCGTGCGCGCCGTGACGGACCTGGGCCTGCGCGAGGCGAAGGAATTCGTCGAGTCAGCGCCGCAGACGGTCAAGGAAGCGCTGCCGAAGGAAGAAGCTGAAAAGATCAAGGCGTCGCTGGAAGAGGCCGGCGCGACCGTCGAACTGAAGTAGCGGTCCCGAGCACACGGTTTCGAGTTGGTCCGTTCTCTTCGGCGAGGGTTGAAGGGAATAAGCACTTTAGCGTGATCCCAGTGCGCTATCGTTAACCCTGATTTACAGTTTCGCGTCGGCAGATGCTGTCGGCGCGTCCTTCGGGGACTGCGATGGCGCTTGACAGCCCGGTCGTTAATTTCTCTGCTCATGCCGCGCTGCGCAACTCGCGCAGCGTCGAGCTGGGGATGGTGGTCGCATTGACCGTGGCCGTGGTTGTCGTGGCAGCGTTGTGGGGAACGTCCTCAAACTCGTCTGAACTTGTTTCGGTTGGCGCCCTGGATTCCCCTGGGGCAGTTCCTGCAGCTGAAGTTTCGACCGGTGTGCAGCAGAGCGGGAATGCTCCGGCTGCGGCCCAGGCCGAAACGGAATCTAACGTTGCCGAGAGCCGGACGCCGCAGATTGCCGCGGTATCGGCGGCGGCGCAGCACGATTCGGGAGCCTCGATGACTCCGGCTCAGACTGGGATCGTTCCCGGTCGGCCGGATCCGATTGAGCCGGCACTTCCGCAGTCGTTTGAGCAGTATCAGGTGCAACGCGGTGAGTCGCTGTTTGCGATTGCCGCTGCGAGAGGCGTGGCAGTGTCTGAGTTGGTCCAGTGGAACTGGCATTTGCAAGAGGATTCGACCCTGATCCGGGGCGAGTGGATCTGGATCCCGCAGTGGAGTATGCATTCAGTTGCGGATGAGTCGGCGGAGCTGGCGGATGATGGGAAGAGTGGCCGTGGCGGCGGGTAGGTTCGAAGGGCTACGGGGGACGCAAGTACCCGACGATCAGCGTGCGCGCAGAGGGATTCTGCGCTCGATGGCGATCTGGACGCCGGCGTTCGGACTGCTGACGGTCGGTGCGGTGTACATGATGGTGGAGGCGTTGGGTGGCAACGCTGGATCGTGGTTTGGGTTCTCGTTGTTTGCGTTGATCGGGTTGTTGTCGGGCTTTTCGGCGCTGTCGGCGTTTCGCGATTGGTTCTCTGAGCCGATTGATACGACGGGTCAGGTGGCTCGCAAGTGGCGCAAGTTCGACTTGCTGATCTTGTTCCGAGCGCACTACGTGCTGGTCGCTCGGCGCGTTTATCGTGTGCCGCAGTTGATGTTTAGTGAGATGCCCGAGCCGGGTGGTTGGGTCTATCTGAATCACTATCCGCACACGAATGCGGTCGTGTCCTGGCGTCGGCTGGGCGAGGATGAGCGTCCCCGCACCGAGGAGGAAGAAGCCGAGGAAGAGAAGCAGGACGCCTGGGAGGCGCGCCGGCGCGAGCGAGAGCGTGAGTCGACGCGGACTCGTGAGCGAGTCGATTTGCCGACGTTCGGCGACAGTCGCGACGAGTGATCGGGTGCGAGATTCTCTAGCTGAGCTGCAGGCGGCCTGGGCAACAGAGGACGCGGAAAAGTTGCGATCGGCTGAAGAAGCCGAGTTGGCCGTCGCAGACACAGCGAAGCCGACGCCTCAGCGGATCAAGGACATGGATCCGGCAGATCGTCCGCGAGAGCGGTTGTTGCGGCTGGGCGCCGACGCACTGTCGAACGCTGAGCTGTTGGCGATTCTGTTGAGTTCGGGTCGGCAGGGCGAGAACGTGCTTGAGATTTCGCGCCGACTCCTGGCAGACCGCGGCCTGGTCGGCTTGCTGCGCTCTGATGTGAAAGAGGTGATGCGTGTCTCGGGGCTGAAGGAGGCGAAGGTGACACGGATCAAGGCTGCGGTCGAGCTGGCGGCGCGGGGCTTGGCGGATGATGAGTGGCCGGCTCGGGAGCCGTTTCGGACCTCGCGGCAGGTGTACGAGCGTTATCGCGGGCTGCTGGGCGATCTGGTGCATGAGGAGGTCTGGGTGCTGGTGATGGATCAGCAGCACTGTGTGATCCGCGAGGAGCGCTTGTACAAGGGGATGGTGCATGGGGCGTCGGTTCGGGTCGCTGAGCTATTGCGTCCAGTGATTGTGCATCAGGGGCCGGCGATGATCGTGGTGCATAATCATCCGTCAGGGTCGCCGAAGCCGTCTGCGGCCGACCGCGAAATGACCAGGGACCTGTGGGCCGCGTCGGCCACGATGCAGATTGAGTTGCTCGATCACGTGATTGTCACTCGGTCGGACTATGCGTCGATGGCTCATCTGGGCTTGCTCGCTGGGGAAACGCAAGGGTCGGCCGCAGCGGACTCCAACGTGTCAGATGTCGTTTCCGAGGCTGGTTATCGCGCATGACTGCGTGATGCCCAGACCTGTGTACAGTGAACGTCGTGGACGATTCTGGGCTATTTCTGGGCTTGAGTTGGATCGATTTGGCCATCCTCGCGGTGGCTGTTGGGATCGGCGTGTGGGGTTGGCGGATGGGGATTCTGCGATCCGGCGTGGCGCTGCTGGCGATCGTGGTGGGGGTGTTGCTGGCAGGGGTGTATCACGAGCGCGTGTTTGTCGATCTGGCCATTGCGGACGCTCCCTCAGGCGCGATGCAGGCGGGCAGCTTTGCCGTGATTCTGTCGTTGGTGTCGGTGGGCGGCTACGTCGTGGGGACGTTCCTGCGCGGGTTGGCTTCGCTCCTCTTGTTGGGCTGGGCCGATCGGGCGGCAGGTGGATTGTTCGGCGTGTTGTTCGGGCTATTGCTCGCGCAAGCGGTGATCGCGATCGTGGTGTTTACAGGATTGGACGACGCTGAAGGCGATATCGGTGGGTCTGTCGTGGGCTGGGCGATGATGGACAATGCACCGGTGGTCCGGGCGCTACTGCCGTCGGAGTTTGATCTGGCAATTCAGGAGTTTGTCTCGGAAGTGGGCGAGCTGCGGTCGGATGTTGACGAGGTCGGCGGGGCATTGGGTGGGGGCTAGGAATCCTCTGAACAACTGGTGTCGCAGGCTGAGCGGGGAGCCCCCTTCAGCCTTCGGCAGCTTCCCCCGCAGAGGGGGGAAGCGGGGATCGGAGTTGTTCAGAGCATTCCTAGGGGGAGCGGAGATTAGATCGCAAACGTCCGGCTCGCGTTGGCGGTGGTACGATCACGTCGGTGCGATGACGGTTCTGTACAAATCAGTGTTGGTGTTGAATCAGAACTATGAGCCGTTGCATGTCTGCAACGTGCGTCGGGCTGTGGTGTTGGTGGCTCGTGGCAAGGCGGAAGTGATCGATCGACTGGACCGCGCCAAGGCGCTGCTGCGGTCGTTCGGTGATGAGTTCGAAGTGCCCTCGGTGATTCGGATGGTGTACTTCATCCGTCGGCCTCGTCCGGTGTTGCGGCTGTCACGGCGCGAAGTGTTCATTCGTGATCGGTTCATGTGTCAGTACTGCGGTCGGCGTCCGGTGCTCAAGGATCTGACGCTGGACCACGTGATGCCGCGCTTCCGCGGCGGCAGCCATACGTGGGAGAACCTGGTCTCTGCCTGTCGGGGTTGCAATCACCGCAAGGCCGGCCGGACACCTCGCGAGGCGCGGATGGCATTGCAAACGGAGCCGAGGCGTCCCATGGTGACGTCGGTGAATCTGTTCGGGCAGTACCTGGAGAGTCAGCCGGGCTGGGCGCCGTTTATCCCCGGCTCAGAGCGGGTGATGTCGGGGGACTAGTTGCTCTCTTGCTCACTGCCCTGGCTGGCCGCCGTCAACCTTCAGGCTTCGGTAGCTTCCCGCGCAAGGAGACCGTTGCGTAACTACTCTTCTTCCCCCTTTGCGGGGGAGATGCTGAAGGCAGAGGGGGGCTCCCCATCTCGAGACCTATCTGGTAGCTAGCGGAGGACCCCCCCTCTGTCACTCCGTGACATCTCCCCCCGCAAGGGGGGGAGAGGGGATCTTGGCTGGCTAGGTTGGTTGGCAGGTGCGGCAGAAGGATGTGATTCGGCGGTTGGGCGCGATTTCGGAGATGGGATTCCCGCAGCGGGGACATGGCTCTCCACCTTTGCGGTGGACGTTGAGGAAGTCGCGCGGTTTGCTGTCGATCTTCTGCCCGATCTCGGATGCAGCGATCGCGGCGGCCCAGGTGAGCGTGTCGCGGATCGATTGGTAGAGCCGGATGCGCCGGTCTTCGTCCAGCGTGGAGATCTTGGTGAACGGGTGGATGCCGGCGTTGAACAGGATTTCGTCGGAATAAGCGTTGCCGATGCCGGCGATGAACTTGGCGTTGACGATGGCGTTCTTGACCTGGCCGCGATAGCGCTTCAGTCGTTGTAGGAAGGCTGCCTGATCGAGCGAGGGATCCAGGGCGTCGGGGCCTTGTTCATTGAGGACCGGAATGCGGTCGAGATCGTCGGCGTCGACGAGGTATATCTTGCCCAGGTAACGCTCGTCGATGTAGCGGATGCCGATGTCTACCTCGGTGTCGTCGCCGCGGAATTTCAGAGTGAAACAAGTCCGGGCGTGCGCCTTCTTCTTGCCGTCGGGTCCCGAAGTCCACTGGAAGCGTCCGTTGAGCATGGGATTGACGGCGAGCACGCTGTCGCGATCGGTGCGGAAGAGGAGGAACTTGCCGGTTCGCTCGACTGAGCTGAATGATGCGCCGAGCAATCCGGCCTCGAAATCCTCTCGGGGCAGGCGGATGACGATCGGCTTCTGAATGTCGACGTTGACGATGAGTCGATTGGCGAGGCGGTCGGTGAGAACCTGGGCGATGTGTTGAAGCTCGGGTATTTCGGGCATGTCGATTAGTCCGGACGCGAGCGGTCAGGGTCTGGGCGCCTTGGGATAGCTGCCGATGATGCGGAGTCTCTCGAGTTCGGGTTCGAGCCGTTCGAGGGCGTTGGCCAGAGCGGGGTCGGTGCGGTGGCCGTCGCAGTCGATCAGGAACAGGTAGGAGCCGAGCCGCTCGCGGGCGGGTCGCGACTCAATCCTGGTGAGGTTGATATCGGCGTCGGCGAAGTGTTGAAGGACGCGGAGCAAGGCGCCGGGACGGTTCGCGGTGCTGAAGAGCATCGTGGTGCGATCGTCACCGGTGGGCTCATGATCGCTGTGTGCGAGGACCACGAAGCGCGTCGCATTGCGATGATCGTCTTCGATCCCGATTTCGAGGATTTGAGCATTATGCAGCAGAGCGGCGCGGCGCGGCGCGATTGCGGCCACCTGGTCACCGATCTCGACAGCACGGGTGACGGCTTGCGCGGTCGAGAGGGTGGCTTCAGTACGGGCGTTGGGAAAGCGCCGGCTGAGATACCGCTGGCACTGGCCGAGCGCTTGAGGGTGGGAATAGATCACGCGGATTTCAGAGATGTCTGCGTCGGGCGCAACGATCAGGCAGTGCTCAATGGGGATGATGAGCTCGTTGACGATGAAGAGGTCGAGCTGGTGGATGATCAGGTCATGCGTTTCGCCGACTGCGCCGGCGAGCGAGTTTTCGAAGGGGACGACGGCGACATCAACGTCGCGATGGGCGACCGCTTCGGCAGAGGCGGTGATGCTGGGAAAGGGGATGAAGTCGGCGCGCGCATTCTCGCCCGCAACGAGGACGGCGGCCTGTTCAGTGAAGGTCCCGGCTGGACCGAGATAGGAGATTCTGAGGGGATCGTGGCTGGTGTCAGTCATAGGGTCACGATTCTCCGGTCAGAACGGTCCGTAGTTCTACTTCGTGCTGTGGCTGGGTCACGGCGATCACCACGTCCGCCGCGTTGATGATGGTGTTTGGGCCGGGGACCTCGGGCTGGTCATCGACACGTATGACCAGCGCCAGTACGGTGTGTGTCGGCAAGTTGAGCTCTCGTACGGTACAGCCGACCGCGGGCGCGAGATGCGGGATGACGAGTTCGACGAGGATGAACGCGGTCGAGCGGAGCTGCGTGAGGCGAGTCAGACCGGCGCTGACCTCCTGCTCAATGGCGTTGACGATCGCGGTGGTGGCGGAGATGGTGAAGGTGAACCCCAGCGCGCGAAAGATGCGCTCGTTGCGCGGGTCGTTGATGCGGGAGATGACTTTGTCCACGTTGAACCGTGTTTGAGCGGTTTGAGCGACCGCGAGATTGGCTTGATCGCGGCCGGTGCAAGCGACAACGACATCGGCACGGTTCATACCAGCCGCACGCTGGACGTGGATCTCGGCGCCGTCGCCGAGGAGCGCGACTTCTCCGAGTTCGTTGTTGATCGACCAGGCAGTGTTGGCGTCACGTTCGACGACGCAAACCTCGTGTCCCATATCGATCAGGTCGCGGGCTGCGCCGCGTCCGACCTTGCCGCCGCCAACGATGATGATGTACATGGGCTAGGGCGCTGCCTGACTGGCTTGATGGTTCTCAACGGCGTGGTCGTCAGCGAAGGCGGCTTGGCGGACCATCCGGTCGAGGATCGTGGTGGGGTTGACGACGTTGATACCGAGTTGACGGTAGATGTCGGCGCGTTCGGGATCGTAGATGCGGGCGACGACCCGAGGCGCATGGTGAATGTGCTTGGCGATCTGGACGGCCATCGCGTTGCGGTTGTCGCCATTGGCGAGCGCGAGGAAGATGTCGGCGCGCTGGACGCCGGCGGCCTCCTGAACTTCGATGTCCTCTCCTGCTCCGACGATGGTTATTCCTTTGAAATCGTCCTCGAGCCAGTTGAAGGCCGCGGCGTCGACGTCAATCACGGTGACGTGGTGGCCCTCGGAATCGAGCTCTCTGGCCAGAGTGGAACCAAGCCGTCCGCAGCCCATGATGACGACGTGCATTGGAGATGCGCCTGTTTCCGTTGTCTCTTATCGCCCGACGACAGTGCTGTTGGATGTCGTGGCGCGGTGGATGGCGGGTTCTCTGACGACGACGACTTCGCATGGCGCGTGGGAAAGGATGTAGTCGGCGGTGTGGCCGAGGTCGATGGCAGCGCCCGATCGGCGCGCCAGGGCGGTCTGCTCCCCGGCTCCTCCATGGACGGTGTTCGCGTGGGAGACACCGAGGACGATCAGGTCTATCTGTTCCGTGGCGGCCAGGTCGACCACGGCTGGTCCGGCGCTGCGCGCTTGTAGCAGGATCGCTTCGCTTACGACTCGGGCCTGTTTCGCGGCGGCCTCCGCTTCCGCCAGACAGGCTTCGCCCTGGGCCGATTGCTGGGGCAGGTCTGAATCGACGGGGTAGGCGCGGTCGACTTCGACGACATAGATGGGCAAGATGCGGGACTTGCGTCGGTCGACGCGTGCGAGATGCAGGGCGACATCGAGACCGCGCCGTGACTCGGGTGATCGGTCGAAGGGGACCAGAACGGAAATGCCTGCCATATGAGTAGCGTATTGGCTGGCGTGGACAGAATGGTGAAGATTCGGCGGAACGACTATGTTCGCCGGCCGAGGGGGGGATCCTTCGTAAGCCCCCGTTCAGGCCGGGGGCAGGCTGGCGGTAGCTTGCTCCGAGAGGAGACCTTTGCAACACTCACACCTCCCATCTCCCCCCTAGCGTGGGAGATGTCACGGAGTGACAGAGGGGTGGGGTCCTCCGACAGCGACCAGATAGGCCTCGAGATGGGGAGCCCCCCTCTGCCTTCGGCATCTCCCCCGTAAGGGGGGAGAAGAGGACTTACGCACAGGTCTCCGCGAGGGGGGGAGAAAAGGACCTAGACAAAGCTCTCCGCGAGGGGGGAAGCGGAGACCGGAGTTGCTCGGAGATTTGGCTAGTAGACGTATTTGGGTTGCTCGCGGACGACGTGGGAACCGTTCTCGTCGAGTTGCTCGAGCCAGGCGTGGAGGCGGCCGTTGTTGATTTCGATGAAGCCGAGCGTGCCCATTCGCGTGTCGAGGTTGCGGGGATACATGGGGCTGCCGGGATTGATCAACAGGACGCCGCGGATGGTCTCGATCGAGGCGACGTGGGTGTCGCCGTGGATGACGACGTGCTGGGGCGCGCCGAAGTAGTGGTCCATCATCGACTCGACGGTTCGGTAGGGCGGCCATTCGGGGAGGGCCATGTCGTGGGTCAGTCCGAAGCGGAAGCCCTCGAACTCAAGCGACCAGGCTTCACGGAGGCGCGGGTCTTCGGGCTGGACCGGTCGTCCACCGGAGCCGTCGTCTCCGTTGCCTCGGGCGACGTAGATCGGGGCGACCTTCTCGAGTTCATCGATGAGCGAGATGTCGTGGATGTCGCCGCCGTGGAGCAGCACATCGGCGGTCTTGATCCGTTCCCAGAGTTGCGGCCAGAGTTCGGCGCCTGCTTCGGGAACGTGGGTGTCGGAGATGAGACCGATGCGCATAATTGGTAACCTAACGTGACTCGCAGCGCGGTACATGTCAGATGGTACCCGCGTTGCTCGGCTGGATGACGGAACAGGGAGAGCAGGGCGTGCTAGCGCGAAGGGTTGAGCGACTCGCAAACGAAGGTTGGATCCGCTGGGTTGTTCTGGCTGGGCTGATCGCGCTCGCAATGGTGGCGGCGTACGTGTGTCGGGTGGATAAAGATGTGTCGCTGCTGGCCGGTACTGGGGTACTGCCACCCACGGATATTCGGGTGGCCATGGTGACACACGGCGGGATTGGCGATACGTTCTGGGACGAGGTGGCAGCGGGAGCGTTTGCGGCGCAGCGGGAATTTGGCATCGAACTGTTTTACGACGGCGACGGGAATGTGAACGAGCAGGTGCGGCTGTTCGATAACGCAGTCGCGCTGGGCTATGACGTGTTGATCGTGTCGCTGGCGGACCCCGATGCGTTCGAACAGTCGATTCGCTCAGCTGTCGAAGCAGGATTGCTGGTGATGACGATCAACTCGGGTGAGGAACGGGGACGTGAGTTCGGCGCGGTGACGCACTTCGGACAACCGGACGGAGTGGCGGGACTGGGAGCGGGCGAACGAATGGTGTTTGCCGGGGTCAAGAAGTTGCTGTGTCTGATTCATGAGGCGGCCAACGTTGGATTGGAGGCGCGATGCGCGAATGCCGGCTTGGCGATGGAGCTGTCGGGAGGGACGATGCAGCGATTGTCCGTGACCGGAACTGCAGACCGGGTCTCGACCACAGGCGAGATTGGCGCGGTGCTTCAGGCCGACCCGTCAATCGACGGCATCCTGGCGCTGAATTCGGGGATTGCAGAGTTGGCGATGTCGGCGATTCAGTCATCGGGATCGGAGGCCCAGTTGGCGACGTTCGATGTGTCTCCGGCGATTCTCGAGGCGATCGAGGCGGGGGATGTGCTGTTCGCGGTAGACCAACAAGCGTATTTGCAAGGCTTTCTGCCGATAGCGTTCGCATACTTCCGTTCGCTGGACGCCGATTCCCAGACGGGCGGCATCCTGGCGGGGATGGAGCGCTGGGCGGCGTCGGGCAGATTGGTGACAGGTCCCGGGTTTGTGGATCAGTCGAACGTTCGCCGGTTCCCTCAGTTGGGGGATGAGTGATGTTCACCGGGCTGAGTGCATGGCGAGGCGTGGCACTGGTGATCGTGCTGGCGTATGTCGGCCTGGCAATTGCTGGGTGCGCAGAGGCGGCTCGGGAACGGTTGGGACTGGGTCTGGCGCCACCGATGTCGGTAGCGATGATCGTTCACGGGGCGGAAGACGATCCGTTCTGGGCGGATGTTCGCGCCGGGGCGGAGGATGCTGCTCGGACCTTTGATGTCAATCTCTTCTGGCGGTCGACGCCGGACGCGGATGAACGGGTTCGTCTGATTAACGAATCGGTGCAGCAAGGCTTCGAAGTGTTGGTTGTGACGCTGTCGGACCCTGAGGCGATGTCGGAGGTTGTACGGGACGCGGCCCTCATTGGAGTCACGGTCTACGTGATCAATGTTGGGGCGGACATTGGCGCTGCGCTGGGAGCGGACTCGTACTTCGGACAAGTTGAGACCGTGGCCGGATTGGCCGTGGGAGACCGATTGGTCGATGCCGGGGCTACACACTTGCTTTGCGTTCAGCACGAGGCTCGGAACATCGCATTGGAAACTCGTTGCAATCGAGCCGGTTCCAGGCTGGAGGAACTGACGACGTTGTCGGTCGAGCCGGGCCAGGGCACGATCGAGCGACAGATTGAGGCAGCGTTGTTGGATGACGACTCGATTGACGCCGTGTTGACGATGAACACCTCGGTGATGAATGAGGCGGCGACGGCGCTGGATTCGGTGCGGGTTTCGCAACCGGGCGGGCGTACGGTGATTCATGCCGTGTTCGAGTTGAACGACGAGGTGCTGGACGCGATCGAAGATGGCAGCGTGGTGTTTGCGGTGGATCAGCAGCCGTATCTTCAGGGCTATCTCCCGGTCGCATATTCGCGGTTGGTGCAGTACTCGGAACTGACCCAGGGGGACGAGTTGGCCGATGCACTCTTGCAGTGGATCGCTGGTCGCGGTGTGCTGCTGGGCCCAGGTTTTGTCGACTCACATAATGTCCAGCGGGTGCGAGACGCCACAGCGCGGTCGCATGCGGCGGCGGACGCAGTTGAACAGGCAACGGAGTAATCTGCCGTAGGTCGGCGGACGAGGGGGAAATCGGTGTCACTGTTGCAGTTGCCCGCGTTTGGCAAAAAACGACCGTGGGTGCGAACGGCAGTATTGCGTCCTGAGCTGGGTTCCCTGGTGGCGGCGGCGTTGTTGTTCATTTTTTTCAGCATCGCGAGTTCGGGAGCGATGTTGGAAGTCCCGACGATCGCTCGTGTGCTGGACACCGCGTGGCCCTACGGAATCATTGCCGTGGCGGTCGGCCTGCTGATGATCAGCGGAGAATTCGACCTGTCGGCGGGTGTGATGGTGGGAACGGCCGGAGCGCTGTTGGGGGTCATGGCGGCCGAGTGGGGGATGAATCTGTGGTTGGCGCTGCTGCTGTCACTGGGGGTGTGCCTGGCGCTGGGGCTGTGGAATGGCGTGCTCGTGGTTTGGACGGGGTTGCCTTCGTTCGTGATCACGTTGGGTACGTTCTTCGGTCTGCGCGGCGCCAATGTGGCGTTATCGAAGTACTTCACCGGCGATGCGTTGATTGAGAACATTGACGAGGCGGCAGGGTTCGACTCGCTGCATGCGATTGTGGCGACGGTCTTCGGCACAGCGCCGTCCGACTTCCGGGTGTCGTTGTTGTGGTGGTGCGGGTTCACACTGATTGCCACCTGGATCCTGTGGCGGACGAAGATAGGCAACTGGATTTTTGCGACGGGCGATGATCGTGAGGTGGCTCGCGCGGTGGGCGTACCGGTGAATGGCACCAAGATCGGGCTGTTCATGCTGACGGCGGGCGCGGCCTGGTTTGTCGGCGTCAGCAACGCAGTTCGCTACACCTCGGTGCAGGCTGGGCAGGGCGTCGGCGCCGAGTTCTTCTACATCATTGCGGCGGTCGTCGGCGGCTGCCGGATGGCAGGCGGGTACGGATCGGCAGTCGGTCCCGCGATTGGCGCGCTGATCTGGGGCATTGCCTTTGTGGGAATTCCACACGCCGGCTGGAACTCCGACTGGCGCTGGGCGTTCCTGGGCGTCTTGTTGTTGTTATCCACGCTGATCAACCACATCGTTGGAGAGCGTGTTCGCACAGCCCGATCGGGCTGAGCGTGTGTTCGCGCGATCGCGCCTGAGATGGAGTCAGACATGACGACGAAGCAAACCGCAGATCAGGGCAACGGTGCGTCGCAACTGTCGGATGAAACTCCCGATGTGCCTGTCCTGGAAGCGCGCGGGTTGGGCAAGCGGTTCGGTTCGGTCGTTGCGCTACGGGATGTCGATGTGTCGCTGCGGGCGGGTGAAGTGACGTGTGTGGTTGGTGATAACGGCGCAGGGAAATCGGTCTTCATCAAGATGTTGTGCGGACTGATTCGGCCCAGCGATGGCCAGATTCTGCTGGATGGAACGCCAACTGAGTTCTCATCCCCGCGTCGGGCTCGAGCGCTGGGGATCGTGGCGGTGTACCAGGACCTGGCGTTGACGCCGACGATGTCGCTGTGGCGCAACTTCTTCATGGGCGCGGAACCGGTCAAGGGTTGGGGCATCTTCCAGCGATTTGACGTGGAGTACGCCAAGCAAGCCATGCAGACGGAGTTGGAGAAGCTGGGCGTTGAGCTGGGCGATCCGGATCGGGCGGCGCACACACTGTCGGGTGGCGAGCGGCAGGGATTGGCCATTGCTCGCGCGCTCTACTACGGCGCACGGATACTGATTCTCGACGAGCCGACGTCTGCTCTGGGTGTTCGGCAGTCGGGCGCGGTGTTGCGGCTGATCCGGCGAGCGGCGCAGCGCGGGACCGCGGTCATCCTGGTGACGCCGAAGCCGCAGCACGCGTTCTGGGTCGGCGATCGGTTCCTGGTATTCCAACGCGGGCGACTGATAGAGGACCGAGCGAGCGAGACACTGACGCTGGAGAGTCTGTCGTATCTGATGGCGGGCGGCGGCGAAGTGGACGAGCTGGAGAGTGCTATCGCGAATGCATAGGTTCGGAAGCTCGCCTTACTAGGAATCCTCTGATTACCGCTGTCAGTTGGCCAGCCGGGACCCCCCTTCAGCCTTCGGCAGCTTCCCCCGCGAGGGGGGAAGCGGGGACCAAAGTTGTTCAGACCTTTCCTGGTGCTTGCGCGTTGGGCGATAGACTGATTTCGAACAGACCGTGAGAGGGGTTTCGATGGTCATTGAGGCGGCGACGCAGACGGTCAAGGCGGGCCTGGCGCAGATGCTCAAGGGTGGGGTGATCATGGACGTGGTGACGCCCGAGCACGCGCGGATCGCGGAGGAAGCAGGCGCCTGCTCTGTGATGGCGCTTGAGCGTGTGCCGTCGGACATTCGCGCGACCGGAGGCGTTGCGCGAATGTCGGACCCATCGCTGATTCTCGGGATCATCGACGAGGTCTCGATTCCGGTGATGGCCAAGGTGCGGATCGGCCATTTCGTCGAGGCGTCGATTCTCGAGGCCCTGGGCGTGGACTACATCGACGAGTCGGAAGTGCTGACGCCGGCCGATGAGGCGTTCCATATCAATAAGCATGAGTTTCGCGTACCGTTCGTGTGCGGTTGCCGCGACCTGGGCGAGGCGCTGCGGCGGATTGCCGAGGGCGCGGCGATGATCCGAACCAAGGGCGAGGCGGGTACCGGCAACATCGTCGAGGCAGTGAGGCATATGCGCTCGGTGCAAGGCTCGATTCGGGCGCTACAGAGCATGGGTGACGAGGAATTGGTGTCCTATTCGCGTGACATCGGGGCGCCGGTCGAGCTGGTCCGGCAGACGCGAGAGATGGGTCGGCTGCCGGTGGTGAATTTCGCAGCGGGCGGCGTCGCGACGCCGGCCGATGCGGCGCTGATGATGCGTCTTGGCGCGGACGGTGTGTTCGTTGGCAGCGGCATCTTCAAGTCGGAGGAGCCGTCGCGGATGGCGAACGCGATCGTTCGCGCGGTGACGCACTACCAGGACGACGACGTGCTGGCCGAGGTTTCGACGAATCTGCCGAAGGCAATGCCAGGCATCGAGATCGCGGAGATTCCGGAACATGAGCTGTTGGCAAAGCGGGGTTGGTGAGTGGATACCCGTTTGGACTTGACAGCGGAATGGGGTTGATGGCGGAATTGACTGCGCAGCTCGCCAGCTCAGTCGTTGTTGGGGTACTCGCCCTGCAGGGGGATTTTGCGGAGCACGCGGTGTCGCTGCGCCGGATTGGCGCGCAACCGCTCGAGGTCCGCAGATTGGATCAACTTCAGCAGGTTGACGGGCTGATCATCCCTGGCGGCGAAAGCAGCACGATCGCGCGGCTGTTGATCGCCTACGACCTGCGCGAGCCGATCATCGCGATGGGCCGAGCCGGATTCCCGATTTGGGGCACGTGCGCCGGAGCGATTCTGCTGGCCGAGGATATCGTGACGCTGGATCGCCCTGGGCTTGATCTGATGCCGATGACGGTTGAGCGGAACGCGTACGGTCGGCAGATTGATTCCTTTGAGGCCGAACTGGATCCCGGCACGCTTGGCGGCGAGCCGGTCCACGCGGTGTTCATTCGTGCGCCTCGTATCCGGTCGGTGGGGGACGAGGTCGAAGTCTTGCTGCGTTTGGGTCCCGACTTTGATTACGAAGCGGTCGCGGTTCGGCATGGGATGCTGATGGCGTCGACGTTCCATCCGGAGTTGACCGAGGATGGTCGCTTGCATCGCTATTTCGTGGAGATGTGCGAGCAATACGCGGTCGGCCGGGAGAATCAAAAGGCGTCTGTTGCAGCGGGAGGGTTTGGCTAGTGCTGGATCCGGTCAGTCCGATGCAGGCAGGGACAGGCGACGATCTGGACGTGCTGCTGTCGACGCTGCCGGCCGTGATTCGGAACGCGATCGGCGAGCGTGGGAGTGAGGCCGGGCTGCTGGAGATCGTGTTGGACCTGGGGCGGCTGCCGTATGCGCGCTATCTGGAAGGCGAAGTGGTGCTGCGCGAGACGGAAGTGACCAACGCGGAATTGCAGTTGGTCGTGGCGGGATTGGGTAAGTTCGGCGCGGACAATCGGGCCGGGATTCCTCGGACATTGCATCGGATCGCTTGCATTCGCAACCGGCAACGCGGCGTGGTCGGGTTGACGATGCGAGTGGGACGAGCGGTGACGGGGTCGGTGGCGGTGATCGAGGATTTCGTCAAGGCGGGCGCGTCGATCTTGCTGCTGGGACGACCGGGGGTGGGCAAGACGACCATTTTGCGCGAGGCGGCGCGCGTGTTGGCCGAGCAGGGCAAGCGTGTCGTGATTGTCGACACCTCGAACGAGATCGGCGGCGATGGCGACATTCCGCATGCGGGCATTGGGCGGGCGCGGCGGATGCAAGTGGAGCGTCCGGAGTTGCAGCACTCGGTGATGGTCGAGGCGGTGGAGAACCACATGCCCGAGGTGATTGTGATCGACGAAATCGGCACCGAGTTGGAGGCGCAGGCGGCGCGCACGATTGCTGAGCGCGGCGTGCAGTTGGTGGCGACGGCGCACGGCAACACGTTGGCGAATCTCATGTTGAATCCAACGCTGGTTGATCTGATCGGCGGGATTCAGACCGTGACACTGTCGGATGAGGAGGCCAGGCGTCGGGGGACGCGGAAGTCGGTGTTGGAGCGTAAGGCGCCGACGACGTTTGAAGCGCTGGTTGAGATTCAGTCGTTTACTCGTGTTGCGGTGCACTCCGACCTGGACACCACGGTGGATGCGTTGCTGCGGGGCGAATCGGTGGCGGCTGAGATTCGGGAGGTGGATGACGACGGGGACGTGCATATGTCGACCGATGCGGTGGAGTCGGTGGTTGCGGAGGGTCCAGTGGGCGGGTTTGGCATGTCGTTCAACGACGTGTTCGAACGCCGTTCGACTGCGATGCCGAAGATGGGCAATGGCGCCAGCTTCGGCAACGGATCGTCGCACGAAGCGCCGCTACGGAATCGGATGGGGTCTCGGCCTCGCAACGCGGCTACGGGTCCACATCAGAAGGTGTATCCCTTGGGCGTGTCGCTGTCGCGATTGCGGGAAGCGATTCGTGAGACCGGGACTAACGTGTCGATTGCGGAACGGGTCGAGGAGGCGGATGTGCTGTTGACCCTGCGAGCGTCGTTCAGGCGGCGCCCGCCGGAGCTGCGGCTGGCAGAGTCTCGGCGGTTGCCGGTGGTGGTCTTGAAGCACAACACGGTGCTGCAGATAGAGAAGAGCTTGCGTGCGTTGTCGAAGGGGTCCTCGCCGAACGACGCCGTGACGGCCGCATTGGCGGAGGCGGAAGAGGCGATCTCGCAGATTCACTCGGGTCGGCAGTCGGCGGTGGACCTGGCGCCGCAGAATTCCTACATCCGCAAGTTGCAGCATCAGTTGGCCACGGACCAGGCGTTGGAGTCGGTGAGCAAGGGTCGGGAGCCGAACCGTCGAGTGCGGATCCATGCCGGCTGAGCAGGCCTCCGAGCAGCATCGAGGCGTCTTCATCACCGTCGAGGGCGGGGATGGAGCGGGCAAGACGACGTTGGCGCGGTCGTTGGCGGAGTGCCTGGGACGGTCTGGCCGGACGGTTCGATTGACCTTTGAGCCGGGCGGGACAGAGTTGGGGACGCGGCTGCGATCGCTGTTGTTGGATCCGGAGCTGGAGATGAGCGACTGGATGGAGACCTGGCTGTTCCTGGCGGCGCGGGCCTCGCATGTGCATGATGTGCTGGCTCCGGCGATTGCGGCCGGCGAGCTGGTGTTCAGTGATCGGTACATCGACTCGACCCTGGCCTACCAGGGATATGGCCGCGGTCTCGATCTGGAACGTCTGCGTCGGCTGAATGGCGAGGCCACGGAGGGACTGACGCCCGATCTGACGTTGCTGTTGGATGTGCCGGCCGAGGTGGGCCTGGCCCGGACGCGCGCGCGGTCGTCCGTCGCAGACAGGATTGGCGATGCCGATCTGGCGTTTCATCAGCGTGTGAACGCGGGCTTTCGTGCGCTGGCATCGGAGCATGCGGAGCGGATTCGGGTGATTGACGCCTCGTGCGCAGCATCGCATGTATTGAGGGACGCGTTGTGGATTGTGAACGACTGGTTGGATGCACGGGATAGGGACACATACAATGTTGCGCGATGACTACTGAGACTTGGCCGGAACACTCCGAGGCGATTGAGCCGTTGGGCCCGATCACGGTCCGGGTACCTGCGACGTCGGCGAATCTGGGGACAGGATTCGATGCGGTCGGTGTGGCCTTACAGCGCTACGTCACGGTGACGGTGTCGATTGCTTCTGGCAGTGAGGGCGAACGCTCGCCGATGTCACGGCACGTTCGCAAAGCGGTCAGAGAGGTCTATCGGGAACTGGGGTGGGAACGTCCGGAGTCCGAGGAGATCGAGGTTTCGGTGCAAGCGGAGTTTCCGCTGGGCCGTGGTCTCGGCGCCAGCGCGGCGTATCGCGGAGCGGGCCTGGTGGCCGCGAATGCGTTGCTGGGTCTGCCGTTGTCGGAGCATCGGGTGCTGGAGATTGGGTCGGACCTGGAGGGTCACGCGGACAATATGGCGCCGGCGCTGTTCGGCGGCTGCCAGATTGTGGCAATGGATGGCCCCAAGGTGACGCGCGTTTCGCTTCCCGTGGCTGAAGGACTGCGGTTCGTGGGATTCACGCCAAGCTTCAACATGTCGACGAAAAAGGGCCGCGCGCTGCTGCCGGACCAGCTGTCGCGCCAGGACGCCGTTCACAACTCGTGCCGTTCGGCGTTGCTGGTGGCGGCCTTGACGACTGGCTCGTGGGACGCGATGAAGACTGCGGTCGACGACCGCTTGCACCAGATCCCGCGGTCGAAGCTGTTTCCGACGATGTTCGAGATGATCGGGGCTGCGGAGTCCGCCGGCGCGTACGCGGCGTATCTGTCGGGCGGCGGGTCGACGTTGATGGCGCTCTCGAGTGAGGAGCGAGCTGAGGATGTGCGTGAGGCGTTCGTTTCGGCCGCGTCAGAGCGAGGGATATCGGGCCAGGGATTTGTGACAGGCATCGACGTAGGCGGGGCTCAGATCCTGTGACGGTCGTTCAGAAATATGGTGGGACGTCGGTCGGTTCAGTCGAGCGCCTGCGAAACGTTGCGCGCCGAGTCGCGGCTCGAGCCGAGGATGGCGAGCAGCTGGTGGTGGTCGTTTCGGCGATGGGTAAGTCGACGGATGACCTGTTGGCGTTGGCGCGCAAGGTCAATCCGCGCCCGCCTCGTCGGGAGACCGATCTGCTGATGGCGACCGGAGAGATGGTGTCGAGCGCGCTGTTGACGATGGCGTTGGTGGATATCGGCTGCCCGGCAGTAGCGTTGACCGGCGCCCAAGCCGGCGTGTTCACCGACGAAACGTTCGGCCGGGCGCGGATTCGCAGCATTGATACGTGGCGGATGTATGAGGAGTTCTCGGCTGGGAATGTGGTCGTGGTGGCCGGATTCCAGGGACAGAGCCCGCAGGGCGACTATGCGACGCTCGGCCGCGGTGGGTCGGACACGTCGGCCGTGGCATTGGGCGCGGCGCTCGAGGCTGACCAGGTTGAGATCTACACCGATGTGCAAGGAATCTACACGGCCGATCCGCGGATTGAGCCGAGGGCGCGCTGTCTCAAGGACATTGCCTCGGAGGAGATGCTCGAGGCGGCGCAGCAGGGCGCCGGCGTCATGCATCCTCGGGCGGTCGAATTGGGATTGCTGTACGAAGTGCCGATTTTGGTCGCGTCGTCGCAGGCGGAGTTTGGCTCCGGCGGCGGCACGTTGATTCGCAAGGAAGTTCAAATGGAGCCTGAGAATCGAGTACGGACGATTGCGTTGGATCGGGACGTGGCGTCGGTGACGTTGCGGCACGTGCCGGACCGACCGGGGATCGCGTCGCAGATCTTTGGTCCGCTGGCCGACGCGGGGATATCGGTAGACACGATCGTGCAGAACGCGTCAGAGCTGAAACTGACCGACTTGACGTTCACGGTGACCGGTGACGACTGGGAGCAGACACAGGAGATCAGCCAGCCACTCGCGGCCGAGTTGGGCGCTGCAGAGGTGCTGTTCGCACATAACCTGGTCAAGGTGTCGTTGATTGGGACGGGGATGCAGTCGGGTCCGGGCTATGCGGCGACGATGTTCCGCTCGCTGTCGGACGCGGGGATCAACATTGAGCTGATCACAACGTCGGAGATTCGGATTACGTGCCTGGTGCGGTCGGAGCGCGGGGAAGAGGCAGTGCGGGTACTGCACGCGGCGTTCCGGTTGGACGAAGAGGTCTAACGCAGGAAATCGCCAGCTTGTCGCAGCGTTCTTCTCTTCCAGCTGGTCCGACCCTCCATCGCGTTTGAGGAATCCATATAATGTGACACAGTTGTTTCACGTGAAACAATTGGTGGCGCTGTCATGACTTCCTCTGCATCCGTGATGTGGCGGTGAAATCGTCGCGTGACCAGATATGGATCGATATCCCCAATCCACTCTGATCCGGTGGACAGAGGGGATGTCTTGTGACGAATCGAGCGCCATCCGTAACCCTCAGGTGAGTCGTGTTGAGGCTCACAGGGAGAGGGTGAGGGCTGATGTTCGCGCACTTGCATACGCATACCGAGTACTCGGAGTTGGACGGGCTGTCGAAGATTTCGGCATTGGCGGCTCGGGCGAAGGGGTTGGGGCAGGATTCTCTGGCGATTACCGACCATGGGAATTTGTATGGGGCGATTGAGTTCTATCGGGCTTGCCAGCAAGAAGGCATTCGGCCGGTGTTGGGGATGGAGGCGTATGTGGCGCCGGGGGATCGGCGGGATAAGTCGGCGGGGCGCGAGGCAGCTTCGAACTCCTTTCACATGGTCTTGTTGGCGCAGAACGAGGTTGGCTGGCGCAACCTGATCCAGCTGTCGACTCGTGGGCACCTGGAGGGGTTCTACTACCGGCCTCGGATTGATCGGGAGCTGCTGGCCGAATATTCCGAGGGGCTGATTGTCCTGTCGGGCTGTCCGTCGTCGGAGTTGCAGCGGGCGCTGAGGCGGGAGGATTTTGCGGAGGCCCATCGGGTGGTGGAGTGGTATCGCGAGGTCTTCGGCGACCGCTACTATTTTGAGATTCAGCGTCATCAGGAGCTTCCGCAGTTCGAGCCGTTGCTAAAGCACACGGTTGACCTGTCGCGGGAGTTTGAGATCCCGTTGGTGGCAACGCAGGATGCGCACTATTGCGAGCCCGGCGATCACGATGCGCATGATCTGTTGCTGTGCATTGGCACGAACGCCTTGCAGAAGGATGAGAAGCGATTCCGCTTTGACGGCGAGGATTTCTACCTGACCTCCGAGTCGTACATGTCGGAGGTCTTTGCCGACGTCCCCGAGGCCGTGACGAATACCCAGTTGGTCGCTGAACGCTGTGATGTGACGCTGGAGTTTGACCGACTGCTTCTGCCACAACCGGATATTCCCGAGGGCAGGAACGCGCTGGAGCATCTGACGGACATCGCGTATGTCGGCCTGGAGCAGAGGTACGGTGAGCCGCCTCCAGGCCATGTCGATCGATTGGCGTATGAGCTGCATGTGATCGAGGAGACGGGCTTTGCCGAGTACTTCCTGATCGTGATGGACTTCGCCCACTTTGCTCGGGACCGCGGGATTGCGCGGGCGGTGCGTGGGTCGGCGGCGGCGAGTTTGGTGCTGTACTGCCTTGAGATCACCGACATCGATCCGATGGAGTACGAACTTGTCTTTGAGCGGTTCTTGAATCTCGAGCGTCGAGAGATGCCCGATATCGACATGGACTTTGCCGATAACCGGCGCGACGAGGTGATCCGCTATGTGGCTGAGAAGTACGGACGCGAGCGGGTGGCGCAGATCATCACCTTTGGCACGCTGGGGGCGAAGGCGGCGATCCGCGATTCGGGCCGGGCGTTGGGCGTGCCGCTGGGTGATACCGATCGCGTGGCGCGGATGGTGCCGAATCAGTTGAACATCTCGGTGGCGGACGCGATCTCGCAATCGCAGGAGATGCAAGCGGCGCAGCAGAGTGATTCGACCGTCGCGGAGCTGTTGTCGTACGCACAGCGGCTGAATGGCGTGGTGCGGAATACGTCGACGCACGCGGCCGGCGTTGTGATTTCGCAGGAGCCATTGGCTGACAACGTGCCGCTGAGACGTCCGGTGAATGAGACGTCGGACGAGGGCTGGATCCCGATGACGCAGTGGGGGATGGATGAGGTGGCGGCGGTCGGTTTGCTGAAGATGGATTTCCTCGGACTGACGAACCTGACGATCCTTGAGGAGGCGGTTGGGCTGTGCCAGGAACACGAAGGGGTCGAGATTGACTACGTGAATCTGCCCGACGGCGATCAGAAGACGTTCGATTTGTTGGCCAGCGGGGACACGTTCGGAGTGTTCCAGTTGGAGTCGGGCGGGATGCGCCGTGTGGTCGCAGACTTGAAACCGACGTCGATTCGAGACCTGGCGGCGCTGCTGGCGTTGTATCGGCCGGGTCCAATGGAACACATTCCCCGATTCATCGAGAGTAAGCACGGTCGGCGGGCGGTGTCGTATCCGCATGACGACCTGGGCGAGATCCTTGACGACACGTATGGCGTGATCGTCTACCAGGATCAGGTGCTGCACATCGCGCGGAAGTTCGCCGGCTACACGCTGGGTCAGGCGGATGTCATGCGGAAGGCGATGGGTAAGAAGATCGCCGCGGTGATGCAGGCGGAGCGAGGGAACTTCATCAACGGCGCCCTCGAGAAGGGGTACACGCAGGCCGACGCGCAGACAATCTATGAGCTGATCGAGCCATTTGCCGGCTATGCGTTCAACAAAGCGCACGCGGTGTCGTATGCGGCGATTGCGTATCAGACGGCCTGGTTCAAGGCGAACTATCCGGCGCCGTACATGGCGGCGGTTTTGCGCGCGGCGGCGGGCAACAGCGATCGGGTTCGCGAGGCGGCGGCTGAGTGTGGTCGATTGGGGATACGGCTGCTGTTGCCTGATGTGAATCGCTCGGAAGCGACGTTCACGCTGGAGAAGATGGCCGACGGGCGTAGCGCGATCCGGTTTGGTCTGGGGACGATCAAGAGCGTTGGCCGGGCGGCGGTGGAGCCGTTGATCGCTGAGCGCAAGGAGAACGGGCGGATCCAAAGTGCGACCGACCTGGCGGAGCGGCTGGACTCGAAGTCGATGAATCGCCGAGCGCTGGAGGCTCTGGCCAAGGCCGGGGCGTTCGATGGGATTGAGACTCGCGGGGCGATCGTGGCGGCGGCGGAGGACATCATCAAGCGAGCTCGGCGAGCTCAGGAGCTGCGGGAAAGCGGCCAGACGTCAATGTTCGACCTGTTTGGGACGGAGGTAGAGACGCCGACTCCGACCGTGACGCTCGAAGAGGATATGGACGCGACTCCTCATGAGCAGCTGAACTGGGAGCGGGAGTTGTTGGGCGCGTACGTGTCGGAGCATCCGCTGCAGGCGGCGACGCTGGCCTTGCAAGGTCGCGTGGACGCGCAGTTGTCGGAGCTGACCGAGGATATGGCCGGGAATACGCAGACCGTGGCAGGGCTGGTCAACAGCGTGCGTCTGCTGACGACGAGGAAGGGCGACCAGTTTGCAGCAGTGATGCTGGAGGACCTGTCGGGCACGGCCGAGGTGACGGTCTGGCCGGATCAGTGGGCCGTGACGAAGCAGTTGTGGCAGCCGAATCAGATCGTGATCACGACGGTGAATATCCGTACGCGGATGGATCGCTTGACACTGGCGGTGGAGAACGTGACGGCGTGGAACGAGCAGATGGCGTCGGCGCCTCAGGCGGAAGCGCTCGGTGGAGCCACCGCCACGGTGAAGGTCCCGCCGATCAAGCAGGCTCCGCCGCCGGCGTGGATGGCGAAGCCTCGACAGCCCTTGCCGGAACCCGAGGTCTCAGAGCAGTCTGATGTGGCGCCTGCCGTCGTGCCGACGCCGCTTCCCGTTGCTGAGCCTGAGGCCAAGCAGGCGGAGTCGGCGTTGTGGATCACGATTGATGAATCGGGTGATGAGGCTGCCGATGTCCAGTTGATGGAGCAACTGGAGAACGGACTCAAAGCGCTCAAGATGGTCCACGCGGGCAGCGATGCGATCTATCTGCGGATTCGATCCGGTGAGCAGGTGGAAGTCCTGGTCTGCTCCGATGAGTGGCGGCTGAAGGCCAATAACCAGGTGGTCCAGTTTGTCTCGGGAACACTTGGCGAGCGAGGCAGCGTGAGGATGGCGCCGTTGCCCGAACAACCCGTTCGCGCAGGAGATAGCGCGGCTGGGTTGTAGATGACGCACTCACGTTCTAGTATGAACACAGGTTCGTTTGTGTCCGCATGTGTTGGGCGGTTCGCTGTGTGTCGGTATGGTTGGTTGGAATGTCCCAAGGTTCGAGCGGAGCTATCTGATGAAGGTCGTGTTTTTCGAAGAGGTCGAGGGAACCGCGCTGGCAGGCGAGATCAAAGTGGTCAAGAACGGGTTCGCGCGCAACTATCTGTTGCCGCGCGGTCTGGCTGGTCCGACGACGCCGAACAACATGGCCCGGGCCGAGCGATTGGCCCAGGCGGACGCGATCCGTCAGAGCAAACTGGACGGCGAGGCGAATCCGGTCGCGCTGGCGATCGCGGGCGCCGAGATGACGTTCGAGGCGCGAGTCGGCGAGCAGGGCCGGCTGTTTGGCTCGATCACCGCACGCGACATTGCCGAGCGGCTGACCGAGATTGCTTCGGAGAAGGTGCCGGGCGCGGTGATCGATCACCGGCAGGTGCTGCTGGCGCAGTCGCTGCGGACGCTGGGCGCCGAGGATGTTCGGGTTCGGTTGACACGCAATGTGTCGGCGGAAGTGCGGGTGACCGTCGAGCCGGATGCCGACAGCTTCGACCTGAGCTTCGACGAGCTGGTCGCGGAAGTGGACGAGGCCGAAGCGACCGAAGACGCGGAAGCGGCCGAAGCGGCCGAAGCGGCGGAGGCAGTCGAGGCGGTCGAGGCATAGCACTCGACCGTACGGCCGCTCTTCGAACGGGGAGCGGCTGTGGTCTCTAGCGATCCCACCTATGAAGAATTGGCCGACGAGTACGGCCAAAACGGTCGCGGTCGGTCCGCGCCGCGCGGTGTGCCTCAGGATCAGGCGGCTGAGGAGTCGGTGCTGGGGGCGATCCTGGCGGAACCGGGCGTCTATGAGCGCCTGGCGGGGATGCTGGAGCCCAACGATTTCATGGACCCGCGGCATCGGGCGATCTTTGCCGCGGTGCTGGCGGTGTTTGATCGCTATGAGGCGATCGACCAGATCACGGTTGCGGCAGAACTATCGACGCAGGGTCGGTTGCAGGAGGCGGGCGGACAGGCGTACCTGAATCAGTTGGTGTACGAGCTGCCGGCAACGGTCGGCGCCGAGCACTATGCGCGGTTGGTGCAGCGGGCGGCGACGTATCGGGACATGATTCGCGCGGCCGGCGAGATCGGTGAGCTGGCCTATCGGGCAGACCCGAATGTGGGCGAATCGCTGACGCGGGCGGTCGAGCTGCTGTATGGAATTCGCGGGGCCGATCGGCGCCAGGATTTTCGCTTGTTGCAGGACCTGCTCGGCGATGTCCTGAGCGACGGCAGTGATCCTGAGTCGGGCGTCCAAGGGCCGATGCGCACTGGGTTCGGGGATCTGGACGCGCTGTTGAACGAAGGGATGCACGCGTCTGATCTGGTGGTGCTAGCGGCGAGACCGTCGGTGGGCAAGTCGGCGTTGGCGTTGACGATCGCGCGCAATGTCGCGATAAGTCAGAAGCAGCCGGTCGCGATCTTCTCGCTCGAGATGTCGGCCGAACAGGTGGCGGGGCGGTTGGTCTCGGCGGAGTCCGGAGTGGAACAGGCGCGACTGCGAATTGGACGGCACACGGAGGAGCAGGAGGCGAAGATTTCGCGAGCGATTGGTCTGCTAAGCGGGGCTGAGATTCACATCGACGACACCGCGGGCCAATCGCTAGCCGAGATTCGGGCCAAATCGAGGAATCTGCACACGCGCTTGCAGGAGCAGGCGCATCGGCGTGGGGGTAATCAGCGGGGTGGACTTGGCCTGATCATCGTTGACCATATTCAGTTGGTCCACGCGTGGTCGCGGGCGCAGGCGGATACGAACCGGGTGAATGAGATTTCAATGATCTCTCGGACGTTGAAGGAGATTGCCAGGGAACTGCAGATACCAATTCTCGCGTTGTCACAGCTCTCACGCGCAGTGGAGCGTCGGCATCCGCCGGTGCCTCAGCTCTCGGACTTGCGGGAGAGCGGCTCGATCGAGCAGGACGCGGATGTGGTGGTGTTTATCTACCGTGAGGACATGTACGACCGCGACGAGTACCAGGATGACCTGGTCACTGACGCGTCGCGTAGCGGACACCACGAGGTGGCTCAGTTGCTGGTCGCCAAACATCGACATGGAGCGGTTGGACGTGTCGATGTGCGTTTCGTGCCGACGGTGGCGAAATTTGAGGATTTCTACGCTCAGCGTGAGCCGGGGACGGATGAGTTCTAATGAGCTTCGACGGTTTCGCCTCTGGAGCGCCGGTGACGCCATTGCCTCAGGCGTTGCTGCGCGATTTGGCGCCAGCGATGTCGGATCCGGCTGAGTTGATCGTGACGTTGTATGCGCTCGAAGCAATTGCCAGGCAACGCCGCTATCCGCGTCGGGTGTCGGTGGTCGCCTTGCGGGAGTCGCGCGCGATCATCGAAGCGCTGGCCGGGATGTGTCGTGGGCGGGAGGTGGAGGATGCGTTCAAGGAGGGATTGTTGGCTGCGGTGGAGCGTGGGGCGGTGCTTCGGTCTCGGATCGTGACAGACGGGCGATGGGCGGAGTGGATTGCGCTGAACGATGCCGATGGTCGGCGCGCGTTGGCGTTGGGCGTGGGCCTGCCGACCTCGGAACCGATCACGGGGCGCGTGGAGATAGCCAGTGAGGTCCCGAGCGTTTGGCAAGACGCGTTCGGCACGCCCATGCCTCCGATCCTGGCGGAGGAGGTCAAAGCGGCTGAGGCGCGCTTCGGGTCAGACTGGCTGCACGACGCGTTTGCGGAGACAGCGGCAAACAACGTCCGCAGTTGGCGCTATGTCCAAGCGATTCTCGAGAATTGGGAAGCAACAGGACGGGACAGGGAGGGCCGCGATGGAGGAGATGCAACGGCTCGGTCCGCTACTGGCGGGCTGGAGTCATCGCGCTACCGACACCTCTTCCGCGAGTGAATCCGAAGCGCTCCTGGAGCGTGACGAGTCACTGTGGACGCCGGAGGGCGAGGCCAACTGTGAGATCTGCGGCGGCGCGGGCTACGTGCGGGTGTCGAGGCCTGTGGGCGATCCGAATTTCGGCCGAGTACAGCCGTGTGAGTGCCGACGCGCGGAGGAGCAAGCGAGATCGGCCGAGCGGTTGCAGCGGCTGAGCAACCTGGGGCCGTTGTCGGATGCTCGGTTGTCTGAAGATGAGGAGACCACGGGTCCGGGTCGTGTTGCGTGCGAGTTTGCCGACGCTGCGGACGATGAGCCCGGCTGGCTGTTGATGACTGGCCCGGCCGGGTCGGGACGGACGCGGTTGTCGGCAGAGATGGCGAACCGCCGGATCGCTGCGGGTCGGGCGGCGCTCTACTTCGTCGCTGCCGACCTACTGGATCGGCTGCGGTCGGCGATGAATGCCTCGAGCGGCGGCGATCTGTCCTATGCGCTGTTGTTCGAGCATGTCCGCGACGCGCCGTTTCTGATTCTTGACGACCTGGACTGCATCTCGCCCACGGATTGGGCTCGGGAGAAGTTGTTTCAGCTGCTGAATCATCGCCGCAACAGCGGACGGCGGACGGTGTTGGTGTCTGAGGCGGCGGATCTGTCGGCCATGGGGTTGCAGTCGTTCATCGGCGCCTCTTCGGTGGATCGACTTGAGTTGGGCGGTTCTTCGGGGAGCGGGCGATATCGCGAGTTCGGCGGGATGACGGAGTCGGTGCTGGGGCAGTACACGTTTGATGGTTTTCGCGAGCAGGGACTGGGTGGTCGAGGAGACGCCGAGAATCTGGTGACGGTGAAGTCGGCGGTGGAGGAGTGGGCGACGCATCCGGCGGGCTGGTTGACGTTGTTCGGCGGTACCGGCGTGGGCAAGACGCACCTCGCGGCGGCCGCCGCCAACGACCGGCTGGCCTCGGGAGACAGCGTCTGCTTTGCGGTCGTGCCGGAGCTGCTGGATGCGCTTCGCGCCTCGTATCGGGATGAGGGTGAGGCCTCGTTTGAGGCGATCTTCTCGTCACTCAAGGCTGTTGACCTGTTGGTGCTGGACGATCTTGGCGCGCATCAGGCGACGGAATGGGCCAGCGAGAAGCTGTATCAGCTGTGCGCGTCGAGGTACCTGCGTAGTGCTCCGACGCTGATCACGATGAACGTGCTGCCCGATGATTTGGATCCGCGTCTGGCGTCGCGACTGCTGGACAGTCAGCGCGGGATTGCGCTGCATGTGCGGGCCAAGGACTACCGGACGGATCAGGAGGCGCGGCAGATTACTCCGTCGCGGCGTCGACCTCAGCGGCGGGGGTGAGGGAGCCTTCGATCCACTCCTCGCCGTCGGTCCAGACTTCCTTCTTCCAGATCGGCACGATGGCCTTGAGCCGATCGATGCCGTAGTGGCAAGCGTTGATGCCGTCTCCGCGATGGGCGGAGGCGACAGCGACGGCGACGGAGGCCTCGCCGATCTCGAGGCGTCCGATGCGGTGGTGCATGGCGATGTCGAGGACGTCCCAGCGGTCGCGAATTTCGGACTCGATCTGACGCATGACGCGAATCGCCATGGCGGGATAGGCGTCGTATTCGAGATAGTTGACATCGCGGCCGAGATTGTTGTCTCGGACCACACCGACGAATAGCGAGACCGCGCCTGCTTGTGGCGAGAGGACGAGATTGTGGAGCGCGGTGGAGTCGAGCACGTCGCGCGTGATCTTGAAGAACGCATCCTCAGCCGTGTCGCCGTTGTCAGAACCGCCGCTGACCGGCGGGATCAGCGCGACTTCGTCGCAGGGCATGACGGGGTGATCGGCAGAGACGTACTCGGCGTTGACCGCGAACATGATCGAGTCGCGCATGGGATCGAGTTGGGGAAATCGACTGATGAATGCGTCGATCACCAGGGCCGCCGTGAGCGGTTGGGGCAGGTCGGACAGCTCAATCTGGCGTGCACCGCAGGTCTCGGCGAGGTTGGCGAAGAGTTGTACGGTGAGCCGCATGGATTCAGTCTATCGGCCTGTTGGATCGGCGCTTGAAGCAATTGGGGCGGCCATTGAGGTGGCGCTGCCTGCTCATTGTGTGTCGTGTGGCACGGCAGGCGAGCTGATCTGCCAGGCGTGTCGCGCCCTGATTCAGCGTGCGGACGGGAAGCGTTGTCGTCACTGCTGGCTGGCCTCGGACGCGCCGGTCTGCTCGGATTGCCTGTCGCGGCCGCTGGCGGTGCGTGAGTTGCGCTCGGGGTTTGTCTACGACGGACCGGTTCGGGCAGCGGTACTGGCGCTCAAGCATCGAGGTGTGACAGGGCTGGCCCGTGAGCTGGTCGAGATGGCGGGGGAGATTGCACCTGCGCCGGATGTCCAGATTGTTGCGCCGATTCCGATTCCACTGCTTCGCAAGCGGCGTCGCGGAGGCAATCAGGCCGAGCGACTCGCGCGTGTTGTCGCCGAACGGACCGGATTGAGGTTTGAGTCCTCGGCGCTGCGCCGACGTGGATGGTGGGGTCCGCGACAGGCGCAGGCCCGGTCACGAGCGGATCGGCGACGGATCGTGGTCGGCGCGTTTGCGGCGGATGCGTCGCTGGTGAGGGGTCGGGGCGTGTTGCTGGTAGATGATGTGTCGACTTCGATGGCGACGCTGTCGGAGGCGGCGCAGACCTTGCTTGCCGCCGGCGCGGCGGCGGTGGACGCCTGGACGGTGGCTCGGGCGGACTGAGATGCCGGGCAGCAGAGCCTCCGAATTCTGGTTGTGCCACCGACCCTTCGGCGACGGCTGTGACGCTGTCCGGATGGTTGACGAGGCTCGCGCGGCGGTGGTCGGCGATACGGCCGAACGGGCGTCGGCTGCTGGGTTTGGTCGTGTGCGGGTGTTCTCGACTGCGGACATCGAGGGCCTGGATGTCGAGAAGACGCAACCAAAGCAATTGATCGGCGACATAATCTCAACAGCGGCTTTGGGAATCGATGTTCCCGTCTGTTACGGCGGTGGCGGGATGCCGACGATGATGGCCGCGGACTGGGAGCAGGTGCTAGAAGCGATCTCGGATGGCGGGGCGGTCTCGAATCGGATGTTCTCATGCGATTGGGTTGGAGCGCCTCGCGGGCGGTTGCTGGCATCGGTGGCTGGAGAGTCCGTGGACAATCGATTTGCGCTGCGATTGCGCAACGACTCCGGCGTTGACGTGAGGCAGTTTGCGCGTTCCGCTCGATCGTTGCTTGATCTGGATACTCCTACAGACCTGGTCGTGTTGTCGGTGGCCGGCGAAGTTGGCTCCTCGCAGATTGGACCTGCATTGGCCAGAGTTATCGAAGAGTGGCGAACACTGCTGAGTCCCAGCGTGCAACGGGCGGTTGACGTCTTTGAAGTGATGACCCGGCGGGATGCCGAGCTGATGACGGTGGGCAGAATCAGTGGCGCGGATTGGGCGGTGGTGGATCGGGACACTTCTTGTCGAGTGCGAGTGGTGTCGGAAGAGCGCGGACTGCGGGTCCGCGGCGCACGGGCGCGATCACTGTTGGGGGCGCTGTTTGAGTCGCTCGGTTGCGAGCGGTTCGTGTCCGCACTTGGCGAGGTTGCCGACGGCGTGATTTGGGACACGAGACCGTTTTATTCACATCTGGGGTGGGACGTGTCGCGGTCGGACCGGTTTTGGGCCGATCTCGGCCGACCTGACGAGGTTTCCTTCCAGCCATTGGCCGAGTTGGTATCGGCGCTAGAGGGTCAACCGGTGCTGATCGGTGGTCATTCGTTGGTCAGCGGCGGGATGCTGGCGGGGATTGATGCCGCGTGGACACGGCGGGAGTTGTCTGGTTGACTCGGCTTCCCGAGGCGCGTGTAAGCTGGCTTGGACTATTGGTTCGTGTGCTGCCCGGCATCTGACGTTTCGTCTGACAGGGCGGCGGCCCGATTCGGTCGGGTCTCCATGACGCGAATGGGTGAGATATGGCGTTGACGTTGGCTGGGGCTGCCCTGGATGCAGTAGACGCGGAGATCGCCTCCGCGATTGAGCTGGAAGCGGGACGGCAGCGTGACGGACTCGAGCTGATCGCTTCAGAGAACTACCCATCGGAGCCTGTGCTGGCGGCGATGGGGTCGGTGCTGACCAACAAGTATGCCGAGGGATATCCGGGCAAGCGCTACTACGGCGGTTGCCAGTTTGTGGATGTGGTTGAGGAGCTCGCGATCGAGCGGGCGAAGTCGTTGTTTGGCGCGGATCACGCGAACGTGCAGGCACACTCGGGGACGCAGGCGAATATTGCGGCGTACTTTGCGCTGCTCTCGCCCGGCGACACGGCGATGGGGATGGAACTGAATCACGGTGGTCACCTGACGCACGGTCTGCCGGTAAACATCTCGGGTCGCTGGTTCGATTTCGTCTCCTACGGCGTTGACCGGGAGACCGAGCAGATCGACTACGACGCGATGGCTGTACTGGCGCGCGAGCATCGGCCGAAGGTCATTGTGGTCGGCGCCACGGCGTATCCGCGCATATACGACTTCCCGAAGGCGGCTGAGATTGCCGAGTCGGTTGATGCGGTGTTGATGGTGGATATGGCGCATGTGGCTGGCCTGGTTGCCGGTGGTGTGCATCCCTCGCCGGTGCCGTACGCGCCCGTGGTGACGACGACGACGCACAAGACGCTGCGTGGTCCTCGGTCGGCATTGATGCTGACGAACTCGGAGATGGCTCGCAAGATTGACCGGGCGATATTCCCGGGAACCTCGGGCGGGCCGCATATGCACACCATCGCCGCCAAGGCGGTGGCTCTGAAAGAGGCGGCGACGCCGGAGTTTGCGGAGTATGCCGCGCAGATTGTGGCAAACTGCAAAGCGCTGGCGGACGGGTTGCTCTCGAATGGCTGGCGGTTGGTGTCGGGCGGCACGGACAATCACCTGTTGCTGCTGGATGTCGGCGTGAAGGGGTTGACGGGGAAGGCCGCGGAGGCGGCGCTCGACCAGGCCGGGATTACGGTGAACAAGAACACGATCCCCTATGACACGCAGCGGCCGACGGTGACGTCGGGCGTTCGGATTGGCACGCCGGCATTGACGACTCGCGGGATGCGCGAGGATGATATGGCGCAGATTGCCGGACTGATCAGCCGGGTGTTGGATCACATCGACAACGCCGACGAGCAGGCTCGCGTCGGCGCAGAGGTGCGCGAGTTGGCGTCGGGCTTCCCGATTCCCGGGATCAGCGACTAGCACGAGACGATGAACTGAGTGTTCGAATAGAGGAGCGATACATGGCGCAGGGAGCGACGGAGTACGAAATCATGGTGGTGCTGCACCCCGACATTGAGGGCGACCTGATCGAAGAGCGAATGGCTCATCTGCGTGGCACACTGAGCGATCACGGCAACGACGTGACCGAGGTGTTCGATTGGGGACGCCGCCGTCTGGCGTACCCGATCAAGCAGGCCTATGAGGGCCACTACCTGATCGCCCATTACGAGGGCGGCACAGAGTCGAGGCGGGACGAGCTGGAGCAGTCGATGTTGATCGACGAGCAAGTACTACGGCACCTGATCATCCGCCGCGACCACTAGCCTGCGGCTGAGTGATCGCAGGGAGAGATTCTGATGGCTGGACTCAACAAAGTGATGCTGATTGGCAATCTGGGAGCTGATCCCGAATTGCGATTCACCGCAAATGGTGCAGCAGTTGCCAATTTTCGAATCGCGTGCAGTCGCACGTACACAGATCGCGACGGACAGCGCCAAGAGGTGACTGAGTGGGTCACGATCGTTGCTTGGCAACGGCTGGCCGAGCTGTGCGGTCAGTATCTCAGCAAGGGCCGTCCCGTGTACGTGGAAGGTCGCCTGCAAACGCGGCAATGGGAAGACCGAGAAGGCAACAATCGGTACACGACAGAGGTCGTTGCGAACGACATACAATTCCTTGGAGGCCGAGGCGGCGGTGGCGGCGACTCCGGTGGCGGAGACTCGCAGGATGGACCGAGTGATTTCGGCGGAGGGCCCGATGCGGGCGACTTGCCGTTTGAGTAGACAGATTCAGCACGCCGCGTTCCGTGTGTGCAGCGGATAGTTCATGTGGAGAATGATTGATGACAACTGAATCAGAACCGAGCATCGAGGCGGCGCCGGCTGTCGCTCCCGTTGAAGCTCCAGCGCCGGCCCCGATTCCACGGATTACGCCGGCGCCGGAGTCGGGCGACCGACTGCCGCACATGATCGAGCGGACGCGTCGTCGGGGCCGTCGGCGTCGAGCGCCGGTGTTCACGCCGCAAGAGGTCAAGACGATCGACTACAAGGATGTCGACCGTCTGAAGAAGCTGATCTCGGACCGTGGCCGAATCGAACCTCGGCGGAAGACCGGTCTGACGGCGAAGGACCAACGTAAGATTGCGCGCGAGATCAAGCGTGCGCGGCAGGTGGCGTTGCTGCCATACACCGCCGAGCACATGCGCCAGACATCGCGATTCCGCATGGTGACGCGGATGGCGCAGCGGGCGATGCGAGCGGAGCTGGACGATGCGCCGCCCTCGGAGCCGGCGGAAGGTGGAGCCGCACTAGAGGAGCCGGTCAACGAATCGGCCCAGGTCGCGGCCCAGGTCGCGCCCGAATCAGTCACTGAGGTTGCAACCGATGCAGCTCCGGAGGTTGCAGCCGAAGCAGCTCCCAAGGTTTTGCCTGAAGCTGTTGCCGAGGTTGCTGCGGCAAACGAAGAATCTAGCGTCTGATGGGTGAGTCGCTGGGGATTGGCTTGCTGGGTCTGGGCGTCGTCGGTCGCGGCGTCCTGGAGGCCTTACAGGGCAATGCCCTGGCGTACGAGTCGCGCTGCGGCCAACGGCTGGAAGTCAGGGCCGTCGCCGTTCGAGACGTGGCCGCGCGGTCTGACCTGTCGGCGACAGGGCTGACGATCTCCGATGACCCGATCGCCATTTCACGCCACGACGATGTCGACCTGGTGGTCGAGTTGATGGGCGGCGAGTCGCCGGCGGCGGAGTGTATCGAGGCGGCGCTGTCGGCTGGCAAGTCGGTGGTGACCGCCAACAAAGAGGTGATGGCGAAGCGAGGGCCGGCGCTGTTGGCGTTGGCGGAGGAGCGCGGAGTCGAGCTGCGCTACGAGGCTAGCGTCGGCGGCGGGATACCAATCATCGGGGTGTTGCAGCGCGACTTGCAGGCGAATGACGTGTCGTCGGTCCGGGCGATTATCAATGGCACGACGAACTACATGATCACGGCGATGTCGCGCGACGGGATGAGTTACGACGACGCGTTGGCAGAAGCGCAACGATTGGGATACGCCGAGGCCGATCCAACGAACGACGTTGATGGGATTGATGCGGCGTACAAGTTGGCGATCCTGGCGTCGCTGGCTTTCCACTCGCAGGTTGGGCCGGACGATGTGCACTGCGAAGGCATCCGATCGCTGGCGGCGCGTGACTTTGTCCATGCCCGAGACCTTGGCTACGCGATCCGCATGCTGGCCACAGCACGGCAAACATCGATTGGACTCGACCTACGAGTGCATCCGACGCTGGTTCCGATGTCGGATCCGATGGCTGGCGTGGAAGGCGTGTTGAACGCGGTTTCGGTATCGGGCGATCTGATTGGGTCGGTAATGTTGGAGGGTCCTGGCGCCGGCTCAGGGGCGACATCGAGCGCGGTGGTGGCCGACATTCTCGAGGTGGCCGGGCGTCTTGCGTCGAAGCAGGCGCCGCGTCGATTGCGACCGATAGACGAGTCGCCGCGGTTTGCCCCGCTGAGTGACATATTGGTGCGAACCTATCTTCGGCTGGAGGTTCCCGATCGGGCCGGCGTGCTGGCAGAATTGGGGGCGGTATTCGCCGCCGAAGGTGTGAGTATCGCTTCGGTGCTGCAGACACCGCATCCCGAGCACAGTCAATCGGCGGACCTGATCGTGACGACCCATGGGTGCACGGATGGCGCGCTCCAGCGGGTGTTGGATGGCCTGCGACGCTCCGAGTCGATGATCGAACTGGGCGTGCGGCTGCGGATCGAGGATGGCTGTGACAACGACTGATCCGCTTGACGGCGCCGACACTCGCTGGCTGCGGCTCGAGGAGTCGATTGCCGGGTTGCGCAACCGGACGGCCGAATTGGCGCAATCGCACGTGCGCGATGAGCGGGAGTTGAATTCGCTCGATCAGCGGCTTCGCGATCTTGAGGGCAAGGCGATCTCGCTGTCGGCGGAGATCGGTTCGGCGATGCGGCAACTGGAAGAGGTGCCGTCGCTGCGGGAGCGGATAGGCCGTTTCAACGGTGAGTTGGATGAGAGCAAAGAGCTGTACGAAGGGTCGATTCGCCAGTTGCGACAGGAAATCGACGCCCAGCGTGAAGCGGGCAACGATGCGCAGCGTCGGTTGCAGTCGAGCGAGAAGGCCCTGAACGATCTGCGAGAACGCCTGACGGTCTTCGACGACGCAATCCGACGAGTGAACAGCGAGGGTGGCGAAATCGCGCACCGGCTGTCGCAGATCGAGAATGGCCAGGTGGCGGTAGGCGCACGAATCTCCGCCAACGCGGATGGATTGCGCCGCGCGTCCAGTGAAGGCAATGCCCTGGAGACTCGGATTGAGGCTCTGGAGCGCCAGCTATTCGGTCTGACCGAACGCGTCGATCTGTCCTACCAGGGACTCCGACGTGTTCAGGAGACCGCCGAGCAATGGGACGATCTGCGCGACAGCGTCGAAGCGATGCGCGGTCGCGTGGAGGAGTCGCTTCAGACCCTTGATGCGTCGAAGACGCTGGTCGCGTCGGTGCAGCGGGGATTTGAGACGCTGGAAGAGCGGATCGGGAACGTCGAGCGTGTTGGCGAACAATTGCGGGCCCGAGACGCACGGCGCGAGCGCGCCGTCGCTTCATTGGGGGACAAAATCGAGAGTGTGTCCTCGCTGTCGGCGCAGGAGCAGGATCGATTCGTCGCTCTGCAGGAACAGATCCGGCGGCGTCAGATCGAGGAGCTTGAGCAGGAGATTCGTGAGCTGAAGTCCTATGTGCGAGTTCGCGGCGATGGCTAGCGGCGCAGCAGGCACTGGCTCGTGGGCCGGCGGCGGTGTCCTTGAGCGCTATGCAGCCTGGTTGCCGGTGACGTCGTCGACGCCGTGCCTCACCCTGGGCGAGGGCAGCACGCCGCTAGTTCGGGCAGAGAGCCTGGAACGGGCGACCGGCGCCGATGAAGTTTGGCTGAAGTTGGAATTGTGTAATCCGACGGGGTCGTTCAAGGACCGTGGGATGGTCGTGGCGGTGGCGAAGGCTGTCGAGCAGGGCGCGACCGCGGTGTTGTGCGCGTCGACCGGCAACACGAGCGCATCGGCGGCCGCTTACGCGTCGCGTTGTGGATTGCGCTCGTTCGTCCTCGTGCCTGAAGGGCGGATTGCCCAGGGCAAGCTGGCTCAGGCTGCGGCGCATGGCGCGCGGGTGTTGGCGGTCGACGGCAACTTCGACGACGCCTTGCGTCTGGCTCAAGAGTTGACGGATCGGTTGCCTGTGGCGTTGGTCAATTCGGTCAATCCGTACCGGATCGAGGGTCAGAAAACGGCGGCGATGGAGATAGTGGATGCGCTTGGCGACGCGCCGGATCTGCACTGCATCCCGGTCGGTAACGCGGGCAACATCACTGCGTACTGGCGCGGATATTGTGAGTACTTCCGCGCGGGGCTGGCAACGCAGCGACCGAGCATGCTGGGCGTGCAGGCTGCGGGCGCGGCGCCGTTGGTGCATGGTCACCCGGTTGAGCAGCCGGAAACGATTGCGACGGCGATCCGGATCGGCGCGCCGGCATCGTGGGATGGGGCGGTGACGGCGCGGGATGAGTCGGGTGGCGCGATTATCGCAACGACGGATGAGCAAATTCTCGATGCATACCGGATGTTGGCCGATACTGAGGGCATCTTCTGCGAACCGGCGTCTGCGGCGTCGGTGGCAGGCTTGTTGGCGCGACACGGGGATGGATCGCTCAGTGGACAGCGGGTGGTCTGCACGCTGACGGGACATGGACTGAAGGATCCGGAGCGAGCAGTGGAGTCGATCGAGGCGGACGTGGTAGAAGTTGGCGCGGGATACGACGAGGCTGCAGCGGCGATTAGGGAGGGATTGTCATGAGCAGTTTGGTAGACCGCCCTCGCGCGGAAGCTGCTGTGCGGGAACTGTTGCTGGCGTTGGGCGAGGATCCCGATCGCGAAGGGCTGCGGGACACACCGAGACGTGTGACGGCGGCGTTTGAGGAGACCTTTGGTGGTCGAGACGTGGACCTGTCCAAGTTGCTGGCGGTGGGATTCGAGGAGGGCCACGATGAAATGGTCATCCTGCGCGACATCCCGTTTTTTTCGACGTGCGAGCATCATCTGATGCCCTTCCACGGCGTGGCGCACGTTGGCTATGTGCCCAATGGGCGTGTCGTCGGTTTGTCGAAGCTGGCTCGACTGGTCGACGCCGTGGCGAGACGGCCGCAGCTTCAGGAACGGTTGACGGCACAGATTGCCGACATGCTCGAATCGACAATGCGCACTCAGGGCGTTGGCGTGGCGGTCGAAGCGGAACATCTCTGCATGCAAATGCGTGGGATCAAGAAACCCGGTTCGAGGATGTTGACCTCGGCAATGCGCGGCAGCTTTAGAGACCAGGATGAGACGCGGGCAGAATTCCTCTCGCTGGTGGGGACGCAGCGGCTGTGAGTTTGATTGTGGTTCGGGGGGGATTCGCCGAGTTGGGCGATCGCTGGAGCGGCTTGTGCCGCTCGGCGGAGGCGATGCCGTTTTCGACTCCGCAATTTGGCCAGGCCTGGTGGTCGGTCTTTGGTCAATCAGGCGAGGCGCAGCTGGAATTGCTCGGTCTCGAGAACGGGACCGGCGAGCTCGTTGGGCTGGCGCCGCTCAAGCGATGTGGGACGCATTGGACGTTTGCCGGCGACCACGAGGTATCGGATTACCTCGGTCCGGTGAGCATGAATGGTCACGAATCGAGATTGGTTTCCGCAGTGCTGGATCGACTCGATGCCTGCGACGCCACTTCTGCCGAGTTTCGGGGGATTGAGCCTGGATCGAAGTGGATTCAGGCGTTCCAGGCTGCGAACGAGCGCGGCTGGGATATCGAGATTGCTGACGAGGCGGTGTGTCCGACGATTGAGATCGAGGGCGGATGGGACGACTATCTTTCGGCCTTGCGATCACGCGATAGACGCGAGGTGCGGCGCAAGCTGCGTCCGCTGCGGCAGTTGCGGGGAGCGGTGGAATTTGAGGCGGTGGAGTCGCCGGAGGCGGTCGAGGCTCGGATGCCGGAGTTCATGGCGATGATGGCCGAATCTCGCGGTGACAAGGCGGTCTTCCTGACCGACGAAATGCGGGAGTTTTTCGAGCGGCTGAGCGCGTCGCTGTCGGAAGCGGGCGTGCTGCGGCTTTATGTGATGTCGGTTTCGGGCGAGGCAGCAGCAATGGTGTTGTGCTTCGTCGCGCGCAATCAGCTACTGCTGTACAACAGTGGCTATGCTCCCAAGTTCCGTGATCTATCGGCGGGGTTGGCGTCGAAAGTGCTCTGCATTCGCGACGCAGTTGAGCGGGGGATGTCGAGCGTGAACTTTCTGCGCGGTGAGGAACCATACAAGTACGACTTAGGCGGCAAGGACGCTGTTGTGCGTCTGCTGCGACTGACGCGAGAGGGCGGGGAATGATGAGGCACCGACCGCTCCAAAGGTTGGGACGCCGCCGGCGACTGGCGGTGATGTCCACGCACACGTCCCCTTTGGCCCGCGCTGGTACGACGAAAGCCGGCGGGATGAACGTCTATGTGGCCGATCTCTCGCGTCATCTGGCCGAGATGGGCTGGGAAGTCGATGTCTTCACGCGTCGTGATCGAATCGACGCGCCCGACATGGAAGAGCTGGCGCCCGGGGCGCGGTTGTTCCATGTCGACGCCGGGCCTCCGGTCAGTCTGCCGCCGATCGAGATTGGCGCGCACGTTTCGCAGTTCACCGAAGGCGTCGAGCGGATCGTTGCGGGACTTGAACCGTACGACCTCGTTCATTCGCATTACTGGGTGGCCGGGTTGAGCGGGATTGAACTGGCGCGTCGCTGGCAGTGTCCTCACGCGGTGATGTTCCATACCTTGGGCGCCATCAAAGAGGTGTTCCAGCAGCCGGAGCCGCCGTTCCGTGTCGCGGGCGAGCGTCGCGTGATTGCCTGCTCGGACGCGATTATTGGCGCAACCTCTCATGAGCGCGCATTCCTGATCGGCCAGTACGGGGCAGAGGCCTCGCAGATTCGAGTCGTCCCATGCGGGATCGACCTGGAGATGTTCCATCCGGCCGGGATACCGGAGTCGCGCTGTCGGGTTGCCCGCTCGTTGCCCGAGTTGGGCGTCGAGGATGGACCGGGCGTCCTGTTCGTGGGGCGGCTGGAACAGGCCAAGGGCGCCGAACTGCTGGTTCAGTCGCTGCCGCTGATCCGCAGTAGATCCGACGCGAACCTCTGGATCGTGGGTGGCGACGAACGCGACGAGGTCGAACGTGGCCGCTTGCGCGCGTTGGCGGTGGAGTGTGGCGTGGAGGACCGCGTGCGGTTCGCAAGCGCCGTCGACCGGCGACAGCTGCCCGATCTGTACCGGGCCGCCGCAGTTTGCGCTATTCCTTCGGCGTACGAGTCATTCGGGCTCGTGGCGGTCGAGGCGATGGCGTCCGGTACGCCGGCGGTTGCGACGCGGGTCGGCGGCTTGGCCAGCACGATTGCGCACGGCAAGACCGGATTCCTGGTCGGCGACCGCCGCCCGGAGGGCTTCGCATTGGCGTTCGATCGTTTGCTCGCCGACGAGGGCTTGCGGGAGCGGATGGGCGCGGCCGCTGCGGCGGAAATGTCGATCTACTCGTGGCGCAGCGTGGCGCGCAGTATTCTCGATGTGTACGAGGACCTGCTGAGCGAGCGAACCGCCGCCGGCTCGTCGCGCGAAGCGTGCTGTCCCGACTCGGTGGAGTCGCTGTTGGTGGCGGCCAGCTAGACAACAGGGAGTCGTCTGAACAACTCCCGACGGAGGACGATCGGGGACCCCCCTTCAGCCTTCGGCAGCTTCCCCCGCGAGGGAGGAAGCGGGGATCAGAGTTGTTCGGAGCATCCCAAGCAGAAGAGGGGGGGCGAGATGGCGGACGCTGAGGCTCCTGTGGCGCCCCGTCGGGCGCTCGTGGTGATGGCCCACCCCGACGATATCGAATTCACCTGTGGCGGTACCGTCGCGCAACTGTCGGACGACGGCTGGGATGTCACATTCTGTCTGGTCACCAGCGGTGACAAGGGGACGAAGGATCCGATGCTGGGTCCGGCCGACCTGGGCGCGCTTCGTGAAGCCGAACAAGAGGCGGCCGCGTCCGAGCTGGGGATCAAGCGATGCATATTCCTGCGCGTGCCCGACGGTCACGTGGAGGACGGCTCTGAGTTTCGCGGTCAGATGGTACGTGTCCTGCGCGAGGTGCGGCCGGAGCTGTTGATCACCTGGGACGGATATCGCGGATTCAATCATCGCGACCACCGGACGGTTGGGATTGCGGCGCTCGACGCGGCGTTTCCACTGTCGAGGAACGCGAATTCATATGCGGAGCAGGTCGCGACCGGGGTTGAGCCGGTACGTGTCAACACGATTTTGCTCGCTGGCAGCAATGAGCCCAACTATTTTGTGGACGTCTCGGACCAGTTGGAGCGACGGATCGACGCGTTGTTGCGACACGCGTCGCAGGTACAGGCAGCGAATCGCGAGGAGATGGTCAAACGGATGCGGAATCGGGCGGAACAGGCAGCACGCGCCGGGCGGACGCCGTGGGCAGAGGGCTTTCGGCGTCTGACATTCGGGGGCGCCAGTGCGCCACGACGTCGGGATGCGCTGAGGGCAGAGCGGAAGGCGAAGGAGAAGGCGGAAGCCGCAGAGGAAGAGAAGGCCGAGGCCAGCAATGGCTGAGGGCGCACTGTTCCTGCTCTGGGCGAGTTTCGTCGCGGCGGGTTGCGCGGCGTTGATGTCGGTGGTGTACGCGCTGCAACCTCGGCTGCGGTTCGCCTGGGCGCCCCGTCGCGTAGCGGCGACTGAACCGTCGATTCCCTCTCCAGACCCTGCACCGCTGCGTTCGCCGACATTGGGTGGGATCGCCACGCTGAGTGTGTGGACGGCGGCGACGTTGGGGATCGTCGGGTTGGTGATGCGTTCGATTGCGCTGAACCATGCCCCGTACAGCAATCTGTTTGAGTTTTCGATGTCGTTCGGCGTAGCGATTGTGCTGCTCTATGGCATCTTCGAGCTGCGGTCGGGGACGCGGCTGGCCGGTTCGTTTGTGTTGCCGGTGGCCTGCGGACTCTACGGTTCGGCGCTGGCGTTCCCCAGTGGGGGCCAGGAAGTCCTGGTGCCGGCGCTGCAGAGTCCGACGCTGCTTACGATCCATGTGGCATTGATGATCCTGTCCTATGCGGTGTTGGCCGTGGCGTTTGGCGGCGCGGCGATGCACCTGGTGCAGGGATTCCCCGGTCGCGTGGCGGAATTCGGCGGGCGGTTCAATTGGCTGCCGTCGGCGGCGCGTTGCGATGAATTGACATATCGCGCCGTCCTGGTGGGATTCCCGCTGCTGGCGACCGGCGTGGCGCTCGGCGCGTTCTGGGCGAACGACGCCTGGGGTCGCTACTGGGGCTGGGACCCGAAGGAGACCGCGGCGCTGGTGACCTGGCTGATCTTTGCCGTGTACATCCACGGTCGCGGTCTGCGCCAATTGCGTGGGGCTCGTAGCGCGTGGATTGTAGTGCTGGGGTTCTTCGCGGTGTTGTTCACGTATCTGGGAGTCAACCTGTGGATCTCCGGTCTGCACTCCTATGCCGGTGTTTGATCTCGGTCTGACTCATCTGACAGGTGAGCAACACAGATTGGTCACCTCCCGTAACGCGCATCGGACGGGATTCCTTGCAGGGTTGGCGTGACTTGGGATATCGTTGTGGTTCACGCGCCTGACGCCGAGAGTATTGGTGCGTGGAAGGGTCGAGGCCGACCTGAGGTTGAAGACCACCGGCGTTGCGCCGGTTCGCTCAACCAGCGGCTTTGACCCTGTATCCGTGCCAATGAACAGTTGATGTCCTTGGTTCGAGCCAGAACGAAGCGCCAAGAGCAATCGGAAGGCGAGCCAACGTGCCGACGATCAATCAGCTCGCCCGCAATGGGCGCAAGAAGACCCGCAAGAAGGCGAAGGCGCCGGCACTGCGGTTCCGCTACAACGCATTGACCAGCCGAACGACCCAGGACACGGGCTCGCCGCAGAAGCGGGGCGTGTGCACGGCTGTCCGGACGGTGACTCCGAAGAAGCCGAATTCCGCACTGCGCAAGGTTTGCCGCGTTCGTCTGACGAACGGGATTGAGGTCACGGCTTACATTCCCGGCGAAGGCCATACGCTGCAGGAGCACTCGATCGTGCTGATCCGCGGCGGTCGCGTTCGTGACCTGCCCGGCGTGCGCTACCAGGTCGTACGCGGCGCGCTTGATGCCTTGGGCGTCGCCGATCGAAAGCGCAGTCGTTCCAAGTACGGCACTCGCAAGTCGGCAGGACTGTCAACCGCGACCACCCACTAACGGGTGGTCGTTCTAGTGTTGCGGGCCGCCCCGGCCTTGGTCGGGGAGTGCTCGCGTTAGAGATGGACAACGCAACGTGCCGCGACGACGACGGCCCGACAGACATGAAATCCGGCCTGACGCGGTCTACGGATCTCAACGGGTACAGATGGTGATCAACCGCATGATGCACAGCGGCAAGAAGGGCACGGCCGAGAGAATCGTGTACCGCGCCCTGGACATCCTCGAAGAACGTGTTCGCCAGGACCCGCTTGAGGTGTTTGAACAGGCGTTGAACAACATCACGCCGGAGATGGAAGTTCGGCCCCGGCGCGTCGGCGGCGCGACCTACCAGGTTCCGGTGGAAATCCGCCACGATCGGCGCGCCTCGTTGGGGATTCGCTGGTTGGTGATGGCCTCGCAGTCCCGCAAGGGGCGGCCGGCGCACCTGTCGCTGGCGGACGAGCTGCTAGACGCATACAACAATTCAGGAGTCGCTGTGCGGCGCCGTGAAGAGACGCACCGCATGGCCGAAGCCAACCGAGCGTTCGCGCACTACCGCTGGTAAGGCGACGCACGGAAACCGACTACACAGAAGCAACCCACGCCAGAAGCAACCCAGGCCAGAAGCGAACCAGGGTGGAAGCGCCCGCGCCTGACGGTCGCGCGATCCACCTAGCACAGAGACCGACCAGAGAGCAGACCAGAGGACAACCCGAATATGCCCGCTGACCCGCCCATCTCGTCGCTCCGCAATATTGGCGTGATTGCTCATATCGACGCTGGCAAGACAACTGTGACCGAGCGCATCCTGTATTTCACCGGGCGCACATACAAGATCGGCGAAGTCCACGAGGGCACCGCCGTCATGGACTTCATGGATCAGGAACGCGAACGCGGCATCACGATCATGGCCGCAGCGACCTCCTGCGAATGGAACGAGCACCGAATCAACATCATTGACACGCCGGGCCACGTTGACTTCACGGTCGAGGTGGAGCGCTCGCTGCGGGTGCTGGACGGCGGGGTCGTGGTATTCGACGCGGTCGCAGGTGTTGAGCCGCAATCGGAGACCGTCTGGCGACAGGCCAACAAGTACCGAGTGCCGCGGATCTGCTTCGTCAACAAAATGGACCGGATTGGCGCCGACTATTGGCGAACGATGGAGATGATCCGCGAGCGGCTGGGCATGACGCCCGTGCCGCTGCAGATTCCGATTGGCTCCGAGGATAACTTCCAGGGCGTGATTGATCTGATTCGACAGCGCGCCTGGTTCTTCAGCTCCGATCGCGACGCGGCGCCGGTCGAGGGTGAGATCCCCGCGGCATACGTTGCCGATGCCGGTCGCTGGCGCGAGACGATGATTGAACGGATGGCCGACTTCGATGAACAGGTGATGATTTCGTACATCGAGGGTCATGAGCTTTCGGTCGACGAGATTCTCAAGGCAGTTCGTCGCGGGACGATCAGCAACTCGTTCACCCCGGTGCTATGTGGCTCGGCGCTCAAGAACGTTGGTATACAGCGTCTTCTGGATGCAGTCGTGGATTACCTGCCGGCGCCCGACGAGGTTCCGCCGGTTCAGGGCGTCGGCCATAATGGCCTTGAGATTCGAAGAGCCGACCCGTCGGAGCCGCTGACGGCGCTGGCCTTCAAGATTGTGACCGACCCCTACGTTGGTCGCATCGCATATGTACGGATCTACGCTGGCACGCTCAAAGCTGGAGCGACCGTGTACAACTCGTCGCGGGACGAAGTCGAGCGGGTCGGACGTCTGCTGCGAGTACACGCCGCCGACCGCGAAGATATTGACCACGTGACGGCCGGCGACATCGCCGCGTTTGTCGGTCCCAAACAGACGTTCACTGGTGACACACTGTGCGCTCGCGATGCGCCGTTGTTGCTGGACCAGATTACGTTCCCGGAGCCGGTCGTCTCGATTGCGATTGAGGCGAAGAGCGCCGCCGACCAGGATCGGTTGGGCGCGTCGCTGCGCAAATTGGTCGAGGAAGACCCGACCTTCAAGGTTGAGTACAACGACGAAACGGCCCAGACCGTGATTTCGGGGATGGGCGAGCTTCATCTCGACGTGATCGCCGACCGATTGCGTCGCGAGTTCAAAGTCATGTGCAATGTGGGCCGGCCGCAGGTGTCGTACCGCGAGACGATTCGCCGGACCTCCGTAGCGGAAGGCCGTTTCATCCGACAGACGGGTGGTCGCGGTCAGTTTGGCCACGTTGTGCTGCGGGTCGAACCGAACCAGCCCGGCAAGGGCTTCGAGTTTAACAACGAAACAGTCGGCGGCGTGGTGCCCCAGCAGTACATCAACTCGGTGCGCAAAGGCGTCGAAGATGCGATGCGCTCGGGCGTGGTCGGCGGCTTCCCGGTCGTCGATGTTAAGGTGGCGTTGACGGACGGCTCTTACCACCAGGTCGACTCGAGCGAGATGGCTTTCCATACCGCGGCGTCGATCGGATTCCGCGACGCGCTGCGCAAGGCGGCTCCGGTTCAGCTGGAGCCGATGATGAAAGTCGAAATCTCAACGCCTCGCGAGTACTTCGGCGAGGTCGCCGGCGACCTCTCGAGTCGGCGTGGCGCAGTGCTCGGCACTGAGGAACGCGGCGCGGCACAGATCATCCAGGCGCAAATGCCTCTGGCGAATCTGTTTGGTTACACGACGGCGCTGCGATCAATGTCGCAGGGTCGGGCGACGGCCAGCATCGAGTTTGACCACTACGCGGAAGTCCCTCAAAGCGTGCTAGCGGAGGCTCGCTAGGCGCTGTTAGGCGCTATCGCAACACGACATTTCAGAGGAGCAGCGCAAGCTGCAGAGCTACAGGCAGGAGACACGAAGATGGCGCGAAAGATATACCAGCGGACGAAGCCGCACGTGAACGTGGGCACGATTGGCCACGTGGATCACGGCAAGACGACGCTGACGGCGGCGATCACGAAGACGCTGGCGATGCAGTCGGACAACGTCTCGTTTGCGAGTTTCGACTCGATTGACAATGCGCCGGAGGAGCGGGCGCGGGGGATCACGATTGCGATTGCGCACGTGGAGTACGAGACGGAGGCGCGGCACTACGCGCACATTGACGCGCCGGGTCACGCGGACTACATCAAGAACATGATTACGGGCGCGGCGCAGATGGACGGCGCGATTTTGGTGGTGGCGGCGCCGGACGGACCGATGCCGCAGACGCGGGAGCACATTTTGCTGGCCCGCCAGGTGGGCGTGCCGCGGATGGTGGTTTACCTGAACAAGGTGGATCAGCTGGACGACGAGGAGTTGTTGGACCTGGTCGAGCTGGAGGTGCGGGAGCTGTTGTCGGACCAGGACTTTGACGGCGACAACCTGCCGGTGATTCGCGGTTCAGCGCTGGCGGCGTTGGAGTCGGACTCGACGGATCCGAGTGGGCCGGAGTACGAGAGCATTGTGGAGTTGATGGCGGCGGTGGACGAGTACGTACCGACGCCGGAGCGGCCGCGGGACATGCCGTTTTTGATGCCGATTGAGGACGTATTCGGGATCAAGGGTCGGGGCACGGTGGCGACGGGCCGGATCGAGCGTGGGGTGGTGAACTCGGGCGAGGAGATTGAGATTGTGGGGATCAAGGACACGCGCAGGACGGTGGTGACGGGCGTGGAGATGTTCAAGAAGACGTTGCCGACGGGCGAGGCGGGGGACAACGTGGGATGTCTGTTGCGGGGCATTGATCGGGACGAGATCTCGCGCGGCCAGGTCTTGGCGGCGCCGGGTTCGATCACGCCGCACACGGCGTTTGAGGCCGAGGTGTACATCCTGGGCAAGGACGAGGGCGGGCGGCACAGTCCATTTTTCCCGGGGTACCGGCCGCAGTTTTACATTCGGACGACGGATGTGACGGGCGAGATTGGGTTACCGGAGGGGATCGAGATGGCGATGCCTGGGGACAACGTGCAGATGAAGGTGCGCTTGATCTCGCCGATTGCGCTGGAGGAGGGGCTGCGGTTCGCGATTCGCGAGGGCGGCCGGACGGTAGGCGCGGGCGCGGTCACGTCGATCATCGAGTGATCATTGAGTGAACTGGGAATAGCGGCGAACCACAAGAAACGCACGGCAGAGAGACGGCAATATGGCTCGGCAGAAGATTCGCATCCGGCTGAAGGCGTACGACCATCGAATTCTCGATGAGTCGGCCGCACAGATTCTCGACACCGCCGAGAAGACCGGCGCGGGCGTCGCCGGGCCTATTCCGCTGCCCACAGAAATCCGCAAGTACACGGTGATTCGCTCGCCGTTCGTCCACAAGGACGGTCGGGAGCAGTTCGAGATTCGCACACACAAGCGGATCATCGACATCATTGAACCGACCGGCCGAACTGTCGACTCCCTGATGCGGCTGCAGCTGTCGTCGGGTGTTGATGTCGAGATCAAGCTCTAATCATGGCGATACCCGGACTTCTTGGCAAAAAGTTGGGCATGGTCCAGGTCATTGGCCAGGACGGCGCGGTCGTGGGCTGCACCGTTCTTGAGGTCGGACCCTGCCCGGTCACGCAGATCATGACGGAATCCCGCGACGGCTACTCCGGCGTGCAGTTGGGTTACGGCGAGCGGCCGGCCTGGCGGATCAACAAGGCGGAGCGCGGGCACACCGGCGCGAACGGCCCGCTGAAGCATCTGACGGAGTTTCGCGCCGACTCGGACGAACTCTCCGACGTTGAGGTCGGCGCCGTGGTCAATGCGACCGAGATTTTCTCGGCCGGGGACCGCGTCGACATTCAGGGCGTCTCCAAGGGCAAAGGCTTCGCCGGCGTCGTGAAGCGTCATGGCTTCCGTGGCGGTCCTAAGACACACGGTCAGAGCGACCGTCACCGAGCACCGGGCTCCGTCGGCGCCGGTACGACGCCCGGCCGCGTGCTCAAGGGCACCCGGATGGGTGGCCGGATGGGCGGCAGGACGACGACATCGATGAACATTCAAGTGGTGGATATCAACGCGGATCGGCATCTGGTCTACGTCAAGGGATCGGTCCCGGGCGCGACGAACGGTCTGATTAGGATTCGACAGACCAAGCGGCGAGGCGGCAAGCGATGAAACTTCCGCTGATTGATGGACAGGGCAACGCCACCGGCGAGATCGAGGCGGACGACTCCGTTTTCGGGATCGAGCCGAACCTGGCGGTCGTGCACCAGGCGGTGACGGCTCAGCGCGCTAACGCGCGCCAGGGGACGCACTCGACGCTCGACCGCTCGGACGTGCGCCAGGCCTCGAAGAAGACGGGTCGTCAAAAGGGCGGCGGCCGGGCTCGATTGGGTACGCCTTCGTCGCCGACGAGAATTGGCGGCGCGGTGGCGCACGGTCCACACCCGCGCTCGTACCGCAAGCGTCTGCCGAAGCGGATGCGTCGGTTGGCGATTCGCTCGTTGCTGTCGCAACGAGCAGCCGAAGGCGGTGTGTTGGTAACGGGAGCGGACGTGGTGTTTGAGCCGAAGACAGCGGCGATGTCGAACCTTTGCAAGGCAATCGGCGTGGAGCGCAAGGCGTTGCTGGTCTCGGACGGGGTCGACGATGACCTGGTCCGCGGTACCCGGAACCTGCCCAATGTGCAGGCGATGCCGGCGCAAACGCTAAGCAGCTACCTGATCCTGACGCACGACCAACTGATCATGACCGAGGCGGCCGTCCGGCGCTGTGAAGCGATGTGGGCGGTTGACGGCGCCGAACGTGGCGAGGGGGACGGCGATGCCTAAGGACATTCACCCGTTTGCCGTCCTGCGCAAGCCGATTATCACTGAGAAAACGACCGAACTGGCCGAGAACGGCAAGTACGTATTCGAAGTGGATCCGCGAGCGAACAAGCTGCAGATTCGAGAGGCGATTGAGATCGCGTTCTCGGTGCAGGTGCGCAAGGTCAACGTGATCAATGTGCACGGCGCCACTCGACGGATCGGGCGCGGGCGAGCGGGTCGCGAGCGCGACTGGAAGAAGGCGATCATCACGTTGGCCGACGGCTACGAGATCCGCCTGTTTGAGGGGGTCTGACGTGGCAATCAAGGTTTTCAAGCCGACCTCTCCAGGACGCCGCAATTCTTCTGGTCACTCGTTTGAGGAGATCACGAAGAAGAAGCCGGAAAAGAGCTTGCTGGCTCCGCTGAAGAAGAAGTCGGGCCGCAACAACAAGGGCCGCGTGACCGTTCGTCACCGCGGCGGCGGGCACAAGCGCCGCTACCGGATGATCGACTGGAAGCGTCGCGACCGGATCGGGATCGAAGGCCGCGTCGCGGCGATTGAGTACGACCCCAACCGCACGGCGCGGATCGCGTTGGTTTTCTACACCGACGGGGTGAAGCGCTACATCGTGGCGCCGAACGGCCTGAAGGTTGACGACAAGGTGATGTCGGGTCCCGAGGCGCCGATTCGCGTGGGCAATGCGCTGCCGATGGCAGCGATGCCCAACGGTACCCAAGTGCACAATGTTGAACTGACTGAAGGTCGCGGGGCGCAGATGGTGCGCTCAGCCGGCGCGGCGGCGCAGATCATGGCTAAAGAAGGCGACTACGCACTGCTGCGCTTGCCTTCAGGCGAGATGCGACGAGTCCGCGCCATGTGTTACGCGACGATTGGGCAAGTCGGCAACGTTGAGCATTCCAACATCAAGCTGGGCAAAGCAGGACGCAACCGGCACCGAGGTCGTCGACCGACGGTGCGCGGCTCGGCGATGAACCCCGTCGACCACCCGCACGGCGGCGGAGAGGGGAAGGCCCCGATTGGCCTGCCCGGTCCGAAGTCGCCATGGGGTTGGTACACGCTTGGTCGCCGCACGCGGGGCAAGAAACAATCCGACAAGTACATCGTCCGCCGTCGCGGCCGACGGCGCTAAGGCATAGATCAGAGGATTTGCGCGATGTCACGATCGACGAAGAAAGGTCCCTACGTGGACCACAAGCTGATGCAGAAAGTGCAGCGAGTGCGCGCATCCGGCGCTCGTACGGTGATCCAGACCTGGGCCCGACCGTCGACGATCGTGCCTGACATGGTCGGTCTGACGATCGCGGTGCACGACGGTCGCCGGCATGTGCCGGTCTTCGTGACCGAGAACATGGTCGGTCACAAGTTGGGCGAGTTTGCGCCGACACGCACTTTCCGCGGACACATTGGTCGATCCGATCGCGGAACGAGGGTGAACTGATGCAAGTGCGGGCCAGCGCCAAGTTTGTTCGCACCTCGCCGCGCAAAGTCCGCCTGGTCATGCAGGGGCTGCGCGGGATGCCGGTCGAGGCTGCTCGACTGCAACTGCGATTTACACCAAGGCCGATTGCGCGGGCTGTGGCCAAGGTGCTTGATTCGGCTGTCGCCAATGCTGAGAACAACCACGGGCTCGACGCCGGCGACCTGAAGATTTACGCGATTCACGCCGGCGATGGCCGCACGCTGCGGCGCTTCCGGGCGAAGGCGCGTGGACGAGTTGGCCGGATTTTGAGGCGCACTGCGCATATCACCGTCGTCTTGTCTGACGGCCAGGACGCAGAGGACGGATAACGCTATGGGTCAGAAAGTTCACCCGACGAGTTTCCGCATCGGCTTCATCTACGAATGGCGCTCGCAGTGGTACTCGGACAAGCAATATTCCGAGTTGGTCGACGAAGATCGGCGGATTCGCGATTTTATCAACGATCGACTGAGTGAAGCGATGATCTCGCGGATCGACATCGAGCGGAATGCGAACCAGCTCGGCGTGAAGCTGCACACTGCGAAGCCGGGCATCGTGATCGGTCGCGGTGGGCAGAATGTGGAAGAATTGCGCCGCGACCTCGAGGCGTTGATCTCACGACCGATTCGGCTGCGGGTCGACGTCGCGGAGATTCGCGTGCCGGAGCTCGACGCGCAGTTGGTGGCGCGCAATGTCGCCGAACAGATGGAGCGCCGGATTGCGTTCCGCCGCGCGATCAAGCAGGCCGTTCAGCGGACCATGCAGCGCGGCGCCGAGGGCGCAAAGATCGTTATTTCCGGTCGCCTGGGTGGGGCTGAGATGTCGCGCAAGGCGAAAGAGATGTCGGGTCGAGTGCCGCTGCATACGCTGCGCGCGGACATTGACTACGGCTTCGCCGAGGCGAAGACGGTGTTCGGTCGGATCGGCGTCAAGGTGTGGATCTACAAGGGCGAGATTCTGCCCTTTGAAGCGGAAACTGAGACATCCGGCGGTCCGGCTCAGGCGATAGAGCCGGCGGCCGCGGGCAGGCGGGGAGGCCGCTAATGCTGCAGCCGAGACGAGTCAAGTGGCGCAAGCATCACCGCGGTCGACGCCGCGGGATGGCGCAGTCAGGCAATTCCGTGGCCTTCGGTGATGTTGGCTTGCAGTCGCTTGATGCGGCCTGGATCGACGGCCGGCAGATTGAGGCCGCGCGTCGCGCGATTACGCACTACGTGAAGCGTGGCGGCAAGGTCTGGATTCGCGTCTTCCCCGACAAGTCGGTCACGCAGAAGCCGGCCGAAACGCGCATGGGCAAGGGCAAGGGCGCGCCCGAGAAGTGGGTCGCCGTGGTCAAACCCGGTCGCGTGATTTTCGAACTGGCCGGCGTGCCGGAAGCGGACGCTCGCGAGGCGCTGCGCCGCGCAAGCCACAAGCTGCCGGTGCGAACACGCATCGTTGTGCGAGAGGCTGAGGTGGTGTAACCATGGCAAACGCACTGGCCGAAGAGGCTCGCACGATGACTGACGCCCAACTGGGAGCAGCGATCAACGAGTCCTACCGCGAGGTATTCAATCTGCAATTCCAGATTGGCACGCGACAGCTTCAAAATCCCATGGCGATGCGCGCTGCGCGACGCCAGGTGGCACGTCTACGGACGATCCTGCGAGAGCGACAGTTGGCGGAAGCAGCAGGCACGCCGCTTGAGCCGAGCAGCCGCGCGGCAGTCGCCGAAGAAGTCGAAGACGATGACAATACTGCCGAGTCCACCGGTCCGTCCGGAGACGACTCGGCGAGCGAGGAAGCATAGCCGATGGCCCGCAAACGACGTGTGGGATTCGCCGTCGCGGATGCGCGCCACAAGACTGTGGCGGTGCGTGTCGAGCGAACGGTGCGTCACCCGCTTTACAAGAAGATCATGCGCCGCCGCAAGCGCTACCTGGTGCACGACGAGCTCAACGATTGCAGGAATGGTGACCGCGTGGTGATCGAAGAATGTCGCCCGCTGTCCAAGCGCAAGTCTTGGCGCGTCGTCGAGATTCTCGAGCGCCATGAGGTCGCCGAGATTCAGCCGCAGGAGATCGGCGCTCCCTCTTTGGAGGAGGCCGCTTCCGCAAGTAGCGCAGACGTGGCTGCTGGGAATGAGGACTCGGAGTGATTCAGCAAGAATCTTCGCTCCGCGTCGCCGACAACTCCGGCGCTCGCGTGATCAAATGCATTCGGGTGTTAGGCGGGACGAAGCGGCGCTACGCATCGGTCGGCGACACGATCGTGGCGTCAGTGAAGCAAGCCGATCCGAATCGTGAAGTCCGTGCCGGGCAGGTCGTGCGTGCTGTGATTGTCCGCGTGGCCAAGCAGTACCGCCGGGTTGACGGCTCGTACATCCGCTTCGACGACAATGCGGCGGTCATCCTGGCTGCCGACGGCCAGAATCCGACCGGCACCCGAATCCTCGGTCCGGTCGCGCGCGAGCTGCGAGAGCGCAACTTCATGCGGATCGTCTCGCTCGCTCCGGAGGTGGTCTAGATGCGTCGAGTGCAACGCGACGACCTCGTTGAGGTTCGTTCCGGCAAGGATCGCGGACGACGTGGTCAGGTGCGGCAGGTGTTTCCCAAGAAGGACCGCGTCATCGTGACCGGCGTGAACATGATCAAGCGCCATATGCGCCCGACACAGATGGGCGCACCGGCCGGGATCATCGAGCGCGAGGCGGCGCTGCACGAATCGAACCTCAACGTCGTCTGCCCGAACTGCGACCGTCCAGTGCGGATTGGTTTCCGCGAGCGAGCGGATGGCGCCAAGACTCGCGTCTGCCGCCGCTGCGATGGGGATATCGACTAATGACAACGAATGGCGCAACAGCCACCGTGCCGCGACTGAAGCAGCGTTTCAACGACGAGATCGCGCCTCGCCTGTTCGAGGAGTTCAGCTTCGAGAACGTGATGCAGGTACCGCGAGTCTTGAAGGTCGTGGTCAACGCAGGCATCGGCGAGGCGCTGGGCCCGGGCGGCGCGGCGATCCTTGAGAACTGTGTCACGGACATGACCACGATCTGTGGTCAGAAGCCGGTGGTCAACAAGGCGAAGAAGTCGATCGCGAACTTCAAACTGCGTGAGGGCAACAACGTGGGCGTGTCGTGCACCTTGCGCGGCGCTCGAATGTGGGAGTTCCTCGACCGCACAATCAATGCAGCGCTACCTCGTATTCGCGACTTCCAGGGCGTCTCCCGGACAGCCTTTGACGGCCGCGGCAACTACTCGCTGGGGATTCGCGAGCAGATCGTGTTCCCCGAGATTGACTACGGCAACGTGGACAAGGTGCGAGGCCTGCAGATCAACATCATCACTACCGCTCGCACTGATGCGGAGGGCCGGCGGCTGCTTGAGCTGCTGGGCTTTCCCTTCGAGCGAAACCAGTGAACTTGACCGTGAGAACGATCAATGAACAGCCAGGAACTGTGCTAGCAGGCAGGATTCGCAATGCCAGTGACTGATCCCGTCGCCGACATGCTGACGCGCATTCGCAACGCCATCCATGCGGGACATCCGCGGGTGGAGATTCCAGCGTCGAACATGAAGATCTCGATTGCCAACGTGTTGGCGGAAGAGGGATTCATCCGCTCCTATCAGGTTCGAGATCGCGCCGGCCGCGCCGGCCGCGACCTTGATGTCGAACTGCTCTATGACGACGTAGGCACGCCGGTTGTCACAGGGCTGAAGCGCGTGTCCCGACCGGGCCTGCGCGTGTACGTCCAGAAGCGAGAAATTCCGCGTCCCTATGGCGGCCTGGGCGTTGCCATTTTGACGACGCCTCGCGGCGTGATGACCGGCGCGCAGGCACGGCGCGAGAACGTGGGCGGAGAAGTACTGTGCTTCGTCTGGTAACGATTCAGACCAACACCATGGGAGCCAAGATGGGAGGGCCGCGATGAGTCGAATTGGCCGTCTGCCCGTGCCGGTTCCGGCCGGGGTGAATGTCGAAATTGCACCTGGGCGGGTATCCGTCAAGGGACCGCAAGGCGAGCTCGACCAGCATGTCCATCCGGATCTGCACATCGTGTTCGATGCTGGGCACGTGATCGTGACTCGTCCCAGCGACCGTCGCGAGCACCGATCGCAACATGGACTCGTGCGCTCGCTGATTCAGAACATGGTCACGGGCGTCTCCGAGGGCTGGGCGAAGACGCTAGAGATTCAGGGCACGGGTTACCGCGCTGAGATGGACGGCGGCACCCTCGTGCTTCGCGTTGGGTTCTCGCACCTCGTGCGCAAAGATCCCCCTGAGGGGATCACGTTTGCAGTCCAGGGACAGCTCGTCACCGTGCGTGGCGCCAACAAACAGATGGTCGGCCAACAGGCCGCCGAAATTCGCGCGGTCCGACCGCCCGAGCCCTACAAGGGCAAAGGCATTCGCTACCAGGGCGAATGGGTCCGCCGCAAGCAGGGTAAGAGCGCGACCGCCTAAGCCCGAGCATCAATGGGGTTTACCGGTATTGGCGCATGTTGATGTGGAGAACATGAGATGACGATGATTCGCCGCAAGCGGCGCACGACACAAGCCGCTCGTCGGCGCCGGCATCTGCGCGTACGCAAGCGCGTGCACGGAACGGCGCGACGGCCGCGACTCTGCGTCTTCCGCTCCGCGAAGCACATTTACGGACAGATCATTGACGACGATTCCGGCGTCACGCTGGCCAGCGCGTCTGACCTGGGCGCCAGTGCGGCGTCTGCGACCGAGGATGATGGCTCCGGCAAGCGCGCCAGCGCTCGCGCGGTTGGCCGTCAACTGGCGCAGGTCGCACAGCAAGCCGGCGTGTCGGCTGTCGTCTTTGACCGCGCCGGCTATCAATATCACGGACGCGTTCGCGCATTGGCGGAAGCCGCGCGCGAGGCGGGACTGGTCTTTTAAGGCCTCGACTACCGCCGGATGGGGAGCAGGAGCAGCACATGGTTCAACAACGAGACGGCGGACGCGGGCGCGGACGGCGTCGTGACCGCGACGAACCGCAAGACGACATCATTGAGAAAGTCGTCTCGGTGTCACGCGTCGCCAAGGTGGTCAAGGGCGGACGCCGATTTTCCTTCACCTCGGTGGTGGTGGTCGGCGACGGCAACGGCCGAGTCGGGATCGGGATCGGTCGCGCCAACGAGGTGCCCGACGCGATTCGCAAGGGTTCGACGATCGCTCGTCGCGACATGGTTACGGTGCCGATTCGCAACGGGACGATTCCCCACCCGATCACGGCACGATTCTGCGCCTCGCAGGTGTTGCTCAAGCCGGCGGCGCCCGGTACCGGCGTGATCGCCGGCGGTGGCGTGCGGGCAGTCCTGGAGGCGGTCGGGCTGCGCAATGTGCTGACCAAGTCGCTGGGATCGAACAACGTGGTCAACGTGGTCCAGGCGACCAAGCGTGCACTGGTCCAGCTGCGCGATCCGGTCCAGGTGCGCCGCGAGCGGCTGCGACTGGCCGGTCGGCTGCCCGCCGAGCCGGTGGCTGCTCCTGTGGCGCCGGAGCCGGACGCCGAACTCACTGCGGCGAGAACGGGTGAGTAGCTGCCATGGCGCTGAAAATTACATACATAAAATCGTCCATCGGATACCGCTCCGATCAGGGCCACACGATCCGTTCGCTCGGTCTGCGTAAGCTGGGCCAAAGTACGGTCAAAGACGACACGCCCGACGTACGTGGGATGCTGCACAAGGTGTCTCACCTCGTCACCGTTACGGAAATTGAGAACGCCTAATGGTCCTGCGTTTGAATGATCTGCGCCCCGCGCCCGGGTCACGCCGGAAGCGCAAGCGCGTCGGCCGAGGTAACGCCTCGGGTACGGGCACCTACTCGGGCCGTGGGCTCAAGGGCCAGCGCTCCCGCTCCGGACGCGACTACAACTCCGTGTTCGAGGGCGGCGCGATGTCAATGATGCGCACGCTGCCGCGGCGCAAAGGCTTCAAAGCCCCGTTCCGCGTGGAAGCGCAGCCGATCAATGTCGTCGAGCTCGGTCGCCGTTTTACCGACGGTGATACGGTCGATGCAGATGTACTCGTGGCCGCTGGTCTTCTGCGGCGCGCGAGCCAGCGATTCAAGGTGCTGGCCGGCGGCGAGATTGCCGTCGCGCTGCATCTGAGTGTGGAACGAATCTCTCCAGCCGCACAAGCCAAGATCGTTGCCGTGGGTGGCAGCGTTGAGGTCATCAATGCAGAGAACGCAGACAGCGGCGGGGCCGACCAGGCCTAAGCTGCTGCAGGCGTTGGTTGACGCCTGGCGACAGCCGGACGTTCGCCAAAAGATCGCCTTCACGCTGGCCATGCTGGTCGTATTCCGGCTGGTTGCCCACGTACCGATTCCCGACATCAACAAGACGCAGCTTGAGAACGCGCTGGACAACAACCCCGTTCTCGGCTTTCTGAACCTGTTTTCGGGCGGTGGTCTCGACAACCTGTCGATCGTCGCGCTTGGCGTCTACCCGTACATCACGGCCTCGATCGTGATGAACCTGATGCAGCCGATGATCCCCAAACTGCAGGCGCTGGCGCAGGAGGGCGAGTCGGGCCGCAACCGGATTCAGCTCTACACCTATTGGCTCGCGGTGCCGATGTCGATCGTGCAGGGCTACGGTCAGCTATTGCTGCTGGAGAATGCGCGCGCGATCACGGGCATTGGCTTCGGCGCCGAGGAGTGGCTGCCGACCCTTTCCGCGCTGGTGACGATGACCGCCGGCACGATGTTCCTGATTTGGCTGGGCGAGCTGATCACGGAAAAAGGCGTCGGCAACGGCATCTCGTTGATCATCTTCGCCGGCATCATAGCCAGCTTCCCGACACTGTTCAACTCGGTTCGACTGTCGGACATCGGCTGGTCGGGAATCGCCGTGGTCATCGGGATTGCGATCGTGCTGGTCGCCCTGATCGTCTTCTTCCAGGAGGCGCAGCGGAGGATTCCCGTTCAATATGCCCGGTCGGTCTTTAGAGGCGGGAGGATGTACCGCCAGAGCGGCCAGTCGTATGTGCCGCTGCGTGTCAATTCGGCGGGCATGATCCCACTGATCTTCGCCTTCTCGATCATCATCTTCCCCTCGGTGCTGGCCGGCTGGGTGACGGGCGCCGCCGGCGAGGAATCGCAGACGCAGGTGGCCGTTGAGCTGCCGTTCACTCGCGAGGATGCGGACGAGTCGCTGGCCACGCTGTTGCCCGATCTCAGTAGTTCCGGCGAGTTCGTCGTCAACGAGGGCGTCGTTGAGTGGAATAAGGAAGAGGACACCTTCCAGGATGTCCTGGACCGGATCAACTCCAACTCCGATTCAAATGTGTTGACCCAGGTTGAGACGACGAGTGATCCACTTGGCGGTGACACGATCTACGCCTGGCGGATTGATGCGAATGAGATCTCGGAGGAACCGATCCGTCTTACAGACCGGGAAGGCAATTTCGTTGCGGTCTCGGAGATCAAGACGCACGAAGACCCGGTCGACAATCCACTGACGCCGGATATCGCTGAGGGGCAGACGCTGGGTGAACGGCCGGGATGGATTATCCGTGCGGCCGATTGGGTGCAGCTCAACCTCTCGCCGGGACGTCCGGCGTATTGGGGACTTTCATTCGTTCTGGTCGTTGGGTTCACGTTCTTCTATACGTTCGTGACGTTCCAACAGCAGAACCTGGCCGAGAATCTGCAAAAGCAGGGCGGGTTCATTCCGGGGATTCGGCCGGGACGGCCGACTCAGGACTACATCAACCGCGTGTTGGCTCGGATTACCTGGGCGGGGGCGTTGTTCCTCGGCTTTGTGGCGGTGGTGCCGTTCCTGGCGACCGAATTTATTCCCGATTCCACGGCGCTGACGATTTCGTCGACGGGCTTGCTGATCGTCGTTGGCGTCGCGCTGGACACGATGCGGCAGATCGAAGCGCAGCTGCTGATGCGCAACTACGAAGGGTTTATTCGCTAGCCATGACCGACCAGACCAGACCATGACCGACCAGACCATGTACGTCATCCTGCTCGGACCGCCAGGGGCAGGCAAGGGCACGCAAGCGGTGCAAACCGCCGAGCGCACCGGATTGCTGCACCTCTCGACCGGCGACATGTTCCGCGAGAACCTGCGCGATGGCACCGAGCTGGGCAACCTGGCCAAGACCTACATGGACAAGGGCGAACTTGTTCCCGACGACGTCACGATCCGGATGCTGCTTGAGCGGATCGGTCGCGACGACGCAAAGGCGGGTTGTCTGTTCGATGGCTTCCCGCGCACGGTCGAGCAGGCGAGGGCGCTGGATGACGCGTTGACCGAGCAAGGTGATGAGATTGCGGTGACGGTGCTGATCGACGTGTCGAATGGGGAGATCGCCCGCCGACTCGGTGGCCGGGTGAGCTGCGCGTCGTGCGGGAGCGTCTTTCACGAGGTCTTCAATCCGCCCAACGCCGACAGTCCCTGTTGCGACAACGTCAACATGATTCAGCGAGACGACGACAAGCCCGAGGCGATTGCGAATCGGCTGCAGGTCTACGCGGATCAGACCGAACCACTGGTCGCCTACTACACGGGTGCGAGCAAGCTATCGACAGTCAACGGTGAGCAGTCGCCGGATGCGGTGGGAGTCGACTTACTCGCCGCGTTACCGGCGTCGAGCGGCTAGGGTCGGAACAGCCGATGTCCACATCCCAGCGTCCCCGCCAGGTCATTTTGAAGACCGACGCCGAGATCGAGCAGATGCGTCGAGCCGGTCGGATGGTCGGTGAGACGCTGGGCGAGCTGGTCGAGATGGTGCAGCCCGGTCGCATGTTGTCGGAGCTTGACCAGTTTGTGATTGACAAGTTCAAGCGCCTAGACGTGACGCCGACCTTCCTTGGCTATCAGGGCTTCCCGCACACGATCTGCGCTTCGATCAACGACCAGATCGTGCATGGATTCGCCACCGAGCGCCAGTTGCAAGAGGGTGACATCCTGTCGATCGATCTGGGCGCGACGATTGACGGTTGGGTCGGCGATTCTGCGACCACTGTGGGAGTGGGGACGATAGCTGCCGACGCACAGCGATTGTTGGATGTAACGGCGGAGTCGTTGACGGCGGGGATTGCGACGGCGCGGATCGGCGTACGTAAAGGCGATATCGCTGCGGCTATTCAGGAAGTGATAGAATCAGCGGGTTACGGAGTTGTCCGTGGATACGTGGGGCATGGCGTGGGACGTGACATGCACGAACCGCCTTCCATGCCCAACTATGGTCGCCGCGGTTCCGGGATGACGATGCGTCGCGGGATGGTTGTCGCCCTCGAACCAATGGCGACGATCGGCGATCCGGCGACCGCAGTGCTTGATGACGGCTGGACCGTCGTGACGGCCGACGGGAGCCTGTCGGCGCACTTTGAACACACCGTTGCGCTCCGTGAAGACGGACCGGCGGACATCTTGACTCAGGCCTGAGTACAAAGCAACGGGGGCTCGGTGGCGAGAAATCGGAACACAGGTGGAGGACGGCGGCCTCGGCGCACACCGGCGCCATCGCCGCCGCCCAAGCAGGACAAGATCGAAGTCGAAGGCGTCGTCAAGGAGCTACTGCCCAACGCCACCTTCCGGGTAGAGCTGCCCAACGGCCACGAAGTGTTGGCCCACCTGGCCGGCAAGATGAGACAACATCACATTCGAGTGCTGCGCGGTGACCGCGTGCTCGTCGAGCTTTCCGAATACGACCTGACCCGTGGGCGGGTCGTCTACCGCTTTAAGAGCTGATCAGAGTCAAGGAATCCAGAACCTCCCGGCAAGATTGCGGCCGCGGGTGAGAGGAACCAGGGCATGGCAAGAATCTCGGGCGTCGATGTCCCCGACAACAAGAAAGCGCCGTACGCGCTGCGCTACATCTACGGCATTGGGGCGACGCGAGCCAAAGAAATCGTCGATAAAGCCAACATCGACCCGGAGCAACGCATTCGTGAGCTATCGGACGCCGAGTTGGCACGGATCCGTGAGATCGTTGATCGCGACTACCTCGTTGAGGGTGACCTCCGACGCGTAGTCCGCGGCAACATTCAACGTCTGATCGACATCAACTGCTACCGCGGCCAGCGGCATCGACGCAATCTGCCGATGCGCGGTCAGCGCACGCGCACGAACGCGCGCACGCGACGCGGCTCCAAGAAGACGGTCGCCGGTCGCCGCCGCGCTGTGAAGCGCTAACGAATTGTTGTGAAGCGTTAGTACAAAGACGAGGGGAACGGGATGACTAGTCAACGCCGAGAACGCGGTCGACGGCGACGCGAACGCAAGAATGTGCCGCATGGTCGGGCGTACATCCAGTCGACCTACAACAACACGATCATCACGATGACCGATCTGGCTGGCAACACGCTTGCCTGGGCGTCGGCCGGCAGCACCGCCTCAACCCGCGGATCGCGCAAAGGCACGCCGTTCGCAGCCCAGCTGGCTGCCGAAGAGGCGGCGCAGAAGGCGATGACTCACGGTATGCGGCAATGCGACGTCTACGTCAAGGGGCCGGGACAGGGCCGGGAATCGGCAGTCCGCGCGCTCCAGGCGCAGGGCCTGACGCTGCTCTCGATCCGTGATGTCACGCCAATTCCGCATAACGGCTGTCGGCCGCGCAAGCGCCGCCGCGTCTAGCCAACCGCGACCTCAACTACAACCCGAGACAGACTCTCAACCAGAGCTACCGACAGAGAGAACCGCCAATGGCTCGATATACCGGACCCGTCTGCCGCATCTGCCGCCGCGCCGGCGAAAAGCTGATGCTCAAGGGCGAACGCTGCGTTGGCCCCAAATGCGCCATCGAGCGTCGCAACCAGCCACCAGGCCAGCGTTCGCCGCGGCGCCGCAAGGTTTCCGACTACGGCGAGCAGGTCAAGGAGAAGCAGAAGGTCCGCAAGACCTACGGCGTGCTCGAACGGCAGTTCCGGCGAATGTTCGCCGAGGCCAACCGTCGGCCGGGCGCTACTGGGGAAAACCTGTTGCAAATGCTTGAGCTGCGCTTCGACAACGTCGTCTACCGTCTGGGCATCGCCGAGTCTCGCGCCCAGGCGCGCCAGCTGGTGCGGCACGGTCACATCACGCTGAACGGCAAGAAGGCGGACATCCCGTCGATCGAGACGGTGATCGGCGACAGAGTCGGCTGGACGGATCGAGGACGCAAGAGCAAGTTCTATGAGATGGCGCGCACCTGGCAAGGTTCCCGCGAAGTCCCCGGCTGGCTTCGGATCGACCCGATCCAGCTGGAAGGCGAATTGACCGCTGCGCCAGCCCGTGAAGACATCGATATGCGAGTCGACGAGAACGCCATCGTCGAGTATTACTCGCGCTAAATCCCGGCGATCTGCCAACCCCCAGTCCCAGGGAGGGACGCGACAACGTGATCCTGGCTACCGAAACTCCCAAACTTTCGATCGAGGAAGAGCGCGGCAACTACGTGCGCATCGCGGTCGAGCCGCTATCTCGCGGATTCGCCCACACCGAAGGCAATGCCTTACGGCGCGTCCTGCTCAGCGGGATCCGCGGCGCGGCGATTACGTCGGTGCGGATCGACCAGGTCCAGCACGAGTTCTCCACGATTCCCCAGATGAAGGAAGATACGACCGAGTTCCTCTTGAACCTGCGCGAGATCCGGATTCACGCCATCGCCGACCGACCGGCGGAGATGCACCTCAACGTGACCGGCGCCTCGCGCATCACCGCGGGCGACATCCAGGTCCCGGGCGATTACAAGATCGTCAATCCGGATCTGTACCTGGCGACGATAGACGGCGCCGAGGGTCGGCTCGACGTGGTGATGGATGTGGAAACTGGATTCGGATTCCAGCCATCCGAGCGCAACAAGAACGGCGAGCATCTGCTCGGCGTGATTCCGCTTGATGCCGTCTTCACTCCGGTTCGCAAAGTCTCCTACGAGGTATTGCCTGCGTCCGGTGGACGCGGCAGCGAGTATGAGCAGCTGCTGATCGAGGTTTGGACGGACGCCACGATCTCCGGGCTCGACGCGGTTCAGGCGGCGGCTCGTTCGCTGCGCACCGAACTCGAGTTGTTCGAGACCATGGGCCAACCAATCACCACTCGTCAGTTGCCGGCACACGCCAGAGTAGGCTTGACTGCCGAGCAATATGACATGCAGATCGAAGAGCTACAGCTCTCGGTTCGCGCTCACAACTGTCTCAAGCGCAGCGGGCTGATGCTCGTTGGGCAGATCCTTGAGAAGAGCGATGACGAGCTGCTCACGCTGCGAAACTTCGGCGAGAAGTCGTACATCGAACTGATCGACAAGCTGCTTGAGCTGAATCTGATTGACGCCGATGATCCGCGCGTGCGTCGCGCTCGCGATGGCGTGTTTGCGCCCAGCAGCGAAGAGATTCTGACAACGTTGCCGCCGTCTCCGGATGAGACATCATCCATCCCCTCGTTGGTCACTCCGCCGCCGGCCGAAGCCGAAGTTGCCGTCGGTGGTGAAGAGGATCCGGAGATTACCGGTTCGTTGGGCGCTGCCTTGCTCGAGGCGTTGCGCGAGGCCGGCAGCGGCGTTGACGACTAACGAAGCCGACGACTAACGAAGCCGACGAACAGCGTCATGACGGACGCGATCGGAGGAGTGGACGATGAGGCATCGAAAAGGTGGACGCGCGCTGAGTCGTAGCCGATCTCATCGCGCTGCGCTGGTGCGCAACCAGGTCACGGAGTTGCTGCGTCACGAGGCGATCGTGACGACTGAGGCGAAAGCGAAGACCATTCGTCCGGTCGCGGAGCGAATGATCACGCTGGGCAAGCGCGGCGATCTGCATGCTCGCCGACAGGCCGCCGCCGTTTTGACCGATCGCAAGGTGCTGCGCACGTTGTTCAACGACATCGCACCGCGCTTTTCCACGCGAAACGGCGGATACACGCGAATCATCAAGCTGGGACCGCGCCGTGGCGATGGCGCGCAGATGGCGCACATCGAACTCGTTGAGCGGGCAGCTCCGGTTGTCGCCGACGGGACCGATGAAGAAGCGTCGGACGAGTAGTCCGAGAACAGGTCAGTGAGCCAGCGTTGGGCGCTGTTGCTGCAATACGACGGTACGGAGTTCGCAGGGTCACAATGGCAGCCCAATCGTCCAACCGTGCAAGGCGCGCTGCAGTCGGCGCTCGAGGAGTTCACTGGCGTTCATTCGCAGGTCTCCTTGGCCGGACGCACGGACGCCGGTGTTCATGCCACTGGACAGGTGGCGTCGTTGATCACGGAGAAGTCGGTCGAGTCGATGCCGGCCCATCGCTGGGTGCGCGGACTGAATCACTTTCTGCCATCGGCCATCGCCGTTCAGGCAGCCGCGCCGGTGTCGGCGGACTTCGACCCTCGGCGCAACGCGGTTTCACGCTCCTACGTGTACCAGTTGCATCTGGCGAATCAGCGCCAGCCCCTGTGGGAACGACGCGCGTGGATCGTGCCGCAAATGTTCGATGTCGAACGAGCGCGAGCAGCGTTGGCAGCCCTGGTGGGCCAACACAACTTTGCCGCGTTCACGCCGCCAACCGACGATCGTTCCACTATCCGGACGCTGCGCGACGCGTCGCTCGATGTCAGTGGCGCCACAGTCCGTGTTCACTTCCGGGCCGACTCGTTTCTACAGCATCAGGTGCGTCGGATGGTGGGCGCTGTGGCCGAAGTGGCGCGTGGACGCGCAGTGCTGGACGATTTTCGTTCGGCGTTTGCACGCGCGCAACCTGGATCGATGGGTCCGACGGCTCCGGCCTGCGGTCTCACGCTCGCCGAAGTCATATACCCGATACCGCTGTTCAACAACCAGCCCGTCACTGGGCCAGCCTGTCATTGGGATCGTGAGGGAGATTGAAGGATGTCGACAACCGTGTTGGGACCACATCAGGTCTCGCGAATGTGGCATGTGATTGACGCCAACGACCGGCCGCTCGGCCGAGTGGCGACCCAGGTCGCGACTCTGTTGCGGGGCAAGCACAAGCCAGCCTTTCATCCGTCGCAGGACATCGGCGACTACGTCATTGTGGTCAACGCCGGCAAGGTTGCGGTGACCGGTCGCAAGCTTGAGCAGAAGATGTACTACCGGCACTCGGGTCACATGGGAAAACTTAAAGAGACGGCGCTCAAAGACATGCTCGAGAAGCGTCCGGAGCGGGTGATCGAGCATGCAGTCCGCGGCATGTTGCCGAAAAACCGCCTCGGGCGGACACAGTATCGACACCTTCGGGTCTACGCCGGCGCCGACCACCCTCATGCTGGTCAGATCGCGGAGTCCCTCGTCGGCAGTGAAGCGGAGTAATCGATGACGACCAACGCAGGACACTACTACTACGGATTGGGCCGTCGCAAGACTGCCATCGCGCGCGTACGCCTCTACCCCGGCAATGGACAGATCACGGTCAACGGCAAAGATTCGAGCGAACTGTTCCGTCGACCGGAACAGCGTCGCCTGATCGAGGAGCCGCTGCGCCACACCGGCTTGCAGAACAGCTTCTCGGCAGTCGTGCTCTGCTCGGGTGGTGGAATCAATGGTTGGGCCGGGGCGATCCGGTTGGGCATCGCTCGCGCCTTGCTGGTCAGCGACGAAACGCTGCGTCGGCCGCTGCGGCAAGCCGGCATGCTCACCAGAGACCCCCGGGCCAAGGAACGCAAGAAGCCCGGTCTCAAGCGAGCTCGCAAGGCGCCTCAGTACACCAAGCGCTAAGACCTAGCCAGCTGCTGAAACAGTCAGCGGCTCTCAAATCCGTCATTCCTGGCTTGACCAGGAATCCATGCTCCATATCTGGTCAGCTTTGGAATCCTGCGACGGCAGGAATGACGAACAGGGAAGATCGGCGCTCGGGAGCGGATTCTTCAGCAGCCTGCTAGTCGGTCAGGCCCGCTGCTTCTCGCAGTGCTGCGCCGTGGTGGCTTTGCTCCCAGGGCAGGTCGAGGTCTGCGCGTCCGAAATGGCCGTAGGCGGCGGTGGGTTCGTAGATCGGCCGCTTGAGGTCGAGGTGGTGGATGATGGCCGCGGGTCGCAGATCGAAGTGGGCCTTAACCAGCGAGGTCAGTTGCTCGTCTGAGATGCGGCCGGTCCCAAACGTGAGTAGCGCCAGGCTGGTGGGCTCGGCCTTGCCGATGGCGTAGCTGAGCTGCAGCTCGACGCGTCCTGCGAGGTCTGCCGAGACGATGCTGCGTGCGACGTGTCGTGCGGCGTAGGCGGCGCTGCGGTCGACTTTGGACGGGTCCTTGCCGGAGAATGCTCCGCCGCCGTGCCGCGCCATGCCGCCGTAGGTATCGACGATGATCTTGCGACCGGTCAGGCCGGCGTCGGCCAAGGGCCCGCCGGTGATGAATTGTCCCGACGGGTTGATGTAGATGTGGGTTCGATCATCGATCATCTTCGATGGAATCACGGCGTCGATCACGTGTTGGCGAATGCCGGCTGCAATGTCGTCCTGGCTGACGTGTTCAGCGTGCTGAGTGCTGACCACGATGCTGTCGATTCGGTTCGGTCGCCCATGTGCGTACTCAACTGTGACCTGCGCTTTGCCGTCTGGCCGCAGCCAATCGACGAGTCCGGCGCGGCGGACATGGCTGAGTTGTCGTGTCAGGTGATGCGAGAGCTCGATCGGCAGCGGCATCAGGTTGTCGGTTTCGTCGCAGGCGTAACCAAACATCATGCCCTGGTCGCCGGCGCCGTGACGATCGAAGGGGTCGTCGCCTCCATGCGAGGCCTCGCCGGCGATACCGCGGACTCCGGCGTCGATGTCGGGCGATTGACGGTTGATGGAGAGCATCACTTTGCAGGTATCGGCGTCAATGCCCCAGGCGCGGTCGGTATAGCCGATGCGGCGAAGGGTCCTGCGGACGATCTGTTCGATGTCGAGTGAGGTAGACGTTGAGATTTCGCCAAAGACCATCACGAGGTCGGAGGAGACGGCGGTTTCGCAGGCGACGTGCGATTCCGGATCGCCGGCGAGACAGGCGTCAAGTACGGCATCAGAGATTTGATCACAGACCTTGTCGGGATGACCCTCGGTCACCGACTCGGAGGTCCAGAGACCGGAGATGGACTCCCTATTGGCGGTGGACGCTGCAGGAGTGGTCATGTGCCTTCGTCCCAGGAGGTGAGATAGCGGCGCTGCTCATCGGTGAGCTGATCGAGTTCGACGCCCATGCTGGCCAGCTTGAGTCGTGCGACGCCGTGGTCGATTTCGGTCGGGATGTTGTGGACGCCCGGTTGCAGCGCTGGGTCGGCGTTCAGCAGGTGCTCAACTGCCAGTGCCTGATTGGCGAAGGACATATCCATCACGCTGGCAGGATGTCCTTCGGCTGCGGACAGGTTGACGAGGCGTCCGTCGGCCAGGACCAGGAGTTCGCGCCCGTCGGCGGTGGCATGCGCAGTGACGTACGGTTTGAGCTCGCGTCGCTGCTCGGTGATCTCTTCGAGGGCATCGAGGTTGATCTCGTGATTGAAATGGCCCGCGTTGGCCATGATCGCGCCCGAGCGCATCCGTGCGAAGTGGGGCTCATCAATCACGTGGATGTCTCCGGTCGTGGTGATGAAGATGTCGCCTTCGGCGGCGGCGGCAGCCATCGGCATGACGCGGAAGCCGTCCATCACCGCTTCGAGCGCTCGCAGCGGATCGACCTCGGTCACGATGACGTTCGCCCCCATGCCGTCGGCCCGGGAGGCGACGCCTCGGCCGCACCAGCCGTAGCCGGCGACGACGATGGTCTTGCCGGCGAGGAGGATGTTCGTGGCGCGGATAATTCCATCCAGCGCGCTTTGTCCCGTGCCGTAGCGATTGTCGAAGAAACGCTTGGTGGCGGCGTCGTTGACGGCCATGATCGGGTAGGCCAGCGCGCCGTCGGCTGCCATCGCGCGGAGCCGGATCACGCCCGTCGTTGTTTCTTCGCAGCCGCCAACCACGGCGTCGAGCGCATCTCGACGTTCCCTGTGCAATGTGGTGACGAGGTCGGCGCCGTCGTCGATGGTGACTTGCGGTCGGGTATCAATGGCGCGATGAATGTGCTGGTAGTAGGTCTCGTTTGATTCACCCTTGATCGCGAAGACGCTGATCCCGGCGCGTTCGACCAGCGCTGCGGCGACATCGTCCTGCGTCGACAGCGGATTGCTGGCGCAGAGCGTGACATCGGCGCCACCGGCCTGCAGAGCGAGGGCGAGGTTTGCCGTCTCGGAGGTGACGTGCAGACAGCCGGCGATGCGCAGACCTTCGAATGGCCGCTCGGCCGCGAAGCGCTCCTGAATTTGCGCGGTGACCGGCATTTCGCGCGCCGCCCAGGCGATGCGCTGCTCGCCGTATTCGGCCAGCCGTGGGTCTGCAATGTCGCTTTCAGGCTTGCTCACCTGTGTGCTCACGTGCTGACGACCTCCCGCACTCCGTCGGGGCCGCGCCTGCGCGCGGCCCATCGACGCATAGCGGTGATCAGCGTACCGGTATGCCGCGTTGCAGAGGCCTCGATGATCTCGCCGACCTGGACATAGCCAAGTTTGCGATAGGCATGGATCGCAGGCTCGTTCTGAGGATCGACTGAAAGCACCACTTCGTCGACCTGCTCCAGCAACGCGGCTGTAACTGCCGAGGTGGCCGTTGTCGCATGCCCGCGTCCGCGGAATCGGGGATGCGTGAAGACATTGCCGAGGATCGCGATGCTGTGGGTTCGACCGATTGCATGGGTTCCTGCGACGGCAACCAGACGCTCTTCGTCGACAACGCCCCAGTAGCAGCCGTCGGAAATGTGTTCGCGGCGGTAATGGGTGGGGTCGCCTTCGGCGTTGTAGAGCCGATTCAGCAGGTCGACGTGTGCGCCCAGCATCGGCTGGGCCTCGCGGTTGTTGGGACGAAAGCTGTCTCGGGTGACCAGCATGCGCATCATGCGACTGATGTGCCGGAACGCGTAGACCGATTCAAGGGCCTCGCAGTGATGCGGATCGGAGATTGCAAATGTGCTGGGAAATCCGGGGTGCAACTGAAGCATGGCCTTGATGCCGTCAGCAGGACCGGACAATGTCGTGGCGTAGCCCAATCCGCCGCGAGAGTGGCAGAGGGTTGCATCGCCATTCGGAGTGCGACAGACAAGGAACTCAGCGTCTTCCCAGGCGTCGTCGTCCAGTTGGGCCAGAGCGTACGCGGCGTTGTAGCGGTCGGGCTGAAGGCGCTCAGCCAGGGCGTCACGATCGTCCGCTTGCGAAACTTCGACCATCACACGTGCGTCGCCAAGCCGGATTGAAAGCGCCATGGCGGAAACGTTAGCGGCTCGCTGGGATCAACGTCGATGCCGGGATGCCGTTGACCGTGATCAGAGCGGTTCGGTCGGTAATCGCCTCGCGTGTCGCGCCGAAGATGCCCTGGATGCCGAACTTTTCTATTGCAAACGAGGCCGCAGCGCAGCCCCAAACTGCGGCCTCGATCAGATCGCAACCGCGGGCCAGCGCGCTGAGCAGGGCGCTGATGAAGGTGTCTCCGGCGCCGGTGGGATCGGTTGCCGCGATGTCCGGGACCGCACTAACCACGGTTCGACGTTCATGCTCGAAGATCTCAACTCCGAGGGACGCTTTCTTCAAGATGAAGATGATCGGTCCTAATGAGCTGATCTCGCGCCAGGCAGCCAATGGCAATGCCGGATCACTCTGGTCGCCGGCCCACTGAATGAGGTGGGCAGCTTCAAGCGTGTTGATCGACACCAGATCGGCGTAGTGCAGTTGCTCGCGGAACTCGTCGCGCCGCTCGGCGACTTCTCGTTCGATCGTGTCGATCGCGACCAGCTCGGGCTCGATCATCTGCTCCATGGCGCGATGATTCTGATCGGGATTGCCGGCGGTCAAGAGGACGAAGCGGGCGCGTCGAATCGATTCTGTGACGGTGATCGGGTGCGTGTCGTAGACGCCGGCCCTCGTGTAGAGCGTCTCGCGAACGTCGCCGTCCTCGGAGTAGCGGCAGCCCCAACGGAAGTTCGGCCCGTCGGCTCGTTCGATACCGTTCAGAAGCACGCCTCGATCGACCAGTGGCTGCAACAGCGCAGGATCAAAGTCGTCGCCGATGACCGAGATCGGCGCAACGCGAGCCAGCAGCGACGCGGCCAGACTGGCGTACACCGCCGACCCACCCAGAAGTTGGTTGATGTCGCCTGCCTGGCTATGGATCTCGTCCAACGCGACCGCCCCGACGACGGCGACATCGATGTTGGCCTCCGTCGTCACGGCAGACGCCCCTCGATCAGCAGGGCGTAGCGTTCCAGGGTCTCCGCCGGGATTCGGCGTGGATCGGTCATGATCGCACCGAATAGCGCGCCGTCGGCTGTTGAGGTCCAGTCGACCGGCAAGTGCTCCGCGACATCGGCAATGATCTGCTGCGCGGACTGGACGTTCTGGGCGACAATCTCTGAGACGGCGGCGGCGGTCACGTCGGCCTCCGACTCGTGCCAGACGTCGTAGTCGGTAGCGGTGGCGAGCATCGCGTAGGCGATCTCGGCTTCACGAGCCAGCTTGGCCTCGGGCACGGCGGTCATGCCGATGATTGAGGCGTCCCATGAGCGGTACATGCGCGATTCAGCTCGCGTGCTGAACAGTGGACCCTCCATCGCGATGTAGGTTCCACCGGCGTGAACCGTTCGACCGACACGGTCGGCGCTGTCGACCAGGCGCGAGCTGAGGTCTGCGCAAAACGGGTCGGCAAAGCCGACGTGGACGACGATTCCGTCGCCGAAGAAGGTCGTCGGGCGGCCGCCTCTGGTGCGGTCGATGATCTGGTTGGGAATGACCATGTGTCCGGGGACGATTTCCTGTCGCAGCGATCCCACTGCCGAGACTGCCAAAATCCCCTGAACACCGAGCGACTTGAGTGCCCAAATATTGGCTCTGACGGGGATCTCATGCGGCATCAAACGATGTCCGACGCCGTGCCTGGGGAGGAACGCGACGCGCTTGCCGTGCAGGCTGCCGATCACGATGTCGTCTGAGGTGTCGCCGAACGGCGTTGTTTTGGACCAGGTGTCAACATCGGTCAGGCCGGGCATCTTGTAGAACCCTGAGCCGCCGATGACGGCGAGCTGCGCAGTCGGTTGGTCCGTCGTCATATCAGGATTCTTCCCAGTCTCAATAGACGAGCAGCGACGCGATCTCATGAGGCTGGAGTCGCTCGCGTCCGTTGAGCGCGGCGAGCTCGATGAGAAAAACGACGTTGGCGATATTCGCTCCGGTTTGGAGGATGAGCTGGACGGACGCTTCGGCGGTGCCCCCGGTGGCGAGCAGGTCGTCGACCAATGCGACGCGAGAGCCGGGCGTCAGGCTATCGGCGTGTATTTCGATGGTGGCTGACCCGTATTCGAGGTCGTACGAGCGGACGATGGTGTCCGGCGGTAGCTTGCCGGCCTTGCGGATCAGCACGAAGGGTCGGTTCAGTCGCTGCGCGATCGGCGCGCCGAGGATGAATCCTCGAGATTCGATGCCCACGACGGCGTCGGCGCCGTCACATTGTTCGGTCAGCCAGTCGAGGGCCTGGCTAAAGGCGACCGGTTCTGCCAACAACGGCGTGATGTCGCGAAACAGGATGCCCGGCTCCGGGAAGTCCGGAATCGCACGGATATATTGCGCCACCAGGTCGCGGGGAGTTGGGGTGTCTGTCATGGGCTCAGCGTACTAGCGGGCTGTGTTCTGAGTGGCGATACGAACGTGTTTCGCTGGTACTCTGACTCCCAGCGGTGCAGCGGGTAAGCGGAGGCCGCATTGGACGATCCTCTCAGCTGGTCGGCAGATAATCAGGAACAAGCGCTGCGAGCAATCGCGCCGTGGTATGACCTAGATTTCGGTCCGCTGACCGACGACGTGGCGATGTTCGAGGAGCTGGCGTCTGCCGGCCAACGGGTACTGGAGCTGGGCGCCGGCAGCGGCCGAATCGCAACGCCATTGGCCGAGATTGGATGCCACGTAACAGCGGTCGATTCTTCGGAAGCGATGTTGGCCGTCGGCGAGCAGCAGATGCGTGAGACGGGCGTTGACGTGGTGCGCGGTGACATGCGTTGCTTGCAGCTTGGCGAAGAGTTCGATCTAGTCCTGTTTGGATTGTCGACGTTTCAGCATCTCCTGCGTCGAGAAGAACAGCTTGCCGCATTACGCATCGCCAACCTCCACCTGGCAGCGGGCGCCCGTCTGATTATCGATTGGACCGCTCCACGTTCAGATGATGTCGACCCGTCACCGCAGATCATGCACCTGGAATGGGTGCGACAGGCGGAGTCGGGCGAGCTGGTGACCAAGAGCGCCGCCCAGGAGCTGGCATCAGAGCGTAGCTGCGGCCTTGCGATTGACCGGGGCTCGCCGATTGCCTGGATCACTTATCAGTACGACGCGATCAATGAAGGCGGCGAACTGCGTCGCTCGCTGGCGAGATTCCCGTTACGGGTGAACCTCAACGCTGGCGAGATGGCAGGTCTGCTGGCCGAAGCGGGCCTGCGACCGGTCGATTGGTTCGGCTCGTGGGACTTTGAAGAGATCGGCGAGGGTGACCGTCTCATCGTTATCGCAGAGGCGGCATTGTGAGTCGCCTGAAGGTTGCCTCGGCGGTCGCGTTGCTGTTGTTGATGGCCGTGGTCGTCGCCTGTGGGTCGAGTCCGAACGAGCACGTCCAATCGAACGAGCTGTTTCGGCCGCCCGCAGAGGGAGACCAACAGTCGGCAGCAGACGCTGCTGATCGGGGTCAGCAGACCCAGGAGCGCGCATCCGAGGAGTCGGCGCAGGACCAATCGCAATCCGCGCAAGAGACGGATCAAACAGAATCGACCGACGACCAGCAACAATCGGCCGATGATCGAAATCAGGAAGAGGATGACGGCGCCCAGTCACCGGCGGACGACGACGGGCCACTGGAGACTTCTGAGGACATCGTTCGTCGGTATAGCAATCCTTCCTATGGCTATTCTTTTGAGCTGATCTGCTCGCCCTTCTGCAACCCGAACTCCAACGGGATCGACCGGGTGTCGTTCGTGTCCGAGACCGGTCGGGCGCTGATCGGCGTTGACGTCGTGCTAGATGATGGTTCCGACTCGGAAACACTGCTCCGGTCTGCGCTGTCGTTGCCGGATAACGTCGAGTTCTCGTTACGCGAGGAGACAACGACCGTGACGGGAGAGCCAGCGGTGCGATTCGATTGGGAGGAAGATCGTCGCGCGACCGGTGGGTTCCAGGTGCGCTGGCACGCCCTGTACGTTCCTGTGCAGGAGGTGATCATGATCCTCCGTGCCGGTGCGGTGCTGGAGAACTACGACGGCGTTGCGCCGGCGCTCGAGCGCGCGTTGGCGTCGTTCATTCTTCCACTTGAACTCACGGCACGACCGGGGCGCTACGACCGCTTCAACTTCGTCATCGCCTATGACATCGCAGATGTCACTCAAGAGTTCGGTCAGCCGACCAACAATCCACCGAGCGAAGAGGCCGGTGTTTTCGTCCTGCAATCGAGCTCAGCATTGAAAGCAGTGCTGACCTGGCAGGTCTTGGGAGAAGCCTTCTATGACGGCGATACGGCGATCCAGCAGTCGTTGAGGGACGCGCTGGGCATTGAGAACATCGCCGGATTGACTGATGGGGGCGAAGTGGACGGGCAACCGGCGCGTACGGGAGAGACAGAAACACAATTCGGCGAGGGTGTCATGAAGATACAGTCCTACGCCTGGTACTGCCGGGCAGGCGGTCGTGAATTTGCCCTCCACGTGCTCGATCCGGACGACCCTGAGTCCGTAGCACTACCGTTGATCGAGAGTTTCCGCTGTGACGCCGAGAGTGCAGATAAAGCGGACGAAGATGAGCAGTAGCCGAGCGACCGGACCGTGGCGGAGTGGCGCCTGATGCAACGTGCTGCGCAGCGAGGAAGCGGACACCGACCGATCACTGTCGCCCTCGACGCGATGGGCGGCGACAATGCGCCGGTCGCGATTGTGCGTGGCGCATTGAGCGCCGCACGTGAGCTTGATGTCGACATCATCCTGGTTGGACGCGGCAGAGAAATTCGTAGCTTGTTGCCAGCGGCTCAACGGAATCTACGGATCCAGGAGGCATCCGAAGCGATCGCGATGGATGCGCCTCCGACTGCCGTCCGGCGAATGCGAGACTCGTCGATCATGGTCGGGTTGGGCTTGCTGGCGGACGGCGAGGCAGACGCGTTCCTCTCGTTTGGCAACACCGGCGCGGTGATGGCGGGCTCGCTGTTCAGCCTGGGGCGCATTCACGGGGTGGCTCGTCCGGCGCTGGGTGCGCTGTTCCGCAACGGACGCGGAACGACCTCCCTGTTGTTGGATGTCGGGGCCAATGTCGAAGCGCGGCCGCAGTATCTCTGTCAGTTCGCCACGATGGGTCGGGCATACGTGGAGCGCGTACTGCGACACCGGAATCCCAGCGTGGGCCTGCTCAACGTGGGGGAAGAGGAAAGCAAGGGCACGCATCTGCACCAGGAGACATATCGCCTGCTGGAGCGGCAGGAGCCGAATTTCGTCGGCAATATCGAAGGCAACCAGTTGATCGCCGGCGCGGCGGACGTGATCGTGTCGGACGGGTTCACTGGCAACGTTGCTGTCAAATTGACTGAAGGTCTCGCCGAGCAGTTATTCGGCGAACTCAAGCGCAGCATTCAGGCCAACATGTTTCACATGGCCGGCGCCTGGTTGATGCGTGGGGCGTTTCAGGGGATTCGCGCGCATTGGGACTATGCCAAGGTTGGGTCCGCGCCGTTGTTCGGGATTGATGGTGCGGTGCTGGTCGGACATGGACGGGCCAATGCGGAGGCAGTGACGAGCGGCATCCGGTCGGCAAGAAGCGTGGTCGAAGCCGGAGTCGTGGACGCGATTCGCGACGCCGTAGCGGGTACGGCGCCGGTCGATGACGATGACATGCCTGATACGCCACAAAGTCCACAGCGCGATGGTCAGGTGAGCGACACTTGGCGATATGAGCGCGGCTAAGTCTTGACGAAGATCGCGAGCGATGCGATACATTTGACCCGTTACCGCTGGGTAATCTCGTAGACCGCTTGGAGGAGTGACATGGCAAAGCCACAGGAAGTAACAGACGGAAGCTTTCAGGCAGACGTCAAGGACAACGAGCTGCCGGTGCTGGTGGACTTCTGGGCGCCGTGGTGCGGACCTTGCCGCATGGTCGCTCCGATCGTCGACGAGCTCTCGGATGAGTACGACGGCCGCGTCGCCTTCTACAAGCTGAACACCGACGAGAACCCGGGCATTGCCACCGAGTACGGCATTCGCAGCATCCCCACGCTGCTTGTCTTCAAGGGCGGCGAAGTGGCGGGCCAGATCGTTGGCTTCCGCCCCAAGAGCGACCTCGCCAAGCGACTCGACGAAGTCCTCGCGTAGCTCTCGCCCCAGCCACAATCAAGACAGCCCGCGAAAGGCCGACGGCGCACGATGACGCTGTCGGCCCGTTTCGCGTATCCTGCGCCCGTTCCATACTGACGGAAACACCCTGAAATGAGGAAATTCGCATGAAGGTCGGCGTTCACTTTAACTTCCAGAACTACACCGATTGGGAGCGTTTCGAAGCGCAGGCGGTCTCTGAAGAGATGCCGGTCAGCGACCAGCAGATTTACGAGGAGGACCTCCACTTGGGCGGACTGGTCGAGCCGTTGGGCTTTGACTCCTACTGGTGCATCGACCACCATTTCTCGCCCTACATCATGACCTCGGGCGCGTTGCAGAACCTCACATACTTCGCCGGCAAGACCGAGCGGATCGACTTCGGCACAATGGTGGTCGTGCTGCCATGGTACGACCCGGTGGCGATCACCGAGCAGATCACAGTGCTCGACAACATGCTCCAGGGTCGCAAGCTGACGCTGGGCCTGGGCCGCGGCGCTGCCAAGCGCGAGTTCGAAGCCTTCCGCTCGCCGATGGGTGAGTCCCGTGACCGCTTCCTGGAGTCGCTTGAGATCGTCCGCAAGGGTCTGACCCAGGAGTATTTCTCACACGAGGGTGACTTCTACACCATTCCGGAAACCACGATCCGACCGCGGCCGCGCAACCCGCAGCAGCTGCTTGACTCGATGCGCGTGGCCTGGATTTCGCCCGAGACCCTGGAGATTGCCGCCAACGCCGGACTGGGCATGCTCTTCACCAACTCCAAGAAGTGGGAGGAGTACCAGTTGGACGTCCAGCGGTTCAATGAGATTCGTGTCGGGCATGGCTGGGAACCGCGACAACCGACCGTTGTCGCCAACGTCGCCTGCTTCGACACCGAAGAAGAGGCCTGGGACGTGATGGTGCAGCACACGGGCGAGTTCCAGGAGAGCGTCGAGCGCCACTACCACTTCTCGGAGTCGGCCCGTTTCGCCGCGACCAAGGGATACAAGTACTACGCCGAGTTCGGCAAGACCAACGAAAAGACGACGCCGGAGCAGCGTGCGCGCTTCGCGGCGATGCCGCAGGCCTGGGGCACGCCGGACCAGGTGATTGAGAAGCTCAAGCACATCCAGCAGATGACCGCTGCCGAAGAGATGATCATGAACTTCCGGGTCAGCGGCGGCATGCCGGCCGGGAAGGCCGAGCGCAGCATGCGTCTCTTCGCCTCGGAAGTGCTGCCGGCGATACACGAGCTTGAGGGAACGATGCCGGAAGAGCTGTCCGGGCGTCCGGCGGCCGAGCCGGTCTCGGCCGACTAGTCGGATGCCGGCAGTCGAACTGCAGGGCGATTGCGATCCGCGTTTCGGCGCGGTTCGCGACGCCTTCGCAGCCAACTGGGCCGATCATGGCGAGGTCGGCGCGTCGCTTTGCGTGATCGTCGGCGGTAAGACCGTCATCGATTTGTGGGGCGGACATGCCGACGCTGAGGCTTCTCGCTCCTGGGAACGCGACACCATTGCCAACGTGTATTCGTCAACGAAGGGCATTGCCGCAGCCGCCGCAGCGATGCTTGTGGATCGTGGCGAGCTGGACGCGGAACGTCCGGTCGTCGACTACTGGCCGGAGTTTGGACAGGCCGGCAAGTCGGAAATCAAGGTCCGCCACTTGTTGACGCACGAGGCTGGACTAGCCGGTGTCGATGAAGAGTTGCCGGACGGAGCAGTGCTCGATTGGGACTACATGATCGGCGCGCTGGAACGTCAGGCGCCGATGTGGACGCCCGGCGAGGGCATGGGCTATCACGCGATCAGCTACGGCTGGCTCGTCGGCGAAGTGATTCGCCGAATCGACGGCCGGACCTGCGGCGAGTTCGTGCGCGACGAAATCGCGGGACCTCTGGGTGTTGACTTCTTCATTGGCCTGCCAGAGTCCGAGGATTCGCGAACCGCTGACTTGCTGCCTGCGCCCGGAGCAGGTCCGATCGGCGTGAGCGCGCAGGACACCTTGGCCGCGCGAGCACTCGGACTCGCTGCGCCACGTCTTGCGGGGACTGTGAACTCTCGCGAGTGGAGAGCGGCAGAGTTGCCTGCCGCCAATGGTCACGGCAACGGACGGTCGATGGCGACGATCTACTCGGCGCTTTCCCAAGGTGGTGGCAATCTGCTTTCCAACAACGCCATTGAGGTCTGTGGTCCGACCGAGTATGCCGCGCGAGAAGATATGGTGCTTGGCTTCCTGGTTCGGCGCTCGCTGGGGTTCATCCTCAGTACGGCCGGTGGTCGCTATGAGTGGGGGCCGAATCCAAGGACGTTCGGTCACTCCGGCGCAGGTGGCTCAATCGGCTTCGCCGACCCCGACGCCGAAATCGGCTTCGGGTACGTAATGAACCAGATGTCGGCTGGCCTCGGCGCCGACCCTCGTTGGAAGCCGATGATCGACGCGGTGTACGCCAGCATCTAGGTTCGCTCGACGTTCACCTCGGTAGCATGACTACAAGAGGCAAATCACGATGACGACAAAGTCGCGAGCCGACTCTTCCGGGTCACGAATTCATCAGCCGATCGACGAGACCCGCAACGAAACTCGTGAGTGGGCAAATCAAAACAATGACAATCTTGCCCATCTGCTTGAGATCTGGGACGAGTTGCTCTGCGAACACCCACGGAAATGGGTTTCTGTCTGGGGAGATCGTCAGGTGCTCGTTGGCGACACTCTGAGTGACGTTCGCGACCCTCTGCCCGACGATGAGCGCCGGGAGTGTCTGGTCCGGTTCACTGTCCCTTACATGCAGCGCCCATTTGACTAATGCGGTGCGTTGGGCATGTGGACCCTCCGTCGACATACCCGGAAGGCCTTGTGAGCGGCGGTTCTGCATGGATCCGATTGACCGTGTCTGTGGACGGTCATGAGGAGCAGATTGCGTTCCTGATTGATACCGGAGCCTCAGCCACCAGTTTGCAGCCATTCGATGCGATGGCTCTGTTTGGCGATGAGTTCGAGGAGGCTGTGTCCAGCCCAAGCACGCGACGTGTCGTCGGGAGAGGAGTCAGCGGACTGACCAGTCTGTTGGTAGCAGACGCCAAGCTGACGTTCCGTTCAACCGCAGAGGAACGACTAGTTTTGGAACAACCGATCCTGCTGGCCGATCCGGTGTTGGCCGCTCCTGTTTCCAGAGGTGAACGACAGCTGCCGAGTCTGTTAGGCAGAGATGTGCTCAGACACTTCCGAATCGAGCTCGACTATGGGGAATCGCCCTTTGTCGTCCTGGAGACGCTCTAGGCAGCGAGCCGTTGGCCGCCTTGATTCAGGTGGGCGCGAAGTTCGGCCTTGACCAGTTCGCGTCGCTGTTCCGTCCAGCCCATTTCTCTTGCGATGGCGAGCGCCGGTTGGCGTGTTCCTGAGGCGAAGGGGCCCGTCGCCTCGTGGAACGTGCCGATGTGTACTCGTGAGGCGCCGGTCTCGATGATCCGGCGAGCAAACGCACCGACGTTCTCGATCGGCAGAAGCGGCGCCACGTTGATCCTCGTTCGGAAGCCGGCATCCGACATCTTGGTGATCGCCTTGAACCGCCGATCAATACTGGCGCACTGCGGTTCGAATCGCTTGCGGACTTCGTCGGAGTCCGTCGTAATGCTCAGGGTGATGTTGATGTTGTCGAACTCCTTGAACAGGTCGATGTCGCGGGTGACAAGCGGGCTGCGCGACAACACCGTCAGGTGCGCGCCTCGCTGGGCGAGTATGGGTAGCAGCGAACGCGTCAACTCCAGCTTCGCTTCGAGCGGTTGATACGGGTCGGTGGCGCTGCTCATCAGCACTGTCTTGCCGAGCAAGTTTTGCCTCGAGTTGCGCAACTTGGTGATGGCATTGGTCTTGACGCGGACCCACTGTCCCCAGCGCTCACGCTGTTCTTCTTCGGCTACGAAGAACGCCGCGTAGCAGTAGGTGCAGGCGAAGGTGCAGCCCTGGTACGGATTGATGACGAAGTCGAGGTCTGCGAGGCGGCCCGTGGGTCGAGCGAGGATCGCCGAGGAATCGGCGTAGATGACGTCGGCGTTGCCTTGAGTGGCGGGGCGATTCTGGGCCGGGTTTGGATCAAAGAGGGATAGTTGCATCATTTGCATACAGTACATGTGTTCTGTATGCGTGGTCAAGCCCCGACGGCGGCGTTGCAAACGCGACAGCCCTCTCATTGAGAGGGCTGTCGCGTTTGCTTCTGCAGATGAAGAGCTAGCGAGCGCCGCGGATCAGTTGGCCTGGTCGAGCTCCGGTTTCCTCGCCGTTTCGGCTAATGACTTCGCCGCTGACGATTGTGGCGACGTAGCCACGCGACTTCTGGATCAGGCGCATGGCGTCGGTCGGCAGGTCGTGGACGGCTTGCGGCCGCTCGAGCTGGAGCGCGTCGTAGTCGATGACGTTGACGTCGCCCTTCTTGCCGACTTCGAGCGTGCCACGGTCGCTGAGTCCGTAGAGCTCGGCCGTGTCGTGGGTCATCCGCTTGACGGTCCACTCGAGTGGAAGGGTTTCGCCGCGGCTGCGGTCGCGAGTCCAGTGAGTGAGCATGAAGGTCGGCATCGAGGCGTCGCAGATCACGCCGCAGTGCGCGCCGCCGTCGGAGAGGCCCATCGCCACGCGCGGATGCAACATCATCTCGCGGGTCGCGTCGAGGTTGCCGTTGGCGTAGTTGAAGAGCGGTGCGAAGAGAACGTTCTGGCCGTCGCTTTGGCAGAGGAAGTCGTAAGCGAACTCGAGCGGCGTCTGACCAACAGCCTCGGACTGTACCGCGACCGACTGGTCCGCGGTCGGCTCGTAGTCGGGCGGGTCGGTCATCGGGTAGAGCTTGTTCCACATGATGAAGCCGAGCGCGGCGTCCGGCGCACTGACCTCGCCGAGGATCTTCTCTCGGCGCTGCGGGTCGCGCATCGCCTCTGCGCGAACGGCCCAGTCGAGTTCGTCCAGCTCGCGATAGCTGGCCGAGTGGATGAACGGGTGCCGTCCACGCAGCGTTAGCAGAATCGAGATGCCGCGCGCGGCGACCTGCGGGTAAAGCTCAGCGCCGTCTTCCAGCGCCTCGAGCGAGCGGTCTAGCGCGTCGCGCCAGGCGTCCGGCTCGTTGTCGTACTGGACCATGGCGAAGCTGACCGGTCGCTCGATCTCGGCCGAGAGCTTGCGCATCCAGGCGATCTCCAGTTCTGGAGCGTTGGCGTCGTCGCCAGTTACGCCGGCCGGAGCGACCTCGTAGATGCCGGTGCCCAGTTCCTTCAACGCCCCTCCGATGCCGAACAGTTCGTCCTCGGCGGCGAAGGTGCCTGGCACGGGCTCGCCGTCGATTGCGCGGTGGGCCAACGTACGGGAAGTGGAGAATCCGAGCGCCCCGGCCTGCAGGCCTTCCTTGACTATCGCGGCCATCTCCTGGATGTCCTCAGGGTTGGCGTCCTCATTGCGCGCACCGCGGTCGCCCATGACGTAGGCGCGGACGGCGCCGTGCGGCACCTGGGTGCCGATGTCGATCGCCATGGGCAGCTTGTCGAGATAGTCGAGATATTCGGGGAAGGTTTCCCAGCCCCACTCCATACCCTCGGCGAGGGCGGAGCCGGGGATGTCCTCGACGCCTTCCATCAGGCCAATCAGCCAATCGCGGCGATTCGGCGCAGCCGGCGCGAAGCCGACGCCGCAGTTGCCCATGACGACGGTCGTGACGCCGTGCCAGAAGGACGGGGTGAGCAGCGGATCCCAGGTGATCTGACCGTCGAAGTGGGTGTGGATGTCGACGAAGCCCGGCGTGACGAGCAGGCCTTCAGCGTCGATTTCTTCGCGGCCGAGGTCGTTGACTTCACCGACGGCGGCGACGACGCCGTCGTCGATGGCGATATCAGCTTTGCGGGCCGGCGCGCCGGTACCGTCGACGACGAGTCCGTTGCGGATGACGAGATCGTGCATAAGTATTCCTTCAGCTCAGTTGTCGCGCTTGCGCGCATGCCATCGGACGACACGCTCTTCAAGTGTGTCGCAATGCGCACAGTATGCCAGATAGCTAGCCAGGGCGTGTTCACGTTTCCTCCGTACACGACTCGCGTTGCTCACCTTCCCTACCCCGTCTCGCATTTGATCAGGTTGCCGCTCAGAGGCGAGGTGGCGTTCGGATACGCCGGGGAGCGGGAAGTTTTCGGTGGACCATGCGGATTTGGCGCTCTGGACTGGGAATCGGGCGATCTTTCGTTCAATCTTGTTCGGGTTTGTTCGGATTCGGTCGATGCTGTTCGGAATCGGGCGGTGCTTGCCAGCGAAACTTTCGGTTGGTTCGGAGCGGTTCGGGCAGTCGAACTGAAGCAGGGGGTGGTCAAGGTGAGCTCGCTGATTTGCTACGCGGAACCGCGCGACAACCATTGTATGCGAACGACAGTTCTGATGGATTCGATTGGCAACGCCTCGCTTGTTGGCTGGCGGGAGCCTTTCCATCCCTAAGGGTGAAGCTCGCCTGCAAAGGGGGAGCGCGATGCTGCTGTCCTCCGATGTGAACAGGCCTTAAGAATGCTCTGAATACCTCCCGTCGGTGGCCGAACGGGGACCCCCCTTCAGCCTTCGGCAGCTTCCCCCACGAGGAGACCTTTGCGAAACTCCTCTTCTCCCCCCTTGCGGAGACCTTTGAATAAGTCCCCTTCGCCCCCCTTGCGGGGGAGATGCCGAAGGCAGAGGGGGGGCTCCCCATCTCAAGGCCTATCTGGTCGCTGGCGGCGGACCCCCCCTCTGTCACTCCGTGACATCTCCCCCCGCAAGGGGGGGAGAGGGGAATCATGAGTTTTTCAAAGGTCTCCGCGAGGGTGGGAGCGGGGAACGGGACTGCTGCGGCAGTTCCCTCCGCGAGGGTGGGAGTGGGGAAAGAGAAGGCTGCGTCTGCTTCCCTCGGCGAGGGTGGGAGCGGGGGGGCAGGTCCCCGCTCGGGGGCGGGGACGGAGAAGCGGGAGTGCCGGGCTTTTTCAAAGGTCTAGGAACGTGGGAATCGAGGGCTGTTCAGACATGAAGCGTGGATTCCTGGTCAAGCCCGGAGTGACAGATGTGAGAGCCGATTACGTTTCTAGGAATCCTCTGAATTGATCCTGTCGGAGGCCGATCACCCCCCTCTTTCACTCCGTGACATCTCCCCCGCAAGGGGGGAGAGGGGATCGGAGTTGTTTTGAGCGTTCCTAGCGCTGGTGAACCAGGCGCTCGCCGGGGATCGGCGACTTGGCGTGGACGACGTAGTCGCTGCGGATTGAGCCGATGTAGAGGTCGGTCATGTCGTCGCCGCCCCAACTGACATTGGTCGGCGCCTGCATGGTCTCGCCTTCGAGGTCTTCGATCATCGTGACGACGTCGAACTGTGGCGTGATCGCGACGACCTTGTTCGACATCGGCAACGTGACCCAGAGGTTGCCCTCCTGGTCGAAACCGCAACCGTCTGTGAGACCGAGTTCGCCGCGCTGCTGAGCGTTGAGCGGGCGCATCGCGGCGAGGTCATCGACTGACTTGCCGAGCTGCGGCCCATAGACCTCGCGTTCACCGAGTGTGCCGTCGGCACTGATCGGGAAGCGGAGGACGTGGCAACCGGTCGTCGAGCAGACGTAGGCATTCTCTTCACGCGGATCGAGCGTGATCCCGTTGGCAAACTCGATTTCAGTCGCCAGCATGGTCAGCGAGCCATCGGTCTCGATCCGGAAGAGGAAGCCATCGGGGTCGTCGGCCGAAAACGCCGCTGCGCCGGAGCGCGATGTCGAATGGGTGACCCAGATGCGGCCCTGGGAGTCGACGTGCGGGTAGTTGGAGGCGAGTAGCGGGATTCCGTCGATCTCGTCGGCGAGGATTTCAATTTCACCGGTGTCGACGTCGAGACGCTGGACCGGTCCGGAGGTGCCGCCGCCGTCGAGTCCGCCGACGTTGGCGATGATGATTCGCCCTTCGAGGTCCATGTTGTTGCCGTTGGGCGAGCCGCCGGCGTTGCCGACACGGTTGAGCGTGCCGTCGGGCAGCGCCTCTGCTGCGGCCGATGCCTGGTCGGACATCCATATGCGTCCGTCGCGCGAGACGACGACATCCTCGGGGCGCTGGACGCCGATTCCGACTTTGCTTAGTTGGTCATGGCGGATTGGTGTGAGGGGCATGGCGTGTTCCTTTTCGGCGTGATTCACAGGCAGAGTACGCCGAGGAGCGGCTGCGGATCAGGTTGGGCTCGAAGAACCATGCCTATCCGGTCGCTGGCGGCGGACCCCCCCTGTCACTCCGTGACATCTCCCCCCGCAAGGGGGGGAGAGGGGATTTGTGTGTTCTGCAAAGGTCTCCGCAAGGGGGGAAGCGGGGATCGGTCCATCTTCAGGAGATCACTTCGTCCCAGACGCCGATTTCTGGTCCACGCCAGTCGTGCTCGACTCGGACGTTTGGGCCCAGGACCATGATTGGCCTGGTTTCGGGGTCCCAGGTCGGAGCTTCGGCGGCGTCGCTGTTGGGGTTGCCGGTGCGGGCGAAGGCCAGCCAAGTGTCCATGGTCGCCTCGGCGAAGGCATCGGCCTCCGGTCCTGATCCGGCGAACTCAGGCGCCGTCCCGTGGGTACCGAAGACGAAGGGGAGTTCGAGGGCGTGACAGGAGCCGAGCGCGCCGTCCATGCCAGGTGACTTCCAATCGAACAGGTAGGCGTAGGTCGGGGCACGCGAGGTCTGAGCGTCGGCGAGCCTGATACCTGGAATGCGCAGCATCACGTCGCCGATTGACGCTACGAAGATCTCGTCCGGGGAGTCGTTTTCGCCGCGCTCGCGCCGCGCGGCGCGGTAGGTGGCGTAGGCGCTGGCGCCGTCGGGATGCATCATGCCCAGCACTGCGGTGACCGCTTCTTCCGTCATCGGTTCAGCAGGTCCCGCGGCGGCCATCAGCTTCATCTCTTCATCGAGCGACCCGACCAATGTCGCAACGCCATCGGCGGAGCCATCGCGGATGTGATCGATCGGCAGCCGGGAGAGGAAGGCGCCGTCGATCACGGGCTGGAACGGCATCTGTGGTGTCGGGGAGGCGCCGAGATCGGCCATCTCGGCGGCAGATTCCGCATTGGCGAGCGGGTCGACCGCGACGGAGGCGGCGAGAATGTCCGCCGGATTGGCTGCCATCAGTGCGCCGATGTCGTCGGGCTCGACACCGAGTTTCTCGCAGAACTTGAGCGCAGTGGCGTTGGTCTCTTCGACGCTCAGCGCGTTGTGACCGGCGCCACTCTGGGGAATTGCCTTCTGGAAGAGGCCGGCCGCCTCGGGCGAAGCCATCAGCGATCCGACGCTCATCCCGCCGGCGGACTCGCCGAAGATAGTCACGTTGCCCGGGTCGCCGCCGAAGTTGGCGATGTTGTCCTGGACCCACTTCAAGGCGGCGACCTGGTCGCGCATGCCGAAATTGGTCTGGCCCAGCGCGGGTAGGTTGAGGAAGCCGAGCGCGCCGAGACGGTAGTTGATCGTGACAATGACGACATCGCCTCGTGTGGCGAGATTGGCGCCGTTGTAGTACTCCTCGCTGCCCGAACCGATGGTGAAGGCTCCGCCGTGAATCCAGACCATCACTGGTCGGGCAGCATCGTCGAGGCCTGGCGTCCAGACGTTGAGATAGAGGCAGTCCTCGCTCTGCGGCTGCGGCGTCTCGGGCGGCGGCAGCAAGGATTCCAGCATCTCGTTGGGGGCCTGGAGCGAGATCGGGCCAAACGTCCTGGCTTCGCGGACGCCGTCCCAGGGTTCAACCGGTTGCGGGGCTTTGAATCGGAGGTCTCCCACAGGCGGAGCGGCGAACGGCAGGCCTCGGAAGATGCACAGCCCGTTCTCCTCGGTACCTTCGATCTTGCCTGCGGTGGTCTCGGCGATGGCGCTCATTGATCAGTCCTTCCACGCAACGTCTTCCGGCTCGCAGCGAGGCTACATCTTCTACGGTTGCCGCAACGCGCTCCGCACGCGCTATGAGTTCCCGTCCCCGCCTCCGAGCGGGGACCAGCTCCCTTCCGACGTCGTAATCCTGCTGTGGTTGCTCATCTGGTGGAGTGTGAGGATTAGTACGGCTGTGTGTCGCCGAACGCCGAGCGGATCCCGGCGCAGGGGCCGGGACTGGGAATCAAGCGAATAGAAATTCGTCAGCGCTTGGACAACGATCAAGGAGCACGCACTCGCCGCATCTGGGTCGCTGCTTTTGGCACACGCGGCGTCCATGCCGGATCAGGGTGACGTGGAAGTCGTAGAACTTGTCGGGCGGCAATTGCGCCTCAAGCAAGTCGTGGGCGGGGAGGGCGGCGACCTTGGGGCCGATCAGTCCGAGCCGAATGGCGACGCGGTGGACATGGGTATCGACAGGCAGCGCGGGCCGGCCGAGCGAGAAGAGCAGGACGCAGGCGGCGGTCTTGGGACCGACGCCGGGCAGCTCAGTGAGCCACTTCTTCGCTTCATCGATCGGCATGTCTTCGAGCCGAGAGGCGTCCCATTCTGATCCAAGCCGCTCGCGGAGCTGAGAGAGCAGCGCTTGCATCCTCGGAGCTTTGGTCTTGGCCAGACCGCCAGGTCGAATGGTGTCTTCTAGTTCTTCGACGGGCGCCTCAACCACGGCGTCCCAGTCGGGATAGCGCTTGAGCAGCGCTTGGAATGCACGCCCCGAGTTGGTGTCGGAGGTGTTCTGGGAGAGCAGCGTGAGGACGAGTTCGGTGACGGGATCGTTGGTCGTGCGCCAGGGTGTGAGTGGCGCCTCCTTGACCAGGCGGTTGATGATCGCGGTCGGTCGCAGGGGGCTGGGGGTTCGGCGTCGGCGCGGCATGACTATCTATCGGCGCAGCACAGGTCGCGGGCACTGGTGGATTCTTGCCTGTCGATCAACCTTCTGTTCATGCACTTCCCAGTTGCCCATCTTTCCGCACAGGTCACATTCCCAGCGATACTGAACTTCACCATCGCCAGTGTGGTTTTCCCTGATGTGTATGTCGTCCAAGGGAGTGAACGCGACCTCCGACGGCTCAATCGGCTGGCGCATTCCTCGTTTAAGATCTTCAATGCGAAGCTGCCGTTCTGCCTCATCCTCTTCGCTCGGTCGCATGAGCAGCGCAACGATTAAGCCGATTGGTCCCAGCAACACCCCGAGCGCGAATCCTCCACAACCGCTTCGACCTTTGCCTGACATGATCATTGCGCCTACCGCGCCAAAGACCAACCAGATCACGAGGAAGATCAGAATTTCCATGGGAGGGTGCCTCTCAGGCTGCTGCTCGGCGTCGTGATGGACTCAGACGGATAATACGGGCGCGCTGGTGATCGTTCGTAGCGCGAGTCTGCCGCCCGGCAGCACCGACAACTCATCTACATACGTGCTGTCGCCGCGCATGACTCGGAAAATGATCCCAGAGGTAGTTGACGTGTTTCGAGGACTTCAGCGCGAACCAGGGCCAGGTGGTGATGCACCAGTAGTAGAGGTGTGAGATGGTTCGCGCGGCGTCGAGCTCGGGTTGGAACTCCCGGTTGATGGATCTCGTGTATGTGATGGCGGGATTTTCCGACGTGAGCACCGCCTCGGCTCCGAGGTTGGCAGAGCGGACGGCGTAGGCAATGACGTCGGCGGTGAACTCGTCGGTCAGCCCGGCGGCGTCACCTAAAGGGAGGGCATCCCAGACAGGTGAGACGGACACGATTGGCCGGGACATGATGGATAAGCGTATCGGTCGTGCGTTGAACGGTTGATTGGCTATACTTTGTGCGCCTGCGATTGGGTCGCGGGCTGGCGTGCAGAAGCCTGAGGAGCTGATCATGGACTATGAATTCACCGAAAACGACGAAACATTCCGCGGCGAGGTCGTCAATTTCATCGACGACAACTGGGTTCCGCCCTCGGGGCTGAACGTCGAAGGCGACGACTCGCATTTCGAGGCCGAGCGTGCGTTCGAGAAGCGGGCGGCGTCTAAGGGCTGGCTGACGATGGCCTGGCCGGAGGAGTACGGCGGTCGCGGCGCGAGTCACCTTCAGCAGATGATCTACCGCGAGGAGGCAGCCTATCGTGGCGCCCCGGGCGCCGGTGGTCAGGGCATCTCGATGGTCGGCCCGTGCTTGATGCTGCATGGCACGGAAGAGCAGCGACAAGAGCACTTGCCGCGAATCGCCAGCGCCGAGTCCTACTGGGCGCAGGGTTTCTCGGAGCCGGGCAACGGCTCGGACCTTGCGGGCCTGCAGACGCGGGCCGTCCGCGACGGCGACGACTTTGTGATCAACGGACAGAAGATCTGGACTTCAGGCGCGCACTACGCCGACTGGATTCACGTGCTGACGCGAACCGATACCGAAGCGCCGAAGCATCGCGGCATCTCTTACTTCCTGCTCGACATGAACACGCCGGGCATTGAGGTGCGGCCGCTGATCAACATGCTCGGCGAGCATGGCTTCAACGAGGTCTACTTCACTGACGTGCGCGTGCCCGCCGCCAACATGATGGGTGAGTACAACCGCGGCTGGTATGTCGCAGCAACGCTGCTCGACTTCGAGCGCTCGGGCGTCCAGTGGTCTGCGACCTCGCGTAAGAGCGTTGAGATGATGTCGGAATACGCATCCGAGCGGCCTGGCCGTCGCGGCGGCGCCAGGCTGGTCGACGATCCGGGCGTCCGCAACGGCCTCGCCAACCTGATGATCGAGTCGGAAATCTCACGTCTGATTTCCTACCGCGTCGTCTGGATGCAGTCGCAGGAGCTGGTCCCGAACCACGAGGCCTCAATGTCGAAGATGTTCGGCTCGGAGCTGGGCCAGCGCGTCGCACGCTTCGGCGTCAATATGATGGGCCTACACAGTCAGCGAATCGACCCCGACGACCCGGACGCGCCAATGGCCGCGAGGATTGGTCGGGCCTACATGTCGACGGTGCCGAGCACGATCGCCGCGGGCACCTCGGAGATTCAGCGCAACATCATCGCGACTCGGGGGTTGCAGCTGCCTCGTCAGTAGGACGTTGCTTTTTCCAGCCTTTCACAGGATGGTGGAAGTCAAGGATTGATTGGAGAAAGCAATGGTTGCAAACCACGAGCGCTCTAGACCGGCGTTGGAGCCACCGCCTAGTTCGGCAGATGATGCCAAGGACTTCGTGAAGCGAGCAAAGGAAACGCGTGACTTCCAAAGAAAACAACGAAGTCGCAGAAGCTTCGAGCGACAGCCTCGCTTCCGGATATTCCGAAGCGGCTGATCTAGAAGGTTGGATCGGGAGGCGCGTAACGACGCCACTGTTCGAAGCGCAGCACGCTGCCAGGTATTCGCGCCAGGATCTGATCAGGCGCTACCAAGAAAGCTTCAATTGCCGTTTGGTTGTTCTTTACGACGAAATTAGACCTGACGGGGTCGTCTACTTTGAGGATCTCTTATTCGACTGTAGACCTTCCGAAGACTTGCACGTAGTGCTTGAAACGCATGGAGGCGATGAGGAGGCAGCGATACGCCTTGTTCGTCAAGCACAAGCGCACTGTCGAGAACTGACGGTTATTGTGCCCGAACAGGCCAAGAGTGCGGGCACTCTATTTGCGCTCGGTGCTCATCGGATCCTGATGGGACCGACCAGCGATCTTGGTCCCGTGGATCCTCAGTTGTGGATCGCGGCTGACGACGACTATTGGCCAGCGAAATTGCTCATTGCTGCCTATGAGCAGGCGGCGGAGGCAGTACGGACTGATCCGGATACCTACCCCTTTCACGCGATGCTCTTAGCGGATGTAAGAGCTATCGAGATCCAGGCCGCAAGAGACGCGATAGCCGATTCCCCAAGAGCAGTGCGGCAAGCTGTCAGCGCAAACCCAGCGCGAAGCGAATCGAAAGTGGAGGAGCTCTCAAAAGTCCTAAATGAAAAGTTGGTGGAGGAGTCCCTCTATCACGCTGCCACATTGCCGGCGACAACCGCGAGGGACTACGGCCTCCCAGTGGAAGCATTAGAACCTTCCTCTCGGCAATGGCAGATGATTTGGAGATTATGGATGCGATACCGAATGGAGTCCTTCTCGGCGGCCTACGAATCAGATCGTGCTTCTCAACTCTTCTACGAGGAAGATGCCTCGCAAGAGCAGAATGGGGATGCTTCCAGCTCAGATTGATTTCGCGCCCTTGAGCAAATCGCCGATGTGCTCTCTCACGTGGCCGACGGCGACGCCTTCTAACACATCGAGCAATGTGCCCTCCACGCCTCCCGCCGAGCGGGTTGGCTGCTTCAGTAGCTCTTCGTCCGCGGCTCGGATGGCGTCGATCGTTTCCGCTCGGTTGCGGCGGAACTCGGTGAGCAACTGCTTGACGGGCTGGTCGTCTCGACGGGCGACCTGCTTGGTGTTGTACGCGTCCATGTCGAAGCCGGCGCCTCCGCCCTGGGGGATGTCGCCGCCTTCGGCGCGTTGTTCTGCTTGTTCGATCAGGCGCGGGTAGGTCCACTCGATGGCGGCGATGTGGGCGAGCAGTTGGCGTGCGTTCCAGCCCTGCTCGTAGACGCCGCGCTCGAAGGCCTCATCGGGCAGTTGGGTGACAGCTTCCTGGAATTCCTCGCTGTCTTCTTGCAGCGCGGCAATCAGTTCTTCGCGGCTGGAGATTGTCATGAGGCTGGCCATTCCGCTCCGGTGATCTCATTGGATAGCTCCCAGAGGCGTTCGGCAGCTTGCGGATCACTTGCGTGCGGTTGCGGCTGCGTGCGGGTGTGGCGATCGAAGTAGGCGCCGGCGTCGGCGCGTCGGGCCGGGTCAGTGGCGAGCTCGACGACTGGCGCCGCGCCCTGCTCGGGACTGCGCAGCAATGGTCGCGCGACGCGGAGGACCGCCCGCAGGGGAGCCGGGAAGTTCTGCAGGAAGTTGGTTGTCACGACGCCGGGGTGGACGGAGAAGGCGGCCAGCCCACGATCGTGCGCGCGTCGATGCAGTTCGTTGGCGAAGAGGATGTTGGCCAGCTTGGTCACGCAGTACGGCCAGATCCCGCCCCAGCGATGCTCGAAGTTGAGGTCGTCCAGCGGCATCGCCTTGACGCGCTCGTAGACGCGCGAGCTGACGTTGACGACGCGGGCATCGTCCGACTCGAGCAGGTTCGGCAGCAGCAGCGAGGTGAGGAGGACGTGCGAGAAGTGATTCGTCTGCATCATCGTCTCGAGGCCGTCGACGGTGAGCTGTCGGTCGTTGAGGGTGAGCCCCGCATTGTTGACGAGGACGTCGAGCCGCTCGGTGCGTTCCAGCAGTTCGTCGGCGGCTCGTCGAACGGAGGCGAATGAGGCAAGGTCCAGTTCCAGTAGTTCGACGGCGATCGAACCGCTGTCCTTCTGAATCTGGGAGACGGCGGCCTGGCCGCGTTCGGGCGAGCGGGCGGCGGCGAAGACGTGCCAGCCGCGCCGCGCTAACTCGGTGGCGGCAGCCTGGCCGATGCCGCTGTTGGCTCCGGTGATGAGGACGGTCTGAGGTTGGGTGTGTTGGTTCATTCTGTGAGTGTACGAAACGCGTTGACCGCCTCGGTAAACGTCGCGTCGAGGTCGGTTTGCGGCAGATTGAGCTCGTCGATTGCTTTTCGGGGATTGAAGAACTGACGTTGGCGAGCCAGCCTGACGCCGGCGATGGTCGCCCGCGGCCGCTGCCGGGTCAGGAAGCTGACCAGGTACTCGTCAACCAGAGCGGCGATGTAGGCAACCGGCGAGGGAATCGCCAGGCGAGGAGGTTGGGCTCCAGCGGCTGCGGCTGCGCGTTCGATGATCTGCTGCAGCGTGAGATTGCCCTCCTGGTGACCGAGGATGTAGCGCTCGCCTATACGTCCTATCGTCGCGGCATTGACGTGACCGACCGCCACGTCTCTGACGTGCACGATGTTGAGTCCGGCGGAGCTGATGTAGGCAGGCATCGACCGGGACGCCGCGTCGCGGATCAGCCGGCCGGTAGGCGTGGGCTTCAGATCGAGCGGACCGATGGGAGCAGTGGGCAGGACGCAGACTGCGGGCAGCGCCTCCGATTCGACCAGATCGTTGATCAGTCGTTCGCTGAGAATCTTCGTCTCTTCGTACGGTCCAGGGGCGTGGTCGACCTCGGCCCACTGGGTTTCGGTGGCGGGGCGCGCCGAATCTTCCGGTGGTCCGATCGCGGCGACTGACGACGTATGGACGACACGGTCGACCTGAGCCTGCAGCGCGGCCAGCATGAGTGCTCGGGTTCCATCGACGTTGGCTCGATAGGCGCCACGCCGAGCACGACGACTGAGGTCGTAGCGGGCGGCGACGTTGAACAACGTGTCAATGCCATGGAGAGCGCTCGCCAGTGATTCCGGTTCCGTCAGGTCGCCGAATACGACTTCAACAGGGAGACCGTCGAGATTGCGCTGGTCGCTATTAGGTCGGACGAGGGCGCGCACTTCCACGCCGGCATCGAGCGCGGCTCGAACGACATGCGCGCCGATGAAGCCGTTGGCTCCGGTGACGAGGGCTTGCTTCACGGCGGTCCTGCGAGACGCTCTATTCAGGCTGGTCGGGCTGGTCGGGGGCGAGCGCGGGAATGATCAGTGTCATGGCACGCTCCAGCTCTTTTATCGCGGACTGTCGCTGTAGACCGAGCGAAATCAGCTCGGGCAGCAATCGGGGACGCCGGAACGCGCCGATTGCAATGTCCAGGGCAGACGGCTTGCCTCGCCATTGGACGACTTCGTTGGGGATGTCATCGTCGAGCGCGTCCATTACCACGCGGATGGAGACAAACGGGATGTCCGCCTCGGCGCAGGCCTCGGCCCACTCGGCGTCCTCCATCTGGACGATCTCTGCGCCGCTGTCGGCGGCGGCCTTCTTATCCGGTCGCGTGAACAGAATCTCCGGGGTCGTAATGCTGGTCACTGACTGCCAGAAGATGTCGGCCTTGTTCAGCAGCCGAATCGTCTGTTTGCGGAGTTGGTCGTCGGGTTGAAATGTGGCGCCGTCTGTTTGTCGAATGATGCTCGTCGGCAGAGTGATCGACGGTCGGCGCAAGGTATTGGTGAGTCCGCCGGCGATGCCAATGCTGATCACGTGGCTGGGCTTGCGGCGCTCGATGGCCTCTTCCGCCGCATCGCGCGCCCGGTCGGGACCGACGCCGCTGGTGATGATGCGCACCCGTCCGCGTCCGGCAATGGCCTGTCCGGCGCGCGCGGCTTGCGCCTCCCAGGGAAGTGCAGCGGTGATCGTGAGCATAAGAGCCAGTCTACGCCAGACTCCGATTCGCACGGCTTGGTTATGCCACAGGAGCAGCGAAGCGCACGGGTTTCGACAAGGCGTACAAGGAGTGTTCGTTAGTCGGATGTCGTGGCATCGGTGGGTAGACTAGGTGTCGAGGCATACTGAATTCGTGAGGTTGTTTGATGTACGAAACTCTGCTCTACGACATTGACGACGGCATTTGCACAATTACGTTGAATCGCCCGGAATCGCTCAACGCGTTAAACGGAACGATGCTGACCGAGTTGCCCCTCGCCTGTGAAGCGGCCGCAGCGGACAACGATGTGCGAGTGGTGATCCTGACCGGTTCTGGTCGGCTGTTTTGCGCCGGCGGTGACCTGAAAGACACGGGACGCGGGGACATTCGCAATCTCGAGCAAAGCATCTACTCGCTGACGCACTCGGAGCGGACGTCGATTCTGCTGCACCAGATGCCGAAGCCGACCATCGCGGCGATCAACGGCGGCGCGGCGGGCGCGGGATGCTCGATCACGCTGGCCTGCGACCTGCGCTACATGTCGACCACCGCTTATCTCTACACGGCATTCCTGCGGGTGGGATTCTCGGGCGATTTCGGTGGCACCTGGACGCTGCCGCGACTGGTCGGCATGGGCAAGGCGCGCGAAATGTACCTGCTGCCCGATCGTGTGCAGGCCGAACAGGCGCTCTCGCTGGGTCTCGCCAACGGTGTGTTCGATCCCGAGCAACTGATGCCGAATGTGCTTCAGGTCGCGGCGAAGTTGCGCGACTCACACCCGGGGGCGATCGCCGAAATCAAGAACAACCTGAACGACGCATTCACGATTCCGCTAGCGGAAGCGGTCCGGCGTGAGGCTGACCGGATGCGTCGCGTGGGCGAGAGCGAGGATTCGATCGAGGCGCGACGGGCGTTCGTCGAGAAGCGACGCCCGGTGTTCACAGGTCGCTAGTCCGGTCGGGCATTCCGTCCGGCGGTCGATCCCGAAGGAGGTGCGCGATGTTGCGAATGCGGCAGATCTGCTTGGTGGCTAAGGATCTGGACATGATTGAGGCGCACCTGCGGGGCGTCTTCGGGCTAGAAGTCTGTCATCGCGACCCCGGAGTCCGGCAGTTTGGGTTGCACAACTTCCTGATGCCGATTGGCAATTCGTTCATCGAGGCGGTCTCGCCGATCATGCCGGGAACGGCTGGAGGACGCTTTCTGCGGCATCGCGGCGGCGACGGCGGCTACATGGTGATCATGCAGTGCGACGACATTGCCGCCAGGCGGTCTCATGTCTCCGAGCTGGGTATTCGGCTCGTCGTGGACTCGTCGAATAATCAGACGGATGGCATTCAGTTGCATCCAAAGGATCTGCCCGGAGCGATCGCGGAGTTGCGCTGGAACACCGGTGACGACGTGCTTGACGGTCCCTGGAATCCGGCCGGCGACCATTGGCTGCCGGCCAAGCGCGAGCACGTGATCAGGGCGATGACGGCGGCCGAGCTGCAGAGTGCTGATCCCGCGGCAATGGCATCGCGTTGGTCGGAAGTGTTGGAATTGCCCACTGGTTCCGATGCCGACGGCCACCCAACGATCGCGCTCGACGACGCGACCTTGCGTTTCGTTGAGGCGACCGACGGTCGAGGCGACGGCCTGGGCGGATTGGACGTCGCAACCGTTGATCGCGAGCACGTGGTTAGCACGGCGCGGCATCACGACCTCGATGTGTCCGAGGATGAGTCAACGGTGACTCTGTGTGGAGTTCGCTTCCGGCTGGTCTGAGAGTTTTCTGGGAAACTGTCGGCGGAGTCCGATCGGGGATCCCCCTTCAGCCCCCGCATCAAGTGCGGGGCAGGCTTTCGGCAGCTTCCCGCGCAAGGGGACCTTTGATTAAGTCCTCGTCTCCCCCCTCGCGGGGGAGATGCCGCAGGCAGAGGTGGGCTCCCCATCCTGCGGCTTATCTAGTCGCTGTGGGCGGACCCCCCCTCTGTCACTCCGTGACATCTCCCCCCGCAAGGGGGGGAGAGGGGATACGTAAGTCTTTCAAAGGTCTCTGCAAGCGGGGAAGCGGGGAACAGAATTGTTCGGAGGATTCTTAGCGGATGCTGCCGACGAAGCTGCGCAACCCTGCCTTTAGATTCGTCGTCGCGTCGATCACCGCTGATGCCTCGTAGCCCGAGTGGACCATGCAGTCGACGCACTTTGGGTTGCCCGAGGCGACGCCATAGTTCTCCCACTCGGTCTCGTCGATCAACTCCCGGAAGCTCTCGGCGTAGCCCTCGTCCATCAGGTAGCAGGGCCTCTGCCAGCCGAACACGGTGAAGGTTGGGTTGCCCCACGGCGTGCAGTCGTACTCGATTTCGCCTTTGAGGAAATCGAGGAAGAGCTGCGAGTGGTTGAAGTTCCAGTGCTTCGGCGGATCGTCGAGGATGTCGCGGAAGAGTTCTTTGGTCTGGTTTCGGGCGAGAAAGTGTTCCTGGTCGGGCGCCTTCTCGTAGGGGTAGCCCGGCGAAATCATCAATCCATCAACACCGAGCTCCATCAGCTTGTCGAACATCAAGCGGATGCGGTCGGGCTTAGCGCCGAGGAAGAAGGTGCTGTTCGTCGTGACACGGAAGCCTCGAGCCTTGGCTTCTTCGATCGCCCTGATTGCTACCTCCCAGATGCCGTCTCGGCAGACGGAGTCGTCGTGGTCCTGTTCGAAGCCGTCAATGTGTACGGAGAACGTGAGGTAGGGGTTGGGCTCGAAGTCCTGCAACTTACGCTCGAGCAGGATCGCGTTGGTACAGAGGTAAACGAATTTCTTGCGGTCGGTGTAGCCCTTGGTGATCTCGACGATGTCCTTGTGGATCAGCGGCTCGCCGCCGGCAATGGCGACGACGGGCGCGCCGCATTCCTCCAAGGCGTCCCAGCACTGCTGCGGGGTGAGCCGGCGGCGGAGGATGTCGTTCGGGTGCTGAATCTTGCCGCACCCGGCGCATTCGAGGTTGCACTGCAGCAGCGGCTCCAGCATCAGCACGAGCGGGTAGCGCTCGGTGCGGCGAAGCCGTTGACCGACGACGTACTTGCCGACCTGAATCGTCTGTCTGAGAGGGGTGGCCATATGGTCCACTCTATTCGCTGGGTGGAACAGGTTCCTCGGACCCCGAGGTTTCCCGCACCCGTTGCAGGTTACTGAATGCTAGGGCGCGACGGTAGGCGTCGGGAGTGTTGAGGTTGAGCGTGACAATCGGGTCGTCAATCTCCAAGAAGATAGTGCGGTCGACATGGCGGCGTCGGATTGCTCGGAGTCCTTCTTGACGTTCAGTCACGGATTGCAGTTCCGGCAGCAGGTTGGAACGGAAGATCGGTGGGTGGCCGTTTTGGCCTTGATGGCGAGGAACAACGATCATCGCCTCCGGCGCCGATTCGAGTGCGTTGGAGAGCTCGCGGATGACATCGGGTTCTGCTGGTTGGTCGACCGATGAGACGATGACTGCGTCGCTTGTCGGCGGGACGGCGCGAGCCCCCGTTCGGATCGATGATGCACGTCCTTCGCGCCAGTTCCGATTTGTGGTGACTTGGACATCGGCGCGTGACGGGATCAACGGTCGCAGCCTGTGCAGATGAGCGCCGAGCACGACCACGACGGGTCGGCAACCTGCCGCGAGCAGCGCCTCGGTCTGCGCAACGACCAGCGGCTGGCCATGCCAGTCGAGCAGCTGTTTGGGCTGCCCCATTCGGGACGACTCACCGGCGGCGAGGAGGATAGCGGCGATCATGCGGTTGTCTCTGCAACTGACTAGCGTCAATGCGGTCGCGGAGCCGCCGGAAGAGACGTCGAACGGCGTCTTCAACCTGGTCCACGGCGGTGGAATTGGTGAGGTCGCCGACGCCATAGGGCTGAGCTTCCGAGCGCGCGGTCTGAGCGGCGAGGTCGATGACGCGATCATTGAGCGTTCGCCCACGGACGAGGGACTCGATTTGTCGTGCGCGCACGGGATACGGCGCAATGCCGACCAGCATCACCGCGGCGTCGCCATTCATCGAGAGTCGGGCGGCCGCGCTCACCTGCGGGTTGGACTTGGCCGCAGCCAATGCGGTCTGCGCGCCCCTCGGAAGCCGAGGAATGCAGAGCTGCTGCGCGGCGACTGCCCCTTCACGCCCGTCGATGTCGACGCCGCCATCGGCCAGCAGGCGCTCGTCGATGCGCGCCGTGTCGCCATCGGAGAGGTCGAGGTAAGCGTCAAGCACGATCAGTGCAGCGGCGAGCGCGTTGTGTCCGGGATCCTCGAGGCAGATGCGGATCGTCGAGACGGAGTTGCCAATCGAGAACCAGTCGTTGAGCGAACCGTCGCTCTCCGACTGCAGGTCGAGGACCGTCTGCAGCAGCGGAATCCGACGCAGCTTCACTCGGTTTGGCCCGCCAGCGAGCGCTCCCGGAAGTCCTCAAGCGCACGCTTGAGAGCGGCCGCCGCCAATACAGAGCAATGAACTTTGGCCTTGGGCAAACCGCCGACCGCGTCGACGAAGTCCTGGCGCTTCAACTTCGCCGCCTCGTCGATGTTCATATCGGTGAGGACGACGGTAGCCATGCTGCTCGTCGCGATTGCGGCGGGACATCCGCGGGTTTGGAACTGTGCTTGCGCGATAGTGTCGTCTTCAATGCGCAGCATCAGCTTCATGTGGTCGCCGCAGACGGGATTGCGATCTTCGCCCACGGCGTTGGCGGTCGCGAGGGCGCCCGCGTTGCGGGGATGCTGGAAGTGGTCAATGACGATGTCGCTGTAGGCGCGCAGGTCTTCGCTGGGCATGGGATCAGTCTAGTCAGGTGATGTGTGGGCTATGAGTTCCCAGTGAGGTCGAGCAGCATCCGGGTAATCACCCGAAGCGAGCGGCTGCGATCAGTTGGATCAAACCACTCGCGGATGCTGTGCTGGTTATCGGAGCGGCCGCCCCAGCTCATCGCGACGGCCGGAACTCCGGCGGCGAGGGCCGCATTTGCGTCGGTCGATGCTGCGATCAGATGAGGCAGCAGCTCTTCGGCTTCCAGCGATCGCTTCGCGGCCTGTACCAACTCGCTCTCGACAGGTGTCACCCCCGCAGGCCGGTCGCCGATCTTGGTCACCAGCGGCTGCTGCGCTCCCTTGCTCCGACGTTGATGCTCGCGATAGTGGCCGTATCGGATGATCTCCTGCAGATCTCGGTCGAGCTGGTCGAGTTGACCAGGCGACTCACTTCGCAGGTCGATGTCCATCTGCGCGACTTCTGGAATCGCGTTGACGGTCTCACCTCCCTGGACGACACCCACGTTGTACGTCGTGCGCGGACTGCGCGGCAGGCGGATGTCGGCCAGGCGATCGGCGGCGGCGGCGAGCGCGAAGGCGGGGTTGTAGCGACCGAAATGGGCCCAGCTATGTCCGCCACTGCTGCGGTACTGCACGTTGTATCGTCGGGAACCGATTCCGCTATTGACGATGGCGGCAGGGTCAGAGTGGTCGATGGTGATGAAGGCGCGGGCTGAACGTCCCAGTTCAGATTCGAAGAAGTGTCGCGCCCCGCGCAGGTCTCCGCGGCCCTCCTCTCCAACCGTGGCCAGATATAGCACGTGCTCAGCGGCGGGCGACTCTCGCAGTGTCCGAGCGATCGTGAGAATCGCAACCAGCCCGGCCGCAGCGTCGGAGATTCCGGGCGCGTGAAACTCATGCTCTGGAATAATCTCTGAACGGCGATACGGATTCCGTTCGCCCGGCCGGGCGACGGTCACTGGCTGCTCGGGGCCAAAGACCGTGTCGAGGTGGGCGCTGAGGACGATTGGATTGTCTCCCGCGCCGGGGTGTTGGGCGATGACATTGCCCACGTCGTCGGATCGCACCTGCAAGCCGATCGAGGCGAGTTCGCGTTGTATGTATCGGGAGCGAACCTGTTCCTGATCCGTCGGCGCGGGAATCTCGCAGATGGCGATCTGCTCTTCGAGAATTTCGTTGGCCAGCGCCTCGAAGGAATCGAGCAGAGCAAGCATTAGATGTCCAGCCCGAGGGCTTCGAAGACCCGTTGGTAATGGCCCAGGTTGTTCGGTTGGTAGAACGAGATCGCGAGCTGAATCGTGCCGTCGGGGTCGGCGACAAACGCGGCGCGCTGGGAGCGTTTGGTCGTCATATCGGCGACGCCGAAGGCGCTGGCGGCATCGAGGTCGGGATCCGACAGCAGAAGGAAGGGGAAGTGATGCTCTGCGCTGAACCGGTCGTGTTCGTCGGCGGAGTCACTGGAGATGGCGATTGCGTCTGCCTTGAGTTCCCTGACTATCTCGTAGTCGTCGCGAAAGGCGCAGAGCTGTTGCGTGCACAGCGGGGTGTTGGCCTCGGCGTAGAAGAGGATCAATAGTGGACCATCACCGAGATAGCGGCGCAAGTGGAGAGCAGTGCCAGGGAGTTGGTCGCCGACATCGATCATGGAGCGGTCCAGCCTGGCAATGGGTCGATGGAGCCACGTGTGAAGCCCATGACGGCGATGCGGCCGAGGCCGGCCGGATCGGTGAGGGTCTCGGCGGCGCGGCGGGCCGCGAGATAGGCGTTCGTGTCGAGCTGCGCGTCGGCCACGGCGGGCAACACCGCCGCGCCAAGACCGTGCAACCACTCGGCCTGACTGAGAACCGGCAGGGCCCTCAGGCCGCCGGCCACGGCCGACTGCGTGACCTGATCGATGTCAATGTGTGCCGTGATGTCCTGCTCGCCCGGGTGAGCGTACGGATCGTCACCTGGAATGTGATTGCGGAATGTCATCAAGGTGCCGTCGCGCCGCCATGACGCGTAGAGACGATCACGGGCGTAGCCGTAGTCGAAGAGCAGCAGCAGACCGTCATCGGCGACGGTGTCGGCCAAGGTAGAAACAAGCTCGGCTCGACTCGGTCCCACTTCCACGATCTGCCCATCCGCAGCCGCCATCTGACTCAACGGTTGAAGCAGGACTTCGTTGGTCACCTCTGACGGCGCGTCGTGAAAGCCTCGGGCCGTGGCGAAGTCGACCAGGATTTCCTGCCAACGGCCATCGCCGAATTGGAGCCTGTGGACCGGAAGCGCATCGAGCAGCTCATTGGCGACAACGAGATGGTGAGTCCCCGTAAGATCGTTGACGCTGTGGACGCTGTGGATAGGACTGAGCCGCTCTCGCTGACGATCCGCTACCTGCTGATCCGGTTCGATCAGGGTGTAGCGCGTCGCTTCAGCGAGCTCCGGCGACGTGGCATGGATGTGCCGCAGCATCGACTCCGCGAGTGCGCCGGTTCCCGGTCCAACCTCGGCGATACGAAACGGTTCGTCGCGTCCGCCTCGACGCCACAACTCGTGCGCCAGGTGTCCGACGGCGGCGCCGAAGATCGGATGGACTTCCGGGCTGGTGAGGAAATCGCCATCCCGTCCAACCGTCGGTTGCCCGCGTCGGTAGTATCCGTGCTCGGGGTGGTAGAGGCATTGTTCCATCCAATCTGCGAAGGTCATTGGACCATCGCGCTGGATGCGCGCCGCAAGAATTCGGGATAGCGGAGTATCGAGCGTTTGTTGGGCGACGGCCAACGGATTGAAGGTGGTTGGGCCGCTCTGGGTCATGGATTGAGTATAAGAACGACCGCCTCGGCGGTTGCCGAAGCGGTCGCAGGTTGGGTCTGTGGAGTGACGCCCGACTTACTCGCCGGCGACTCCCAGCACCGTCACACTGACGCGGCGGTCACGCGCTTCGTCGAGCTCGACCAGGAAGATCGATTGATACTCGCCGATGTGCAGTTCGCCGTCGAGCACGGGAATAGTCTCTGAAGTGCCCAGCATCATGTGCTGGACGTGGGAGTGACCATTCTCGGGCTCGTCCTCGTGCATGTTGACGGTGCGGATATCGAAGTCGTTGTGCCGGTAGTAGGTGTCGGGCGGCGCCCACGCGATCAGGTGATCACGCAGGTCGGCGAGGAGCAGTGGTTCGTGCTCCTGCAGAATGATGGCAGCGGTCGTGTGCTGTGAGAAGACGGATACCTGGCCAAACCCTACCTCGGATCGGCGAACAATTTCGCGAACCGCTTCGGTGATGTCACGAAACGATGGGCCTGCCTCCGTGTGGTAGGCGAGCTCATCGTGGACGTGACGGAAGGCGTTGGCAGGCAATGCGCCATTCACGGCGGACATGTTGACCGTGCGCAAGGCAGTTGCGTTGGCCATTCCCCTTAGTTTCTCAGGCTGCGAGATGATGAGATGATGAGAATGAGATCAGCGCCGCCGGTTGCAGCATTCCCAGCGGACGCCACATGTGAATATAGCGGAAATCCATCTCGTGTTGCGGATTGGTAGACGGGCAACCAACCGGAGCAGGCAGCGCTAGCCGCTGCCTTCCGCGATACGTGCGCGGACGCGCTCGATGAAGTCGGCGACTCTGTCGTGGTCGGGCGCGTCGCTGGCATGTTCCTGGTACTGCTGCAGATCGTCGAGCGCTTCAATGTACTGCCCGGTCTGATAGCAGAGCAATCCTCGGTCTCGGCGATCTTCGAGCGACCACGGTGAGAGGGCCAGCAGGAAATCGGTTGCGGTGATGGCGGCGAAATAGTCGCGCTTGCGGACGCCTGCGCCTTTGAGATTGGTCAGGATGCGTTGCAGGATTTGGCGTTTGGTGACCGAGGCGAGGAACGATTCCGGATTTGGTCCAGCGCCGCGGTTCGTGGCGCGTAGACGGTCGGTCAGTGCGTCGCGATCGATCTCGCGTCCGGCGTGGAATGGATCGAGGAAGCGCTCCGCCCTGGCATCGTGGTCGTCGTACTTGACGAGGAAGTGGAACGGTGCGCCCACTCCGTGCAAATCGAGTCCCACGCGTCGAGCGACCTCGATCATCAGGACGGCGAGCGTGATCGGCATGCCGCGGCCGGTTTCGAGAATGGAATGCAGGCAACAGTTGGCCGGGTCGTAGTAGGTGTCGGTATCGCCCCGGAATTGATGCTCCTGGAAAAGCACCTGGCAGAGGCGCTCGACCTGCTCCGGTTCGCTGGTTGGACTCGTCTGCCGAATCTCCGCGGCCAGGGCGTCAAGCCTTGTCAGAGCTGAAAGCTGGTTGAAGTTTGGCTCGACGATCCGACCGATCAGAAAGCAACACAGGTCGAGGCGAACGGCGTGTTCATGCCCCCTGGCGAGGATGCCGAATTGCCTGGCCAGTTGGAGATTGTCAAGTTTTACGAAACGTTGCGTTGCATCCTCGTCCATGGATCGAGGCTAGCAGGCAGAGCGGGGGTAGGCAGACGTATGATGGATGGGAGTCGCACACTTCGGAGCGAGGGGCGTGTTGGCTGAGATGTCAGATGATACGATAGATTCCATACGGTATACCGGGGCCAGCGCTTCCAACGGTAAGTCGGGAAGCGCCAATGGCCGGTCAAATGGACGGGCGAAACAGCCCCGGCCACGGGCCAAGAAGCAGCAGCTGACCAGAGCCGGACAGCCGATTGATCGTCGGCAGCGCCTGCGGATTCCACCCCATCACGTAACCAAGCAGACGCCTCATGATCGCGTGCATAACTGGGACGAGGTGTACTACGGCTACACCGCCGGCCCCGCCATGTTTGAAGCGCAGCGCTGCATCCAGTGTCCGGCCGCTCCGTGCATCGTGGCCTGTCCGATCGACAATGACATTCCGGGCGCGCTGGCGTTTCTAGAGATCGGCAAGCTCGCCGACGCGGCCGCCGTCTTCCGCCAGACTTCAGAGATGCCGGAACTTTGCGGTCGTCTCTGTCCGCAAGAGGCGCTGTGCGAGGGTTCGTGCGTGATTGGCAAGAACGCCAAGCCGGTCGCGATCGGCAAGCTTGAAGCCTTCCTGGGCGATTGGGACCGCGAGCAGCGCGGTGGATTCCCGGTTCCCACGCCTCAGTTTGAGAGTGGGCAACGCGTTGCAGTTGTTGGCTCTGGACCGGCAGGGTTGGCGGTCGCGGAACAGATGCGCGTCGCCGGTCACGCGGTAACCATTTTCGAGGCTTGGCCCTCTGCTGGTGGCGTGCTGCGATACGGCATTCCTAACTTCAAGATGGCCAAAGACATCGTTGATGAAAAAGCTGATGCGTTGGAAGCGGCTGGGGTGGAATTCCGATTCGACACACGCGTGGGCGTTGATATCAGTTGGGACGAACTGTCGCGTTGGGACGCGGTCTTCCTCGCCCACGGGGCCAGCATGGGCAAGCGACTCGGCCTCGATGGGGAGCGCCTGGCTCGCGTCTACAGCGCCACGGAGTTCCTGGTCCGCGCGAACCTGGGCGACGACCTCTTGCCCGCGGCGTTGTGGAGTGCGCCTGATGTTGGGCGCAAGGTCATCGTAGTGGGCGGCGGCGACACCTCGATGGACTGTGTCCGATCCGCAATTCGGTTGGGCGCCGAGCAGGTGACATTGTTGTACCGGCGCAGCGAGAACGAGATGATGGGCCGGGAAGAGGAACGGCGACACGCCCGTGAAGAGGGTGTGATCTTCGAGTACCTGACAACGCCCGTTGGCTTGATTAAGAAGGAAGGCGCGGTGGTTGGCGTCGAATGCGCGCGGATGAGCCTGGGTGAACCAGATGAGAGTGGCCGGCGTCGACCGCAACCCGTTCCCGGCTCGGAGTTTGTCCTCGATTGCGACGCCTTTGTGGTCGCCGTGGGCTACGACGTTGGCCGCGATGTCTACGGCGACTCCGGCATTGACGTCAACGACTGGGGTGAGGTGCTGGTGGACGAGCAGGGACGCACATCAAAACCTGGTGTGTTTGCCGGCGGCGACAATGTGATTGGCGCCGACCTGGTCGTCACCGCGTTGCGCGGCGCCCACGCAGCAATTCCGGCCATGCAGATATTCCTTGAAGAACTGCAGACCGAACGAGCACTGGCGATGGTCGCCGGCTAGCTTTCCTGCTCAGCCGGCCCTACTCAGCGGGCGAGCAGCCGGGAGCTCCCGGTATATCCACTTCAGCCACGATCTCCTCGCCCGCGTTGCGGCAGAGCACGACCTCGGCGTCGCGGTCGTCGCGAGGATTGCTGATCTGGTGAATGGCACGCGGCGGTACGTACAGGAAGTCGCCGGTTTCGACCTCGTGTACGTGCTCCAGTTTCTCGCCATAGGACATCACGATTGGGCCCTGCAGGATGTACATGGCCGTCTCGCAGTTGACGTGCCAGTGCGGCGTCGAATACATCCCGGGGGGAATCTTCTGGCGGGTCATGAAGACCCCTTCGGCGCCTGAGAGGTCGGCCGAGACGCCGAACTGAATGGCCATACCGGAACGGTGATTCGACCATGCCGCCATTTCGCCGTCGGTCATCACAATGACGGCGTCGAGCGGGCCGTCGGCTTCAGGTTGCTGTTCGGTCATGCATCTCTCCCGACATCAATGAAGCGAGCCTCGTCGATCGAGAATGACGATATCAGCAAGCGTTTGTTTGGCAGTCTCAACCCACGATGATGTCATACCCGCGCCTGCCGCGAGTATCTCGCGGCAAAGGGCAGGGTGACCAGATTCGGGTAAATCGATTGGGGACGGGAGGGCTTTGCTCTGTCTATGGCGTCAGTGCAGAGTTGGGCGAGATTCCCGCGTCGGAGCGCGGGAATGACGGAATCGAGCTGCCGGATGGCGGTCGGCGCGCCAATCAGCTGGGCGGGCCGACGCTGTGGGCCCAGTCGTCAACCAGCCAATGGCCTCCGAGCAGGATGAGCTCGAATCGCATCCAGTCGCTCTCGGAGAGCTGGAAGTAGACGCGTCCGCGGGTCGTGTGCAGAACATCACCGAACGAGAGGGACCGTAGAATTTCGCCGCCCAGATCGATGGATTGAATTTTCTGGATGTCGCGACCAACATCGCCGGCGTCGTCCCAACCCCAGATCGTCAACGCTTCGGGCCCGGCCAGGGCAAGTAGGGTCGCGGAGTCGCCATCGCGCAACGCCTGGAGGAACGTCAGCGCCGCGCCGGCAAGATCCGACGCGACGGCTTCGTTGACGGCGCTGGTCGGAAATCCTTCTTTGACTGTGATCCGGTATGCGCCGATCAGTTGGCGCTGGCCAACCTTGTTTGAAGCGGGCCACACCTCAACACGCCAGAGGCCGGCGGCATCGGCGGTGAAGTAGATCTCGGCATCAAGTCCGTGCCCACCGTCGTCATCGATCTGCAGCAAATTGCCGTCGGGATGGAAGACCTGTGCGAACACATCAACCCCGGTGTCACCATCAACCAGGACGAATACCTGCTGGTCGACTTGGACCTGGAACTCGAACACGTCCACGTCGTCGGGTGTGTTGAGCCGACCATTCGCGCTCGAGCCGACAGAGATGATGGCGTTGTCGTCGTCGACGCCGATCATCAGCGTCTGGATCTGGATGATGAAGTCGCCGATGCCGTTCGAGTCGAAGGGCTGCACACGAATGAACTGCAGTCCCTCGGCCGGGATCTGGGCGATGATCAGTGAGTCTCGGTTGGTCGTGGAGAGATCGTCATTGATAGCGATCTCCGTCCCGTCGGGCTGCAACAGTGTGGCGATGGGATCCATGCCACCCTTGCCGTTGACGAAGATACGTAGCCAGGCGCCGGTCGCGGCCTGGAAGCGGAACTGACGCTCGGTTTCGTCCGGACTGATCGACGAGGCGAAGCGCTCGCCTTCGATTAGAATCTCGCGATCTGGATCGCTGACCACTGGCTGGCTGTCATCGGACTCCTGGGCCGTGTCTTGCGCAGCCTCGGATTGTTCTGGCTGCGCGGCCTGTGAGGCCGACTCGTCGTCATCGGCTTCGCTGGTCTCCTGTTGCGCGCTCTGTTCGCTATCCGACTGCTCGGCGGCGTCGATCGGCTGGGACTGCGTGTCCTCCGCTTGAGCCGCGGCTTCCTGTGGTTGTTGCTGTTGTTGGGAGACTTCGGGCGGATCATCACCGCATGCGGCTGTGGTGGCGGCCAAGAGGAACAGGCCGACGGCGAGTCCGAACGCAGCGCGAGGAACGCGCATAGCAATATGCAACATTGGAGTTCCTAATCCCGGCCGCCTCAGCTCCACTATAGGAGCAATGACGGCAGATCGGCGTTCGGTCGTTGCCGTGATTGAATGCCATAAGCAGTCGTGGATATACTTGCGGGAGCGCCTTCAGGGGTACGCAGAGGAGTTGGCCGTGGCCTACGACATTGTTGAGACGTGTATTGGCTGTACAGCCTGCACGAATCGCTGTCCCACAAACGCGATTTGGGGCGAGCGCAACACGATTCACTACATCGACCCGGCGCTCTGCATCGATTGCGGCGCCTGTGGCGCGGTTTGCCCGGTCGAGTGCATCCTCGACGAAGACGGGGACATCTGCCGTAAGTTCGCCAAGAAGGAATGGCCGAAGGCTGAGGTCGACCCCGACAAGTGCATCGGCTCGGGCTGCGAACTCTGCATCAACGTCTGCCCGTTCGAAGCGCTGGAGCTGAACTTCACCAGCGAAGCGTCAGACTTTTTCGGTCAGGCGGTCGTAATCGAGAAGAATTGCACCGGCTGCCGCCTCTGCGAGCAGTCCTGCGGCTGGGACGCGGTTCACATCTACCCGCTCCGCGACGAGCTGAAAAAGATCCACTACCCGAATGACAAGCCCACCCCGGGCCAGGAAAAGTTCTTGCGCAGCAAGGCCTAAACCTTTCCGGGGTCGCTCGCTTTGGTACTTGATTCTGAGGACAAGGGTCTCAGCCCATCTCCGTCATACCCGCGCTCCGTCGCGGGTATGACGGAGGGGAGAGTCGGGTGGCCGCTTGGAGGCCGACCAGTGATTGCCGGCGTTTCCCGCTTGTCTCGGCAAGGCAGCAAATGCAAACGCACAGGCTGCCCTGGCTATTGGCTCATCTCTTGAACCTATCGGTGGATTGCTTCCAGGAACGAGCGGTCGATCGCTTTCTCGATATCGACATCGTTCTCGAGCGCTTCGTATTTGAGCAGGACATCGGTCAGTGCGCGGAACTGTTGCTGGGTGAACCAGCCGACGCCATTGGCGCGAGTCAGGTCGTTCTGCGCGTTCTTGATCTCCGTGTCGAGGATGAAGCGTTCGTGGATCAGGTCGGGCGGCGGGTCCTGGGCCATGAACTTGGCGGTGGACTCGATCGCGGCGGCGGGATCATTGACGGCAAACTCAAAAGCGCGGACCGTCGCCCGCAGGAAGCGCTCAAGCTTCTCGCGATTCGTGTCGTCCTCGAGGAACTCCTCGGTCACCAGGTAGACCACGCCGAGCGTCGGCACGCCGTAGTCGGCGGCCTCGAAGACGGAGATGTCCTGGCCCAGGTTGCGGCTCAGCGTGTCTGGTTCGTTGGAGAGGAAGACGGGGTAGACATCGATCTGTTTTTCGACGAGCACGACCGGATTGAAGCCAACGTCGATCATGTTCATGTCGTCGGTGGTCAGGCCCTGAGCCGCGAGCATCGCGTGGAATTCCGCCTGCACGATGCCCTTGAAGCCAACGTCACGTCCGGCGAAGTCGGCGGGAGATTCAATGCCCGACGAGTTGAGGACGGCATAGCCGAAGTCGCCGCGCTGACCGAAGAGCATCACGGCGACATAGGGCGCGCCGGAATTGGCGCGAATCTGCAGCATTTCCGACGCCGGCAAGGTAGTGATATCGACTTTGCCGGCGAGGATCAAGGTTTTGTGGCTGCCGGTGAAGCCGGCGTGCTGGATGTCGACCTCGAGGCCTTCGTCGGCGAAGAATCCTCGGTCTTCGGCGACGTAGACGGCGACGAAGGGTAGGTTGGCCTGCGGCTGGAATCCGGCGATGTATGACATGGACAGGACATCGTCGGAGTCGTCGCCGGAACAGGCGATGCTCAGTGCGGCAGCCAACGCAGCGACAGCAGCGAGGGCAAACAGCAATCGGTTGCGGAACGAGACGGTCATCTGGAACATGGGCGCAGGGCTCCTGGGCTTGACGGACGCCGGGCGATTCTCATTGCCGGGCCGGCTAGCCGGAGCCGCTTCCGTGGGGTTGCCACGGCGATAACGACCATTAACAGCCTATGAACGGAGTCGGTCAGCGGCAAGCGTCTAGCGGTCTGTGGAACGCGTATCTGTTTGCAGCGGACGCGGGTCGCGCAGAACTGATGATTTGTACCACCAACCATCGATCGCATCGCGGCGGAACTCAGCGATCAGACGATGCTCGCGACGCACCTTGAGATCGGTGCCGAGGTCGACGTCGTCGCCCTCCAGTTCCAGAATGAATCCATCAGACGAGAATTTGATGACGACGGAATCGGCTCGTTGAGGCGCTCGCCGTTCAGGCAGGCGGTAGTCGGTTCGCTCGCCGTCATCGGCGGATGCATCGCGGGGGGTAGTCATGGCTGCTCCATGGATTGAGCTTATGAGGCGCTGACGGGTTGGTCGATACGCCAGGAGAGGAGCCGCTCGGCGGCGAACACGGCTGTGGAGAGGGTCACACCGATCAGGGTCAGCATCAACACAGCGGCGAACACTTTCTCCAGCCGCAGGTTGTTTTGCTCAATCCAGACCACTGCGCCCAATCCCCCATGCCCAGCCAGGAAGAACTCGGCGACCACGGCGCCAATCAGCGACAGCGTGACGGAGATCTTGAGCGACGCAAACAGGTACGGCACGGCGGCCGGCAGTCGCAGGTGACGGAAGATCTCCCAGGTCGAGGCATCGACGGAGCGGAAGAAATCGTGCATCCGCGGATCGATGTCGCGGAATCCGGCGATCGCGTTGACCAGGACGGGGAAGTACGTGATCAGCGCGGCAATCGCAATTTTCGGGTACCAGCCGTAGCCGAGCCAGATGATGAACAGCGGAATGAACGCAACAACGGGCGTCACCTTGACCATGATCGCAATCGGCAGGACCGCGCGTTCAAGGATTTGTGAGTGCGCCACGCCCGCGGCCAGCAGGGTGGCCGCGGCGGTGCCGAGGGCCAGGCCACCGAGCGAGACCGCCAGCGTCTTCATGCCCTCCGAGAAGTAGCGGCCGAAGTCGGCGAAGAAGTTCTCAATCACGCCTGTCGGTCGCGGCATGACCCAGATCGAGACGTCGCCGACTCGTACCCATAGCTCCACCGTTACCGCCACCAGGAGCAATGCGATCAGAGGTGGCAGAATCCAGGCGAGCAAGGGTCGCACGTCCGGCGACGACAGCGGAATTCGCCGCGGCGTTGGAGCATCGCGCTGTTTCAGATCCCGAATCGGTTCAGTGACCATGGGAGCCTTAGGCCGCATCGAGGGGGACGGCGGTGGTTGTTGGCGAACGCAGAGCGGCGCGGACGATGGCAGTGTCGTTGATGAAGCGGTCGGAGTGCTCGTGCTCGGGACGACGCGGTCGCGATGTCGTGATCGGGATATCGGCGATGATCCGTCCCGGACGCGGCGACATGACGAGCACGCGGTCGGCGATGGCGACGGCCTCGGCGACCGAATGTGTCACGAAGACGGCGGAGCGCGGCGGCTCGGTCGGGTCGTGCGAGATGCTCCAAAGCCGTTGCAGTTCGTAGCGCATTTGCTCGCGGGTGATTTCATCGAGGGCGGCAAACGGTTCGTCCAACAGCAGCAGCGGCGGATCGATCGCGAGCGCGCGAGCCAGAGCAGCCCGCTGCTGCATCCCACCGGACAATTCTGCCGGCCGGTAGCGTTCGAATCCGCTCAAGCCGACCAGTTCGATCAATTGATTGACATCGGTCGACGAATGCGTTTCGCGCGGGTTGAGCTGCAGGCCCAGGCGAATGTTGTCCTCGACGGAGCGCCAGGCCAACAGCGCCGGTTCCTGGAAGACCAGCCCCAGGCGCTTGTGTCGTTGTGCGTCCTTCGGCGTTTGGCCGAAGACTTGCACCTCGCCGCCGGAGGGTGGCGTCAGCCCGGCGATAATTCTCAGTAGCGAGGTCTTGCCGCAACCCGATGGTCCGACCAGGGCGGTGAACTCCCCGGCGCGGATGGTCAGGCTGGTTGGATCGACCGCATCCAGCAGAGCGCCCTCTTTGGTCACGTACGTCAGGCGGACATCGTGGAGCCGGACCGCAGGTTCAGCGTCCGGCTCGATCGGATGCTTGATGACGAGTGGCGCGGTCGGCGCTGCCCTGGTTGTAGTTGTCGTCACGGCGTTGGCAGAAGGTGGCGTTAGCCTAGGTGTCGTGCGTTCGGCGAGAACGCTTTTCAGTTTAGGCGTAGATCGGGGGTGGGCATGGCGACCATTGGCTTTATCGGCGGGACGGGACCTGAAGGGCTGGGACTGGCGATGAGGCTCGCCATGGCGGGCGAGCGCGTGTTGATTGGTTCACGCAGGATCGAGCGAGCCGATGACGCCGCGCAGACCGTACGCGCTGCCGTCTCCGAGGCGGGCGGAACGCCGGATGCCGGCGGCGGCGTCAACCGCGATGTCGTGGAGCAGTCGGATGTGGTGATCATCGTGGTGCCGTTCGACGGCCACGAGGCGACGCTCAACGATCTACGCGACGTGATCGGCGACAAGCTGGTCATCGACGCTGCGGTTCCGCTGACCATGGAGAACCGCGTACCAGGCATCTCCGACGTCGCCCAGGGCTCCGCCACCGAGCAGGCGCAAGCGCTACTGCCGGACGCGAGGGTGGTGGGCGCGTTCCACAACCTGAGCGCTCGCAAACTGCAGAAACTCTCGGACCCGATGGAAGGCGATGTCCTGATCACGGCCGACGACGCCGACGCGAAGCAGGCGGTCGTCGAACTTGTCGGCAAGATGCCCGACCTGCGAGCGATTGACGCTGGCCCGCTTTCGATGTCGAAGTTCGTCGAAGATCTGACCGCGCTGATCATCGGCATGAACATGCGCTACAAGACGCAGGCCGCTGTGCGGATGGTGGGGATCAACTGATGGCTGCTCCATCCGAATACCGAGTCTTCGCCGTCGGAGGCATTCCTGAAGTCGTTGACGGCGACGATCTCGCCGAGTTGATCGATACGGCGCTCGCAGCGCAGGAGACGCCGCTTGAAGCTGGCGATGTCCTGGTCGTGACGCAGAAGATTGTGTCCAAAGCTGAGGGTCGGGTGATTCGGCTCGATGACGTCACCGCGGGAGAGTTCGCCGAGGACTGGGCCCAGGACTGGGAGAAGGACGCACGCGCGGTCGAGTTGGTCCTGCGCGAATCGAAGCGGATTGTACGGATGGCGCGAGGCTTGATCGTCTCAGAGACGCGGCACGGCTGGGTTTGCGCCAATGCCGGCGTCGATCAGTCCAATGTGGGTGGCGGCCAGGCCGTGGCTCTGTTGCCGATTGACTCGTCCGCGTCGGCGCTGGCGATTCGGCAAGGGCTTGTGGCTCGAGGTCAGGTTGATGTTCCGGTGATCGTGACCGACACTTTCGGTCGACCGTGGCGAAACGGACTGATGAACGTGGCCATTGGCGTGAGCGGGATGAACCCGATCCGTTCCTACATCGGCGAAGTGGACTCCGAGGGATACGACCTGCGCGTCACCGAAATGGCGATCGTGGACGAGCTGGCGTCGGCGGCCGAGCCAGTGATGAACAAGCTCGACGCGGTGCCGGTAGCGGTCGTGCGGGGACTGAATGTTCCCGTCGAGGAATACGACCATTCGGCGTTGGTGCGACCGGCGGAGATGGACCTCTTCAGATAGGACAAGACGATGGCTGCGGCGTTCAGCATCGAAGCTGACTTTGAATGCTCGCCGGACAGCCTGTGGTCATTTGTGTCCCACGAGCCGAACCAGGATCACTGGATTATCGGTATGTCCGATTCCGAGGTGGTCGGTGGTGGCGAAGTCGGCGTTGGCTCCAGGATCGCCGGCACGTCGACCGAGCGGGGTAAGTCCTTGCGAGTCACGATGGTGGTCAAGGAATACGACCCGCCGTCTCGCGTGTCGTGGGAGAACACGGATGGACATGAGCCGTTCGTCACCGTGATCACGTGCTCCGGTGACGAGATCGCTTCGCGCATGCAGTACGAGGTCACGCTGCATCCCAGGTCGCTCATGATGAAAGTCATGATGGGTCCGCTGCGACCTCTGGGAGGCGTCGCGGCCAACAGGATGCTGAGGAACGTGATCGGGCACTTGCGCGAGGCAATGGGTCTGAAATCCTAATGGTCAGCATGTCGACTAGCGCGACGGTCACGATCGCGCGCGAACCGTCTGACGTTTGGGCCTACGTCTCAGATGTCAGCAACCAGGACCAGTGGGTCGATGGGATGTCGGACTCGGGAATCGTTGGTGAGGGTCCGATTGGTCGTGGCACGCAGATTCGCGGCACATACACGTACGGGGGCGGCTCGGCGCCGGTATTGATGACGATTACTGAGTTCGGCGAAGGTCGGCGACTGGCGATTGACGCATCCGAAGGTCCGTTCCCCTTCACCGGACTGTTGACGCTTGAACGCTCAGGTGGCGGGACCGTCGTCACGAACTCGATGACGGCGGGCAGTGATCACATCGTGACCTCAATCATGTTCACGGTGTTTCGGCCACTCATGAAGATCATGATGGGCCGACAGCTGCGTAAAGAGCTGGGACAACTGAGGGACATCCTCGAGTCGGGCAGCGCTGACTAGGGCACGTTCATTTTGCACTGATTGAGCATGGCGAAGCCTTTACCACTCGCCAATCAACCGATTCCAGTCCCTGCCCTTGGAGCCTGTCTCGAAAGTCGCTTGATCTTTACCTGTGTCATACCCGCGCTCTGCCGCGGGTATCTCGGTGTGCTCGGCACGAAAGTCTGCAGTCGGTATCGCAATCGGATCAGCCGCCGTTCCTCAGGTTCGAGCGTCTGTGCAGCACTCGGCGAGATTCCCGCGGCGGAGCGCGGGAATGACGTGTCTTTTTCTGTGACACCTTCGGGAGGATGGGTCTGGCGACACGGAGCTCATGCGAACAGGCCCTACGGAACTCGCTCGTCCGTAAAGGCGATTTCGAAGTCGTCGAAAAGCATGGCGGCTTCGGCCGAGGCGGCGACTGTTCGTTTGTGCGCAGCGAGGAATGCTTCTCGATCGTTGTCCTGGAGCGCGTTGAACTGTGCGTTGTAGCCGCTATGAAGTTGGGAGATACCGGTCAGGTATCGGTTGTGCCAGTCCAGCGCATGTTCCGGTGGTTTAAGGTCGAATAAGGCGTCGCGGAAGCGTTCAATCGTTGGAAGTCCTCGCCGCAGGTTCTCGCGGTGGATTCGGCAGTCGACGTTGTTCTCCACGCAGTTCGTTGCGGTGTCGGGATCGATGGTTGACTGTATTTCGACCGTCGCGCGGGCGACGAATTTGCACAGTTGATCGAAGTAGCTGCCCAGCGGATATTCGCAGGCTGCGTTGACGGACGGCCCGACCGGCGCGGGATCGCCCTCAAAGATGTCCAACTCGCGCAACAGGAACAGCGCCGCAATGAATCCGATGATTCCGCCGATGATCGGGATCAGCAGCGACGGCGCCTGCCGACGGCCTCCTGATTCCGTTGGCGACTGTCTAGAGGACATCGTTGAGAAAGTCGCGGACGGCTTCGACGAATGCCTCTGGTTGGTCGCCGGCGACGGAGTGACCCGCTTCGGCGATGGTCACCAGCTTCACGACCGGTACCTTCGCGGCGAACTCTTCCGCTTGCTCCCGCTTCAGGACGGGGCTCTTCTCGCCGTGCAGCAAGAGCGTCGGCACGCTAAGGGCCATTGCCGATTCCCAGATCCCGGTGCGCGCGTCGGCGACACCGCGGAAATCGGCCTCACGGAAGCGCTGGTCGAACATCTTGGCCATCTTGCCGTCCGGCGTCTCGCGCAGGGAGACCTCGAGGCGCTTGCGGATGCCTTCTTTCGAGCGGAACGGATAGTACTGGTGAGTCATGTCGACCCATGCGTCGAGGGAGTCCATTTCGTACGGACCGGCAACGAACTGTCGGACCTGTTGGACGCCGTCAACACTGACTCCGGGGCCGACATCGATTAGTACCAGCGCGCGCAGCTGGTCGGGGTGCTGCGCCGCGAAGGTCATCGCGTTCAGGCCACCCATCGAGTGACCAATCACGACCGGCCGATCGAGGACATGCGTCTCGACGAAGCCGCGGATATCGTCGGCCATGTGATCGCGTGAGTAGTCGCTGAGTTCAGTCGCGCGGTCGGAATGTCCGTGTCCGCGCTGATCGAGGGCGTACCAATGAAGCCGATCGGAGAGGGCGGGCGCGACCTCGTCGAATGAGTGGCAGTTGAGCGCGAACCCGTGCAAGGCGACCGCGTCGACAGCGGCTTCACCGCCGTGGTCGATGTAGTGCAACTTGAGATCGTTCACTTCGGTAGTGTGCTCGCTGCTCATTGGACATGCCTCATGGCTGTTCTAATTCGTGCTTCCCGTACCAATAGACTATGCGCGCGATGCGAGAACGAGGGCCAACGCTTCGATACGACGTACACGAACGTCCGCCGCTACTGATCGCCGCAGGCCTGGGCCTGCAACATGCGCTCTTCGTTATCTCCGGCGCGATTTTCCTTCCCATCTTCATGCGCTCGCAGGGCTTGATTACTGATGGCGAAGCGGCGTTTCTCGTTGCGGCGACGCTTTTGACTGCCGGCCTGTCGACAGCGGTGCAAGCGTTTCGAGTCGGTCCGGTCGGCGCCGGCTACATGCTGTTCATGGGTACATCGGGCGCCTTCTTCGCGGCGACGATCGATGCCATCGAACTGGCCGGCATTGGTTTCGTGGCGGCGTTGGCGTTGATCGCTGCGCCGACCGAATGGCTGATTGCCGGGTTCTTCCGCATCTTGCGCAATGTGTTCACGCCCACGGTCGGCGGGGTGGTGGTGATGTGCGTGGCGGTCACGATCGTGCCACTTTCGATCGATGCCTGGCAAGGGACGGGCTCGGAGAAGGAAGGCTCGCTGGAGTTTCTGGCGATCGGCGGCGTGTCGGTCCTGGTGATGGTGGCGATGATCGTGGCGGCGCCCTCGAGATATCGGCTCTGGGCGCCGATCGCCGGCCTGGCCGCCGGCTGCCTGGTCGCCCTCGCGACGGGTGATTGGTCCTTCAACCAAACCAAAGACTCCGCGATCGTCGGCTTCCCGATTGGCGAATGGCAAGCGCCCACCTTCCCAGCCTCGGGAGAGGCAATTGCCGTCCTGGGCGCATTCGTGATTGCCACATTGGCTGGAACCTTTGAGACCGTCGGCGATGCGATCGCGGTGCAAAAGGTCTCGTAACGCAACTTCCGCCGTATTGATTACGAGTCGATACGTGGAGCGCTGAATGCGGACGGCGTCGGCAATGCGCTGGCCGGGATCATGTGTACGACGCCGAACACGACCTATTCCACGCCGACGGGCATGATTCCAATCGTTGGCGTCGCGTCACGCTGGGTGGGATTGTGGGGCGCCGGATCATGATGGTGATGGCCTTCTTCCCGATCCTGACGGGAGTTGTACTCGACCTGCCGGGACCGGCCATCGGTGGCATTACCTTCGTCTCGATTCTGCTTCTGTTCATCATGGGCATGCAGATCGTGATCGATGCCGGCATCAACGGACGCTCGGCGTTGATCGTGTCGCTGGCGTTCTGGGGTGGGTTTGCGGCAGAGCGCGACCTGTTTTTTCCAGGTCTGATGCCCGAGGCGGCGGCGCCGATCCTGGGCAACGCGATATCCACGGGCGCGGTGATCGCCGTTGCGCTGTCTGCCGTGTTCTTACTGATTCCTCGCCGGCGCTATCGATGGAGAGGCGATGCGGCAATTGCAGCGCTGGAGGAAGTCACCGCCATTGGCCAGGATGTCGCCAACAAGCTCAGTTTGAGCCCCGGACCGGCGAATCGGCTGGAGCTGTGCCTGGAGGAGTTGTTCACGCACCTGGTGGAGGACGGCGATCCAGGTCGGACCGTCCGGATTGAGGCGTCGGCCACGGAGGACGAAGTGGAGGTGGTTGTGACCGACCGGTCAGATCTGCGGGATGTCGAGCTACCCAATGTGCCTTCGGAGCTGCTGGAAGCCGACAATGATGAGCTACAGGACCTGGGCTTAGTGTTGTTGAGCAGGATGGCGTCGCACGTCAGTCACACGACCATTTCGGGTTGGCACTATGTCTCATTCGTCATCGACCGGCACGGGCAAGCAGTCCCCGGCGCCCTACTCGCCTGAGCTCTGGCTGGCTCTCTCGGACGAAGAGTTGGCGGCGCAGTGCCGAGTCGAGCGGTTCCGCGTGTCGGGTCCAGGCGGCCAACATCGCAACAAGACCGACTCGGCGGTGCGCCTGACACACGAACCGAGCGGCGTCGTTGGGTTCGCCTCCGAGCGACGGTCGCAGCATCAGAATCGGTTGGTGGCGCTGGCCCGGCTGCGTCGCAACATCGCCATCGAGGCGCGGACGGACATCGACCTCGACACGTATCGCCTACCGCGAACTCTGCAGCGGATATTGCCGCGTTCGGTTCAGACAGAGCTGCCAGGCAAGGATCGTATTGGTCCAAAGCATCGGGATTTCTGGACCGGCGCGGGCCCGCTCCTGGACCTGTTCAATGCGGTGCGCGGTTCGACGAGCGACTGTGCGTCGCAGATCGGCTGCTCGTCGAATCAGTTGACGAAGCTATTCGCCTCGGAACCGCACCTCTGGGCGGCCGCAAATGCCATTCGAGAACAGCACGGACTCAGTCTGCTGCGTCGATGACGGCGTCCGCTTCAATCTCGATGACCATGTCGGGATGGATCAGCGCGCTGACTTCCACCATCGTCGCCGCGGGGCGGATGTCGGCGAATGCGGCATGATGCGCCTCGGCGACGGCCGGGTACCGGCTGATGTCGGTGATGTAGATGCGCGTGCGGACGACATCACTGAGTGAGCTGTCCAGCTCGGCCAGCGCCGATTCGATGATGGCCAGGCAACGCTCCGTCTGTGGACCGGCGCCGCCTGGCGTGACCGTACCATCGGGCTCAATGGCGGCGGTCCCGCTGACGTGAATCAGATTGCCGACTCGGACGGCGCGGGCGAAGGCGAATTGTTCCTCGAACGGGCTGGCGGATTGCGTGCTCCGGCGTGAGGTCACGGTCGATGCTCCAGTTCCTCAAGGATGACTTCGGCCGCCGCCCGGCCGCTACGGACGGCTGATTCCATCGTCGCGGGCCAGCCGGTTGCGGTCCACGCGCCGGCCAGAGCCAGGTTGCGGATCGATGTCCGCGGCCTGACTCGGTGTGCATTCATGCCCGGCTTGGGCCGGAAGGTTGCTTCAGCTTCCTTGACCACGCGCGTGGCCAGCAGCGTTGCGCCCGAGGTCCGGCGTAGCGCTCGCCGCACAGCACGCTCCACTCGCTCCGTGATGTCCGACTGCGGGAGATTCACGATGTCATGCGCACCGCTGAGGGAGACGGAGATCCAGTGCGGCGGAGTCTCCCAGCCGTGAATCTGTGAACGGTTGAAGATGAACTGCGCGTCCGAATCGAGCGAAGCGACGAAGTCGCGTCTCATCACCGGTCGATCCCACTGCATGTGAACATTGACGATTGGACTCACCTCATGCTGGCTCAGGCGCCAGAACGGTTCACGCCTGCGCCATCCGGCGGGAATCAGGTTGAACGCGCTGCGAGGAGGCAAGGCGACGATCACGGCACTCACATCCAGTTGCTCGCCACGGTTGTAGCGGACGGCCGCCGCGTCTCCGCCTCTGGTAACAATTTCACCGACATTCGCATTCAACTCGACTCGAGCGCCGTGCTCGCGTAGGTACGCGAGCGCTGAATTGGCGACCTCGCCGAGGCCGCGTGTGAACACGCCAATGTCTGCTGCTCGCGGGTTGCGGCTGAATCCCTCCTGGAAGACCTGGATCGCCTGCGTCGCGGAAACGTCGGCGCTGCGGTCGTTGCACGTGGGAAGAATGATCAGGTCCCAGAAGCGCTCGATCACGCGTTGACTCTGGTGATGGTCCTGCAACCAGTCGGCGAACGACTGTCGATCCAGGGCCAGCCGCTCAAACTCGCTCATGCGCCGGATCGGCTCGAACGCCAGGCCGAGGCGAGTCCGCTCTGCGACGCTGAGGTGCTCGTAGGTGAGGATCGAAGGGAACATGTGCAGCGGCGCCGGCAAGAGCTGTAGACCGAACCTGACCAGGCTTCGTGGTTGCCCGGACGAGATCACGCTGACGTGGCGTCCTTGCGAGTCGGGATCGATCACGGCCACTTCGAGGTGATCCTGATAGCGGACGATGTCGGGGCAGCCGATCCGCTCAAGAAACGCCTGGAACTCCGTGCAACAACGCATGGTGATGTGCTGCCCGTTATCGAGTGTGACGTCGTGGTTGGGATCGTCGAACGAGTACGCCTTACCGCCGGCGTATGGTCGGCGTTCGAACAGAGCGACATCTTTGCCGGCGTCGACAAGATCGATAGCGGCGCTCAGCCCGGCGAATCCGGCGCCAATGACCGCGATTGGGGCGTCGGCGGCGTATTGAACCACGATGGCGTCAGCCGATGCGAGCAAGGTTGGGCAGCGCACCCATCAACCACAGCTCCAACAACCGTACGACGCGTCCCGCCTTGGATGGTGAGACACGCTGGCTGTAGACGTCGTATTCGCATTCGACAATCGCGTCAAGAATCATGCGGTAGACACCCTGCAACCCGTTACAGCAGGCGCGACTGCGAGGACCGTTGAGCAGTGGGATTAGACGATCGCCTTCGTGGTAGAAGGTGTAAGCGCGTTGTGCGTAGTCGGCCATCAGGTCGCGGAATTCATCGTTGTATACGCCACTGAGAATGTCGGATTCTGAGACGCCGTGTCGGTCGAGGTCCTCAAGCGCGATGTAGATGCGTCCCCGCTTGGCGTCTTCCTTGACATCGCGCATGATGTTGGTGATCTGCAACGCTTTGCCCATGGCGACCGCTGAGTTGATCGCCAACTGGGTCTGCGATCGGTCATAGCCAAAGATGCAGATGCAGATCAGTCCAATCACCGATGCGGCGCGATAGCAGTACTGTTCCAGCTCGCTCCAGGTTTCATAGCGCGTAAAGGTGAGGTCCTGCTCCATCCCCAGGACCAATTCCTCGAAATGTTCTCGAGGAATGTCAAAGCGGTCGATGGCGTCCGCAAGTCCTCGCGCCAGCCAGGCCGGATCAGCGTCGCCGTTGTTGTACGCGGCCTGGAGCAGGCCCTGCGCCTGGTACAGGGCCTGGGCTCGCTCCTCCTGGCTGCCGGCGTCGTCGACAGCGTCGTCGACTGTCCCGGCGAAGGCGTAGGCGGCGTAGATCGCGCGGCGTTTGTGTCGCGGCAGCGCGGAAAATGGGATGTAGAAATTCGTCGCCCGTCTGCGCGTGAAGGACTGACACTCGCGGTAGGCGTCGGCGACTTGCGGATCGAGACGGCGTTGCATGGTGGCGTCAGGTTAGTTTGAGTTTGAGTCCCGCGCGTAACGCGAGCCAGGCGCGAGTCGTGTTCCCGACTGTTGGTCGACGACTCAGCGTGTCGTAGTTCTGACGCTCGATCGCCTTGAGCACCGCGCGTCCGCCGTCGGTGAAGAGTCGCAAATCGATTGCCAGCTCGGGCGGGACTTCATCGATCAGTCGCTCGCCCTTGCGGAACCAGGCCTCGGCGCGATCGACCTGGAATCTCATCATGGTGCGATAGCCGGCAGGGCAGCGCCGTTGGCGAATGCCCTCGGCGATGTCCTGTTCCGTCAGGCCGAAGGCTCGCAGGTCTTCTTGCGGCAGATAGATTCTGCCGGCGTCGAGGTAGTCTCGGCGCACATCCTGCCAGTGATTTGCGATTTGGAGCGCCGTGCAGGTGGCATCGGACAGGTCGCGGTGATAGCGCCCTGCTTCACTCTGCGTGTCGATGTTCCAGAGCGCGAGGACCATTTCACCGACTGGATTTGCCGAGAGGTTGCAGTACGCCAGCACGTCCTGGAAAGTGCTGTAGCGGGACTTCTGCTGGTCGAGTCGATTGGCCTCGATCAGACGACGGAACGGATCGGCGTTGAGCGGCTTCGATTCGGCGACGCGTTGCAGCGCAACATTGATTGGATGCAACGGTTGGTCGCCGGCGAATGTTCGCTCGAGATCCTCTTGCCAGAGGTCGAGCCGTCCGATCCGATCCTCGGGTGCGCCCTCGGATTCGTCGCCGATGTTGTCGGTGTAGCGACAGAACGCGTACATGGCAAACATCGGCGCCCGCAGCTCTCGGGGTAGAAACCAGCTGACGACGGTGAAGTTCTCACCGTGTCGACGGGTGTAACGCTGGCACCAACGGAGCGCGTCGGCAGAATCGCCGGCGAACCCGGTCGAGAGGTGCGTCGTTGTCATCGGCGCTTGATGCCTGCGGCTGGTATCGCTAACCGCTGCGTGGTATGTCTAGTCGTCGTTCAGGTCTTCCGGATCGAGGACACGGAAGCCCACACCCACCTTGACCTGGAACCAGCCAATCTCGCCGTCGTTCATCGCGCCGCGGATCTCGCGCACTTCAAACCAGTCAATGTTGCGCAGGGTTTCACCCGCCCGGCCGACTGCGTTGCGAATGGCTGCGTCGACGCCCTCAGACGATGAGCCGACGAGTTCAACGATCTTGTATACGTGGTCTCGATGTTCTGCCATGTCGTCCTCCTGACTCCTACTGTGCCAGATAGCCCGATGTGTGGTTATCCAGCGCCCAGTTCGTGATCGAGCATTTCGTAACATGCCCAACAGAGCTGCTTGCCCTGCATGGGGATCAGCGTCAGCACCGGCTGACCGCATTCTTCGCAGACGAGCCGCTGCTTGGTGTCGAACCGCATTACGACGAGGTCGTGCAATTCACCGTCGGCCGAGGCGACGTGTCGGGTCAGCACGGCGTCCTCGACGAATCCCAGCCGTTCGAAGATCTTGCGCGCGCCAACCTGATCGGGCGTCATCTGCGCGATGATCTTGGCGACGTCGTCCGAGAGCGCGTTCTCGAACGCGAGTCCGAGCAGCACATGGCCGAGTCCCAGCCGTCGGGCGGCAACATCGACCATGACGCGAATCTCCGCGACGTGACGGGTCCAGCGCAGACGCCCGCGCTCGATCGTCGTGTAACCGATGATCGAGCCGTTCTCTTCCGCCACAACCGAGCGGACTCGTCCAGCTTCGGTTTCGTGAATCCAGTCTCCGATGTCGGCGACGTTGGTGATGTCGCGCTCCTGGAAGAGCAGATCCTCGTTCGGCTGTCGGCGCCCGAAGTCCAACAGGTCATTGCCGTCGTTGGGCGCCAGGTGCCGGAGGCGGATCGTGCGCTCGCCGCGGCGCAGGTCGCGGGGCAATTGATGCATCTCAATGTCTGGAATCGTGGTCATGATGCCCCCTCCCACTGCTAGCAGAACCTGATCAGTGACCTGTCATGCTAGCCGCTCCAGGTTCGGGGCAAATGGAACGAGCTCTTGTTCTGTCACGACCGGCGCCGACAGTTCAGCGAGGAGCGATGGCGCGGTCGTAGCGCCCGAGTGCCATCAGCGGGAAGTAGTGGCGGTAGAGGTGATAGTTGATCATGAAGTCTCTGGGGAATCCGGTTCCGGTGAACTCAGGCTCATCCCAGGTTCCATCTTCGCGCTGACGCTCGATCAGGTATCGAATCCCCCGGGCGACCGATGGGTGCTGCGCCTCACCGGCTGCGATCAACGCCATCAGCGCCCAGGCAGTCTGCGACGGCGTCGAGGGGCCCAGGCCGCGCAGCGAGGGATCGGCATAGGTGTCGCAGGATTCGCCCCAGCCGCCGTCGGGCAGTTGATGCCGAAAGAGCCACTCAACCGCGATGCGCACCGGCGGCGCCGACATCGGCTCGCCCAGGGCCTGCAGCGCCGGCAGCGACGCACCGAGACCGTAGATGTAGTTGACGCCCCAACGACCCCACCAGGACCCGTCCGGCTCCTGCAAGTCGTAGAGAAACCGCAAGCCGCGGCTGGCCGGTGGATATTGCCCGCTGTATCCGAGCTGACCGATGTACTCGAGCGCGTGCGCGGTGACATCCGCCGTCGGCGGGTCGAGCAGTTCGCCGAAGTCGGCGAAAGGAATCTCGGCGAGGAAGGTCTTGTCGTTGTCGACATCGAATGCGCCCCAACCGCCGTTCGAAGATTGCATCGATAGCATCCAATGCAGTCCGCGGTCGAGCGCCAACTGCCGTTCGGATTCGAGCCCCGGCAGGGGGATGCGTTCCAGCGCCATCATCACGACCGCGGCGTCGTCGACATCGGGGTAGACATCGTTGTCGAACTCGAATGCCCAGCCGCCCGGCGGCGTGTCAGGATTCTTCACCTGCCAGTCGCCGCCGGAGAGCACCTGCTCGCGCAGCATCCAGCGTGCCGCGTTCTGTAAGGCGGGGTGCTGAGGACCGAGTCCAGCGTCGAGCAGCCCCAGGGCGGCCAGGCAGGTGTCCCAGACCGGCGATTGACAGCTTTCGGTCCAAATGTGTTCGCCGTCGGCGTGGTCGCGTTTCCAGGTGAAGCGGTTGAAGCCGGCCAACGCTCGTCTGATCACCGGGTGATCGAGCGAATAGCCCATCGCCCGAAGCGCCAGAACTGCGTAGATCCAGGGCGGTTGAATCCCGCCCCAGCATCCGTCCGCTTCCTGCCGGTCGAGCAGCCAGCGCTCGGAGAACGCGAGCGCGCGGTGCTCGAACGGCCGGATGTGGTTGCGATCGAGGAAGCGCAGCACGGTGTCGAAGGCGAAGAACGCGCCTTCGGCCGAGAAGAGATTCCTGGGCAGAGGCAGGGCGAACTTGCGTCGGTCGGACGGCTTCACCCAGAGCTCAGGCACGCCGGCGCCCGCGGGCAGTGTGGCCGTAGGCCGCAGCGTCATGATCACGGTGATGCCGACGATGGTCGCCCGAGCCCAGCTCGCAAATTCATACAAGTTGATCGGCAGCCAGGATGGCAACAGGTTGATCCACGGCGGCATCGCCGGCAGGCGGTCCCAGTCGAACTCGCCGAACATTGCCAGCCAGATCTTGGTGAAGACGCGCACACGGACGATGCCGCCCTGCTCCAGAATCCACTCGCGGGCTCGCGTCATGTGCGGTGAATCGGGGTCGTCGCCGACGAGCTTGAGCGCAAAGTATGCCTCGACCGAGGTTGAGATATCGCCGGGACCATCGAGGTATTGCGCCCAGAATCCCTGCGGTCGCTGTTGCGCCCTCAGGTAGCGAGCGATGCCGTCCCACTGTTCACGATCACCGATGCCCAGATGGTGCGTGAGCAGCAGATATTCGGCCGTGATGGATGGATTGGACTCAAGCTCGCCCCACCAATAGCCGGATGGGTCCTGTTGATCGATCAGCCAGGTCGTGGCGCGTTCGATTGTGCGGGCGAGCGCACTGTCAGTTACCGAGTTCTGCGCGGCAGTCGTCATGGGCGTACGTTAGCGATCCCGCTCCAGCGTGAAGAGCGCCAGCGCCTCAAGATCGGCGACAGTTTCGGCGCGAGGATTTCCCCTGGCCAGCTCACGACGGAACGCCTCGTACTCCTCGCGCGCGGCCTGATCGGTCGCCTCGTCGGCGCCGATTTCGCCGAGCATGTTGTGGACCCACTCGACCTGTTCATCGGGGAGGTCGGCGCCGCCGTTGGCGAGGCTTGCCCCGTAGATCTCTATCAGTTCTCGCCTGGCCTGGGCGGGCGCATGGCTCAGCGTGTACAGAATCGGGTAGGACTTCTTGCGCCGGCGGATGTCGGCATCGGTCGGTTTGCCCAGCGCGTCCGGATCAGCCCAGATGCCGAGCCAGTCGTCGCGCATTTGGAAGCAGCGTCCCAACCGCTTGCCGGCTCGGTCGAGTGCGTCGGCCAGTTCCGACGTCGCGCCCGCGAGCGTGGCGCCGATGGCGAGCGAGACACCCATGATCGCGCCGGTTTTGCGCTCGACCATGGCGAGGTATTCGTCGACCTGGACATCCATGCGCTGTTCAAATGTGAGGTCGAGGTATTGTCCTTCGATCATCAGCATCGTCGCCTGGTTGAGACGGCGGATGGCTTCGAGGACGGATTCAGGCGATGCGCCCTGCAGCAATGCTCGTCGCATCGCGGCATCGGCCAGCTCGCGCATCAGGTCGCCGGTGTTGATCGCTTGCGCGACGCCCCAGACGCGCCAGACTGTCGGGCGGCCGCGACGCTCGATGTCGCCGTCCTGGACATCGTCGTGGACCAGCGAAAAGTTGTGAACGATCTCGACCGCGGCCGCTCCGCCTGCGGCTCGTTGAATGGCCGCAGGATCGTTGGTGACGGCTTCTGCACCGAGCATCGTGAGCGCGGCTCGCGCGCCTTTGCCTGATGCGTCCGCGGGTTGGCCGTGTTCATCGAGCCAACCGAGCGCATAACGGGCCATGTTGTAGATCGGCAGGTCGACATCCGGGAAGGCCGCCCGCATCTCCGCCTGGACGGTTTCGTGAAACCGCGTCAGCGCTGCTGGAGTCGTTGTCATGATTTCCGCAGAGACGACGCGCAGGACCGACAACGACCGTAGACGGCCCAATGGTCGGGATCCGCTTCGAAGCCAAACTCGGACTGCAAGCGATCAGCAAAGTTAGCCAGCACTTCGTGGGGCAGTTCACTCATGCTTCCGCATGACGTGCAGACCAGATGGTGATGCGGACGCTCCGAGCGCCAGCTGTATGTGCGTTCGCCGCCGCCGAGGTCGGTTTGTGAGACGAGTCCGAGGTCGCGGAGCTGCGTCAGCGTGCGATAGACGGTGGAGGCATTGAGCTCGGGCGCGTCGAGGCGGGCGCGGTCGTAGACGTCGGCGGCAGTGATGTGCTGGTCGGAGTGTCGTAACACGCTGAGCACGGCGAGTCGTTGGCGGGTGACGCGAAGCTCGTTGCTGCGCAGCAGGCGTTCCGATTCTGTCGTGCATGCCATGAGCGGGCTCAGGACGATTCTGATGGGAGATTAGGCGGAAAGAACGCGATGCTGCCGGCGGACACACGTCGTGGCGGCGCGGATCCGTCGGCGGGGACGATGTAACAGCCGTTCTGCGGTCCGAACCCGCGACGGCCGGAACCGCCATTGCCCAGCGCCAGACCAGCGAACGTGACCCACTGACCGCAGGGGCTGACGATTTGATGTGAATGGGCAAATTGGTCGTGGAAGTTCAGCATGGTCGCAAATTCGGCCGACGGCTGGAAACGCGCCAGTCGCATGTTGCCGACGTACTCGCCGTTGCGGTCGAGGTCATATCGAGTCAGCGCGATCATCGTGCTTGACGGCTGCGGCTCGAACGCGAAGACGGCACGACCGTCCGGCGCCCAGAAGATGCCGTTAATGGCGCGATCGATGATCGGTTGTTGGTCCCCGGTTGCAGGGTCGAGGATCGTCAAGGAGCGACCTTCCGCGTCATTGTGGGCGAGCGTGAGCACGGCCAGTCGGTCGTCGCTGCGGGACGCGACGAATGAAGCCGGACCAGTCAGCTCCATCAAGTCCTCATGAGATCCGCCGCCGCCGAGCTCGTTCCGCTTCGCCCGAACGACGATGGCGCCGCCTCCGGGTCGCGGCTTGGCGAAATAGATCGCCGAGCCGTCCGGCGACCAGGCCGGGGAGCGGAAGCTGGGCCGAACGCGCTGAATCTGGATCGGACCTTCGGATTCCGCAGTGAGATCGAAGAGGACGAGCTGTGCCGCTCGATGCACGAGGATCGCGCGGCCGTCGGGCGACCAGCAGAAGTAGAGTGGCGCGCCATCGACCAGGCGCTGAGGCCGGCCCTGTCCGCCGGCGGTGACCAGGTTGATGGCAAGTCCGCTACCGACATTGCCGACCACAGCCAAGGCCCGGCCTGACGGCGCCCAATTGACGTAATGGGCGAGTCCGGCCGCGATGGCCTGAAGTCCGTCGCGTGGGTTCTGGAAGATCGATACGGCCGGACCTTCGTTGAGCGGTGTTCGCCACAGCTCAAGCTTCGGATCCTCTCGCCGCTGCGAGGACGCCGAGACCGTGATTTGTTCGCCGTCGGGCGACCATGACGGCCACATGAACACCATCTGCTCGGTACGCATGTCGAGTCGCGCCTCGACGCTGGCCTCCCAGTCGCCACTCTCCCCTGAGATCTGGGCGATGTGGAGTGAAGCGTCGTCGGAGATCAGCGCGAGCGGCGTTGAGGTCATGTCACTCACTACTGCGCCGCATCTGATTGCGTGGCAGGACGAGCGCGAATCGCGTCGATTCCAGCCTGCTGTTCTTCATATCGAGCGAGGTCGAAGAGCACGGAGGATGCCCGATTGAGATATCGGATCGTCTCGTCGTTGACCGGATGACCGTGACCGCGCAGCCGCACGGTTTCCCGTTCGGCGCGCCGGATCGTTGTGCGCGCCAAGTCGAGGGCAGCGGAGCCTGGCGAACCGCCCGGCAGGACGAATTCGTTCGGTGGCGGCGCCAACTGTTCCAGCTCGGCGGCCCAGGATTCCAATTGGTCTACGTCGTCGGTGTGCGTTGTGAAATCGTCCGGAATCGGCTTGCCGGGCGCGACCGCCAGTTCCGCCATGATCAGATACAAACGGCGCTGGATATCGATAGCAATCTCGCGGGTGCGCGGGTCCGCAGACAGCGCGCGCCCGAGACCCAGGGCGGACGATGCCTCATCAATGGCCCCGTACGCCTCGGGCTGAGGATGATCTTTGGGGATGCGTCCACCGCCCCACAGCGTCGTGGAGCCGTCGTCACCCGAGCGCGTGTAGTGCGGCATGGAGTGAGTGTATCTGGCGATGCGTCGCCGACTAGTCGCGCGCAGTCGCGGGTTGTAGTTCCGTCCAGGCGCCGAGCAGTTCGGGAGTGGTGCTGATCCCGAGAATGATCTTGCCCTTCTTGCGCGGGCGACGGTCATCGACATAACCAACGAACTGGAACAGCGCTTCGCCGTTGGCATCGACGAGGCGCCAGTTCAGATCGGGCGCGTCCGGGTCGAGCAACGCGGACTCGGCGTCCTCGGGCCATGCGATGACGCGGCCCTGGTCCACGCCGCAGCCGGCTGGCGCGAATCCGGTCCACTCGGCCTCGCTGAGACTGGTCACGGGAGTCCATGCGTCGGATCCGGCAGTGAGCTGGGCCTGGAGATTGCAGTGGTCGATCTGGCGGGACATGTGGGTCTCCTGCTTGCTATTGGTGGGACTCGGCGGCCGACAGGACGGACTGCGCCACTCGCTCGAAGGCCTCGTACGCCTTCTGATCAAACAGGACGAAGCGCACGGAGCGCATGCACCGGTCGCTGCCGGAATGCGCGCGACAGACCCCGATCATGATCTTCGCTGCCTGACCGTAGTCGAATCCGCCCACGCCGGTGCCGAGCGCCGGGAACGCAATCGTAGAGATACCGAGCTCTTCGGCCCGCTTGAGCGCGTTGTCGGTGGAAGCGCGAATCTTGTCGGCCGAGGTGTGCAGGTCCTGTCCCATCGCCGCGGCGTGAATCACGTGCCGGCAAGTGAGGTTGCCTGACCCGGTCACGATCGCCTCGCCGACCTCAATCGGTCCCTGGCGGATGGCTTCGTCCTCGATTTCGCGTCCGCCCGCGCGCACGATCGCGCCCGCTGTGCCCGCACCCATCCAGAGATGGTTGTTGGCCGCATTGACGATGGCGTCAACATCCTGCTTGGTGATGTCGCCCTGGTTGATTTCGATCTTGGTGTCGGTCATGTCCGGCGACTCCAGACGTCCGGTGGACTGTTGCCGTTGTGCTGCTGGTCGTCGGTTTTCAATCTACTAGGCGCCTGACTACGCGCTTCAAATGGGCAACTACTTGATGGCGAGTCCATTGGGCGGGCTGCCGGTGCCGCCCTGAACGTTCAGCGGGGCTGCGGCGAAGAAGGATTCGTAGACGCCGTCCTCGGCGCAGTCATCGGCTAACGCATCAAGCGTGAACATCTCACCGATCGCCATGCCGAACCGACCGATGATCCAGTGGTGCAGGAACCCGTCGGGGTCGGCAAAGTTGGGCGGTGGCCAGGACTCAAGCGCCGGGTTGTCGGAGCAGACCGCTGCCGGGTGGTGGTCAAACAGGTAGGCAGCCATCTCCTCGGAGCAGCCCAGGCCGGGGAAGGCCAGATTAGGCATCTGCGAGAGCGCCTGGCGCGTCCCCATGTCGGATTGCTCGTACCAGTCGATCCAGCCGATGCGGATCAGCAGCACGTCGCCGGTTTGCAGCTCGACGCCCTGCGCGGCGCGGCAGGCTTCGAGCTCGTCGGGCGTGATCGGGCGGTACTCGTCCATCGGCAGCGGTGTGCCCTGTGACTCGAACCAGCGCCCGAGGTCGAGCAGCACCGCACGACCAGCAATCCCGCGCTTGGCCCAGTGTTCGATCCCGAGCTTGGGTGCATCCTGGTTCTCGATCAGCCACTCATTGGTGACGCCGCCCCAGAAGCCGTGCTCGAAGTCGCCGACGTGGGTGAGCGCGTCCCATTGCGACGACTGCTGCGTGTAGAAGTTGTCGAGCACGTCGTCGCCGTGGTGTCCGAAACCGGCGCGTCGGAACACCGTGTGCCGGACCGCGCCGCGGTTGTAGAGCGGCGGGCTGGGCTGCGACTGGTCCCAGTTCATCGGGAACATCGCGCCCTTACGAATCAGCGACGCAGCCTGGGTGATCCGCTCAGGGGTCTGCAGGTTGAGCATGCCAACCTGGTCGTCGTCGCCAAACAGACCCCAGGCGGTTTTGGGAGGATTGCCAGCCTTGTAAGGGAGCTGGTCATAGGTCGGGAGTTGGTCGGGAATGTCAGCCATGGGTGTCCAGGTTCGATTGAAACGAATTTGGGAAAAGTCTAGCCGTTTAGTCCAACAGCCCTGGATAGAGGATTTGCTTGATCTGGCCTCGGAAGTTGAAGGTGCCTGAGGGCATGAACTGGGTCAGGAAGATCACGACCATGTCCTCGACCGGGTCGATCCAGAAGATCGTGCTGGCCGCGCCGCCCCAGTAGTACTCGCCGATTGAGCCGACGTTCTGGGTTCGCGGCAGGTCGACGATCATGGCGAAGCCGAGACCGAAGCCGACGCCGTCGTTGGCGGTCTCGGAGAACGTGCCGAGTGCGCGCTCGGACAGATCCTGCCCGTCGGGTAGGTGATTCATCGTCATCAGCTCAATCGTCTTGGGACCGAGCAGGCGGGCGCCGTCGAGTTCGCCCTCGTTGAGCAGCATCTGGCAGAGGCGGTGATAGTCCTGTGCTGTCGAGACCAGGCCGCCGCCGCCCGAGTAGAAGGTTTGCGGTTGGGCATAGTTGCTGATCGCCGGATCGTCGAGCAGTCGCAGTTGGCGGTCAGGGCCGCGCTCGTAGTTGGCGGCGAAGCGGTCGATCTTCTCGGGAGGGACATGGAAGCCGGTGTCGACCATGCCCAGCGGGTCGAAGATGTGCTCTTGGAGGTATTCGTCGTAGCGCTGTCCAGAAAGAGTCTGTACCAGATAGCCGCAAACATCGGTTGAAACGCCATAGTTCCAGTTGTCGCCCGGTGAGAACTTGAGCGGCATCTCGGCCAGGCGGTCGACCATTGACTGCAGGTCGCGGCCGGCCATCGTCCCGGCTGTGTAGACATCGGCCTTGTTGTAGGCGCGCTCAAGCTGACCCTCCATGAATCCGTAGGTCAGGCCGCTCTGGTGCGAGAGCAGGTCGCGGACCGTCATCAGCCGGTCGGCCGGCCTGGTCTTGAAGTTGGGCCAGTCGCCGCCGTCCATGACCTGGAGGTCGCGCCACTGAGGGATGAAACGACTAACCGGATCGGTGAGCTGGAACATGCCCTGTTCATGAAGCTGCATCAGCGCAACCGAGGTGATCGGCTTGGTCATCGAGTAGAAACGAAAGATCGTGTCGATACCCATCGGCTTGCTGCGCTCACGGTCCATGCTGCCCATCGCCGAAAGATGAGCGATCTCGCCGCGCCGCGAGACCAGAGTGAGACAGCCCGCGATCTTCTCCGGCTGGACATAGCGGCTGAGGAGGTGCTGATCGAGGCGGGCAAGCGAGTCAATCGAGATTCCCGTGGCGCCGACTGTGACTGTCATCCTGTAGTCGCTTTCCTTGGTTCGGTCTCTGTTCGAGGGATCAATCGACGAGCCCCGGGTACAGGACCTGTTTGATCTGGTCGCGGAAGTTGTACGCGTCCGATGGCATGTACTGGGTCATAAAGATCACGATCAGGTCCTCGACCGGATCGATCCAGAAGATCGTACTGGCTGAGCCTTCCCACCAATACTCGCCGACCGAGCCGACATTCTGGGTGCGCGGCTGGGATAGCGTCACGGCGAAGCCGAGGCCAAAGCCGATGCCGTCATTGACCGGTTCGCTCCATGTGCCGAGCGCGCAAGCGCTGAGCTCGTCGTTGTTGGGCAGATGATTCATCGTCATCAGCTCGATGGTCTTGGGGCCGAGAATGCGTGCGCCGTCAAGCTGACCACCGTTGAGCATCATCTGGCAGAACCGCCAGTAGTCCTGAGCGGTCGAAACGAGACCGCCGCCGCCGGACAAGAATGTCGGCGGCTCGAAGAATTCGCCGGCGCCGAACATGTCGGTCGGACGCAGGTGGTTGTCGGGACCAAGCTCGTAGTTAGTGGCGAGTCGGTGATGCTTGTCGGCCGGCACGTGGAAGCCCGTGTCGGGCATACCGAGCGGATCGAAGATGTGATCGTGGAGGTACTCATCGAACCGCTGGCCGGAGATGACCTGGACGAGGTAGCCGCAGACATCGGTCGACAGGCCGTAATTCCAGTGGTCGCCCGGGGAGAACTTGAGCGGCAAGTCTGCGAGCCGGTCGATCATCGACTGGAGGTCACGTCCCCGCATCGTGCCGGCGCGGTAGACCTGGCGCTCGAAGTAGCCGGCCTCGACCGGCCCGCCCATGAAGCCGTAGGTGAGACCGGATTGGTGCGAGAGCAGGTCGCGCATCGTCATCGGGCGATCGGGCGGCCTGGTGATGTAGTCGGGGTAGTCACCTCCGGCCAACACCTGTAGGTCACGCCATTGGGGGATGAAACGGCTGACAGGATCGGTCAGTTGGAACGTGCCCTGCTCATGCAGCTGCATCAGCGCGACGGATGTGATCGGCTTGGACATTGAGTAAAGGCGGAAGATCGCGTGGAGCGCCATCGGTTTGTTCTGCTTGCAGTCCATCATTCCCATCGCCGAGAGATGGGCAATTTCGCCGCGCCGCGCGATCAGCGTCAGGCAGCCCGCAATCTTCTCAGGCTGGACGTAACGGGAAAGGAGGAACCGGTCGAGACGGGCCAACGCCTCGATGCTGATGCCGGTATTGCCTGCGGTAGCGGTCATGCTGCTGCCATTGCGATGGGTGTTGATTTAGTCGTTCTGAGCGTAGTGGAGGGCTGGTCACCGAACGGACAAACGCCGCAGCGTCACGAATCGGGCTAGGCTGCGCGACGAACTCAGTCAGACCTAGGAATCCTCTGAATAACTTCCGTCGGTGGCCGATCGGGGACCCCCTTCAGCCTTCGGCAGCTTCCCCCTCGAGGGGGAAGCGGGGATCGGAGTTGTTCAGAGCGTTCCTAGCTGAAGGCTCTGCAATGGCGGCAATCGTTGAAACTACGTTGGGAACCATTGAAAGATCGTTCGAAAGCGAATTGAACGTCTTTCGCGGCATCCCATTCGCAGCGGCGCCCGTCGGTGATCTGCGATTCCGGGCACCGCAGCCGCATCCGGGCTGGGACGGCGTGCGCGACGCGACGGAGTTCGGTCCGATCGCAATTCAGCGAACACTTGAGGGAATGGACTTCCTGTTTACGGGCGTTCCCCATCCGCAGAGCGAGGACTGCCTCTTCCTCAACGTGTGGACGCCTGCGGTTGATGACGCGACGCGTCCCGTCATGGTCTGGATTCCCGGCGGAGCGTTCATCGTCGGCTCGGGCAGCGACCCGATGTACAGAGGCGCGAATCTTTCGGCGCGCGGCGATGTTGTGATGGTCACGATCAACTACCGCCTGGGTGTGTTCGGCTTCCTCAACGACCCTGACCTCGACGAGATCAATCTCGGCATCCGCGATCAGATCGCCGCCCTGCGCTGGGTGCGGGACAATGTCGACCGCTTCGGTGGCGATCCTGGCAACGTGACCATCTTTGGCGAGTCCTCCGGTGGGCACAATATGACCACGCTGCTCGCCGCACCTGCTGCCGTAGGACTGTTCAAGCGCACGATCGTGCAAAGCCGCGATCCGCATTACCCGCGCCACATCGAGACCACCCGCAGCGTCGCTCAACGCGTCTACTCAGAACTGGGTGTCGTGCCGCGTGACCTGGATGCGATGCGCGCCTTGCCGGCCTCCGTACTCCTGGAGGCCTGGTGCGCGTACGAGTATGAGTTCCTGGCGCAGTTCGCCGGCGATCTGACTGGCGAGCTGATGACCTGCCCGATCGTTGATGATCAGGTGATGCCGGAGTACCCGCTCGAGGTCGTGCGCAGCGGCCGCGCTGCCGGCGTCGACGTGATGATTGGTGTGACCGACGATGAGTTCAAGCTCTTCGCCGTAGGGATGGCGGACGAGGCCATCGACGTGGACGAGGCCTCGGTTGTTGCGCGTCTGGACGCATTGCACGACGACGGTCGCCGCGTCTACGACATCTACCGCGCCGCGCGTGAGGCCCGCGGCGAGCCGTCAGACCCTCAGGAGATCCTGATCGCCGCTCTGGCCGATCGGGCGACGGTCGTCCCGGCGCAGCGGATCGCCGACACCGATGCCGTGTCGGCCGGGCGCACCTACGCCTACCTCTTCGACTGGAAGTCGCCCCTGTTCGACGGCACGCTGGGCGCTTGCCACGCGATCGATATCCCTTTCACGTTCGGTACACAGGCGCGGGCAGCGGAATTCGTCGGTACCGGCCCCGAGGTCGACGCTCTGGCCGAAGCCGTGATGGACGCCTGGATCGCCTTTGCCCGCAGCGGCGACCCGTCAACCGAGTCGCTGCCCTGGGAACGCTACGACCCGGTCGAGCGCACACAGATGATGCTCGGCCCCAATCGGCGGGTCGAACAAAGCTGGCGCGCAGCCGAGCGCGCCGTCTGGGACGGCGTCGTTTAGAGCCTGCTCAGCCGACTCCGACCGGAATATGCGTGGAGAATTGCAAAGCATCGATTTCCGTCATACCCGCGCTCCGACGCGGGTATCTCGCTGTGCTCGGCACGAAAGCCAGGAGCAAGCTGAGCGATTGAAAGGTGCGCGGTCCCTCAGGTTCGAGCGTCGGTGCAGTAATCGGCGAGATACCCGCGTCGGAGCGCGGGTATGACGAATCTTTTGCTTTGGGACGCGCTCCCAGAGCGGGGAGCCGCGCGGGGGCAGTGACTGGAAACCGAGGTTTAGGGAGAGTGTCACAATCCTCAAACACTTCAACATGAACAGGCCCTGCACAACGAAGCCCAACGAACCCGCGTACTTTGGTAAATGAGCCAACCCGCTCCACGGCTATTGCTAAGACGAGGGGAACACGTGATGCGGCATCTGAAGCGTCTACTGACCTGGTTGACGACGAGTACGAAGGGGCGGATTGCAGTGGCGGGGCTAGTGGTGGCTGCGGCTGCGGGCATCTATCTGGCCTACTGGCTGGTGTCGCCGTTATTCATCGATGAGACGGTCGACGAAGCGTTCCCGCTGAGCGCGACTGCGGTGATTCGCGATGGCATGACGCGCGAGGACGCGGAAGAGACGATGGAGCAGGCGGCGGAGGTGGAGACGGAAGTCGTGGAGGCGATGACCGAGGCGATGGAGTCGGCGGAAGCGCTCAAGTCGGGCATGTTTATCGACGGCGACGCCTTCCACAAGGGCATGGGCGCCGCCACGCTCTATCGGCTTCCGGACGGCTCACACGTGCTGCGCTTCGAAGATTTCCGCGTGACCAACGGTCCCGATCTGCGCGTGTTGGTCAGCCCCCATCCCAACCCGAGTGGACGCGGCGACATCTCGGATGCCGGCTACACCGAGCTCGACAAGCTCAAAGGCAACGTCGGCAGCCAGAACTATGTCCTCCCCGCCGATCTCTCGCCCGACGAGCTGAACTCGGTGATCATCTATTGCAAGCCGTTCCGCGTCGTCTTCAGCGTCGCCTCTCTCAGCGGGAACTAATCAATCACTCCGCCTGCGCGCTGCGTGTCGAATCGGGCTAGCCTGCTCCAAAACCTCACTCAATGGGAGCACGGAGCGGCGCTATGGCAGCCATCGTTGGAACCACGGCCGGACGCATCCACGGATCATCCGAGAACGGCCTGAGTGTCTATCGCGGCGTCCCCTTCGCGGCGCCGCCGGTTGGCGAACTGCGATTTCGCGTCGCGCGCCCACATCCAGGATGGGATGATGTGCTCGATTGCGAGTCGTTCCGCCCAATCGCCCCGCAGGTTCCAAACGAGGCGCTCGACTCGATGCTCGGACTGGCCCCGCAAGAGCAGGCGGAGGACTGCCTGTTCCTCAACATCTGGACGCCGGGGACGGATGACGCCGCTCGGCCGGTGATGGTCTGGATCCATGGCGGCGCGTTCACGATCGGTTCGGGCAGCGACGGCCTCTACAACGGCGCGATGCTGGCCTCGCGCGGCGATGTCGTGGTGGTGACGATCAACTACCGGCTGGGCGCGCTCGGATTCCTGCATCTGCCGGCGCTCGATGAATCGAACTTCGGCATGCGCGATCAGGTGGCCGCGCTGCGTTGGGTCCGAGACAACATCGCCAACTTCGGCGGCGATCCAGGCAACATCATGATCTTCGGTGAATCGGCCGGCGGGATGTCGGTGGCGTCACTGATGGGTTCGCCCGAGGCGCAGGGATTGTTCCACAAAGCGATTCCACAGTCGGGCGCCGGGCATCACGGTATCGAAGATGTCCAGGCGGTCGGCCACGCTCAGCAGTTCTGCGAATTCCTGGGAGTCGATCCGGAAGATGCAGCTGGGCTCCAGTCAGCTTCGGTGAGTGACCTACTTGAAGCGCAGGCACAGCTGGAACAGAAAATGTTGTACACGGCAATGGAAGAGGGTAACCAGCCTGAAATGCCGTTTCGACCGATCATCGACGGCGAGTTCTTAACTGAGATGCCGATCGACGCTGTGCGCGCCGGGCAGGCTGGTGGCGTCGCTGCCTTGATCGGCTGCCTGGACGAAGAGAGCAAGCTGTTCGCCGCAATGGTCCCAACCGAGCCGCCGAACGAGGAGGACGCCATCGCGATGATGGACGGTCTGCACGGCGACGGTCGTCGTTTGTATGACATCTACCGTGCCGCGCGCGAGGCACGAGGGGAACTGGCAACGCCCTACGAGATCCAGACGGCTGCCTCGGGCGACGAGTTGTTCCGAGTCCCGGCGCAGCGGTTGCTCGACGCGCAGTCACAGCACAGCGACCAAACCTGGTGCTACCTGTTCGACTGGAAGTCGCCGATGCTCGACGGCGCACTCGGCTCCTGCCACGCGCTTGATATCCCCTTCGTCTTCGGCACCCACAAGATCGCAGCAGCGTTCGCCGGTGAGGGCGTCGCGGCCAACGCGCTAGCCGAGTTGACGATGGACACCTGGCTGGCGTTCGCACGAACCGGAGATCCGTCGACTAACAACCTGCCTTGGCCAAAGTGGGACGCCGACAGTCGGCAGACGGTCGTGCTCGGAGAGTCTGCGAGAGTCGAGGACGATTTCCGCGGTGAAGAGGTCGCTGCCTGGGAGGGTGTGTTGTAGACCTTCAAGCGCTCCCCCTTTGGAGACCTGCGCTTCAATCCCATTCTCCCCCCGCACGGAGACCTTTGCATAAGTCCTCTTCGCCCCCCTTGCGGGGGAGATGCCGCAGGCAGAGGGGGGCTCCCCATCTCAAGGCCTATCTGCTCGCTGTGGGAGGACCCCCCTCTGTCACTCCGTGACATCTCCCCCCGCAAGGGGGAGAGGGGATTTGTGAGTTTTGCAAAGGGCTCCGCAAGGGGGGAACATGAGTTTACGCGCAGGTCTCCAAAGGGCGAGAACACTTCGCGTTGTGAGGAGACCTCCTCAGGCGATGATGCCGCGCGACCGTAGGTCGGCGAGTTCATCCTCGCTGTAACCGGCGCTGGCGACGATAGCGTCGGTGTCGCGACCGAGCGGCGGCGACGATCCTTGCGGCGCGGTCGGCGTGGCGCTCATCTTGAGCAGTGGTCCGACCTGACGCTGGGGTCCCGAGAGGTCGTGATTGAGGTCGACGACCATGCCATTGGCTTCAACCTGTGGGTCGTCAGCGAGTTCTTCTGGGAAGCGGATTGGGCCGCTGGGCACACCGTTGGCATCGAATCGCTCAAGCCAGTGATCGGTGGAGGATGCGCGAACGTGGGCTTCGACCTCACGGACTCGCGCGACGGCTGCGGCCATGGCGTCCGGATCGGTGAAGTCGAGATCTGGGTCGGCGAAGCCGAGGAAATCGGTCTCCAGGGCGGCGCGGACCTTGGCCCACAGCGAGGCTGAGAGTGCGCCGATGGCGACCGCGCCGTCGTTCGTCTCGTAGCAGCGGTAGTAGATGTTGAGCTCGCCGATCGGTCCGCGATCCTGGTAGGCGTCTAGCAGTTCGGCGTAGGACACGTTGGCTTCGCGCAGTCGATTGACGTTCTCCATTTTCTGCGTGACGGTGGCATCGGCGGCCGGCAGTTGCATGACCGAACTGCCCTGCATGGCCAGGGCGCTGTTGAGCAGCGTCGTCTCGATCATCTGGCCTTCGCCGGTGCGCTCGCGATGATAGAGCGCCGCGCTGACTCCCCAGGCGATCACGATTCCGGTGGCGTAGTCGGCGACCGGCGCCGAGACCGGACTGGGGGCTGTTCCGTTGGAGTCGAGCTTGCCGTCGAGCGCCATGAAGCCGGAGACGGCCTGGGCGACGATGTCGTAACCGGGTCTCTGCGCCCATGGCCCCTGTCGACCAAACGCCGTGTTGTCGACGTAGATCAGGTCGGGCCTGATAGAGCGGAGCGTGTCGTAATCGAGCTTGAGTCGCGCAGCAACATCGGGTCGATAGTTGATCACCACGACATCGACGTCGGGGACGAGTTTGTGCACGATGGCCTGCGCCTCGGGGTCGCGGAGGTCGAGCACGAGCGAGCGCTTGCCTCGATTGAGCGATTGGAACCACTTCGATTCGCCGGGCATGAACTGCGAGAATTGTCGCCAGGCTTCGCCTTCAGGCGGCTCGACCTTGATCACTTCGGCGCCCATGTCGGCCAGGTTTTGACAACCGAACGGTCCGGCGATGATCTGCGAGAATTCGAGCACGCGGATGCCGCTCAACGGTCCGCCGTGGGGTGCGCCATCGTGCGTGGTGGTCATGGTCGTTACCCTTTCGCTCTAGCAAGGTGCGCGGCGCGCGCTAACACTTGAGCAGACGCCGCTAATGAAGCGAGCTGATTCCGTGCAGGCAGTATCCGCCATGACCGTGTTACGAGTGGCCGGCCTTCTAATCGTCGGGGTTGTGTTGGCGCTCGTGGCCGCTGCATGCAGTGATCCGATTCCCGAACAGTCCGACGTACCGGTCACGATGGTGACGCCATCGGCCACGCTGTTCCGCGACGCCACGGAATCCTCGGGATTGATGTATGTGCAGCATGAGGCAAGAGAGCCGGGGAACTGTCTGTTCGACAACATGTCGAGAGAGACCGAAGAGGAACAGCGAGGCATGTTGTGCGACGCCGAGCGGATGACCGGCGGCGCAGCGGCGGGCGACTTCGACGGCGACGGTGCGATCGACCTGATCGTGACCCGGCTCGATGGACACGATCTGCTTTATCGAAATCGTGGCAACGGCCAGTTTGACGAAGTGTCGGCTGAAGTTGGGCTGAGCGACTGGAATCTGGCCTCGAACGGCGCGCTCTGGGGCGACATCGACAACGACGGCGATCTTGACCTGTTCATCACCACGGTCGGCGATACGCGGCATTACCTGTTCATCAATCAGGGCGGCGAGTTCACGGAAGAGGCGATGGAGCGAGGCACAGCGGTCGAGACCGGTGATCGGCGGATTGGATTCTCGGCGGCGTTTGGCGACTACGACCGTGATGGGTACCTCGACTTGCACGTGACGGAATGGCGTCCGTCGCAGTTAGTCGGCGAGGCGAGAGCGGGCGTGCGATTGTTGCGCAACCGGGGCGCGGATGCGCCTGGATATTTTGAGGACGTCACCGAATCTGCGGGTGTGGCGATGGAGCAGGTCGTCTCGCAGACGCAGCAGGATCTAACCGTTGGCACGTTTGCGTTTGGCTCGACGTTTGTTGATCTTGACGGCGACGGTTGGCCGGAGCTGGCAGTCTCGTCGGACTTTGGCACGAGTCGCCTGTTCTGGAACAACGGCGATGGCACGTTCACGGATGGCACGCTTGATGCGCGCGTTGGTACCGCGCAGAATGCGATGGGCACCACCTTTGGCGACTACGACGGCGACGGCGACCTCGACTGGTTCGTGACCTCGGTCTACTCGTCCAGCCGGGGTAGTCCCGGTGGCGATGAGGAGGGGACGAAGGACGGCAATCGGTTGTTCCGCAATGACGGTGATCGCCGGTTTAGCGACGTAACGGACCTGGCCGGGGTGCGGAACGGTTCCTGGGGTTGGGGCGCCGCCTTCTTCGATGCCGACAACGACGGCGACCTCGATCTGACCATGACCAACGGCATGTTGATGATGCCTGGATATGGCGCCGACGCGATGCGCTATTGGGAGAACCAGGGCAAAGGGACGTTCCGCAGCCGAAGCACAGAGGTTGGCCTGGACGACATCGAGGACGGCAAGGGCCTGCTGGTCTTCGATGCCGACGGAGACGGCGATCTGGATGTGTTTGTTGTCAATAACGCGTCGGAGCCGCGCTTCTACCTCAATCAGTCACGCGGTGCGGGAAGCTGGTTGCGGGTCACGCTGGAAGGCACGATCAGTAATCGACAAGGACTCGGCGCCCGGGTATCCGTCAATGCGGTTGGTCTGCCTGAGCAGATTCGGGAGATGGGTGTGTCCAGTCATTTCCTCGGTCAGAGCGAAAGTGCGCTGCATTTCGGGCTGTCCGACGCTGACACTGCCGACCTGATCATCCGCTGGCCGGCGAGTGGATACATCACGACGCTGAACGGCGTTCCCGCCGATCGCTGGATTCTAGTGACCGAAGGCGAGCCGGGTTACGAGGTCGTTAGTCCTCGGCGTTGACCTCGTTGACCAAGTGCATCAGGTGCTCGAGGTTGGCGATCCGGTCTCGGACGGTTTCACCCTCGACTCCGGCGCGGAACGTGTTGACACCGGCGTCGCGGTAGACGCGGAGGCGCTTCTTGACCTCAGCGTCGTTGCCGATCGCGTTGATCTTGAAGGCGAGCTCGACCGGGACGCGGTCTCGTGCGAGGTCTCGTTCGCCGGAGATCCAGAGTCGTTGGACTTCTTTGGCGGCGTCGGCCCAACCCTGGCGGCAGAAGGCGTCGTTGTAGAAGTTGGTCTTGGCCGAGCCCATTGCGCCGAGCGTGAAGGCGATTCCTCGGGCGTGCTGAGCGGCGTGCTGTTCCGGATCGTCGGTGAAGACGACGCCACCGCCGGCTTCGAGATCGATCTCGTCGATGCTGCGTCCGGCTCGGTCGGCGCCGATGCGGATGTCGTCGAAGAAGACATCGGCGGTCTCGGGGATGAATGAGGAGGCGAGCCAGCCATCGCCGAACTCGCCACACATTTGCAGGCTGCGGCGGCCGAGTGAGGCCATGTAAATCGGCGGCGGTTCAACAGGCGGCGAGCCGGAGCGGATTGCCTTTCCCTCGCCACCGGGCAGCGGAAGCGTGTAGTGACGACCGTTGTAGACGACGCGCTCGCCGTTACAGACCATACGCACGATCTCGGCAGTTTCCTTGAGGCGCGAGACAGCGCCGGCGAATGGCACGCCGTGCCAGCCCTCGATGACCTGCGGTCCTGAGGTGCCGAGGCCGAGCATGAAGCGACCGCCGGACATCGATTGCAGGCTCATTGCGGTCATGCCGACGAGTGCCGGCGTGCGGGTGCCGCCCTGGATGATGCCGGTGCCGAGCTTGATCGTCTCGGTCTTGCCGGCCAGGTAGGCGAGCGGCGTAATGCCGTCGTAGCCCCAAGCCTCGGCCGACCAGATCGAAAAGACGCCGAGTTTCTCGGCCTCCTGTGCGTAGAGGGCGGCGGAGTCCCAGTCGTCGATGCGGTCGCGGTGGAGGCCGATTGCCACTTTCATCGGTTGTCGGGTCATCCTGGGAAGCCCTCGGTCTCTTTGATTGCCGCTACCTGGTTGGCGTGGTCGATGTCGTGCACGCGCTGGAAGATGAACCAGGCGCGACCGTGCAGTTCGCCGAAGAAGCCGTGCGGCGAAGTTGGCGCGAAGGCAGGAGGCTCGGGCAGACCTTCGATCACGTTGGCGAAGATACGAGAGTCGTCGAGCAGGGCAGTGACAAGGTCCGGGAATGGCATGTCGGCCTCGCGCTGGGTGGGGTCGACCGCGCCGATGCCCTGCGGAGAGGCGGTCGGCTCACGGCCGTTGGAGAGGTCAGTGACCAGGCTGGCGACTCGGCGGGAGCCGTCGAGCACGTGCTGGCCGACCTCTTCGATGCTCCAGGAGTCTTCGGCTGGTTTCCAGGCGGCCTGCTCGGCGGTGACGCGGTTGAGCGAGTTGAGGAACTCAATGCGACCGCTAACGACTCGCGGCCAGAGATCGAGCCAGGAGTACTTCTCGCCCTGCGCCAGCATGTAGCCGGAGACGCGCTGTCGTTCCTCGTCGGGGATGGGTCGTTGGGGCATGGGGCTGCTCTCAATTGCGTGGTTGGCTCAAGGATTCCTCTGAACAACTGGTTTCGCTGGCCGAATGGGACCCCCCTTCAGCCTTCGGCAGCTTCCCCCGCAAGGGGGGAAGCGGGGATCGGAGTTGATCAGAGGATTCTTAGCGGCCCTGGAAGTTGGGCTCTCGCTTTTCCATGAAGGAGCGGACGCCCTCTTTGAAGTCGTCGGACTGGAAGAGGGGCAGGAGCTGGAGGTAGATGTGGTCGACGGCGGCCTCGAAGGGCTCGTCCATGCCGAGGCGCATCATGCGCTTGGTTGCCTGGATCGAGAGTGGGGCGTTGGCGGCGATTTCGTTGGCCAGCTCCATGGTGCGGGTCATAAGGTCGTCGTGGGGGACGACTTCGTTGACCAGGCCGATGTCGAGCGATTCCTGCGCATCGAGCACGCGGCCGCGGAAGGCGACCTCGGCGGCACGGGCCCAGCCGAGCAGTCGCGGCAGGATCCAGGTACCGCCCGACTCGGGCAGCACGCCGCGGCGGGCGAAGACGGCGCCCATCTTGGCGCGGTCGGAGGCGATGCGGATGTCGGCCAGCAGGGCCATGTCCATGCCGTAGCCGGCGGCGGCGCCGTTGAGCGCGCAGAGCACCGGCTTGTCCATCCGCTGCAGGACGACCGGCGGAGCGTCGCGCAGGTCGAAGAGCGAGTATCCGGGTCGTCCATCACCGTCGCCGGCCATGCGCTGCTGTTGGTCGACGAGGTCGAGTCCAGAGCAGAAGCCGCGGCCGGCGCCGGTCAGGACGATGACGCGAACGTCCGGCTCGCGCTGACAGGCGATCAGCTGAGCGGAGAGCGCCTGCAGCATTTCTTGCGAGATCGCGTTGAGTCGCTCGGGTCGGTTGAGGGTGATGATCGCGACGTGGCCGCGTTGTTCGAAGAGCAGCGTCTCGGTCGCGGGAGCGGTCAGAGTGGTCATTGTGCGTCCCCGTATTTCATGTCTTCACGAGTGTACCTGCGCCGCTGATTCGCTAATGCGCACTCAGACTTAGGCGGCCGCAGGCTCGAGTGCCGCTGACCCAGAGTCCTTCTTGGCCTGGAAGGTGTAGTCGTCTTTGGCGTGGTTGACGACGATTGTGGCGCCTTCTGGGAACTCTCCGGCGATGAGCAGCTTGCTCAGCGGATTTTCGATTCGGCGCTGAAAGACTCGGCGCAGAGGGCGGGCTCCGAAGGCTGGGTCGTAGCCGTCTTTGGCGAGCTGTCGGCGTGCGGCTTCGGTGAGTTCAATGCTGTGCCCCCTGTCGGCGAGTCGGCTGCGCTCCTCGGCGGCGATCAGGTCGACGATCTCCAGGAGTTCCTCTTCGCTGAGCGGGTTGAAGACGACGATTTCGTCGACTCGGTTGAGGAATTCGGGCCGGAAGAAGTCACGCAGTGCGCGTTCCGAGGTTCGGGCTCGCTCGTCGTGCGAGCCGGCGAAGCCGAGGCTGTTGGTTGGCCGTGAGGTGGTGCCGAGGTTGCTGGTCATGATCACGACCGTGTTACGGAAGTCGACAGTTCGGCCCTGGCCGTCGGTGATGCGCCCGTCGTCGAGCACCTGCAGGAGCAGGTTGAAGACGTCGGGGTGGGCCTTCTCGATCTCGTCGAGGAGGACGACGCGGAACGGTCGGCGGCGGATGAGTTCGGTCAGACCACCGCCGTCGTCATAGCCGATGTATCCGGGAGGCGCGCCGACGATGCGGCTGACGGTGTGTCGTTCCTGGTACTCGGACATGTCGAGCCGGACGAGGGCGTCTTCGGAGTCGAAGAGGTACTCGGCCAATGCCTTGGCCAGCTCGGTCTTTCCGACGCCCGTGGGTCCGACGAAGATGAACGAGCCGATCGGGCGAGTGGGATCCTTGAGACCGGCTCGGGCGCGCCGGATGGCGTCGGAGACGACGGTGACCGCTTCGGACTGACCGATGACACGGTCGTGCAGTTCTTCCTCGATTCGCAAGAGACGGGCTTCGTCGTCGTCGAGCATGCGGCTGATAGGGATGCCGGTCATCTCGCCGACCAGTTCGGCGATGTCGCGTTCGTAGACGGTGTCGCGCTCGGCGTGTTGGGCGTCCCAGTCGTCGCGGCTGGCGTTGGCTTCTTGCTGGATGGCGAGCAGTTCCTGCTTGATCCGGGCGGCTGATTCGTAATCCTCTCGTTGGGCAGCGGCTTCCTGCTCCGCCTTCAGCTCGGCGACGCGTCGGCGCAGCTCGACGACGCGAGACGGCGGCGATTGGTTGTCGATCACGAGGCGTGAGGCGGACTCGTCGATCAGGTCGATGGCCTTGTCGGGCAGTCGGCGTTCGGTCAGGTAGCGCTGCGAGAGTCGCACGGCGGCTTTGATGGCCTCTTCGCTGATCGTGACTCCGTGGTGCGATTCGTAGCGAGGCTTGAGCGCGGTCAGGATGGCGATGGCGTCCTCGGTCGATGGCTCGTCGAGGTAGACGGGCGCGAAGCGGCGCTCGAGTGCAGAGTCTTTCTCGATGTGGCGCCGGTACTCGTCGAGCGTGGTCGCGCCGACGACGTGCAGTTCACCTCGAGCGAGCGGCGGCTTGAGCATGTTGGCGGCGTCGATGGCGCCCTCGGCTGCTCCGGCGCCGACGACGGTGTGGATCTCGTCGATGAAGAGGATGACCTGGCCCTGGGACTCGCGGACCTCGTCGATGACGGACTTGAGCCGCTCTTCGAACTCGCCCCGGAACTTGGCTCCGGCGAGGAGGGCGCCCATGTCGAGTGACATCAGGCGCTTGCCTCGGAGATTCTCGGGGACATCGTCGGCGGACATGCGCTGGGCGAGCGCTTCGGCGATGGCGGTCTTGCCGACGCCGGCCTCGCCGATGATGACCGGGTTGTTCTTGGTTCGGCGGTTGAGGATTTGCAGGACTCGGCGGATTTCTGTGTCTCTTCCGATGACGGGGTCGAGCTTGCCCTCGGCGGCGAGACGGGTGACGTCGGTGGCGTAGCGGTTGAGCGCGTCGTAGTGTGACTCGGCGTCGGGCTGGTCCAGACGCCGCGAACCACGAATTTGCTGGAGGGCGCTGTAGAGACGCTCGGCGGTGATGCCGTGTGAGCGGATGATCTGCGCGGTGGGTCCGCCGGAGTCTCCGCTGATGGCGATCAGCAGGTGCTCGACGCCGACGTATTCGTCGTTGAGCCTCTTGGCTTCGACGTTGGCACGTTCGAGGAGCTGCACGACGCGCGGCGTCACGGTGAGTTGGACGACGTCGTAGCTGAGGCGCGGCGCGGCGTCGAGGGCGGTGTCAGCGTCGGCGCGGAACCGCGCGCGGTCGACGTTGAGGGCGTTGAGCAGGTCGTTGGCCAGTCCGTCGTTGACGCCGGCGATGCTGGCGAGCAGGTGCTCGACGTCCCATTGCGTGTGCCGCTTCTCGCGCACGAGCTGCTGGGATGCTTCCAGCAGTTGCTGGGCCTGGTTGGTGAATCGGTCTCGTCGCATCATCGTCGCCGCTCCGTCCCTGATCTCTCATTCGTTCGATGGGTAGGGCCGGGAGCTGCTGGTCGCGGTGCTTTTGCAGCTGCCGCTTGAGTTGTCTGTTTTCTGCCTGGAGTTCGTCGATATGTTGTCGCAAGCGCAAGATGATGTCGGCGCCGGCCAGGTTGACGCCGAGTTCGTCGATCAAGCGCCGAATCACGAGTAGTCGCTCGATGTCGGCCTGGCTGTAGAGGCGTTGCCGGCCCGAGGATCTCGCGGGGATGAGCAGGCCTTCGCGCTCGTAGGTGCGCAGCGTTTGTTGGTGGACGCCGACCAGTTGAGCGGCGATCCGAATCGTGTAGACCGGTTGATCGCTCATGAGTCTTCGCTTTCCATGTTGCTTTCCAGGTCGCTCTCCAGGTCGCGTAGTTGCTGGAAGAGGGCGACCTGTTCGGGCGTGAGCTGCTGCGGTAGCTGCAGCGAGACCTCGGCCAGGATGTCGCCGCGACCCTCGCGTTTGAATCGCGGCATGCCTTGCCCGCCGAGCCGGAAGACGCGGCCGTTCTGGGTCCCCGGCGGGATCCGCAGGGCGAGTCCGCCGCTGCCGCTGAGCGAGCGAACGACTGCTTCGCCTCCAAGCGCAGCGGTGGTGACGGGAACGTCGACGAACACGTGGACATCGTCGCCGCGACGCTCGAAGACCGGGTCGTCGTCGACCTTGATCGACAGGAACAGGTCGCCGGGCTGACCTCGCGGGCCGTAGGGGGATGCTTCGCCCTTGCCCGAAATCTTGATCCGCGAGCCGGTGTCGACGCCGGGTGGAATGGTGACTTGGATGCGCGAGCCAGTTGAGCCGCGCTGGCCCAATTGGACTGCGCGAGTGGTGCCGCGAAACGCTTCGCGCAGGGAGACGGTGAGGTTGTGCTCGATGTCGTGTCCGCGCGTGGGCTGTTGGGGAACGCTGGCGCCGCTGCGACCGCCGAAGAGACTGCCGAACAGATCACCGAGGTCGCCGTCGCCGCCTAAGTTGGCGTCGGCAAAGTCGAAACGTATGTTTCCCTGGCGCCCGCCAACGGGCGGCCGCCCGGACGATTGCCCGCCACCGAATCCGCCGAAGGTTCCGCGCTGGCCCTGCATTTCTTCGAGTTGGTCGGCGTGCTCCCACTGGTCGCCCCACTTGTTGTAGGCGGAGCGTTTCTTGGGGTCGGAGAGCACGTTGTGGGCGGCGTTGACTTCCTTGAACTTCGCTTCGGCGTCACGATCACCGCCGTTAACGTCGGGGTGATACTGGCGCGCCAGCTTGCGGAAGGCGGATGTGATGTCGCGGTCGGAGGAGTCACGAGCTACGCCGAGGATCTGGTAGAAGTCTCCGGGCATCGCAGTTTCCGTTCTTGATAGTGAGACTATCAGAGTTTATGGGAGACTTGGACGATTGTTGCGATATTGACAGTGATACGGTTTGCAAAGCTGAGTATATCTATATAAGGTTTCATCAGAAGGTCGGATCAAGGCCGAGAAGATCCGGCAAGAGAAGCCCAGAAAGGGACGAACGATGACCAAGATTCTGATTCGTGATCCGTTTGCGGAGTTCGACAGCCTGTTCGCCAACCAGTTCGCCAACCAGTTCTCCGGGGCCTTCGGACGACGCCCCCAGCGGGTGTCCGCGCCGGCGCCGACGAGCAACTGGACCCTCCCGGTCAATGTCTACGAGACCGACGAGGGCGTGGGAATCGAGGCCTGGGTGCCGGGCTTCAAGGAGGACGAGATTTCGGTGACCGTGGACGACGGTCAACTTCGAATCCACGCGCAGCGTTCCAGCAACGAGGAGTCGGAGAATGGCGCCGGCGAGGACCGCAAGTACCGCCGCCGCGAGGTGGCGCGCACGGTGCTGTCGCGCAGCTTCCGGCTTGACCCGTCGTACGACGCCGCGAAGATCGCGGCCCACCTGGCCAACGGCGTCCTGGAATTGTCGCTGCCGAAGTCGGCAGAGGCGGAGCCGCAGCGCATCGCCATCAAGACCGGCGCTGTCAGCGAGGCGGTCGCCGAGGTCGTCGCCGACACTGACGAGAGCTAACAGCCGCCCGAGCGCTGAACGGTAATCATCATCGGCCCACAAGTGGCTCCTCCGTCGGTATGGCGGAGGAGCCACAGTGATTTAACCACAGTGGATTAACCACAGTGGATTAACCTGTGTTCATGGTGCAGCGAATGTTGGCCCTGGTTCCCGACGAGTTGGCTCGCGACCAGATTAATCTGGTGCGCGCTCTGTACGACGGTGAGCAGGTCGACGCGACACCGCCGCATATCCCGGTCACGGACCGATTCGACGATCACTACGGCCTTGAGGATCTCCAGCAGATGCTGGAGATCGTTTTCGGTCTGTTTCGTCCCTTCCTCTTGGAACTGGGCGCCCCGCAGTCGTGGTACGACGACGGCGAACACCTGCTGCAGATGGTGGCAGAGAAGGGCGCTGAGGACGCGCAGCGCATAGCGTCGATCGTGTACCGGGATTTGTATCCGGAGCAGACGCCCAATGCCTTGATTCGCTCGCGCTCGCCGCTGGAGCGGACGGCGCTAACGGTTGGTCGCTTCAAGCGAGAGGCCGAAGCGCTGAGGGCGGCGCAGGCGCTGTCCGCGCAGCGCTATTTTCTCGTCGTCACACACGTGGGAGTGTTCGATGTCGACGAGCAGGCTGAGGGGCCGCCGGGTTGGTCGCTACGACGGTCGTTGCCGCTGGGCTCGATGATCGCTGACTGTTAGAGGTCTTGTTCGCACGAGGCTCATTCCTCGTTGCCCCGTGATTGACACGGAGCCCAGACCTCATTCGTCGCGCGTAGCTTGAAGGTCGCCCTTGCCTCAGCTGTTGCGCGAAGCCTGCTTCGCTCAATTGCTGTGCTCGGCGATCAGTTATCTCGCGCGCAACCTTGGGTGCTCTGGACCCCGTGTCAAGCACGGGCTGACGGAATCTGTTTCCGCCGTGCCACGTGTTCCCTGTTTGACTACGGGACTATTGGGTCGTGAATGACGGAGCGGGATACGTGAGCAGTGGCTCGTGGCCATCGACCGCGTATCCGTTGGAGTACTCTGGGCGAACTATCTAGGCAGCCCGGGAGGTGTCCCATGCCGGTGGTGACTGTTTCCAGCCAGTACGGCGCTGGCGCGCGCGATGTTGCGCGGCATCTGAGCCGCGATCTTGGGCTTGAATACATTGATCAAACGGTGCTGGTTGACGCGTCGCGCCAGCTGGGCCGGACTGTCTCGGAGGTCGCCGAGAAGGATGAGCGCACCGACTCGCTGCGCGCGCGGCTGGGTCATTTCCTGCAGCGCGCGCTGGAGCGGTCGGCAGCCGGCGGCGCGATCGATCCGATGCTCGGCTCCGGCAACCTTGAGCTGATGCTTTCGCAGAGCTACCAGGAGTTGTCCGACAGCGGGTCGGGTGTGGTTGACGACCGCGCCATCCTGAACACGACCTCGCAGATCATCGAGTCCATCGCGCAGCGCGGGAATGTCGTCATTATCGGGCGCGGAAGCCAGATGATCCTGCGCGAACTGCCCGATATCACCAACGTGCAGCTGGTCGCCGAGCCGGAGGTCGCACTGGCCCGCATTCAGGAGTGGGAAGGCGTCGACGAGGTCATGGCCGCGCGACGGATTGAGGAATTCAACAAGGGCCGCGCCGATTTCCACCGCAAGTTCTGGCAGGTCGATGTGTGGTCGCCGTTGCTCTATGACCTGGTGATCAACACGACGCACCTGACTTACGCCCAGGCGGCGCAGTTGGTCGCGTCGGTGGTTGAGAAGAAGGCGGCCGCAGCGGTCTGAGCTAACTGGTTCGGCTCGACTCGGTCTAGCCGACCAGCGAGCGCAGGACATCCTCGGCGGCAATCAGCCGTGGCGCCATGCCGAACTGCCCGTGAATCTGGAGACCTTCGGCGTCGAGCGCTTCATGCGGGCCGATCGCCTCGCGGTAGCTGACCATGATCGGGTGATCGTCACCGACGGCGTCGGCCAGCAGCTCTTCGGTCGAATCGCGCCAGCGCATGAAATCTTCGGTCGTGGGACCGATCGCGCGGATGTATCGGGAGCGTTCCAGCAACTGGTCAATTTGTTCGTTCAGGTTCATGCCGCAAAGTGTATCGCAGGGTCGCGGGAGGCTACTGAATTGCTCCTGTCGTTAGCCGATCGGGGACCCCCCTTCAGCCTTCGGCAGCTTCTCCAGCGAGGAGACCTTTTCATAACTACTCTTCTCCCCCCGCAAGGAGACCTTTGAAAAACTCATGATTCCCCTCTCCCCCCTTGCGGGGGAGATGTCACGGAGTGACAGAGGGGGGGTCCGCTGCCAGCGACCAGATAGGCCTTGAGATGGGGAGCCCCCCCTCTGCCTTCGGCATCTCCCCCGCAAGGGGGGCGAAGGGGACTTATGCAAAGGTCTCCGTGAGGAGGAAGCGCAGATTGGAGTTGTGCAAAGGATTCCTAGCGCCATCGTTCGACGCACGTGCCCCCTCGGTCATCCCATTGGAGCTCGACTCCGTCGGGCCAGGTTGTGCTGACGCGACAGGTTGCGCTGATGCGAGGGGTCGGTGGTGAGATGGACTCCGAGGGCGTCTCGATGCTCATGAGGATGCCGTCCTCTTTCGGCTTCGAGTAGAAATTGCGGCGTACTGCATCTTCCTGGAAGCCTCGCGATCGGTACAGGGTCCGGGCGGTCGTGTTGGATTCGCGGACTTCCAGCTGAATCACCTCACAGTTCAATCGCTGAGCCAATCGAAACACGCAGTTAAGCAGGACGCTGCCGAGGCCTTGTCCGTGGAGCTCGAGATCGACGGCGAACGTGCAGAGCTGAAGCTGATCGACGATGTGCCAGGCGCCGAAATACCCCCAAAGCGATTGTTCGGCTTCCTCGGACCCGATCAGGACATAAAAGACGCTGATCGGTGATTCAGTGATTTCTCCAACGAAGTGGCGTCGGCTCCAGCCCGATTCGCCGAATGCGCGTTGATCCAGCGCAGTGACGCTGTCAACGTCGGCGAGCGTCATCGGACGGAGAATGAGGCGGTCAGACATGTTCGTTCGCCCATTGCCAGAGCGCTGCCGAGTGAGTCAGAGTTAACCGGAGGCGCGTCGCAGGCTGTCGCAGAACCGGAGCGCCACTATACTGCGGGTGAATTATGACTCAGTTTCAGCGGCGCACCGATGCCGGGGCGACTACCACGAACCGCCCGGTCGGGAGCCGAATTTGACCGCCCAGACAGCAAATGTCCAATCCGGCTTCAGGGCTCGTGTGCCAGTCTCGATCCTGCTCATCGCGCGGGTCATGCGCTTCGCCCTGCCGTACTGGAAGGGCCTGACGATTACGGCGTTCGCGATTCTCGCGACCGCCGCGTTCGCAATCGCGACCCCGTGGCTGCTGCAGTTCGCCGTGGATACGGCCATCTCGACTGAGATCGTCAACGGTGTCACGGAAGTGGCGATTACCGGCTGGCTGGTCGCTGTCGCCGGAGTCGCCCTGGTTGGCGCCGCCTTTCTGCGTGGCATCACCATGTTCATCCAGCGCTATCTGGCGGAATGGGTGGGCCAATCGGTCGCCTACGACCTGCGCAATGCCATCTATCAGCGCCTGCAGACGTTGTCCTTCCGCTTCCACGACGGGTCGGAGACTGGCCAGATTATGGTCCGCGCGACTCAGGATGTTGAAGTCGTGCGGATGTTCATCAACTTTGGCGGCGTGCAGTTGTCGTTCACCGTGGTGCTCGGCATCGCAACGCTGGCGATCATGGTGTCAATCAACTGGCCGTTGGCGTTGATGGTCTGGGTGATCATGATCATCATCTCGGTCCGCTCCGGGATCGTCGCCCGACGCCTACGCCCGATCTGGAACGACGTGCAGGAGTCACAGGCGCAGCTGGGCACGGTGCTGCAAGAGGCGCTTTCCGGCATCCGTGTGGTCAAAGCATTCGGGCGCGCGGAGTTCGAAGGTCAGAAGTTTGGCCGCTCGGCTGGATGGTTGCAGCAGCGCTCCTACGACGCGTCGATGGTGCAAGCGGTCAACATGCCGCTGATGACGGCGCTCGGCGCGTTGACCATCGTGCTCACAATCTGGTACGGCGGCCGAGAGGTCGTCGCCGGCAATTTCACCGTCGGTCAACTGACGATGTTCCTGATGTTTCTGACCATCCTGCAAATGCCGATTCGTGGCCTGGGCTGGATGGTGATGATGGTCCCGCGCGCGGCGACAGCCAGCATGCGCATCTTTGAGATTCTCGACCAGGAATCGGAAGTCCAGGACGATCCCAACGCGGTCGCTCCGACACGGCCGCAGGGCAACGTCAAGTTCGAACAGGTGAGCTTTGCCTATGACCCGCGCTCGCCGGTGCTCGGCGGCATCGACTTCGAGGCCAAGCCGGGCCAACTGATCGCGCTGCTCGGACTGACCGGCAGTGGCAAGTCGACGATTGTTAATCTCATCCCTCGTTTCTACGACGTCAGCGCCGGACGGGTGACGTTCGACGACGTGGATGTACGCGACTGGCCGATTGAGGCGTTGCGCCGGCAGGTGGCAATCGTGCAGCAGGAGGTCTTCCTCTTCGCCGCCACGCTGAAAGAGAACATTGCGTACGGTCGGCCCGACGCCACCGATGAGGAAATTGAAGCCGCCGCAAAGTTGGCGCGCATCCATCACTTCATCAACCGACTGCCCGAGAAATACGACACCTGGGTCGGCGAGCGCGGCGCGAACTTCTCCGGTGGGCAGAAACAGCGCATCGCGATCGCTCGTGCGCTGTTGATGGACCCCCGAGTCTTGATCTTTGACGACTCCACCTCGTCGGTGGACGCCGCGACCGAGTTTGAGATTCAGCAGGCGATGGCTGCATTGATGCGCGGACGCACGACCTTTGTGATTGCGCATCGATTGCGCTCCCTGCGTGAAGCCGATCAGATTCTGGTGTTGGACAAGGGCCGCATTGTGCAGAAGGGCAAGCACGACGAGTTGCTGTCGCAGGGCGGCCTGTACCACGAGATCTATGATCTGGAGCTGCGCGACCAGGAGTCGTCGAAGGCGTCGCCGTTGGAAGCCGCCGCAGCAGCTGGCGGGAGCGGCTGAGATGGGCATGATGGGCGGCGGTATGGCCGGTGGTTGGTCTTCCAACCTGGGCGGTGGCGGACACGGTCCGCGCAGCGGTTGGGCGTCCTCGGCGTCGATGGCCGACGGCTGGGACAAGGAATACGGCTCCCTCTACAACCCGAGGTTGGTGCGCCGTTTCGGCCGCTACATCGGACCGCACAAGAAATTTTTGTTGGCTGCGATCGTCGCCAACGTCGTGTTCGCGCTTGCTCTCAACGTTCAGGTGTTTGTCGTCTACCAGGCGATGCAGGGCGCGCTTGAGCACGGCGTTGCATCCGAGCTTGATCGGATTGGGATTGCATTTGGTGTGATCGTCCTGGTCTCGTGGGGCAGCGAGTTTGTGCGCCAATGGTTGATGGCCAACATTGGCCATCCCATTCTGCGTCAGATGCGCCAAGACGTGTTCGATCACCTGATGCGCCTCGAGCATCGCTTCTATGACCGCGGCGAAGTCGGCGCGATCATGTCGCGTGTCACCTCCGATGTGCAGGTCCTGCAGGAGATGCTGACCTCCGGCGTGTTGACCGTGATTGGTGACATCTTCGGGCTTGTGATCATCATGGGCGTCTTCATCTACATCGACTGGCAGTTGGCGCTTGGCGCATTCGCGGTGCTGCCCATCCTGATCGTCGCGATGGCGTTTTGGAGCAAGCGTGCTCGCAAAGCGTTCCTTGAAACCCGTGTCGCGATTGCTGCGGTCAACTCAACGTTGAACGAAGACTTGAATGGCGTTCGCGTTGTCCAGAGCCTGAACCGCGAGTCGGAGAACGCTCGCCGATTCGACCGGATCAACAACTGGAACTTGCGCGCGACTCGACGGGCAGGACTGCTTTCGGCCGCGATTATGCCGTTGGTCGAGGTTCTGATCGCTATCGCGACGGTGATCATCATTGCCATTGCCGTCGCTCGATTGAGCAATGGCACGTTGACAGAGGCAGCGGGCATCGCCAGTATCGTCGCGTTCTCGATTGGGATTCAGCGCTTCTTCGACCCGGTTCGCGACCTGGTTCTGCAATACACGATGTTCCAGCGCGCCATGGCCGGCGCCGAGCGCGTGTTTGAAGTACTCGATACGCAACCGGAGATTGAGGACTCGGCGGAAGCGAAAGACTTGCCCGATATCGCCGGACACGTTCAGTTCGACAACGTTTCGCTTGAATACGTAGATGGCGTGCGGGTCCTCTTCGACCTTGATCTCGAAGTGCAGCCGGGTGAGACCGTGGCGCTCGTCGGCGAGACCGGCGCCGGCAAGACATCGATTACTTCGCTAATCACTCGTAACTACGAGGTCACCGAGGGCGCGGTCCTGATCGACGGACACGACGTGCGCGAAATCTCCCGAGCCTCGCTGGTGCAGCGAGTCGGCGTGGTGTTGCAGGATCCGTTCCTGTTCTCGGGCACGGTGCTGGAGAACATCAGGTACGGCAACCTCGAGGCGACGCGCGAGCAGGCGATCGCTGCGGCTACGGTGGTCGGCGCGGATCGATGGATCGAGCGCTTGCAACAGAGCTACGACACACCGCTGGCCGAACGCGCTCAAAACCTCTCGATTGGGCAGCGACAACTTGTTGCATTTGCTCGCGCGATCCTGAGCGATCCGCGCATCCTGATCCTCGATGAGGCGACGGCGAACGTGGACTCACAGACTGAGGCGCTTATTCAAGAGGCGATTGCTCGCGTCATGCGAGGACGGACCGCGTTCGTGATTGCGCACCGGCTCTCGACGATTCGCTCCGTGGACCGGATCATCGTGCTGGAATACGGCCGAATCCTCGAACAGGGCTCGCACGGCGAGCTGCTAGAGCTCGGCGGACACTACGCCAAGCTCTACCGGATGATGTACGCCGACCAGGAGTCGGTGGAGTTCGACGAGGACGCCGCTCTGGCCGTGCTCGACCGGTTGCGAGAGCGAACCGCGGCGAACGGCCGCAACGGCACGAACGGGACCGGCCCATCTGCAGAACCGGCGCTGTCGCTCGACTGAGTGTCCCGCCCAACTTGATTTCCTCGGGGCCGCCCGGCGCTGCCCCCTCTTCGCTCCCCCTTGCAGGGGGAGCTGCCGAAGGCTGAGGGGGTCCCCTCCCTGCTGCTCCGGCCGAGCGACCCCTTCAGTCGCTCCGCGACAGCTCCCCCTTGCAGGGGGAGCAAAGGAGCTCAGGCTACGCGCCAGCGATCTTGACATTGCGAGCACGGGACCAGCCCCGGCCCTAACCTGAGCCGGTCTCGAAGAGGCTCCCCTGGTCTGGTGTGGATCCTTGCGGGGTGAGACCCAGGTGGCTCCAGGCGGCAGGCATGGCGACGCGGCCTCTTGGTGTACGGGCGAGGAATCCGAGCTGGATCAGGTAGGGCTCGTAGACGTCCATGACGGTGTCGGCGTCCTCGGCGATGGCGGCTGCCAACGTGTCGAGGCCGACGGGCCCGCCGTTGAATCCTTCAATCAGGGCGCGCAACAGGCCACGGTCGTGCTCATCGAGACCGAGTTCATCGACCCGTAGACCGCGCAACGCTTGATCGGCGACAGGAGCGGTGATGATGCCGTCGGCGCGGACCTCGGCGTAGTCCCGGACGCGGCGCAGCAGTCGGTTGGCGATTCGGGGTGTGCCGCGAGCGCGCTCGGCGAGCGTCCTCGCGCCGGCAGGCTCGAGTTCCACCTCCAGTGCGTTGGCCGAGCGGACGATGACCTGTTCGAGTTCGCCAGTCGTGTAGAAGTCCAGACGCTGGACCATGCCGAAGCGGTCGCGGAGCGGCGGGGAGATCATGGCATAACGCGTCGTGGCGCCGATCAGCGTGAATGGCTTGACCGAAAGCTGGACACTGCGCGCGGCCGGTCCGCTGCCGATCATCATGAATAGTTGGAAGTCCTCCATCGCGGAGTAGAGCACTTCCTCGGCCGAACGCGGCACGCGATGGATTTCGTCGATGAAGAGCACGTCGTGCGTCTGCATGGTCGTCAGAATGGCGGCGATGTCCCCTGCGCGCTGGATCGCCGGACCGCTGGTCGGACGCAGGTTGACGCCGAGCTCCCTGGCGACGATCCGCGCCAGCGTGGTCTTGCCCAGGCCCGGCGGTCCGTAGAGCAGCAGGTGATCGAGGGCTTCGCTGCGAGCTTTCGTTGCGTCGACGGCGATCCTGAGGGCCTCGTGCACCGTCGACTGACCGACGAATTCCTCCAGGCGCGTCGGCCTGAGTGCTCGGTCATGTACGTCGACTTCGGTTTCACCGGCATCGATGACACGCCCGACTGCCGTGCCTTCTTCGCTCTGGTCGCCAGGTGTGGTGTCCTGCGTCGTCATTGCGAACGCCGTAAGAACGCATTTCGGCTGGCGACGGCGAGCGGATGGAGCGGTTGCCCACTATTGAGTTGGGCGGTCAATCTGCGTTCGAGAAAGATCGCCGCGGCGGCATGCAGATCGTGTTCGGCTGCCGCTGCGACAGCGGAGAGACCGGGATCACGCTGCACCTTTCTCGGGTCGATTTTGTCGGCCAGGAACACGGCCAGCGATTCCAGCGAGTAGTCGGGGTGGGCCGTGGTGTGATAAGCGATGGCGGTCAGGATCCCGTCGTGTTGGATGCCCATGACGTCTCGGGCATAGGCAGCGGCCAGCGGGCCGTGGAGGATGATCGGCGCCGCCTCTTCGTCTTCCGTGATCGGAACGCGATAGTGGCGAGACAGCGCGAGCAATTCGGCGTCGCTGCAGTGACGGAAGAGGTCGTGCCCCGCGGCGGACGCGGCGCAGATGTCTCGGTCGAGCTCATGCACGACCGCCAGATGCAAAGCGCCCTTGACAACGCGCTGGGCATGTCGCTGAAGCTTCTCCGGCCGGTCGCCCATCGCCTGCTGGAAGCGTTCACGGATTGCAACCGGATCGGTCAGGCGCCCGTTCTGCGTCATCGGCGGCCTCGACGCGGCCGATCCTCGGGCGCGCGGTCAAGTTGCACGCCGACGAAATCGGATACGGCCGCTCCGACATCGAGCGCTTCCTGTTCAGTCGGGAAGCGGCCGATACGCATCAAGTTGCCGTCGGCGAATGAGATATGGGTGGTGTGAGTGCCGCTGAACTGCAGCAGGATCGGACGAGAGCGCTGATGCGTCAGTGTGATCGTCTCGATGTCGTAGAGCTCAAAGTTCCAGTCTCGATTGATGACCCACAACATGGACTGGTGCACCTTGCCCTTGTCGTCCGAGAGGTCGAAGTCGACTTCAAGCACGTCGCCGCCGACGACGCCCAGGACGGCCCAGAGGATGCCGCCACCGAAGTACCCGGCCGCGGCGCCAACGATCGCCGCGCCGGACCAGTCCGACTGGCCGAATGTCAACACGGCGATGACGGCCGCGATGGCTGCGGGAATGGCTCCGTATGCCCAGTTGGGCAGCGGCGACCAGAAGGTGCGAAGGCGCAACGTATCCTGATTGGGGAACGAGAGGCGCACGATGGAGGAGCGGGTCTTGGGGGCCGCTGATTCGGGCGTCTCGGCAGGGCGTCGGCGTCGTCTGCGGGCCATGATTAGAGGCTATCCGATGAAACGCTGGACGGGATTGGTGGTCGCGGCCCTGTTCTGGGCGTTGTGGGTGTCGCCGGCGCTCGCCCAGGAGGTTGTCATGTCGGGCAGCCGCTACTCAGCTCCGTTGTGGACCTGGATCGCGGCGATTGTGGTGGCCGTCGGGCTCAGCGTTGTTGGCTTGGCGATTGGCTTCTGGTTCCTGCGCAAACGGTCGCGCGTTCAGTCTGACGAATAGCAAAGGCGCGTTCCCCATGGGGAACGCGCCCTATTGGTGCTTGAGAGCCGGCCCCCCTCAGTCGCTTCGCGACAGCTCCCCCAACGGGGGAGCATTTGGCAGGGACCCGTCGGCTCCGCCTAGATCTCGAGCAGCTCGGCGACCTTCTCGCGGTGGTGGTCGGCGTCGCCCCACATGAGCTCGGCCATCTTCTGGCGGCGGAAGTACAGCTGGATGACGTATTCCTTGGTGAAGCCGATGCCACCGTGGATCTGCTGACCGTGGGCGACGACGCGACGGGTCGCGTCGGAGCACCAGGCCTTGGCCATCGCGACCTGGAGCGCGGCGTCGGGCTCGCCCTCGGTGACGGCCCAGGCGGCGCGGTACATGATGAAGCGCGAGCCATCGACATCGGTAATCATGTCGGCGGCCTTGTGCTGGATCGCCTGGAAGGAGCCGATCGGGCGACCGAACTGGATGCGCTCCTTGGCGTAGTCGACCGAGATTTCGAAGTCGCGCTGGGCCAGACCGACGAGGTAGGCGCAGTAGGCGACGGTGAAGTACTGCTTGGCGATTTCAATCATTGCCCAGGCGTTGCCGGCCTCGCCGAGCACGGTGTCGGCCCCGACGCGGACACCATCGAGCTTGACTTCGCACTGCTTATCGGCAGCGATGGTCTGCAAGACGGTGGTCGAAAGGCCCTCGGCGCCACCGGGGACGAGGAAGAGCGAGACGCCCTCGTCGCCCTCGGAGCCGGGGGTGCGCGCGACGACCAGGATGGTATCGGCGTTGTGGGCGTCGGGGATGAAGAGCTTGGTGCCGTTGAGCACGTAGCCGTCACCGTCAGCGGTGGCGGTGGTCTCAATGCCCGTGCTGTCGAAGCGGGCCGACGGCTCCGTCAGAGCGAAGGTCATCACGTGCTGACCGGAGGCGACGGCGGGGCAGTACTGCTGCTTCTGCGCATCGCTGCCGATGGCCTCAACGAAGCCGGCGGTGAGCACGGTGTTGATGAACGGTCCGGGAACCAGGGCGCGGCCGAACTCTTCCAGCAGCACGCAGAGGTCGAGGAAGGAGAGGCCGGCGCCGCCCAGTTCCTCGGAGGTGGTCAGGCCCATCCAACCCTGCTTGGCCATGCCACTCCAGAGGTCGTCGGTGTATCCGCGCTCGTCCTCTTCCATGTCACGCACGAGCTTTTCGGTGCACTCGTTGGTGAGGAAGTCGCGGGCGAAATTCTTCAGCAGTTCTTGCTCTTCGGTCAGTCCCAGGTCCATGTCATCCTCCGTCGCGGCCCATCATCCGTTGGAGGGGTCCGCAGGTGTGAGTGGGAAACGGGCACGCGTCAGCGCGCAACGCTGTTTGAGGCTATCGGATACCTGCGTATCGCGCCAGAAGGATGGCTCTCGGCAGGCTGCAATCGAGCGATCGAACGAGCAGTTCCCTGAGTTCGCGGTCGAGATCCGCAGGGGTGTCGGGTAGGAAACGACGTGGATATGCTCTACATCTATGTGCACCATCACGACAGATATATAGGGGGCGGACGATGACGATGAGGATATCGGTGCTATTGGCGATTGGTGCGGTGATGTTCGGCCTCGCATTGGTGGCTTGCAGCGGAGCAGAGTCTCCCACGCAGCCGCAGCAGGCCACACAAACGCAGCGCACGGAGCCGGCCGTTGCGGCCCAGGAGGAGCCCGAGGAAGCAACTGAGGCTCAGACAACCGAGTCCCAAGCAGCTGAAACCGCGCAGCAGCAGGACAGCTCGTCGGTAGAGGAACCGGAAACGGTGACCGAGGAAGAGCCGGAACCAGTGCGGCCCCCGCAACCCGCAAGACGGCCCGGCGAGCGCTACGTCGCACAGATCAGCTCGGGTGGATTTCACAACTGCGCCCTCTGGTCGGACGGACAGGCTGAGTGTTGGGGTGCGAATCAGCGCGGCCAGTCAGACGTACCTCACGGCAGTTTCCTCCAGGTCGACGCTGGCTACGAGCACACCTGTGCGTTGACTGAGGACTACGAGATTCAATGTTGGGGAAGCAACCAATATGGCGAGCTGGCCGCGCCAGAAGGAACCTACTGGTCCGTGGTCAGCGCGGGAAGAGAACACTCCTGCGCGGGATCATTTGGCGAGTGGGGGAGCGTCGTGTGTTGGGGCCGCAATCAAACCGGCCAGTTGAACGCGCCCGAGATCGCCAATGCAGTTCAGTCTGTGGCTGCTGGTAGCGGCCACAGTTGCACAATCACCCGGGCAGGATTGGAATGCTGGGGGTACGACGAATTCGGGCAGAGCTCGACGGGTTCCCGCTTTACGCGCGACCAGCTCACAAGCGTGGAAGCCGGCGCCGGTCACACCTGCGTGCTCAACAACGATGGGCAAATTGATTGCTGGGGTCGCAACGAATACGGCCAGGCAGAAGACCCGTTTGGGCAGCACCAGGCTGTCAGCGCCGGCGGACTACACACCTGCGCACTGGATTACGACGGAGACATTCAATGTTGGGGCACAAATACCAGCGGGCAGAACAACGTCCCGGCGGGCCGATTTAGTCAGGTCAGCGCGGGCTGGTACCACACCTGTGCTGTCCGCGAAGAAGGCGGCGCGGTCTGCTGGGGCGGAAACGACAACGGTCAGGCGGTCGCTCCTACCTCGCTCGCCAGTGCACCTCCAGGACCTCCCTCCACAGACAACCGCCCTACCGTCCAGATCACGAAAGAGGTCAGGTCGTTCGGCGTCGGCGCACGACACACCTGCGCTTCGACCATGAACGACGAGGTCCTGTGCTGGGGCTCGAACGACGCCGGGCAGATTTCCCCGCCCGACCGCGCACTGCGCTGGCTGGACGTCGGCGCCAACTACTCATGCGCGCTCACCCCTGATGGCGAGCCGGTCTGTTGGGGATCGCGATTTGTGCAGGCGAACTGGCAAGAGAACGGCGCGACAACCGTGTACTGGGCCTACCGAGTCGGCATCGATCACCGCTGCCGTCGGCATTCCGCGGACGGCGGTCAGGACGAGTACCGAGTCGTCTGTTTCGGCGACAACACGTACTTCCAGGCTGAGAGCCCTGCTGGTCTCTACGACCGCGTGAATGTCGGCGGGTATCACAACTGCGTGCGGACGCTCAATGGCGAAGTGACTTGTTGGGGCCGAAACCAATACGGTCAGTCCGACGTGCCGGCAGGCCGCTACCTCGACGTGTCCTCCGGAGCGTCCCATACCTGTGGGATCACAAGTCGCAATGAGCTTCTCTGCTGGGGAGACAACAGCTACGGCCAACTCGAGGCGCCGGCCGGCAACGACTTCTTCGAGATCATCTCGCAGTCTTCGGCATTCCATACGTGTGCGGCTACTGATCAACGGGAATTGGTCTGTTGGGGGCGAAATGACTATGGACAACTCGAGGTGCCTGCATCTCTTCGCATTCAATAGCTGAATTTGAGTTGCCTCAGTTCAACGCAGACCGAACTCTGGACTTACTCGACATCGACTAGCGCCTGGCTGTTGCGGGCCTGCAACCGATATGACAACCGGTGAGTAACCGGCTTCGCAGAGTCGATCGCTTCGGCAGCTGCGATACAGGTCTGGTGTGGCATCGAAGACTTGTGAATTTGGCCGCGAAACCGTGTGGCGCTTTGCCGCATACCGTCAGTCTCAGACAGGAACACACGGGGTGTTCCGAAGGGACTGAGAAAGGCAGTGGCTATGTCCGACGGATTGGTTGACCGACAGCAGATCTATCAATACCTGACCTACGCGGATGCACCGGCGGCCATCGACTGGCTGTGTCGCGTGTTCGGCTTCGAGCAGGCGAGCGTTTACCCCGTGGAGGACGGGCGGATCGCGCATGCCATGCTGTGTCACGAAGGCCACTGTGTCATGTTGGCCTCGGAATTCGAGCAGCTCGACAATCACGCTCCGACCGGTGAGGAAGTGGCGACATCGCGGATTCACATCCACGTGGACGACGTTGACGCCCACTACGAACGCGCCCTGCGTGAGGGGGCGACGATCGTTCAGGGCCTCGAGGACAAGTTCTGGGGTCTGCGGAGCTATCACGCGCTGGATCCCGAGGGCTACCGCTGGAGCTTCTGCCAGCGAATGCGTGAGGTCCCGCGAGCGGAGGTCGAGGAAGGGCTGCTGAGCTGGTAGCGCGAGCTACCGTTCACTTCGATTCGCCCGATATGTCATGTCGCCTCACCTCGTGTGGGGCGGCTTGCGTTTCAGAACATATATACGCTACGGTTTCGACCGAATGTGAAGGCGACACGCGCGAAGGGTGGTAGTCATGGCGGAGCCGATTAAACTCGATCACCAACGGATCGTTCCTTACTTGACCTACGCCGACGCCCCGGCGGCGATCGACTGGCTCTGCCGCGTCTTCGGCTTTGAGCAGGTGGATGTGATGGCAATTCCCGATGGTCGGATAGGCCATGCCTCGCTGTCGCTGTTGGGCGAGCGGGTGATGTTGAACTCAGTGTTCGAAGAGGCGAAGAACTGCTCGCCACAGGACCTGGATGCGCTGCCGCAACAGATCACCGTCTACATCGATGACGTCGAGGCGCACTTCCAGCACGCCCTGGCCGAGGGAGCAACGATCGTCCAGGAGCCTGAGGACATGTTCTGGGGCGCGCGATCGTATCGCTGCATTGACCTGGAAGGCCATCGCTGGACATTCCAGCAACAGATGCGAGTCGTTTCGCCGGAGGAGGAGTCGGCGGCGATGATGGCAGAGTTTGGCGGAGACTAGTAGACGTGTCCGACGCCCCGGCTGCGAGAGAGCGGCTGTTCCGCGTCTTTGGTGTTGAGCGCGTATCCGAGCCGCGAAATATGCTACGGGGCGCGTGGCTCGATGAGGAAATCGACCTGGAGAGGCGCCGATGGGGCTTCTCTCAGGAACAAGCAACGGAACCGAATTGAAAGAGGCGACTCATGGTTCAGAACCCACCTGCGGGCAGTCAGCGGATCCTTCCGTACCTCAACTATTCCGATGCGAAGGCGGCGAGTGAGTTCATTCGCAACGCCTTCGGGTTTGAGCAAGGGCTGCTCCTGGAAATGCCCGACGGCTCAATCGGCCATTGCGAGCTGTTGTACGGCGGCGAGACGCTGATGCTCGCCAGTGAGTTTGCCGATGTCGGATTGAGCAGTCCGGCGGCGCTTGGCGGCGTGCATGCGTCTGTGGTCGTCTACGTCGATGACATCAATGCGCATTGCGAGCACGCCAGGGCGGCCGGGGCTCAGATCGTTCAGGAGCCCGAGGACCAGTTCTACGGCGACCGGACGTATCGGGCGCTCGATACCGAGGGCGTCGGCTGGGAGTTTCACCAGCACGTCCGCGATGTCACGCCAGAAGAGATGATGGTCGCGATGACACAGATGGGCGAATAAGGAGCAGACAATGACGGACGACATCCCTCAAATTACACAACGAATCGTGCCGGCACTGTCGTACGACGACGCGCCGGCAATGATGGAATTTCTCTGCCGTGCATTCGGCTTTGAGGAGCGATTTCGGCTAGATATGCCTGATGGCACAATCGGGCATGCGTCGCTGACGAGCGACGGCGCGGAGATCACGTTGGCGTCGGCCTATCCAGAGGGTGGACTTGGCGGTCCCGTGGGACTGCCACATCTGCACGCGAGCATCATGGTCTACGTTGACGATGTTGATGCGCACTACGCTCGCGCGGTGGCTGAGGGCGCGGAGATTCTCGAGGAGCCGACCGACCAGTTCTACGGTGATCGTACGTATCGTGCCGCCGATCCAGAGGGCGGACATTGGTGGTTCCATCAACCGCTTCGCGAGGTCTCGGCCGAGGAAATGCAATCGACGATTGACTCCGAGGAATAGCGGCCTGCTTTAGATGTCACTGAATCCACCTGCCGGGTCGCAGCACATCGTCCCGTACGTCTACTACGAGAACCCGCGCGCCGCGACGGAGTTTCTGTGCGATGTCTTCGGCTTCAAGCAGATCATGATGCTCGAGTGGCCGGACGGCAGCGTCGCGCACGCAGAAGTAGCAATGTCGGGCGAGCGTGTGCTGATCGGCGCCGCCGATCCCCGGTTTGGACTCGTCAGCGCGCAATCGCTCGGCGCGGTCCACACGGTGCTATGCGTCTACGTGGGAGATGTGGACGCGCACTACGAACATGCGCAGGCCCGCGGAGCCGAAATCGTTCGTGAACCGATCGACGCCTTCTATGGGGCCCGCGTCTATTCAGCGCGCGACCCGGAAGGCAATCTCTGGGAGTTCCGCGAGCAGAGGAGTGATCCAAGCGAGGATGAACTGACCGAGTCCCTGGCTGAGTTGGCCAGGTTGACCGGTCGCTAGGAATCCTCTGAATAACTCCCGTCGGTGGCCGATCGGGGACCCCCTTCAGCCTTCGGCAGCTTCCCCCGCGAGGAGACCTTTGCAAAAGTCCCCTTCTCCCCCCTGGCGGGGGAGATGCCGTAGGCAGAGGGGGCTTCCGATCTCAAGGCCTAACTGGTCGCTGGCGGCGGACCCCCCCCTCTGTCACTCCGTGACATCTCCCCCCGCAAGGGGGGGAGAGGGGATTCGCGAGTTATTCAAAGGTCTCCGCGAGGGGGGAAGCGGGGGATCGGAGTTGTTCAGAGCGTTCCTAGCACCTCGAACCGGCTGATTCCACGCTCTCGGTGGTTACTCGCCGTAGACCACTCGGTGCGTCGTCTCGACCCTGACCACCACGCCCTGAGTGAGGTCGTGTCCGTCGTCACGGGAATCCGGATACTTGTCCAGCTTCCAGTAGAGCGGCGTGAGTTCGTCGAGCATGTGATGACCTTGCACAGCGGTCATCGTCGCGCGCCCGCGGACCTCGGTGTAGCGGTACGGGTTGGCTTCGTCGTGGATGCTGACGGCGATTGCCGGATTGCGTCGCAAATGGAGCGCCTTCAGGGTCGTCGGCATGGTCCAGAACTCGATGTCGTCCCCGCCGCCGCCCGCGCCACGCCGGTGCCAGACGACCGATGAACGCGGCTGTCCGGTCGAGCTGACGGTCGCAATGTGGGCAAAGTGCGGCGGATTCAGCAGATCGGTGTCGGCCGCCGGCGGATCGACTACGTGCTCGGGTTCGAAGTCCAGCGTGACCGCGCGCTCGACGCTGACCGTGACACCCCAGCCCTCGCCGGCGCCCTCGCCTTTGCCCGGATAATCGGTTCCGATATAGGTGCGAGAAATCTCATCGACATCGTCCCACGACGTGCGCGGCGTGAGTGATGCCGTGCCTACGATCTCCAGCGTGCGATACGGGTTTGCAGCGTCGTGGACCGAAATCGCGACGCGCGGCTCGCGCTGCATGTTGAGCGATTTGCGGAAGCGCTTGCCGGTGCTGAAGTAGACCGACGCCACCGAACCGTCGCGATTGACATCTTCGGGCCGGAACCAGACCGGAGACGACTGCGGCGAACCGTCTCGGTTGACCGTCACGACGTGAGCGTAGTGGGGCGCGCCGCAGAGGTCGGCGAAATCGGGAGGGACGGATGCCATGCTGTTCTCCTAGCAGGAACTGATTCACGACCGGCGCTCAGCCGACTCGGTGGGTTGTCTCGACCCGGATTGCGACGCTACCCGTCGGGTCAACGTCCATCGGGAACGCGTCCAGCTTCCAGTAAAGCCGCGTCAGCTCGTCGGCCATTTGTCGGCCCTCGATCGGAGTGATGTGGGCGCGTCCTCGAAGCTCGGTATAGCGGTACGGGTCGACTTCGTCGTGGATGCTGACGGCGATGGCGGGGTTATTGCGCAGGTGTCTGGTCTTGAGCGTCTCGGCGCTGGTCCAGAATTCAATGTCATGCTCACCGCCGGCCTCGGGTCGCCGATGCCAGACCACCGAGGAGCGCGGCTGACCGGCAGAGCTGACCGTCGCGATGTGAGCGAAGTGGGGCGGGCTCAGTAGGTCGGAGCCGGCCGCCGGAGGGTCGACAACGGGCGGCGCAGGACCGTCGTTCGGCAGGGTGACGCGGTCGATCTGGACGGTCACGAGCCAGCCGGCCGGATCGTCGCCCTTGTAGGGATAATCCGTACCGAGGTACTGGTTGGAGATGGTGTCGAGTTCGTCCCACGAGCTGCGTGGCGCAAGCGAGGCCGTGCCGACGATTTCGAGCATGCGATAGGGCTGGTTCCGGTCGTGGATCGAGAGCGCCACGCGCGGCTCGCGTTGCAAGTTGAGCGCCTTGCGGTAGCGCAGCCCAGTGACGAAGAAGATCGATTCCACCGCGCCCGCAGCGGAGACGCGCTCGGCTCGAATCCAGATCGGTGAGGACTGCGGAGAACCGTCGCGATTGACGGTGACGAGATGGGCGAAGTGAGGCGCGCCGCAGAGGTCCGCGAACTCGGCTGGGACGGAGGCCATGGGTTGGTCCTGTCTATTGGCTGGTAACGACAGAGGCGGGGCCGCGGCCCCGCCTCTGAAGGTGAATTGCTGGGTGTTGAGAGCCTATCGGCTCAGGGTCGCCGAGTAGCCGCCGAAGCGGGCCTGGCCCGGCATCGCGTGTTGCTCGACCTCGACGTTGACGACCGCCGGCAGTCCGGATTCCATCGCCCGCTCAATCGCGGGTCCGATCTCTTCCGGCTTGGTCACGTGCTCGCCGTGTCCGCCGAGGGCGATCGCGACATCCTCATAGCGCTGGCCATAGCCGAGCGGTCGGCCTGGCGTGTCGTTCGAGCCTGCGGTCCAGCCGGCATTGTTGGAAATCACGATCGTGGCGGGCAGGTTGTGCCGGACCATCGTGTCGATCTCCTGGACGTTCATCAGGAACGAACCATCGCCAACGAAACCGATCACCTGGCGCTCGGGCGCGGCCGCCTTGGCCCCAAGTACGAACGGCAAGCCAACGCCCATGCAACCGTTGGGTCCCGGGTTGAGCCGGCCACCCTCGGTGTAGGACGGGATGTACTGTCGCGCGAAGGCCAGCGTCGCATTTCCGTCGACACAGACGACTGCGTCACGGTCCATGCGCTGAACGACCTCGTCGGCCAGGCGCAGCGGGTGAATCGGGACGGTCGATGAGTGCGCGAACTCGAGCGATTGCTGACGGCGGGTGTCGTCCGATTCGCGTAGCTCGGCGATCCAGTCGGTCGGTGGAGCGAGGTTAGCCTCGCGAGCCGCGGCGGTCAGCGCCACCAGAGCGCGCTTGGCGTCGGCGACCATGCCCACGGTCGCTTCCTTGTTGTGTCCGATCTCGGTCGGGTCGGTGTCAACGTGGATGACCTTGAGGTCGGGCGACCAGCGCGGCGGCAGACCGGAGCCGATGACGAAGTTGAGTCGTGTGCCCACGACGAGCGCCACGTCGGCCTCGCGGAACGCTTTCGAGCGAGCCGCGATGAAGCAGAGGTCGTGGTCTTCGGGGACCACGCCGCGGCCCTGCGGCGTCGTGTAAAAGGGAATCTGCGCCGTTTCGACGAACTCTCGGAGCTCGGCCGACGCGTCTGACCAGAAGATGCCTGTGCCGGTTAGGACGATCGGCCGCTCGGCGTTGGCGAGCAACTCGATCGCTTCCTTGACCTGATCAGGGTCGGCACTGGGACGCGACTTGGGTAGGCCGGTCTTGGGGAACCAGACGGTCTCGTCATCGGCCTGTTGGTAGAGCGTGTCGCCCGGCAGGTCGAGGTACGTCGGTCCCGGCTTGGGACCCTGGGCCTCGCGGTAGGCGAGGTTGAAGAACTCGGGCATGCGAGCGGAATGCGTCACGCGACTTGACCATCGAGTGACCGGAGCAGCCATCGCGAGCTGGTCGTACTCCTGGAAGTCGTCGCGCTCGAACGATGAGAACGCGGCCGCGCCACCGAGGGCGACCATCGGCACGCCGTCGAGATACGCGTTGGCGATGCCGGTCAGCAGGTTGGTCGTGGCCGGCCCGGAGGCGGCCATGCAGACGCCGGGCACGCGCTTGACGCGCGCGTAGCCGTGGGCGGCCATCGCCGCGCCCTGCTCGTGGCGGCAGTCGATCGTGCGGATGCCGTGCTCGGCAGCGTAGCCGGCGGCTTCAATGATTGGTCCGCCCATGATGTAGAAGAGGTCCTCGACCCCCTCGTTTACCATTTGTCGGGCGAGTAGTTCAGAGCCCATCTGGTCTGGCATGATGTGGTCCTTTCCATATCTTCCCGCTCCCCCATTGGGGGAGCTGCCGAAGGCTGAGGGGGTCCTCTCTTGATCTGTGCTGATTCGCGGACGGCCCCCTCAGTCGCTCCGCGACAGCTCCCCCAATGGGGGAGCGCTCGATCAGTTAGTCGGGGACGTCGTAGCGATGTAGGACCGGACGTGCGGTGGTGAACTCGCGGATCCCGGCCATGCCTGCCATCGCCTCGGACGTGCCGTGGGCGGTGATGTCTTCCTCGGTGGCCCAGTTCTCGAACAGGATGTAGCGGGTGTCGTCGTCGACGCTGCGGAAGAGGTCGTAGTTGTTGCAGCCGGAGTCTTCAGCCTTGACTTTGGCCGTCGCGCCAGCCAAGAAGGCTTCAAACGCTTCCGCCTTGCCCTCGGCAACTGTGAATTCCACCGTGAGACCAATAGCCATCTTCAACTCCTTGCGAGACATGCACGATGCGGCGAGCCCGCATCCAATGTGGACGCGTTTGGACAGATGATAGCGCTCAGCAAGTTCTGACATGGCAGAACGTAGTTCGGACCGCTGTCAGACACGCCGTAGACTGCCGTCATGCTCGAATCGCTACGTATGGATGGACGCCGGGTCATCGTTACCGGGGCAGGGCGAGGTCTGGGTCGGCAGATGGCGCTGCACCTGGCCGATGCGGGCGCCGACATCGTCTGCGCCGCACGCACGAGGTCGCAGATTGCCGGTGTCGCTGAAGAGATTGAAGCGAAGGGGCGCAGAGCCCTGGTCGTGCCAACGGATGTCAGCGATTCCTCTCAAGTAGACGCCATGGTTGAGCAGACGATTGCAGAGTGGGGCGGGTTCGAGGTGATGATCGCCAATGCCGGCGGAGGCGGTGCAGCGTCGCTCAAGCACATCACTGAAGTGTCGGACGATGACTGGCGCAACACCCTCGACCTGAATTTCTCGAGCGCCTTCTACTGCGCACGGGCGGCGGCGCGACACTTCCGCCAGGAGTCCAAGCCGGGCAACATCATCACTGTGGCGTCGGGCACGGCGTTGCGCGGAGACGCGCGGTTATTCGTCTATGGAGCGGCCAAGGCGGGCGTGATCACGATGACCCAGGCGTTGGCGACGCAGCTCGCCCGCGAGCAGATTCGGGTCAATTGCATTGTGCCAGGGTTCGTTCTGCAGAAGACCCTCGAGGATCCCGACGAGATCGCGCGAGCGCAGAATCAGGGCTCGCGGATACCGGTTGGCCGGGTCGGCGAGGCCTGGGAGTTGGGGCCGCTGGCTGTCTATCTCGCCTCCGACGCCTCGGCTTACATGACCGGCGAGGCGTTCATCATCGACGGCGGCGGCCTCGCCGGAGGGCTGGCGCCGACTGGCTGGGACGTGAACTCGGGAATCGGCGGTGTGGCCTCATGAGCCAACAGAATCCATTGCCACCGCCCGATGTCGCCAAGGGCAAACTGCAAGGCTTCGATCTGACTGGCCGGCGGGTGATCGTCTACGGAGCGGAGAAGCCGGTTGCGGGCGCCATCGTGGAAGCGTTGCGCGAGGCAGGCGCGGCGGTCGGTGTGACCAGCGCGAACACGGACGGCACGTCGCTGTTTCGCCTGAAGAAGGCAGCGGCGGGCGGAGCGACCGAGGCGGTCGATCTATCCAACGGAACCAACGTGCAGGTGGCGACGCGCAAGATCAGCAAGGCGCTGGGCGGCGTGGATGCCGCGATCGTCGTTCCGCAGATGTATCACACAGCGCCAATCCGCAAGACGCTTGACGCCGATATCCAGCGCGTCCTCATTGCCAATCTCGGTGGAACCTACGCCGCATTCCGCAGCGCGACGCGAGAGTTTCGCGGTCGGCCCGGCCGCTTGATCGCCGTGCTCGACGCCACCGCGGTGCGAGGGATGACGAACCTGAGCCTGTACAGCGCCGCGCAGTCGGGAGTGATCGGCCTGGTCAGGTCGTTGAGCCAGGAGCTCGCCCCAACCGGAACCACGGTGAACGCCATCGTCGTGGGTTGGACGGATTCGACGCCGGGTCGAGGACCGTCCGCGGAGGACGAGAACCTGCTCCTGCGCTTCATCCCGATGCGGAGATTCGCCAAACCGGCCGATCCGGCCCCGTTGGCGGTGTACCTCGCCTCGGAGGCGAGCGGATACATCACCGGTCAGGCGATCCAGGTCGACGGCGGGGTGTTGAAGCACCTGTAAGGGTCGAGCCGGGACAAGTGCGGTTCCTTTGTCTATGGCGCCTCCAAGACAAAGGATATGAGATAACCTTTGTCTATATTACCTCAGAGACAAGGGATATGAGATAACCTTTGTCTTTAGCGGAGAAGGGACAAAGGATCCATGCGCGGCTGTTTGGTCCCTCGAATCTGGAGGGCAAAGTCGGATTCGCTCGCGCCGAAGCGCTTCCGTGCAGACTGCAGTTACGACGCCTTTGTCCCAGAGCGGATAGACATTTCGCGGCTTAGTTTGCCAATAGATGTCGCAGCTGATCTGTCCGAGGCAGAAGCGGCGATCCAACGGCTGCAAGAGCACGGCGACATTTTGCTCGATCCACTGGCTCATCTGCTCATGCGTACCGAGTCGATCGCGTCCTCAAGAATCGAAGGAATTCAGATCGACGCTCGCGAACTTGCTCACGCCGAGGCGAGACAGCGCGTTGGCCGACGTGTTGGCGCACGTGCACGGGAGGTGATCAACAACATCGAAGCGATGCAGCTCGCCATTGGAGAGGCGGCAAGAGTCGACCGACTCAACACACACGAGTTGCTCAGAGTCCACGGTGTGCTCATGCGGGGACAGCTAGTCTCCGCCGGACAATTGCGCTCGGTGCAGAATTGGATCGGCGGCAATGACTACAACCCGTGCGGCGCCGATTACGTGCCTCCACCTGATGAGTTCGTTGCCGAACTGATGGATGATCTGTGCGCCTTCTGCAATTCTGATCAAACTCCTTCCCTATTCCAGGCAGCAATCGCACACGCGCAGTTCGAAACGATCCACCCATTTGACGACGCCAATGGGCGTGCCGGTCGCGCGCTCATCCACATTGTGTTGCGGCGGCGCGGGCTTGCGGCGCGAGTTGTCCCTCCTATCAGCGTGGCGCTCTCGCGCAGTCCTAACGTCTACATTCAGGGGCTGACGGCGTTCCGCGACGGTGATCTTGAAACTTGGCTGTTGGGATTCATCACGGCGGTACGGCAGAGCCTGCAAGTAGCGGAGCACTATCGGAAGTCGGTCATCGACCTGATGAGCGAGTGGCGGCACCGTTTGGGAGGCGGAGGACGTCCCCGGAGACATGCTGCCGCCTGGGTGATCCTCGATGCGCTGCCTGCATATCCCGTACTGAACCGTGCAGATGCTGTCGAGTTGACAGGCCGTAGTCTGCCTGCGGTCGATCACGGGCTCCGACAGCTTGAGGCCGCTGGGGTACTCATTCCGATCAGCGACCAGCCTCCCAGTCGCCGAAGCTGGGAGCCGGCTGGGCTGCTTGACCTAATCATTGAGCTTGAGTCAGGTGAGGTCATGCCCCTCGGTTAGACTGACCGCGCTGACATCTGGATTTCAGGAGACCCCTTGTGACTGATTTTGAGAACATCCTCTATCGCGTTGAAGACCGTAAGGCCTACGTGACGCTGAATCGACCGGAAAAGCTGAATGCGCTCTCGCTTGCCCTGCAAGACGAGCTCTCACAGGCGATGTGGGAAGCCGACAACGACACCAACGTCCACTGTGTGATTCTCAGCGGCGCAGGACGCGCCTTTTCGGCCGGCTACGACCTGACCGGCTCGACCCGCGACTCGCAGGAGACCTACGACAAGGTCTACCGCGGCCGGGTCACATTCGACGACGACACCTGGGGCATGGAGAAGGCCCAGCGCGCGCGAATGTCAATCTTCGACATGCACAAGCCGGTAATCGGCAAGGTGCACGGCTACTGCCTCGCCGGCGGCACCGACCTGGTGCTGCTGACCGACATCATCATCGCGGCCGAAGACGCCGTGATTGGCTTCCCGCCCGTGCGCGCGATGGGCGCGCCGCCCGCGCATATGTGGCTCTATCACGGCGGTCCGCAGTTTGCCAAGCGCATGCTGCTGACCGGCGATAGCATTTCTGGAGCCGAGGCGGCCAAGCGCGGACTTGTCTACGACGCGGTGCCGGCCGACCGGCTTGACGAGGAAGTCGAAGAGCTGGCCAACAAGATGGCCATGATCGACCACGAGCTACTTTCGGCAAACAAGCGCATCGTCAACCTGGGCCTTGAGATCATGGGCGCGCGCACCCTGCAGCGGCTCGCAACAGAGAACGACGCACGTGCACACCTCGCGCCGGCGGTGATGGAGTTCGGCAAGATGTCCCGCGAGAAGGGCCTCAAGGCTGCACTCGAGTGGCGCGACAACAAGTTCGGCGATGGTCGCGGCTCGTCCGCGGCGCAACAGCGCAAAGCTTCGACGACCTGATCGTTACTCGGCTGCTACTGACTCAGGCTGAAGCAAGGCGAAAGTGAGGAACTTTGTGTCCAGACGACTTTTCGTCACGGGGCTGGTCGGCACCGTCGCAGTATTCGCCGCTGTCGCGCTGGCCGCCTTTGCAATTGGACAAGGGCAATCGCAACAGGCGATCGAAGTGAGGGTGATTGCGCGACAGCACGAAGATGGCAAGATCGAGTTCGGCGTTCGGCATGCCGGTGAAGATCTTCTGCCGAGAGGACGCTACTTCCCTGCCGGCGGACCCGGGCACAGTCGTTGGCTTCAAAGCACGCCGGTTGAGATCGAGTTGCTTTCAGCAACGGGCACGGCGTCTGACACAGGGAATTCTGTTGCCGGTACCGGGCCAGGCCTGCGCACCATTCGACTTGAAGCTGGGGTCTACAACTGCTTGCTCTCTGTGAGCAACAACGTCGGTAGTTATGGATCAGGAACCAACTTCATCGTTGCGCTCCACGACTCAGAGAACCGCACCGAAAGCTTGGCGAATGAGATCGAAGAGGAATGGAGTGGACACAAGCGCGTCGTGGTTGGTGATGGCCTGTTTAACCTAGAGCCTGGGCTAATGGATCTTGATGTCTCCCACGCAGCGCAAGCTGCCGAATGGACCGTAGATTGCCAACGCCGATAGAAGTCCGGAGGATCGATTTCAGTGGCAGTGAGTGAACGCTTCCGACTCGACGGACAGGTCGTCCTGTTGACCGGGGCAGGTCGTGGCCTCGGCCGGGCGATGGCGATGTCATTCGCCGACGCCGGCGCCAAAGTCGCCGGCGCGGCACGCACACTCTCCCAGTTGGAAGAGACCGCAGCGCTCGTCGAGCAGCGTGGCGGTGAGGCGATCTCGATTCGGACCGATGTAATCGATTCGCAAGCGGTCAATGCGATGGTCCAGGAAACGATCGACCGCTTTGGACGGGTTGATGTGCTGGTCAACAACGCGGGCGGAGGCGCGGACGGCGATGGATCGCCGCTTGAGCAGCTCACGGACGAGCAGTGGCGGTTCGGGATCGACATGAACCTGACCTCGCAGATGCTCTGCGCCCGGTCGGTGCTACCGCACATGACAGAGCGCGGCTCCGGCGTAATCATCAATGTCGCCAGCGGTTTTGGCCTGCGCGGCGGACGCGATAACTGGATGTACGTCTCGGCCAAGGCGGGCGTGGTCAACCTCACGCGCTCGCTCGCTGTCTCGTATGGACCCGCCGGCGTGCGAACCAACTGCATCGCGCCCGGGATTTTTCCGCACACGCCTCAAGCGCTCGAGCGCTGGCGTGGTGGCCGATACATCCCTGTGGGCCGGGTCGGACTGGCCTGGGAGATGGGGCCGCTGGCGGTCTTCCTCGCCTCGGACGCAGCGGCCGGAATCAGTGGCGAGACCATCGCACAGGACGGCGGCGGTCTCGCCGCGATCGGACCGACCGGTTGGGCGCCGCGAGTCCGGCTGACGGAACCGACCTAGGGAGTCGCTCATGTCAGAATTCGTGCCGACTCCCAATCCCGACCAGCCCGACGATCCATTCCTGCTCAAAGGCCGGGTCGCACTGGTCGTAGGCGTCGGCGATCCTCTTGGGCGCGCTGCGGCGGTCGCGCTGGCCGAAGCTGGCGCTGATGTCGCGGTAGCGACTCTGCGCGCCGGCCCTCAGGAAGTCGTGCGCGTCAACTCTGTGGCTAACGAAATCTGGTCCCTGGGACGCGGCAACACGGCGATCACGCTTGACGGTAGCAACGAGAACAGCGTTGACGCCGCGATCGCTCGTACGACCTCAGAACTCGGTCGGCTCGACATCCTCGTCAACGCAGCCGACCTGCCGGTGGCGGCCCCACTGGACGAGCTGTCGCCCGAAGACTGGCACGCGATTCTCGCCGCCAACCTGCTGGCGCCGGCATTGACCTCGCGCGCCGCGGCCCGAGTGATGAAGACGAATGGCTACGGACGGATCATCAACCTGGTTTCGGTCCTCGCAGCGCGCGGAGTGGCAAACACGTCGGCGTATGCGGCGGCGCATGCCGGAGTGCTCGCCCTGTCACGGTCGCTGTCCCAGGAATGGGCCCGCTCCGGGATCACCGTCAACGCGCTACAGGTTGGCATCTACGAGGGTCAGCGAGGCTTCGGCGACGACCCGGAATCGGTGCGCCAGGTCGCCCGGATGCTGCCGGCGAAGCAACTGGTCCAGCCCGGCGATGTCGGCCCCGCAGTCGTGGCGCTGGCTGCCGACTCAGGATTCATCACGGGCGAGACGATCGCCGTCGACGGAGCCGCCACCGCCCGCGTCTGAGCCCGAATTCGCTACGCTCAATTGCCTGAGGGGCGGTTCAGCATGGGCGAGACCATGAAGTTCGTCTTCGATGAACGAAAAGCCGGTCAAGCAGCCGCCTGGCTGTTGCGTCAGCACGGCGAGCCGATGGATGCAGCAAAGCTGGTTACGTTGCTGTATCTGGTAGATCGGCGTGCATTCATCGAAAGTGGCTACCCTCTGACCGGTGACGAGTTTGTGTCTGCGCAAGAAGGCCCAACGCTGAGGACGTTGCGTTGCCTGGCCTTCGACGACCAAACGCCGGCTGACGACGAATGGAAATTGTATGTCAAGCGTGTCGGACCGGGTCAACTGACCCACACCTTGGCGGACGACTTCGGAGCCTTATCGGAGCGAGATTACAAACGGCTCGGAGATGTTCTCGAAAAGCATCAGGCGATGTCGCGCGACACGATGCTTGATCTGTCTCGTCGCTTGCCTGAGTGGAGCGCGCCGAAGGGCGACTTGGAAGCAATTGATCCTTCGATCATGCTACGGACGGCCGGCTTCTCGGAAGATGAGATTCGAGAGAACGCCGAACTCGTCAGTTCGATTCACTGGTTACGGACACTTGTCCGCGGATGACCGAGCCGGGAGATACGTTTGACGGCTACGACCAACAGGAACATTTGTACATCATTCTGAGTTTGCGAACCAGAACGGGTGAGGTTGCGATAACCAATCTCATCTCCCACTATGAGGTGCGGCCAAGGCACTATGACGATTGCCTGGTCATTGCGCCCGATGAGCACCCTTGGCTGCGTCGTGATTCTTGCGTCTACTTCGAAGAAGCAGCGCTTGAACGTTACGCAACGATTGAAGAATCTCTGACTTCTGGCGAGTTGCGGCAGCACCCTCGTTGCTCCGACGAGCTATTGCGACGGATCCAAGAGGGTGCGCTGGCTTCGGAGGACGTGGCTACCAACGTGAAGTCGGCCATACGTGAATCACTCGCTACTGACTCAGATCAACCAATGCTGTAACTGCATCTTCAATTCTCTGACGCTCGGGAACACACGACAACCAACGCTCGGGAATCGCCGGTGCGCCATATCGCGCTCCCAGCACCGCGCCAGCGACAGCCCCGTTGGTGTCCGTGTCGCCTCCGGCGCTGACAATTCGTACCAGCGCGTCTTCGAGGCTGTCTTCGGTATCCAGGCACCACAACGCAGCCTGCATGCAGAGGTAGGTGTGACCGCTAACGCGCTCCTCGGCGATGCGCTGCTCGATGTTCGCGGGAATCGCCCTAACCCATTGTTCGATATCGCGCGGCCCGCCGTCCGCGACTGCGGCCGCTGCCAGATCGATCGCGATCGGGTTGCAGCCGCGCAGCAGCATCGCGATCGCTGCATTGACGATGATGCACGACCACTGCGCTCCGGGCGCATAGTGAGTGACCGCACAGGTTCTGGACGTTTCGCTGATTAGGCGCTCAGGACGCGAAGCATGACCGATCGCAACCGGAGCGCATCGCATCAGCGCGCCATTGGGCTGAGTCACAGGGCGCCCACGCGACTGCCAGTAGGCGCGCGCGGCGTCGCCGGGTACGCCGAGACCATCCTCCAGATCGTCGATCACCGATGAAGTCATGATCCCGATGCCGCGACCGTTTTCCTTGCGCCAGCGGACCAGCCTCTGCGCAAGTCCGGATGCAGGATCATCATCCTGGACCAGCGCCTCGGCCAGGTCGACCGCCTGCGCGAGGTCGTCGTCCATCGGTCGGTTGCGCTCGGAGGGGTCGATCTCGCGGATGCTGTTCGGGTACCTCTGCGTAATGGCTTCCCGGCTCGCCCCTTCGACCGGTAAACCCAACAGGTTGCCGACCGCCAGACCGAGCATGACGCCGCGCGCGCGGTCAATGTCAACTGCCCCGTTGCTGCCGGAACCGATCAGTGCAGCGATCTTCGGCGCCGTTTGTACGATTCCGGGATCGTTGGACGTTGACATTGTCCGGTCAGCGTAGCCACCTCAACGTTCATCCGACGCATCATTGCCAGCTACTCTTAGCCCTAGATTGGCAATCTGAGGAGCAACACATGACCATGCCCAACGATGCTTGGGGCCAGCCCCTGACCACCTCCGAGGAAGCAGCCGAGGCCTATCGGCTCGGCGTGGATCGGATGCTGTCCTACTCGCTGGGCGTCGACGAGGCGCTCGGACGGGCGATCGAGCTCGACCCCGACTTCGCGTTGGCACACTCGCAACTGGGTCTGTTCTATCTCTTCCGAGGTAACGGCAAGAAAGCCGCCGAGCTGGCCAACAAAGCGCATGAACTGGCCGAAGCCGCCACGCCGCGAGAGCAGCGCCACGCCGCAATCCTCGGCGCGACGGCGCGAGGCAAGGCGTCCGAAGCTCCGGCCTTGATCAACGAACACCTCAACGACACTCCGCGCGACGCTCCAATCGTCCTGCAGTGGTTGGGCGGCAACTTCTACGGCGGCGGCGTCAAGAAGCGGGAACGCATGCTGGACAAGTTCGACAGCCTCGCGCCTGCCTTCGGCGACGACTGGTGGTTCCTCAGTTGGCACGCCTTTGCCAACCACGAGATGGATCAACTGGAAACGGCTCGACGCCTGGTCGAGCGCTCACTGGAACTGCGCCACGCCAATGGGCAGGCGGCGCACGCGATGTCGCACGTGTTCTTCGAGGAGCACGACATCAACGGCGGTTCGGATTTCCTCGGCGGATGGCTGACCGATCATCCCGATCGCGCGGGATTCTTCCGTCATCTGACCTGGCATCAAGCGCTGTTCCTGTTGGCGAACGGCCGCCGATCGGACGCGCTGGCGCTGCACGACGAAACAGTGCGTCCCGGCGCAGACGAACACGGCGACGCACTGGGCGAAGTCGCCGACGGCGCCTCACTGTTGTGGCGTTGCCGCCTGCACGACAGCGTTGCCGGCAACGGCTCCGACCATCCCGACTGGCGAGCAATCGCCGACGTCGCCGACAAGGCCTTCCCACGCGCAGGCACAGCCTGGGTCGACGTGCATCGAGCCATGGCGCTGTCCGCGCTCGGTGACGAGGTCGGCCTGGGCAAGCTGCTCGACGGTCTGCGCGAGGCGGCAGAGCGCGGACACCCGACCGCCGGAATAGTGGTCGCTCCCGTCGTCGAAGCGCTATCCGCATTCGGACAGGGAGACTTCGAGTCGGCCGCAAACGGACTCACCGAAGTGCGGGAGCTATTGGTCAGCTTGGGTGGATCAAATGCCCAGCGTGACGTCTTCGAAGAAACCCTTGTCGAGGCGAGGTTGCGAGCCGGTCAGACCGAACAGGCGATGGAGTTGCTGCAAGAACGGCTCGATCGCGGAGCGACGGCGCGCGACCTCTTCCGTTGGGGTCGAGCCCAAACGGCGCTCAGCGAGCTAACCGAGGCCAAGTCCAGCTTCAAGCGCGCAGCCGAACTCTGGACAGAAGGCGACGCCGATGCGCCCGAACAACAGGCATTGCGCGAGGCCGCCGCATGAGCACCCAGCCTTCACTGCCGCGACCGGATGTCATCGTCGAAGACGACATCGACGCCGAGCGCCGCAGCGAGCTGGAGAAGCGCTTCCACCTCTTCCTGCACGACTCCGATGATCACACGTACGAGTACGTAATCGAGTTGCTGGGAGCGGTGTTCGGTTATTCGAAGGAGAAGTCATTCGCGATCGCCTCGATGATCGACGGTCACGGACGAGGCATCGTCGAGACGGCGGACTACGAAACAGTCCGCGGACACCAGGAGCAAATCCACAACTGGGGACCCGATCCACGGATCCCGCACTGTCGAGGGTCGCTCTCGGCGACCATCGAAGAAGCGCCGTGAACCGACGCGACTGCGTTGCAGGAGCACTTGTCTCCGAACAACTCCGATCCCCCGCTTCCCCCCTCTGCGGGGGAAGCTGCCGCAGGCTGAAGGGCGGTCCCCGCCCTGCCTCCGACGCCAGATGTAGAGAAATCTCCTAGCATCCGAACGACAGGAGAGCATCGATGGTCCGTCTTGACGATCTACACCCCGAAGAAGCCGAGCGCATGCGCGGGCGAGCCGAAGGCTTGCGACGCCGGCAGTTCGACTTTGACGCCACGCCGTGGATTACGCCTCCACCGCTGGCCGAGTCAAAGATCGCGTTGATCACAACAGCGGCGCTGCATCGTCGCGGCGATCTGCCATTTCGCTTCGCAGATTCCGGCTACCGGCTGATACCCGACGACATCGACCGGAACGACCTGGTGCAGTCGCACATCAGCGTCAACTTCGACCGAACCCATTACCAGCGCGACTTGAATGTCGTGCTGCCGCTCGATCGCTTGCACGAGCTCGAGGCCGCCGGCGAAATCGGCGGCGTGTCGCCGATGCACTTCTCCATCCTGGGGGCGACTGAGGCCTTTCTGCTCGAACCGTCGGCGGCGGAAATGGCCGACCGCATGCGCGACGTGGGTGTGAATGCGGCGTTGCTGGTGCCCGTTTGACCGGTCTGTACGGCCGCCGTCGGCGTGCTCTCACATTTCCTACAGCGACACGGAATCGCGACCACCAGCATCAGCTTGATCCGCGAACAGACCGAGGCGGTGAGACCGCCGCGAGCACTCTGGGTGCCGTTCCCACTGGGACGACCACTGGGCGTCGCCGATGACCCCGACTTCCAGCGCGACGTACTTCGGAGCGCGCTGGGCCTCCTGGAATCCGCCACCGAGCCGACAATCGTCGACTACCAGCACGAAGCGCCCGACGGTAATGGCGAAGGCGTCTGGGCCTGCGCAATCGAGCTGCCCACGCCCGAGGTCAGCGAACTGGAATCGTCGCTGCGCAGCGAAATCGATCTACTCATGCCCCGCTACGAAGAGGCGCGGCGTCGTCGCGGCAGAACGACATTCGGGATGAGCGGCGCGAAGCCAGAAGAAATCGATGCAGTGGTCTCCTTCGCCATCGCGGTTGCGGAGGGTTCGGGATTCAACCAGATTCCAAAGGTGGCAAGCGGTCCGGACTGGATCCACCCGATGCCGATGTTGATTCGCTTCATGGTCGAAGACCTGCGGGCGTTCTACCAGGAGTCGGTCACATCAGATGAGGGGTCGTCAGCCCCGTCGCAACACGACATGCACAAGTGGATCTTCCAGCAGACCGCACTCGGACGAGTGCTAAAGCAGATCGCGCAACTGATTACCGACGACGACGATGCGCGGCTGCTGTTTGTGCGCGGCCTGATCATCCCGGAAGGCTTCTGGGAGGGCGGCGCCACATTCGGCGGACCGCCGCCCGGCGAGGATCCACGAGCGTTCTTGCTCCGGTCGCGTCAATACCTCGCCGGCGTGGAAACGTAATATCAGCCCGGGACACAGATCCCCTTTCCCCCCCTTGCGGGGGGAGATGTCACGGAGTGACAGAGGGGGGGTCCGCCGCCAGCAACCAGATAGATCTTGAGACGGGGAGCCCCCCTCTGCCTACGGCATCTCCCCCGCAAAGGGGGAGAAGGGGAGTTTCGCAAAGGTCTCGCAAAGGGGGGAGGAGACAACTTAATTAAAGGTCGCCGCCGGCGGGAATCCACAAGGCGTTTGGGGCCCGCATAGACTCACGCCTTCGCGGGAGTGACGCATTCGAGCCTCTAAGGACTTTTGCGACACCCTCCATTGATACCCTGCCAGTGTGACGAGTGGAGGACAGCGATGGTTCGTCTCGATGATCTGCACCCCGAGGAAGCTGCGGGCATGCTCGCGGCCGCCGCTCGCTTTTCCAGCATTGACCATGAGGCGACCCCCTGGATTGCCCCGCCGCCGCTGGTCGAGTCGACGATCTGCCTGATCACCTCCGCTGCGCTGCATCGGCGAAGTGATCTGCCATTCCGCTTCGGGGACACCGGATATCGACTGATTCCCGACGACGTAGACCCGACCGACCTGGTGCAGTCGCACGTCAGCGTCAACTTCGACCGGACGCACTACCAGCGGGACATGAACGTGGTCCTACCGATCGATCGGCTGCATGAACTGCGCGACGCGGGCGAGATCGGTGGCATTTCCCCCGCGCATTTCTCAGTACTCGGTGCGAGCCCAGATGCGCGGGCCTTCGAAGCGTCGGCTGCCGACATGGCGAATCGGATGCGCGAACTTGGAGTGGACGCGGCTCTGCTGGTTCCGGTTTGACCGGCCTGCACAGCCACCGTCGGTGTGCTTTCGCACTTCCTCCAGCGCAATGGAATCCCTACGACCACTATCAGTTTGATCCGCGAGCACACCGAGGTCGCGCGTCCGCCACGAGCGCTCTGGGTGCCGTTCCCGCTCGGGCGTCCGCTCGGCGTGGCCGACGACCCCGAATTTCAGCGCGACGTTCTGCGCAGTGCGCTCTCTCTGCTTGAGACCGCCACGGAACCAACGATCGAGGACTACCCGCACGATGCGCCCGACAGTGGTGGCGACGGGGTATGGGCCTGCTCGGTAGTCCTTCCAGAGCCAGAGGTCAGCGACCTGGAGGCGGCAATGCGGTCGGAAGTCGACTTACTCACGCCCTGGTACGCAGAGGCGCGACGACGGCGCGGACGCACGACAGTGGGCATCAGCGGCGCGACGCCCGAGGAGATCGATCAAGTGGTCTCCTTTGTCATCGCCGTGACGCAAGGGTCGGGATTCAAAGAAGTTCCCATCTCCGCCCGGGGTCCAAACTGGAGCCACGCAATGCCCATGTTGGTGCGCTTCGCGGTCGAGGACTTGCGGGCCTTTTATCAGGAGGCGGTGACCTCAGGGCCGGAGACGAATCCACCCTCGCAGCACGACATGCATAGCTGGATCTTCAACAAGACCGCGCTGGGTCGGGCCATCATCCAGATCGGTCATCAGATCGCCGCTGCGAATGAGCCCAGGCTAATGATGATGCGCGGATTAATCGTCCCGGAGGGATTCTGGGAGGGTGAGGCCGCCTGGGGTGAGGCGCCGCCAGACGGAGACCGGCTCGGGTTCATCATCCGCTCTCGCGCCTATCTGGCCGGAGAAGAGGCATAGGCTCGCGGAGACGTCGCATTGCCGGTACGCTCCGCCTACGACTCATCTGGATGGACAAGGTAAGCGGTTGCCGTGAGTGAGTCCGACCACCTGCTCAGCGCTCTCCACGAGCATTACGGATTCGACTCCTTCCGACCGCAACAGCGCGAGACGATTGAGCATGTGCTCGCGGGCGGCGACGCGCTGGTGCTCATGCCGACCGGCGGCGGCAAGTCGTTGTGTTATCAGTTGCCCGCGATCCTCTCCGACGGCCTGACCGTCGTGGTCTCACCGCTGATCGCCCTGATGCACGATCAAGTGCAGGCGTTGCAGCGGACCGGGGCGAATGCGCAATACCTGAACAGCGCGATGTCTCAGATGCAGAGTTCTCAGGTGGAGCGGCAGGTAGCCGACGGCACGGTGCAGTTGCTGTACGTCGCGCCCGAGCGAGTCAATACCGACCGCTTCCGCGACCTGCTGGAGCGGCGCAATCCAAGCCTGATCGCGATCGATGAGGCACACTGTATCTCCGAATGGGGTCACGAGTTTCGCCCCGACTACCGCGTGCTGCGACGACTGACCGAACGATTCGTCGATGTGCCGACAGTCGCCTGCACCGCGACCGCGACGCCGCAGGTCCAGCGCGACATCGTTGACCAGCTGGATCGTCCGCGCATGGAGACATTCATCACGGGATTCATGCGCGAGAACCTGACGCTGCGGATTGTGCCGAAGCGCAAGGCAATGGATCGGCTGATCGCGCGACTCAAGCAGATGCCCGGCGAGGCGGCGATCATCTATAGCCAGTCGCGCAACAGCACCGAGGAGAACTCGGCACAGCTGCGCCGCCACGGGATCAGCGCCGAGCACTACCACGGAGCAATGACCGGCGACGCCCGCCACGCGGTCCAGGATCGGTTCCAGAGCGGCGAGACGCCGGCGATTTGCGCCACGATCGCCTTTGGCATGGGCATCGACAAACCCAACATTCGACTCGTCGCGCACATCGACATGCCCTCTTCCATCGAGTCCTATTACCAGGAGACCGGCCGCGCCGGACGCGACGGCGAGCCGGCCGAATGCCTCACGTTCTACACCAAGGGCGTCTGGCATCAGCAGATGTTCTTCATCAATCAGCTGACCGACGACGCGGAGCGTCAGCAGCGAATCAATCGCTTGCGGACGATGATGAACTTCTGCGAACAGTCGCAATGTCGTTGGTCGCGAATCCTGCAGTACTTCGGCGAGCAACCGGCATCAACGCAGTGCGGACACTGCGACAACTGTCTCGGAGACACAGCGGAAGAAGTGCTGACGGAGTTGCCGCGTCTCGTGGATCCTGATGATCCGCCATCGCCGCCGGGACGCAACGAACCACGACCGCTCAACGAGACCGAAGAGGAACTGTACGAGGCGCTGAGGCAGACTCGCGCGCGCCTGGCCAGGGACGAGTCAGTGTCGGCCTATGTCGTCGCCGGCAACAAGGACCTGGCAGCACTAGCCAGAGATCGCCCGCGCACCCTCTCTGAGTTGAGACAGGTGAAGGGGTTCGGTTCCCGGAGAGCATCAAAGTACGGCAAGGCATTGCTGGAAGTGATCGCGCAATTTATGGATGAACGAGTACACGACGGTCCCGATTCGTCTCTCTCGCTGCAAATGCAGATGCCGCCCGACACGGAGTCGCCAGGCGAGGAACAACCGCCCCAAGAATGGCAACAGAGATTCAACACCCTCGCCGCCTGGCGCACAATGACCAGCGCCAACGAAGAGTGCGATCCATCAAGCCTGCTCACCTTCCCCGCCATGCGTCAGATCGCAGAGACCACGCCCAAGTCAATCGAAGAGCTGTCAAACGTCGAAGGCATAGGACCACTCGCAATCGAGCGATACGCGGAAGAACTCTCGGTCATCCTGGGCATCCAAGCGTCGCAGCCTGAGCCGCCGGCAACCGTGTCGGTCCCAAAATCAGCTCAAGCACAAAGCTGGCAGACCACACTCGAGCTGTTCCAGTCGGGACACACAGTGCTGGCCATCGCCGAGCGTCGAATGCTATCGCCGGGAACAGTTTCGTCTCATCTGACTACAGCGATGCGAAACGGACACGAAGTCGATCTACAGCCCGCCCTGCCATCGATCGAACAGATTCAAGAAGTGCGTCGGCAATTGTCGCATGATCCCGACGCCAGCACCGCCGCGATACACGACCGCATCGAATACCGGCTCTCGCGAGCGGAACTGCAACTGGTGATCGCGCACCTACGTCCACCGGAACCTCTTGGGGACTAAGGCCTGTTCACCAAGCGCACAGTCAACACTGATCCCAGTCCCGGCTCCTACGCCGGGACCCGCTCGGCTTTCGGCTACACGAACAGGCAACTGACCGCCAACTCCTCCAGGTATGCAGGCACGGCTTGATCAAAGCGTGAGAGGGGAACGGGTCCCCGCTCGGGGCGGGGACTGGGAAGTGAAGCCTGATGCGTAGGCAATCTAGTCCGCCGCTGCGACGCCCGACGTCAACGGTTCCACCGGAACACCATCGACCAGCGTGAGCCGGGCGCCCAACCGTGAGGGGACCTTCTGGCCCGGGAGCAGAATGCCGACCAGGTTGCACGGGTCGCAGGTGGCGATGGTGACCTGCTCATCAGTCGTGGCCGCCCGCCGCACCGCTCGGAGCTGATCGAGCGCCGACGGCAGGGCGAACTGCTCGCCCAGCAGGCCCTGGATAAACCGACCGCCCCGAATCTCGCCTCGTGCTTCAAGACGCCGCAGCGCCCGCAGCACGTCACGCCACTGGATCGTCAGGCTCTCGCGAGTGGCCAGCTCTCGTGAGACGACGCCGTATCGATGGAGCAGAATGCGCGCGACGCGCTCTGCCAGTTCGTCGGCTTCCTCAGGGTCTGAGAGGCCCGAGATTGCCGGCGGCAGCGCTGCCCAACGACCAGCCGGTCCCTCACCGATGAACACGCCGCCACCCCCATAACGAGGGCGTCGAGACTTACGATTCGGACGCAATAGCTGACGCAGACCCTGGAACCCGTCGGCATGCGCGAGACCCGAGGCGACCAGTTCTCTGAGTCCACCTTCGACATCCGTCGCGATCCGTCGCGTGCCGTCGACAAGTTCATCGAAAAACAAGGCGCCTCGATCTTCCAGGAGACGAAGAATCTGGCTGGCCGCTCCGCCTTCGGCGTGAAGCTGCTCGGCGACATCGGGCTGTGGCTCTGGCGCGGAACGTCCGCGAGCAGCCGGCAGTGGCGCCGGCTTGCGCACTGCCGCCAATAGCGAGCGAAAATCGCGGCGCAGAGCCAACGTGATCGGCGTCGATTTGGTCGGCGCCCGACGAGCGGAGCGCGGCGTCAGACGCGCCCAGGCGATGTCGCCGGCGAGGCAAAGTTCGTCCAGCCATGCTTCGCGATAATCGGACACGCGAGGCGCCAGCAGGTCACGCTCCCAGGCGGCGGCCGGAGCCTCGAATCCCTGCAACTGCTCGATGACCGCGCGCACCCCGGCCTTGCCCGACAGGCGGGTATCCGGCGTCAGATGCTGCCAGCGCAGCAGGAAGCGGAGATAGTGTTGAACCGTGACCGCTTCAATCTCCGCTCGCAAGCGGGCGATCGTGTAGCGGTGAATTCTGGCCAGCAGACGGCGGTCGCAATATTCCTCAACGTCGTCGGCCTGCAGCGTCGGCGTGAAGTGCCCGCGCATGACTTCGCCGTACGCCTCAAGCTGAGCCAAGCCATAGCCGCAGTCCTGAGGCGACAATCCACAACGGTGGGCGAGTTGATCCGGAGTGACCGGTCCGGAAAACTCCGTGTGTCCACGCACAAGTCGCAGTCGCGCGTCCTCACGATCCTTGGGCAGAATCAGCGCCGACTCGGGCACCGTGAACGACGGATCAACAGCGTGATCGGGGAAGAGCTGGCGGATCGATTCGAGGTGTTCCGCCGCAAACCAGATCGCCCCGTCGGGGCCTTCAGCCCGAGCCGCGCGACCATCCGAACAAAGCGAGGCCAACATCGCAGGAAGATCGAGCTCGCCCAGCGCCGGAGACACGCCGGTCAAGGCGCCCTCGCGCAGAGCAAACACCGATATCAGCAGCTCATGCAGCTCGTCCGGATCGCGGATCGGCGGGAAGGCTTCGTCCTGAACCCGCTCGATCGCGTCGATGTCGAGCTTGCCGAGGTCGCGCTGTTCATTCGGTAGCGTGCGACGAGTCATCACGGCGCGAGCGCGGCGCTCCTCCAGCGGCGCATCGTCGAGGAAGCCGAACGGGTTGATGTTGATGATGCTCTGCGCCATCCCCGACGGCGTGACCGTGTCGCGTGCGTGCAGCCGGATTTCTCCGCGCTCAATCCGCTCCAGCACCTCGATTAGCGCGTCAGTGTCAACCGCCTCATGCAGGCAGTCGTCCATGGTCTGAGCGATCAGCGGGTGGTCGGGCACCTCAAGCGGGCCGGCGAGGTTCTCCTGGCAACCGACCTGCGCCGGGAACACGGCGGCCAGCAAATCGTCGGCGATCATCCGCTGGAGATACGGCGGCACTTCCTTCGCTCCGCGACGACGCGGCACGGCGAGCGCACGGGTCGCGGCCCAGCGCCAGCGGGTGTTCCAGAACGGTGCGTAGAGCACGGCCTGGCGCAGCGATTGCTCGGCGTTGTCGGCCTTGAGGTACTCGAATGCCTCTTCGAGCGGGAACGACTGCGTCGGTCCCAGCGAGAGCAAAATGCCCTCCTCATTGGCGGCGGCCTGCAGTTCAAAGTCGAAGCGGACACAGAATCGCTTGCGCAGGGCGAGTCCCCAGGCCCGATTGACCCCCGAACCAAACGGTGCATGGACGACCAGTTGCTGTCCGCCCGCCTCGTCGAAGAAACGCTCGAAGACGACATCCGTATCCGACGGCATGACCTGTAGCGAGTCCTGCGTTTCGCCGAGATATTCCACCATCTGCTCGGCTGCGATGGTCTGCATGTGGCACTCGCGCTGCAGGAGCCGGACGGCTGACTCGACATCGCTCGCCATCTCCCCGACATCCCGACGCAGCTCACCGACCGCCGCCGAAAGTTCCGTGCTGCGACCGGGCGCTTCTCCCAGCCAGAATGGAATCGTCGGTGGCGCGCCATGCGCGTCCTCGACGCGGACGATGCCCTTGTTCTCGACGCGCCGGATGCGCCATGACGTGCTGCCGAGCAGAAAAATGTCACCGGCCGCAGTCTCAATCGCGAAATCTTCGTTGACGGTGCCGATGAACGCACCCTCGGGCTCCTTGATCACGCGGTAGTCGCCGGTCTCGGGAATCGTGCCGCCGTTGAGGATCGCCGTCATGCGGGCTGCGCGTCGAGGCTTGACGACGCCATTGATGCGGTCGCGGTGCAGCAACGGATTCGACCTGCCCCCGCCTTCGCCGACGCCGGTGGCCAGCATGTCGACGGTCTCATCGAAGGCCTCGCGTTGCAGCTCGCCGTAGGGCGCGGCGCGACGCATCAGCTTGAAGAGGTCATCCTCAATCCACTCTTCCTCCGACGCAGTCTCGGCGACGATCTGTTGCGCCAAAATCTCAATCGGCGCTTTGGGCTGGCGGATGCGGTCGAGGTCGCCGCGCTCGACGGCGCGGACCATCGCCGCGCATTCGATGAGCTCGTCCAGCGACGTGGGGAAGAGCGCGCCGTGAGGAACCAGTCCGAGGGCGTGACCGGAGCGTCCGACGCGCTGAAGGAAGGTCGCGATCCGGCGCGGCGAACCGATCTGACAGACCAGGTCGACCGAGCCGATGTCGATGCCCAGCTCGAGCGACGCCGTCGCAACGACGGCCTTGAGATCGCCGTTCTTGAGCCGCTGCTCCATCACGTGCCGACGCTCCTTGGACAGCGAGCCGTGGTGTCCCGAGACATGCTCCTTGCCGACGCGGATGCCGAGCTCATGCGCAACCCGCTCAGCCAGCGAGCGACGATTGACGAAGATCAGCGTTGTCCGGTGTTGGAGGATCAGCTCCGCCAGTCGGTCGTACACCGCGCCCCAATGTTCGTGTGTGGCAAGCGCCTGGAGCGGCGCGTCGGTTGTCTCAATCCAGAGCTTCAGCTCGCGCCGATGCCCCAGGTCGAGGATGCGGCAGGGCAGCGTCTCGCCCGATGCGTCAAGTCCGGTCAGGAACGACGCAATCTCGTTCATCGGCTTCTGCGTCGCGGACAGACCGATCCGAGTCGGCCGCTGCTCCGCGACGTGGTCGAGTCGGGCTAGCGAGAGGGCCAGGTGCGAGCCGCGCTTGTCGCGCACGACAGCGTGGATTTCGTCCACAATCACCGTCCGTACCGTGCGCAGAATCTCGCGCGACAGCTTCGCGGTCAGCATCAGGTAGAGCGACTCGGGCGTGGTAATCAGAATCTGCGGTGGCCGCTTGACAATCGACCGTCGCTCGGACTGCGTCGTGTCGCCGGTGCGCACTCCCATGCGAATCCGCGGCAGCTCGACCCCGCGCTCGTCGGCAAGCTGCCGAATCTCCGTCAGCGGTTCCTCAAGGTTGCGCCGAATGTCGTTGGACAGTGCCTTGAGCGGCGAGATGTAGAGGATGCGCACCTCATCAGGCAGCGCACCGCCGTCGTTCAGTTCGCCCTCGCGGATCAGCTCATCGATCCCGGCCAGAAACGCCGTCAACGTCTTGCCCGACCCGGTCGGAGCGGCAATCAAACAGTCCTCGCCAGTCCGAATCGCCGGCCAGCCATCCTCCTGCGCATAGGTCGGCTCAGCAAAGCGTCCAACAAACCAATCCCGGACCATCGGGTGGAAAGCGTCAAGGACCGTGCTGGCAGTGGCTGTCTGGCTCATATGTTCCGTATGGTAGGCGATCTAGATGCTTCGAGTGGCTGGAACGGATCCCTGGCGATTTTCGCCGGTAGTCATCCACCCTCGCGCTATCGGTAGAATGTGTGTGCTAAGCTGTCTTGGCCGTCGCGGACGACCGCGCGGTGTCGTAAAGGCCAGAAGTCGGATTGACGTGATGAACCTTCGTAACCGAACAATCTACATCGGGGACAACCTGAATCGGCTGCGTGGAATTGATAGTGAATCTATCGATCTTATCTATCTTGACCCACCTTTCAATAGTCAGGGCGAGTACCAGTGGCCGATTGGGAAGGATGACGAAGAATGGGCCGACGATGACGACAGATCCGACGAGACAGATGACCTTGATGACGACCAACTAGAGAGACTCATTGAAGGCAACGGACTCGAGAAGTTCAAAGATGCGTTCACCTTGGACGATCTTGACCAACACACGCTGCAGGAGCTATTGGACAACGGTGAACCCGCCGGATACGTCATCGCCGCAGCCGGAGCCGCGGTCGGCCCGGGAACCCAGGCGTATCTCACATATATGTGGGAACGACTAGTTGAGATGCGCCGAATTCTAAAGTTGACAGGCAGTATTTATTTGCATTGCGACGATACGGAAGGCGCTTGGTTGAAAGCCCTGATGGACGCCATCTTTGGACGGGCAAACTTTCGCAATGAAATCATCTGGCAGCGAACGCGGGGGCGTTCTACAACCAGACGCTTCGGCAGAATAGCCGATACGCTTCTGTTTTATGTCCGTTCGAGCGGCGCGTATTTCAACCCGGATGTAGCTAGCGCCACGCCTGACTTAGAGAACCTGGAGGGCAAATTCCAACAAAGTGATCATGACGAACGGGGGCTCTATCGCGACAGCGATCTGACGGGCGCCGGAACTAGAGAAGCTGAGAGCGGCGAAGCATGGCGAGGGTATCAACCAGGCACAATTGGCCGACATTGGTCGGTACCGAGGGCACGGGGTCGAGATGAGTACGGTGACTGGATAGTCGCAAATGTCATTCCTGCTTACGATCTGATCGATAGCGTGAAGGATCGGCTTGACGCCTTAGAACGGCACGGAATGATCCATTGGACAAGTAACAACGTTCCTCGCCTCAAGAGATACCTGGTTGCGGGCAAGGAACAGGTTCATGGTTCGGTCTGGGTGGATATTCCACCGATTAACTCTCAAGCGGATGAGGACACTGGCTGGGATACTCAGAAGCCGCTTGCTCTGTTGGAGAGATTGATCGCCGCCTCTTCACGCGAAGGCGATATGGTATTGGATCCATTTTGTGGGTGTGCGACGGCGTGCGTGGCTGCCGAACGTCTGAATCGCCAATGGGTCGGGATGGATAGGTCGCCACGTGCCGGCATCCTCGTACGCAAGCGATTGCGTGAACAGAAGGAAGGCATCGCGATCTGGGTCCGCGACGTTATTGTCACCCGGATCGTCCCCAAGCGAGCTGACATTACTGAACCGCCTATAACAAGGGCGCAGCTGAAGGCCGCGTTGTTTGGTAAGCAGCTGGTGACCGACGGCAGCTACCCGATCCCTCATGCGATGTGCGCCGGCCCCAACTGCGGTACGGCGCTTCCCATTCACTTGCTGGAGATTGATCGCATCCGACCTGGCACATCTGGTGGCGATTACTCGCTTAGCAACACCCAGCTGCTCTGCCCCTGGTGCAACCGCGTCAAGGGCAATCGCGAAATGGATTACCTCACCCGCCGCATCGCCCAACGGCGACAAGCCGAGCTGGAGGCCTAGCATGCCGACAGCGACGGTCCGCACTCTCCCCGAACATCCCCAGAACGACGCCCAACATCGGAAACATTCTCCGTCCAGGCGACGCAGATTTCCGAACAAAACCGAACACCACCGAACAGCTCTGGGCGGAATTCCCAGCAATTCACGGTCTGTTCGCGCCAATCCACCGAAATTCCTTCTCCCGCTAGCCTCCAGGCAAGGAGCCCTCAACCATGACGACCCAAATCGACTGGCAAGCGAACTTTGACGAGGCGCTGGACTTCTTTGTCAAGTACCTCCAGATTGACACCTCGAATCCTCCGGGCAATGAGAAGCCGGCGGCTCGATGGTTGGGCGGCATCCTGGCCGAGGCGGGGATGGAGATTGAGTATGTCGAGATTCAACCCGAGCGCGAGGCCGTCTTCGCCTGGCTGCGTGGGGATGGCTCGAAGCGGCCGATGATGCTCTGCAACCACACCGATGTCGTGCCGGTCGAGGAGGCCTACTGGACCAAACCCGCGTTTGAGGGCTACATCGAGGACGGCAAGGTCTACGGGCGCGGCGCAGTCGACATGAAGGGCTGCGGCGTCATGCATCTGATGACGATGCTGGTGCTCAAGCGCAACAACGTGCCGCTGACGCGCGACCTCGTCTTCTGCGGCGTGCCGGACGAGGAAGCGGGCTCGGTTTGGGGCATGGACTGGCTCTGCAAGAATCGCCCCGACCTCGTCGATGTGGAGTTCGAGCTGTCCGAGGGCGGCTCAGGATCGACGCAGCTCATGGGCCAGGAGGCAAACATCTTCTCGGTGGCGACCAACGAGAAAGACATCTGTTGGCTCAAGTTGACCTCAATCGGCACGCCGGGCCACGGGTCGCGCCCGCACTACGACAACTCGGCCGTCCACCTGGTCAATGCGCTGTCCAAGTTGGCGGCCTGGGAACGTCCGGTGACGATCACGCCATCGACCCAGATCTGGCTAGACCGGCTGATCGAAGAAGGCCACATCCCGCCGGTCAAGGACGCCGACGAACTGGCAGAGCACATCATCGAGCATCCGGGCACGCACGCGATGTTCATCAACACGCTGAACGTGACCATGATCAACAGCGGGATCAAAGCAAACGTAATCCCGGCCAAGTCGGAGGCGACGATCGACTGTCGCCTGCTGCCCGGTCAGGAGCGCGAGGACTGGCGACAGCAGGTGATCAGCGTCATCGACGACGACCGAATCGAGGTCGAGTTCTCGGGCTGGGACCAGGAACAGCCGGTCGAAGTCGATTGGGACACTGAGCTCTATCGGACAATCGAGCTGGTCGTGAACGAGGCGGTCGAGGATGCAACGGTTGTGCCCTCTACCTGTGTCGGCGGAACGGACAACCGTTTCCTGCGCCAACAAGGGATTCCCGCCTACGGGTTCATTCCCGTGCTGCTCAGTCCGGAGGAGGCCGCCGGCTTCCACGGCAACGACGAACACATGACCATCGAGAATCTCAACATGGGCGTTGAGCTGACGTATGAGATCGTGCGTCGGATGGTGACGTAGGGGAGAGAGACCTCCCCCCTTGGGGGAGGTGCCCCGAAGGGGCGGAGGGGCCCTTCGGCGTGCGCACTGCACTCGCCGGCCGGGCCCCCTCAGTCGCTTCGCGACAGCTCCCCCAGAGGGGGAGCGCTTGGGAACTACTGCAGCTTCGAGTAGGGCAGCGGGTTAAGGAAATAGATCTCCTCCTCCGGCGCATGCTTGCGCAGCGGACCGATCACGTCTGCCAGAGGGTCGCCGGGCTGATATTGCATCATGAAGTCGGGCCCCTGCGGCATAATCCACAGGTCGGTGAGCTCGCCGGTGCGCCCGATCCGCGAGGCGTAGGCAGTCACCAACTGCAGGGCGCCGCCTTCGCCCATGCCGTCGATCAGCTTGCCGAGCATGTCAATTGCGGGCAACAAACCGCCTCCGGCAGTCTGTAGGACGGCGAGCATGTACTGACGCGGTTGGTCTGGTTTGGCGTCAAGCGCTGCCTGGAGCCGCTCTTCGGTGCCGTAGGAGACGCGGTTGGCGAACTTCGTGATCTCTTCGATTTCGACCTCGCCCCTCAGCTTCTCCACCGCCGACCAGAGCGTCTTGTCCTGCCCCAGCGAGCCGAGGCACTCTTCAGCGTGGGCCATGCTTTCGTAGCGGTGAATCGAGAGGTCCCAGCCCATCTCTCCGCCGGTGACCTTCCAGCCGCCGATCAAGTCGATGCCGTGCCGCTCCATTGCGGGGACCACCGTGTCGGAGTAGAAGTCAACGAACAGGTCGAATGCAGTGTTGGTGATTGGCTTGATGCGGTGTCGGACTTCGAGGTAGACGGGCATGTTCAGCTCCGGGTGTGTTGCAAGAGTTGTCGCGCAGGCTAGAGGCTGGGCGCGAGCGCTGCGATGAACTCTCTGGTGTGTTGTCGCTCGTCGGCGTTGAGTCCTTCGAAGGCGGCGTAGAAGTCGGTCACGCCGATTTCTTTCCAACGCAGCAACTCACGCTCGATCTCCTCCTCGCTGCCGACGATTGATACGCCGGCGGGGCCGTCGGCGCCGGAACCCTGGATCACGCGCTGGTAGGAGGGCAGCGTGTTGTACATCGCGAAAGCGCGAGCGATTCGCTCGCGGACTCTGTCAGGGTCGGCCGTGATCGCAATCGGGACACCGGCGATGATTCGAGGATCGGGCTTGCCGGCGTCGCGTGCGGCTGAGCCCATCTCGGGAATCACGACCTCTTCGATCCATTTCGGTCCGGCCAGCCAGAGCGCCGTGCCGTCGGCCAGGCGTCCAGTCACTCTGAGCATCTGCGGGCCAAGCGCAGCGACAATCACCGGCGGCGCTTCGCAGTCGGGCAGCTCGAGCTGCGAGTGGACCTGGAAGGCTTCGCCCTCGTGGTCGACCTGCTCGCCGTTCATCAGTGGCACAAGGACCTCGAGGTACTCGCGCATGTGGCGCACGACGTTGCTGAAGTCGAGGCCCCAGGAATCCTTGATCACGACCTCGTGCGAGAGACCGAGACCGAGTGTGAAGCGCCCGCCGGCGGCGGCGTTGGTGGCCAGCGCCTGCTGCGCCATGGCGACGGGGTGTCGGGTGTAGGTCGGGATGACGTAGGTTCCCAACTCAATCTCGGAGGTCTCACCGGCGGCGAGTGAGAGCACGGTCATGGCGTCGTGGCCCATTGAGGGCAGAAACGCGCCGGCGAAGCCGTCGGCTTCGAGTTGGCGGACGGCTTCGATCTTGCCGGCGAGTGTGGTGGCGCTGGGTGGAGCAAGGATGCGCATTGGCAATTCCAATCCTGGTTTGTTGCAGTATTGCGCACACAAATCGTTAGCCTGCTTTTGCAAGAAACGTCTGGCTGATTCAACGAAGGAACACCAACCATGGCATCTGCTGAGCTGCAAAAGGTCCTGGGACTGTTGGCCGAGCGCCCACTCGGACAGGGAACTCCCACACTTCAAGAAACGCGCGACGGGATGGAGGCGAGTTCGTTTCCGGCGACCGACGCCGCGACGATCATGCCGGTCAACGCGAACGGCGTCCCTGGCGAGTGGGTCACCGTGCCCGAGTCGGATTCCAACCGGCGTTTGCTCTACGTCCACGGCGGTGGCTACGTGATCGGCTCTGCGCTGACGCACCGGCGCTTGTGTGAAGGCATCGCGCGGGCGGGCGGCTGTGCGGTCCTGAACCTGGACTACCGGCTGGCTCCCGAGCATCCGTTCCCGGCCGCCGTCGAGGACGCAATCGAAGGGCTGAAGTTCGTCCAGAGCAACGGTCCGGACGGCGAAGGGGCAGCGGAGTCGACGTTCGTCGCGGGCGACTCGGCCGGCGGCGGCCTGACCCTGGCAACACTGCTGGCCGCCCGCGACCAAGGCGTCGACCAACCCAACGCGGCGATCGGCATCTCGGCCTGGACCGACCTCGCAATCACCGGCGAGACGATTCAGACTCGCGCCGATGCAGACCCGCTAATCACGGACTCCGCGATGGTCAAAGGCATGGCTGCCCAGTATCTCGGTGACGCAGACGCCGAGGACCCGCTCGCCTCACCGCTCTACGCCGACTACGCCGGACTGCCGCCGCTGCTGTTGCAGGTTGGCGACGCAGAGATCCTGCTCTCCGATACCACGCGAGTGACGGAAAAAGCGCGCGCCGCCGGCGTTGATGTGGTCGAAGAGGTCTGGGACGAGATGTTCCATGTCTGGCACGCCTTCGCGCCAATGCTGCCCGAAGGACAGGCAGCGATCGATCGGATCGGCGAGTTCATCAACCAACACGCCTAGGCAGGTCCCTGCAAGTCGGATTGGAGCAGACCATGCCATCCAAGGAGTACTACGAAGTCGTCGAGGCGATGCAGGCACAGGCGGCGAGCTTGATCGCCGCTGATTTGACCGTCCAGCAACAGCGCGAGGCGATGGAATCGGGCTTCAACTTCCCATTGGACGATGACATCACGCTGACCGCGGTCGATGCCAACGGCGTTCCCGGCGAATGGACGGTGCTGCCTGACTCCGATCCCAATCGCCGGCTGCTGTACGTGCACGGCGGCGGGTATGTGCTGGGATCGATCAAGACGCACCGTCGGCTGGTGGCTGATATCTGTCGGGCGGCCGGATGTGTGGCGCTGAGTCTGGATTATCGACTCGCGCCCGAGCATCCGTTCCCGGCAGCAGTCGATGATGCGATTGCCGGCCTTGAGTTCATCTGGGCCAATGGTCCCGATGGACCGGGAGAGGCAAGTTCCGTCTTCGTGGGCGGCGACTCGGCGGGTGGTGGTCTGACGCTGGCCACATTGATTGCCGCCCGCGAGCGCGGCGTGCGTATGCCGACCGGCGGCATCGGACTGTCGGCCTGGGCCGACTTGGCCGCCGGTCCCGAGGAACTGTCCGCATTTGGCCTGGACGATCCAACCATCCCGGACAACACGATCGCAATCACCGCGTCGCAAAGCTGGGCGGCGATGTACGCGGGCGACGCGGACCGGACCGATCCGCTGTTGTCCCCAGTCTTCGCCGACTACGACGGGATTTGCCCCTTGCTGCTGCAGGTCGGAGGTGTGGAGATGATCTGCCGCGACACAACCCGCATCTCTGAACGGGCCCGCGCGGTCGGCGTGGAGGTCGTTGAAGAGATCTGGGACGACATGTTCCACGTGTTTCAGGCATTCGCGCCAATGCTGCCCGAGGGCGGAGAAGCAATCAAGCACATCGGCGCGTGGATTCGCGAGCGCAGCTAAGGCCTGTTCTCGCTAGACCCATTCCTCGTTGCCCCGTGTCAAGCACGGGGCAACGGTGGCGGTTTCCTTCGCGCCCCGTGTGCCTGTTCAAACCTGGGATTCGTGGGTTGCGAATGACGGAGTTGGATGTGTGAACAGGCCCTACAGGTGGACGATCTCGATGTCTCTCCAGTGCCGCCGCAGATACTCGGCGGCCAGGCGCCGGTGACAATGCTCCGGTGTCGCCTCGCTACAGAGGAGCACGGCGTCGGCGAAGAGGTCGGGGTCCAACTGGGCCTCGACCTTCCGCTCTGCCAACGACTCGAGGTAACGCTCGCTGTATGCGTCCCAGCTCAGTTCACGGGCGCGATAGTCGCTGAGTAAATCGTTGTTGGGCGCCAACTCGGGGATGTGGACGTAGTCCATGTCGCAGAGACGGTGAAGCAAGAACTGGAAATCGCCGTCCGATTTGCCGACTTTGGCGAAACCGGAGAGCTGTGACGACGGCCGGGCACGGATGTCGAGCACCCGCTTGGCGCCGCTCGGCGCGAGCAGGTCTTCGAAGAACTCCTTCGCAGACTTCTTGGTAAAGCCGATGGTGTAGAGCTTCACGGTCATCACACTTCGGGATGCATTTGCGGATGTCAGAACACCCCCATTGGGGGAGCTGTGGCGGAGCGGCTGAGTGCGCTACGCCGAGAACGAGCCGGGAGCTTCCTAGCTGTTTTTCGCGGAGGCCCACTCCGCCCCTCCGGGGCGCCTCCCCCAAAGGGGGAGGGCTGTTCCGCCTTTCACCTACGGATAAAACAGCTTCTGCGCGGCCTTGCGTAGCTCTGCCCGGAAGTCCGGGTGGGCGACGGCGATCAGTTCCTCGGCCCGTTTGCGGACTGTCTTTCCGAGCAGCTTGGCGATTCCGTATTCGGTGACGACTGTGTCGGCGATGTCTCGGGGGACCGTGACGATTTGGCCGGGGTCGAACTGGGCCATGATTGTCGAGATCGTTCCCGATCGATTGGTGGACGGCAACACCGTGACGGAGCGGCCCTTGGGCGCCAGGTAGGCTCCGATTGCGAAGGCCAGGTGACCTCCGACGCCGGCGTAGACGCGTGGGCCGATTGTGTGGACGCCGATTTGGCCGGACAGGTCAACCGTGAGTGCGCCGTTGATCGCGACGATGTTTCGTTGCGCGCGATCTGACGGGGGTCGAGCAGGTATTCGATGCTGTAGGCCTCGAAGGCTGGGTTGCGGTGTACGACGGCGTGCTCGTCGGGCGTGTTGCCGATCATGGTGGCGACGAACTTGTCGGGATGTGTCTTTGAGTACTTGCCGGTGATGACGCCGCGCTCAACAAGCGGGACCAAGCCTTCCGTGGTCAGTTCGGCGAAGTAGGAGAGATTCTCGCGCTCGTCGAACGTGCCCAAACGCGCCAGCGCACCCGAGTGAGAGCCGACGCCGACCTGGATCGTGTCCCCGTCCTGGACAAGTTGTCCCACGTTATGGGCCAGGCCCAGGTCGACCTGGTTCGGTTCCGGGAACTCGAGGTTCACCATGACTGGCGAGTCGTTGGGAACAAAACAGTCGATCTCAGAAACGTGGAGCCAGGAGTCGCCGAAGGTCTCGATGACGTTGTCGTTGACCTCGGCGATCACCTTCTTGGCTCGCTTGGCTGAGGTCACACCGTCCCAGACTGAACCGCCGAGCGAGACAAAGCCAGCTTCGTTTGGCTGCGTCGTACGAATTTGCAGGACGTCAATGGGCCAGGCTTCGTCCTCGCGGCCGGCGTCCCAGGCCTTGTGAATGCCGACCAGCCAGTAGGGGTGATAGTCGGCGATGCCGCTGTTGACGGCGTCACGGTCGAACAGCGTGCCGAACTGAGGCGCGACGCTGAATGCGCCCATCATGTCTTCGGTGAACCAGCCGGCATCGGGCACGACGATGCCCCGGACCTCGACGCCCTCGAGCTCGTCACTGCGGGCGACGAGCGCCTCCAGGATCGGCAATGAAGCATGTCCCGGCGGAATCCAGAGATGGTCGCCGGAGTTGAACATGGCGGCGGCCATCTCCGGCGTCGCCAGCCGTTCGGCGTAGGTGTCGCGCCAGTTGATGGTGGGGTCAAAGCGGGTGCTGCGTCGTTGGAAGTACGGGGACGTGGTCATCTCGTTGCCTTTTGCTTCCGCCGGGCCTGCTACTTCTGCGGGTGGTTAGACTCGCGATCAAGGTAACGCCGACTGAGCAGATTCCGACTCAACAGTTTCCAGCAAGGGGGGACGAGATGGCATCGGATGGACGAATGGACTTCGGTATTTTCATGGCCCCGTTCCACCGCGTCGGCGAGAATCCGTCGCTCGCGATTCACCGCGATCTGGAACTGGTCGAATGGCTGGACCAACTTGGCTACGACGAAGCCTGGATCGGCGAGCATCACTCGGCCGGCTGGGAGCTGATCGCGTCGCCTGAGGTGTTCATCGCCGCCGCGGCTGAACGCACAAGCAACATCCGGCTTGGCACCGGTGTGGTCTCGCTGCCGTACCACCATCCGCTGATGGTCGTCGACCGGATGATCCAGCTGGACCACATGACCCGCGGTCGCGTGATGATGGGTGTGGGACCCGGCGCGCTCTCGTCCGACGCGCGGATGATGGGGATTGATCCGCTCTATCAGCGCCAGCGCATGGACGAGTCGTTGCAGGCGATCCGCGCCCTGCTCAGGCAGGACGGCCCGGTCAACATGAAGACCGACTGGTTTGAACTGAACGACGCGCGATTGCAGGTCTCGCCGTACACAAAGCCGCACTTCGAGATGGCCGTGGCGTCAACCGTCTCGCCGGCGGGCCGGATGATCGCGGGCAAGTACGGGATGGGCATGCTCAGTATTGGCGTCTACCTACCGGGCGGACGCTCAAACCTTGAGGGTCAGTGGGCGGAAGTGGAGGAGATCGCCGAGCGCGAGGGTCAGGTGGTTGATCGCAACAAGTGGCGACTGGTGATCCCGATGTACATCGCCGAGACGCGGGAGCAGGCGTTCGCCGAATGTCGCGAAGGCTGGCGAGCCTGGCAGATCGACTATTTCCGCGACACGCTGCAGGCCGTGCTGCCAGGCACGGCCGAGACGCCTGAGGGCGCGGTGGCAACCGGCGGCGCGATCATTGGCAGCCCGGACGACGCCATCGAGGCGATCCAGATTCTGCAGGAGAACTCGGGCGGCTTCGGTGGTGTGATGATGCTCGCCCACGAGTGGGCGAATCGCGATGGCATCCGCAAGTCATTCGAGCTGTTCGCGCGCTACGTCGCGCCGAAGTTTCAAGGCCAGTTGGCTTCCGTCGAGGGCACGCAGCAATGGGTCGCGTCCGGTGGCGGCGCGGTGTCGTTTAGTCGGACCGACGTGCTCGCGAAGGCGTTCAAAGACGCAGGCCAGGAGGTTCCCGACTTCCTGCAAGCGCCGGCCGAGGCGGCGTCGAACTAAGCGCACGCCGTCATTCTCGGAGTTCGAGAGATACTGGTTGCTCCGATCTGTAGTCGAGGCGAAAACTCACTCGGTGCAGAATGTCTCGCCCGAGGGTACTGATCTTGTTCCAGTTGCCTTCGTTGCTTACCTGAAGAGGGATGGGCTCAGCGATCAAGATGGGCGCGTCGATCTGGTAGTGCCGTCCCCGATCGGTGCGAAATGAATAGCGAGCGGTGCGAATGGAGCAGCGAGTGCCGCCGACGCCGACGCCGGAGATGTTGAGAGAGGTTTCCGAATCTGCGAAATCGATCTCAAAGAGATGTGCGCCCAGCACGTGATGCGCGTCTCGAGGTTGAAGGATGGTCACATCGGCCCCGGTGTCCAGCATGAACGGAATTTTCCAAGAACGATCTTGAAGGCCGACCGTGACGTATTGCATGGGTCGTCCAGCCAGGACGATGCCGTGTCTGAGGAGACGAAGCTCCCGCGGTTGCAACCATCCGGAGGAACGTTCAGTCAAAGTCGAGGAATGCCGCTGGGACACTGAGCTCGATCTTGTCATCAAGGGATTCGATGATGGAAGAAGGCAACTGATCTTCGTCTATTGAAGCTCGTAACCGTCGCAGATCGTCGTCGATGAGAATGCGCGTTGTGCCTTCATGATCGCAGTAGACCAGTGCGAACTTGCCCCGGCGGTCGCTGACCAAACGGTCGTAGTGGTTGGCCAAGTAGGTCAGGTTCTGATCATGCTCCGCGTCGAGCTTGTTGAGCTTTTCTTCCTCCTCCTGAGTGCAGACCCGAAAGCCACTTGCGTCAACGCTTGCAATCGATTCGCTCGTCATCGCTTTTCTCGATCGTGTTTCCTTTTGCGCTCCATTGTATTCCGATGCTCACCACGTCAACGAGTCACCGATCTCCTTGAGCTGGCTGCGCCAAAGCTGTGCATCCGGCATGATCTTGTTGACCAGACTCCAGTATGCGGCGCTGTGATCTGGCTGGATGAAGTGACAGAGCTCGTGGACGACCACGTAATCGACGATCTCGGGTTGGGCGAACATGAGCCGCCAGTTGAGGCTCAACGTTCCGTTGGATGAGGCGCTGCCCCAACGGGTCTTCTGATTGCGGACCTGGATTCTGGCCGGCGCCGTTCCGACCACCTCGGACCATTGGTCGACTCTGTCGGAGAATTCCTCGTAGGCATACTCGCGGAACCATTGCTCGGCAGCTGCGTAGACATATGGGTCGGTGTCGTCAATGAGGAAACGCTGTCCGTCAAAAACAAACAGGAACAGGGCCTGAGCGACTACGACCGGGTGACGCGTGCCGAGCAACGGGATCTGCCCACCCTGTTTGAGCTGGAGGCGCAGCCCGGATGCGCGCGGTGAGGCGATCCGCTCGGCGATCCACTTTTCTCGCTTGCTGATGAGTTCGTCGATGTGTTTGAGGGGGGTTCGCTTGGGCGCGAGCACCCGCAGCAGCTCGCCCTCGACCTGGATGCTGATGCTTTTGCGCCGGTTTGCGCTGCGGTGCAGTTCGTACGTGATCGACTGACCGGCAACGGTCGCTCGGCGTTCCGACGGCTGGCCGCAGGGCACGACTAGCTACCGTTTGCAGCTCTGTGGAACGCTCTGCCGAGACGGTCGGCGGCTTCCTCGAGCGTTTGCGCTGGCGGCCAGGAATATGCCAGACGGACCGATTCACCATCGTCTCCGGCGTCGTTGCCGGGATAGAAGCGATTGCCCGAGGGGAAGCTGAGCCCGTCCACGGCCGCGAAGTCGCGCACGGCGTCGCCCGTCAGTCCCTGCCGCAGCTTCAGCCAGAGGAAAAAGCCACCCGACGGTTCGGTCACCTCGAAGTAGGGTTCTCCGTAGGGCTCCATTGCGGAGGCCAATGTCCTGGCCTTGAGGCCATAGAGCTGTCGCATTTGTTCGACGTGCTCCTTGAAGTTGCCGCGAACCATGAACTCATGCAGCATCCGGTGCAGCAGTGGACTGTTGCCCATGTCGAAACGGGCCGGAACCATCGCGCTGATCCAGTCGGGGCGCGCTTGCACCCAGCCGACGCGTAGCCCGGTCGCGATCACCTTCGAGAAGGTGCCCACGGTCAGCACGCCCCAACCGTCGGTCAGTTCCGACAGGGTTGGCGGCGGCGGGCCGTCGAAATAGAGCTCCGAGTATGCGTGGTCTTCCATCAACAAGATTTGGCGACGGGCGGCCAGTTCGATCAGGCCGAGGCGGCGCTCCAGCGTCATCGTTAGGCCGGTCGGATTGTGGAACGTGGGCTGGGTGTAGATCAGCTTGATCTTGCTACCCTCGTCTTCGAGCCGATTGATCGTCGCTTCGAGTTCGTCGAGATTGAGGCCTTCGTCGTCCATGCCGACGCCCACGACCTGCGCCTGCTTGCCCCGCATTGTGCGTAGCGAGCCGGCAAACGTGGGGATCTCAGTGATGACGACGTCGCCTGGATCGAGGAAGGATGCGCAGATCGACTCGATCGCGCCGGCCGCGCCGTTGGTCAGCAGGTACCAGTCGGCGTCCGGGTTGGACGGATGGTTGCGAGCGAAGAAGCGCACAATCTCGTCGCGCAACGGCCGATAGCCCTGAGGACCGCCGTAGACGAGCGGTGCGTCGCCCGGGGTATCCAACACCCGAGTCATCGCCGCAAGTAGCTCTTCGCGGGGCTGGGTCTCCGCGTCGGGGATGCCGCCGCCAAGTGAAATCGGAGGAAGCTGGCTCTTCGGAGCGGCTCCCGAGAGTCCCCACTCGGTCATGTTCCCGGCTGTCATCCCCTTGGTCGCGGCGTTCGCGGTGTACAGCGCGGGAAAGTTGTCCCAGGCGTCACGCGCAGCATCGGCGGCACGACTGTTGATCGGCGCAAGCGACTGATTCGGGGCGTCGGAACGAGTGGTCATTGAGGTCTCCAACAGCGTGCGGATGGCGAACAGCGTCCTGTGCCGTCCCTCTCAGCTTAGGCGAGCATCGGGCGTCGGTTGTAGGCTGACGGCATGGTGCAAGACATTCGGTTGGGTGTGCTCGATCAGATTCCGATTCGGGATGGTGACACAGCAGCAACGGCGATCTCGGAGATGTTTGAGCTGGCCAAGGCCTGCGATCGACTCGGCTACTCGCGCTATTGGCTGGCGGAGCATCACAATGCAGGCTCGCTCGCGTGCGCGTCTCCCGAGGTCTTGATCCCGCAAGTCGCTTCGCAAACGTCCCGGATTCGAGTCGGCTCGGGCGGCATCATGTTGCCCCACTACAGCTCGCTCAAGGTGGCGGAGAACTTCCGCACGATTACGACACAATTTCCCGGCCGGATCGACTTGGGTGTCGGACGCGCGCCGGGCTCAGACGGTCGGACGGCTCGCGCGCTGGTGCATGGACCCGGAGCGTTGGGGATCGACCACTTCCCCGAGCAACTGCTGGACCTCTACGGCTGGCTGGCCGACGATCTGCCTCCAGATCATCAGTACCGCGATGTCCGCGCTACTCCCCCCGGCGCGCCGATGCCTGAGTTGTGGTTGTTGGGTTCTTCGCACTACGGCGGACACGTAGCCGCCGAGCTCGGCTGGTCACACTGCTTCGCGCACTTCATCTCGCCCGAGGGCGGCGAACAGGTGGTGCGCAAGTATCGCGAGCGATTCCAGCCGTCTCCGGTCAGTTCGGAGCCGCGAGCCTCGTTGGGCGTATCGGTCACCGTGGCGGAAACCTCGGAGGAGGCGGAGCGACTCTGCTGGAGTCGCTGGTGCTGGCGGATCAAGGGAAATCGAGGGATGCGCGGCGGTATTCCCTCCGTTGAGGAAGCGCTGAACTTCCCTTATTCGCAGCCTGAGCTGGACTATCTCGCATATATGCAGAACCGCAGCATCCACGGCTCGCCCGAGCAGGTCCGCGACAAGCTGGAGCAACTGGCGCAGGCATACGAAGTAGACGAGTTCATCGCCCTGACAATCACGCACGAGTTCGCCGCCCGCGTGCGGTCGTACGAACTGTTGGCCGAAGTGTTCGAGCTGCCGACCGGCGAACTCAGCCAAGCGGTGGCTGATTGATCAACGGCGTCGGATCGAGGCCCTGTTCGGCCAGAATGTCCGCAGTGATTCGTAGAACCCGCTCATAGCCTGCATCTGTACGAGCTTCAGCGACGACCGTCAGATACGGCGTGGTGTTGGACGCGCGAACGATGCACCAGCCGCCCGCGGCCTCGACCGAGAGGTCAATTCTGCCGCCGTCCATCGCGTTCACCGGCCAGCGCGTTTGCGCCAGATTGACAATCGCCGCTGAGACGGCGTGTTTGCGTTCATCAGGACAGGAAATCTTGACTTCAGGCGAGATCCGATACCGAGGAATGGCATCGAGCATGGGCTCAAGCGAGGAACGCGAAGCAAGCTCGGCGATCCGACAGGCGGTGCGGACGGCGTCGTCGGTGATGTGGGGCGGGTCGTTGAGGCGATAGTAGTAGTGGGTCGACGCCTCGCCGCCGAAATCGATGCCGCCTGCCTGCATCGAGTACTTGCCCAGCGAGTGGCCGACAGGTCCAAAGACCGGGCGGCCGCCGAGCGTGCTGATGTGGTCAATGACTGCCTGCGACGTCTTCACGTCGATCTGAATCTGTGCAGCGGGATGCGCTGACAACCAGTCCTGGGCTAGTAGGGCCAACACCTGGTCGGGCGTGGCGCGACGCCCGCGGCCGTCAACCAACCCCAAGCGATCGCCGTCGCCATCGAAGGCGAAGCCAAGGTCCGCACCCGATTCCCGGACGAACTCTGCTAGCTCCTCAACGTTGTCGGCGTGTTGTGGGTCTGCCGGGTGTGGCGGATTCGGCTCGTCGGGATCGTCATTGATGGCGCGCAGCTCAGCGCCAATGGCCCTCAGCGCCGTCGCAGCCGTCACCGAGGCGACGCCGTTGCCGGGATCGATCGAGATCTGCAGCGGCCGTTCTAGCTTGAACGTGTTTCCGAGATTCCGCCAGTAGTCGGGCTTGGGATCCCAGGAGTCCCGCGTGCCTCGACGTCGGCTCTCATCGATCCCAGATTCGATGCGGTTGGCGATCTGTTGAATCGGCTCAGGCCTCAGTGGCATGCCGCCGGGTTCGAGCAGCTTGATCCCGTTGTCCTGGGGCGGATTGTGCGAGGCGGTGATCACAACGCCGCCGGTCGGTCGCGTTTGGTCTTGCAGGGCCGTCGCCCAATAGACCAACGGCGACGGCGCCCGGCCGATGTCGAGGACATCCACGCCGCCATCCCGCAGTCCCGCAATCGAGGACTCCACCAGCTTCGGTGTAGTCAAACGTTGGTCGCCGCCGACTACGACACGTAAAACAGGACTGATGTAGTCGGCGTACGCTCGTCCGATCCAGTAGGCGAGCTCAGCGGTCAGGGGCGCGTCCTCGCCCACTGCCCGGCCACGGATGTCGTAGGCGCGGAAGATCTCTCGCGGCACGGACACGGGTTCGCGGCTCATCGATCACTACCCTACGGCCATGCCGCTTGAACTGACCGACATCGACCTGCAGAGAACGTTGTTCAGGTTTCTAACCAAGTCAGCCCGCAAGGGAGAACTGGCAGACGCCGAGGCTGCGCGACACCGATTTCCGCCTGAAACAGGTGCGATCAATCTCGTAGCGGTCGCCGACGGTATGCAGGATCGGATTCGGGAGATGTATCCGGCTGCTCCCAATCTGCGCAGTCTGCTGGGCGGCGCGTCGGATGACGAGCTGCCGGCGATGCAGCAGTTTGATTGGGTCACGGTTGGAATTTACGCCTTCGGCCTGCCTCCGACCAAGACTCGCTCGGGAACGCCGGAAAGCTCGGCGCACCGAGCGCTCAAGGAATGGGCCGCCGCGAACGGGCCGGCCCTGGGAGCGCCCGCCGACGCAACTGGCGTCACGGAGCGTTGGTTCCCATCCGGCGACGAGTCGGACGCGGCATTCATCGGTGACTCTGAGTCGCTGATCGTGGAGGTCCGTCCGGGAGCAGCCGAATCTCACGAGTTGCAGCAGGCATTGTTCACGTTGGTCAAGATGCGAGCCGTGATGCAGGCCGAGCATCAAGTGAATGGGCGCATTGGCTCAGTACGCGTGATGTTGGTGACGGAGTCTGAGCCAGACCGATCGATTCGTGAACTGGCGGATCAGCTCGAAGTCGAACTGTTCGTCAGATAGTCAGATCAGCAGCTGTGGTCCGACGGTTGGGGCCTCGTTGAGCTGCTCAATGCTTTCCACCGCCGTATGCGATTCAAGCACGGTGTGCAACTGTTCAGCTACCCGGCGATAGGCGGTTTCGTCGTCCGCCTCGAAGCGAAGACTCAGGGCCGGCGCAGTGTTGGAAGCTCGCGCGTGGAGCCAGGCGCCGGACAGAGAAACGCGGGCGCCGTCGCTTCGGTCGATCTGGGCCTCGGGATGGCGCTTGGCAAACCAATCGCCGATGGCAGCGGCGACGCCGGCTTTGAGCTCATCGGGACAGCCGAGACGCAGTTCCGGCGAAATTGGCCGGGGCTCGATCTCCGCCATCTCCTCCGCCAACGATCGGCCCGTCTGAGAGAGATACGCCAGCAGCGCGCAAGCCGCGTAGACGCCGTCGTCGATCCAGGGCGCGTGCTCGCCTGGTCGGTAGTCGGGACCGAACATGATGTGACCACTGGTCTCGCCGCCGAAGGCAATCTCGCGCTCTCGCATCAGGCGTCGGAAGAACGAATAGCCCGTCCTGGCCGAGACCGCTCGGCCGCCGTGGCGTTCCACGTCTTCAATCACGCTGGTGCTGGTCTTGAGGTCGAGCAACACCTCGGCGTCGGGAACGCGTTGCAGCAATGGACGCGCGAGCAGCGCCACCAGCCAGTCGGCTTCGTAGCGGCGCCCACGATGGTCAACGACTCCAATCCGGTCGCCGTCGCCATCCCAGGAAATGCCCAACTCGGCTCCGAGCGCACGAGTGGTGCGGGCCAGATCGCGCATCGTTTCGGGGTTCTGCGGGTCGGCGGCGAGGTTGGTTACGGGTCGGATGGTCGAACGGATGGCGTGGACCTTGGCGCCGGCGTTAAGCAACGCGCGCGGAGCGGTGAGGGATGTAACGCCGTTGCCGGGATCGATGGCAACGGATACATCTGTCGAGTCGGCGAATCGTCGCTGGAGCAACTCGAGATACGGGCCGAGCGCATCGAACTCAATGCGCTTCCCCCTCGACGGTGCGGCTTCCGGCTCGATTCCGGCCACTTCCACGATGTCATCAGGCATCAGCGGCCGCGCCTCGTCCGCGAGCAGCTTGAACCCGTTGTACTCGGGCGGATTATGGCTGGCGGTCACGATCAGCCCACCGCCGAGCTGTTGCTGATCGACCGCCCAGCCGATGACCGGCGTTGGTGACAACCCGGCTGCATACACGTCGATGCCGGCGCTCAACAGACCATCGACGGCTGACTCATACAGTGCAGGCGAGCTTTGGCGGGCGTCTCGACCGACGACAGCCGATGTCGCACCACGTTGCCCGAGCCACTGCCCAAAGGCGTTGCCAATCCTCCAGGCGACCAATTCATCGATCTGGTCGGGCACGGCGCCACGGATGTCATAGGCGCGGACAATGCTGGAAGGGAGAGGGTCGTGAGGCATCGCAATCACTTTACGCTGCACTCAAGACTGCAATCGCCGCCGAAATGAGGCGTGTTCGATGCCCGGAATGTTCGAGCGTGACGATTGGCAAGCGGCGTTGACACGCTGGCGCGAAGCGGGGCTCGTTGACGAGGACACGGAGTCCGCCGTCCGGGAGTGGGAGTCGGCGCTGTCGGGAGCATCTGACGGCGCATCTGTACGTCAACTGAGCCATGGTCGCATCGCCGATGTCGCGGCATATCTGGGCGCGTCTATTGTGGTCATCGCCTGGTTGCTGTTGACGGTGGCGCTGTTCGACGCCGGATGGGGATCCTTCGGCATCACGCTTGCGGGCGGTGCTGTTGGAGTGCTGACGGCCAAGTTGGCTTACAACAATCGGGCAGCGGCGTTATCCGATGCGAGTTCAGGCGTCGCCGTGCTGTTGGTCGCGGTGGCAGTCGGGTTTCTGCTCGACGAAGTCGGCAATGGCGAGCAGCTCTGGCTCGGGTGGCTATTGATCAGCTTGGTCGTCGCAGGCATGGGCGTCCTGATGCTCCGACTGACGCGGTCGCTCCTTGCGATCTTCGCAGCGACGTTTGCGTTGGCGCAGGCGGCGGCGGCGTTGGCCGTTGGCGCGGGCGCCCTGGACCTTGGCATCTATGGCGGTGGCTCCCGATCGCTCGATAGCTGGGAACTCTGGCTGACGCTCACGCTGGTAGTGCTGATCGGAAGTGCTTTGCTTTTTGGCGTCGGACGTGCCCGGCGCTGGCTCGATCACGAGCTGGCTGTCTGGGGACGACTGGGCGCGTCGCTAGGCGTCGCGTTCGCCATTCTGGGGCTGGCCGGGGCATCGACCGAGCCGGTCATCGATTGGGCGACCATTTTGGTCGGCTGGGCAGTGACGGCCTGGGCGCTGCGAGATGGGCGTGCGGAGTTGTTACCGGCGTCGGGCGTGCTGCTGGTCGGCGCGCTGGTCGGCGGCGTCTCCGATGTTGACGACGGCGCGCGCCTGGGGCTGACCGTGGTCGTGTTGTTGACGGGGATCGAAGCGACGGCGCTGGGGATGGTGGGACCGCGGTTGTTGGGGCGATTATCGGATCACTGGCTGACACCGCTTTGGCAGACGGCGCTGCTGGGTGCAGGAGTCGTCGCTGCGGCAATTCTCGCGGCACGAAGTCCGGAGTTGGCCGCCATCGGGATCGTGTGGGCGTTCTTCGTTCTCGCCGCGGGCGTGGCGTATCAGCATCGGATTGGATTCGCGCTGGGGGTGATCGGGAGCTACGGCACCCTGCTGACGCTGATCATTGCTCAGTTCGACTCTAGCGTCGCGGGGGCTCTGGGGACATTGGCCCTTGGACTGCTGATCGTGGCGGCGGGAATCGTCTGGCGGCGGCGATTTCGTGTATCTACGGCTGATTCCCCAGCGGTGCCATAGCGCTCAGAACCGTCCAGGGCTCGTTACGCCTTCGGGCCCACAGGGCGACGCCGTAGGTCATTGTCAAGGCAAGAGCCGTTGTGACGACGACGGCAATCACCGCAGCGTTGGGGTGTGGGCTGTCTGTGGCCTCTGATTGGGCAGGCGTTCTGCATGAATGTCGCCCAGCGAAAAGCACAGACCACGAGGGTCTCTTGACGCAGCGTCGTCGTCTCCGCCCAAGCGGACTTGGCGGTCATCACGGTCGATTTGCCCGAGGGAATCGGGTCGGTACGGAAACGCTCGCCGTCGCGCGCGGCGCGGTCACGTCGCTACTCTTGCTGCGCTGGGAGATGCAAGGCCTCCACTACGCGCATGTACGAGGCGTCACATGGCGACGAAACGGAGCGAGGAAACGCTGGCCTGCTTCGCCAGCACAGGATTCCTTTCAGACGAGCCAATAACGTCGCCACCTTCGTTCGAGGCTGAGTCCGGGTCGCCCGCGCAGGACGATACCCGTGCTGCGCGGGCGGGCGATATCGGTGCGGCCTTCGGAGCGCTGCGCGGTCGCCCATTTGCGCTCGTCGTGGGCGGATTGGCACTGTTCATCGTGCTGCTGGTGACCGTCATCGACTGCTCGGCGGCACAGTCGGCGCCGGATTTGGCACGAGGGTGTTCGGCGTCACGTGCTCGCCGCCGTGATGTTCTGGCGGGAACAGGTCGCCGCATTCAGCCGTCGTGACATTTTTCGCACAAGCGTTCCCCGATTGACACTGACGCGAACCCGCCTATAGCCTCCGACGTATTGCCGATCCCGATCGGCTGCAACGCTGTGTCTGCTTTGCGTGAGGTGAAGTCATGGAAGATAAGTCAGTTTCGCTCGTCAACGGTCGCTTCAACGTCGGTTACATGGAAGCAGGCTCTGGCCCTGACCTGCTCTTCATTCACGGCGCGGGCGGCTTGATGTGGGACCCATTCCTGGAGCAGCTCTCGCAGCACCATCACGTGCTCGCGCCGAAGCTGCCGGGTACGGCCAACTCGACTGGTATCGAGTGGCTGATGGACCACCACGATGTCTTTTACTTCTACTGGGACTTCCTTGACGCCATGGGTGTGGACGACGTGATCGTCGTCGGGCACTCGATGGGTGGCTGGTTCGCCGCCGAAGTCGCTGCGATGCAGCCCGGTCGCGTGTCCAAGCTGGTGCTGATCGCTCCGGTTGGGCTCTGGAACGACGATTACCCAGTCGCCGACTTCTTCACGATGATGCCGAACGAGCTCGTCCCGGCGCTGTTCCACGACACGGAACACCCTGGCGCGAAGATGATGACCGCGCCGCCGCCGGAGGACCCGGCCGAGCTGCAGACGGCCACGGTCGAGCGAGCGAAGATGATGCAGACCGCGGCCCGCTTCCTCTGGCCGATTCCTGACAAGCGACTCGCCGAGCGGATTCACCGCGTGACCTCGCCAACGCTGATCTGCTGGGGCGCGTCCGACGGCCTGGTGCCGCCGCGCTACGCAGAGGACTTCGGCAACGCCATCCCCAACTCGGAAGTGGCGATGTTCTCCGCCTCCGGCCACATGCCTCAGGTTGAAGAGCCCGAGGCGTTGCTGTCCAAGCTTGGCGAATTTCTGAGCGCCTAGCGCTCTGTCGTTCTGCGGCTGAACCATGCCTCCGCGCGATGGTCTCGATGCGCCAACAGCGGCGCACTATCGAGAGCTGTTCCATCGCTTCGCCAGAGTTGAAGCGCCCGACCTGGCCTCACCGATGTACGCCGAGCTGGCGTACGGGGTCTCGCTCGATCGTGAGCTGTTGGAGCTCGCGGCGCGGAAGCGTCGCCGCCAGCCTGCGCCGAACATGCTGTTCGCGGCCGTCCAATACTTGCTGCTCAGCGGCGGAGAGTACGCATCGCATGCGTTGTCGACGCACTATCCAATCGTCTCAGGGTCGGAACGGCCGATGGAACCTGCGTTTCCAGCATTTCGCGAGTTCTGCCTCGACCATCGCGACGAGATTCTGGAACTGATTCAGAATCGGCGCACGCAAACCAATGTGGTTCGCCGTTGCACCTGTCTGCTGCCGGCGTTCTCAATGGTGCAGGCTGAAACCAACCGTCCGCTGGCGTTGATCGACATCGGAGCGAGCGCCGGGCTCAATCTGAATGTGGATCGATATCGATATCGCTACATGCGGGGCGGACAGCAAGAGGCCTCGTGGGGTAGGAAAGAAGCTCGGGTCGCGCTCGTGGCTGAACTGCGAGGAAGCGGGCCGCTGCCCCCGCTCGCCGATGATCTTGTAGTCCGGTTCCGCGGTGGGATCGACATCAACCCGATCGACCTGACCAATGAAACAGAACTCCGCTGGTTGCAGGCACTAATCTGGCCGGAGCACGTCGAGCGTCATCAACGCCTGATCGACGGCGCAGCGGAGTTGGAGCAGTCACCGGTCGATCTACGGTCAGGAGATGCGGTCGAGTTGCTTCCGCAGATGATCGCCGACGCACCGGAAGACGCAGCGTTGACCGCCTATTCAACGGTCGCGCTCTATCAGTTTCCGGCATCGGGCCGGCAGAGAATCTTCGAGACGCTGGCCAAGACGAGCCACGACCGCCCGGTATGGCTGGTGATGCTGGAGCTCAGGCTCGAAGATATCGACGACGCCCAGGATCCGACGCTCTCGATCACCCGATTCCGCAACGGCGAGAGGAGCCGGCAACAACTAGCGCGCTCCTCACTACACGGTTGGTGGATCGAGTTGGGCGGCGTGAAGGCTAGTTGTCCTTAGCGCGGCGACTGTTTTCCGACATGTGCCATTCGGCTGCCTCTGGCTCTTCAACGAACTCGGTGAGTACGGCCGAGTCGTATTCTTCGAGGGCCTGCCGAACTTCATCAGGCGCTGCGTAAAAAAACTCCCGCCTCAGATTGACCAAGTTCACACGCCGGTCGTGGAATCGTTCATGCAGATTGCGCTCAAGCTGTACCGCGTCATTCGAGAAAACGAGTGCGTGGATGTCGTAGCCGAAGGGAACCGAGGCGTCGCCTAACTCTTTGACTCGATCCAACGGATCAAGCCGTCGCGTCATTCCAATCTTGACGACTCCGTTGCCGAGTGCTCCAACGTTGGAGATGACGTAGACGTGTCCAGCACGAGTGTTGGCGGCCCGATCTTCAACAGTCATGAACGCGCCGTCGATCTCAGCGAGTATTGCTTCCTGTTCCTCTGCCTCTTCGACGTTGCCATCGGCCCTTAGTTTTTTGACAAGTGCCGCGTAGTGAGCACGCTCTTTGACGAGCCGTTTGCGTTCTGCCTCGATTTCCCTGCGCAGCGTCGCTTCTTCCCTCAGCAGCGCCCGCTCAGCTTTGGCTTCTTCTTTTTCTACTTCTTTCTTTGCCAGCCAGTCAGCGGCCAATTCAAGCTCGCGGATCCGAAGTTGGTGGTATTGGCGAGAGATCGCAATCTCCATGGGTTGGGCGCCAAGGCGATTGATTGCGGTCCTCGATTTGTCGAGTCTGGCAATGGCCGCGTCGAGCCTGAACGGACGCAACTTGTCAACTAAGGTGTCCGCTTCATTGTTGTAGGCACGCAAGAGCAACTTTGATGTATCGCGGATCATCTTGCGGCCCTGGCTCTTGGATTCGTTCACGGTCCAGGTAGTATCGGTTGTGCTGACTGCCCGATCGCTCTTCACGGCATCCTTGATCTCGCGCCGCAACGAACTCAGTGCTTCTTTGTAGTCGTTCGCGCTCTCCATGGGATGCCGGTAGTTGTACACGCCGACTTCCTGCAGGATGGCTTCGTCCCGCAGAGATACAACCGCATCCGTGAGTCCAGTGCGCTCTACCTGGAGCTCATCCAATTCCTGCTGCATCAATTCCCGTTTCGCAGCGATCTGATCGCACGCCTTCTCGTGGGTCTCGATTTGCCCCTCAAGTTCGGCGTATCTTTCTGGGACTGCCGTGGGAAGGACCTGATCAATGAAATGGCGCAGCTCGGCGATTTCCGACTCCATCGATTTTCGAGCGGTGAATCGTCCGTGATTTCGAGGCGCTGGCGAATCAAGGGTGTCCGAAGTCGTCATGTTGGTGCTTTGATCCGTTCTTGTTTGCTTGTGCAATCAGCCAATGTCTGTCTGGCGGCGTTGGTGACTGATCAAAGATCCTGAGAGAAGACTGGATACTGTCAGCCTCTCAACTCACATCACGGTTGGTGGATCGAGTGGGCGGCCTGGCCGGTAGGAACCGGCCTTAGCCCTTGAGCGTTTCGAGGATGCGGGCGAACTCGTTCGGGTCCTCCTCCATGACGTTGGCGTTGTGCATGAGGGCGCCGGTGGCGGCTTCCTGCTCCAGGCGCTCGACACACTCTTCGGTCGTGCCGACGAATCCGAACTGATCCAACATTTCTGTGGGAATGCCCTGCGCAGCGGCGCCGCCACCGCCCTCTTTCCAGGCGACGCGAGCGGCGTTCGCCTCGTCCTCGTAGCCCATCCGTGAGAGCTGGCGGTAGTAGAACTCACCCATCCGAGCGCAGTAGAAGGCAAGCGTCCCGGCCTGGCCGGCACGGGCGCGGGCCTTCGCCTCAGGGGTATTGGCCACGGTGACCCCGCCCGGGGCGCGGACAGTGAAGTCGGCCGGGTCCTTGCCCGCCTCGCGTACCCAATCGTTGATCTGGTCGATCTCTTCCTTGAGCCGGTCCATCGGAATCATGATCGGCAGCCAGCCGTCGGAGATTTCGGCGGTCATCTTGACCGACTTGGGATTGAGAGTCGCCAGGTAGATCGGCAGTTGCTTGCGGTAGGTATCGAAGCGCAGCGTGAAACCGCGCTGGAGCTTGAAGATGTCGCCGTCGTAGTTCAGAGGCTCGCCGGAGAACAGGATCTTCATGATCTCGACGGTCTCGCGCATGCGCTTGAAGGCTGGTTGGAACGGGACGCCGTGGAAGTGCTCGATCACCTGCGGGCCGGAGTTGCCGAGGCCGACGATGACCCGACCTTCCGACAACTCGTCAATGGTGGCGAAGTGCTGCGCCAGCGCCGCCGGCGTGCGCGAGTAGATGTTGACGATGCCGGTCGCGACCTGGACGTTGGTAGTGCGCTCGGCGAGCTGTACCAGTGTCGTAAACGCGTCCTGACCCCAAGCTTCGGCGACCCAGAGCGAATCGATACCGACTTCATCGGCGATCTGGGCGCGCTTGAGCGCCGTCTCGCGGTCCATCGATCCTTGCCAGTCGAATCCCATGCCAATGCGTCGGCTCATGGTGGCTCCTCAATGGTTTCGGCTTTAGATAGCTAACCGTCCAAGCGTAACGGCGGTGATCACAATGAACGCCCACGAGCAGCACGGGGAACGATTGGACGCTTGGGATAGCCTGCATCGAACACGACGAACCGGTCACTGAGCGAGGGAATCCGATGTCTGAGGGAGTGTCAGAGGTGAAGCGCATCGGTGTGTTGGGTGGTGGGACGATGGGCTCCGGAATCGCTCAGACGGCCCTGCTGGCGGGTGTCGAGGTCTCGTTGGTCGATGTTGACTCCACTCAATTGGGGCGGGCGCGTGGTGTGATCGAGAGCGGCGTCAACCGGCTCGTTTCCCGCGAGCGTATCTCTGAAGAACAGGGTCAGGCCGCGTTGGCTGCTCTGACGACGACGACAGACATGGAAGTCCTCGCCTCGGCTCATGGCGTGATCGAGGCTGTGTCCGAAAACGTCGCGTTGAAACAGAGCATCTTCGAACGACTCGAACAAGTCTGCGCCGATGCAGCGTTTCTCGCCTCAAACACGTCCTCGCTGTCGATCCAGGAAATCGCCGAACGCATGTCCGACCCCTCACGGGTCGTTGGCCTGCACTATTTCAATCCGGCGCAGGTTCTGCCGCTGGTCGAAGTCGTGGTCCCGCTGACGGCGTCGGATGAAGCGGTGGCAGCGGCCTGGGCCTTTGTTGAATCGACGGGCAAGACACCGGTGCGGGTTAAGGACACGCCGGCGTTCATCGTCAACCGATTGTTGGTGCCGTTCTGTCTGTCGGCATTGCGACTGTGGGAATCGGGCGTGGCCACCGCAGAGGACATTGACCAGGCGTGTCAACTGGGCCTGGGACACTCGATGGGTCCGCTGGCGACAGCGGACCTGGTTGGGCTCGACGTATTGCTGGACGTGGCTGAGAGTATGCAGCGAGAGATCGGTGACCCGACCCTGTCGCCGCCGACGATCTTGCGGCGCCTGGTCTCGGCCGGCCGTCTCGGTCGGAAGACTGGACGCGGCATCTATGAGCATGGTGTATGAGGATGGTGTATGAACACGGTGGCTAACGGAGGTTGAACATGGCTGTCACATATGAAGTTGCGGATCGCATCGCGACGATCACCCTTGACCGGCAACAGGCTCTGAACTCGTTTGATCGCGAGCAGTACGCGGCCTTTGCCCAGGCCTGCGCACAGTTCAAGGATGACGATGACGCGTGGGTCGCAATCATCACCGGCGCCGGCGATCGTGCCTTCTCAGCCGGCGCCGACCTGCGCGACATGATTCCGGCGATGATGGATGAGCCGTCCAAGGAACGCTTCGAACTGGCTCCGACGATCATGCGCGGGATGTACATCTCGAAGCCGCTGATCGCTGCGATCAATGGGTACGCATTTGGCGGCGGACTCGAAGTTGCGTTGGCCTGCGATCTGCGGATTGCTTCGACCAACGCACAGATGGGCCAGCCGGAAGTTGGACTCGGTCTGCTGCCGGGTTGGGGTGGCACCCAGCGCCTGCCACGTCTGTTGGGCGAGAGCCGGGCGATGGAGATCATGCTGACCGGCGATCCGCTATCGGCGGAACGGGCATTGGAAATCGGGCTCGTGCACAAGGTCGTCGAACCTGACGAGCTGATCGGCGCGGCGCGCGCGATGGCAGAGCGCATCTGCCGCAATGGACCGCTCGCGGTGCGCGCCTGCAAGTCCGCAGCCGTCCGCGGCATGCAGACCTCGTTGGACGAAGGACTTCGGATCGAACAGCTCTACTTCGAGCGGCTCGCCTACACCGACGACATGAAGGAAGGCGTCGCCGCCTTCAACGAGCGCCGCACGGCTCAGTTCACCGGGAGCTAGCCGGGACTACTCGCGATCCGACTGGTGGTTCGCCTCTTCGTCGCCTACCTCAGGATGGGCGCGAGCGCCGCACGGCTCAGTTCACCGGGAGCTAGCCGGGACTACTCGCGATCCGACTGGTGGTTCGCCTCTTCGTCGCCTACCTCAGGATGGGCGCTCCAGGTCTCGAACGCTTCCTCGGTAGCGGGCAGCGTGATGTCGATGGCCTCACCAGGATCAAGGTCGGTGGGCGTTGTCGGACCCAGTTCTGTGCCGTTGGAGAGATGTACCTCGACGCGCACACGTGTGAGCGTGTCATCGGTCGTGTTTTCGACTGTGCCGACGAACTCATTCGCTTCGCGGTCGTAGCTCAGAACCAAGCGCGCTCCGTTGCGAGTGTGGTCGTACGTGTCTGACCTAATGAACTGAACTGCGGATTGTTCCTGGCCTTGTCCCTGGCCTTGTTGCTGGCCTTGTTGCTGCCCGTGGCCACTCTGTTGACTCTGTCGTTCGCTGTGTTCCCCAGACCCCTGACGTGAATCGTCGCCGGAGCAAGCGACCGCGAGCATCGCGACTGCGATCAGCGCCGCCAGCCCAGTTCGAACGTTCATTTCACTGCCTCCGATATATTTCCGTGCCGAAGGCAATGGTCGTCGCACGAGGTACGCACGCCATTCGAGATGTGTACGCAGCCGGTTAGAAGCGCCAGCGCGTCGCGTTGCTGGGGAATCCCTGTTCGCCCCAGGCGATCGCCTTCTTGAGCGTCAGCCGGTAGACCGGAAAGCCTTCAGCCATCGGTGGCATCTCGTACTTACTGTTGAATGCGTCCACGACTGACGCTGTGAAATCCGCCTGCTCAAACTCGCCAAACAGCATCACCACGTCGTCGCCACTTTCGAGATGCACTTCCGAGGCCGGATTCTGGGCCAGGTTCGTCGCGGTCAACGACTTCAGATCGGTCAGAAAAAAGAATGTGTCTTCCGTCCAGGCGCCCCAGACCGGAACTGAATGAGGCCGTCCCGAGGGTCGAGTCGTGGATATCCAGTAGTTGCGAGCCTCTGTCACGCGCTCGACGACGGACGACCACTCGATCGGTTCGAAGGGGAAGTCGGGATTGCCGACGCCGAAACTCTCAGGCATCTCCGGACGGTCGGGTTGTGGTGAATCGGTCATGTGTCTACTCATTCTCTGCGAGGGGGTCATACGTGCCAAAGTGCCAGAAGTTGCCTTCGGGATCGCGGACTGTGAAGGCGTGTGATCCGTATTCCGTGTCGTCCAATGGAACGGTGATTGTGGCGCCTGCGTCCTGGACGCGTCTGTAGAGTTCATCAACTTGCTCGTCGGACTCGGCGGTCATGCTGACCGAGGCTCGGCCAATCGATTCGTCGAGGTAGTCGGCGTGTCCGCGGGCTGAGCCCAGCATGACCAGGCTGCCGCGCCATTCAAGTTCAGCATGAGCGATGCCTCCGGCCCCGTCCGGAACGACCATGCGCTCCGTGAAGCCGATGGTGTTGCTGAGCCATGCGATCAGCGCCTGTGCATCGTTTGCTCGAAATGCGGGGATGATTGTCTGATGCAATGCGTGCCTCCGGTCAACTAGTCCTGAGCCACGGCGTCGTAGGTTCCCAGGTGCCACTGATTGCCCTCATAGTCGGCGATCGTGAAGGCGTGTGACCCATATTCGGTGTCCTCGAGCGGCTGGATGACCGTTGCGCCGGCCGCCTGTACACGCTCGTACAGCTCGTCAACTTGCTCCGCTGACTCCGCGGTCAGGTTGACCGAGCCATGCTGGTGAGGGAGGTCATATTGGTTGCCCTGCAGGCCGCCGAGCATCACCAGCGATCCTCGCCATGCCAACTGGGCGTGCTCGACTCGGCCGTCTTCGCTGCGCACGACGAAGTGTTCGGTGATGCCGAAGGCATCGGCCAGCCACTGGATCGCCTGGTTTGCGTCTTCGTATCTCAAAGTCGGGATGACTGTCTGGTGGGCCATGTGGTGCTCCGTTCGCGAATCGCAATATAGATTATGCGTTCTGCGTAAGTCAAGCTCTTACGCCGGCAGCGGCGCGTCGAGCACTGATTGGAGATCGGCAGCTGTGTGGACTGGCGCGGAACAGGCAAAGGACTGGCAGACATACGCAGTCGGCTTGCCGTCCTGCTGTGGTTTGTCGGCCAGTTGAGGGATGACGGTGTCGCCGTCCGAGCGTCGCATCACGACCATCGGACGAGGCGGCCCCGACAACAGGTCGCGTCGCATCTGCATCAGCTCCGCATCGTCTGCAGGGCCAACGAGTGCGACTGAACGATGATCGGTCAGCCAATCCTCGACCGAGACGAACAATCCCAGCATCGTTGGCGCTTTGCTCAGAAAGGCGGAGAACGCGACACGCATCGCTTCGATCAGGTCGGCGTAGCGACCGTCGGATGTAAGCGCATACATGCGCGCCAGCGCACGAGCCGCCAGCGAATTGCCGCTCGGCGTCGCGCCATCCTGTGTCGGTTTGCGTTGCGCGATAAGCTGTTCGCCGCCTCGTCCCACGGTGAAGAAGCCGCCGCCCTCGTGATCCCAGAAGCGGTCGATCATCGCATCGATCATGGCCCGCGCCTCGGTGTACCAGGACTCGTCGCCGGTCGCCTCGTAGAGCGAGATCATGCCGTCGGCGAGCGCGGCGTAGTCCTCGACAAACGCCTCAACCGAGGCGCGCCCTGCGGAGTGGATGCGCAGCAGACCACCGTCATCCGATCGCATGTTGCTGAGGATGAATCGCGCGGCTCGCTCGGCCGCATCGATGAATCGGGGTTCTTCCAGTATGGCTCCGGCCTTGGCCAGCGCGTCGATCGCCATGCCGTTCCAGGCGGCGATGATCTTGGTGTCGGTCGCTGGTGGGATGCGTGTCGCACGATGCTCCAGCAGTGTGTGACGGCTGCGTTCAAGCGAACTGTGCACCTCGGTCAATGGCAGGTCGAGCCAGCGAGCGACATCCTCCGGTGACTGCGCCGCGAGCAGAATCGAGTTGCCCTCCCAGTTGCCGCCGATATCGACGCCCCACCGACGGCAAGCGATCTCGGCATCACGTTGGTCGAGCAGTTCGTGCAGCTCGTCGCGCGTCCAGACGAAGTATTTGCCTTCGACGCCCTCGGAGTCGGCGTCAGTCGAGGCGAAAAATGCGCCGTCCGGCGTTTGCAGGTCGTTGAGCAGATAATCGGCGGTCTCTCGGGCGATGTGGGCGAAGAGCGGATCGGCTTCCGATGCGTCCTGTAACCGATGTGTGTCCAGATACAACGGAATCAGCAGCGCATTGTCGTAGAGCATCTTTTCGAAGTGCGGGACCAGCCAGATCTGGTCGACCGCGTAGCGATGGAAGCCGCCAGCGAGTTGGTCGTAGATGCCGCCTTCAGCCATCTTGCGCAGCGAGTCGGCAAGGTGTCGCCTGGCGTCGTTGCGGTTGCTGGCCGTTTCGTCTAGCGCCTGCTGCACCAAGAGCTGGAGGTAGAACGGCTGAGGAAACTTCGGCGCCGCGCCAAATCCGCCGTGCGTGCGGTCGGCTGCCTGGAGCATGGCGGTCGCCGCACGGGAGCGGACCTGGGCGGCAGATTCAGTGAGTTCCTCGCCGGCGAGCTCGACACGAAGATTCAGATGTTGAGTGAGCTGCGTCGCCTGCTGCTCGACCTGGTCGCGCTGCTCGCGGAAGGCGCGAGTGACACCCTCCAGGACATCGGTCCAGCCGGGCATGCCGGTCCGGCGCTGAGGCGGGAAGTAGGTGCCGCCGAAGAAGGGGCGACCGTCGGGCGTGCAGAAGACGTTGAGCGGCCAGCCGCCGTGACCGTGGATCATCTGCTGGGCGTCCATGTAGATCTCGTCGACGTCGGGTCGTTCCTCGCGGTCGACCTTGATGCTGACGACCAGGTCATTCTGTAGCGCGGCGATCTGATCGTCCTCGAACGATTCACGCTCCATCACATGACACCAGTGACAGGCGGCATAGCCGACGCTGACCAGGACGGGCTTGTCCTCGGCTCTGGCACGGGTCCATGCTTCTTCGCCCCATGGGTACCAATCCACGGGGTTGTTGGCGTGTTGCAGCAGGTAGGGAGATGTCTCCCGGGCAAGTCGATTTGGCATAGCCCAACCTTAACAGCGCGCACACTCCGACCTTTGTCGCCGCTGTTAGCGTTTCGCTCAAAATGTCAGGGTCGAGCAGGCAGGTGGCAGAGATGAGTCCTATCGAGCAGGTACTGGCCCCGGGGCTGCGCGTATTGAATCCGTTGGTCGCGGCGCTCAGTCTGGACCAGGCCAGTGTGCATGGAAACGCCCGTCAGTTGATGGCGGAAGTTCTGGGAACGTTTGGGCTCGTCTTCTTCTGTGCAGGGTCGGCCCACGTTAACTGGTGGTCGGGTGGACAGCTGGGGGCGTTGGGCGTTGGTCTGGTCAATGGGTTCGGCGTGGCGGTGATGATCTTCGCGTTTTGGGCAATTTCCGGCGCACACCTCAATCCTGCGGTCTCGTTTGGATTATGGCTCAGTGGGAAGTTGCCAGGACGAAAGTTGTTTCCGTACATCGCGGCGCAAATCGCCGGCGCGCTGATCGCCTCCTCGGTCATGCACGGACTCTTCCGCAATCACACAGGCGAGGGCGAATCGTGGCTGGGGGCCAACTTCAGTAACGGTCCGCTGCTCCAGGCATTCGGTACCGAGATCGTGATCACATTCTTCCTCGTCTACGCCATCCTGATGATGGCGGAACGAGGTCGTAGCGCGACCGTGTTCGCTTTAGCCGTCGGACTATACGTGGCGGCGGCCGTCACGATGACCGGCAGCGTCTCGGGTGCATCGATGAATCCAGCCCGAGCCTTCGGTCCCGCGGCAATCGCCTGGTTCTGGACAGATCACTGGATTTACTGGGTCGCGCCGGGTTTGGGCGCACTGTTCGCGTCGGTGTTCTTTGCCGTGTTGCGGGATCGGAATGCGTCAGAAACTGGGTAGGATCGGGTTGGAGGGTTGACGATGGTTGATAACAAGCGGGAGCTAATCACTGCGGATTGGGTGGACTGGTGGAAGCCGAGCAAGTCACAGGTGCAGTGGCAGGCGGCTCTTGTCGAGCTCAAGAGAAAGCAGATGGTCGCGCAAGCCGAGGCTGGCGGCTATGGCCTGCTCGCGGAGTATCTGGTTCCTCCGGAGTACGAATTTGACGTCGACATTGTCGACCCAGATCCGACCTGGGAGGAAGTGGAGGCGATGCGGACAGCTGCCGCAGGACCGGTGAAGCCGCTGCCTGTTCCCGACGGCGACTGGTCGATGTTTGACGACGATGAGCATCCAGAAGATGTCGAGCTACTGAAATGGTTGGATGAGCGCTTTCCAATGGGTTGGAAATGGGTGTACTGGTTGGATCGCACGTCGAGCGAGGGTATGAAGTTCATTTCCGGGCTGCGAGTCGAATGTCCGGCTGCCGCTGACCACTTCTGCTACGAAGAAGACGACTGCCAGTGACAGGCGGCGGTCCGCGCTGGACCGTTTACAGAACCCAGGAGGCCGAGGAAGAGTTTCGGGTGCTCACACGAAAGCGGAAACGCGACGTGAAGACCGTGCACAAGTCTCTTTCCGATGGGCTACGGGCGGGGGAGAGCATCGAGCTACAGGATCATCCTGGCGTCTATCGCGTTCATGTCCCGGGACGGTGGCGAGTGTTGTTTACGGTCGAAACTGAGGCGCGCAGGATTCGCGTGTTTCGAATCCGCCCGCGCAGAACCGCATACATCGGATATGAGCGCCGACGGACTCGCTAGGGTCTGTTCACAAAGGGTGGTGAAGAGCAAGAAATGACCCATTCCGCCTGGGCGATGGGAGGCGGGACCCCCTCAGCCTTCGGCAGCTCCCCCTGCAAGGGGGAGCGGGAGAGTTGATAGGCCCTTTGAATGGGATCGCCGCGTCAATGTGAACATGCCCTAGTCCGCGCCTATCCCGTGCGCTTTCAGTGCGATCCTGAGCGCCTTGTAATTGTTTCTGGTGAAGTGAAAGGCCTTCATACCGATGGCCTGTGCCGCCAGCACGTTCTCTTCCAGGTCGTCGATGAAGAAGCAGTGCTTGGCCGGGACGCCGATTTCCTCGGCGGCGTGTTCGAAGATGCGCGGGTCCGGCTTTCGCATCCCGATCTCTCCTGAAACGATGATCGCGTCCCAGCTCACCTCGACCGGCAAGTTGTTGAGGAAGCGGTCGCGGAGATCGTCGGGCGCGTTGGAGAGCACGCCGATCTTGTGACCGGCGGCCTGCAGATCGTGGGCGAGTTCGAAGTTGGGATGGTGGTACTGCCATGGCTGTGCATACCAGGCGTCGAGCAGGTTCTGAACTTCTTCCACGACATCACCTGTTAGGTAGACGGCGAGACTCTGTTCCACGCCGCGTTGCCACGTGTCCCAGTTGCCCTGTCCAGTTTCGATCGCGTGCCATTCGGGCGTTCTGTAGAACGCGTCGACCAATGTGCCGGCCGGCAGATTCCAGCGTTTGCCGAACTCGTCGTAGCCGTCCCAGTCCATCCGGATCAGGACACCGCCGAAATCAAAGAGCACTGCCCGCTGCGTCATACTGATCTCTCCATCTGATTCAGGCCGCCGCCACACGATAGTCGGAGGCAAAGAGCACTGCCCGCTGCGTCATGCTGATCTCTCGAAATGATTCAGGCCGCCGCCACACGATAGTCGGAGGCAAAGAGCACTGCCCGCTGCGTCATGCTGATCACTCCATCTGATTCAGGCCGCCGCCACACGATAGTCGGAGGCAAAGAGCACTGCCCGCTGCGTCATGCTGATCACTCCATCTGATTCAGGCCGCCGCCACACGATAGTCGGAGGCAAACAGGACCGAACGCTGGGTCATCGCTCAGTCTCCTCAAAATCGAACTGTGTGTCGCCCATGGCGAGTCTACGTGCGATCCCGACAACCCGGTCGGCAGCGACGGCAAACGGCCGCTCGCGACCCCAGCGCGCCGCCGCTGCCCGGCGTCGGGTAATCTCGCGGGTTTCGTCGGCGTGCAGGGCGCGCCTGATCGCGGCGGCGAAGGCTTTTGGCGTTGGGTCGGCGATCCATCCATGCCGTTCGTCGACCGTGGCTCGCGCTCCGGCATGTGGCGCCGCAATCACCGGAACGCCGCTGGCCAGCGCTTGCGCGATGGTCAGGCCGTACGCCTCATAGAAGCTTGGGGAGCAGAACGTATCCGCCGCGGCCAAGAGGTTCCACTTCTGTTCACCGCTGACGTATCCCGCGAAATGGACCTCTGCATGCTCCAGCGTCGAGGCAGCCCGCTGCAGTTTTCGGGCATACGACTCGCCGCCCATGTAGGCCGGCGCTCCGGCGACCACGAGCTGAATTCTCTCGGCGGTTGACGGCGACTGTCGCTCGATCAACTTCAGTGCGTCGACGATCAGCTCAATGCGTTTCTCCGGCGAGATGCGGCTCAGGGTTAGCAGGGTGAATCGGTTCGGGTCCGCTCCAAGTTCTCGAAGTGTTTCTCGTCGATGCTCCCGAAGTAAGGGATTGGCGTCGCCGATCACTCCCCAGGGCACGATTTGGGTGCGCCGGGCGACCCCGGTGCCGGGATAGCAATCGGCCAATGATCGAGCGACCGGCGCTGAGGGCGCGATGGGGGCATCCACGTACCTCGCGAGATCGCGTTCTTTGGGCCAGACAAGACGGGCGATCTCGGGTGCGTGGTTGGTCAGCCCACGATCCTGCGCGAATCGCCAGAGAGCGGAGAGGTGATGTCCGCGAATCGGAATGCCTGTCGGCTGTGAGAGGTAGCGCCGACTGAAGAACTCACTAACGATCACGTGCAATAGCGCCATCTGTCGGAAGCCGTTGGCGTGGAGTTGGGCGAACGGTGGTCCTTCCGACGTGTCGTTGGCCAGCACAACGGAGTCCGACGGGTCGATATCTGAGAAGTATCGGCGTAGTGCCGACTCCCACTCCAAGGCGAACTTGGCATAGCGTCGGGCGTTGAGGTTGAGAATGCGATCAGGTTCGGCGCGAGCAAGGGTCGCGACTGGTAGCGATTGACGCAGACCATCGAACGACTCTTCGCGGCCCGGTGTGAGCAGGGTGACGTCGAAACCGGAATCGATCAGGTGCGGGATCAGCGCTTCAAGCACGGCGACGCCTCCGCCGACGGGAGCGGCCTCGGTCGTAAGAGCGCCGGTCGCGCTGCAGAGGAAGATGCGCGGCATGGGGTTGAGACTATTCGTTCTTTGGGGATGCGGCTCAGAGTTACGCTGCGAGCACTGAGACGAGTGGAGGCACGGCCATGGTGCTGAAGTACGAACGCCTGGATGGCTTGATGGCAGCCCAGGTGACGCCGTTCACCGAAAGCGGGCGTGATGTCGACGTGGACTGGATTGGTCCACACATCGACTGGATGCGGACGATGGGCATCACCGGGATTCTCACGCTCGGCACGAACGGCGAGGGTCCATCGGTGGGGCTGGAAGAGCGAAAGCGCGTCGTCGAAGCGGTGAAGAAGGCGTCTCGAGGTATCGGTGGCGGGTTGGTCGTGGTTGCGGGCGCCACTTCGCCATCGCTGCCCGACACCATCCGGGCAGCCAATGATGCCCTCGATGCCGGCGCCGACGCCGTGGCGTTGTTGCCGCCGTTCTTCTTCAAGAACGTCGATTCACGCGGAATGATCGACTGGTTCTCGGGGGTGATCGAATCGCTGCCCTCGGAGGGACGGGCGTTGCTCTACAACATGCCCGCGCAAGCTGGGATCGACATTCCCGACGAGGTCCTCGCCGGCGTGCTGCGCCGGCATCCCGATCGGTTGATGGGGATCAAGGACTCGGGCGGCGACGCCGAGCGGACCGAGCGCTACATGGCGCAGGTTCCTTCAGAAGGTCCCGGTTCCGAGTTTCGAGTCATGGCCGGTTCCGACGCAGCACATGCCGCGCTCTATGGAGTCGGATGCATCGGTGGCGTCTCAGGAATGGCCAATGCCGTACCTGCGTTGGTTAAGACCATCCAGTTTGCCCACCGCGAGGGCGGCCAGCCGCATCGACCGCAGGATCAGCTCAACGAACTGCATGCGATTCTCAACCTGTTCCCCCGAGTGGGGGCGCTGAAGCAACTGATCTCGATCACGAGCGGCTTGCCGCTCACGCACACCAGACCGCCCTATCGCGACCTCGATCCGCGTGAGGTATCGGCGCTGGAGGAAGCGATGGGGCGCTATCTGCTCGGCGAGGCGGTCTGAGTTGGGGCGCTATTCGTCTCGGCGACGGCGCAGCTCGGTTTCCAACTCCCGCACTCGGGCCTCTGCCGCGATTCGAGCTTCCTGAGCAGCGATTCGAGCTTCGCGCTCAGTGTCGAATGTAGGGATGTGTTGGCCCGTTTTGGGGTCATACCAGCCCAACGTGCTGTGATCCCAGCACAGCCAGAGACCAAGCGCTTCGCTCTCTCCCTGCAGAACCTCAGGCGACAGCTCGACGATCGCGATCGGCTCGTATCGGCTGCCGACCAGGCGGTCGCCTGCCAGCCGTGTTCCGTGCGATCTGCCGGTGTGGTCGAATCGCCAGTACTCGCGGATGCCCAGCTCTGCGTACTCCTGGCGCTTCTGGACCGTGTCGACCTGGGCTGTGCTCGGCGATGCGACTTCGAGGACGAAATCGGGCGGCTTGCCCTGGTCTGAGATGACGTAGCCGTTCTGCTCGTAGTAGAGCTGAGGGTCTACGTCGAAGGCGATCAGCAGGTCGGGACGGCGCAGGGGCTGATAGCCGGGGTATGCGGCAATCCATTTGTCCGCCTTGACCAGCGTGGATTCGGGACGGCCGAAATGCCGCTTGAGATGCAGCGGCGATCCGAACTCATAGACATGGTCGAATGAGGTCGCTTCGTCTGGATGGCGCTCAGGCGGCTCCGGCAAGCGGAATCGAACCTGAGTCGGCGTATTGGAGGAGGCATTGGTGGTCGACATGGCGCTCAGACAATCGACTACAGAGTAGCGGTCGCTCTGGGCGCTGCGAACAGAGCCGCCTGCTGTTAGAAGTGGTTCATGCAGTGCATGGCGTACTCAGTGGCGAAGAGGTGGTCCGCCCTGATGAGCGCAGACTTGTCGGACGCTTCGATTCGGCCCAGCCGGTGTGCGTAGGTGGCCGATAGCGCGCCGGTTGCGAGGTGCGCCATTGTGAACACGTCCATCGTCAGTTGCGGTGCTTCATCGACCTGGCGGATGTCGGCGCCCTCGGGTCCGGTTGACAGCTTCCAGGTTCCCTGGTTCCAGTCGCAGAGATCGTCGATCACGCGGAAGGTTAGCTCGGACTCGACCTGATAGTTGCGGGTCATGAGCGCGCGCGGCAGGTCGACGATGCGGACCAGGATGCCGTCGCCGACATCGACGCGGAGTGTGCGCGGGTCGCGAGCGAAGTGCTGGATCGGATCGTCGGACGGCGCGTCGTTGAGGTGGATGCGGTAGACGAGGTCCTGTCCGGCCGCGAATTGCCACATCGCAACGTAGGCCTCGGGCGTGAGCCAGCCGTACTCGCGGATGGTCATCCTCTGGTCGCGTTGACCGGCGCTGAAGGCGTTGAGCGATCGGTCCTCGCGGCTCGTGTAGACCATGTAGCCCAGCGCTTCGCCGTCCTCTTCATAGAGCAGGACGCGAATCGGACCTTCCTGGATGTCGTCAGGCTCCGACAACACCTCGGCATTCCACAGATTGAGACCTCGATGCAGCAAGCCGTTGCGTGGCTGCATGAATTTGCGGTAGAGGTCGCGGACCACCACTGCGTCTTCCGGCAGGTCCTTGGCGTTGGCGATGCTCAGTTGTCCTGTTGGCGTTGGAGCGTGCACGAAGTTCAGATCGAGCGGGTCGATCTCGTAGCGATGGCTTCGCGAGCAGATCGCGTAGCCGAAGCGCTGGTAGATGCCGGCTTGCGACGCGTACAGCGCAGCCAGCGACTGTCCACGCTCGTATTGCTCGTCAAGGGAGTGCTCCATTGCGAAGCGCAGGTATCCGCGCCGTCGCTTGGTCGGGTCGGTGCCGACGGCGGTGACACCGGCGACGTGCGCGCGTTCGCCGTTGAACCGCATTGAGAACGGCCAGGCGCCGAAGGTCGTGGAGAGCGAACCGTGTTCGAAGACACACGTCGACCACTCGGGCTGCAGGAAGGTGACCGGGTCGCGCATCGGATTGCCGTGTTCCTGCAGCGCCAGGTTGGCGATGAAGCGGAAATCTTCCATTTCTTCGGCATTGGCAGCTCGAACTTCGACCCCAGCAGGTATTTCGCGTCGCGGCATGTGGTGCTCCTCGGAATCTGAACACGTAGAGACTATCAACGACTCGCGGTTCGCAGCATTGCACGGATGCTGTTCGCGAACCGCGTCTTCTAACGATTCAGGTTCTATAGTGAATTTTGGTTGGCTGGCAGGCGAACGCCATGAAAATACTCATCGCTGATGACGAACCCCACATCCGTGAGTTGGTTCGGCTGTACCTCTCGAGGGAGGGATACGAGCTGGAGTTCGCCTCGGACGGCCAGGAAGCCCTTGAAAAGGCGGTCATGCTGCAACCGGACCTGGTTGTCCTTGACCTGATGATGCCCAAACTGGACGGATTCGAGGTCACCAAGGGTATCCGCCAGGACTCCGATGTTCCGATCCTGATGCTCACGGTGCGACGTGAGGATGCCGTCAAGGTGGCCGGCTTCGAGCTGGGCGCCGACGACTACCTGACCAAGCCGTTCAATCCCAAGGAACTGGTCGCCCGGGTCAAGGCAATTTTGCGCCGAGCCGACGGAATCTCGCGCTCGGGCGTCGAGGTCGCAGTTGGCAGTCTGATCCTCAATCGCCAGACGCGAGAGGCCACGCTGGGTGGCGCCTCGCTGAAGCTTCGGACCAAAGAGTTCGACCTGCTGTTCGCGCTGGCGCAGAACCTGCAAACGGTGATGTCTCGAGAACAACTGCTGTCCTTGGTGTGGGGCTACACCTTCAGCGGCGAGACGCGCACGGTTGATGTGCACATCAACCATCTGCGTCAACACTTGCGCGACAGCGACTTGCAGATCGAAACGCTGCGGGGAGTCGGCTACAAGATGACCATGCGTGACAACCCGTCCTGCCTCTCCCTGTCGCCCAACGGCGACGCCGACTAACCGGCCTCAACCATCGTTGCCGACAGGGCGAATCCCATGATCCCCGGAACGCAGCGACGGTTACCCACTCTGGGCTGGCCCTGGTTGCAGTTCCGTACGATTCGCTCTCGGATCTACGTGACCCTGGTCGCGATCGTCGTACTGACGCTGCTCGTGGTCGGATTGATCAGCTTCCTGTTGCTCGGCGGGTACCAGGACCGGGTTGATCAGTCCCGCTTGCGCGAATTGGCGGCCGCCTGGGCTCCCGAACTGTTCACTGAGGAGTGGGAAGGCCGTGAGCCGGACAATCTGCTGCGCCCGGAGAACCTGTTGCGTAGTTTTCAGACCGAGCGGCGCCTCTCCGGCTCGATCGTGAGCGAGCTCGATGTTCCGGTCTTGGGTGTGACGTCTTCGGGCGAGGTCGTGCGCGTGCTTGAATCGGGTGATCGTTTTCTCGGCGAGCGGCTGGCCCTCGATCTCGGCGCGCTGGACACGAACCAGATCGTGCAAGGACAGCTCACGACGGACGACGGCGAGCGGCTGGCCTACGTCCTGACCAGCCTGCCCAAGGAAGAAGAGGAGCGGCAAGGCTATTGCTGCGTGGTGGTGGCGTTGGTGGGGGAGTCACGAGGGGCATTGTTGGCGGACCTGGCGCCAAACTTGTTGAGCGCGGGCGCGATTGCACTGGTGGTCGCCTCGTTGGTGGGCTTCCTCGTGTCTCGTTCGATCTATCGACCGATTCAGCGTGTCGCCGCGGCATCGCGCAGCGTGGCTCGCGGACAACTGCAGCAACGGGTTGACGTCGGTGGATCTCAGGAAGCGCAGGAGCTCGCCCGATCGTTCAACCAGATGGCCGAGGAGGTCGAGCGCCAACAGACCGCGTTGCGAGACTTTCTCGCCAATGTCTCGCATGATCTTCAGACTCCATTGACCTCGATCAACGGCTTTTCGCAGGCGCTAATGGACGACGTGGTGAAAGGCGACGAGCAGCGAAACGCCTATCGGATTATTGAGGACGAGTCGCGGCGCCTGTTGCGGTTGGTTGAAGGGCTGTTGGACCTGTCACGGATTGAGTCTGGGCAGGTCGATGTGGAGTCGAATCCCGTGGCTGTTGCCTCCTTGCTCGAACACGTTGGCGATCTGTTCGCGTTGAGGGCTCAGGAGCTCGAAGTCAATCTGTCTGTGGCTCCCTCGAATGTCGGCGACGTCCTGGGAGATTGGGACCGCATGGACCAGGTCTTGGGCAACCTGCTTGACAACGCCCTGCGCCACACGCCGCCGGGCGGCAACGTACAGTTGAGCGCACGGAGCGAGAGCCAGGGCAGCGTGTCGATTGCGGTCGCCGACACCGGCGTTGGCATTCCCGAGGAAGCAATTCCCAATTTGTTCGACCGCTACTACAAGTCGGACAGGCCGGGCGCGCAAGGCGGCACCGGGCTGGGTCTGGCGATCGCTCGTGAGCTGGTGCGGGCACAAGGAGGAGAGATTCGGGTGTCGAGCGCGCAGGGAGTCGGCACCACGTTCCACATTGTGCTGGTGGCCGCTCGCGGAGACGGCGAGTTTGACGACGAGCTAGTTGAAGCGATTCGCGATGCTGGGGAACCCTCGATTTCGGAGCACGGCTAACGTGCCACGTTGGTTGATCGCAGCCGGACTGATCGCCATCGTCGCCTTGATCACGGCGACCGTTTCGGCCTGTAATGGAAACGGCCAACCTCCCGATCCGACACCTCAGGTCGATCCGCCGACGGAGCAACTGCCCCCAGATCTTCCAGTAACGCAGGTGCTGGTTCCAATTGAAGGCTTCACGCTGGAGATCCCCGACGAAGTCGTCGGGGATCATCTGGAATCAACAGGAATTTCGGTCCCGTTGGACCTGCTGCTGCAGGAAGCGGATGATCAACTCGTCAGCGCGTTGCCCGGACGCAGAGAGGAATCGGTCGGGTTGCTCTATCAACCTACATTGGACAGTCCGACGCAAGAAACGTTCTGGGTTCATGTCATCACCGACAGGTCGCAACAAGCGGCGACTGATTGGGTGAAGTACCTCGCTTCGCAACCGCCATCACTGATGCGTTTCATCGTGCCCCATCCCGAGTTGTTCTCCGCGGAGTTTCGGCCAACTCCGGTCGTCGGTGACACAGCGGTTTCAATCCGCCTGATTTCCGGCCACAGTGGTGGCTGTTGGTTATCGGAGCTGCTCGTCTTTGCCCATAGCAACAGGGTCGTCTTTCTCAAGAATGCGATCGAGATCTCTGCGCAGGATGGCAATGCTGAGGGCGGTGGACAGTGCGACGAGACGCGGGCGCAGTCTCAGCTGACAGACATCGATGCGATTGCCCGTGTGATTTCCGAACGGCTGTCCACACCCCGTTAAGACATCGCGTGGTTAAGACATCGCGTGCACAGATCGTTAACCTGTATCGCCAGAGTCGGTAGGATTGATTGCGCTACCACGGGCGATCATGCAGGAAATCTGATCGGGCAGAGCGGGAGGTCAACGGGGGCGTGCGTCGGGTGCAGAGCATCAGCAGTCGAGAGGCAATCGGGGCCGTCTGCTGGGCCGCGTTGGCGGTCGGGCTGATTGCGCTGTTCCTGCGCCAGACCGTCTCTCTGGAACCGGTCGTGTTTGCTCCGATCAGCGGAATCGCTGTGGTGGCGGTGTTTGTCCTGGCCCGGCGATGGGGCGACTGGGGCATCCTCGTTGCCTACGCCGTCGCAATGGCTTTCTTCATTCAGCTCCGCGATGCCGCCGACGAGACCGGTCTGCGCACGTTGACCGGCTACGTACTGGACTGGGAGCTGTGGATGTTCGCCGGCGTAACGCCGTCCGCCTGGCTACAGGCGCGGATCGGCGGCGCCAGTTCCGATCCCGGATTCCCCGCGTTTGTCTCAGCGATCATTCACTGGACCTGGTTTGTGTTCCCGCATGCCGCCGTGATCGGCGTATGGCTGTTTGCACGCAAGATGGCCTGGCGCGTCACGATCATCGTGGCGCTCACCTTCTACCTCGGCATCCTGCTGTACTTCACGGTGCCGACCGCCCCACCATGGATGGCGTCCGACCAGGGCCTGATCGAGGGAATCGCCCGCGGCATGAATTCCGTCGGACCGGCCATACTGGGCGTCGAGTTCTACAAATGGGCCTTCGACACCATGGCCGAACCGAATCCCATCGCCGCGATGCCCTCGCTCCACTTCGCCGCGTCCTTTGTCGTGGTCGGAGTCGGCATCGTGCTCCGCTCGCGCTGGGTGGTGACGGTTGCCCTGCTCTACTCCGCGGCGTTGACCTTCTCGTTGGTGTATCTGGGTGAGCATTACGTCGCCGACATCCTCGCCGGCGGGGTCGTGGCTTTCATCGCATTCTCCGCGGTTGAGGGCGGACGCTACGTGCGAGCACAGATCAGCTTGCGCCACACGCAGCTGCGAGGAAGCGGCCAACGAGTGGCCCAGGGGCTCCGGGAGGCGTTGCGGCTACCTCCGCGTCGGATCGAGGCGGGCTAGCCTCCGCCTGAATAACGGCGGGGTCGGCGATGACAATACGGATTCCAGGTTGGGCCACAGGTCCGTTTGCGCGTCTGGCGTTAGGTCTGGGCGGCAGCACCGTCTTCCTCGTGCTGTTCCTGCGAAATGCAGACTTTCACCAGGTCGGTCGCGCCTTCACGGAGGTGTCGGCCTGGTGGATCGGACCGGCGCTGGTTGTGTACTTCGCCGGTATTGCGGCTCGAGCCTGGCGCTGGCACTGGTTGTTACTGCACATCAAGAACATCTCCTGGTGGCGCCTGTTTCCCATCGTTGCGATCGGATTCGGGGTGAACAACGTGCTTCCGCTCAGAGCGGGAGAGTTTGTTCGAGCGCACGTGTTGTATCAGCTGCATGACATCTCCCGACTGACCGGCCTCTCAAGCATCTTCATGACGCGCGTCTACGACGGGCTGATGCTGACCTGCTTCCTCGTGATCGGCGTGATTGCCAGCCTGGTCGGACTCTGGGGCATGACCGGCGCCGGCGACGAGTTGACCGGCGCGATGTCCTTCCTGGTCTTTGGCATCACGGGGGCATTCCTCGTGTTCGGGGCGATCGCTCGCCACCCAACTGATGCCGAGCGCATCATCGCCCGACTACTCGGTCGGCTGCCCGGACAGTCGCAGCGAGAATGGAAGCTGTTGGGCCCGTTGATCAACGGGATGTCGGCGCAGGCGAATCGGAAACAGGTGATTGGCGCGCTGGTCGCCAGCCTGATTGCCTGGGCGCTCGAAGCGCTGATGTATTGGATGATCGGACAGGCGTTTCACCTCGGTTTGCCATTCCCTGTCTATCTGCTGGTCGCAGCGGCGGCGAATCTGCTGATCACGGCGCCATCGACCGCCGGAGGCGTCGGTCCGTTCGAGTGGGCGACAAAAGCAACGCTGTTGATCTGGCTACCGACCCTGGGAACGGTCGGGATGCAGGACGCGGAGTCGACGGCCGTGGCCTTCGCGGCCATTTTGCATGGGCTGGTTCTCATTCCAATCTCTTTGACAGGCCTGATCTTCCTCTGGGTCTTCCAGGTCGCCCCCCAGCATCGGCTGTTGCAGCCCGAGTCCTAATCTGGGCAGTGCATGCGCTGGTCAGAGAAGGGCAGATCCGATGACAACCTTGGACGGACCGTTGGACGGGATTCGCGTCGTCGATCTTTCGGCGCTGGCGCCGGGACCATACTGCTCGATGCTGCTGGCCGATATGGGCGCGGAAGTGATCCTGGTCGAGCAGGCGGGACGACCACGCGGACGGCGCGACATCGCCGGCAAGGACCCGAACGAAGAGCGGCGGCGCTTCTCCTCCTATGCACTCGGACGAGGTAAGCGCTCGGTCGGACTCAACCTCAAGTCCGACGAGGCGCGCGACATCTTCTATCAGCTCGCCGACAGCGCCGACGTGGTGCTTGAAGGGTTCCGTCCGGGCGTTGTCAAACGGCTGGGCGTCGACTGGGAGACGCTCTCTGCTCGAAATCCGCGATTGGTGTACTGCTCGTTGTCGGGATTCGGCCAGACCGGACCCTATGCGTCGCACGTTGGACACGACATCAACTACATCGCCACCGCCGGCGCGCTCGGCATGATCGGCGACTACGCGACGGGCGGACGTCCGGCGATTCCGGTCAATATCATCGCCGACTTCGCCGGCGGCGGCCTGATGGCGGCGTTCGCCATCGTCTGCGCGCTACAGGCGCGGGAGCGCAGCGGGGAGGGTCAGTACATCGATCTCGGAATGTCGGATGGAGCGATGTCGCTGATCACGTCAGCCATGGCGGGATACGAAGGCGCCGGCGCCGACATGCGTCCGGCTCAACATGTGCTCAACGGAGGCGAGCCGCACTATCAGGTCTACGAGACCGCGGACGGACGTTGGTTCTCGGTTGGGTCGATGGAGCCGTACTTCTACGCCAACCTCTGTCGAGCGTTGGACGTCGAGCAGTTCATCGACGACCAGGGCACGTCCGATACTGAACGTCGTGAGGAAATCCGCGCGGCCTTCGCAAGGGCCTTCAAGACTCGAACGGCCGATGAGTGGCACAAGCTGCTTAACGATGTCGATGTCTGCGCCAAGCCGGTGCTCAGTCTTGAGCAGGCGTTGAGCGACGAGCACAACATTGCCCGCGAGATGGTGGTCGAGGTGCCGACCCCTGATGGCGGCGTGATGCGCCAGGCTGGAGTTGCGCCAAAGTTGTCGGCGACGCCGGGCCGCATCCGCGGCGGCGCTCCGGCGCGTGGTCAGGACACCGAAGAACTGCTCTCCGCGCTTGGATTCAGTGCGGACCAACTTGCGTCGCTGCGCGAGCGCGAGATTGTGGCGTGAGCGGGAGTGAAGTTACTCGGTCGATAAGAGTCGAACCCGTGAACGACCATTGGAGCGGAGCGCCGTCCGCCGGCGATCGACTCACGCGAGATCGTCGCGCTCAGAACCGGTCAGCAGCGGCAATGTCTCCGACGCGACGCCGTCGGCGTGGAGACCATTGGCTTGAACTCCGTTGCCATGGGCCACGTTGGTCGCGCCGATCGGCCGGCCGACATTGGCCTGCGGGGCTGGGCGGATGCTGATTCGGCGCAGCGCGTCGGTCTGTTCTCGGCGGTGCGATTTTCGCCATGCGAGCCAGAAGCCCACGCCGACCGTGAGCACGACGCCGAGTGAAAGTCCGTAGGCGAAACGGAAATCGATGCTGTCCGCAGAGGCCGAGATCAGGGGCACGATCAGCGCCATCTGCGCGGCCATGATCAACTCGAAGATCGAGAGCACAGTCGCCCGCTGATCGGAGCGGATGCGTCGATTGATGTATCCGGTCGCAATTGGCCGGATCGCGGCGTGAACGCCGCCCAGAATCGCGATTGGGGCGATGATGCTGAGGTGGTCGAAAATCAACAGCGGGATAAAGAAGAAGGCCCCGCAGATCATCAAGATGGGGATGGCCCGGCGCTCGCCGACCCGCGCCACGAAGGGAGCAGCCAAGAGTGAGCCGACGGACATCGCCGCGAATCCCGGAACGATCAACCCACTCCAGATGGCGCCGTCGATCAGACCGCCCGATGGGCTGAGTCCGTGATGACGGAGAAACGGCTGCACGAAGAAATTCGGCATTTCATACGCCACAGTGACAACACCCGCGAGAAGGATGATCCAGAACACGGGCTTTTGCCGCAGCACGATCCGGAAGCCATCAAGGATGTAACTGACGATGTCTGGCGGCGACCGATCATCGGCAGCAGCATCGACGGCCGAAATGGGTGCGGCATGCAACCCGTCTTCGCCAAACTCGGCCTCGGTTCGAGGCGGCTCGCGGAGCAGGAGCGCGATAACCCCAGCCAGTGCCATCGTGCCCGCGCCGATCAGGAAGACGGCTTCCAGTCCCCAGAGACCGGCCATCGGTCCACCCAGGAGCGCCGCGCCAAGCAGCGCGCCGGCCATCATCGCCTCCGAGCGGCCCATATGTTTCTCGTACTCGCGACTCCGACCCAGCGTGCGCAAGGTGTCGAAGAGCAGTGCGTGTCCAGACCCGGAATAGAGGGTCATCGACACGGCCATGATCACGTAGCCGATGGCGAGACCCGCGAAGCTGTCGGCGATGACAAACACGAAGGTCCCGGCCGTGAACAGGAAACCGCCGAGCGCGAGCGATGTACGACGTCCCCACCGATCGGCGATCGCACCCGTCGGGACTTCCGCGACGAACATCGAGACCCAGAAGACGGCTTCGATCAAGCCAACCTGGGTCAGCGAGAGACCGCGTTCATCCTGCAGAAAGATGATCCAGATGGGCACCCAGATCAGGAATCCAGTGGCGAACTGGAACAAGTAGTAGATCGGGATGTTGCGCGCGAAGCGTTCAGTTTGAGTCATCGGAAGGCGCGTGCAGGCTACCGGTCAATGCTGGCAATGCAGTAGAGCGTAGGGATTTCAGGCGGGCCCGAGACGACAGTTCGGTCCCCGTCAGTCGAGGTTCTGCGCATTTGGGTACAGAGCAGGCCTCTCGCCGCTATGACCATTCTGACTCACCATCGGCCGATGCTGAAGCGCCTGCGGCTTGGGAACCGTAAGCGACCACTCTCGGATCCGCTCTGTCTGGTCGCGTCGATGGGCAAACCGCCAGAGCAACCACAGCGCCACGCCGACGGTCACGACCACCAGCAGCGCCAGTCCGAATGCGGCAGGGAAGGAGATGAAATCTGCCGTCGGCAGGATCGCGATCATGACGATGCTCATTGCGCCGCCGTGGACCAGCGAGAAGATGGACAGCACCGTCGCCCGCTGGTCCGAAGTGATGCGTCGGTTGATGTAGCCGGTAGCGATCGGTCGAATTGCGGCCTGAGCAATGCTGACCATGAAAATGGCGCCAAGCAGACCGAGGTGGTTCCAGATCGCGAGCGGAATCAGGAAGACGGCTCCAAACGCGAGGATGGCGGGGAAGGAGCGTCGCTCGCCCAACTTGCCGAGCAGTCTCGCGGCGGCCAACATGCCCAGCATGGTCCCGACGTAACCGGGAATTAGTAGCGCGGACCAGATCAGTCCGTCGGTCGCGCCGGCGAGCGGGTCAAGGCCGTGCTGCGCTACAAAGGGCTGAGCCAGAAAGCGCGGCAAGTCGAACAGGGCGATCAGCACCGCGGCGAACGGAATCAAGTAGCGAATCGGGCGATTGCGCCAGACGATGCGGAATCCCTCGATCATCTCGTTGAAGATCGGCAATCCACTCGGCTCATGGTCCGGCTCATGACCCGGCTCATGACCCGGCTCATGGTCCGCCGCCGTGTGTTTGACATCGGCAGGCGGCGCATGGAGCGGATCCGGAGGGAAATCGGACTCGCGGCGGGGCGGTTCCCGTAGCAGCAGCGCGGCCGCGGCGGAGATGAGGAAGAAGCCGGCCGAAACAAGGATGGCCGCGGAATAGCCCAGGAAATAGGCGGCAGGCCCGCCGATTGCCGTCGCGAGCACCATCATGGCCCAGAACAGCCCATGTGAACGCCCCGCGTGACGCTCGTATTCGCCTGTCCGGCCCAGGACTCGCAGGGTGTCGTAGAGCAACGCATCCCCGGCGCCGGAGTACAGGGTCATGGCGATGCCCATCACGAGATAGGAGCCAAGCAGCAGCGAGAACGTGTCGGCCATCGCGAAAATGACGGTGGAAACCGCGAACAGGATGGCGCCGAGCGCCAACGAGACGCGCCTGCCGAATCGGTCGGCGATTGCGCCGGTGGGGACCTCGGCGATGATGATCGTGAGCCAGAAGAACGATTCGAAGACGCCGATCTCTGTCAGGGACAGGCCGCGCCCGTTCATCAGGTAGATGATCCAAACCGGCAGAAAGAGCATGAACCCGGTCGAGGCCATGAACAGGTAGTAGACGCGGATATTGCGCTTGAAGAGACGAGGATCGTACCTGGGCAGTGCGGAAGCGAGAGCGGACATGCGCAGTCAGGGTACGGGCAATCCTGGCACGTTGTCAGTGGCGAGATCGTATTGCGGACAACGGTCGCCGGCGTATTTGGGCCCAGGATCGCGGATACCGGACATCCGTGGCGCGGACTTTGGTCGCGACCAGGATGTCATGCGGCGGATCGATGGGGGTGATCTCCGCGCCCAGCTCGCGAGCCGTCTGCTCGACGCGTTCCATTACGGCGTCGGAGAGTTCTCCAGTCCACGCGGCCGCGATTCCACCGATCTGGAGAAACGGAATCATCAGCTCCAACGCCGCCGGGGGAGGAGCGAGCGCACGACTCAACGCCAACGAGAACTGGGAACGCAGATCAGTGTGCGCGGCAATCTCGGCCCGCTCCTGCCGCGCGCTGATCTGCGGTGCGTCGAGTAGGACGATGATCTCATTGAGGAAGCCGGTGACACCCGATCGGGAGTCCAGTAGCGTCACCTCTCGTTCCGGCTCGCAGAGGGCGATCGGCAAACCGGGCGCGCCGTTGCCGCTGCCGATGTCGATCATTGGACCGTGCGGCACCGGCAGATCAGCGCCGATCAGGCGATGGTGGCCCTGCAACGGCTCGATGATGTGCTTGAGGATGGCTTGCTCAGGCTCTCGGATCCCGGTGAGATTACGAGGCGCCGCCAGCACCATGGTCAGCCAGACGCTCAACTGCGCGGGCAGATGGGGATTCAGATCCTCCACATAACTTAGGCCTGCACGGCCAAGTGCCTCTTGAATCTGGCGCTGGTCTATCAGGTACGACATTGGCAAGGGAGTAGGATAGGGGTATCGGAGCTGGGTGACGCTCTGCTCGTGTCGCGTGTCGTGCGCGATTGAGGCATGGTACGACTCGATAGCTGCTCGATAGTTGGAGACGACTGATGGCATTCTTTGACGACGATCAGACAGCCGACGCGGTGGAAGAACTCGTGGATGATGTGGTGGAGGGTGACACCGAGGTCTTTGATGAGCCATTTGCCGCACAGCCTGGCAACGGTTCCGGCCTGGCCGCGCAGTCAATGACGTTGGACCTGGCGGTGATGGAATACTTCAACTGGGAGGAAGAGCGGGAAGCCAAGCGCTCGCGTCGCAAGACGACCACTGTGACCCGGCCCCGCCGCGGCGCATTTGTCCTCGACGAGCCGGCGCGTGAAGCGGTCACACGCTTTCTCTGGCACTTCGGTCCGACCACGCCGATCTCGGAACTCTCGCCCAAGACGATGGAGGGCTTTCAGGAGACGATCGGCGCCAATGCCATGGATCTCGCGTCGCGCCTGCAGCCGGTTAAGGAATTCTTGCGCTATTGCTGGAAGCAGGAATACACGGTCACCGTCGACGCCGAGGGCCAGGCCAGCGCGCAGAACCTGGGCAATTACCTGCGGATTAAGCGTGCCGCCGGTGTGGTTCGTGCCGGGTCTCGGTTCCAGCACGAACAGGCGCAGACCTTTGAAATGACCGCCGCGGGGCTCCAGTCACTGAAAGACGAACTGGAACAGCTCAACGCGGAGATGCCCGAGGCGATCCAGGCTGTGGCCGCTGCGCGCGAGGACAAGGATATCCGCGAAAACGCTCCGCTTGAGGCTGCACGCGAGCATCAGGAGCGACTCAAATCACGGATCGACGAGCTCGAGTACCAAATTGCGCACGCTGCGGTCGGCGGTGGGCGAGCGACCGGTCGGGCGAAGTTGGGCAGCCTCGTTTCGGTCGTCGAAGTCGACGATGACGGCGGCTTGCTGGGCGAAACCAGAGAGTACACTCTGGTTGGAACCACCGAAGCGAATGCCGCGGCGCGGCGGATTTCGGTTGAGAGTCCGCTCGGTCGTGGATTACTCGACCAAACTGCCGACCGGCAGATCGAAATCCAGGCCCCCAACGGTCGCAAACGGTTCCGCCTGCTCGCGGTCAATGGCTAATCGGCCACACCCGGTCGGCAGTCGAAGCGAGACGCAACACGAGCGAGATGTGCCGCCTCCCGTGCGTACCGGGACGCGGTGTCCATCCACTACTTCACGGTGCGCGCGGGGAAAGTGACGCCGGTGCCTGACATTCCGACGATCGAGTTCACGATCACCAACGCCAATCTCGATACAGGCCTGCGCGGCTATCCGGTGGGTACCTGCGAAACCAGCTACGTCGACCCGCAAGAGGGTGTTTCCTACGTCGGCTACCCGATCGCCGAACTGGCCTTCCTGCCGTCCGAGGACATCATCCATCTGTTGTTCAACAAAACGCTGCCGACTGACGTCGAGCGCCAGGCTGTTGCCGATGACATCGCAGAGCGTTCTGAGGTATCTGAGGAGGCAGTGGCCGCAATCTCAGCGCTGCCGCCATCCGGCCATCCGATGGACCAGTTCTGCGCCGCCATCCAGATCCTGGGTATGACTGGCAAGACCGATGACTACTACGAGGATGCGCTCAACCTGGTCGCCCGGACGCCAGCCGCACTCGCGGCCATCTTCCGCAACCGTGAAGGCTGGGGCGACCCGATTCCCTCGGAACCCGCACGCGGCTACGTGAACAACTTCGTCCACATGCTGGGCATGCCCGGTGGCGACGAGGAAGCGCTGACCCGTCTGCTGTCGGTCTATTACAACCTGCACGCCGACCACGGCGGCGGCAACCTCTCGACCTTCACCGGTCGTGCAGTGGCCTCAGGCCTGGCCGACATGTATCGCTCGATGACGTCGGGCATGAACGCGCTTGCCGGGCCACGGCACGGCATGGCCAACCAGGACGCCTTCAAAATGGTGCGCGACGTCAACACGACCGACCGCGAAGTTGCGACGGAGATCCTACGCAAACGACTGGCCGCCGGCGGGCTCATCTTCGGATTCGGCCACGCGGTTCTGCGCCGAGAAGACCCACGGGCCAAGGTCCAGTTGGGTGTCGGTGAGGAACTCTGCCCCGACGACTATTGGTTCAACGTGGTCAAGGCGGTTCGCGAAGCCGGGATCAAGGTGCTGAGCGAGAACCCGAAGGTCTCGAACCCGTACCCGAACGTCGACCTGATTTCCGGCAGCCTGGTCAATGCCCTGGGCTTCACCGACCCTGACTACTACACGACGCTGTTCGGTTGGTCGCGGATCGCCGGGATCGGCGCTCAGATCGTCGACGAGCGCACACGCGCGCGCAATGGTCGCGGCGTGGCGATCTATCGGCCTCGCTACATTCCCGTCAATCAGCCGGCTCGATCCCTCTCCAGCTAGCAGTCGGGTTGCGAAATCTGTGGACTCCTGGGACTCAACTCAGCTTGAGGGGATAGCCACTGTCGCAGGGCTGGGTTAGGATCGGAGATCGACCGCGCCCCATGCCTGGGGCGCGGCTGAGCGAGAGGCGAACAGACGGCAATGCCCACGCTGGAATCGGCGAGGCAGAAGCGCGGGAACGTCCTTCAGCAGATCGCTGAGGCGTCGTACGGCTATCCCAACGACGAGTTCCCTGATCGCGAAGTCACGACCAACTTCCCTGAAGAACAGATGGGCGTGCGAGTCAGGTCGGGTGGCTGGCTGTACCCCGACATCGTTGTCACCGACGAGCCCGGACACTTTATCGCCCTCGCCGGCGACCTCGCGCTAACCCACGAAGTCACGAATCAAACTGCGATTGAGCGCTGGAAGCCGCTGGCTCTGGCGGCGCCCTTAGTCCTCTATGTCCCCATGGGACAGAGCGGACGGGCCATCCGACTCTGCCGAATCAACGGAATCAAGCTGCATAGGCTGATCGCCTACCGGCAGCGGCCGGCCAGCTTCGGCCTCGATCTGCAGCAGGCCTACAGCGGTCCCGACCTGTTCAAGGCTATCGCCTGGCTGCTGCCACCGGCCCTGCGGCCCATGGCCTACCGAAACGAACGCAAGGTCGTAGCCGACAGCTACCTCCAGCCGCTTCCGGCGTCACGCACCGGCGATGTGCCGGCGCTCGCTGCTCCGGCTCAACAGCCGGCCGCCACGCTGGCGCTGGCGTCGGGCCTGGCAGACGAGCACGGACACGGCGCGCCCGACGCGCCCGAGTCGCATCTCCCGCCGCCAAGTCTCGCGCCCGTGTTGTTTGCACTAGGTCTGATTATGACGGCTGCCGGCGCGGTGTTTGTCGGCGAACTGCTGGGCGTCGGTATCACCCTGATCATCATCTCGGCTGTTCGCTGGTTGCTGGAAGACATGGGCTACTTCGAAGCGGGCGGCCCCGCCGAGTTTCGGCAGCATCCGTTGAAGATCATGCCGGACGTGTCTCCACCACCTGGCATTCACATGCCACCGCCGAGCATCTCTCCGATTATCTTTGCCATCGGCCTGATGATGACCGCGGCGGGCGCGGTCTTCACCTCCCACGTATTGGGGGCTGGAATTACCCTGATTGTGTTTGGTGGCTTCGGTTGGTTCCTGGAGGACATCAAGTCCTTTGAGGAGCCAGCACACGACGACCATCATGACGACCACGACTCGGACGCGCCGTTGATGCACCGCGCAGGCGCAGACGGCGCAGAGCCACGCGCCGAGTAACGACGACGAAGTAACGACGACGACTAGTGCTGAATACAGGGCTGAAACAGGGAGAGAAGGGAGCGGGCGCGTGACGGCATTTCAACGGTTGTGGCGAACGCGAATCGGTCGGCTGACGCTGGTCATGGGCGCGGCCGCCCTGGCGCTGCTCGCTCTCTCCGGATTGGCCGGCGCGCAGGTCGCCCCGCCCCAGGCGGTCTCCGAGCAGGGCGATTCGATCCGCACGCTCTACTTCATCTTCCTTGCCATTGGCGTGATCGTCTTCATCATCGTCGAAGCGATGATCCTCTGGGTCGTCTTCCGCTACAAGCGCAAATCCGACGACGAACTGCCCACGCAGGTCGCACACAACACCACTGCCGAGATCCTCTGGACTGGCATCCCAACCGTCATCGTCGTGATCCTGTTCTTCGTTTCGTTCTTCGTCCTGCAGGACATTCAGGCGGCAGCTGATCCCGAAGAGGAAGTCACCATCGTTGATGTCCAGGGCCGACAGTGGGCCTGGGCCTTCAACTATGCGGTCCCGCTTGGTACTGAGCTGGCCGAAAGTATGTCCGCCGACCTGGCCGAGACCGAGATTCATCTTGAGGATCCATCCCTCGTGGTCCCGTTCGTCACCCTGAAGATGGGCGTTGAGCACATGCGCGTCGTCGCTCGGACGGGCGATGTCGTCACCGTCGAGCGGGCGGTCAACGGCACGGTCGCCATCCGGCACATCGCCGGCTCCGAGGTCATGCGTGTCTTCAACGGCACCGATACCGTCCCCGAGGGTCGTCTCCAGGCCGCCGACAACACGCCAGTTGTGACCGTCCCGGTTGGTCAGATGATTCGCTTCAATATCGCCTCGGCAGACGTGCTCCACGCCTTCTACACGCCGCAGTTCCTGACCAAGCTCGACGCGGTCCCCGGGCGCGTGCAGACGTTGTGGATCCGGATTACGGAAGCCGGTGATTTCCAGAGCCAATGCGCCGAATTCTGCGGCCGTGACCACGCCCGAATGATCTACACGGTCAGGGCGTTGTCGATGGCCGACTACCACGCCTGGTTCGAGGACAAGGCAGGCGACGCGCCCGAGCCGATCGAGGGCGACTTCGGCGGCGAGGAAGAGGTCGAGCAGGAAGAGGGCGCGATCGGCAACCCGGCCAACGGACAGAGCCTCTTCTTCTCGCTGGGCTGCAACGTCTGCCACGGTGACCGCGGCGAGGGCCTCGTCGGTCCAACGATCGCGATGACGGTTGTTCCGCTCGAGCGTGTTGTCCAGCAGTATCGCGAGCCGCTCGAGGCCATGACCGCATTCCCGCCGGATCAGGTCTCCGACGATGAAGTTGCCGACATCTACGCCTGGCTGCAGACGGTCGAACGGCCGCCGGTGGCAGACGAAATCCCCAGCAAACTGGCTGAACTGATCGAGGCCGGCGGCTAGCCCCGCCTACGGCGCACGCGACGACGCAGAGGGAGGCATCACGATGGCGACACTGGCGGGGGCTCAGACCACACCATATGCAGGCGCAAATGTCTGGCGCACGATCCTCGAGTGGTTGACCACGGTCGACCACAAGAGGATCGGGATCATGTACCTCTGGACGGCCGGCGCATTCGGACTCGTCGGCATGGCATTCTCACTGGTCATGCGCACCGAGCTCGCGCAGACCGGCACCATCATCTCGGCCGAGACCTACAACTCGATCTTCACGATGCACGGCAGCGTGATGATCTTCCTTTTCCTGCTGCCGATTGGCGCAGCGTTCATGAACTACGCGATGCCGCTGCAAATCGGCGCGCTCGACATGGCGTTCCCGCGCATCAACGCGCTCTCGTTCTGGATCTTCCTGTTCGGCGGAGTGCTCCTGACGCTCAGTTTCGCCGTCGAGGGCGGAACTGCCGCCGCGGGTTGGACTGCTTACCCGCCCATCACGCTCGACACCGGCAACAACGCCCAGCCGCCTGGCGCCGGGATGGACATGTGGTTGGTCGGTGTCATCCTGTTGGGTCAGGCGGCCATCTTCGGTTCCGTGAACTTCTTGGTCACGATCTTCAAGATGCGTGCGCCCGGGATGACCATGTGGCGTTTGCCGCTGTTCACCTGGACCACACTCGTCACCGGACTGCTGATCCTCCTCTCGACCCCGGTCCTCGCGGCGGCCTTGGCGCTCGGTTTCATCGACCGCAACGGCGCCGGCGGAGCCTTCTTCGACCCGGCCGCAGGCGGACAGCCACTGCTCTGGCAGAATCTGTTCTGGTTCTATTCGCATCCAGCCGTGTACATCATGATCCTGCCCGCCATGGGCATCGTCTCCGACGTGTTCGGTGTATTCACCCGACGCCCGGTCTTCGGCTATCGCTCGATGGTCCTGGCGCTGATCGCTATTGGCTTGCTCGGGTTCATCGTCTGGGCCCACCACATGTTCACGACCGGCGGCGTCTTCTTGCCGTTCTTCATGGGCGCGACGTTCCTGATCGCGGTGCCAACCGGGGTGAAAATGTTCAACTGGATCGCCACGATGTGGCGTGGCTCGAACATTTTCCCGACCGCGATGCTCTTCAGCGTCGGCTTCTTGATGCTGTTCCTGATCGGTGGCATCACCGGCGTCTTCCACGCTGCGGTTCCCGTCGACTTCGCCCTCCACGACACCTACTTCGTCGTCGGCCACTTCCACTACACGATGTCGATCGCCGCGACGTTCGGCTTCCTCGCCGGTTGCTACTACTGGTTCCCCAAGATTTTCGGCAAGTTCATGAACGAAGGGCTGGGCAAGCTCCACTTCTGGCTGCTGTTCATCGGGGTCAACCTGGTCTTCTTCACCCAGCTCTTGCTGGGGCTTGATGGTATGCCGCGCCGGATCAACGACTACGTCGACAACCCCGGCTGGGAGCTGATGAACATGCTGATCACGATTGGCGCATTCGTCTCCGCCGCCGGCATGATGGTCTTCATCTACAACGTCTTCTACTCAGTCAAGTGGGGCGAGCGCGCTGGCTCCGACCCGTGGGAAGGCACCACGCTCGAGTGGGCGACCACCTCACCGCCGCCGCCGCACAACTTCGACTCACTGCCCGAGATTCGCTCCGAGCGACCGCTCTTCGACCTGCGCTTCGGTGAGAAGCTGCAGGACGACCCCCACTACCACGTCAACAACGGGCGCAACGGGCCCAACGGAGGAAGCGGCGCGAAGACGCCCTCTGCGTCCGCGCGGGAGGAGGGTTAGTCATGGCAGCAGGAGCCATCACTCACAAGCGGGTACACCCCGTGCGCAGTTTCCTCGTCGGCGACGAGCCAATGACGACCGGCCTGTGGGGCATCATCTTCTTCATCTTCTCCGAAATCATGTTCTTTTCAGGACTGATCGCGGCGATGCTCGCCCTGCACAGCGACACCCTCTTCTGGGAGCCGACCAACGGCGCGCATCGGCTTGAGGGCGCCGAGCTGCGGCCGATTCTGTTCACCATTTTGCTGGTCAGTACCTCCATCCCGATGCAGATCGCCGCTTTCTCGATCCGCAAGGGCAATCGCAAGGCGATGATCATCAGCATGGCAATTGTCCTGGTGATTGGCATCTCCTTCATTGTCAACCAGTACTTCGAGTGGCAGCACGCCGGGTTCGGCATCTCCGACGGCCCGTACGCGGCGACCTTCTACACGCTCACCGGCTTCCACGGCGCTCACGTGATCGGCGGTCTCGTATTCATCTTCGCGCAGTGGTTGCGAGGATTGCTGGGACACTTCGACGCTAAACGCAACACGGCGATTGAGGCTGCCACGCTGTACTGGCACTTCGTGGGCTTTGTATGGCTGCTGGTGATCTTCCCGCTCGTCTTCTTCCTCAGTTGACTCGGGCGTGCCGCTGACGAACAGGCCGCGAGCGCTGCTCGCGGTCGCTTGCGCGACCGCTGCGGTACTCGCGCCCTCAGCGGCGCTGGCCCATGACGGTCGGTACGCCGAGTCGGGCGACTTCCTCCATGCCCTGGGCGCCTGGAGCGTGGATGCTCCCGGTTTGGCGCTGGTCCTGATCGTGGGCGGACTCTACGCCTGGGGCTACTATCGGCTGCGACGCGATTCGCCGAGCTTCCGCTTTCCGCAATGGCATGGTTGGTGTTTCTTCGCCGGCTGGGTGTTCATGTTGCTGGGACTGATGTCCCCGATCGACACCTACTCGGACGATCTGTTCTGGGTACACATGCTGCAGCATGTGTTCATCACAATGCTGGTGGCGCCGCTGATGCTGCTGGGAGCGCCCGCAACCCTCGCGCTCAGGGCTGCTTCACCCCGCATTCGCTCCACTTACCTGGTGCCGTTCCTCAATTCCCGGGTGGTGCGGTTCCTGACCTGGGCGCCGGTCGCCATCATTGTCTACATCGCGAGCGTCTGGAGCTGGCACTGGCCCGACGCCTATGACGCCGCCATCGGTTCGGAGCCGTTGCACTTCGTCGAACACGGCGTCTTCCTCTTCGGCGCTCTCCTGCTCTGGTGGATGGTGATCGGGGTAGATGCCACGCGCCTGCGTCCCCATCACGTCTGGCGATGCGCGCTGTTGGTCGTCGCGATCCTGCAGAACATTGGGCTCGGAGTCATCCTGATCAATGTCGGAGAAGCAATCTACGACACCTACGCCACGGCCGCCTCGGTGCGCGAATGGGGACCAACCGCGCTGATCGACCAACGAATCGGCGCGGGAATTATGTGGGTGCCGGGCTCGATGATGTTCGCGCTCGCCGTCATTGTCACGTTCTACTTCTGGGCGGAGCGAGAGGGCTTCAAGGATCGCCGCAACGACACTGTGCGCGACATGCAGATCCGCGTCCACGGAGAGATTCCAACCCTGGGGCCGCGACCGGGTGAACAGTGATGCACATTGCTGCACGGTGACGCACAGTGAAGACGCACAGTGACGCATAGTGACGCATAGTGACGCATAGTGACGCAGTGTGCGCTCCGAAGTTCGCCGATACGCAGAAGAGTGCAACACTTAACGAGGCAAGTCCCTTACTCGCCGGTTGCTAGACGGATCTGCGGTCGATGGCATCGATGACCAGGTTTCAACGCGTCGGTCTGGGTCTGGTTATCGGTCTGTTGGCGCTCACAGCCTTGGGCGGAATTGTGCGAGTCACCGGCTCCGGCCTCGCCTGCCCCGACTGGCCCGCCTGCTACGGAGGCATGATTCCCTCAGGCGACTTTGGTCGATTCGCGGCACACCAGGTCTGGCTTGAGTGGACTCACCGGCTGGTCGCCGCGATCATGGGGTTCATCATCCTTGGCTACGCCATCGTTGCTTGGCGGCAGTACCGAGACCGCGCCGGCATCTGGCTCCCCGCAGTGCTCGCGATTCCTTTGCTGGCACTTCAGGTTGTTCTCGGCGGCCTGACCGTGACCGAACAGCTTGAAGCGCTCATTGTCACCTTGCACCTCGCCACCGCCATGTTGATCCTCGTGACAGTCGCCGTCTCCTGGCTGAGCACCTTTGCCTGGCGAGCCGTCACACCTGAGGACGATGCCCCGCTCGGCACGGACTCGCTTTCTCAGGCGCGAAACTTCGCTCGGATCGTCCTGGTCACCGCAGTTCTGGTGTATGTCGTGGTGGTGGTTGGTTCCTACGTGACGCACGTCGGGGCTGGACCCGACGCCGGAGCACACGTCGGTCCCGGAGGCGCAGCCTGCGGGAATCAATGGCCGCTCTGCTACGGCGGACTGTTTCCCGAGGGCGAGTACGCTCAATGGAATATGGGTCACCGATTTCTGGTCCTGATTGGCGGACTCGCCCTGTTCGGCGCTTCGATGGGCGTTGTGATGCTGCGACCGCGATCACGACAGCTGACGTTCCTGATTCACGGCGCGACGGCGCTCTATGTCGCTCAGATATTCATTGGCGCTGCGATGATCTGGATCAACTTCGATTCCTGGTCGCGCGCGCTGCACCTCTCGATGGGGTCCATCGTCTGGCTTCTGGCTGCTGCATCTGCGTTGTTGGCGGCCTACCGCGCCGGATGGCTGCAATCCGATCCACGGAGCAACGGACACCTATCTCCGGCATCAATCGGCGCCCACGAGGTCTCGGCGGAGAGTGAGAGCAACGGATGACCGAACGTCCGCTCACCCTGCAACGACCTGCGGCAATCTCGATCTCTCGTCGCACAATCGATGTCGTGCGAGGATTCTGGGACCTGACCAAGCCGGGCATCATCGGTCTGCTGCTGGTCACGACCGTGCCCACGATGATCGTCGCCGCCGACGGCTGGCCGCGAGATAGTTTCGCCGACGGCCTCGCGCTGATTGTGCTCACGTTGTTCGGCGGAGTCCTGACTGCCGGCGGGGCAAACACCTTCAACCAGTGGTTCGACCGCGACATCGACGCAATCATGGACCGCACGGCCGGTCGGCCCTTGCCATCGGGCGTGATTCAACCCTGGCAGGCACTGGCCTGGAGCGTGCTCCTCGCAACGGTCGGCGGGATCCAGCTCGCGCTGACCGTCAATCTGTTCGCCGCCTTGCTGGCCGAGGCGGCGGTGCTCTTCTACGTGTTCATTTACACGATCTGGCTTAAGCGTTCGACGAAGCAGAACATCGTGATCGGCGGCGCCGCCGGATCCATCCCGCCACTGATCGGTTGGGCTGCCGTGACCGGCGAGGTCGCCTGGACGCCGTTCATCCTCTTCCTGGTCATCTTCATGTGGACCCCGCCGCATTTCTGGGCGCTGGCGCTCAAGTACCGCGATGACTACGCCAAGGCCGGCGTGCCGATGTTGCCCGTCGTGTCCGGCGAACGTGAGACTCGCAAACAATTGTTGATTTACTCGGTCGGGTTGGTGGCCGTCAGTTTGCTCGGACCACTGGGCGGACATCTCAGCTGGTGCTACGAGACGACTTGCGCAATCTCCGGCGCCATCTTCATCTACATCGCCTGGCAGGTCTGGAAGGAGCAAGCGCCGCCGATGCGACTCTTCTTCGCATCGATCGCCTATCTGTTCATCATCTTCGCCGCGGTCGGACTCGACGTACTGGTCTAACGCGCGACTTGCTCGACCGCCGCCTCCAGCTCCGCCGACTCAACCACAATCTCAAAGCGCGCGGCGATGACACCGTGTTCGTCGACGACATAGAATTGCGGTTCCGCCTGGATCACCCAGGCCTCGTTGGCGGCGTCGATCAACGATTGCAAGTCTGCGCGCCGGGGACGGCCGAACGGCTCAACGTGGAGCACTGCGATCTTGTCCTGCCGGTAGATCTCTCGCGCCTGGTCGACCGCACGAGCACAGGCCAATCTGCCGGCACAGCGATCAGCCGAAGCCCAGACGATCAGGAATGGCTCGCCGGCGGCAATCAGCCGCGATGCCGATTGCTCGTACATTCCTCTGTCTGACTCGGCGGCCGCCATGCGCTCTAGCACTCCGTCGTCAATCGTCGGTGTGGGAATGCCAGGCGCGGCGACGCCAACTGAAGGCCCACGAGGCGCATCTTTCACCGGAAACGACAATCGTGGGGAACTCTCCGCCTTGCCGTCGGGCAACTCCACCGTTACTGCTAGCGCCCATTCCCCAGCGGCATCGAACGGCGGATCGTCGGCCACGAGGTAGCGCAGCCCTTCAACATCGATCGAACTCAACTCCGCTTCCGAGTGGAATTTGATCCCGCCTTCGGTCGGCACGAAGTATCGGACGCAGAACATCGCGACCTCGCTGAATCTCGGTTGCCGATCACGCTCCAACAGCGTTAGAACCAGCCTTGGGACCCCGACAAAGACATCGGATGACTCAATCACCGGTACGAATGCTGCTTCCGAGGACGTAACGACGACCCGATCGTCTGATTCCTCGCAGGAGGCAAACGCGACCGCGCAGACGACCAGTCCGATGAGAAACCAGCGGGTGTCCACGCGACGATTCATTCGCTCACACAGCTCTGGGCGCCCGTCGCAGCCCAACCACGAACAGCACCACCGCCAGACCGCCTAATACGAGTCCGTCGATCAGCGGCCCAATCAATCCATCGGGCGAGTCTGCGTAGGACGCGTAGTGCAGGAGGTCGACCGCATAGGTCAGCGGATTCGCGTAGCCGATCACCTCCAGCCAGGTCGGTACCTGATCGAGCGGGAAGAATGCGCCCGAGAGGAAGAACAACGGGAACAGAACCAGATTCATGATCAAATGGAACCCTTGCATCGTCTTGATTCTCACGGCCAGCAGCAGCGACAACCCCGAGAGCATGAAGTTGAGCGCCAGGATCGTGACAACCACTGTCGCAACGCCTCCCAGCCATCCGAACTGCCAGGACAGATCGATCCCCGGTATCACGACCGCCAGCACTAGCACCGCCAACGCCTGTAGCGATCCGATCAGTATTGCCCCAAGCGCCTTGCCGAACAGGATCGTCTGAGCACTGTGCGGCGAAGCCAGCATCGCCCGCAGCAGACCGCTCTCGCGGTCGCGGTAGAAGCCGGCGCTGGAAAATGTGGACGAAAAGAGCGCCGTCATCGCAATCATGCCGGGCGCGAGGAACGAGGTATAGTCGCCGTCGAGAATCCTCGGCGAAGTCGGCGACAGTCCGCTGGAAACGCCGGTTCCCAGAAGTGCGAGCAACATCAGCGGAAACAGAATCGACGAGTACAGCTGCGAGCGTGACCGCGCCACTGCTCGCAGGTCGCGGCTCAACAACGCCCAGGTGGCAGTTGCGGCGTCGATCATTCCTCGTCCTTCGCTTCCTCCGTTAGCGGCCGTCCCACAATCTGCAACCAGGCGTCTCGCAGGCTGGATTCGCGAATGCGCAGGCCGACGATCTGCGCGCCGTATGTCTGAAACAGTCGCGGCACGATCTCGGCCGAATTGTCAACGGTCAGGTGCAATCGCCCCTCGGATCGCAAAATCGCGCCGACTCCCGGCCAAGACTCCAGCTCGGCCACTTCTGCGTCATCTGCGTCCGGCCAGTCGAGCTCAAGCGCGTCCGCTCGCAAGTCAGATGTCAGATTCGCCGGACTGTCCTCTGCGACGACCTGTCCATCGCTCACGATCACGACACGGTCTGCGTAGGTCTCCGCTTCAACTGTGTCGTTTGAACACAAGACGACGGCGGCTCCGTCCGCGAGCCGCTGGCGCAACGTCTCCCAGATGGCGGAGCTGGAATCTGGGTCGAGTGCGAGCGTGGGCTCGTCAAGCAGCAATAGGTCGGGCGTATGCAACAGCGCTCGTGCGATATCCAGGCGTCGCCGTAGACCACCCGATAACGTCTCACAGCGGTCCGCGGCTCGATCGCCGATGCCCAGCGTATCGAGCAGTTCCGTGCAGCGCCGATCCAGCTCTGCGCCGCGCAAGCCGAATAACCGGCCGTGAAGTTGCAGCGTTTCACGCACGGTCATCAGGTCATCGGTGCTCGGCTCTTGCAGAACGAGTCCGATTCGCCGACGCGCATTGTGCCCGTGCTGCGCGCCGAAGATTGAGACCTCACCTGCCTGTGGTGTGATCTCGCCGCTCAGCATCTTGAGGATGGTGGACTTGCCCGCTCCGTTTGGGCCGAGCAGCGTCACCACTTCGCCACGGCGGACGGTGAGGTCAATATCCGCCACGCCGCGCCCGCCTGGCCAGGCAAATGCAGCGCCGCTCAGTTGCGCTGGGAGGTCAGAATCGGGGATGTCAGACGGGGATTTCGACACAGCTCAGAGTGTATCGGTGGTGCGATACTCTGCAATCCGTCAGCCGAATTGCTGTTGGAACGCTGCTCAGGAGGCTCCGTGCGACGCTTGCGCGTGTCGTTGGCGCAGATCAACACGACTGTGGGCGATCTCGACGGCAACGCCGCCAAGATCATCGATCAGATCGGCAAGGCCGAGTCCCTTGGAGCGGATCTCGTCGCCTTTCCCGAGTTGGCGTTGACCGGATATCCACCGGAAGACCTCGTGCTGCGGCGCGGTTTCGTTGAGGACAACCTGTCGACGCTCGACCGCGTACGTGAAGCCACAACGGGGCTTCACGTCACCGCAATTGTCGGCTTCGTCGACTACGCGCATGACATCTTCAATGCCGCCGGTGTTCTGCACGATGGTGAGCTGGCCGGCGCCTATCACAAGCAGTACTTGCCCAACTACGGCGTCTTTGACGAGACCCGCTACTTCGGGGCGGGTCAGGGCGTGCAGCTCTTCGACATCGCCGGCGCGCGCGTTGGTGTGACGATCTGCGAGGACATCTGGTACTCCTCGGGACCGATGCAGGATCAATGTCTCGCGGGCGCGGAGGTCGTGGTCAATATCAACGGCTCGCCTTTCCACGCAGGCAAATCGCGGCAACGCGAGCAGATGCTTGCCACCCGTGCCGCCGACAACGCGGTGCTGACCCTCTATTGCAACCTCGTCGGCGGACAGGACCACCTGATCTTCGACGGCGGCTCAACCGTCTACGGACCCGGCGGCGACCTGATCGCTCGAGCGCCACTCTTCACCGAACAATTGCTCACGGTCGATCTGGACGTGGAAGAGGTACGTCAGACCCGGCTGCACGACCCGCGCTTGCGACGCTTGCCACAGAAGCAGGCAGAACATGCGATGGTCTCGCGAGAGCTTGATGTCGACAGAGGACCACTCATCGGGACGAGCATCGCAGCCACGCTGCCCAGCGATGAGCAGGTCTACGAGGCCCTCGTGCTTGGCACGCGCGACTACGTCCACAAGACCGGATTCAGCGACGTCATCATCGCGTTGTCCGGAGGGATCGACTCGACGATCACGGCGGTGATCGCCGTTGATGCGCTCGGTGCGGACCATGTGCGCGGCGTCTCCATGCCTTCCCGCTACTCCTCCGAAGGCAGCGTCGCCGACGCACGAGCGTTGGCCGACAACCTTGGCATGCACATGGATGTGCTGCCGATCGAGGGCCCGTATCAGTCCTACATCGACACGCTGGCTCCGCTGTTTGAGGGTCTGCCGCAGGATGTCACAGAAGAGAATCTCCAGGCCCGCATTCGCGGCGTGTTGATGATGGCTATCTCCAACAAAACCGGCGCGCTGGTGCTGACCACTTCCAACAAGAGCGAATCCGCCACCGGCTACACGACGTTGTACGGCGACATGACCGGTGGACTCGCCGTGATCCAGGACGTGCCCAAGTTGCTCGTCTACCGCATCTCGGAACTCGTGAACGTGCGGGCCGGCCGCGAGATTATCCCAGTTTCGGTGCTGACCAAGCCACCCAGCGCCGAACTCCGCCCCGACCAGTTCGACGAGCAGTCCCTGATGCCCTACGACCGCCTTGACCCGATCCTGCAGGCGTTCGTGGAAGAAGACCGGTCCCTCGATGAGATTGTCGCCGCAGGCTTCGAGGAGACGGACGTCAAGCGCGTCATGTCACTGGTGACCGGCGCCGAGTACAAGCGTCGGCAGGCCGCGCCGGGACTTAAGATCACGCCTCGCGCCTTCGGCCGAGACCGGCGCTTCCCCATCGCCAACCACTATCGCGGCTTCTGAGACTCGCATGGCTGCCGCAGAACCTACTGACTGGCAAACGCTGGCCGAGCGAATCAGCGCGCGACATCGCGGTAGAGATTCGCTGGTTCGCGGCGTCGCTGTGATTGGCGACTACGCCAGGAACCAGGTCTGGCCCGCGTCGTTGTTGCAGATTCTGCTGTTTCGCCATCGCAATGAGCCATGGATCGACGAAGGAGCAGTCACCGACGAGAACGGATTCTCGGTGACGGTCGACTCGATCACGTCCGGATCATTGGTTGAACTGGAAGAGCTCCTGCATCTGGAGCCGCTCGCCGGACACCTGGCCGATATGCACACGCTGCGGATGGCCGACCCGACGCTGCGTGACATCCTCGCGGCGTTTCGCGACCGTTACTACTCCGCAGAGGGTCGCCAGTTGCGGGCATCCCGCGCCTTGCGGCGCGCCAGAGTCTCGCTGGACGACTACGAATCGACGGGACGACCAATCGATGCTGTGGAGGCGGCCCGAAGCGGCATCTTTCCTGCGGTGAGCGCCATCGTCGGTGAGCCGGTCGATTTCCTGCGAATGCCGAGACGCCTGCGCGCCGGCAGCCGTCTGCTCAAGCTGACCGATCTCTGGCCTCGAATCAGCGATGCGCTTGGGCTAGATCAACAGCAGACCGAGGAGCGTTGGGCGGCAGTTGACTCCCTCCATTCCCTCGCGAAATCACACCTCGATGCGCGAATGCCAGAAGTCGGCGCTGCGCTGGTACCGCGCCTCGATCGCGCGTTGGCGCCGGCCCGCCGAGGCAGTGCGTCACTCTCGAGCGCCGGAGACGCGAGCGGCGCCACATGGACCGCGATTGCTGCAGCGGCGGAGTTCGATTCAATCGTCGAAGCGGCGTCTCCCGGATGGCGTGAAAGGGATGACTACCAGCTCCGTGCCGCGGATGTCTACGGAAGTCCGGGGATTCGGGAGCTGCGCCGGGTCTGTGTTGAGGTTCAGTCGCGGGTCAACTAACGCGCGCGTCAAGTTCGGCGTTAGGGCAGGACGACCAGCGGGTCGACGTACCAGTCGTTGTGACGCACCTCGAAGTGCAGATGCGGTCCGGTGCTCAGCCCCGAAGTGCCGTTGTAGCCGATGATGTCGCCCCGATTGACATATTGCCCCTGATAGACGTTGAACTCGACCAGATGCGCATACGTCGTGGTCCAGCTGTGGTCATGCTCGATCTCGACGTACCAACCCAGCCCCAGCGACGCGTCGCCGCCGACGAACGTGATGATTCCGTCGGCCGCGGCGACGATCGGCTCATAGTATTCGAGCGCCATGTCGAGGCCATTGTGTCGATAGGAGCAGTCCCAGCTGCGGCAGAGACCGAAGGGATCCGTCAGTTCCGCCTGGGCAGGCCAGGCGAAGTCGGGCATCGCCAGGGGCAGGATGATTTCCTGACCGATCACGATCGCATTCGGATCGTCAACGCCGTTCGCCGGATCTGCCAGGATCAGCGCCATGTCGACTCCGTGGGCATTCGCGATCCCCAGGAGCGTGTCGCCCGCTTGAACGGTGACCAACAGGCCCTCGCGAGTCGGCAGTCGCCATGAAGTGCCGGCGCTGAGCCATTGGCCAGGTTCAACCGAGCCATGATTAGCGAGCAGCGTGTGAGGCGTAACGCCCAGCGTCGACGCGGCGTACTGCACGAGGTCTGCTTCCCACAGCGTGCGCTCTTCCGAGACAATCGGAGCATCGATCGTGCCGGGCAGATACAACAGCTCGCCGATGACCAGTAGATCGTTCGGTCGGAGCGGGTTGAAATTTCTCAGCTCTTCAAGGGTCAGGCCGTGCCGCTCGGCGATATGGGTGAACGTATCGCCCGGCTGGACGTGATACGAGCGTCGGCGAACCTGGACAGCGGGAACGGTTCCAGCCTGGGCATTGGCGGCAGTCCCGGTCCAGGGCACGGTGATCGTCTGCCCGACATAGATCGTTGACAGGTCCGCGCCGCCATTCAGCAGGCTCAGTTCCTCAACTGTCATGTCGTAGGTCTGCGCGATGAATGTGGCATTGTCCCCGCTGCGCACTGTGTAGCGCTCGGTCAGTCCACCCAGGACCTCCGACGGATCGAGCGCCGGCGCCCGATGGTCGGGAATCGGGATATACATGACCTGGTTTGGGTGAATCACGTCGAAGTTAAGCTGAGGATTGTGCTCACGCAGAGCGTCCAGCGAGACACCGTTGGCCTCCGCGATTATCGAGGGATTATCGCCGGGCTGAATGACGTACTCGACCGTCTGACTAGATGTCGGACGAGGGTCCGGCGTTTGGATGCCGGCATTCAGCGTCGGCTGAGGCTGTTCGACACCATGCACGATGCCGAGGCCTGCGCCACGCTGAACATTGATCTCGTTACCGACCCACAACAGGTTCGGATTCAGCCCGGGATTGAGAGCGAGGATGGTCGCGACATCGGCGCCATGCGTATGAGCAATCTCGGTCAGCGTGTCTCCTGCGCGGATCCGATAGATAAAGGTGAATCCCCCGCCGCCCAAGCCGCTGGCTGGCTGGCTGTTCTGCGCACCGCTGCCACTGTCCGAGCTATCGGTTTGTCGTTGGACCGCGGTGTTATCGGGGACCTGGATGTGCTGCCCGACATAAATGTCGTTCGGGGAAGTGATTTCCTCGTTCAGTGTGAGCAGTACGGAGATCCCAATCTGCAGCCGATTGGCGATGTCCCAGAGGGTGTCACCCTGTTGAATCGTGTAGGTGTCGGCGGAAGCGCGATCCCAGTCAAGTAGATCTGGCCTGACTCCTGACCACGCGCTGACCATCGCCAGCACGACGGCCAACTGAATCAGCATCAGTAACCTCAACGAACGGCGCATATGTCACTCTATGCACGACCAAGGACAAGGCAAGGTCGTCCAATGTCAAGGGAGTGATAACTTCCTTGAAGGTGACGTAAAACGGCCGTTGGCATAAGCGCCGGCTGACCTCGACCAGATGTCGCACATTGTGAAACAGGAGCAGACCTCCCATGACGTACGAACTGATTGACGTTGAACAGCGCGGAGCGGTTGGCATCATCCGCAAGAACCGCCCCGAGAAGCTGAACGCCTGGAGCCGCGCGATGGCGGCCGAAGAGAAGGCCGCGGTCACCAACTTCAACAACAACCCAGATGTTGCCGCCATCGTCTTCGCCGGGAACGGTCGCGCCTATTGCGCCGGCCTGGACCTGCAACAGCAGCAAGCCGATGTGAATACCGGAGAAGCCTCGCGCCGCGCCGGCGAGGCCGACGAACACGACGAGACCTGGGTCGATTTCTGCAACGCGAGCAAGCCAATCATCGCAGCGGTTCACGGCTACGCCGTGGGCGTCGGTGTGACCACGGTCCTGCCATTTGACTTCCGCATCGCCGGTGAGAGCGCTCAGTTCGGATTCCGCTTCGTCAAGATGGGATTGTTGCCCGAGGCGGCGTCTACCACTTTGCTGCCTCGTCTCGTCGGCGTCGGTCGCGCGCTTGACTGGTGCCTGACCGGTCGCTTTGTCGGCGCACAGGAAGCGCTGGAAGCGGGACTGGTCCGCGACGTGGCGCCCGACGACGAGCTGCTCGATCGCGCCGTCGCGCTTGGTGAGGAGCTGGCGGAAAATCCCGACTCGATCATGCGACGCGTGAAATCGCTATTCTCGCAAAATCAGCTGGAAACGAATATTGGGCTGGTTCAACAGCGCGAAGGCGAGGCGCTAGAGTGGGCGATGCAGACACCAGAGCATGCGGAAGCAATCTCGGCGTTTCTTGAGAAGCGTCCGGCGAGGTTCCGTTAAGCGACACGCCTTCGGGCACTATGCGGCGGGGTGACTCGGTTGGGAGACCGGGATGTCCCTGCAGGAAGCGGCCTCGTCGGGTTCTTTTAAGCCCCACGCGGCCCAACCATCCGACCCACAGCGAGCCGAATCGTCATTCAATCCGCCAATAGCGGAGAGTGACGCCGATCGGGTGATGGCCGAACCGGCCTCGCCCTTTGGCGCCACATACGAATTCGTGCCCGGCGCCGATGAGGCGCTGGTCGACGGCGGCGAACCAGACATGAGCGCGACGCGTCGTCGGGCCTGGACCGTCGTCGGACTGGCGATCGTGATACCCGCTGCCGTTGCTGGCATCATCGCCTGGCAACTCTTCGGGAGTGACATGGAGCCCGCTCCGACAGTCACGAGGGTCACCACGACCCCAGCCGAGACGGTGACGCGGCAAGGTCAGGCCGCAACGGCCTCGCCGGTGAAAGCGACAGTCGCTGCCAATACGGCAACGCCATCGTCCGCGACCTCAACGCCGACCGCCGCAGTTGCGACGTCAGCTGAAGCCGCGACTGGTACTACTGCTAATCAGCAGGCCGCCGCTACGGCAACGCCAGCGGTCGATCTCTCATCGCTCGAGCCCGCCGCTCGCCTCGCTGCCTGGACTGAGATCGAAACGATCCAGGTGCTACCGGGTGAGACGCTCTGGCTGATTGCCCAGAACTACGGCACCACGATCTCTGCGATTGCCACGCTGAACGGCATCACCGATCCGGAGACGCTGAGCATCGGCCAACAACTCATGATCCCCATCGGCTTCGCCGAGGAGATCATCGAGACTGCTCCGGCCGAGACGACCGAGAGTGCAACGGTTGCGAGCGAAGACGGCTCTGTCGCCATCACCGCAGCGGCAACCGGCGCTCCACCGTTGACCGACGACCTCATGAACTGGCACACCATCGCGCCGGTTTCGATCGAGGAAGGCGACAGCCTGGTAGCGATCGCCGTCGCCAACAACACGACGATGGACGCGATCATGGCGCTCAATGGCATCGCCGATCCGAACCTGATCTTTATCGGTGACGTGCTGCTCGTGCCGGTCGGTTACAACGGCGACGTGTCCGTCGGTGGCGTGGCCGACACAGTGGCGCAAGTGGAAGTCAGTTCCGATACTCCGGCGACCGATACCACTGGTGACTATCTGGAAGAAGAAGGCGCCAGCACAAGCTCCAACGACGACATGCTTGAGCAATAGCAGCGAAGCTCAGGGATACGCCAAACGCGCCCTCCGCGTCCGCATTGCTGCGAGAACGCGAAGGGCGCGTTGTGGTGTGTCCGCGCCAGGGTCGGATCTAGTCCTTGGGGTCGGGCGTCACACTACGAGTCGTGAAGCGCCACTGGTCGTCGATCTTCTTCAGGGTGTCGTCGTAGCGACCGGACACGATGCTGGAACTGCCGTCCTTGGTCTGGACGAGGTTCAAGTAGCAAGAGTGGGTCGCTTCGTCGCCGTTGATGTCGACGACGTGGTTGTTCGTCCAGTGCCGCGCTCCGGCCATGTTGGTTGCGAAGCCTGCTGCAAATTGCGCCAATGCTTCGTGGCCTGTCACGGGCTTCGGACCGCTGTTGAAGACGCCGTCCTGGGCGAAGGTGCCGGCCCACGCCTCGGGGTCGCCGTAGTCGATCGCGTGGTTGTAACGTGCCGCCAGTTGCAGGATTTCCAGGGTGTCCGCTGCATCAATTGCCATGTCGGTTCCTTCCGGTTACTTGAATTCTGGTTCCTCGGGCAGGATAGCGAGGTCTCGTGAAACCTGGTCCACCGACCGTTGCACGCCATGCTCGAACAACAACAGCGTGATCAAGTTCAACGTCAGAGGTTCATCGGCGGTGTACTGTTCTCGGATCCACGCGACCTGAATCGGTGCTTCGGCCTCGCTGGGAAACGAGCGGCGCACGTCAGCGACGCCTGCCAATAGGGATGACAAGCGGGCCGATTCCTCCGCAGTCAGGCGAACACGTGGCGGCATGGAGCAACGGTATCCTGCCCCCGAAGCTCTCGCGCGAGGAAACAAGGCAGAAGCATGCAGGGACCTCTGGACGGCTATCGCATCCTCGATTTCACCCGCTATCAGCAGGGTCCGTACGCAACGGTGCTGCTCTCCGACCTTGGCGCAGAAATCTGGAAGGTCGAGCCGCCGGGTGGAGACCCAGGCCGAGGCTCTGATCTGTCGGCGGACGGCTTTTCCCGCTACTTCGAAGCGTATGACCGGGGCAAACGCTCACTCGTCCTGAACTTGCGAGAACAATTGGCGGTCGATGCCGCGCTGCGAATGGCCGAGCAGTGCGACGGCGTGATCGACAACTATCGACCAGGTGTGATGGACAGGCTCGGTCTCAGCTACGACGCACTCAAAGCGCGTAATCCGCGGATTGTCATGGTCTCCGCCTCCGCGTTCGGCGCCAGCGGCCCGCAGGCCGGCGAGCCGGGCTACGACGTCATCGGCCAGGCCACGGGCGGTGTCATGACATTGCAGGCGCTCGGCGAAGCAGCCGAGCCGCGCACACTTCCCGGCGGATTCGCCGATCAGGTCGGCGCGATGCAGGCCTGCATCGCAATGCTGGCCGGGCTGATTGCCGCCAAAGACTCGGGACAGGGACAGCAGGTTGACGTCTCTTTGCTCGGATCGCAAATCGCCCTGCAGTCTGTCTACTTCACCGGGTTCCTCAAGAATGGCGTGCAGCCGCATATGACGCGCAGACGGATGCCCACGTTCACCTTCTATCGGACCTCCGACGGACGCTGGTTGGTGATCGGCGTTGTCGATCCCAAGAACTGGCGGGCGCTGTGTGACCTCACGGGCCATCCGGAGTGGGAATCCGATGAGCGCTTCGCCACTGCCGCAGCAAGACTGAAGCACACCGCCGATCTCGAGGCGCTGCTCGAAGACTCTTTCGCCACAGCCGACCGCGACGAATGGCTGCGACGCCTACGCGAGGCTGACATTCCCTCCGCGCCGGTTAACAGCTATGCCGATGTCGAGGCGTCGGAACAGGTCTGGAAGAACGGCTACCTGGCCGAGATCCCCGACCCTCGCTACGGATCTCGTCGCGTCACCGGCTTGCCCTGGAGTTTCTCCGCCACCCCCGGAGCCATCCAGGGACGCGCCCCAGAACTCAATGCCGACGCCGACTCGATTCTGGCCGAATGCGGCTATAGCGTTGGGGACATTGCAGAGCTCCGCGCGACCGGCGCCCTCCCTTCATAGTGCCTGCATGATGACTGCATGATGGCCGCCTAACCCACTGGAGAGGCATTCCCATGAGCGATACGCCAGCCGACGTGATCGGCTTCTATGCCAACCAACTCGGTGTCGATCAAGCGGCGGCTGAATCCGTCCTGGACTCAGCCCTCGGACGTGGCGGATCGTTCGCCGAGCTCTACTTCGAGCACAAACGCTCGGGCTCGCTCAGCTTCGAGGACCAGCAGGTTAAGTCGACGCAGGCGTCGCTCTCGCAAGGCGTGGGCATCCGAGTGGTCGAGGGCGAGGCCATCGGCTACGCATATACCGAAGATCTCTCGCTCGACGCCATGCGCCGAGCCGCTGCCACTGCTGCGCAGATTGCGCATGGAACGACAGATGCTGATCCGGTGGATGTCACGGCCGAGTCGTATCCCGCCGACCGTTACGCCATCGCCTTGCCAAGCACGTCAACGCCGCTCGCCGACAAGGTCGAGCTCCTGCGCCGCGCCGATGATGCGGCACGCGCCTGGAACTCGAGCATCACCCGCGTCGACGCCTCCATGGTCGACGAGGAGAAGCGGGTCCTGATCGTCCGCAGCGACGGGCGCCTGGTCGCCGATTACCAGCCCCTGCTCCGATTCAACGTCTCCTGTCTCTCCGAGCTCGACGGTCAACGCCGCAATGCCCGTTGGGGCGGCGGCGGACGCATGGGCATGGCCTATTTCGATGAACACTCGCCGGAATCGCTGGCCCAAGAGGCCGCACGTCAGGCGGTACTACAGCAGGAGGCGCGCGAGGCGCCGGCTGGAACATTCCCCGTCGTGCTGGCCGCCGGCGACTCCGGAATCCTTCTGCATGAGGCGGTTGGACACGGGCTCGAGGCTGACTTTAACCGCAAGGAGACCTCCAACTACTCGAATCGAATCGGACAATCCGTTGCCTCGGAACTTGTCACGGTGATTGACGACGCAACGCTCAACCTGTCGCGAGGCTCGGTCAACATCGATGACGAGGGTGAAATCGCCGGACACAACCTGCTGATCGAAAATGGACAGCTCGCCGCCTACATGCAGGACCGCATCTCTTCCGACCACTTCGGCGTCACGCCATCGGGCAATGGTCGGCGCCAGTCGTTCCGTCACGCGCCGATGCCGCGGATGACCAACACCTATATGACCGCCGGCGAGGACGAGCCGGAAGACCTGATCCGCCGCGTCGATTTCGGCATCTACTGCAAGGCCTTCAGCGGCGGACAGGTGAACATCACCAATGGCGACTTCGTCTTCTCGGTCACCGAGGGCTACCTGATCGAGAACGGCCAGATCACCGCGCCGATTCGAGACGTCAACCTGATCGGCAATGGTCCGGACGTGCTCTCCAAGGTCACCGGCGTTGGACACGATCTGGAAATGTCCGATGGTCGCTGGACCTGCGGCAAATCGGGCCAGTCGGTTCCGGTCGGCGTGGGCATTCCAACCGTGCTCGTTTCGGGCATTACCGTCGGCGGCACGCAGATGCGTCCCGGCGCTGGGATGTCGGCATAATGGCGCAGCCGACACTCTCCACAGAACCACTCGAGATCGCAGCACGTCTGCTGGAACTCGCAAAGGCCGCAGGCGCCGACCAGGCCGACGCCGTCGCGGCCAGCTCGACCAATGCGTCCACAACCGTCCGCAAGCAACAGATCGAAAAGGTCTCCGAGTCAACATCTCGCTCTGTCGGACTGCGGGTCATCCTCGGTGGACGACAGGCCACCGTGTCGACCAGTGACATCAGCGACGCGGCGCTCGCCGAGACCGTCCAGACCGCTCTCGAATTGGCGCGGGTTTCAGAACCAGATCCCTTTGCCGGCCTCGCCGATCCGAGGGACCAAGCCCGCAACGTTCCTCAATTGGGCCTGTTCGACGAGCAGATTCCCGAAGTTGACGGTGACCACCGACTGGCGCAGGCCATGGCTTGCGAGCAATCGGCGCTCGACGCCGACGAGCGAATCGTGAACAGCGGCGGAGCAACCTTCAGCACGAACGTCAGCAACTTCGCACTGGTCGATTCCAACGGATTCGCCGGGACTTACGCCGATACCGGCGCATCCATGTGGGTCGAGGTGATGGCGCAAGAGGAAGACGGACAGCTGCGCAACGCCGGCTGGTCGACCTCCGAGCGCAGCCTGCACCGACTGGACAGTCCCGAGGATGTCGGTCGCGAGGCGGCCGCCCGCACCCTCCGTCAGCTCGGCGCGACCAAGGCATCGACCTGTGAGGCGCCCGTCGTCTGGGAGCCGAGGATGGCGGCCGGCTTGGCCGGAATCCTCGCCGGCGCCGCAAACGGAGAGGCCCTCTACCGACGCGCCACGTTCCTCGCCGATCTCGAACAAACGGAAGTGGCGTCGCGGCTGCTCACGATTGTTGACGACTCCACGATGAACAGTCGTCTCGGCTCGCGTCCCTTCGATGGCGAAGGCGTCGTCACGCGTCGCAACGCGCTGATTGAGCATGGCGTCTTCCACGGCTTCCTGTTCGACTCCTACAACGCCCGCCGACTCAACGCGTCCAGCACCGGCTCGGCCTGGCGCAGCGTCGGTGGACTGCCCCAGATCGGAAGCGGGAATCTCGCCATCGAACCGGGAGAAACGCCGCCGGAACAGATCATCGCCGAAGTCAGCGACGGCCTCTATCTCACGACGCTGATGGGATTTGGAATCAACTACACCACGGGAGACTTCTCACGCGGCGCGGCGGGCATCTGGATTCGCAACGGCGAACTCGCCGAACCGGTTCAGCAAATCAACATTTCCGGGAATCTGCTGGAGATGTTCCAGCGGGTCGACGCCGTCGGCAACGACGCCCAATGGTTCGGCGCAAGCTCGGCGCCAACACTGCGAATGTCGCGGATGACTATCAGCGGCGTCTGACTCCGTGGCCCGAAGAATGCTCCGAACAATCCCGTTCCCCACTCCCCCCCGTGGAGACCACTGCGTAAGTCCTTTTCTCCCCCCTCGCGGGGGAGATGCCGCAGGCAGAGGGGGGGCTCCCCATCTCGATGCCTATCTGGTCGCTGGCGGGGGACCCCCCTCTGTCACTCCGTGACATCTCCCCCCGCAAGGGGGGGGAGAGGGGATTTGTGAGTTTTGCAAAGGTCGCCTCGTGGGGGAAGCTGCCGAAGGCTGAAAGGGGGTCCCCGATCGGTCTTCGACGGCAGCTAGTCAGAAGATTCCTAACTCGGAAGAAACACCACCGCCGATGATCGCACGCTCCGGTCGCCCGACGCCTGCTCGATCCATAGCTCGAGATTTACCTCGCGCCCGGCTTCAGTCTCATCGACTCGCGTGACCTGGCCGCTAATCGTGAAACGATTGCCGTGATAGTCGGGACGCCGGAATCCCGATTGCAAACGGACGATCTTACCGTTCGGTTTCGCCAGTCGTCGAAGATATCTAAGCAGAAATGCCGACTTGTACTCCGCCGGAATCAGCGGACCCTCAAGTCCCGTCTGACGTGCGGCCACGGGATCGAGAAAGATCGGAATCGCGAATCCCGCAGCGCCGATGAATTTGGCCACGTCCATGATGTCGGGCGCGACCGAGTACTCGGGCAGCGAGACACCTTCGCTCAGCTCACTGAGATCGATCAGACGCGGCAGAGACACGAAACTGGTCCGACCTAGTCGAACGCGATCGATGCAGCGCCGCGCACCGAGCGGTCGCCCTGCGGATTGTCGATGTGAATCTCAAGGTCGGCCATCCGCCGTCCGTCAACCTCGTAGGTGCGAGTAATCTCGCCGCCGAGCGTCATCTCGGCGTTGTGCACATCTGGGCGGCGATGATTGAGCTGTAGGCGAGTGATCTGATTGCGTCCGAAGTGCCGGCGCAGGTACTGATCGAGAAAGCCCTGCTTCATATTGCCCGGAATGATCGGTCCGGGCAGGCCCATCTTCTCTTTCGCGAACTCGGGATCGAGAAATTGCGGTCCTCCGTTGCCGGTCGCGTTACAGAACGCTACGACCTGTTCGGTCGTCGGCGTGCGCTGTTCGCTTGGGAGCTCTGTGCCCTCGCTCAGGGCGTCGTAGTCCAGTGTCATCGTCTTGCTACTCTCCCGTGTGCCGCGCCTGGAAGTGCGCCACTGTGCGACGCACCCGAGCAACTTCGACATCGTCCTGGTTCGTATAGACCCACTCGTGATGAATAAACAGCGAGTGTCCGACCCGGCCGCCGATCCGCTCCTGGATCTCTGCAAGTCGCGGCACAATCGTCATGGTGTCGCCGAGGTGGATATCCGCCTTGACCTCCCACGCATCTGCCGCCATTAGCGCGCGCTCAGGAGCGTCGGGCACGGACATTTGGCGCTGCGAAGTGCTGGTCGTGAGCAGCGCGTACGTGGGGATCGGATACGTTGCGTCGCCCGCTTCGACGGCGGCGATCAACTCTTCGTCTTCCTCGTCCAGTGCGTGCATCAGGCGCAGCACCAGCTCTTTGTCGACGGTCACTTCCCGTGGCTCGCCTTCGATACCGATGGCGGCCTCCATTGCGGGCGTGATCAGACTCTCGTCATCGCTCATGATGGACTCTCTTCTCAGGCCGCTGTTCAGGCCAAGGGGACTCAAACTGACTCGTTCAAGTATCGCCCGCCCGCCGCTCATGCGCTATCCGGCGTTAGGAACGCGCTGACCAACTCCGATCCCCGCTTCCCCCCTCGCGGGGGAAGCTGCCGAAGGCTGAAGGGGGGTCCCCGAACGGCCACCGACGGGAGTTATTCAGAGGATTCCTAGTGGTCTGCGGGTTCAACAAATCGATCAATGTCTTCGGCATGCTCGGGATAGTGTTCCAGGACGACACCGTCGACCATCCGATTGATCGTCTTGCCTTCGCCGAAGCGACCCGCATCGACTTCGCCGACGGCACCAGCGAACTCGTCGTGCGCAGCGTCGAACGCCGCTCTCGCTTCTGCGTAGCTTTGCTCGCCCCGCTCGGCGACGAATCCAGGATTCCAGTCATCGGGGTCTGAGTAGTCAACGCCCTCGGGCGTTGGACGCTGGCCGGCGTTCATACGCTCCACGCCGGCGGTCATTTCAGTCAACCAACCGTGCAGATGTTGCAGCAACTGCGTCACCGACCAATGGCCAATCGCGCCCTCCCACGATCCGTGAGCCTCGTCGATTCGGCTCAACCGATCATCCAGCGTCGCCTTCGCCTCAGCCATCGCCGTTAGTGTCGCCGCTCGGTCCGTCATGCCTGTCCTCCAGTTACTCAATTCTGGGGAGATCAGTTCGGAAGAATCAGCCCACCCGGCGTGCGACGTTCACCCGGCTGCACCCCGCGCTGTTCGAGCGCTTGCAGGATGAAGGGATTCTGCACCCGCTCCGCGGCCAGGGTGGTTTGGTCCATGTGGCCGGGTAGCACGATCGTCTCGTCGGGCAGCATCAGCAGCTTGTCGACGATTGACGACATCTCCTGGTTGTAGTCACCGCCCGGCAGATCGGTGCGGCCAATGCTGTTGCGGAACAGCGTGTCGCCCGAGAACAGAATGCCGTGTCCAAAGAAGCAGACCGAACCGCGCGTGTGACCCGGCGTGTGAATCACATGGAGTTCGACGCCGTCAACTTCGACCTTCTGCTCATCTTCGATGTAATGATCGGGATCGGGCGGTTGCTCGACTTGCATCCCACCTGTTAACCCGAAGCGCGCCGCCGACTCTGCGGTGCTCCTCAAGATGTCCAGATCCGCTTCATGCAGGAGGAACTTGGCATTGCTGTCCGACTGCACACCACGAACGCCCAGCACATGGTCGAGATGTGCGTGCGAGTTGGCGATCAACTTGATCGTGACGCCCATCTCCGAGGCCATATGCACGATGTCATCGGCCTGATCGCCCGGATCGATGCAGATTGCCTCACCGGTGTGGCGATTACCGATCACCCAGCAGTTCTCCTGGAACGCCCCCACGAGCAGGCCACGGACCTCAATCTCGTTGACGAACGGCTCGGCGGCGGTCTCTGGCTCGTGGTCGCTCATGTCAGTTTGATTTATCGCCTCGCAGGAGCCGGTTGACCGCCTCCATGATGTCGTCGCTGTCCAGCGGTTCGGCTTCCATCTCGTCAGCCGGCGACTCCTCGTCATTCTGAGCTTCCAGTTTGCGGACATAGTCGCGAATGTCGGGTTTGTCTTCCAAGGCGGAGTCGATCTGCGCTCGGTAGCGTTCCTGGGCGCCATCCAGGTGATGAAAGTCCAGCCCGAGGCTGAAGACGCGATCCAGCTCGGTCAGCAGCGCCTTGGTCGCGCCGGGATTGTGGCGCGAGGTCACGTAGTGCGGCACCGACGCCCAGAATCCCATCTGTGCAATCTGAGCGATCCGGCAAGCGTCGCCAATCGATCCGACGATGCCTGTGGGACCCTCATATCGCGACGCCTGGAAGCCGAACTGCTTCTGCCGTTCGGGGTTCGACGAACCACCGGACACTTTCGTCGGTCGCGTATGCGCGACATCCGCCAGCAGCGCCCCGATCGTGATGACCTCTTCAACCTTTGCCATCTCTGCGACCTGCAAGACGGCTCGGCAATATCGGCGCCAGCGCAGGTCGGGCTCGGTGCCCAGACCGACGATCAGGTCGTGCTCCGCCTGAGGACGGCGCAGCACCGTAAAGTCGGTGACCGGCCAGACAACCTCGCGGCGGGCGTTGTCGCCGTCGACCCACTTGACCGTCGGCCGGTGCTTGCTGAAGACAAAGAAATCGTCGGGATCGAGCGATGCAACCGGCGCGGTTTGATCAATATTGCGGAGGAATCGCACAGCGTCCGTCGCTGCTTCCGCGGCGTCATTCCAGCCGAAAAAAGCCAGAACCAGGATTGGCCGACGTAGGTCGTCGGGTATGCCGTCGATCGTCAGCGCCTCATCGATGCGGTCGGTGCTCATGTGCTGAGGGTAGCCGCTATCGAATGAACTGGGCAGTCAACTAGAGTTCGACCGCCCCATACTTCTCGCGCAGCGCCGGCACGACCTCCTTGATGTAGGCCGACAATGCTTCGTCGCTCCACGGAGCGCGCAGAGCCACATTGACGCCCGCAGCGCCGGCGTCGCAGTACATCGAGACACGGTCAAACGCATCGTCCGGCGTGCCCTGCAGCGCGCCCTCGGAGACGCGGGCGGCCTGGTCGCCCCATTGTTCAATCAGTTTTTCTCGAGCAATCTCAGCTTCAGCCGCGGTCGGGCTGAGGTTGAATTGCAGGTTGACCGTCCGGTCAATCGTCGTTGGATCGCGTCCCTGCTCTTCGCAGCGAACGTCGAGCACACCCGACAGCCGCGCAAACTCTTCGGGGCCGATGTAGGGCACGTTCCAGCCGTCGCAGTATTGGGCCGCCATCCGCAGCGTCTTGCGCTCCCCCTGACCGCCGATCCAGAGCGGAACGTGTTCCTGGACCGGGCCGGGTTCGTTGGTGGCGTTGAGCGCGTTGTAGTGGACGCCTTCAAAGGTCGTTCGCTCCTGGGAGAGCATCCCTTTGATGATCTGCGTGCCTTCCTCGAGCATCTCGAAGCGGGTCTTGAGGCTGGGCCAGCCGTAGCCGAAGCCCTCAAACTCCATCTGATGCCAACCAGCGCCGAGTCCGGGCTCGATTCTGCCGTTGGAGATGTGGTCCAGCGTCATCAGCGACTTCGCCAGATAGGCGGGGTTGCGGTAGGGCACGCAGAATACGAGACAACCGATGCGAACCCGCTCGGTCTCGGCGGCGATCGTCGCCATGCAGGTCAACGACTCAAAGTGCGGCGACATCCCGTCGACAGGCGGCGCCTCGTAGAAGTGGTCCCAGACCGAGATCCAGTCCATCCCCTCGTCGTCAATCCAGCGCCAGAGGCGGCGCAGGTCGCCCATCGTCACATTCTGTTGTCCAGTGTGAACGCCAAAAGAAACGGCCATCAGAATCCACTCCTATCATCAACGGCTTCAGCCGTCGCGCACGCAGTCTGGTGAGGATAACGCTCGACCAATTCCGCCATTGCCGATTCCGGTCCCCTCTCCCAGAGGAGACCTGTGCGTAATCCCGCTTCCCCCCTCTGCGGGGGAAGCTGTCGCGGAGCGACTGAAGGGGGTTCCGGCGGTCGCTATCTGGTCGGCGACCCCCCCCCTCTGCCTTCGGCATCTCCCCCCGCAAGGGGGGGAGAGGGGAAATAGGATTTACGCGCAGGTCTCCAGAGGGAGAGGGAACATCTTCCTCGTCGCGCTCAGTCAGGCAGCTCGACCGGAATCACATCACGCCAACCGGGGATGTCCATCCCGTAGTACCGAGCCAGCAGCAGGATCGCGATCTTCTGCTTCGCCGGACCTATGCCCGGAACGCCGCCGATCCGCTTCATGATCGTCTTCGCGTCGGGTTGGTTGTCCCAGATGTTGGCGGCGTCGTTGTCGAAATCATCGCGCACCATCGCGCATGCGGCCTGGACTCGTTTGCCCATCGACGCCGGGAACCGGTGAATCGCCGGCTTCTCGCGGAAGATCGTCAGAAACTCAGCCTCGTCCATCTCGGCGATTTGCGCCGGGTCAAGATGACCGAGCCGCTGCTTCAAATCCCGAGGCCCTGCGAAGGCCTTGGTCGACGAAATCTGCTGGTCGAGCACGATGGCGATCAGCAGCGCGTTCGGATCTTCGGCCAATAGCTCGTTGGCGTCATCGTCGTTCGTGAACTTGAGCACCGGCGTGCCTGAGTCGGTGAACTCGGGAGCCAGATCGATGTACATCTCGGGGTTGCCCATGGTGGAACTCCGGCTGTGGGTGTTCTGCGTTTGCCAGGCGCCTAGGTAAGTTTGTCGATGGCGGTGCTCGCACCGATTGTCAGTGCGAGCAACGCAATCATCCAACGGACCAGCCGAAGCTCAAGAGCCCTCAGGTCCGCATTAGTGGGCAGATGGTTCATTTCAGCGGCATTTCAGCGGCATTTCAGCGGAAAGTGCTTGGGCAAACTGTTCTGCCGCGTCCGGATCGCCGCGAAACTTGCGCATCAGCGCAGTCCACGCAGGGATGTTGATTCGATTCGGAATCGGTACGTTCGCCATCGCGTTTCCTACCGCATGGTCGACTGCAGCTGCTCGCTCGTCGACACTCTCATCATACTTGCGGTCCTACGGCCTGGCGCCGCCGACGCGTCAAGGAAACAGTCCCAGGTCGAGGTAGCTTTGCGCGACCAACTCCAGCGAGTACAGATACGCGGCGCAGCGCAGATCGGGCAGTTCCCGTTCCCGGCGCAGCGTGGAGATTCGGTCATACGACTCCGCCATTGTCTGCGCCAGCGCGTCGTAAACAATGTCGCGTTCGGACGGTCCGCGCTCCAGTTTCCGACGCTTGACGTCGTCGATCAGCGTGCCGGTCTGCTGTTCAATCGTGTCGAGCAGCCGGCGATTGTGCATTTCGGCGTTACGGCTCAGCATCCGATCGAACGAGACATGCGAGAGATTCTTGATCCACTCGAAGTACGACACCGTTACGCCACCCGCATTCAAGTACAGGTCGGGAATGACGGTGATCCCACGCTTGCGCAGGATCCGATCGCCGTCGGGGGTGGTCGGTCCGTTCGCTGCTTCAGCGACGACTGACGCCTGAATCCGTTCCGCGTTGTCGGCCGTGATCTGGTGTTCGAGCGCAGCGGGGACCAGGATGTCGCAGGGCTGCTCAATGGTCTCGAGCGAGGCGGCGAACACCTGCCCGGCCGGATAGCCTGGCGATCCCGCCATGCTCCCAGCGATGCGCCGTGACCTCTTCCAGGTCGAGACCGTTGGGGTCGTACACGCCGGCGTCGATTTCGGCAATGCCGACGATCCGAGCGCCGTGTTCCGACAACTCGCGCGCGACGTGATAGCCCACGTTGCCGAGGCCCTGGACGATCACGCGCTTGCCATCGAGCCCGGGCGACAGTCCGTGGGTCTGATGTGGATCGCCCAGGCACTGCATGATTCCGTGGAACACGCCGAGACCAGTGGCCTCACGGCGTCCGGGAATTCCGTGCAGCGACAGCGGTTTGCCGGTGACGCAGCTCCAGTAGTTGATGTCGTGCGGATTGAGGGTGTGATACGTATCGGCAATCCAGGCCATCTCGCGCTCGCCGGTGCCGTAGTCGGGCGCCGGCACGTCGACGGCAGGACCGATGAAGTTGTGGGAATTCAGTTCAATCACTAGCCGCCGCGTAACGCGTTCGACAAACTCGGGTGAGGACTTGAACGGATCGATGCAGACGCCGCCCTTGGCGCCGCCAAATGGCACATCGACAATCGCGCACTTGAACGTCATCAGCGCCGCCAGGCCCTTGACCTCTTCGGCGTCGACCATCGTCGAGTAGCGAATCCCGCCCTTGGTCGGCAGGCGATGATGACTGTGCTGGGCGCGGTACGCCTCGATCACTTCGATCTCTCCGTCGTCATTCTCGACGGGGAACGACATCTGATAGACGTTGTTGCAGGTCTTGACCTGCTCCAGCAGATGCGGATCGTGCTGCGAGTACTGAGCGGCTTGCTCGAAATACTCAGTGAAGTCGTCGTATAGGGAAGCCATGCGACTCCTCCACAGTACTGCTCAGACGGTCGGGAGCTGCTACGCGCGAGGCAATCCCAGGCCTCGAGTCGCAATGATCCCGCGCTGGATTTCAGACGATCCGCCAGCGATCGTGGCCGGCACCGACGACATGTACTGCTCGGTGAACCAGCCCTGCATCTGCGCGTACGGGTCGCCCTTGCGGACCTGGCCGTAGCTGCCCATCGTGTTGACACCGAAGCGTGCGAAGCGTTGCGACAGCTCGGACGAGAACATCTTGGCTACCGACGCCTCATGGTTCGGCGCCAAGCCGCCCTGCTGCATCGAGAGCACGCGCAGCGAAAGCAACCTCGAGACCTCGATATTGATCGCCGTGTCGGCAACGCCGAGCTTGGCCTCCCGGCTCGTCTCCGGACTCTCGCCGAGATACTCAATGAAGTCCTCAAAGTTGCGACGCAGCGCGGCGCTGCCCGAGAGCGCGCTGCGCTCAAAGTCCATCGTCGCCATACCGACGTACCAGCCGCGGTTTTCCTCGCCGACGCGATTCTCCGCCGGAACGCGCACATCCTCGAAGAACACCTCGTTGAAGCCGTGTCCGCCAAGCATGTTGATCAGTGGGCGCACCGTAATGCCGGGCGTCTTCATGTCGATCCAGCAGGTACGAAATGCCGCGATGCTTGGGCGCGTCGGGATCGGTGCGGACCAGCGCAAACATCCAGTCGGCGCGGTGCGCGTTGGAGGTCCAGATCTTCTGCCCGTTAATTACGTAGTCATCGCCGTCTTTGACGGCGCGCGTCTGCAGCGATGCGAGGTCGGAACCGGAGCCCGGCTCGGAGTAGCCCTGACACCAGGATGCGCGAGCGTTGACGATGTCGTCGAGGTGGCGCTCCTTCTGTTCATCGGTGCCGTAGACCAGCAGCGTCGGTCCGACATAGCCGACCGAGATCAGGTCCGGCCCGGGTACGCGGTGGTAGGCAAGTTCCTCGTTGAAGATCGCCTGCTCGGCGAACGACAAGCCCATGCCGCCGTGCTCGGACGGCCAGGCCGGCGCCGTCCACTGCTTCTGCGCCAACTTGGCGCGAATGCCCTTGGCGAATGCCCAGGCCTCGTCCGAGCCTTCCTCGTCATTGGAGACGTCCAGGCCATTCCAGTCAGCGCCGAATTCCTCGCGGATCCAGCCGCGTATTTCGTTGCGCCACGACTCCTGCTCGGTCGTGAATTCAAATTCCATCGTGCGTCCTCGCTGTCACTTGCGCTATCCGCCTCAGTCTACCGGCGACCTTCAGAATCCCACGCTATTGCCTGGAGAACTGATACAGAATGTCATCGGAAGTTGGCGTCCCATCAGGACGACCCGCCGGTACATCCCGAGAGACGACAAAGCCGATCAGTTCATCGTCGGATTCGAGCGCATTGGGGTTGATCGACACCGCCGCCCGGCCCTCAGCGTCACGTTCAAATCGGGGCCCTGGCTCGATGGCGCCCGACTCTCTGACCAGCCAGAGCTGCCAGGTTTCGCTCACACTCAGTTGCGGCAGACCCCAGAAGATCAGGGCAAATAGTCGGTCTTCGTACTTAGGCAGCAACACACCGGTGGCGCCGTCATCGGTCAAGGCGATGGCTCGGCCGGAGATCGGTTCGTCGGGACGAAAGGCGAGATAGCCAAAGAAGGCGGCAATCGACACCAAGCCGACAAGCAGGACTCCAAGCGCGCCTCGGCGCGCCACACGCAACGCGCGGTGGGAATGAACGGCGGGCGGACGCTCGATACGCGCGCGCTGGATCAGTCGTTGCTCAAGCCGCGCTTCCACCTGATTCGTGTCGACAACCAGCGTCGCACAGGTAATCGCAGCGGCAGCCGTTGGCCAGGCGGCGCAGCGGCGTCGAATCGCAGGATCGGAACGAACCAGCCGCTCGACTTCGTCGTGCTCCTGCGGCGGCAGCAGGCCAAGAAAAAACGCAGCCAACGGTTGCTCTGAGCGCGTCGTGCGAGAAGTCACCGCTTCACCGGCGTCCCGACGATCATCGGTCCGACCGCACGATGCGACCGCTGTTGATGTTCTCGACCAGTGCGTCCATCGCCTTGTTCAATGACTCGTCGTCATGTCGAATCGCGTCGAACCAGGCATCCTCAAGATGTCTCCCCCGGTCAAGCGGCAACCGCAGTACCGCCCGCTGTAGCGCTTCATGATCCAGGTCGTGAACGACGTCTGGCAACCCGGGAACAGGCCCGATGGGAAAGGGCTGTACTTCGTCCACCGCAACTGCCGGCGTGATGCCGCGTCGCCGAACCGCTAGCGCGATATCTCGCACAAGCCTCAGGATGTGGACCTCCATCGCGGCAGAGGCCCAGTGCTCGGGATCCGTCCAGATCAGCAGAAAGGCCTCTTCCACAATGTCGTCAGCTTCATCAGGTCCGACGATCCGCCTGGCCAACTCTCGCGCCGTCGCGCCGTAGGCGCGAAACGCGTCGCGTAACGCGATCTCATCACCCTCAACGATTCGCTGGAACAGTTCAGGTGCGGCCACGGAAATCGCAATCAGACTTGATCAAGCACGACCACAGACATCGGCGCGGCCATAATCGTCGGCCAGCCGGACTATGTCGTCCTCATCGTCGGGCGGACGTGAAGCCACTTCAAGGATGTTGGCCCCGTCGCCGCCCGCGCTCAAGCGGTGAACCACGCCGGCAGGGATGTCCTGACGCATGCCGGTCAACAGCGTCACCTGCCGCAACCGCTCGGCGCTGGGCCCGATCGTCAACAGAGCTTCCCCGCTGAGCAGCCTCAAGGTCTCGTGCTTGCGACGGTGATACTGCAGCGACAGGCGTCGGTTGGGATCGATTCGCAGCATTTTCACGATTGAAGTTCGAGTCCGGCTGAGGACGAACTCCTCACCCCACGGTTTGCTAATGCGCTCCAGGGGCGGCCCGGCGAGGCTCGTCAAGGTCGCTGATTCGAGTACCACATGGCCTCCTCGTTGCTGGCATGGTTGGCCGCGCCCTGCTGCTTACTAGAGTGAGGGTACGAGGGCGAGCGGCGTCATCCAACTGCCGTATCGACGAGTTTGCGCACGAATTTGAGCAAATGCGGGCAACAGGGGGATCGGCTTGAGCGGTCGATTGTGGGCACTGGTGTTGGTCCTGGCCGTGGCATCGGCCGCCGTAGGTGCAGGAGCTGCATTCCTGCTCCAACAGGATGATGACGCTCCCGCGACATCGACCCGAGTCAGCGTCGTGACCACAGTGACACCGAACCCTGAGGATGACCAGCAGACCCAGGTCGGTCAATCCCAACAACCAGCAACGGATCGCACCGAGCCGACTCGCCAGGTTCCACCACCCGCCGAAGCTCGCGAAGAGCCAACGGAGACGCAATCCGCAGCGACGCAAGCGGCCGCGCCTGACCAGCAACAGGAACAGCAGGCCGAGACGCAAGCAGAGCCGCCTTCCGCCACGAACGGCTGGATGTTGGATTCGGTGAGCGTCTCCCCGAGCACCATGATGCAGGGAGAGTCCTTCGCAGTCACGGTCGAGAGCGGTGAGGCCAAGGCAATCGCGGTCACGCATGAGCGGCGGAGCTGGAATCTGAGCGAGATCACGTCCGGCGTCTGGTGGGGGATCGTCGCTGTTCCTCGGGACGGCGAGATCGGCGCGTCAGAGGTGGTCATCGACTTCTACGGCGAAGGCGGCGTCTGGCTGCGTTCGACTGTTTCCCCACTCGTGGTGCTTGCCAATCCTGCGTCGTTTGAGGAAATCACGCTGGGCGGAACGGGCGCCGCGCCCGACCCCGCCGCAGTGGCCCTGGATATCGCCGTCCGGTTCGAGCAACACACCGCAGTGACCGGGCCGCCCCGCTGGAGCGGCCCCTGGATCCTGCCCGTCGAAGGTGAGGCGTCCGGAGCGTTCGGCTCACTGCGCACGTACGACGGCGTCCCCTCCGACCAGTGGCATCACGGTCACGACATCGCCGCGCAACATGGCGATCCCATTTTCGCCCCGGCGGCGGGAACGGTGGTCTGGACCGGCGACCTCGCGCTCCATGGCATGGGCGTGATCATCGACCACGGCGCCGGCGTCTATAGCGGCTACTGGCACATGTCGCTGATCGGAATCCGTGAAGCTGTCGAAGTGGCGCCGGGTGACTATCTTGGCAATATCGGAACGACGGGTCTGTCGACCGGACCGCACCTGCATTGGGAAGTCATCGTGCAGGGCATTGATGTCGATCCGCTGCAATGGACTGGAAACGACCGTCCGGCTGTGCCGCCAATCTCTGAGGAGTCGGCGGATACACTCGAATAATGCCCGATGCTCCGGCAATCGCAGAACGCGCGACCGAGCTCGCATTCGCCCTCGGCGCCAAATTCCCCGGTCTCAGCGCTGACGACATCGAAATATCCCCGGAGCCGGACGCGGAGTTCATTCGCGCCGACTGGGAGGGCTGGACCGCGCTCTTCCCGCAATCGGAGGCGGCCGCATCGCAGCTCTCGATCATGTCCGCTGTGATGCCACACCTCCGAGGCTTCCTCAGCCCCGCCGTGCCGGTCTGGGAGCAATCGAGCGACTCTCAAGACTGGAAGCGCCACTGGCGAGCAGCACAGCGCCCCGACGGTCGGTCACTGCGGCCTGATCTGATCGTCGACCAGAACCGCGAACGGCTGGTCAGGGATCTGGCCACCTTCTGCCACGAGTTGCACGAATTCTCCGTCGAGCGGGCGCGAGGATTGGGCGCAACGTCCTTTCGCGAGTGGCGCGCGGAGCACGAGGCGCTGTCCAGGCGATCGCTGAGGATCTTGAGACCGCTGATGACCTGGTCCGAGATCACCTGGGCCAGACGTTGGTGGTCGAGGTTCCTCAACGATGACGCCATTTGGAAGATCCAGCCCTCGCTCGTACATGGCGGCATTTCGATTGATCGGCTGCTGGTCGACCCGCTCGTCCAGCAACTTGTCGGCGTGACCGGCTGGCACGGCCTGCGAGTCGCCGATCCGGCAATCGACTTTGCGCATCTCGTCGATGCCTACGGCACCGAGCTTGGCTGGCGCATCGTTGAGCACTACGGCGAACTCGGTTCAACAGCCGACGCATCCCTCTTCCGTCGGGTGCGCCTGTTGCAAACGGTCGGTCGGTTCCGGGAAGTCGTAGAGATCGCCGATCGTGAGGGCGTCGACAGCGAAACGATGGCGGCGGCGATCAAGGCACTGCGCTAGTTTCTGCGCTAACTTCTTCGCTAACAAGGTCGTGATTTTGGTACCTTTGACGGCACTTGAACTTGGATCGACGAACGATCGGAAGGATGACCAATCATGAGTGATGCACCCGCTCGCGCGATGACTCCCGTCGGCGTCAACCACCTGGTTTTGAATGTCCGCGACATCGAGGTCGCGCACGAGTTCTGGACCGGGGTGATGGGTTTCCGCCACATCGGATCGCTCAGGGAACGCGAACAGCGTCCGATGAAAATGCGCTTCTACAACGGCCTCTCCGAAAGCCACCACGACCTCGCGCTGACCGAGATTGTGGGCCAATCGGAAGAGTCGGGTGACTGGTCAATGGCGCCGAAGCGCCCTGGCCTGAACCATCTCGCTGTGCATTACCCCGACCGCGACGCCTGGCTGAAGCAGATTGCCTTCCTGCAGTCCAAGGGCGTCAAGTTCAATCTGCGGATCAACCACGGGATGACGCACTCGGTCTACATCAACGATCCCGACGGACACGGCATCGAAGTGCTCTACGAGCTGCCGCGCGAAGATTGGGAAGCCGACATCGACGGCGCGCTCAACTACGCGGATGTTCTGCCGACCGAAGGTGAGGAAGCGCTGGTTGACGAGCCCACGCCCGTCTTCGCCGCGCCTGGCGCCGGCGACTAGCCCGGCGCTCGGCAGCATCAATGGCCATGCGAGACGGCGCGGCCTACTTGGCCGGCCTGCACGATGGACGCCGTATCTGGCACAACGGCGCGTTGGTTGATGACGTGACCACCGCGCCCGGTTTCGCCGGCGCGGCCCAAACCGTCGCGCACTACTACGACTTCCAATGCGATCCCGCCGTGCGCGACGTGATCAGCTACGAAGACGAAGACGGCGAACGCTCGCACCTGTCGTTCAAGACTCCCCGCTCCAGGGACGACCTGCGCCGTCGCTCCGCCGCCTACGCCGCCTGGGCCGAGCACACCGGTGGACAGATGGGCCGCAGCCCCGACTACATGAACGCCGCCATGGTCGGCGTCGCAGCGGCCAGCTATCACTGGGGTCAGGACGACCACGCGCTCGGCGAGCACGTCGTCGAGATGCTCAATCGCTTCCGCCGAAAAGACGTCTGCCTGACGCACACATTCGTCACGCCCCAGATCGACCGCAAGACTCCCCTCGGCGAGCAGGAACCGTATCTCAACGCCGGCATCGTCAAGCGAACGTCGGACGGCGTGATCGTGCGCGGCTCGCGAGTTCTGGGCACGTTGGCGCCATTCGCAGACGAGAACATCTCGTTCGGACTGCCCATCGTTCACGGCGACGCCGAGAACATATACGCGCTCGGTTTCACGATGCGGGTCGACGCTCCTGGCTTGCATTGGGTCTGTCGAGATTCATTCGATCCCAATCGCTCAACTCACGATTATCCGGTCTCAAGTCGCTTCGAGGAGATCGACACGGTCGCGGTGTTCGACGACGTGGAGGTGCCCTGGGAGAACGTCTTCGACTACGAGGACCCGAAGATTCACAATATGGCCCTGCTCGCGATGCACTTCCAGGAGTCCTTGGGTCACCATGTGCTGATCAAGAACGTGGCAAAAGCACGCTTCATGTTGGGCCTGGCGCACCTGGTTGCCGAGACATCGCAAACGAACTCCTTCATCAACGTGCAGATTCGGCTCGGCGAAATCGTGACGATGTTGCAAACGTTGGAGTCGATAGCGATTGCCGCCGTCGAAGGCAGCGAGATGGATCCGAAGAACGGCGTATGGTACTGCAACGCCAACGCCGTCACCGCCGGCTTGCGCCTCTTTCCCGAGTACTACGTGCAGATGGTCGATCACATCAAACAAATAGGCGGAAGTAACTTCATGGCTGCCCCGTCCGAAGCAAACATGGCAGCCATCACCGAAGCCGTCGGACCGGCCGTCGAACGTTACTTCAAGGGCGCAGCCGACATGTCGGAGGAAGGCATCGACAAGGTGCCACTCTTCCGGCTCGCCTGGGATGTCGTGGGCACATCACTCGCCGGCCGGCAAGAACTGTACGAGCGCTTCTTCTTCGGAGATCAACAGGTCAGCAAGGCCAACTCCTACCAGCGCTTCGACAAGACACAGGCGGTCGACATTGTGCGGCGTCTGTTGGACGTTAACAGCTTCGGCCGCTCGTAAGAAGCGCCACGGATCGCTTGAGCCGATACACTGACCTCGGATACAGGGAGCGCCCGAGATGGATCGCGAAGAGGAAGTCAAGGATGTTGTGCGGCAGCCCGCGAGGGGTCAGCCGATCCAGGTTCCCCGGCCACCCCTCGATTGGGGCGACGAGGAACCAGACGAGGTGTGGGAACGGCTGTACTACAAGGGTCTGGTAAGTCCGCCATACCGAAGTGCTCAGGATCGCCGCGTGGTCTCAGAAATGGTCCGTAACTGGAAGCCGATCGGGAAGCCGATGACCGATGAAGAGCTGATGTGCGCCCTCGGTCGTTGCCACTGCGACCGCTGCGAATGACCGAAGGCCTGACGTACTTCGACAGCAGCGCGCTCGTCAAGTTGGTGCTCCTAGAAGAGGTAGGCGCGGGATTGGGCCGCCTCGACCTTCAACGGTGACGCGAACCTCGTAACAAGTCTGCTCTCCTACGTTGAGACCCGCTCCGCGCTCGCACGACGGTTCCGAAACCATCAGCTCAACGACTCGGAGTTGAGAACGTCTCTATCCAGGTTCGATCTGATCTGGCCGAGCTTCGGAGTGGTGTCGGTGGACGATGCAAACGTCATGCTCGCCGCCGAACTCGTGTCGCAGTTCCCGCTCTCGGGCGCCGATGCCGTGCAGCTCGCCACCGCGCTCTCAACAGAGGCTGAAACGAAAGTGACATTCGTCACTTGGGACCGCCGGCAAGCTCGAGCCGCCTCAGACCTCGGTTTCACCGTGCAACCCCCAATCGATTGACCCTTCCCCTCACGCAGGCCTAGTCTCCTTACGACTCTCCACAACGAGGATCGGAGCGCGCAATGGGACATCTCGATGGCAAAGTAGCGTTGGTGACCGGCGGCGCCGGTGGCATGGGCTCACAAATCTGCAAGGTCTTCGCCGAGCAGGGCGCGTCCGTCGTCGCCTGCGATACCGGCTTCGACGTCGAAGGCCGGGCCGGCATGGACCCGTCCAAGGTGCAGGCAGTCGTTGACGGGATCATCGCCAACGGCGGACAGGCGACCGCCGTCGCAGGCGATATCGCCGACATGGAGACCGCGGAACGCGCCGTGCAGACGGCGATTGAGACCTACGGCGATCTCGACATCCTTGTCTGCGCGCACGGCATTCTGCGTGAGCGAATGATCTTCAACATGACCGAGGACGAGTGGGACGGCCTGGTTCGCATTCACCTCAAGGGCTGCTTCGCGCCGACCAAGTTCGCCGCCATCCATTGGCGCGCGAACCGCGACAAGGGCAACCGGCGGATCATCTACTTCACCTCGTCGGCCGGTTTTCGGGGCGAGGCCGGTCAGCCCAACTACTCGGCGGCGCACGCCGGTAAGATCGGGCTCTCGCTCTCCAACGCCGAAGCGTTGGAGCGCTACGGCGTGACCAGCAACTGCATCTCACCGAGTGCGTCGACTCGGATGACCGACCGCAACCGCGAGGTCGATCAGTCAGTCGATGCTCCAAGCGCGTCGGCCGCCGGCACAGCGATGGATCCGGCCAACGTGGCGCCGGTCGTCGCCTTCCTCGCCTCTGATGCCAGCGCCGAGATCAGCGGCCGCGTCGTCGGCTCGATGGGCGGGCGGATCACCATCTGGCGCGAACCCGAATGGGAGCAGACGCTCTGGAACCTCGAACCCTATTGGGATATCGACACGCTCTTTGACACCATCCCCCACACCTTCGGACTACAGGGTCTGGGCCAACCGCCCAATCAGTGGCCATAACGCCGGTCGCTCTGCTATTCGAGACTGAACAGATACAGCGTGGTCAAGGGCCGAAAGGAGATACACATGGCACAGCATCTGGATGGACGGATTTGCATCATCACCGGAGGCGCCGGCGGGATCGGCTCGAACCTCTGCCGCGTCTTCGCCGAACAGGGCGCGAAAGTTGTAGTGGCCGATACCGGCTTTGACGTTGAGGGCCGCTTCGGCATGGACGCATCCAAGGTGCAGGCTGTCGTCGATGAAATCCGCGGCATGGGCGGAGAGGCGATCCCGTTCGTTGGCGATGTCGCCGAGATGGATACTGCTGAGCGAATGATCCAGACAGCGCTCGATGAATTCGGAGGCTTGGATGTCTTGGTCTGCGCGCACGGAATTCTACGGGAGCGGATGATCTTCAACATGACGGAGGATGATTGGGACGGGTTGATCCGCGCTCATCTCAAGGGCTGTTTCGCGCCAACCAAGTTCGCCTCGATCTATTGGCGCGCCAATCGCGACGGCGCACACCGGCGGATCATCTACTTCACCTCCGACGCCGGCATCCGCGGCTCGGCGGGGCAGCCCAACTACTCGGCGGCCCACGCAGCCAAGCTGGGCCTGATGCGCTCGAACGCCCGTGCCCTCTCACGCTACGGCGTCACGACCAATTGCATCGCGCCTGGCGCATCGACTCGCATGACCGACCGCGGCCGTGGCGTCGAGTCTTCAGGACCAGCGCCTTCCGAAACGGCTGCCGGAACGGCCCGCGACCCGAAGAACGTCGCCCCGATCGTGGCCTGGCTCGCGTCGGACCAGTCGGATGCCGCCAACGGCCGCATCTTCGGCGCCAGCGGTCATCGCATCTCGCTGTTCTCCGAGCCCGTCCTCGAGCGCTACCTGCACTTCGACGACAACCGGATCGAGATCGACACATTGTTCGATGTCTGGCCGCACACGCTGGGCGCGGTAGGATTCCCACGCAACAGCATCCGTCCCGGCGTGGTCTAGGTTGGCGCGCTTCTTGCAAGTAGTTGCAATAGCAAGAATCCGAGCGTAGGCTGACCCCGCATCTTGAGGGGAAACGCCGCAATGGGGCGGTCGGCTGTCCGTGCATTCTTGGCAATATTCGCGCTTGTGGCGGCGTTCGTCGCGGCGTGTGGTGGTGATAGCTCAGACAGCGACACCTTCCTCGTTGTAACCACGGTCGCGCCGCTCAGAAGCATCGTCGAGCAAGTCGGAGGGGACCGGATCGAGGTCGTCGGCCTGGTGCCCGAGGGCGTCAACAGTCACACCTACGATCCGCCGCCCTCGGCGGTTGGACAACTCGAGAAGGCCGATCTGATCGTCATCAACGGTCTCAACCTGGAGCTGCCGACGCTCGAGTTGGCCGAAGCCAACCGCTCTGACGAAACGCCAATCCTGCAGCTCGGCAACGAGGCGGTCTCGCCCGACCAATACGTCTACGACTTCTCCTTTCCCAAAGCAGACGGCAATCCCAATCCGCATCTCTGGACGGCGCCACATCTGGCTGTGAGGTACGCGGAGATCGTCCGCGATGCCCTGATCAAGCTCGATCCGGACGGCCGCGACTATTACTCATCCAACGCTGAAAGGTTGAGCGAACGGCTGTGGGAGTTGGACGAGGCCATAGCCGAAGCAACCCGAACGATTCCCCAGGAACACCGCAGACTCATCACCTACCACGACTCCTTCCCCTACTTCGCGCCCCGCTACGGACTGGAAATCATCGGCGCCATTCAACCGTCTAATTTCTCGCAACCGTCGCCGCGCGAAGTGGCAGAGCTAATCGAGCAGGTCAGAGGCGCCGGCGTCCCGGCCATCTTCGGTTCGGAAGTCTTTCCCTCGGAGGTGCTACAAACCATCGCTAAGGAAGCCGGCGCAGTTCAGGTTTCGACGTTGTCCGACGACGACCTGCCAGGCGAGCCGGGCGACCCAGGCAATACCTTGGTGGGCATGATGGTCGAGAACGTCCGCACGATGGTGACCGCGCTCGGCGGCGACGCCTCCGCGCTCGATGGATTTGAGACGGGCAGCACATGGCAACCGTCCGGGTAGGAGAGCTGGTTCGCCTGGACGGCGTGGCGTTGGGTTACGACGGCGAAGTCGCGCTTCGAGACGTCAATCTACAGATCTCCCCGGGAGAGCTAATCGGCATCGTCGGGCCGAGCGGCTGCGGCAAGACAACCCTGCTGCGCTCGTTACTGGGCGAGACTGAGGTCTACGCCGGCGACTCATCGGTCGCCGACAACACCAGAGTCGGCTACGTACCACAGGTTGAGACGGTTGATTGGAACTTCCCGATCACGGTTGAGCAGGTCGCCCTGCTCGGAAGCTGGCGAACACGACGTTGGCTGCCTTGGACGAGTCGGGCCGAACGCAGCCGGGCGCGCGTCGTCTTGTCGCAGCTCGGCATCGCCGATCTCGCAGACCGGCCGATTCGCGCACTCTCCGGAGGAGAACAACAACGGACATTCCTGGCGAGAGCGTTGGTCCGCTCACCCGATTTGTTGCTGCTCGATGAGCCAACGTCCGGCGTCGATATCAAGACGCGGCACGAAATCCTGCATCAGTTGGCCGCACTGAACCATGCCGGCGTGACGGTCGTCTTAACGACCCATGATCTGAACGGTGTTGCCTCGCACCTGCCCAGACTGATCGCCCTGGGAGAGCAAACGGTGCTCGCCGACGGGCCGCCCTCCGAGGTCCTGCAACCTGCAATCCTGGAGCGCGCCTACGGCCAGCCGATGTTGGTCGTCCAGAGTGGTAACGAGACCTACGTCCTGCCGGTGCCGGAAGAGGCGCCGGGCGCGCACGAAGAACCACCGGCGCGGCCGAATGTGGTCAACGTCATTAGACGTCCGGACGCCGACGATGCTTGAGCCGTTCGATTTCGGCTTCATGCAACGCGCGATGATCGCAGCCACGCTGGTCGGCGGTGTCACGGCGGCGGTTGGCGTGTTCGTCATTCTGCGACGACTCGCCTACATCGGACACGGTCTGGCCCACAGCATCTTCGGCGGCGCGGTTGTTTCCTTCACTCTGGGAATCAACTTTTTTCTGGGCGCAAGCATTTGGGGCGCGTTCTCAGTCTTCCTGATCAACCAGGCAGCGCGGCGACGCCAAATCGGCGGCGACGCAGCGATCGGCATCATCACGACTGCGGCATTCGCGATCGGCATCGCCGTGATCTCGCGTGCGCGCAGCTTCACGCGAGACTTCGAGGCCGCCCTCTTCGGCGAGATTCTGGGAATCACCAATCAAGACCTCTACGTGACGGCAGGCATGGTCCTGCTGATTGCTGTGGTGCTCTTCTTGCTCTGGAAGCCACTGGTGTTCATTACGTTCGACCAGGACGTGGCGACCGCCTACGGCATTCCGGTGCGCTGGGTCGAGGCGATCTTCTCATTGGCCCTGGCCGCCACCGTCGTCGCGGCGCTACAGGTGTTGGGAGTCACGCTGATCGCAGCCGCATTGGTGATTCCACCGGTCGTTGCCCGCTTGATGACCGACTCGTTCCCACGGCTCTTCGCGATCGCAGTGTTGATCGGCGCATTCACCGGATTCCTCGGCGTCTATATTTCCTGGTTCGCGGATGTCTCGTCAGGCGCAACCATTGTGTTGGTGCAGGCGGCTGTCTTCGTACTGACACTCGCCTGGGGCGTCCTGGGGTCACGTCGTGGGCGAAACGCAGCGCGTCGTGCCGAGCGGCTGGCTGGTCTCGAGCGTTCGCTCACTGAATAAGCGAATGGGTAGAGTCAGGACAGATTGAAGTCTCCGGTCCCTCCGAAAACTTGACACATGTCCACCCAGCATCCGTCTCCACCTGTCGATGAAGCCGGGGAATCTGCGCCGCTCTTCGATCTGGCTGCGCTTGAAGAGGGCCAAACGCCGCTCGATCCGCCATCGCTGGTGCGGGTGACTGAGGCGTTGGCCGAGATCGAAGGGCACAGCGCCGGTGGATGGCTGTCGGATTGGCCTTCGGCGGCATCCATTGAGACGCCGCCACCGCTGGCGCCCGAGCCCGCGCCGGCTCCGCCTTCGCTTCTACCCGACGTTGAGACGGCGCCACCTTCGACTCGTCGGCGAGCCAGGCCAGCAGAACCGCCGGAGCTGGTCGGCCTGTCTGATGCTGAAGTGGCGCAGCGCATCGTCGACGGCCGAGTCAATCAAGACACGTCGAAGCAACGATCCGACATCGACGTCATCGTCTCGAACGTCTTCACCTACTTCAACATGATCCTGTTCGGTCTGATCGGCATTCTGCTGGTGCTCGCCGTGACCGAGCAGAAAACCGATCACCTGCAGGACGCCGCATTCGTCGGCATTGTTGTGCTGGTCAATGTGCTGATTGGAACCTTCCAGGAGTTGCGCGCGACCCGCAAGTTGCGCCAACTCGTCGCGTTGACCGCACCTACGGCAATCGTCGTGCGCGGAGGCTTCGAGCTCGAGGTTTTCGCCACCGATGTCGTGGAAGACGATCTGCTCGTCCTGCGCAGCGGCGATCAGGTCGTCGCCGACGGTCCGGTGGTCTGGGACGAGGCCGAGCTGGATGAGTCGATTCTCACCGGTGAATCCCGTTCAGTGCGTCGTGGACCGGGCGAAGAGATCGAGTCGGGCGCATTCTGTGTTGGGGGTTCCTGTTACTACCGGGCAGCGAGGGTTGGCGTCCATTCTCGAGCAGTCCGCGAAACGCAGGACGCGCGACAACTCAAGCGAACCCAAACGCCGCTCCAGCTCCGATTCAAACGAATCCTCGATGGGCTCATTGTTGGCACCGCGATTCTCGCGCTCTTGATTCTGATTTCCTTCCTGATCACCGGACGCGAGTTCGACGAAGCGGTGAAGGCGACGATCGCCACGGCGACATCGGTCGTGCCCGAGGGCCTGATGCTCGGTTTCACGGTTGCCTTCGCCGTCGGCGCGCTGCGCGTGTCGCGCTTGGGCGCAATCGTGCAGGACAACACCGCCGTGGAGGCCCTGAACTATCTCGACACCATCTGTCTCGATAAGACCGGCACGATCACGGCGAATCGGTTGCAGGTCGATGACGTGCGCTGGGCGTCGGGCGGGCGTTCGCTCGCCGGTTGGCTGGGCGCCTTTGCAGTCTCGACGGCGACCAACAACAAGACAGCCGAGGCGCTTTCGACAGCCTTCGCCGCTCAATCCAACGGGGCGCAACTGGTCGACGACGAGCCGTTCAACTCAGAGCGGCGCTGGAGCGCGGCACGCTTGCGCCTCGACAACGAAGAGCGTGTATTCGTCCTGGGCGCTCCCGAACGGTTGCTGCGTACGACGACAACCGCCGAGGACGACGAACGAGCCGAGCTGCTCTCCGAGTACGAGCAAGCCGCGCAGCGTGGGCTGCGTGGGGTCGTCTTCGCCGAAGCAGCGGCGATGCCGGATGCGGAAACGGATTCCATACCATCCCTGCGCGTCGTGGCGCTGATCACCGTCGCCGATGAGCTGCGAGGAGAGATCGCAAACGCGTTCCGCATGATGGACGATCTGGGCATCGAACCGAAGATCATCAGCGGCGACAATCCGGCAACCGTCGCGGCGCTCATCCAGCAGTTGGGAATCCAGCTCCCCGGAGGGATGATCACCGGCATGGCGTTGGAACGGCTCAGCGACGACGAGCTGGCCGATGCCGTCGAGGAGAACTCGGTCTTCGGCCGCATTGCGCCGCAGCAAAAGGAACAGATCGTCGCGGCGCTGCAAGCGAATGGTCACTACGTCGCGATGGTCGGAGACGGCGCCAACGATGTCCGCGCTCTGCGCCAGGCCGATATCGGAGTGGCCATGGAATCGGGCGCCAACACGGCCAAAGGCGTAGCAGCGATCATCTTGCGCAACGACTCATTCGAGGCATTGGTGCGCGGCTCGGCCATCGCGCAAAATGTGCTCGGCAACGCCTCTCAGCTCTCGAAACTGTTCGTGACCAAGAGCTTCTACGCCTTCCTGATCATCTTCATCTCAAACATGATGGGCCTCGAGTTTCCCTTCCTGCCGCGTCACGGCTCGTTGACCGCCCTGTTCACACTGGGCGTGCCGGCCGTGTTCATCACGCTCACGCGCCCGCCCCGATCAGCGGGGCAAAACTTCCTCTCCTCAACGATGCGGTTTGCGATCCCCGCTTCGCTGGCGCTGGCCGTCGCGGCTGTTTCTGTTCACTTGCTGACCGAAGGCATTCTCGGCCGTCCGGTCGAGGACGCGCGAACGCTTGTCTCAACCACAATCGGGATCGTTGGACTCGCCTACATGGTGGAAGTGATCGGCTTCGAGGGCGCGACGCGGGATAACTTGATGCGTCCGGCGCTGGTTACCTTCTTCGGTGTGGCGCTGCTGGGTGTGTTCATCCTGACGCTCTATACGCCGCCGCTGCGAAACTTCTTCGACTTTTCACCGCTCTCGGCATCGGAATGGTCGATTGTGATCGTTGCGGCAGGGACCGCTGTAATCGGCAAGTGGGTGCTCTCGACCTATGCCGCCCAAATCATGCGACGCCTGACAGGTCAGGCTTACGAAGAGCTCGCCTCCAGAGGCCGAGCCAACTAGAAACGCTCTGAATAACTCCGATCCCCGCTTCCCCCCTCGCGGGGGAAGCTGCCGAAGGCTGAAGGGGGTCCCCGATCGGCCACCGACGGTAGTTATTCAGAGGATTCCTAGAGCCTGTTCACATTGGCCGTAGTCCTCGTTGCCCTGTGTCAAGCAAGGGGCAGCAAGGACTGCGACTTACGCGAACGGGCCAACTAGCGTGCGTAAAGCGTCGCGAGCTCGGGATCCTTTTCTGACAGCATGTCGGCGAGATCGAGCAGCACTCGGCACTGCTTGTACGTCGCATCGTCCTGCATCTTGCCATCGACAACCGCCACACCACCCGATCCGCCGGCCTCCTGCATCGCAGCTACGACGCGACGCGCAAATGACACTTCGTCGGGATTCGGCCTGAAGACCGACTTCGCGATCGGAATCTGCTTGGGATGCAGCGTCCACGCGCCGACGCAGCCAAGGATGAACGAAGCGCGGAATTGATCTTCGCAGCCAACGGGGTCGGAGAAGTCGCCAAAGGGACCGTAAAACGGATAGATCTCATTCGCTGCGCAAGCGTCGATCATCCGAGCCAGCGTGTAGTGCCACGGATCCTGCATGTAAGACATCCGGGCGGCAGATTCGTCTTCCGGGTCGGCATCAGTGCGCACCACATAGCCAGGATGAGGCCCACCGACGCGAGTCGTCTTCATCCGTCTGGACGCTGCGAGGTCGGAGGGGCCAAGGCTCATCCCCTGCAAGCGCGGGCTTGACTGCGCAATCGCCTCGACATTGGATACGCCCTGCGCCGTTTCCAGGATCGCGTGAATCAGGATCGGTCGCGTCAGTCCGTTGCGCGCCTCAAGCTGAGCGAGCAGCAGATCGAGGAAGCGAATCTCCTCCGGTCCATTGACTTTGGGCAGCATGACCGTGTCGAGCACGTCGCCGATCTCGGCTGTGAGCTCGAGCATGTCGTCGAGGAACCAGGGACTGTCGACGGCATTGACACGCGTCCACAATTTCGTCGCACCAAGGTCAAGTGTCTTGCCGACGTTGATCAACCCAGCGCGAGCTGCCTCCTTGGCGCTCGGCGGAATGGCATCCTCAAGATTCCCGAGCAGAATGTCCACGGTCGGCGCCAGCTGCGGCAATCGATTCAGGATCCGTTCGTTGGAGGGATCGAAGAAATGGATCATCCGCGACGGATATGTCGGAATGTCGGCTGGTGGGTTCGGCGCGCCGAGCACGAGCGGCCGCAGGAACTGGCGAGGGGTGGGCATGGGCTGGTCTCCTCTGCGATGCGTTGAGCCTATGACCGCCCATCGCTACGTGCAGGTCGGACCTGGCGGGTCGCGGCTATGATCGCGTTGGTCGTCCAAACGCGGACGGCTATTGAAGAGGGAGATCACAATGGCAATCGATCTGACCATGGGGGCCGTGCTGCCGACCAACGAAATCGGCGCCGACCCATCAGCAATTCGCGACTTCGCACAAGCGGTCGAGGGCATGGGCTTCGACCACCTGCTGATCTACGACCACGTGCTCGGCGCGGACCCGTCGGTGCATCGCCTGACCGGGCCGTACACCGACCAGGACCAGTTCCACGAGGTCTTTGTCACGCTCGGCTTCATTGCGGCCTGCACCAGAAATCTGGGCCTCGCGACAGCGGTGCTGATTCTGCCACAGCGACAAACCGCGCTCGTCGCCAAGCAGGCGGCTCAGTTGGCGGTGCTCTCCGGGAATCGATTCCGCCTCGGCGTTGGCAGCGGCTGGAACCAGGTCGAGTACGAGGTGCTGGGCGAGAACTTCCGCAATCGCGGACGCCGTCAAGAAGAGCAGATCGCCCTGATGCGAGCGCTGTGGACGAACCATCTGGTCGACTTCGACGGCGAGTTCCACCAGGTCAAGGCCACCGGCATCGAGCCGCGTCCGACGGAGCCGATCGAGGTCTGGTTCGGCGGCTCACACGATCTGCAGCTCCGCCGCACGGCAAAGATCGGCGACGGCTGGTTCCCAATCGGTTCGCCAAACGCCGACTCTGCGGCGATGGTAGAAACGCTGCGAGGCTACCTGCGAGACAACGGTCGCGACGCCGACAGCTTCCCAATGGAGCCACAGGCCCAGTTCCGTGGCGGTAACCCCGAACTATGGAACTCGCACGCCGAGCGATGGGTTGAACTGGGAGCGACTGCCATCTCAATCGCAACCATGAACTCCGGCCTGCCCGACGTCGACGCGCACATCGAAGCGGTCCGCCAGTACCGAGAAGCCGTCACCGCGTAGTAGCGCTCGAGGATTAGGAGTCGCCGCGCTGGGCCTGACCCTGCGCGGCCACCGCCGCGGCCGCTTCAGCGGCCGCCGACTCACCTGCCAGGTAGCGCCGCTCGACGACATTCAGGTCAGCGTCGAGTGTGTACGCAAGCGGCATCCCCGTCGGGATGTTCAACTGAGGGATGTCCTCGTTCGAGATCGACTCAAGGTGCTTGACGATCGCGCGAATGCTGTTGCCGTGCGCAACGAGCAATAGTCGCTGACCACCCCGCAGCGCGGGCGCAATCTCGTGCTCCCAGCAAGGCAGCACACGTTCCAAGGTGAGCTTGAGCGACTCCGCGCCGGGAAGCGCAGCTTCCGGAATTCTGGCGTAGCGACGGTCGAAGCGCGGATGGTCGGGATGCTCGTCATCCAAGGTCGGCGGAGGAATGTCGTATGAACGTCGCCAAATGTGGACCTGGTCATCGCCGTGCTGCGCCGCAGTCTCGGCTTTGTTCAGACCCTGCAGGCCGCCATAGTGGCGCTCGTTCAGTCGCCAGTCGCGATACACCGGCAACCAGGGCGTGTAGATCTCGTCCAGGATGATCCAGAGCGTGTGAATCGCGCGCTGCAAGACCGATGTCCAGGCGGCGTCGAAGTCGATTCCCGCTTCTCGGATCTGTCGTCCGGCGCTGTGCGCTTCGGCGATCCCTTGATCAGTCAGATCAACGTCGATCCAACCGGTAAATCGGTTCTCGCGATTCCACACACTTTGCCCGTGCCGGACGAGCACCAGGTTGGGAGTCGAACTGCCGCCGGTCATGCGCACAGGCTACCCTGCGTTTGCTGAAGCGAACCTGAGGAGCAAGAAGTGTGAGTGACGCCGAGCGTTCGTCGGACACGGTGTTTGGCGCGATCGTGCGGGGAGAGATTCCCGCAGAGGTCGTCTACGAAGACGACCAGTGCGTCGCGTTCCGCGACCTCAACCCGCAGGCGCCGACGCATGTGTTGGTGATTCCACGCGTTGCCATATCAGGCTTGCAGGATGCCGATCAAGCCGATCCGGCGCTCCTGGGACACCTGATGCAAGCTGCCCAAACAGTCGCTCGACAAGAGGGGTTGGAAGAGGACGGCTGGCGCGTGGTTGTGAACGTTGGCGAGAACGCCGGCCAGACCGTCGCACACTTGCACCTGCACGTGCTTGGAGGGCGCAAGCTGTCCTGGCCGCCGGGCTGAGGCGATGAGGCGAAGTCATGGAAGCGCTGCTGGAGGTTCGCGAACTGGACAAGCATTTCGGCGGACTGCGCGCGTGTGATCAGGCGACCTTCCACGTAGAGGAAGGCAAGATCGCGGGAATGATCGGCCCGAACGGAGCCGGCAAGACCACCGCGTTCAATTGCGTCGCGGGATTCCTCAAGCCCGACGGAGGCCAGGTGTTCTTCGCCGGCGAAGAAGTCACCGGCTCGCCGCCACACCGAATGTTTGACAACGGCCTGGTGAGAACGTTCCAGATCCCGCAGGAACTGGAAACGATGACCGTCCTGGAAAACCTGATGCTGGCAGGTGAGCATCAGTCGGGCGAGACAGTCTGGCGGAACTGGTTGTTGCCCGGCAGCATCCGTCGCGAAGAGGAGCGACTTGAAGCCCGCGCGCACGAAGTCTTGGAGCAGACCCAACTCGGGCATCAGGCCTACATTCGCGCCGGCGCTCTCTCGGGTGGGCAACGAAAACTGCTCGAACTCGCGCGTGCGCTGATGGCGGAGCCGCGCATGATCCTGCTCGACGAGCCCGGCGCCGGCGTCAATCCTGCGCTGGTTCGAAGGCTGGCGGAGCACATCCGCGAGCTGCGTGAGCGGCTGGGCCTGTCATTCCTGATCATCGAGCACAATCTCGATTTCGTCCGCCAGCTTTGCGATCCGGTGATCGTGATGGCGCAGGGCCGTGTGCTGGATGTCGGAACGCCCGACGACGTACTGTCCAACCCCGAGGTCCAGGCGGCCTACCTGAGGGGACAACGGATATGACCGAGCGTCAGCCCTTGTTCCAGGTGGAGTCGTTCTTCGGTGGCTATGTCGACGGCATCGACATCATTCACGACGTGGCGCTCGACCTCTACCGCGACGAAATCCTGACGATCATCGGACCCAACGGCGCCGGCAAGTCGACGCTGCTCAAGGCGATCGTCGGCGCACTGCCACATGAACGCGGCAGACGCGTGTTCCAGGGAGAGGATGTGAGCGGCTGGTCCACGCCAAGAATGATCGCCGCCGGAATCGGCTACGTGCCCCAGGTCGACAACATCTTCACCTCGATGTCGATCAGGGAAAACCTGGAAATGGGCGGCTACATGCGCAAGGAGGGCTTGCGAGAGCGGATCGCGGAAGTCCTGGCCATGTTTCCCGACCTCGAGAACCGTCCCCGCGAGCGGGCAAGCCGGCTGTCAGGGGGACAGCGGCAGATGCTCGCGATGGCACGAGCGCTCATGCTTGACCCGGTGATGTTGTGCCTGGACGAGCCAACGGCCGCCTTGGCGCCCGCGGCGCGAGGTGAGCTGTTGGGACGCATCTACCGGATTCACATGTCGGGCGTCGGCGTCCTGATGGTCGAGCAGAACGCGACCGAGGCGTTGATCTGGTCCGACCGGGCAGTGGTGATGGTCGACGGAGAGAAGGCGCTGGAGGGCACTGGCACCGAGATGCTGACCAGCCCCGAAGTCGGTCGGGCATTCCTCGGACAGGCCGAAGGAGAAGGCTTCACGATCGAGGAAGGGAGCCACTCATAGAGATCGCGCAGCTAATCGCGATCGGGATCATCGTCGGCTCCATCATTGCGCTCGGCGCGATGGGGCTGACCCTGGTCTTCGGTGTGCTCGGCGTCGGCGATTTCGCACACGGCGACAAGATGGGCTGGGGCATGTTCCTCGCCTTCTTCGTCGTCTCGGCCGAGGGCGCCAACCTCGGCTTCGCCGGCGGACGATTCGGATCGCTCTCCTTTGGCTGGGGTCTGGTCGTCGGACTGCTAGTCGCGATGGTTGGCGTCGCGCTGATCTCGGTAATCTTGGAGCGCCTGGTGTTCCGGCGACTGCGAGCAACCGGAGGAGGATTCTTCGTCTTCGCCATCGCCTCGCTGGGCATCTCGATCATGATGCGCGCAGGAATCCAGCTGATCTGGGGACCGTCAAACTTCCGCTACACGCCGGGCATCCACCCGGCTATCGAGATCCTCGGCGGTATTCGGGTCAAGCCCGATCAATTCTTCATTGTCGGTATCACGGTGTTGGCGGCCGTGTTGTTGTACTGGTTGTTGTACCGAACCCGATTCGGCAAGGCCATGAGGGCCACATCGGACAATCCCGGCCTGGCGGAAGCATCGGGCATCGACACCAACCGCATTCGCATGGGCACCTGGATCGTCGCCGGCATCATGGCGGCGCTGGCCGGCGTCATGCTGGGACTTCAAGCCGAGGTTCGCTTCGACGCGGGATTCCGCCTGCTCTTGCCATTGTTCGCTGCTGTCATCCTGGGCGGGATCGGCAATCCCTGGGGAGCGCTGGTTGGTGGATTGACGGTGGGGATTGCCCAGGAGCTGTCGACCCAATGGATCAACACGGGCCTGAAGCCGGGTGTCCCCTTTGCCATCGTGATCGTTGTGCTGCTATTGCGTCCTCGAGGACTGTTCGGACCGGCGCGCTGAGATGGAACAGCTGATCGTCACACTGGTCACATTCGACGGCGGTGTCAATTGGACGGTCGGCTTCCTCACGACCGTGGCAATCTTTGCGATCCTGGCGCTCGCGCTCAACATTCAATGGAGCGTGGGCATCCTCAACTTCGGCGTCGCGGCCTTCTTTATGGTCGGCGCGTATACATCCGCAGTGTTGACATTGCCGGCCCCTGAGGGCTTGGAAGCCTACGTGGGCGGCTGGGGCATTCCTATCCCAGTCGGTTGGATATTTGCTGCAATCGCGGGAGGCGTCCTGGCAATTCTGCTCGGTATACCCACGCTCCGTCTGCGCGATGACTTCCTCGCGATCGCCACCATCGGCGTCGCAGCAATTCTGCGCAGCATTGCCAACTCGGTCGAAGGACTGGTCAACCGCAGCCGGGGCCTCAACGGCATCGATGGATTCTTGCAAAACGAAGTCCAGGGACCGAACTACCGTTGGGTCGAGCTCGCCATCGTGCTCGTCGTCCTGATCGTGGTCTATTGGTTCGTTACTCGTGCGACTGCATCGCCCTGGGGTCGAGCCTTACGGGCGATCCGCGACAACGAGGACACGGCCAAAGCCTCAGGCAAGAACACTGTGCGCTTCCGCATGGGCGCTTTCATCCTCGGAGCCATGTTGATGGGTCTGGCCGGCGCGATCTACGCCCATCGCAGCGGGACGATCTCGCCGCTGACCTTCTCCGACCTGCTCGGCACCTTCTTCGTCTGGACGATGCTGATCGTCGGAGGCAGCGGCAATCATCGTGGCGCGGTGCTCGGCGCGGTCGTCGTGGGATTCTTCTGGTTCGGGACGCCGCTGATCCAGGAGAGCTTGCCCGACTGGTTGGGCAGCCGCGTCTTCCAGGTGCGACAGTTGCTGATCGGACTGCTGATCGTCGTGTTTCTGCTCTGGCGGCCGCAAGGGCTGCTGGCCGAGCAGGACCGCGTCAGCCGCTTTGTCTCGCGAGGACCGGACGATCATCCCGGCAGCGACGCAGGCTCTGCCTGGCAGCGACTCAGAAGCGCGGTCACGCGCCAACCGTCCGCTATTCGCTGAGGTCCACAGGCACGCGCCGGATGATCTCGATTTCGCCGTCAGCGCCGAATTGCCAGATGCCGATCGTGAAGCGGAGCAGGTCGCCGTGTTCGTCCCAATCCAAACTCGACACCGCGCCGGTGTAATCGACCGCTTGTCCCTGGGCCAACGCGTTCAAACCTGCGCGCAGTCTGTCGGCGCTGACGCTGATTCCCTCTCCGTTGCTGACCTCACGCAGCTGATCGCGAATCGCGGCGCCGTCCGTCGATTGCGCGGCCTGCGCTGCCAGCGCGGCAGCAATCGTCGCGTCGTACACCGAGGGCACGAATGTGACGTTGGCAGTAGGGGGCTGGCCCCACATCTCGGTGAAGCCCGCGACGAAGAATCGGGTCGAGTCATTCTGCTCGCCGAAGGATGGCGCTGCGCCGGTCAGCCCCGTCGCAATCTCGCTCCCGAGCGCATTGAACAAGTTGGGACTCTGCGCGCAGTCGCCAAGCAGGAACTGGTCAAAGAGGCCACTCTCCAGGGACTCTGAAATTACGGTCGCGCTCTCCTTCCAGCATCCGAGAACCAGCAACACAGTCGCGCCGTCGGCTGCGACCTGCCCGATCTCCGCCAAGAAGGATGTGCCGTTCACGTGGTCCAGCGGCAAAGAGATCGCTTCGCCGTCAAACGCCTGGACGACCTCATCAGCCAGGCCCTGTCCGTAGGCGTCATCGCGATACAGGACACCGATTCGTTCGTGCCCCTGCTCCTGCGCATAGTCGGCAAGAATGACGCCTTGTCCTGCCCCGTCGGACGGCGTCGTGCGGAAGAAGTAGTCGCCGGGGTCCGCGGTGGTCAGCTCTGGTGACGAAGCAGATGGACTGATGGTCGGAATCCGCAGCGGATTGGAGACCTGTTGAGAGATGATCAGCGATGAAGAGCTAAACGTCGGTCCGACGAAGACGTGGACGCCATCCTCTTCGACCAGCCGCTTCGCTGATGCCACGATGAATTCTTCGTCGAGGTTGAAATCAGCAATCACGCCAATCACCGGCTGTCCAAAGACGCCGCCAGCCTGGTTGATATCGGCGATGGCCAATTTGAATGCCTGGCGACGTTCAACCGGCGCGCCGTGGATTGTCTGCAACAGCGCGATCTTCAGCGGCCCCGGACCGACCGATTGCTCGCCAACAGGTACTGGCGAGCTGCGGTACCAGCGCCCAAGCTCCGCGTCGACCGGGAGAAATCGCGCATCAGGGGCAATGCGATCGCTCCAGCCCTCGGACTGTCTTCGCTGCAGCGCGACCTCAGTGCGTCCGTCATCCAGCTTGCGAACCGCAATACGGACGTCTCCCGAAGTCTCGGAGCTCGTGCGAGACTGACCGTCGACGCCGGCAACTTGCCAGATAGCCAGGGTCGCCAACACAAGCACGATGAGACCCGCCATCGCCAAGATGGCGGGCCTAAAGCGATAGATCTTCAATGCGACAATCCGTTCGTTGAGCCGTGAGACCAGCGACGCGAGGAGCGCCTATTGCGCTTCGTAGGGGACGATTTCAACTTCCTCGAAGTTACCGTCCTCGGTGTAACGCCAGATGCTGCTAAACCCGGACGACAGGTCACCGTGTTCGTCCCACTCCATGGCGGTAGCGGCGCCAACGTAGTCCACGTCGCCACCCTCCGCCAGCGTCTTCAGGCCTTCCGCAACAGAATCGGGACTGGCGATCACCTCGTCGCCGGGCGCAGATGCGATCGTCCGCAGCTGATCGCGGATCGCGGCGCCGTCACCGGAACCGGCTGCCTGGGCCGCGAGTGCCAAGGCGATTGTGGCGTCATAGGTCTCCTTGACGTAAGGAATTGCGGGCGGCTCGCCATACTCGCCGATGAACGCTTCCAGCCAGGCGTCGGCGGACTCGCTGTCGGTCGCGGAGGCTGGACCGGCGCCATACATACCGGCGAGGTGCTCCGCGCCGATCGTTTCAATCAGTTGCAGGCTTTGCACGCCGTTGCTGAACACGAACTGGTCATAGAGACCCTGCTCAATCGCCTCACGAATCATGATCTCCGCCTCGGGGACAAATGTGACCACCATCAAGGCTTGAGCGCCATCGGCGACGGATTTCTGTAGTTCGGCGATGTATGTCGTCTGAGTCGGGTCGATGGCGATGCTGACGATCTCGCCTTCCCAGGCTTCCTCGAAGGCGGTGGCGTAGCCCTGACCCCAGGCGTCGTTGCGGTAGATCAAGCCAACGTTTTCGAATCCGCGGTCCGCTGCGACTCGGGCCATGATCGGACCCTGGGCGGCATCGGACAGGGTCGAGCGGAAGAGGAAGTCGTTGTCCTCGGCCAACGTCAATTGTGGCGACGTAGCCGATGGACTGACTGTGGGAACGCCGGCTGAGGCCGTGATGTCGGTCACCGCCAGGGTGATGCTGCTGGCTGTGCAACAGACAAAGGCATGGATCCCTTCCACCTCAACAAGCCTGCGCGCCTCTTCAGTCGCAATCGTGGGGTCGAGCGTCGAGTCGGTGACATACGCCTCCACCGGCTGTCCCCAGACGCCGCCCGCAGCGTTGATGTGTTTGATCGCTAAATCGAAGCCCTTGCGCATTTCATTTCCGTACTCAGCCAGACCGCCGGTGAAGTCAAGCATCAGGCCGATCTTGAATGGCTCTGCCGCTGTCTCAGCTTGATCTTCGTCACCAGAACAAGCCACGACGGAGGTCGTGAGCAACAAGGCAATGAGCAGCGTGGACATGAGTTTGAAGGGAGTCATCGCGGCCCAGACCTTTCCGGTCCTTGTGTTTGGTTGGCAAAGTTAGCGGTTTGGTATCGAAACTGTTGGTCTGCGGTAAAGCAGTTTTCAATGACCATTGATACTCCTGCAGCCAGTTGCTGGTTCAACGTTGTGCACTCAATCGCCGAATGGGATCACACCGGTATCTTCAATCGCGCCTTCAGCCGTGAACCGCCAGATACCGACGTATCCACGAGCCAGGTCGCCGTTCTCGTCCCACTCCAGCGACTGAGCTGCGCCCTCGTAGTCGACATCTTCGCCGTTCCTCGCCGCCTCGAGACCGAGCCTGATGCTGCCGACATCGGCGTGCACGACTTGGCCCGGCGCGCCGCCGATGCGCCGGAGTTGGTCGCGGATGGCCGCCCCGTCGGTTGAGCCGGCGGCCTCGGCAGCCAGGGCGAAGGCGATGGTCGCGTCGTACGCCTGCTTCGTGTACGGGAAGCCGTAGGGACGCTCGTACTCCTCAATGAAGGCCGACTCCCAGAGCAAGGCCGATTCCGTGCCTGGCGCGGTGCCGGGGGCAGTGCCCTGCATGCCGGCCAGATACTGCGCGCCGATCGCTTCGAGCAGCTGCGGATTGCGACTGGTGGGGCCGAAGACGAAGTGGTCGTAGAGGCCGTTCTCGATCGACTCGCGCAGAATGATGGTTCCCTCAGGCACGTACGCCAGCATGATCAGGGCCTCGGGCTCGTTCCTTCGCGATTTCTGAATTTCACTGAGGTACGAGGGCTGCTGTGGGGCGACCGGAATCGATACGACCTCGCCGCCCCAGGTCTCGGTGAACGCTTGCTCAAAGGACTCGGCGATCCCCTGTCCCCAGGCATCATCTCGGTACACCACCCCAACGTTGGAGTAACCCTGTTCGTAGACGAGTTGAGCTAATGCCGGCCCCTGGACCTTGTCATTCAGCGTCGCGCGAAAGAGGAAGTCACTGTCGGCGGCGACAGCCAGCTGCGGCGACGAGGAAGCCGGAGAAATCTGTGGAATCCCGGCCGGTCCGGTGATGCTCTCGGCAATGGCAAGCGAGTTCGTACTTGAGTGAGCGCCAACAATGACATGCGCGCCCTCAATCTCTATCACGCGTCGCGCCTCTTCAATTGCGATCGTGGGATCGGTGTTCGTGTCGCCGAGCACGAATTCAACCGGCTGTCCGAACACACCTCCGGCTGCGTTGATGTGTCTGATTGCCAAAAGGAATCCATCGCGCATTTCGACACCGATCTCGGCGAGGCCACCGGTGAGGTCGCCAATGAAGGCAATCTTGAGCGGACCGGGTTGACCCGACGATTGCTCCGTCTGCTCGGTCTGTTGACTCGCCTGTTGCGCTGCTTGAGGCTCTTGAGTCTCGGCTTGCTGCTGTTGCTGAGCCGTAGCTGCCGGGTCGGGCTGCGCATCATCGCTGCCGCCGCATGCAGAAAGTACAAGCAGGAAGGATAGGACGAACGACAGGGAGAAGAGAACTAGCGGTCGGCGCACAACGACGCTCCGATGGCATGAAACGATCACTTGCCTGGGAGGTTATCCAAATCGTCACTCGGCAACGAACTCGAACACCTCAAGATCCTCGACTGACCCATCCTCCGCAAATTCCCAGATCCCGATGTAGCCGTGAGTGCTATCGCCATGCTCATCCCAATCGATGGTGCCGGACGCGCCCTCGTAGTCGATGTCCTCACCGGCCGCAGCCGCTTTCAGACCTGCGGCCAGGCTCTCACGGCGTGGAGTCACCACCAATCCCGGCGCTGAGCCGATGCGCCGCAACTGATCACGAATCGCTCCGCCGTCCGACGACCTGGCGGCCTGGGCAGCCAACGCGAGCGCGATAGTCGCGTCATACGCCTCCTTGACGTACGGGCGACCGGGTGGTCCGCCGTATTCGTCCTGGTATGCCTCGTCCCATGCCGCGGACGAGTCGCTGTCAGGAGCAGGTGCGACCACCGTGCCTCGCATCCCAGCCAGCGGCCCGGCGCCAATCGCGTCGCTGATCGCGGGTGTCTTGGCCGCCGCGCCAAATACGAATTGGTCGTAGTAGCCGAGCTCCAGCGCTTCTCGCACGATGAGGATCGTTTCCGGCGGAAACGCAATCAGGACTAGCGCCTGCGGCCCGAATTCGACCGACTGCTCGAGCTCGCCGGTGAAGCTGGCGCCGTGGGGATGGACTCCGATCGACTTGACCCTGCCCGTCCAATGCTCTGCGAAGGCTGTCGCCATGCCCTGTCCGAAGGCATCGTCGCGATACAGCAGTCCGACATTGTCGAATCCCTGCTGCCCTACGAGCCGAGCGAGGTAACGTCCCTCGACGCGGTCGGCGAGCGAGAGCCGGAATAGGAAGTCGTCATCGTCGGCCAGCGTGATCTGTGCAGACGTGGCGACCGGCGAGATAGTCGGAATCCGGGCCGATCCGCTGACCGATTCAGTGACTGCCAGGGTCATGGCGCTCGACATCGGCCCCACAATGCCGTGAACGCGTTCAATCTCGATCAGTCGGCGCGCCTCTTCGACGGCGACGGTGGGAACGAGCACGGTGTCGCCGATGGCGGTTTCAACCGGCATCCCCCAGACGCCGCCGGCCTCGTTGATGTGCTTGATCGCCAGCTCAAAGCCCCTCAGTAGTTCGGGACCGTACTCCGCCAGTGCTCCTGTGAAGTCCAGCAGGAAGCCGATCTTGAGTGGACCAGTCGGTAGTTCCGTAGAATCGGGCGAATCCGATTCGGCATCCGCCTGCTGCTGTCCCTGCTCTCGCGACGCCGACGCCTGGTCAGGCCCAATGGACTCATCACTGCAAGCAGAAACTAACAGCAGCGCCAAAAGCCCAACCAGGAGCGACAGAAGAACGACAACGCGACCAACTGGTCGAAATACAGCAAGCACTGTCATGACACGCGGGCCTCTGCGGCATTGAACTGAAGGATGATCACCTGCGGGCAGCGCATTTTTCGCTGTCCGCAGGAGGTCGATTGCCGCAGTCGAGTTTAGTCGGCATTAGTTGTCGAGGTCGAATGCGGTCACGCTGATTTCGACGATCTCGCCGCCTTCGTATGCCCAGACTCCGATGTAGCCAGACGTGATGTCGCCATTCTCGTTCCAATCGAGCGAGGTCGCGGCGCCTTCAATGTTGATGCTCTCACCGTTGGCGAGCGCTGCCAGCGCCCCGGCGACGCCTTCCGCGCCAGCCGGGTAAGCGGCTCCTGGAGGAGCGGCGATCTCGCGCAGCGCATCCTTGATCGCCGCGGGATCAATCGAACCGGCCGCTTGCGCGGCGAGTCCGATCGCCATCGCCGCGTCATACGCTTCGGGGATGAACGGCAGCGGGCTCAACTCGCCATACTCGGCGACGTAGGCATTGTTGAATCCCGCCAATGAGTCTGACAGAGGCCCGGGCGCGGGCGCCGTGCCCTTCATCCCGTCGAGGTAATCGCCGCCGATGGCATCGACCAAGTCCTGACTCTTGCTGCCATCGACAAAGAGGAACTTGTCGAACAGACCTTGTTCAAGCGCCTCGCGAATGAAGATCTCCGCCTCCTGCGGGAAGGCGATCACGATCAACACCTCAGCGTCGTTGTCTGCCGCCTGCTGCAGCTCGGCAAGATAGGTCGCCTGCCGAGGCTCGATCGAAACGATGTTGGCCTCGCCCTTCCATGCCGCCTCGAACGCTTCAGCCAGGCCCTGACCGTATGGGTCGTTGAGGAAGATCACGCCAACGTTGGTGTAGCCCTCATCGGCTGCGAGTTGAGCGAGCACCGGTCCCTGCGCGGCGTCGGAGACCGTGCTGCGGAAGAGGAAGTCGTTGTCCTCAGCGATTGTCAACTGTGGAGAGGTCGCCGAAGGCGAAATCACGGGAATCCCGGCGTCGGCTGCGACCGACTCAACGATCGCGAGCGTGATCGACGAAGCGAGCGGTCCGACGATTGCGTGGACGCCCTCGATCTCGATCAGGCGGCGAGCTTCCTCTGTGGCCTGCGTTGGGTCGAGCGCGGTGTCGCCGATCACGATCTCGACGGGATGCCCAAGCACCCCTCCAGCGTCATTGAGATGCTTGATCGCCAGTTCCACACCAGTCTGAATGCTTGGGCCAAACTCTGCGAGTGGTCCCGAGAAGTCGGCCAGGAAGCCAATCTTGAGCGGCTCGTCCGACATGATCGGCTCGGCCTGCCGTTGTCCGGTGTTGGATGTGCTGGGTGTGGCGACGATCGGGCCGCCGCTCAGATCGAATGCGGTAACGCTGACTTCTTCAATCGCGCCATCGGTGTACTGCCAGACGCCGATGAAGCCGGAGGTGACATCGCCGTTTCCGTCCCAATCGAGCGACGTCGCCGCGCCGGCGTAGTTGATCTGGTCGCCGCTGCGGATCGCGTCGAGGGCCTCGGCGATACCGGCTGCGCCGGCCGGGTATGAGTCTCCAGGAGGCGCGGCCGCGGCGCGAAGTTGCCCGCGAATGGCCTCGGAGTCGGCAGCGCCGGCGAGTTCCGCTGCCAGACCGACAGCAATCGCCGCGTCGTATGCCTCACGGATGAATGGCAGCGGCGAGAGTTCGCCGTATTCAGCCACGTACGCCTCATTGAACGCACGCAGCGAGTCGGACTCAGGCCCCGCGGTCGGCGCAGTGCCCTGCATGCCGTTCAGATAGTCGGCGCCGATGGCGTCGATCAGGTCCTGGCTCTTGGTGCCGTCGACGAATAGGAAGTGGTCAAAGAGTCCCTGTTCCAACGCTTCACGCAGGAACACTTCAGCCTGCTGAGGGAATGCGATCGCGATCAGCGCCTGGGCGCCGTTGGCCGCAGCCCGCTGAAGTTCCGACAGGTACGACGCCTGGCCGTCCTCAATCGAGACCATGTTCGCGTCGCCGCCCCATGCTCGTGCGAAGGAGTCGGCGAGACCTTGCCCATAGGGGTCGTTGAGGAAGATCACGCCAACATGGCTGAGGCCCTGGCTGGCAGCGAGCTGCGCCAGCACCGGACCCTGCGCAGCGTCCGATGTGGTGCTGCGGAAGAGGTAGTCGTTGTCCTCGGCGATGGTCAACTGCGGCGAGGTGGCGGATGGTGAGATCACTGGTACACCGGCCGGCGTGGCGACCGATTCTGCGACCGCGAGCGTGATCGACGAGGCAAGCGGTCCCACGATCGCGTGGACGCCTTCAACTTCGATCAGTCGGCGCGCTTCCTCGGTCGCCTGGGTCGGATCGAGCCCGGTGTCGCCAATGACCAGGACGACATCGTGTCCTAGTACGCCACCGGCATCATTCAGATGTTTGATTGCCAGCTCAACGCCAGTCTGAATGGCCGGACCAAACTCTGCCAGCGGACCGGAGAAGTCGGCCAGGAATCCAATCTTCAGGGGCTGATCAGAGACGGCAGGGGCGGTGGGCCGATCCTGTTGTGCCTGGGCTTGTCTCGCCGCGGCCGCAGCCGTCGTCTGCGACTGCTGCGCGTCCTGTTGCGCACCCGCCGCCTGTTCTTGCTGCTGTGGTTCGTCGTCGCCACAAGCGGCGAACAACCCAAGCGCAAGCGTTGACAGGAGAGCGATCGCGAGAGTTCGTAACAGCTTTGTGGTCATGGCAGACCTACTTTCACTTAGCTGATTCGCACTCGGTTATGCGTCAACGGCAGGTTATCGATTTTTTCAATGGCAACGCTTGCCGTTCCCGATCAAGAACGGGTGAAGTGTTGGAAATGTGATACCAACGACGACGCTGGCGAAGGGCCTAATCGTCGAACGCGCTGAGCACCTCGGAATCGAACTGTTCGTACAGGCGCGGATTGTTCGGAATCGACTCAAACACGAACCCACTGATACCGATGGCCTCGTACTCCTGGAACAGGCTGATCAAGTGATCGGCCGTTCCGATCGGGAGACGGGTCTTCTGCTCGTCCGACATGCCTTCACCGTGGATGTCGCGCAGACGGCTGATTTTGTGATCCTCGACGACGAGGGCGGGTCGCATCACCGTGGTCAGTTCGATTTCAGCCGGGTCCCGCCCGGCGTCTTCGCAGTGCCGGTGGATGATGCCGATTAGCCGCGCGATCTCTTCAGGAGTCCCACGGATGTTGCTGATATCCCCGTAGCGCGCCAGGGTCCGAAGCGTGCGCCGTTCACCGTTACCGCCAATCATGATGCGGATCGCCCCGCCAGGATGATCCGGGTGCGCGCGTGGCGCGAACGGCGCGTTCTTGAGCTGGTAGTACTGACCGTCGTAGTCGACGCGGCCATCGGCTCGGAACAACGCCCGGATCAGCTCGGTTGCCTCTTCCAGCCGATCAGAGCGTTCTCTGATGCCAGGAAAGTCCCAGCCATAGAATCCGTGCTCCCGCTCGTGTCCGGCCGCGCCCAGGCCGAGGATGGCCCGGCCGCCCGTGTTGTGATCGAGCGTCGCCGTCATCTTGGCGACCAGGCTCGGGTTGCGATATGTCACGGCCGAAACCAGCGTGCCCAGCATCAGTGTCGAGGTCGCTTCTCCGATTGCAGCCAGCGACATCCATCCCTCGAGCGAATCACCCGTTTCGTCCATGAACCCCAGTGGCGGGACGAAATGGTCGTATGTCCAGGCCGAATGCCAGCGTGTTGCATCCATCGTCTGCGCAACGTCGCGCATCAGAGCAAAGTCAGTCTGGTTGCCGGGAATCTGCGCGCCGAAAGTGAGTCGCATCGTCATTGGCGTGGGATGTTTCTTTGCTTAGTCGTCAAACGCGCTGAGCACCAGCTCGTCGAACTGCTCGTAGAGTCGGGGGTTATTCGGGATCGACTCGAACACGAACCCGCTGATCCCGATCGCCTCGTACTCCTGGAACAGGCTGACCAGGTGTTCGGCTGGACCGATCGGGAGACGGGTTTTCTGCTCGTCCGACATGCCTTCGCCGTGGATGTCGCGCAGGCGGCTGATTTTGTGATCCTCGACGACGAGCGCGGGTCGCATCACTGTGGTCAGAATGATCTCTGAGGGATCCCGTCCGGCGTCCTCACAGTGCTTGTGAATGACACTGATCTTCTGCGCGACCTCTTCCGGCGTCCCGCGGACGTTGCAGATATCTCCGTATCGAGCCAGCGTCCGCAGCGTGCGCCGCTCACCGTTGCCGCCGATCATGATCTGGATGAATCCGCCTGGGTGATCGGGATGGACCCGCGGCGAGAACGGCGCGTGGTCCAGCGAGTAATGCTGTCCCTCGTGCTGGACGGGATCATTGGAGTGGAACAGGGCCCGAATGAGTGCAGTCGCCTCTTCCAACCGGTTGGAGCGTTCCCTGAGCGCAGGGAAGTCCCAGCCGTACGCAGCGTGTTCGCGCTCATGCCAGGCCGCGCCAAGCCCGAGGACCGCCCGTCCGCCGGTATTGTGATCGAGCGTCGCCGTCATCTTGGCGAGTAGTCCCGGGTTGCGATACGTCACGCCGCTGACCAGTGTGCCAAGCATCAGATTCGACGTCGCCTCGCCGATCGCAGCCAACGTCATCCAACCCTCGAGCGAGTCCTCGGTCTCGTCCATGAAGACCAGCGGGGGGACAAAATGGTCGTACGTCCAGGCCGAAGACCAACGCGTCTCGTCCATCGTCTGGGCGACATCTCGCATCAGCGAGAAATCGGTGGAGTTTCCGGGAATCTGTGCGCCAAAGTTGAGTCGCATGGTCATGGGTCGAGTACTGCCTGTTCCGCAATTCCCGCGCCGGCGGGAATCTCGTTGTGTGTCGCTTACATTGCGCTTTGCTGAGCTTAGTTGCCTTTGTAGATCGGGTCGCGCTTTTCGGCGAATGCCCTGGGACCCTCTCTGAAATCGTCGGTCTTGCGGATGTGCGCCGAGAGCAATTCTTCCATCCGAATTCCCTCGTCGAGCGGCAACGAGAGCCCGCGAATCGCCGCCTCCTTGATCGCCCGTTGAGTCAACGGCGCGCCGGCGGTCAACTTCTCGGCCCAGGCTCTGGCCATTGGCATGACTTCGTCCGCCGGCACGACGCGGTTAACCAGCCCAACCGCGAGCGCCCGCTGGGCGTCAATGTGTTCGCCCATCAGCAGCAGCTCCATCGCCACCGACCAGGGCAACTGCCGAGTCAACCGCTGGGTCGCGCCGAGCGTCGGGACAATGCCGCGAATTACTTCGGGGAGACCAAACTGCGCGTGCTCGGCCGCGATCCGCAGGTCGCACGCAGACAGCAGCGTCAAGCCGGCGGCCAGACAATATCCATTGACGGCGGCGATCATCGGCTTCCAGATCTGCATGCCGCCGTCAATCGTCTGCCTCGCCGACGGTTGAAAGACCGGCCAATTCACACCCTCAGCGCCCGGCCGGGTAGGAATGGTCTTCTTCAGGTCAGCCCCGGCACAAAACGCCCGGTTGCCGGCCCCAGTCACAATCCCAACCCAGATGTCCGAGTTGTCGCGAATCTCGACCCAGATGTCGGCCAGCGAAGCAATCGTCTCGGGATCGAGAGCATTCATCGCCTCAGGTCGATTGAGGGTGACGGTGGCAATCCGGTCGGATAGGTCGAAGATGACGGTGTCAGTCGTCAGGTCTGGCATAATGCGCGCAGGTTATCCCACGCCGGATGCACACCTATACTCGTCGCAGGCTCCAAACCCTTTGATCTTGATCTTCGGAAAGAACTGAACATGTCCTACGACAACGTCCTCTACGACACCAACGAACGGGTGGCCACGATCACCCTGAATCGACCCGAGAAGCTGAACGCGCTCTCAAACGAGCTCCGTGGCGAGATGTTCCACGCGCTCAAGCAGGCCGAGGCGGACGCGTCAATCGGTGTCATCGTGATCAAGGGCGCTGGACGCGCGTTCTCGGCCGGCTACGACCTCCAGCCCTCGCCCGATCTGTCGAATCCTCACACGAACGAGTGGACCGGGCTGCCCGACACCGGCACGACCCACCCTCAGCACTACGACTGGTCGCGCCATGCGGTGATGGGCAACTTCATCATCTGGGAGCTGGCCAAGCCGGTGATCGCACAGGTGCATGGTTACTGCCTCGCCGGCGCGACTGAGCTCGCCTCAGCTTGCGACCTGCGGATCATCGCCGAGGATTGCCAGGTCGGCTATCCGCCGGTGCGCGCGATGGGCACCATGGACGCGATGTGGGCGCCGTGGCATCTGCCCCAGGCCAAGGCTCGCGAGTTCGCCTACCTCGGCGACCCGCACTCGGGCGCTGACATGTACCGCTGGGGCTGGGCCAACTACGCGCTCAAGGCCGAGGACCTGGACGAGTTCACGCAGGAATTCGCCGCCCGGATGGGCCAAATCGACAACCACCTGCTGATGTACTCCAAGCGAGCCGTCAATCGCGCCTACGAAATCCAGGGCTACAAGACCGCGATGATCTCCGGAACCGACGTCGAGGCGATGTCGAAGCACCGACCGGAAGCCGGCGAGTGGGGTGAGCGCGTGCGACGCGACGGCCTCAAGTCCGCCCTCGAGTGGCGTGACGGTCCATTCCGTGACTTCCGCGGCGCTCGCGCGAATGCCCCGCACGACCGCGAGCTGATGCGCGGCGCGGGAGCACCATCCAAGCCCAGCTGGGACTAACCAGCAACACTCTTCCGGTCAGGGAGGAGATTATGGAACGTCTGGCGTCCCAACGCCGGACGTGTCGGCGTTGTCCGTCCGCGCACGCACGGCATACCGACCCGACTTCGTATAGAAGTCGAGCAGCGCCACAGCGATGGCCGTGAGCGGAACAGCCACGAATGCGCCCATGATCCCCCAGAGCGCAACACCCGTGGCGACGGCCAGGATCACCAGGATTGGGTGCAATGAAATCGAGCGGCCCAAAATGTACGGGGCCATCAGGTTGCCCTCGATCTGCTGAACGACGAGCACGAGGCCACCCACGATCAGGGCGGCCGTGACGCCCTCTGTGGTGAGCGCAATGAAGAATGCCGCCAGCCCGGCCAGCACCGCGCCGATGACTGGAATAAAGGCCCCAAAGAATGTCAGCACCGCGAGCGGCAGGGCAAACGGGATACCAATGATCACCAGGCCGATGCCGATTAGGAAGGCATCCATGAAGGCCACGATCGTGACGCCGCGGAAGTAGAGGCCGAGCGTCTCGAAGAGTCCGGTCGTCAGGAGCAGGAAGTCGCGGCGGTGACTCTTTCCGAGCCGCCGGGCGATCGCTCGCTGCATCGACTCCGCGTCCTTTACAAGTAGGAAGACCAGCACCGCCAGCAAGATCACTCCGGCCAGCATCTCGGCCGCGAGTCGAACCCCCGAGAAAATACCGCCCGCGATGGTATCCGCGTTGCCGCGTACGCCCGCGAGCACGTCGTCGATCGCCTCATCGACCTGGTCCCCGGACATCCCGGCCCAATCGCCGACCGATTGCACGACTTCGGTGAAGCCAGCTTCAATGTCGACTTCGAGCTGAGAGATTTCCGAGGTCAGCGTGGACGCGGTGAAATAGCCGATCACGCCAAGTGCGACCAGGCCGGTGACGACCACGACGATGGCGGAAACCACGTTGTTCAATCCGCGGCGCATCAGCACATGTTTGGCTGGAAGCAAGGCGGACGAGAGGAGAAGCGCCGCGAGCAATGGCAGAAAGATCAATCGCAGGCGATCGATCGCGAGGCCTATCAAGATCAGGAATGCCGCGATCACGATCGCGCGCACCGCAAACTCGGAGAGAGTGATAAGCCAGCGCGGTGCGAACGAGGTCATGGCAGAATCCGAAGCCGCTCTGAGGAGAGAGAGCAGTAGGCGAATTTCATGAAACGGGCTCGTTCAGTGGTTGGTCGTCAGTCTGCGCAAATCCGCTGCAACGCCTAACGGGCAACGACGGATACTTGGGAAATCGTTGATCGGTTTCCGACCGCGCGCATCGAAGAAATGTGGAACCGCGCCGGGATTGGACCAGCCTTGCCCACCGACAGTCGGCGCAGAGCCCCATTTGGCGGCTTAAGAGTGTCATAGGCAGCGCAGTCTGATGCGCGGTTTGTTGAACCAGCGCGAACGAGCCGCATACGATTGTTGGAGCTTCAAATGAGCGCGTGGATACTCCGACGCGCATGAAGGTACAGAATTCGAGTCGGGATGCGACTGACAGTTCTCGGTTCTGGAGCGGCGTGCGCGGCTGCGGGCGACAACAGCTCGGGCTACCTGATCGAGGATTCGGATTTGCGCATCCTCCTCGACTGCGGTCACGGCGTCGCCAGCGCGCTCGTCGGCATGATGCCCGCTAATGAAATCGATCACGTGTTTGTCTCGCACATGCACGCCGATCACTTTATCGATCTCCTGCCCTTGCGCTTCGCTGCCTGCAAGGACATGGCTGGGCTCGACCGCCGCCGGACCACGGTCCACTTGCCGCCGGACGGCAAAGAGACACTGGCCAAGCTCCTGGAACTCGTTTGCTTTCCGCCTGACTTCTTTGAGAACGTCTGGGATCTCTGTGAGTACCAGACCGGGCAAACTTACCAGTTGACCGATTCTGTGACAGCCAGGTTCGCCGGCGGCGTCCACTACATCCCCGGTTGGGCGATTCGAATCGACGGCTCGGCCAGCATCACATACACCGGCGACACGGCGCCTTCGACAGCCGTGTGCCAATTGGCGATGGGTAGCGATCTGGTCCTGGCCGAGGCGACGCTGGACGAGGCGGAAGACGGTCCGGTACGCGGACATCTGACGGCTCTACAGGCGGCAGAATTGGCCTCTGCCGCGGGAGCCCGCCGGCTCATGCTGACGCACTTCTGGTACGACGCCGATCGCGAGGCCATGGCTGCCCAGGCGCAGCGCTGCTTCCCCGGTCGCGTTCTGGTCGCGTCGGACGGCGCGGTCCTGGAGCTCTAATCAGGATGCGAATCGCGCTCGTCGCATTGATGGTCGCGATCGCGATCACATTGATCGGCTGCGAGGGGTCAGATTCCGTCGAGCAAATCGCACAGTCTGCCGACAACCAGATCCAGCAGCAATCTCGCACGCCATCGTCTGAGGTCGAGACCCAGAGGCAAGAGCAACCCGCTCTGGCAACGACAGCCGTCGAGCAGGATGCGGCCGAGACCGAGACTGAGCAAGCGACAAACCCGCAAGCAACAGATGCGGCCGCCGCGCAACAGGCGAGTACCCAGCAACGCACACCGCCCGTCGAGGCTCAGACAGAGCAACAGGCCGAGGAGGTCCCCGAGGGGACGCGAATCATCAGCCTGTTCGGTGACATCACAGAGATCCTGTATGCACTGGGCGTCGAGGACTTCGTCGTCGGCGTGGATGTGTCCTCAGTGTTCCCGGAAGCGGCGGAGGAACTGCCGGATGTGGGTTTCGCCGGCGCGCTGAATGCGGAAGGAATCTTGGCGCTGTCGCCGACCATGGTGATCGGCGGAGGAATCGTGCCCCCAGGGCCACCCGGCGTCCTGGAGCAACTCGACCAGGCCGGCCTCGAGGTCCTGATCCTGCCCGAGCTGGTGGGGCTGGACGCACCGGGCATCAAGATCCGCATGATCGGCGATGCCATCGGCATCCCGCGGCGAGCTGAGGCCTTAGCGCTGCGGGTCGAACACGACATCGAACTGGCCAAGCCGAAATCAAACCCGACCGCCGAGACCACCGAGCTCAAGGTGTTGTTCGTCTATCTGCGTCGTGGCGGAATCCAGCTGGTGTCTGGCGCGGGACGCGAGGCTGAGACCATCATCACGGCATCGGGAGGCGTCGACGCGGGAGCCGCAGCGGGCATCGAAGGCTGGCAGCCGCTGAGCCCTGAGGCGTTGCTCTCTATCGATCCCGATGTCTACCTCGTGATGCAGCTTGGATTCGACGCGGTCGGCGGCCTTGACGGTCTGTTGGATATCCCCGGCATGGGCGAAACCAAGGCCGGCAAGCATGGCCGGGTGATCGTCATGGAAGACATCCTGCTGCTCGGATTCGGACCGCGCATGGCGGAGACTATCGTGCAACTACGCGACTATCTCGACGAGGTGCGGGCGTCGTTGAAGGAATCCTCCGGCGCAGAAGAGTGATGCGATGACGAGCGGTCCGTTGGCGCAGCTCCGTGAACGCCGTCCCAGCACACCGCCGGCAGTCGCCGCATTGCCGCGCTGGCGGATGCCGTTCTCCTGGACGGTGCTGCTCACCCTGTTCCTGGCACTCGTCCTCGCAAACCTCGGACTCGGCGCGTTCGACGTCGGCGTCGAGCGGATCATCGCGATTCTGCTTGGCAAGCTCGGCCTCGACATCGGTGTGGAATACACGTCGGCCGAAGAAGCGGTCGTTTGGGTCATCCGAGTCCCGCGCATGATCCTGGCGGCGCTGGTCGGCGCAGGACTGGGCGTGTCGGGAGCGGCGCTGCAGGGCCTGTTTCGCAATCCACTCGCCGACCCCAGCCTGATCGGCGTCTCGAGCGGCGCTGCATTTGCCGTGGCGCTCTCCGTAATGCTGGGCCTGACATCGGCCGCCGTCTTCATCCAGCCCCTGGTCGCGTTCGTCGGTGGACTGGTCCTGACACTTGGCATCTACGCGTTCTCGCGCTCGGCCGGCCGAACGCAAATGGCGACGATGCTACTGGTCGGGATCGCCGTCAATGCGCTCCTCGCGTCTGCGATCTCGTTCATTCTGTCGCTGTCCGACGACGGCGCCCTGCGAGACATCGTGTACTGGATTCTCGGCTCGCTCGGAGGAGCGGTCTGGGAACACGCGGTCACCGCAGGGCCCTTGATCCTGCTCGCGATCGCCGTCCTGGTCCGCCAAGCAGGAGCGCTCAACCTGCTGACTCTGGGCGACGCCGAGGCGCGGCACCTCGGCGTGCGAGTTGAGCGCTCACGGTTCACGATCGTGTCCGCCGCAGCTCTGGCAACGGGCGCCGGCGTCGCTGTCGCGGGAGTCGTGGGCTTTGTCGGATTGGTCGCCCCGCATCTGGTGCGCCTCGTCGTCGGACCAGATCACCGCAGCCTGATTCCGGCCAGCGCCGTATCGGGCGCGATTCTCGTCCTCGGCGCCGACCTCGGCGCCCGCACCATTGTCGCCCCGGCCGAACTCCCGCTCGGCGTCGTCACGGCGGTCATCGGGACCCCGGTGTTCCTCTATCTCATTCATCGCGCCCGACGCAGTTTGGCAATGGCTGGTTGGTAAGAACGGCGAGTAAGCTAAGGCTTGTGACCGCTAACGAGCCCGTCCTGCGAGGCGCAGGCCTCACCGTGCGCGTCGAAGACAAGACGCTGCTCGACAGCGTCAGCATCGGCGTGCGTGGCGGTGAGTTGCTCGGTGTGGTTGGGCCGAACGGGGCAGGCAAGACGACCCTGTTGAAGGCGCTGTCCGGTGACGTGGAGTTGGCCGAAGGTGCGGTCTACATCGATGACCGGCTGCTCAGCGACTTCGACGCACGCGAGCTCGCGCGTCGCCGCGCTGTGATGCCGCAGAGTTCCTATCTTCCGTTCCTCTTCACCGCGCGCGAAGTGGTCCGAATGGGCCGAGCGCCGTGGGAGGGCGAACGAGGCGAGAGTGAACACGGCGCTAAGCTGACCGACTACGCGATGAGCCTGACCGACACGCGAGACTACGCCGTCCGCGCCTACCCGACGCTCTCCGGAGGCGAACAGTCGCGGGTTACGCTGGCTCGCGTCTTGGCCCAGGAGACGCCGATCCTGCTGATCGACGAACCGACCGCGCATCTCGATCTGCGACACCAGCACCTGGTCCTGCAGTTAGCCCGCGAACTGGCCTCCGAGGGCGCAGCGGTCGTCGCCGTGCTGCACGACCTGAATCTGGCCGCGATGTATACGGATACCGCTGTCGTCTTGCATCGCGGCGCGGTCGTGGCCAACGGACCATCTCAGGAAGCGCTGCATCCCGACGTGCTGTCACCGGTCTTCGGCATGGACTTCGTCCTGCAGACTCACCCCGATCTCGAGCGTCCAATGCTTATTCCCTTGCCCGCGTCGGTATCGCGCGAACGAGGCTGAGTTGGAGCCCAAGAGCTGTGGGCTCACCTCACAAACGACAGTTGGGCGACAGAGCTTGGCGCCTATGACAATCTTTTCTTGCGATTTGCGCATATTTGCGCAGTGATAGGGATAAACTCGGAAGTGTCACTCCTTGGTCGGCGCTTTCGAGTGATTCGTGCCGGCTAGTGGATGTGGGGATGGGAAGCTCAGATGCGACCACGTGAAACTCGAACGAGTCTGCTCGAACGCGTCGTAGAGCTCGGTGGAGCGACGGTCGCTCAGCTTTCGAACGAGCTGGATATCTCCGACGCCACGGTGCGGCGACATCTCGATCGCCTCGAAGCCGAAGGGCTGTTGCAGGTCGAAGCGCTCAGGCGCGGACCCGGTCGACCCTCCTATCTCTATCGCGCCACCGACACCGGTGTACGCGCCGTGCGTGATCACACGCCGGAGCTGGCAGAGCGATTGCTCAGCGAGATGGCTCGATTACAGATTGAGAAGTCGGCATTGTCCGAGGCGCTGTCCGATCAGGTCGCCGACGCACACCGCGCTGAGGTACCTGACGGGTCCCTGGAGCAACGAGTCGACGCTGTCGTTGTCGCCCTACGCCCGGAAGGCATCCTCGATCACTGGCAGCGCAACGGCGACGAACTGAAGCTGGTCAACAACGCCTGTCCCTACCTGGGCGCGGCGACAACCAATTCCTGCGTCTGCGACGCCGACCGCCTGGTCATCGAAAAGCTGCTCGGCGTGGAAGTTGAACAGACGCTTCGGCTGGCCGAGGGCGATGATGGCTGCGTCTACATCGTTCCCCTGCAGCCGATATCGCTCGACGCCAAGTTCAAGCAGGCGGTTTGAGTGAGCGTTCCGCTGAACCATGCGCTGCGTCACGCTGCGCCCGAGTTCAAACCAACAGAAGGAAGCCGGTGAATGACACCGACCCCGCCACTATTCGAGATTGATGCGCTGCAAGTTGCAGTCGAGGACAAGCCGATTGTCAACGAACTCTCGTTGACCCTGCGTCCCGGCGAAGTGCACGCGATCATGGGTCCGAACGGATCCGGCAAGAGCACGCTAGCCAACACGCTGATGGGCCACCCGCGCTATACCGTCAACGGTGGCGACGTTCGCCTCAACGGCCAGAGCATCATTGAGATGCCCCCCGATGAACGCGCGCGGGCCGGCTTGTTCCTCGCCTTCCAATACCCGACCGACATCCCGGGAGTCTCGATGGTCAACTTCCTGCGCCGCGCGATGACCGCCAGGCGCGGAGAAGAGATTCCAATTCGAGAATTCCGCCAGGTCCTGAACGACGTGCTCGGCAAGCTGCAAATGGACGAACAGTTCGTTCGCCGCTACGTCAACGACGGCTTCTCCGGCGGTGAGAAGAAGCGCGCCGAAATCCTGCAACTCGGACTGCTGCAACCGCTCGTCGCGGTCATGGACGAGACCGACTCCGGCCTCGACATCGACGCGCTGCGGATCGTCAGTGAAGGAATCAATACCTTCCACTCCGACGAGAATGCGATTCTGCTAATCACGCACTACCAGCGAATCCTGCGCTACGTTCAACCCGATCATGTGCACGTCTTGATTGACGGACGCATCGTTGAGTCGGGCGACGCCAGCTTGGCTGGAGTGCTTGAACGGGACGGCTACGAACCGTTCATGGAACGAACCCAAGAAGGGGTGTTGAGCTCATGACCACAGCTGCGATCGATACACAGGTCTCTCCTCAGAGCGATTACGAGTTTGGCTTCCACGACGACGTCGAGGCGATGGTCAAGCTGCCCAAGGGCTTGTCGCGCGAAGTCGTCAACACGATCTCGGACATCAAGAACGAGCCCGAGTGGATGCGCAAGCTGCGGCTTAAGGCGCTGGACCACTTCAACTCTCGTCCCATGCCCGACTGGGGCGGCGACTTGCGCGAGATCGACTTCAACGACATCCACTACTACGTCAGCGCGACCGACCGCGACGAATCGTCGTGGGACGACGTCCCCGACTACATCAGGGACACCTACGACAAGCTGGGCATTCCCGAGGCCGAGAAGCAGGGTCTGCTCGCCGGCGTCGGCGCGCAGTACGACTCCGAGGTCGTCTATCACCACATCCGCGAAGACCTCGAAGAGAAGGGCGTGCTCTTCCTCGGCACCGACCAGGCGCTGGAGGAGTACCCCGACCTCGTCCGCGAGTACTTCAGCACGGTGATTCCGGCCAACGACAACAAGTTCGCGGCGCTGAACACCGCGGTCTGGTCAGGCGGCTCGTTCATCTATGTGCCGAAGGGCGTCAAGGTTGACATTCCGCTCCAGGCCTACTTCCGGATCAACTCCGAGAACATGGGCCAGTTCGAGCGCACCCTGATCATCGCCGACGAAGGCTCGCAGATACACTACGTCGAGGGCTGTACCGCCCCGATTTACTCGTCCAACTCGCTGCACTCCGCAGTCGTCGAGATCATCTGCAAGGCCGGCTCGAACGTCCGATACACGACGATTCAGAACTGGTCGAACAACGTCTTCAACCTCGTCACCAAGCGGGCGATGGCCTACCAGGACGCCGTGATGACCTGGGTCGACGGCAACCTCGGCTCCAAATTGACCATGAAGTACCCGTCCGTCTACCTGATGGAACCGGGCGCGCATGGCGAGGTCCTCTCGATCGCTTCGGCGGGTAAGGGCCAACAACTGGACGCGGGCGCAAAGATCGTCCACGCCGCGCCGAACACGACCTCGGTGATTACCTCGAAGTCGCTCTCCATGGACGGCGGACGCTCGACCTACCGTGGCCTGATTAAGGTCTACGAAGGCGCCGAAAACTGCCGCTCCAACGTCCGCTGCGACGCGTTGATGCTCGACGAGCACTCTCGCTCCGACACCTACCCGGTGATGGAGATCGACGAGAAGCGGGTCGACATCGGCCACGAGGCGACCGTCTCCAAGGTCGGCGACGAGCAGCTCTTCTACCTGATGGCCCGCGGGCTGTCTGAGGGCGAAGCGACCAAGATGATCGTCAACGGCTTCGTCGAGCCGATCATCAAGTCGTTGCCGCTCGAGTACGCGGTCGAGATGAACCGACTAATCGAACTACAGATGGACGGCGCAATTGGCTAGCCAGTGGCTAACCAAGCAATCTGCGCCCATCCGCAAGTGAGGGGCGGTCGATGACGCAGGCAACGTTGGAAGCGCCAACCGACACGGAAGTCAAACCGGATGATCTTCGAGCGCAGGTATCTGCGCTCAGTCGTTCGCTGGACGAACCCGATTGGCTGTTGGCCTTTCGCCTGGCAAGTCTGGAACAAGCGCTGGCGCTGGAGTGGTGGACGGGCCAGGAGGAATCCTGGCGCCGCACGCCGCGCGAGCGTCTGCCCCGCCGTGCCCGGGTTGGCTCGCTCGGCAGGCCGACAAACGGCGCGCCTATCAATGTGCCGCCACACGTGTTCGCTCCCTACGCCCATTCAGGCATGGTGCACCAGATCGGTGGCCGCGTCGCCGCATCCGATCTCAGCGAGCAGGCCGAAGCCGACGGCGTCATCATCATGCCGCTTTCCGCGGCGGTTCGCGAGCATTCCGCACTGGTCCAGAAATGGCTGGGCTCGGTCGGACAGCCGCAGGATCGTTACGACGCCTTCGGTCGCGCCTTGTGGACGCAGGGCGTGTTCGTCTACGCGCCGCCAGGAGCGGCCGTCTCGGACTCACTCTTCTACCTGATCACCCAGGATGTCGCCGAAGGCGACCACTGGCACTACACGCTGGTCGTCGCCGAGCGCGAGTCCGAACTGTCTCTGATCGAAGCGGGCGACGCTGATCATCGTCGAGCAGAGCTTGACGAAACACCGCTGATTCATGCCTCGGTCGAATTGCTCGCCGAGGACGGCGCGCATCTCCGCTTCGCATCGGTCCAGCGCTGGCATCGGCAGACGGCGGCCATATCGACAACGCGAGGCCGAGTCGGACGCGACGCATCCATCCGTGTGACCACCGCCGCGTTCGGCGCAGACCTCGACAAGCAGCGCATCGACATGGACATGTCGCAGAACGGCGGTTACGCCGACATCCGCGGCCTGTTCGTTGGCGACAGCAAGCAGCACATCGAGCATGTCACGCGCCAGTATCACAACGGCGTTGGCGCGACGAGCGACCTTCTGATTCGCGGCGTCCTGACCGACGAGTCGCAAGCTGTCCAATACGGCCTGATCCAGATCACGCCCAAGGGACAGAAGACCAACGCGCACCAGACGATGCGCAACCTCCTGCTCGACGAGGGCGCAAGAGCCGACTCAATCCCGATACTGGAAATCGAAGCCGACGACGTCAAGTGCTCGCACGCGGCTGCCGTCGGACCGGTCGACCCGGATCAGCTCTTCTACCTGCAATCCCGGGGCATTCCACCGAAGGTCGCCGAGCGACTCGTCGTTCGCGGCTTCCTCGCCGAAATCGCCGACGGCGTGCCCGACGAGCACATGCGTGAAGTCATTGACGAGCTCGTCGAGATCCAACTTGAGCCAGCGAAGGTGTCCGTATGACCTTCGAAACTGTCGGCAAATTAGACGAAATCGCTCCCGGAACTGCCCGGGTCGTTGAGGTCGGCGGGCACAGCATCGCGCTCTGCCGCGTCGAAGATGGAGACCTCTACGCAATCGAAAATCGTTGCACCCACGATGATGGCCCGCTCGGCGAGGGTGAACTTGAGGGCGATCGAATCGAATGCCCTCGGCACGGCGCGCTGTTTGACGTCACCACTGGCCGCGCCGTGACACTGCCCGCGATCGGCAAGGTGCGCTGCTACACGGTCGCAGTGTCCGACGGCGACGTCCAAATCGAAGTTGACTGACATGACCGCCACGACCAACGGGGTTCCACTCGACACGACGGCGATCCGGAAGCAATTCCCGATCCTGTTGCGTCAGGTCCACGGACATCCGCTGATTTACCTCGACAACGCCGCCACGACGCAGAAGCCGCAGTCGGTGATCGACGCGCTGTCGAACTACTACTCGACGATGAACGCCAACATTCATCGAGGCCTCCACACCCTCGCCGAAGAGGCGACCGTCGCTTACGAAGACGTTCGCAAGCAGGTCGCGGCCTTCATCAACGCCTCGAGCCACCGCGAAGTCGTCTTCACCCGAAACACGACTGAGTCGCTCAACCTCCTCGCCTACACGCTCGGCGCTCGGCTGAAGCCGGGCGACGAAATCGTCCTGAGCGCTGCCGAGCACCATTCAAACCTCGTTCCCTGGCAGTTGGTCACACAACGCACGGGAGCCAAACTGCGATTCATCGAACTGAACGACGATCAGCAAATCGATGTCGACACTGCTCGAGCTGCGATCAACGCCAACACTCGGATCGTCTCCATCGTGCACATGTCCAATGTGCTCGGCAGCATCGCGCCGGTCGCGGAAATCTCCGAAATGGCCCGCTCGGTTGGCGCCACCATGATTGTCGACGCCGCACAGAGCGCCCCGCACATGCCCGTCGATGTCGCCGACCTCGGTGTAGACTACCTCGCCTTCTCAGCGCACAAGATGCTGGGACCGACCGGAGTCGGCGTGCTCTGGGGCCGACAGGAACTACTGGCCGACCTCGACCCGTTCCTCGGCGGCGGCGAGATGATCAGCGTCGTCACCCGTGAGGAATCGTCCTGGGCCGCCTTGCCGCACAAGTTCGAGGCCGGGACACCCAACATCGCCGATGTGATCGCGTTTGGCGAAGCACTCAAGTATCTCAACCGGATCGGCATGGACGCCGTCGCAGCCCACGACGCCGAACTCACCCATTACGCGGTCGACCGCCTCTCACGCCTTGAGGGCCTCGACATCTACGGTCCCGCTGACCCTGCCGAGCGCTCGGCCGTCGTCGCATTCAACTACCGAGACATTCATTCGCACGACGTGGCCACCATCCTCGACCGCGCCGGCATTGCTGTCCGAGCCGGCCATCACTGCGCACAACCGTTGATGCGCACGCTCGGCGTCCCGGCGACGGCCCGCGCCTCGTTCTACCTCTACAACGAACGATCAGAGGTCGATGCGTTGGTCGATGGTCTGCTGGAAGCCGGCGAGCGATTCGGATTCGAGCGACAGGATCAATTGGGGAGTCTGAGCAATGGCGAGTAATCGAGAGTCACAGAACGCTGTCGATCTTGATGATCTCTACCGCGATGTGATCCTTGATCACTACCGGCGTCCCAGAAACCGAGGGACGCGGGAAGACGCGACCGTCGCCGCCGAAGGATTCAACCCGTCCTGCGGCGACGAGATTCAGCTCTCGCTCGTGATCAACGGCGACAGTCTGGCCGGTGTCGGCTACGGCGGCAGCGGCTGCTCGATCTCGCAGAGCTCAGCCTCAATGATGACCGAGTCCATGACCGGTCGCTCCATCGAGTCGGCGCGCGAGATGTCGAAGCACGTACAGCAGATGCTGACCGACGACAGCTTCGACATCGACGCAGTAGATTTGGGCGACTTGGAAGCGCTCTCCGGCGTGGCCAAGTTCCCCGTCCGGATCAAGTGCGGACTGCTCGCCTGGAAAGTGCTCGATCAGGCGCTCGCCAATGCCACGGGCGAATCCGTCACAGACGACAGCGACATCCCCACCCGCGTCACCAGCGGATAGCGACAAGAACCCTCAAGGACAGGAAACAGTAATGGCCAGCGAACAAGAAGTGCTCGAGGCGCTGAGAACGGTCTTCGACCCCGAGATCGGTATCAACATCGTTGACCTGGGCCTCATCTACGGCGTCGAGACGCCCGCCGAGGACAGTGTCAAGATCTCCTTCACGCTCACCTCGCCGGCCTGCCCGGTCGGTCCGATGATCAAGGCGCAAATCGAACAAGCCGCCTCAACCATCGAGGGCATCGACAACGTCGAGTCCGAGATCGTCTTCTCCCCGCCATGGGACCCGCGAGAGATGTGCTCGGACGAGGCAAAGTTCGAGCTGGGCATCTTCTAACCGCCGGTTACTTCGGCGACCGAGCTGCCGCCCCTATCTCTTTGCTGCCCCTTTGCAGGGGGAGCTGCCGAAGGCTGAGGGGGTCCAGCCCCCCAACTGGCGGACTCCAAGTCTCGCGTTGCACTCCTTCGCCCTACAAGTGAAAAAGTCCTAGCCGCCAGGCCGTCCACTCGGTTCCGTCACACCCTCCGCTGCACTGCCGGCGCCGTTGGCGCGCACCCCATTCGGCCCCTGGTGCTGAGGCTCCAGTCGAGCTACCAGGTTCGCGACCAGCGGCCGGATCACGCGCACCACTGGACTAGGAATCCGCGGGTTCGGTACATAGTGCGCCAGCGTGAAGAAGACCATTCCCAGGACGAGACAGAGCGCAAACGCCAACAGCAAGTAGTCGTATGAACCAGTGATGTCGTAAATCGCGCCGCCCACCGTGGGCACGAGGGACTGTCCGATCGTCTCGATCATGAACATCGTGCCCATGATCGCTCCAAAATGAGCGAGCCCAAACGCCTTGGGCAGGATCAGCGGTTCCAGCACCGGCCCGCCTGCCGATCCGATGAACCAGCAGAAGATGAACAACCCAATCGCCGGATAGAGCATCGGTTGGTGCAGGACCAGCAGAATCACCATGCCGATCGCCATAATCCCGGCCAGACCGACGGACGCGAGTTCAATTGAGGGGATGCGTTCCGAGAGCAGCCCAAATGCCGGGCGCGAGATGATGCCGCCCAACCCCTGTATGAACACGAGGTTCGAAATCGCTTCGCGCGAAATGCCGTACGACTCATAGACGGGCACGCCATTGAACATCCAGCCGAACATGCCAAAGAAGAACGTCATGAACGCAAAGGCGATGATCCAGAAGTTCCAGGTGCGGATCGCCTGACCCACGGTCAGCCCACTAAGGATTCGCGGCCGGCTAGCTTTGCCGTTCGCCGGTGTCGGCTCCCCGTCAACCTCGAGACCCTTGTCGTGCGGATGATCGCGCACGATGAACAGGCCGATCGGTAAGAAGAACACCGCCAGGATGATCGCCGCGAATATGAACGAGGCCTCCCAGCCAACGTTGTCAATGATCCGCTGCATCACCGGTACGAGGAAGACGCCTAGCGAGAAGCCCATCGCCATGATCCCAACGGCGCGTCCCCGCTTGCGGTCGAACCAGCGCGAAATCAGCACCTGGAACGGGATGTAGAACATGAAGCCGCGGAAGAATGCGTTGATCGAGAAGTAGAGGTACCACTCGAAGAGCGAGGACGTCGTCGCCAGCAGGACGTAGGAGCCGCAGGTAAAGACCGTGCCCCAGATGATCGAGCGCCGCGGCCCCCAACGATCGATCACCTTGCCGGCCAGCGGTGAGGCAAGCCCACTGATCAGAAATGAGACCGAAATCCCCGTCTGCAGCAGCGTCCGCGACCAGCCGAACTCTTCCTCGAGCGGCGTGACGTAGTAACCGAAGACCCAGAAGGAAACACCGGACGCGATCGCCATGCCGATCACAGCGGCGATCAGCACAAACCAGCCGTAGTAGGCGTTGCGAAGTTTCGTGATCACTAGGGTCTCAGGCGGCCCATCGGCGCGTTCTTCACGCCCGCGAAATGGGCGGACAACGCGATTCTATCGCGCCGAGCCAACCCAACCTACCAACACGGCTACGAAGCGCTCGCAAGTCCTCTCCCCGCTTCCCCCCTTGCGGAGACCTTTGCGAAACTCCCCTTCTCCCCCCTTGCGGGGGAGATGCCGTAGGCAGAGGGGGGCTCCCCATATCAAGGCCTATCTGGTTGCTGTCGGAACCCCCCACTGTCACTCCGTGACATCTCCCCCCGCAAGGAGACCTTTGAATAAGTCCTCTTCGCCCCCCTTGCGGGGGAGATGCCGAAGGCAGAGGGGGGGCTGCCCATCTCAAGGCCTATCTGGTCGCTGGCGGCGGACCCCCCTCTGTCACTGCGTGACATCTCCCCCCGCAAGGGGGGGAGAGGGGAATCATGAGTTTTTCAAAGGTCTCCGCAAGGGGGGGAGAGGGTATTTGCGAGTTCTGCAGAAGACTCCTAGAAACTTGGCAACTCGATCGCCGCAGCCGGATCAATCCGCTGACCCTCGACGGCGACAACGGCGGTGATCGGGTTGGACGATCGAAGCTGAATCCAGGGATGGCTCCGAGAGCCGCCCTCATAGCTCAGAGCGCTCGCCCTCGACAACCACGCCTGCCGCACATCGTGTTCGCAGGGAATCTCCGACGCCGCGCCCGATCCGTTTGTCGGCTGGACCACCAGCAACGGGTCATAGCGGACAATCGTGACAGCGGCCGCCTCCGCAATCGGAGAATTCAAGCCAACCGTCAAGCCGTCTCCGGCGTCGATGCTGGAGCGAATCGCGTCGTCGGATCGCGCAATGTCGATCTCGCCAACACTTGGCAGATAGTTCCAATGCGCGGCGATCGCGTCGCGAGCCGCTTCCGTATTGACAACGGCGGCGACCACGTACAGCGCCGGAATCATGCCGACCCGGCAGCCGACCATCAGCAGCGCTTCACGATACGGACCGACCGGACTGTCGGCACGGTCGATCACGCTGATCCGTCCATAAGTGGGCGCGGAGCGAGTGACGATGTCCGGCAGGTTTCGCCGCGCATTCGCGACCGGCAGTTCAAAGGTGATGTGCTGCACGACCGCTTCGCCGATCTCCCAGGGCGGGGCCGGCGCGTCTGTTTCGGCGCTCACGACTGGCAGGCCGGCACTCTCGATCAGACCCGATTCTGGCATGATGCTTCCTTCCCGCCGGGACAAGAGCGCCCGGTGATTTCTGTTCCGCTTATCTGATTTACGACGGAGGCGCCTGGCAGAAGCCCAGCCCCCAGGCGCCGGCGCCGAGCAGTCCGCCGACCGTCGGGCCCAGCTCCGTCACATGTATCTCGTCAACGGCTAGCCGGGAGGCCGCCTTGTCTCGCAGCCGTTCGGCGGCCTCGGGAGCGAGTGCATGAGTCACGACGAGGATTGCAGGCTGTCCGTCGAGGATGTCGGCCGCGCGGTCCAGCAGCATGTCCTCCGCCTGCCCAGCGTCATCGGCGAGATCAACGGCCTTGATCCGGTCGCGGGCGCGGAAGACCGGTACGCCAAAGTCCAGCGAGCCAATCCCACTCTGAGATTGGACGGCCGCCAGGTCGCCCGCGCGATCGAGGCCGTCAACATCGGGCGCGATCATGAAGATGTCCGCGCTTCCTGTGACCTCGTTCAGGGCGTGCTCAACCGCTGCACGATCGCCACCGGCTTGAGCGACCCGAGCCAGCGCCAACGCGATGGCCGCCTGGCCCGCGGTCGAGCGAGGCGTCTGATGGACGCGGACAGCGATCTCGTTGAAATGCGCAACCCGTCGCGAGGCATATTCCGCAAAGTAAAACGATGGACTCGATGACCCGAACGCCTGGCACAGGCAGATCAGGCCTTCATCGGTATCAACTTCAGCCGACTTGAACACGGTCTCCCAGTCTTCGGAAGTCACACCGTTGATGACCAGCTTCTCGCCTCGCGAGAGCGCCTCGAAGAACTCCTCAGTGCTCTGCTGCCCCTGGCTGTAGTAGGTCGAACCGAGGCTGTAGCCAACCGGCGCGGTATGCAGACCTCGTTCGACCAGCAGGGCTGATGGAAGATCAACCGATGAATCACAAACGATGGCGACCGACATAGCGTCTCTCGCCTCCCAAGTTGACTGGTGTAGAACTCAGCGATGACTGCATGAGCGCTTTGCCGTGAATCGCGTCAGCGCGCGCCCAGAATGCTAGCATTTTCGCCACGCCAGCCATCCCACCGAGGGGATAGCATCAACTGCCCGATGGGCGCAAACACGTGCGCCCGCCAGGATTCAGCGAGTTCGACATGAAATTCGGCATCTTCTACGAGCACTCCGTTCAGCGACCCTGGTCCGAGATTTCCGAGTGGCGCGCCTATCATCAGGCGCTCGAGCAGATCTGTCTCGCCGACCAGCTTGGATTTGACCAGGTCTGGGAGGTCGAGCACCACTTCCTCGAGGAATACAGCCATTCGTCGGCGCCCGAGGTCTTCCTCTCCGCCGCCGCAACCATGACCGAGAACATCCACATCGGCCAGGGCATCGCGCTCTGCCTGCCGCAGGTCAACCACCCGGCCCGCGTCGCCGAGCGCGCCGCGGCGCTGGACATCATCTCCAACGGACGCCTCGAATTCGGCACCGGCCGCGCCGCCACATGGACCGAACTCGGCGGCTTCCAGGTCGAGCCCGACGACACCAAGGACATGTGGGACGAGGTCATCCGCGCAATCCCTCACATGTGGACCAACGAAACGTCGAGCTGGGACGGCAAGTACTTCTCGATGCCCGAGCGCGCCGTTCTGCCCAAGCCGGTGCAGAAGCCGCACCCTCCCATGTGGGTCGCCGTCTCCAGCCCCGAGACCGCCATCCAGGCCGCCGAGCGCGGCATGGGACTACTCGGCGTCTCGATCGGTACCCCCGACCAGTACGAGCAGCGGATCGCCGACTACCGCCGCGTGATCCGCAACGCCGACCCGGTCGGCAAGTTCGTCAACAACTGCGTCAACGGCGTCGGCTGGATGTACTGCGGCGAGACCGATGAGGAAGCGAAGGCGATCGGAGGCGCCGGCGCCGCCGCATTCATGAACGCCGCCGCGCACCTCGTCGGAGTCGGCAGCATCTATCCCTCGCCCGCCTACAGCTCACAGGCCAGCGCGATCCAGCTCCGCAACCGCCCCGGCGACGTAATCAACCCGCTCCAGCAAGGCACGCCGATCGGCAGCCCCGAGACGGTCATCGCCGCCCTGCGCCAGTGGGAGGAGATCGGCGTCGACCGCATGGTCTTCCTAATCAACTTCGACCAGGTTGTTCCGCACGAGAAGATTCTCGCCTCACTCAACCTCTTCGCCCGCGAAGTCATGCCCGCCTTCGAAGAGCCCGAGCGCGAGCCGCTCACCCGCCTGCCCGACTTCGGAGCCGTCCAGGAGATCGGCCTGCTCGCCGCCGGCCGCGGCGACTAGTGGAAAAATCGGCCTCGCCGGAGGCAGGCGCGGCCAATAGGAGGACGCGGAGTATCCAGTCCAACAAGCGCAACATCAGTCAGTTGATGAAACCCAAGGAACGAGACATGGAACGCAGGAACTACTGGCAACGGATGAAGCGATCGAGTATGAGTCGCCGTGCCATTCTGCGGGCCAGTGGTCGCGCCGGAGTCGGCGCGGCCGGTCTCGCGTTGGTTGGCTGCGGCGACGACGATGACGACGCGCAGCCGCATGCGGCGGCGGCAAAGCCCAGCAACGGGACCAGCCGCAGCAACAGCAGGCGCAGGCTCAACCGCAACAGGTGCAACAGCAGGTCCAGCAGCAACAGGTCGAGCAACAGCAGTCGCAACAACAAGTCCAGCAGGCCGAGCAACAAGCGCAGCAGGCGGAGCAACAGGCCGCCGCTGAACAGGACGAACAACAGCAAGTTCAGCAACAGGTCGCCCCGGCCCGCCAATACGGTGGCAATTACTCGGCCAATGTGACATCCGGCTGGGACCACATCGATCCGCACCGCGCGACCTTCGGCATTCCCTTCATCACTTTCAGCGACGCCCTCAGTCGTTTGATACAGATCGATGACAACAGCGGCCCGATTCTCGGTCCGGACATCGCATCGGCGCCGGAAACCCCCGACGACGAGACCTACATCTTCCGCTTCAACCAGGGCGCCCGTTTCTGGGATCGGTATCCGACAGAGGGCGGGCGCATGTTCACGGCAGAGGATGCCGCCGTGAATGTCAATCGCCAGATTGCCGCCGTTGACGCCAATGGCGAGCCGGACGCGCTCTTTGCGCGTGCCACGTTCTATCAGCAGACCACGTCCGTCGACGTCACGGATCAGACGACCCTGGTGCTCAAGACCAACGGGCCGAATGCGACGTATCTCGAAACCACCCACCTGGGCTATTCGTTCATGACTTCGCCCGAGGCGATCGAACTCTGGGACCTCTCCTGGCGCGACGAGCACTCGAATGTCGAACATATTTCGGGCACCGGTCCGTACATTCCCGTCGAGTTGGATGAGAATCTGCGCGTCCATCTGGAGCGCAACCCCGACTATTGGAAGTCGCTCGAGGGCCAGCAGATGCCGTTCCTCGACAGCATCACCTGGAACGTCTTCGCCGATCCGGTGGCGCTGGAGACGGCATACCGCAACGGTCAGATCGATCACACCACCTGGGCGGTCCTGAATGCCGTGCAGATCGACGGCATCCACGATGACTTCCCCGATCACACTCGCTACGACCGCGGCGCCGCTCTCCCGTTTGGGATGCGCTTCAACTACAACACGGAACTGGAAGGCAATCCCTGGCTCGATCGGCGTGTGGGCTATGCCTTCCACCTGGCGATGGACCGCGACGCGATCATTGACTTCCTGTTCCTGGGCAAAGGCAAGCCGTCAGCCATCCAACGGATTAATTGGTACCACGGCTGGGCGATCCCGGAAGACGAGCTGCGCCAGTTGCCCGGCTACCGACCGACCAAAGATGAAGACATCGCCGAGGCGCGGGCCCTGCTGACGGCGGCCGGAATCGAGTCCGGTAGCGCGTTCCCAATCAACAACCCTGAAGAGTTTGAAGGCGCGTACCCGGGTTCGTCCGAGTTATACGCCAACATGTTCTCGCAGGCGCTCGACCTCGATGTCCAGATCGTGCTTGAGCCGTACGGCTCGATGTTCCAACAAATGATTGAGGGCAGCTTCATCGGCCACATGCCGGTCTGGCTTCTGTCGGGCACTGGCGATCCGACAGGCGGATGGATCAATGAACTCGTCTTCGGCGCCAGCGGCAACCTGGAGCGTTACCACTTCCCGCCGGTCGAAGAGATCGTCAAGCGGATGTCTGTCACGCTCGACGCCGAAGCGCGCCGCGGGATGGCGAAGGAAGTGTCCTGGATCCTGCTCGGTGAGGACGAACGCTACGGCCTCGACGGCTTCGCTCCCACATCGGTGATGGGTAACGGGATCGAGTCATCGCTCTACTGGCCCTACCTCAACCTCCCCGAGCGTGCGAAGTTGACCTGGGGCAACGACGGCTACCACTGGCACAAGGAAACCTGGGTCGACCAGTCCCATCCCGACATTCCCGAGCGCAGCCGCAGTACCTAGCAACCTTGACCCAAGAACCTTGGGGCTTCCCCAACTGCGCTCTGACCGCATCGATTGCGTTTATTTAGACTGCCTCCACGACCCGCGGCTGTAGCGTCGCGGGGTGTACTCACAAGGAGCAAGCTCGTGGAACGCAGAAACTATTGGCAGCGGATGCGACGATCGAGGATGAGCCGGCGCGCAATTCTGCGGGCCAGCGGTCGCGCCGGCGTCGGCGCGGCCGGTCTCGCGTTGGTCGGCTGTGGCGACGACGATGACGACGACGCCCAGCAGCCACAATCGGCGGCACCGGTCCAGCAACAGCAGGATCAGCAGCAGGATCAACCCGCTGCCCAGCAACAACAGACGCAACAGCAAACCGAGCAATCTGCCGACCAAACCGCACAGCAGCAGGATCAGCAAGAGAGCGTAGCCACCGCCCAGGACGATCAGGATCAGGATCAGGTACAGCAATCCGTGGCGCAAGCGACCGGCAATCGACAATACGGCGGCAATTACACGATCAACATTGTCCCCAACTGGGATGGATTCGACCCGCATCGCGCCAACCTGGCGACCCCGTTCCAGGTATTCAACGACACGTTGATGCGACTGAACCAGATCTACGACAACCAGGGACCGGTCTACACGGCCTCCATCGCGTCCCTGCCGGAAGTCCCCGACGAAGAGACCTACATCTTCCGCTTCGATCAGGGCGCGCGCTTCTGGGATCGTTACCCGACCGAGGGCGGTCGGATGTTCTCGGCTGAAGATGCCGCAGCAAATATTCAACGTCAGATCGACTCGCTTGACTCAACGGGGGCGCCTGACGCCCGTTTCTGGCGCGCCGCCTTGTATCAGGACACGGCGTCAGTGGATGTGCCGGACGAGTCGACCCTGATCTGCAAGACCGACGGGCCCAATGCGACGTATCTCGAGACGACGCACATGGGTTATTCCTTCATGACCTCGATCGAGGCGATCGAACTGTGGGACCAGCAATGGGTTGATGAACAGACGAACGTTGAGCTCGCCTCAGGCGTCGGCCCCTTCATCCCCACCGAGTTCTCGCCGGAGTCACACGTCCACATGGTGCGCAACCCGGACTTCTGGCAGTCGCTGGACGGGCAGCAGTTGCCCTTCCTCGACAGCCTCACCTGGCGTTTCCTCGGAGACACCACTGCGCAGGAGACCGCCTATCGCACCGGCGCGCTCGACGACGTGTCCCTCAACGCGGTCGCCATCGAAGGCCTGGAGTCGGACTTCCCCGACCATATTCGCTACGACCGCGGCGTCGTGCTACCGCTGGCGATGCGCTTCAACTACAACCAGGAATGGGACGAGAACCCCTGGCTCGACCGCCGCGTGCCGTACGCGTTCCACCTTGCCATGGACCGCGACACCATCATTGACGCTGTCTACCTGGGCAAGGGGAATCCTTCCACGCAGCAGCACATCAACTGGTATCACGGCTGGTCGATCTCACAGGAGGAGATGCGAACGCTGCCCGGCTATCGGCCGACCAAGGAGGAAGACATCGCCGAAGCCCGCCAACTGATGGACGCCGCCGGAGTGGAGCCGGGCACGAACTACCCGATGATCGTCGCGGATATCTTCGAAGGCCTCTACCCAGGTTCGTCTGAGCTCTACAAGAACATGTACGAGAACTCCCTCGGCATCTCCGTCGATATCGAACTGGTGCCGTACGACGGCATCACCCAGAGACTCGTCGAGGGCAAGTACCCGGGTCAGTTCCCAATCTGGGTCGGCGCCGGAACGGGCGACCCGACGGGTGAATGGAACTCACGCCTGGTCTTTGGCGCCTCGGGTAACCTCACGCACTACAACTTCAAGCCGGTCGAAGACCTTGTCAAGACGATGAAGGTGACCCTGGATGCTGAGGCTCGGCGCGAAATGGCGCTGGAGGTCACCTACATCCTGCTCGGCGAGGACGATCGCTACGGGATCGAGGGCTTCAGCGACTTCTCGATCATGGGTAACGGCATCGACACCGGCATGTTCTGGCCATACGTGAACGTCCCCGACCGCAGCCTGAACGTCTGGGAGCGCGAGGGTTGGCACTGGCGCAAAGAGGTCTGGATGAACACGTCCCATCCCGACTTCCCAGGTGATCGCACCTAGCGCTGACCTTTCGGCTCAATCGCGCAGCTTGAACGTAAACTGCGCGATTGAGCGCGTGCTGCAAAACGGCGCTCGGACGCTCGCCCTCGCCTCTGGCGTTTATATTCTGTTGCAATCACGTTCCGCGAGTTCGTGCAGAATTTCACACACATGTTGAGAGGCTCGCCAATATGGCTGACCCAGTGTCCGAGGCCCACCAGCAAATCGCCGTCCGCTACCCGCGCTCCGCATCCTTGCGCGACGGACATCGCATCACCCTGCGGCTGATGGCGCCCGGCGACGAAGATCAGATCCTCGCCTTCGCCCGTTCGCTGCCGGGCGACGACCTGCTCTTCCTGCGCCGCGACATTACGCAGCCAGCTGCGGTCGCTCGCTGGATGCAAGAGGTCGAAGAACAGCGCACCTTCACGGTGCTCGGCTTTGACGGCGACGAACTGCTCGGCGAAGGTGACCTCAACTACTCCTCCGCCGACTGGACCCGCCACCTCGGCGAGATTCGCCTGCTGCTCTCGCCGGCCGCGCGCGGCCGAGGTCTCGGTCGCGTCCTCGCCGAAGAAATCTACGCCATCGCCCAGCTGCTCGAGTTGCAGCTGCTCACCGCCCGCATGGTCCTTGACCAGGCCGCCGCACAGTCCGTCTTCCGGCGACTCGGCTTCCAGCGAGAGGCCGTCCTCTGGGACTACGTGATCGACGCCGACGGCAAGACCCACGACCTCCTAATCGCCACCCGCCGAATGAAGTCTCCCCGCTCCGGCTCTTAGCGCAGCCAGCCGTTCCTCGCCTCCGATTCCCCTCTCCCCCCCTTGCGGGGGGAGATGTCACGGAGTGACAGAGGGGGGGGTCCGCCGCCAGCGACCAGATAGGCCTTGAGATGGGGAGCCCCCCCTCTGCCTTCGGCATCTCCCCCGCAAGGGGGGCGAAGGGGACTTATTCAAAGGTCTCCTTGCGGAGGGAGATGTCACGGAGTGACAGAAGGGGGGTCCTCCCCCTGCGCCCGCAATGGCTAGTCCATCAGTCCGTGCAGCCGATTGAAGTCGATGTGCCGCTCAGGATTCAACTCCCGATCCGCCAATCCTGAGTAGTCACCGTCGTAGCGCCAGGCTCGGAAGACCCAGTTGCATAGATCACCGCGCTGCGTGGTCAAGAACGGCGAGATCCACTCCCAGACCACTCCGCCGCTCCCGTCGACCTCAAACAACCGGCCGGCGGCTCCCTCGGTGATTAGGTAATTCCCATTCCCCAATTGCGCCACGCCCGATATGTGGGCCGAGAAGAACTGCTCGCGCGGCTTGCCCTGGAAGACCACATCAACTTCGTCAGTCGCAGGATCGATTGATAGCACGCGCGAGTAGGCGACGTCCTGAAGCCGGTGCATCCCGTTGTCAAAGACCAGCACCCGACCGTTCGGTTGCCAGGACGCATGATGCTGGTGCGAAATCTCCGGCTGACCGAACCGCCAGCGTAGCGTCCCCGGACCGTCGCCCTCAGGCGGATCAACGATGCCAATCGTGCTCGTATTCCGCGCCGAGAACAGGAACCCACCGTCGGGAATCTTCGCGATGCTGTTGACGTGCGTCCACTCCCAGGTGTTCTCTAACGGACAGATCGGCGCGTCCTCGGGTGACAGCACTCGCCATAGTTCGACGCGGCTGACTTCGTTGCCCTCGGCGTCGATTTCAATAATGTCGTCACCCATCATGTTTGGCGGCATCGGCTGGTCCGGTTGGCGTCCTCCGCCGATCACGGTGTCCTCGATCTCCTTGGTCATCGGAACCCACTCCGCCGAGACCGTGTGACCGTTCTCGAGTCGGTGAAAGTCGTGGTGGATGCCCGGATTGTCGTACTCCCAGACGACATTGCCTTCCCAGTCAAGCTCGCGCAGGCCATTGCCGCGACCGCCGAGGAAGTTGAAGATGCCGGGAGGGCCGCCCGGATCAATCGAGAAGCGCGACTGGTTCTCGCTGGTACGCGGCGGAGGCGGATGATCCGGCGCCACCATCGCCAGCAAACGGCCGTTCGGCAGTAGCACAACATTGAACAGTCGCCGGTCGTCAATATGCCACCGATGCACGACCCGACCCTGCATGTCGAGCAGCACTGCATCCTGCGAGTTGGTCCCGCACATCAGGGTGTAGCCCTTGGACGAACGAGACGGATTGTGATGAGTCAATCCCGTAGGACGATAAATCGGCCACCCCATGATCAGACCTCCTGTGCGTGCATCGATTGCTCGGCGTGGACGAGCGGAAGCACGTCGTAAGCGATACGCTCCGCTTCCTCAAGGTGCGGATAGGCCGACAGGATGAACTCGTCGAATCCCATCCGCCAGTAGGAACTCAGCTCGTCGGCGGCCTGCTGCGGCGTCCCGACGATGGCAGTGCCAAGATTGACCCGCACCCGCGAGATCCCGTTCCACAGGCGCTCACCGAGACGGTCATCCTCTACCCGGCGAGCCTGAGCCGCTGCGCCGACCATCGCCGTCGATTTCACTGCCCCGGCTCGTTGAGCCAACACCTCAGGGTGCGCCTCCGACAGCAGCTCAGCCGCCGCATCCCAGGCTGCCGTCTCGGTCTCCCGTACCACAAGGTGCGTGCGAAGTCCGAGCGAGGGCGTGCGCCCGACCGTCGCATAGGCGTCCCGCGCTCGACTGATCAACGTTCGCATGGCGTCGGGAGGCTGTATCCAACACAGCAGGACATCCGCCCGCGCCGCGGCCAGTCGCAGCGCCGCGTCGGACGCGCCACCGAGGTACCACGCCGGAGCAGGCGGCGCCGGCGTCGGTGAGACGACGGCGCCGCTCAGCTTGATAGACCGTCCGTCAAAGTCCAGCGGACCACCCGAATCCCAAAGCTGAGCGCACGCGTCGATGAACTCATCCGCCAGGGCGTACCGGTCGGCATGTGAGCCATGAATGCCCAGCCGCTCGTTGTCGCCCTGAATCCCGCCTGGGACGATATTGATATCGATCCGTCCAGCGGAGATCTCATGCAGCGTCGCCGCCTGCTGAGCGAACAGCCCGAGCGGTGTGACGCCAGGGCGAACAGCAATCAACAGCCGAATGCTTGATGACACCGCACAAAGCGCCGATGCCGTCGTCCACGTCTCGGCGAGTGGAGCGGAGTGCTCAAACGACCCATTGGCAAACCGCGTCGGAATCAACAGCGAGTGATATCCAAGCCGCTCGGCGTTCAGCACCACATCGCGCAGGTAATCAAACGTCGGCTCACGCTGCGCTCGGAGCGACCCAATCCGATCGCCGTCGCCATCAATCGGCACGAACCAACTGAACTTCGGCGCCGGACGGGGAGAAAAATCGTCGGTCATGCGCGAAGTCTACGCGCCAGCCTCGACTACTCGTCGAGGAACGCGGTGACTTCTCGCAGGAACGTGTCGAGCTGGTCGTGGTGGACCCAGTGCCCAGCATCCGCGATCCCGACTCGCTTGGCCTGCGGGAACGAGTTCGTGCGCTCGTCCTTGTTGGGATCGCCCTGCGACTCCATCCCCGTCATCAGCAGCGTTGGAATCCGCACGCGGGCCCAGATCTCCTCGGCATCGTTCTCATTGAAGGGATACGGCGACGACGAGCGCGCGTAGTTGTCGAACTTCCAGATGAACGTGCCGTCCTCATTCTGATGAACCGCGTGGGTCGTCAGATGCAGCGCCTGCTCGGCCGACAGCCGAGGATTAGCCTCCTGCATCCGCTCAACGGCATCCTCAAGCGTTGGATAGCGATGCGGTAGCCGACCAGCGAAGCGATGCGTGTCGGAAATCCATTCCGACATGCGTCTGTGCGCTGGTTGGGAAGAATGCGAATCCGTCACACTCCGGGATGGGCTGAGTCCTTCAACGGCAATCAGCTTTGCCACCCGCTCGGGGTAGATCCCGGAGTATTCCAGGCAAATACGGCCGCCCAGCGAATGCCCAAGCAACGTGACCGGCGCCAGGTGCTTCTGCCGCACCAGTTGAGCCAGGTCATAGACATAGTCGATCATCGAATAGCCGGAGCCGTTCACCCACTCGGAGTCGCCGTGGCCGCGCAGGTCGGGAACGATGACGTGGTACCGATCCTTCAGGGCCAGCGCGACCCAATCCCAGGATCGGCAATGGTCACGACCGCCATGAACCAGGACCAGCGGCGGCGCCGTCGGATTGCCCCAATCGACGTAGTGCAGGCGCAGTCGTTGGGAAAAATAAATCTGCGAGGCCGGGTAGTCGGTAAGTTCTGTCATGCCTGGATCGTACTTGCCGCTCCAGCCTGAAACGAGGAGCAATTCGTTTCAGATCGGCGTCTACTCAGCCGCTGGCAGCAGCGCCAGGTTGTTGCGATGCACTACCGACGAGCCGTAGTTGTATCCCAGCACCTCAATGATCTCTGACGATTTTTTCCCCTGGATCCGTGCCGCTTCGGATGATGAGTAGTTGCTGATCCCCACGGCGATCGGCATATTGTCGGGGTCGTAGAGCTGGATCACATCGCCGCGATCGAATTCGCCGCGGACGTTTGTCACGCCGGCGGCGAGCAGGCTGCGTCCCTGCTTGGTCAACGCCGCCACTGCCCCGTAATCGATGTCAAGTCCCGCGCCGTTGTGCAGACCTGCCAGCAGCCAGCGCTCACGGCTGTCGCGGACGGTCGTGTCTGCCGGGACCAGCGTGCCCAGGCGTTCGCCTCCTGCGATCCGGCTGATCACGTTGGGCTCATGTCCCGACGCAATGACGACATCGGTCCCGCCCGCCGATGCTCTGCGTGCAGCTTCCAGCTTGGCTCGCATCCCGCCGCGGCTGCGCTCGCCGACATCGCCCGCGGCTTCCATCATCGAGGCCGGGTTGCGAAGCACGGAAATCAACCGCGCGTCGTCATGTGATCGCGGGTCTTTGTCGTAGACGCCGTCGACATCGCTGAGCAAGATCAACAGATCGGCGTCGATCAGATTTGCGATTAGCGCTGATAATGCGTCGTTTTCGCCAAATGCGCCGCCACGCAGTTCGTCATCCGCGACGACATCGTTCTCGTTGATGATCGGCACCACGCCGTACTGCAACAGTCGCAGCAACGTGTTGCGAACGTTCAAATAGCCCCGCCGTTCCGTCACATCGCCGCGCGTGATCAACGCCTGCGCCGCGGTCAGTCCGTAGCGCTGCAGCAGCGAGTCGTAGCGCTGCACGAGTTGCGCCTGGCCGATCGCGGCCAGCGCCTGTCGAGCGCCGACTGATGACCGGGTTTTGGTCGCCCCGACGCGAGCGCGACCCGCGGTCACGGCGCCCGATGTCACAACGGCCACCTCCGCGCCATCGCGGCGCAGTTCGGCGACCTGGCGTACGACCTGTTCCAGCACAGCGGGATCGAGACGGTCCGTGCCCGAAGTTAGTAAGTTGGTTCCCAACTTGCAGATGATGCGTCGGGGTTGGCTGTCGGTCATGAGAGCAGCGTCCGTCGCGACCATGCTGTTTGTTGAGGGCGGATAATGGTCGCATGCGACGGTCGATAGCGACAACACTCGATGCGATTTTCCTCCGGATGGCGCGTTGGCGGCGCTGGATCGTCATGCACGTCGGATGGTGGCGAAGCGACCTCTGGCTGCTGGCCAAGCGCTCCGTTCACGAGTTCATGGACGACCACTGCCCGCAACTCGCCGCCTCGATGTCGTACTACGTCTTCTTCTCGCTCTTTCCACTCGCGATTCTGGTCGTCTCGGTGGTGGGTGTCCTGCTCACCGACGACGGTCTGCGCGAACGCGTGATCGACGGTCTCTTCGACCTGCTGCCACTGCAGTCGGGCGCGGGCAAGGAGGATCTCGAGTCGCTGATTGAACCGATCGCCAGTGGACGCTCCGCCGTCGGCGTGATCTCCGTGTTCGGACTGATCTGGGCGGCGACGGGCATGATGTCGGCGCTCCGCTTCAGTCTGGATTCCGCCTGGGACCTTGAGTTTCGGCGGCCGTTCGTTCGCGGCAAGCTGGTCGACCTCGGACTCGTGATCGGCGTCGGCGGTCTGCTGTTGGTATCGATTGGCGCCACCGCCATGCTGCAGGTCGGTCGCGACGTGTCGGGCTCTGTTGATGACTCTCTGGGCCCATTTGGCGCCGAGGGGACTGGATTCTTCCGCGTATTGGCCGTGTTGCTGCCCTTCATGCTCACCTGGACGACGTTCACCATTATCTACAAGGTCGTGCCGAGCGTGACCGTCCGAATCCGGGACGTGGTCGCCGGCGCATTGGTCGGAGCGCTGCTGTTCGAGGCGCTGAAGCACGGGTTCGCCTTCTATCTCGGTAACTTCTCCAACTATGACGCGATTTACGGCTCGTTGGGGGCCGCCATCGCGCTGCTCTTCTTCGTCTATCTCGCCGCCTGTGTCCTGCTCTTCGGCGCCGAGATCGCAGCGGAGTGGCCCCGAGTCATGTACGGACACTATGACGAAGAGGAGGATCCAGAGGCAACAGTCTCGCCCTTGAGGCAGCGGTTGCTCGATGTCGCCTCTCGACAGCTCCGGCACTCTGAGCCGATCCCAACGAACCATCCCAACGAAGAAGCTCGAGGCGCCAGGGTGGAGCGCCGCGCAGTCGAGCGCAAGAAGCGGCTCGGCGGTCAGTGAAGCCGCCTGCGCTCTGTTCGACTCAGGGTCTCTAAGCGCGGTCGAGCGCCAATACGATTGCTGCCCCATCGATATCCGCTTCGGTTCGGTATCCGGCGACCTGCTGCTCTGTCCCATCGACCGAGATCGAGGTTGCCAACGTCTCCGCCGCAATCAACGACTCAAACTCTACGAGCGCCGTCTTGAGGCCAGGATCCTGCGACGCCAGCTGTAGCGAAATCCGGTCGTCGGGATCGAGACCGGAGTCGCGGCGCAGGCTCTGGATCCGGTTGATCACCTCGCGCGCCTGGCCCTCGGCGATGAGCTCCGGTGTGAGCTCGGTCACGAGTTGCACAGCGCAGCGCTCATCTTCGGCCGATGCCGCGTCGACGGCCGCGTCCGTGTCGACCTCGATCAGCAGGTCGCTGGGCTGGAGACTGATGCCTTCAATTTCCATCGATTGACCCGCCTCAGCCGCCTGGGCAATGTGCGAGGCGAGTTCAGGCGACAGATCGTTCAGCGCAGATCGTAGAGCGGGCAGTTTCGGACCAAGTCGTGGCCCCAGCACCCGAAGATTCGGCTTGATCGTGTAGCGCCGCGAGTCGGCATCAGCGTCGGCGAGGATGACCGATTTGACGTTCAGTTCTTCCGCAATGGTGGCGCGGTGTCGCTCGACCGCGGCAGCATCTTGCGGGGTCCGTACGGCCACACTCACCGCAGACAGCGGTTGTCGCACCCTGATCCCAGCGCCGCTGCGCGCCGAGCGTCCCAGCGACGCGACCCGTTGCACAAGCTGCATGTCCTGGTTCAACGCTTCATCGATCAGCGACGCGTCGGCCACCGGCCATTCGGCTAGATGCACCGATTCTGGGGCATCGGCATCGACCTCGGCGGCTAGATTGCGCCAGATGTCCTCCGCCAGGTACGGAGTCATCGGAGCCAACAGTCGAGCCAACGTCGTCAGCACGGCATGAAGCGTTTGATACGCACTCTGTTTGGCGTCAAGGTCCGCCGCCGCGCCGCTGCGAGCAGACGACCAGAAGCGGCGCCGGCTGCGTCGCACGTACCAGTTGGACAGCGCATCGACGAAGCCGTCGATCTCTCTCGCGGCGGTCGTCGGGTCATAGTCGTCCAGCGCCGTTGTCACCTTGTTGATCAGCGCATGCAACTCGCTGAGGATCCATCGGTCCAACTCGACGGTCGGTGGCGACGCGTTGGACGCGGGAGTCCAGCCGTCGATGTTGGCGTAGGTGACGAAGAACGAGTACGTGTTCCACAGCGTGTGTAGGAAGCGACGTTGCGCCTCGCTGACCAGGCGCTCTGAGAATCGCCGAGGATTGCCCGCCGGCGATGCGACGTAGCAGTACCAACGCAGCGCGTCGGCGCCGCTCTGGTCCAGCACCGTCCACGGATCGACGACGTTGCCCTTCGACTTCGACATCTTCTCGCCGCTCTCGTCGAGAATGTGGCCCAACGAGATCACGTGCTTGAACGAAATCGGTTCAGGCACCGCGCCAGCCCGATGCAGCATCGCAGCCTCGGCATGGAGCGAATAGAACCAGCCGCGCGTCTGGTCGACCGCCTCACAGATGAAGTCGGCCGGGAACCGCTCTTTGAACTGCTCCTGGTTCTCGAACGGATAGTGCCACTGCGCATACGGCATCGCGCCCGAGTCAAACCAGGCGTCGGCGACTTCGGGACAACGCCGCGCCGTTGATCCGCAGCGCTCGCAGCCAATCTCAACTTCATCGACAAACGGCCGGTGCGGATCAGAAAGGTCAGGCTCGACGCCGCTGAACGCCTTGGCCCGTTCGCGTAGCTCGTCAAACGAGCCAACGCATGAAACATCGCCGCATTCGGTGCAGCGCCAGAACGGCAGCGGTGTGCCCCAGTAGCGTTCGCGGCTCACGGCCCAGTCAACATTGTTGGCCAACCAGTCGCCGTAGCGACCGGTGCCCGTGTGCTCGGGATGCCAATGGATCTGTTCCGCGTTGGACTTGGTCAGCGAGTCCTTGGCCTGCGAAGTCGCGATGTACCAACTTGGCTTCGCGTAGTACAGCAGCGGCGTATCGCAGCGCCAGCAATACGGATAGGTGTGCTCATAGACATCCTTGCGCAGCAATAGGCCGCGCGACTCAAGGTCGTCCATGATCATCGGATCGGCGTCCTTGACCCGTTTGCCGATGAACGCCGGGGCATCCGCCGAGTCCGCGTCGCCGACGATCCGACCGCCCAGGTCGACCGGCTGCCTGAATAGCAACCCGGTCTCGCGGCCCAGCAGATAATCGTCTTCCCCAAACGCCGGCGCGATGTGAACGATGCCGGTCCCGCTCTCCATCTCGACGAAGTCGCCGGCAGCAACTTTCCGATCTGGAAGTGGGCCGTCTTCCTCGCGCCACTCCAGGAGCCGAGCCCCATCGAATCGGTAGGTGGGCACGCCCCAGCGGTCGGGATTGTAGAGGCCGTCATATGTGACACCGACCAGCTCGGCGCCCGAGACCATTCCGACCACTGTCGGATTTTCCACGACGCTGTCCAGCGATGCATCAAGCAGTTGGCGAGCCAGGATGACGCGCTCGCCCTCGGCGATCTCCACAACGGCATAGGTTTCGTCGCCCGCAAGCGCCAGGCCGGAGTTTGCCGGCAGCGTCCACGGGGTCGTCGTCCAGGCGAGAAAGTCAGTCGTCCCTTCCCAGCGCAGCTGCTCGGGCAGCGAATCGTTGTGTGCGCGGAATCGCACGGTGACCGCCTGGTCGCGAACGCCGTCCTGCATCCCCTGCGACAGCTCATGGCTGGAAAGAGATGTCTCGCAGCGCGGACAGTGCGGCGTCGTGCGACGCGCTTCATAGATCAGGCCGGCGTCCCACAGCGTCTTGAAGATCCACCAGCACGATTCGACATATTCCGGCGTGTAAGTGCGGTAGGCGTTGGACATGTCGATCCAGAACGCGACCCGCTCCGTCATGTCTTCCCACTGCTCGACGTACTCCATCACCGATTCGCGGCAGTGCCGATTGAACTCGGCGATGCCGTACTCCTCAATCGCTGGTTTGCTATCGAGGCCGAGCATCTTCTCGACCTCAATCTCGACCGGCAGGCCATGCGTATCCCAACCGCCCTTGCGAGGCACTCGCTTGCCGCGCATCGTCTGGTAGCGAGGGAACAGGTCCTTGAACACGCGCGAGAGCACGTGATGCACGCCCGGCGAGCCGTTGGCCGTTGGCGGACCTTCGTAGAACGAGAAGATGTTGTCGGCCGGACGCTCCTCGACCGATCGCCGAAAGATATCGCGCTCGCGCCAGAAGTCGCGGATCCGCGATTCAAGCTCGCGGTGAGGCATCAGTGACCCAACCGGTCGGAATAGTTGGTGGATCATAGATGGGTCGGTCACGGATGGATCGGTTGAAGTGGGTTCGGTGGGTGCAGCGGAGGTTGCTGACTGATTAGCTTTTTCGGCCATCGTCGGTGGAATCCTTGGGGAATCGTCTCGCGATCTGCGCATTGGCGAGTTCGGCGATGCGGTCGCGTGTCTGTTGGTCGAGTAGGTTGGCAGCTTCGTCGAGCTGCTCGCTAATCCAGCCGCGAGCCTCTCGCGCCGACGCCGCCTGTCCGCGTCGAGGGGACTGATCGACCAACGCCTGCGCGGCGCGTTCGGGGTAGCGGGACACGTTGTCGGCAACTTCGGCGTCGCTTGGAGGGCGCGCGGTGGGTCGGCCCTGCCCGCCCATCAGGCGCATCCAGCGTTGCGCCAGCGAGTCTGCCATGTCGTCCTTCTGAACGTGCAGTGAATGTGCAGTAAGTGGAAAAGGTGTGAACAGTGCTTAGGAGCGGCTGCGTTCGTAGTCGGGCGCTTCGACGCCCGGCTTCGGAGCAATCAGTCCGCGTCGCAGTTCCTGATTGATGCCCTCAACCTGGCACGGGTGTACGCCCCAGCGCTGCTGGATCTCGTCCATCTGGTAACCCAGCGTCATGATCCGCTTGACCGTCGTGCAGAAGACCGGCCGATCACCGCGCGGCAGGAAGGGGACTTCAATCATGTCGCTGCACATCGCGCAGGCCGCCGGGTGCATCTGACGTGGCGTCCGGCCGCCAAACGAAGCCGCGCCGCCGTAACGAACGTAGCCGGCCTCAGCCTCGGGCGAGGTGCGGATCGACTTGCGCACGGTGCGGCACTCGGGGCAGCGCACCGGGTCGTTCTGTAGCCCCTTGGACTGGTAGAACTCCTGCTCACCCGAGGTGAAAACGAAATCGCGTCCGCAATCGCGGCAAACGATCGAACGATCCTGCAAAGCCATGGTTACTCGCTAGGTGTGCTGCTGGAGTGTCGGTACGTGGGCGTCATGGAGCCGTTCAGCAGCGGAATATGGTCAACTCTATCAGAGGAAGCGAACTGGTCTCGAACGATCATCGCCGAAGTGCACGCGACACGACAGATTCCGCCCGCAGGAACAGCGCCTCAGCTTCGTCCTGCTTCATGATCAGGCTGAGCGCGAAATAGACGACCCCGCCGCCGATCACGCCCAGCATCAGGGTGATCCAGGAATCCCTGGCGAAGTCGAGCCCGACCAACACTTCGATCAACAGCCAGACCAGCTGTGCCATGATCACCGTCGCGACGACCGTCTTCGTCGTCGACCACCACACCGTTCGCGACAGCAACTGACGGTTCAACCTGCTGTTGAGCAAGAGCGCGAGTAGTACAAACTCGGCGATCGCCGAAACCGACAGCGCCAGCGCCAGCCCCTTCAGTCCCATTGGCCCCACGAGCAGCGCCGACAGGATGATGTTGAGCAGCATCGATGAAATCGCCAGCGCGACCGGCGTCCGAGTATCTCCGAGGGCGTAGAACCCGCGCGAGACGATCTCAATTGCGGCGTGCGCGAACACGCCGATCGAGTAGAACAGCAGCGCATCGCTGACCAACTGGCTCGCGGCAGCGTCGAATGCGCCATGCTCCAGCAAGGTGACGACAATCGAGTCTCGCAGCAGCAGCATCCCGACCGACGCCGGAATCGCCAGGAACAACGTGAATCGCAACGTTTGTGAGACCAACGAGTTGACTGCGCTCGGTCCACCCACGGCCGCGCGTTCAGCCAGGCTGGGGAAGACGGCTGTCGCCAATGAAATCCCAAACAATCCGACGGGGAACATCAACAGCAACCAGGCGAAGTTGAGCGCTGAGATCGTCGAGTCGCCGATCAACGAGCCGAAGAACGTCAACACGATCAGATTGATCTGCGCTGCGGCCAGACCAAGCGTGCGCGGCGCCATCAACCGCAGTACCTCGCGCGCCTCCAGGTCGCCCAGATTGAAGTTGAACCCCAGACCGCCGCCCGACCGAACCAACGCCGTGGACAGCGCCGGCAACTGGATCATGAGATGCAGTCCTGATCCGGCAACCACGCCGATCACCAGTGCCTCAACACCCAGCTCTTCTGGCAGCAACAGCGCGCCAAGGATGATCGCCAGGTTGTAGAGCATCGGCGAGATCGCGGGCAGCAAGAAATGCCGCCTTGCGTGCAGGATGCCCGTCAGCATTCCACTGACGGCGAACAATATCGGCGATAACAGCAGCACCCGCGTGAGAAACACGGCGTCTTCGATGATCGCGTCCTGGACGCCCGAGTCCTCGCCCAGGCCAGGCGCCAGCGCCGGCACGATCCACTCGGCGGCAAAGAACACAGCCACAGCCAGCGCGATCGTGCCGATCAATACCCAATTGAGGACGATGCTCGCCAATCGCCAGGCTGACCGCTCGCCCCGGTTCTGCAGCACGCGCGCGTAGACAGGAATGAACGCGGCTGCCAGCGTGGCCCCGGCCAGCAGCTGGAAGACGAGATCGGGCAGCCGCATCGCCACCCAAAACGCGTCCAGCTCGACGGATGTGCCGAACTGGTCGGCAATCACCCCCGTCCGCGCCACCCCGAGCAACCGCGAGCCAAGAAACGACAGCCCGATCAACAACACAGCGCCAATCACGCCGCTGCGACTGCCAAGCAGACGTCTACCCAAAGAGGACGGCGCGTTCAGGCTCATTCACGCACTGTCGCAAACTGCGGCGGATTGTGCACGGATCGAGCGCAATATCACTGTGAATGCCCAGTGAATGCCCAGTGAATGCCCAGTGCCCAGTGATTGCCCTCGATCCTCGCTTCTGCCCTCGTCGTGGAAGCTGCCGCAGGTGGAAGGGAGTCCCTGCCGGGCCAGCGACAGCAGTGAGTCAGAAGGCTCCTAGACATTGGCGGATCCGCTGATACGATGAGGCGGATTGTGAAAGAGGGGTTGTCGTGGCCAACAAGGCTGCTGCCATCAAATACCTGCGCCAGAGCCAGAAGCGGCAGATGCGTAACAAGCCAGTCCGAACCTATGCTCGCGGCTCCGTCCGCGCTGCGCTTGACGCGATCGACGACGCCGTCGACACGCAGGAATGGACCAGCGCCGACACCGCGATCAAGCGGGCCGTCAGCGCTCTCGACCGCGCGGCCCAGCGAGGTGTCATCCATGCCAATACGGCAGCTCGACGAAAGTCGCGACTGCTGCGCCAGTACCATACGTCGAGAAATCCTGACGTGGCCCGGCGACCACGCACGCGACCGCCCGAGCCGGCGCTCGCGCCCTGATCTCTCTTGGCGTACGGTGCGTTCGGTGCGCACGCTCGAATGGTGCGCGTGCGCTACGCACGCTCGAATAGTGCGCATGCGCTACGCACGCCCAAATAGTGCGCATGCGCTACGACGCCCAAATAGTGCGCATGCGCTACGAACGCTAGGCATGCCGCGATAGGCGTACACATGCGAGCTCTTGTTTTCCATCGGCCCGGAGAAATTCGGGTCGACGATGTCCCGTCGCCACAGCCCGGTCCCGGAGAAGTGGTCATCGAAGTGGGCGCGGCCAGCGTCTGCGCGTCCGACCTGCGTGTCTATCGCGGTGAGAAATACGCTAAGCCCGGGGTCATCCCCGGACACGAGTTCGCCGGACAGGTCGTGGCGCTCGGTGAAGGCGTGACCGACCTGAGCCTCGGCGACGGCGTCGCTGTCTACCCGATCATCGCCTGCGGCGGCTGCGAGTTCTGCCGACGCGGACTCCGCAATCGCTGCTCGTCCAGACAGACCCTCGGCTACGACGCCAACGGCGGCCTCGCTGAACAGGTCCTGTTGCCTGCCTCGCTTGTCGCCCAAGGTCACGCCATCAAGCTCCCAGACGGCGCAGACTGGGGACGCGCCGCGTTGACCGAACCAACGGCCTGCGTTCTCAACTCACTCGAGTCATGCCGCTTCCGCGCCGGCGCGAGCGTCGCCGTGCTCGGCGCCGGACCGATGGGTCTGTTGCATGTGCTGCTCGCGCGAGCCCTGGGCGCCGGAGAGATCATCGTCTCGGAGCCAGTCGACGTGCGGCGTGAAGCGGCGGCAGACATCGGAGCGAGCCGAATCTGCGGCGGCGATCCCGGCGAATTGCGGGCAACCGTCGACGAGGCCACCGGCGGCAACGGTTGCGACATCGTTATCGTCTCGGTCGGTCTCAACGGCCTCACCGAGGCCGCACTCGAGGTCGCCGGCCGACAGAGCAGCGTCAACCTCTTCGCCGGCTTCCCACCAGAATCGTCGGCGGTCGTTGACGTTAACGACCTCCACTACCGAGAGATCTCCCTGACCGGCACGCAAAACGCCACGCCCGACCAGTTCCGCCGCACCGCGGCGCTATTGCCCTCACTGGAGGCCGTCGACCGTATCGTCTCCCATCGCTTCGCGCTGTCATCGGCCGATCAGTCGTACACCGCGCGAGAAGATCCGGCGGTGCTCAAGACCGCCGTGATTCCGGACGCCTGACCATGATGGGCTCAGAAACCCGCTATACCGGCATCGGCGAGGAACTGCGCCAGGCCAGAATTCGCCGCGGACGCTCGATTGCCCAGGCGCATCAGGCAACTCGCATCGCACGGCACTACCTGGAAGCGCTCGAGGCCGAAGACTGGCGACGCATGCCGGCGGCGCCCTTCGCCCGAGGCTTCCTGAGTTCGTACGCGCAGTACCTCGGAATCGACGATGGCCCGCTGCTCCAACGCTTCCCCTTCGAACCCAGCTCGCCGGGAGAAGGCCTGCAACTCTCCGACGAGACCATCGAGTCCTATCAAGCAGCCGAGCGCAGCGGCAGACCGAGGGAAGAGCTCCGCCCGCCGCGCGTACACCTCGGACCCTGGCTCGCCGCCGCGGTCGTGGTGCTGGTCATCATCGGAGCGGTCGTGGCGGTCGTTAGCCTGCGCGACGAGGTTGAGCCTGTCGAGCAGGAAGAGTCATTCTTTGGCGATCGCAAGGTGTCCGATGAAGTGGACGAAGCCAGCTTCGCCAACCCCATCAACACAGATTTCGAGCCGCTTCCCGACCTACGGGCATACAGCTCGCGAGAGGCGATCAACTACGTCAAGCTGCTCAATGCGCCGTATGTGGTGGTCTCGATCTATGACGACTCGCCGGTCGGTACCGTGCTGGAACAATCACCTGCGCCAGGAGCACAGCCTCAGGAGGACGCCGTTGTGACGCTCGTCGTCAGTCGCGGCCCGAGACCGGGAAGCTCGAGCGAACCGGCGCCGGATACGTCGACTGACGCACCGATTGACTCATCGACCGACACATCGACCGACACATCGTCTGGCGGAGGCTGATGCGCTACCAAATCGTCACGCTCGGCTGCCCGAAAAACACCACCGATTCTGATCGAATCGCCCGAACGCTCGAGAAAGACGGGCACCGCGCCGTCCAGGATCGCGCCGATGCGGATCTGGTGATCCTCAACACCTGCGGGTTCATCGACGACGCCCGTGAGGAATCGCGCCAGGCTGCGGAGATCCTCGGCGCCGACCGCTCCGCTGACCAGCAGGTGATTGTGACCGGTTGCTGGTCGCAGATCGAGCGTGAGCAGGTCATCGAGATTGACGGAATCGACGCCACTTTCGGCATCGAAGCCTGGAAGGAAATCGCCGAACACGCTGGAACGGGTGAGGCCGAGCGGGACATCCCCGAAACGTCGCTGAGCGTCGGACCATCTGCGTATCTGAAGATCTCCGACGGCTGCGCTCGTCCCTGCACGTTCTGCAATATTCCCGGCATCAAGGGACGACAATTCCGCAGCGCCCAACCGGACGTGCTCGTGCAAGAGGCGCGCGAGCTCGTGAGCCGCGGCGCTCGGGAAGTCGTGCTGGTCGCGCAGGACAGCACCGCCTACGGCGTCGAGTGGGGCGACGCCAACGGTCTCGCCCGGCTGATCGAGCGCCTGGCGGCAGAATCAGGCGCCGACTGGCTGCGCCTGATGTACGCCTATCCCGGGTTCGTCACGCCCAGCCTGATCGAGGTCATGTCGCAAACACCGCAGGTCTGCAACTACCTCGACATCCCATTGCAACACGGCTCGACATCAGTGCTGCGGCGGATGAAGCGTCCGCACAACATGAGCATGGTGCGTGGCACCCTGGAGCGACTACGGACGGCGATGCCCGACATCGCGATCCGCACGACGTTCATTGTCGGATTCCCGGGTGAAACGGATTCCGAGTTTGAAGAGTTGCTCGACTTCGCTTCGGCAGCCGAGTTCGATCGCGCCGGAGCATTCATCTACTCTCCGCAAGACGGAACCCCCGCGGCTGACATGACAGAGCAGATTCCCGAAGCCGTGAAGCAATCGCGCCACGAAGAACTGATGATGTTGCTCGCCAACGTCTCCGCTGGCAAGAACGAGCGCCAAATCGGCCGGCGCCTCCAGCTCCTGGTCGAATCGGAACCCGGCCAAACGACCGAGGACGGCGACCCAATCATCGCCGGACGCACGTACCGCGAGGCAGCCGAAGTCGATGGACTGGTCTTCGCGCTGGGCGAAGCAAATCCGGGCGATCTGCTCAATGTTGAGATCGTCGAGTCAATGGGACACGACCTCTGGGCGGAACTACTCGACTAGCGTCCGTTCGCAACAGTCCGACAGACTATGGCGGTTCCCGATTCTCCCAGCTTCCCCCCTCTGCGGGGGAAGCTGCCGCAGGCTGAAGGGGGGTCCCCGCTTGACCTGTGATGGCCGGTGACGGCGGTTGGCCAATGGTTCTAAAGCGAAATCGTCTCCGTCGATACCTCGCCGACCTGGCAGTCCATACGCAATTCCTCGATGAACGCCAGCACCTTCTGCGTCGTTGCGTGGGAGATCTGCGCATCCGAAGAGATTGCTGCAAAGGCCAGAGTCGCTCGCGACGGATCGTTCTGCGTATCAACTTCGGACGCCGCCACAGGAAACTTGTTTCTTGTTCGTTGCGTCACCTGCCGCACGACTGCTCGCTTGTCCTTCAGCGACGCCGAGTCGAAGATCAGCAGCTCCACGGTCAGCACGGTGATGAAGGTCATACGTCCTCGTCCGTCTCGAGCGGCAGCACAGCCTGTTGAGCCGGCGGCTCAAGGTTCTCCAACGGCGGCAACTGGTCCAGGGCCGATAGCCCGAAATGGTCAAGAAACCGCGGCGTCACGCTCCACAGCAATGGCTGTCCGGCCGTATCGAGCCGCCCGGTCGGCCCAATCAGGTCTCGGGCCCGAAGCGACCGAATGACTCCGGAGACGCCTACGCCTCGCACCCGCTCAATCTGATCGCGAGTGATCGGTTGGTGATAGGCGATCACGGCGAGCGTCTCCAGCGCCGCCTTGGACAGGCGCGGCGGCGTGTCCAGTCCCAATAGCCGCTCAACGTAGGGCGCAGCCTCAGGCGCCGAGACCAGCGCTACGGTCTCATCGTGGCGACGAAGACGAATACCGCGCGTGTTATCCGCCTCCAGCTCCCGCAGCACCGACTCGACAGCGTCCATCGACACCACCGTCACGCGCGCAAGCGTGCGCACAGTCGGAGGTGATTCGGCAACGAGCAGCAGCGCCTCGATCGTCAGGCGTAGATTCTCCGGCGGCGGTAACGGGTCGCTCCGGTCGGTCGTCATCCCACCAGCTCACCGAACAACATGGTCTCGTCAGCCGATGTAATCCTCACGCTGCGCAACTGATTCGTCAGATCGAAACTCGCTTCAGCACGCACCGGCAGATACGTGTCTGTCAGTCCAGAATCGGCGCTCTCAAACAGGACTGTCTCGACGGCTCCGATGCGCGCGCTGAGCGCATCGCGCCTCTGGAGAGCTCCAAGCTCGCGCAGCTCCCTGGCCCGCGTGCGCTTCACGTCAGGCGTGACATCATCGGCCAACAGCGAGGCGGACGTGTTCGGACGCTGCGAGTAGGGGAAGACGTGCACATCGGTGAAGCGCACATCTTCCATCATCTGCAGCGAGTCCTGGTGATCGGCGTCGCGCTCTCCGGGAAATCCGGCGATGATGTCGGTCGTGACTGAAGCGCCGGGAACCGCGACGCGAATGGCGTCGACTGCATCACGGAACGCTCTCGCGGAATAACGTCGCCGCATCCGCGACAACACATAGTCGGACCCGCTCTGTAGCGCGACGTGGAAGTGACGACACATGCGCGCGTCGTCCCAGCAGGCGAGCAACTGAGGCGTGATGTCCTGCGGTTGAATCGAGGAGTAGTGAATCCGCGCAGCATCAGTCTGACTGAGCAGCGCCTCGATCAGCGTCGCGGCCGACGCGCCATCCGACCGATCGCGACCGTAGGCCCCCGGTTGCGTGCCGGTCAGCACGATCTCCTGTACGCCCTCGTGGACACGTTCCCTGGCCGCAGTAACGATTTGATCAATGGGAATCGCCCGTTCCCGTCCACGCACATACGGCACGATGCAAAATGCGCAGACATCGTCGCAGCCTTCCTGGATCTTGATGAACGCCCTCGTCCGGCCGCTCGATGCCGAGGCCGTTCCAGATGACGGCTCGATCCCTGCGATTGCCGATAGAACCGCGGCAGCGGCCTCGCCCTTGCGTACATTCGGCACAACTTCAACGTGCGCCAACTCCGCCAGCGCGCTTCCGTCACGCTCCGCGTAGCAACCGGTGACAATCACCGGAGCGTCAGGTGAGAGTCGCTGAGCGAGCCTGATCAGCCGTCGCGCCTTGCGGTCGGCGACGTGGGTAATGGTGCAGGTGTTGATCAGATAAGCGTCGGCCCGGGCCGGTCGGTCAATCGTCAAGCAGCCATGCTGCTGTAGCTCTCGCGCAGCCTGCTGAGTCTCAGCCTGATTCAGCTTGCAGCCCAACGTCAGCGTCGCGACCACGGGAGCGCGACTTGGACTCTCAGAAGATGCGCGACGGTTCATACCCATCTACGATACTGATAGAACACGACAACGGAGGCTCACGATGGTAGAGATCGGTTTGGCAATCCTCTTCGTCAGCATCCTCGTCGCCGCCGACCGAGGGCGCTCCAACACGCTCAACGAAAAGATGAAGGACTTCGTCGACTGGCTCGACCGTCCCGAAGACCAGCAGTAGCCCTCTCACTTCCCTTCCGAGGGACCTCCTCACCACTCTCTCTCCCTGTCTCAGACCGATGCACATCCCCACCTCCGTCATTGCCGCGCTCCGCCGCGGCAATCTCGCGGTGCACTGCACAGACGTCCGTGCCCGACCCAGCGAGATACCCGCGACAAGCGCGGGTATCTCGCTGGGTGGTCTCGCCTTTGTCAGTGAGGCATTGAGTTTCCTTCGGGGGAAAGCTGCGTGTTCGCGATGTATCACAGATTGCGGACATAATTGACAACGCCGTACGCCCGTACTACATTGTTGCTTAACAGAACATGAGTACAGGGAACGACGATGTCGAGCAGTGCCCACTCTCCCTCAATCGGACCAATTGCACGAGGCGCCCAACTGCCGCTGTTGCTGGAACCGATCCTTGCTCCTAAGGCTTCCTCGCCAGGACCCCGTCGGGGAAGCTCTGTCTGTCCCCGCTGCGCCGGACCAACCGCCAGTCACGGCCGTCGCCTGGTCTGCGTCATCTGCGGGTTTGGCGCTCGTCCCTACCAAGCTCGTCCCTACCAGGCTCGACGCCGCCAGAGCCACACGTCCCGCCATCGTGCCATGAAGCGCGTGGCCTAGCCGACCGCCATAGCCGACCGCCATAGCCGACCGCCATAGCCGACCGCCATAGCCGACCGCCAGGCCGACGACCCCATTGCCGCCACTGCCCCCACCGATGCCCGGATTGGCCGTACAGTAATTGGCGTGAACAGCGTTGTCCTTTTCGTACTCGTGATGGCGATCATCACGGCTCTCTGGCTCAAGGGTTACCTCAGCTTCGGTAGCGTGTTCTCCCTGTACAAACGTATCCGGCTGGCCGCGCTGCTCTGGGCCGCGGCGATGGTGACCATCGGCCTCCTGCGCATCTTCGGCATCGCCGGCACGGGCTTCTGAGCACATGCGTGTGGTCATCGCACCGCAAGAGTTCAAGGGCAGCCTGACCGCCGTCGAAGCCGCCGCCGCGATCGAGCAAGGAATCCGAGCCGTCCTGCCCGACGCCGAAATCGACAGCGCGCCGGTCGCCGACGGAGGCCCGGGAACCGTCGAAACCATCGTCCACGCCGCCCAGGGTCGAACCTCAATCGCCCGAGTCGACGGTCCGCTGGGAGCGCCGGTCGACGCCCGCTGGGGCCGCATCGACGGAGGCCGATGCGCCGTCATCGAAATGGCGGCCGCCTCAGGTCTCACCCTGCTCCGAAGTGACGAACTGGATCCACGACGAGCCTCAACCCACGGCACCGGCCAACTAATCAAGCACGCCCTCGACGCCGGCGTCGAGCGCATCCTGATTGGAGTGGGCGGCAGCGCCACGAACGACGGTGGAGCAGGAATGGCGGAGGCGCTCGGCGCGATATTCCTCGACGAGCGCGGCAATCGACTGCCTCCCGGAGGCGCGGCGCTGGCCGACCTCGCCAGAATCGAGACAGACCAACTCGACACCCGACTTACCGAGATTGAAATCCGCGTCCTCTGCGACGTGCAAAATCCGTTGCTCGGACCCGAAGGCGCAAGCGCCGTCTACGGACCGCAAAAGGGCGCCGATCCGGCCTGCGTCGCGCAACTCGATCGCGCCCTTGCCAACTTCGCAGCCATCCTCGAGCGTGATCTCGACGCCCACGTCGCTGACATCCCCGGCGCTGGAGCGGCCGGTGGACTCGGCGCAGGGCTGATGGCCTTCTGCGGCGCCAGCCTGCAATCCGGTTTCGCCGCGGTCTCCGAGGCCGTGCGGCTGCCCGAGCGGATCGCCCAGGCCGACCTCGTCATCAGCGGCGAAGGTCGTCTCGACACGCAGTCCGCCTACGGCAAAACGGTCGCCGGCGTCGCCCTCTTGGCGAAAGCAGCGAACGTGTCCTGCCTGGCCGTCGCCGGTTTGATCGAAGGCTCCGCCGAACTACCGGGGTTGGTCGACAGCGAAGCCTCAACGCCGGCTGGAATGTTGGTCGAAGAGGCCATGTCGCGAACCGATGAGCTGGTTCCCGCGGCAGTCGAGCGGCTGGTGAGGCGCTATGTGCGGCGCTATTCGAGGTAAGGCAGGCGGCGCTCGGTCAAGTTGATCGCCGCCCGGTGAGCGTTCTTCGGCGGTGGCGAGATACCGATCTTGTCCAGCCGGTCATCATCGATGCCGAAGTGATGCGCCACCTCATGCAGCACCGTCTCGCGCACCTGCTCCACGATCTCGTCCTCGCTGCGGCAGATGCTCTCGATCGGCTGCTGGTAGATCATGATCCGGTCGGGCAGAGTCTCGCCGTACCAGCCGCGATTGGTCAACGGTTGTCCAACGTACAGGCCGAGCAGCGTTTGGCGGGGGCCCAACCCCAGCGCCTCCTTCTCTTCCGCAGTCGGCTGGTTGCGCAGCAGGATCACGACGTTGTCCATCCGAGCGGCAAGCTGGTCGGGAATTTCGTCCAGCGCACGTTCAACCAGGCGGCGGAATCTCGAGCGTCGCATCTACCTACGGTACCCAGTTGTTGAGAATGGCGCCTTCGATGATCCGCCGCACGATCGGACCAGCGTCATCGGAGCCCGATTTCCCGTCATCCAACACCACCGTTACGACCAGTCGAGGGTCGTCGAAGTTGGCCCAGGCCGAGAACCACGCGTGCGTGAAGTACGGACCGATCTGCTCCTCTTCCTCTTCTTCCTCCTCCTGTGACTGCTCATCCTCCGATTCCTCGCTGGCCAACTGCACTTCGATTTCCTGCTCTGTGTCCTCGTCATCAACCGATGCCAGTGTCTCGGCGTCGACGACCTGGTCCTCGGCGGTACCCGACTTACCGGCAATGCGCAGCACGCTGCCCCGGAATACGTAGAAACCGGTGCCGTACGGCTGCGACACCGTCGTCCGTAGCGCCGCCTGTAATTGCTCCAGCGTGTCGGCCGAAACCGGCAACACGCTCAGCGAGCGACGTTCTGTCACTGTTGGCGGCTTGCCGCTGGGCTCAACGGACTGGGCGATGATCGGCGTGCTCACCACGCCGTTGGTCGCGAGCGCTGCGTAAGCGTTGGCCATTTGCAGCACGGTGACGGCGACGAATCCCTGCCCGATGCTCATGTTTATTGTGTCCCCGGTAAACCAGGCTTCGTTGAATTCTGCGGCTTTCCATTCCGGCCCCGGTATGACGCCGACCTCTTCGTTGAGCCCGATGATCCCCGTCGGCTGGCCAAATCCGAATCCCGACGCCACCGATGGCAATAGGTGCTCATCGATCCGATCCAGATGCAGCCCCAGTTCGTAGAACACGGTGTTGCACGATTCCGCCAGCGCCTGCGAGAGCGTGATCCGCCCCTGATCGGTGTCTTTCCAGTTGCGTAGTGGTTGGTCTCCGACTTCCATCCACAGCGCCGGACAGGAGATCCGATCGATGATCTCGTACCCGCCTCCTTCTAGGGCAGCCGCCAAGGTGACGATCTTGAACGTTGATCCCGGCGCATACAACTGTTCGACCGCGCGATTGATGAACGGCTGTCGCTTGTCGAAGAAGTATGTGTCGTACTCCTCCTGCGTGACGCCATCGACGATCGTGTTCGGGTCGATTCGCGGATACGACGCCATCGCCAACACGTGACCGCTGCGCGGATCGATCGCGACCACCGCTCCCGGCTGCTCCCCCAACGCCAGCTCAGCCAGTTGCTGCACGCGCACGTCCAACGTCAGGCGGATGCTGGCGCCGTCGATGGCGGGACGATTGACAATCTCGCGGACTGGACGACCGATCGGATCGACGACCAATAAACTACCGCCTCGGCGTCCGGCCAGAATTCGTTCGAACGACTGCTCGATGCCGTCTCGGCCAACCATGTCTCCGGCGCGATAGCCCTCGACAAACAGCTCTGCCAACTCGGTCGGATTGATCTCCTGGAGATAGCCAATCACATGCGCGGCCATATCGCCGAAGGGATAGTAGCGACGAGTCTGGCGAGTCAGCAGGATGCCGTTGGAAGCGAGCCGATCGAACTCCGCAATCGCCGCCGGCGACGTATCGATCGGCAGCACGGCGACCGGAATGAACTGATACGACGGCAAATCCTGGTAGATCAACGCCCGGACATCCTCCTCCGCCATGCTCAGGCGGTCGACGAAAAAGTTCAGCACCGCCTCGTCGTCGGAGATCGAATCCCAATGCACGCCGACGATCACCACCTCAGTCTCGCCCGCGAGCGTGACGCCGTTGCGGTCGAGAATCAATCCACGCGGCGGCGTTTCGATCAGAGCGCTGATCAGATAGCCGGGTGAGCCCAGGCCGCTGAACATCAGGTCCGGCGTCCAGTTGACGACCCAATGCGGCTGACGCAGCGTGCGCGCCTGGAGGATTTCCTCGATCTCCCCGAAGAACGTGGTCTGGTAGTGGATTACGACCTCGTGCGACGACGCATTCGGATCGTCCTGCGGGATCACTTCCCAGGTGAACCCGCCGATCGTCGCCTCGGCCCACACGTCCTGATAGCGCTGTTCGAACGCCTCGGCGCTGATCCGCTCCTTGGTTTCGGTCGAAGTCCGCTCGTACGCGCTGCGCAGATCACCGGTCGCCACGAGGTGGAAGAAACTCTGCACCGCAAACAGCGCAGTCGGCGGCGCGACTTCCAGGTCTTCCAGGTCCTCGGCCGGAGGCGTGTAGGCGGCGTTTCCGCTGCCCCGCGAATCGCCCGGTGCGGCGCCGGTCGTCGTTACTTCTTCGGCCGCTTCCGAGCCCTCTTGCGGAGGTGGAGGGAAATATTCAGACAGATCTCGTTCGGACTCTCCCCCGAAGACACATCCACTCAACAACCCGGCGAATAACAGTGTGACAGTGACCAGCAACGCCGACATGATCTGACTGAACGATGCAATTCGCAAACGTGGTCGCAGACGTGGTGCGTCGCGCATGCCCGAGTTACCCGCTCACCCCGCTCCATCGTCACCTTACCAGCCAATCGAGGTGATGGAGCGCCGGAAATCAAGACGACAGGCGTTAGACTTGAATCGTTCCAGCACCGGATATGTGCCGCAGAGGGGATTCGCCAGATGGACTATCGCGAAGATCAAACAATCGTCGACTTCCGCTCCGAGGTGAAGTCGTTCATTTCCGACAACCTGCCGAGCGACTGGGGTTCCGGTTCGGGTGGCGAAGGCTACGAGCAGGACGTGATGAACCTGACCCGCAGTTTCCAGTCCGAAATGGCCAAGCGCCGCTGGCTGACGTTGGCCTGGCCGGAGGAGCACGGCGGCCTCGATGCGCCGCATTCCCAGCAGATGATCATGGCCGAAGAAATGGCCTACCACCGCGCTCCCGGCGGCGGCGGCAACATGGGCGTCCAGTGGGTCGGCCCCTCGCTCATGCTCTACGGCACCGACGAGCAGAAGCAAGAGCACCTCTCCGGCATCGCCGACGCCAAGACCTGGTGGTGCACGCTCTACTCCGAGCCCGGCTCCGGCTCCGACCTTGCCTCGCTGCAGACTCGCGCCGTCAAGGACGGTGACGACTACGTGATCAACGGCCAGAAGATCTGGACCTCCGGCGCCCATGTCTCCGACTGGGGCTGGCTCGCCGCTCGCACCGACCCCGACGCGCCCAAGCACAAGGGCATCACGATGTTCATGATGCGCATGGACACGCCCGGCATTACCGTGCGACCGCTAATCAACATGGCCGAGGGCCACGGTTTCAACGAGGTCTTCTTCGAGGATGTCCGCATCCCGCAGACCAACGTCGTCGGCGAAACCAACCGCGGCTGGTACCACCTCGCGGTCGCGCTCGACTTCGAGCGCAGCGGCATCGGCGCCTTCGCCGGCGGCCGCCGCACGGTAGAAGAGATCACCGACTTCGCGCGTCAGAACAAGCACCTCACCGACGAGCGTCCCAACGCTCGCTACGAGCTCGCCGAGCGCGCCATCGAGGTCGAAATCGGCACGATGATGGCCTACCGCATCGCCTACATGCAGGAACACGGCGTGGTCGCCAACCACGAAGCCTCGATGTCGAAACTGTTCGGCTCCGAGCTCGGCCAGCGCGTCGCCAAGACCGGCATGGACCTGCTCGGTCTCCAGGGAAGCCTCTGGACCGACGGGCCATATGCGGCGTTGCAGGGACGGCTAAGCCGAAGCTACGTGAGCGCGGTGAGTTCGACGATCGCCGCCGGAACCTCAGAGATTCAGCGAAACATCATCGCCACCCGAGGCCTGGGCCTGCCTCGCGGCTAAGTCTCCCAATCCGAGTCAAGTCAAGCAGGGCGGCCATTCGGCCGCCCTGCTTTGTTGTGGGCGGGAACCCGTGCGAACGCTGCGTCGTCAGAGAATCAGGGGCGCTAGATTGACGCCACCGACCGACGGGAGTTCCCGATGAATCGATCCCGCCTCTGGCTCTTGGCTATCGCGCCAATCCTCGTCGTCGCCATTCTGGCGACGCAACACCTGGCGTTCGCCGACAACTCCGATTCACCCATTCTCCGCACATTCGAATCCTGTGCAGACCTACATGACCGCTACGTCGAACTGGCCCTGGAATCGAGAGATCACCCGATCAACGAACGACGCTGGTGGAATGATCCTGGGTACGAGGAAGACGGACCATTCGATGAGAGTGACTTCTCGCTTCCCGTCTCCTCGCATCGGGACAGCGAATCCGTCCAAAGTTCTCCGAGCCAAAGCGACAGGCAGGCCATCACTGAGGGCGGAACGAACGTCGTCAATCGCGCCTTCGGACAGTCCGATGTCATTCAGACGGAAGGCAAGTACTTCTACATCCTGCGTCCCGGATCCCTGTTGATCGCCAGGATCGATGATCAAGGGGTTCCGACGGAAGTTGGCCGGCTACAGCTCGAAGAGCTGGCATTCCGTCAGGAGCTGATCGTTTACGACGACAGAGCGGTCGTGTTGCGGCAGCTGTACTCCAAGAGGATTTCGCTGGATTTCAATGAGGAACTCATCGGCCACCCGCTATCGGAACTGCCCCAGCCAGAAATTCCCGCCGCCTACTTCCTCAGCCAGACGAGAGTCCTTGAAGTTGACATCAGCGACGTCTCCGCGCCGGAAGTCCTTCGTGAGCTCAATCTGGATGGCGCATTCCTCAGTGCACGTTTGTATGGGGACAGTCTCAGTGTCCTCATACGACATGATTCTCCTGTGCCGAGGCATGAAGAGCGCTGGTTCGATGAGCCTGATCAGGTCGCTGAGGCGGAGAAGTACAACGAAGCGCTGGTCAAGAGCTTCATGATCGCCCACTGGTATCCGCAGTTCGCGCTGCAGGACATGGTCGCAGACTCCACTTCAAGTGGACACGCGATCCAATGCACTCACACATTTGCCCCAAGAGAGCAGCTGCCTATCTACTCTCACAGGCCGGCGATCATGACGTACGCGCTTTCCTTTGATCGAACTGAAGGCTTGGCATCATGGGGCGCAGTCGCCATGTTGGGGATGCCCGAAGCGCCAACTACCTATGCCCCGTATCAGTCGCTCTACTTTGCCACGCCCTTCAATGACAGATTTGATACTGCTATTCACCAGTTTGATATCAGTGACCCGCTAGCTCCATCGTACTCGGGCAGTGGAGTCCTCGTCGGCCGATTGGTCTCTCAATGGTCGCTCTCCGAGCACAATGGCTATCTGAGAGTGGCGACGTTCGACCGATATCGGGAGAAAAGCGAGGCCAGGCTGACAGTCCTGTCGCCGCCGGCAGATCTGCCGGCTGGTGAATCTACCACGAGTGGTTCCGATGAGCTTGAACAAGTGGGCCTGCTAAGTGGACTTGGTGACGGCCATTATGTTGGGCCGGTTCGCTTCGCCGGGGAAACTGCCTACTTCAGAACGCGCGATTGGGGGTCCGGCAGCTCCTGGGACATACTCGATATTTCCGATCCGAGCGACCCGCGCAATGTCGGCAGCTTTGTCGCATCGGGTTCAACGCAATACCTCCATCCGTTACCTGGCGAAGCAGTGCTCGCGTTCGGCCTCCCCCGTTTCCAACCAGCCGGTGGAACAGTGGGTTACCAGGTAGTTCTCTACGATCTCTCCGACTCGGCGAATCCCATCTGGGTGCAAGTGCTATCGCTTGGCGACAACGCTGCCAGTCGGCTCGAGTCAGATATACGGGCGTTTCACTATCAGGATGGAACCGCATGGATCCCGATACGCCCGTATTTCTTGCACTACGACGATCACAATCGCCACCCCCACGACGGGGCGTATCTGGCGGTTGAAGTGAGCACAAGCGGGTTGATTCATCGATCGATATTCCGCGTCCATGGCCACGCCCTGCGTGCCTTCGCGGACACGGATTCCGTTCACTTGCTTTCCGAGAAGGAGCTTCGCACTTACTCCATCGGGGATCGTCGATTTGCCGGCGGCATCTGGTTTCCTTTTGAGTGGGACAACCGCTGGATTCCGCTCCCACCGAATTGATGCGCCGTACAGCGGCCCGATTCGAGCCGCCCACTTCGACGCAGTGGCCATTGCAAGTGTGCAGGAACATGAACAGTGGTTTCGTCGTCTGAGAAGCAAGGGCGCTAGATTGACGCCACCGACCGACGGGAGTTCCCGATGACTCGATCCCGCCTCTGGCTCTTGGCTATCGCTCCAATCTTGATCGTCTCCGTGCTGGCGACTCAGCACTTCGTCCTTGCCCAAACGAGCCCATCCATTCGGAGCTTTGCCAGCTGCGGTGATCTTCACGCCCACTACGTGAAGCTGGCCGTGGAAGGACTCGGGCAGGAACAATACGAGGAAGAAGAAGGGATGCTCGCGGATGAGGACTCCTCCAGTGACTTCCCAGCGACCTGGGGTGGTAGGGACGAACCAGCTGCGGAAGAAGAAGCTGAGGAAGAGGCGGTGGCCGAAGAGACCGCCTCTGATGAAGGCGAAGTCTCCGAGACCGGCACCAACGTCCAGGAACGCGGCGTTGACGAGTCCGACATCATCAAGACCGACGGCACGTACTTCTACATCCTGCGACCCCAGTCCCTGTTGATCGCTGAGATCTCCGAGGATGGGCCTCTGTCGGAAGTAGGCAGAATCCGATTCAAGGAGTTGGGCCACCGACAGGAGCTGTTGATTGGCGATGGCAAGGCGGTTGTTGTTCGGCAGCTCAGCGATATTCAGGCGACTCTCAAGATCGACAAAGCCGTGCGCGACAAGCAGGGTGAGGGCTTCGTCGAGCCGACAAACCCGTTCAGCTACTCGCGCGCACAATCGGAAGTGCTCGAGATCGATGTCAGCGACGCCACGTCGCCGAGCCTGTTGCGTGAACTCAACCTCGACGGACGCTTCCTCAGCGCGCGGCTCGTTGGCAACGACGTTCGCATCGCGATGCAGCACAGCTCCATCGTGCCACGCGTCGACTACTGGCAGTTCGGCGGATGGAATCGGCCTCAGGATGCGCTCACCTACAGCCAGGCGCTGCAGGACAGCCTCAAACTCGGCCGGTGGTATCCGCTGTTCGGGCTCCAGGACCACGCCGAGAATGCGTTCTCACACGGATACGCCGTTGAGTGTTCGCAGGCCTATGCGCCGGTCGATCGCCTGCCGACTCGCTGGGGCGCCGCCCCGAGCATGGCGTACCTGCTGACCTTCGACCTGACCGAGGGCCTCGGCGAGTGGGGCGGCGTCGCCATGCTTGGTATGGCAGACAATCCCACCGTCTATGCCAGCCAGGATTCCCTCTACCTCGCGGCGCCGACCGACTTCTGGCGCGACACGACCGTCCACCGTTTCGACATCGCCGATCCGCTCGAGCCGAGCTACTTCGGCAGCGGGACGGTGACCGGGCAACTGCTCTCGCAATGGTCGTTGTCGGAGCACGACGGCTACCTACGCGTCGCGACGACCGACTGGAACAAGTGGCCCAGGGTCAGCAGCGTCACCGTGCTGGAGGCCGTCCCTGACGAATCGGACGAATCTGACGAATCGGACGATGATGCCGACGCCAACAATGCAACCGGCGGCCTGATGCAGGTAGGACGGGTCACCGGACTCGGCGTGACCGAGAGCATTCGCGCCGTGCGCTTTGCCGGTGATGTCGGCTACGTCGTCACCTTCCGCCAGATCGACCCGCTCTACGTCCTCGACCTCTCCGATCCGACCGACCCGAAGCAGGTCGGCGAGCTGAAGATTCCCGGCTTCTCGCGCTATCTGCATCCACTCAGCGGCGGCCTGCTGCTTGGAGTCGGCCGAGACGCCGATCCGCGAACCGGCCGGGAGCTCGGGTTGCAGGCGAGCCTGTTCGACGTCTCCGATCCGGCCAACCCGACGCAGGTGTCGTACTGCCGCTCGGCGACAACGCATTCAGCCCGGTCGAGACCGACCACCGAGCCTTCCGCTACCACGACGGCACCGCCTGGATTCCGGTCGGACCCAACAACGACTGGTCCCGGCAATCGCACGACGGCGCATTCTTCGGAGTCGCCGTCAGCGCCGAGGGCCTGACCCACGAGTCGACGCTCCGAGTCCACGGAGAGGCCCGCCGAGCCATCCCAATCGGAAACCAAATCCACCTGCTCTCAAGCGAGGAAATCCGTAGCTACAACCTCGAGGACAACGCAGACCTGGGAGCCCTGAGCTTCGCGCCCGAATGGGACAATCGCTGGCTGCCGGCGTCACCGGAGTAGGGAGTGGGCTGGTTCAGTTGTCGAGGCTTGGTTGGACGCCTTGTTGCCGCTTTCGGCGGGGGGCTCGTTTAAAGGTGGCTGCGGTGGCAAAGCGGGGGTACTCGGGTTGGTCTCCATTGAGGAGTTGCTCGATAGTCAGGATTTGGACCTTGGGATACTGGTTACCGGTCAGGCTCTCGGGTTCGTAGAAGCCGGCGGCGATGGCTTCCTGAGTCATGGGGTTAGTTGGGTCTTCGAGCGTGATGAAGATGCCGAGGGCAGCGTTCTCGCGTTCCATATCGCCCTTGAGCGTGGCGATTTGGCCTCGGTTGACGTGTCCGCTCTTGACCTGGACGATGATGCGCTTGGCCTTGTTGGAGTTGTCGTCGAAGAAGTTGATGTAGCCGTCGACGCCGGAGTCGGCGCCCTTCTTGCCTCCAGCGGCGGGGCGGGCGTCGACGAGGCCGAGCGCCCAGTACTCAAACTGGTAGCGGCCGTCGTTGTTGCTGTCCTCGGCCAAGGCGCGGGCGCTGGCGACATCCTCAGGCAGGCCGCCGACGTTGTACTCGGAGAGTTCGGCGCCGAAGGTGTCGTGGAGTCGATGTTTCATCAGGGAGATGGCGATATGGGTGACGTCGATGCCGATCCAGCGTCGCTTGAGGCGCTCGGCGACGGCAACAGCGGTGCCGCAGCCGCAGAAGGGGTCGAGGACAACATCGCCCTCGTTGCTGCTGGCGTCGATGATTCTCTCGAGCAGGGCTTCGGGCTTCTGTGTGGGATAGCCCATACGCTCCCGCGCCAGATTGTGTAGTGGCCTAATGTCTGTCCACACGTCTTGAATAGGCACGCCGGGCATTTCGTCGGCATATTGCTTGAGTCGAGGCATTCCGCCTTCGCGCTTCGGCCAGTGGAGGAGCCCCTTCTCGTCAAACTCTTCCAGAAGCGAAGGAGGATACGCCCAATGGCGCCCCTTCTCGGTTACATCAATGCCTCTCCAAGGCATTCCCGTAGCTCCATGCCTAATGCCTGCACCTGTAAGGTCCATACGTTTCCATTTCCGTCCATCGGGGTCAGTCATCTCAAAGAAAGTACTCAAGTAGGCCTCGTCGTAGGGTTGATGAAGAACGTTCCATAGATATTCGTCGGACTTTACGTACATGAGAATGTTGTCGTGAACTGGTCCAGGCCGGTTTGCACTGGAGTGCGCGCTGGTTCGTTTCCACACGATTTCGCTTTTGAAATACTGTTCACTAAAGACGGCATCAAGCAACAGCTTCAGATAGTGACTCGCAGTCGGATCGCAGTGGAGGTAGATGCTTCCGGTTGGCTTAAGGACTCGGTGGAGTTCGGCGAGGCGCTGGGCCATCATCGTGAGGTAGGCCATCATGTCGTTTTGGCCGAGGAAGTCTCGCATGGCCTGGAGCAGTTTGGCGAGCTTGTCGGGTCCGTCAGTGACGACTTCCTGGTAGGCGCGCTCGGAGTCGAAGGTCCAGTGCCAGGTGTCGTCGAAGGCGGTGATCTGGGCAGCGGATTCCTCGCCGGAGCGTTCTTTGAAGAGGACGTTGTAGGTGGCGTTGGAGTTGAAGGGTGGGTCGAGGTAGATCAGGTCGACGGACTCGTCGGGGATGTGGTTACGGAGGACGCTGAGGTTGTCGCCGAAGTAGAGCTGGTTGGTCCAGGGGGTCATTTGTGGTCTCCGCTGGCACTGTAGGGCAGGAGGGGGCGGGGACCCCCTCAGTCCCCGTTCAAGCCGGGGGCAGGCTTTCGGCAGCTCCCCCTGCAAGTGGGAGCAACGGGATGCTTCGTGGCGCCTCCACAACCCAGGGCGCTCTTGGGATCTAGGCGGCGAATATACTCGGCTTCGTACTTGCTGCTGTAGAGGACTTTCAGATGACCCCACCGCTCACCGATACCCGCGTCCTCGACCTCTCCACCGGATCCGTCGGCGGTATCGCGACCATGGTCCTCGCCGACTTTGGGGCTGAGGTGGTTAAGGTTGAGCCGGTTGGCGGCGACCCCTGGCGGGTGCTGGCGGCGGCTCCGATGTGGCTTCGAGGGAAGCGCTCGTTGGAGCTTGATCTGGTGGCCGATCGGGAGCAGCTTGAGGCGTTGATCCGCGAGGCGGATGTTGTCGTCTCCACAGACTCACCGGCTCAGGCGAAGGCTCGGCGGTTGGAGTACTCCGACATTCGTGCGCTGAACGAGGCGGCGGTGTTCTGCTCGATCACCGGCTTTGGACCGACCGGCCCCTATGCCGAGTATCCCGCCTATGAGGGCGTCGTCGCGGCCAAGTCGGGGCGGATGATGTCGTTTGCGGGGCAGCGATTGCGTGAAGGTCCGGGATTTGCGGCGGTTCCGGTTGGGTCGCATGCAGCGTCGCAGGGGGCGGTGCAAGGGATTTTGGCGGCTCTGATCGAGCGCCAGCGCTGCGGTCGGGGACAGATTGTCGAGACGTCGTTGCTGCAGGGTCTGATGCCATTCGATTTGCTGCTGTTGTTGTTGACGCAGCTATCCGAGCGCGAGCCGGAAGTCTATCCGCAGATCTTCAACATTGGCGGCGGGATGCCGACGCTGAACTATCACCCGGTGATGACGCGCGACGGCCGCTGGATTCAGCTCGGCAACCTGCTTGAGCACCTCTTCTACGCCTTCATGGACGCCGCCGACCTGACCCTGCTGTTCGTCGAGGAGCAGTGGCAGGGCGGGCCAGCGGAGTGGACGCCTGAGGCGACGGAGGAAATGCGCGACCGCATCCTCGAGCGGATGCAGGACAAGTCCTGCGACGAGTGGATGGAGATCTTCCGCGCGCAGGGCAACGTCGCCGCCGAGCCGTTCACGCCGACGCACGACGCGGTCGACAACCTCGACATGGCCGCCAACGGCGACACAGTCACGATTGACGATCCGGAGCTGGGGCCGGTCAAGCAGATCGGCCCGATTGCGCATCTGCGCGAGACGCCGGCCGATGTTTCGCGTCCCGCGCCGGCGGTGGGAGAAGCAAACGGTTTCAGTTGGTCCTCCCGCGACGGAGATGTCGCGATGAGCACGACGCCGAACGGCGCTGCGCCGTCGGGCAAGCCGCTTGATGGATTCACCGTCTTGGAGTTCGCGACGATCATTGCCACGCCGATCGGCGTCTCGATGCTGGCTGACCTGGGCGCTCGGGTGATCAAAGTAGAACCGATTGGCGGCGACCCGTTCCGCGGCATGGGTGGCGGTCCACTGCGCGGCCTGCTCGCGTCGAAGACGAACGCGGCCAAGGAATCGATCTGTATCGACCTCAAGTCGCCGGAAGGTCAGGCGATTGTCGCCGACCTGATCGGCAAGGCCGACGCCATCGTGCACAACTACCGTCCGGGCGTCCCCGACCGGCTCGGCATCGGCTATGAGACGGCCAAGGCGATCAAGCCGGACATTGTCTGGGTCGCGGCGAATGGGTATGGGCCGGATTCGCCCGGAGCGCGTCGGCCGTCGGCGCACCCGATTCCCGGCGCGGGGATCGGCGGGGCGCTATTCCAGGCCGGCTCGGCGATGCCGCCTCAGGGTTGCGAGTCGATTGGGGAGATTCGTGAGGCGTCGCGTCAGTTGATGCGCGCGAACGAGGCGAATCCCGACCCGAATACGGGCGTGCTGGTCGCGTCGGCGACGCTGCTCGGCCTGTACGCGCAGCGGCGCTACGCCATCGGCCAGGAAATCTACGTCAACATGCTGACGGCCAACGCCTACGCGAACAGCGACGACTTCCTCCAGTACGAGGGCAAGCCGCCGCGCCGCCAGGTCGACGGCGAGCTCCACGGGACGGCGCCGTGGTATCGGCTGTATGAGGCGTCAGAGGGCTGGGTCTTCTTCGCTGCGCTGACCTGCGAGGAATGGACAGCCTTCTGCGACGAGGCTGCGCCTCAGCTGTCCGATCTGAGCCGCGACGATGAAGATGCTATGGCCGCTGCAATCGCAGAGGTCTTCGCCCAGGCCTCAGCGGATGAATGGGAAGCGCGGCTGACCGCAGTCGGAGTCGGCTGCGTCCGAGCCGATGCTGCAACTGTCGGGCAATTCTTCGCTCACGACGAGCACGTCCTACAGAACGAATTCAGCCCGATCGCCGAGCACAGGCGAATGGGCAGTGTGCGTCGCTGGGGGCCGCTGACCAAGATGGCCGGGGGGCGGAATGACTACGGTCCCGGCGTCCTCGCTGGCCAGGAGACTGATGAAATTCTCGGTGAGGTGGGTCGGTCGGATGAGGAGATCGCGCGGCTGAGGTCTGAGGGTGTGGTCTGGTCGGAGGCGGTCGAGTTGGCGTGAATGATCGGGAGTTTCTGAGACGGGCGCGGCGGTACGCCCGCCGGAGAAGATTGGACTTCCGGTTCGATCCGGAGAAGGACAAGGGCAGTCACGGGGAGTTGTGGGTGGAGTCAAGAAAGCCCACGATTCAACACGGTGAGATTCCAATGGGGACACTGTTGGCTATGCTGAAGCAACTTGGGATCGAACGCAGGGAGTTCTAGCTCGTGCGCTACGCCTACCCTTGCTTGATTGAGCGAGACATCGAGGAGCTTGGAGCCACTGGTAGGACGGCGTACGTGATTACGTTCCGCGACGTACCAGAGGCCATATCAGGCGGTTGGTCATGGGCCGAAGCGCTGGAAATGGCCCAGGATTGCCTCGATGTCGCGTTGACGTTCTACACCGACGACCGCCAAGACTTGCCGGTGCCGAGCCCGCTACGCGCTGACGAAGTGATGATCTCGACGACTCCGACCGTCGCGGCCAAACTGGCGCTCTACACAGCAATGCGAGCCCAGGGTGTCACAGCCGAACATCTTGCTGAGCAGTTGGGGCTGGACGAACAAGCCACACAGAAATTGCTAAATCCGTTGTACCGGAGTCATATCACGACCGTGCGCCGCGCCCTGACGGTCGTTGGGCGCGAACTGGTTGTTGAGGATTGTGCCGTGGCGTCGCCGCCGGAAGCGGTTACTGCTGGGTCTGAGAGCTAAGCCCCCCGAACGCAAGGAAGCCCCGACGTAGACTGCTCCTGTTACGGGAATGGAGCCGACTATGGGACTTCGAGGCGAAGCGGCGATCGTTGGGATTGCGGAGTGGAAGCCGGAGCGACACCCCAGCGCTCCTCCGATGTTCACTCTGGAGCAGTGGGCTCAGCTGACTCGCGAGGCGTTGGACGACGCTGGTATCGACCCGTCTGAGGTCGATGGCATCTGTGCTACGAACATCCGCGAGTCCGACTCGTTTGTCCCCTCGACGATCACCGAATATCTGGGTATGCAGGTCAACTTTGCCGAGGTCGTTGATCTCGGCGGCGCTTCCTGTGCGGCGATGGTCTGGCGGGCGGCCGCGGCGATTGAGCTGGGCATTGCCAACGTGGTCGTGATTGCTGCGCCCTCGTGGCCCTCGCCCCGACCTCCGGTCGTGTCCAGCGGGCCGAGTAGTTGGCGTTACGGCGCGTCGTCGGCCAACTATGGCTCGCCTCAGGCTGAGTTTGACATTCCCTATGGCAACGTCGCGCAAAACTGTGGCTATGCGCAGATCGCGATGAAGTACGGCGCCGAATACGGCTACGACGCCGAGGCGCTGGCCAAGATTGCTGTGGATCAGCGGGTCTCGGCCAATCACAATCCTGCAGCCGTCTTCCATAACGTGCCGATCACGGTCGAGGACGTGCTCAACTCGCCGGTGATCTCCGATCCGATTCACATGCTTGAGATTGTGATGCCCTGCGTCGGTGGCGCGGCGATTGTTGTCGCCGGCACGGATGTCGCACGACGCTCGAAGCATCGCCCGGCCTGGATTACCGGATTCGGCGAGCGCGTCCTGCATAAGACGCCGACGTATGCCGAAGACATGCTCACGACTGCGTTGATTCCCGCTGCCGACGCTGCGTTCAACATGGCCGGCCGCACACGCGAGGAGGTCGACCTGATCTCGGTCTACGACTGCTACACGATCACAGTCTTGATGACGATCGAGGACGCCGGATTCTGTCCTCGCGGCGAGGGTCAGCCGTTCGTGCGTGAGCATGACCTCTCGTTCAAGGGCGATTTCCCCTGCAACACGCATGGCGGACAGCTGGGCTTCGGTCAACCTGGACTCGCGGGCGGCATGTCGCATATCAGCGAAGGCGCGCGGCAGGTCATGCGCCGCGGCGAGAGTCACCAGGTGCCCGACGCCGATGTCGCCTTCATCACCGGCAACGGCGGGTTGATGTCGGAGCAGGTCGCGCTGATCCTGGAGGGCGACTAGTGGCCGCCGCAGGTCAGCAGGGGCCTCAGGGGCTCCGACCTCCACTGCCGACGCCGATTGATCGCACGAAACCATTCTGGGACGCGCTGCGTGAGCACAAGGTCAAGATTCAGTACTCGGCGTCCAGCGACCAATGGGTGTTTTATCCGCGCTCGCACGCGCCGTTGACCTTGGCGACCGATCTCGAATGGCGTGAGATCTCGGGCGACGGGACGCTATACACCTACACCATCGCCCGACGTCCAACCGCGCCGGACTTCGCCGGCGAGGAACCGCAGATCATCGCCGTTGTTGAGCTGGACGAAGGGCCGCGCCTGACGTCGACCTTGGTCAATGTCGAAGAGTCGGCGATTCGCGTCGGCATGCGACTACGACCGGTCTTTGAGGACGTGCCGGACACGGAGACGACGCTGTTGCGATATGAACCGGCAATCTAGGAATCTTCGGAAAAACCGTGTTTCCTCTCCGAGCGGAGACCCCCCTTCAGCCTTCGGCAGCTTCCCCCGCAAGGAGACCCATGCGTAAGTCCTCTTCTCCCCCCTTGCGGGGGAGATGCCGCAGGCAGAGGGGGGGCTCCCCATCTCAAGGCCTATCTGGTCGCTGTGGCAGGACCGCCCCTCTGTCACTCCGTGACATCTCCCCCCGCAAGGGGGGGAGAGGGGATTTGTGAGTTTCGCATTGGTCTCCGCGAGGGGGGAAGCGGGGATCGGAGTTCTTCAGGGCGTCCCTAGGCTCATCGCGCTGGTCGGTTGCGCACTGGTCCTCGCCGGAGGATTGATAGCGGCGTCATGCGGCAACGAAGACCAGCCGGGACCGTCTGTGGCCTCGCCGCAACGCGCTGAAGACGATCGACTTGATCAAGAGGGATCTCAACCACAGCAACAGCAATCGCGCCAGCAGGACCAGAGCGAGCCCGTGACACGCGATCGGCAACAAGTTCAGCAACAACAAGCAGCGAGCGAATCCCAACGCCGGTCCGACGCTTCATCCGACGATCAACAAGTTCAGGATGGGTCGGAGCCGCAGGTTCAGGAGATCAAGCTGACCGTTGAGCCGATTCTCAATGGCTACCAGTTTAAACAACCGATCGAAATGCTGCCTCTGCCCGACGGGTCGCTACTTGTGGCGGAACAACGGGGATACATCACACGATTCGTGGAAGACGACGAGGAGATTGAGCAGTTCGGCATCCTCGACCTGACCGAGTCGATTCGGTTCGGCGGCGAAGAGGGCTTGCTGAGCATGGCGCTGCATCCCGATCTACAGAATGAGCCGTATCTCTACGTCTACTACTCGCCGCAGGAGGCCAGGGTCACTCGGCTATCACGGTTCCGCCTGGTGCTCGGTTCGGCGCTTCATGCATCGGAGTTAGTGATCATCGAGGTCCCACAGCCCTACTCCAATCACAACGGCGGCGCCGTTCGGTTTGGTCCGGACGGCATGCTCTATCTCGGCTTTGGAGACGGGGGCGCGGCGAATGACCCTCAGGGCAACGGACAGAACCGCGAGACACTGCTGGGCACGATCATCCGGATCGACGTCAACGGCATCGACACATCTACGCCGTATCTGATCCCCAGCGACAACCCGTTCCTCGGCATCGCCGGCGTACGGCCGGAGATCTGGGCCTGGGGACTGCGCAATCCCTGGCGCATGGCGTTCGACAGTGAGACAGGCGACCTCTGGGTCGGAGACGTTGGTCAGGATCGGGTGGAGGAGATCGCAATCGTCAGGGCCGGCGAGAACCACGGTTGGAACGTGTTCGAAGGCGACGAGTGTTTCCGCTCGGAGGAGCAATGCGAGGCTCTGACCGACGCTGTGGCGCCGGTTGCGACATACACACACGACGAGGGTTGCTCGGTGACCGGTGGCGAGGTCTATCGCGGGACAGCGATTCCCGGGCTGTACGGCCAGTACGTCTTCGGCGACTACTGTTCGAGCTTCGTCTGGACGGTCGCGCCCGACGGCTCTGTCGAGCAGCGGCTGCAACTCGATAGTCGCATTGCTTCGTTCGCAGTCGACCGTGACGGCGAAGTTTATGTGTTGACGTTCAACGGACCGATACTCAAGCTGGTCGCCGAGGAGCGCTAGCCTGAATCGACACAGCATGCTGGTCCGATGGAGCCTCACATGACCACTTCACGAGCTTTCGGCAAGTCGCCTGCGCCCGACGTCCCCAGCGGAATGACCTGGCTGAACACCGGACGCGAGATGTCGATGTCCGACTTTCGCGGCCGGCTCTTGATCCTGCACTTCTGGACCTACGCTTGAATCAACTGTCTGCATGTCCTTCCGCAGTTGCGGAAGCTCGAACGACGCTACAGCGACACCCTGCAGATTGTCTCGGTCCACTCACCCAAGTTCCCAACCGAGCGTGAGACTGGGAACCTGCGGCAGGCGATCCTCAGACTGCGGATCGAACATCCCGTCCTCAACGACGCCGACTTCAAGTACTGGCAGGCCTTCGGCGCTCGCGCCTGGCCGACGCTGTTCTTCATCGATCCGAACGGCAATGTGCTCGGCCAGCATGAGGGCGAACTGACCGAGGACATGGCGGCGCCGTTGATCGATGGCTGGCTGGCCGAATATGAGGCCGAACAGCTGCTCTCACGACAGAGCCTGGGGCTCGAGCGTGAGACTGGTCACGACAGCGCCCTCTCGTTCCCGGCCAAGGTCGCGTGGGACGACGAGACGGGACGGCTGGTTGTCTCCGACAGCAACAACGACCGGATCATCATTGCCGACATCGACGGCAATGTGTCGCTCGTAGTCGGTGGTTCGGAAGCCGGCTTCACCGATGGCTCGGTAGCGGAAGCGACATTCAATCAACCGCAAGGCGTCGAGAGCTACGGCGACTACGTCTTCGTTGCCGACAACGAGAATCATGCCCTTCGCCGAATCGACGTCCGCGACGGCAGCGTCATCACAATCGCCGGAACCAGCGAGCAGGCGCGGACGATGCCCTCGGGCGAGCCGGCCCGCGCGACAGCGCTCAGTTCTCCCTGGGATGTGGCCGTACACAACGGAGATCTCTACGTCGCCATGGCCGGGATTCACCAAATCTGGCGGATGCCGCTGGGTGACAGCGCCGGCGACGACTCGTACATCGGTCCCTGGGGAGGCTCCGGTCGTGAGGGAATTGTCGACGGTCTGAGGATGCAATCCGAGCTGGCGCAGGTCTCAGGGTTAGCGCCGGGTCCGAGCGGGCTCGCCTTCGCGGACTCGGAGTCAAGCGGCGTGAGGGAGATCAGCTGGGACCCCGATGGCCGGACGGCCACCTTCATCGGTAAGACCGGCGAGGGCGGGCTCTTCCACTTCGGGGATGCCGACGGGGGCCGAGCCGTGGCCCGGCTGCAGCACCCGCTCGACGTGGCGAGAGTTGGAGATGAGCTCTACGTCGCCGACACGTTCAATCATAAGATCAAGCAGGTCTACCCACTGACCGAAAACGTCAACACGCTGGTCGGCAGCCACGGCGACGCGCTGGGAAACTTCAGCGAAGTGCAGTTGGACGAGCCGGGAGGTCTAACCAACGGTCCGGGGCGATCGTTGTTGGTGGCCGACACGAACAATCACCGGATTGTGCGGCTCGACCTTGACTCGAGACAGGGACGGGAAATCGTTCTGAAGTTTCCCAGCTAGGTAGTCTGAGGCTGAGAGGACGAAATGGCTCAGTCCGAAGCTCGACGCCGCGCGGCCAGTGGCCCGGTTGGGCTTTCCCCGCGCGTGCTTGAATGGGCGCTCGCGGATTCGGGCATGGATGCCGCCGAGCTCGCGGAGCGCGCGCACGTGACGCCGGAAGCCCTGAACGCGTGGATCAGCGGTGACGACCGGCCCAACCGAACCCAGTTTGCTGAGGTCGCCAAGGAGTTGGCCAGGCCTGAGGAGTTCTTTTTTCTACCGGAACCGCCACGGACACCAAGTTTTCCGGCAGAGCTGCGCACTGCAGCCGACGGGACGCCGCTGACTCACAAGGACATGGTGGCAATCCGAAGGGCGCGGCACATCCAGTCCTTGGTGAGTTGGATCGTGGAGGATGCCCAGCAGCCACCAGAGTCAGTGATGGCACTTCGTTCAATCGCGCCGACGCCGTCCGAAGATGCTGCGTCGGAACGGTTCCGCGACTGGCTCGGTCTGCCAGATTCTTATCACGGAACGTCGGCATCAGGACATGATGCATTCAATCGTCGCCGTGAGGCGATTGAGCAGAACGGCGTCATTGTGATGCAAAGCCGCCTCGGGCGAGATGGATTCCGAGGATTCTCGATCGCCGATGCATGGGTACCGATGATTGTGATCAATCGTCAGGAAACGCCTGAGGCTCGCTCGTTCACATTGATGCATGAACTTTCCCATTTGGCCGTTGGAGGCAGCTCTTCGTGCGCTGGCGTTTCAGCCATCGCAGAACGAGCACCAGCAATTGAGCGTCAGTCCGACCGCATCGCCAGCCGCATACTCATCCCGCGCGAAGACCTGTTGCGAGAAATGTTGTCGACTCGACAAAGCGGTGCGTTGGAGGACCTACAGCTGATCAGGCGGATTGCTCGTAGATTTCGAGTCAGCCTCCGCGCCAGCGCGATCGCACTGATAGATCAAGGAGCGGTCCACAGATCGGCTTACGGCGAAATCGAGCGGACCCATCCGGCCACGGACTACCCGCAGATGACTGAAGGGGACAACGGCCCGCGTGAGACGCGGGTTGAGAAGCGGGTGCGAGAACTTGGCCGGTTTGTGATTCACACAATTATTGATGCTGAGCGCCGGGGTCGAATCACCGAGCGCGATGTGCTCGACTATCTCAACTTGGATCGCGATTCATTGCCCGAGATTGCCAAAGCTGTGGGCGGTTTGTGACCTCGACAAGCTTCGACATCTGGGTGTTCGATTCTTCAGTGTTGATCGATATCCAGCGTCAGATGATTGCTCGATCACGCGACGAACTCCTTCAGCAGATGTTGGATTTAGCGCGCGCCCACCGACTTGTCTTTCCTCAGCGAGTGACTGACGAACTGACCAGGCACGAGCAGAAGGATGCCGTCGCACGATGGGCAGTGAGGGCCAAGGAGCTCGTCCCGCGGCACTATGTTCCTGCGGACGAACTAGTGCGCGAAGTGCTGAAGGTTGCACCCACGCTCATCCCGACCACCCAAGTAGGGAAATCTGCTGACGCCCATGTCATTGCCCAGGCGCTCGCCTATCAGAGGGAGAGCATGTTCCATACCGTGACAGTGGTTACAAACGATCGGGTTGATCGGTTGCCCTTGAAGTCGAGCATGACAAGCGCCTGCAAACTTATTGGCCTCCAACAGGTGGACCTAGATGGGATATTGGCAATGATGGGATTCGTGCCACTTTGGCGCTGAGGCAGCCGCGATTTCGTCATACTCCCACGACTATCGCGCCCCGTTGGATAACAGCGGTCGGTTGATCGAGGTTGCGAATGCTAGCCGCCGGGTCGCCAGAGAATGCCGCGAGGTCGGCGTCGAAACCCTTTTCAAGCCGGCCGACATCATCTCCCACGCCGATGGCGTCGGCGCTGTCGCAGGTCATGATCCTCAGCGCCTGCCATGGCGTCATGCCGATGTCCTCGACGAATGCCCACGCTTCCGCCGGCGCGCGATTGAAGTCGGCGTAAGCCATGCCCATGTCGAGTCCTGAGGTGAACCTCGCGCCTCGATTGTGCATGTCGCGGACGATTTCCAGTCCCTGTTCTCTCGGAGAAGGACCCTGGAGGTTCGGGTTGCGGCGGGGCGCGGCGTCGCCTCGCGCGCGTGCTTCTGTCGCCAGCAGTCCCAGCCCGATTGTCGGATTGACCCAGATGCCTTCGTCGGCGATTCGCTGGGCGAGCTCCGTGTCGTACTTGAAACCCTCTTCCGGGTTCGCTGACAGCCAGCGGCAGTGAATCAGGTGTCGGACGCCGCCCTCGACCGCCGCGCGGATGCCCTCGGCTGCGTGCGTGTGTGCTGCGACGTCTATTCCGCCCGACTTGCCGGCCTCGACGATCTCGCGGATTGTCTCCGGCGGGTACTGCCGGTCGCGAGGATTGGAAGTCGGCGTGAAGTTGCCGCCCGAGGCCATCACCTTGAGCACGTCGGCGCCCTGGTCGACATGCGCCTGCGCCATCGCTCGAACGGATTCCGGCGTATCGGCCTCGCCGCCCCAGAACCAGCAGTGGTCCATGGTGCGAGTGATCGGCGCTCCCGAGGCGAGCAGTCGCGGTCCGGGAATCACGCCGGATGCGATGGCATCCCGGACGGCGAAGACGACCTCGTTCTTCGAGCCGAGGTCGCGCATCGTTGTGATCCCGCTGCGCAGCGCCAATCCGACCGCGTGAGCGGCCCGCATTAACGCGGGCTCGTTCGGCTCCTGCGAGATGATGTCGAACGCGTCCACTCGTGGAGGACAGGGGATGTGGGTGTGTCCCTCGACCAGTCCGGGCAGCAATGAAACGTCGCCGAGGTCGACGATTTCGCCCTCCGGCGCGTCGGCAGCCGGCAGGACGTCGATAATCTTGCCGTCGGCAACGCCGACCGCATGGTCTGGGAGCCAGCCGTCGAGACTCGCGTTGGCGACTCGGGCGGCTCGATAGAAGCGTCGCCCCGTCGCGCCGGTCGTCGGCATTAGCGGGCGCCCCAGATTGGCGAGCGCTTCTCGCGAAAGGCCTGTGGTCCTTCTTTGGCGTCGTCGCTGACTCGGGCGACGCGGCGCATGGTTTCGCCGAAGCGGATTGCCTGCACGAATGGCAGCTCTTGTCCGCGGTGCGCGACCTCTTTCGTCGCGCGGACGGCGAGCGGTGCGCCCTTGCAGAGCCGCTGAGCGAGGTTGTTTGCCGCCTGCATCAGGTCGTCATGCGGCACGATCTCCCAGACCAGGCCCATCTCCTTGGCCCGCCAGGCGTCGACGCGGTCACCGATCAGCAGCAGTTCCATTGCGTAGTGCCAGGCGATGCGCTTGGGCATACGGATCGAACCCTGAATCGTCGGGACGCCGATCTGCACCTCGGGGAAGCCGAATTGCGCGCGATCGGAGGCGATCACGAAGTCACAGGCGGCCACGAGCGTCAAGCCGAAGCCCAGCGCGTAGCCGTTGACGGCTGCAATGGTCGGTTTCCAGATCTCCATGCCCGACTCGAGCGAGGTCAGCGACGGCACTTCCCAGAAGGTGTGTTCCTCGGGCGGCGCGGGCGAGCGCAGGTCTGCGCCAGCCGAGAATGCGCGTCCGGCCCCGGTGACGATGCCAACCCAAGCCTCGTCGTCGTTGCGAAACTCTTCCCAGGCGGCGTTGAGGTCGGTGCGCAGCTCGTGGTTGATCGCGTTCAGAGCCTCGGGCCGGTTATAGGTAATTGTGGCAATGCGGCCGCTGCGCTCATAGGTGACGGTGTCGCCCATATACGGTCTCCTCTTCACTTCGCAGATCAGGTTACTTGGGGGTCGGTTAGAACGGTTCTCCACCCCTGCTCAGAACGTCGATGTAGGCGGGGTACGCGAATAGGCGATTCCGGCGCTGGCCGGTTCGCTCATTGACGATGCCGAGATGGATCAGTGTTTCCGTCGCCGAGGCCGCAGCGTTCTGCGACAGACCACTTTCGTTGGAGAGTTCGCGCAAGTTCAGGAGTGGCCGCCGGACAAACGCTTCGAGCGCTGTAGCAGCGGACGTTCCGCGGCGCCCCGCCTCCAGTAGCCGTTCCCGATCACGTTCGAATCTCTCCCCCAGTTCCTCAGCCAGTGCGATGCAATCTTCGGCCGTCCAAATGACGCCGGATATGAAGTAGCGCAGCCAGACTTCCCAGTCACCGTTGTCACGCAGTTGACCGAGCAGCGAATAGTATTCGGGCCGGCGCTGCTTGAAGTACAGGCTGAGGTAGAGCGCGGGCTCGCTGAGAATCTGCGCCTGCTCGAGCAGCAAGGCGATCAACACGCGTCCTGCGCGACCGTTGCCGTCAAGGAAGGGATGAACTGACTCGAATTGCGCGTGCACGAGCCCAGCTTTGATCACGGTCGGCAGAGTCGAACGTTCGTCGTGAATGAACTGCTCTAGTTGCGACATGCACTCGACGACAGCGGAAGGCGGTGGTGGCACGTACATCGCGGTGGTCGGTGAGCGTCCGCCGATCCAGTTCTGCATCCGACGGAACTCGCCTGGCATCAAGTGTTGGCGCGCCTCGCCCTGCATGAGAATGCCGTGCACTTCGCGGATGAGCCGGCTGCTGAGGGGGAATCCTTCACGTAGGCGGGCGAGGCCATGCTGCAGAGCAGAGACGTAGTTTGATACCTCGGCGGCATCATCGGCCGATGATGCCGGCGTGCCGCCCAACTCGTAGGTCAGCAGGTCTTCGAAGGTCGATTGCGTTCCTTCGATCTGTGATGACGCCACGGCTTCTCGCCTGATGTAGGAGAAAAGCAGTGGTTCGATTGATGGCAAGCGGGTTGTCAACGCATCGAGGTATCCCAACGCGAGGTGGGCCGACTCAAGTTCCTGCTGGAACTGGTCCATGTCAAGCGGGGGGATCGGCGGCAAGGGATTTGGAATGAAGGCGCTGAATTCGTCGCCTTGAATTTGTGATCGTTCATAGAAGCCGTTGCGAGAGCGGTGCATGGCAGATCCTTGCGGTTCGATGGCTAGGTCGATCTTATCGCGAGTTACACACAAATGCGAGATAAGAAGTCTCGAACTGGCCGGATCGATTACTCAGATCGATGAAGTTGATATTAGGAATTCTTCTATCGCGAGTTGGGTGATAACTCGCGATAGAAGAAAGAATGAGATTTAGCTCTGCAGTGCCTGCAGGTGCTTGTCGGCAAACTCCGCAAGCACCGCCTCGGCATCCGCTGCGGGGTGGACGTTGGCGATGGCGTGGTCGAAGCCTCTGGATTTCATCTCGCCGAGGGTCTCGGCTGCCTCGTCGATTGTGTCCTCGGCGATCACGGTGATCCGGTTGATCATCAGGCTGAGTGCCGACGCGTCACGGCCATTGGCCTCGGCCTCGGACTTCACCAGCGCCCAATCTTCTTCGAGCGTGTCGAGCATCGTCGGGTTGGCGAGATAGCCATCGGCGAAGCGTCCGGCTCGGCGGAGTTGGCGTGGGTTGTTGCCGCCCAGCAGGATCGGGACTCGGCGCGGCGGCTGCGGTCGGCAGTACCAGCCCGTTGTGTTGTAGAACTCGCCCTCGAACGAGCCGATCTCGTTCTCCCAGAGGTCGCGCAGCACCTGCAGATACTCGTCCATCCGAGCGCCGCGCCGGTCGAAGGGCATCGAGAGCGCCTCGAACTCTTCCTTCCACCAGCCCACGCCGGCGCCGAGGATCAGCCGACCGCCGGCGAGATGGTCGAGGGTCGCCATAATCTTCGCATGCAGTACCGGAGCGCGCATTGGCGCGACCAGGACGGCCGTGCCCAGCTCGACTCGCTCCGTGACCGCAGCGGCGTACGTCATCAGCGTGAGCGGCTCGAGGAACGGGACTTCCGCCGGGACGAGGAAGCGTCCGTCTTCCGAGTAGGGATAGTCGGATCCCTGGTCGGGCCGGAGCACGACGTGGTCGAACGTCCACAGGGAGTCGTAGCCGTTGGCCTCCACGGAGCGCGCGACTCGCGTAATGTTCTCGGGACTGGCGACGCCACCGACCTGGGGCAGATAGATTCCAACCTTCATCTGGCGCTCCTATTCCTCGTACGAGTCGTGGTTTGACGCTTCAAATGTCGATGGAGCGGTACCCTCCGCAGATATGCCGCTGCCGACCACCAACCCGCTGCACAGTATGACTGACCTGATGCCAACGCGGCGGATCACGCCGTGAGCCAGCGTCCGGCTGTTGCCCGGCCGCCGCTGCGCCGGCTGTTCCGTATTCGCGACTACCGCGTGCTCTGGGCTGGCGCGTTGTGCATGATTATTGCGCAACAGATTCGGTTCATTGCGATCCCACAGTGGTTCCTTGATCAAACCGGCGCGGACGCGTTCACTGAGGTCGCGATCATCGGCGCGGTTCAGCTACCGATCCAGGCGCTCGCGGTGCTGTTCGGCGGCGTGCTCGCCGATCGGTTCGACCGCCGCTGGCTGATGGCGGGAGCAAACATTGCTGTCCTCACCACGCTCGTTGTGGTGGCGACGGCGGCAACGGTTGACGTGCTCGAGTTTTGGATGGCCTGGGTCGCGCTCGGCGTGTTAGGCGGTCTGGCCACATTCGTTGCTCCGGCCCGCGCGACGATCACGCCTCGCGTGGTGCCGGCGCGCTATCTCAGCGCTGCGGTGACGCTGGACGCCAGCACGCAGATGGGCGGCTGGATTCTGGGCGGAGTGATCGTCACTGCGCTCGCCTTTGGCCTTGACGCCATTGGCATGCTCTGGGTGGCCGCCGCCTTCGCCGCGATTTCTGCTGTGATGCCGATGATGATTCGCACACCGGCTCGCGCGGTCTCAACACAGCAATCCGCGCTGCAGATGGTCAAAGAAGGCGCGAAATACGTCGCCCGACATCCGATCCTTCCCGGTCTGTTCATCCTCGACTGGGGCATCACGGTGATCTCGTACTACCGCGAGATTCTGCCGCTGTTGGCCACGGGACTGTTTATGGCCGGCGTCGGAGCGGCAGGGGCGCTGAGCACGGTCAACGCAGTGGGGTCGGCTTGCGGCATGATGTTGGCGCTGTTCCTGGTCAACTACCGAGCCAAGGGCGTCATGGTGCTGGTCGCGTCCGCTGTGTATGCGGCGCTGCTCTTCGCCCTCGGCGCCGCGCCCTGGTTGTGGGTCGGCATGATCGCAATTGCGATGCTGGGCGCCGCCGACGCGGTTACCGTCGCCGTCCGGCAGGTGACGGTCCACCTAACCACGCCCGACGAGATGCGCGGCCGCGCGTTTTCGGTCATGGTGCTGATGGCACAGACGGCCAACAACCTCGGCATCATCTGGGTCGGATTCTGGGGCGACAAGATCGGCGTCGACAAGACGTACTTCCTCGGCGGCGCGATCGGCTTAGGCGCGACGCTCTTGATCGGCATCCTCTGGCGCTCGATCAGCCGCTATCGTGCGCCGCAACACATCCCGGGCCCTGTCGGTAATGTTGGAGTCACTGACTCGGACGAGCCGGCCTCGACGTCCGGCAGCGAAGAGAACAACGACTGACTTCGCAAGTGTGTGAACGGAAACGACAATGGTCTTCAGCGAGCAACTGATTGACTTCCTGGTCGAACTGGCCGGCCACAACGACCGCGAATGGTTCAACGCCCATAAAGACGACTACGAACATGTCCTGCGGGAGCCGGCGCTTGAATACGTCCGCGAAGTGAGCGGTCCACTGGCCGATATCTCTCCGCACATTCTCGCCTCCGATCGCAAGCAGGGCGGCTCACTGATGCGGATTCACCGCGATGTCCGATTCTCGCGCGACAAGTCGCCGTACAAGACCAACGTGGGCATCCAGTTCCGCCACGAAGCCGGCAAGGACGTCCACGCGCCGGGCTACTACATCCACATCGCGATGGACGACTGCTTCATCGGAGCGGGAAGTTGGATGCCGGACCGCGACGCGCTCCTCGCCTACCGTCGATCCATCTCTGAGCATCCCCGCGATTGGTTAGCAATCAAAGAACTCGCCGATTCGGACGACTGGCAGCTAGACGGTCACCAGGACTCGCTCAAGCGTCCACCGAGAGGATTTTCTGCGGACGATCCAATGATCGAGGACATCAAACGCAAGCACTTCATCGTCACGCATCTGCTGGAGATCGAAGACATCGTCGCACCCGACTTCGTGGACTACACGATCGAGCGGTTCAGGGAGTCGAGGGAGTGGATGGCATTCCTGGCCAAAGCGATCGGTCTGCCGTTCTAACGTCGCGGTTTGGCAGAGGAGGCGATGTCTGCGATTGCGTCCAGCTTTTCTCTAATTTCTGGATCGATCTCGTCATCGGGAATGTGCGCTACTAGTCGATGGAAGTTCTTCTTAGCCATATCGTTGTAAATCTCTAATCGCTTCGCATATTCTCGGAACACTGGCGTTAGAACTTGATCGCTTGCCTTTGCTTCAGCACTCCAAGGGGAGATGTTTTCGATGGTCTGCAATCCTGATTCCACCTGAGCGATCGCTATCCGCATTGCCTGTTCCCGCTCGTCAGCAGCTTGAAGATCGAAGAGGGTAACTTCGGACGCGTTCGCTACGGAGTTGCGCGCATAAGCGACGAGAGTACGCTCGCCACACACGTAGTTTTCAATCTCTCGTCGACGCCACATCAAGCATTCGAGTGGCGCGATGTTCGGTGGTTCGGTGCCGAGCCGATCGAACAGAGCCAAGCCGACTTGCGTCGGCGTCGCGTCTAGGATCGCATGAAAGTGTCGGCTGGCAGATCTCGAATCGTTTGCTACATAGTAAACGAACGGCCGTTGCAACGCTGCTACTGCGTCTTCGTGGTTGAGCCGGCGGGCCAATGCACGCAACAGTTCAAGGTCAGTTGAGCCTTCCAGGTACAACGTCCACCCAGTTTGCTCGGCGAGGTAATAGTCTTCCCAACTGATCTTGCTCAATGCATTGAGCAGCGGGCCAGTCTGATGGTCGATTCGATGCGGCTTGCCAACGAAGGCGATCACGGTGTCTTTCCCTGCCGCCTCGTTGAGAACGACCTCGGAGTGCGTGGCAATCACGAGCTGATTACCGTTCTCTCGCGCTGACTCTGTCAGGTGGCTGTAGGTTTCACGTTGTCTCAGAATCTCGAGGTGTGCGTCTGGCTCGTCAATGAGCAACACGGCGCCAGGGTTGTTGTACATGAACGCCAAGAGAAGCAACGTTTGCTGAAATCCCCGTCCACCAGCAGAAACGTCCAAAGAAACTCCGTGCTGAGAATAGGTCATGACGATCTGACCACGAGCTGGCACAAATGCCGGCGGTTCAAGACGCATGCCGAAAAGTCGTTCGATCTGATCGACTAACTTGTACCACTCGTCCTGACGTTCTTCATACACTTGATAGCAGAGATTACGCAAAACTTCGGCAGTGCGGCCTTGGCCTATGCGAACATCGATGGCGCCGGATTGCAGCAAATCCTCCGTTTCTGCCAGTCCCGACATCGGCGGCAGCAGCACGGCATCGGTGGAAAGAGCTTGCTCTGGTATTGGCATTCGCTCCCCCTTAGAATTATTTCCTACTCGCAGCGGCCTACAATAGAACGACTCTTCGTTGACATAGTCAAACTCGAGACCGCATTGCCACTCCTTGCCGTTGCTCTCACCTTCGACGACGATTTCAATGCGCACATTGTCAGTCTGTGGTCTCCCATTCGTCATTGTCACATCACGGATGTGCAAATCTCGCCAAAGCTCCCGAGCGCGGGGTACAGGCGCAGCCAATAGATCGCGTCGATTGATAGCGACGCCCAGCCGCCTCTTCGGCATGGGTTTGCCGCCGAACTTCTCGGTCCAGCGTTTGAGTCCCAGGTTCCACAATGCCAGCGCTTGCATCGCGCTCGTCTTCCCGGAGTTATTCGGACCGACGAAAACAACGGGATTGTCAAGCTCAACTTCGATGTCGTCGAATTGTTTGAAGTTCCGGACTGTGAGTTTGGTCAGCTTCGCTGCGGCTCCTCAACTGGAGGGTATCCTGCGCCGAACAGGTAGAGGAGGACGCAAATGACCCAGCAGACGCCTGAACGGAATATGCCTCCGGTGGCTCCCGATCTCGAAGGCGACCCGGTACCGCCGCCCGACGACTCGCGATTTGTGATTAAGCCGATCAGCGAGACGCCGATCAGCATTGGCCGCAATATCCACTCGCGACGCATGTTCACGACCGCTGAGGGCCGCTTTGAAAGCCCTCTCCAGTTTGTGCTCTACAACGTGCTGCCGGTCGGCGAGACGAATGTGCGGCACATCCACGAGGACATTGAGAAGGTCTACTACTTCCTCAAGGGCAACGCTGAGATCGACTGCGGCCCCTGGCGGAGCACGGCGACCGCCGGCGACTTCCTCTTCTTCCCCGCCGACATCGCGCACCAGATTTACAGCCAGGGCCCTGAGGACCTGGAGTTCATTGTCTGCGCAGTCCAGACCACGGGCGAGGTGCGCGGGATGTCGGACGGCGGAGTGCTGGACGCCAGTGAGGGGAACGACGACTAATGGCCGACCAGGATGCGACTGAAGTCGTCCCGCTCGAACCGCTGCGGGTCTTCGGCAAGGCGGTCTATGAGGCCTGCGGCGTTCCGTCTGAGGACGCTGAGTTCACGGTGGAGATTCAGCTCACCGCCGACCTGCGCGGCGTCGATACGCATGGGTTCCAGCGGCTCGGCTGGTACGCAGGACACCTGCAGGCGGGTCGATACAACCCGACGCCGAGTTTGGAAGTGCTCAAGGAGACGCCGGTCTCGCACGTCGTTGATGGCGACGGCGGGATTGGGCAACTCGTCGTCGCGCGGACGATGCAGCGCACGATCGCCAAGGCCAAGGAAACGGGTCTCGCGCTGGGCACGCTGCGCAACAGCAACGACTGGGGCATGGGCGCGTTCTATCCGATGATGGCCGCCGCCGAGGGATTCGTTGCGTTCTGCACCACGACGAGCGTGCCAACGATTGCGCCGTTCGGCGCGCGGACGCGGATGACCGGCAACAACCCGATGGCGTTTGCCGCTCCGCGTACGTCGGGGCCGCCGGTCGTGCTGGATATGGCGCTAACACCGGTCGCGCTGGGCAAGGTCATGCGAGCCCGCGCCGAGGGTCGGGAGATCCCCGAGGAATGGGGATTCCAGGATCTCGAAGGCCAGCCGACTACTGATCCCGAGATCGCCATGGGCGGGGTGATCCCGGCGCTCGGCGCTGTGTCGGCCTACAAGGGCACGGGCCTGAGCATGTTCATGAATCTGCTGGCGGGCGCCCTGCCGGGCGGGTATCACAGCAATCAAGTGAACATCGGCAAGCGCGGACAGTTCCTGCTGGTGATCGACCCGGAGATCTTCGGCGAGGCTGATGTGTTCACGTCGGCAGTCGACGAGATGGTCGAGCAGGTCAAGTCGGCGGACCCGCTGCCAGGCGTCGATGAGGTCTTCGCACCGGGCGAGATTGAGCAGCGCGCCTACGAGGAGCGGATTGCAGCGGGACACGTGATTTACCCATCGTCGACGCTGCAGGATCTGCGAGACCTGTCGGCGGAGATGGGCATTCCGTTGGACATCTAGCGCGGAATTTCTTTACGTACGGCGCGCGGCCCGAGCGGGTCCCCGCTCGGAGGCGGGGACGGGATGAAGACGCTCAGCGCTCACAGACCACACCGTCGCCGTCGCCGTCCCTGGCTGATGGAACGGCGTCTGCGGGGAATCCGCGACCGTTGCCCTTGCTGCCGGTTTCTCGTTCGAGACCCGCAGCCTGGGCCTCGTCGCAGGAGGCATACGCCTCGCCCTCTGCCGCGGGCGTAATTGGTTCCTCGTCGTCACTGCTTGGCTCGGGCTCGACGTGGACAACCATGGGTCGCCGCTCGGGATGTTCGGGCGGTCGCTGATAGTCGGCCGGACAGGTGTCGAGCATTTCTTGAAGCGCATCGACCTCGGCAGTGTCGGCGCTTAGTGACCACTGCAGTTTGACGGCGATCCAGTCTTGCGCATACTGGCACCATGCGCCGCGAAGCGGCGGCTTCCATTCGGCTGGATCCTGTGCGCTCTTGGTCCGATTGCTCGATGCCGACACCGCAGTCAAGGCCGCCGGGAATCCGAGATCATTGGCAAACCGGGTTTTCCGCTGAGCCGGCCAGCGAGCCGCCCCAGATCGATGCGCTTCGGCCAGCGGCACCATGTGGTCGATGTCCAGTTGCGACGGATCGTTGAACGGCTCATCGTCGTACCAGGAGCGCCAACGGCCGTCCAGGGGCCGACAGTCCTGGTCGACTTCTGAAATAGAGACCGCTTCGAAGATCAGCACGAGCTCGCGCACATTGCAACCCGGCCTAACGGTTTCGGCCCAGCCGCGCGGCATATAGAGGTCGCGGTCGTAGTCGATCCCGCCGTCGGACTCGGCATCGATTGTCAATCGGGCGAGCAGTTGGGCATACGGGTCAGGGGCCTCGGGCTGAGGCGCAGTTAGCGACGGGCTCGGTTCCTCCGCCTGCTCGGCTGGTTTCGATTCGAGCTCCTGAGACTGTTGCTCATCGGCAGTCGCAGGCGATTCGGCCGACGGTTGAGCCGGTGCATTCTCGGGTTCGATTGAGCAGGCAGTGGCAATGAACAGCGACACCAAGAGCACAGCCAGCAGCCGCAGCACGCTCGAACGCATCCCGTTCTCCTCTTGCGGTGCGGGTGTTCTGGAGTCGGAACGATACCAGCATTCCTTCCCCCTCTCTTTCGTTGATGCATCCCACTATCCTGAATCGGAAGTTGAGAGGACGCTTGTCATGGTTAGCCCCATTGTGTATTCCTGTGATTCCCACGTGGTTGAGGGACCTGAGGTCTTTGATGGACTCGTGGAAAGGTTCGGCGACCGCGCGCCGCGCGTGGTGGACGGCTGGAAGGGACGCGAGGGCGTCTACCTGGCCTGGCCGCAGATCGATTTCGCCATGCTGGTCGGACGGCTCGGCATCGCCGGCGCGAACCTCAATCTTCCCGAGACCAAGGAGAAGATGCAGCGCGGTTGGGATCTGATCAACCCCGGCGTCAAGGACCCCGTCGCCCGGCTGACCGAGCAGGACCAGGACGGCGTCGTTGGCGAGGTGATGTACCCCTCGATCAACATGCTCACCTACATGGTTGATGACGTTGAGGTCGTGAGCGCCGTCTTCCAGCGTCACAACGATTGGATCCGCGACTACTGCTCGCACAACCCCGACCGTCTGATCGGCATCGGTTGTCTGACCTTGCGCGATGTCGACGCCGGCATCGCCGAGTTGGAGCGCTGCGCCAAGATGGGCATCAAGGGCGTCGCGATTCCCTGTACCGCGCCGAAGGACCTGCCCTACTCCGACCCGTACTACGAGCCCTTCTGGACGGCCGCCGAAGAGGTCGGGATGCCGCTGACGATGCATATTTTCTGCGGCTCCCAGCCGGGCATGGGTCTACCCAAGGAATGGGACGAGGTCGTCAGCTACACCCTCGCCCACGGCGCGGCCTGGAATACGATCTCCAACCTGGTCACCTCAGGCGTCTGCGAGCGGCACCCCAAATTGCGTTTCGTCATGGCCGAGTGGGAAACCGGCTGGATCGCCCACGTGCTCCAGCGCTGGGACCACGCCTACTACCGCGCCCGCGCCGTCGACCGCACGCCCGAGCTGCCGATGCTGCCCACGGAGTACTTCAAGCGCAACTTCAACGTCACCTTCGAGGACGATGAGATCGGCGTCATGACCCGGCACGGCATTGGCGTCGACAACCTGCTCTGGGGCAACGACTACCCGCACCACGACGCGATCTGGCCAAACTCGCGCCGCATCCTCGATGAGATCATGGAAGGCGTCCCGCAAGAGGAGATCGACAAGATGGTCTGGGGCAACGTGCAAAAGCTCTACAACATCGACCAATCGGCGTTGCCTGTCTGAGGAATGCGTGATTTGCTCACGGTTTCACATAAACCGTGAGCAAATTCCCATCAAGATCGTTCTATTTCGTCCCCCGGTCACACTGCTCTGCGCCTCGTCTAACTATTGGTTTCACAGAAACCGTGAGCAAACCGATAGCTGGTTGACAGAGCGTGCGGGTGCTGGCGGATCACTGGATGAATTCGGCGGTTACTATTGGTTTCACAGAAACCGTGAGCAAACCGATAGCTGGGCGCGAGTATTCCCATGCAACTGCCGAAATCGGCGCCGCCACTCGCCAGCCTGACCGCAGAGCTCGCAGAGCTCCAGATCGAGCAGCAGATGGCCCTGCTCACCGACAGCAATCGGCTTGACGCCAAGGGCCGTTACCTCTCCTGGGACGAGCTACGCCGCCGCACACCCCCGGAGGGCCGCAGCATCCGGCTGCATTGGTTTGGGATGGCCATGGCGCGACGGGCCGGGTCACACACCCTTCCTCTGTTAGGGCGCGGCGATCAGGCGTTCTGGTACTGCAACGCCGATCCGATACTGCAAGCGCTTCACTCGCTGGACCAGACCCAGCAGTCGCACATTCTCGCCAACGAGACGCTGATGACCAACGCCGCGCGACGACGCTGGCTTCAGCGCGGAATCATGGACGAATCGATCGAGTCCAGCCGACTGGAAGGCGCCAACACCAGCCGCCAGGCGGCCCGCGAAATGCTGCGCGACCAGCGTGAGCCGCGGGACAAGGGCGAGCGCATGATCGCCAACAACTTCGCCGCCATGCAGACCGTTGAGCAATGGGCCGCCGAAGCCGAACCGGTCGATCTCGAGCACATCCTGCAGCTGCACCGAATTGTGACACGCGGGACGTTGGGCGACGAGCGTGACGCCGGGCGAATCCAACAGCCCGGGGAAGCGCGGGTCTATGTGGTCTCCGGCAACAATCAAATTGTCCATAACCCGCCTCCGGCGGACGAGTTGCCGGACCGATTGCAACGAATCTGCGACTTCGCCGGCGGCGAGTCGGAGTCGGACTTCATGCACCCGATCGTGCGGGCAATCCTGCTGCACTTCATGATTGGATACGACCATCCATTCGTGGATGGCAACGGACGCACAGCTCGCGCCCTGTTCTATTGGTCGCTGCTGCGCTCCGAATGGTGGTTGGCGCCCTACCTCCCCATTTCTCACGTCCTGCTGCGAGCGCCTGCGCAATACTCGCGGGCATATCAGTACGTCACGGCCGATGACAATGATGTCACTCACTTCTTGCTGCATCAGCTCGACATCATGGAACAGGCCGCAGCGCAACTCGAGAGCGACCTGCAGGAAGAGGCGGCTGCCTCGCGTGATTTGGTCGAGCGTCTGGGCGACAACGGCTTCTCTGAGCGTCAGCTTGTGATCCTGAACGCGGCGCTTGACCAGCCCAACCGCATCTTCACCATTGCGCAGCAACAGAGTGAGCACCGCGTCTCCTATTGGTCCGCACGTGCAGATCTTCAACACCTAACCGAAAGAGGACTTCCTTCGTCGCGCGCGGTCGGGCAAGAAGTTCGTGTTCAGACCCATTCCCGATCTCACAGAACGCCTCGGCGGGTAGCCTGCTGATGTGAAGGAGTGAGCGATGGTGTTCCCGTTCCAACGTAAGCAGGCCGCATGACGTGCTACCAGCCGAAGTCGGTGTTCGAGGACTTGCCCGATGAAGCGCTGGAGATGTTCGGCAAACTCAAAGAAGGCCAGATCTGCCGACTCACGATGAACCGTGAACAAACGGCTTGGTGCTGGCAGTGGCCTGGCAGCTTGAGCTAACGCGCCTGAACAGCGAGCGTGAAAGCCCGGGCCGACGAGACCGAGGTCCTCGCACCCCGCTGCTTTGTCATGGCGGTCAATGAACATCGTAGCGGTCGACCTGCACCGATTTGACGCATCGGGCGCTGCTGGCGACTGATCCTGACGTTGGAATGCCCTCGAGGCCAAGGGTGACCTTCAGCGAAGAAGGTTGAGGCAGCGATCTACTGCCGTCGAACAGGTACGGCGCAGATTCGCGAGCTGCAATCGGCGCTGACCGGCAGGGATCAACAGCCCGGGGCAAGTTGACGACCGCAGCAGAATGACGATTGGGCTGATATGCGAAGCGAGTGAACGACGATCCACCGGACACTGACGAGGTCTCGGCAAGATGCTGCTCAATCAGGCCCAAAGTACAGGTGAATCGTGCTCGACCGAGGAGGAGTGGAACAGAGACTTTCGAAGAGGTTGCTGATGTCTCCATCAGCGATTTGAGCATTTCACTGATGCTCCTAAAGTCACCGGATAAAGGAGGTCCGGCGATGGGGGATTGATGGCATCGGTGGACCTATCGCGACCAGCCTGGACTATCTCAGTTTCAAACGCATTTCAGTGCAAGCGCTACAAGGATTCCGTCGGATCAGGGATGCTATCCGCGACTTTCGCGGTTCGCAATCATGGTCGCGCGAGAGCGGGCTCTGATCATCACGACCGGAAACTTTCACTCGCGAGCAAGAGAAGAAGCGAGTCGGCCATGGAGCGAATCCCATTGACCTCGTTCGATGGCGAACGACTTGTGTGAGCTGCTGAAGGAGACGGAAACTAGGCGTTCACGTGACCCGTATGAACCATCGAAGATGTCAGTCGATCAATTTCGAGTACTTTGATCAATTCGAGGTATCCCAATGAGTTCCATGCGTCCCGTTCTTCTTGATGTGCTCGTTTCTCTGATCATTTTGATTGCCGGTGGCGCGATCTTTACTCGCATTGCGGGGGTTGACGAAGGTGAGTCGTCGCCGGCCTGGGTTCAGTTCGGTCCTCTGGTGCTGGCGATGCTCTACCTCGGTTGGCGGACGCTTCGGCGCAACCGACAAGCTCGCGATGCTGCGTCGGAAGTGGGCGAAGCGCCTGACGCGCCTTTCGAGAACCGGCGCGAACTCGAACGTATCGAATCCACGCCGATGGACGAATACCAATGGCGCTCACGGGTGGAGTCGTTGATTCGCAACCTGGGTCGTGGTGGTTTTGAGCAATTCACGATTGTCATCCTGCGCTCGATTGGCATGATTGATGTCAGCGTCGTCCGCAATGCGTTTGACGGCGCGGTGGAATGTGTCGGCGTCCACGATGACGAGGAGCGGGCGAACGTGTATGCGATCTGCCGCCGCTCATTCGGCGCACTTGGAGCCAATCAGATTCGCGACTTGCGAGCTTCGATGGAGGGCAAGGCCTCGGAGGGCCTTCTAATCTCGAACGGCGAGTTCTCTTCCTCAGCAATCGACGAAGCCGAGGGCGGCGACGAGAGCATCGAGCTGGTCGATGGCGATGAGCTGCTCGACCTGATGCATACCAACCGACTCGGCCTGGTCTTTGATGAGATCGGGCGGGTGACAGCCATCGATGAAGAATGGTTCCGAGGCCTGGAACGCGACCAACGATTTGCGGATGGAGACTGACCATGGCCGATGAAGCGACAGTTGGAGTCCTGCCCGGCGACGACGCGGCGCCGGAGGCGGTGCACGCCTCAATGGCTGTGCTGCAGGCGATGGAGCTCCCGCTCACCTTCGAAGTGCTGCCCGACGGCGTTGATCTGACGCGCGAGATGTCTCGTGAAGAAGGCGAGAAGCTGGTCATCGACACAGCCGATCGTTGCGACACCGTGCTGTTCGGATCGACCAACGGACAGACGCCGGGCGTCGGCTACTTCCGCTGGGGCAAACAGACCTTCGCCAACGTGAGGCCGATCAAGTGGCGCCCGGGCTTTCGCTCGCCGTTGGCTCAGCCTGAGGGCATTGACTACATCATCGTCCGCGAGAATCTCGAGGACCTGTACGCCGGCATCGAGGGCGACCTCTCGGAAGTCGCAGCCTCGGGATTGGCCGATCGTCCCCGATTCGGCGGCGTTTCGCGCACCCAGGTCCCCGGTGGCTTCGGACACTTCGCCGAGGCCGAGGGCCGCTACGCGATCAAGTACTTCACTCGCGCCAATGTCGAGCGCGTGGCGCACTTTGCCTGCCGTCTGACACAACAGCGCAAGGCCGAAGGCTACGCCGGCAAGCTGACCTGTTCGGCCAAGACCAATGTGCTGCCGAAGACCGACGGCTGGTTCGTCGAGATCGCGGCCGAGGTGGCGTCGGGATATCCCGATATCGAGTTTGAGACATTCATCGCCGACGACTTCGCTCGCCGGCTCGTGGCCTCGCCGCACGATCTTGATGTGGTGCTGCTGCCCAACCTCTACGGCGACATCTTTTCCGACGAAGGAGCTGGCACAATCGGCGGCCTCGGCCTGGCCCCGTCGGGCTGCTTCGGCGAGGACTGGGCCTACTTCGAATCCGTCCACGGCACCGCGCCGGATATCGCCGGCATGCACCGGATCAATCCCACCGCGACGATGCTGTCTGCGGTGATGATGCTGCATCATCTCGGTCTGCACGAGCAGGCGTCAGGTCTGGAAGACGCGATTGAAGCGGTCTACGAGGCCGGCGAGAAGTTGACCCCTGATCAGGGTGGATCGGCGAGTACTGAGGACTTTGCGCAAGCAGTGATCGACGCGCTCTGAACAACTCTGATCCCCGCTTCCCCCCTTGCGGAGGCCTTTGAGTAAGTCCCCTTCGCCCCCCTTGCGGGGGAGATGCCGAAGGCAGAGGGGGGGCTCCCCATCTCAAGGCCTATCTGGTCGCTGGCGGCGGACCCCCCCTCTGTCACTCCGTGACATCTCCCCCCGCAAGGGGGGGGAGAGGGGAATCATGAGTTTTTCAAAGGTCTCCTTGCGGGGGAAGCTGCCGAAGGTTGGAGGGGGTCCCCGATCGGCTACCGGCTGGAGTGTTATAGATGATTCCTGAGGAACTGCTGACGAGGGAAAGGACCCCCTCAGCCTTCGGCAGCTCCCCCTGCGAGGGGGAGCGGGAAATCCGACCGTCGTTGCGATGGACGACTCGACCGCCCGACTGAATAGCGTTTAGCGAACGGGCTGGCGGGAGCGCATGGGAGTCGAACCCACCCGAGACGGTGCGGACCGCCCCGCATCAGTGTTGAAGACTGTGGAGGACACCGGTCCCCTTCCGCTCCCATGTAGCTGAGGTTATCCCACGTACAAGTCAACCGACGCTGGCGTCACCTCTGCCTCAAGTTCTGTGCGGAACGCTCCCCAGCGATCGCCGTGGCGCGAGCTCCTGAAGGTGGCATGCAGACTCGCGGTTCCGGCGTTCTGGGTCATTGACGCCGTCCTGAATCCTCTGAGATTTGTTTTCAGGAACTGCAAGAGCGCGGCCTCGTGCTCGGTGTAGTCCGTTGCCGACATGGTGATGATTAGATCCTGGCTGCCGGCGCCCAGACCGCCTAACCCGGTGCCGGAGAAGATGCGCTGTCCGACGAGCACTAGCGCGACGGACGCGAACAGGATTCCGATCAGTTCGTAGTTGTATGTCGCTGCCCCGATCGACGACGCAATGACGACCAACAGGTATCCGATTTCCGCTGGATCTTTGATCGGCGTGCGGAAGCGGACAAATGAGAGTGCTCCCAGCAGTCCCAGCGACAGTGGCAGCGACCATTGGATTGCGATGAAGAGCAGCGTGATTGCTGGTCCGGCGAGGAGGAAGACGCGATGAATGCCGGCTCCGCGTTGCCAGTCGCGGTAGAAGATCAGGTAGAGCGCGTAGGTGGCGACCGACGCCGCCAGCGAGACGACCATTGCGAGGAGATATTCCTCAAGCGCGATCTCTGAGGTCGGACCAAGAATCTCGGGCCACTCGATCAGGACAATGGGCATTAGCAGCTCCTGGTACGGGTGTTCCGATTATCTGATCTGGGAGCGCTCGCCACCGTACAGCAGTTCGATGGCGAGCGCGTACTTTGAATGGGCAGTCCGGCGCAGACCAAGCTTGCCCAGGCGCGCAACCTGCGGTGGCAGGTCGCCGGTCGACTTGAGCTCCAGCACTGAGCCGTTGAGGACGGGTAACCAGATCGGCGCGCCTCTTGGATTCGCCGCCTGAACCTGGGTGTCCAGCGAGGCCCGCAACAGTCCGTCGGGAGATTGCCAGCGAATCCGTTGGTAGCGGATGAACGCGGCGGGCTCGAGCGTCGGATCGAGCGACGATGTCGCAAGTTCGCTCATATCTCGCAGGCAGCGGGTGAGTTCGGGTCGGTCGGGCAGGACCAGTCCGAGCTGATTGGCGACGCCCGATATGGGATAGCGAGCCCGAAGCTTCTGCGAACTCGCGCCGGCGCGGGACTTGAGCTCGATCCAGACGCCGGCGAATGGGTCGATCGGATTCGCCGTACCAGCGCAGCCTGAGCTTTTGCTTGGCGAACTCGCCATCGACCGACTCCTGGTACGCGTCGAGCTGTGCGCGTGTCGTAGTAGCAGCTCGTGATCACGCCGACGGGATACTGCGGATCGCGAGGCAGCCGGGCATCGAGCCAGGCGGTCAGCAGCGCTGCTCGGGCGTCGGGCAACGGATACTTGCGCTCCTCGCGCGATTCGCTCGCGCTGGAAGGCATGGGGCTTCTCGGCCTGGGCAGCGTCACAGCCATGCAGGTAGGCTAACTCCTGGTTGACGCCATGCACGGGGATTGAGCAATCGGATGAATCGCCGCACGGCAATGTCACTGACAATGTCACTGGCAGTGGCGGTCGCGGTGATCGTCGCGGCAGTGGTGTTTGCCGTCAGCGGCGAATCACTGCCGGCCCGCGTGCCGTCCAACGCTGCGGAGTCGACCATCGGCGTCGATCAACAGCGCAGTGATCCGTTCAACGTCGTCTTCGACATATCGACGGTGCGGACCTACAACATCGTGATCTCTGAGGATTCGTTGGCCAAATTGAACGCCAATCCGACGGCCGAGGTATACGTAGAGGCGGCCGTGGAAATCGATGGTGAACGCTATGATCCCGTCGGCGTTCGCTACAAGGGATTCTTTGGCGTTTTACGCTTCTGCTTTCAAAATGGACGACAGGTCTGCCCCAAGCTGTCCTGGAAGCTCAAGTTGAATCACTTTGATCCCAGTCTTCGCTATCACGGGTTGAAACGATTGAACTTTCACTCGATGAACAGCGACGAATCGCAGATGCGCGAGATTCTGAGCTACGAGGTCTTCCGCGACTCCGGTACCGCGTCGCCGCGCTCGGTCTATGCTGAGTTGCAACTCAATGGAGCGCCGCTGGGTCTGTTCACGTTGACAGAGGATATCGACGATCGGTTCATCGCGGACCGCTTCCGTGACCGCGGCCGCGGCGTGTTGTTCAAGGAGATTTGGCCGGGCAACATTGACAATCTCTGGGTCTTCCAGGAGACGTTGTCTGACGCAGTGGCTCGGGGACCGCGCGACACCTCGCAGCTTGAGGCGTTCTCCGATGCTCTCAAGGCGGCGGAATCCGACGAAGCCTTCTACGAGGTGTTGCTGGAATACATGCAAGACGACAATGACATCTTCAACTACCTTGCCGCTGATCGATTGACCGACAACTGGGACGGGATAGTGGCCTGGTACTGCGTGCCGATTTGCGGCAATCACAATTACTTCTGGTACCAGGATGCGTTGTCGAGCGGATTCACATTGATTCCCTGGGACGTTGAGCACACCTGGCGGTCGCCCAGCCCGATTCGGACGGCGTACAACATGCCGGACTGGGATGAACTGGATCGGACCTGCCGGATTCGCAAGGTCTTCTTCGACATCGACGCCCGCGCACCGCATTGTGATCCGACCATGAACGCCCTGGTCACGCTCGGCTGGGAGCGTTACATCGAGGCGTCGCGGGAGCTGATGCGCGAGACGATCTCGCTGGAACTGATGCATGAGCGGGTCGACAGGTTGGCCGAATTGATCGACGAGCACGTCCAGGCCGACACCAAGGGACCGGGCCACATCCGCTGGCGTCTGGCAGTGGACCGACTGCACAATGAGATCGACGATCGTTGGCAGTACATTGACGCCAAGATCGACGCGTGGGACCTCGACAGGCACGCCAGTCCGGAAAGGCCCTCTGATGGCTGATCTCATTCTGCGAGGCGGCACGGTCGTAGACGGTACGGGCGGAGCGGCGTTTGGCGCTGATGTGGCGATCGACGGCGATCGGATCTCGGCGATTGGCGATCTGTTGGGGATGACGGCCGCTCGTGAGATTGATGCGGCCGGCCTGGTCGTCGCTCCCGGGTTGATCGACACGCACGCGCACTCAGACGGCGTGCTTCTGCGCGACGCCGTCCATGCGCACGGCCTGGTTCAGGGAGTGACCACCGAGTTCATTACCCAGGACGGCCTGTCCTACGCCATGTTGTCGGGCGACAACCTTCAGTCCTACGGGCGCTATATCGCCGGACTCTACGGTCCGCCTCCGACCGATCTGGACATGTCCTCAATGGCGGCGTTCCGATCCCACTACGACGGAAAAGGCTGCAACGTCGCAGTGCAAGTGCCGCACGGACCAGTCCGTCTGGAAAGCGTTGGCTTCGAAGATGTTCCGCTGCGCGGAGACGGGTTGGCCAACGCGGAGCGAATGATTGCCGAGGGGATGGAACAGGGGGCGACGGGCTTTTCGACGGGCTTGTCGTACTACCCGAACTCATACTCGGACACGGAAGAGCTGGTCGCGCTGAATCGTGTCGTCGCTGCGCACGACGGCGTCTATGTGACGCACATCCGCAATCACAATGACGATCGCGCGCCGGACGGCTCGGGCATTGTCGAGGCGATGAATATCGGCCGTCGCAGCGGCGTCAAGGTGCACATTTCGCACTACCGCACATTTCCCAGCAACGCCGGACAGATCGACTCGATCATGTCAGAAGTTGACAAGGCCAAGGCGGAAGGCGTCGATGTCACGCTCGAGTGTTACCCCTATGCCGCCGCCGCGACCGTGCCGGGATACTTCCTGCGCGGCGAATGCCATGTTGGCGGAATCGACCGGTTGCTGGAGCGGCTCGGCGACCCGGGCTGGCGCGATCGGCTGGTCGATTCACTAGAGAATTTATTCCCCGGACGAAACGACAACGCCTCCTGGACCTGGATCGGCGCCGAGCATCTGAAGCACCTCGAAGGCATGTCCTTTGGCGACGCCGCGACGCTGATGGGCACGTCGGTGACTGAGATGACGCTGACCGTGATGCGCGAGTCGGGTATGCAATGCGGTTTCCGCGACGGACTACCAGCCAGCGCCTCGCTGGTGCGACAGGTCGAGGCAGACGTAGTAGCGCTGCTCTCGCGCGACGACTACATGGTCGGCTCGGACGGTATCCCGTTTGATGAAGGCATCCCGCACCCTCGTGCGTATGGGACATTCCCGCGTATTTTGGGTCGATTGCGCCGACGTCTGGGCGTGTCGCTTGAGCATCTGGTGCGCGGGATGACCTCCTTGCCGTGCGAGCGATTCGGCCTGACTGACCGTGGAGTGGTCGCCGAGGGCAAGTTCGCCGATCTCGTGGTCTTCGACGCTGAGACGATCATCGATACCGCCGACTTCACCGATCCGCGAACGCCGCCTGCGGGCATTCCTTACGTGCTGGTGAATGGACAGGTGGCTGTTGACCGCGGCCGACCGACCGGAGTGCTGGCTGGGCGGTCGATTCCCTGAGTCCAGCGCAGACTTCTATTCGACCTCCCCCCTCTGGAGACTTGCGCGTAAATCCCCTTCCCCCCCCCCCTCCCCCTTGCGGAGACCTTTGAATAAGTCCCCTTCGCCCCCCTTGCGGGGGAGATGCCGAAGGTAGAGGGGGGGCTCCCTATCTCAAGGCCTATCTGGTCGCTGGCGGCGGACCCCCCCTCTGTCACTCCGTGACATCTCCCCCCGCAAGGGGGGGAGAGGGGATTTGTGAGCTTAGCAAAGGTCTCAAAGGGGGAGAGCTTTGAATCCCTACTCGACCACGCCGTCGACCATCAGTTGCTGAAACTCTGCTTCGCTGTAGCCGCAGAGTTCTCGGTAGACGTATTCGGAGTCCTCGCCCAGCAGCGGCGAGCGGCGCGGCATCGGTGGTGGGGTCTCGCTCAGACGCCAGGGCGGGCTTTCGTAGGACAGCTCCCCGATTACTGGATGGTCGCTGTGCCACCAATGGTTTCGATGCGCTAGCTGTGGGTCCTCGTGGGCGTCGCGGACCGTGGAGGCTCGATGGGCGGGCACTCCGACGGACTGCAGCGCCTGCTCAACTTCGTCGACCGTTCGGGTTGCGGTCCATTGCCCGATCTGCGTGTCCAACTCGTCCTGCGCGGCCAGGCGGCCATCGAGATGGCAGAGTTCGGTGGACCCGATCCAGTCGGGACGCTGCATTGCCTGTGCCAGGCAACGCCATTGGTCGTCGGACGTGATGGCGATGGCGACCCAACGATCACTGCCGGTGTCGTCATCAGCGCACGAGTAGACGCCGTGCGGCGCGAAACGCAGGTCGCGATTGCCAAGGGCCTTCGCGACTCGGCCGGTGTTGGCGGCGTCGATTACGCCGGCGTCGAGCACGATGGTTGAGGCCTCGAACTGGGAAAGGTCAATGTACTGACCCTCGCCGGTGCGTCGCCGATGGTCGAGCGCCGCCAGGATGCCGATGATCGCGACGTGTGTCGCGACCCAATCGGTATAGGCGACGCCGGTTCCGACCGGCGGCAGGTCGGGCCAACCGGTCACGCCGGTCACGCCTGCCGTCGCCTGGAGGGTGAGTCCGAAGCCGCGGAACTTGGCATGCGGCCCGGTTTGGCCTTCCATCGACATCGAGCACATGATCACGTCGGGTTTGATCTTGCGCACTTCCTCGTAGCTGAGGCCGAGCCGATCCATGAATCCCGGTGCAAACGATTCGGTCACGATGTCGGCGCTGGCGATCAGACGTCGTGCGACCTCCGCGCCTCGCTCGTGGGCCAGATTGATTGCTACGGAGCGCTTGCCGCGATTGAACTTGGCGAAGTAGGCCGAAGCGTCGAGCGAGTGATCGCCCGCCGGACGGGGTCCGCCGGAGCGGAACGTATCGGGGCGGCGCGTCGATTCGACGCGGATCACCTCTGCGCCGTGAAACGCCATTTGCATGGTCGCGTTCGGTCCGACGCCGACCCAGGCGAAGTCGGCGATCCGTACGCCGTCGAAGAGGTGCGCGCCGGGAGTCTCGTTGCTGCTCATTGCTTGAGTTGAATCTGCCAGACCTAGCGTCGTTGGAAGCTGGGGTCGCGACTCTCCTTGAACGAGCGCGCGCCCTCGCTGGCGTCCAACGAGTGTCGCAGCCACGACTGGTTGAGCTCCTCTAGCTGCGCCTGCTGACTGGCGTCGTTGTTCAATGCGGCGTAGATCGCGCGTTTGGTCAGAGCCATCGCCCAGGGGGCGCCCTGTGCCAGCCGGTCGGCGAGGGCCAGCGCCTCGGGCATCAGCTCGTCATGCGCAACGACGCGATTAGCAATGCCCAGCTCCACCGCGCGGTTCGCGTCAATCGGGTCGGAGGTCCAGAAGATCTCCAGTGCTCGCGAGTGACCAGCCAAACGGGTCAGTGTCCAAGACGCGGCCCAGTCTGGTCCGAGACCGATTTTCAGGAATCCGGGGTGGAATCGCGCGTTCTCGGACATCAGACGGATGTCGGCGGCCAATGCGATCGCGAATCCGGCGCCCGCAGCCGCACCGTTCACAGCGGCGATGACCGGGATTTCCAGTTGCTGAAGTTCAGCCGCGAATCCGTAGCGCAGTTCGGTGGAGCCGAGCCCGGGCTGCGACTCAGCCGCCACCCGTTCTTCCCGATTGGACAGGTCGGCGCCCGAGCAGAAACCCCGGCCGGCGCCGGTGATTATGAGCGCGCGAGCCTCGGGGTCGGCTTTGAGGTCTACGACCATCTCGCGCAGACCAGAGCGGATCCGGGTTGAGAGAGCATTGAGTACTTCAGGCCTATTGAGCGTCGCGACGACGACGCCATTTGCTCGCTTGTCGATTAGCAGGTGGTCATCAGTCATGGTCAGACTCCTTCAGTCTGCAATTCGGCTTGTTGAGGAGAGAATCTCGTCGTTGTGTTGTCCAGGCGTTGGCGCGGGACGTGTTTGCCAGGGGGTGGCCGACATCTTGAACGGCGCTCCAGGTGTCTTCAGTCGGCCCAGCGCCGGATCGTCGACTTCCGTGAAGAAGCCTCGAGCGGCGAGCTGTGGGCTGTCGACGATGTCCTGCATCGTATTGACGGGACAGATCATGACGTTGAACTGCTGTCCCGATTCGTACAACGCCTGCGCGCCGCGAGTGGCGAAGAATGCTTCAATCTCCGCTTCAAGCCCGACGACTTCTTCCGCTGAAGGGGTGCGGTCGCCGGCGATGGGCATGTTGGCCCAGTACTCGGCGTCGAATTGTGGGTCTCCATGTTCGGCGGTCATCCAGCGATGCAGCGAGTGGATCGAGGCCGGCACGCGGACGAACGCGACGTAGCCGTCGGCGCAGGGGTAGATGATCCGCGTGGCTCGATCGGCAAACGCCCGAGCGCCTCCGGCGCGTTTGGTGGTGATGCCGTCCATCTCCCAGTAAAGACGCGCGTTGCCCAGCGTGTTTGCCATGGCCGCCTGCATTGCGACGTCGACATGCTGTCCGCGACCGGTCAGATTCCGTGCGTGCAGCGCGATCATCGCCGCCGATCCCGCGTTGAGCGCGGTGATGTTGTAGGCCTGCTCGACCGACGGCCTGAGCGGCGCGCGCTCCGGATCGCCGACCAGCGAACTCAAGTCCGCCGGAGACGTGTCCGATCAGGTCGGATGCGGCCCACATTGACTTTGGTCCGCTCTGACCGAACGGTGTGATCGAGACATAGATCAGTTTCGGAGCGCGTTCGCGTAGGTCGGCGTAGCCGAGTCCGCGCAACGCCATCGCGCCTGGCGCGTCGGACTCGAAGAGGAAATCGGCGCTTTCACACAGTTGTCGCAGTTGTTCGCGGTCCGCTTCGTCGTCGAGATTGAGCGTGATTGATCGTTTGCCGGCATTCATCTGCGCCCAGTAGAGCGAGGAGTCCTCATCTTCTCTGAGCATGGGGCCGCGTCGTCGAGATGGATGTCCGCCGGGCGGCTCGACGCGGATCACGTCAACGCCGAGTCCGGCCAGCAGCATGGTCGAGAGCGCGCCGATTTCAGCCGTCAGATCGATGGCGGAATAGGGGCTCAACGCTCCGTGAGTTGTCTCGGACATACGCAGTAAGGTACGACAGGTGGTGTTGGGGCGCGTCGGTGTATCTTCATTCTTTCTGAAGAGAACGGATTTTGTCGTGAGTACCTCGGACTCCGGATCGCCAATCCGGGCAGCGATCATCAATGTGACGGGCTATGTTGGAGCGGAGCTGGCGCGCTTACTGGACCAGCATCCGGGGGTAGAGATCGTCTGCGTCACCGGTCGTTCCGAGGTGGGAAAGCGCTTGCCCGATGTCTTCCCTCACCTGTGGTCGGTCGACTTGCCAATCGTGGCGGATGTCGAGGACGATGTCGACGTAATCTTCTCCGGTTTGCCGCACGCCGCTGCAGCCGAGCGTCTGACTCCATTCATCGAGCGCGGTACCCCCGTCATTGATGCATCGGCCGACTTCCGTCTCTACGACGAAGAAACGTACGAACAATGGTACGGAAAGCATCCGTCGCCACACCTGCTGCCGGAGTCGGTCTACGGACTGCCGGAGCTGCACCGCGATGCAATAGTGGAATCGCGGTTGGTCGGCGTGCCGGGCTGCTACCCGACCTCGGCGATCCTTGCCCTTGCGCCTCTCGCTGCGCAGGGATGGCTTGATGGTCGGACCGTCATTGACGCCAAGTCGGGAGTCACTGGAGCCGGTCGCGCGCTGAAGCTGACATCTCATTTTTCGGAAGTTGATTCCAACTTTTCCGCGTACGGACTCAGCGGCCACCGGCATCAACCGGAGATGGTGCAGGAACTCTCGACCCTGCAACAGTCCGCCGAGAGCGACGGAGAGTTGAGCATCACCTTCGTGCCGCATCTCGTGCCGATGACGCGCGGCATCCTGGCGACCTGCTATCCGTCGATTCTGGACGGAGCCTTACCCGAAAACTCCGAGGAGCGAGCCGAAGCGCTGCGAGATGTCTACGAGTCTTACTACGCCGACGAACCGTTTGTTCACGTGGCGCCGAACGCTCCCTCGACCAAGCAGACGCTGGGCTCGAACGCTTGCATCGTGTACCCGACGGTCGATCCGATGACCGGCGAGGTGATGGTGATCAGCGTGATTGACAACCTGGTCAAAGGCACGGCCGGCGCTGCGGTGCAGTGCTTCAACTTGATGTTCGGCATACCTGAAGAGGTCGGACTGAGCAAGATTGGCGTCTACCCATGAGCTCAAAGCAAGACGCATTGCGCGCCGACGAGAGCGCCGTGGGAGCCGTCACGAGAGCACAAGGATTCACGGCCTGCGGATTCACGGCGGGGATCAAGGAGTCGGGACTGCCCGATCTGGCGATGCTGGTCTCGGATCGACCGGCCAACGCAGCGGCGGTGTTCACCCAGAATCAGAGCACGGCGGCGCCGGTTCACATCAGCAAGGAACACACGTCGGATGGCTCGCTGCGAGCGGCGGTGGTCAACTCGGGAAACGCAAACTGCGCGACGGGCACACAGGGTCTCGAGGATGCGCGGGAGATGACGCGGCTGGCGGCTGATCGGGTCGGTTGCCCAGCAGAGGAGATCTTCGTCAACTCGACCGGCATCATCGGTCACTACCTGCCAATGGATCTCTTGCGTGCGGGTATTCCGCAACTTGAGCCGAGCCCTGACGGTGGCGCGGAGTTTGCTGGCGCGATCATGACCACCGATACGTTCCCCAAGGAAGCGGTAGCGAGCTTCGAGGCGAACGGCGTCACCTACACGGTCGGCGGATGCGCCAAGGGCGCGGGGATGATCCATCCCGATATGGCGACGATGCTGGCCTTCTTCACCACTGACGCACCGGTAGAGGCGAATGATCTCGATGCCGCGTTTCGGCATGCGATGGATCGCTCGATCAACATGGTCACGGTCGACGGCGACACATCGACCAACGATTCCGCGGTGATCCTGGCCAATGGCGCTGCCGGCGGCGAGATGCTGTTGGGCGAGGCGCTTGAAGCGTTCGCCCAGACATTGTCGGAGGTGGCGACGCCGCTGGCGAAGATGATCGCCCGCGACGGCGAGGGCGCGACCAAGCGGATCGCGATGACGGTCACTGGGGCGAAATCCTGGGAAGATGCTCGCGATGTCGCGCGGACCATCGTTGTGTCGCCGCTGCTGAAGGCGGCGCTGAGCAAGTACGACCCGAACTGGGGCCGCATCCTGATGGCGGCCGGTCGCGCCGGAGTGCCGTACGACCTGGACAAGGTTCGCATCTGGATCGCCGACCTCTGTGTCTTCGACGGCACAGCCACTGCAGTGACCGATGCAGAGGCGTCGGCCAAGACCCAGGGCGAGGAAGTGTTCCTGAGGATGGACCTCGGACAGGGCAATGCCGAAGCAATCGCCTGGGGCTGTGACCTGACCGAGGAGTACGTCCGCTTCAACGCGGACTACGTGACCTAGGTGAGTCCAGTCGATCGAGTAACTTGGGATAATGACACAGGATTCTTCAGGCAAGCCGTGGATTCTGCCCGGACGCGAACCGTCGCCTCGTCCACCGGTCCAGGTCGGAGAGGCCTGGTACGACGCGGACTCTTGGGATGAGATTGAGCGCATCCAGGCCTTGCTCCCGCGGTCGGAGCGAGGCGGCGTCTCCGACCATGACCTGATGTGTTCGATGGGAATGACTGCCGATAGGCTGCTCGTTCATCTGAGGATGAGCGACGGGGAGATCTTCGAGGAATTTGGCGAGACGCGCGACAAACTGGCGGCCTCCCTGGGGTTGCCGTCCGGGGCAGAGGTGCTTGAGTTCCTGGAACGATACTCCGAACAGCATGCCGTTTCGGATTGAGTACAGCGACGAAGCCCTCTCCGACTTCAGGGCCCTGCGGCCGCAGAACATTCCGCCCACTCGAAAGTTGATTGGCATTTTGCCCACGATCGGTGGCTGATGGCAAGTCCTTCAGCGGAACAGTCGCAACCAGGCTTAGTTGTGCGTGAGCTGGTCAACGGGCCGATCACATTGGTGTTCGAGCTGGACCGCGCCAACGAAGTCGTTGAAATCTTGCGCATCTTGGTCGCGGGTGACTGACGACACGCTGTCACTGCAGCGGCAGCGGCGATTGCCACCATGATGGCTTGCTGCTGACTTCGATCTTCGTCACCCATTTGACCCAGTTGTACCCACGACGACCAGGCGCGATCAGGCGCAACGGGTAGCCATGTCCCGAGGAAAGCGGTTCGCCCGCGACGTGTGTCGCGAGCATGAGACGATCTGCGTCGGCAAGCGGGAATCGTCGGGAGAAGCCCGTGGCCGATTCGATCACAACGCTTTCTGCACTCTCTGTGGGCGTCGAGAGCGCCAGCACGTCCGACAGTCTCACCCCGCTCCAGTCCTGGACCGTGTACCAACCACCGGTGCAGTCGAGCGTGGCAGTCGTTCCATTGCTGGCAATGCCAATGATCGTCTCGTAGTCGAGCGTGGTCGGCTTGGCGACGTTGCCTGTGATCGTCAGCTTCCACGCGTCGGTGTCGATCCGCTGTCGGCTGTCGAACAACCATTGCGTAACGGGATGGGCGTTGCCCTGTCCGCTGGCCGCCTCTCGAGATCCGGTGAAGCGTGGACGTGTGCCGGCGACGGGAGCCGCTGCCGAGGTTCCCTGCCAGAGCAGCAGGCCGCCGGCGCCGACGGCTAGCAATCTCAACGCTGCGCGTCGATTGGTGAAATCGGTGTATTTCACCCGCCGCGGCCAGCGCATCGCCGCGTGAGCGATCAGTGGAATCGTCAGCGCGAGTCCCAGCGACGTGTGAATAACGAGCAACCGAACATCGCCGTAGAACGGAATCTCGATGCCGCCGCGACCGATGATCGCCCACAGCGTTCCGGTCGTGAGCACGCCGACGAAGAGCAGGACGAGGACAATCGAGCCCACCGTTTCCGAAACGATTCCGCGCCGACGGAACGACCGGAGGATGATCCGATACTTCCAAATAACCAGTCCGACCAGCGAAAACCCGGCAATGCCGTGTAGCCAGAAAATCCATTCGCCGCTGGGCCTTCCGACCGTGAACGAAATCAGCCCGGAGATCAGCTCGGCGCTGAGCAGAAAGAGAATCGCGTGATTGGTCGCACGAGCGCTCATACGGCGACGGTATCGGGTTCGCGATGGAGTCCGACTGCTAGCCGACTGCTAGCAGTGGGCTAGGCTTGCATCCATGAGTTCCCACATCCCTAACGGCGGCGCCGTGGTGATCAAAATCGGCGGTTCAACGCTTGGCGAGCATGACACCTCGCTGTCGGACTGTGTTGATCTGTATCGAGAAGGCCGGCAGGTCGTCGTCGTCCACGGCGGCGGCGCAGCGGTGACGGACTGGCAACGACGTCTCGGCGCTGAGGCGGCGTGGGTGGACGGACTGCGCTCGACGACCCCAGAATCTTTGGAAGTGGTCGTTGCGGTCCTGGCGGGATTGATCAACAAGGAACTGACCAGACGCTTGCAGGAGTTGGGGGCGCCGGCCATCGGACTGAGCGGTGTGGACGGCGGCACGTTGCGTTCACCGATTTCTACAAGAATTGGTTTGGTCGGAGAGACGCCCTGCTGCAATCCTCACACGCTTCGGCGGATTCTCGACGCCGGGCTATTGCCGGTGCTCGCGCCGGTTGGGTTGGCGGAAGATCTGTCCACGACCCTGAACATCAACGCCGACGCTGCAGCCGGAGCGGTCGCGACCGCATTGGGCGCTTCGTCCCTGATCTTTCTGACCGACGTAGCGCAAGTGCTTGATGGAGATGGGGCCGGAATCGACTGTCTCAATGACGCACGACAACAAGAACTAATCAAGTGCGGGGTGATCGCCGGCGGAATGTTGCCCAAGTTGCGCGCTGGGCGTGCAGCGGTTGGTCAGGGCGCTCAGGTCCGTATCGTGGACGGTAGACAACCGCAAATCGTCCGCGCAGCAGTGGATGGCGCAGCGGTGGGAACGGTCCTCGTATGAAGTGGTCGACCTGGATCCATCACAGTCAAGGTGGATGGCGTAACGGCAGCAACGGCCCGCACGACGTGCCGCCGTCCGACGAAGGCCGGTCCGGTCAGCTCGGCCCGCCGCCGCCCGTCTTCCGCGAAGGCCTCGGCGGAGGCGGAGGCGGAGGCGACGACGAGCCGCCGCCCTACACCGCGGCCGAAGGCCAACCGCCTCTGGGTGATCGCACCTGGCCGCGGGTCATCGTCGCCGGCGTGGCCCTGCTGGTCCTCCTGATTCTGGTCAATATCGGCATCGACATCTACGTCGACCGCCTCTGGTTCGAGAACGTCGGCTACCGCGGAGTCTTCGACCTGCGCATCGTCACCCAGGTCTGGCTGTTCGCCGCCGGCGCAGGAGTTTCATTGCTGGTGCTCGGCGCTTCGTACGCGGTCGCCTGGCGCATGCCGGTCGAGGCGATGGCGCCGGTTATTGATGATCCTCGCTTGTCGCGCGTGATCCACATCATCGCCGCCGTTGCGATGATCTTGTTGGCCATCATCTTCGGCTCGGTTGCCGCCGGACAGTGGGAGCTCATCCTCCAGTACCTGCATGCGAAACCGTTCGGCACGACCGACCCGCAGTTCGGCAGAGATCTCGGGTTCTACATCTTCGAGCTCGAAGCGCTTCAGTTCATGAAGGGCTGGGCGACCGGCCTCGCGATCATGACGATGCTGACCACGGCCGCGACCTACGGGGTGCGGCTGATGATGCATCACGGCAACGCCCGCTCGACCCTCGGCGTACGGATTCACATCGCCTTCACCATCGCCGCGGTCATGGCCCTGTTCGTCTGGAGCTACTGGCTGGCCCGATTCGAGCTAGCGCTCAGCCCGGGCGGATTCGTCTTCGGCGCGACGTTCACCGATGACAGCATCCGTTCCCCGGTCCAGATCGTCAAAATGATCGCCGGCATCATCGTCATCCTCGGCGTGCTGTCGTGGCCATTCCATGAGCGCCTGCGAATCGCGATCGGTCCGATTGCGATCTTAATCCTGGTCTCGATCGTCGGCGGAGCCATCCTGCCTGCGGCGATTCAGCGCTTCACCGTTGAACCGAACGAGCTGCAACGTGAGACGCCGTACATCGAGCGCAACATCGCCGCGACGCGAGCCGCATTCGCCCTTGACAAGATCGAGGAGCGTGAGTTCGCTGCCGACGACGCGGTGGAGGAAAACGACCTGGTGCTCAACCCGGAGGCCCTGCTAAACGTGCGCCTCTGGGATCACCGTCCACTCAATGACACGCTGAATACGATTCAGACAATCCGTCCGCTGTATGTCTATCCGGATGTCGATGTCGACCGCTATAAGGTCGGCGGTAAAGAGCACCAGGTCTTCCTCGCGGTGCGCGAGCTTGCGCAGTCAAACTTGCAGTCGACGCAGCAGGGCTGGGTCAACCGGCGATTGCAATTCACCCACGGCTTCGGTGTGGTGATGACGCCAGTCGACGAGGTGTCGCCCTCCGGCGAGCCGGTCTTCTGGATCTCGAATATTCCGCCTGAAATAGCCGAAGAAACATCAGGGGGACCGCTCGATCTGCGAATCGATGAGCCGAGGATCTACTACGGCGAGGTCACCGACTCATACATCATCGCCAACAGCCGGACCGAGGAGTTCGACTATCCGCTCAGCGGAGATCAATCGACCGGGGAAGCCGATCAGGCAACGACCCGCTACTCGGGCCTGGGTGGGATCGAGCTGGGCGGACTCTTCCGCCGTATGGCGTTCGCCTGGTCCTTCGGCGACGCCAACATCCTGATCTCCAGCTCTGTCGACAGCGAAAGCCGGATCCTGTTCCGCCGACTGATCCAGGAACGGGTGAATGAGCTGGCGCCGTTCCTGCAGCTTGATGCCGACCCGTACATCGTGGTCGGAGAAGACGGCCGCCTACATTGGATCCAGGACGCTTACACGGTCACCGATCGCTATCCCTACTCACAACCGCACGGCGTGGGCTACAACTACGTTCGCAACTCTGTGAAAGCGGTGATCGACGCCTACCACGGCTCGGTCGACCTCTATATCGTCGATGACAGCGACCCCATCATCCAGGTCTGGCAGGACATCTTCCCCGAGCTGTTCAAGTCGGCCGATGAGTTCCCCGTCGACCTCCAGCAGCACTGGCGTTACCCGCAGGACTACTTCCAGATCCAGGCCGACCAGTACCTCACCTATCACATCGAGTCCCCGCGCGGCCTGTTCAACCGTGAGGACCTCTGGGCGATCCCGCAGGAGCTGCTGCGCCAGCAGGAGATCGCGGTCGAGCCCTACTACGTCACCCTGCGGCTGCCCGAACAGGAGAAACCGGAGTTCCTGCTGATCCTGCCCTTTACGCCGCGCAACCGGCTGAACTCGATCGCCTGGATGGCCGGACGCTCGGATGGCGAGAACTATGGCAAGCTGTTCGCGTTCCGCTTCCCCTCGAACAAGAATGTCGACGGGCCGAAACAGATCGAGAACCGGATCGACCAGGACGTCGCTGTGTCCCGGCAATTCACGCTGTTGGGCCAGCAGGGTTCGGAGGTGATCCGAGGCAACCTCCTGTTCATCCCCGTGGGCGATTCCTATGTGTACGTCGAACCGATCTACTTGCAAGCCGAAACCGGACGCTACCCGCAGCTCAAGGGAGTGATCGTCGTCAACGGCGACCGCATTGCCTTCGAGGACACATTCGCCGACGCAGTCCAGGTCGCGCTAGGCAACCAGGCGCCGAAGGGGCTGTCGTTCCTCGGTGATGTTCCGGGTCAGCCAGGTTCGACTGAGTCGTCAGCAGAGCCTGAAGCCGAACAGCAAGCCCAACAGGATCGAGCTCCAGTCGTGCTGTCCGATGACGCGGCAGAGCTCACAGCAGAGGCACAAGAAGCCTTCGAGGAAGCGCTGGATAAGCAGCGCGAGGGCGACTGGGCCGGCTACGGCGAGGCGCTTGATCGCCTGGGCCGGATTCTTGATCGCCTGGCAGAATCCGCGGAGTAATCGGGAGTAGGCGAATCCTGCCCACTCCTGTCCTGTCGTACACGCAAACAGACCGTTGCAAAACTCACAAATCCTATCTCCCCCCCTTGCGGGGGGAGATGTCACGGAGTGACAGAGGGGGGGCGCTGCCAGCGACCAGATAGGCACTGCGATAGAGAGCCGCCCCCCTCTGCCTTCGGCATCTCCCCCGCGAGGGGGGGAGAAGGGGATGTACGCGCAAGTCTCCTTGAGGCAGAGAGAGGGGATTTGTGAGTTTTGCAACGGTCTCCACGGGGCGGGGGCTGGACATGTGAGACACCCCCACTAGGTACGCCGACGGCCACAAACAGCGCCTGTAACCCGACGCTCACTGTGAGCGCTTTGAGTTCCATAGACGCCTGACTATCGCTCGCGTAGTCTGAATCGGATTGAATCTCCCCAATCGGGTTACCGGAGTGACGAACATGCCCACCACTGCTGAGCGCGAGTCCGCTGTCTTCATGATGTCGGCGGGTCGGTTGCCCGTCACGCTGGTGCGCGGTGAAGGCACCAAGGTCTGGGACGACGCGGGCAACGAGTACCTCGACTTCGTCGCCGGGATCGCGTCGGACAACCTCGGACACTGCCACCCCAGGGTCGTCGAAGCGATCAAGCAGCAGGCGGAAACGCTGCTGCACGTCTCGAATTATTTCTACACGATTCCCCAGCTCGACCTGGCTGACATCGTGCTTGAGCAGTCGGGCATGACCCGTATCTTCTTCTGCAACAGCGGCACAGAGGCGACTGAGGGCGCGATCAAGATCGGCCGCAAGTGGGGCCGGACCCGGCGCGACGGCGCGACGGAGATCATCGTCATGGACGAGGCCTTCCACGGACGCACGCTGGCTTCGGTCAACGCGTCGGGCAACCCGCGCTACCGAGAGCCGTTTGGCCCGCTCGACGGCTTCCGCCACGTTCCCTTCAACGATGTCGACGCCGTGCGCGACGCGGTCGGTCCGGAGACGGCAGCGATTCTCGTCGAGCCGCTGCAGGGCGAGGGCGGCGTCAATGTCGCCGACGATGGCTATCTCGCCGCGTTGCGCGCGATCTGCGACGAGCACAACCTGCTCTTGATGCTGGACGAGGTCCAGACCGGAATTGGCCGCACGGGCAAGCTCTTTGCCTGGCAGCACGAGGGCGTGCAGCCCGACGTAATGGCGTTAGCCAAGGGTCTGGGCAGCGGCGTGCCGGTCGGCGCCATCGTCGCCAACCAGCGCGGCGACATCCTTGAGCCCGGCGACCACGGCACGACGTTCGGCGGCCAACCCTTCACCACGGCCGTCGCGCTGGAGACTTTGCGCGTGATCGTCGACGAGGACATCCCGGCGCAGGCGGAGGCCCGCGGCGAGCAGTTGATGTCGGGGATTCGCGCACTGGAGGATCGGCATCCGTTGATCGACCACGTGCGCGGCAAGGGTTTGCTGATTGCCGTGCAGCTCAGCGCCGACGTGGGTCCTGCGCTGGTGACGGCAATCCGCGATCGCGGTCTGCTCTGCAACGTGGTCAAGCCGAATGTGCTGCGACTGGTCCCGCCCTTGACCATCTCTGAGGACGAGGTCAACCAGGCGATTGGCATCATTGACGACGCCCTTTCGTCCCTCGCCGAATAGAGCCGACTTTGACCGACGAGCGCCGACCAACACCGAATATGGCCAAACAGGTTCGAACGGAATCGAACAAAAACGAACAAGACTGAACACGATCCGGACAACGTAGGGAGACCCGGGTGGCGAAACGAACTGATGAAAAGCGCGTCGTGCTCGCCTATTCGGGCGGGCTGGATACTTCGGTGGTCACGCGTTGGCTAACGGAGCGCGGCTGGAAAGTCATCTGCATGACGGCGGACATGGGTTACCTCGAGGGCGATCAGGAGCTCGAATCACGCGCCTATGCCGCCGGCGCGGTGGGATTTGAGATGCTCGACCTGCGCGAGGACTTCGCCCGCGCCTTCTGCTTCCCCGCCCTGATGGCCGGCGCACTCTACGAGGGACGCTATCCACTGGCGACCGCGCTGGCGCGTCCGCTGATCGCGAAAGCGCTTGTTGATGTCGCTCGGCAGCACAACGCGACGGCAGTCGCTCACGGTTGCACCGGTAAGGGCAACGACCAGGTGCGATTCGACGTCTCGGTGCAGGCGCTCGCGCCCGACCTGCGCATCCTGGCGCCGGTCCGCGAGTGGGAACTGACGACGCGGGAGTCTGAGATCGTCTACGCCCAGGCGCACAGCATTCCGATCACGGTGAGCGTCGAGAAGCAGTACTCAACCGACGAAAACCTCTGGGGTCGCTCGATCGAGGCAGGCCCGCTGGAAGATCCGTGGACCGAGCCGCCCGACAATGTCTGGGAGTGGACGGTCAATCCCGAAGACGCTCCCGACGTAGCCACGTATCTGGAAATCGGCTTCGAACATGGCCGACCGACGTCGCTCGACGGCGAAGCACTCGATCCCGTCACGCTGATCAGCCGCGTGCATGACATTGCCGGCGCGAACGGCGTCGGCCGGATCGACATGGTCGAGGATCGACTCGTCGGCATCAAGTCGCGCGAGGTCTACGAAGCCCCAGCCGCAACGACGCTGCGGATCGCACATCAGGCGCTGGAGACGCTGACGCTCTCCAAGAGCCAGATTCGGCTCAAGCACCGGCTGATGCAGGACTACGCCGACCTGATCTACGACGGCCTCTGGTTCACCGGCACGCATCAAGACCTGGCCGCGTTCACGGCCTCGATGCAGAGACACGTGACCGGCACATCGCGGGTCAAGCTCTACAAGGGACAGGCCGTCACCGTGGGCATCGAGAGTCCCAACAGCTTGTACCAGTACTCGCTGGCAACCTACGACGTAGGCGACACCTTCGACCAGACCTCGGCGGTCGGATTCATCGACATCTTCGGACTACCGGTGCGTGTGCAGGCTGAGAAGCAGTTGCTGCGTCAACCGGGCGGCGTCTTGGACGTATCATCGGGACACATGTCGTAACCGGTCGACCGGCTGTCGCGTTGATGGGCAATCGCGTCATGAGCAGGCAGGGCGGCCAGATTGGATAGAGGGCGATGACGACCGACGCCTCTGACATTGAGATCGCGATCGAATACGAAGCGGCCGTACCCACGGCCGGCGGTCCCGACGCGGCGGACTTCCAGATCCGCCGTCCCGGTCACGCAACGCTGGAGTGTGCGCTCTATCTCGCCATGGACGCCAAGCATTCGTTCGAAGCGCTCTGCGGGGCGTTGTCCGAGGATCAAGTACAGCAGGTGATCCGCGCCCTGGCCGATGGCCTCTACCCCGCACAGATCGCCCAGCTCGGTGAGCCGGCCGCGATCTGGACGATTCGCGCTCGGGACCTGTCAGCGGAGCAAATCGACGCAGCCATCGGGGCGGCGGGGCTGACCAAGCTCCCGACCGGCGACTAGCGCAGCAGCAGTGAGCCAACGGCGGGCGGCGCATGACTGACGCCAACGAGGCCAGCGAAGGAACTGAGGCCGAGTCGCAGCGGCTCTGGGGCGGACGCTTCGAGCAAGCGCCCGACGCCCTCGTGCAGGCCTACACCTCCTCGATCCAGACCGACCTGCTGCTGTTTCGGCACGACATCGCCGGGTCCCGTGCGCACGCGCGAATGTTGGCGGCTCAGCGCATCATTGGCGCGGCCGACGCAGCCAGAATCATCGAGGGACTCGACCAGGTCGAATCGGAGATCGAGTCCGGCGGATTCGAGATCAACCACGAGCTGGAAGACATTCACACCCACGTCGAGGCGCGGCTCAGTCAGATCATCGGCGCCGACACCGCCGGTCGGCTACACACGGCGCGCTCGCGCAATGACCAGGTCGCGCTCGACACGCGGATGTTCGTCCGCGACGCCATCGTCCAGGCAGTCGGCGCGGTGCGAGGCTTGCAGGCATCGCTGATCGAACTGGCCGAACGTTCGATAGATACTTACCTGCCCGGCTACACGCATCTGCAACGAGCGCAGCCGGTGCTGTTCGCGCATCACTTGCTCGCCTACCTGGAAATGCTCGACCGCGACGCCGAGCGCCTGGTCGATTCCTTCGCACGCGCCGACATCATGCCGCTCGGCAGCGCAGCCCTGGCCGGCGCCGCGTACCCGCTCGACCGACAGGCCGTCGCCGATGAACTCGGCTTCGAATCGATCTCGCGCAACAGTATGGACGCGGTCTCGTCGCGCGATTACATCGTTGAGTTCCTGTCCAACGCCGCGATCTGCATGGTCAACATCTCGCGGCTGTGTGAGGATGTCATTCTCTGGAGTTCGGCCGAGTTCGGAGTGTTGCGATTCGGCGACGCCTTCACCACCGGCTCGTCGATCATGCCGCAGAAGCGCAATCCCGATATCGCCGAGCTGGCGCGCGGTCGCTCGGGCAAGGTGGTAGGACATCTCACTGGTCTGCTGGCGACGCTGAAGGGCCTGCCGCTGTCCTACAACCGCGATTTGCAGGAGGACAAGTCGGGCCTGTTCGACACCGCAGAGATCTTGATCGGCACCCTGCACGTGCTCGCACGAGCGTTGTTGACCGCGAAGGTTGACGGCGCACGCGCACGTGCGATGGTCGATGACGACCCATTCATCCTCGCCACCGACTATGCCGATTACATCACGCGCAAAGGCGTTCCTTTCCGTGAGGCGCACGGAGTGGTCGGCCGGCTGGTCAGACTCTGCGAGCAGCGTGGCTGCAAACTATCGGAGCTGACCCTCAAGGATTTGCAAGCCGAACATACGGCGTTCGAGGCCGACGCTGTCGGCATAACGGCGCAGTTCTCGCTGGAATCCCGGAATATCCCCGGAGGAACGGCGCCAGTCCAGGTCAAAGCGGCGCTCGAAGCGGCTAAGGAACGTCTCCAGCTCAAGCCGGCAAACCAACCGGAACCGACGCAAGCGGAGCCTCAGCTGGAGACCGGTCTCAACCGCTCCCAACGCCGAGCGGCCGAGCGTGCCGCCGCAAAACAACAGGGCCGACGATGACCGCAAAGACGAACAGGTCGGTCGCCATCGCACCGTCGATTCTCGCCGCAGATTGGACACGCCTGGCAGAACAGATCGCCGATGCCGAAGCCGCCGGGGTCGATTGGATCTCCCTCGACGTGATGGACGGCAATTTCGTCCCGCCAATCAGCTTCGGCGCACAGATGGCGTCGGCGGTTCGATCACTGACGTCGCTGCCGATCGAGGCGCACCTGATGGTCAGGCGCCCTGAAGCTCACATCGACGACTTCATCGCCGCCGGCGTGAACTGCGTAACCATACACATCGAGACCACGCGACACCCGCGCCGACTGCTGCAGCAGATCGCAAAGAGCGGCGTCGAGGCGGGAGTGACGCTCAACCCGGGGACCCCGCTCAGCGAAATCGAGGCGGTCGTGCCGATCTGCGACCGCATCCAGATCATGAGCGTCAACCCCGGCTGGGGCGGTCAGAAGTTCATCCCCGAATCGCTGGATCGGATTCGCCAGGCTCGGGCAATGTTGGATGCCTGCGGACGCGAGTCGTCACCGGTGGCGGTGGACGGCGGCGTGAATGAGTCGACGATTGCTTCGATCGTCGAGGCTGGCGCGACGTGGTTGGTGGCAGGGTCAGCGGTCTACAACGATCGCGAGTCGGTTTCGGACGCGGTGCAGCGGTTGCGAAATGCGCTGGCTTTGACTAAAGCCTAAGCACGACCGTCAACTCCATTCCCCTCTCCCCCCCTTGCGGGGGGAGATGTCACGGAGTGACAGAGGGGGGGGTCCGCCACCAGCGACCAGATAGGCCTTGCGATGGGGAGCCCCCCCTCTGCCTTCGGCATCTCCCCCGCAAGGGGGGCGAAGGGGACTTATTCAAAGGTCTCCGCAAGGGGGGAGAAGAGGAGTGGCGCGAAGGGGGGAAGCGGAAAGTACAGTCGTTCGCCTACAGAGGCTTCTCGTAGACGCGGTAGACCTTGTAGATCCTGGCGTCGGTGCGTTTGAGGGCGTGGTTGAGGAGGTGGTTGTCCTCGAGCACCCAACCGAGTTCGGCCCACAAGTAACCTTTGGCGGCGCCTCGGACGTGAACCTCGGCGGTGAGCATTTGGCCGAGTTGTGCGAACTCCCTGATCCGCCACTTTCGGCGCACGCCCAGTAGCATCACCCGACCGCTCTCAGGCTTGCGCTTGAGCCGCCAGAGCAGTTTGAGCCAACCGAACGGGAACAGCCGACCGTCGATGTCGCGCGCGCACTCATTCAGATTCGGGATCGAGATCACCATCGCTGCCGGATCGCCGTCGATCTCGACGAAGGAGGTCAGTTCGGGATCGGCAAATTGCACCAGGTCGGAGGCGAGCTGGTCCGCCTCCTCGGTCGTGATCGGGACCGAGCCCCAGTTGTCGACCCAGGCGTCGTTGAAAATATCTGCCGCAATTCGGACGTCGCGGCGTAGATGCTTCTTGTCGAACGTCCGCACGTTCACACGTGGATGATCGTGGATTCGCTGCCAGGCGCGTTCACGTCGCTCGCTCAGTGGCGCATCGACCGGATAGTGATAGGCCCAGAGGTCCTTGACCTTGGCGTAGCCGTTGGCTTCGATCAGCTCGGGAAACCAGCGCCGGCCATGGGGCATGGCGATCATGGACGGCTCGTCGAATCCCTCGACCAGGCAACCGGACTCATCGTTGATCGTGAAGTTGAACGGTCCGCGAACGAAGGCCGCGCCACGCGTGCGTAGCCAGGATTCCGCTGCGTCGAACAGTGCCGTCGCGACTTCCGGGTCGTTGACACAGTCGAAGTGGCCGAAGAAGCCAGCCGCTTCGTTCCATTTCTCGTCGTGCAGTGGATTGATCTGCGCAGAGATCCGGCCGACATCGCGTCCGTCTCGCTCGGCCATGAAGAGCTGAGCCTGGCCATAGCGCAGAAACGGGGTTTTGTTCGGATCGAGGCGTTCCATCTGGACACGACGAAGCGTGGGGATCCACGTGGGATCGCCGTCGAAAACGTTCCAGAGAACGTCCATGAAGGGTGCGGCCTGACGCCCGAATCCGATTTCTCGGATTCGGACGCCAGACGACACGTCGCTATTCGTTCGTTGATTGCGCCGAACGGGTCTTACTAGCGCTGTCCGCGGTCGGCGTAGCTGTCGCGCGAGCCGCGATCGTCGTAGCGAGGCTCACGGTAGCCACCGCCACCGCCGCCACCGCCGCCGCCTCGGCTCTCACGGTAGCCGCCGCCACCGCCGCCGCCACCGCTGTCGCGGTAGCCGCCGCCGCCGCCAGCGCCGCCACCACCGCCGCGGTAGCCGCCACCACCGCCGCCGCCGCCACGGTCGTCACGGTAGCCGCCACCGCCGCCGCCGCCGCCGCCAGCGCCGCCGCGCGGTCGCGCTTCGTTGACGCGCAGCTGGCGTCCGTCCATGTCGTAGCCGTCAACCGCGGCGATCGCGGTGCGCGCTTCCTCGTCGTCCATGTCGACGAAGCCGAAGCCGCGTGAGCGACCGCTGTCGCGGTCGACGGGGATCACGCAGTCCTGGACTTCGCCGTGCTCGGCGAAGATTTCGCGCAGTTCCTCAGAGTTTGTACGGAAGGGCAGGTTGCCAACGTAGATTCGCATATTCCTCGGTCTCGGTGTGTCTGCACTGTCTCAATCATTTGGAGACAGGCTTCGCGGGTCATCAATGGCGGACGCTTCATCCGCGGCTCTGGCTTGTGGGCGGTTCGTTGTTCCGATCGGGGTCTGGCTCGCGCTCAACAGGTCGTTGCCTGCCGCTAGGCGGCGAGCCGTTTCATCATCGTTCGTAGGCAGGCGGTGCACACGTTAAGCCGTTGAGTTTTACCGTCAACGGTTACCTTGTGTCGGTGAACATTTGGCTTGAAGGTGCGCGAGGTGCGAGGCGCCTTGCGCTTCCATCGTCCCGAGTGCTTGTGCCGGATGTTACGACCGAACGTGGTCCGCTTGTCACAGAGATCACACTTGCCGGCCATCGTTCCGTCCTCAATCCGTCTTCCACGCACGCACCAGTCACGGCAGTCGCCGGTGCATGACAGGTATCATACCAGCAACGTACCCCTGTTCCGGGCAAGGCGCCCATGGGGCGACCCAGGCACTCTATACGGGAGGCTACAGATGGTCGAACTCGATGTTCGCGAGGCCGGCGCACACGGCCTGAGCGGCGAGGACGTGAAGCGGATGATCCAGGGCGCCGCCGGTTGGGTCGCGCTGCATCGTGAAGCATTGAATCTGATCAATGTCTTTCCCGTCCCCGACGGCGATACCGGAGCGAACCTGGGTCGCACCCTCGCGGCTGCCAGCGAAGCCTTGAACGCCTCGTCTGAGGAGGCGTCGGCGCACGAACTCGTGGCTATCGCCGCCTCGGCGGCATTGATGGGCGGGCGCGGCAGTTCGGGCGTGATCGGCGCCCAGTGGCTGCGCGGGTTCGCCGCGGGACTCTCAGGCAGCGGCGATGCCTCACTCGCCGGAGCATTCGCCAGCGCAGCCGAGGCGGCCCGCAAAGCCGTCACCGAACCTCGCGACGGCACGATGATCTCAGTCGCCGCCGACACCGCGAACGCCGTCGCATCAGCGACGGGCGATCCGCTTGCCCAAATGCGGCAAGCGGTCGCGGCGGCCTACGAATCGGTCGAGTGCACGCCGGAACTGAATCCGGTGCTCAAGGACGCCGGTGTCGTTGACGCCGGCGCACGCGGGCTTGAGTTCATGCTGCGAGGCATGGCCGGCGCTCTGGCCGGCGAGCCAATCCCCGAAGTGCCGGCAGAACTGGGCGCGATCGATCCGGGCTGGCTGGCTCGCCGGCTGGACTCAGGCAGCGACTTCGACGGCTTCTGCACCGAACTGGTGGTGGCCAACGTTGCAGACATCGACGGATTGCGCGAAGTGCTCGCCGGCGACGACGAAACCGTCATGCTCGCTCCCGACGGGAACGACCTGCGCATCCATCTGCACACCGACGAGCCGGCCGACGCCTACGCCGCAGCAGACGAGGCAGGCCAGATCCGGATCTTCCGCGCTGTCAATGAGCGCGCCCAGGCCGCGCGAACGCATGAATCGCAGTCGGACCCTGCGGTGGTCGCCGTTGCGCAGGGAAGCGGGTTCGTTCGGGTCTTTAGCGAGCTAGGCGCCGCGGCCATCATCTCGGGCGGCGCGGCCGACAATCCTTCCGTCGAGATGTTGTTCTCGGCGGCGGAGTCGGTCAAGGCTGAAGACGTGATCGTCCTGCCCAACAACCACAATGTCACACCGGCGGCCGAACGCGCGGCCGAGCTGGCCGCCGCAGCCGATCAGCCTCAACGATTCCACATCATCAACACCGACAGTCAGGCCGAGGGCGTCGCCGCTCTCGCCGCCGTCATCGGCGGCGTCCCGACCGAGGACGTGGTTGCGGAGATGGAGGAGGCGCTCGGCGCGGTTCGCATCGGCCGTGTGACACTGGCTGCGCGAACGCTGGAGGGCGATATTCCGATCACAGAGGGTCAGCCGTTCGCCATGCTGGATGGCGAGATCGTTGGCGCAGGCGACTCCATCGACGGCGTCGCGCTGAAGCTCGCCTCACAGATGGCCGACTCGTTGTCCGGCGCGTCGCTGTTCACCCTTTACATCGGAGCTGACGTCTCGGAAGACCAGGCTGACGCGTTGGCGGAAGCGATCGAAGAATCGACCGGTCTCGAGGTCGACCTGATCGACGGGGGCCAACCTCACTATCCGTGGCTGTTGGCGCTCGAATAGGTCCGACGCCCCTTGTCGGAAGTGTCGCGGAAGTTCACCTAGAATAGAACATATGTCCATCGCAATCGTCACCGATTCCGCCTCCGATCTTGAGCAGGGTCGAATCGAAGGCATCACTATCGTCCCGCTGTATCTGCATTTCGGTGAAGAGCAATTCGAAGATGGCGTCAGCCTGACCAAGCCCGATTTCTGGAAACGGCTGAACCGGGTCGTCAACGAGGGCGGCGAGCTGCCTACGACGTCGCAACCTGCGCCCGGCGTGTTTCGCGATATCTACCAGGGATTGATCGATGACGGCGCCGACGGCATCGTCTCGGTCCACTTGAGCAGCAAGCTGTCGGGCACGTTGAATTCTGCAAGGCAGGGCGCGTCGTTGCTCGAAGCTGCGCCACCGATTGAATTCGTTGATACCGAATCGGCATCGATGGGCATCGCCTGGGCTGCCGAAGCGGCGCTGGCCGCGGTCCGCGACGGAGCGAGCATTGAAGCTGCCGCTGAGTCCGCCAGGGAGACCGCGGCTCGGGCTCGGATCATGCTGTTTGTCGAGACGCTCGACTATCTGCTGCGCGGTGGCCGGATCGGTCGCGCCAGGCAACTGGCCGGTCGGCTGCTCAGAATGCGTCCGTTGTTGGAACTGGTGGATGGCGAGATCGCCGACATCGAGAAGCCGCGTACGCGCAAGAAGGCGCTCGATCGGTTGTTCGCCCAGATCATGTCGAACGGCGAGCCGGAGCGAGTCGCGATCGTTCACGGTCAAGCCGATGCGGACGCCGAGGCTCTGGCCTCGCGCGTCTCGGACGCATGTGGTGGAATGGACGTCCCGGTGATCCTGAGCAGTCCGGTGCTGGGCGCACACATTGGACCGGGCACAGTCGGCGCAACGGTGCTGCGCAAGAGCTGATGACCACGCAGCGCCGGCCGACGCAAACGCTTCAGTCCATGCTGGCGCTGGAGGCAAAGCTCGGCTACCCGGATCAGGCAGTGGCCAGCGGCCTCGACACGTATCTGCGCAACGTGCTCAAGGATGGCGAGCAGCGGCAGTTTTTCACGCGTATCGTCGCGGCGCTGCCGAGGGAGGGATATGCCTCATTGTCTCCCGACCAGCGACGCAGCTGGGCCTCGGAGGTTGCGGCCGCATTGAAGCCCGGATCGCCGTCCAAGGGCGGAATGTCCCGAACGACAACGGCCGAAACCCGAACACAGCCGAACAAACCCGAACAAGCCCGAACGTCAACACGCTCCAGGGCGGCCCGTAAACGCCCGACCGCCACGTTCGGCGACGACGATCCGCTTGGCCGCGATGTGTCGGTGCTGGGACGCATCCCGTCGCAATCGCGCAAAGCGATGACGGCGCTCGGCATCAATACGGTCTACGACCTGCTCTGGCACCTGCCTCGGCGATACGAGGACTGGCGCAATGTCCGCTCAATTTCGGACGCGTTGGAGGGCATCGAGCTGACCATCGTCGGTGAGATCGCCAGCATCGGCGTGAAATACCTGCGCAAGGGCCGACAGGCGACGGAAGCGGTGGTACGCGACGGCTCGGGTAGTCTGCGCGTTTGGTGGTGGTCACAGCCGTATCTGGCTCGGTCGCTTCGACCGGGCATGCGCGTCGGCCTGTCGGGCAAGGTTGAAGTCCGCGGACGTCAGCTGCAGATGGTGTCTCCGGAGTGGGAGCGACTCGACGATCCAGACGACGACACCGTCCACGTGGGTCGGCTATCTCCCGTCTACCCGAGGTCGAAGGGCCTGCCGAATCGAACAATCAGGCGACTGGCGCACGTTGCGGTCCGCGATTACCTCCCGTTGCTGGCCGAGTCGCTGCCGCCGCACATCGTGCTGGAACATCAATTTCCCTCCGAGGCCGAAGCCTTGCGGATGGTCCACTTTCCCGAGCAGATGGAGGAAGTCGACGCCGCCAGGCAGCGGATCGCCTTTCAGGAACTGCTCTCGATTCAACTCGCGGTGCTCGCGCGAAAGCGCGAGGCGCAGTTGCGTGCGGACGCTCCGCCGATCCCAATGCCGGGTGACTTCCTCGACACGTTCATCGGCGTATTGCCGTTCGAGCTCACCGTTGCCCAGCAACGCGTCCTGACCGAAATTCGCAACGACATGTTCCGCCGCGAACCGATGGCGCGGCTACTGCAAGGCGATGTCGGATCGGGCAAGACCGTCGTTGCCGCGGCAGCCATGCTGGCGTCGGTGCGGGCCGGTCATCAGACGGTGCTCATGGCCCCAACGGAAGTGCTGGCCTCGCAGCACTATGCGACCTTCCAACGACTCTTCGCCGGCAAGGATCACAAAGGCGGTGACCAGCTTTGGCATAACTACAGCCTGGCGCCGGCGCTGGGGCGTCCGGTGCGCATGGCGCTGCTGACCGGCAGCGTGCGCGCCGCCCGTAAGCGGCAGATTCACCTGGAGCTGGAGAGCGGCATGCTCGATCTCGTGGTTGGCACGCATGCGCTGATCCAGGAAAGCGCGAACTTCAAGGACCTCGGACTCGCCGTCGTCGACGAACAGCACCGATTCGGTGTCCTCCAACGCGACGCCCTGCGCAGCAAGGGTCGCAGTCCACATCTGTTGGTGATGACGGCGACGCCGATTCCTCGCACCCTGGCGCTGACCGTCTACGGCGAGCTTGATTCATCGGTGATTGATGAATTGCCGCCCGGTCGGCTTCGGGTGCAGACGCAGATCATCGCGCCATCGGACCGCGAAGAAATCGTCTACCAACGCATACGAGAAGAAGCGAGGCTGGGCAGACAGTCCTTCGTCATCTGCCCATTGGTTGAGGAATCGGACAAGCTTGAAGTCGAAGCGGCGACGGCGCAGTTCGAGTTCCTGCGCATGGGCCCGCTCCGCGAACTGGCGTCTCGGGTTCGGCTCTTGCATGGCCGCCTGTCGTCCGAGGATAAACAGTCGGTCATGGCGGACCTGGTCAACGGTGACGCCGATGTGCTGGTCTCGACGATTGTGGTCGAAGTCGGCGTCGATCTGCCCAGGGCGACAGTGATGGCAATCGAGGGCGCGGATCGGTTTGGTCTGGCCCAACTGCATCAGCTTCGCGGACGTGTGGGCCGGAGCGACATGGAGTCGGTCTGCTACCTGATTTCAGACACCGATCTTGAACAGAGCCGTCAACGGCTCGAGCTGATGGTGCAAACGTCGAACGGCTTTGACCTGGCCGAGGCCGACCTGGAGATGCGCGGTCCGGGCGAGTACTTCGGCACGCGGCAGTCGGGACTGCCGGAACTGCGCGTCGCCAAGCTCTCCGATCACGAGACGTTGAATCTCGCGCGAAACTGGGCCAACCGGATTCTCGATGAGGATCCGCACCTGCGCGCGCCTGAGCATCGGCTGTTGCGAACCCGGGCCGAACACCTCAATGTGTCGGGCGCGACGGCAGTGCACTGAGCACGGCGCGATGCGAACTGGCGGGAATCGGCACTATCCTGCATCTTTGGTCCTGAAGACCCTAATGTGAGAATCGGTCGGGCTCTCCGTCCGGCACGGATTGTGGCTTCGACATGGCGCGTGCGACGCGGGATCTGGTCAGTGAGCTGGTCCGCAACGCCCTTGAGCTGGCGCAGGCGGACAAGGCGCTGCCGCCCATTCCTCCTATCGAGCTGCGCATCGAGCGTCCCAAAGAGCGCGAGCACGGCGATTATTCGTGCAACGTCGCACTAAGGCTCGCCAGCGCTGTGCGCATGCCACCAATGGAGGTTGCAGCCGCGATCTCGCAACGAATCATGCGCACCGAGCCGATCGCCGATGTCGATGTGGCGCGGCCGGGATTCATCAATATCAAGCTGGACGACGACTGGCAGCGGTCGCAGCTGTTGTCGGTGATCGAGGCCGACGATCAGTGGGGCCGGATCGAGTTGGGCGCGGGACATCGCGTCCAGATCGAGTTTGTCTCGGCCAATCCGACGGGACCGCTTCAGGTCGGCAACGGTCGCGGAGCGGTGCTCGGCGATGCGCTGGCATCGGTGTTGGACGCAGCCGGATTTGACGTCGAGCGCGAGTACTACATCAACGACGCGGGCGCGCAGATTCGGCTGTTCGGCCGCACCCTGTACGCGCGTTACTTGCAGCAATTCGGTCGAGAAGCGGCCCTGCCCGACGGCGGTTATCTAGGCGCATACATGGTCGACGTGGCTGCGCAGCTCAAGGAAGAGTTCGGGGATGTCTGGTTGGACAGCGCTGAGGACCCGCCGGCTGAGCTCTCCGAACGTGGACTGCAGTTGATGGTCGAACAGATTCGCGCTGACCTGGCGCTGGTGCGGGTTGAATTCAACCACTGGCAGCGTGAATCGGCGTTGTACGACGGCGCCGACGGCGAGTCGACCTACGACGTGGCGATGGGCAAATTGCGCGACGGCTCCTACGTGATTGAGAAAGAGGGCGCGGTCTGGTTCCGCTCTGAGGATCTGGGCGAGGACAAAGACAACGTGCTGATCCGCTCATCGGGCGAACCGACCTACTTCGCTTCGGATGTCGCCTACCACTACGACAAGTTTCTCAATCGTGGGTTCGACACGGTGATCGACGTTTGGGGCGCTGATCATCAGGGCCATGTGGCAAGGACGAAGGCGGCGGTTTCCGCCATCGGCGGTGACGGCGACGCGCTTGAGGTTCTGCTCTACCAGCTCGTGCATTTGCGCCGCGGCGAGGAGCGCGTGCGGATGTCCAAGCGGACCGGCGAAATCGTCACGCTGCGCGAGCTGATTGACGAGGTCGGGGCCGACGCGGCCCGGTTCTTCATGCTGCAACGCTCGGCCGATGCCCAGATGGACTTCGACCTCGAGGCGGCTGCGTCCGCCGACCCACGCCAGAATCCGGTCACCTATGTTAAGTATGCGCATGCGCGTTGCGCCAGCGTCCTGCGGACGGCCGGCGAGGCCGGAATCGCCCCCTCTTCGGACCACCTGGAGTTGTTGGACGCCGAGCAAGAGGCAGCGCTGATCGGCGAGATTCTTCGTCTGCCGGAGCTGGTCGCTGACATGGCTGTTCGCCGCGAACCGCACCATCTGACCTACTACGCCCAGAGCCTGGCGCAGGCGTTCACCATGTTCTACGACAATTACCGAATCGTCGTGCCCGACGAACCGGAGCGGTCGGCTGCGCGGCTCACGTTGACGCAGGCCTCGCAAGCGGCGTTGGCTGCAACGCTGCGCATGATCGGCGTCGAAGCGCCGGACGAAATGTAAGCATCCTGAAGAGACCATCAGTCGGACAGACTTCGAGAGCAGGAGACAGCTATGCAGGAGGGGCATGATCGCGTGTTCGCGGGCATCCGCGCGACCGGGCGGCAGCACATTGGGAACTATCTGGGCGCGATCCAGAATTTCGTGGCGTTGCAGGAGCGGTATGAGTGCATTTACTCGATCGTCGATCTGCACTCGCTGACGACCCTGACCGACACTCACGAACTGCGGAACAACGTGCGCGAGACGGCGCTCGACCTGCTCGCATCAGGCATTAGACCCGAAGAGACGATCCTCTACACGCAGTCCCACGTGCCGGAGATCTCGGAGCTGCACCTGCTGCTCTCGATGGTCACCCCGATCGGTCGCCTGATGAACGTGCCGACATTCAAGGAGAAGGCCAAGTCACAGCCCGAAAACGTCAACTATGGGCTCGTCGGCTATCCGGTACTGCAGACCGCCGACATCGTCCTCTACCGCGCCAACAAGGTGCCGGTCGGTGAGGACCAGTTGCCGCACCTGGAATTGGCACGCGAGATCGTGCGCCGCTTCAACAACATCTTCGGCGACACCTTCCCCGAGCCCGAGGCGGAACTGACCAGCGCGCCGATGGTCTTGGGTTTCGATAATCGCAAGATGTCGAAGTCGTATGGGAACGCCGTCGACATCGCCGCGACGCCGGAGGAGACGTTCCAGGCGATTCGAACTGCCATCACTGATCCGCAGCGCGCCCGGCGCACGGATCCAGGACGCCCGGAAGTCTGCAACGTGTACTCGTTGCACGGATTCTTCGGGCCGGAGAAGCAGCCCGAGATAGCTTCGGCCTGCCGCAGCGCCGAGATCGGCTGCGTCGACTGCAAGAAACAGCTCTCCGAGTCGGTGAACGACTACTTCGCGCCGATCAGAGCGCGTCGCGAAGAGCTGGCCGCAGACCCCGACGCGGTCGATGCGATCCTGATAGACGGAGCGCGACGAGCGCGAGTGATCGCAGCCGAAGTACTGGCCGAGGTGAAAGAGTCGATCGGCCTGCCGGCATCGTTGCCTGAGGTCGCCGGTGTGAGTGTGCGACCCTAGCTTCCTTCTCCCCCCCCTTGCGGAGACCTTTGAATAAGTCCCCTTCGCCCCCCTTGCGGGGGAGATGCCGAAGGCAGAGGGGGGGCTCCCTATCTCAAGGCCTATCTGGTCGCTGGCGGCGGACCCCCCCTCTGTCACTCCGTGACATCTCCCCCCGCAAGGGGGGGAGAGGGGAATCATGAGTTTTTCAAAGGTCCCCGCAAGGGGTGAAGCGGGGAAGAACGCTACTTGCGCTCGATCACCACGATCGGAATCTGCCGACCGGCGCCGCCGGCTCGAATCGCGTAGTCCAGGTATGGCGCGAAATCCTTTGCCATCAGCGCGAAGAGTTTGTCTCGCTCTGCGCCATCGGCGGTGCGGGCGGTGGCTTCGAACTGCTCGGTGCCGACCATCAGTTGGACGTCGGGGTTGGCGTCGATGTTGAGGTACCAGGCTGGGTGACTTCTCGCTCCGCCCTTGCTGGCGACGATGACGTAGGCGTCATCGGATTCGCCGTAGATCAATGGCAACGTGCGCCAATCACCTGACTTCCGGCCCTGGGCCGCTAACAGCAGGCAGGGAATCGGGCCGGAGCCGTCGGGCCGGTCCCACATGTGACCCTCTTCGCCGCCCGAGTTCAGGTACTGCTCGGTGTGCGTGCGGATCCAGTCGGGGAGGTTCGGGTCAACGGTGAAAATGTCGGGCATGTTCGCTCTCCAATGTGAATGTCTGTGTGGTCTGCGATGAGTCTAAGGCCGCACTCCGGCTTTGCTCTTGACGCCGAGCGTCGTCGAGATGGTGTCGTAGGCGTGCTCGAGGAAGCGGTAGATGTACGACCTCGTCTGGCGCGGATCGATGATGTCCTCGATCCCGAACGCCTCGGCTGTGCGGAAGGGATTGCGGAACTGGAGCAGGTGCTCTTCGAGTTCTCGCCGTCGTTTGTCGGGATCGGGCGCGCTCTCGATTTCGCGTCGGTAGGCCGCGGCGACGCCGCCTTCGATTGGGATCGAGCCCCAGTCGCCCGAGGGCCAGCCGACGCGATAGTTGATCGTGCCGACGTTGGCCGTCGCCTGTCCGGCCATGCCGTAGTTCTTTCTCGTGATCACCGTGAAGACCGGGACCGTCGCGAGGTACGTCGCCCAGTAGGCGCGCATTCCGTGTCGCAGCGTGCCGGTCGCCTCGGCTCGCGGGCCGAGCATGAAGCCGGGGACATCGGCGAGGAACACGATTGGGATGTGGAAATGATCGCAGAGTTCGACGAAATGTCCCTGCTTGTCGGCCGAGTCCGCAGTCATCGCGCCGGCCAGTATCTTGGGATTGTTGGCGAGGATACCCACGACATACCCGCCCACTCTCGCGAAGACCGTGTGCACCGTTGCGCCGAACTCCGGCTTTATTTCGAAGTATTCGCCGTCGTCAACCAGCAGTTCCAGCAACTGCAGCATGTTGTAGGGGCGAGTCCGCTTGCGCGGGACGATGCTCAGCAGTTCCTCTTCTTCGCGGTCGGGCGGATCGTCCGTCGCCTTGAACGGTGGCTGCTGATAGACGTTCTGCGGCATGTAGCTGAGGAACGCCTTCATCTGCTGAACGGCGTCGAGTTCATCTTTGGCGCGATTGTCGATTGCTCCCGACTGCGCTACGTGGATGTCGGGTCCGCCCAGGTCTTCCTTGGTTATTTCCTGTCCCAACGCACGCTTGACGAGCGGCGGACCGCCGGCAAACAGGGCGCCCTGCGGAGTCATCACGGTGAAGTGCCCGAGCATCGCTCGCGCCGCGACGCCGCCTGCGGTGGCTCCCGCGACACCGAAGATTAGCGGCACTTCCTGTCCGGCGCGGATGTCGGGGCCGAAGACGTCGAAGCTGCTGGGCAGATGACCGTGACCGTCGCCCTCGGCGGCGACATTAGCGCCCGCGCCCTCGTGGAAGACGAACAGCGGCACGCGATACTCGCGCGCCATGTCGGCGAGGAAGAGGCTTTTGAATCGTTCCTGCGTGCTGATATCGGCCGCGCCGCCCGAGACGGTGAAGTCTTCGCCGCCGACCACGACCTTGCGCCCGTCGATCTTGGCCATGCCGCCGACGTATGGCAGCGGCTTGAAGTCCCGGAACTGCCGGTCTTCGTAGGTACCGTAGCCGGCGAGACCACCGATTTCGTGGAAGCTGCCGGGATCGACCAGCGCGTCGATCCGCTCGCGAATCGTGAGTTTACCCAGCTCGTGCTGACGGTTGACGCGCTCCTCGCCGCCCATCTTTTGGGCCAGCTGGCGACGCAGATTGAGTTCGTCGACTTCGGGTTGCCAATCGGTCGGTTCAGGCATCGGGCGCTCCTGGGACTCTGAGGGTCTGCGCGATCAACCTAGCGGATTGGCTGGGATCAGGCCGATGCAGCCGCGCCCAACCAACCGATCAGCACGAACGGCAAGGCCGGCACGATCAGCAAGCGTTGCAAGCGGAGCCTAATCTCGGAGATGCGGCGCATCAGCATCCAGATGCAGAACAGTCCGGCGATGATGATGTAGAGCAGTGGCGCCAGCATCCAGGCGAGGTTGCCACCGGAGAGATTGATCGACGCCGCAGCAATTGCCAATCCCGCCGCCAGGACCGCCCACGACATCGGGATCGCCGTGTCGATGCCCAGCCAGTGCAGGACGGAACGTGAGCCGTCGAGATCGTCGATCTCGAAGTCGGGCAGTTTGTAGAGCATGAACGTAGCGGCGCCGGTCAGAGCTCCGACCGGAATCACCCAGAGCAGATGCGCGCTGGTGAACCCGGCATCCACCGTCTGGATCGCACCGACCGGCAAGAGGATGCCGATCAACGCGAATGCGGCGAATCCGAGCAGCGATCCGCGCCAGGCGAAGCTGTACAACGAGGCGGCGGCGAGCATGGCCAGGCCGATCACCCCGACGCGCCAATCGAGCAGGAAACCGCAGACACATCCCAGCGCCGTTGGGATCACTGCTGCGATCAGTGCCGATTTTGGGCTCATCTTCGATGCCGGAATCGGTCGCATCAGCCGGCTGGTGGAGTCGATCTTGGCGTCGAGAGCGTTGTTGATCAATCCGGCTGCGTAGGAAAACGCGACGACCATGCCGCCGTATTGGATCGGTAGTCCCCAGAAGAGTGAACCTTCGGCTGCGGTCAGCACCATCAACGCTGATGTGATCAGCATCCAGCTGCCCGTCGTCGGGCGGCACAGCTCCAGCCAGGCGTAGGCCCGGCTACGGACCAGCCTGATTCGCCAGTCGAGTTGCGGGTCGGGGTCGCGCTCAATCACTGAGTCAGCTTATGCGCCGCCCCGCCCTTCGCGAGGGCTGTACCTTCATAAGCAAGCCGTCTACATATACTCGCAACCAATATCGGGCATCAGACGACCACAATCGACAGGAGCCACGAATGGCGATTCTGAATATGGTCCGCGACTACGAACGAGTCGCCAAATTCCAGCTTGGACGTTTCGTCGGAATGAAGGGGCCGGGAATCGTCTGGTTGATTCCGGTTATCCAGTCCGGAATCAAGGTTGACACCCGCGAGCAGTATTTCGATGTACCGCCGCAGCGAAACATCACCCTTGACAACGCCGGCGTCGATGTCGACTTCGTGGTCTACCTGCGCGTCATGGAACCGGAGCGCACCGTCCTCGAAGTCCGCGACTATCTCGGCGCGGCCCGCCAACTGGCAACGACGACGCTGCGCGCGGTGGTCGGTGAGATGAACCTGGATGAGGTGCTGTCCCGACGCGACGAAATCAATGATAAAATGCAGATCAAGCTCGACCAGGTGACCAAGCGCTGGGGCGTGAAGGTGACCGCGGTGGAAATCCGCGAGATTGAGCCGCCGCCCGCCATCGCCGAGGCGATGACCCGTCAGATGTCGGCAGAGCGGACACGCCGCGCGCAGATTACGGAGTCAGAAGGTACCCGAGATGCGCAGATCAACGTCGCCGAAGGCGCACGGCAATCCGCCATCCTCGAAGCCGAGGGTCAGCGGCAGTCGCAGATTCTGCGCGCCTCTGGTCGCAAGGAAGCACAGCTGCTTGACGCGGAGGGTTACGCCAGCGCACTTGGGGCAATCAACGAGGTTGCCCAGGACGCCCACGGCAATACGATGGGTCTGCAATACCTCGAAACGCTGCGCACACTCGCCACCAGCGAGAGCACCAAGTGGATCGTGCCGATGGAACTGACCAATGCGGCTCGCGCGATCGTCGAGCGACTGGGGGTCAGTTCGAGCAACTCGGGCGCCAACGGCGGCTAATCGCCATTCGCTCTTCCTTGTGGAGACCTTTAAGGGACTCCCCTTCTCCCTCCTTGCGGGGGAGATGCCGTAGGCAAAGGGGGGCTCGTGATCGCAAGGGATATCTAGCTGCCGCCGGAGCCCCCTCTGTCACTCCGTCACATCTCCCCCCGCAAGGGTGGGAGAGAGGATTTCGGGGACCTGCCGCGCTCCGTCGCGGCAATCTCGGTGTGCTGGCGACGGCTGTGCCGAGCACTGCGAGATACCCGCGGCGGAGCGCGGGTATGACGGATCTAAGGGCTGAGAGCTCCAGAGCTATTGCGGACCTGCGTGCTCATGTATGAACTGGTGTATTTCTGACATCACGGTCTCGGGATCCTCAGCCAGACCATGTCCGCCGTTTTCGATCAGGACCAGTTTCTTTGGCTCGAGCGCCCGCTCGTAGATGTCTTCCGATGCCCTGTGATCCAGGATGGCGTCGGCGGTGCCGTGGATGAGCAGCAGCGGCTTTGCCATTTCTTCCACCTGCCGGGTGCCAAAGAGCTGGGGAGAGAGCGAGATCACGCCACTCACCTGCGGCATGATCTGCGCCGTTTTGATTACCACCGCGCCGCCGAATGAGTGACCGGCGAGGACGATGCGTTCGGCTCCGACTCCGGACAGGAACGAACAGGCGCCGAGCAAGTCGAGGACGCACTCTTCGAACTCTCCGGCGATCCGGTAATGGATGCGTAGGGTTGAGATGCCTTCTCCGGGCAACTGCTCGGCCAGACGCCGATAGACGCTGTCGGCCGGACCGCGCGTTTCGTGCTCGCCGCCCATCGCGCCTGAACATGTGATCAGCGCTCCGGTCTGCCCTTCGCAGACATCGAGCATGGCCCGGATGTCTCCTCGAGTCGTGCCAAGCACCAGCTCAAGCCGCGACGGATCTGGTTCGCCAACTTCGACAGGACGCGGTCGCGCCTGCACGCCGGTGATGCTCAAGGTGAGATCTTCGGGCTCGGGCTCGTCGGGCAGCGAGTTCAGCTTGAAGGTCATGAGCGCAGGCTAGCGCCTGCCCGATGCCGTTCTGGCGGCGCTGGTGAGAGGGTTACTTGGCCAGTGGCGCTTGGTAGAGGAAGCGCCTGATCCGTACCAGCGCCTCTTCGATCTCCCCGTAGCTCGTCGCGTAGCAGGCTCGGACATATCCTGCGCCGGCTGCGCCAAAGGCTGAGCCGGGCACCACTGCTACCTGCTCGCGTATGAGCAGTTGTTCGGCGAAGGTTTCGTCGTCGTAGCCGGTCTGCGCGACCGACGGGAAAGCGTAGAACGCGCCGCGTGGCTCGGCGCAGGAGAGACCGAGCTCGTTGAAACCACGCCACATCAGCTGACGCCGACGGTCGTATTCCTCGCGCATCGAGATCACATATTCCTCGCCGGCGCGGATGGCCTCAAGGGCCGCGTACTGCGCCACGGTCGGAGCAGACATCATGGAGTACTGGTGAATCTTCAGCATCCCGCCCATCAGGTCAGCCGGAGCCACTGCCCAGGCGACTCGCCACCCGGTCATCGCGTGGGACTTCGAGAAACCACCCAGCGTGATCGTGCGTTCCTGCATGCCCAGGAGGGCGGCGATCGGCGTGTGCTCGGCGCCGCCGTAGACCAGGCGGTCGTAGATTTCGTCTGAGATCACGAGCAGGTCGTGCCGCCGGACGACGTCCGCAATGGCTTCCAGGTTTGGTCGGTCGAGTACTGCGCCGGTTGGATTGGACGGAGAGGCGATCAGCAGTGCCTTGGTTTTGGGGGTGATCGCCGCTTCGACCGCCTTCGGGTCGAGCGCGAAGCCCTGCGCGGCGTGGGTGGTCACCGGTACAGGCGTGCCACCGGCCAGGAGGACCGCCGGCGCGTGCGCCGCGTATGACGGGTCGGCGACGATCACTTCATCGCCCGGATTGATGATCGCGCGCGCAGCGAGGTCCAGCCCCTCCGAGACGCCGGTCGTGATTAACATTTCCTCGCGTGGATCCCACTCGACGCCGTAGCGCCGTTCGAGGTCGGCGGCGATCGCTTCGCGCAGCTCCAGCAGTCCCAGGTTTGACGTGTAGTGCGTGTGGCCTTGTTCGATGGCGCGAATGCCGGCTTCGGAGATTGGCCAGGGTGTGACGAAATCAGGTTCGCCGACGCCCAGAGAAATCACATGGTCCATCGAGGCAATGATGTCGAAGAAGCGCCGGATGCCCGAGCCCGGCACCGCCTGCACTCGCTCGGCGACTCTGCTCTGCCGGTCAGTCGCGTCCGTTCCCGCTGCAGCCGCCGCCGATCCAGCACCCGCGGCGCGAGTACGCCTGGGTTGGTCGTCGCTGGCGAATGCACGGTCGTTGGACGCTATCGGCATGGGTCTCTCGCTCTGAACTCGCTGTTGCTCCGCTGTTCGGGCGCTTAGAAGACGACCTGTTGACGGTCGTTCTGGAGATCGATTTCGAGGAAGACGCCGTCTTCCTTGTAGCGGCGCATCAGCACGCGCGTCGTTGTGCCCTTGATGCCCGGCATCGTGGCCAGGCGGTCGCTGACGAAGTCGGAGATTCCGCGCATGTTGTCGGCCGACACCATGACCAGCAGGTCGTATGCGCCGGAGACGAAATAGACGGTCCTGACCTCGTCGAATCGGGCGATGCGGCGGGCGACAGCGTTGTAGCCGACGTTTTCCTGCGGCTCGACGGTCACTTCGACGACGGCGTAGACGGTCGAGAGGCCGAGGGTCTCCCAGTTGATTTTCGCGCCGTGTCCGAGGATGATGCCGCGGTCCTGGGCGTCCTTGATCGCCTCAACGACATCGGATTCCTCTGCGCCGACGGTCGCTGCGATCTGGGCCGTCGTCAGGCGGGCGTCACGTTCAAGCTCGCGGAGGACGGGTTCGAGAATTGAGTCCATCAGGATTGCACTGTACGCCAGTCACCAGGTTCAGTCAGTGAGCGATCACCGCTCGATCCAACTCTAGTTACGTTGAGTCAATAGTGCCTGCCGGACCTACTTGCCCAGCTCCGTCGGCGGAATCGTGTTCCAACCCGCGACTTGCTCGTATGCGTTGGCGACGCCCAGCAACGTGGACTCGTCGAGTCGTGGGCCGACGAACTGCAGTCCGACCGGCATCCCATCCTGGCCGAATCCGCCGGGAACCGAGATGGCGGGCAGGCCGGCGATGTTGGCGGGAATCGTGTAGGTATCGTTGAGGTACATCTGATACGGGTCGGTGATCTCGCCCTGCTTGAAGGCGACGGTGGGCGCCGTCGGCGCGACGATCACGTCGTGCTCGGCGAAGACGCGGTCGAACTCGCGCCGAATCAGCGTGCGGACCTTCTGCGCCTGCAGGTAGTAGGCGTCGTAGTAGCCGGCCGACAGCGCGTATGCGCCGAGCAGGATGCGGCGCTTGACTTCACGACCGAATCCGTGCTGCCGGGTCGCCTCCATGTCGGACCACATCGACTGGCCGCCGCGTGCGCCGTAGCCATATTTGACGCCATCGAATCGAGCTAAGTTTGCTGAGCACTCCGACGGCGCAAGGATGTAGTACACCGGCAATGCCATCGGGACGGTGGGCATCGTGGGGGTTCGGTCAATCACTGCGCCGTTGGCCGCCAACAGATCCAGTGACGCTTCAACGGTCGCGGCGACATCGTCGTCCATACCGTCGCCGAAGAATTCTTGAGGCGCAGCGACTCGCAGACCATCGAGCCCTCGGTCGAGTTGTTCCGAGAAGTCGGGAACGGGATCGTCGTAGCAAGTGGAATCGAGCGGGTCGGGTCCGGCGATGGCCTGCAGCAGCAGCGCTGCATCTTCGACGGTTCGCGTGAAGGGTCCGATTTGGTCAAGTGAACTGGCGAAGGCGATCAGGCCATAGCGCGACACCCGACCGTACGTCGGCTTCAGCCCGACGACGCCGCAGAACGAGGCCGGCTGTCGAATCGAACCACCGGTATCGGAGCCGAGCGTCGCGATGCATTGCTGGGCAGCGACCGCTGCCGCCGAGCCGCCCGATGAGCCGCCCGGTACGCGCTCCAGGTCCCACGGATTCGCCGTCGGGAACCAGGCTGAGTGCTCGGTCGACGAGCCCATGGCGAACTCGTCCATGTTCGTCTTGCCCAGCGAGATGGCCCCGGCGTCACGCAACCGTGAGACCACCGTCGCGTCATAAGGCGGGACGAGGCTGTCCAGCATCCGCGAACCCGCGGTGGTTCGGACGCCCTTGGTCATCAGCACGTCTTTGAGCGCGATCGGTAGACCGGTGAGCGGCGCAGTCGCGTCGCCACGTGACAGCAAATCGTCCGCTGCTTCAGCTTCAGCCAGCGCCGACGCTCCCGTCAGCGTGACGAAGGAGTGAACGTCCTCGTCGGTCGCGTCGATTCGGTCGAGGAAGGCCTGTGTGAGCTGCTGCGACGTGATCTCACCATCGTGCAGACGCCGCGCGCCGTCGGCCAGCGTGATTGACAACAGCTCTTGGTCGGTGGATGTCGTCATGACTGGTCGAGCACCGCATGGACGCGGAAGTAGTCGTCCTCGCGCTGAGGAGCGTTGGCCATAATCTGCTCGCGTGGCAATGAGGGTCGCGAGGCGTCGTCATCCTTGACGTTGAGCAGGTCGGCGCCGTTGTTGGTCGGCGGCACGCCGGTGGTGTCGATTTCGGACAGCGCATCGATGTGCGAGAGGATGGTCGCAAGTTCGCTGCGGAACTCTTCGACCTCGGATTCCGTCAATTCAATACGCACCAGTGATGCGAGATGACGGACCTGTTCACTGGAAAACTGGATGGTGTCTGGTTCTGACATGTTGGTTAGATTGCCGCGGATTGTTCGTTATCGCTGCGTGAAACGCAGCCTATCGCCCTGCGGCATTGTGGTCGTGTTATGCAGCACGAGACGTAATGTGGAGTCAGAGGAGGAGACAGCGCTTTGCCTGCTGAACGTAACGCGGGACGCAATCGCCGGCTGAGCCTGGCCACGCGCCTCGCGATTCGCTCGCGCCGACGCAAGCGTGGAGAGCGCGTCGAGCCGGTCCGGATGAGTGGCTGGATGGTGGCCCTGGTCATTCTGCTCGGCGTGCCGATGGTCATGCTCGGCGCGGCGGCCGGCGCGGCCTACCTGATCTACTCCGACTTCGCTGCCGACCTCGCGCCGCCTGACGAGATCGAAGAGACCCAGCGATTGCTCGGTAGCAGCCGCATCTTCGATCGCAACGGCGAGGACGGCGTGTTGCTGTTCGAGTACGCGCGTGCACACGACGGTCTGCGAGCGCCGGTGCGTCTGCACAGGGTCTCGGAACACATCGTCAACGCCACGGTCGCGACCGAGGACGCCTCGTTCTGGAACAACCAGGGCATCAACCTGCGCGGCCTGATGCGAGCCGCGTGGGAGAACTTCGGCGTCGGCAGTTCCGACTTCTTCGGCGGCTCCGGTGGGTCGTCGATCACCCAGCAGCTCGTCAAGAACGTGCTGATTCCGCCCGATGAGCGCAGCGGCCGCACGCTGGACCGGGTGCGGGGCAAACTTAAGGAGACGATTCTCGCCGTCGAGCTGACCGACGAGTACAGCAAAGAGCAGATCCTCGAGTGGTATCTGAACTCGATTTACTACGGAAACTTCTCCTATGGGATCGGCGCAGCGAGCCAGCGCTACTTCGGAAAATCGCCATCCGAGTTGACTCTGGCCGAGTCGGCGCTGTTAACAGGACTGCCTCAAGCGCCGTCGCGCTACAACCCGTTGGAAAACTTCGAAGGGGCGAAGCGGCGACAGCGCCAGGTGCTCGAGCTGATGGTGCGACACGGCTACATCAGCGGTGTGGAGGCAGATGCGGCGTGGAAGGAACAGCTGGACTTCGACTCTGCAGAGTTCGATATTTCCGCTCCTCACTACGTGATCTACGTGGAAGGGCAGGTTGAGAAGCTCTGCCAGCTTGAACGCTTCGTCCCGCCCTTGGGCTCCGGCGGCTGCGAGAACCTGATGGACGACGGTGGGTTGAGGATTCGCACGTCGCTCGACTTCGCCCTCCAGGAACGAGCCGAAGTCGAGCTGCGTTCGGCAATCACTGGATTCGAAGCATCTACAGGCGCACATAACGGCGCGCTAGTCGCCATCGATCCCAGGACCGGACAGATCCTGGCGATGGTCGGCAGCCGAGACTTTTTCGACGAAGCGATCGACGGGCAGGTCAATCTCGCGACGGCGACGCACTCGCCCGGCTCGGCGTTGAAGCCGTTGACCTATCTCGCGGCGTTCCAGATCGATCCACGCATGTGGCATCCGGCGACGGTGCTGTGGGACGTCCCGACGACCTATCTCGAAGCGGATGGGACCGAATTCCGCCCCGTCAACTTCGACGGCGTCTTCCGTGGTCCGGTCACGATTCGCAGTGCGCTGGCCAACTCGATGAACGTTCCTGCGTTCATCGTCGCCGACCGGCTCGGCAGCGGCGCACTGCTCGACACGATGCATCAGGTCGGGATCACCACGATGCATGATCCCGGCGCCTACGGCCCTTCGATCACGCTGGGCGGCGGCGAAGTGTCGCTCCTCGACATGACGTATGCCTACTCGACCCTGGCCAATCTCGGTGAGATGAAGGGGCACCCGACGGTCCTGGCACTGCCGGACGGCTTCAGAGAACTGGATCCCGTTGCAATCCTGGAGATTCGCGACGCCGAAGGTCGCCTGCTGTACGAATGGTCGCCCACTGGCGAGCCGGAGGTCCGGGCCGTCGCGCGACCGGGACAGGTCTACCAGATCACCAACATCCTCTCCGATCACGCCTCTCGCGCGTTGCTCTATGGGACGAACAGCCCATTGGTCCTCGATCGGCCGGCCGCCGCGAAGACCGGCACTGCCGGCGATCCCGGCATAGACGACATTCGACGGGACTATTGGACGATGGGCTACACGCCCCAGCTGGTTGTCGGCGTGTGGGTCGGCAATGCGGACGAATCGCCAATGACCGGCGGCTCGTCGGTGCAGACGGCCGGACAGATCTGGAATCGATTCATGGTCGCTGCTCACCAGGATGTCGAAGTGGAAACATTTGCAGTGCCGGACGGCTTACACGGATCCAACGTCTACGCGCCCGCTGTGTCGCCGCTTGCCGTCGGCGGACAACCGAGCGCAGAACTCCAGAACCCCTGCACCACGCCGCGACAGGAGCTGTTCGTATCGATCCGGGTCGCACCGCCCATCGATAACTACATCTGTTTCGAGGTCGAAGTCGACCGACGAACGCTACAGCGCGCGACGGTCGCCACGCCGGAAGAGTTCCTTGAACAGGGTGTGTGGCTCGAACCGCCGACGATCGCCAGGCGCGGAGCGACGGCGCATGATCCCATCGTCGTCGATTGGCTACGGCGAAATCGTGTCGCCTACCTGCAGCCGGGCACGGTCGATGAGGCCAACGCGCCAGTGCGAATCGATTCGCCCGTTGCGGGGGCGATCATCGAACGAGGCAATCTGCTCGTGACCGGACGCGCGCAAAGCAGAGACCTGGTCGGTTGGACATTGAGCGCGCGCCGCCTGGGCGGCGAAGAAGTCATCATCGTCGCAGAGGGAGGCCGAGGGGTCGACGGCGGCGTGCTAGCGAGATGGGACAGCAGCGAGATCTCGGGAGGCGTCTATCACCTGCGTCTGGAGGTGGTCGATGGCTACCTGGGCTCGATCTCGCATCAGATCGTTATCGCAGTGCCGGAAGACGCCAGCGTCGCCGAAACCGAGTCGGAGGCCGAAGAGGCCGAGTGACGCTGCTCTCGTTTTCGAGCAGCCTTTGGCACGTCGTTCTGGCGTTCAGCGAGGCAGCAGGGCGTCGGCCTCCTCCGACGAGCCGATCTCTCGCACCGCTTCGAGGAATTGGTCCAAGGAATCCGTACTTGAGCGGAACTCGATCAGTCGATCGCCCCACTGGCTGGCGGACGAAGGACTCGCTCCGTAACCGCCGCGGAAGGCGAGGAAGGCCTGGTTGATTCGTCTGAATGGCCGGCCGAGGTCAATCAATTCCAGGCGAACTTCCTCCATTCGACGTTCCGCGTCGCCAATCTGTCCCTCGGCAAGCAGCGCATCCACGTCCAGGCGAAGCTGCCTCAGGATGGGATCAGTCTCGGCGCGAATCGCATCTGGTTCCGGATCACGTTCCGCCTCAGATGCAACGTCGTAACCAGGAAGTTCCGCAGCAAACCCGCCGAGCTGATCGCCGACGATGTCGGCCACGGTTTCGTTGATCGTCCGCATGTCCGACCCGCGTCCGTAAGCCAACCCCAGCGGATAGAAGCCCAGATGGTGGTGTGTCCATTCATGCGCCATGATTTGCAGCGTGCTGAGATAGTCGCGCGACGACACCACAGAGGCGGGATACAAGGCGACACCGCCCACGCGGCCGACCCAGGCCGACCAGCGTTGGTCCGCTTCGACCACTGATTCGATCCGCTTGTAGTCTTCCCGCTGTACGTCGGACGTCAACAACACCGAACGGACCATCCGCACTTCGTCACGAGGTGAGACCGCGAGCACATGAAGCCGTTCGCTCAGATCCACGTCGATCGGCGGCCACACGACCCGGACGCGGCCAAAGAGCGGCAGTGGAGAGTCCAGCTCCAGTTTAGAGACGGCCCGACTCAGCCGGCGTTCCAGCAGTAGCTCCGCCGCCTTTCGGTCGCGCTCATCCCAGCGCTCGAACCATCGCTCCAGGATCGCGTCCTCATCGAACTCCGGTTCATCGACCCATCCAGCGACATTCGTCAACCATCGGTTCGGAAGATGGGTCAGTTCGTATTTGAGCAATGAGAAACGGTGCGTTTCGGTTGCATCACCTAGCAGGTCGTCAAGTCCCGAACTGGACTGCGCCCTCAGCGTTGACGCGGCAAACAGAGCGACAATGACTGTCATTGCGATGGCGAAGGCCGCAAACGCCAACGCAAGGAATACACGCCGGTTGCCCATGGATTCGATGCTACGCTCAATCCAGTTGATGTCCCTCCCAGCGCCTGAACCCCTGCATATTCCTATCGTCCGCCGAGAAGCTCGTGCGGTCGCCGCGGCGATCGATTTCCTGGTCATCGGCCTGTTCAGCGCTGTCTGCGGCGCGATCGCCATCCTCGCCATGCTGATTCAGGTCGACCCGCTCGAGCGGGATCCAACTGCTGGTGAATGGGGCGTGGGCTATGCCATTGCGCTGCTCTGGTTTCTGCTGTCGTCGTTGTACGCGGGACTGGGCGCACGCACCGTTGGCGCTCGTGCGCTCCGATTCCGGGAACTACGAGGCGGCAAGCGCACGTTCGTTGTCAGAGGATTGATGTGGTGGCCGTCGTTGCTGTTGCTCGGAATCGGATTGTGGTGGCCGTGGGTTGACCCCCTGGGACGCAGCCTGCCGGACATGCTGTCAGGCTCGTTGCTGATCGAGACATCCGTCACGTGAGCAACCGCAGCGTCCTGTACCGACCGCAGGTGGCGACAGAATCCGGCTGGCGCCGTTCCGCATTGCTGATCACTGTCTTGCTCGCGTCGATTACCGCGGCAGTCGCTGTGATGTCGCTCTCGGTTACTCAGCTCACGGAACGCGCGACGGCCCAGCATTATCTCGCTCGAGCGGTGAGCTCGCTGCTAGAGATTGATCAGTTTGTCGTCAATGCCTGGCCTGTGTTGGAAGCAGCAGGAGCCCAGGGTGATCCGATTCCCCTGACCAACTTCCCAATCGCGCTACAGCTCGATCCGGCCGGTCTCGCCGATGGACCTGAGGTAGTCTCCGACGCCGTTGCTGCCGCTACAGCCTCGCTCGTCTACGACGAGGGATTCGATGTCTTGGCCGATTCCCCGCAGGCTTTCCGGTTTGTGTCTCGCGGCGCGGCGTTCGACAGCACGATCGGCAAGCTGACAAGCGGTGGACACGCCGTGGCGACCGTTGGGTTGATCGTCAGTGGAACGTTCGCGCTTCTGTTAGCGATGGCAACGGCAGCGCAGGCTCGGGGCTTGTCCCGGATTGGCCTTCCGGCGCTGGCCATCGGAGTCGGCGCGGCGGTCGTCTGGTTGGCCGCAACGCTCGTGCAGTCGGCGTTATATGGTCAGGCTGCGTCGGAAATCGATCCTTTCGAGGCCGACCTGTTGTTGCTGGTCGCCGACGCCTCTTCATTGGGCATTCGTAACGCGGCCATCGCCGCCTTGGCGGCCGGCATTGTGGTCTCTACAGCCGTGATCGGAGGCGGATTGATCCGCCTGGTGGACCAACGGGGGAATTCCGGCGTTCGCGGCGGTTTCTGAGGTAATCTTGTTCATTCCATCGCAGTCCCCACGACGTGTACGATGCAGAGGACTGATTCGCACCACCTGTCGCGTCGGAACGTTGGCGCATCGGGAGTGATTGCGGGAGTAGCTCAGTGGTAGAGCATCTGCTTCCCAAGCAGATGGTCGCGGGTTCGAATCCCGTCTCCCGCTCCACAATTCTCCACACATCCACCAGCCCCAAGTAGCAAGGTTGATCCGATGGAACTCCGATTCTCTGAAGCTGAAGAGACGCTGCGCGGCGAGGTTCGCAATTTCCTCCTCGACAACATTCCCGAGTCCGCCTCCACCGAAGGTCCCGGTGGCGCCCGCGAGAACGACGAGGACTTCGACAACGCCCTCGATTTCAACCGCAAGCTTGCCAATCGCGGCTGGATCGCTCCGGCCTGGCCGAAGCAATACGGCGGCCTGGGCGCATCGATCTACGAACAGATCGTCTTCAACGAGGAGTTCGGCTACCACGGCGCTCCCGACACCGGGACGCGCGGCTTCGGCGTCGGCATGATCGGCCCGACCATGATCATCCATGGTTCCGACGAGCAGAAGGCCGAGTACCTGCCCAAGATCACCTCGGGCGAGCACATCTGGTGCCAGGGCTACTCCGAGCCCGGCTCCGGATCCGACCTTGCCTCGCTGCAGACGCGCGCCGTCCGCGATGGTGACGACTACATCATCAACGGTCAGAAGATCTGGACCTCGGGCGGTCACCGCGCCAACCAGATGTTCTGCCTCGTGCGCACCGACCCCGACGCGCCCAAGCACCGCGGCATCTCCTTCCTGCTGATCGACGACATCAAGAACACCCCGGGCCTCTCGGTCCGACCGCTGATCAACATGGCCGGCCGACACCACTTCAACGAGGTCTTTTTCGAAGATGTTCGCGTCCCGGCCAAGAACCGCATCGGTGAAGAGAATCGCGGCTGGTACGTCGGGATGACACTGCTCGACTTCGAGCGCTCGGGCATCGGCACGACCGCCGGTCAGCGCCGTACGCTCGAGGGCCTGACCGAAGAGCTGCAGAATGGCGCAACCGACAAGCGCGATCGCTACCGACTCGGTCTCGCCGACCTGGTCGTCTCCAACAACGTCGCTAAGTACCTCGGCTACCGAATCGGTCACATCCAGGCCACCGGCAACGTGCCCAACTACGAAGCCTCGGTGGTCAAGATCTTCCAATCCGAGCTGGGCCAGAAGATCTACAACTACGGGATCAAGATGTTCGGCCTCAGCGGCCAGCTGATTCCCGAGGAGCCGACCGCACCCTGGGGCGGCGACATGCCCGAGCAGTACCTGCTCTCCGTGCCAAGCACAATCTACTCCGGCACCAACGAGATCCAGCGAAACATCATCGCGACTCGTGGTCTGGGGTTGCCGCGCTCGTAACTGAAGGCATCGGCCAGTGCTGAGGAGCGCGAAATGGAAGTCGCCTTCGCCCTCCTCTGCGACCGGGAGGACATCGGCGCCGATGGCAAGCTCAATGTGCTGGGGGCGTTCGATCGTCTGACCGCGTTGGAATTTCCGATCGAGATGCCGATGATGCACCTTGCGATCGGCTTACGCGCCGACGCCGCCGAGATTGGCGAGTCGCGTAAGATCGTCGTCCGTTTCTACAACCAGCAAGACAAAGACATCGGCCAGATGATTGTGCAAGCCGTCGTGCCCGGGTCGCCGAACTCCTGCTCCAATGTGCGCTTCCACACAATCCTCGAACTCGCCAACGCCGCTATCCCGGAGCCCGGTGAGTATGAGTTCCGTATCTTCGTGGAGGACGCACAGGCAACGATTCCGTTGAGCGTCACCCGGGACGGGTCCGAATCGGAGGTGTAGCCAAATGGTCACGGAACCAGCGCCGGCCGAGACGTCCGGTGAGCAGATCGAAGATGAAGGCTTTCGGCACGGCTACTGGGGCAGGCTGCGCCCATCGACGTCGGCGACCGCAGTGAAGGTCGAAATTCTTGATATATCAGGCACGTTTGTGCCCTACTCCAGTTACTACTGGACGGAAGCGTGGCAGGAGGGCGAGCACGCAGCCCAAGCGGAAATCGACGCTGGACGCACGCTCAGTTTCACCAGTTTGGACGACTACCTGGAGTCGCTGGAAGAGGCCGAGGAGTAAGGATGGATTTCGACACTCAGCGGCGGTTTGATCGCGCGCTGAAGCGAAAGCAGCGGCGTGATCCTCGAGCAGCGGCTGCCGTGTTGGAAGCGATGCGGAGAGTGTTGAACGATCCAGAGAACCGTGGCCTCAACCAACACCTCTTGGACCGAGCAGAGCGAATCTGGGACGTCTACGTGAATGACGCAGCCCGAATCACATTCCACGAGACCGTGACACCATCATCTTCCGCAACAACTGCCGACACGACATCATCGACCGGCGGCAGTGGTAACTGACTGGCTTTGCGATGGGAGTTCGTTAGCCGATCGGAGATGAGCTGCCGTACTTGTTCTTCGCCGCGTAGACGTATCGCTCCAGGTCGGCGCCGGTCGTCTCCTCGCTCTTGCCGAACAGGTCGTCGAGACCGCAGAGGGCGCTGAACACGGGTGGATTGCGGTCCACGATTGCGGAATCGCTGTTGTCGAAGCGCTCGATTGGGCGCATGTAATAGCGCAGATAGCTTTTGTGTAGCGAGTGTCGATAGCCCGGCGCGGTGCGCCTCTGGGAGCCGTGCCAGCTCGCGCCGTGCCAGAACGCAATGGAGCCCTTCGGCATCTCCAGCAGGATGCAGTTCTCGCGAGTCGTGCCTGGCGGGACGGAGCGGCGCTCTTTCCAGCTACCGGGCAGGAACACGGTGGGGCCTGCGGCTTCGTCGAAGTCGTCAATCGCCCAGACCGCCGTGCATTCCAGCGCCACTTCCGGGAACGGTTCCTCGACGCGCCAGGCGTCGTAATCGGTGTGCAGCCCGGGATGCGTGTCCAAACCAGGACCCTTGCGGATGGTCTCGGAGATGCCGAGGATGTTGCCGCGCCCCAGCATGTGATCGGCCAGCGTCAGCACCCAGAGGTGAACAGCAGCCTCTTCCCAGAGGCGGCCGCGCTCGAGCAGTAGCGCCGATTTGTGCCGGTCCGGTGGCTGTGCGTCATGGTTGCGATCGGTTTCGGCCCGCAGCTCGTCCGCCATGGCGTCGGTGAATGCGCCCTCGAGGATGGTGCAGCCCTGATCGGCGAGTTCATCGATGTTGGAGCGCAGGCCGTAGTGCTCGATCCGATGCTCGATATCGGGATTGTTGATCGTCCGGCGCGCCATGTGATCGTGCAGCCCGCCGAGAATCGGCATCAGTCCGTGATGCGACGGCATCGCGCCCGTCATCCGGACTGACTTGTCGCGAGCCAGGTGGCCGTACTCACGCTGTGCCCGCGCCTGAATCTTGGTGTCGCCGCCGTAGATGGTCCAGGCGATCGGCAGGATGGCGTTGTAATCGCCATCGATCTCGGTGTCGGCCTCGGCTGCCGGCCCAACGCCGACTTCGATCTTGCCGTCGGCGATCTTGATGGAGAAACCGGCGACGTTGTCGCGCCAACCGAGGTGCGGCGGCGCGTTCTGCCAGCGTTCGGTCAGCGAAAGCTCGACGCCATCCAGGGCCTCCGCGTGCCTGGCAGCCTGAGCCTGCAGGTAGCGATCCGCTTCTGCACACCATTCGCGCGAGGCGAATTCCACCCGCTCGCTCAGAGCAACTGATAACTCTGTCCAGGTCGACATCGTCGCCTCCTCGCTGTCTCACGGAAACATAGCGAACCAGCAAGGGACGCTGCCGATCCAGCTCCTCAGCCTTCCCAGAGTTGGCCGTTGTCGGTTTGATTGGTGATCGCGAACCAGTATGCGTTGTGCCCGCCGACGCGCGGCAGCGTCGCTCCGTCTGGACCTTGCAGGCTGTCCTCACGGATGGTCCAGACGCCGCCATCGGAGTCGGTGAGCGTGCCTGACGCTGGGTCGGCCGTAATGAAGCTCACATCGCCCGATTCATACGAACGGCCACCCTCGCCATCGGCAGTTGCAACCACGACTACTCCCAGCCCACCAACCTCGTCTTGTATCAACACGCGCTGGGCCAGCAGCGCAACCGGGTAGGCGGTCAATGATTCGCCTATGCGGACCACATAGACGTCGTCTTTTGCTGCCAGCCGATCGTCCTGGACTGGGACATTGAACCAGGTGTTGGGGCTGTTGAAGTATTCGTTGTAGGCGACGCCGGCGCCGTAGTTGCGAGCGAAGCCGGTCTCGATGCTCAACACCGTCGTATCGGGGTGGCGCGCGTGCCAATCGCCCCAGGTGGTGACCACGACGGGGAGTACTTTGAGCCGAATGTCCTGGCCGACGAGAGGTCCCCAGGCAGGTTTGCCACTGAACTGGTTCCAGAGGGTTCGCGTGTTGCGGTCGTACATCAACTTGTTCGAGCGGTAGAGCAGTCCGCTCGTGCCGAAGCGATAGACCTCCGGTCCCACTCGGCCGTCGAACAGGATCGCCGACCCGCATAGCGTGCAGTAGGCCAGCGACACGGGGATGCCGCCGATCGTGTCGTTGACCATCTCATGCCAGGCGATGATCCGGATTGGATAGGCGCGTGCGTCGCCGTCGAGCTCGATTCCGACCACTACATCGCTGTCGTTGATCCAGTCAGCCGCTTCCTCGGGGAAGATTTGTGAGGGGAATTCGAGTGGCGGAATGCCGTCGACGCGGACGCCGCCCCACATGATTTCTCTCGCGTCAATGACGATGTCCGCGTCGGGATTCATCATCTCCGCCATGTCTTCGAACTGGCTCCCGAATAGTGCCTGCTTGAAGCGGAGATACGCCGGTGTGGCTGTGTCCTCCGGATCAAACTCGAAGATCTGCGGATACTCGTAGATGGTCCGGTACTCCTCGCCGTAGCGACGGTTGAGATATTCCAACACCTGCTCCCAATAGGGATTGGGAAATGCGGCCAGGTCGATCACATACTTGTCGATCGCCGCTGAATCAGAAGCGAGCAGTCGATCGAGCAGCGTCTGTCCCGCGCTGGGGATAGGCAGATAGCGGCCAAAGAAGCCGTCCAGCGGCCCCCAGAAGATCAACTGGGAGAGGTCCACTGCATCGGGGTCTAAGGGGATTTCAATTGGTCGGTCCGGCTCGACCGCCTGTTGTTCGGCGGCAGAATCTTGGCTGATTTCTTCGCCCTGAGTCTGAGTGACGGAGTCCTCAGCGACTGCCTGTTCGCCGTCGTCCGAAGCCTGTATCTGTGCAGGCTGCTCCGTCTCGGCTTGGACCTGCGCCACCGTCGACTGAGCGGCGCCGGCTTGAGGCTCGGGCGCGGGAACTTCGTCGGGCCGACTGCATGCGGATACCAACATGCCCAGCAGGATGAATGCCAGAATCGAGAACACCGGTCGCATGTCGCCACCCATCACGTCCGACCTTCGCAGCGTCAGCCTTGAACGCGCCGATTGGATCGCGTCATGGGCCGCGCCATCATGTTTGCCCGTATCTTCTCACTAGACCACGGAACACCGCTGAGTGGAGTCTCGCAATGTCTGAACCGCCCCTTCTCTTTGAGCCAGATCCCGCCAATCGACGGGCGCTGATGACCTTCAACCGTCCCGAGCGCATGAATGCCATGAGCCCCGACCTTCAGGTGTTGATGCGGGAGGCAATCGAAGAGTTCAACAATGATCCCGATCTGTGGGTCCTGATCGTGACCGGCGCTGGCGACCGCGCGTTCTGCGCCGGCGCCGACCTCTCCAGCACCATTCCCAACGCGACCAGGGCGACCCGTGACGAGCCGCTCAAGGTCAGTGAGACTCGCAGCCTGCATAACGTGTTCAAGCCGGTGCTCGCCGCAGTTAATGGCTATTGCATCGCAGGCGGGCTTGAGTTCATGCTCGGCACCGACATCCGCGTCGCTGCCGAGCACGCCGAGTTTGGCCTACAAGAGGTGCGCTGGGGCATCGTCCCGGTCGGTGGCTCGCATATCCGGTTGCCGCGACAGATTCCCTGGGCCTGGGCCATGGAAATCCTGCTCACCGGACGCAGGTTATCGGCGCAGGAAGCGTTGCATTGTGGACTGATCAACCGTGTGGTTCCCGCCGATCAGCTGATGGAGACCACCAACGGCATCGCCGACCTGATCTGTCGCAACGGCCCGCTCGCCGTGCGCACCGCAAAGGAAATCGCAGTGCGAGGCGCGATGGGCTTGTCCTGGGAGCAGGCCTGGAGCTTGGAGTCGGTGCTTGGCACAAGAGCCTTCGGCAGCGAGGACGCGATTGAAGGGCCCAAAGCCTTCATGGAAAAGCGGACACCGCAGTTCAAGGGCCGATAGCCCGATACGCTCCGATTGGAGTCAAGGAGACTGCTGATGTCCGATTTGCCACTGATCTACGAGAAAGACCCTGCCAACCGGCGCTGTGTCATTACCTTCAACCGCCCCGAGCGGATGAACGCGATGTCGCTTGAGCTCCTGTCCCTCTTGCGGGACGCGACCGAGGACTTTAACAACGACCCCGATCTCTGGGTCGCGATCATCACCGGCGCCGGAGAACGCGCATTCTGTGCCGGCGCTGACCTCGCCAGCACGATTCCGGCCAAGGCCGAAGGAGCTCGCAACGAGCCGCTCAAGGTCAACGAGACTCGCAACCTTCACCGTGTGTTCAAGCCAGTGCTGTCGGCGGTCAACGGTTACTGCATCGCCGGCGGACTCGAGTACATGCTTGGCACCGACATCCGCGTCGCTGCCGAGCACGCCGAGTTTGGTCTCCAGGAAGTGCGCTGGGGCATCGTCCCCGACGCCGGAGCGCACATCCGCCTGCCTCGCCAGATTCCCTGGGCCTGGGCGATGGAGATCCTCCTGACCGGGCGTCGGCTGAGCGCGCAAGAAGCCCTGCATTGCGGTCTCATCAATCGCGTTGTTGCCCTCGAAGACCTCATGCCCACGACCCACGCCATTGCCGACCTGATCTGCGCCAACGGCCCACTCGCCGTGAGAACGGCGAAGGAGATCGTCATCCGAGGCTCAATGGGTCTGTCCTGGGAACAGGCCTGGAGCCTGGAGTCGTTGCTGGGCACGCGAGCCTTCGGCAGCGAGGACGCGATCGAAGGTCCGAAGGCTTTCATGGAGAAGCGAACGCCTCAGTTCAAAGGTCGCTAGAACCTGTCAACGGAGCACTGTCTACACAGAGGAGATGGCCATGTCCGATCTTCCAATTATCTACGAGAAAGACCCTGCCAACCGGCGCTGCGTCATCACGTTCAATCGCCCCGAGCGGATGAATGCGATGTCGATGGAGCTGGGCAGGCTGCTGCACAAGGCGATCGCGGATTTCAACAACGATCCCGATATCTGGGTAGCGATCATCACCGGCGCAGGCGAGCGCGCATTTTCCGCCGGCGCAGACCTCGGATCGACGATTCCCGCCAAGGCCGCCGGCGCGCGCGATGAGCCGCTCAAAGTGCGCGAAACTCGGATGCTGCACGAGGTCCACAAGCCGGTGCTGGCGGCGGTCAACGGCTATTGCCTGGCCGGCGGGCTGGAGTACCTGCTCGGAACCGACATCCGCGTCGCCGCCGAACATGCCGAGTTCGGACTGCAGGAAGTGCGCTGGGGCCTTGTTCCTGATCAGGGCGCACACATTCGTCTGCCGCGCCAGATTCCATGGGCCTGGGCGATGGAAATGCTGCTCACCGGACGCCGGCTTAGCGCGCAGGAGGCCTTGCACTGCTGCCTGATCAATCGCGTGGTGCCGATGGAAGATCTGATGCCGACGACCCATGCGATCGCAGATCTGATCTGCGCCAACGGTCCGCTCGCCGTGCGAACGGCCAAGGAAATCGCGGTTCGTGGAGCAATGGGCATGTCGTGGGAGCAGGCCTGGAGCCTGGAGTCGGTGCTCGGGACGCGAGCCTTCGGCAGCGAGGACGCGATCGAAGGGCCGAAGGCCTTCATGGAGAAGCGGACGCCGCAATTCAAAGGGAGATAGGTCAAGGGGAGATAGGCGCCTGTTCTCGTTAGCGCACCCCTGCGTTCGTCCTGTACGTTGTCGATCCCACGCGACAGAGTTCTCGCAACATCGCGTCAGGAGACATCGTCATGGAAATGGGTTTCCCTTCCCGCCCTCGACTGATTGACCGGTTGCGCCTGCATAAGGTCTTCCGGAAGCACTTCGGGGTAGCGGATGCAGACGAAGTCGTGGACGCCCTGCAGGACGAGTTCTCTCCCATGGCGACTCACGAAGACATGCGCAATCTTATAGTTTGGATCGAGGCGAGGCTCAATGCGCTCGCAATCCAGGTCCTGCTCGGAACGGCAGTGATCGGCGGGTTCCTGTTGGCTCTTGCCAAATGGGCCTGACTGGACTGATTAGTCCAGCGTCCCAATGGCGACCGGCATTGCGCCTCGAGGATCGATTCGGTCATCGTCCGGATCAAGCGTGCCGATTGAGGCTTCGATTCCGTCGGACACTCGCGTGACCGCGTCCTCCGATGTCATACCCGGATTTGCCGTCGGCGGCAACGGCGTGTTGAATTGATAGCTGGGCTCAACGAGTTGGCGCTTCCAGGCATGCCGCATCTCTCGCCAGGCGCTGATTAGCGTGCGCGGTTCGGGCAGATCATCCGCGATCTCCCGACTCAACGCCTTCAGGTTGTAGCAGGGCACGCCGGCGAACATGTGATGCTCAATGTGCTTCTCCATGTGCCAGTAGAGGAACGACGAGACCGGATCGAGCTTGATTGTGCGGGTGCACAACCGGAAGTCGGGGACATTGTCACGCAGGCCGTTGTGCTGTGTTTGGCCGATGAGGTACTTCCACCACGAGCCGATGAAGATGGCGCCGCTGACGACGATCATCAGCCACCACAGCTGAAACACAATCGAGAGCACAATCACCGTCCCGTGGAACGTGAGTAGGAATCGCGCCCAGCGGACGGCGGCGCGATACGTGTCCGGGTGCACTTCCGACAGCGCCCAGGTCCACGCCGTCGCCCCCGTTCCCCCGAGACTTCCCGAAATATCCATGTCGAATCGGCCCATTGCCATTCGTACCGTTGCATTGAGCAGGCGAATGGCGCCGCGGACATTGATCGTGAACATCTCCAACAGGACCAACGGATGCAGGGACGACTCTCTTGGTAGCAAAATCTCGCGATCGCCGTCGGGGAAGAGCGTGTAGCGGTGATGGAAGGTGTGGCTCATCCGGTACTCGTTGTAGTTGAACCAGCCGAACAACGAGAACAACCGCAAGAAGCCTCGATTCAGCCAATTCGTCCGAAAGACGGTTCCGTGCACTAATTCGTGGCATGCCAGCCCGGGCACAAACACCGACACCGTGCCCAACAACCACAGCGACACACCAAACACCGCCCACCAGCCCGACTCAAACGACACCGCCACCAAGGCTGCGAGCCCCACGATCAGTCCCAGATGGCCCAACGATTGCCGGAAGCCGCGACGGTTGGAGCGCTCCATCAGTTGCCACAGCGTGGGCTTATCGATCGGTGAGCGGTACCACTTAACCCGCATCGACTTGCGCACCTCGGCCAGCGGCGGCCATTGCGCCGGTCTCGTTGTTCGAGTTTCGGTCATCGTTGCCATACGGGATCGCCTTCCAGACTGGGACTCCCTCAGGCTAGCGTCGGCTTATCCTTCTTGCGGTCGGACGAACGGGAGGCTCGACAATGACTGAACTAACTGGCTACGGCGGCGACACGCTGGACCCGAGCATTCGCTCGAGGTTCGTCGATGGCGTCAATGGACTGACGATGCACATCCTCGAAGCTGGGTGGCGAGGAGAGGATCGCCCGCGCCTGCTCATGCTGCACGGCTTCCCCGAGATCGCCTATAGCTGGCGCAAGGTGATGCCGTTGCTGGCTGAGGCCGGCTTCCATGTCGTCGCGCCAGACCAGCGTGGCTACGGCCGCACGACCGGGTGGACGGCGAGCTACGACGACAGCCTGATTCCCTATGGGATGTTCAATCTGACCCGCGACGCCGTCGGCTTGGTCAGCGCCATGGGTTGGGACAGCGTCGACGGTGTGATCGGTCACGACTTTGGCTCGCCGGTGGCCGCATATTGCGCGCTGATTCGGCCCGACATCTTCCACTCGGTCGTCACCATGAGCGGCCCGTTCACCGGCCCGCCGTCGGTGCCGGCAGGCGAGCACGTCGGCTCGGGCGCCGCAGGTTCAGCGAGCATCGCCGACGACCTCGCGAAGCTCGACCGTCCGCGCAAGCATTACCAGCTCTACTACTGCACACGCCCCGCCGACGCCGACATGACCAACGCACCGCAAGGCGTCCACGATTTCCTGCGCGCCTACTACCACCACAAAAGCGCCGACTGGCTCGATAGCGCCGGCGCGCCGGGGAACCAGCCGCATCCGCTGGAGGCTTGGAGCGCATCGGAAGTGGCGAAGTTGCCGACGTACTACGTGATGGATCTCGACGAAGATATGCCCACCACCGTGGCGCAAGAGATGCCCTCGGCGGACGAGGTTGCGAACTGCTCCTGGCTCTCCGAGGCGGAACTCGCCGTCTATGCAGGCGAGTACTCTCGCAACGGATTCCAGGGTGGCCTCAACTGGTACCGCGCGACCCGTGATGCCGACTGTCTGGCGCAGTTGCAGCTCTTTCACCGGCGCACGATCGACGTGCCGGCGGCATTTATCGGCGGAACGTCCGACTGGGGTGTCTACCAGTCGCCGGGCGCGTTTGACAGGATGAAGGACAGTGCTTGCACCAAACTCCTGGGCCAACATCTGGTCGATGGCGCAGGGCATTGGGTGCAGCAGGAACAGCCGGAAACTGTGGCTAACTTGCTACTGGATTTCCTCGGCGCGGCAGCGCGCGTGAGCGACTGATGAAGGCGTCAAGGGCACGCTCGTCGTCCGCGTGCGGGACTGAACCCAGACTGAGCCGGTTTAGCGTCTGAGCTGTGGGGCGACTTCGCCGACGAAGCGCTCGCTGCACTCGGCGTAGGGGTTGTTCGGATCCAGCGTCGTGCCGGCGATGAAGAATCTCGTGACGCCCAGCTCGATCAATTCTCCCAGGCGTTGGACGCAATAGTCGGGCGCGCCGAAGATACCGAACGTGCTGGCGAACTCCTGGGTCACCTGTCCTGACTGCCTGCTGCCCGCTTGCGCATGTTGGTGCATGTCGTAGCTGTCGTGAATCTTGGTCAGCACTTCGCGTTGGGTATCCGTGACCGGCCCCACGATCTCGCCGTACATGTTGGAGAACCGGGCGAACAGTGACAGTCCCGCCGAGCCGATCGAGAGCGCGACCTCGGGGTCGTCGTGGACCACCGTGGGGATGTATGCGCCGAACGCAATCTCCGAGTCCAGTCCGGCCTTGTCGCGCGCCTCGCGGGCGACTTCCATGCCCCATTTGATCCGCTCCGGGTCGCCGCCGACGGCGAGGCTGACCTGATCGGCGTGCCGCGCCGCTGCGGCGATCACGCGCGGACCGGTCGCCGCGACATCAACGGGCACCTTGGTGTACGACGAGTCGAGCCATTCGATGCGGCTGGCCTCAGGCGTGTCGGCCAGGCCGAGGACATCGACATCGCTGTCGCCGAATGCAACCTCGTCGCCGCGCAGGTAGCCCTGTAGCTGCTCGAGGTAGCGCTCAAAGGCAGGCACCGCATGCGGCGCCCGGCCGAGATGCGCCAGCGCGGAGTCGCCGCGTCCAATCCCGAGATACGCGCGGCCGCGGCTCTCGGCCTGGATCGCCGCGATCGCCGAGGCGGTCACGGCTGGATGGCGGGTGTAGGAATTGGTGACTCCGGTGCCCAGCTTGAGCCTCGTGGTCGCGTGAGCAGCCACGGTCAACGCGACGTAGCAGTCGCTCGCCCGATTCTGACTGTCTACAAACGTGATGCCGTCGTAGCCCAACTCCTCAGCCCGCTTGGCCTGCTTGGCCGAGTCGAATACGGAGGGATCCTCACTCGTCGCGCGTCCCCTTCCTGATGTCCAGAACTCAACTGCCATGTTGCCCCGCTTTCTGTCAGATTCTGTGAGATCAGTGCGCATCGTCTGATCGCGCTTACTGGAGCTGCGGGATCACTTCCTGCGTGAAGCGGACGCTCGACTCGGTGTCGGGATTGCTTGGATCGAGTGGCGAGCCTCGGAAGATGAACCGATCGATTCCGATATCGATCAGCTCACCCAGACGCTGCACGCAATAGTCGGGCGAGCCGAAGACGCCGAAGGAGCGCTCGAACTCGGTTGGAATGACCTCAGCCTGCGCACTGCCGGGACGACCGTGGCCGTGCATGTCGTAGTGATCGTGGATATCTGTCAAGACCTTGGCCTGCTGATCAGTCGCCGGACCGACGACCTCGCCGTACATGTTGGAGAAGCGGGCAAACAGCGATACCTGTCCGGCGCCGATCCGCATTGCCTGCTCGGGATCGTCATGGACGGCGAGCGGAATATAGGCGGCGAAGGGAATCTCCGGGTCGAGTCCTGCCTCTTCTCTGGCGGTACGCGCCACGTCCATGCCCCACAGGGTGCGCTCGACGTCGGCGCCGACGTTGAAGCTGATCCGGTCGGCATGTCGGGCGGCTGCCTGAATCACCCGCGGTCCCGTCGCCGCGACATCGACCGGCACCTTTGGTCCCATGCGGCTCATGTAGCGGATGTTGCTCGCCTGCGGCGTGTCGGCCAGACCCAGCGCGTCGACGTCACCCTCTTCGAAGGTGACGCTCTCGCCTCGGAGATACGCCTGAAGGTCCTTCAAGTAGCGCTCAAACGCGCCGACGCCATGCGGCGCGAGACCAAGGTGCGCCAGGGCGGAATCGCCCCGCCCGATGCCCATGTGCGCACGGCCGCGGCTCTCGGCCTGCACCGTGGCGATGCACGACGCCGTGATTGCGGCGTGTCGCGTGAACGAGTTCGTCACGCCGGTGCCGAGCTGGATCCGCGACGTCGCATGCGCCGCAAGGGCCATCGAGATGTAGCAGTCGGCGGCCAGGTTTTGGCTGTCGACCCAGACAATGCCGTCGTAACCCATCTGCTCGGCCTGTACGGCCATCTGCACGCCGTCAAAGACTGCGGGATCGTCGCTGGTCGGCAGTCCGCCGCCCATCGTCCAAAACTCAACAGCCATCGTGTGCCTCCTTCGCTGATCGCCGGGCTTTGCAGAGATGATATCCGCGTCGCTGGACCAGGGTGGTGACAGCACCTGATTGGGAACCACGCGGTGATCCTATCCAAGGAGGGTTCAAATTCGCTATGTTTCGCAAATACGAACGTTTCGTATGTCGACAGGAAGCACGATGACAAACCACTGGCAGCAACTTCGCAGATCGCGACTGACCCGGCGCTCGCTGCTTCGGGCCTCCGCCCGAGCTGGCGTGGGCGCGGCAGGCCTGGCTCTGGTCGGCTGCGGCGGCGACGACGACGATGATCAGCAGGCGGTCGCACAGTCTGTACAGCAGCAAGACCAGCAACAGCAGGCGATGCAGCAGCAACAACAGCAGCAGCAAGCCGTGCAGGACCAGGCCCAGCAGCAGGCCATGCAAGACCAACAAGAGCAGCAGGTCGAGCAGCAGGCTCAGCAGGTCGAGCAACAGGAACAGCAGGAGCAGGAGGAGTTGGATCGATCCACGGCCCAACAGGAAGCTGCGGTCAGCGAAGTCGACCTCGACGCCGAACTGATCGTCGGCTACGGCTCGTTCCCGCCGACGCTCGACATTACCACTGCCGGCGGCGGAGGTGGTCAGGGCGCCAGCAACAACCTGCATTTCGCGGCGCTGGCGGCGTACAACTCGGGTCGTGTGATCCAGAGGACCGGCGGATTCGGCGACTGGGAGTTCGCCGAAGACCTCTCGAGCTTCCGCTGGAAGATCAAAGAGGGCGTCACGTTCCATAACGGCGAGCCGCTCAACGCCGAAGCGGTGCAGTTCTTCTTTGAGCGCATCCTAGGTCGGGCTGAGTACAACCTCGACTTCCAGTCGCAGCTACGCGCCCGAGCCGCCTGGATGGGCGAACTCACGGTCATTGACGAATACACCGTCGATATCGCGATGGACGTTCCGTTCGTCGATGCGGCTGAGCAGTCGGGCGGCATCAACTTCGGCATGCTGCCCAAGCAGTACATCATCGAGAACGGCGACGACCACTTTGCCAACAACCCGGTCGGTTTCGGCGCGTACAAATTCATGTCGTGGGTGCCCGACCAGGAGATTCGCAGCGAGCGGTTCGAGGAGTTCGCGTTCGACCGCGACGCACCGTTCCAGTACAAGGCCGGCTGGGCCAAGTACATGACCGGCCGCTACTTCCCGGAGGAGCAGTCACGAGCCGCTGCCCTGGAGGCCGGCGAGATTGACATTGCCTACAGGATCAGCCCTGACGTCGCCAGCCAGTTCGAGGACCGCGACGACTTTAAAGTGATCGCCCTGCCTGACGTTCGCGTGATGGCAATCGAGTTGCCCGTCAACGGCTCGGTCGACCCGAACACCGGCGGGGAGAATCCCTGGCGCGACATCCGTGTCCGGCGGGCGGCGAACTACGCGATCGACGCCGAGGCGATCATCGAAAACTTGCTAACCGGTACTGAAGAGCGCGCCTATTCGCCCTTCCCCGCCGGCTACGACCCGCCTCTCGGCAACCTGGAGGCTCAGTACAACTTCGATCCCGATCGCGCTCGGGCGCTGCTTGAAGAAGCAGGTCAAGTCGGATTCGCGTTCACGATCACACTGCCGACCGGCCTCTGGACCGCCGACCGCCTGTGGATGCCCGCAGTCCAGCAGATGTTGAACGACGTGGGATTCCAGGTCGAAATTGACTACGCCGACTTCGGCAACGCGCTCGCGCTGATGCGCAACAACGAGCTGCCGAATCCGTTCATCTTCAATCAGGCCGGCGTCACCAGTGGCGCGCCGCTGGGTTCGGCGTTCGCCTACCGGCTGGTCACGACGATTGGCGCTCCCTACTCGCACGCGCAGGCGGACGACGATCTCCTACCGGAGTTCCAGGAGTTCCAGGCGTTGATCGACGAGGCGAACGTCGACTTCGATCAGCAGCGCGCCAACGACCTGTACTACCAGGCGTCGGTAATCTCATACGAGAACGCCTTCCAGGTCCCGCTGTTCGGTCTGCCGCACCTCTACGCGACCACGCCAGATGTGCTGTACAACGAGTACTACGGCACCTCGACCGGGCTCAACCCAATCTTCGCGCAGAAGCTCAAGACGTAGGTCGTCCCACGCTCCCCCCCTTGGGGGAGCTGTCCCGCAGGGACTGAGGGGGCCAGGTCAGCGCGCCTAGTGTGTTGATGCGCCAGGCGAGTCACGTGATTCGTTGGCGGCGGCCCCCTCCGTCACGTTGTGACACCTCCCCCGGAGGGGGAGGCCGAAGAAACGAGCAGCGATGCGCAGCGAACTCGGGACGGCCGCCGCCGGACGGTTGCTGCGCTCGATCGCGGTCGTCTTCGGCGTGGTCACCATCGTCTTCTTCATGAGCCGTGGGGCGGGCGATCCTGTCTCACTGCTCGCGCCGATCGATTCAACCGCCGCAGAGATCGAGGAGGCCAAGACTCGATACGGACTGAATGACCCACTGATCGAGCAGTACGGACGTTTCCTGTGGGATGTCGTGCGGCTCGATTTTGGCCAATCGTTCCGTGCGACCAGGCCGGCGACGGATGTCGTCGGCGAACGGTTGGTCGCCACGATTCAGCTCGGCGGCGCCGCCCTCTTCGTAGCATTTGCCATCGGTATTCCGTTGGGCATCGTGTCAGCCGTGCGGCGAGGTGGGGTGATCGACATCATTAGCAGGCTGGGAGCCTTGTTCGGTCAGGCTGTGCCTAATTTTTGGTTGGGATTGATGTTAATCCTGTTCGTCGCGCTCAACATCGACTGGCTTCCGACCGGGTCCCGCACGACTCCGCAGAGCATCATTCTGCCTGCGATCACATTGGGATCGTTCCCTGCCGCGGCCGTGATGCGATTCACGCGCTCGGCGATGCTCGACACGCTGCAACAGGACTTCATCCGCACGGCTCGAGCCAAAGGCCTGACCGAGCGCGCGGTGCTGTTCAAACATGCTCTGCGCAACTCTATGTTGGCCGTGATCACACTCTTAGGCCTGCAGGTCGGCAACATCCTCTCCGGGGCCATCATCGTCGAAACCGTCTTCGCCTGGCCAGGGCTTGGGCAGCTGATCATTCAGTCAATCGTCTCCACCGACTATCCCGTGATTCAGGCATCGGTGCTGTTGACGTCGGTCTGGATCGTGTTTGTCAATCTTGTGGTTGATGTCTCTTACAACTTTATCGATCCGCGCATTCGGACGGGAGCGATCTGAGTCGTGACAGAGTCTCAGTCGCCACCATTGGAAGTTCAAGATCCGTTCGCCGGACGGCGTCGCAGTTTGCGTATTCGTTCTCCGAAGACCCTGGCTGTGACGCTGTCAATTCTGTTGCTGTTCGTGTTCGTCGGTGTCTTCGGTTCCTTTATCGCGCCCGAGGATCCCTTCAAACTCGATCTTGTTGGTCGGTTGCAACCGCCATTTTTCGAGGCCGAAGGCAGCCTTGACCATCCGTTGGGCACGGATGATCTTGGCCGCGACACGCTGAGCCGATTGATTCACGGCGCCCAAATCTCGCTGTTCGCCATCGTCATGGTGATTCCGGTCGCCACCGTGGTTGGCTCGATGCTTGGTCTCCTGGCGGGCTGGTTCGGAGGTTGGACCAGCCGCGTGCTCATGGCCCTGGTCGACCTGCAACTGGCGATGCCCGCCATCCTGATCGCGGTATTCCTGCGCGCCATTTGGCCCCCCAGCTTGACCAACGTGGTCATCGTGCTCGTGTTCGCCTTGTGGGCCACATTCGCCCGCCTGGTCCGTGGTGAGACGCTCGGCCTCAAAGAGCGCGAGTTCGTGATCGCCGCCCGGACCATCGGGGCCAACGACCTGCGGATCATGTTGCGGCATGTCCTGCCGAGCCTGGTCAACTCGATCGTCATCCTGGCGACCCTGAATGTCGCCACCGTGATCATTGCCGAGGCCGGACTCAGCTTCCTCGGCGTCGGGATCGCTCAAGACTCCATCTCTTGGGGCATCATGATCTCGCAAGGCCGTGACCTGATCAGCATTGCCTGGTGGTTGGTGACGGTTCCCGGTATCGCGATCATCGTCGTATCGCTGGTCGTCAACGTCTTCGGCGACTGGATGCGCGACTTCCTTGATCCGCAGTTGCGCAACGCCCAATGACCGCGCGCTCAGAGGGCTACTAACTTGTGATGGAATGCTGAGGAGGTAGTCAATGAGCTGGCAAGCTGAGCTAGATGAGATGGAGCGGCGTGCGGTGCTGGCGCGACAGATGGGTGGGGCGGACAGCGTCGCCTTCCACCATGGGCGTGGGAAGCTGACCGTCCGCGAGCGGGTTGAACTGCTTGCCGACCCCGACGGCTTCCAGGAGACCGGTGTGTTGGCTGGTCACCCGGAATGGGAGGACAACGAGCTGAAGGGATTGCTGCCGGCCAACTCCGTGGTTGGCGTGGCCAAGATCAACGGACGCAAAGTCGCCGTCCAGGGCGACGACTTCACCATTCGCGGCGGCTCGGCCGATGGCTTCGTCGGCGGCAAGGGCGGCTGGGCGATTCGCCATGCCTACATGAATCGGATTCCCTTCGTGCGCCTGCTCGACGCGACCGGTGGCAGCGTGCGTCACTTCGAGATGATCGGGCGCACCTACGTCGTGGGACCTGAGATTGGTGGCGGAACCGGCGTCGACGACATCCTCTGGTACATGCCGACCGTAAACGTGGTGCTCGGCTCGGTCGCCGGTGCACCGGCCGTCTTCGCCTGCGACGGCCACTTCAACGTGATGGTCAAAGGCACGAGCCAGCTCTTCGTCGGCGGACCACCGGTCGTCAAGGCCAGCCGCGGCCTGGACATCTCGAAAGAGGAACTGGGCGGCGAGGATGTCCATGTCTTCGAGACTGGGGTCGTGCAGAATCTCGCCGACTCCGAGGCAGAGGCAATGCAGCAGGCGCGCAGATTCCTCAGCTATCTGCCGCAGAACGTCTGGGAGATGCCGCCACGCAGCGAGCCGACCGACGATCCGGAGCGGCGCGAGGAAGCGTTGCTCTCACTGATTCCGCGCAACATCCGGCGCATCTACAACCCGCGAAAGATCCTGGACTGGGTGCTGGACCGCGACTCGTTCTTCGAGATTCAGCCGCATTGGGGTAAGTCGCGGATCACCGGCCTGGCCCGCGTCGACGGCTATCCCGTCGGTGTGATGATCAACAACCCGCGCGAGAACGGCGGCTCCACCAACAAGGGCACGTCGGAGAAGATCATGCGCATGATTCAGCTCTGCGACACCTTCCACCTGCCGCTCATCTACTTCTGCGACGAGCCCGGCTTCTCCGTCGGACCAGCCGACGAGCGCACCGGCATCATCCGCACCGGCGCCCGGCTGATGCTGACCAGCCGGCTGTCGCAGATGCCGTACCTCGTCTTCATCACCCGTCAGGCCTACGGCGTAGCGGGCGGACTGCAGTTCCGGCGAGGCAACGCGCTCTACCGCCGCTACGCCTGGCCGTCGGCGCACTGGGGATCGATGCACATCGAGGGCGGCGTCACAGCCGCTTATCGTCGCGAGATTCGCGAGTCGGAGGACCCGGAGGCAAAGCGCCTGGAGATCGAAGGACGCCTCAACGAGCTCCGTTCACCAATGCGCACGGCCCATGCCTTCGGGATCGAGGACATGATCGATCCGCGTGAGACGCGGCCGCTGCTGGTCGATTTCGTCAGGGATGCGCAGTCATACATCGCGGCAAATCTGGGTCCGACGAGTCGAGTTCCGTACCTGCCGTAGTCGGACGTTGGTCTCCGTCCGCCAATCCAGACTTGATTTGGGCTCGCCTGTGATGGCATCAGCTATCAGTGGACCGAGGCGAGGTCAGTTCGAAAACTCCTCGAGACGTTGTACGAACTCTTCGACCAGTACGAGGTTGTCGCCCACTGCTGCAGCCGAGAGCCAGCCTTCGTAGAAGTTGGCATGTAGAGCGCCCGCCGAGTTGAACAGCGGTCGCAACTCCCCGTCGCCAGTTTCAGCCACTAATAGGTCGATCGCCCGATACAACTGTCGATGCCCTAGGTGTTCCCAACCTCGAACTTCTGCCACAGCCTTGACCATCTGGGCGGCCGCTCCCCAACCCTGTTCTGACGCCTGCAGCAGATCACCGTCAGCCAGATAGGTCTGCGCCTTGTGCAAGAACCCCTGAGCAGTTCCATTGTGATAGTCCGAGCGCGTCGTCATGCATCAATGCTACTTAATCATCCGGCTCGCAGAATGCATCGGACGCGTCCTAGAACGGCGGTGCGCGATGCGACTCAACCTCCGCGATCGCCTCGTCGTCGTAGCCGAGTTCCCGCATCATCTCTGATGTGTGCTGGCCGAGGTCGGCGAACATGTTCTTCGGCTCTCCCGGAGTTCGGCTCATCCGGACCGGGATGCCTGCGACCCTGCGTCGACCGACGTGAGGAATGTCCTTCTCCACGATGTAACCGTTGACCAATGCCTGCTCATCGTCCAACACCTCTTCGTAGTTCAGGACGCGCTGGGCGATGATGCCATCGGGGTGGATCTCGAAGAACGCTTCCCATTCGCTGCTGGTCCGGCTCTTCATCATCACCGCCACGAGTGGGCGAACCTCTTTGACCCGATCCATCGCTCCCTGGTCTCGATAGGGGTCACGACCCTCGCGATGGTTCCAACGCGGATCGTCGGCCAGGTCCGGGTTACCGCCGAAGGCGCAGAACTCGCGCCAGGTCTCATCGTCGCGAACACCGAGGCAGAAGGCCCTGCCGTCCGAAGTCTCGTAGATGCCGCTCATCGCCGACACGACCGGATGAAATCCCCCATCGCGCGTAGGCAGGTGTCCGGTCGCAGAGGTGTGGTTGATCTCCCAGGCCTGCATCCAGATCATCGCGCCATAGGACGAGGTCTGCACCTTCTGACCGAGTCCGTCGCGGTGACGCGCAACCAGTGCGGTCAGGACGCCCATCGCCAGAGCCATGGCCCCGCCGGTGTCGGCGATGATCGTGCCCGGAATCAGCGGTGGATCATCGGGCGTGCCGGTCACGCCGGAGATACCGCTTCGCGCCTGGGCGTATTGATCGCTCATGCGGTTCTCGCGCGCTGGGCCGTCAGGACCAAATCCGTTTGCGACCGCGTAGACCAATCCCGGATTGCGCTGCGAGAGCCGCTCGTAGCCCATCCCGATCCGCTCCAACGCGGGTTCGCGGTAGTTGCTCAAGAACACGTCGGCGGTGTCGACCAGTTTGTCGACCAACTCCAACCCAATCTCGGTATGGATATCGACGCAGACCGAACGCTTGCCGTGCGAGGCGCCGATGAACTGGGTGCCGACCGACTCGTAGGCAAGCTCGTTGTTTGCTCCCCGGTACCAGCGATTGGCGTCGCCCATGGGCGGCTCGACCTTGATTACATCGGCGCCCATATCAGCGAGGAATCCGCCCGCGGCCGGACCCTGCACAGCAATCGACAGCTCCACAACCCGAATACCCTCAAGCGCTTCCATCCTGCTCCTCCTTCTGGCTGCGCCGGAAGGCGGCGTCCGGCCAATCGCTAGTATGGCGGAGGCCGCGACCTGTCGTTGTCGGCTGGTCGTCGCGAGTACGGCCCCTAACAGCAAGGCCGAAGGATTGCGAGTCGGATTCCGCCCATGACGCTCCCGCTACATGGTGTTCGCGTCCTCGATCTCTCCGATCATCGTGCGGCGTTTGGCTCGAGGATGTTGGCGGACCTCGGCGCTCAAGTCACAATGATCGAACCGCCGGGCGGGAACTCGATCCGCCATCAGGCGCCGTTCATCGACGATCAACCCTCCCCCGAGCGCAGCTACCAACACCTGTACTTCAACGTCAACAAGCGCTCAGTCGTGCTCGACTGGCGCACCGAGGCCGGCCTGGATCGCCTGCGAGCCTTGGCCACGTCTTCGGACATCCTGATCGAGACGCACCAGCCGGGCGAGTTTCCAGTCGCGGAGGTTCGTGCGGCAAATCCGCATCTGATCGTGGTTTCGGCATCGCCCTACGGACAGCAGGGTCCGAAGTCGGGCTGGCGCGCGACCGATCTCACCGCCACCGCGGCTGGCGGACTGCTGCAGATCAGCGGTGAGCGCGACGATCCGCCCGTGCACGGCTCGGCCTATCCAGGGCACACCATGACCGGCCTGACCGTCGCGTCGTCGGCGATGACCGCGCTGCACGGACGCGATCGCACGCCCGGACAACCGGGAGCGCACATCGACATCTCCATGCAAGAGGCGACTTCGTTTCAGGTCGTGCAGACCTCGAATCCGTGCGTCTGGCGATGGCGTGGCGAAGCGCCCTATCGGCCCGCGCTCTCTCAGGCGATTCGTTGCGCCGATGATCGATGGATGGGCTGCAACATCTCGCCCAACAAGCTGCCTGCGTTCATCGCGATGCTCGATGAAGCGGGTGTCGAACACGATCTCGACCCGGACAACTGGCAGGTAGTCCGTCGAGGCGGTCGGGCGGCCTGGCAACACCTAGAGAATCCATTGCAGGACTTGGCTAAAGAGTTGGCTGCGGTCTGGCCTCGCCAGAAGCTGCTCGACCGGCTCTGGGCCGCGCAGATTCCCGCTATGCCGACGCTGCGATTCAGCGAGTTCGCCGAGACGGACCACTACCCAAGCTCGGGCCAGTTCATCGGCATCGAGACGCCGGCCGTCGGCAAATCGCTCAGCTATTCACGCAGCGCGCTCGACCCCGTCCAGTCACCCTTGCCCATGCGTCCAGCGCCTCTGTTAGGTGAACACACCAACTCCACTCTCCCCCCTCAAGCGGGGGGAGATACCGAAGGCAGAGGCGGGTCTGCTCCGTTTCCCGACATGCCGCTGGCCGGAATTCGCGTCCTCGATCTGACATGGGTGGCGGCGGGGCCGCTCACGACGCGTCTGATGGCAAACTTCGGCGCAGAGGTGATCAAGGTTGAATCAGGCGGAGCGAGGATGGATCCGCTCCGCGTCCAGACGGTTGGGAGCGATTACAACCCCGATCTTCCCGACCTCCTCAATGACGTGAACACGGGCAAGCAATCGATCACAATCGACCTCGCGAACAAGCGCGGCAAGGACCTGCTGCGTCAGTTGGTCGCCCATTGCGATGTGATGGTCAACAACTACTCAGGAGGGTCGCTCGCGCGGATGGGTTTTCCCTGGGAGGATCTGCGCGAGATCAACCCTCGGTTGATCAATGTCCATCTCCCCGGAATCGGCGGCGACAGTCCCTGGCGTCCGCTGCGGTCGTTGGGCAACCTGCTCAAGGCCGCGTCGGGGATGAACTTCCTGATGGGTTTCCCCGACCGCCCGCCGCGCGGGATGGGCGTCGCCTATCCCGACTTCACCTCGCCCCATGTCGGCGTGACGGCAATCCTCGCAGCGCTTCGAGCTCGCGAGGAATCCGGCGAGGGTCGGGAGATCGAGCTGAGCCAGCTCAGCGCGACAGTCGCCTTGCTCGGTGCTCAGTGGATGCAGTTTGATCAGGTCGGTAAGGATCCGGAGCGTCCCGGAAACGCCGACCCCAACATGGCGCCGCACGGCGTTTTTCCCTCAGCCGGCGACGACCAATGGGTCGCGATTGCGCTGGAGTCGGACGAGCAATGGCCGTCCTTCGCTCAACTAGTCGGCCAGCCGGAGTGGGCCGACGATCCTGAGTTGCAATCGCTGGCTGGACGCAAAGCTCGCAATGGCGAAATCGAAGCGGCGATTGCTGAGTGGTCCGCTCGGCTGTCAAAGTGGCAGGCGGCGGAACGGCTGCAAGCAGCAGGGATCGCCGCCAATGCTGTCGAGGATCTGCGTGACATGATGGATATTGACGAACACTTCCGCGACCACTACCAGCGCGTCGAACAGCCGTCGGCGCCAGGATTCGGCATCTGGGTCGATGGCGCGCCCTGGGAGTTTGCGCATCTCGAGCCGCGAACGTTGGAGCGTGCTCCGATGCTCGGCGAGCACAACGAAGTCATCCTGAGTGGACTCCTGGGAATGAGCGAAGCAGACATCGCCGACTTGGTTAAGGCAGGCGTCGTAGGCTGAGCACCGCTTGCTCAAATTGAAGAGGAGAGCACATGCCCAGATACGTCATGCTGCCGCCCATCGACGACGACATTCGCGAATGGGCCCAGCGTCTGCGAGACGAGATTCCCGGTCTCGATGTGGTCGTCGTGGAGGACGAAGAGCAAGGGCCGCAGGAGCTAGCCAATGCCGATGGCGCATATGGCTGGGTTCCCCCAGATGTCCTACCCAACACCGAGCGTCTGCGTCTACTGCAGAATCCATTCGCCGGACCGCCGGTTGGTTGGTACTATCCCGAGTTGGCCGAGCACGCGGTGACGGTCAGCAATCCTCGCGGCATCTACTCCGACCACATCGCTCACCACATCATGATGTACGTGCTCGCGCTCGCGCGAGGTCTGCCCTACTACAGCGCGGCGCAGGCCGAAGGTCGCTGGGACACACGCGCCCGCAAACACGGCTACGTCGACCTCACAACATCAACGGTGCTGATCAACGGCGTCGGCGGCATCGGCGCCGAGGCGGCTCGGTTGTGCGCCGCATTCGGATGCCGAGTGATCGGCGTCGATCCTCGCCCCGCGTACGAAATCGACGGCGAGATCATCACACCGTCCGAGCTTGACGCGCGTCTGTCCGAGGCCGACTTCGTCGTCACGACTGTCCCGCACACGCCCGAGACCGAGTTCATGTGGAACGCCGAGCGCTTTTCGGCGATGAAGAACTCCGCCTACTTCATCAACATCGGTCGAGGAATGACGTGCAAGCTCGACGACTTGGTCGACGCGCTCGACAACGGTGGGATCGCCGGCGTGGGCCTTGACGTGTTTGAGATTGAGCCGCTACCCGAGGGCCATCCGCTTTGGCAGATGGAGAACGTGATCATCACGCCGCACATCGCGGTCGCCGACGCCGACAACATCCCCGAGCGACGCTTTCAGTTGATTCTGGAGAACGCACGTCGCCTTGTCGAGGGTCGCGAGTTCATCAACGTGGTTGACAAGGAGAAGTGGTACTGACGCCACTGGCTGGAGATCGAGCTCCGTCATACCCGCGCTCCGCCGCGGGTATCTCGCTGTTCGCAGTGCGAAGGCTAGGAGCAGGCTGAGCGATTGAGAGGGGTGGAATTGCTCAGTATGGAGCGTCGGTGCACGACGCGGCGAGATACCCGCGGCAAGCGCGGGTATGACGATCGGGGTTGGTCCCTAGTGAATCACCCCGTCAACGATCAGCTGCGTGACCTCGTCCTCGCTCAGTCCCAGTTCGTGTCGATAGACCTCTTCGTTGTGCTCGCCGAAGAGTGGGGCGCGACGGATCGGTAGGCGTTCGCCGTTCCAGAGGAATGGCTGATTCTGGGCCATGAACTTGATTCCGACCGGGTGATCGAACTCGTGGAAGAATCCCCTCATCGAGGGATCGGACTCGACCAGGTCTTCGATGTCCTCGTTCGGTCCGGCTGGGACGCCAGCCGCCTCGAGACATGCAGTCGCTGTCCAGACATCCTGCTGTGACGTCCACTCGCTGATTGCCGACTCTATCTCGTCCTCGGCCGCTCGGCGACCGTCGAGCGTGCGCAGATCGTCGCGAGTTGCAAGGTCGTTGCGACCAATCACCCGACTAAGTTCGAGCCAGTCGACGGTGTCTCGGACGCCCAGGGCGAGCCAGCGATCGTCGCCGGCGCACTGGAACAGACCGTGCGGCGCCATCTCCGGCGAGCGGTTTCCGCGGCGCGGTGGCGTCACACCGTTCACCAACTGTTCGATCAGTTCGGTGTCGAGCAGGTGGATAGCTGCCTCGTACTGAGGAATCTCGACCTCCTGGCCGACGCCGGTTCGTTCGCGCTGTATCAATGCCGAGACAATCGCCGTCACCGCCAGTGGCGCCAGTGTGAAGTCGGTGTGTAACAGCACACCGGTCGGCTTGCGATCCGGCTCGCCGGTGTGGGCCGCCAGACCGCCGAGCGCAACCACGCTGTTGCCGATCCCCTTCCACGACGCCTTCGGCCCCCATGTGCCCATCACCGGGAAGCTGGCCACGACAATCCGCGGATTGATCTTCTTGAGGTCGTCGTAGCCGAGGCCGAGGCGTTTCATCACGCCGCCGGTGAAGTTGTCGGTGACCACGTCAGCGTCGCGGATCAGGTCATAGGCAACGCGGAGTCCGTCGCGCGCACCGAGGTTGAGGTTGGCGCTGCGCTTATCGGTGTTGCAGTCCTGGAAGAATGCGCCAGTCTCAATCGTCGGCTGATCGTGTGCGTTGAGCGCGACACGAAGCGTGTCGATGCGAGCGTCGGATTCGATCTTGACCACGTCCGCGCCGAGGTTCGCCATCAGCTCGGTCGTCAGCGGACCGGCGGCCTGCCAGCAGAAGTCGATCACGCGGATTCCCTTAAGCGGGAGGTCGCCCCTATCAATACCGCGCCCGGACTTCGATCCCTTTGCTCCCCCCTCCGGGGGGAGCTGTCGCGGAGCGACTGAGGGGGGTCCCTCCGCGCGACCAGTGGATGCCTTTGTATGGCGATGAGGGCCTGACACAAGACCTTTGTTAACTAGACTGTCGTACTCCGCCGAATCAACGCTCAACAGCTCTGCCAACACATCAGCCGAATCCGCACCAAGTGTCGGAGCAGGACGACTAACCGGCTGGTATCCAGTCGAATGAATCGGCAGGCGAGGCAGGTCGATACTTCGCTTTAGTTGTGGATGATCGACCGAAACGAAGGCCCCACGCTCATGCAGATGCGGGTCTTCCACGATGTCGCGCACCGAGTTGACGGGGACGGCGAGGAATCCTCGCGCCTGACCCTCAGCGCAGAGCTCATCCCGGGGCAGCGACGCGCAGGCCTTGATGAATGCGAGGTGCGTCTCGCCGCCGTAGTCCGGCATCCAGATGTCGCCCGGGTAGTCGGCGCCGATCAGTCCGTCGTAGCCGGATCGCTCGTAGAGCCATTGTGCAAAGTCGGCGAAGCGGGCCGGCGTGTTGGGCGTAATCCCGAACGTCACCCAGCCACCGTCCTTCGCCTGCAACAGCGTTGAGATGTCGCCGCCGGGACGAAAGGCCTTCTCGCCTTGCAGCCGCCACATGTTCTCATTAGCGAAGTGGATCGTGGTCGAGAGGATCGCTTCCTGCAGCGAGATGTACGTGTGATTGGCGCGGATACCGTTGCGATGGTCGTACAGCATCGCGGTTGCTGTCGCGACCGCGACCTGGCTGGCCTGCTTGTAGGCGAGCTTCCCGGCTGGGTAGTCGGGCGCGACCTCCGGGAATCCGAGGCCCTGCATCAGACCGCCGGCGGCGACGCCCACGATGTCGGACGCGGGCAGGTGCTCGCCGCCGCGTCGCATGACCACGTCAATCACGCCCAGGTGGGGATGCACGCGATGCAGCCGTTCAGGATCAAAGAAGCGCCGGGCGGGAACGGTCTTGTCCAGCGGAGCCAGCACAATGTCCGCGGCGGACAGCAGCCGATCGACGAGGTCCCAGGCGCCGGGCGCGTCGAAGTTCAGTGCAAGACTGCGCTTGCCCGCGTTGTAGAGGATGTGACGAAGTCCGCTTTCCGGGTCGTTGCGACCCTCAAGATGCGGGCCGCCGATGCGCAGAGCATCGCCAGCCGCCGCCTCGACACGAATCACGTCGCCGCCAAAGTCGGACAACCAGCGTGCTCCCAGACAAAGACACTCGTCGCTCAGGTCAATCACAACCGAGCCGGCCAATGGAAGGTCGGAAACCGCCATTAGTCCAGATTAGGTTCGTACGGATGTAGTCGATAGAGGTCGCTCAACCTGTGGCCGACCAGTTGCATGCGCAAGTCGTCGTCGAGATGCGGCCACAGAGAGCGGTTCAGCGATTCCTTGACCACGCCGAGATAACCGTGGCGGCTTTGCCCAATCGTGGCAAGCCTTTCGGCCAGCTCGTCAACCTCTTCTTGCAGCTTGCCGGGCTCTGCCACGTTGGTGATCAGGCCAAGCTCAGCCGCTTCATCCGCCGAAATGAACTGGTCGTCCATGATCAGCCTCGTGGCATGTTTCAGCCCGACGTACTTGGGCAGGAATGCCGTCGCCTGGATGACCATCCGCAGCTTGGATTCGGGGTCGGCAATTGCGTAGTCGGAGGCCAGCATCAGGTCGAATCCAGAGCCCATGCAGTAGCCCTGCACCTGCGCGATCACCATCTGCGGAATCCGTCGCAATAGCGATTGGAGGCGGAAGTATGGATGTCGCTCAAGATTGAACGGAGCGACATGCGGCGCATGGTAGGGATTCTGCCAGGGATAGTCAGGAATGCTGCCGTCGCCGCCCTCGCTGACGTCGTCGCCAGAACAGAACGATCGTCCCGCTCCGGCCAGGATCAGTACGTGCACCGATGGATCTCGGCCGACTCGATTGACGACATCGACCATGGCGTCGCCGACCTCGGTGTTGATCGCGTTGTGTCGCTCGGGACGGTTGATCGTCAGCCGTGTGACCGGCCCATCTTCGACGATGAGTTCGCTATGCATGATTGGACTCCAGTATCTGCGGGGAAGCCTAGATCACGCAGCTAACCCTCGCTGGCGCCTTCGTGCCAGGGCCTGTTCACACCCGCCGTCGCGGACATGATCGAACCTACCCAGCTCCGTCATTGCCGCGCTCCGACGCGGCAATCTCGCCGCGCGGGCGACGACTGAGCAATTCGCGGCGAGATACCCGCGGCAAGCGCGGGTATGACGGACATATCTTGGGCACACGTACGCCAATATGAACAGGCAACGTTGAGTCCCATTGGAAACTGGAGATGATGTCATGGCCGAACGACTGAACAAGGTGATTGAGCTGATCGAGGCGGGCAAGCCCGCCTTCGGACCCTTCGTACCCGCCGGTTCGATTCCCGATGCAACCTGGATCGCGTCCTCCAACTACGACTTCGTCGTCTACGAGTTGGAGCACAACGCATTCAACCTGAGCGAACTGCGGCTCTCGCTGCAGTTCATGCTCGACCGACGCCAAATCCTCGAATCAGGCTCGCTCGCGCCGCAGGTAACGCCGCTCGTGCGGATTCCCGTCAACGGCCGCGAGCAAAGCCAGTGGATCGTGAAGCAGGTGCTGGACATCGGCGTCTATGGGATCGTCTTCCCGATGATCAACACACCCGAGGACGCCGTTGCCGCATTGCAGGCCGCTCGCTACATCCAGGCGGCCGATGCACCCGATCAGGAACCGGTCGGACGCCGCGGACACGCTCCGGGCAACGTGCTGCGCTACTGGGGGCTCGACCAACCTGAATACTTCGACCGCGCCGACGTCTGGCCGCTCGATCCGGACGGCGAGATCCTGCCGATTCTGCAGTGCGAAACCATCGAGGGAGTAAACAACCTGCCCGCCATCCTCGACGCCGTGCCAAGCCCGGGTCTGATCCTGATCAGCGAGAGCGATCTCTCCGTCTCGCTTGGCCAGAAGGGTCGGCCCGGCCCGCTGGTCGACGAAGCGGTTCAGCGCGCGCGCGAGGTCTGCCAGGAACGCGGCGTGCCCTACGGCTCGCCGCAGGTTGATATGGCCAACGTCGAGCAGCGTATCAACGATGGTTTCTCCTTCCTCATGCCGGGCGCCGCGCGCGTGTCGGAGGCGCTGAATCGGGGCCGGGAACTGGCCGGGCGGTAAACGAGCGCGCTGAGGGATTCCCAGCAATTGCCTCCTGAGCCAGCAACTGCCTCCTGAGGGTGTCCTAGAAGCCACCTCACCTAAACCTTCGTCATACCCGCGCTCCGCCGCGGGTATCTCGTTGTGCTCGGCACGGAACCCAGGAGCCAGCTACGCGATCGGAATGGACGCGGTTCCCGAAGTGCGAGCCTTGGTGCTGCACTCGTCGAGATTCCCGCGACGGGGCGCGGGAATGACGAATCTTGGACCTTTGAGACGGGCTCAGCAGGCGGGGACTGAATTCTCTGCTCGCCAAGCGATTGCTTGGCAAAACGTGTAGCTTGTGTTACGGAGCGTCACGCTTGGAGTGGCGCCGTCTTTGGGTACGGAATCTGAGGAACGACATGACGGACACGCACGCAATTGCCCAGATGGCTCACCTGATGCGTCGAGCCGGATTCGGGGTCAGCCGTGACGAGCTGGAGCGGCTCGTCGAGCAGGGATATGAAGAGACCGTCGAGCAGCTCGTCGACCCGCCGGCGCACATCCCGCGGGCCGACATTAACCAGCTCTTCCGCTATCTGCCTTCGCTGGAGACCGGCGGTCCTGCGACCACGCCGGGCGCGGCTAACTGGCTCTTCCACTTAGTCAACACGCAGCGGCCGTTGGAAGAGAAGATGGCGCTCTTCTGGCACGGCGTCTTTGCGACCGGCAACTCCAAGGTCGACAACGACAATCACCTGATCCGCCAGGTCGACCAGTTCCGCGATCATGGAACCGGCAACTATCGTGACCTGCTGATCCTGCTGGCCCAGAATCCGGCGATGATTTACTGGCTCGACAACCACGAGAACCACAAGCGCTCGCCCAACGAAAACTGGGGACGCGAGCTGCTTGAGCTGTTCTCGCTCGGCGTCGGCAACTACAGCGAGAAGGACGTCTTCGAGTGCGCCCGCGCCTTCACCGGCTGGACGCTGGGCCCCAAGATTCCGCGCGTGCCCAACCACCGTTTCTTCTTCCAATTCGAGTTCCGCCCGGAGGAGCACGACTACAGCGAGAAGGAGTTCCTCGGCCACACGGGCAACTTCGACGGCTTCGACATCATCGACATCGTCCTCGAACAGCCCGCCTGCCCGCGCTTCATCGTCAGGCATCTGTATAACTTCTTCGTTGCCGACGAGCCCCAGGTCTCGGCCTGGAATATCGAGCCGCCGCGCGACCCCGAGGCGATCGAGTATCTCGCCGGCGTCTTCAAGGACTCAGGCTTTGAGATCAAGCCGGTCCTGCGCGCACTCTTCAACTCCGACTTCTTCAAGGAGTCGATGTTCCAGAAGGTCAAGAGCCCGGTCGAAACGGTCGTCGGCACCTTGCGCTTCACTGAAGACATGCTTGGCCCGCGGCGCGAACTCGTGCCACTGGGCCAGGAATCTGCCCACATGGGCCAGAGCCTGCACAACCCGCCCAGCGTCGAGGGTTGGCAGACCGGTCGCGATTGGATCAACAGCGGCGCCGTCGTGGGACGAATCAACTTCGTCGCCGACCGCGTCAGCAACGTTGAGCTCCCGGGCGTGCAGAAGCTCGTCCACCGCGTCGCCGCATCCAACGGCGTGCAAATGTCGCCCGACCAGCTCGTCGACCAGTGCGTCGACCTGATTGGGCCGTTGCAGGTCTCGGACGCGACGCGTCAGGAGCTGATCAGTCACGCATCCGAGGAAGGCGAACTCTCCTGGGAGAGCGGCCACGCATACGATCGCTCGTCCGAGCGCGTCGGCGAGATGCTGGCGCTGATCGCCGCCACGACTGAGTACCAATTCGGCTAGACGAACCTAGAAGCAACGCAACCGCAGGAGACGAGAAGAGACTCGCGCCATGACCACTCCTTCCACTCGCAGTAAAGACCCCGTCGTCGTCATCGTTCAGCTGACCGGCGGCAACGACTACATGAACAGCGTCGTCCCCTACGCCGACGGCCACTACAGGGACGCGCGTGACGGCGCGCTCTGCATCGGCGAGGACGAAGTCCTCAAGATCGATGACAAGTTCGGCTTCCACCCGACGATGGCTCCGCTCAAAGAGCTCTACGACCAGGGTGAGATGGCCATGATCCACGGCGTCGGCTATCCTAACTCGCCGCGCTCGCACTTCCGTTCCATGGACATCTGGCACACCTGTGAACCCACCAAGGTCGGTACCGAAGGCTGGGTCGGACGGGCGCTCCGCGACATCGACCCGACCGGCGAGAACCCGGTCACCGGTGTCCACATCGGCCAGGGCCTGCCCCGCGCGCTGGTCGTCCCCGGCGTCACCGTGGCGTCGGTCGCAGACCTCTCGACCTACGGTCTGCTGACCAGCATCGAGCAGCAGCAGCAGCGCGAGAAGATGCTCCAGCGCTTCGTCAACATGTACGGACGCGCGATCGGCACCGGAGCGGTCAATGAATACCTCGGGCGCACCGGACTCGACGCGCTCAAGGGCGCCGACATCCTCAAGGAAGGTCTGGGCCGCTACGAATCGAACGTCGAGTACGGCACCGAGCAGATCTCGCGCGGCCTGCGCGACATCGCCACGATCCATTGCGCCGACCTCGGCACACGCGTCTTTTACACCAATTTGATCGGTTTCGACACGCACGCGAACCAGAAGCCGGTCTTCGAGAAGCTGTGGACCGACCTCTCCCGCGCGATCTCCGACTTCTGGGACGACCTCAAGGCGCACGACCGCGATGACAACGTGGTGATGATGCTGTTCACCGAGTTCGGCCGCCGCGTCCGCGACAACGGCTCCGGCTCCGACCACGGCGCCGGCGGCGGTGTCTTCGTGCTCGGTCCCTCAGTCAGGGGCGGCATGCACGGCGAGTTCCCCAGCATCAACCCCAGGGACCTCGACCAGGGCGACCTCGTCCCCAACCACGACTTCCGCGGCGTCTACTCGACCCTGCTCGAGGATTGGCTACAGCTCGACGCCGTGCCGATCGTCGACGGGCAGTTCGAGAAGCTCGACTTCCTCAACCCGTTGATGGCCACCGCCTAGAAGATCCCAAGCGCTCCCCCTCTGGGGGAGCTGTCGCGGAACAGCCTCCCTTCTCCCCCCTCCGGGGGGAGATGCCGAAGGCAGAGGGGGGTCCGTCAACCGAACGTGGCTGTCGGAGACCCCCCCCTTCAGTCCTTACGGGACAGCTTCCCCCCAAAGGAGGGAAGCGAGGAACACAGACGTGAGAGAGAAACCGCCATGCTGACGAAGTCAGTCGCCGGACGTACCTGGCACTTCAGCCACTCGATCGGCCATCACGTCGGGCCTGACGGATTCACCCACCCGTCGCCGGTCACGGCGTCGGCCTCGGGTGTGATTTACGTCGCCGACATCGGCGCGGCCGAGGGCTTCGGCCTCTCCTACGGTCAGGGCGTCCTGCGCAAAATGCGCATCGAGGACGAGTTCCTCGGCGAAATGGGTCGGGGCGACCTGATCTGGCCGGATGGTCTGGCATTGGCTCGCGACGGCTCAATCTGGTGCTCCGACGCCTACAGCCACCGTATCTACGGCTACGACACGGAAGGCGCGCCGATTGGCGATTGGGGCGAGTTCGGTTCGGACGACGGCCAGTTCAACCGTCCCTCAGGGATCGCCTTCGACGCCGACGACAACCTGTTTGTTGTCGACAGTCTCAATCACCGCGTCCAGAAGTTCACCAAAGACGGCGAGTTCCTCGACGCCTGGGGCTCTGAGGGCTGCGCTGAAGGAGAACTGGATCAGCCGTGGGGCCTGACGATCGACCACGACGACGGAGTCTACGTCGCCGACTGGGCCAACGACCGCGTGCAGAAGTTCGCCCCCGACGGAGAATTCCTCGTCCGCTTCGGTTCGCAGTTCGAGGGCGTCGACGATGGTGGTACGCTCAGCCGTCCCTCCGACGTGGCGGTCGACAGCGAGGGCGATGTCTACGTCGTCGACTGGGGCAATCACCGCATCCAGATCTACTACCCCGACGGCGACATCATCTGCGGGCTCTACGGCGACGCGCGCGCGTTCTCGAAGTCGGGTCAGCAAGTCATGGATGTCAACGCCGATTACGGGCGCGCATTCAACCGGGTGACGCCGGTCGAACTGATCAACCTGGGCAACTTCGACCGGCCGCGCGGCATCGCCATCGACGGCCAGGACCGGATCGCCATCAGCGACGGCGGTCGCGGCCGGGTGCAGGTCTACGCCAAGGACCTCGACTACCCGCTCCCACAGTTCAATGCCTAGACCCGGTGCCTGAAAGGCTACTCAGTAGCACTGCGCCCCGACGAACGCGACATTCCCGTGTAGGCGGGAATGTCGGACGCGCGAACGAATGAAGAAACAGCGGAAGGTTCAGCCATGTTGACCAAATCAGTCGCCGGACGCACGTGGCATTTCAGCCATTCGATCGGACACTTCGTCGGGCCGCAAGGATTCACCTATCCGTCGCCGATCGCGGCCACGGCCAGTGGAACCATCTACATCGCCGACATCGGCATGGCCGAGGGCTACCCGGCCAAGATTTTCAAGTACCGGATCGAGGATGAATTCCTCGGCGAGATGGGCCAAGGCGACCTGGTCTGGCCCCAGGGCCTCGCCCTCGCTCGCGACGGTTCGGTCTGGTGCGCCGACGCATTCAACCACCGCATCTACGGTTACGACACCGAGGGCGCGCCAATCGGCGACTGGGGCGAGTTCGGGACCGGTGACGGACAATTCAACCGACCCGCGGGAATCGCATTCGACGCCGATGACAACGTGTTCGTCGTCGACAGCCTCAATCACCGGGTTCAGAAGTTCACCAAGGACGGCGAGTTCCTGGGCACATGGGGTTCCCAAGGCAGCGCGATCGGTGAGCTCGACCAGCCCTGGGGTCTGACGATCGACCCGCAAGGCGCGGTCTACGTCGCCGACTGGGGCAATGATCGCGTGCAGAAATTCACTCCGGACGGAGAGCCGCTGGTCCGCTTCGGCTCGCAGTACGAGGGAGTCGACGACGGCGGCGCGCTCAATCATCCCGCCGATGTCGCAATCGACAGCGAGGGCGATGTCTACGTCGCCGATTGGGGCAACCGCCGCGTTCAGGTCTACTACCCCGACGGAGACATCGTCTGCGGCCTCTACGGAGACGCCCACGGCTTCTCCAAGGCGGCGCAGAAGGTCATGGACGTAAACGCCGACTACATGCGCGCGTTCAAACGGGTCAACCCCGTCGAGCTGATTAACTTCGGCATCTTCGACCGCCCGCGCGGCATCGCAATCGACGGACAGGACCGAATCGCCATCGGTGACGGCGGCCGCGGCCGCGTCCAGATCTACGCCAAAGACCTCGACTACCCGCTGCCACAGTTCAACGCCTAGGAATGCGCTGAACAACTCTGATCCCCTCTCCCCCCTTGCGGGGGGAGATGTCACGGAGTGACAGAGGGGGGGTCCTCCGCCAGCAACCGGATAGGCCTTGAGCTGGGAAGCCCCGCCTCTGCCTACGGCATCTCCCCCGCAAGGGGGGAGAAGAGGAGTTACGCAGCGGTCTCCTCTGGGGGGAGCTGCCGAAGACTGATGGGGGCGCCCGTAGCCAACATGGAGCCCAGATGACCCTCCGCCTCGGCATCCTCGGAGCTGCGGGCATCACGCCGCGCGCCCTGATCAAACCAGCCGAGGAATTCCCCGACGTCGAAATCGTTTGCATGGCGGCCCGCGACCGTGATCGCGCCGAGACGTTCGCCGCCCGTGCCGGCATCCCCACCGTCCACGACACGTACGACGAAGTCGTTACCGATCCCAACGTGGACGCGATCTATAATCCGCTCGCGATCAGCGGACACAAAGAGTGGACGATCAAAGCGCTCAACGCGGGCAAACACGTTCTCTGCGAGAAGCCGTTCGCAATGAATGAGGCCGAGGCGCGGGAAATGGCAGACGCCGCCCAACAGTCTGGCCTCGTCTGCGCCGAGGCGTTCCACTACTACTACCATCCGCTTTCGCGACGGATGCGCGAGATCGTGCAGGGCGGATTGCTGGGCAAGGTTCGCTTCGCCGACGCCCACTTCCAGAACACGGTCGTCGACGTCCCCAGCCAGATTCGCTACCGAATCGAACTGGGCGGTGGCGCAACGATGGATCTCGGCAGCTATCCGCTCCACTTTCTGCGACACACATTCGGCGCTGAACCTCAGGTCCTTTCGGCCAAGGCGGCAACGGTGCATGAACACATCGACCTCGAACTCGAAGCGGAGTTGCTCTTCCCCGACAACGTTCCGGCCAGGATTTCCTCGCGCATGAACGCGGCAGGCGGATTCTCCAGCGAAGTCAACGTCTACGGCGACGCCGGCTGGCTGAAGGTGGTCAACCCGCTCGTTCCACAGCGCGAGATCCACCGGATCGAACTACACACCACCTGGGGCAGACGAATCGAAACGCTGACCAAGACCCCGACCTTCAACTACCAGCTCCAGGCATTCATCGACGCGATCAATGGTGTGAAGCCGATGCCGACCGACGCCGAGGATGGCGTGATCAGTATGAGAGTGATCGACAACGTGTACCGAGCCGCCGGTATGAAGCCGCGCGGTCAAATCTGATTGGGCGGCCAGTGACCGATCGAATCCGCGCCATCGATTCCCTCGTCAACTCGACATTCCTCGACCCCTCCGGCGACAACGCCCTGAGCTATCTCTTCAAAGGAATAGAAGAACGCAGCGCGATTGAGACTCCTGAGCAACTGCTGGAAGTGCTTGACCAGTCGGACATTGGCGCCTGCGTAGTCTCAATCATGGAGCCGGACCACGCAGCATGGGTCGGAGAGGCGCACAAGCAGTTTCCCGACAAGATCCTGCCCGCGATGATCGTCAACCCACTCAACGGCTACGACGAGATCCGCAAGGTCGTCGACTACTACGAGCGCTACGGAGTCCGTTGCCTGCGCATTCCGCCCTTCCGCTACACCCTGCCGCCGACCGACCGCGTCTACTGGCCCTTCTACGTCAAGGCGATGGAGCTTGAGATCGCCGTCTCAATGAACGCCGGCATGCCGGGTCCGCGCAGGCCGGGCTGGGTCCAGAACCCGCTCCACTACGACGAGGTCGCCTATCACTTCCCCGAGCTGCGCCTGATCATGACCCACTGCGGTCAACCGTGGATCGAAGAGACAATCTCCACAATCGCCCACTGGGACCACGTCTACATGTCCTGCACCTCGGTCGCGCCGAAGTACTGGGCGCCCAACTTCGTGCAATTCATCAACACTCGAGGCCGCAAGAAGATGATGTTCGGCACGGAGTATCCAACAATCCCCTGGCCAAGGGCTCGCGACGAGATCGAGTCGCTTCAGCTTCGAGAATCAGTCACCGACGACTTCTTCGTTGAAAACGCCCGCCAGGCCTATCGCTGGAACGCAGATCCGAGCTAGGTCGGCTGCTGAAGAATCCGCTTCCGAGCGCTGATCGTCCCTTTCCGTCATTCCTGCGAACGCAGGAATCCAGAGCTCACCAGATATGGAGCATGGATTCCTGGTCAAGCCAGGAATGACGGATTTGAGAGCCGATGACTTTTGCAGCAGCCTCCTAGGTAGGTGATTCTGGCGCCCCGAGACTCATGGCAGGATGCTTCTAACGGGCGTCTCGCCTTGGAGAGTGCGAGCAACCTGAGAGAACGGAATAACGTCTGAACACCGGTGCAACAAGGAACGGTAGAACTGAAATGACTGTCAGGAAGGTCCGCGCGTGAACGCGCACCGGCAAAAAGATCCGTGGAGCCACTAGAGCGTCGACCGCTTTTTTCAGCAGGAGGCGTGAACACGACGTTCGAAAGGACATATCGAAATCCATGCCTACTACCGCCTCGTGCACCGGCGTGTCCCGGTGGCTTTCGCCTGGACCGGGATGGCAAGAGCCTATCAGCAGGATGCAATTACATCGACACAAGTCACTTTGTAAAGTTCTGCCAGAGCACGCTGCCATTCGGCTGATCGGTTCTGCATGAGTTCCCGCTTGAGCGGAATGACATTCGGGCCACCACGATTACTCAGGCCAATGAGCGTTCATCAACTGCACCCACGTGTGGCGCACCAGCGACTCCCGCTCACGAGCACGCTCCTGGAACAGCTCCAGTACGTCGGTGGGTACGCGATAGACCGGGTCTTCGGGCGACCGCGTCTCGTGCCAGTGTTTGACGCTGTAGTAGCCGGCCAGGTTCGTCACTTCCAGATCGTCGCTCAGCACGGCGTCGTGAAAGTTGCCCAGCACCCGGTGCCCCATCGCGTCCATTGCCGGCCAGACGCCGAACTCGGTGAGCTCGGAGAATCGCTCCCAATTGACCGGGTCGATCGTCCAACGGCGCAGACCATAGACGGCCCGCCGGTCGGACTCGGGAGTTTCCGGTAGTGGTCGGCCCGAGTACGGAATTTTCGGTCTGGCTGTCTCATTCACAATCAGCTCGCGCCGAACACTGCGATAGGCATCGTCGCCCAATCCCACCATGATCTCCTGACCTGCGCGCCAGTCGTCCCAGGTGGCAAAGCCAATGAAGCTGTGTACTTCTTCCGGCGTGCCGCCGATGGTGGGATTCAGTAGACACAGAGGCCGATAGCCAGCCTCAAGCAACCGAGGCCAGGTCTGCTCAAGAAAGAGCTGGCGATACTCGCGAAATCGCCCCGGCTCGACCATCGTGACGCGATGCTCGTAAAGATCCATGACTCGACCTCGTTGCTTGGCTGACATCTGTTCCGATGCAGGGTAGCCTCAGCGACCGGGACCAGATATGGCGGAATCCTGCGGCATTCCCGACCGACCTGCCGCCACGTGGGCGCTTGGCTTGATGGGGTTTCAGGTTTCAGGGTGAACTTTTTGTCTGGGGCGCTGGGAGAAAAAACGGGGCCTCCGGGGTAGTAGCTCTCCTGTTCTTGGTTGATTGTAGCGAGAGATTGGAGGGCCTGGAGCTCTGCTGGGCGACTGCATCTGGGGGGATAGAGTTTGCACATGGCTGACTTCGATGTCGTGATCCAGCAGTTCGCAGCGAAATGCGAGGAGAAGTACGCCGACCTCTACGGCGGGCAGGCCGAAGATCAGCTCAAACCGCTAGTCGGCGCTCTGTTAGAGGCGGTCGCGCCGGTCGTCAACCTGGGTGTCGAGTGGCGTACGGAAGTCCACCAGGACGACGTTGAAGGACGCCCCGACATGGGCGTGATCGCGGACAAGCTGCTCGTCGGACACATCGAACTCAAAGCTCCCGACATCGGGGCGCGCCCCGAACAGTTCGCGGGCGCCAACCGAAGGCAGTTTCAGCGATTCTGCGCGTTGCCCAATCTGATCTACACCGACGGCACGATCTGGTCGCTCTACCGCAGCGGCGAACGGGTCGGGAGGGTCGCGATCGCGGCTGACATCCGAGACGGCGCAGATGGGCTCTTCGCGGACAAGCTGCCGAATTTTCGCACGCTGTTGGCCGACTTCCTGCAATGGAGCCCGATCACCCCGACCAACGCCGCTGCGTTGGCTCAATTCATCGCTCCGCTTAGCCGAATCCTGCGGGACGAAGTCAGCGCAGCGCTTGTGCGCGGTAACGAACCGATCACCCTATTGGCGAACGAATGGCGCGGAACCCTCATGCCAGAGGCCGACGACGAGCAATTCGCGGACGCATACGCGCAAACGCTGACCTACGCTCTGCTGCTAGCTCAGTTCGAGGGCGCGGATTCGCTCAACCCCTTTGTCGCGGTCCCCAAATTGCAGCAGGATCACGCCCTGCTCGCCTCTGCGCTGCAACTGCTAGAAGCCGAACCGGTGCGCAAGGAATTGCGCATGCCGATCGAACTGCTGGAACGGGCGATCGGCGCGATTGACGAAACCGAGCTCGAATTCACCGCCGGACACTGGCTGTATTTCTACGAGGATTTCCTGGCCGCCTACGATCCCAAGCTGCGCAAGGATCGCGGGGTCTATTTCACGCCGACCGAAGTCGTTGGCTGCCAGGTCCGGCTCGCCGCCGACCTCTTGCGCACGCGCTTCGGTAAGTCCGACGCATTTGCCGACAAGGCTGTGCATGTACTCGATCCCGCCGTCGGCACCGGCACCTACCCGCTGGCGATCATCGATCACGCCACCGAGACCATCGCCGAGAAGTACGGACCGGGCATGGTCGGCGAGCGCATCTCCGATCTCGCCGATCGGCTTGAGGCGTTTGAAATTCTGGTCGGGCCTTACGCCGTTGCCCGCCTGCGGATCACGCAGCGCCTTCACGATGCCGGCGCGACCGGCAAAGCGGCCCGCGTCTATCTGGCCGACACGTTGACCTCGCCGAACACCGCTGAGAAGTTTTCCGCGTCGCTGTTGTCGCAGGCGATGACCGACGACCGCAAGGCCGCCCAGCAAGTCAAGAGCGAACGTAACATCACTGTCTGCATCGGCAATCCGCCGTACGACAGAGGCAAGAAGGGGGAGGGGGAGACTGGGCAGGAAGGCCCGGGCGGTTGGGTGGTTCACGGCGACCACCGACCGGACGAAATCACCCTCTTCGATTCGTTCACGCAACCGGTGAAAGACTCAGGTGACGGGAAGTATCTCCCTAATCTTTACAACCTCTACGTCTACTTTTGGCGCTGGGCGTTGTGGAAGGTCTTCGAGTCGCCCGACTACCAGGGCATCGTCACGTTCATCACTGCGGCCTCCTACCTTCGCGGCCCCGCATTCGCGGGCATGCGCCGCACCATGCGGGAGACCTTCGACGAGCTCTGGATCATTGATCTCGAAGGCGACAACCTCGGCGCACGCAAGACAGCGAACGTGTTCGCGATTCAGGTACCGGTTGCGATCGCTATTGGCGTTCGAGACAAGGACACAGCGAGTTCCGAGCCTGCAAAAGTTCACAAGGTGAAACTCACTGGCAGTACTGCTGCCAAACTCGCTTCCCTCAGTCAGATCTCGAAGTTCAGTGACCTGTATTGGCGACGATGCTCGGACACTTGGGACGACCCCTTCTATCCGATCGGGAAGGGCCTTTATTTCGATTGGCCGGATGTACGAGATATCTTTCCTTGGCAACATCCCGGCGTGAAGTTCGAGCGCACGTGGCCAATTGGCGTGAGTCGAGAGATCCTCCTACGAAGGTGGCGGACGCTGAGTTCGGCATCACTTGACAAGAAGCGCGTTCTGTTCTCGGAAAACGCGGACCGAACTATCTTCACGTCTCCTCCAAATCTCGAACCAACGGCAGCACCTGACCAGCCAATCGCCGAGATTCAGGCGGACAGTCCATCGTCTCCGCTCACACGCTATGCACACAGATCCTTCGACCGGAAGTGGTCAATCTCAGACTCGCGAGTTGGCGGTAGAATGCGACCCGAAATTTGGCGAGCGCAGTCTGATCGTCAAGTCTTCTTGATCAGCTTTCTGACTGAGGTCGTGGGCCATGGGCCAGCGGCCGTTGTGTCGGCAGCGATACCCGACCTACACCACTTCCGAGGCAGCTTCGGCGGGCAGCATGTGATCCCCCTCTACCGCGACGCCGACGCGACGCAGCCCAACGTTACTCACGACCTGCTCGAGATCCTTGACGTGACCACCAAGGACCTGTTCGCCTACGTCTACGGCATCCTCGCGCAGCCGGCCTACGTCGAGCAGTTCTGGGACGAACTGGAACTGCCGCCGCCGCACGTGCCGATCACAAAAGACGCGGTACTGTTTGCGCAGGTCGCAGAGCACGGGTGCGTACTCATCCAGTTGCACACCTACGGCGAACGATTTGTCCCCGAGGGTCAGCCCTTCGAGCTGAACGGAACGGCCAAGAACACCAAGGCGGTCTCGCAGAGCCAATACCCCAACTCGTTCCGTACGACGACGAGACCAAGACGCTCCATGTCGGCGACGGCGAGTTCGGGCCGGTCGAGCCGGAGGTTTACGGATACTCCGTTTCGGGCTTGCAGGTCGTCAAGTCGTGGCTGGGCTACCGCATGAAGGATCGCAAGGGGAAGAAGTCGTCGCCGTTGGACGACATTCGTCCCGAAGTCTGGACGTTCAGCGAAGAGTTGCTGCAACTACTCTGGGTGCTGGAACGGACTAATGCCATGCAGCCGGATGGCAAGGCGCTGCTGGACAAGGTGTTGGCGTCGGATTTGTGGACCGCGGAGGAGCTGCCGAAGCCGACTGACGCCGAGCGGCGACCGCCGAAGGCTCAGCCTGTGACGACGGATCAACTTGACTTGGGCGTTTGAACTTTTGCTCTCACTGCCAGCGGCGCCATATGAACTATTCGATTCAGACCATTCAGCAGGTGAGGGGAAGGGAGCGGGTCCCCGTGTGAAACGGGGGCTGGATTCCCGCTCGGAGGCGGGAATGACGGAACGGGGAACGCGCGGACGGGAAGCCAGTGAGGGGCGCTCCGCTCGCGGAGATGCTTCCGGTGAGTCGATAGCGGGCGTTCGATGACCACGTACTTCGTCGGCTCAGCACGCAGGTGAACCGGGTACTCTTCCCAGCCTCGACCCCGTCCGCCGACGCCGCGTCTGAGTCGCGTCTAACCTAGCCTCCGTACCAACTGACGAATCTCAACCAAGGAGAACCAACCTATGGCCGTGCTTGCAAACACCTTTCGCGAAAAGCTCGATGCCGGCGAACCGACGATCGGCACCCACTTCCTGTTCAACGACCCCGACATCGCCGAGCTGATCGGCGACACCGGCCAGTTCGACTATGGCGAGTACGTCGCCGAGTACTCGACCTTCGACATGAAGACGCTCTACCACCTCGCCCGAGCAGCGCAGTGTGGCAATCTGCCGCTGATGATCAAGCTCGACCAGGCCAACCAGACCTTCTGGGCCCAGGCTGCGCTCGGCGCGGGATTCAAGTCGGTGCTCTACACCGACGTCCGCACGCCCGACGATGTCGACGCTGCGCTCCAGTCCATCCGACCCGACAAGCCGGGCACGCTCGGCAAGATGGGCGGACACATGGGCGTCAAGACGCGACGACCGGCGCTGGCGGGCTACTCGGCCGGCAACTACGGCGCAGACCTTGACGGCATCGTCACCGTGATCATGATCGAGAAGCGCGTCGCCCTTGAGGACATCGACGCCATCCTCGAGCGGGCCGTAGAACTCGGCGTCGACATGACCCAGTGGGGACCCAGCGACTACGGCTTCTCATTCGACGAGCGACCCAACCCCGAAGAGATTCGCGCCGCCGAAGAGCAGACCATCGCCAAGTCAATCGAGTACGGCGTCGCCCCGCGTATCGAGATCGGCGCCGTCGAGCAGGCGCAGCGCTACCTCGACCTCGGCGTCAAGCACTTCTGCATTGGCTGGGACCGCTTCCTGCTCAACCAGGGCTACACCGAGCTCGGCAAGGGCCTCCGCGCCCTCATCGACGACGCATAGGAGTTCACGATGGTCACCGACAACTTTGACTGGCTCGCCACGACAGTCGAGCCCGCATTCGACCCCGACCAACCAATCATCGACCCGCACCATCATCTCTGGGATGCGCGAGCCGATGGACGGCTACTGCGCTATTTCCTCGACGAGTTGTTGGAAGACACCAACGACCTGAACGTGCGCCAGACGGTTTTCATCGAGTGCAGTGCGATGTACCGCGCCGATGGTCCAGAACACATGCGACCGGTCGGAGAGACCGAGTATGTGGCGGGCGTATCGGCACAAAGCGCCAGTGGCATCTACGGCGACATGCGAGCCTGCACCGGCATCGTCGGACACGCCAACCTGATGCTCGGCGCTGCAGTCGGCGACGTGCTCGACGCACACATGGAGATCAGCGCTCGCTTCCGCGGCATCCGCCATCACGCGAGCTGGGATCCGTCGCCCGACGTGCCCAACTCGCGAATCGAGCCGGGACAGCACGTCTACCTCAACGAGACCTACCGCGAGGGCTTCGCCGAGCTCGGCAAGCGCAACCTCAGCTTCGAGGGCTGGCTCTACCATCCCCAGATTCCCGAGCTGACCGACCTCGCCCGCGCCTTCCCCGACACAACGATCATCCTCAATCACTTGGGAGGACCCCTCGGTATCGGTCCCTACGCCGGACGCCAGGACGAGGTCTTCGCCGATTGGCGAGAGTCAATCACCGAACTCGCCACCTGCGAGAACGTCGTCGCAAAAGTAGGCGGAATCCAGATGGTGATCAACGGCTTCGGCTGGCACCAGCAGGAGCGAGCGCCAAGCTCCGACGAACTACTGGAAGCAAACCGTCGCTGGTACGAGCACACCATCCAGTCGTTCGGCCCCAACCGCTGCATGTTCGAGAGCAACTTCCCGGTCGACAAGGCCTCATGCAGTTACACCGTGCTCTGGAACCAGTTCCTGAAGCTCGTCGCCGACTACCCGGCCGACGAGAAAAACGCCATGTTCCACGACACGGCGCTGAGGGCCTATCGACTGACTTCGCACTAACAGAGGGCGTCAAGAGCTCCCCCCTTGGGGGAGCTGTCACGAAGTGTTCTTTGCTCCCCCTTGCAGGGGGAGCTCCCGCGAAGCGGGTGAGGGGGTCCCCCGCGCCGAGCACCCCCCTCAGCCTTCGGCAGCTCCCCCAGTAGGGGTGAGCAAAGAAGACATCTTGCCGCTGCAAGCGAGCCGGCCTCGATTACCATTCCTCCAATACCTCACCAAACGAAAGCCCTAACCACATGACCACCATCGTCCAGGCCGTACCCATCGAAGACGAACTCCACGACCACCTCGCCTCCGCCGGCGATGTCCGCGTCGTCGACGGACGCGACCGAGGTGCGTTCATCGAAGCCGTCAAGGACGCCGACGGCGTCCTGCTCAGCCCGATCGTCAAGGTCGACCAGCAGATTCTCGACCTGGCGCCCAATCTGAAGGTCGTCGCCACCACCTCGGTCGGTTTCGACGCCTTCGACGTCCCGCTGCTGACCGCCAACGGCGTCGCGCTCTGCAACACGCCCGGCGTGCTCAGCGCCGCCGTCGCCGACCTGACCATGGCCTTCCTGCTAATGCTCTCGCGGCACCTGATGGAGTTCGAGGCCTACAACCGCTCAGGCGGCTGGGGACGCCGCGAGCCGTATCCGGCGCTGGCCAACGACCCCCTGGGCAAGACGATCGGCATCGTCGGCTTCGGACGCATCGGCCAGGAAGTCGCGCGTCGCGCGAACTTCGCCGGCATGAAGGCGATCTGGTACGACATCTACGACACCCCGCCCGCCGACGCGCCACCGGCCGAGAAGCGCACACTCGACGAATTGCTCGCCGAGTCCGACTTCGTCAGTGTCCACACCGACCTTAACCAGGCCTCGCGGCACATGATCGGCGCGCGCGAGATCGCGCTGATGAAGCCGACCGCCTACCTGATCAACACCTCGCGCGGCCCCGCCGTGGACCAGAAGGCCCTCCACGACGCCCTGGTCGCCAACCAGATCGCCGGCGCCGGCCTCGACGTGCTCGAAGACGAACCGCCCGACCCCGACGAGCCAATCGTCAAGCTGCCCAACGTGATCACCTTCCCGCACATCGGCACAGCCACCGAGGAGACTCGCTACGCCATGAGAGCGCTCGCGACTCGAAACGTCGTGAACGTTGTCAATGGCAACCGTCCCGAGGCGATAGTCAATCCCGAGGTCTTGGGTTAGCAGGCTGAGGCCGCTCCCTCTGCAACTCTCCGTTCACGACGCTGTGGCATAACTTCCTCCCCCGCTTCCCCCCTCCGCGGGGGAAGCTGCCGAAGGCTGAAGGGGGGTCCCCTCTCGGCCTGAGGCACCGCTTGTTCGGAGGATTCCAAGAATCCTACGCATCCACGTCTCCCGATTCACACACCGCTATCCTCAAACTCATACGACCCCGCACCCGATAGAAACGGACGGCGCACCATGTCCTGGCGACCCAAGCGCATGAAATTTGGACTCTTCCTCGCTCCATTCCACCGTGTCGGCGAGCATCCCACCCTGGCGCTCCAGCGCGATGTCGAGCTGATTGAGCACCTCGACAACCTGGGCTACGACGAGGCCTGGATTGGCGAGCACCACTCCTTTGCCCGCGAGACTATCTCCAACCCGATGATCTTCATCGCCGCGCTGGCCGAGCGCACCAAGCACATCAAGCTGGGCACCGGCGTCGTCTCGCTGCCGTACCACAACCCGCTGATGATTGCCGACGACCTGCTCCAACTCGACCACATGACGCGCGGTCGTGTGATGCTCGGCGTTGGACCCGGCGCGCTGACCTCCGACGCGGTGCAAATGGGCATCGAACCCACGACGCAGCGGAAGCGGATGGCCGAAGCGTTCGACGCCATCGTCCAGCTGGCGCGCAGCGACGAGCCCGTCTCGATGGAGACTGACTGGTTCTCGCTGACCGAGGCTCGACTGCAAATGGCCTGGTACTCAGACCCGCATCCCGAGCTGGCTGTCGCCGTGATCCTCACGCCGTCCGGCCCGCAGCTCGCCGGCAAGCACGGCGCCAGCCTGCTCTCCGTTGCCGGCGCCGACTCCGAGGGCATGAAGAATGTCTGGGATTGGTACGAAGAGGCAGCAGTAGAGAACGGCCACGAGGTCTCGCGCAAGAACTGGCGCGTCGTCACCGCGTTCCACGTCGCCGAAACCCGAGCCCAGGCGATCGAGGATGTCCGTGCCGGCTTCCTCAAGCGCGCCTACGTCGGCGACGTTCGCGATCCCGGTCGGCGCGGTGGCATCTCCTTGCAGATGGCCGACACGATCGAGGAAGCGATCGACAAGAACATGGTGATCGTCGGTTCGCCCGAGGACGCCGTCGACCAGATCGAGGCGATGCACGAGCGCTCCGGCGGCATCGGTGGGCTGCTGGGCATGCACCACGAGTGGGCGTCGACTGACGCCACCAATCGCAGCTTTGAGTTGCTGATGCGCTACGTCGCGCCAAAGTACCAGGGCCAGCTCGACCGACTCGTCGCGTCCCGCGACTTCGTCGAAGACCGTCAGCTCGACATCTTCGGCGCTGGCGCCAAGGCGATGGCCAAAGCCTTCGCAGACGCCGGCAAGGAACTGCCCGAGGCGATGCGTCAGGCCCAGGAAGCTGCCGCTGCCGAAGCCAACGGCGCCGAGGCGTCGAGCAACGGCACGGGAGCCAAGGCCGAAGCGGAACCAGTCGCTGACTAGTCCCGTTCTCAGAAGAGAACGAAGAGAGCAGTGCAAGCCGTTGTCGCGCTGGCGGGCGAGATCCACGATTCTCCTCTCGTCCGCAGCGCGCTCAACGGCGCAGGCCTGATCGTCGCCGCCGACAGCGGCGCAAATCGCCTGCGCACACTTGGCATCCTGCCGCACGTCGTGATCGGCGATTTCGACTCGCTCGCTGGTGAAGACCTGTTCCACCTCAAATCGGTCGGCGTCGAGTTCGAGCACCACCCCGATCCGGAGCAACGCACGGATGGTGATGTCGCCATTGAATACGCCCTCAAGCGGGGCGCCACCAGCATCATCATCGTCGGCCTCTTCGGAGGCCCGCGCTACGACCACGCCGTCGCAAACCTCTACCTGCTCACGCATCCCCGCCTGCGCCAAACTCCCACCTGGACCGTCGACGGCTGGACCGCCCTCACCGTGCTCAACGGAGACGGAGTCTCGCAGGCACATTTCCAGGGAAACATCGGCGACTACGTCAGCATCACCGCCGTCAGCGACATGGTCGAAGGCATCACAACAGTAGGCCTGAAATGGCCGCTCCAAGACGCAACCTTCACGAGAGGTCTGAACGAAGGCACTTCAAACGAACTAATCAACGATCGAGCGATGATCCAAATCTCAGTTGGAACCGCCTTCGCCGCCCACCACTTCCGCACTGAGCGGTTGTCCTGAGATCAATGCCTGGGAGATCGTATCCTTGCAAGGAGAGTGATTCCCGTAACCTCATCAACGCCTCCAAGTTTCTCCTTCGTATTTAAAGAGCCTCCAGTGTTTGAACGTAATCTGATATTTCTTCGTCAATATGTGCAGAAGTCTGCTCGCGCTCGGTCCGGTTTGTGGCTCGTCTCGCTGGGTGTGGCCGCTTACATCATCGCCCTGCTATTCGCAAGTCCTGTGCTGCTGAGCTGGTACATGGTCATGCCGTCGATCTGGTTTAGCGGCTTGCTTCTACTCTGTGGCGCCGCTCTACTGCCGGCTCGCCCCTTTGTCTGGTTGCCGATCAGGTTGGCAATAGCTTGCGCAGCCATCCACTGGACGCTGGTGCTGCCACTCGCACACTGGAAGTGGCTCTGATAGCCATGAGTCTGCAAATGGTGAAGAACATGAGCAATGGGCGCGGGCTCCCGCGAAGACTGCTGCTCCGCAGATGGTCGTCAGTAGTCACAGCTGCCATTGGTGCGGGCATGGTCTACTACGCCATGTGGTTATACGTGAGTTTCCCCTACCGATTGCTGCCTGTTGGCTCCGATCAAGGCGAATCTTTGGTGTTGATTTCGTTCTGGTTGTGGCCTGTCGGAGTCATACTCGTTCTGAGTGCGTTGATCATTCAACCACCCGGAGCTGCGCGTACCTTGGTGCGTGCGGTCTTCCTGCTATCAGTCGGAGTAGGGGCCAGCATCCAAATTGCGGATGGATGGTTCGTTCACGATCGCTTAATCAGGTGGCCGTAGTCTGCTGGCACGGACTATCCCTACGGATTGAACACGTCCCGCTTACCGTTGCGGCTCGACGACGCTGCAAACGCGAAGATTCCTCTCGCCATTGACGAGTCCTGTTCATTCGCCCTGGCGTCATAGATCTCCGCCCTCAGACCATGCACATCCGGACTATTCGGAGCAGCCAGCGCCGCCCCCTCGATCAAGTGACAAGCCAGCTGCAAATTGCCGTTCTGCATGTGCGCCCGAGCCCGATCCATCACCGGTAGCAGACCACCGGCCAATGTCACCCATTCCGCCGCTTCCGCCGAACGCGGCGCCGGCAACAGACGATCCGGCTCGCCCTCGTACCAGCCTCCGTAGTAGCGCCAGACGCTGTGCACGATGAACTCAGGATGGTCGTACGCCGACCGCAGCCAGGGCTTGTCCAACAGTCGCTGCGGCATCTCGATCGAGTGCAACACACGATCCAGCGTGTAGCCCAGGTTCATCAGCGCCAGCGTTTGGTTCTCGATCTCATCGAGCAGGTCGGCGGTGTCATTCAGAGCCTCGGCGACGCGCTCCGCGCCGAAGATCGGGAAGCCGTGACCCGGACTCATGACCTCGGCGCCCTTGCCCGCCATCTGCCGCAGTCCCTCCGCCCACTCACCGACCCAGCGCTGCGCCTTCTGCGGATTGCCCGCATTCGGCACCGCCCAGATGAACAGGTCACCGGGGAACAGCCACTTGCGTTCAGGAATCCAGGTCCAGGCGGCATCCTCGGTCTCGCCGCGCGTGTGCGTGACCTCAAACGTCAAATCGCCGACGGCAAACCGGACCGCGTTGTCAAATGTCACATCCGGGTAGCGAAACTCGTCAGGCCAGGGCAGGCGAACCTGCGTCGCGTCCATGCCGGGACGGATGAACTGCCGAGAGTTGATCGCCGTGTTGTAGCCGACCGTCCGCTTGTAGCGATCAAAGTGAGCCGGAATGTGGCGCTGTCCATAGACGACCGGCCGCGCCTGACCCTTCTGCGCTGCCTCCTCGTCGAATTTGGTCACGCCGAAGATGTGGTCGACATGATGATGGGAAAAGACGGCTGCCCGCAGAGGAGTATCCGGACGCCAACCGCGAACGGCCGAGAACAGGCCTTCCGCATCCCGCGCGGTTCCCGTATCCAGCATCACCAGACCGTCGCCGGTGTCAATCGTGTTCATCGACGCCGCCGACTTGATGTACAGGAAGCCGTCGTCAATTTCTTCGGGCTCGCGGTTGTTCCACGTCGAGGTCACCGGGTGCGCCTCGTGGATCGTGTCAATCTCGCCTTGCCACAGTCGATCACAGAAATTTCGTAGGTCAGGCATCGCCCCACTCCTTTGATCGGTTCCCATGTTCAGTACACCGCGTCGGAATCGCGGGTCACCGTCGTAAGATATGACCCAACGACCAACCACCGCTCAGCATCCTCAAGGGAGGAGACACCTTATGCCGATGTACGAATACAAGTGCGCTCAGTGCACCAACGTCTTTGATGTCCTCGCCAAAATGGGTCAGGCGCCGGACACGCCCGATTGCCCCGCTTGCGAAGGTGGAGTCGGCGCCCGCGTCTTCGGCGCCGGCATCGCGATCCACACGGGATCAGGCGGCTCCTCCTTCGACGACTTCGACATGGGAGCCATGGGCGGCATGCCCGACATGGGTGGCATGGGCATGGGCGGCCACGGTCACGACCACGGCCACGACGACTTCGGCATGGACGACTTCTAGCCCATGCTCCCCTCTCCCCCCCTTGCGGGGGGAGATGTCACGGAGTGACAACAGGGGGATCCCGCTTGGCCAGCAGAACCAGTTGTTCAGCGGTTCCCTGGACCGGCGCCTCAGATGATCTACTTCCTCCGGGTCCAGGGCGACTCCATGTCCCCGACGCTGCGCGACGGAGACCGTCTGCTCGCTCTGTCGCCCAAGCTGCTAACCGTGGAACCGGGACGCGTCATCGCCTTCCGACGCCGGGCCGACCTCTTCATCAAACGCGCCCTGACCCGAGAGGGCGAGGGTTGGTTCGTCGTCGGCGACAACCCAACCCGCAGCACCGACAGCCGCCGCTTCGGCGCGGTGCCCAACGATCAGATACGCGCGGTCGCGTTGTTCAAGCTGCTGCCCGTGCCTCGACTGCTGCTCTGAGCGACTTTGTTCCCCTCTCCCCCCTTGCGGGGGGAGATGTCACGGAGTGACAGGGGGGGGCTCCGGCAGCGACCAGATGGGCCACGAGATTGGGAGCCCCCCCTCTGCCTACGGCATCTCCCCCGCAAGGGGGGCGAAGGGGAGTTTTCACAGGCCTCGTTGCGGTGGAAGCTGCCGAAAGCCTGCCCTCGGCCTGAACGGAGGGCTGAAGGGGCCCGCAGAGCCATGCCGCTGTAGCCGATTTAACAGCGATGTTGCAGAGTCGTGAGGGCACGAAACGATAACGTCCGCGCCACTTGCGTTGGCGCAACAAATTCGACACAATACACGCGTTGGCACTCTCGCTATGCGAGTGCTAGAAACACGCAAACCAGCCGCAAGACTCCACGAAGAAGGAGAACACCACATATGGCCAAGGCACTGCTGTTCGACGAGGAAGCTCGTCAGGCCCTGAGCGAAGGCATTGACGCCCTCGCCGACGCCGTCAAAATCACCCTCGGTCCCAAGGGCCGAAACGTCGTCCTCGCCAAGAGCTTCGGCGCGCCGACGATCACCAACGATGGTGTCACCATCGCCCGCGACATCGACCTGGAGAACCCCTTCCACAACATTGGCGCTCAGCTCGCCAAGGAAGTCGCCTCCAAGACCAACGACATCGCCGGTGACGGCACCACCACCGCCACCGTTCTCGCCCAGGCCATCGTCCGCGAAGGCATGCGCAACGTCGCAGCCGGCGCAAACCCGATGGCCCTCAAGCGCGGCCTCGAGAAGGGCGTTGAGGTTCTCTCCGACGCCATCCGCGAGAAGGCGGTCCGCGTGACCACCCGCGAGCAGATGTCGCAGATCGCCGGCATCTCCGCCGCCGACCCCGCCATTGGCGAGCTCATCGGCGAAGTCATGGAGAAGGTCGGCAAGGACGGTGTCATCACCGTCGAAGAGGGCAAGGGCATCCGCTCTGAGGTCGAATACGTCGACGGTATGCAGTTCGACCGTGGCTACATCTCTCCCTACTTCGTCACCAACCCCGAGCGCATGGAAGCCGAACTCGACGACCCTTACATCCTTGTCACCGACAAGAAGATCTCGGCCGTCCAGGACATCCTGCCCTTGCTCGAGCGGATCCTCAAGGTCACCAAGAACCTCGTCATCGTCGCCGCCGATGTCGATGGCGAAGCCCTCGCCACCCTTGCGGTGAACAAGCTGCGTGGCACCATCAACGTGATCGCCGTCAAGGCCCCCGGCTTCGGCGACCGCCAGAAGGACAACCTCGGCGACATCGCCACCCTGACCGGCGCCGAGGTCATCTCCGAGCAGCTCGGTGGAAAGCTCGACACGGCTGACATCGCTCAGCTCGGCCGGGCTCGCCGTTTCATCGCCACCAAGGAAAACTCGACCATCATCGAGGGTAACGGCGACCCGACGGCGATTGACGACCGTGTCAACCAGATTCGCCACGTCTACGAGGCGGCCAAGAGCGACTGGGACCGCGAAAAGTCACAGGAACGACTGGGCAAGCTCTCCAACTCCGTCGCCGTCATCAAGGTCGGCGCGGCCACCGAGGTCGAGCTCAAGGAGCGCAAGCACCGCGTCGAGGACGCTTTGTCCGCGACCCGTGCAGCCGTCGAAGAGGGCATGGTCCCCGGAGGCGGTGTCGCCCTGATCAACGTCATCCCCGCGCTCAGCACACTCGGGCTTGAGGGCGACGAAGCGACCGGCGTTCACATCCTCAACCGCGCGTTGGAAGAGCCGATGCGACGCATCGCGATCAACGCCGGCAAGGATGGGTCCGTCATCGTCCAGGCCGTCAAGGACACCGAGACCGCCAACTTCGGCTACAACGCCGCTTCGGACGAGTATGGCGACATGATCGACATGGGCATCGCCGACCCGGCGATGGTCACCCGTGCCGCGCTCGAAAACGCCGTCTCGATCGCTGGCATGGTCCTCACGACCAACTGCCTGGTCACCGAGAAGCCGGATAGCAGCGCCATCGGGGCCCCGCCCATCCCGGCCTACTAAACCCAGCCAACCGCCAATCAACGGCGACCAACAAACGGGCCGCTCCTGTGGGAGCGGCCCGTTTTGCGTTCCCACTCCCAGCCCGTGTTCCCGTCCCCGCCGCCGAGCGGGGACCCGCCCCTTTCCCCGCTCCCCCTTGCAGAGACCTTTGCAAAACTCACTATTCCCCTCTCCCCCCTTGCGGGAGGAGATGTCACGGAGTGACAGAAGGGGGGTCCGCCGGCAGCGACCAGATAAGCCTTGAGACGGGGAGCCCCCCCTCTGCCTACGGCATCTCCCCCGCAAGGGGGGAGAGGAGGGCTCTCAATCAAGGGACCTCCTAGCGGGGGGAGCTGCCGAAGGCTGAGGGGGTCCCTGACCGGTCTCCGACGGGAGTGTTTCAGAAGCCTCCTGGCGTCCCGTTGTGTGCTCGCCTGGGCAAGCTGATCCCCGTTCGCATGCGGGCACTGGAACAACAGACGCGCTGCTTACACGCTGACAATGATGCTTGCTTGGGTATCGCCATAAGCTGACTTGAGGCCACATTGAAGACTCCCTACTAATGACATCCAGACGCCGAGCCAAAATCGTCGCGACTCTCGGACCCGCCTCAAGCGATCCTGAAACGGTCCGCCAACTGGTCAACGCGGGCCTTGACGTCGCCCGGATCAACTTCTCCCATGGAGATGAGAATTCCTGGTCTCTTGCCGCCGATTCGGTGCGTCGCACGCAGTCCGAGACCGGCAAACCGATTGCCATCCTCGGAGACCTGCAAGGCCCCAAAATCCGTATTGGTTCCTTGCCCGCTGGCACTGAGATTGCCCGCGACGACAAACTCAACATCACAACCGGTCAGGAGTCCGAGGGCTACATCGGCGATGACGGCGCCTTGTCCGTCAGTTGCTCCTACGCCACGCTGGTCGAAGAGGTAGACGTCGGCGACCGTATCTACCTGCGCGACGGCGAACTCGACCTCCGCGTCGACGCCATCAATGGTCCCTGCATCGAGACCACCGTTCGCGGCGGCGGACTGCTGACTTCCCGCGCGGGACTTCACGCGGCCGGCGCCGGCCTCCTGCTTCCCGCTGTCACCGACGCAGACCGCACCAACGTGCGTTTCGCCGTCGAAAACGGATTCGACTTCCTGGCGCTCTCGTTCGTCCGCAATCGCATCGACCTCGACGTCGCACGCAACGCCGTCGCCGACGCCGGCGGCGATCTGCCGATCATCTCCAAGATCGAGACCCTCTCCGCCATCAATGATCTCGACTCGATCATCGACGCCTCAGACGGTGCAATGGTCGCCCGTGGAGACCTCGGTGTCGAAGTCGGTCCCGCCGAAGTGCCTGTGGCGCAGCGTGCAATCATCAACGCTGCCGGACGCGCGCTGATGCCCGTGATCATCGCCACGCAGATGCTCGAGTCCATGACCGAGCGAGCGCGTCCCACGCGAGCAGAAGCGTCCGATGTCGCCAATGCCGTCTGGGACGGCGCCGACGCCCTGATGCTCTCCGGTGAGACGGCCGTTGGCAACCGTCCGGTTGATGTCGTCGCGATGATGGATAGCATCATCCGCACCGCCGAGCAGGCCGACCCGCTCCGCGCTGCTCGCTCTGAAGAGATCAGTAGCGACACCGCACGGACGATCAGTCAAGCAGTCGCTACCGCCGTCGAACAACATCCACAGGTCAAAGCCGTCATCATCTTCACCGTCTCGGGACGCTCCGGCCGCCTGATCTCACAAGTTCGCTTGCCGGTGCCGACCATCGTGCTCGCGCCTACAGATCCAGTCATGCAGAGACTCGCCCTCAGTTGGGGCGTCGATCCACGCCACTGCGACCCACCGGCAACCATCGAAAAGATGCTCGAGGACGTTGAGCGCGCCGCCTTGATCGAATTGGGTCTGGTCGAAGGTGACTCAGTTGTCGTTACGGGAGGCTTGCCGCTGGGTCAGGGTGAACCAACGAACTTCCTCAAGCTCCACAAGATTCCACCCCCGATATCCTGAATTGCATATCGCGAGGGAGCCGACATGACCGACAACGCACCAGAGTTCAACGTACAGATTGGCGAAGCCTGCGAAATCGATCCGGCTGCGGGCCCGATCGAGTCTCGCGATGCCGATCCAGACGCCGAGCGCGATGTCCTGGTCTACCTCACCGTGTGGTGCGGCGATTGCCGGCGAGCCGTTCGATTCCTTGACGAGTACGAGATTCCCTACCGAACCATCGACATCGACCAGGACCGTGAAGCCGCCCGGATGGTCGAGTCGCTCAATCGAGGCAGCCGCTCCACGCCGACCATCCTGATCGACGGCGAGCACGTCGCCACCGAGCCCAGCCGATCTGAGCTCGCCAAAATCTTCGCAGTCAAGGAAGAGAGCGGCGGAAGCCTCTTCAGCCGAATCCGCGGCTCCTAGCGATGCGCTGAGCGACTCTGATCCCCGCTTCCCCCCTTGCGGAGACCTTTGCAAAACTCTCGGATCCCCTCTCCCCCCCTTGCGGGGGGAGATGTCACGGAGTGACAGAGGGGGGTCCGCCGCCCGCGACCAGATAGGTGATGAGATAGGGAGACCCCCCTCTGCCTTCGGCATCTCCCCCGCAAGGGGGGAGAAGAGGAGTTTTTCAAAGGTCTCCTTGCGGGGGAAGCTGCCGAAGGCAGAAGGGGGGGTCCGCTCGGAGTGCGCAAACGACATCTCAGAAAATTCCTAAGTCGATTCCGCAATCACGTGCACCGCCTCCGGTGGGACACACACCGACACCGAATCCCCGATCCCAGCCTGCAAGGAATTCCAGACGGGGCGTGGCGCCAGGGCCGTCATCTCGACCCCGCCGAATGCCACCACCACGCGGATCATCGCCCCCGACCGACCGGCTCGTATGACGGTTGCCCCCGCGCCGCGCTCCAGCACAATCTGCTCCGAACGCACGCACACCAGCGATCCGGCCGGTGCATCGACGGCAAACGGAACCTCTTCCCGCCTGAGGATGTTCTCGACTCCCACGAACTCGGCAACCTGCCGGTCAACCGGATGATCAAACACTTCAACCGGCGCACCCGTCTGACGCACCCGACCTTCCATCAGAAGCGCGGCCTCGTCGCCCAGACGCAGAGCTTCTTCGCGGTCGTGGGTCACCAGGATGGTAGTCGGCCGCGTCTCAGAGAGAATCTCGGCGAAGTCCTCGATCAGGCCCTCGCGCGTCGGCGCATCAACGCCGGCGAATGGCTCATCCAACAACATCACCTCCGGCTGCGAGGCAAAGGCCCGCGCCAGACTCACCCGCTGAGCCTCGCCACCGGACAGTTGGCGCGCATGACGTCGGGAGAGTGAGGCAATCCCAAATCGCTCCAGCCAGTGCTCAGCAAGTTCGCGCCGCCGTCGTTTATCGACGCCGCGAAGCCTGAGCGGCAATTCGACGTTCGCGCGCACCGACATGCTCAGCAACAACGGCTCCTGGAACGCCGCCGACATGCGGCGCCGTGTGCCAACAGGATCGGCGTCCATCGGTTCGCCATCGAGCGTCAACGTGCCACGCAACGGATGAAGCACAAGCTGTAGCGCCCCCAGCAACGTTGATTTTCCCGAGCCGTTGGGACCGATTAACACGGTCACCAACCCACGCGGGATGTCCAGCGAGTCGATCTCCAGCACCGTCACACCGCCGCGTTGCACGACGAGGTCGCGGATCTGCAGATGAGCATCTGGCCGAGTTGTCATGTGACGGGCCGACGCTGCTGCACTGTCGTCAGTACGAGATTGACGAGGAAGGCCAGGGCGACCAACACCAACGACAAGGCAATCGCGACCTCAAAGTTGCCCCGGCCTGTCTCCAGCACCGTTGCCGTCGTCAAGACGCGGGTCTCACCCGCCAGGTTGCCGCCAACCTGCATCGACGCCCCGACCTCCGAAATCGCCGCGCCAAATCCTGCCATCACCGCCGCCAGCAGGCCAAGTCGAGTCTCGCGCACCAACAACCACAGCACCTGCAATCGATTCGCCCCCATCGCCCACATCTGACCAATCAGTCGAGGGTTCACCGATTGAATCGAAGCCAATGAGAATCCCACAACCATCGGCAGGCTCAATAACAACTGCGCAACCACCATCGCGGTTGGCGTATAGATCAGGTTGAGTCCGCCCAAAGGACCAGTGCGCCAGAGAATCAGAGCCACAAACAGACCGATCGCCACCGGCGGCATGCCCATACCCGTGTTGACGGCCGCGACAAGAAGTCCGCGACCCCAAAAGCGGCGCAAAGCCAACACCGCTCCTAGCGGGATGCCCGCGATCAACGCCAGCGCCGTCGCCGAGGACGATATCGCCAGCGTCCGCAGCGTGATCTCAATGATCTCCCCATCCCCCGACCACCACAGCCGAGCCGCCTCACGAATCCCATCCCAAATCAAATCCATGCCGCGATCCTACTTGCGACAAGGAATCTCTCGCTTCTCCCCTTGGAGACCTTTGAAAAACTCCTCTTTTCCCCCCTTGCGGGGGAGATGCCGAAGGCAGAGGGGGGCTCCCTATCGCATCACCTATCTGGTGGCTGCCGGAGGACCCCCCCTTGTATCTTCGCTATCGCCTCGGGAGCACGTGACCCCCGAGGCGAACCGGGGTGCGGCAGACCGATCCCCCCTGGGCCTTCGAGGCCGTGACAGAGCCTGGGTCGCCGCACGCCAGCAGCGAATGAGTCCGAACAGTTGCTGCGGCCCCCGAGCCCGCATGTTGCAAGGACGGGCCAGCGCAGGATAGGAGCTGGAGATGACAGAGACGAGTACCTACGTCGGCATCGACGTATCCAAGCAGTGGTTGGATGTCGGCATCCGGCCGGCGGGGCGAGCCGAGCGGCTGGCCAACGACGAGGCCGGGATCGAGGCCTGCGTGGCGCGGCTGGGCGCTGTGGCGCCGGAGCGGATCGTGCTGGAGGCGTCGGGCGGTCTGGAGCTGCCGCTGGTCGCGGCGTTGGCCGCGGCGGCGCTGCCGGTGGTGGTCGTCAACCCGCGCCAGGTGCGCGACTTCGCCCGCGCCACGGGCCGCCTGGCCCAGACCGATGCGCTTGACGCTCAGGTCCTGGCCCACTTCGCCGAGGCGGTCCGACCGGAGCTGCGACCGCTGCCCGACGCCGAGACCCAGGCGTTGCGCGACCTGGTCGCCCGGCGTCGGCAGGTGGTCGCGATGTTGGTCGCCGAGCGCCCGCGCCGGCGCGCCGCCCGCGCCGCCGTGCGACCCGGGATCGAGGCGCACATCGCCTGGCTGCAGCAGGCACTGGCGCAACTCGACGATCAACTGCAGACCAGCGTCCAACTCAGTCCGCACTGGCGGGCGCAAGACCAGCTCTTGCGCAGCGTGCCCGGCGTCGGTCCGCAGCTGGCGCGCACGCTGCTGGCCCAACTGCCCGAACTGGGCCAACTCGACCGGCGCCGGATCGCGGCCCTGGTCGGCGTCACCCCCTACAACCGCGACAGCGGCCTGTGGCGCGGCCCGCGCAGCATCTGGGGCGGTCGCGCCAGTGTCCGCGCCGCGCTCTACATGAGCGCCCTGGTCGCCAGCCGGCACAACCCCGTGATCCGCGACTTCTACCAGCGTCTGCTCACCAAGGGCAAGCCCAAGCAGTCGGCGCTCACCGCCTGCATGCGCAAGCTGCTGGTCATCCTCAACGCCATCCTCAAGACCAATACCCCCTGGCAACCACCCCTCAGCGCTTGACCATCAAGACAGTTGCTCTGTCACTCCGTGACATCTCCCCCCGCGAGGGGGGGAGAGGGGAATCGTGAGTTTTGCAAAGGTCTCCCTTGCGAAGACCTTTGCAAAGTCCCGCTTGGAGATCTTCACCGTCCCCGCCCCCGAGCGGGGACCCGTTCCGCTTCGCGAGGCTACGACCTTTCAATCGCTCTCCAGCAGATATGCGCCCCGCCATGTTCGTTCAGCCTGGGGGGGAACAGGAGCCAGGTCCCCGCTCGGGGGCGGGGACGGAAAACCGGGAGTGTTGGAGTTTTTCAAAGGTCTCCTTGTAGGGAAAGCTGTCGCGGAGCGACTGAAGGAGGAGCTCCGTCTCAGCGGTACGTCACTCAGCCCGATGCCGCGCCCCGCTGCGTAATCGACGCCTCAGTCTCCCCGGCCGCAGGAATGAACAATGGCTGACCATATTCCTCGCGCAAATACTCACCGATCATCGCCTGGATGTCGTCACGCAGCAGGAACTCCTTGAACGCCTCCGACGCCACCGTATTGATCCGACCCTTCGCCCCATCAACCTCCATCACGTTGTAGAAGTTCAGCAGCAGCGGATCACCCTCGACCAATGTGGTTAGGTCGGCAACATCGTCGGACAGCGACAGATACGTACCACGATCCGTCAGCGTGTACGCCCCGAGCTGATTCGCGACGGTCAGCGTCGCCGACATACCCTGTCCCACTTCCAGATACCACTTGTCGCCGTCCACCGATGGCGACAAGCCTGCCTCGTCCCACAGCGACCGCTCCTTCTTATGTGTACCGCTGTCGTCGCCTCTTGAGGCGAAGACCGCTTCCGACCTGGCGATTTGGGTCAGTGCTTCGGCGACGTCGCTCATTCCTGCGACGCCTGCGGGATCATCGAGCGGTCCAACGATCACGAAGTCGTTATAGGCCACCAGCGTCCGGCTGGTCACGTCGCCCGCCTCGACCAGCTTCTGCTCGGAGGGTGGCGCGTGCGTCAATAGGACGTCGGCGTTGCCTTCCGCCCCCATCCGCAGCGCGGCGCCCGTGCCGACGGAGATGATCTTGACGGTGATCCCCTCTTCTTCCTCGAAGATCGGGACCAACTCGTCCAGCAGACCCGAGTCGTTGAGCGACGTAGTCGTCGCGAGGATCAGCTGATCCTCGTTGTATCCAGGCTCACCGCCGCAGGCGACTGCCAAACCAGATGCCAGCAACACGACCAGCAGCAGCCAGCCCAGTACGCGTACTCGGCCCATTCCAACTCCCCCGATGGACTATTCCCCGGAGGTGATCATCCCTGCGCCGACTGTCGCTGACGTCGCTTCATCGATCAGGATGAACGCCCCCGTCTCCCGCGACTCAGCGTATGGGTCAACCGACAATGGAGCCATGAGTCGCAGCCGGACTCGACCGATTTCATTCAGTGATAACTGTGACGCGGTCAGGTCGTATTCCAGCGTGTTCACATCCAGCCGAGCGCCGACTTCTTCGACCAGCGCGCGTGTGGTCTGCGTCGTCAGCTTTAAGACCAATCGATCCCGCTCGCGCAGTGGAACCCGCTCACTCATCCAGCAGATGTGAGCGTCAATAGACGTAGCAGCGATTGGTGGATGTTCAGCCGACACAATCATCGAACCGCGACGAACATCCAACTGATCGGCGAGCCGAACCGTGATCGCCATCGGTGGCGTCGCCTCCTGCAACTGTTGGTCGAACGCATCGATCCCTGCCACGGTCGTCTCGGCGCCCGAGGGCATCACCTTGACCCGATCGCCGACCCGCAGCACGCCCGACGCCATCGTCCCGGCGTATCCGCGGTAGTCGTGGTACTCGTCTCGCAGCGGACGAATCACATACTGCACGGGAAATCGCGATGCCTGGTGCTGCGGCGGCTCGGACGCCTCAAGCGTCTCAAGCTGCTCCAGCAGCGGCGGACCGTCGTACCAGGGCATGCGAGCCGACGGATCAACGACCCAATCGCCGAACTTCGCCGAGATCGGGATCGCGCGAACATCAGTGACGCCCATGCGCGAGGCGAAGCGCGTCAGCTCCTCCGTGATCTCGTCGAACACCGCCTGATCCCATCCGACCAGGTCCATCTTGTTCACGCAGAGCACGAAATGCCGAATGCCCAGCAGATTGGACAGGTACGCGTGCCGCCGAGTCTGTTCCAGCACGCCGCGCCGAGCGTCAACGAGCAGCAGCGCGGCGTCGGCCGTCGATGCGCCGGTCACCATGTTGCGTGTGTACTGCACATGGCCCGGCGTGTCGGCCAGGATGAACTTGCGACGAGGCGTGGAAAAATAGCGGTAGGCCACGTCGATCGTGATGCCCTGCTCACGCTCCGAGCGCAGCCCATCGGTCAGATAGGCCAGGTTGACATCTTCCTCGCCCCGAATCCGGGACGTCCGTTCAATCGCCTCCATCTGATCGATGAATGTCTGCTTGGAATCAAACAGCAAGCGACCGATCAGCGTCGATTTCCCGTCGTCAACCGACCCTGCCGTCGCCAGACGCAGCAGCGTCCGCCGATCCGTCCCCAACGGGTCCTCAACCGCCCCGTTCAACGATGTCTGCTCTGAACTCACTAGAAGTACCCCTCGCGCTTACGATCCTCCATCGCCGCCTCCGAGAAGCGGTCGTCGGCCCGCGTCTCACCGCGTTCGGTGATCCGCGTCGCCGCAATCTCCGCCACGACCGCGTCCAGCGTCTCGGCCTGCGACAACACACCAGCCGTACAGGTCATGTCGCCGACCGTGCGGAAGCGCACCCGCGCGTCAAACGGATCCTCACCGGGCAACCGCGGGATGAAGTCGGAGGCGGGAAACAACATCCCGTCGCGTTCAAACATCGATCGGTCATGCGCGTAATAGAGCGAGGGAATCTCCAGGCGTTCCCGCTTGAGGTACTGCCAGACATCGAGCTCGGTCCAGTTCGACAGGGGAAACGCCCGAATGTGTTCCCCGCGCGTCAGGCGACCGTTGTACAGATTCCACAGCTCCGGACGCTGATTGGATGGATCCCACTGACCAAAGGCATCGCGGAACGAGAAGATGCGCTCCTTCGCCCGCGCCTTCTCCTCGTCCCGTCTCGCGCCGCCGAAGAGCGCGTCAAAGCTGTGCTCGAGCACGGCATCCAGCAGGGTCACGGTCTGCAACCGATTGCGTGAAGCCCGCGGTCCGACCTCTTCGACCACGCGACCTTGATCAATCGAGTCCTGCACCGAGGCGACGATCAGCTCCAGCTCAAGCTCGGCGACCCGGCGGTCGCGAAACTCAATCGCCTCGGGAAAGTTGTGCCCGGTGTCGACGTGCATCACGGGAAACGGAATCCGCGCCGGCCAGAACGCCTTCTCGGCCAATCGCAGCATCACAATCGAGTCCTTGCCGCCCGAGAAGAGCAGGCACGGTCGTTCCAGTTCCGCCGCGACTTCGCGGATGATGTGGATCCCCTCCGCCTCGAGCCACGACAGCGTGTCCACAGAGGCCGGTCGGCTTGCAGTCGTGGTCGTGGTCGTGGTCATATCGTCCTCACTGCCACCGCTGAACCGCGTCTTCAATCTTGACAAACATTACTAGATCACTCATATATGAATCCACCAACTACCCTGCTTGCCAGTGGTAGGAATTACAGATCGGAAACGAACAGTCACCGATCGCATGAAGAGGGGTGCGTAATGTCCGTGGGAACCGTGAGCCAGCTCTGGCGCTATCCCGTCAAGTCGATGGGTGGAGAACAGATCGAATCGACCGAGGTCGACCACAACGGCGTCGCCGGCGACCGCGGCTGGGCCGTCCGCGAAATCGAGGGTGACGAAACACGCAGCGCCCGGCAGATTCCCAAGCTGCTCCACTTCCGCGCCGCCTACACGACCTCGCCCAGCGTCGACTCACGTTCTCCGGCGTTGGAGATTACGACTCCGGAGAATGGCCGCATTGAGTCGGGCCAGGAAGACATTCACACGCAGCTGTCCGATGCCGTTGGTCGCGCGGTCACACTCACGCCTCTGCATCCGTCCGACGACCTGGCCTGGTACGCGCGCGCTCCGATGCCGGAGGGCGTCGACCCGATCGCAGCGCTGCGCGCAGTCTTCGGCCTGCGCGACGACGATCCGCTGCCCGATCTGTCGGGACTGCCGCAAGAGCTACGCGGATTCTCCTCGCCGCCTGGTACTTATTTCGATTGCTACCCAGTCCACATCATGACGACATCGTCGCTCAACACGCTAGCCGCAGCAGGCGGAGGCGACGACGTGGACGTGCGCCGCTTCCGGCCCAACATCCTGATCGACACCGGCGACGCCGAGGGTCTGCTGGAAGTTGACTGGACCGGCAAGAAACTGCGCGTCGGCGGTGTGGTGATCGAAATGATGACGACCACCGTCCGCTGCTCAGTACCCTCCCACGCCCAGAGAGACTTCGGCTCAAGCGGAGCCGTCGGTCGAGCCCTGATCGAACAAACCAACCAGCATCTCGGCAGCTACTGCAACGTCCTCGAGGCAGGTCAAGTCAGCGTCGGCGACGAGGTCGAGCTGCTCGACTAGGCCCGCTCTGAACCTCTGCGATTCCCTCTCCCCCCCCTTGGAGACCTGCGCGTAAACCTATGAATCCCCTCCCCCCCTTGCGGGGGGAGATGTCACGGAGTGACAGAGGGGGGGTCCGCCCGCAGCGACCAGATACGCACTGCGATAGGGAGCCCCCCCTCTGCCTTCGGCATCTCCCCCGCGAGGAGACCTTTGCAAAACTCACAAATCCCCTCTCCCCCCCTTGCGGGGGGAGAGGGCACGGAGTGACAGAGGGGGGTCCTCCCACAGCGACCAGATAGGCCTTGAGATGGGGAGCCCCCCTCTGCCTGCGGCATCTCCCCCGCAAGGGGGGCGAAGAGGACTTATGCAAAGGTCTCCGCAAGGGGGGAGAAGGGGACTTAATCAAAGGTCCCCTCGCGGAGGAAGCTGCCAAAAGCCTGCCCCCGGCCTGAACGGGGGGTAAAGGAGGGGGCGCTCGGCCACCGACACCTGTTGTCCAGAAGCTTCCTAAGGACCTGAGCTAGCCCTCCTCCGACCCTCCCCCAACAGCCGCCAGCGACACCACCTCGGTGTCGGGGTGGAACGCCTGCCAGGCGAACCAGAAGTGATCCGAATGAATCACCCGCGTGAGCTGCAGGCCCTCAAGCTCGCCCCAAATCGCACGACCGAAGATGTCCCAGACCGAGCCCGTCTCTTCGTCGACAAAGGTTTGACCATCGGAGTCATCCGGGTTTGCTGCGAAGGTCAACGCACGACCGTCCAGCGAGGACTCAAATACTGCCGTCGTCCCGACTTCGCGCGCGTCGCGCAGTATGCCCGAGTCGAGAATCGACAACGCGCCGGGAGTCCAAAGCACGACGAGGTCGATACCGTCAAACGAATCGTGAATCACCCGCTCGTCAGACAGCGCCGACCACGCATATGCAATCGCCGCGCCCGAGGGCCCTTCAATGCTCACGACTCTCTCCGCTGGTGGCAGTCGCTCGTCAATGTTGTCGCGGTCGAAGAAGAATGAGTAGGGACCGCCGCTCTCGGGATTGTCATATCCGCGGTACGGATTCTGACCGTAGGACCTTGCCCAACCGGTGTCCCGTGACATGACGAGCGCATCGGGATAGGCGAATCGCAATTGACCCACGGTCACCACCGACGCCGGCACGTACTTCAACCGAGCGCCAACCATCGTGCCGACAATCGCCCGGCCCGACGACTGCTGCCACAGCGACTCCGTGTTGCGATCGTACATCACGAGATCGGAATTGCGCAGCAAGCCCGAGACGCCGAATTTGAACACCTCTTCGTCGATCTGAGACTCAAACGCGATGGCCGTATTGCAGAGCGGGCAGAACGTCACCGTGACCGGTACGCCGCCGATCACATCGTTGACAATTTCATGCCAGGTCAGGATCTCCAGGGGGAACCCGCGCACATCGCCGTTCACGTTGACCTGCACCAACGGCACATTGTCGGTGTAGTAATCCGACGCCTCCAGCAGCGATACATAGAGCGGACCGGACAGGGCCGGGATGGCGTCGCGCGCTGCTCCCTGGGACAGCTCTCCCAGGTCAACCAGCCGGATGCTCCAGTCGGTACCCCAATCGAGACCGAAATATTGCGGCCGCTCGGAGTCGCGAATGATCGCGACGCCCTCAGCAGTTTCAGTCGCGTCCAGCGGCAGGAAGGTGTTGCTCGCCGACAGCGGAACAGCCGTCTGCTGTGGCGTGTCCTGCTGTTCCGCCTCACTCTGCCGGACCTGCAGCGTCTGTTGGGACTGGTCAGCCTGCTCTTGAGTCGATTGCGAGGCCGCTCGCTCCGTTTCCTGTTCCGGTTGAGCCGCTGGCGCTTGCTCAGCCTGTTCGGCGCCCTGCTCGCCACCTTGCATATCTTGTTGTTCGGAGACCGCCACCGACTGTCGCTGCTCCGCTTCCTCAATCTCGTCGCTGCAAGCCGCAAGCAACAGCCCGGCAATACCGACCAATACCCCCGCCATGCCGACCGTTCGCGCAAAGTTCCGTATGATTTTCATAACCCCGAGCATACGCGCCGGCTCGATGATCAGCGTCCAGCGCGGGGTCGTCGTTCCTTGCTCACGTCTCGGTCGAACCCGGAGTTCTCGCATGCCAGCCGATGAATCGAGTCCCGACCCCGCAGAAGATCGCCGCGCCGTGCTCGAAGCCAATCGGGCCTTCTACGAGGCATTCAATGCTCGAGACATCGAAGCCATGGCCGACCTCTGGCAACGCGGCGACGAAGTGACCTGCATCCACCCGCACCGCAACGTGACCAAGGGACACGCCGATATTCAGCGCACCTGGCGCGCAATCCTGACCAATCCCGACCAGCCCAAAATCGTATTCGCCGCCGAGGACGCGCGCCTCGTCGGCGACATCGGCATCGTCGCCGGACGCGAGGTCGTGGCCGGCGTGCCGATCGTGGCGACCAACATCTACCAGCGTTCGCAGAACGCCGACTTGACCGACAATGCCGACACGCCCGCCAATACCTGGTTGCTGATTCACCATCACGGCAGCCCAGTCCTGCACACCGAATAATCGACAACGAAAGAGCCATCCATGCCCGTCACACTCGCCAAAGGCGATCAAGCGCCCGACTTCCAGCTTTCCGACCAGGACGGCAACCTACACCAGCTCGACGACTACGCCGGACAGACCGTCGTCCTCTACTTCTATCCCCGCGACGACACCCCAGGATGCACCAAACAGGCCTGCTCGTTCCGCGATGACATGGACGAGATCACGGCGGAAGGCGCAATCGTGCTTGGCGTATCTGCCGACGATGCCGAATCGCACCAGAAGTTTCGCGACAAGTACGACCTCAACTTTCCGCTCCTCGTTGACACGGATATCGAGGTATCCACGCGCTACGGCGCCTGGGGTGAGAAGACCCTCTATGGGCGCAAGAGCATCGGCATGACTCGTGCTACATTCGTCATCGGGCCGGACGGCGTGCTGACCAAGGTCTGGAAGCGCGCCAAGGCCGCAGACCACGGCCAGGCGGTCCTCAAGGCCCTGCGGACAGGCCGCTGACGCAACAAACTTCGTCCGCCTAGATCGATCCCCGAAATGTCTCGGTTGTTCAGATTGGCGCTTGGCGTCGTCTTGGTGCTGCCGCTTGCGGCAGTGATGGTTGCTGCCTGCTCCTCCCAAGATGAATCAGCAATGGACGACACACTCAGCGTGGTGGCATCAACCCAGGTCATTGCCGACTGGGTTCGCCAGGTTGGAGGCGGCAACATCAACGTCCGCGCCCTCGTCCCAGCCGGCGCCGATGCGCACACCCTCGAACTCACCGTCGACGACATCCGCGCCATCGCCGATGCTGATCTCGTGGTCATCAACGGCGCCGAGCTCGAAGCGTCCTACGAGGACGTGATCGAAGAGAACGCCGAGCACATCCTTGAACTTGCCGACGCCGTGGAGGCGATGGGTGAGGCGCTGCACTCATACGAAGGCATGATGGCGGCCGAACGCGACCAACATCAGCAGCAACAGGATCAGCAGGCAGAGCCTGAGCACGAACCCGGCAACAACGATCCACATTTCTGGTTCGACACAGACATCGCAAAGGCTGCAGTCAGAGCCATCGCGGCCGAGTTGATCGAGTTGCGCCCCTCCAACGCCGAAGCGATCGGCGATCGCTTGATCGCCTACCTCGCGGAAATCGACAAAGCCGACGAAAAAGCTCGCGCCCTCCTGTCCGACCTACCAGCAAACCAGCGCCTGCTCGTCACATTCCACGATGCCTTCGGCTACTTCGCCCGTCGCTACGGCCTGGAGATCGCCGGTTTCGTCGTCGAAGGACCAGCACAGGGCGTCAGCGCCGAGTCGATCACAGATCTGATCGAACTGATCAACCATGAAGGCGTCGAGACTGTCTTCCACGAGCCACAGTTTGATTCCGCCATCCTCGACACCATCTCCGACGAAACCGGCGCGCGCTCGGCCATCATCCGGTCACAACCAACAGACGACAAGCCCACGTTCGTCGAAATCCTGATCGCCAATGCGAAGGCAATCGCCGAGCAGTAGCTAAGCGCTCAGTAGCGAATACCAGGGCGGCCCTTGATCGAGGGCGCCCTTCTTTGTCCCGGACCAATCTCCACTAGCCTGACCCAATGCCTGCAACCGCCAAGCCGTCCAAAAGCAATATGGTCTGGATCGACCTCGAAATGACCGGCCTCGATCCCTCCCGAGACGTCATCATCGAGGCCGCCGTCATCATCACCGACGCCCAACTCAACATCATCGCCGATGGACCGAACTTCGCGATTCAGCGCACGGACGAGGAACTGAGCGTGATGAATGCCTGGAATCGGCGGACGCATCACGGCTCGGGATTGATCAAGCGAGTCAAGGCCTCAGATACCTCGATTGAACAGGCCGAGGCGGAGATCGTCGAGTTCGTTCAGCACTGGACCGTCGAGCGAGCTGCCCCGCTCTGCGGCAACTCCGTCCACCAGGACAAACGCTTTCTCTACGGCGAAATGCCCAAACTGGTCGACTGGCTCAGCTACCGGATCGTCGATGTCTCCACGGTCAAGGAGCTGGCTAAGCGCTGGTATCCGAATCTCGAACGATTCTTCAAGCAGGAGAATCACCGCGCCCTCGACGACATCCGTGAATCGATCGACGAGCTGCGCTGGTATCGAGATCACATCTTCCGTGACGCTGAACTCTAAGAATGCTCTGAACAACCCGTTCCCCGCTTCCCCCCCTTGCGGGGGAAGCTGCCGAAGGCTGAAGGGGGGCTGAACGGCCTCCGACGGCAATTGTTCAGGAGATTCCTATCCGAAGCGCTCTACCGCTCTCGCGATGAACCGACCGTCGTTTCTCCACGGAGCGCACTAAACAGGCCCCGCGGGCTGAGCACGAATGTCAGGGCCATAATCACGACGGCAGCGAGCACAATCGACGGCCCCGCAGCCAGATCGAAGTGGAACGATGCGTACAAGCCGATAAACGTCGCCGCGATACCAAACACGGCAGACAAGATCATCATCTGACCCAAGTGCCGAGCCGCCATCGCCGCCGCCGCCGCTGGCGTGACCAGCATCGCCACCGCCAGGATCACCCCAACCAGCCGAAACGCGACGACCGTCGCCACGGCGATCAGCACCAGCAATCCCACTTGCATCAGCGTGACCGGCACACCCGACACCGCTGCCATCTCCGAGTCATAGGCCGTCAACCGCAACTCCGGCAGAAACGCCAGCACGGCAATCAGAACCACACCGGTCAGGATCGCCATCACAATCAGGTCTGTCCACGATGCGCCGAGAATATGGCCCACCAGCAACGATCCCAGGTCCACAGCAAACGTCCGCTCCCGAGAGATCAGCATCACCCCCAACGCGAAAAAACCGGCAAACATAATGCCGATCGCCGTGTCCTCGCGTAACCGGCCACGAATTGTCAGCAACGCGACCCCCAGCGCCGTCAACACCGCAGCGATTCCGGCGCCGAGCGTGATCAACACCGCGCCGCCACCCAACACCAGAGCGACGGCCGCGCCGGCGAGCTGTGTGTGGGCCACCGCGTCGCCCAGGAAGGCCAGTCCGCGCAGCACGACAAAGACGCCGACCATCGCCGACGCTATCGACACGATCACACCCGCCAACAGTGCGCGCTGCATGAACTCAAACGACCACGGATCGGTCAGCCAGTCCACGACGTCCCTTGCTAGCGGCCTACTCACTACCATCATCAGACGCGAGCAGGACAGGATGCGGAGGCGAAATCATGGTACTAGAGCGACAGATCGCGCTAATCACCGGTGCATCACGCGGCTTCGGCCTCGCCGCCACAAAAGAACTCACGCTTCGAGGACATCCCGTCATCGCGACCATGCGCAATCCCGATCGCGACCGTCCAAACCTGGCCAACATCGACCCGGAATTAGTCGAGATCGCCCAATGCGATGTCACCGACCCGGCATCCATCAAAGTGGCCGTCGACGCCGGACTCAAGCGATTCGGACGCGTCGACGCTCTCTTCAACAACGCCGGCTACGGACTCTACGGTCCTGTCGAGGACATGTCCGACGAAGAAGTCACGCGCCAGATGGACACCAACTTCGTCGGTCAGATTCGCATGGCGCGCGCCGTGTTGCCCGCGATGCGAGACCAGCATCACGGCAAGATCATCAACGTCTCATCACTCGCCGGACGGATCGTCGCGCCGATGATGGGTCTCTACGCCGCCTCAAAGTGGGCCGTCGAGGCAATGTCCGAAGCGCTGCGCTACGAAGTTTCACGCTGGAACGTCGATGTCACCATCCTCGAGCCCGGCATGTACGCCTCCGACTGGCAGACGACCAACCTCGACGTCGCCCAGGCAGTGCGCGAGGGCCGTTCGCCCTACCAGGAATCAGCCGACCACGCTCTCAACACCTTCCGCACTCGAGCCGCGACGCGCCCCGGCTCCCGCTCCGTCGCCACCGCCGTCGCCGACATCGTCGAGCTCGAACAACAACTGCCCATGCGCTGGCCCATCGGCGAGGACACAATCCAAACCATCCGCCTCAGAGAAGCGATGACGGACCAGGAATGGGAAGCCAGAGTCCGAGGAGACACAAAGATTTACCGAGGAGCCTTCTTCCACGGAGTCGAAAACCCAATGGAAGACAAGCCGCGCTGAGCGCAGGCGACCAGCAATCCTTCCCAAGAGCTCCCCCTTTGGGGGAGCTGTCGCGGAGCGACTGAGGGGGTCGCCAGCGCTGGCGAACCCCCCTCAGCCTTCGGCAGCTCCCCCTGGAAGGGGGAGCAAAGGGAATGACCCCAAACGGTCGGGTTGTGTATGCAGCGCTGCCGGTCTCAGCCGTGCTTGCCGACCGACCAGCCCACCTGCGCCAGATGAGCATCCGAGAACTCAACCGCGTCCGGCTCTAGCTCGTTCGCCAGCGTGTCGTTGAACCGATTGAGGAATCCGAACATCGAGATCGCGCAAACGATCTCGACCATCTCTGAGTCCGACCAGTGCATGCGAAGCTCATCAAACTGTTCATCCGTCGTAGCATTCGGCACGCCGCCAGAGTCGCGAGCGACCCGCAGCGCGGCACGCTCCGCCTCCGAGAACAGATCGGAAGTCTCAAACGACCACACGGCCTCGACGCGGTCATACGACTCCCCAGCGATCGTGTGCGCGAAGTGCCCCGTATGCGCCTGGCAGTACAGACACCCGGCCGTCCGCGAGACCACGTGCGCAATCAGTTGCTTCAGACCGGGCGGCACCGTTCCTTCCCGCATGATCGAGCCGAAGAATGGCTGAAACGCCTCCAGCACCTTCGGTCTACGTCCCAGCACGTGGAACGACGTGGGAATCGTGCCTCCGTTGTTATGAATGGCCGACAGATACGGAGCTGCTTCCAGCAGCTCGTCGGTTGTCATCGGTGTAACTCGGTTCATCTTGTCCTCCATCGAATCAGCATCTGTTTCAGTTGATCGGGCAACGACCACGAGCCGTCCCGTTCAATCAATAGTTCCTCTACAGCATCGCGCAACGCCGGCATCCGTGCCGAATCCTCGGCCAGCCACAATCGACGCCGTGCCCCTCTCATCGCCTCATCGACCGATCCGAACACGAATCGTTGTCGTTCTCCCCCGTGCACAATTTCGGCCGCATCGACCTGCGCGCCACGAGCTTCCAACAGCTCGACAAGTTCATCGGCTCCTGGCAGATGCACCAGCTCCTCACCGTGGACGGCCGGCCAGACTTCTCCAAACAGAGATCCCGGTGAGCGGTCAAACAGCATCGCCACGCACTCCCTCGTCGCCGACCGTTCCAGCGTGTCCAGGAATTCGCCAATCGGTTCGATGTCGTAGGCGACATGCGCGATCAACGCCACGTCGGCCATGGCCGAGATCTGCGGATCATCCGAGGGCCAACGCTGTTCGCGCATCTCGACGTTCATCACGCCGTATTCCAGCTGCATCTGCGCCAGCTCGGCCCTCATCCCCCGCGACGGCTCAACCGCAATCACCCGTTGGACATGCAGCGCCAGCGGCAGAGCGAATCTGCCGGCCCCGGCGCCAACATCGACCCAGACATCCGACTCCGACGCCAGCTCCAGCAATGCTTCCAGCGCCACATCCCCCGTGCGGCGAGGATCAGCGCGGAACGTAGATGCTAGCGGGCGATAATGATCGCCGTGGTCGGCTTCCTCTCGCAAGCGTTCCGCCTGCTCCCGATTCGCCGCCACCCGATTGGCCCAGGCCTGCGTCAATTCCTCCGCCGACGAGGCGCCGACGCTGGAGTAAACTTCGCTCATGACCACCTCACCTGACCTCAATATCGAGGAACTCCCCAACCTCACCAATCCAGTCCTGATTATGGCCTGGGAAGGCTGGAACGACGCCGGCGAATCGGCCTCCACCGCTGCCCAGTATCTGATTCAACAGTTGGGCGTGAAGCCGTTCGCCACCATCGACCCAGAGGAATTCTACGACTTTACGGACGCGCGGCCCATGGCCCGCTATCGAAACGGAGAACGCTATATCTCCTGGCCCGACACCGAGTTTGTCCATCTCCGGCCCTCCTCCAGCGGTCGCGACATCGTGGTCGGGATCGGAATCGAGCCGCAGTATCGCTGGAAGCGCTACATGTCAGCTATGTCCGAGTTCGTCGACGCCATCGGCGCCAAGCTGATTCTGTCGCTCGGTTCGGTCGCAGCCGGTACGCCGCACACACAGCCCGTGCACGTCCGTGGTTCGGCCAACAACTCCGAGCTCGCCCAGCGATACAACATGCACCCGTCCCGCTTCGAGGGACCTTCCGGGATCGTCGGCGTCTTTCACGACCACTGCCGGCGACGGGGCGTCGCCGGAGTCTCGCTCTGGGCCTCGGTGCCGCACTATCTGCCGGGCATCACCAATCCGGTCGGCGCGCAGGCGCTGTTGCGGGTCGTCAGCGACATGACCGGACTCACCTTTGACCTCGATCCCCTCGAGCGCGGCATCCATCGATTCCATTCCCAGCTTGAAGAGGCGCTGCGCGATAACAACGACCTGCGCGATTACGTCGCCCGGCTCGAGGCCGCCAGTCCCGCGCCGCAACAGGAGCAAACGGAGAGCGAGCTGCCTAGCGCCGACGCTTTGATCGCCGACCTCGAAGACTTCTTCCGAAAAGGCGGCGACAGCGCCAACGACTAGCCGCCATCGGTTCGATGCCCCAAGACGTACAGTGAACCTGCCGACGAGAACCTGCCGACGAAGTTGAAATTCGGATAGACGGGCGGAGCGCGATGACAGAAGTTGAAAGAGTCAGCGAGGGCGATCGACAGCAAGCGTCCGAAAAGAACCTCAACAAGATGACCAAGTTCGCGACCAAATTCGCGGACAAGAGTGGGTCCTACCTCCACCCCCAGGAAGACATCACCGAATTCCTCGTGATTGGTCTGGCCAAGCACATCGACGACTACGGCCGTCCGCTCTGTCCCTGCAACTTCTACGAGGACAAGGCCGAAGAGGTCAAAGAGTCCACCTGGATCTGTCCCTGCGAGGAGATGCAGCGCTGGAAATACTGCCATTGACTACTCTTCTGCGATGAGGAAGGTCTTCCCATCACTGAGTACCTCCCGGAAAATCACGAAGGCATCACCATCTACGGTGTCCGCAAGGACCCACACCCAGACAAAGGCCGAGCCCTCGGCCGGCTCGAAGAGCAGAGTGGCCGCAAAATCGAAAAGCGAAAGCGCCGAGACTAGAGTTCAAGACCTCCCCCTCTGGGGGAGGTGTCACGAAGTGACGGAGGGGGCTCCCCAGCACGCAATCGACCCGCAACATGACAATTGTGAAGCTCGGTCTAGCTCTGTCCGCCCGATCACCGTTACGCTCATAAGAACGATCTGAACACCCAACCACTGGACGACGCATGGCCCGAACCTCGAATATCCACCGCGACCTCAAGCGCCGCGAGATGCACGCCAAGTACAAGAGCCTCCGCGCAGCGCTCAAGCAGCAGCTCAAAGAAACCAACAACCCGCGCGAGAAGCAGAACATCCAGTACCAATTGCAGGCGCTGCCGCGTAACAGCTCGCCCTCCCGGCTCAAGAACCGCTGCGCCGTGACCGGTCGCTCGCGCGCCTACATGCGCAAGTTCGGCCTCAGCCGCATCACCTTCCGCGAGATGGCCTCACTCGGCCTCTTGCCCGGCGTCCGCAAGAGTTCCTGGTAGCTCGTCAGGGCCGAGCCTCTCCTCGTTCCTCATAAACTTGCAAGAAATGCAAGGTTCATAAATAATCCTCCTGTCGGCGAAATGAGCTGCAGGCCATCTGCGCCCGCCGGTCGCGAAGCGTCACTTCAATGTCTGGATTACGCATCGCCGTGACGCGCTTGCACGCTCTGCGAGCCTTCTTCGGTCCGATAGCGCTCATCGTCGCCACCTCGATCGCACTCGGCGCCTGCACAGCCGACAACTCCGAGGCATCAGAAGCCGCCGACGCGGCATCTGATGCTGGTCAGGCAGCCTCGCAAGCCGCGGATCGTGCCTCCGACGCCGCGCAATCCGCTTCGGCCGTTTCGGGTAGCGGGTCACAAGATGAACAACAGGAAGAACCCGCCGACCCCGGCGAGCTGACCGTGTACTCCGGTCGCGGTGAATCGCTGGTCGGACCGATCATCGAGCGATTCGAGGAGCTCACCGGAATCACGGTCCGAGTTCGCTACGCCGGCTCTGCTGAACTGGCCGCTGCCATTCTCGAAGAAGGCGGCCGCTCGCCCGCAGATGTCTACTACGCACAGGATGCGGGCGCCCTCGCCGTCCTGGCCGAGAACGGCGCCCTGACTCAGCTCCCCGACGACATCGTCAGCAGCGTCCCCGAGCAGTTTGCCGACGCCTCAGGCCACTGGGTCGCAACATCAGGACGGGCGCGCGTGCTGGTCTATTCACTTGAACGCGTCCCCGATCCGCCGGACAGCATCTTCGACCTCGTCAACGAGGAGTGGCACGGGCGTATCGGCTGGGCGCCGTCCAACGGGAGTTTCCAGGCCTTCGTGACCGCCATGCGTCAGATTCACGGCGACGAGGCGACCGAGCAATGGCTGCAAGGCATGATCGCCAATGAGGTCCGCGAATACCCAAACAACGCGTCGCAGGTGCAGGCTGTTGGCGACGGTGAAATCGATATCGGGTTGGTCAATCACTACTACCTCTTCCGCTTCACCGCCGAAGACCCCGGCTTTCCCGCCGCCAACCACTTCACCGATCCTGGCGCTGCCGGGGGGCTAATCAACATCGCCGGCGTCGCGCTGCTCAGCGCCTCCGACAACGACGAGAACGCGCTCGCCTTCATTCGCTTCCTGCTCAGTGAAGAAGGCCAGACCTACTTCCGCGACGAGACCAGCGAGTACCCCGTCACCGCCGGCGTCGAAGCGCGCGCCGAACTCGTCCCCCTGGCCGAGCTCAACGCACCGTCCCTCGCATTAACTTCACTCTCCGACCTCGAGGGCACCCTCGATCTCCTCCGAGAGGTCGGCGCACTTCCCTAAGGACGTTCTAAGCAACTTTGATCCCCTCTCCCCCGCAAGGAGACCTTTGCAGCACTCCTGTTTCTCCGTCCCCGCCCCCGAGCGGGGACCTGCCCCCGTTCCCCGCTGGCCGAACGACAAAGGTGTAGTACATATCTGGTGGAGAGCGATCACGAGGCCGTAGCATCGCGAAGCCGAACAGGTCCCCGCTCGGTGGCGGGGACGGGGAGTTTCCCCGCGGCGACTTTTGCAAAGGTCTCCGCAAGGGGGAAGACGCGGACTTACGCAAAGGTCTCCGCGCGCGGGAAGCTGCCGAAAGCCGGCCACCGATCGGAGTTCCATAAGCCATTCCTGAACCTATCCAGATCTACGTTTCGGCGATTCTGTTATTTCATGACAAATAACTCCGATAATCTCAATCCATGAGCTTCCTCAGCGGAACCGCCGAAATTCCATCGCGCCTCCGCTTCAACATCCCCATCATCTGGATCCTTGCTATCGCGGCAGCCGCTGCGGCCTGCATTCCACTCATCTACCTGATCGTCCGAGCCGCCCAGGCCGATGCCGATGCCTGGGCCGACATCGTCTCCAACGAGACCCTGCGACTGCTGCTCAACACCGCCGTGCTTGCGGTTTCGGTCACCGCCACGTCAGCCGCCCTGGCCCTACCGATGGCCTACCTGACCGAGCGCACCGATCTGCCCTTCGCCCGCTGGTGGCGTTCGATTACGATTATGCCGCTGGCCGTTCCTTCCTATGTCGGCGCATTCGCCTTCATCGTCGCGCTCGGACCACATGGTTCGTTGCAGGAGTTGCTTGCGCCCCTCGGTGTGGAACACATCCCCTCCCTCTACGGCTTCGTCGGCTCCTGGCTCGTGCTGACCTTGTTCACTTACCCCTATCTGCTGCTGGTGATCAGGGCCGGGCTGCGCAATCTCGACCCCGCAATTGAGGAAGCGGCCCGCTCGCTGGGACAGTCCGCCTGGGGAGCGTTCTGGCGAGTCACCGTGCCGCAGCTGCGTGTGCCCCTTGCCGCCGGCGGACTGCTGGTTGCCCTCTACGTCATCTCCGACTTCGGCGCAGTCTCAATGATGCGATTCGACACCTTCACCCGCGCCATCTACGTGCGCTTCGGTTCAACCTTCGATCGCTCAACCCTTGCGGTTCTGTCCATCGTGCTCGTCGGCCTGATCGCCGTCGTCCTGGCCGTCGACTGGTCGCAACGACGAAACGCTCGCTATCACCGGCTCGGCAGCGGCGCAGCGCGTACTCCAAGACTGATTCAACTGCGACGCCTGCGTTGGCCCGCAGTGTTCGGTCTGTTCGTGATCTCAGCCGTCGCGCTGCTCGTTCCGGTTGCGGTCCTGTTCCACTGGCTCGCGAACGGCATCGAGCAGGGCGAGACCTTCCCCGGACTCTGGACCGCCGCCCTCAACTCCATGGAAGCATCAGCCCTCGCGGGAGCCGTCGCCGTCGCAGCAGCACTGCCGGTCGCGATTGTTGTGGTCCGCCGACCCGGCTTCCTTTCTCGGATCATCGACCGCGCGGCATACGTCGGGTACGCCCTGCCGGGAATCGTGGTCGCCTTCGCGTTGATCTTCTTCTCGTTGCGAGTGATTCCCGGTCTGTACCAAACACTCGCGATCCTTGTCTTCGCCTACGTCGTGCTCTTCTTGCCTCAAGCCATTTCCGGACTCCGCTCCTCCCTGGTTCGGGTTCAGCCGGGATTGGAAGAGGCGTCGCGCTCGCTCAGCCGAAACTCCTGGCAAACCTTCTACGGCGTTACGCTTCCCCTAATCGCGCCCGGCGTGCTGGCCGGGTTCGCATTGGTCTTCCTCACGACCATGAAAGAACTACCCGCCACATTGCTGCTTTCGCCGATCGGCTTCGAGACCTTGGCCACCGACCTCTGGGTACAACATGCAGACGTGTACTTCGCCCGGGCGGCGGCTGACGCATTGCTGTTGCTCGGCTGCGCCGCACTGCCGATGATTTTGCTGTTTGGACAAGACCGTGACCTCCGCGCCTAGTCAAGCCGAGAGCCATCCCAACCTCACCCCGGCTCTGGTCGTGCGAGAGGTAACGAAGTCGTTTGCCGAAACCGCCGCCGTCCGCGACGCATCCTTTCAGGTCCAACATGGCGAGATCGTTGCCTTGCTCGGACCCAGCGGTTGTGGCAAGTCCACCACGCTGCGCATCCTCGCCGGCTTCGAACGCCCCGATCAGGGCCTGGTCCTGATCAACGGCGAGACCGCGGTCGGTCCCGGAGTCTGGCGGCCACCCGAACAGCGCCGCATCGGCATGGTCGCCCAGGACTTCGCCCTCTTCCCCCATCTCAGCGTGGCCGAGAACATCGCCTTCGGCCTGCCCCACGGTCATCGAGCCTGGTGGACGCGTCCATTCCGCCGATTGGGCCACTCGCGTGTCCCGGCCCGAGTCAGCGAGATGCTGGAACTGGTCGGTCTCGACGATTTTGCAGAACGCTATCCACACGAGCTCTCCGGCGGAGAGGCACAACGCATCGCACTCGCCCGCGCGCTCGCGCCCGAGCCCGCCGCCGTTCTGCTCGACGAGCCCTTCAGCAACCTCGATCAGAATCTCCGAGCCAACCTCCGCCTCGCCATGCGCAACATCCTCAAGGCCGCCAACACCGCCGCCGTCTTCGTCACCCACGACCGCGAGGAAGCCCTCTCCCTCGCCGACCGCGTCGCCGTCATGCGCAATGGCAGAATCGAGCAGATCGGCGCGCCCGACGACATCTACTACCGCCCGGAGACGCGCTTCATCGGCACCTTCGTCGGCGACGCCAACATCCTCCCAGGTGAACGAGTCCGCGGCGGCGCCCAGACCGAGCTGGGCTTCGTGGTGCTCACCAACCCGCAGACAGAATCCACCGGTGAGCCCATCGACATCCTGCTCCGGCCTGAGCAGCTGGCGCTCAAACCCTGCCAGGATGACGGCCCCGACTGCGCCAATGTGATCAGCAGCGAGTACTACGGACACGATCAGGTCGTCCGTGTGCGACTGCGGTCGGGAGTCGAAGTCGAAGCGAGACTGCGCACCGAAGTTGTCTGGCATCCCGACGATCCTGTCGACGTGATCGTGCTTGACGACGCCATCGCCTTTACTCGCTAGGAATGCTCTGAATAACCCCATTGCCCGCTTCCCCCTCGCGGGGGAAGCTGCCGAAAGCCTGCCCCCGGCTTGAACGGGGGGCTGAAGGGGGGGTCCCGATCGGCCACCGAGAGGAGGTAATCAGAGGATTCCCGGGCGCCTCTGATTGCATAGGCTCTGGTCGAACGACTGCCCTTTACCATGCCAACACCGGCGCATCGCCGATGCGCGTGGCAGGAGTACTACCGATGCGCGTCGCCTTGATGGTTGAAGGACAGAACGGTCTCACCTGGGATCGCTGGCGTCACATCCTCAAACTCGCCGACCGGCTCAACTTCCCTTCCCTCTTCCGCAGCGACCACTACTTCACCGGCCCCATCGCGACCAATCAGCAGGACAGCCTTGAGTGCTTCCTCAGCTTCGTCATGGCCGCCGAGCAAACCTCCAACCTGCGCTTCGGACCAATGGTCACGCCAGTCACCTTCCGGCGACCGGTCGATGTCGGGCGCATGGCCGCTCAAATTGACCAACTCTCCGGCGGCCGCTTCGTGATGGGTCTCGGCGCTGGATGGAACCAGCCCGAGCACGACACCTACGGCCTCAACTTCCCGCCGACCAAAGAGCGCTTCGACCGCCTCGAAGACGCAATCAACCTCATGCAAGCGCTCTGGAGCCCCGGTGAATCCAGCTACAACGGCGAGTACTACCAACTGGACGGCGCAGACTGCCTGCCTAACCCCGAGCCGGGCCGACCGCCCATCCTGATCGGCGGAGGCGGCGAAAAGCGAACCATCCCCATGGCCGCGAAGTACGCCGACGAGTGGAACTGCGTCTCACTCACACCCGATGCCTACGGACACAAGCGCGACGTCCTCGCCCGAGCCTGCGAGGCCATCGACCGCAATCCCGACGAAATCGAACACTCAATGATGATGTTCCACGCCGTCGGTCCGCCAGAACTCGTGGAGGCGGGAGGCAAGTTTGCCCAGGGCATGTTCGGGCGACCCGGTCAGCCACTGGACGAGTTCCTGACCGAGTTCAACGCTGCAGGACGCCTCGTCGGTGGCGCCGACGAAGTCGTCGACGCCCTCGGAAAACTGGCCGAAGCCGGCGTCGCCGAGATCCAGTTCCAGCACTTCACGTTCGACCACGACGATATCCCGGAATTCCTCGCCCGAGATGTCGCCCCGCAGGTCGCCGGCATAGCCATCGGCAGTCACAGCTAAGGGAGCACCGAATGACCGTTCAAGAACTCCTGATCCATTTCATGCAAGCCCTGCACAACGGCTACATCGCCGCGCTCGACGACCTCGACGACGACCAGCTCAACTGGCGCTACGACGACAACGCCGTCTCTCCCGGCTTCCACGCCTGGCACTACATCCGCACCAAGGACAACATCGTCAACTTCGTCTGCCAGGACCGCAAGCCGCCGGTCTGGCTGCGACAGGGACTGAACGAGTCCTGGAGCTTCCCCAAGGTCGCGCAAGGTACCGACATGGAGCGCTCCGACGCCCAGGGCTTGCGGATTCCCTCCACCGGCGATCTGATCGGCTACTTCAACGATGTGCACGAGGACGTGATGCAATACCTCAACGCATCCACCGACGCCGACCTCGCGGGAACCGTCCGCGTCGTCCAGTTCGGCCACCAGGCCAAGTCCCAGCAGATCCTGCAGACCTGTATCGCCCACGGCAACGGACACCTTGGGCAGATTCTCAACACGCGTTCGGTCATGGGTTACCCGGCCCGGATCGACTTCTAGTCCAGCATCAAGCCGAGAGGCCACATCATGAAAATCAGCGACAACGTCCGCATGGTCCCGGTCCCCGAGGACCAGCCGATGCGCCCGACCTCGACCAACATCTACATCATCGGTCAGCGCGGCGGCCAGACCCTGACCATCGACTCCGGCGAAGCGATTGACAAGTTCCGCTGGATGCTGCGCGGATACCTCGCGGCCATCGACCACTCCGAAATCGGCGTCGCGGCAATCACGCACCACCATTTCGACCACTCAGGCAACCTCAAGCACGTCAGCGAGCACCTCAAGGCCGAAATCGCCGTCCCCGAGAACGCCGTCAAGCTGCTCAAGGGTCGCCTGCCCAAGGAGGGCGTCAAGACCTACACCGATGGTGACACGATCAACCTTGACGGCGGCATCAGGGTCCAGGTCATGACCAGCCCCGGTCACTCGGTCGACTCGCTCTGCTACTACATCGAGGAAGAAGGCATCCTCTTCACCGGCGACACCATCCTCGGCAACACGACCACAGTCGTCGGCGACATCAACTCCTACATGGCGTCATTGCGCCGCCTGCTCAAGCTGCCCAACATCAAGGTGCTCTGCCCCGGCCACGGCCCACTGATCCGCGACACGGAAGACAGCAAAGCCCGTGACCGGCTCGAGATGTACGTTGCCCACCGCCAGATGCGCGAGGACCAAATCCTCGAACAGCTCCAGGACGGCGAGCCCAAGACCTCCTGGCAAATGATGGAGAACATCTACGGAGACAGCATCGACAAGCGCCTCCGCCGCGCTGCCGACGGCAACGTCCAGGCTCACCTCAAGAGCTTGCAGAAGTCGGGAGTCGTCAGCGCGTCCAGAGGGGTCAAGCGGATTCAGAATCCCACGACGGCAGCCAAGAACAAACTCAAAGAACAGGAAAGCCACCGCATCATCAGCCAGGGCAAGAAGCTGGAGAAACAGGCGAGAGGCAAAGCCCTCGCCCAGCAAGAGAATCCTCCAACCGATCGTTGGAAGAAGCCGCCCACCTACCAATTGCGCTAATTCAGCGCCGATTACGCCGCATTTCCCGTTCAGAAATGCGCCAATGCGCAAAAGAATGATTCAAGATTGATATGATCCATTAAAATAAATGAGTCCTAACGGAGTTCGGCCGTGGAATTCGACGATGTCCGCGCACTACTTGCCCGCCTCGACGGCGAAACCGCCGACCAGATCGAGTCGCAAACCGTCGAGTTCAAGTCCTGGAATCCACAGCCGCGCTCGACACGGGATCGGATCCGCTCGATTCGCGAGGGAGTGGTCGCCTTCGCCAACGCTTCCGGCGGGACGCTAATCCTCGGCGTCGCCGACCGCAAACGTACGCGCGCCGAGGCGATTCACGGTGTCGACGATCTCAATCTTGACCGCCTCCGGATCGAGATTCACGACGGCACATTGCCGCACATTCTTGTTTATCCCGAAGTCTTCGATGAGCCCGAGGGAAGAGTCGTGGCGCTGCGTGTGCTGCCAGGCATTCCGCCTCATACGACCTCGGAAGGGATCGGCAAAATCCGGGTCGGCAACGTCAGCAAGCCGATCACCGGCCATGACTTCGCCCAGATTATCTCGGGCCGCGGCCTGTTTGACTTGTCAGCCGAGGTCGTATCAGATGTCGACCCATCGGATCTCCTGCCGCGCGAGATCGAGCGACTACGCAACGTCGTTGCGCTCAACGGCGGTCAGCGCGACCTGCTCGCGCTCGATGACGCTGAGCTGCTGACGGCCCTGGGTCTCGCGTCATCCCGAGGACTGTCCCTGGCCGCGGTCCTGCTGCTGGGCAATCCGGCCGCGATCCACCGGGCCGCCCCGGCACACGAAGTCATCATGCTGCGGATGTCCGGCGGGCCGCGATACGACCTGCGCAAGGACTCTCGCAGCCCCATTCTGGCGTTGCTGGAAGAGTTCGATCAGTGGCTCCAACCCAATCTCGCCGTCACGACGATCCACGATGGGTTCTACCATCGCGAGATCCCCATCGTCTCTAATCTCACAGCCCGCGAGGCGCTGCTCAATGCGATCGTCCACCGCGACTATGTGATCAGTTCGTCGATTCAGATCGAACTGCACGAGGATCGGTTGGTCTTTACCAGTCCAGGAGGATTCGTGCGCGGCATCACCGCCAACAACCTCCTGCGCCACGCCCCCGAGCGCCGCAATCCGCTGCTCGCTGAGGTCCTGCAGAAAATCGGGCTCGTGAACCGTGCCGGACTCGGCGTCGACCGGATCATTGAAGACCACCTGTCGCTGGGCAAGCAGATGCCGCGATATCGCGATACCGGACTGTCGATCGAACTGACCTTGCCGACCCGCACGGACGAGGCATTTGCACGCTTCGTCACCTCCGTCATTCGCAGCGGCGCGCAGCTCAACCTCAACGAGCTGATGGCCATGCGCGGCGTGGCCAACGAAGGCGCCCTCAATCGCGTCACCGCCGCCACGCTGCTGCAACTCCCCCAACCAGAGGCGGCGGACACGCTCGTCTCGCTCCGAGAACGAGGCATGCTCAGCGCCCGTGGACGGGGAGTGCATACCCTGTATGGGCTGGCGACGGACTATCAGTATCTGATGTCTAAGGCTGCCCGAGATCAGACGGTCGGTCCGCTTGACCACGAGGCCGCCTCCTCGCTGGTCCTCGGTGAGCTGCGGTCGCGTGGCAAGTTGGCCAACGCCGATGTCAGATTCTTGACCGGCTACTCCCGCGCCCGCGCGCGTCGGTTGATGAACGACCTCTGCATCGCCGGATTGGCCAACCCGCGCGGCCGTGGTCGCGGATCGCACTACTTGCCAATCCCGCCCGAACGCGAACCAGCCGACGCGGGAAATGCGCCAAACAATGCGCGCGATCCATTTCCCTGATCCATTTCCCGTCTCAGCACGCGAAATGCACCAAACAATGCACGCGATCCATTTCTCCGATCCATTTCCCGTCTCAGCAACGAGGAAATGCACCAAACAATGCACGCGATCCATTTCTCCGATCCATTTCCCGTCTCAGCAACGAGGAAATGCGCCAAACAATGCATCCGTTTCTCCGATCCATTTCCCGTCTCAGAACGAGGAAATGCACCAAACAATGCACGCGATCCGTTTCTCCGATCCATTTCGCGTCTCAGAGACGGGGAAATGCACCAAACAATGCACGCGATCCGTTTCTCCGATCCATTTCGCATCTCAGCGACGGGGAAATGCACCAAACAATGCACGCGATCCATTTCTCCGATCCATTGTTCTCGAGTGCGCTTCGGCTTCTCCCACCTCCATCGATTCATTCATCCCCAATCGCCGCACCCATTAGCCTCTGACCAGCCAACGAGTGCAAGGAGCCACCAATGGACTACGGCATCGGAATCCCCAGCTGGATCAACGCCTATCAGGAAGTGCAGCGCGCCGAGGCCGCCGGCTTCACCCATGCCTGGTTCTACGACTCCCAGCTGATCTACTCCGACGTCTACGCGGCCATGGCCCTCGCGGCGCACCACACCTCGACGATCAAGCTGGGCACGCTCGTCGCCATCCCCTCCAACCGGATCGCGCCCGTCACTGCCTCCGCCGTCGCCTCGCTCAACAAGCTGGCGCCCGGACGCATCATCCTCGGCATCGGCACCGGCTACACCGGACGCAATACCATGGGCCTGCCCGCCTACCCGATCAAGCGCTACCGCGAGTACGCCCAGCAGGTGCGCGGACTGCTCAACGGCGAGGACGTGCTCTACACAGACGATGTCACCGGCAAGGAGCGCTGGATCCGGCTGATCCACGGTCAGCACTCCGAGTTCCTCAACCTCGACGATTTCATCCCCATCTACGTCGCGGCTAACGGCCCGCGCGCGATGGAGGTCGTGGGACAGGTCGGCGACGGCTGGGTCACGACCGGGATGGGAATCAACGCACGGCAGGGCTTCCCCGCGATCGCCGCCGCGGCAGAAGCAGCCGGACGCTCGACCGACAAGCCCTACACGGTCGGGCTCACTTCTGGACTCGTCCTGCAAGACGGCGAGTCGGTCGAATCCCAGCGAGTCATGACCATCCTCGGACCGGCCATGGTGCCCGGCGTTCACGCGATGTGGGAGGCCGCTTACGGCCCCGGCGCCAACCTCGGCATGAACAATCCTGACCTCGCCGGTGAGTTCAACAACTACATCCGCGAGTACTCCGCCGCCAAGGGCACGCCCGAGGACCGGCTCTACCTCGATGTCCACGAGGGCCACATGGTCTACCTCAAGCCCGGCGAAGAGAAGTTTGTCGCTGCTCAACTGATGTCCCGTGGCCTCGTCGGCTCCGGTCCCGAAATCATCGAGAAGCTCGAACACCTCGAATCAATCGGAGTCGATAACATCGCCCTGACCGCCAACGACCCCGCCGGCGCCCGAGAGATCATCGATGACTTCTCCCGCGAAGTCATCCAGAAGCGCGGCTAGGGGTGCTCCAGACAACCGCGATCGCCGCTTCCCCCTCCGGGGGGAAGCTGCCGCAGGCTGAAGGGGGTCCCCAGTTGACGACGGGCGCCATTGTTCAGAAGATTCCTAACGATTCCCAACGAATTGTCGAAACAGTTAGAAAGCGATTCCAATGGACTACGGACTCCTCGTCCCCACCTACATCGACATGTGGAAGGAAGTCGTCCGCGCTGAGGAGGCGGGCTTCACCCACGCCTGGTTCCCCGACTCGCAGCTGATCTGGTCCGACTGCTACGCGGCCATGGCGCTGGCCGCCGAACGTACCTCGACGATCAAGCTCGGCACGCTCGTCTCGATTCCTTCAAACCGGATCGCGCCGGTCACCGCTTCCGCCATCGCGACCATCAACAAGCTCGCGCCCGGACGCACGATTCTCGCTCTCGGCACCGGATATACCGGACGCAACACGATGGGTCTGCCCTCGTATCCGGTTCGCAAGTTCCGAGAGTACGCCCAGCAAGTCCGCGACCTGCTCAACGGCAAGGACATCCTCCACACCGACGACGTCACCGGCCGCGAGACCTGGATTCGCCTGATCCACCCCGACCATCCCGACTTCTACAACATCAAGGACCACATCCCGGTCTACATCGCCGCCAACGGCCCGCGAGCAACCGCAGTCGTCGGCGAAGTCGGTGATGGCTGGGTCACCTCCGGTACCGGACCGTGGTTGGACAACGGATTCCCAATCATCGAGCAGGCCGCGCAGTCTGCCGGTCGCTCGACCGAGAAGCCCTACACCGTCGGACTGACCGGAGCTTGCGTGATGCAGGAAGGCGAGGAGATCATGTCCGAGCGTGTCATCCACCGCGCCGGCGCAGTCGCCGCCGTCTACAACCACACCCTCTGGGAGTCCGAGTACGGCGGCTGGGGCGGCAACCTCAAGGGCGTCAACCCCGACATCGCGGCCGAGTACAACCAGTACATCACCGAATACGCCGAGGAGCGAGGCCGCCCGCTCGACCGCCTCTACCTCGATGTCCACGAGGGCCATTACAGCTACCTCAAGGAGGGCGAGGAGCGCTTCATCACCGCCGACCGGCTCAACGACATGATCATCGGCACGCCCGATCAGATCATCGAGAAGTCGGAGCTCGCGGAGTCCCACGGCGTTGACCACCTGGCCCTGACGGCGCTCGACCCAGCCGCCGCCAACGATCTGGTCGACGAGATGGCCCCAATCATCGCACGAACGTCATAAGCCCTCCCGCTCCCCCTTGCAGGGGGAGCTGCCGCAGGCTGAGGGGGTCCCTTCCGCCCCTCAGATGGAAACCCGACCTTGGTCCAATGGAAACGCCCTTGACCTGGAATCTGCCCAAGTCCCCGCCCGCGCCGACGCTGGCGTTGACGCACGGCGCGGGTGCATCCACAAGTCATCCCAGTACCGCACACCTTGCCAAGCTGATCGCCGAACGCGGCGTTCGCGTCGCCCGCTTCGACTTCCCTTATATGCGCCGGGCTATTGAGGCTGGCCGGCGTCCCTGGCCGCCTGATCCCGAGGATGTCCTCGCCGGAACCTGGGTCCAGGTCATTCAGCAACTCGCCGAGCAGGGAGTGCCAACCTCGAAGCTGTTCATCGGAGGCCGAAGCATGGGCGGACGCATCGCCAGCTACCTGGCCGACGCCGCCGAGCCGGCCGGTATGGTCTGCATCAGTTACCCGTTCCACGCACCCAACGATCCGTCGCAAGCTATGACCATCCACCTCGAGCAGATGGGGACGCCAACGCTGATCGTGCAAGGTGAACGTGACGAATACGGCACGCGGGAGGAAGTCGAAGCCTACGACCTCTCGCCCAACATCAAGCTCCAGTGGATCCCCGACGGCAACCACGGCCTCATCCCAAGAAAACGCTCCGGCCACACCGAGGAAGGCAACCGAGAGCTAGCAGCCGACGCGATCTCCCAATTCATCCAATCCCACCAGTAAGTACCGCAGTGCCGTCATTCCTGCGCAGGCAGGAATCACGAAGCACCCAATTTCATTCGGAGTGCATGCACTAGCCGTTCTGGGATAGCCCGCGCGCAATCTCTGAGCGACGGCAATAGGGGTCGCTGCTCGGCGGCAGCAAGAGGATCGTGATTCCTGCCTACGCAGGAATGACGAAGGATATCGTTGTGTCCGACGCTATTCCCGCCAGACGACCTCCGCCGCCCGACGCTCAGCCGGCATCACCCGCATCTCCTCAGGCGCATAGCCCAGGTACAGATACGCCACGATCCGATCTTGCTCTTCGATCCCCAGCCAGCGCTTCGCCGCCGAGTTCTCCGCCAGCGCCCCCGTGCTCCACTTCGTCGCCAGACCCCTCGACGTCGCCGCCAGCATCATGTTCTGGACAGCGCAGCAGACCGCCGCGTAGTCCTCCCGATCCCGCACCGGATCATCCAACACCGCCTCCTGCGTCACCGCGACGAACAACGGCGAGCGCATCAGCTTGCCTCGCGGATCCTTGGTGAACTCGCCGCCTTCCGACACGATCGCCTCCACCATCTCCTCCCGAGCGTCGCCCGAGACCACATGAAAGCGCCACGGCTCGGTGTGCTTGTGAGTCGGCGCCCAGCGCGCAGCCTCAATCAGCTCTTCCACCAACGCCGGTGATACCTCGCGCTGCGAGAACACCCCGATCGTTCTTCGCTCTCGGATGGCCTGATCGACATCCATAGTCCCACTCACTTACCGAGTTGACGTCAACATCTGACGTAAACGCTGCGTACAGCATACGATCACGGAACATGATTCGCGCTGGCATTGGACAAACTTTCGAGGCCTTCGGCATCGGCACGTTCCGGCTGCACTGGATGCTCACCGTGATGGCCTTCATGGCCTTCTCGATGAACTTCACTGTCCTGCCAATCGTTGCATTCGACCTGGGCGGAACCAACTCGTCGGTCGCCATCGCAATGGCCGGCAACGGCATCGCCTGGTTCTTCATCGGACCCTTCGCCGGCGCCATGACCGACCGGCTATCCAAGCGCCGATTGATCGCCCTGGCCCAGACCGCAATCGCGATCAACTACGCCGTGATCGGATTCCTGATCGTCATCGGTCGGATCGAGGTCATCTGGCTGACGGTCAGCACCCTCTTCCTTGGCGCATGCTTCGCCTTCACCGGTCCCTCACGCCGCGCCTATGTCGCCGATATCGTCCCGCCTCGCCTCGTCGGCAACGGAGTCGCGCTGCTACAGACTGGTCTCACGTTCCCCCAGTCAGTCGGCCCAGTCATCGGTTCGTTGCTCCTGTTCGCGCCCTTCATCCGAGCCGAGGGCGCCTACTTCGTCATGTCCGGCATCCTCGTGGTCACAATCTTTTCGCTCTTCCTGATGCCGCCGGGCAGCCCTCGCAACGTCCCTCGCGGTTCGGTCACGCGGGAGCTGTTGCTCGGACTCCGTTACGCCTGGTCCCAACCAAGACTGCGCGTCCTGCTGGTGACCCTGCTGCTCGTCTCAGCAACCGCCGGCCCCTACCAAAACCTGTTGCCCGGCTTGCTTGAGCACGTGTTCGACATCGATCCGCGCAATCTTGGGCTGGTGACCTGGCCGATGGGAGTTGGCTCATTCATTATTGGACTCTCAGTAGCCGGCGTTGTTGGCACTCGATGGTCGGGCGGCATCCTCCTGATCATGAGCTGCGCTTTCGGACTCGGTGTCGCGCTGCTCGGAGTGACGCCTAACGCGCTTGTCATGCTGCCCGTGGTGTTCCTGGTAGGTTCGGGATTCTCAGGATTCCAGACCCTGAACACTGCCGAAATCATCCGCCAGTCAAATCCCGAGTTTCACGGTCGCGTCACGGCACTGACATTCCTCCCCTTCGGAGTCCAATCCTTCACCGGACTAGGCTTTGGGGCAGTCGCGGACATCATCGGCGAGCAGGACGTGTTCCTCCTGATGGGCCTCTCAGCGATCGTGATCAGCATTATCTTCGGCACGATGTACCTGAAAATGAAGTCGCCCGAATTCAACGTACCGACCGCCCAAGCAGTGCTCCGCCGAGCCCTCCGCCCCATCGCCGCGATCACACGCCCTCAGAAATAGCGCGCTCTTCCTACTCAGCCCGTCAATGGTTCTCTTGTTCCGCCCTCGAGGAGACCTTTGCAAAACTCGGAAATCCCCTCTCCCCCCTTGCGGAGACCTTTGCAAAAGTCACAAGTCCTCTCTCCCCCCCTTGCGGGGGGAGATGTCACGGAGTGACAGAGGGGGGGTCCGCCGCCAGCGACCAGATAGGCCACGAGATGGGGAGCCCCCCCTTCTGCCTTCGGCATCTCCCCCGCAAGGAGACCTTTGAAAAACTCATGATTCCCCCCCCCCCCCCCCCCCCCCCCTTGCGGGGGAGATGTCACGGAGTGACAGAGGGGGGGTCCGCCGCCAGCGACCAGATAGGCCACGAGATGGGGAGGCCCCTCCTCTGCCTTCGGCATCTCCCCCGCAAGGGGGGAGAGGGGGAGATTTTCAAAGGTCTCCTTGCGGGGGGAGATGTCACGGAATGACAGAGGGGGGATCCGCCGCCAGCGACCAGATAGGCCTTGAGATAGGGAGCCCCCCCTCTGCCTACGGCATCTCCCCCGCAAGGGGGGAGAAGGGAACTTACGCAATGGTCTCATCGAGGGGCAAGCCGCCCGATCTTCAACTCCGTCATACCCGCGGCGGAGCGCGGGTATGACGAATCCGAGACTTCTAGGACGCTCTCCTGAACAGGGGCTAATGGGTATCCCGCCCCTTCGATTCACTTCACATACCGGTCAAACCACGCAATCATCCGCTCGTAATACTCCTTGACCAGCGCCGGATCAGCGACCCGGAACATCAGGTGCGAGCAGCTCGGGAAGCGCACCATCTCCGCTTTCTTGCCCCGATACCGCAGCCCGGCGAAATACTCCTCGCCCTGCGAGATCGGCACGCGCCAATCGGCTTCACCATGCAGAATCAGCACTGGACAGCGCACGTTGTCGACGTACGTAATCGGCGAGCGCTCCCGATACCAATCGAAGTTGTTGTCCGGCATGTCGCCCCACTGATACGAACCCCACGACGGGCCAATATCCGACACGCCCCACATCGACCACAGGTTCACCACCGGAGCGCCGGCGATCGCCGCCTTGAATCTATCGACGTGCCCAATCAACCAGGTCGTCATGTATCCACCGTACGAATACCCGTGAACGCCCAACCGCGACGCATCCACATAGGGACGCTCGCAAATCACATCAAGAGCATGAAGCAGATCGAGCGAATCCTCTCCGCCCCAGTCTTCGGTCACGGCATCGGTGAAGTCAGCGCCATACGTCGACGACCCACGAGGATTCACAAACAACACTAGGTAGCCTGCGCCCGCTATCACCTGGTGCAACACATTGAATCCCTCGCCGAAGAATCCGTTCGGTCCACCGTGAATCTCCATCACCAGTGGATATGACTGTTCAGGATCGAATCCCGGCGGGTACATCAACCCACAGGGAATCTCCCAGCCGTCGCGCTCAACGGTGAAGAACTCGACATCGCCAACCTCGTGTGACTCAATGAAGTCTGTCGAGGCATCCGTCAACCTGGTTCCATTTCTCCCCTCCTCGGGGGGAGCTGCCGCAGGCAGATGGGGGTTTCCCGCGCATAGACTCACAATCTCGCCTGGACTATCCGGCGTCGTCGACACGATTGCCATCGACCCACCGTCCGCCGACACGTCGAAGCCGCCAATCAGCTCTGCTTCAGCCCGAATCGCCTCAGGTTCCGACGACCCATCGGCCGTAACTCGGTACACGCCGGAACGTCCCCGAACGTCCGCCGCAAACGTGATCGCGTCATCTGTCCAGACCATCGTCGGAGGACCAGAAATCGGAAAGAACCCCGACTGCGGATTGAGCGAATCGTCGGTCAATCGAGTCCGTTTCCCGCTGTAGCGCTCAACCCGCTCGAGGTACGACTGGTGACGCTGCGACGCATCCGTGACCGACACGGCCAAAGCCGATCCATCCGCAGACCAACACGCTCGTCCTGCCGACATCACACCCGGCGTCAGCCGTTCCACATGGCCGCCGCCCGTGACGCCCTGTGTCGACATCACGCACAGCTCAGACCCAAACGGACGCCGACCTTCGCGGTCCACGTTCCGATCAGCCGTAAACGCCACCCAGCGACCATCCGGCGATACCACCGGATGCGCGTGGTTGTACGTGCCCGTCGTCAGTTGCAACGCATCGCCCGTCGACGCGTCAATCCGAAACAGCTGATGCCAGGCATCCTCGCGATATCCCAGCGTGTCGCCGCGGTAGTACGTGTCGCGCACGACGGTCGTCTTCGACCCGTCACGCTTCCCGCGATGCGGATCGATATCGACCACCGCGATCATCCCCGACCCATCAGGCAACCAATCAAATCCCGCCACAGAGTGATCCAGGTTCGTCAGCCGGCGAGCCTCGCCGCCGTCCGTCGGAAGCAGCCAGATCTGCCGAGGCGCGCCATCCTCAGCCGAAGACGGTCGCAGAAACGCCAACACCGATCCATCCGGAGACCAGAGCGGTCCTGAGTCGGAAGTACTTGAAGTCAACCGCCTCGACTCGCCGCCCTGAAATGGAGCGCACTCAACCCACGACACCCGCTTGCCGTCCTCCACTTGTGCGCGAACGTAGGCGACCACCGACCCATCCGGCGAAATCGCCGGCGACCCGACGCCGCCCAGCTCAAGCACAATCTCCGGCCCAATCGGAGTCCTCATGGTTTCCCCCTTTTCCTGCTCCCCCTCGCAGGGGGAGCTGCCGAAGGCTGAGGGGGTCCCCTCCGCCTGACGCCAGCAAATAGACCTCTATCCTACCCAGCGACGACTCTTGCCCGACCACTCCAACGGAGACCCTCCATATGCCCAACATCGAACGCGACGGCGTCAGCATCTACTACGAAGCGAGCGGCGACGGACCAGCCATCATCCTCTCGCACGGCTACGGCGCCACCTCGCAGATGTGGGCCGGTCAGATTGACCTGCTCTCCGCCAATCACCGCCTGATCGTCTGGGACATGCGCGGACACGGCCTGACCGATTCCCCCGAGGATCAGTCCTGCTATAGCGAGGCCGAGACCGTCGCCGATATTGCCGCCATCCTCGACGCCGAAGGCATCGACAGCGCGATCATCGGCGGACTCTCGCTGGGCGGCTACATGTCGCTCGCGTTCCAGGTCGCTTACCCCGAGCGCACGCGAGCCCTGATGCTGTTCGACACCGGACCCGGCTACAACAATCCCAAGGCCCGCGAGGGCTGGAACACCGGCATGGCCGTCCCTCGCGCCGAGTCGCTGGAGCGGGACGGCCTCGCCGCCCTCGGCGGCTCCGAGGAAGTGCGAGTCTCCACGCACCGCTCGGCCGACGGCCTCGCCCGCGCCGCCCGCGGCATGCTGGCCCAGTTCGACAACCGCATCATCCAGTCACTCGCGACCATCCCCCAGCCGACGCTCGTGCTCGTCGGCGAGAACGACACGCCATTCCTGGCCGGCACCGACTACATGGCCAACAAGATCCCCAATAACACGCACGTTGTCGTCCCCAACGCCGGACACGCCGCTAATATCGACAACCCGCCCGACTTCAACGACGCGGTCACGTCCTTCCTCAACAGCCTCAACTAGCCGACTCAACAGCCAGCCCAGGAGCCCATCATGCAGGTCAGTCTCTTCTTCCTCCCCTCAGTCGGTACACGAGCAGACATCGAAGCCGGCATGGCCGGCAATCGTCCCGAGCTCTACCAGGACATGCTCACCGACCTCTCCGCTTTCGCCAAAGCCGGCGACGCCCTCGGTTACGACTCGATCAGCTTTACCGAGCACCACTTCCACATCGAGGGCTTCGAGGTCTCGCCCAACCCGATCATGCTCGACCTCTACCTGGCCATGCAGACCGAACGCATCCGCGTCGGCCAGCTCGGCCTTGTGCTGCCCGCGCATAATCCGATCCGCGTGGCCGAGGACATCGCCATGCTCGACCACATGTCGGGCGGACGAGCCCTCGCCGGCTTCGCGCGCGGCTACCAGCGACGCTGGGTCGACACGCTCGCCCAGCAAATTCACGGTGTCCACGCCGCGCACCCCGGCAACCACGACGCCATTGACGCCGCCAACCGCGCCGCCTTCGAGGAGCACTTCCAGATCATCCGCAAGTGCTGGACCGAAGAGATGGTCGAGTACAAAGGTCAGGCCTGGCAAATTCCGCCCGAGGGCACACCCTGGGACATCGAAGCGACCCGCCTCTACGGCAAGGGCGTCGACGAGAACAACATCGTCCGCCAAATCGGCGTCGTGCCCAAGCCGCTGCAGAAGCCGCACCCGCCGATCTTCCAGCCCTTCGCCTCCTCCGAACGCACCATTCGCTGGTGCGCACGAGAGGGCATCACCGCCATCCTCCCGCCGATGTACCCCGACCTGCAGAACCGCCTCTACGAGGTCTACCAGGAAGAGGCCGCCGCCGCCGGCCGCATCCTCAAGCCGGGCGAAGGCCTGGGAGTCCTCAGAGACGTCATCATCACCGACACCGACGAAGAAGCCATCGAGCTCTGGCGCCACTCCGCCGCCTTCGCCGGAGGAGCCTGGTTCGCCCCCTTCGGCTTCGCCGAAGCCCTCCGCCCCCCGGAGGAGAACTGCTCACCCTCGAAGAGCAACTAGACAACGGCCTGCTCTTCGCCGGAACCCTCGACAGCGTCAAAAGGCAAGTCCAAAACATGCTCGACGTCACCCCAGTGAGCTGGGTCTTCATGTGGCAATACAACGGCCTCCTCACCCAAGGCCAAATCCTGAGAAGCATGGAAGACTTCGCCGAAAAAGTCCTCCCCGAGTTCGGAGGCCTGGGCAACGACTAGCAATGTCGATTTCTGTAGTCCCTGCTAGCAGCTGTGTTGCCGAAACTGAAGTGTTCGGATCTACAAGGCTTACATTAACAGAGTGGCTGGACTTAGAGTTATTTCCGTGCCGCCTGCGCATCATGGATGGAGATCAATCCGTCTTTGGTTCCTTGTAGAGTTACGTAGGGGATCATTCTAGGATCTACGAATCGGTAACGATAGGAACGCCGCCGACCTTCCCGCCTTAGCACAGGTCCACGAGCGGGATCTATGAATTTGGCCAGGTGCGACTGAAAGTGTGTAATGTCATAGTCGTGGCGTCCAGTAATCTTTCGCAACGGAGTTCGAACGTCCGCGGCAGCGAACCGACTGAGCGAATCCTTTGTTGCCATTGCGCATGCCAAGAGTACTTCACGAAAGAGATTGTCAGGTTGCGGTGATGCAACGGCAAGCTCGTATTCAGACCGGAGACTTTGAAGAGAGTCCTCTATCATTTCATTGATCGCTGCTTCGACATCGTTCAGGTTCACAGTCGCTCTTTGTTTCTGGAGGGCTGCTCTTCCTGCACTACGTCCAATCAAATGTGCATAGCTCGGGTATCCATGGCACAGCCGAGCTATGTCACGTGGTACGTCGCGATCCCATTGCATTCCTGCGTTGTTGAGTCCGGACCGCACTATTTCCATCAACTCGTCTTCAGAAAGTGGTGTTACTTGGATCTCTGCAAGGTTTCGGCCGATTGAACGATGCGCTTCCATAAGTTCCGAAACGTCATCGGCGACTCCTACAACTACGATTGTGGAATCTAGTCCCCGATCTGCGAATAATTTAATGGTGTCCGCCATCTGGCTCCGGGTGTTCTCATCTGAAACGCGATCGAATTCATCCAAAATAATGACAGAAGCGTTTGGCAGAGATTCTACGATCCGCCGTACGGAGTTAGGCGTGTTGAGCTCCTGGTGGTCATATTTGAGTCGACCAGCGAATTTTAGGTCGTCTTCGGGTGTGATGCCCGCCTTCCTTTGGACGGTAAGGATTTCTTGAAATACCCTTTGCCAGATGAGGGTAAAAGTATCATTCGTGAAGCAGGAGACATAGAGAGCACGTCGGCCTTTGGGTTGGTCAGGTTCCTGAGCGAGAACAGCGGTAACACGTCCAAGCGATGTCTTACCAACTCCCCGGTCGCCGAATATCACGGCATGGAGGCCGGTACTCCCGATTGCGTCCAGAGTCCTGCGAATTTCGTATCGTCTCCCGCGAAGAAGCTCTGGAAGCGTGATGGGGGAGTTCGGGCTGAAGGACTTGTTCTAGCTTGCGTCGTGCTATTGCGGCTGTCTGTGTACTTATGTGCGCCATTGAGTGACCCCTGTGAACTGGGTGGACGTTCACAAGGATAGTGGAAGTTGTTGTCGGGAGACCGCAGGCCAAGGAAGGGCGGCGTGGTAGGTGGCGTCCGACTGGGGACGATAGGCAAATGGAGGACGGCGGGCACTAAGTGGCCATGCAAAGAACCCGTGAGGTTGCCAGGTGCTAGTCCAGTTGTCGGTGATCTATAGGTCTCGCTTGTCCCTAAGAAACAGACTCTAAAGGCGGTCCAGAATCATCTGCAGATTCGCAGGGTCCGACCGCAATTCTCCGACCGTAAAGCTCCGAACTACCTCAGCCACAACTTGATTCACCGGCGTCGCGACTTCCACAGCCTTGCCCTGCTCAACGACTCAGCCGTACAGCGCATCAATATCCAACCGACGCTAGCGAATCGCCGAATCAGTGTGCCCCCTCTCAGGTAAGGAAGCTCGGCACTTTCTGAATCTCTGCCACGGTCATTCAATCACAGCTGCGTCAGCAGGGCCACGGCTCCGATGATCACCGCCGCTATCCCGATCATCGCGATCAGCAACCGATTGACGATGCGCTCTTCCAGCGCCTCAAGGTCCTGCTTTGTCGCGAGATCCTCGAATCCTTCGTGTACAGCTTCAGTGAACTCGTCGGCCTGTTCGGAGGTCGCACCAATATCCACAATGCTGCGACGAATGCGAAGTGGGTTCAGCGCCATGTCTCGCACCTCCTTGGCTCAGTTTAGCCAAGGCGATCCATGATCAACCCCAGATTCGCCGGGTCCGACCGCAACTCACCGACCGCGAAGCTCCGAACCACCTCCGACACCGCAGCGTTCGCCGGCGTCGCGACCTCGACAGCTTTCCCCTGCTCAACAACCCAGCCATTCAGCGCATCAATCTCCACCCGACGCTGACGAATCACGTCCTGCAGGAAGCTCGGACGGCCAGCGCCGAGAGCCTGAGCCCCGGCAATCAACTCAGCATCGAGCTGCGTGGAGTCCCCTCCATTGGCAACATCCACGAATCGCTGAGCGTCAATCCCCCACACGCCATCAATCTGATGACCGTGCGCGCGTCCTACTTCAATCACCTCAGCCGCAATCCGAATACATAACCACCGAGTGTCATCCCGGCTGCGAACCTCGCCCGAGCCATACCCCGACAATCCGGCAATTGGATTCGCCATGCAGTTGACGGCCAGCTTGCCCCAGCGCTCGCCCCATAGATTCGTAGTCGACTCCGACCCCGCGACGTTGTTCATTATCGCGGCGATCTCGCGCGCCCGGTCCGAGTCCGAGCCGTCCAATTCGCCGACCTTGAAGCCCTGCGTTCGCGTGTCGGTGCGCATGCAGTGGCCCGGGTCGTACATGCCGGCGCCGATTGTGATTACGCACCCCAGCGTCCGCTCGCGACCGGCGATCGCGGCCACGCGTTCATCGTTGATCCCGTTCTGGAAGTCGACGACCGCGCCGTCTTCCTTGACCAGCGGCGAGATGAACGACGTCGCCCACTCGGTGTCATAACTTTTGACCGAGACGATGCCGATATCGAATGGCTCCGAGATCGCCTGCGCCTCATACAAATGCCGCGCATCGACCGGCACGCGAATGTCGCCGATCAGCGGACCGCTCAGACGCAACCCGTTCTGCTTCATCTCGTTGATGTGCTCGACCCAGTGGTCGAACAGCGTCACCTGGTATCCGGCGCGCGTGAGCATCCCACCGACGACACCGCCAATGGCGCCGGCTCCAATGATGCCGATTCGAGTCATTGCTGTGTCCCTAGGTTTAGCTGACCACTACGTTCGAAGGGGCAGGCGCACGGTGGCCCAACCCGGCGTGGTCACTCCGAGTCGGTCGTTCTCCAGCCAGACCTCAAGTTCAACAAGGCCGTGAGCCTCGTCAAGAACCGACTTGCCCGTGACCTTGCCGCGAGCGTGGACCTGATCCTCGGGGATGTTCATCTTGCGCATCTCGAAGCGGAACTTGGACATCCAGCCGCCCGGTCCAGCCCAATCGGTCACGACGCGGCAGAGCGCCGCCTGCGTGAAGCCCGTGTTGTAGAAGATCGCCGGATGCCCCGCCTCGGCCGCAAATCCCGGGTCGTGGTGCACGGGATAGAAGTCCTGCGAGCCCGATACCTGCTCGACCATCTTCGTCCAGCCAAGCGTCAGGTCGTAGCCCTCGATCAGGTCGCCGACGCGGACATCGTCCCAATACGTTTGTTCGGTGGCAATGCTGTTCGGTGATGTGCGGGTGGTCATAGCGCTCGCTCGCCTTCTTCGGCTTCAACTTGTTCGGGAGTCCGGTGCGTACACAGCGTGTTGGTCCCAATCGCGACCAATTCGCCGTCCTGGTTGGTAATTCGCATCTCGGTCACGATCCACACCGAGCGCGGATCAAGTTTGATCGACTTCTCGTAGATGTCGATCACTTCGCTCTGAGACGACAGGTGGTCGCCGACCCGCGCCGGCTGCAAGTATTCCCATTCGGTATTGAGATTGATGTTGCGCTCCCCGCGAGTCGGAACCTCGCGGATGATGTTGATCTGATCGTCAGCCTGTGGCGGCCAAACTCCTGCGCCCGCGAAATAGCGAGTCATCACGGGCGGAGCAATCACCGCACCCCACTCGGAAGCCTTGCCGTATTGCGGGTCAAGGAACAGAGGATTCGTGTCCTCGACCATGTGGCAGTGTCGCCGAATGCTGTCGTACTCGACCGGATACCGACCGGCAACGACCTCCGTTTTCCGCCCAATCCACTCGCGACGAACCGCCTCGATGTCGTACCGTCCTGCAACGCGAACCATCGTCGTTCTCCGGTGACAAAGCATCAGTCCCGTGGCTAGGCTGAGGCTACCAGAAGGATCTGACTGAAACGCCGTTGTGGAGGCGGCCGGCGATGATGAGAGGGGTCAAGCTCCGACGAGTGCTCAGAGGCATGGGCGCGACGGACGACCAGTCCGACGAGTTCATCGAGGCGATGGACGACTTTGCAACCAAGGACTATCTCCACCAGGAGCTGCAAGCGCTCGAAAGCCGCCTGTTCAACAAGATTGCGCTGGCGATGATCGACGTGGGCGGACTGATCATCGGCGCGGTCGCGCTGATCGTATAGGGGGAAGACGACGTGTCCCTGATGACTCCGATCCTGAGAATTCGCCGAGTTATTCACACACTTGGCGCCACCAACGACCAGGCCGACGACTTCGCAGACGCGATGGATGGCTACCCCACGCGACGGGAGTTCGAAATGCGGATGGAAGCGATGTATCAGCGGCACTTCAAGGAAGTACTGATCGCGATGATCACCGTCGTGGGTCTCGGCGTGGCCATTCTGGCCCTGCTAATCGTGCTCTTTGCCTGACGAGCCGAGGAGAAAACGTGTCTCTGACTCATCCAGTCCTACGAATCCGCAAGGTCATCCGCTCGCTTGGCGGTACCAACGATCAAGCGGACGAGTTCGCAGACGCGATGGGGGACTATCCCGGCAGGCGAGAACTTCAACTCATGCTGGACGAAATGTTCTCACGCTGGTTCAATCGCATCGTCTTCGCATTCATCGCGGTGACAGGCCTGGCGGTCGGAATCATCTCCCTCATTGCATAAGCACGACCGCTATCCCTCACTCCGAGGACCAAACGGCTCCGGACGGAATGGTTCGTCTCGAGCTCTCAGGAACGCCCCAAACCCACCAGTCCGCCGAGCCTCGTCGAGATGCTCCACCTCAGGCCCGTCCGCCGACGCCTCGACCATCGTCGACAACATCGATCCCACATTCAGCGCGTTGCGCAAACCCATCGCCTCAAGCCCGCGAGCCGTAATCAGCTTGTTGTAGCGAATCGAATGCGACGGCACGAGCGCCAGTCGCTGAGCCAACGCATTCGCCTTGTCCATCAAATCCTCGACCGGCACAATCTCGTTGATCACACCAAGTCGCAGCGCTTCCTGCGCGTCAAAGTGGTCGCCGGTCAGCGCATACCGATGCGCCGCCTTCCACCCCGCGAGAGCCGCGAACAGGACCGAACTGTTCGAGATCATCCGCACTTCCGGCTGAGCAAACACAGCCCGCTCCGACGCAATCGTGATATCCGCCGCCAGCGAGTACCAGAAGCCGCCGCCGATGCACCAGCCGTTGACCGCCGCAATGATCGGCGTCTCCAGCGTCATCAGGTGCATCATCATGTCGGGATTGCGAGACGAGAAATTAAACCATCGTCCAATGTGCTCTGACACCGGCGTTCGCGAACCGCCGACCTCACTGTCCAGCCCGCCGTCGATGTTGTAGCCCGACGAAAACGCTCGACCAGCGCCCGTGAAGATGATCGCGCGCGCCGAGGGATCGGCGTTGGCCACGTCCAGAGCGTCGTGAAACTCCTGCTCAAGTGCAGGAGTGATCGCGTTCAGCGTTTCCGGATTGTTCCACGTGATCGTGACAACCGGCCCGTCCTGCTCATACAGAATGTTCTCGTAGTCAGGCATCGTCGCAACTCGTTTCCTGCGCAATCAAGCTTCCCTGAGAGTCTACGTGCCATATCTCGCGTAACCTGCTTCGTTGAGGAGCGTGCGATGCCAGGGCCGCTGGACGGAATCAAAGTGCTGGAGCTGGCCCAGATCATCGCCGGGCCATATTGTGGCACCGCGCTCGCCGATCTCGGTGCAGACGTGGTCAAGCTGGAACCGCCCGCAGGCGAAGGAGCGCGTCGAATCGGCCAGTTCGCGCCCCACGAATCCAAGGCCTTCCACGGCCTCAGCCGGGGCAAGCGAGGCGTCGTCATCAATTTGGCCTCGACCCAGGGCCAGGCAGTCGCCCATCAGCTGATCAAAGACTTCGATGTGTTCATCACCAACGTGCGGCCGGGTGTGGCCGAGCGGATTGGTATGGACTACGAGACGCTGCGCCGGATCCGCCCCGACCTGATCTATCTCGACGTGACGGGCTTTGGCGATCGCGGACCGAGCGCTCAACGGGCCGGCTCCGACATTGTGATTCAGGCCTACTCGGGTCTACTGGCGGCCGACCAGAAGGTCGGCCCGGACGGGGCGCCCGAACACATCACCGCCACAGCGCCGGCCGACTACGTCGCAGCGCTCGGAGGAGCGATGGGTGTCTGCGCCGCGCTCTTCCACCGGCAGCAAACCGGCGAGGGACAGCGCATCTCCACCACATTGCTCTCCGCCGGCCTGGCATTGCAGACGCCCTGGGTGTCACGCGTTCCCGTATCGGACGCAATGCTCATCGAGCCGCTGCGTGACCTCATGTCGGAGCTGCGAGCCAGCGGCGCGTCATACGCCGAGATCACTGCGGCGCGGCGCAGCCGACCATCGCAAGGCAACGCATTCCGCCTCTACTACCGCGGCTACCCCGTCAGCGATGGCGCGATCATCCTCGGCGCTCTCACCCCGCAAAACCGTGAACAGATCCGCGCCGCCCTGGGCATCACTGACGATCCCACGGATAGCGACGATTTCAACGCGATCGGCCCCGAAGCGGATGCCGTTGTGGCCCGGATCGATGAACAGATCAGATCGAAGCTGCGCAGCGGCACGATGGCCGAATGGATGGCCAAACTCGATGCCGAGGGAGCCCCCGCGTCGCCAGTCAACTGGCCCGAAGAGATCGCGGACGACCCGCAAGTCGAGGCAATGAACCTGATGAGAGACATCGAGCACCCCCTCACCGGCCCCGAGCGCCACGTCGGTCCACTCATCGAAATGTCAAAGACCAAAACCGGAACCAACCGCTCATCACCCCCACTCGACGCCGATACCGACGAGGTTCTCCGAGAACACGGATTCAGCGACGAAACGATCGCATCATTGCGAGCCGTTGGCGTGATCGGCGTTCGAACCCAATAGCTCAGACGCACGCATTCGTCGTTGCGACTGCTTTGACCCTCTCGACGAACACTCAGTCCCAAACGCCGACAATAGCCTCAGTCTGTTCCAGCAAGGGTTTACGAGTGCTTCGCGAGCTTCAGAGACTTGCGAAAGAGGTTCACATCATCTCCATCGGGTTCTGCACTACCGCGTTGACGCCAGGCGAATCCGCGATCGATTTCCAGCAGGGCCGAGGCAAACTCTAAGATTGAACGACCGAGTGCTGCCGTCTCGCTATGTTTCCGAAACTCCTCCTCGCACTCCTCCATTCGGTAGGTCAGGAGCACGATCTGCAACCAGGGCTGCGCCGCCAGCTCTGCCCGTTCGTCCCAGTCTGTCGCCGCATTGAACAACGTGTCGCCGCCGTCGCTCAACTCCCATTCGTCACCCTCTGGCCGAAGGCGGATCGTTAGATCGTCACCGTTGCTGTAATAGACAGGCAGGTGCACTCGGTAGCCGTGCTCACCTTCAGGGCGCACGTCCATCGCCGCGGCTAGTGCCGCACGCAACTCGATTGGTTGATGACTCAGTTTCATTGCTCGCCTTGCCTCAGAGTAGGTGAAACGGCAACTCAAGGTTCACGCCCACGTTCGCATCCTCGATCAAGCATCGCCAAGCCCCCGTAAGATCCGAGTACCGATCAGTGGCGACCGCAAAACCATCCTCCCGAGAGTTGGCTAACCGTTGGTAGCGCTCGGTGGCCTGATGAATGTGAAATCCGGCGAACCTGTTGCCTTCGAGTCGATTGTGATGCACGTGGGAATTCCCGTCGTAGCGTCGCAAGTGGAAGAAACGGCTGGGATTACGTGGACGTGATACCGCAAGCACGAGCGAGAAGTTCTGCTGATCCGTTGGTCGCTGACGGGCGATGACAATGAACTCGCCTCCGCTGGCCCCGTTCAACGTGATGGAGCGCTGACGGTCCTCCCGCTTGATCCGTATTTCCGGGCGCTCTTGCCAATCTGCGGCTAGCAATTTCTGGTCAGTCAGCAACGCGGCTATCGCGGAGTCAGTCAGCTCTACCAGCATTCCGTGAGCTTATGCTCTGACCAGAAGGCGAACGAACGGAGATTCAACATGCCCGGTGCGCTTGACGGAATCAAAGTGCTGGAAGTCACGCAGATCATCGCCGGACCGATGTGCGGAGTCATGCTCTCCGACCTCGGCGCCGACGTGATCAAGATCGAGTCCAAAGCCGGCGACGGCATGCGGCTGCTCGGTCAGTTTGTGCCCCACGAGAGCAAGGGCTTCCACGTCTTCAATCGCGGCAAGCGCGGTATGGTACTCGACCTCCAGCAGGCCGACGGACAGGCCGTCGTCCACCGACTCATCCGCGAGATGGATGTGTTCCTGATTAACGCCCGACCAGGTGTCCCGCAGCGTTTGGGCATCGACTACGAGTCCTTGCGTGCGCACAATCCCAATCTCATCTACCTCGAGAACACCGCCTACGGACCGACCGGACCCTCCGCGCACCGAGCCGGCGCCGACATCATCGCCCAGGCCTACTCGGGCCTCATGGCCGGCGACGAGAAGTTCGACGAGCACGGCGGTCCCAACCTGATCACGGCAACCACGCCCGCCGACTTCGCTGCCGCATTCAACAGCGCGATCGCGGTCTGCGCAGCGCTGTTCCACCGCGAGCGCACGGGCGAGGGCCAGAAGATCGACACCTCGCTACTCGCAGCGGCCATGATGCTGCAGAACGCCTTCTCCTCCCGCTTGCCTGCCTCCGACGCCATCATGCTCGACCCCATGCTGGCCAATCTCGCGGCAGTCCGCGAGCGCGGCGGCAGCTATCGCGAGCTGGTCGGCGCCCGCGGCGGCCTGCGCGCACTCATTGGTGGCGCGTTCCTGCTCTACTACGGCGGCTACCAAACCTCCGACGGCGCAATCATGCTCGGCTGCGTCACCCCGTCCAATCGACAACAGGTGCGCAACGCGCTTGGTTTGGAACCGGGCGACGACCCCACCGACGACGGCGACTTCAACCCACTCGCGGATGGCTCCAACGAACTCGTCGATCGGGTCCGAGCAACCATCGCCGAACGCTTCGCCGCCGACACCACGGAGAACTGGGTTGCCAGGCTCGACACCGCCGGCGCGCCCGCCGCTCAGGTCAACATCCCCGAGGAAATGATCGACGACCCGCAGGTCCAGGCGATCGAGCTCATGGTCGAACTCGAGCATCGTCTCACCGGACCCGAGACCATGGTCGGTCCCGCCTTCCGCATGTCGGCGACACCTCCTGCGTCTCAGGGATCATCCCCGCCGCTCGACGGAGATACCGACGACATTCTCCGCGAATACGGATTCTCCGACGACAATATCGCCACGATGCGCGCATCCGGCGCGGTCGGCCTCCCCTCTGACAGTTAGGAATACTCTGAACAACTCCGATCCCCGCTTCCCCCCTCTGCGGGGGAAGCTGCCGAAGGCTGAAGGGGGGTCCCCGCTCGGCCCGCGACACCAGTTGTTCAGAGGATTCCTAGCGGTGATCTGAACGACTCGCTCCTCGCTTCCCCCCTCCGCAGGGGAAGCTGCCGCAGGCTGAAGGGGGCGCGCTCGGCCAGTGACCGCAGGTATTCCCAAGTTCCAAAGGAGCACACATGCCCGGTCCACTCGACGGCATCAAGGTCCTCGAACTGACCCAGATCATCGCCGGACCAATGTGCGGAGTCATGCTCTCCGACCTCGGAGCAGATGTGGTCAAGATCGAATCCCCGCAGGGAGACGGCACGCGCATCATCGGACAGTTCGCGCCCCACGAGTCCAAGGCCTTCCACGTCTTCAACCGGGGCAAGCGAGGCATGGTCGTCAACCTGCAAACTGAGGAAGGTCGCGCGGTCGTCCACAGGCTGATTCGCGACTTCGATGTCTTCCTGATCAACGCCCGACCAGGAGTGGCAGAGCGCCTCGGAGTCGAATACGAAAGCCTCAGCTCCCACAACGAGCGCTTGATCTACCTCGAGAACACCGCCTTCGGACCGGAAGGTCCTTCAGCCGGACGAGCCGGCGCCGATATCATCGCCCAGGCCTACTCAGGACTGATGGTCGGCGACGAAAAGATGGACGACGAGGGCAATCCGACACTGATCACCGCAACGACGCCTGCCGATTTCGGCGCCGCCTGGACCAGCGCCGTCGCCGTCTGCGCCGCGCTGTTCCATCGCGAGCGCACCGGCCGGGGCCAACTCATCGAGACCTCGCTGCTCGGCGCAGCACTAACGCTGCAGAACTACGCAACGGCCAAACTGCCCGTCAGCGATGCCGTATTTCTACAGCCCGCCCTCGATGCCGTGGCCGAAGTCCGCGAACGCGGCGGAACCTACCGGGAAATCCTCGAGGCCCGTACCGGGATGCGCTCCACAATCGGCGCGGCATATCTGCTCTATTACGGCGGATACCAGACCGCCGACGGCGCAATCATGCTCGGCTGCGTGACGCCACCCAATCGCCACCAAGTGCGCAACGCGCTCGGTCTGTCAGAGGAGGACGATCCGACAGATTCCGGTCAATTCGATCCACTCGACCCTGACTCTCCCGCGTTAGTCGAACATATCAAACAGCGAATCGCAGATCGCTTCCGCAGCGACACAACGGCCAATTGGATCGCCAGGCTCGACATCGCCGGAGCGCCAGCCTCACAGGTCAATCTGCCCGAGGATCTGTCGGACGATCCGCAGGTCAACGCAATCGGAGCCATGGCCGACCTGGACCATCCCCAAACAGGACCCGAACGCCTCGTCGGCCCCGCATTCCGCATGTCGGATTCACCACCCGAGGCAAAAGGAACGTCCCCCGTCTTCGACGGAAACACCAACGACATCCTCCGTGAGCAGGGCTACAGCGACGACAACATCGCGCAACTAAGGGCTTCTGGCGCCATCGGCGCGTGATCCCCATTCCCCGCTCTCCCTCGCCGGGGGGCTGCCACCTTCGTTCCCCGCTCCCCCTTGCAGGGGGGGCTGCCATCTTCGTTCCCCGCTCCCCCTTGCAGGGGGGGCTGCCATCTTCGTTCCCCGCTCCCCCTTGCAGGGGGAGCTGCCGAAGGCTGAGGGGGTCCCTCCCCACTTGACCCGCGCTCAGGATCTCGCCCCACACTCGGACTACCCACCCTCAGCCGGATACGGATCCACCGCGCTCAATTCCCGCTGAGAATCCAGAATCCCGAACCCATCGATCTCCTTCCCCTCCCACAGCGTCTTCACATACTCAATCACAGCAACGATCTCATCCCGACTGAGCTCATCCTTGAACGCGGGCATATTGCTGCCGAAACCAAGTCCCAGGCCGCCTGCGCTCACGACCCGGAACAGCAGCCCATCGCCGTGATGCCACGTGTGTCCGTCACCATTCAGCGGTGGCGGCGGCAGCCGACCATCCTTGTCCCGCTGCATCCAGTTCTTCGTCCCCTCACCTTTCTCGCCATGGCAGGCCGCGCAGGTCGAGGCGAATATCTCTTGCCCGGTCCGAGGCTCGCCGCCTGAAGCAACGCTCGATGCTTCCCTTTGTGGATCCGGTGAGGCGCCCGAGCAGCCCAGCATCAAGAGACCCACGACGCTCAAGCCAATCAGGGCAACAAGGAATCTCATGGATCCATCCATCTGTTCCGATGCTATACAAACTCGGCCGCCGCTACTATTCCTTGACCAGAGTCATGATCGTTGCGCAAGCCGACCCTGCGGTTAACCTTAATCAGGCCACAGACGCCATCATCGGAGGTTGATCATGGTGCTTCCAACCAGCGCGGCCCAGAATCTCGGCACAGAGACCGCGTTCGAAGTCCTCGCGCGCGCCAACCGGCTCGCCGCCGAGGGACGCTCGATCATCAACCTCGGCATCGGACAACCCGATTTCGCCACCCCCGACAACATCGTCAAGGCTGGCCAGCGCGCGCTCGCCGAAGGCAAGCACGGCTACACCCCCGGCGCCGGTATCCCTGAGCTCCGCGACGCCGTCGCCCGCGACCTCAAGCGTCGCCACGGCGCCGATGTCGATCCCGGGACCGTGCTGATCACGCCCGGCGCGAAGCCGGTCATGTTTTTCGCCGCGCTGCTCATGGGCGAGCCCGGCGCCGAAATCCTCTACCCCAACCCGGGATTCCCCATCTACGAATCCGTCATCCGGTTCTCAGGCGCGACACCGGTCCCGATCGAACTGCACGAGTCGGACGGCTTCACCTTCGACCCCGACCAGGTGCTCAGCCAGATCAACGAGAACACGCGCCTGATCATCCTCAATAGCCCGGCAAATCCAACCGGCGGCGTCTACTCCAAAGACCAGATCGACCGCGTCGTCGAAGGACTGGAGCAGTGGCCCAATGTCGTCATCCTCAGCGACGAGATCTACTCGCGCATCCTCTACGGCGGACGCAGCCACGTCTCCCTGCTCGACTACCCTCAAATTCGAGACCGCCTGATCGTGCTCGACGGCTGGAGCAAGACCTACGCAATGACCGGCTGGCGACTGGGTTACGGCGTCTTCCCGCCCGATCTCTTCCCCTTCGCCGAACGACTCGCGATCAATAGCTATAGCTGTCCCAACGCGGCGACACAGTACGCAGCTCTTGAAGCCCTCGACGGCCCGCAGGAAGCGGTCGATATCATGACGACCGCCTTCAACGAGCGACGGCAGGTGATCGTCAAGGAGCTCAACGCCGTCCCCGGAGTCAGCTGCGTCGACCCCGGCGGAGCCTTCTACGCGTTTCCGAACATCTCCGAAACCGGCATCAACGCACGAACCCTGCAGGAGCGGCTGCTCGATGAAGCCGGACTCGCCGTGATCGCCGGCACCAGCTTCGGACACCTCGGCGAGGGTTATCTTCGTTTCAGCTACGCCGCATCGCTTGAGCAGATCGTTGAAGGCGTCGACCGAATGCGTACCCTACTAGCGAACAGCTAACGAAGTCAGGAGTTCAAAGTGGCAAGCTTCGAATACATCTCAACCAACAAGCTCGAACTCAAGAACGGCATGCGACACGCCACGCTCGGCGACGTGCCCGAGCCCGTCGTCTACGGAGTCCAGGGCAAGCTCAAGGAGCATTACGGCGTACCCGCTGAAGCGCCGCCGGTCGCCGCCACCCTGGACCACATCGTCGCCGCCGTCGGCGGTTGAATGTACGGCACACTCGCGCGGGCATTGTCCGTGCGCAAGGTCGAGTTCGACCCAAATACCTACAAGGCCGACGTCCTGGGAACCATCGAGGGCGACGACAACCAGACGATCCACATCACCAAGATCCACGTCGTCTTCCACATCCCCGGAGTATCCGAGGACCAACGGGCCGCCGCCGACCGAGCGGTCAAATTCCACGCGCCCGGCTGCCCCGCTCACGAAAGCGTCAAAGACGCAATCGACATCACCTGGGAAGCCAACTACGGAGACAATTAGGAAGACCGAGTACGTCCGATCTCCTGCTCCCCCTCGCAGGGGGAGCTGCCGAAGGCTGAGGGGGGTCCATCCCCGCTCCGCGCGGGAAGCTGCCGAAAGCCTGCCCCCGGCCTGAACGGGGGGCTGAAGGGGCTCACTACCCGGAGAGGTAGAGCTCTGGCTTAGAACGTCCCTAGCAGAGCCTGTTGCACAGAGTTTGTGGTCGGGCCGGGTGTGGCGGTCAGCCGGAGCGGGGTTGTCGGCTCCCGGGGGCTGGTTGACATCGGACGTGGGCGCGGCGGTGTTGGACCGGGCTGGACAAGCGGGCGTGGCGAGGCTGCGTGCGCGGTCTGGGTGAGCGGCGGCCGAAGGGCGCCGGCGAGCCGTGGGGCTGAGTGTGGCGGTAGAGCTTGCGCAAGTTGTGCGTGGCGGCGATCAACTGCCATTCGCTGGCGCCGGCCTGGAAGCCGCGGCGCTGGAAGCGGCGGATGCCGCGGTTCTCCTTGATCTGGCCGAAGACTGGTTCGATCATCCAGCGGCGCTGCTCGTAGAGCCGACGGCCACGCTTGGTCGTCAGCCTGCGGCGCATCCGCTCGCGGGTCGAGAGTCGGGCCGGGATGCGCCCACGCGCGGCCGGGCCGGCCGCGCGCCGGTTGCGGTCGTTGCGACTGGCGATCAACAGCTCGGGCCCAGCCGCGGCCAGCGACCGGACGTTGGCGTCGGAGTAGTAACCGGCGTCGGCAGCAGGATCTCGATCGGCGCCTGACCCAGCGCCGCCAGATTGCGATTCGTCGCTTCGACCATCGGCTCCAGTTCCTGCACATCGGTCGCCGCGCGGGTCAGCTCGGCCGCCACGATGACTTGCTCGCTGGTCGCCACGGCCTGCGCGTTGTAACCCTGGTAGTGACCCCAGTAGTCGCGCACCACGCGGCTGTCCGGGTCGCTCAGGTTGACCTTCGTCTCTGGGTCGGGCGTGGGCCGCTTCGGCTGACGCCCGCGTGCATCCTTCTGCTCGCGTTCCCGCAGCCGCGCCAGCCGCTGCGAGCGGCTGCGCAGCTCGGGCGGCAACGCGTCGCTCCGCTGCTCTGCCCGAGTCCGCCTGCTCCTCGGCGTCCGCCTGCTCCGCTTCGGCCAGCATGCGCTCGACGTCGGCCTCCAGTTGCGCCTGCGTGCGGTTGCGCTCGCGGCTCGCGTTGGCGCGCAGCTTGGTCCCGTCCAGCGCCACCACGCCCGGACGGCGCCAAGCCGGCCTCGGCGCACAGCCGCGGCGCCTCGACGAACAGCCCGGCCAGGGCCTGCTCGTGGCGTTGCCGGAAGCGGCAGATCGTCGCATGATCGGGCTGCTGGTTCGCGCTCAGCACGCGGTAGGTGATGTCCTCCCGGCAGCGCCGCTCGATTCGCCGGCTCGAACGTTCGCCCTCGCAATAGGCGTAGAGCAGCAGCGCCAGCATCATCGCCGGATCGTAGGCCTGGCGCCCCCAACCATCGTCGCGATAGGCGGCATGAAACGCCGACAGGTCCAACTGCTCCACCGCCTCCAAGACGAACCAGGCGAAGTGGTCCTCGGGCAGCCAATCGCGCACGCTGACCGGCATCAAGTACTACTGTTCACGCTCACACGGCAGGTAACGCTCGGCCATCGCGCCCGCCCTTCGTTACACCCGGTCGTCGCTCGCAGACTACGCCTGAACCCCTCACCTCGATAGTTTGTGCGACAGCCTCAGCAGGCTGCTGAAGAATGTGGGCTGTGGCAGAGATTGCTTGGGTGACGGGACGTTGGCGCCTTTGTTGGCTCACGGTGGCAGGGTGATCGCGGTGCGTCTGCGGGCCTGATCTTGGGCGATCGGTCGTGGTTGCCGGCGGTGGCCTATGCGGCGGCGGCCTCGAGTTGGGCCAGGCGGGTGAGGTTGTAGGCGGCGGCGGTTAGCTCGAACCAGAGCTTGTTGCGGGCCCTTCCGAGATAGCGCAGCTTGCCGCCCCCGCCGATCGTCTTGATCCAGCCAAAGACTTCTTCGACCCGCTTGCGCCGGCGTTGACTCTGACGGTAACCCGCATGTCGCGTGGTCCGGCGGTCGATCGCGCTGCGCCGGTCGCGGTCGTTCTGGGCGACATGCGGGGTCACACCCAGGGCCCGCGCGTTCCAGACGAAGTCGCGCGTGTCGTAGCCGCGGTCGGCGCCCACGGTCGCCGGTCCGCAGACGCTGCGCTCCAGCATCGCCAGCGCCGCCTCGCGTTCGGCCCGCCCGTCGGCCTCGGTTAGTTCGACATCGACGACCAGGCCATGCCGATTCTCGCTCAGCACGTGACCGAGATAGCAGAGCCGCGCCTCCTGCTGTTTGCCCTTGCGGTAGAGCCGCGCCTCGGGATCGGTGGTCGAGGCGTGCGTGTCACGACTGCGGCGCTCACCCTGGAAGTCCGCATCGCGGTTGCGACCGCCGCCTTTGGGCGGTTGCTCGTCGCGCGGACGATAGCTCTTGTGCGAGGCCCAGGCCTCCAGCAGCGTGCCGTCAACCGTGAAGTGGTCCGCCGACAGCAGCCGCCGGCGACGCGCCTCGCGCACCACTTCCTTGAGCAGCACCCGCGCCGCATCCGCCTCCAGCAGCCGCTCACGATTCTTCGTGAACGTGGTCGGGTGGAACGGCTCGTCCTCGACGTTCAGGTCGAGGAACCACTTAAACAGAATGTTGTAACGCAGCTGCTCGCAGAACTGGCGCTCCGAGCGGATCGTGTAGAACGCCATCAGTAGACTCGCCTTGAGCAGGTGCTCGGGCGGGATCGAGGGGCGCCCAGCGGCGGCGTAGACCTCGTCGAAGAGCGGCGACATGCGCCCCAACGCCGAATCGACCAGCGGCTTGATCCGCCGCAGCGGGTGCTCCCGGGGTACGAACCCGTCCGGCGTCAAGCCCAACATCAACGTCGCCTGCCGCTCAGTCTCACCACGCATCGCTGCCTCCCTCAACAAGCCGCTCGCTCCGACCTCCATTCTCCCGTACTCATTTTTCAGCAGCCTACCGCTGACCAGATACGGAGACTGGATTCCCGGTCAAGCCAGGAATGACGGAAATGGGGTTTGTGCGACAGCCTCTGCTAGGTGGTGGATGCGCCAACGGAACGCCAACTTGGACCCACGTTCAACAGGCCGACTCTGGCAATGCAAGCAAGTGCTGGCACATGTCAATCAAGTAGCAGCTGCCACGGCAGCCGGACGAGATGTGGCGCAGGAAGCAGCACAGGCTGTGCCCCGTCGTGCATTCACTACTGACTCACCAGGTCGATAACATCAGTGTCAATCTCGATACGCTCATCTGTCTCCCGCCATAGTTCGTGCGGATAGGTTCCTGCAGGGCCGTGTAGCAGCCAAAAGGACACGCCTTCTTGCTTTGCAACCCTGACGGCTGGATGAAAGTCAGCGTCTCCGGCCAATAGCGCAATGTTCGTTACTTGCTGCTTCGCGCTGAGTGACGCTATGTCAAGGCCCAGTAGCAGATCCACACGCTTCTGCTAGAAGATGGGGCGGCCAACCTGATCATAACCCCGCCGTTGAAGACGTCCTTCACGCAGTTCGAACCTAGGAATAGCGCTCACAGCATATGCAAACCGCTGATAGCATGCCAGGAGCTGGCTCTCATCTGTGGTCGGAGGATTGCTTTGGTAGGGAGGACACGTGTAATATTAGGTTCTGAGGTGTTCCACTGGTCCTGCGGAGCCTTGCCCAATCCTCTAGTGAATCTCAGCGCTCAGCTTCACGTAGTTCACCCTGACGCCGCTACAGTTGTTCTTGCAGAGAGCATCGAGGTAGCCACCGTCTAAGAAGATCGCCAGACTCGCCATTCGTGCCTCCTCAGGCAAGAAAAAGGTCGGCGCCTCAGTAAGACGCCGACCGAATGCTTTTCCCACGTCCGACTAGGAACGCGGGGGTAGATACTTCGTTCGTCTTGGTCAGGTTTCCTGATCTACGTCAAGAGAGGCTCACTTGTGGCGAGCGATGCACACCTTGGCTTGGCCATACAGGTCATGGATGTCGAGCGGCTCACAGTCTGGACGCAGCGGATTGACTTGTACCCGAGTCTGTAGCCGTTGGTCACGCTGCTCGTGATCTCGCTCGATTTCCGCAATCCGCTTTGGTTCCGCAAGCTGCTCAAGCGATTGTCCCTGACTCCAAGTGAACGGCGACCCGCCGACAAGCGCCGTTTTCTCGTAGCGGCAAGCTTCCTCCAAGAACTGCGGATGCCGTTCGACCAGACGGACCCATTCGATCTTCTGTTGAAAGAAGCAGAATGTGCAGCCGCTGCGTGTCCGCCACTCGTTGTCGGCGGGAAATCCCAAGCCGGCGCCGTCGAGGATCTCCAAAACTCCCACCTTGTCGATACCCGACTCCTTCAGCGGAAGACGTACCACGACGCGTTCCTGCTTCGAGCTGTAGCCCTCGCGGTACTCCTCGTCGGCGCGGATCGCGACGTAGCTATAGACGGTCTCACCAGCTTCCAGCATCGGGGCGACCCAGCGCTCAACCGGCTTGATCTTGAGCTGCCTCGTTCACCACCGCGTCCTGGGCGAGGGGAGAAAGTTGTTGAACTGCCGGAGCCAGAAGTCGAAGTCGCGGTCCGGGTTCAAGCGAACAATCGGCTTGCCCAGGACGCCTTCCAGCTTGTCTAGGAACTCGTACACCTCCGGTAACTCCTTGCAGGTGTCCGTGAAGAAGTACTCGATGTCGAGCCCTGGATGCTGCTCGCGCATGAAGACAGCGAGCGCCGCGCTGTCGCGCCCACCCGACAGTCCTAGAACGTGCCGTTCCATTGCGTCACCTCTCTCTCATCCGGCCCGCATGCGCCGCGCGCTCAACTCCGCGAGTGCGGCGAGCACCAGGCGTTCGCTTTGTCCGTCGCAGTTGGTCAGCGACTCTTCATTTCGGTCGATCAGCGCCTCAACCGCCGGTTGCTCGATGTCCGACACATCGAACTCCCTGTGCGAGGGCGTGTCGCGGCTGTTCGTGCCGACCATGACGGCGATCGCATGTCGCTTGTCTCGCCGACCTTTGACATGCGCGAACGCCTCGCGGCGGACGAAGTCGCGCGCCAACTCGGCCAGTCCAAGCTCGGCGCCGTCGACATCTGTGTCTGCCCAGTTAGCCGGCGGCTTGCTCACCGAAAGGCTGATCAGTCCCTCTATGTCTGCTTCGTTTCCCTGGAACTAGGCCAAGCGGACAGAGAACGCCTCTTGGCGATGATCCGCGCCCAGTCCGCGCACGTTTCGGGCCCGCGCTGGCAATTCAGCGAGCATCGGCTCCGACGCGTTCGGCACTTGCAACTCCGTTAGCAACGACTCCTGCTGGCGATGCAACATCGCGGGATAAAAGCCTGCCGCAACTCGCGCAGCAGCCCCCCGCTGACCCGCCGGGCCGTGTGCGAGGCCCGATACGGTCCAGGCCTCTAAGTCCGGCACGCCAATGGCGGGGTCGTAGCCAACGGCGGTTGAGATTACGGTTTGCACATGCAATTCGACCTCGGCCGGCGAGTCCCCCTGCATCGGAAGCGTGAGGATGAACGCGCCCGACGAGCCGTCGCGCGCGGCGTGTGCGGCGACGGCATCGGCCAGTTCGCCAGGCGCCGAGACCGCAAAGTGGTACCAACGCAGCGCTCCCGTTTCGTAGTAATGACGCTTCGCAATCACGGGCGGCAAGCCGGCAAGTTCGGTCAGCCGCTCGTGATTCAAGCTCCCGACCGCGTCGTAAGCCACCTCGATCGCCTGCTCGATATCGAAATCGCTGCCCGCGAACACGCTGTAACTGTCATTGAACTTGCGCTACACCACCAACGAGAGGCGCTGATGGTCAGCGAGCGCCCGAACCGTCTCGCCTGCGCTCACATCACTCACCGCCAGCCGCAGCAGTTCAGCGCCGGCGACGAGACCGCTCCGTTCCTTGAACAGATCAACGAGGGCGATGGTCGTGAGCAGGTGCATTCGAATCTCGTCGCCCCCCGTTGCTTCGCAGCGATTGACCGCGTCGACCGCCAGCGCCCGACGGTGGCCGTCCGGAGAAGTAAGGATCGAGAGTTCAAGGATGAATCGCAGGTAGTCCCAGAGGAGGTCTGGGCTATACAGATCGGTATCGTTCGCGTTGCGCAGGTACTCTTGAAAGCCCAGTGGCTCGGCCGAGTTCAGGAACCCCAAGACACTCCGCTGGTTGTGCCCAAACCTGCGCCTGGAGATCGGTCCCAGCAAACTCGCGACGATTGGGTGCAAGGGCCAGCATGCGAGAAACGCTCGGGCCGCATTGGATGTACCGGCCAGTTCTGCGACCCGGCACGCGAGATCGCGATGAGCCAGCGGCGGGCTGTCGCTCTCAATTGCGCGGCCGAGGATCTCCAGTTGCTCATCGGGTCCTACGGCGACCCTGAGATCGACGAAACGGCCCTGGACCTTCGACCATTCATCGCGGATTTCACGCGACAGGCGGTGAGCGTACTCCTCAAACGCTTGATGGAGGATGCCGACCACGACCAACCGCCCGCCGCTGCGCGACGCGAGTTCGGCCAGTGGTTGGAAGAAGGAGCTGTCGGTCCCCTCGAAGGTGATGTAGGTCTTGTGGCACTTGTCACTGCGGCCGCTCCGCCAGCCGAGCGACCACTCCGCCAGTCGAGCGACCACGTATGAGGCAGCGCGGATTTGCGTTGGTGCTCCCCATTTGGTTTGCGTGCAGCCGACGGACGCCAGGCGCGGCGAGCACCTGAACAATCATCTCGCAGATCTCACGCTCCAGGTGTGCAAGACGTTCTGTTCGCTGAACTCCATCCACGCGCCTCCTCTACCGCCGCCGGCGTCCCTGTTGTATCTCCGCTGAGGTGCAGTGCAGTTCGTACCGCGGGCGGCCAGCTTCAGCCCGTGAGGCGCAAGCATCAACGTGGTCCACCCAGTTGCCGTCAGCGTCGGGCGATTGTGTCCGAGGCTCACCAACACTTGCGACCTTCGGTACACTCGCAACCTCCGCAGCCCACTCGTTCCAATACGCGTCCTCGCGGCGCTGGCGGTCAGCAGCAAGGTCGCTCGCCGCGTCCAGCAGCGCAGGCCGGTAGACGCGGACGACGTGTCGCCCGGCGCACGCGATGGACTCGGCTTCGTCCGCGCACGACGCCGGCGCAAGGTTCAGCGCGCGGAGTTGTCGCATCTCGCCGTCGAGGTCTGCCTGCGTTTGGTGCGGTGCGGGCTGGTTCTCGACTTCACCCGCGTACTGCGGGTCGATGTACTGGCGGCGCAGCCAGTTTTCCACGGCGCCGGTCAGCAATGACTGAGTGTCCGCCGGGTCAACGATGGCATTCGGCGCGGATACCGCCAAGTCCGCCAGGAGCGGATCGTTCGTTGACGCTCGGCAGCGCTGCTCCGCCTCCTCTTGCGATTCCATGTCGCCGTCTCGCTGCTGTGCCTCCAGGCATCCAAGATCATGCCCGCTGGAGTGAGCATGCGCGTGTTGGCGGGGAACCGACTGCCGCCGCTGGGCCGGAAGCCGAACTCGACCCGGCCGCTGGGCCGCTCACGCGCCTCCACGCGGCCCATTACGCTGATTACCTGCGGCAGCGGGGGCCGTGCTTGGCGTGCTTGGGGCTGTAGTGGGACTCCAGCCCTTTCGCAATGCGCCAAGCCTCGGCTGCTGGGCAGGTCTCGTACAGCGACGCGGTCCGGTGGGTGTTCAGGTTGGTTAACACTACCCGCACGACCTCGACCTCCGGGTAGCGTTCTGCCTCAGCATGTCGGCCTCCCTTTAATACTCTGTCAGGATGCGGCACGGGTGACGGTTACCGTGTAGGTGCGGCTCGACGTACCGTCCGCAGACAAGACGCTCACGTTGATCACATTGGCGCCGACGGCGAGGTCAACGACGTTGTCGTCGACTTGGTCGTCCTGATCGGAGGTGATGCTGTAGCTGGCGAACAAGTTGGTCAACTCCGGTACGACCGTGGTCGATTCCAGGCTGTAGGGCGCCGACGCGGAGTACGCGGTCACGTTGCGGTTGAACTGGGCGGAGAGCGTGAGTCCCTCAAGCGACAGGCCAAGCAGTTTCGAGTTGTCCTTCCAGGGCGACTCGAAACTGGGCATATGTTTGTTGGCTCGTGTATCGCCCCAACAACGGAGGGTAGCGTCGACGCGCAGCCCGCAGAAGTAACCCGCCCACTCAGTCGATACCTGGGTATAGGGCAGGACACCGTTGTCTGGAATCGGCAGGTTCATCGTGCTGCCGGGAGACCGCCCGTCCCGAAAACACTCTATGACGCCCTCGGCCGTCAGGCCGCACATTTCGTAATTGGTGTTCTGCCCCACGGCTACCGCGACGAATGGGCCATCGTGGCTGGCGGAGTCGAAGCTCACGGAAGTGGGCCGCTGAGCCTTCCCTCTACCCGGCGGCCACCAGCAGAGGACCGACGAATCGTCATCCATGCGGACCGCGCAGCCCAACCAGCGGTGCGCGTCGATGTAGCTGAATTCCGTATCAGGCTCCGGAAAAGGGAATTCCTCCGTTCCCCTAAAGCCGTAGTCCATACCCCAGCAGCGAATCAGGTTGTCGTCCTCGCGCAGACCGCAGGCCCAACCCTGGCCAACACCGATGGCCTTATACGGCCCTGCGACCAGCGATGCGGGAGGCTGTGAAGTGGCTCCGCTACAGTAGACGCTCCCGTCGTCGTTCAAACGACAAGCGTACCAATTGGCGGCCATTGAGAAGATCGGCCCGGCATTGTTGTTCGCGCTCATCGCGCCCGAGTCCGTGACGATGCCCCTCACCCCCCTCGACCCGGACACCACATCTGTTCTGTCATACCTATCCTTGCACTGGATCGAGCCGGCCGGGTTGACGCCGCAGTAATAGGCCTTGCTGGCGTTCACATCTGTGAAGATCCCATCCGGTTGTAGACCGCTGGTGCTGGTATTCCAGCAGACCATCGTGCCGTCCGTCCGCAGCGCGCAGGCGGCGACCCCCTCGCCTACATCGACCTTGACGAAGCCCCCTTGGATTGATCCTGCTCCTTCGTAGAGATTTACGCGATACATCCGCGACGCGACGCGGTCCGGCGCGGTCACCGTAATCAAGATCGGTGGGTCAAACGCTTCCGCGCCGACGTCGACTTGGAGGCCGGCAGTATCGGCATCGGCGTCAGTAAACGAGTAGGTAATGGTGGCATCCTGGTTGGATGCAGTGGCTACAATCGTCGTACTGTCGTCATCGTTGGGTGTGCGGGCGAAATAGGAGTAGCGGTCCCATTCGAATCCGGGATTCAAATCGGTCCAGCTCAGGCTGAGGGAACTGAGCCAGGCGTCGTCGGCCCCCGAGGCGCCCCGCGTGATCGTCACCGTGTACGTTGCGGTGGTAGTCCCATCTTCGGCAGTGACGAGGATCGTTACCGCATTGGCGTCTTGTGACAGGTTGACTTGATGGCCGGCCTGATTGGTGTCGGCGTCGACCGGCGTGATAAGCATCGTGGCCGAGCTATCAGTCAAGCGCGCGTACAGAGTGGCGCTTGACGCCGGCGATGGCGCCGTCACCGCGTATACCAGATCGTCCGGCGTGAAGGCGGGGCTGAGCGAAAGCTCATACAGACGCAGCGATTGCAGACTCGCATCATCGCTAGGCGACCGGACGCGCACAATGTAGGTGCGCTCGGTCTCCCCGTCCGGGGCCAGGACAGTCACGCTGATCGTCAGAGCTACCCCAGTGAATGAGACTTGGTGGCCAGCCGTCATCTCGTCGGCGTCTTCCGGGAGGACTGTGACGACGGCATCCGTTTCTTTCGCCACGGCGGTCACGGTCACGACGCTGACACTAGCGGATACGACCGCCGTGTAGTCGAGCACCTTCTCGGAGAACGTCGGCTGCAGCGTCTCTCCATCGAGGTTGAGGCTGGAGAGGGAGGCCTCGGAAGAGGCGGGCTGAATGATGATCGTGTAGGTGCGGGAGGCCACTCCGTCCGGGGCCAGGACTGTCACACTGATCGTCTGATCTGTCTCCGAGAACGAAACTTGGTGGCCAGCCGTCAACCGGTCGTCGTCGTCCGGGACGACTGTGACCAGGGCATCCATTTCTTTCGCCACGGCGGTCACGGTCACGACACCGGCATTGGTGGACACGGCTGTGATGTAGTCGAGCACCTCCGGGGAGAACACCGGCCGTAGCGTTTCGCCCGCCAGGTTGAGGCTGGCGAGGGAGGCGTCGGGAGAGGGGGGTGGCTCGCGCGTAATGCTGACCGTGTAGGTGCGCGAGACCACTCCGTCGGACGACGCCACCTCGATCGTGACGCCCGTGGCCACGCCATGGGCGATGGAAACTTGGTGGCCTCTCGCTGATGGGTTCCCATCCGCGGGAGTGATTGCTGTCTGGGCGTTATTTTGGGCGGTGCTGGCCCGCAAGGTGATCTCGCTGACGTCGTGCGCCACGGTCGCGGTGTAACTGGTTGTTTCAGGGTCGAATTCGGGAACAAGGGTTGCCTGTTCGATCTCCAGTCTGACGAGTGATGCGTCGCGATCGGACTGGTACGGCCGAGTGATCACCACACGGTATTGTTTGGTTTGGCTGCGATCCGGCGCTCTGACTGACAGGGAGAAATAGATTTCCTGACCCTTCCGGAGCCGGAGCTGGTGTCCGACTGCTCGCGGATCTGCGTCGGGCAAGGATGGTGTGACGCGAGCGTCGGCGTCGTTCGCGCTGAATCGCAGGGTGACCACTTCGGTTTCGAGAGCCACGTTCACCACGTAATCGGTTTGGCGGGATCGAACGCCGGCCTGAGGTGGAAGCCGTCGATGCCAATCTCGGCCAGGGTGGCGTCGCTGGTGGGCGGCAACGGGCGCCTGATGTTGACGGTGTAGGTATTGCTCATGCCGTCCGTGGTCCGGACTTCTATCAGCACCTGAGTAGGGCCGACGGCGACGGCCACTTGGTGGCCGGTTTGGGATAGGTCGATGTCGCGACTCGAAACGTGAACGCTGGCACGCCGGTCGGATGCGAGTGCGAATATGGTGACACTGGTCGCGTCGTGCCGGGTCGTAAACGCGTAGCTATTGACATCGGGGGCGAAAGCCGGTTCCAGAGTGTACCCAGGCAGGATCAGGTTTCTCAGTTTGGCTTCCTGAGGCACGGCGCGGGTGATCATCAACTGGTAAGTCAGGCTGTCGCGTCCGTTCTCGGCGGTTACGACGATGCTGACCTCGTTCTCGCCGAGCTGCAGTGTGATCTGATAACCGACCGTGACGGGGTCAGCGTCGGTCTGACTAATGACATAGCTGGCGCCGGCGTCGCGGGCCGTCGGAGCAAGCGTGAGTCGGTCGACATCGGTCTCGACGAGAACCCAGTAGCGGAAGGTCTGACCGTTGAAGGCGGGCTGCAGTCGTGCTCCCTCGACTGAGAGAGAACGGAGACTGGCGTCGACCGAGGGCGGCCCCCCGCGGTTGATCGTCAGCCGGTAACGGCGGTTCGTGGCGCCATCCTCTGCGGTAACGACTATCGCGACCTGATTGTCGCCAACGTCGAGGTTGAGCTGGTGACCCTCGGCGCCTCGGTCGGCGTCGGAAGAGCTTACCGCGTAGTACGCACCGGCGTGGGCCGGTTGGAGGCTGAGAGTAATCTGAGATTTCTCGTGTTCCGTCGCGACTTGGTAGTCGAGCACCTGCGGGTCGAACGCCGGGCTCAGCTCCGCTCCGCTGACCCCAAGCGCGCTCAGGGAGGCGTCGCTCGAGGGCGGGGTTGCTCGGACGATGGTCAGGTTATAGGTCCGCGTGGTGGCGCGGTCTTCCGCGGTCACTATTATCGTGACTATGTTGTTGCCTACGTCCAAATCGACCTGATAGCCGCTGGCCAGGTAGTTGGCGTCGGCCGGCTCGACATCGACGCTGGCCGACGAGTCGAGCGCGGACAGTCGGAAGGTGGCAGTCTCGCTGGTGTGGGGAAGGTCAACGCGGTAGCTCAGGACCTGTGCGTCGAATCCGGGCTGCAATTGCGTCCCGGACACCTCCAGATCACGGAGACGAGCTTCGCTAGCGGGGGGGCCGGCACGGACAACGGTCATCGAGTAGGTCCGCGTGGTGACGGCGTCCTCGGCCTGAACCACGACCCTCACCCGATTCTCACCCTCGGCAAGTTCGAGTTGGTACCCGGCGGTCGTGTCGTCGGCGTCGCGTGGGAAAATCTCGTAGGTTGCCCCGTCATGATGGGTCTCGACTCGCAGGGTCAGCTTCGTGGTCGAGTGCGGCGCAAGGACCTGATAGTTCATGTGACCAGGGTCGAAATCCGGTTCGATCCGCAACCCGCTCGCTACCCAGCGCAACCAACCAGGCGTCTGTCGCCAGTTCCACTTCGCCGCGGCGGATGTTCACCACGTATGTCATCAGGCTGCCGTCCTCGGCGCTCACCTGCACGCTGACCTCGTTCGCGCCTGGCGCCAGCGAGACTTGGTGTCCCTCCACCTGCGCATCGGCGTCGGTCGGAACAAACTTCACCACAGCCACTTTGCTGCGCGCCTCCGCCCGCAGCGTGACCTGGTCGATGGCCGCCGCCACGTCTGCTGAGTAGTAGAACGAGTCCGGCGTGAACAGCCGCTCGTCCTCGAACGGCACTCCGTCCAACGCCAGGGACTTCAGCGCGTTGTCGCTGTCGGGGGGCGCTTCCCGGTAGACATTCAGACGGTAAATCTCGCCTCGGCCCGATTCGCGATCAGCCACGATGATTATCAATACGTTGAGTTTCGGCCCGGCCCCCAGTTGACTAGGCCGAAGGGTGAATTGATGGCCGAGTACTCCCGTGTCCGCGTCGATCGGGATCATCAGCAATCGACTGTCCCCGGCGGCCGTGGGAGTGACCGTAATCTGCGAGACGTCTGAACCGACCGTCACGCTGTGCTCCAGAACAGTGGCATCGAAGGGAGGGTCCAGCAGGCCCGGACTCACGCTCAGCGTGGACAGCCGCGGCCGCTCGGTGGTTGTCCTTGTGGAGTGCGTCAAGGTGGAGTGCGTCAAGCCGGATGACCTCGTGGAGCGCGTCACGATGGATGACCCTGTAGAGCGCGGTGACGCTGTCGGGCCGCGCACGTGCGCGACGTACAATTCCTGGCGCTCCCCCTCCGCATCCCTCGCGTCAATCAGCAGCAGCGTGTCGCCGTACCTGGAAAGGGGCAGCGGCGTGTCGAGATCATGCTCTACCAGGATGAACTCGTCCCCCCGTATCACCTGCGCCGAAAACTCCGTGTCGTAGGCGTCGGAGTCCACGTCGAACCAGAGTTCCCGCACGTCAACCAGCGCCTCGACTTCATATCGCCAACCGTCGGCCGTTGGCGCCACTTCGGCGCCGTCTAACGTCAATCGTCCCAGACCGGGCGCCTGGCCCTCATCCAGGACCGGGGGGATTTCGATCTCCAGGGCCTCCCCGGGTCCGCTCAGCAACGTGCCCGGCTGCTGGATCACCACTTCGTAGCGATACCGGGACTCGGGTTCAACGTCGGCGTCCTGGTAACTTGTCGTCTCAATGTTCTCGGCGATGGGCGGATCGCTATAGCTCTGCGGGGTCGAGTCCAGGCGCGTCCGCCAAATGTGGTACACGGCGGTCGCACCGCCCGGCGGCGACGGCTCTTGCCAGTTCAGCCGAACCGCCCCGTCGCGGTAGCTGATCCGCAGTCCACTCGGCGCCGCTCCACGCACCCGCAGTATCGCCTCATCCGAGTAGGGCCCGCTCCACGGTTGCGTGTCGGCATCGCCGTCGTAACGCGCCCGAACACGGACCTTGTACTCCGCGCCGCTCTCCAGGCCAATGATGGTGTCAAGCTCTGCCGTAGTAGGGTAGGCGTTGCGGGTATTATTCAGCCAGGTGGGATAACTCTCCTCAACCTTGGCCCATGTCACCCGGTAGTTGGATGGTTGCGGGACGGTCTGGTCCCAGGCGACCTGCAGCGAACCCGGTCCGGGACTGGACAGCGTGAGGCCCGTAATGTCCGCCCCGACGACAGGCGTGGACGTGGGCGTGGCGGTGACCTGCAGGGAGGCCTCGGCCCACGGCCCGCTCCAAGGACTGTTCTGATGTGCTCCGTCGTGATACCGGGCCCGCGCCTGCAGCTTGAACTCGGTCCCCTCCATGAGCCCGCTGAGGAGCAGCGAGGTCGCGTCGCCGGCCGGGTAGGCGTTGCCCCGCACGGTCTCGTTGTCGTCCTTCCAGGAGAGATAATCGGCCCAAGCCGGCGCCCATCTCAGCCGGTAGTCGGTGGGCGCCGGGTCGGGCGCGTCCCATGAGACGGAGAGGGTACCGGGGGAATCGCTGGTCAGCGTCAGGCCGCTGAGCGCTCCATCCGACTGCTGGGCCTGCGCCACCGCAACCACGCCCAGGAAGGCCGCCAGGCCAAGCAACAGGACTAGCCCGCCCCTCTCCCCTACTACGCGCGACAATATCAGCCGAAGCAACTGAGACCTAGCCACTGACACTGACACATTGGACGGTCGGTACGGGAGTCGCATAGTTGCGCGCAACCCTTCAACGTTAGTTTGAGAAACCGTTGTTAGGCATCAGTGCCAAGGCTTAGATGCGTGAGACTAGCAGAGATCCAGCAACAACAACAACGGGCAAATACCACGCATCGCAGGGGCATATTGCAGAGGGCATTTGTATGAAACGGTTCGGGAGCACAACGAGGGCGTTTCGCCACCTCACCAGTGATACATTCGTATGTTTCTTACGATGCGATCTGCCTACGTATACTCGTGCTGTTATAGAGGGCACATCACATAGCCGACGCAATGCCGCACGCCCACATCAGAAACACGAAGGCCATTCGGAATGCCCCCGAGAGACCGGGTCGGACAGAGAGCTGAGACCCGCGTGGCCGGCGCTTGAGTCCGTCTAGCTTCAGTCTGTCAGCCCTCGCCCATCTGCCAATGACCGACCCTCACAGTTCGTCCGTCGGCCGCGGCGCAGACAATCGTCGGTCTTGCCATCGCTCCAAACGAGCGCCAATCTGGGCAGGACGCCTATGATTTCTCTGCGCAGGATCATGTTCGCATCTGCAATAGCCAACGCATTCAGAGGTATCGGTCACAGTGCGATGGAGCGCTGCACACAGGACCTGTACCGGAGCCCGATCGCGACTCTACTGCGATGGCTGCAGACAAGACTAGTCAAAGGCGAGCAATGCAGTAGGCGTCTTGCTGCAACGTACGCCCATCCACGATCGGCATACTGCGCAAGCCATAGCGATACAAACGCACCAATCGATACCTGACGCGCCATACCCAGAATTGGTTGAACGGGTTGAAGCTATACTTAGAACTCCAGCAGTCCAGTCAAACTATGTGATCCAGTGACGGCTCGGATGGCCGTAACGAGGAGGCGCTGGTGAGATTCCCGCTCGGACGCCGACACGTCTTCGGGGTGACCGCGGTGGGACTGGCCGGACTCGTGCTGGCCGGTCTGTTGGTTGCGATCAGGGTCTCGGCCCGGGAGCCGCCTCTGATGCGCCCGACCGGCCTGACCGCCGACCCGGCCCACGACCAAGTCAGCCTGGACTGGGACGATCCCAGCGACCCCGCAATCACCGGCTAGCGCATCCTGCGTCGGCTGAATGATAGGTAGCAATGCCCGCTAAGGACGAACGCGAGCAATGCCATCGTTGGCGAGTACGGGTTCGGGCAAACGACGTGACGCAGACGACTGCCAACGCGCAGACAGCACAGTCCGGGGCGTCACGGTCACGCGGAACGACGGCGCAGTCGGCTGTGTGCGTGAGGGGGGAGATGAGGTGAAGTACAGCTTCTCCGGCGGCATTCTCGCCGTCCTCGTGCTCGTCGCGTTGCTTGCCAAGAACCGCTGGCGACAGCGATCAGTGGTCCTGTTCCTACTGGTGCTTGCACTTCTCAGCTTGACGATCGTGCCGCTCCGTGCTAGCGCGCAGGTGACAGCTCCTGACGCGCCCACAGCCGTCGCGGTCTACAGCATCGAGAGTCAGAAGCTGGAAGTGCGCTGGTCCTCGTCCGACACATCGACGACCTCGTTCAAGATCCAGTGGAAATCGGGCAGCGAGGAATTCGACTCGTCCCGGCAGCTCAGCAGCGATCCGGCAACGAGCATCCAAAACGAACAGACGACCTCGTCCGGCAAGCGGTACAAGGACACGCTTACCGGCCTGACCGACGGCACGGAATACACGGTGCGGGTCATCGCCGCGAACTCCAACGGGGACAGCGACCCTTCTGCCACGGCGGCCGGCACGCCGCAGTCCCAGCCAGGCAGAGCTCGGCAGTTCTTTGAGAATGAAGTCATCAAGATCTTCGAGAGTTCGTC
>CAXXUV010000007.1:0-13542 GCA_963666795.2 Dehalococcoidia bacterium | reverse complement strand
GTTGTTCGATGAGCCGACCTCGGCGCTCGACCCCGAGATGATCAAAGAGGTCCTCGATGTCATGCAGGAGCTGGCCGAGTCGGGCATGACCATGATCGTGGTCACCCATGAAATGGGCTTCGCCCGAGAGGTCGCCGACCGGTTGGTCTTCTTCCGATGAGGGCGCGCTGGTCGAACAGGGGACGCCCGAGCACTTCTTCACCAATCCGCGCGAGGAGCGCACCAAGCTGTTCCTCAGCCAGATCCTCTAGGAACATCGCATGACCGCAGATCTGAGTCAGGTGCGGGCGCTCACGTTCGATGTGTTTGGCACCGTGGTCGACTGGCGTTCCTCGGTCTCGGCCGAGGTCGCATCGTTTCTGAAACGGCACGGCGTCGACGCCGACGCAGGGATGTTTACCGACCGCTGGCGACGCGAAGGCTACGCCGGCGGCATGCGCATGGTCCGCGACGGCGAGCTCCCGTTCCAGACGGCCGACCAGCTACATCGACGGATGCTCGACATCTTGCTCGCAGAACTCGGAATCGAAGCAGAAGATTCCGAAGTCACCGAGCTCAACCGAGCCTGGCACCGACTGCATCCGTGGGTCGATTCGCCCGGCGGACTGCAACGCCTGCGCTCGCGATTCGTCGTCTCCACGCTGTCGAATGGCAACGTGGATTTGCTCGTCAACATGGCCAAGTTCGGCGGTCTGCCTTGGGATTGCGTGCTATCGGCAGAGCTCACCGGCGCGTTCAAGCCGGAGCCGCAGTGTTACCAGCGAGCGGCCGAGCTGCTGGGTTGCAGCTCCGATCAGGTAATGATGGTCGCGGCCCACCAGGGAGACCTGCTGGCTGCCGCCAGGACGGGCATGAGGACGGCATTTGTCCCCCGACCAGATGAGGCGGGGCCAAACTTCCCAGTCGATTTGACCCCCGATTCGTCGTTCGACATTCGTCGCAACCGACTTCCACGACTTGGCCGCGCAGCTGGGCTGCTAGCAGCAACTGGAGTTCCCGATGACCCTGAATCCCGACGCCTACACGACGTCGATATTGACAAGCGCTCCGGCGGTGTGACCGTCGCGACGCTCAATCGTCCCGAGAAGCTGAACGCCGTCAACTCGGCCATGCACCGCGAACTATCCACGCTGCCGGTCGACGCCAATCGCGATCCTGAGGTGCGTGTCCTCGTGCTGACCGGCGCTGGGTCGCGCGTTCTGCGCCGGCGGCGACTTCTCCGCCAACCGCGACGAACCGATGGGCGGCCGCTATCTGAATCGGATGAACGAGGCGCGGCTGATCGTCGACAACTGGCTTGACTGTGAGAAGCCCGTGATCTGTGCCGTCAATGGCTACGCGCTGGGTCTGGGCGCGACCGTCGCGTTGATGGCCGATGTCGTCTACATCGGCCGCTCGGGCGTGCTCGGCGACACGCACGTCAACATGGGCATCGGCGCCGGCGACGGCGGGGGCGTGATCTGGCCGATGCTGGTCGGGCCGTCTCGAGCCAAGTACTACCTGATGACCGGCGAGCACATCCGCGCCGAACAGGCCAAGCAGCTCGGACTGGTCCAGGATGTCGTTGAGGACGATGAGCTGATGTCAACGGCGCTCGCCCTGGCCGAGCGGGCTGTCCAACGGACCGTTGGGCGCAATCTCGGCGTCCAAGGTGCCGATCAACAAGTGGATTAAGCACGTCTCGAACATGGTCTTGCCGCTGTCGTTGTCGATGGAGGAAACGACCATGTCGGGCTCTGACGCGGCGGAAGCGCAAGCGGCGTTCCGCGAGAAGCGGCAGCCGGTCTATCGGCGTTAACCCTGAATCCTGATTCATCGATAGGCTGACTCGTAGTGCGGGGTGCGTCGCGTCGTTTGGGCATTGACGCGGCCGGGCATCGACATCGCCGATTGGCAGGCTTCTTCATATGCTGCTGCGTCTGATGCTGTCCCCGCGCGGGGCGTTGACGACCGTGTGGTTTCCGACTTCCATCGTTCTGCTGGCGCTCCTGGCGCTCTTGGCACTCACCGCTTGCAGCGACTCGATCCAGCAATTGGATGGAGATACGGCACAGTCCCAGGAATCTCAGGAGCCCGCAGAGCAGGCGGACCAGGAGTCGGTTACCCAGTCGGAGGCGGCAGCGGAGCAAGCGACGGAAGAGCAGTCAGCCTCCGTGGAGAGTGCGCAGCAATCGCAGGACGGTGACGCGTCGGCGGCACAGGCGATGGACCGCGGACAACAGGAGCAACAGCAGCAGTCTGACGCTTACGGTTCGTCCGACCCGTACGCTTCCGAGCAGGATGAGGCTGACGATGAGCAGCCCGCGGCTCCGGTTGCCCCGATCCGTAAGTGGCTCGCGGAGGGCGTGCCCCTGACTCCCAGCGTGTCTGCCGTGCGCGACGAGTACGGCTGGTCGGCGGTGATTGAGGGAGACGTGATCGCCGTGAGCGCGCCGTATCACGACGTGCTGGGCGAAGATTCCGGCGCCGTGTTCGTCTTTGAGCGGATCGATGGCGACTGGGTTGAAACCGCATACATTTTGCCGCCCTATCCCGATCCGCTGGGCTGGTTCGGACGCTGGATGGCGATCGACGACGGACGCATCGTGATTGGCGCGCCGTACGAGGATGGTCAACGGTTCGACGGCAGCCGGATCGATGACTCCGGCGTTGCCTATGTCTTCGAGAAGGTGGCCGGGACGTGGATTCGGACCGGTACGCTGCTGCCCGTCGAGCCGCATGCCGGCGCATCATTCGGTTGGAGCGTCGCGATCTCGGGCGACCGGATTGCGGTATCTGCCTGGGAAGATCCCGTCGGGGGCATCGAAGCGGGTTCGGTGACCACGTACAGACAACACAAGGGTCTGTGGCAGGCTGAAGCGGTGTTCAGACCCAATGAGCCCAGCCACCGTCAGTTGTTTGGTCGCGACATCGACCTGCAGGACGGCGTGCTGGTCGTCGGAGCTCCCGGCGACGACACGATTGCAGAGGATGCTGGAGCGGTCTTCGTCTGGCACTACTACAACGACGAGTGGAACTTCGCCGGGCGGCTCCTGGCATCGGACGCGATCCCGGGCGATGCACTCGGCTCGCAGGTTGCGCTTCACGGCCGCTGGCTGGCCTCGGGTGCGTACGACCACGACGACCCGATCTGGAGTGCCGGGGCGACCTACGTCTGGAAACTCGATTCACTCTGGGATTTCCACGCCAAGCTGCAAGCGTCCGATATGCAACCGGGCGACTGGTTCGGCTATTCGGTTGATATCAAGGGCAAACGGATGGTAATCGGCGCGCCGCATCGAGCCCATCCAGAGTCGGGCACCTATCGAAGCGGCGCAGCCTATGCGTTCGAACTGGTCGATGACCAATGGGTCGAGGTCGGCGTCCTCGGCCCGGTGGACGCGATTGAAGCCCGCGAACGAGCCGAGTTCGGCTGGGTCGCCGAGATCGACGGAACGACAGCGGTCGTCGGCGCGTGGCTCGCCGACACGCAGGCGGGCGAAGACGCCGGCGCAGCAGCCGTCTACGAACTACCCACGAACGGCGAGCCTGAGTAGCTAGGAATACTCTGAACAACTCCGATCCCCGCTTCCCCCCTCTGCGGGGGAAGCTGCCGAAGGCTGAAGGGGGGTCCCCGCTCAGCCTGCGACACCAGTTGTTCAGAGCGTTCCTAACGGTCCGGCCCGCGCACCGTGACGCCGCCGTCGACCGGCAGGATGACGCCGGTGACGTACTTTGCCTCGTCGCTGGCGAGGAAGACCGCGGCCCAGCCGATATCCCACGGCTCGCCTTCCTGCCTGAGCAGACTGGCGTTCTTGCGACGTTCGCGCAGTTCATCCGACATCCCGGCCGAGTAGACCATCGGCGTGTACACCGGTCCCGGCATGATGCAGTTGGCGCGGATGCGGTCTCGGCCATGGTCAACCGCGAGCGCCTGGGTCAGCGTCGCGACTGCCGCCTTGCTGACGCTGTATGCCGTCAGACCGCGAGGTCGCAGCGCGGCGATCGACGAGACGTTCGTGATCGCGCCGCCGCCGCTCTCCCGCAACGCCGGAATGGCGTGCTTGCAGGTCAGCATCATCGAGGTCACGTTGACCCTCAGTACGTGGTCCCACTCGACCTCGGAAATCTGCTCAACGGTGCCGCGTCCACCGATGCCGACGTTGTTGTGCAGGATGTCGAGCTTGCCGTAGCGGCTGACCGCGTCGGCCACGATCCGGGAGCAGTCCTCGGTCGAGGTGACATCGGCGACGGCGATGGCAGCGTCGTTGCCTTCGGCGCGGATCATATCGAGCGTCGCCTGGGCGGCTTCCTCGTCGCGGTCAACGAGCAACAGCTCGGCGCCCTCGCGCGCAAAGAGGATGGCAGTGGCGCGTCCATTGCCAATCCCCTCCGCGCGAGAACCGGCGCCAGTAATGATGGCAGATTTGCCAGCGAGTCGGTCGGGCATGTGGGGTTCCTTTCAATCGCTAGTCGAAGTCGACGGGTCTCGGCACCGGCTCCGTTCGGCGCTGCGGCTTCCACAGCACCTCACGCAAGAATTGCGGAACGGCCGGCGGGAGTCTGAACTGGCCGCGTTCTTGGCGGTCGGCACGGACCCACAAGATCATCACGATCAGCAGGAGGGGTCCAAAGAAGGCAGCCAGGCCGAGGAACACCATAGGCAGTGGATTTGCATCAACAACCTGGCCAAAGATCGGCAGGAAGGGCAGCATGATCAAGGCCCAGCCCATGTGGTTGAGTGATAGCGCTGTGGCTCGCAGATGGGACGGGATGCGACGGTTGAGGTAGCCCTCCATCAGCGGCATCTGCGCTCCGCGAGCGAGTCCGAGAATGAGGAAGATTCCAATCGCCCCCAGATGGTCGAGCAGCCCAATGCCGACGTAGACCAAGACCACCCAGAAGGGCAAGGATGCGAGCGTGCGGACGATGCCGAAGCGGGTGGCGAGCCAGAATGCCAGCATCGCCGCGAACACCGTGGCAATCCTCGCCGGCGCCTGGAGCGCCGTGAAGAGCCAGCCGACCTCGACTCCCTGTTCCCTGAGGAACGGTTGCAGGAGGTAGAACTCGGGGACCATGGAGGCGATCAGGATTGCGCTAAAGATGAGCGAGTAGCGGATCGTCGGAGTCTTGCCGGCGAGGCGGAGCGTTTGCTTCATCAACTGGAGATATGACGGCGTTTCACCGCTGTGCCCCGGTTCGTGTCGTGGTGGTTCGCGGAAACCGAATGTGATCAACAGCGCCAGGCAGGTGCCAACCGCTCCTGCGAGCAGTGCCGCCTGCGCGCCGAATACTTGAGCGATTCCGCCACCGGCAAACGTCGCCAACACCATGGCCACCGAGCGGACTGCGAATGCGCGACCTGCCTGTCGTTCGAAATCGCGTGCCCGACCCATCGCTTGTAGCGAATCATGGAGAAATGCGCTGTCGCTGCCTGTGATCAAGACCATCGCCAATCCCCAGAGCGACCAGGCCACTGCGGCCTGCCAGAACGACCCCGAGAATGCAAACCAGATCATGAATGTGATGTAGATGACGAGAGAGATGCGAATCGTTCGAACGCGACCGAAGCGGTCGGCGAGCGCGCCGGCCGGCGGCTGACCAAACGATGTAATCACGTAGAACGCGGGTCCGATCGCGCCGAGCTGCGCGAACGTCAGGCCAACGTCTTCGGTCGCGAAGATGATCCAAACCGGCAGCCAGAACTGCAGATCGTGGAAGAAGTAGAAGAGCGGATAGAGGCGCAGATTGCGTCGCCACCTTGGACGTTCGTCGACTCCGTTGAGGTCGGGCGAAGCACTCACTCAGGCAGGGTAGGGCGTTTGCTTCCTCGGACATCAACGGGAGCCACATATAGACTTGGGCCATCTCGATACACAACTGCGAACGGTGGCGATTGATGACGTACGAACAAATTCTGACCGAGACGATTGGGCGCGTCGGCGTGATTCGGCTGAACCGGCCGGAGAAGCTCAATGCCTGGACCAATCAGATGGCCGAGGAGATGACCGACCAGATCGAGGCCTGGAACAACGACGACGGCATCGGCGCGATCGTGCTCGCCGGCGAGGGCCGCGCGTTCTGCGCGGGCGCCGACCTGCAGGGCTTCAACCAACGCCTCGCCGATGACCCTGAGGCCCAAGCCGGGGCCGGACGCGAGGTCAATTGGACCCAGATGATCCGGGAGTCAAAGCCCGTGATCGTGGCGATCCACGGCTACGCCGTCGGTGTCGGATTGACTCTCGCATTGCCAGCGGATGTCCGATACGCGGCCGAAAATACGAGGCTGTCGATTCGCTTCGTCAAGGTTGGTCTGGTCCCGGAGTTGGGCTCCACCCGTCTGCTCGCGCAGCTCGTGGGCCTCGGTCACGCGACCGACATCTGCCTCTCGGGTCGAATGGTTCCCGCAGACGAGGCCGCGCGCATCGGTCTGGTCTCGGCCGTCGTGCCCAAGGAAGACCTGTTCGACACGGCCATGGCCAAAGCCCAGGAACTGGCGAACAACCCAACGGCCGTCGTGCGCAAGATCAAGACGCTGCTCAACGACAACGTCACCGAGTCCAACCTCATGCGAGTGATGGAGCGTGAGGGGCAGAGGGATCGAGAGTCGCGCCGTCTGCCGTCGCACAACGAGGCCGTGACCGCGTTCCTCGAGAAGCGCGAGGCGGTCTTCAACCAGTAGGTCGTCGAAGAAGGAACAACCGATGCCGACTCCACGCCGTGATCCCATCGCCTGGCCCGTCGACCGTCCGTCGTCGGACATCGGTTGGACGCCGCCGGGCGATCCGATCATCATCTCCTCCGATGACCATCGGATGGAGCCGCCCGGTCTGTGAGAAGATCGTCTGCCCACGTCGATGCGCGATAAGGCGCCCAAGCCCTGGCGCGACGATACCGGATTCCAGCTTGAAGTCGAAGGTCGCAGCTTCGACACACCGGGCCTGAACTGGCTGATGGTTGAGGGACGTCCGGGGATGACCGATCAGGCGAGGCGCATGGTCGACATGGACGCCGAAGGCGTCGATATCGGGTTCGTCTTTCCCCAGAAGGCGCTCGGAATCATGGGGATGGAAGACAAAGAGGTCATGTACGCCTGTATCGACGTGTACAACGAGTACCTCGCCGAATGGTGTCAGTACGACCCGGACCGGCTGTTCGGCATCGCAATCCTGCCAACCATCTTCGACCCCGAGCGCACCGCCGACTACATCGACAAGATCAAGGCCTGGGGATTCAAGGCGATGGAGATTCCCTCCTCGCCTCGAGACGTGGAGTACAACCGCTCGCGGATGGAACCGATGTGGGACGCCATTGAAGCGAGCGGGATTCCGCTCTCATTCCACATCGGTGAGTTCCCAAACTGGCGCGGCGCAGGAGCCCTGGGAACCTACCTGACTTCAAACTTTGAGCCGTTCCGCAAGCTGCGGGCGCTGCTGACGTTCTCTGGAGTGCTTGAGCGCCACCCCGAACTTAAGGTGATCTTCACCGAGGGTGGAATCTCATGGGTCGCCTCGGCGCTCTACGACGCCGATCGCACGTACCGCGAGTTCGCCTCGGAGATGCGCCCGCAACTGGCCGAACTGCCCAGCTACTACTGGTGGCGTCAGTGCTACGCAACCTTCATGAGCGACCCGGCCGGCCTCCGCCTGATGGACATGATCGGACACGACCACGTGATGTGGAGCTTCGATTACCCACACCCGGAGTCGACGCTGGGTGAGAGCCGTCGAATCGTCAGGGACATCTATGACCAGCTCGGTGACGAGCAGGCGGAGTGGGTGGTCTCGAAGACGGCGGAGACCGTCTGGGGCATCGAGGATGCTGTCGAGCGCAATCGCCAGAGGAAATCAGCGATGCAGGCAGGCGTCGCCGCCGGCGGCTAGCCATCTGCTAGCCAGCCGCAGTGGCGCTGTCGCAAGAAGAGTTCGACGCCATCATCGCCGACGAGTCCAAACGGATCGTCGGCGATGTCGCGTGGTCGGAATCTCTGGGCCACCAAGGTGCTGTTGAGTTTGGAGCTCCTGTTCTCAACTACTTGAACAGACCGCTTCGAGTGCACGGATCGTTTAGACAATGCGAGCGAAAACTTTCCTTCACATTGCTGTATGGCAGTGTGCGAATTGCTGGGATTGATTTCGGTAGAGGGCTCAGTCATCGCAACATCGATGGGACGCGGATTGTTGGTGCGCACATGCAGTTGTGGGTAGCTGTGGCGCGGCGGGCGGAAGCGATCCCGCTTCCGCCTGAAATGCCGGAGTGGAACGAGCCTGTTCAAGTCTGGGTTCGATTCTGTGCTGAACTGGGTATCCTGCATTTGGATGACTTGATCTCCCCGGCTATTGAAGAGGCGAGCAGATGACTCCGGAGCAACTTGCCAAGGAGTTGCACGCAATATGCTCCGAGCGATTTGAGCGAATCGAAGCCCATCCAGACGGAACGTTCGAGGTGTTCTCAGGACTGTCGACGGACGATGGTGATGGGATCAATGTCATCATCGAATTGGCCGACGATGGGCTGATCGTCGCGGATGACGGCTGGCACACGTCAAGGCGATTCGCATGGTGGGGACTTCCGATCAGCGATCAACTCGTTCAACAAGCGGTGAAGTCATCCGGAGCCATGGCGCCGTCGCACAAGGTCTCCAGCCGCGGATTCCAGTCGATAGCTTGGCAGGTATTCAAGAGGCTATTGAGAGAATGGCGCGAATCATCCTCGATTTGTCTCGACTGCAACCCGAGGGGACTTGGAAGTCGGATTCGGAATCATCCACCGCTGCGGCTGACTAAGTCTCTCGGAACAGCAGTTTCTTGACCGTCTTGAGGTCATTAGCCGTCGCGGTCGCTCCCTGACTGATGAGGAAGTCCGCGTCCCTCAGACCGACGATTCCGATCACACCGGCGAACCTCGCGTTCTTGCCTGCACCCATGTCCGATTCCGTGTCTCCGACGATGACCGCCGACTCCGGCTCTCCGTTGAGGATGTCCAGGGCGTGCAGCAGAGGGGCTGCGTGCGGCTTTGGATCGCTGGCAGTGTCGGCGCCGATGATGGTCTGGAAGCGATCCGTCCAGCCGAGCATTTCGACGGTCTTGCGGCCGGCGTCCTCGCGCTTGTTCGTGACGATCGCCATCGGAACATCGGCCTCGCAGAGCGCGTCGAGCAGCGTCTCGGCGCCGGGCAAGGGACGCGTTCGCGGCATGTAGGTCTCTTCGTAGCGACCGAGGTAGTCGAGGTAGATCGGATGCGCCTGCTCAGCGTCGAGGCCGAGCATGTTGTAGAGCATCACGGGCAGCGGTGGACCGATGTACTTGAGCAGCAACGCTTCATCGACGGGGTGGCCGTGGGCGTTGATCGTCTCGAGCATGCAGCCGATGACCAGCGGCTCGGTGTCGGCGAGGGTGCCGTCGAGATCGAAGATCACCGAACGGTACCGCGCCTTCGCAGCGCCTGTGCATGAACTCATGGCAGCCGTCATACTAGCCTGACGTGCCAATCGTCCGAGCCGGGCTTGTCCCGCTCGCAGACGGCGAGTTTGCTACCGATGAAGACGCTCACACTGAGCGCCGGTCCGGGCAATGTTCAATCGCGCGCCGTCGGTCGTTCGGCTGCCGCTGCGGCATTGCGGATTTCATCGAGCAGCGCGTCAGGGTCGACACTCAGGATGTCGGCGGCGTTGGCGATGCTGAGGGTTTCTGTCGGTGTAACCATGTCAGAAGAGTAGCGTAGGGTTTGTCTGCCCGTGGTCTGAACCGGGGACAGCCACTGTTCGTTGTGTGACGGACAGTGCAGGGAGTCGTTCGGTGATTGTGTATTTGGTGCTGCTGGCAGCGCTGTTGGCGTTGTCGGCGTTTTTTCCAGCGCGGAGACATCGTACCTCTCGATCGACGGCGTGCGTCTTGAGCATGAGCGACGGCGACGACTGCCGGGCGCAGACCGCGCGGCCGCGTTGCTGCAGGAACCGCGCCGGCTGCTTGCCGCAATCCTGGTCGGCAACAATCTGGTCAACACGGGCGCCGCGACCGTGGGCGCCGTGATTGCACAGGAGCTGATCGGCGGCACCGGCGGCCTCAGCATCGTCGTGGCGACGGTCGCGGTGACCATCTTGCTCGTCGTTTTCGGCGAAATCGGTCCCAAATCAGTGGCGCTGCATCACAATCTGACCGTCGCCCGCTATTACTCGATCCCACTGACCTGGTGGGCGCGCCTGACAGCGCCGGCGGTAGCGGCGCTGGACTGGACATCGCGGATCTGGCTGAGGTCGTGGGCGGACAGGAAGAGGCCAGCTCGGCGCTTTCGATGGGCGAACTGCGCACGGCGATTATGCAGTCGCGTGAAGAGGGCGAGCTGAAGGTGCAGGACACGTCGGTCCTGCTCGGCGCGCTGCGCCTGGGCGAGACCCAGGTACGCCGGATCATGACCGGTCGGCTGCAAATCACGTCAATCGACTCGGGGGCGACGCTAGGGGAAGCGGGACGCGCGTTCGGCGCCGCCGGCTTCCTGCGCCTGCCGGTGCGGTCGGGGGACGGAAGACCAGTTCATCGGCTACTTGCACGGCTCCGACGTGTTGGCCGAGCTGGGCCAGGGCAACCGCGAGCGACACGTACGCGACGTCATGCGCGACGCGCCGTTCGAGTCGGAGCGGGCATCAGTACAACGCGTGCTGACGCAGATGCAGACAACCGGGCATCACCTGATGCTACTGATCGACGAGTTCGGTGGGACGTCGGGCCTGGTCACGCTGGAGGACATCCTCGAGCTGGTCGTCGGCAACATCCGCAGCGAGACGCGGTTCGGCTCGGAGCCGGTGCCGGTGCGGATTGCGGGCGAACAGTTCGTCGAGGGTCGCCGCGGCCTCACCGATCTGGGCACGGAGTTGGAAGCGGACTTCTCGGACGAGGAAGCGGAGACGGTCGCGGGCATGTTGCTGCAACGGTTCCACCGAATCCCCAGCGCCGATGAGTCGCTAGACCTGTACGGATACCGCTGGACGGTGGTGGAGTCGGACAGCCGGCGAATCCGGTTGGTGCGCTTCCGCAAGTTAGCTGTCTGAAGGCCGCGTCCGGAGTTCGCGACGTGCCCCGAGAGTCCTGATAAGCTGGGCAGAGCGTGCCGAGGTGGCGGAATGGTAGACGCGATGGTCTCAAAAACCATTGGGCCAAAAGCCCGTGCCGGTTCGAGTCCGGCCCTCGGTACCAGCAAGGAATGCCGAGTGGTGTAACGGTAGCACTAGGGACTTTGGATCCCTCAGTTCAGGTTCGAATCCTGGCTCGGCAGCCATCGCCGCTCGGAATGTGACATCCAAGCCCCGAGAGGGCTCATATGCCTGGTTACCCAAATCGACTCTGACCCTCCGGCGGTACAGGGACTGCTAAGGAAATAGCTAGGCTCAGCAGCACGCACAAGTACATACCGCGCTCGAAAAGAACCCCGAGGAGCTTCGCTACAATCTTGACAGTGCTTTTCGAAGTTTCCACAAAGGCAGGAACGTTACGGTTCATCAGACACTCCATTTCAATAGACGCCCTGCTAACCGCCTTCGGGTTCCCGGAGGAACGTGGCCAGCCTACCAGATGCGCGGTTGACGACCAATCGCGGCTCTGTTAGCTTCAGCGACGCCACACAAGAAACACACCGAGCGAGGCGTTGCACATCGGGACATCCGTTGCGGGTCCGCTTCGCGGGCCGCTTCTTGTGTGGCAACGGATTCGTCCCGTGCCAAGAAGGGGGCTTTAGCAAATGTTGAATCGAACCATTATCGGACTGCTGGCGCTAATCGCGTTGGGGTCCGTCACGTTCGCGCTAGTGAGCGCCAGTAACGGGTCACAGAACGTTGCTGAAGTGCGGATTACCGCCAAGAAGCTGGCGGACGGGCGTGTGGAGTTCGGATTGCAACAGCGTGAGGCGGACGGCGGTTTGGGGAGAGCGCCTGCTGCCGAGGGTTCGGAAACTTCCTGCGAACGTAGAAGTGGACCGCTGGTTAGCGTCTTCGCCGGTGCGCATTGCTGGAGTTGTAGGACTGCCCATTGTAACCGCAGATTTGTATCACTTCGACTTGCACGACTTGGGCTTTGGCGCTCGCAGGGCTGATTACAATGGAAGATCGCGCTTTGAGAATAATGTTACCATCGGCGGTGTCGTGAACTATACCAACATCGGAAGACCTATATTCTCCTAAGTTGCGATGGCCCTTGGGCTGACATGAATTCCGGCGGATTTTCAGCACACGTCAACGTACCATGGCGAGATCGAGAGGGGGGCGATATCATCTTTGTGGCTGAGAGGTTTCAAACTGACGGACTGGGGGTGTGGAACATAGAAGAGGTGGTAGACAGACTAACTTGGAACCATGACCCATCGTCCGACATTTTCGGTTGGCACATAACGCAAGATCAGATGCTCAGCATCAAAGGCTTCCATGTACTTAAGGTTGTCTACTATGACTTTAACAATAATCTGATTGTCGCGGTGTTTGATATAGAACAGGCTCTCGGCACGCCCGTACAGGCGAATCTCGATTATTGCGGAGAGTACTACATTCCTGAATATGAGCCGGCAATCCCGTTCTACGAAGATGGGCACTAACATGACTACAAGCGGGACGACTGGCAGTCCACTCTTGCAGGTGCAAAGGAACTGGGGATGACATGTCAAATGGCACGGCGTTCACAATCACAGCAGTCATCATCGGCGCAATTGCGCTGCTCGGCGCCTGTATAGGAGAAGATGACGGCGGTAGTTCGGCCGGCGCTAGCAAGGTTGCCTCCAAGAGCGAATGTATCCGCTACTTGGGCAACCAGGACCTGTCCGCCGTATCGAGAAACAACTGTCGTCAAGTGGTTGGCGGTGAGTACTGTTCCTACGTTGGTGGGGCAATCGGCTATAGGATCGAGGAGGGAAAGGATGTTGATAAGTTGCGAAACCTACGCAGCCTACATTGTTGAGTATGATGGAATTAAACGGTGGCCCCAGCAGGATTCGGACCTGCCCTGTTAGCGCTTGGCGCTCTATTCGCTGAGGTTTGGCAGTATCAAGCCTAAGAAGTGTCGCGCTCTGCGATTTCAATAGCTTGGCGCGACGAGTTCACCGGCGGGTTGCGGAATCGGCCGTCCAATCTCCTCGGCAGCTTCGAGCCAGTAGCCAATGGCCGCCTGCGCCTGGGCGAGCGCCTCCTCGTGTGAGTCCCCATGCGCCATACAGCCAGGCAACTCGGGAATATCCGCGACAAACACGTCGTCCTCATCGCTCCAGTAGATGATGATCTCGTACTTGTGCATCAATCGTCCTCCAGGAGCTTGAACAGCTCATGCTGAATGAAAAGCTTACGCAACTGCCGTACCTGGTAGGGTTTGGCGTCGCGGCGCTGCGGTTGCAGGGTAACGACTTCGGACAGGTCCGGCATTTCGTAGATGTGGTGGCTTCCCCGGATTCGTTCATCAAAACCTAAGGCCAGCAGTAAGGCTCTGAGGTCGCGGAAGCGAATGTTGGCGTCTGCTTGGCCGCTCAAGATCCGTCGGAGCAAACGCTCATGGCGATTCAGCTTGGCTCTCCGTCCTTGGGCGTGGCGGG
>CAXXUV010000006.1:0-169162 GCA_963666795.2 Dehalococcoidia bacterium | reverse complement strand
AACCTGGTCGTTCGATCCGGCTGAGCCGCGTTCTGGCCCTCGTCGCGATCACTGCGCTGATGGCGGCGATGCTCGTCGTCCTGGCCGCCCCGGCTACTGGATCGACGCCCCCTGGGTCCATTCAAAACCTTCGGCTCAGTAGCGAGAACCCGGGTGAACTCACTATCGCCTGGGATTTGCCTGAACCGACGCCATCGGACTACCGGATTAGCTGGGCCGAAGAGAATCTCAAATACCAGTCTTTCAAAGCCGATAATGCAGCCGACCGCGGGAATGAGTATCCCGAGGGCGTGACGACGTCGGTCACGCTCACAGGGCTGACCGAGGCAGCGATCTTCAAGATCCGGATGCGCTCGCGATACGAAACCGGAGGTCCGGGAGACGGACCGTGGAGCGGACCCTGGTCCGCGACGACCACGGGGACGGTGAGCGAAACTCCGGCGCCGGAGCCGGTCACCCAGCCGGTCCCCGTACCCGTAACCGATCCGGCTAATACTCCTTTGGCCGATCTGGTCACGGAACTGGACTCCGAGCCGGAAACATCGACCGCGCCGGAGAGTTCAACCGTGCAAGACAGCACGGTCCCGCAGATCAACACCGCAACTGCCCTCACAGTTGCTGAGGGAATCGCCGGCGTGGTCAATTGTTCCGCCACCGATTCTGACACCGATGCTGCAGACTTGACCTGGGCGCTGACCGGCGGCGCCGATCAGTCCCACTTCATTCTGAGTTCGAGCGGCGCATTGGTGTTTACGCAGGCGAAAGACTTTGAAGCACCCGACGATGACGGCGCGGACGGTACCTACAACATCACCGTGCAGGTCAGCGACGGCGTGAACAACACCTCGGCCGACATCACGGTGACGCTGACTGACATTGACGAGCAGAGCGGCGCGCCTCCGGCGCCCGAGACTCCGACGGTGTTCGACGCGGGCCAAACCGCGTTAACCGTGCGTTGGACGGCGCCCACCGATTCCGTTTCGACGATCATCGCATATGACCTGCAATACCGCACTATCGATCAGACCGCCTGGACTGACGGCCCACAGGGTGTCCAGGACACGTCGACGACAATCACGAGCCTGCAGCCCGATGTCAACTATCAGGTGAGGGTCCGCTCGGAGGACGACACGCAGGCCGGCCCCTGGTCGGAATACGGCATGGGCACGACCGCGATCTGGGATTCATTGATGAACGTTGGTAGATGGAACAACAGGAACACGCAGGGCTACTGGGGCTTTGACCGGCGCCCGAATGAAAGCAGAATTGGCCGTCTGGACGACAATTCCTTCACCTATGACAGCGCCGAATACGAGATCGTCATGATCGCCAGGACGAATGGCTTCCGCAGGCACGAAGGCGGATCGCACCGATCGGCACTCGACTTCCATACCTTTGACCGTGCAGTTCCAGACGGATGGGTGCTCCGGGTCGGCGAAAAACGCTTCTACTTCAATCACGGCAGGACCGCAGAACTCGCGACCACCAGGCCACAGTTCATGGTCTTCTGGATCAATCCGGGACTCACATTCACCGCCCACTTCGATCAAGAGGTGTCAATCTCCCGAGACGCAGCCAGATCAACGCACGGCTCCGGTGACGTGACCGTAGAGACGGAAGCAGCGTCGGCGCCTGAACCTACCGGCTCGGATAGCGCCACAGAGACGGCGGGTGGCGCCAGGGCGGGCGCGGAGCAAGCCCAGGGAATTTCCGATCTGCTGGCCGAGGTGTCGCACGATCGGGTGACGTTGCGCTGGGATGAACCCGCGCGGCAAGGCGTCAGTGGCTACCGGATCATGCGCAGTACCGAATCGGAGGCCATGGTCGTCCACGTCGCAGACACAGCGAACACCGACTCCGAGTACGTCGATGGTCTGGTCGGAGAGGGAACCACGTACACCTACTCCGTTCAGCCGATCTTCAGCAGCGATTCTGCCGATGCCAGCGCCGCCAGGAGCGTCGACAACGCGCCAAGCAGCGCGAAAAGCCAAGCCGCCGACACGATGGGCGACGCATCCGAACATGTGCAGGCTCGAACGCTGCTCGGAGATCCAGCCCCCAAGCAGGCGAACGCACTGGCCAGCCTGCCCAAGAATTCGCGCGGCGAGTATCTTCTCCCGATGAGCGAACAAGGCGCAAACTATCGGCACCAGTGGCGCAGCGAGGAATCCCGGAACTATGAGCTCTACTCCGTCAACCTCGAGGCTAACGCGGTCTACCGAGTGTTGGTATGGGACATCGAACACTTCGAACACCATCTGCAGAGCAGCCCGGGCCCGACCGTCGACCTTTCTAACTTCTCGGCTGACCCGGGTAGCACCTATCTGTTTGCTGATTTCAAACACGGGGATGCTCACGGTAGGCCGTACGACTATCACCTCAGACTGGATAGCATCACCGTCGGTGGTGGACAGGAGGGCCGCGCAATACCGTTCGAAACCGCTGATCCACCAGTCGGTAACACCGCCTTTCCGCTAACAATGTTGCAGGCCGACGGCGCGTCCCTGGCGTATGTGTTTCAGCCCGACCGCGCTGGTGACCACACGCTGCGGCTCGGCGCCCTCGCGCCCGGCATGAGATACCACATCAGGATCGAGAAGATGAACGACCAACCGGATGGTCCGGCGGCGTTGCACCGACTCCGGCTCAGCAGCAGGCGCATCGGGGGAATCACCAACCTTGTTAGATATGATGACTACACCTTTGGCGGGATTTCCCCCGGCGACCAGGACTGGTTTGTCGTTTCACTAGACGCCAGAAAGACGTATATCTTCTCCCTGCGAGGCGGATACGAGTGGCGCAACCTCAACAGCCCAGACTTCGTCGGCCTGGCCGGACCGGACGGCATGATCAAGCCCTGGAGCCGCAGCCGGACCAGCTTTCTGGACTTCTACACGGGCGCCGTTGGCGGTGACTACTACATCGGCGTGCAGAGCGGGTCCGCACAAGGCTCCGGTTTGTATGTTCTCGTTGTAGAGGAGGTGGACGTTCTTGCTGGTTCGCGCATCAATGTCACGCTGGCAGTGGGCGAATGGTACGTATCGTTCTACCAGGAAAATTACGATCAAGATGCGTATTGGATCAATCTCAAGGCCGACCGAAGGTATACCATCGTGGTGACTAAGAAGCCAGGTGGCAGCACCGACACGTTCCAGTGGAGCCAGGTGAACAATATTGGTGGAGTGTGCAATTCCAGTGGCTGCAATACGTCTTCCGAGCCTGCATCCTCTCTAGTCGACTACTACAAAAGGTTCGTGTACGTTAGAGATGGGCTAACGAATACCGAATCTGATTTCACAACAAGAGGTATTCCCTGGGCCCTGATAGGGGACTCAGCCCTCGTGGAGTTCTCGGTGAAACGGGACGGTAATTACCTGATCACCGTGAACAATCTAAACGAGGCCGACAAGTCCCAAGTAAGGAAAGGGGCCTACCGGCTGCTCGTGACTGACTACAGCGCCGATCCGCCGCCGGATGACTAATGTCTGCTGGTAGCAACTCCGCCGGCCGGCGGCGGCCTGCGGAGGCGCAGCCAACAATCGATGTTCCGCCAGATCGCGAGTGACGAGGACCTCTCAGCCCGCCCGCCTTCGCCCAATTGCGCCGCTCCCCCTTCACCGGGGGAGCGGCCACAGGCTGAAGAGTTCTGCGCATCGCTTTCCGGACCAGTCGTTCCCAACTGAACGGGCCCACGCCAGCCCAGTGCAGCCTCCGCATCCTTCAGACCGAGCAACGCAGCCGATCGGTGTCCTTGCTCCCTGCTCGCATCTGTTGTTCATTCAGCGGCACGCTCGGCCTCAGCGTCATCGCCCTCGTCCAGGGAGGAGTCGTTCGCCGGATGGAAAGGGACAATCAAGCATTCTGCTACTTCCAGGGCTAGGACGGCTCGCTGTACAAGTACCAAACTTGCCCGCAGTAGCGGCGCCGGTGTGTCTAAACACCTAACCCCTCGCGCATTTGACTTGGGTGACATAACAATCGTGCTTCCGGTTCGAAGAGATGCTGGAACGGACGGATAATCTATTCGCCGGAGCACGCCTTGCCTCGAGGACAAAGCGCCGAACTCGGTGGATGGGCCACCACCAACGCCGCCATCTCAGCCCGTCTGCAATGTGACATCACACAGCGATAACGCTGGCGCTCAGTACGACCGGCCTAACGTGGCGCCGCTCACTCAACCCGATGCGTCCAGCCCGGCAGGTCCAATCGGGCGTGGGCTGGCTCCGCGCTGCTGAGCGCGTTCAGGGCGGCTCGGTAGAGCGTTTCACGCGTGACGACGTGCCCGTCCGCCAGCCTGAGATCGCCGCATTGATCAATCCCTGGTCTCTCCGCACGCTGCTCTCGTTCCAACGCCGCACTCCGACGCTCAGGCAGCTCGAAGTAGACGCCGTTGGCGAATACCACGCAGAGGACGGGGTCGATTGTCTCACGGCCATTCTGGGGTTGGTTCGGGGCGCGGGACGAAACCCGCAGCGAGACGATGGCGGGCGCCGGTCCGTCGAGCGGCGATTCCTGCGGGAACGGCAGCAAGGTCCAACCTGCGGCGGGACCGGTACGATCCAACGCCGGTGTGGGCGACATCAGGCCGAGTTGGTTGAGCAAGTCGAGCACGTGGCGCAAGCCCAACCGGGTCGGTTCGCCAGCTCGGAACCAGGTCAGCACCGAGCAGGCGCCGCTGCGCTCTGCCGTGGCGATGCCCTGGTTGTGGACCACATCATCATGAATCCAGCGAATCTCAGCCAAGACTCGCCGAGCGGACAGCTCCTGCGGCTCGCCCAGCGACGCGACTCGCTGGAGCCAACCTCGATAGGCCAGCTGCTCGGCCTCAGCTTCCCTGCCTAACAGCTCGGCTGGACGGAATCCGGGGCCTTCGAGCACCAGTGCCAGGTCGATCTCGGAGGGCAGCGGGTAGATTCGCGCCGGCCTGGTTGGAGACCGCCCATCAGCATCGGTCGGCGTGAGCGGCGCCGGCCGGAACTGGCGCACCGACTCCATCCCCTCCAATAGGAACATCAGCGCTGCCGTTGCGCGGTACACCTCGTAGCCGAGCGCGGATAGCAACTCCGACTGCACTGAGGTCCGCTCAACCGATGTCATCGATCTCTCCTTCACGCTGCCTGACACACGCTCGACGAGCGCCAGCCGTCGACCGTCAACTCACTGCTGACCATCCAGCGAATCACGCTCGGATCGGACGGATCGCAGCGCGCCCTGGGCAGACGCCGATCGTCCCAGGAACCGTCAGAACCCCGCTCCTGAAGCGCGAACTCGATCCGGCCGTCCGCCACCCGACGCGCCGCAATGCGCAGTTCATCGAGCGTCGGTTCGGCGGCCGGCTGCGATTCCTCGACGACCTGCACGGCGACCACAATCGATGTCGTGATCGACACCACACCCGACGCGCCGTCCGACGCCGTCAGGACCAACGTCGCCTCGCCGGCGCCGACCGGCGTGACCGTGGCCACGCCGTCTTCAAGCGCCACCCTGGTCCCGTTCTCGGCGTTAGGCATCTCGGCCGTGTAGGCAAGATCGTCGCCATCCGGATCCCTGTAGTGAAGATCGTCGACGCTGATATTTGCGATGTCGATCACTTCAAAGCCGGCGTAACCACGCAAATACACCGCAAGCGTTGTTGCGCTCGGTGGTGTGGCGTTGGGTGGTTCGTTGAAGCGCAAGTCCACCCTTGTCCCATCGACCACCCCGGAGATATATCTGGGGGCCGAGGTGTCCACCTTGCGCGGACCCGAGAATGTCCCCGGAATGTCCAGAGCAGGCACAATCTGTTCAATCGGATCCGTGTGTTTGAACTTGACCGTGCCAACGTTCAGGTCCACCGACTTCATTTCGATACCGTCATAGTCAGAATCGCCTGCTTGTACCGTGTGGCTGAAGACGAGGTCTTTGGAACCGGAGCCGCTCGCGTAGGGCAGATTGACCGTGGCGCCGCCCAGCTCGACGACGAGCCTCGGCTGGCCGGTGACGTCGACCACGCCATTGAACTTCGCCGTGATACTTGAGGATATGCCAGCAAGTACTTCAGGACTGCCCGACGGGGCCGAACTGAACTTGATTTTGACGGTCAGCCTGTCCCCGCTGCTCAGGGTGCTCGTGAGTCGAAATCTCGGAATCGCGATGCCGGCTGCGGCCACGTCACTGAGCACCTCGATGCTTACGCGCGGCACGGTACTGTTATTGGTGACCGGCTGATTCTGGAACGAACCCGCATCGTTGTCGGAAGTGTCGTCAATCACCGCGCCGCTGCTCGGTTTCGTATAACGGACCATCACCATGCTGTCCCCAAATGCGACAGCGGTTTGGCCAGGGTCAAGACCACGGTGCTGCCCGACACGCTGACGCCGTCCATGGCGGCCACGTGTTGTGTGATGTCCATTCCATCCAGCGTCGTACTGATCGAGAATGCCGAGCCCGCCGGCGTCGACGTCTCCTTGAGCGCCTTGGCAGAGGTCAATGTCAAGGTCACACCGTCGTCCGCCAAGGCCGGCAACGTAGTCGTCGACAGCGCGGGAAGAAGGGTTTGCGCCTGGCTCAGACCGCCGGACAGCGTGAACGCGGCAGTCAGCGTCAGCAGAGCAACCGCAGCCAACCGCCACCAGAGCCAGAAACGAGAAGGCCGCCGCCTCGCCGAGCCTCGATTCCCCAAGAGCCTGATAAAGGGTTGATAAATGCAGTTATCCACGCTTTGTCTAGTTGTAAGAGCTCGACGTTGGCGTTCATATGACGTTGCACAAGTATGAGTCCGCCGGCAGCGACCACCATGAATTGCTGGTCGTCAAGCACGATCCAGTGCGAATCGTCGAGCGCCCGGACGCGACGACTGACCAGTCGACCAGCGACGGCGAACTGACGCAGCAGCGCGGGCCGTCTACGGACGCCGATCGACTTCTCTGGCCAGGTCCCGCAGACCACTCGGCGAAGGCGCCCCGATCATGCTTGCCAACGCTGCCGGCCGTGCTGGAGCACGAGTTCGCGCAGAACACGATGCGCACCTACCGCAGCCAGTGGGGGCAATTTGCGGAGTGGGCGCGAAGCCGTGGCCTGGCGGCGCTGCCGGCAGACGCCGAAGGCGTCGCGGCGTTCCTCCTGGAACGCGCCGAACAGGACGAACTGAAGGCGGCCACGCTGCGTGTGGCGGCGGCGGCGATCACGTTCGCTCACCGCAAGTCGGAACTGCCAGACCCGTGCACGAAAGAGGCCGTCAAGCGCGTGCTGCGCAGCGTGACGCGCCAGCAGTGCCGAGCGCCGACGCAGGCCGGGGCGCTCACCGCCGAACGCTTCCAGCAGATACAGGAGTGGGTCGCCTGTCCGCGCCTCGGACGCGGCGGGCGCTGCGAAAGCCCGGCGGCAGCACGCGCCCGCTCCGATCTGGACATCGCCCTGATCGGCCTGATGCGCGACGCGCTCTTGCGCGTCTCGGAGGCCGCCGCGCTGACCTGGAGGGATCTCAGCGGCGCCGACGGGGGTAGCGGACGGTTGCTCATCCGGCGCTCAAAAACAGACGCCGACGGCGTCGGCGCCGTCGCCTTCGTCTCCTCTGCGACCATGCGTTCCCTGCATCGGCTTCAACGTCCGGCCACGGATCCTGCGCCGCTGTTTGGCTTGCGGCCGAACCAAATCTCGAAGCGAATCAAGCGGGCGGCGCAAGAAGCGGGACTGGGCAATGGCTTCAGCGGTCACTCGCCGCGCGTCGGCATGGCCCAGGACCTGGCCCGGACCGGGATCGCGTTGCCCAGTCTGATGAATGCCGGACGCTGGCGGCACCCGGCGATGCCGGCCCACTACACCCGCAACGAGGCCGCCGCTCGCGGCGCGGTGGCGCAGTACTACGGCCAGACCGCCGGCCGGGACGAATAAGCCCGACTGACCATCGGTCCACGGCTCAACGCGCTCTGGTAAATTGGGTCAGCTAGGGCCAGCCAGGGGCGACCCTATCAACATCAACGCCTCGCGCCGGGAGTGGCTCGGACCGCACCAACACCGCTCCAAACAGGAGACAAAGCGTGGATAACTGCATTTATCCACGCTTTAGCACGGAACTGGCTGCGCCTCCTATCAATGTCCACAGTTGAACAGAGCGGACCTATAGAAATCGTACTGATCGGTATGCGCCAGTTGTCAGTCCCGCCCCAACGGCCGGCGCACGCGCGGGTAACTTCGGCTGAAGTCGAGGTACGCACGGACCCTGTACTGACACGCGGTACTGGCATGTCGCTCAACGTACTCGTCAGGCGCCCGAATTGCCAATCGATTGTTTGAATGCGAACGCGCGTTTCCTAACAACAGCGTGACTACGTGACTACGTGACTACGTGGCGATCCCGCCTTGAACGCGGGGATTAGCGGTCCGCCGCCGCGAGGCGTCGGCAACGCAGGTGATTTAGTCGCCGTCAAAGCGTTCGCGACGAATCCAGGCACGAGAGCATTGGCAATTCATGCCGCCCATTCGCCGGCACTGGTTCGCCGGCACTGGCCGAGGCCCGCCCCGGGTACGTGGATGCCGTCGCGGAGCTGTCAACTCTCGCCCGGCGCGCCCGGTCCGGAGGAGCGCATCAGGTTGATCCCGGGAGAGGCATCTGCAAGCGCCGAGGCCGCGCGGCCGGGGTTGGCGGAGATTGGAGCCCGCGGCATGAGAGTGATCGTCGATAGCAATGCCGTCTCAGCACGAAGACACGTGCCTGGCCGCGCTACGTGGCACGTCTTACTGTCGCCGAACGAGATGTCGTGCATTGTCTTTACACATGTCGTGTCGACGCGATTATTTACTCCGACGATCTGTTGGTGAACACGTACGGGACGGCCGCTGTCAGCAGCGGACAACCAGCGGGATGACATGAACGGGGCCCAGCGGCGCAATGCTGCGCGTGACGATTACATTTGTACGTTACAAGTACGCCCGGATTCCAAGTACAGCAGGTACGAGCAACAGTATGAACGACAAGTATATGCGGGTCTCATGTTGTGGCTCTAGTCTCGCATTGTCCGGGGCACGCCGTGTCGCTACAATGCCAGTGCAGGGCCGTCCGCATATTCTTCTGTTGTTCCAGGGGCAGCGGTTACACGCGTCGCATGGCGCGCAAGTCAACATCTGCGCCGACACGTGTCGCAGTGCTGCGAACATCTCAATACATAGCCGGCGTGCGAAGAGGGCGGGCATGACAATTCGGCGTCGCTCGGTTGAACAGAGGCTCGCCGCTCGTCCGCTACGTGTGCCTGTCGCAACGCACGGGAGCGGTCCCGCTGCTCGGCCGCAGGCTCGTCTTACGGCGTGGAGCAGCCGCGACGGCTCAGGACTTGCCGCAGCGCCGGGTCCCTCGCCACTGAGCATGCAACCGGCAGGACAGGACGCGATCCTCCAAGCCACGGACTTGCCGGCGGACTCCGCCCAGCGGGCCCGCTCCGTCAGCGGGTTCAGCGGGGCGTCGTGGGATCAAGAAACTGCGGCAGCGGCAGAGCCGGCGCACTTACAAGCCGTCCTCGAGCACGAGTTTGCCTCGAACACGTTGAGAACGTACCGCATCCAGTGGCAGGGCTTTTGCGGTTGGGCCGCCGAGCATCGCGAGCCCGCGATCCCGGCGCGCCCGAGCGCGGTCGCGGCCTACCTCGCTGAGCGGCTCGAACGGCACGGTCGAAAGCCAGCCACGCTCCGCGTCGCCGCTTCCGCCATCGCGTTCGTGCATCGCATCGCCGGAGTGGATGACCCCTGCGTCAGTCCGGAAGTGCGGAGAACGCTGAGAAGTGCGGCTCGCAAAGCGGGCCGGGCGCAGCGGCAGGCGAAGGGACTCACCGAAGAGTCGCTCATCCAGATTCAGGCAACGGCGCGCGAGCCGCGGCGTGGACGGGGTGGTCGGCCCGAGACTCAGCAGGCGGCCCGGGTGCGGGGCGCCGTTGACATCGCCCTGATCAGCACGATGCGCGACGCCATGCTCAGGGTTTCCGAGGCCGCCGCTCTCCGCTGGCGTGATCTGGAAGCGGCGTCCGACGGCAGTGGCCGGCTGCTGATTCAGCGCTCGAAGACCGATACCGAGGCGCAGGGCGCCGTCGCCTTCGTCTCACCCGAGACCATGCTGGCGGTGGATCTGATCCGACCGCGCGGACGCGGCGACGATCCCATGTTCGGCCTGCGTCCGAACCAGATCGCCAGGCGCATCAACCAGGCCGCGCGCGCCGCCGGTCTGGGAAGCGGATTCAGCGGGCATTCACCGCGCGTCGGGATGGCCCAGGACCTGGCTCGCGCGGGTATCGAGCTCCCCGGCCTGATGACGGCCGGGCGCTGGCGATCGCCTGCGATGCCTGCGCATTACACCCGAAACGAGACGGCAGCGAGGGGCGCGGTCGCACAGTTCTACGTATTGCGCCGCTTTGATGCCGGTTAGACCGGCCGAGCGCGCGGCTGTCAGCGCAGCCTCAGAACTCGGTTCAGTCTGGCCCACCAAACTGTACGAAATCAAGAACCTTCGAGTTGATGTTCTCGCTGGAGCTATGAGGCGGGTGCGGGCGTCGTCGCCGGTCCGGAGTTCGGGTTGAAGCGGAGTCGTAGGACGCGGTTGAGGTCAGCTGCTCGCCGAGGCTCGGCCTAGTGTGGCAATGACTGGGTGCGCGGGCGTCGTCGCCGAGCCGGCGCTGCGGGCGTCGTCCATTGTCGTGAGTGGGCAGGGACGGCCCAGTGACGCTGGCAGGCGTCGCTGGCTCACAGGTCGTCAAGAGACAACGGTCTTGTCGCTGCCGAACTCCGGTCAACCCCGCCAACGGGCGCTGCTCGAAGCCCCCTGCCCAAATGCCGGCGCATTCGGAGCCAGAGATGTGGATACAGGAGTTGGGGACCGTGCCGCTCGATGAGCGCTGCTCGACTCTGTCGGCCCGCCGGCCCGCCGGCCCAGCGGCCCCGGAACATCGGCAGCCGAATTGCGGCGTTCATCGGCAGGATGGGCGGCGGAGTCCAGATTTTCGTAATACGTGCTGAGCTGTTCGGTCATCTTGACAGGTACTGACAGCTTGGTGTCTTTCGACTTCACGTTGAAGGCTGCTCCCCTCAATCGATGACGCAGGAGGAAGACGATGCAACGACGGTCCGTGACGGCACTTGGATGGTGGCCCACCCGTCGCCGGACCGCATGGAGCGCCGCACTGCTGGTCGTCCGGGCTTGCTGGGCGGGGGGGCGTCTGGTTCTCGGGCCTGCAGACGCAGCTCGTCGGCGCGCAGTCCCCTTGCGCGAACGGCACGGTCGTGCGCAGTCCGGCCCAGCATCCGGCGTTGGTCGCCGACTGCGAGACGCTGTTGGCGGCCAAAGACCCCTAGCGCGAGACCCCTTGCGCGGCACGACCGCGCTCAACTGGGACGCCAATACCGCCCTCTCGAACTGGACCGGGATCGAGGTCGGCGCGATTGACGGCGTGCGCCGCGTGACTAAACTGAACCTCAACCGCGCCGACATCAATGGCACGATCCCGCCCGCCCTCGGCCGTCTTACCGGCCTCAGCCGCCTGCAGCTCGCCTGGAGCAACCAGCTCACCGGCTCGATCCCCCCCGAAATAGGCCAACTCAACCGCCTCACCTACCTCAACCTGGCCGGTAACCACCTCTCGGGACCGATCCCGCCCGAACTCGGAGACATCGGACCGCAACTCACCGACCTGATCCTGAGCGGCCCGCGTCCGCTGCCCGACGGCGTCGGCCTGACCGGTTCGATCCCTGCTCAACTTGGCAACCTGACCGGCCTCGAAGACCTCTACCTTGACGGCCACCGGCTGGCCGGCTCGATCCCGCCTCGGCTGGGCCGCCTCCTCAACCTGCGATGGCTAATCCTCAATCGCAACCAGCTCAGCGGTCCCATCCCCACCCAACTCGGCGCACTCTCATCCCTGACCCACCTGCAAGCCGAAGACAACCGCCTCAGCGGTCCCCCTGCCCAGCCAGTTGAACCTCCTCAACAATCTGCGCAAGCTCTACCTCAAACGCAATGCTGGCTTCAGCGGCTGCATCCCGCACCACCTGCGCGACGTCCGCCACCACGATCTCTCCACTCTCATCCTGCCCGACTGCGCCTCAGACGCGCCCGAGACCCCTGCCACGCCCCTGCCGACCTTCAACCTGACCACGACCGCCGGCGACGGCGGCGCCATCGACCCGCCCGGTGCCTCGACCCACACCGAGGGCGTACCGGTCATCGTGACCGCGAGCTGGAACGACGCCACCCACACCTTCGCCGGGTGGTCCGGCGACTGCACCGGAGCCGACACCACCTGCACCCTCGAGCTCTACGCCGACGCCAGCGTCACCGCCGCGTTCACCCCGCTGCCCGCCGACCGCTGCGCCACTCCGACCGACCCCACCTGCATCCGCGCGGTCTACCTCGGCGCCCCCGACGACTACGCACAGGTACAGGATATTCCTGCCGAACTATTGCTCACGCCGAATCCGGACGGCCGCTACCTGGTCGAGCGCGGCCAGCAGGTCACAGTGGTCACGGCGGCCCCGCTGCCCGCCGACTACACCCGGTTCTATCTGCAACAGGACCCCGTGGTGCAGCCCTGGGCGGTCTCGTTCTCGCAACTGATCCCACCTGTGGGCACGACCTACACATTCACGGTGAGCGAGGATGAAGGTGCGGCCACCCTGATCACATTCGACCTGCACGCAGCCCGACCGAATCCACTGGGACGTCCGGGGCTCAAGCCAATCCTGGGCGAAGTAGTCGTGACTACTGTGTTCCGAGCGGCAAGCTGCGCCAGCGGCACTGCAGTTTCCAACCCTTCCGTAAATCCGGGATTGGTTGCCGACTGTGAACACTTGATCGGACTACGCGATGTGCTGGCCGGTAGCGGGAGTTTGAACTGGGATGTGCGCACAGAGATCTCCGGGTGGACCGGAGTCACGCTCAGCGGGACCCCGCAGCGCGTCACGCAACTGAATCTGGCTAGTCAGAGCCTGAGCGGAGAGTTGTCGGGCCCGCTCGGCGAGGTGGACGCGCTCACCCAGTTGCGGCTCGACGGCAACGCGCTGAGCGGCCGGATCCCCTCCAAGCTGACGATGCTGTCTGATCTGACTCACATGTACCTGGCGGGTAACACGTTCGAGGGCTGTCTGCCGCCCGACCTGCGGACCATCAACAACAACGACCTGTCCTCGCTGTCCCTGGGCGATTGTGGCGCGCCGACCGACATCTCCTACGGCGAACACACGCTGACTGCCGGCGCCCACGAGTTCGCGCTGGTTGACGAGCGTCCGGCGGTGATGTTCGACGTGCCGGCCGGCCTGAACCTGGAGATCGTCGGGATCGTGCTGACCGACTCCGACGACGGCGGTGAGACGATCGGCCTAATCCTGCGCAACACGACAGAGCAGTCCTGGATCTGCGTCGACCTCGAACAGGCCGAGGAGTGCTACCGCAAGATCGTCTCGACCGGCACCGACCCCGACGGCGTCGCCGCGCTACTCGACCGGCTCGCTGAGTCGATCTGGATGGATGACAGTCCATGAAACAACCTGTGTCCCTCAAATGCGTCTTCGTCGCCCTCGTGGGTGCGCTGCTCATGTCAGTTCTGTTAGCAGAGGCAAACGCCTCGCCCCCGACTGAGCCGACCAGCGTGGAACCGAACGAGGTCACCATCCAGTTCCGCATCTGGCAGTTGATCGCCGAGCCTGAAGTGCTCTGGATGAGCGCGCGCGCGCCGGGAGACCGGTGGGATGTCTTTGGGACGGTTCGGCTGCCGCTGCGGATGGTAGGCGCGTACGAAGAAGAGCACAGATCCCTGGTTGCCGAAGTAACGATGGCCGATATCAATCTGCGCATCTGGCAACGGAAGGTGGAACCGTTGCGGCTCTGGATACAGGCCTGTCCTTCTACCTGCCAGCCACATGCATGGGCGATAGCGGGCTGGCACTGGCGGCCGTTGGGCAGGTACGAAGTACCGCTCGATGACGGCCTCAGCTCCAGCGGCAGCTATCGCTTTGGCGATGCCGCGATCACCGTTCCGCGCGACAACACCGAGCTGTATCGAGACCGTGAACATCTGCTGGCGCTGCGCGACGTACTGCGCGCCGACCCGCCATTGAACTGGAATACGGCGACTCCGACGATCACCTGGGAAGGCGTGACGGTAGCAGGCTCGCCGGCCCGGGTGACGGGCATCGACCTGACCAAGCGCAGCCTCACCGGCGAGCTTTGGGGCTACCTTGGTGACCTGACAGAACTGCGGTACCTGCAGCTCAGCGGCAATGCTCTGAGTGGCAAGATCCCCTCCAAGTTGCACCTCCTGACCCTATTGGAGCGCTTGGAACTAGCCGGCAACCAGTTCGAGGGCTGCCTGCCGCCCGGCCTCTGGCGGTCTGAATCGCACGATCTAAACTCCGTCGGCCTGCCAGAATGTCCCCCACCAAACGTATCTCATCCCGTGTGGCCCTCCCGTTGCTTTAGCGAAGACTGCAAAGTCGCGACGTACGGCCTTCCAGGCGCCAACTATGCGGGCTTTGACGTCCTTGGGAATTATTCGCGCGAGCCGGATGTCATGGTCTTTGACATGCCCGTGGGCGAACGAGTCCGTCTCGAACGGTACAACTATCTCATAGATATTATTGAACCTTTCGACGATTGGGAGCCTGAGACCGTATTCGACGACTTCACAACGCCAAGCTTGCTGTTGATGCGCGAATCGGAGCTGAGACAAGCCTACATCTCTGTCAACGATGACTTGAACGAAATCGTCCGCCGCCCCTACTCCGGTTGCATATACAACTGCCCTGACGCGCTCTCCGCGGCTGCCTGGCAGGAGCGGCTCGCGGCCTCCTTCTGGAAACACAACCTGGTCGAAGTCTCCGGTCAAGACTATTGCTCATATGTCGGCTCGCCGCCCTGCGAACTCCCTGAATGGATCTGGCCATGATACGCAACTTCGTCACTCGCCGACACCGCTTCCTAGCGATCTCTCTCGGCATGGCGGCCACGCTAGCCATGCTCGGCCTGGCCTTCAACATCACCGAGGCGGATATTGACACAGACCGCCATTTCGTCGAACAGAAGCACATTGCCCGCAATTTGGTGGTCGGCCAACACATTAGCGCACATCTCTGTACGAGCGACTATGGCGTGAGCGCCTCCGATGCAGTCGACATGTGGAATAACACCCTTGGGTCCAACGTTAACACGCTGCTGCTTGGACCTGGAGACGCCTTCGTGGCCGTAGACGCATGTCCCACGACAACCACTCCTAACCTTATCAGTTACGTACAGATTGTCGCGCGTGACCCATCGGGCAGTGAGTTCTTCTGTCGAAACATCAGCAACGCATGCTTACTGATGCCACCTAGGGCCTGTTCACAGTAGCCCGCGGATCTGACATTGTGGGGGTGCTTGGCGGCGCGGCCTTGGTGACCAGATGACACGGGCGGATGCTCAGTATGAGCGGGTGGCGCCGTTGCTGCCGACGCCGCGGGGCAAGTTGACGATTCCCCAGCGCCAAGTCCTGGATGCGCTGTTCTACATCGCGAAAGAGGGTTGCACCTGGCGCGGCCTGCCAGCCGAGTTTGGCCACTGGCACACGATCTACATGCGGCTCAATCGCTGGGCCCAAGCGGGCGTGTTGGAGCGCGTCGTCACGGAACTGCAGCGCGACCAGCTCGCTGCGCTGGAACTGGACGCGCTGTCGCTGGACAGCACGATCATCAAGCTGCATGCGCATGGCACGGGCGCACTGCGCAAAGGGGCGCCAAGCGATCGGACGCTCGCGGGGTGGCCTGAGCACCAAGCTGCATGCGCTCGTCGCCGACGAGCGCACGGCGCTGATCATGGACCGTGCCGACCACGGCAATGAGACGCGTCAACTGGCGCGCGACCTGGGCTACCGCCCGGTCGTCCCGCCGCCCAGCTACCGCAACCCGACCTGGACCTACGACCGCCAACTCTATCGCCGCCGCAACGAGGTCGAGCGCTTCTTCTGTCGGCTCAAGCGCTTCCGCCGGATCGCCACTCGCTACGACAAGCTCGACCTGATCTTGCTCAGCTTCATCCACCTCGCCCTGATCTACGACGCACTCCAACTACTGTGAACAGCCCCCGGCAGGCTGCTGAAGAACCTTCGGTTGTGACTTGGGAGCATCGTGATGCTCGGCTGAGCGGGTTTAATTGAGCGGATGAGCATGTCCTGTTGGAGCGGTCGGGGACGTTCCGGTGGCCTGGCTAGTGGTTCGTCCGCTGTCCGGCTATGCAGCGGCGGCCTCGAGTTTGGCCAGGCGGGTGAGGTTGTAGGCGGCGGCGGTCAACTCGAACCAGAGCTTGTTGCGCGCCCTTCCGAGATAGCGCAGCTTGCCGCCCCCGCCGATCGTCTTGATCCAGCCAAAGACTTCTTCGACCCGCTTGCGCCGGCGTTGACTCTGACGGTAACCCGCATGTCGCGTGGTCCGGCGGTCGATCGCGCTGCGCCGCCCACGGTCGTTCTGGGCCACATGCGGGGTGACACCCAGGTCCCGCAACGAGCGGACAAAATCGCGCGTGTCATAGGCGCAGTCGGCGCCCAGCGTGGCTGGCCCGCAGACGCTGCGCTCCAGCATCGCCAGCGCCGCGTCGCGCTCGGCGTACCCGTCGGCCTCGGTCAGTTTTCGACATCGACGACCAGGCCGTGCCGGTTCTCGCTCTGCACATGACCGAGATAGCAGAGCTGCGCGCCCTGTTGCTTGCCCTGACGGTAGAGCCGCGCCTCGGGATCGGTGCTCGAGACGTGCGTCTCATGGCGACGGCGCTCACCGCTGAAGTCCGCATCACGGTTGCGATCGCCGCCCTTGGGCGGCCCCGGGCTCGTCGCGCGGACGGTAGCTCTTGTGCGAGGCCCAGGCCTCCAGCAGTGTGCCGTCGACCCCGTGTTCAAGCCAGGGGCAGGCGTGAAGTGGTTGGCCGAGAGCCGCCGCCGCCGCCGCGCCTCGCGCACGACCTCCTTGAGCTGGACCCGCGCCGTATCCGCCTCCATGAAAAGTTCGCGGTTCTTCGTGAACGTCGTCGGGTGGAACGGTTCGTGCTCGACATTGAGGTCCAGGAACCACTTGAACAGGATGTTGTATCGCAGCTGCTCGCAGAACTGGCGCTCCGAGCGGATTGTGTAGAAGGCCATCAGCAGGCTCGATTTGAACAAATGCTCAGACGGGATCGAGGGTCGCCCGCCGGTCGCGTAGACCTGTTCGAACACGGGCGACATGCGCCCCAGCGCCGAATCGACCAGCGGCTTGATTCGCCGCAGCGGGTGATCCCTGGGCACAAACCCCTCCGGCGTCAAGCCCAACATCAACGTCGCTTGCCGCTCAGTCTCACCACGCATCGCCGTCTCCCTCAGTTACAACAACACTCGCACCTCCATGATCTCACATGCCATATTTCAGCAGCCTGTTAGCGTGGACACGTCCGTGGTACTGAACCCCTCTATTAGTGGAGATCGACGACGTCAAACTCTATTGCACTAGGTTGGGTACGTGCGGGAGCGGTACTCCTAGCCATACTGCTGGCCGGGTGCATCGATTCGCCAAGCCCCACGCCGTCGGCTGGGGACGGTCCAACTCCCACCGTCACGGCACAGCCAGCTAGCACACCGGAGCCAACGCCAGCAGCAGCGGCCTGATCCCTTTACGAGTATCTGACGCTTTGCGCCTGGCCAGAGCCAGAGCGGGAACCGTTGGATGACCCCACCTATGGTGACCTCGCTTCTCAATTTGTTGCGGAGGCGGATAGATTGGAGGCGCTGACCCCGCCGGCTCAACTGTCCGAATGGCACTTGCTGAGCATTGAGGCCTTACGCACGATTCAGGCCATTTATGATCTCTTCCCCAAGCACGATGTCATAGACAACGCCGCAATCGAGGAGTTCCTCCTGGCCATAGCCCCCGATTAGGAAGAACAGTATAGCGCTTTGGAAGAACAGTTAAGCGAAGTTGCCGTCCGGCTGCCCACTCACCTCCGCCAACAGATGATAGAAGTCGACTGTTTGGATCCGCATATTGTGCCAGGCGACTACGATGAGTCAGACGATCACGGCAACAACTTCGAGAGCGCCACCCGAATAGTCATAGGGGAAGCCGTTGTGATCGAACTCGCATACCGCGTCGATAAAGACGTGCTTGTCTTCCTCGCCGAACCTGGCACAGAATATGAGTTGACGCTCGACTGGGAGAGTTATAGCCGTTTGCGTCCCACGGCGCGTCCAATTCTGGCTCTGTTTGACGCTGCCGGCCAGGAGCTTGCCCGCCTTAACCACGACATCTTTGGTTCTCAGGACAAGATGATGTGGCAAGCTGTGACCAGAGGGGACGATTATATTGGAATAGGGGACAGAGTGACACATGGCTCTATCACGTTCACCGTAACGGACGGGGAAGCAACTGAACAGCTGGAGAGAGACGACCATGGCAACTCGGTGGGGCACGCCACCGCGATAAGAGTGGGAGCGGATGTTCGAGGCGCAGTGGACTATGAGGGCGCCTCAGACTACTTCCGCTTCACTGCGGAAGAAGGCCAGCTCTACCAGATAGACCTGTCCCTGGGCCCGCTGCCCGACTCGTACCTGGAGTTGCTGGACTCCGACAATCGGAGTCTGGCGTACAACGACGACCACGGAGACTCCCTGGCGTCGCGCCTATTTTGGGAAGCATCCAGTTCTGACTATTACTACATTGCGGTGGGGGGCTACGGCACAGGGACTTACACCCTCACGGTGGCCATTGTTGACGATTACGGCGACATGGCCGAAGACGGCGGGAGCGTGGCGCCCGCGGGTTTCTTCGTCTCCGTCAGCGCCGGATCGGGGCACACTTGCGGGGTGATGAGCAACGGCTCCCTCGCTTGCTGGGGCGATTCTACGCGTGTCCTGACCGCCTCGGACTTCCCGGGATAAACCGGCAAATGAGCCCCGGCCCACGCTCAAGCGGCCTTTGGCGTGGGGCCGGGGCTGTGTTCTCTCCCTCGGCAACCACCTGTTTACTCCACAGGTGACCCAGTAATCCAGCCCAGTCAGTTCGTGGATAGTAAACCTGTGCGATGTGGATGGGTCGTTTCAGGACAGAAACGACAACTACAGGATTGCCTGAGCGGCTCCAGCGCGATCACAAGCTCGAAAGTTCGCAGTACGGTCTCGTTAGGCTCACCAAACTTGACATAATCAAGAAACTTCGAGTTGACCTGTTCTTTGGAGCTTTGAACAGCTTGGGACGGTGGCGCATGCCGGGAGTTGGCGAGCAGATTGTGGGATATGGATTACGACTGCGGTACAAGTCCCGGTAGGTCCACACTTCCCGGCCTCCAGGGACTGTGCCTCCAGGGAGTTTTTTGCGAGCTGGTTCGGGCTTGCGGCTGCGCTGCTCGTGGCGGGGTGGCCTGTCGGCCCGACGCGATCTGGTTGAGGCGGGGCTCGACTCTGGAGGCGATACAGATGAGCGTGTCCCTGTCCGTACGGTGGATTGCCTCGGGCGCTGACTCGGCTCCCTCGCAATTGATGGTCTGATCGTCGGACGCTGAGTCATATTGGAACCAAAGCGGCACAGGCAGCGTCAATTGAATGATGGCGACCCGGGTTTGACTAGGATCAAGCCTGACCGGCTGTGGCTAGGACTCCCGCTGTGCGCGGATGGCATCGTTGCCGTGGGCGCTGTTAGGTTGTCTGCGTTGTCAGAGGGCGGTTTCTCCGTGAGCCCCCGATTTGTCCTCACGAGTGCGACGATGGCCACCCTGGCGTTGGCCTTGTTGCTCGTTGCCGGACTTAATTCCGTCTCCGCGCAGGGACAACCGGACGAGGATTCGGCAACGGTCGACGTGCGCGTCTGGCAGCACCTGCGGGTCTCCGACCGCATCTACGTCACCGCTCTGGCCAGGGGAGGCAGTCGGGACGATCGCGAGACGGTCCGGGTCCTGCTCGACGATGGTCAGAGCAGGGACGGCGTATACCGCTACGGCGTGGTCGCCCTTGCCGCAGTCGAGGTACGGGTCTGGCAGCGAGTGGACGATCCGTCGGACATCCGGATCAGCGCCCGACCGATGGGCGCCTCGATCGACACCGTTGGCCCAGTCTCCCTGCTCCTCGACGACGGTTTCAGCACCGGCGGGGGCTACCGATACGGACAGGTGCGGATTGCAGTTCCTGCTGTTGCCGCCGGCGATACGCCCATCGTCAGCGTCTCGCCGGGCGGCGACGAGGTCCCGCGTTTGGCCGCACTGACGATGAGCTTCGGACACGCGCCGACCGAGCTCGATGCCGCCGAGCACGTGATGATCGCCCCCGCAATCGAGGGATCGTTCGTCTGGGCGGACGAACGCACCCTGTTCTTCCAGCCAGCGTTCCCCGGTTGGCAGTCCGGGCAACAGTACGTTGTCAGTGTCTCGGGTGATGTGTTGGATCTGGAAGCGGACCACGTACACACGTTGACCGCAGAGGGACGGCTGACGGTCGCCTACGTCATCCCGGGCGACGGCGACATTGAAGTCCCGACGAATGCACAGATCCTGGTCCAGTTCAACCGATCCGTGGCCCCACTGACGCTGCTGCAGGAAGTCTCTGGACCGCCGGTGCTGGAATTCGACCCGCCGCTGGCCGGCGAAGGTGAGTGGCTCAACACCGCGCTCTATCGTTTCGTGCCGAGCGATCTTCAACGAAGCACGGAATACTCCGTCCGGATCCCGGCGCGGTTGACCTCTGCTGACAATGGCGTGTTGGAAGCGGGCTACTCCTGGAGCTTCACTACCACTCAGCCGGCGATCACTAGCATCACGCCGCACGACGGCGCACTTCGCGTCGAGCTCGACATACCGGTGGTGATCACCTTCAACGAGCCGATGAACCGGGCCTCGGTGCAGGCCGGCGTGGTGCTGCGGAAGGAACACCAGACTGCCCTCTCGTCATCGTTCGCCTGGAACGAGGATTCGACGACGCTGACCGTGACTCCGGCGGACCCGTTGTCGCTGTCGACACGTTATGAAGTCGTGGCTCGAGACGGACTGCTCAGTGCGACGGGGGGCACAACCCGCAGCGAGCAGATGGCCACCTTCAGGTCGATCGCACCGCCGTTCTTGCAGCGGACCGATCCGTATGACGCTGAGACCGAAGTGTATCCGTACGACATCGCGCTCTACTACAACAACCCGATGGACGTTGAATCGTTCGCAGGCCGCGTATCTATCAGCGGCATCGCGCCTGAACAGATCATACTCTCCAGGTACATGGAGCAGGGAGACACAAGTGTTCGTTTCGATGTCGAGCTCGAATATTCGACGACGTACACGGTGCAGATCGCAGAGGGCGTTCGCGATCTGGGTGGGCGGACGCTGCCCGCCTCTGAGTTCAGTTTCACAACCCGTGAGGTGTGGTTGCCGCCAACTGTGGCGTTCTCGGCCCCGGCCAGCCTCTCGACCTTCTCCGCCGGTCGCGAGCAGATGCTCGACTACTACGTCAGGAACGCAGGCGAGGTGCGCTTCCAGTTGTTCCGGCTCTCGGACGCCGAGGCGGAGACGCTGCTGCGCCGAGGCTTCATCGACGAGCGCTGGGATCGGGGCCCATTCTGGCCGAAAGGTCGCCCCCTGCGTCAGTGGACCAAGCGAATCAACAACAACCAGCAGGACGAGTTGCAGGAACTCTCGACATCGCTCAGCGGCGCTGGTAGGCCTCTGCCAGTCGGGCACTACTTCCTGGCTGCGACGCCACGCCGCCTCCTGGTCGATCGCGAGCCGGAGGACTACCAGGAGAAGCTCGTCTTCAGCGTCGTAGACGCCGCGATCGTGACGAAGCTGGCGCACGACGAACTGCTGGTCTGGGCGGTCGATTACGACACGGGCGAACCACTGGCTGAGACGGCCGTCCGAGCAGCGCGGATGGAGCGAGCTCCGCTGAGCGAGTACGAACTCGCCAGCACCGACAGCGATGGCCTCGCCCGGTTCGCAGTGACTCCTGACGAGGAATCGTGGCGCGCTCCGTATGGTCATTATCTCGTGCGGATCGACGAGGGGCAGCGACACGGCGTTGCCTCGACCTGGTGGCAATTCGGCATCTCGCTGAGCGGCCTGGATGTCCCGACGGGCGCGTATTTCCCTGACACTGCTGGGCACCTGTTCACGGACCGGCCCATTTATCGGCCGGGTGAGACGGTCTTCTACAAAGGCGTCGTGCGTCATGACGATGACGCCTCGTATTCGATCCCGGGATCCGAGGCGACTTTTGCGCTGCGTGTCCGCGATCCGCAATTCAGGGACCTCGTGTCCACACAGATTCAGCTCAGCGACCTGGGGACGTTCGGCGGCGAGATTGCGCTCCCTGCGAATGCTGCCACCGGGAGTTACACGATCTTGTTGAGTGATGAGCGCGGACGCAATGTAGCCAATGTGAGATTCACCGTGGCCGAGTTCCGCGTTCCCGAGTTCGAGGTTGAGGTCGGGTCGGCGAAGACCGATTACATCGCGGGTGAGCTGATCGCCACGGAGGCGCAAGCGAGCTTCTATTTCGGCGGCCCGGTTGTCGATGCGGCTGCTGAATGGACGGCGCAGGTGTGGCCGACAGTATTCCGGGTCGAGGGTTACGAAGACTATTCCTTCTGGGATCGAGAGATCCCATATTGGGCCAGGACGGATTGGCAGCGGTTGCGCGGCCAGGGCCAGACGCGAACAGATGCCTCTGGCGTCGCGCGATTCGAGGTACCGGCTGAGCTCAAGCCAGACGAAAGCACGCACGAATTCACGATCAGTACGACGGTGACAGACGCCAGCGGACAGGCGGTGGCCGACAGCACCACCGTGACCGTCCATCCGGCGACCTGGTATGTCGGAATCAAACCTGAGTCATATGTGGCGACCTCGGGCGAGCCGGCGTCTGTGCACCTGGTCACGGCCGACTTCGAACGCCGGATCGCGCCGAACCGCCCGGTGACGGTGCGGGTGTACAAGCGCGAATGGGTTCGCAAAACGGAACGCTTCTATTACGTCGGCGCTTACTACCTCAGTGAGCCTGTTGATACCGAAGTGGACGTACAGACGATCACGACGGGCGAAGATGGCGAGGCGGCGATCGAGTTCACGCCGCCCTCTGCGGGGACGTACCGGCTGGTTGCCGAGTCGGTCGACGATGAAGGGCGCGTGGCGCGCTCGGCTCGGTTCATCTGGGCGACCGGCACGGGATACGCCGGCTGGCCGATGCGCGATGACGACGTGATCCAGCTGATTGCAGACCGCGAGAGCTACGACGTCGGCGATGTTGCGGAAGTGCTGGTCCCGGCCCCATTTGCGGGCGCGATCGGTCTGGTGACGATTGAGCGAGGCGGAGTCCTGAGTTCCCAGGTTCGCAAGTTCGAGACCACCAGCGACGTGCTGCAGATTTTGATTGAGGATCAGTACATCCCCGATGTCTACGTCGGCGTCGTGCTCTATCGGCCGCCGACCGACGACGACCCCTCTCCGCGCTACCACGTCGGCTATGCGCGGCTTCGGATCTCGACGGCGCCGCGTCAGCTCAACGTGAGCATTCAACCCGAGCGCGACGAAGCGCAGCCCGGTGAGACCGTCCAGTACGAGGTGCAGGTCACGGACACTGACGGCCGCGGCCTGGAAGCGGAAGTGACTGTGGCCGTCGTTGATCAGGCAGTGCTCTCGCTGCTCGACGAATCGGGCCTGGATGGCCTGGGCGCCTTCTGGTCAGATCGCGCTCTTGGCGTTCGGACCGCTTCGTCACTCACGGTATCGATCGAGCGCGGCAACGCGGACTACCGCGATGCAGAACGAACGAGTCCACTTATCCGGACAGTCGCAGAAGGTGTCGAGGAGGAGGAGGCATCATATCCGGCAAGTGGAGGTGGCCCTACGGCCGAGAGCGAACCACCGATCCCGCGATTCGACTTCCGTCAGACCGCGCTCTGGATTGGGGAGCTCACAACCGACGCGCTGGGCCGGGCCAGCTTCCAGCTCCAGCTTCCCGACAACACCACGACCTGGAATGCGCGCGCGCGCGCCGTCACCGCCGAGACACAAGTCGGCGAAGGCGAGAGCGAACTGTTAGTGACGAAACCGTTGCTCATCCGTCCGGCCCTGCCGCGTTTCCTGCGGGTCGGCGAAAAAGTCGAGCTGCGCACGCTGGTCACGAACCGCTCCACAGACGCAAGCGATGTCACCGTCACGATTGAAACTGAGGGACTGGCGCTCGATGAAGCCGATGCTCGCCAAGTCGCGATTGAGCCCGGCGGCACCGAGGTATCGAGTTGGAGCGCTCGCGCTCGCGAACAGGGAATAGCGACGATCCGTTTCATCGCGACCGTGCCCGGACGAGAAGGCGACGCCGTTGAACACACGATTCCGGTCCATCCGGCGGTCACGCCGGAGACGACCGCCACCGGCGGAGTGGTCGAAGACACCCCCGCAATCGAGGCGTTGTACCTGCCGGATTACGCGATCACCGACTCTGGCTCGCTTGAGGTCTCGCTGCAAGCGTCGCTGGTGGGGACGCTCGACGCTGAGTTGCGCCACTTCAAGCCGCAGCCGCGGGAATCCTCCGTCAGAATCGCCAGCCGAATCGTGGCGTCGATCGCGGTGCAGCGGGCAAGCGCAAGCGGTCTGACCGATGCGCAGCAGATCCAGCTCGGAGCCGATGTCCGCACATTGCTCCGCGGCCAACGCTACGACGGCGGCTGGTCGTGGTGCCGAAGCTGTCATTCCACGAACTTGTGGGTGAGCGGCTGGGTGTTGATCGGGCTCGGAGAAGCCGCCGATGCTGGCTACTCCATTCCCGAGCAACAGTACGTGCGGGCCGTGCGTCTCGTGACCAATCACCTCAACCGGGACACCGATATCGCCGAGCCGCCGGATCCAAACCAGCACGCCTTTCTGTTGTACGCCCTCAACAGTGCTGCGCACAGTAGCGGCGATCTCGCCGGGCTCCAGGCGGATGCCATGCACGCGCTCGTCGCCGACCATCGCCAGCGCCTCAACAACTGGGGTCGCGCCTATGTCTTGCTGGGACTGACCAGCGCCGGTGTCAGGGCGAGTCACGACTCCGTTCGCAGCCTGCTGAACGACCTCACGGCGGCGAGCATCGCGAGCGCCAATGGCAACCATTGGGAATCGCCAAACGTCCGGGGCTCGATGCACAACGGCAGCGTGCGCACGACTGCACTTGTCCTACGCGCCCTGGCGAAAGTGGATCCACGCCACGCACTGATCGAGGAGACCGTTCGCTGGCTCGTGGTCGCCCGTTCCCAGGAGCGCTGGAAGACATCCGTCGAGCGGTCCCAGGGCATGGCCTCGTTGAGCGTCTTCGCCCAATTCACCGGAGAGGGCCGCGGCGTCTACGACTACCAGGTGCTGCTCAATTCCCAGCGGCTGCTCGACGGCGACTTTGATGTGCCATCCGGCGACGACCGCGACGCGACGACGGTCACGCTCGACCTGATCCCTCAGGGTGAGGTCAGTCGCCTGCAGTTCGATCGAGACAGCACCAGCGAGGGGCGCATGTACTACGCCCTCAACCTGCGCTACCAGACCCCTGCCAAAGACATCGCCGCCTTGAATCGCGGCTTCGCCGTCTCGCGACAGTATTCCCTGCTCGAAGAACCGGATCGCGCGATCACGAGCGCAACACTGGGCGCCGTGCTGAGAGTTGAAGTGACGGTCGTCGCACCGGCAGAACGACGCTTTGCCAGAGTCGAGGACTTCCTGCCCGCTGGCCTCGAGCCGATCGATCCGCAGCTCAGCATCGTCTCGCCGTGGCTGCGCGAACAGTTGCAAACCGATCAGCGCGAGGCACTGCTCCGAGGTTCGCCGTCCTATTCCGCGCCCTGGTTCGGCTGGTACGTCAGCCCCTGGGGCCAGGTTGACATCCGCGACGATCGGATCACGCTCCTTGCCGGGCGTCTCCCGAGCGGGGTGCATCGCTACGTGTACTACGCCCGCGCGACGACCCCCGGCGACTTCTTCGTGCTGCCCGCGCATGCCGAAGAAACCTACTTCCCGGAAGTCTTCGGCCGGAGCGACAGCGGTAGGTTCAGCGTCCGATCATCGGAGTAGGGTCGGACCTGGCAGACCGGTTGGCTTCTGTTGCCATTGGTGGGCAATACCTTTCAGTCACGGTCATGGAATCGCAGAATGCACGGTGGCATCGACTGGATAGATGACGAGCATTGCGTCGAGGTGCTCTGGAGTACAAGATCGGGATCTCAGAAAGAAAGTTGCGCTCTCAGTGAGGCCCGCTGGCAGGAGCGCACTTTCGGCTCAGGGCGCCACCTCCCACACAAAGGCTCGCAATACGGTCCCCAAGGGCCCGCCCTTGGGGACCGAACCGTGCGAGGGTTGAGCTGCTCTCGGGAATCCGAGTAAGCGTTTACAGCGCCACCTCCCAGGGAAAAGTTCGCAGTACGGTCTCGTTAGGCCCACTGTTCACGGCCATCTGATACAGAACTACGAACTGATCGCCTGGTTTTGGTGAGACAGCAGGTTTTCGAGTCCATGAGGACCGATGGGCAGAGTTGGCCAGAATCGACCTGATCGTTTCGCGGTTTCCCAAGAGGGACTCGACCCAGGAGCTGCGTCTTTGGACCAGTTCAGCCTTCTTGCTGCATGATTTCTTGCCACCAATTGAAGCGAGGATTTCTGTGCCCAGGCACATAGCTCGCACCGGACCTCATCGCCTCCATCACCTTGCTTCAACTCGGTAGCCGGAACTTGCGCCAGCTCAGCCCAGTCGCTCAACAAGTCGAGGGTCGACACCAACTGCGAAGCGGGTCGTGCGCTCGACGAGCGTGGCGATGCCGCTGTTGCGGCGCCCGAGCAGGAGGTCGCCTTCCCAGTGGACCGGCGCCTCCCGATCGGCCACCTCGGCCGGGCGCGCGCTGATGTCCACCGGATCGCGGAGATGGCCTGGGCCCGGCGCGGCCGGCGCCCTCGGCCGGCCCACCTTGCGCCGGGTCCGCAGATACCGGGCGAGCTGCTTGCGTAGCGTGCCCCGCGGCTGCACGAAGAGCGAGAGGTAGATCGTCTCGTGAGACAAGCGCCACTCCGGTTCCTCCGGATGGGCGCCGGGCAACCAGCGCGCAATCTGCTGCGGCGACCAGCGGAGAGCCAGCTTGTCCTTGACGAGCCGGCGGAGCCCGCGACAGTGGGTCAGCTTCGGGGTCTCCGGCCGCCGCGCCCGCCGGCGCGCCCCCGCTTCGGCCCGACTGGCACAATAGCGGCGCCGGCCACGGTTGCGCCCGCCCACCCCTTGCCGAGATGTGGCGCCGTACCGCCTTGAGCGATCGACCCAGCGTCCGGCTGATCGACCACATGGATTCACCCGTCCGATATCGGCGCCACACCTCGGCCTGTTCCTCGGGGCGCAGCCTGCTGCTGATCATCTCGCATCCTCCCTGGTGTCACGAGCCGTTCTTCACTCGTTCACCAAGGTGGTCCGTTGATCCATTGAGTCCACAGCTCATCGTGAGGCTTCCGAGCGGACACGCATGGGCCGCGAGGCGTCTTCGGCGCGAGCCGCGGGGGCGTCAAGCGGGGAACGATTGCGGCGCGCGCATTGCCGAGGCGGGGCTCCTATTCGAACCCGGTTGCGTCCAAGAAGCGGTCGAGCACGTTCCGCGTGATGCGCGAGACGTTGTTGTCGTGATTGTTGTGGAATAGGGCGGCGCTCCAGGCGATGGAGCCGGTGGAGAACACGGCGCCTCCGCGCGGCGTCTCAAAAAAGACCACGTCGGCGTGCACCTTGGGGTCGTCTTGTCCCCCGATGGCGGGCAGCATGTGACCGATGTCCTCGTTGACACGGATGTAGGCGTCGGTGTGCTGCTCGGACGTCGCGACGGTGAGGGCGTGGGGCGGCGTCCCATAGGCGCGGCTGGCCCAGTCCAGTTCGAGGCCGGCGGCGCCGCCGCCGATCAGACCGAAGTCGCCGATGATCTCGCCGTCGACTCCTTCGAAGATGAAGGCGACGCGGCGGTCGTGGCTGCCGGGGGCGCGGCGGAAGTAGGAGGAGTGGTCGAAGCCCTGGGCGATGAAGCCATTGCCGACGAGCGACTGCGGCGTGCGCCCCGCGCGCCACCAGAGCCCACCGTACTCACCGCTGAAGGCCATGTAGTACTCCCCCGGCTCGCTGGCCCAGGAGCGCGATCCGTCTTCGGTCCGGCGCATCTCCATGACACCAGGCTTGTCGTCACGGTAGGCGACGCGCCAGTAGAAGCCGTTGCCGCCCATGTACATCAGCCGGCCGCCGCGCTGGGTGAAGGCGTGAACGGCGTCCCACATGGGGGTGGAGTAATACTCGGGGTGGCTGCCGGTCATGAGGCAGGCGTAGCGCTCGAGCAGTGAGACGCCGTCCTGGTGCATGTCTTCGTCGGTGATGACGTCGAAGGGGATGTCCTGCGATTCGAGCCACTCGACGAGGTGCATGTCGGCGCTCAGCTGCCAGAGCCAGGGGTGGGTCGGGCGGATGTTGATCAGCGGGCGGAGACGAGAGGAGTAACAGACGCCCGTCCCGTCGTTGTGGACGTCGTACATGGAGTTGCCGTACTCGGGGTGGCGGTTGAGATAGCGTTCCTCCGGCGACACCACGTGGAGGCTGTTCGAGAGCAGCTCGTTCCCGGTCTCGATCCCGCCGCGGGCGTTGCCGTAGGCCATGTAGCTGGCCGTGGGGATGAGCAGGGCGAGCGACGCGGTGGCGCGATCACGGGGCGGGCGCACGACGAAGCTGATGTGGTCTTCCTGGTCCCCGGCCGTGATCCGGGCGGCGTAGAGGCCGCTCGGCGTGCCGGCGGGGATTTCCAGTTCGAAGTCGGCCTCCCATTCGCAGTCGTACAGCGAGTCATCGAGGAAGTGGATGGCGGCGTACTGATCCGGCGCATGGCCAAAATCAAGCTCGTCGCCAGTCCAGGTGGAGCCGCGCACGGCGCGAATCGGGAGGTTGATCAGCTGGCCGTGGGCGCGGTTGGGCGAGATGTCGATGATCTCGTCCGTCTCGATCGAGCGGGCGAAGTCCCAGGCGGCGCAGACGTCGGCGCGTAGGGCAGGTGTAACCGCGTCGCTGCGGAGGGCTTCGATTTCGCTGTCCTCCAGGGCGCGGGAGGCGACGACCGGGCGCTCGATGCGACCGTTGAAGATCATCTCCCCGATGGGTTTCCCACGGGCGTCTTCACGGCTGGCGGCCGCGATCAGGAGTGGCGCGTCGCAGCCGACGACAGCCGTCTCCTCGCTCGTGTGTCTGGCCTCGCCGCTCGACGTGTCACGGGCGTAGGAGTCCAGCAGCTGTTGCCGCAGGCGCACTTCACCGCTGGCGGCGTGGTACGTGGCGCTGACCAAGTACCACTCGCGGGCGACGAAGGGTTGCCCGAGGGCGAATGCCCGCAGGCCCCCGGCGCCGTCTCCGAGTTCCAGGACAAGGCCGTCTGCGGGATCGGTCCAGAGGGCGAAGCCGCGACCGGCGGCGACGTCAATCTTGGAGATCAGGCACGCGCGACGGAGGCTGGGGAGGGTGGGAAAGATGGTGGCCTGGAGGGAGAGATCGCTGAGGCCGCCAAAGGCGGGGCCGTGGGGGACGACGGCGTAGGACCCGCAATGGGTCTCTTGCGTGCGACCGGGGTACTCGCCGCTGACGGGCGATGGCAGGAGTTCATCGCGGTAGCCGGGTCCGTCGGGCTGGCGATCGCCGGAGATCAGGCGGACGATGTCGGCCTGGTAGCGGTCAATGCCCGGCTCGCAGCTCACCATGAAGCGGATGCGTTCGCCGGGAGCGACGCTGATCTCGTCGCTGTAGCCCGCAATCTTCTTTTCGAGCATGGATCGCTCCCTCGGGGCTGAATCAGTCGAGTCCGAGTGGGACGCCGGTGATCAGTTCCCAGCGCAGTTTGAACACCGCGCGCTCTCCGTCTTCGATGGCAGTGAAGACCTGGTCTTCGAGGAGGCTGAGATCAACGCCGCGCCGGCCGGAGAGCTGCGCGAGGCCCCACTCTTTGTATGGAACGCGCGTAACGAGGACATAGCGGCCGGCCGCTTCGGTGTCGCGCATGCGCGTGACGATGCGCTGGAGCGCGGCGCTGTGGGGGCCCATGGGGTTGGCCATGAACTCCCGGGCGAGATCGGTACGGCTTGGATCGATCGGATACTGAGACGGCATCCATACCCCCGCAGGTTCGATAGCCCAGCCTAGGCCAGGCGCGGAATCGATGCAACCAGTGAGCGCGCGATGGCCCGATCGTGGGCGTCCCGAGCCGAGCCGCCGCGGCGGCTGGCGCCACTATCTGGCGCGGGCCAAGGCGGCGCACGGTCGGCTTCGACAACGGCGCCGAGTTCGGCCAGCAGGAGACCTTCGAAAAACTCCCCTTCTCCCCCCTTGCGGGGGAGATGCCGAAAGCCTGCCCCGCACTTGATGCGGGGCCAGAGGGGGGTCTCCCCACCTCGCGGCCTATCTGGTTGCTAGCGGAGGACCGCCCCCCTCTGTCACTCCGTGACATCTCCCCCCGCAAGGGGGGGAGAGGGGATCTGGGAGTTTTGCAGATGTCTCCAGCGAAGAGCGTTGTTGCCGGCCGCCCTGGAAGCGGTCTGGCGAACTGCAAGACTGAAGGCGAGGACGGCATCGCCCAATAGACGCGATGAACTGGCGCCCACGCGGAACACGAGGCAGTGCCTGGGTCGTTGGTTCACTGACAGTCGCCCGATGCCCGATGCCCGCACGAGCATCAAGGCATTCTGAGCCGGAGCAAGCCACAGTGCTCGCTCGAACCGCTCCCTGCGGGTCTGTGCGGACACTGTCTCCAATGTCGCTGATGCCGGCGCCGTGAGTCGGCAAGCCGTTGCCGGACCTTAGATTTCGACCTTCCAGCAGAACGTTCGCAGTTCGGTCTCGGTAGGCCCACTTTTTCCGATCTACACGTACTGAACTGTTTATCTGTTGGCGGTCTTTGCCTCGTGAAGACGTCGTCTTCCGCTTGGAGCAGACTGGGCGATACTGCCCCCGACGAGATCGGGCACGACGGTCTCACGCTGTGCGGAGATCGGATTCTGTTGCAAGCCTTCACCGCGTGACGCTGGGAACTTCCTCGCAGTACGGTACGTTCTAACTGGTATGAGAGCTCGACTCTTCGCATGTGCATTGCTGCTGGTATTGGTCCTGGCCGCGTGCGGCGGCGACGAACCTTCATCCGTTTCCGAGCATCCAATGCAACGAGAACAAGCTGCTGAACCATCCACACAGCACGCACGACTAGAGGGTGAGACGCAGTCTTCTGCCCAGCAACAGACGCGTCCGCGGAACGCAGGGCGCACAGAGGAATCAGAGACCGAACCAGCTACCGACGAGGCCAAACGAGACACGACATCTGACGACGCCTCGGAGGGAAGGAAGCCTGCCCGAGCACCCGAGCGTCAAGCCGAGCAGGCGAGCGCCGCTTCGGTTGAAGCCGAAGCAGAGGAAGGGGATTCGGAAACGGAAGAAGAGCTTCGCGAACTGACCGATGTACCGGCCGTGGTCGTCAAGGACGTCAATGTGCGAGCTCGGCCTGGTCTGCCCTGGCCCGCGATTGACCGGCTGCCGGTGGGTGAGGACGTGATGGTGCTGCACCAGGCAGGCGGCATGTTCCGAATCAGTTACGGCGACGATCAACAGGGGTGGATCCGTAGGACTGCGCTGGACCTCGGCGAGGGTGAGCGTTCGCAAGTCCTGTACCAACGGCCGTCGCCTCTGGTCGCGGAGTGGCACGGCGAACGATATGGCGTGATGGGGCAATCGGCCGACGGGGCAGAGGTCAGGCTGCTGAAGCTGGACGAAGCGCTTGCCGAGATCCTCAGCGCACGACTCGACGAGGTCACATTGATCGAAGCCGATTTCGCACCGCAGCATCTGCCGATCTTGATCGGAGACGAGACGGTCATCTTCCCCGGCGACGACTTTGGTGTCGGCCAAGGGAGAATATTGCCCAGGGCCAATGAGTGGATGTGGTTGCAGTGGGGTTGGCTTCTGGCTCACAATGAGACCCACATCTGGCAATGGCGCCCGGAAACGGACTTGTTGGAGTTGATTCCGCGTCCGTGGGGCGCAGCCAGCATGTCTCCTGACGGGAGCTACCTGGCGATCATCGAATGCGCCGAGCGTGAGTCCCCGTGTGCTTCCGTTACCGATGTGCTGATCCTGCCGCTCGACGGCTCGCCCCGCTGGTCGCTGCGCCAACTCCTTTCGGCCGACTCCGGAGCGGAGCGCGCGGAGAGAACGTTTGATTGGGTACCAAATCACTTGCAATGGTCGGAAGACGGCCGGGCCCTGTTGGTGTCACTGAGCCTCAGAAATAACGCGTTGGCATTGGCAGGCATTTGGCTGTATCCGTCCGGAACCGCGAAGGTGCTCGAACTCTACGGTGACAAGCTGTCGGAGGGTCAGACGTGCGCGGCCTTTCCGCTGTTTGGACTCTCCGACGCCTTACCCGAGATCGAACCTGGCGAGACAATCGTGGCGTGGGCGTCCTGCTATGGGGAAACCGAAGGAGGTCAGAGTGGTTACTCGGTGTTTGACGCGAACGGCATCTTCCGGCGGTTGGAACCGACAGCCGACACTGAAGAGATCTCGCAGCAGTACGAAGTGCTTCGTGCGGCAAAGCATGGCGATGAGCTGGAAGAGCACCTGCAAGTCCGCTGGTCGGACTCACGCGAGTATGCGCTGATTGTTGATCTCCAACTTCGGGAGCTCTGGATCTATGAGTCCAGCGCTGACCTGCTCAGGCGAGTCAGATATGACCTCAAAGCACTTGACCCGCTCGTTTGGGGCATTGAGAACTCGTGGGCAGTGAGCTGGGACGTCTACTGGCTTCGCGGCCAAGCGGTCGCCGTGGTTCCGCGACTGGGTTACGACTGGACTTTGGGATCGTTATTGATCGATGTCGCAACAGGTGTCGCGGCTTCGTTGGATCCTCAGTCATACGGACGTTGGGCATGCCTGCCGACCGGGACATGGCACCCTGCCGGCGCGATGTTCCAGGTGGCGTTCTATTGGACTCACACTGGCGATGCACCTGGCGACAACGCGGAAACGCCTTACTGGACCGATGGTACCGCCGTACGTCTCAGAGCGGTTTGGCAACGGGTGATCAACAGTAGCGACGGCGAATTTGTGGCATCCCTGAGAACCGCCGGGTACCCGGCCTACTCCGCTGCCAGTCACATTGCCGAGTGGTCCCCAAACGGCAAGTGGTTCGCCATCGGCGGTCATCAGGAACGCAGTAGGTGCGGGTTCGGTTCCTAGAAAAGCAGCGACAGACCTGCCAGCAATATTGAATTCGTATTTCCTGCGCTTGGGGCGCCAACTGGATTAGGGGCTGCTGGATGGGTCAGTTTGATCGGGCGAAGAAGCTGGTGCGGCCTTGCTAGGGCCTGTTCACTCTAATCGAGACCTGTGGCAGAGTGGCGGGACGGTCTGGCGGCCGGGTCAATGGGATCATGCAACTGACCGACGCACAATGGGCGCGGATCGCGCCGCTCATGCCGACTCCCCGCGGCAACTGCAAGCTGCCCTCGCGACAGGTGCTTGAGGGCTGGCTGTTCATCACGAAGGAAGGCTGTAGCTGGCGCGCCTGGCCCGAGCGCTTCGGACCCTGGCACACGGTCTACATGCGCGGACGGCGCTGGATCGACAAGGGCGTGCTGGAGCGCGTCTTCGCCGAGCTGCAACGCGCTGAACTGGAGGCGCAGATCGAGCAACGCAAGCCGGACCGGCCGCTGCGCGTCTCGCTCGACAGCACGATCGTGAAGGTGCATCAGGACGGGATGGGGGCGCCGAGGAACAGGGGCGCCCTGCGATCGGTCGCTCGCGGGGGGGCTGACGACCAAGCTGCACGCACTCGTGCTGGAAGACCGGCTGCCGCTGATCCTGACCCTGACGCCGGGTCACTGGGGCGATGCGCCCTGGGGACGCTGGCTGCTGGAACGGCTCGGCCTCATATCTGGTCAGCCGCAACTGCTCGCCGACCGCGCCGACGAGGGCGATGAGCTGCGCGCGTTGGCTGCGGCGCTCGGCTGGGAGTTGGTCACGCCGCCGAAGGCGAATCGCCTCAAGCCCTGGCCGCTGAACCGCGTCGCCTACCGCGCCCGCAACGCGATCGAACGCTACTTCGGACGCATCAAGCGACTGCGCGGCATCGCCTGCCGGTATCACAAACTCGCCCACGTCTACCTCAACCAAATCCTCCTCGCCTGCATACACTTCATGACGAAATAGAGTGAACAGGCCCTAGCCAGGTTGGAGACGCCGGACGACGCAGAGTTCATGCGGAAGGGCAGCCCGGATGCCGGCGTGGAGTGCTTCTATGTGTTTCCGAACGGGAAGGAATGGGGTTGGCAGGCGAAGTTCTTTAGCTCAGCGATGACCCCTGCTCAATGGAAACAGACGGACGATTCCGTCCGAACTGCCCTCGACAAGCACCCTTGCCTGGAGCGCTACTTCGTCTGTGTTCCTCATGATCGCTCCGATGCTCGCATCAAGGGACAAATGAGTGAGTTGGAGCACTGGATCGCTCGCGTCCAGAAGTGGCAGGGCTGGGCTGAGGCCCGTGGAATGGATGTGGAATTTGTTTGGTGGGGATCCTTCGAACTCATCGAACGTCTTTCGGTGGAGGAGAACGCAGGGCGGTTGAAGTTCTGGTTTGGGGACGGGCGGACATTTGGACGCGATTGGTTCACTCAGCGACTAGAGGAGGCCATTGCCCCACCGCGGGTGAGCGCTATACGCCTCAGGTCCACGTAGACCTGGAAGTAGCTCGGTGATTGGAGACATTTGGGCGATCCGAGAAGGCGATCAACAGAATTCTGTCTCTCTCTGAGGAGATTCGAAAGGAATTCCAGCTCCTGGAGTCTTCCTTACAAGACTCGTACCACATTGACGAAGAGTTTGGGATCTCCGAGCTGCGGCGTACCGGCACTGAGATCGTCGATGCCATCCGCGGGCTGGACTTCGCACCAGACAGCAGTCCGAACACTTCAGGGATCATTACGCTCCTGGATCAAGCCGATTCATTGCTGGATCGATCGATTGAACAGCTAGCTTCTCTGGAGCAGGCACAAGGCGACTCCCTGCAAACGCCGGATCCCTCCGTCCGCCACAGATACAGCAACTACCGAATCCAGGAATGGCAATCGCGGCTCAGCCTGGTCTCGGGTCAGCTTTGGGCGGCGCGTACGGTACTGCTCGAAGCTGCGCCGCTGCTCAGCCGGAACGTGTTGATCCTGACAGGGAAAGCCGGCGTCGGGAAGACGCATCTCCTCTGCGATGTCGCTAAGGACCGGCTGGACGCTGGCATGCCAACCATGCTCCTCATGGGGCAGCAGTTTGGGCTCACTGGCAACCCGTGGCCGCAATTGCTGGAGCAGGTGTCCCTGCCGACGATGACCTCAGAGGAGTTCATTGGCGCCCTGGAGGCCGCAGCGCAAACTGCGGACTGCCGAGCAGTGATCATGCTCGATGCGGTGAGCGAGGGACGCGGACCCGAGATTTGGCCTGATCATCTTGCAGCATTTCTTTCTCGCGCAAGGCGTTCGCCCTGGATCAATGTCCTGATTTCAGTTCGCTCGACCTATCTGGATAGTTTGATTCCAAAGCCAATACTCGAAGGCGCTGTGTGCTTGGAGCATCGCGGATTCTTCAGAGACGAGTATGAAGCGATCAAGACCTACTTCGACCACTACGGACTCGAGCTTCCATCAGGTCCGGTGCTCTTACCTGAGTTCAGGAGGCCCTTGTTGCTCAAGACGATCTGCGAGGGTCTTCGTGACACAGGCCAAACGCGAGTGCCGCAGGGTTTTCACGGAATCACCGCCATCTTCGACCTGTATCTCGACGCGATGAATCGTCGCGTGGCACGGCGGATTGACCACGATCCTGCGGACAACCTGATTCGGAAGGCTCTGGAGCGTCTGGCCAAGGAGATGTACGAAAAGAAGCAGCATGCTCTGAGCCGTCGTGAAGCGCGCGATATCGCAAATGAACTCTTGCCAGGCCGGCCGCACAGTAAATCGCTGTTTCAGGCGATGCTCACTGAAGGTGTGCTCCTGCAGGAGGCGCATCGCTCCTCATCGCACGAACGGGAAGAACAGGTGCTGATCACCTATGAGCGATTCTCGGATCACGTCATTGCGGACTATCTCATAGACGCTTACTTCGATAGCGAAGATCCGCCGGCCGCGTTCTCCGTCTCTGGAGGCCTTGCGTTTCTTCGGTCTGGAGATTGGTGGCGGGGACCGGTTGAAGCGCTGTGCGTTCAGTTTCCAGAGAAATGCGGACGGGAGCTTTTCGGCCTGATACCGGAGGCGCTGGACTACTCAGGCTCAGTTCAGGTGTTTCTCGAGAGTCTTGTTTGGCGGGAAACCGGTGCATTTTCGGATGAGACTCATTCCGTTCTCAAGACGCTGATCGAAAGGCCAGAAGGACTCTCTGCACGGTATTTCTTCGACACCCTCTTGACAGTCGCCACGATTCCCGACCATGTGTTCAATGCCGATTACTTGGACTCATATCTTCGGCAAGTTGAGATGCCAGTTCGTGATGCTCAGTGGTCGACTTACCTGCACGACGCATACGGCGAAGAGAGCTCGTTAGACCGAATCTTGGACTGGTCTACTTCACTTTCACTGGATGACGCCCGTCGCCTTGATGGTGACGCTGTCTTTCTATGCGGAATCGCACTTGCATGGGCCCTTACGAGTTCCAATAGGTTTGTGCGTGATCGCGCAACTAAGGGACTCGTCACGCTTTTCGCCGGCAGGCTTGATGGATTCCGCCAACTAGCTGAGCGCTTCCACAGAGTTGACGACCCCTACGTAGTCGAACGAATCTATGCCGTCGCCTACGGAGTGGCTACGCGCTGCCACGCTCCAGAGGAGATCACAAGTCTCGCCAATTCCGTCTATCGCTTCGTCTTTGCTGATGCCAAACCACCACCCCACATATTGCTGCGGGATTACGCTCGCGGGGTGGTTGAGCGAGCGCTTCATCTCGGAGCGGACCTCGACATCGATGAATCTCTGATTCGTCCCCCGTACAGCAGCGATTGGCCAGATGTCCCCAGCTCTGATGAGTTGACCCGCCTTGTGCCGAGGCCCGATCTCTCGGCCGGCGACCGCTTTGACCCCCGGCGAGCGGAGAACGCCATCCATTTTTCGGTCATGGATGGGGACTTTGCCAAGTACATCATCGGCGCCAATCGCACAAGGGGCCCTTGGCGCACCAACAAACTGAGCGAAGAGCCATGGATTGATCCTGACGACTTGATGGCAGAACTCGAAGATGAGCTGTCGGCCTCGTCGTTGAAGGCCTTAAGCAAGTATCGGATTGAGGAGCGACAGCACCTTCTTGAGTCTCTCTATGTGGAGTTGCCTGAGCGCGTCAAGCTCCGATTCCTCAAAGCAACAGGAGAGTCGTCCGACTCCGATCAGGTTGCTGAGCTTGCACCCGAAGAGTCAACGGACGACAAAGATCGAGATTCCTCGCAGGAGAGCATTGAGCGGTCGCGGACAATCTTTCTTGCCACTCTCAGTGCCACACAACGGGAAAAGTATCTCTCAATCGAGCGTGCTCGAGCGGAGAATCAGCACTTGGATCCCAAGGTCATTCAAAGATTTGTCTGGGGCGCGTCTTTGAGTTGGGCTGGACGGTTGAGCGTTTCGCGCAATTCGACTTGCGGGTCAACGAGCGTCGCTTCCGAGAGTCCCATAAGCCGGAGCGCATCGGCAAGAAATACCAGTGGATCGCGTATCACGAGATGCTTGCCCACCTCGCCGATCACTATCAATTTGACAGTGGGTACTCCGACGATCCCAGCTGCTACCGCTTCAACGGGCCTTGGCAAATCCATCGACGGGATATCGACCCGACTACGTCAACGCATCTTCGGACTCGCAGTGGAACCGGCGAGGGAGAGGGGTCGGAATGCTGGAGAGGCTATGAATTCGACGATTGGAGACCCGACATAGGTGCACGTGAGTGGCTCGACCACGAACTTGACGATCGAGACCTGATGCAACTCGTTAAGGTCACAAATCCTCAGGACGGATCAAGGTGGTTCAACCTGCGTGCTCTGCGCTCTTGGCAAGAGCCCACCCGGCTAGTAACGACGATGACGCTCACAATCGGCGTGAGGTCTGGGTTCATGCCAATGCCTATCTGCTGAACGAAGAGCGGGCGGACGATTTCTTTGGCTGGGCGCAGGAAGTCGACTTCATGGGCCGGTGGATGCCCGAGCCTGGCTATGAGACCGAGATCTTTCTCGGCGAACACGGATGGGCGCCAGCGTTTCTGGATAGGTTCGGCGTGGTTGCTGAAACATCCGTTCAAGTCCCACACAAGACCCGTGACTGTCCGACTTCGGTCTATCTCACTGGCTCGGAGTATCTCAGCGAGGCCGGAGTGTACGACTGTTCCTTGCAGGAGTCACATACGTTCCTCGTGCCGCAGCGGTTGCTGGTCGACGGCATAGAGCTCCGTTGGCTCGGGAGCGGTACCGATTTCTTCGAAAGTGATGGCCGACTTGGCGCCTTTGCCTCTGATCCCACTGGGAGCGTCGCGTCGCTCTTGGTTCGGGAGGATCTGATGCGAAGTTTCCTTGAGCAGGAAGGGCTGGCGTTGGTTTGGGCGGTTGTTGGCGAAAAGGAGGTGATCAGTGGGCCAAGTGGATGGGATTGGGCTGGTTCACTTCAGTTCACAGGAGCCTTTCGCTACAGCCCTCGAGAGAATGCCGATGACCGGATTGACGGCTCACTGCGCTATTGCCAGCAGTTTCCAGAGTCGCGAAGCGATTAAGCATGGCCACCACCACAATCCAGCGATGCATCCTGCACCAAGTTGAGACCACCTATTGGCATTGTCAATCATGCTTTCTGGGCTTCGGGCAAGAGCCCACCGTTTGAGACTCGAACCCAGCGAAGTTTGGTGAGCTCCTGAGATTCTGAGTTGGCGCCTACAGCGCGATCTCCCAGGAACAAGTTCGCAGTACGGTCTCGTTAGGCCCACTTTTCTCGACCAGTACGTACTGAACTGCGAACTATATTGTGGATTCTGTTGGAGGGCAGCCCTCGCGTCCCTGTTGACGGATCAGCCAGACGGACGCACTCAAGCTGCTCGCCCAGTAGCTGCCCAGCGCTCTGGCGGTTGCGGATGAACTGCTAGAGGGCAGGCTCGCCGCCTACGGCGACGACCTGATGCTGGCGCTGTCCCACAAGCTCGTCTCCGTCGCAGAGGACCCAGACTTGGTCGAGTCGGTGTTCGCGCAGGCCCAACGGGTCGCGACGGACGGTGAGGCGTTGCTTGTTGACCACGATCAACAGCGAGCGCAACTAGAACCCGAGCGGCTGGCTGTAGCATCGCCCACCGACCGACGCGTCGCGTCGGTAGTCGAACTGGTTCCCTGCCGGGGCCACCACGGGACGCCGGAACCACAGCAGTCACTGTTCACCTGGGCCGAGTTCATAGCTCGAGCACCTGGGCTAACGAAGCGGCTCGGACGCAAGGCCCCGTCGGCCTCGCGCTCACAGTTCGACTGGGAGCTGGAACAGGAGCAGAACGCAAGGTTGGTCGCCAACACCTGATATGCGGATAGCGAGTCATCATCTCGTCTGGCGATGACCCTCCCTGCAGCCGCATATATGTGGAGCGCTTTTTTCTTGCCCGCACGGACAAGAGATCAGAGACGGATCTCTCTTCACTCAGGTCGTTTCGTCACCTCGTGTGCTGCTCACTGGCGCTGGCGTGCGCAAGGCGATATCTGCGGAGACGACCGATGCGTTTGGCGAAGGTATCTGTTCGACGTTACGACTCCGTGTCTACCGTTTCGCTCCCTCCGTCGGCGCGAGCCGGAGCAGCCGTGCGCACGGCGTCGAGCTGGGCGCCCAGCTCGGTGTTGGCGTCTGGCACGTGCCGCGCGACTTCCGTTCCGTCGCTGGGCGAGAAGCTGCTCTAGCCGCCGCTGCGCACTTCGACGAACGTCGCCGCCCTGCCCGTTCCTGCGGCATGAAGCGCGGCGTCCACGACCAACCATTCCCGATCTGCGGCCAATATGAATGGACGCGAGCGCTCGCCGGAGGTAATCGTCGCTACGCCGCCGTGCCGCAGCATCGCGCACAACGTGACGTCCAGGTCGACCGCACTCGTTACGTCGTCGCCGGAATCAACCTCGCGGCACGTAACCGTGGCGCAGTTGGTTGCGACCGCATCCGCAGGGACAAGGGCGTGCAACGACTTGACGATCGCCGCGAGCGTCGTGCTCGTCGCACCTGTGAACCTTGCGCTATGCGCCCGCGCTCCGCCACCCTGCCGTCGGCGCCGATCATCACGTTGTCAGCTTCACAGCGGAGAGACAGGTTCTGCGCAGGGACGGAACGGAAGTCGCGCTTGGCGCTGGCTAACAGTCAATACCGACGATGACATCGTCCACGAGGCCGTTGCGGACCGCCCAGATGACGAGTTCCTGTTTCGTCTCGATCCCCAGCTTGTCCTGGATGCGGTAGAGGGTATTGCGCACGGTCACGACGCTCTTGCCCCTCGCCCCGGCGATCTCGGCGTAGGGATTCCCTCTGGCGTAGAGCGTCAGCGTCTCTCGTTTCAGCGCGGTCAACTTGTCTGCAGGCTGAGAGGAGACGAGCTGACGCTGGCCGCGGAGCAAGGCGAAGACCTTTCTGACTGCCTCGTCAGGAACTCGGAGCCGGCCTTCGGCCACATCCAGAACGGCCTACACCAACTCCTCGGGTCTTGAGTACTTCTGTAGGAAGCCCGTCGCGCCGGCGGCGACCGCATCGATCACGGCATCCTCTTCCGGCGCAGCCGTCAGCATCAGGACCCGTGTGGCGGGCAGCAGCTCCATGATCTCGCGGCAGGCATCAATGCCGTCCAGGCGTGGCATGATCACGTCCATGACGATGACCTGCGGCTGCAGCTCTTCGACGATCCTCAAGGCTTCCTCACCATCGCCAGCCTGCCCGACCACGACGAAGCGCCCTGATTCCTCCAACACATCGCGCAGGCCGTTCCTCATAATCGGATGGTCATCCACCACCATCACCCTGATCCGGCCAGCTGACGACATCTCAAGCTCCCCCGTCAACGCCCTGATAGGGAACCACGCAGGTAATGGTCGTTGCGCCCTGCCCATTGGCGCTCTCCACGCTCAGGGTTCCTCCGATCTGCTCGGCGTCCGCCCTCATTCCGCTGATGCCTCGGCCCCGGTCGGCGTAATCGTCGGGTAGATTCACTCCGTCATCCGAGACGGACAGCTTGATCCGCTCGGGCTCGAAGTTCAAGCTGACTTCGACTCTAGCGGGCTTGGCGTGCAGGAACGCGTTGGTCAGGGCGTTGTGCGCGATCGAGAAGAGACCGGTTCGTATCTCACTGGCCAGTGGAGGCTCGGTACCCGACTGCTGGATCTCAGCGGGGACGGCAGTAATTCGCTCGAACGTCGCGCAGTGTGAGCACAGGACACGCACCAGTTCTCTGCCCTCGAGAATGTGGCCTGCGTCAATCGGGCCTCGCATCTCCCACATTGCCGACCTCGACAGCGCAGAAGTCGCGTCGAGCACGGCCAGCAGATCTTCGTTCGACTCGCTGGCCAGTTTTCTGGCCCGGTGCATACCCAGATCGATCATGTAAGCGGTCTGAGCGGTCGTGTCGTGGATCTGTTGGGACAGCTCGATTCGTTCCCGCCGGAGGCGTCGCTCGCTGGACACTGCGGTCTGCCAGCGGAGACGTTCGAACTGAGTGATCAGACCGATGCCCAGGACAATGATGTACATCACCGCCAACCTGCCCACCAGCACCTTTGCTTGGCCCAGGTCGAGGTCGAGGCCGTAGCCCACCGTCAGGCACACCAGGGTGTGGCCAACACGACCATCGTTGTCCAACCGAGACTGAGCCAGAGGGAAGAAAAGATCACGGCGAACATGGCGAGTGCCGGGTAGTAGGCGAGAAAGATGAAGCTCGGGAATCCCGCGCCAATGATGAGGCCGGCAGTGATCAGGGCAACGTCCATGAGGCTGAGGAAGAGCAGCCACCGCTGTGTGACCGGCCGTTTCGCCAGGAGCCGATAGTGGACCAGGCAATTGACTGCCAGCAGCAGTACCGGCAGAGCCAGGTACTCCAAGTCCTTGGAATACCAGAAGCCAGGCCGGTACGCGATCAGGAACACGCCCAGCAGCAAGATCAACCAGCGGCCCCAGACGGAGATCCACGTGGCATAGATGACGACGTCCGGCAGGGTCAGGCTGCCCGGCGTGATCCACTTTTTGACGAGCCCGGTACCAGCGTTCAGCAAGCCCAGGCTCCGAGTCCGGCGTCACGCCTGTTGATGCGGACTGACATGGCTGGCAGAACTCCTGCTCTCAGTCCGACACGTTGATCGGCGCTTGCCACTGCGGAAGCTACATGAATTACCTATGGGTGATGAGAGCGGATGGGCCATTGGGACTAGTCAAAAACGCTATGCGCCTCATGGGAAAAGGCACCGGTTGATCTCTTCTCATTGACCTACCGCTCCTCCGAGGGGAGTGCAATGCTTCTATTCCGGCTTGGCTGAGCGTGGAGGGCATCCCTGTTTGATGCCTCTGTTTGGCGCCATGAGGAGTAGGGCATGACGCGAATCCTCAGCGTGGCCCTCCTTGCAATGGCCATCGCTGCTGCCGCCATGATCGTCGGTTGGAACACTCCATTCTTCCGCATCGGTGCGCAGGAGGTGAGTGCTGGCGCGGACGTTCGCATCTCTGCGCAGCACCTTGCCAACGGTCAAGTTCAGTTTGGACTAGGGGCGCTGTCCGACTCGGGCGAATACGCCGATCCCGTCGAGCCGCGCGTGAACTCCTTCGATCCAGCCTCGGCACGCACGGGTCGATGGCTTGCAAGCTCGTCGCTGGTCCTGAAAGTCGACGAATCCGGCCTGGGCCGGATTGTGCCGAGTGAACAGTTTGAGGCTGCGCCGCTTACCGAGACGACGCTCGTCAGCGGGATTGAGGAGCGGGCGGGCGATTTTCGCTACTCCGCCTTCCACGACGCGGACGGGGATCCGGTCACGATCGTATCGGTTTACAGAGCCGCAACGGGTGCGCCCGACAGTGAATGGAGGAGGACAATCACCTGCCCGGAATATGCACAACATGCTCTCTGCGCGAATAGTGCCACTAGCTGACAAGGGCGTTCACAGTCATGGGTGATTCCCACTATTGCCAAGGAGGTTGTCATGTTGGTTATTGACAAGCGAGTTCTGGGTGCGTTGCTGGGCGGGATCTTGTTGGCGGCGGCGCTGGTTGTGGTTGGCCTGGGCGCGCCGGCGGCGGAGACGAGAGGTTCGGTGTCGGGCCTGGAGGCGAGCAGCGATACGGCAGGCGTGCTGGACGTGGAGTGGAATCAGGCGTCGCCGGAGCCGACCGACTATCGGGTGAGCTGGGCGCTTGAGGGGAGTTCATACCGGACGTGGAGTAATCGGTCCGGGAATGCGTATCCGAGGACGGAGTCGCACGAGGTGTCGGGTCTCGTCGAGGGCGCGATTTACAAAGTGAAGGTGCGTGCGCGATATTTCGAGACCCCGCAATCGACGAGCCCGCTTTGGAGCGGACCGTGGACCGACGAGGTCACCGTCACGATCAACAATCAACCGCCGTCCGCACCGACTGAGCTGACCGCATCCAGTGTGACCCACGACAGCGTGACTCTGACCTGGACGGCGCCTGACAGCGGTACGGTCACCGGCTACAGGGTGTTCCGCGGCGCCGACGCCACGTCCCTGTCTGTCATTGCAGACGACACTGCCGGTATCGGCACGACATTCACCGACTCCACTGTCGCGGCGGCTACCGAGTACGTTTATGCCGTTCTGGCCCTCAGTCTCGACGGCGATGGAGCCGAGTCCGACATCCTCTCCGTCACCACGCCCGCTGGGCTCACTGGCGACACCGAAAGATCAGTCGAAAACACGAACGACGAGAACGATGTGAACGATGTGGAAGTGATCACGGCGACCTTCCCGCAGCCGTCTTTCGTACATGACGGCCTTGCGACATTTGATTTCCACGTGGACTTCAGCCACCAGCCGGAAGACATGGGCTATAAGACCTTCAAGTATGAAGCGCTGAGTGTGCAGGGCGCCAGCGTCGGCAGAGTCTGGCGCCGAGTATCGGGAAGCCACCAGTTTTGGGCTGCAAAGGTCACCCCGGATGGCTACGGCGATATCAACATAACGATAAACGGCACGACCAACTGTTCCGACGAACATGCGGTGTGTGACTCACAGGGGATCATGCTTCTCGGCGGTGACCAGCATGTGATCCACGGCCCGCTTACCTTGTCGCTATCCGAACCCGTAGTTCAAGAAGACCTAGCAGCCACCCTTGACTTTGTGGTGTCCCTGAACCGGGCCGGCGACCAGGCGGTTACCGTCGACTACCAGGCGGAGGATGGGACCGCAACGGCCGGCGCCGATTACACCGCCACTTCGGGTTCACTCACCTTCGACGTTGGTCAGACGGAGAAGACCGTGTCGGTACCAGTGCTGGAGAACGGGGGGGACCTTGATCGGGAGAGCGTAGTGTTCCACCTCTCCAGCCCTTCCGGCGCGATCCTGATCGACGAATTTGCCGTGGGTACGATTGTTGACCTGGCGGTGAGCAGTCAACAGGAAACTAATCTGAGTCCTCCCAGCGTGTCGGTAGCTGATGCGTTAGTTCTGGAAGGCCCGGGGGCCACGCTCGACTTCGCGGTGTCCCTGAGTCACGTGAGCGACCAAGCGGTTAGCGTCACCTACCGGACGGAGAGAGGCACGGGGGACGGGGTCGCGCTTCCCGGTTACGACTACCACGCCGCGTCTGGCAGGCTCACCTTTGATCCGGGTCAGACGGAACAGACCGTGTCAGTACGGGTGAGCGAGGACGAAAAGCAAGATGGCCGGGAAACCTTAAGGCTCCTCCTCACCAGCGCCGTCGGTGCGACGTTTGCGGGCGCCGACGCCACGGGAACGATTCTCAATACCCCGGAGGGACGGCGGCAGCCCTCGTATTACGGTCATAACCGACCCGATTGGAGCCCGGGGCAGATCTTCCCCACCTCCGTCACCAGTACCGAGGACCACACCATTGACTTGGCATGGACCACGCCGATCAGCTACATCGCTTACAAGTTTCGGGTCAACTTTGCCCCGGTAGACCCGGAAATAGCAGGGGACAGCTTCCCCTGGGAGGGCGCGGAAGACGGCAATCACTGGTTCATTACCCATTCGCGACTTCTACGAGGCTGACCGGTCTGACCGGCGGGGTCGAGTACAAAGTGCGAGTACAAGCGCAGATTCCGGCCATCGGGCAATCGTCAGCCTGGAATGGACCCTGGAGCCAGATCATGAAGGTGACCGTTGCCGGCGATGGCGAGTCCAACCCGCCATTGGCAACGGCCTCGTCAGTCAGTTCGCCGACACTGGACCAGTACGCAACCGGCCAGCTAACGTCCTTGACTCTCACCACCTCGGAGCCGGGCAATATCCTGGTGGAATGGATCCCAGCGTCCTCGCCCACCGGCGACCGCGGTCGTATTCCACCTGACGACTACCGCGTCAGTTGGGTCAAAGGCGATGAGCCATTCCCCAGCAACAGCGAGACCGCCGGGAACGCGGTTGTGGCCCGGGCCTCTTACACGCTGACCGGCCTGGAGAGCGGCCAGACCTACCGGGTCCGCGTGAGGGCCAACTATCCAGAGGGCTCACTATACCTGCGGCCCGCCTGGACAGGTCCCTGGACGGAAGTACAGATAGTTGTCGCCAGCCCCGACACGGATCCAGAAGAGACGACGACTACAATTGTGCTCGTCCCTGCTGTGATACCCGAAGCGGTGGTCGCCCAGGTTCCAGAAGACTACGCACCGGGTCAGTTGGCCACGATGGGGCTTGAAAGTCCTGAGGCCGGGAATATCGATGTGTCCTGGACCGCGCCGTCCCTGCCCACAGACCAAACACCCAGCGCCTATCACGTCAATTGGGCCATTGACGAGGAGCCGTACCCCGATTCCGCCGCCTCCAGCGGCTACGTTGAGGTAACCGGATCGCCTCACACGCTGACCGGCCTCGATAGTGGCCAGACCTACCGCGTGCGAGTGCGGGCCCACGATCCACAAGGGTCAAACAATGCCTGGAATGGCCCCTGGACGGAGCTTGAGATCGTCTCGGCCACTGCCGAGCTCACCGGAACCATCACGAGTTGAGGAGAAAGAAATACCCCGGAGCTACTCGAAACCGCCACTCAGAACTCTGTCTCAACGCGGGCGCTGAGTCCCCAGGCGGCGGTCATCACCCACGACAGTCTTGACTTCTCTACCTACATCCCCAAGGTTTGGGTCCGCTCCCAACACAACCTTGTCCAGTTGTCCTGGGCGCGGCCGTCCAAATTTGACTCGTACCGGATCTGGCGCGCGCCGCTGTTGACGGAAACGGCTCAAGTCCCGGGATCTCCGTCGAGCCGCGACTGCCGCTGTGTGTATCTCCAGCAGCCGTCAGCGGCCGGGTCGTGACAAAGACTTCTGCGCGAGTGGTGGGAATGCCTTCATGTTGGGCAAGTACTCGATATCGAGTGTTGGGCTTAAGTCGTTCAAAGTGCCCGCCGTATGTGACCCATTGCCGCTGATCGGCGCTGGCATAGCGCGACGCAATGTGACGCCCGCTTGAGGCTTCGAAGACCTGGAGGAAGTAACCGATCGCGTCGTCCTGATACGGCGCGTCCCAGGACACGGTGATGCTGTTGTGGGTCGCCACGGCGCTTAGGTTTTGCGGGCCGCTGGGCGGCGGCGTCCAATTGGCCGGCGCCGGCTGGGTTGTGACCGTTGTTGACGCCGAAGTGCCCGGCAGGTCTGCGACACCGAGGTTGACCCGGACAGTGAGCCTTGTGGCGGGCGGCAAGTGAGCGAACGTAAGCTCATGACGATCACCGCTCTCTATTTCCGACCATGTCGGATAGTAGCTCCGTTGGACCAGCCCCAGCAGGTTGCCTGATCCATCCCGTAGTGCCAGGGAGACCATCGCTCCCCAATATCCTCGTTGGTCGTCGAAGGCGACGGTCACCGTGTCGTGGGTTGCAGTTGCCGTAAGGTTTTGAGGCGGCGAGAGTCGCTCGATCAGTTCGGTCTCGCCCCAGTTCAGGGCACCGGGAGTCTCCGCCTCGATCGGGTGGCGGAGGTAGGCAAGCTGCGCCTCGTGGAGGCCTGCGTTGAGCCGAATTGGTATAGGGATGTCTCCATGTGTCAGCTTGAAGCTCCAGCTGTCCCCTCCGCGCGGTCGATAGCGCACCAGGATGCGTCCTGGGCCTCGGGCGCTGAAGTCCGGGGCCCATCGTCATCCGGCCAACCCAACTCGACGCCTGCGCTCGTAACATTGGGCGCGCCGAAGAGATTCGGCGCGGCCAGGGCTTCGAGCAGTTCGACGACAGCGGCGCCTGCTGCAGTTTGCTGAGTTGACTGAGAGTCGGTCACTATGGCATTGAACACCTTGGTCGGGTCCGCGACTGGATCTCCGCTGAAGGGATCGGTCGGGATCGGCCCGCAGTTGACGCGGTGGGATTCGGCCTGTGGGTCGACCGGTTGGCCGTCGATGCTGAGCCGGTAGGGCGGCTGGCCGCCGGTGATGGTCCAACTCAGCTCGGTCAGGGTGCCGGCGGTGCAGAGTTGGCGGGAGCTGGTCAGCTCGAGCGTGAGCGATTGCGGTTGGACCTGGAAGCGGGTCGTGGCGACGATGTCGCCGAGTTGCAGTTTGAGCCCTGGACGCAGGGGTGGCTTGGCGGCAGTCAGGTCGAAGCCCAGCAGGGTGGCGCCGTAAGCGTCCTCGGTCGGGGTGAACGTGTAGGTCGTGCCGACGGGTGGGATGAGCTGTGAGAACGAGACCGGCGGGGGGCGCTCCTGCGGGTCTTGTTGCAGATAGAACCTCGTGTAGCCGGTTGGCAGGCGCGCGGCCGTCACGACCGTGACCTGCTGTCCTCGTTCGACCCGGTAGCGGCCGTCCGCGCCAGGGGCGATCAGCTCCGAGGGGGGAATGTCGGAGACCTGCGGGTAGTCGCCGGGCGCGCCGCGGAAGACGGCGCGGATGCAGTCGGCGGCGGTCGGGGAGGAGCAGCGCTCGGCGGGCAGCGCGCTGAACGCGGCGCTGACGCTGAGGTCGTCGTCAACGAGCAGTTCGCAGGTGGAGAGGTCGCCGGCGCAGGCGCCGCTCCAGCCGGCAAAGGTATGCGTCGCGTCGTTCCAGCTGGCTTGGAGCGTGACCATCGTTGGCTGCGGGTAGCTGGTCGTACCGCTGGGGGAGACGGCGCCGCCATCGGTGGCGCTGACCGTCAGCGAGTAGGTGGCGAGCTCGAACGTAACGCCGACCGTCCGGTCGGTGTCCATCGTGACGACGCAGCTCGGCGCGTCGCCGTCGCAGGCGCCGCTCCACTCGGCGACTCGGTTGCCGGACCAGGACATGGTCTGCAGCCGCAGCCGGGCGCCCTGGCGGTAGCGGAATTGGCCGGGCGGCGGCAGGATCACGCCGCCGGTTCCGCTTGAGGTCGTCAGCGTGCGCCGCGGCAAGGGCGCGCACCAGCTCAGGCCGGAGCGCGCCAGATCGTTGTCCCGCACCTGTCGCAGACCGTCCGGGATGCAGCCCGTGAGTCCTGCGTTACCGGCCAGGTTGAGACTTTCGAGACTCAGGTCGTCGAGCCAGTACGGCACCGTTCCGCTGAGCCGGTTGCGGTCCAGGGTCAGATGGCGCAGCTGCCACCGCTCGGCCAGCCCGGATGGGATCGGGCCGCTCAGTTGGTTGCCGCTGAGGTCAAGACTCTCAAGCTTGGTCAAGCCGCCAAGCGCCGGCGGGATCGCGCCGCTGAGCTGGTTGTTGGCCAGGAAGAGCACGGTCAACTCGTCCAGCCTCGCCAGCTCTGAGGGAATCGTTCCGCGCAACCGGTTGTCGGAGAGCTGCAGCTGCTGCAGCTTCGTCAGACCGCTGAGGGCGGTCGGGATCGTGCCGTCCAGGTTCAAGTAACGCAGCCGCAGCCGCAGCACTCGCGGCGGGCTGCCGCCCAGCGTGATCCCGCGCCACTGCGCGATCGGCAGCTGCGCGTTCCAGTCCAGGTCAGCGCGGCCGCGCAGTTCGTCTTGCAAGCCCAACAGCGTTTCGCAGTCCGAGAGCAAGCCTGGATGCTGGTCCGGCGCTGGCACGGCCAGACCGTTGGCGCAGGGCAATGGGGTGTCGCCCTCAACCGTCGCTGCGGCAGCCGGCGCCACGGGCCAGGCAACGGCGAGCAGCAGCAGGCCGGCGAGTAGGAGCAGCAGCCCGGACGCCGCGCCCAGGGACCGGCGGCGTGGGGAACGGTCGCACGGACTATCGGCCGAGCCTGTCAGCGGCGCAGGCAAACATCGCATGGGCTGATCGACTCCTCGCCCGTTGGGCCGGGCTGATTGCGACCGGATGCTAGTGAACACGTCTGGATGTCTGAACGTCTGAATGACTGGAACAGTACAGATCAGCCCCCGCTGCAGGCAAGAGGCATATGCACCATTCTTGCGAGGAGTTTGTTGCTGTACATATGGCAGCAGTGACGTAGGTATTGGGCGTACTTGCCGAGCGCAATGGATAGTCACATCGAGAACAATCGCACACGCATTCAACGACGATTCGGAGCACAGATAGCACGCGTCTCGGTGATACATACGCCTACACGCGATTGATGTCTATTGACCATGGCGACAGGCATATCGCCGTGCGTTGACGACAGATATCCACACAACTTTGAACACTGGTTCAATAGGCAGATGCATCCATTGGCGACGGCCGCTAGAGGCAGGCCGCACCCAATAGACGCCTATGGCAATTCGGTGACCACAAGCCTCGCGCCGGCCGGCAGAGTGGGCACAGCTACATTGCCCGCGAGGAACACTAAGAACGCTCTGAACAAGGCTCCATGTTGGGGGTTGGATACGATCTGGGTAGCGACCGTTGAAGTGAGCGCTCGGATGCAAGAGCCGACATTTGGCAGCCTGGAGTTTGCCCACAAGCGGCGCCAGACCCGCCGCGAGCGCTTCCCCGAACGTCTGACGGTCTTGTGCCGTGGAGCGAGCTGGAAGCTCGGATCGCGCCGGTCCACCCCAAGTTGGGACGCGGACGCCGACCCTACCCGCCGGCTGCGCTGCGTCGTCAGCGTGCGCCGCATCCGCTCGCGCACAGAGAGCCCGGCCGCGATGCGCCTACGTGGAGCCGGTCCGGCCGCGGCCAGCGCCCGGACATTGGCGTCGGAGTAGTAGCCGGCGTCGGCCAGCAGGATCCCGATCGGCGCCTGACCCAGCGCCGCCAGATTGCGATTCGTCGCCTCAACCATCGGCCTCAGTTCCTGCACGTCGGTCGCAGCGCTGGCTGCCGGTGCGCGTCAACTGTGCTTGCGCCAGAGGCCGTGACAGCGGGTCACATCGGCGGGACGAATCGCGCTGGCCGCCACTTGGGAACTTTGGCAATGCTCTGGACGTTCGGTTGGGGAGGGGGACTAGCAGAGGCTGTTGCACAAACCCCTGATTGCTCCGTTCTAGTCCTTCTTGCGAAGGCGGCAACCTACCGCTGACCAGATACGGAGACTGGATTCCCACCTTCGCGGGAATGACGAACATGGGGTTTGTGCAACAGCCTCTGCTAGTGGTACCCGACCAACCTTTAGTCCCTCGTATTCGGAAAGCTGAGAACGCAACTCGCTCTCCTGCGCGTCGGTCGCTGCAATTTCCAGCTTGCGACGACGATCGGCTCCGTCAGGGGGCGGAGTCGTTCCAAGTTTTCGCGCTAACAGGCTGCTGAACAATGACCGGTTGGGGCTTGGCAGCGGGAATAGGGCTGGGCTGAGCGGGTTCTACTGAACTGATTGGCAGGTCTGGGTGGAGCGGTGAGGGACGTTTCGGCGGCCTGGGTGGGGGTTCGGTCGGCGTCGGGCTATGCGGCGGCCGCCTCGAGTTGGGCCAGGCGGGTGAGGTTGTAGGCGGCGGCGGTTAGCTCGAACCAGAGCTTGTTGCGGGCCCTTCCGAGATAGCGCAGCTTGCCGCCCCCGCCGATCGTCTTGATCCAGCCAAAGACCTCCTCGACCCGCTTGCGCCGGCGTTGACTCTGACGGTAACCCGCATGTCGCGTGGTCCGGCGGTCGATCGCGCTGCGCCGGCCGCGGTCGTTCTGGGCCACATGCGGGGTCACACCCAGGGCCCGCGCGTTCCAGACGAAGTCGCGCGTGTCGTAGCCGCGGTCGGCGCCCACGGTGGCCGGTCCGCAGACGCTGCGCTCCAGCATCGCCAGCGCCGCCTCGCGTTCGGCCCGGCCATCGGCCTCGGTTAGTTCGACATCGACGACCAGGCCATGCCGATTCTCGCTCAGCACGTGACCGAGATAGCAGAGCCGCGCGCCCTGTTGCTTGCCTTTGCGGTAGAGCCGCGCCTCGGGATCGGTGGTCGAGATGTGCGTGTCACGGCTGCGGCGCTCACCCTGGAAGTCCGCATCGCGGTTGCGACCGCCGCCTTTGGGCGGTTGCTCGTCGCGCGGACGATAGCTCTTGTGCGCCAGCAGCGTGCCGTCGACCGTGAAGTGGTCCGCCGACAACAGCCGCCGGCGACGCGCCTCGCGCACCACTTCCTTGAGCAGCACCCGCGCCGCATCCGCTTCCAGCAGCCGCTCGCGATTCTTCGTGAACGTGGTCGGGTGGAATGGCTCGTCCTCGACGTTCAGGTCGAGGAACCACTTGAACAGGATGTTGTAACGCAGCTGCTCGCAGAACTGGCGCTCCGAGCGGATCGTGTAGAAGGCCATCAGTAGGCTCGATTTGAGCAGATGCTCAGGTGGGATCGAGGGGCGCCCACCGGCTGCGTAGACCTCGTCGAACAGGGGCGACATCCGACCCAACGCCGAATCGACCAGCGGCTTGATCCGCCGCAGCGGGTGGTCTCTGGGAACAAACCCCTCCGGCGTCAAACCCAACATCAACGTCGACTGCCGCTCAGTCTCACCACGCATCGCTGCCTCCCTCAGTTACTCTAACCACGCACCTCCATGATCTCACACGTCCTTTTTCAGCAGCCTGCTAAGTGATAGTGGGCAGCACATCATTAGGCAATCGGCGCCATCCGTAGTCCTCAAGGAGGAGACATCAATCCAGCTAACCCCTGATCTGCTCGATTATGCGACTTCCGACAATCGCATCCTTGGCTGCGTCCACGCATATTGCAACATCCATCCAGATTGCGATGTTCGATTCCTCCCGGGTGATACGGGACCCATGGCGACTGCGAAGAACAAAGCGATTCCGTTCCTGCCTGTCCCCGCTAGTTGGCTATCGGAGCCGCAACCTTCCGCAGCAGAGCGGAGAATCGCCGAGTTAGAGATGGATCATAAGCGCCTACGACGGACAGAGCCTCAAGTTGATATTCGATTTCTATCCTCTCTTGGGGCCAGCATCAAACGGACTGAGGGGGAATGTCTAGTCGCTCGTTCACTCACAAGCAGAGAAGTTGCTCAGCATATTGAGAAGTTGCGAAACAGTGTTCCACACTCTCAGACACAAGACTGGCTTGAGCGTTGCGAGGAAGTGTTGCGCACTCTGCACACATCGATACAACATCAATCTGAGCGTCTAACTGCCCTGATCGGCGTTACGAATCAAGGTACTCGCCCCGCGAAAGACGCCCTGATTGAGCTTCTCGGGCATGGGCCGATCCTATTGGCTGTGCCACTCGATGAGGACGACGATTTTCGTCGAGAATATCGGCAAAGGCCCATCCAACTGCATTCGCCTCCGACCATCGTTGGCTCAGCGCTCCATCGACCTTCCTTGCCTGGCTTGCTCGGTCCTCGGGGTCGCGGGTCGCGGGATCTGAACAGCTTCTACTACAAGCCGGAACGTCCCGACGAAGCTGCACCGATAATCCAATTGGAGTGCCAGCAGTGGCGTCAGGAATCTGAGACCAAGCACTTGCAAGTCGAGATCTACGTCGATTCTGAGCTTCCGATTATCGAAGGAAGCATCGAGTGCCGAATTGATGCTGAGAACCTGTCCAGTCCTGCCCAAGAAGTGGTGAACGTGGAGATATCGGGACAACCCGTCGACATCACCGAGCGCGCAACTCAACTGGTTGATCGGACGGTTCGAAGGGCGCGCGCTGATGCGGCGCAGTACCACCCGGGCGCCCACTTTCGGCAAGGAAAACCGCGCTGACGGACACCACCAAGCTGAGGCTGCGTTTGGCCAACGCATGCCGCCCCTGTTGGCGCCGTTTGGATCCCGGGACGCCCCTAAGTCTGCTTCGCTACGTCTCTGTAAGAAAGCCCGGATCGAGCATCTGGGTACGTTGGCTCAACGTGCACGGCACGGGAAACTGGAGCTATGACACCACAATTGCTCCGCGATACCCTCCGCTTGACCTTGCTTGACCTTGCTTGACCTGAATGTGCCCCTGCTTTTCGTGAAGGTGTGCGCGTGAGCAAGACGAAGCTCTATCCCGACGGCGGCACCGTGGACGTCTTCGTGCTTGAGCGCGACGAACTACCGCTCTTGGCCGATCGCGGCCCCGCGATTGGCTGGTTGCGAATGCAGTCGGTCGCCGAGCGGCTGTCGGATCGAACCCGCGAACTGATTGGCGAAGTCTGCGAGACGCGAGGCGTCGCGCTTGAGCGGGGGCGGTTGGTGTTTCGATGTGAAGGCGCCGTGCTGCTCGACCGCCGGGGCCACCTTGGGGGACTGGAACCGCATAAAGATTGCGACGACCGTGCGACATGGAGTCCGCGCCTACAGCGCCAGCTCCCAAGCAAAAGTTCGCAGTACGGTTTCGCTAGGCGCACCGAACTTGACATAACAAAAGGACCTTTGAGTTGACGTTCGCGCTTGATTTCTAGTTGCCTGGCGAATGCTCTTGGACGAATGCGGCGATCAGCGAGATATCGTGAGGCAGACAGTCGGCCAACTATTGGGGAATGGACGGCGGAGGAATTCTGGACGGTTCGGGGCGCAGAGCAGGAATCGTTCGCCGGTCCAGCAGAAGCGGGAGTGCAGGCCGAAGGTCCGGGCGCCCTGACTGAGGATTATATAGGTGACTAGATGGAACAATCAGGCAACACACGGTCAGTGCGATAGCGTGCTGTGCTAATATCGCACTTGCCGGCATGTCGCGTTAGCGCAATAGTCGGATTTGGAGACTCCCAATGGCCAGGCCGCCGATGCTTCCGCCGACCAAGAAGACCCCGGAGCAGATCGCTGACGCGCTGCTCCGCAAACCCAGAAAGTAAGCGGGGGCCGGCGGAGTTGAACCGCCTGGGTCCGGTTTGGGAGACTACACCCAGCAAACCTGCGACCCCCTCATACTTAGAAGCCCCGGTCGAAAGGCCGGGGCTTCGTCGTGCAGCCTAACCCCTACACTGGTCTTACCAGATACGAATTGAAGACAGGAAGCCGAGAAATCGAGGGCGGCTGCCCTGTCCCCTTCCCGGCTTTCTGTCGAGATCAGAGGTAGTCCCGCCCCAGAAAGGGGAGGGTATTTTGGTGCAGTTTCTCAAGAAGCTGATAGCGTTCAGCGTTTCGGTTCTCGTCGGAGGAACGCTTTTGGTGGTCGTGTTGGCGCTCGCGTGCGGTACCGATGAGGAAGTCGAGCGGCAGGTTGTAGCAGAAGCTACGGCGAAACTAGAGCAGCAAAAGCAACGCCGGGCGGCCGATCCGCCCATTGGAACCCCGGCTCCGGCCGAACCAGAGCAGCAAGGGCAGGAGTCCCCAGCCCCTGAACCAGAGCCAATGCAGGAACAGGCTGAGGGTCTGGGACCGTCAGCCGAGGAGCGACGAGAGGAAGCGCAGCGCAAACTCAAGGAGGAGAGCGACGCCTACATTGAGGCTCGCCAGGAAGAGTTCGAGGCCCGGAGAGCCGAGCGAGAGCAAGAGCAGGCGGAGATGGCAAGGGTCCTGGCCGAGGCCGAGGCTGAAGAGCTGGCTGAACTGGCCACTAGGCCGAAACTAGAGCTATGGGGCGAGCCGTACGAACTGACCTATGAGATCGCCCGCTACCCGTTGGTCAGAATTTTCGTTCGTAACAACCACGAATCGCCGCTCGTCTATCTGGAGGCCTATCTGACCTTCTACAACCGGGGCGGCTATCGCATCTGCCCTGACGGATTCTGCGACGACTGGTGGAAATGGAATATCTACGGTTCAGACGAGTATGTGCTGGGAGATGTGCTCTGGCTCGACTGGGACGATAATGCCATGTTCCAGAATGCTGCCTCAGTTGAGGTCAAGCTGCGCCATGCGGTCTTTGAAGACGGGGCGAAATGGTGGCCGGATTAAACGCCTAGCTTACCGATTAAACGCCGAAGGGCAGGGAGTGGCGGAGGCCGGCCGCTGCTCTCAATCGGCCCGCGCTCGCCCTAATTTATCATGCGTTCGTAGGTCAGCCTGCGCCCTACCCCGCGCAGCACAATCTCAGCCATGATGTCCACAGTGTCCAATTCGCGCAGCGTGGACCTCATGGCGAATTCGTTGATGTAGCGCTGGGCGTGGGTTAGCGACCAGGCTGACCGAGCGGATCGCCGCCGCTGCGGAGTCGACTGGCAACAAACGTCTGGCCAAGGTACTGCGCGACTTGCCGTCGTACCACAGCACTCCGGTGCAGGCTGCAGAGGCTGCGGCCGAGTCTGGCGCGAAACAGATGCTGCTCAACCACATCGTCCCGCCGCTGCCGACGTCCGCGCTGGAGCGAGTCTTCCTCAGCGGCGTCGCCGATGTCTACGACGGCAAGGTCACCCTGGGTCAAGACGGCACGCTCATTTCGCTGCCGCTGGAGCGAAGCTAACCGGCCCTGCATCGGGCCCGCGGGAGCGGAGCGCCGTGCCTCGCCGGCAGGGCCGTTGATGGCGCTTCGCTATCCCGAAGCGTGCCGAGTTGCCTTCAAGCGGAGTCTCTGTTGGTGCAGGTACCCGTGTTCAGCCAGTCTCAGTGATATGGGGCATCACTTTCGTCGCGAAGGTCTCGAGATTGCGGAGCGATTTGCGCAACGGCATACCCATGTGGGAGAACTCGATGAGCAGATAGTCCAAGTTGCAAACCTCTTGCAACTCGTGGATTTTCTCGACCACCTGCTCCGGGGAGCCCACCAGCAGCGTGCGCGGCTCCAGGAAGTCCCAGTCGAGTTTCACGCCGGGGTCCAAGACCTCGTCCGGGTTCGTGAAGACCTGCCGGCCACGAAACGGGTCGTTGAACGCGAAGGAAGACATGATCCCCGCTTCCGCATCCCGGCGCGCCTGCTCCATTGAAGAGGCGACGTAGGTGGAGCGCATGACTGCCTGGTCTTCTCCCACGGCGAAGGGTCTGCCCTCGCGTTCGGACCTGACCTGGGCATAGAGCTCCATTCGCTGCCTGATCCTGAGCGCCGGCGGCTGCCAGTAGCACGCCTTCAGTCCGAGCTCTGCCGCGGTCGCGACCGAGCGGTCGGTGGAGACGGTCATCCACATCGGCGGATGCGGCTGCTGGTAGGGACTCGGAGTGACTCGTAGCTTCGTGACTCTCTCGCCGTCCTGCCAGGCTGGATTCGGCGGATAGAGCGGGTGCGAAAAGACCGTGTCCTCGGCCGGGAAGCGGTAGTTGGTCCCGTCGTGTGAGAAATACTCGCTGGTCCAGATATCGCGCACGATCTCTACGGTCTCGGCGAACAGCTCCCGGTTCTCGCTGTCCTTGCGCGGGTCGGCGTGGGGATGGAACTGGGGACCCTCGTACGGCCACCCTCCTCGGCCGAATCCGACGTCAATGCGTCCCTGGGTCATGTTGTCCAGAATTGCCAGATCCTCAGCTAGGCGAATCGGATGCCACCACGGAGCAATGTTCGCCATCTGTCCGATGCGAATCGTGGACGTCCGCGTCGCGAGGTCGGCGCCGAGCAGGATCGGATTGGGGACATCGCCCACTCCATAGGGCCCAAAGTGGTGCTCACCGAGCCAGATCGCCTCGAAACCGAGTTCCTCGGCCAAGATGGTCTGTTGTCTGAGGTTGTCCAGCAGGCCGGCGGTGCGCGTGGCTTCTCCGGCAGACGCGGCGACTGTCGTGAAGGCGGCAAATCTCACGCCAGCAGTCTCCCGCTCCATGAGGGAATCCGTGGCCTCACTTCGTTCTGACGAGCCTTCACTGAATTACCCTTCCCCAATGCTGTGAAACTGTCGACGCCTCCAGATATAGCCAGTGTTGCAGACACGAACGGGTCCGATCAGACCAGTGGACCGCACTGATGGCGGGACGTAACCCATGAGACGAGAAGGACGCCGCGGCCTGATCCAGACCGTTCTGGGTCTCATCCCACCAACGGAGCTTGGTCCAACCACGACGCACGAGCACCTGTACGCCGACTTCTCGTTCATGCTTCGTCCGGCCGAGGACTCGCCATCCGAGCAACTGGCGGACGCTCCCATCGCCCTGGAGAACCTGGGTTGGATACGGCGCAACTACTACAGCAACCGCGCGAATCTTCAGTTGACGGGTCTGGATACCGCGTTCAAAGAAGTAGCGATGTACCGGGACCTGGGCGGTGGCGCGATCGTGGATGCCACGACGACAAGGATCGGGCGCGATCCCAATGCGTTGGCCCGGATCTCTCGCGAGTCAGGCGTGCACATCATCATGGGCGCCGGCTTCTATGTCGATGCGCTTCATCCCGAGGGTATGGATGAGCGGAGCGTGGATGATCTGGCGCTTGAGATTGCTTCAGACCTCACGGACGGGGTCGACGGCAGCGGGATCAAGGCGGGGATCATCGGGGAGATTGGCTGCAGCTGGCCGCTGACTACAAACGAGCGCAAATCGCTAGCGGCCGCGGCAATTGCGCAGCGAGAGACAGGAGCGGCGATATCGATTCATCCTGGACGAAACACGGATGCGCCGGCAGAAATACTGGAGTTGCTGGCCAACAACGGCGCAGACATTTCGCGGGTCATCATGGGGCATCTTGACCGCACCGTGTTTGAGTTCGACACGCTGCGGAGCATCGCCGAGTCAGGCTGTTACCTGGAATGGGATCTGTTCGGCAATGAAGGTTCTTACTATCCGCAGGCCGATCTCGACATGCCTAGCGACGCGCAACGGCTCGATTTCATTCGATGGGCTATCGATGCGGGCTACGGCGACCGCGTGGTCATCGGGCATGACATCTTCACCAAGCATCGGCTGGTGACGTACGGCGGGCACGGCTACGGACACATCCTGCAGAACATCGTTCCCACCATGCGCCGCAAGGGCTTCTCGGAAGCTGGGATTCGAGCGATCACGGAAGCAAACCCAGCCGACATCCTCGCGCTCGCCTGACCGTCTCCGATCTACTACTCCGACCGCCTGGACCGCGGTCAGTCCCAGCCGGGTCCGCCCCAACACTGATCGAAGCACAACTCACACCAGGGCCGGTTCACATCGAGGCGCCATGCCAATCCTTGCCAAACCTTGCCAAACCTTTCTATCCGACCTAGAGTGGCGCCATGAGTACGATGAACATCTCACTTCCCGAGGCGCTCAAGTCGTACGTGGACCAGCAGGCCCACGACAATGGATATGGCTCTTCAAGCGAGTACATCCGAGAGTTGATCCGCAAAGACCGGAGTCGCCAGCTTCTGCGCGATCTGCTGCTCGAAGGCGCAGCGTCGCCACCGGCGATCACTGCCGACGTGGACTACTTCGACAGGCTTCGCGATCGGTTGCACGAGGCCGGACAGGGGTGAGCGCCAAACCGGTCGTCCTTCGGGAGCGGGCGGTGCGCGATATCGACCAGGCCGTCGAACACTATCTCGCCGAGGCGACAGCAGCAGTGGCGTCGACCTTCCTTGATGCACTGCAAGAGGCCTTCCGCCATGTGGGCGAACACCCCGCAGCCGGTTCTCCACGCTATGGGCTTGACCTGGATCTTGCTGACCTACGGTCGTGGGTCGTAAACGGATTTCCATTCAAAGTCTTCTACGTTGAGCGAGCGTCAACTGTCGACGTTTGGAGAGTGCTGCATACGTCAAGAGACATTCCGTCGCGGTTGCACGAACCCCTCGATGACTGATAACAAGGCCCGGCACAACGAACGACAGATCAGACGGGCCAGATCAAACCAGGTGACTCCCCTGTTTGTGTGGCGAGAGCAGGTTGGTGAACACGCTGCGCTGGCTGTTCTGAGGTAGCACACGGTTGTGGAGGGCTCCGAGGATCTTGGTGTATGGAGATGTCGCGCTATGCTCCGCCGTGAGCAGGCAGCCGACGGGAATGCAGCATGAGCCAGATCGCGTCCGTGCAGACGACCATCCTCGACGCGACGCCGATGACGCAGACGTTCGTCACCGTGACCGACAGCGACGGGCGCACCGGTGTCGGCGAGACGTGGTGGGGCATCCCCGACCGCGAGCGACCGGGCGCCGGGAGCCGCCCGATTGCCTCGGCGGTCGACGAACTGCTGGCGCCGAGGGTCCTGGGACGCGACGCCGGCGACATCGGCCGGCTCTGGTTCGAGCTCTGGGACTACGGCTATCGCTACGCCGACCAGGGCATCTTCCCGATGGCGTTGTCGGGCCTCGACATCGCGCTGTGGGACCTGCTCGGTCAGACGCTGGGCGTGTCGGTGGTCCAACTGCTGGGCGGATCGAGGCACGACGCGGTGCCCGGCTATGCGAGCCTGCCGCCGCTTCGGGACCCTGAGCTGGTCGTCAGCGAAACCCAACGCGCGGTTGATGCTGGGATCGGCGCGGTCAAGCTGCACGAAGTGACGATCGACCACGTCGAGCGCCTGCGCCGCCGCTTCGGCGACGAACTGGCGATCATGGTCGATGTCAACGGTCACTTCGACCCGATCGAGGCAGTCGCCTTCGGCCGCCAGCTCGCGGAGCTCGGCGTGACCTGGTTCGAGGAGCCGGCCCGGCCGATGCGCGATCACCGCGCGATGCAGCGCGTGCAGCGCGACGCGCGCATCGACATCGCTGCCGGTGAGAACGAGTACACGCTCGAAGACTTCGAGCGCCTGCTGCGCAGCGAGGCGGTCACCTACCTCCAGCCCGAGGTGACGAAGATCGGCGGCATCAGCGCGGCCCAGCGCGTGGCGACGCTGGCTGAGCTGCACAACGTGGCGCTCAGCCCGCACAACTTCCGACCGGGACCGTCCCTCTACGCCTCGCTCGCCTACGGGTTCGCCTCCTCGGCGACACGCTGGTTTGAGATCCCGTGGGTCCCCGACGACTGGCGCTTCGCCTCCGACACGCCGCTGCCGGCGATGGAGGATGGGCACGTGCTCGTGCCGCAAGGTCCGGGCCTCGGCATCCCGAGCTGAGCGCAGCGCCATCGGCCGTGGCACGACCAGACACGCGAGCTACCGCCAGAGTCAGCGCCGGCGCAAGCGGGTCGAGGAGGTCTTCGGGGGGATCTCGAAGATCGGCGGCCGTGGCAAGCTGCGCAATCTCGGGCGGGCGCGCAACCAGGTCTGGTTCGAGCTGCCTGCCGCTGCCTGCAGCCTCACCCACCTGGCCCAGCTTGAGGCCGCCGCCGCATAGCCGGGCAGCGCACGAACCCCTACTGCGGCCGCCGGTCCGTCCCCAACCGCTCCAGCTGGGCCTGCCCATCAGCTCAGTTGAACCGGCCAGCTCACTTCGCGCGCGCCCCCAGACTCGTGCCAGTCTGCTCTTCAGCAGCCTGCTACTAGACCGCCTCGGCCATCACGCTCACATTCTGAACACACGCGATCAGTCCCACCAGACCCGTAGTCAGCCCACACCGGGAATGGAGGCCAACCAACCTAAGACCTGACCACTTTCCATGCCAAGTTGACAAAATGGGCTTCCGCAACTCTCTACTCTAGTTTCATCTTCGAGCGCAGCGGTGTTATGCTGTAGTGCGGCGCGCTAGTCGCGTGAAGAACGAAGAGGACATAATGACCACCATCTGCGGCTATCATGAGCCAAGGACAGGGAAGGTCAAATATGAGTTCGCGCCAGAGGCGCGCAACTTGATTGAAGCGCCTCCTGGCACGGCTCGGCGAGCATCTGCGACATCGGCATCCTAGACCAGCCCGATGCGCGACAGCCACTTGTGTTGGGACTCGCGGCCACAAGCGGTACGTCGATCGCGGAAGCTAAATTCACGGTCTTCCAGATGTAGATGTGTTGTCATAAGCGGCGCTCTCTACGTCTTCGAATTCAGGGAGACTTCCTCAACGACGCGTCATGAGTAATCTCAGCACGACTACAACCCGAGTTCCTCATTTGGCTGGTTTAGACGGTATCCGAGGACTGTCTGCACTTGCGGTGGTGCTGTATCACGCCGGTGTCAGCTGGCTGCCGGCCGGATTTCTGGGTGTGGATATATTCTTTATCGTCAGCGGGTTCCTGATTACGTCGTTGCTATTGTCGGAGCGAGAAAGAGACGGTCGTGTCAACCTGACACAGTTCTGGCTGCGCCGTGCGCGCCGTCTGCTGCCGGTGCTCGGGCTGGTTCTGTTCGCTACGACGATCTATACGGCTATTGCGCTGCGCTCGGAGTTGATCCCGCACTTGCGTGAAACTGCGGCCGCTGCCACATACATCACGAACTGGGACCTCGTACTGCGCGACGTGTCGTATTGGGATCTGTTTGCCCGTCCCTCGCAGTTGCGCCATCTCTGGTCGCTGGCGGTTGAGGAACAGTTCTACATCGTCTGGCCACTAGTGTTCGCTGGACTTACTGCGCTGGCGCCGCTCCGCCGCTTGCGTGTCGTTATATGCTCCGTCGTCCTGATCGTTGCTGTTGCATCCGCCATCTTGATGGCCGTGCTACACAATCCGGGTCAGGACGCGTCGCGCGTCTATTTCGGGACTGATGCGCGAGCTTTCACGATCCTGCTCGGGGTCGCGCTGGCCTGCGTCTGGCAGCCTTGGCGGTGGAAGGCCGAGGTACGCAATCGTCGCTCGGTCGAGTATGGAACTGGCTTGCTCGGCTCCGCTGGGGCAGGTGGCTTGATCTGGCTGATGCTGAGCGCCAACTCGGCTGATGATTGGCTATATCCATACGGACTGATTGCGATGTCTGCCTGCGCTGCTGCCCTCGTCGCTGCTGTCGCTAACCAGGCGTCAGTAGCATCCAGACTGTTTGGGTTGCGCCCGCTGCGTTGGCTCGGGGAGCGCTCTTACAGCATCTATCTCTGGCACTGGCCAGTGCTGTTGGCCCTGGTCTGGGAATTCGACCTGTCCTATGGTTCTCTCGTTCTCCTTCTGCTTGGTACCGCGCTCACCTTCGTCTTAGCCGAAGCGAGCTTTCGCGTCGTGGAATCTCCGATGCGCCGTCCAGAGTTTTGGAAACGCCGTCGCCATCAGCGGTTCCGGGCCCCTGAGTTCCGCCGTTCCACTTATTTGGCTGCGGTCTGTTCGTTGTTCGCTGTGGTCCTGTGTGTGGTCGTGTTCCTGCCTTCTTCGCGAACCGATAGCGGCATAACCTCTGCCTTCGACAGCGCCATCGCAGCTCAGGCCGAAGACGAGGATGCCTCCTCAGGGGACGGCGACAACAGCGAACTTGATCGAGCTGCACACGTTGACACGGCTGAATCCGATTCCGAGACGCCTGTCCTGCTGATCGTGGCAACGCGATCCGACGATCAGTCTCGCTCTGCGCCTGCCGGCGGGAACCGAGCAACCGATATTGCATCTACGGTTGCAAGTCCTCAACCAGTGTCGCGGCAGCGGAACTCAGCCGACCCGACTTCGACGCCTGTTTCTGGCTCGACGACCACAAACGCCGACTCACAACCGGTAGCGGCTGAGCGGACGCCAACCGACGGCGCCGAATCAGCGGCGAGCGGCGACTGGACGTTCGTCTACGTCGTTCGCGCGGGCGACTCACCAAACAGACTTGTCAACCTGTTTGGGGTCAGCGCCGAGACGCTGATCGAGTTCAACGGCGAACGGGTGATGAGAATCATCCATCCCGGCGATCTGATCCGGTTACCGTGCCCTGGTCGCCTTGCCTGCGCTCTCATCGAGATTGATCCCAAAGGCGGCGCCTGCATTAGCTGGCAACAGCCCGATCACGAGGGCGAAACGTGCCGACGCGGAATCGCGCTGATTCAGACACCCGCTCGCTTCGCCATTGGGCCCGTAGGCCCGCTCAGCAACGATCCTGCGTGGACATGGCGAGGCGAAACCATCCGCGGCGAAGAGTTCATACTGACCACCGAGATGCTGGCGCCCCGTTCTGAACCTGAACCTGAGGCGGCCCTGCCCATCTTGCGCGGCGCTAACGGAGTCGGCCCGCTGGCCGTGGGTGACTCCGTCATGCGCGGCGCGGCCAGCGCGTTGGGGCAGGCTGGATTGGAAGTCGACGCCGTCGGGGCGCGATCGGCGCGCCAGAGTATTGCAGCAATCGCCAAACATTTGGAAACAACGGGACATGACCGCACGATTATCTTCCAAGGGATAGGGTACTACTTTCAAACGACTGATGACTTTGATGAATTGATGCAACTGCTCAAAGATGTCCCTCACGTGGTCATACTGACACACCAGTTTCCGCAGATCCCTCCCTGGCGCGACCTGGAAACGACCATCAATGACACGCTGCGAACTAGAATTGGCCACTACGACAATGCCACTCTCGTTGACTGGCATGCGATCAGTGAAGGGCGCTTGGACGAATTGACCTTTGACGGAGCGCACTTGACTGCGCTTGGGATCGACGTCTATGTGGGAGCAATCGTTGATGCGGTCAACAGGATTCGCGACCAGCAGAGTAGTAACGAGTCGCCCCGGGTCCCCGCAGACGCCAGTGAACGCGCAATTCGTACCACGGCGCCCGCGGAAACTACTCGACAAGCGAAGCCTGACCCCGTTGTTTCGTCCGTGGAAGCTGCTGAAAAGACACCGCCGAATCCTGTTGCCGAGCCGGCAGCCAGGCAGAAACTACAAGAGGCCGATCAAACGATCGCGATCGAGGAAGGCAAGGCGGAAGCACCGATCAACTGGTTCAAGTACGTCGTCCGGCAGGGTGATGTCCCCTATAGCATTGCTCGATTGTTTGGGGCGAAGTTGGCCGATCTCAGGCTTCTGAATGGAGAGGATTACTACGCTTGGATGATCGTTGGCAAACCGATCATAGTGCCATGCCCCGGTTCTCAACCGTGCCGTGTGATCACCCTGGAGCCGACCGGTGGCTCCTGTGTCGACTGGCGTACGCGGTCCAAGAACGGCTATGTCTGCTCCCCGACCACGATCCTCGTTGACTTTCCAATCCGGTTTCGCCAGCGGGATCGCAGTCCACTGGTGGAAGTTCCACTCTGGCGCTGGACCGGCGGCGAACAACGTGCCGAGCAACTGACCATCACGGAGTCAATGGCAGCCAACGACGCGCCTGGCGAGTGGTTCCTCGTGATGGAGCCCAACTTGCCGCCGCTTGCAGTCGGCGACTCCGTCATGTTTGGCGCCCGAGTCGCCCTTCAGGAGGCCGGGATTGACGTTGATGCCGTAGTTGGCATCGGGTTCCCGCAGGCGCTCAGACTCCTGGCTCAGAACATCGCTCACAACGGCCAGCGTGATGTCGTGATTCTCCAGTCGGTTGGCAACAACTTCGACGACGACGAAGCGTTCCTGCGTCTATTGGAGGCTGCGGGGGATGTCAAACACTTGATCGTGCTGACGCGCAATTTGGGATTCCGACCTGAGATCCTTCATATCGAGCGGCGGATCAATCAGATGCTGCGTCAGGAGGCTGCCAAATACGATTGGGTCACACTGCTTGATTGGCGCGAGGCGGTTGACGGTCGCCAAGATGAACTCACCTTTGACGGCACTCATCTCAGAGCCAGCGGCACAAAGATGTACACCGATCTGGTGCTAGCCGCGATCGAGAACGGTCCACATCGGCCGCGCACGCACGCGCCGGCCCGTTAGCAGCGTGAGGCGAAAGGGACCAGTTCCGTCCGATCAAGTTGCGCCACGTTTGTTGTACGAACCGAGATTGCTTCTTCATTTCAGCGCAGTGAATATAGTCCCATGTAACTAAGCTCACGTCCCTGAAGGGCTCTTCAGGCTAGCAGGCTGCTGAAGAATGTGGGCTGTGGCAGAGATTGCTTGGGTGACGGGACGTTGGCGCCTTTGTTGGCTCACGGTGGCAGGGTGATCGCGGTGCGTCTGCGGGCCTGATCTTGGGCGATCGGTCGTGGTTGCCGGCGGTGGCCTATGCGGCGGCGGCCTCGATTTGGGCGAGGCGGGTGAGGTTGTAGGCGGCGGCGGTTAGCTCGAACCAGAGCTTGTTGCGGGCCCTTCCGAGATAGCGCAGCTTGCCGCCCCCGCCGATCGTCTTGATCCAGCCAAAGACTTCTTCGACCCGCTTGCGCCGGCGTTGACTCTGACGGTAACCCGCATGTCGCGTGGTCCGGCGGTCGATCGCGCTGCGCCGGTCGCGGTCGTTCTGGGCCACATGCGGGGTCACGCCCAGGGCCCGCGCCCGCCAGACGAAGTCGCGCGTGTCGTAGCCGCGGTCGGCGCCGACGGTTGCCAGCCCACAGACGCTGCGTTCCAGCATCGCCAGCGCCGCGTCGCGTTCGGCCCGGCCGTCGGCCTCGGTTAGTTCGACATCGACGACCAGGCCATGCCGGTTCTCGCTCAGCACATGACCCAGATAGCAGAGCCGCGCGCCCTGTTGCTTGCCTTTGCGGTAGAGCCGCGCCTCCGGATCGGTGGTCGAGATGTGCGTGTCACGGCTGCGGCGCTCGCCTCTGAAGTCCGCATCATGGTTGCGACCAGCGCCGCGCGGCCCTTGGTCGTCGCGCGGCCGGTAGCTCTTGTGCGAGGCCCAGGCCTCCAACAGCGTGCCGTCAACCATGAAGTGGTCCGCCGACAACAGCCGCCGGCGCCTAGCCTCCTTGACGACTTCCTTAAGCAAGACCCGCGCCGCATCCGCTTCCAGCAGGCGCTCGCGATTCTTCGTGAACGTGGTCGGGTGGAACGGCTCGTCCTCGACGTTCAGGTCGAGGAACCACTTAAACAGAATGTTGTAGCGCAACTGCTCGCAGAACTGGCGCTCCGAGCGGATCGTGTAGAAGGCCATCAGGAGGCTCGATTTGAGCAGATGCTCAGGTGGGATCGAGGGGCGCCCAGCGGCGGCGTAGACCTCGTCGAAGAGCGGCGACATGCGCCCCAACGCCGAATCGACCAGCGGCTTGATCCGCCGCAGCGGGTGGTCCCGAGGCATGAACCCCTCCGGCGTCAAGCCCAACATCAACGTCGACTGCCGCTCAGTCTCACCACGCATCGCAGTCTCCCTCAGCTACAACAACACTCGCACCTCCATGATCTCACATGCCATTTTTCAGCACCCTGCTATGGCGGTCGCATGCTGTCGGCCGGGATAACGCAATGGGAAACGGAGGGGATTGCTCAATGACTTCGAGCTTACGTTTATGCCCTCTACTTCGCCCTGCCACGGACGGCTCAACGAGATGGCAGTCCAGTTCGTCTGGTCGCGATCGCCAACCGGCTCCCACATCCAGAGCCAAAGCCTAGATCTGAACTCGACATCGAACTCGTCTGGAAGTTCGCGGCGCCAAACTGGACGAAATGAAGGGGCTTATATCGCTACGATCATAATCCACCTTCCCTCCGTTACAAACATAATAGGTCATCTGTGCTCCTGTCACGCATTACTCTGTACCCGACAACATACAATATCCCACGAGATACCACCTGATCCTCGATGCATGACACAAGACTTACTAGAAGCAGCAGTGCTCCATGCCACACGCACCCGGCAAGCCCCACCGTAGCGGATTCAACATCTTCCAAGTCATGGACATGTTCCCTGACGAGTCCAGCGCACGCGACTGGTTCGAGCACCAACGCTGTCCCGACCAGATCACGTGCCCGCGTTGCGGCAGCTTGCTCACGTCGGTCACCAAGCATGGCAGCATGACGCACTGGTGCGGCGACTGCCGCAGGCGTGTCAGTGTGCGTGTCGGCACGGTCATGGAACATTCGCGCATTCCGCAACGCAAGTGGGCGATTGCGATCTAAATGGTCGTCGCGAACCTCAAAGGCGTGTCTAGCATGAAGCTGCACCGCGATCTTGGGATTACGCAGCGTTCCGCGTGGTTCATGCTGCATCGCATTCGCAAGGCGATGGAAAACGGCGGTCAGGCGTTTCCGTTTAGCGGCGCGTTCGAGGTGGACGAGATGTCCGTCGGCGGACTTGAAAAGAACAAGTACGCCTCGAAGCGTCAGCAGCAGGGCCGCGGCACAGTCGGCAAGACGCCCACGAAGTGGCCGCCGCCCGCACGCCGCAGGGACCGAACGCGCTCGCGCTCGCATAGACGACTGTGGGGTTCCGCCTCTTGAGCTCGTCGTAGCAGAAACCCGAGGCGGTCCATCACACCCGGCTTGAAGTTCTCGGTAACCACGTCCACGTGAGGAAGCAAGGCATAGATCACGTCGCGGCCCTCGGGCTCCCGCAGGTTCACGGCGATACTGCGCTTGCCGCGGTGATGGGTCTGAAAGTACTGGGAGAAGCTATCGGGCCGCTTCCCAACGTGGCGCGACGGGTCACCCGTCGCGACGCGCTCGACTTTGGTCACCTCGGCGCCTCAGGCCTGTTCACATATCCAGATCCGTCCTTTGCTGTCCAAGGCGTCCGGCTCTAGGCAGGGGACAGAGAGTCGAAGGAATGCTTTTCCGATGCCCCGTGTTTGACACGGGGCCCAGAGCACCCAACCTAGCTCGAAAAACCACCTATCGCCTGGCGTCACCGATGAGCCGGGAGGGCTTGGCTTGACAGCTGAGTCGAGAGTGGCGTTCAACCGGAGCGCGACGACCGAGGTCCAGGCCCCGTGTCAAGCACGGGGCAACGGGAATCGCGAGCCGTGTAAACAGGCCCTAGCAGAGGCTGTTGCACAAACCCCATGTTCGTCATTCCCGCGAAGGTGGGAATCCAGTCTCCGTATCTGGTCAGCGGTAGGTTGCCGCCTTCGCAAGAATGACTAGAACGGCGCAATCAGGGGTTTGTGCGACAGCCTCTGCGAGGTCAGCTAGGAGCACCGTCGCCGACGGACCCTGTTGGAACTGGGTGAAGTCGAGCACGCGGATGCCTTCGAGTGGCGCCTAGCCATCGTGCGGCAGCCCCGGGCAGCCGGATGGGGGGCAGTGTCGTACGACGGACTTAGTCCAGCTCGAAATAGAGGTGGAGGTGCGTCTGGCAGCCGGGGTTAACGGCAGCTCCGCACGCCGGGCAGGTGGAGTCGCAAGCGAGATAGCCGCTCACGCTCAGGACCCCGCCGCAGACACCGCAGAGGACGGCGCCCTGAGTGCGCTGGGCCAGTGGCCAGACCTGCGCGGGGTGATCCGCCAGCGCCGCGTGGCATTCGAAGCACGGGAACCAGGCGCCACAGCACTTCATCCGCAGCGCGATCACATCCATGGGCCCCTGCCAGTGGGCGCACCGCGTCTGCGCGTCGACATCGATACCTTGCACTGCGTGACCGTGGACCTTGCGGAACTCTGGGGCAGCCTGACTGGTCGTGTGGAGCAGCCTAGCCCAGCGCGCCAGCTCCCGGGACCGGCCACGGAGGTGACCTGCGCGGGCTACTCCAACCTCGTCTTCAAGAACAACGACCACACGGCGTCGTGGCGCTGCAACACTCTGTCCGCCCCATAGGAATGGGGCATCGACTGATCCGCGGTCGGTCGTGGTCGTCTATCTTCCTTGCGATCCTGATCGCACCACCGTCCATGCGATCCCGATCACACCCCAGGGGGTTTCATGGACTACGGTATCGCCTTCCCCTCCTACATCGATGCGTGGCGCGACGCGGCCGCGGCCGAGGCGGCGGGCTTCAGCCACGCCTGGTTCTTTGATTCGCAACTGATCTACAGCGACGTGTACGCCACCATGGCGTTGGCGGCGGAGCACACCAGCCGGATCAAGCTGGGCACCCTGGTGGCCATCCCGAGCAACCGCATACCCGCGGTGACCGCTTCCGCCATCGCCACGATCAACTATCTGGCGCCCGGACGAGTCATTCTGGGCTTGGGCACCGGTTACACCGGGCGCAACACGATGGGCCTGCCTGCGGTGCCGACAACGGAGTTCCGCGAGTACACGCAGCAAGTACGCGGCCTGCTGCAGGGCGACGAAGTGCTGATCCGCGAGGGCGCGCGTGAGCGTTGGATTCGGTTGCTGCATCCGGATCGTGGCGGCTTCATCAACATCGAGGAGGCAATCCCGATCTACCTCGCCGCAAACGGGCCCAGGGCGCTCGCCGCGACGGGCGAACTCGCCGACGGCTGGGTCACGGGCGCGCTCACAGGCCAGCTCGCGACGGGCTTCGAGGCAATTCGCGTCGCCGCCGCTGCTGCCGGCCGGGCCACTGACAAGCCCTACACAGTCGGATTGACCAGCGGCTGCGTGCTGCGCGACGGCGAGTCGCTTACTTCTCCACGCGTGGTCGAGCGCGTGGGCCCCAACGCGCTGCCGGGTCTGCATGCGATGTGGGAGTCGCACTATGGCCCAGGGGCGAACCTGGGTATCAGGGACCCCGACGCCGCGGCGGCTTTCAATCGGTACATCGAGGAGTACGGTGACGCGCGCGGCAGCAAGCCCGATCGACGCTACCTGGATGTGCACACGGGGCATATGGTCTTTCTCAAGCCGGGCGAGGAACAATTCATCGACGAGACCTCGATCGGCCGCACGCTGACCGGCACGCCGGCGCAAATCATCGAGCGGCTCGAGCAGATGGAGGCGACCGGCATCGACAATGTCGCCATTGCCTGCACGGATGCCGCCGGAGCACGCGACCTGATCGCCGACTTCGGCAGAGAGGTCATCGCCAAACGATCCTCCGCCTAGCGGGGCGGGTTGCCCCCGGCCGTGAGGTTGACAGATGCCATCCGGCGCCCAGTAGCCCTCACGGGACACGAGCAGTTCGACACGATCAGTTCATCGTGCGCGCAGGCGCCGAGGCCGTGTGGGCTTGCTGCGGCCTGGGCTCTCGTTTGGAGCGCGTCAGAAGCCCTCGCCGGCGACGGTTCGGCGCGTGAGGTCTTCGAAGTCCAGCACGAACGGAGCCTGGCGGGCGAGGACGTGCTCAACGCGGCTGCGGACGATCTCGTCCCAGGCGGGATGGGGCAAGATGTAGAAACGGTCGTTCTGAATAGCCTCGAAGACGATCTCGGCGATCTCCGCGGGCTGCTTGGCATGCTGCAGCACCGAGTCGAGGTTGGCTCGGGCGCCGGCGTTGGACTCGGGTAAGTCGCTCGCGAACTCCTCGGGGCGGTTGCGCTCGGCTTTGAAGATGCCCGTGTTGACGAACCCCGGGCAGAGGACAGACGCCCCGATCTTGGCGTCGCGCGCCTTGAGGTCGCGATACAGACTCTCGCTGAGCGCCAGGACGCCGTGCTTCGAAACGCCGTAGGCGCCCCCGCCTGGGATGAGCCCAGCGAGAGACGCCGTGTTCACGATATGACCTTCCTCGCCATGCTCCAGCATGTGCGGGATGAACACCTGCAGGCCGCAGAGCACGCCCCAGAAGTTCGCGCCCACGAGCCAGTCCCAGTCGCGTTGCGGAACCTCCCAGACACCGCGCCGGCCAGCTGCCCCCGCGCGGGGATCGGCGGGCGGGCGGGCGGGCAGGAGGAAGATATGCCGACTCCTGAGTCCGCCTCGCAGTTCGCGTGCTGACCCCGCTCCCGCGATCCGTCCCGATATGTTCGGTCGAGTCTCAATGGCCTGGCGTGAGATCGTCCCACGATGTTGTCATCGTGTCCTGCGTCCCAGTCGGCGACCCAGAGATCGAGTGGCTATCAATCTGATCGATCGGTTAGCCTCCGCAACACTGGGGTTGCTGCAGGATTCTGGAGGCGCTGGCGTGGCCGACATACAAGTGGAGATGGGGATTGGGCCCCCGACGGGAGCGGCATTCCCGTCGTGGGAGCTCCGAGATCAGGCAGGGCAGGCGATCGATCTGATGGCGGATCGGGCTGGCCGAGGCGCGTTGGTCGTGTTCCATCGCAGTGCCGCCTGGTGACCGTTCTGTAAGACGCAGCTCGTGCAGCTGCAGAAAGTGGCGGCGGACCTGGAGGCCGAGGGGATCGCCCTGTATGCGATCAGCTACGACCCTCCGGACGTGCTTGCGGGTTTCGCCGAGCGGCATGGCATCACCTATCCCCTGCTCAGCGATGCGGGGAGCGGACTGATTCGCGAGCTCGGCCTGCTCAACGAGGAGGCGGGGGAGCGCGTCGAGGGCATCCCGCATCCCGGCGTGGTCGTCCTCGACGCGGACGGCACAGTGGCCGAGAAACACTTCTACGAGAGCTACCGGGAGCGAGACACCGGCGCGGGACTCCTGCAACACGTCCTCGGGATCGCCGCCACGCACGACGGGCCCCAGACGCAGGTGGCGTCCGATGTGGTCCAGCTCCAGGCCGAATTCGACGCATCCAGCTATAGCTGGGGGCAACGGCTCTGGCTGACCGTCAGTTTGACCATCGCCCCTGGCTACCACGTCAACGGGCGTCCCATCCCGGTCGGTTACGTGCCGCTGGACATCGAGATCGACCCCCCGAATAGGGTGACGGTCGGCGCCCCGCGCTGGCCGACGCCGACGCCGTTCCAGGTGGAGGGGCTCGACGAGCAGTTGCACGTGTACAGCGGCGAGATCCGCGTCTCCCTGCCGGTCACGTTCATGACCGTGGACGCTGGCGAATTGGAGGTGCGTGGACGCGTCACACTGCAGGCGTGCACGGCCACGGAGTGCCTGTTGCCAGACTCGCTGAGCTTCGAGTTGCGGCTGCCGGAGACTCCCCTGGTTGAGCGCCCCCTGCCGCGCAATTAGCCGTCCAATTAGGGGTGTCGCGTGGGCGGACGAGTTCGCACACGATGGCGGGCACGATGGCGGGCACGATGGGGGGAGGGGTGTCTGTTGTTGTCGGGCGGAAGAGGCTGCACGCTGCGCCGTCGCCAGGAACATGAGCGCCGGAGGCCGCGTAGTAACGCGTACTAGACTGGCGCCCTGCACGCGCCGGGGCCGGAGAGGTGATCGGGGATGAGCTTGTCCACGCACCCGCAGTTCCTCCAGATGCATCAGGAAGATGCGGGCTGCGCTGGCTGCTGGACGGCGTTTCCCCGACCGTGTCGATGCGGCGGACAGATCCACGCGGAGCGCGGAGACGAAAACACGAGCGGAGATGTCTGGCTGAGGCGATGGTGCTCGAACTGCGGCATCGATTGGGACGAGCCGATTCGGGCCAAATCGTAGCCAACGAGGTCGGCCATCCCAGTCTCGATTCGGCGACTGCGCTTCGGGCCGTCGGGCTCCCAGAGCCGCGACCGGCCGACTTACCGACCGGTCAGGGCCCCGGACCATCCAACCTGGAAGTAGGGGTGAGCCACAGCCTCATGGGGCCAAAGGAACTCGAATCCCGCTTTGAGCGCGTATTGGCGGTCAAGGTCCTCGCGGTCGCCGATGTGCAAATACACGTCCGCCTCAAACTGGGCTTTCACGTCCGGCAACATGTGTTTGGAGACAACGAAATCGACCTCGATTTCGTGCGCGGCCCAGAGGGCCCGTTGACCGCTCAGCGTGCGATCGGAACAGCTGCCGATCAGGAAGCCCTGTTCGCGTACCCGGCGGACCATGTCCATCGTCAAGACGCCAGGGGGATCGCCGACTTCTAAGGTGCCGTCGATGTCGAAGCTGATCAGAACCAACACGGGCCACTCCTCGTCCTCGACCGTGACTAGTCGGGGCTGGCGCTCCACACGGTGAAGTTCCCCCCGAGCGGCATCGGCCCACCCGAGACTGCCACTTCCGGCTTGACGCCAGTGACCTGTCTCGCGCCGGCGCGGCCTTGCAGCTGTTGAATGCAGTCCGTGTGCATCCAGACCCGGCTGCGGCCACTGCCGACGTTGCCCCCGCTGGGAGAGACCGGGTTGGGGCCTTCGATGCTGATGTCGGTCTGGTAGAAGTCCAGTGCTTCCCCGAACTGGATGCCGCGATAGCCCAGGCCTTCCAGGTGGAATTGATGGAAGAGCGAGAAGCCGTCGTACATGTTTTCGAAGGACAGATCGTCCGCGCTGATCCCCGCGCCCTCGTAGATCTTGCGAGCGGTGCGCGCGGTGTCGGCTTCCACCTCATCGAGCGTGGGAAGCAGGCTGCGGGACCGGGTGTTACTGGACGCGTGATTGAGGATGTAGACCGGCTTCTGGTTCATGTCCGCCGCGCGCTCGGCCGTGGAAAAGAGGTAGGCGCCGGACATCATGATCGGAATATCGTTGTCGAACAGGTTGGCGGGCTTCGCGATCCAGCGCGCCGCGAGATAGTCCTCTGGTCCAAGTTCCTCGGGCCGGTGCTGCGCCCAGTAGCCCTCAGGGAACATCAGCCCGTTGCGGCGGGAATTCTCCATGAACGGCGCCATCATTTCGTGGGTCTTGCCGTACTTCCGGCAATACTCCGCGAATTGCAGGGCCGTGCTGTACGAGGCGGGACCGCCCCAGAGTTGGGTCATGGCGCGGGTGCCAGGCAAGGCCTCCCCGGCGTTGGCCCCACCCTGGTAGTAGCGGCCCTCGAAGTTGTGCCAGCTCTTGACGACGAGGCAGGTGTGGGTCAGACCGTCGCCCACGGCCTGAGCCGTCACATTGAGCGCGTTCGACATGCAGGTGGGGCCGTACATCGTGAACTGGACGTTGGTCAGCTCCGGCATGTTCGCCAGCAGCCACTCGGTACTGATCTTGGCGACGCCGTCAAGCGGGTCCTCCGTCTGCTGGAAGCGTTGGATCACGTCCATCGGAAGCGGCTTGCCCTCCTCCCAGAACGCGCCGGTCGTGGTGTCGGGGACGACCACCAGACCATCGATCTGCTCGGGCGCGACGCCGGCGTCGGCGATCGCCTGCCGCAGCGCCTGAATGCTGATCGCGCCGACGCACGTCTCGGGACGGCCGTCCCAGCGGCGGTTCGTCGGCGCGTGGCCGACGCCGACGGCGGCGACCTTGCCGCGGTGCTCCCAAATACCAAGCCCTTCGTCGTTGCGGTACATCGAATCCGGCGCCATTGGTGTCGTCACTACGCGTACTCCTTGTGGCATGGGCTGTCAGGCGGGCCGTCAGTTGGATCGGGATCAGTCAGCAATCACGCGCCACTCGGGCACGAGCTGACCGTTCGCCGTGGGCTCGAAGATCACCTCGACAGCCGCGCCGAGAGGCACGTCGTCGACCGGCGTGCCGGGCAGATGCGAGAACATCTGGATCCCTGGATCGTCCTCCAGCATGATCACGGCAACGTTGAAGGGCTGATTCTCTTGGAGCAGCCGCACGGGACAGTCATGCACGACGCCGTAGTTGTAGATCGTGCCACGCCCGCTGACGGGCTTCCACTCGAGTGGATCGCTGGCGCCGCACTCGCGGCAGACTTCCGCCGGCGGATGCTGCAACCGATTGCAGGCGCGGCAGTTCTGGATCACGAGGCGCTCTTCGTTCGCGGCGTCCCAGAACGGCTGACTGAAGCTGTCCGGCAGGACGCCTTGCTTGGTCATCGGTTCCCCCATGTCGCTAGTCCGCGCTGCGTAGCGCTGCTCGACTGCCCGCGGCGTTGGTGCAGAATACAGGAAGCGGCAGAGCAGTGAGCGATCGGTCGCCTCGAAGACGGTCAAACGAGGCCTGCCGCAGTGGAATCGCCCGCCGGTAGCCCGGACTCCTAATCCTCCGCGGCTTCGCGAACATTCCCCTTGCCACACCCCTTGCCACACATTGTGTGGATCGTGTGGACGCGGAATCCGACACGCGGCGATCGGACGTCAGGGAGCCAGAGCCGGACCGGAATTGTCCTGCGGTAGGGACTTGGAGCGGGAGAAGGGGTTCGAACCCTCGACCCTCTGCTTGGGAAGAAGGCTGGTCGAGTCGGAGTCAGCAGGGAAACAGCAGGGATCTTGCAGGGGATCCGCAGGGATCGGAGCGCAAGTTCGGCCGCAGGTCCGTGTCCAGCGGCCGGCGTCTAGCTTCCGCGGGCTCGGTGTCGGCGCCGCTTCGGCTAGCGGTTCGGTCGGGGCCCGTTCGGACCGGCATCGTCCGTGATCATCTGATCGCGGGGGGAGAACGCGACATGGCGGAGCGCGGCTTGCTCGCTCCGCTACGTCGCGCTGCAGCGCCGGACCAAGTCGGACAGTGTTGGCGGGGCGGTTCGAGCGTTGACCATCCCACCCATGGACGCTCTGCTTCGCGGACAAGTCAAGTTGCATCGCGTGGTGCGAGAGTCCGCGGTCCGACCGAGGTATCAAACGGACGTTGGTCATGGCGCTGCCGCCCCTGCCAGGGGGCTGCCAGGGGCTTGTTAGTGGATCACCTGTTGCGCCGCGAGGACGCACGCGCGTCACCACGCCGTCTCACGCCCGATATCCCATGTTGGGTTGGTCATCCCGAATTCGAATACTCGGGATCGTGGTCAAGACTTCCGATCCCGCCTACGTCGCCGTTCGCGAACGCTTGCGCATCGCGCGGGAACGACTGGCCGTGTCGCAAGAAGAGGTCGCGCGGCAGTTGCGGCGGCCCCAGTCCTACGTCTCGAAGTGTGAGCTGGGCGAGCGCCGCGTGGACGTGATCGAGCTCGCCGCGCTCGCGGATTGCTACGGGCAGGCGCTGACTTACTTCACCGGCAAGACGGCCTGGCAGGAGCCGCCGGCCCCAAGCGGCCGACGACGGCTTCGGCCGCTTGGTGGCGCTGGAGGGCGACACGCTGGTCGTGGGCGCCCGCCAGGATGAACCGGGTGGCGCGCAGTCGGGTTCGGCATACGTGTTCACGAGGCGCTCGGGCGGGTGGAGCGAGCTAACCAAGCTGACCGCCTTGGACGGGTCGGCCGAGGATTACTCCGGAACGGCACTGGCGATGGACGGCGCCGCGTTGCTCGCATTAGCCAGGGGCCAACATCACACTGACAACTAAGGTGTTCTCTTCCCGGGTGAGACCGTTGAAGAACTCTCGGATCCCCTCTCCCCCCCTTGCGGGGGGAGATGTCACGGAGTGACAGAAGGGGGGTCCTCCGGCAGCGACCAGATAGGTGATGAGATAGGGAGACCCCCCTCTGCCTTCGGCATCTCCCCCGCAAGGGGGGAGAAGAGGAGTTTTTCAACGGTCTCCGGGTGGTGGAGACCGTTTTGGACCTGGCGCGCTCGGCGGGCGACGATGCTGCCGTATGTGGCCGCCGGGGAGCGCACGCCGCCAGGACCCGGGGAGGCTCAATCCATCGCGTGCGCGCGTCTGTGCTCATCGGCGCAGGGGGTGAGGCGCCGTAAGTTCTCGTCTCGATATCGGCGCCGGGGCAAACAATCACGATTACTCATGTTCGTCAGCACCGAACCTTATATGTGCATGACGTCGCCCGCATACGATGACCTCGCGACGAGTTCGCGCAGACAGGTGTCGAACCGAGGCGGGGGAAGCGGTGGCGCGATGCGGATGCGTTCAGAACGTGAATCGGCTCGGCGAGCGATGGCGTTGCTGCTGGTCGTGGCCGGCGCGGCGGTGGCGCTGTTCCTGCTCGGCGGCGATGCAGCGGCGTCTGCTGCGCCCGCTGCGTCCGCGGCGTCCGCTGCGCCGGACCGCTGCGCGAACGGCGTGGTCGTGCCCCAGCCGGCGGCCAACCCGGAGCTAGTGGCGGACTGTGCCGTCCTGCTCGAACTTCAGCCGACCCTGGCCGCCACGGCGACCCTCAACTGGGGCGCCAACACCGCGCTCAGCTCCTGGGACGGGATCACCGTCGGTTCGCTGGACGGCATGCGGCGGGTGACGGAGCTGGACATGGATGGCCAGGGATTGAACGGTACGATCCCCGCCCAACTGGGCCGACTGTCCGGACTGCGCGAGCTGCGCTTGGCCTGGGGCAATCAACTGACTGGCTCAATCCCAGCGGAACTGGGACGCCTCACCCGCCTCACCTTCCTCAACCTGGCCGGCAACCATCTGTCCGGCCCGATCCCGCCCGAGCTGGGTTCCATCGGCCCGCAACTCACCCATCTGGTCCTCAGCGCACCGCAGCCCTTGCCGGAGGGCATCGGGCTGACCGGCCCAATCCCTGCCCAACTCGGAAACCTCACCGGTCTGGAGAACCTCTACCTGGACGGCAACCGCCTGGCCGGGTCAATCCCGCCGAGACTGGGACGGCTTGTCAACCTGCGCTGGCTTTACCTGCCGCGGAACCAGCTCTCCGGTACGATCCCGACGCAACTGGGTGCGCTCACCAACCTGACCAATCTGCGCCTCGATGACAACCGCCTGAGCGGACTGATTCCCAGCCAACTGAGTCGGCTGACCAACCTGCGCAAGGTCTACCTCAAACGCAATGCCGGCTTCACCGGCTGCGTTCCGCCCCGCCTGCGCGAGGTCCGCTTCAACGACTTTGCCACCCTCAACTTGCCCGACTGCGCCTCGGACCCCCCTGAGACGCTCAAGACCCCGCTGCCGGCCTACGCCCTGACCGAACTGAGCTGGACCATCACCGGAGGCAAACCGCCCCACACCCTCACCATCGACGGCCAGACGGTCGACCCCGAAGCCGACTCCCACCGCGTCAACTGCGGGCCTCTGACGAAGGATGCCCTGCCCGAGGAGCCGCTGCCAGATCAGAATAAGGCGTTCCAGGCCCTGGTCACGGACAAGCGCGGCGTCAGCGCCGGCGCGCAGGCGACGGTCGAACTGGTCGCGCCGGGTGCGCCGACGCTGACCGCGCGCACGGCGGCCTCCGGCTCCGTGGCGGTGAGCTGGAGCGCCGAGTCCACGACCGGCGTCACGTCCTGGGAGTACCGTCAGCGGCCAGCCGACGGCGCCTGGGGGGGCTGGACCAGGATCGCCGGCTCCGACGCAGCGACCACAGAACACACCGTCTCGGGTCTGACCGAGGACGAGCGCTACAGCTTCCATGTACGAGCGGTCAGCGGCAACGTTTCCGGTCCAGGCTCAAGGACGGTCAGCGCCGTCGCCGGCTTGACTCCGACGCCGACGATCAACAACGAGGACAAGCTCATCTACGATTATCTACATTCGGCTTGTGGGGTAACACAAAGCGGCTCTTACGCATTTCTGATTGACCCCGCTGACTTGACCAGCGGTGCAACAACGTTCGCCTAGGTGAGCAGCGCGACAGCCTTACTGGTCAACAGGAACGGCTATAGGGACCGGGACTACACGAGCAACTTTGCTGCTATCCAGGTTGGCGATCACTTCACGTGGCATGCCCCAGCCAGTTGCTGGTATCACTTCCGGGTAACCACCGTGCTCGCCGCCCCACCTGGGTCAGCGCGCAAGCTCTTTGGCATTGCCCTCGAGACTGAGGACCCATCCACCTATATGGCCGACTCAGTCAATCACTTCAACAGTAGACGGGATTGGAGGGCTTCGCTTGTATGCAACAGCATCCCCCCAGGCGAGCCGAAGATCGGCCCGGACGGCATTCGTATTATTCCCTACGGATACCGAGTCGAAGGCGGCCACACGTATCGATTGACGATACTCGGTCAGCCAACGCCATTTGTGATAGACGTACCCGTGGGAATGAGTCTCATTGACTTTGGCGGCTTTGTGCCAAGTGACGGGCCATTTATGATCTCGTATGAGGACGTCGTTTCAGACGCGACGCTATTCATGGATCCCTACGACATAGAAAGTGCAGTGTACTTCAAGTTCAACGATGGAGTTCATGAAGAGCTGCCTCCCGACCTCGTAGCCAAATTCGAGGCTATTCTCGCCTCGCACCGTGAGCCGCCGCTGCCATGATCAAGTCGTTACGTTCTATTCGATGGCCGGCGTGAGCCGCTACAACACTGGCTTGTCAGTTGGCCGTCTCGCATGCCGTAATCGCGCACCACACTGTCGAAGCAGACGTCGGTAACTATGATCGTATCGGAATTCGCGTATTGAACAAATACAATGGCATCTATTACACGAAGTGGTTCGGGCCAGGCTGGATCACGCGCAATCTGATAGATGGCAACCCGATTCCGGTTTGCAGTGATGACTATCCAACCGCGACACAGGGTGCGATCCATCGTTGGAACACAGCCCTCGGCATCGAGGCGTTCGCTACGTCGGAGTCTTGCATCACGGAGGACATGGGAGTCGGGGCTTGGGATCTGTCGGCAGGCATTATCAGTGTAACGGTGTCACGCGGCAATTGGATCCGCACAACTAGTGCCGGAAACACTGTCTACGAGGGCAAGTTGGAAACAACGAAAGACGGAGAAGTCAAACGGGTGAGGTGCTCCTCCCACGGTGGGTGCGGGGGCGCCGATGAACGAGGGCAAAACGAAACCGAGGAGAATGAGGACTGGCGCTCGTATCATGGTCGAGCACAAGTTATCATGAACCCCGTCGCCCATCCGACAGACGGCGATAGTGCGGATCTGCTGCGCGGTATCACCCACGAACTAGCAGGATGCTGAAAAAGTCATCGGCCCTCAAATCCGTCATTCCCGGCTTGACCGGGAATCCAGTCTCGGTATCTGGTCAGCGGTAGGCTGCCGCCTTCGCAAGAGTCACTGGAACGGAACAATCAGGGGTTTGTGCAACAGCCTCTGCTAGCGGCCACGTTGGTTGTCGTCTCCACTGTCGACCAAGCGTTCGATGCGGCCATCGAGTCGGTTGGAGCAGTGCCGCAACGCGAAAGGAACTGAGGATGAGACTTCCGCTCCTAGCTTTCGTGTCCGGTCTTGCGCTGGCAGGCGGTCTCCTGGGACTCGGGACCGAATCGTTGGCAACTTCTGCGCGTGGCAAGTTGACGGAATTCAGCTCGGTTCTGCCAAGCTTCGCGGCACAGGAAATGGACACGCCTCTTGAAGCGGACGCCAATGCCGGGCGCGCACTCTAGTGCAACCGCCGAATGCACGACTGTACGCCTCAATCAGATGTCTATAGATGGAAAGCTGACCTACGTTGGTACCACTGGTATCGATGCGATCCCGATGCTCGATAGGGCAAATGTCGTCTCGACAGAGAGAATGCGATAGGGCGTTTTGCACTGCTAAGAAGGGGCGCCATTGGTGGCAGCGACGGCTCTTTTGCATTGCGCATGGCACATGATTGCTTGTGCCAATCCCACTAGGTGTCTCACCGTTCGGCCCAATGATCCAGATGTGGTCGTTGTCAAGGCCGAACGTCAGTGAAAAGTGAATCTTTCCGATAGGCGGAGTGCGCCTCTGAGGAGGGCAATCTGAAGCCTTGACGGCGAACACGAAGAAATGTTCACACAGCATCACTCGACCATCGTCCTTTCTCTTCGTGTCGCTAACATCTCGAGAATAGTGCACGAACTCTGGGATGCACCTGGTTTGAATGACCATACGAACTGCGATAGGCTGCAAGTTCCGGACGGTGGAAGCGCAGCGCGAGATCCCGTCCGCGCAATGCTCACTGCGTGTTGATGTTCAACGCTTCTGATTGCGATCGTCGGCCGTTGGTTCAGACGACTATCACAGCGTGACCTTCGCGATCTCTACGAGGCGAACTGTGTCAGCTCGGCAATCGATCTTCGGGTGGATAATCGTGAACTTGCATCACCGGGGGAGCGAGAACAGTGATAACTGATTTTGACCTACGACCGCGTGTCGTTGCCGCGGCGTCGTTCCTGTACCACTCGCCTCGGAATATGGTCGCGATTGCGCTGGGAGCCTTGCTGTGCGCGCTGATCGCACCGGCACAGGCCGAAGCGGACTCGGGAACGGTTGTTGATGCAGAGGCGAACACCGTTACTCGATTGGAGCCGGGCGACAACTTCATCGGGTGGATTGGGCCGCCAACCACGTTCAGGGACTTGTTTGCCGCCCTGCCAGATATCGTGGTTGCCTTTACTTGGGATGCCAACCTGCAGCAGTTTCGCATGGCCTCACCCAAACTGTCTGAGCGCTATTGGTCAATGCGAGCGCTCAAACCAAACGCGGCTTACCTTATCCGGGTCGCAGGTGCGTCGCCGGTTGAATGGGAACGCACGCTCGCGCCGCACCGCGGTCTTGTCGAGCTGCGAAGCGGAGTCAACTGGTTGTCCTGGGCCGGGCCCAGCGATTGGCCGGTGACGGATGTGGCGCGAGGAATAGGTCGATCGCTGGTCAGCATCACACTGGGCAACCACGAGTACCGGCCGGATCAACCTGATAGCGCGGCAACGTTGCCGCTGGTCCAGCGCGGCGACGCACTGATTGTGACGGTATCGCGCGACATTCAATGGCTGCAGCCGGCAGGAATCGCGCCCCAGCTCGTCTTCCTCGGCAACGTCTCAGCCAGAGTGAGGCGTCAGGCGCACGACGACCTGCAATCGATGATGGACTTCTTTCTGACGGAGTTCGGCATACAACCAGACGGTTCTGCGTTCTCCATCCTGATTGCGGACACGTTTCAGTCGCTCCTCGAACACAAGGAAGCAACATCGGGCAAGCTCGACGAGGCCAACATCAGTGAGCTGCGACGGCTCTGGAATGGCGCATTGGGTTGGGCCGGAGAAGACGTCGTCGTCGTCGAGAAGTCTTTCTCCTGTGCAAGGTGCGCGGGTCGTTACACGCTGACTCATGAGGTGTTTCACAAGCTACAGGAACAGCTTCGGAACGGTGGTTCACTGGAACCGGCCTGGATGCTGGAGGGCACAGCGAATTGGGCTCATTCAACACACGGCATGCTTGATCGGCACCGGCTGTACACCGCTGTTCTCAGAGAACTCAGACAACGCGCGGCCCAGGGCCCTGTCTTGGAAAGCGCTGAAGGGCAGCATCGCGCCTGGGCGTACAGTCTCGGCCATCTGGCCACTCTTTCGCTGGTGGAGGCCGCAGGCATCGATGGCCCAATCGAGTTCTACCGGCTACTCGCGCCAACGGGAACGGGAGCGGGCAATCGCTGGCCGTCGCTCTCGCCATGGCGTGACGCGTTCGTCTCGGCATTCGGGGTGACGGTTGACGATTTCTACAGCTCATTCGGAGAGACGCAGGAATCGCTGCCCGGACGGACCGGCGTCAGACGGCAGGCTAACGAGCGCGTGCTGCGAGGGACCATCGGGCGAGCAGACGATTCGCCCGTTGGTCCTGTCTGGGTCACAGCGAACCAGGTCAATAGTCAAGGACATGTCAGCCTGGTTCAGCGGAGCTTGAGCGACGAGACCGGTTCGTTCGAGCTCTTCGTGCCCCACAGCGCGAACTACCGGATCGGGATCGAGTTGGTATCGGACTATTGGTGCCACGTGTGGCATACGGACGGCGGCATCACGAATACCCCGATCGCGGCCTCCCTCGTGCGGGTCAGCACGCGCAGCGTCACAAACGTGAAAGTCGTCATCCCGGATCAGGTGTGCGCACAACGGATAGAAGGTCAAGTGTTCGGACCTGACGGCGACCCGCTCGGCGGAATTCCTGTCCGAGTCACGGGAGCAGGCAACGAGCAGTCTGCATGGTTCACAGGCATCGCCAAGCCCGACGGGACGTTTATCGTCGATATACCCGATCCCGGCCGATACCACGTGTCAGTCGACCTGGGCGGTTGCTGGGTGTTCTACCAACATGATGGCGTCGTATTCAATAGTGACCGAGCAACATCCTTGAGCGTTCTGGAAGGAAGCGCGAGCGGACTCCGCATCGAGATTCCTACGCAAGTGTGCGAGATTCAGATCAGCGGAGAAGTGGTTGGCGCCGATGACGCTCCTTTGAACGATGTAGAAGTCCTGGCCTTTTCCGACCAATACACGGCCACCGCAACGACGGACGATGAGGGCGAATTCACGATCACTGTGCCACGTCAAGACAGCTACCGGCTGCAGGCGTTCGTGGGAAGCTGTCACGTCTTCTACAGTCCAGACGGAGTGACCACACGGTTCGCCGACACCTACGAATTCAGCGTCAGTGGGCGCGACAAGTGGGGGTTCGACATACGCCTGCGTGAGGGAATGTGCGAACACATAATTGATGGTGTGCTTCAGGACGCCGACGGTAGGGGCGTTTCGAACTCCTGGGTCGTGGCGTTTTCTGGAGAGGCCGAGGCCGCCACCTTCACCGAATCGGACGGCAGTTTCTCACTGCGAGTGCCGATCGACGGACGCTATCGACTACGGACAAATGTCGATGGCTGCAACCTCTATCGCCGCTTCCGGGGTGCAACTGCGAATATCGCGGAGGCGACCACGGTACGAGTCAGCGGTAGCGACACCACCGGCGTCATATTTCGATTACCAGCCAACATCTCAGGCCCCTGTAAGTGACGGGCGCGGCGCCGCCTCCTATGACGCTCTCGCTGGTCGCTGCCTTGACGTAGGAATCCACTACGCTCCTCACTTGATGGCGGTCCACCAAACTGCCTTGTACACATTGGGAGATGATGCGAAGCTGAACTGTATTCCCGCGGGCCGAGTAGATGGCCCTTCATCCTCAGCCTCTGTCCGGCGGTTCGCTTGCCGAGAACACATCAGGGCGCAACCACTTCTCGTCCGATCAGGGCCGGTTGGACAGCTGCTGCTTCGCTGCCATCAGCAAGACGGGCATTGTTGTTCGATACGCCGGACTTGAGCGTTGCTCGAGTGCAAGTGTTCAGCGAAAATGCCCTTTGGCAGTCGGTCAGTGTATTGAGCGCTAAGTTGGCGATGCCCCGTCCTCAGCAGGGTTCGGCCAGCCCAAAGCCGATCTCGAACGAGCGGCGGTTCACTTCTCCTCACAAGGTTGGTCCGACCCCACCGATCGCTTCACTGTATGTTCCGCTCGCGAAGTTGGTCCCAGGAGATTCCCGCATGACGAGCTCGTTCCATGCGCGGGTCAGACAGTGAGTACGGATTGGGTACGGTATCGAGCATGTTGCGTGCGATCTTGGGATTGGTGGCTACTCCGGAGAGCGACGCCGCGTCTGATACGCGCTGGCTGCTGATCTGCCACTCGCAAACATCCATTCGCATAAATTGTCTCCGGCCTGCTTCGTGCCATCTCTTGAAACGGGGTATTAGCGGGAGCAACAGGTCACAACAACGTGAGAGCCGCGCTACGCGCCGTGCGGCTCTTTGGACTAATTGCCCGCAGACTTTGCGGCGTCGATGACGCTCATGGGTTCGCGCTTGGCGACCAAAAGCGCCGCGCCGGGGACGCCATCGGCGAAGCGGTTACGGAACGGTCGGTTGAGGAAGTCGGGGCCGTCGAGGAAGTAGGCGACCCACACGCCGTCTCGGAAGTGATAGAGCGCATTGACATCAAGACTGCTGGCGCAGGCGATTAGTTCGCTGACGCTGCCGCCGGCGAACTGCACTGTGCTCAATCGATCCTCCGAAAGACCGCTGAGGCAACGACGAATCTCCACTCGATACTCGCGAGTACGGCTGCCGTCCTCGGATGTCACCGAAATGACGATATCGAGCCCGTCCAGCACCGCAGCCTGGTGGCCGTTTTGCGGATCGACATCGAAGTCGTCCGGCTGGACATCGACTGTCGCCTTGCTGTGGGCAGGTTCTGCTGCGACGGTCGTGCGCGTGACGTCCGAAGCAACGATGGCGAAGTACTGAGTCTGCACGGGCGAGAACAGTCCTATCTCAATGCCGCTCAACGTGAGTGAGGCGAGGCGCGCGTTGATCACGTTGGGCATGTTGTACGTGTAAACGTGGTCGTCCTGTTCGTCGGCGACGAAGATCACATCACCGTCGGACCAGATGCCGCGCGCGTCGCCGTTGCCGGCCTTGAGCAACGAGCGGAAGGTGAACTCCACGTCCTCGACGCGACTTAGCGACTCGCCATCGACGCGGTATGCGAGAAGTTGCTTGGCGCCGTCGTCGGAGACCCAGAAGGTAAAGCCATCGGACCAGAGTCCGCGCGGACTGCGGTTGAGCTTGTCCAGTGGGAACTCAGTGAGCAGCCGACCGCTGTTGAAGTCGTAGCCGAACAGAGCATCCTTGACGCTGTCCAGCACCCACATTGTCGTGCCGTTTGACCAGATCCCGCGCGGGTCGCGGTTGCGCTCGTCGAGCATAAGATCACGATCTTCAACCCGGTCGCCGGTCGACAGGTTGTAGGCGAAGAGCTGGTCCTGTCCGCTGTCGGCGATCCAGACGATTTCGCCATCCGACCAGATGCCGTGCGAGAAGCGGTTGCGCTGGTCGAGTTCGAACTCGTGCGGTTCGAGCCGCTCGCCCGTGTTGAGGTCGTAGGCGAAGAGCCGGTCGGCGCCGGTCGCCGAGTTTTCCACGACCCAGAGCACCACGCCGTTTGACCAGATGTCGGTCGGTAGGTCGTTGTCGCGATGCAGTTCCTCGATGTCGCGAGTGACGTTCCACTCAAACTCGACGTCCGAGGGAACGGGAATCGGCGGCGGTCCACCGCCACCGCCCCCGCCTCCGACCGTGGGCGGTGGCGTCACCCGCCCGACCACGTTGATCTTGACGGTGATCGAGTCGTGGTCCCTGTCGGGATCGTGAACTTCGACGTTGACCGAGTAGGTGGGCTGGACTGCCGGATCGAATGTGGCGTTAGGCCCCACAATGATCTGACCGGTCGACTCCTCAATCTCGAACGGGAACCCTCCGACGAGGCTGTACTCCAGCCGGTCGCCATCGACATCCGTCGCCGTAACGGCTTTGCCGACCTTGTCGCCTTCCTTCGCGCCCTTCGCCACATCGCGCTCGACCGGTGCGGCAGGGAACTCCGGTGGATCGTTGACCGGAGTCATGATCACGTTCACTTCGGCCGATGCGCGATGGGTTCCATCCGAAACTTGATAGGAAAACTTGTCCTGCTTGTCGAAGTTGAGGTTCGGTGTGTACAAAATGGACCCGTCTGATTGGACGATCAATGTGGCGTGAGGCGTGCGATCCGGAGCGGTGACCATCAGATCAGCCTTTTCCGGATCCATATCGTTGGCGAGCACAGTGATCGATTTCGGCGAGTCTTCGCGAATCGTGATCGAATCGTCATTCGCAACCGGAGGTTCGTCGACGTCCTCGATGGTGATGGTCACGAACTGTGACGCCGACGCAGTGGAGGGATCGGTTGCGGTCACGGTGAGGTTGTAGGAATCCTTCGTTTCGTGGTCGAGGTTGGCCGCAGAACCGACGCGCAGTTGTCCCGAATCTCGGTCGATCTCGAAGTTGTTGTCATGGGTCGTATCGATGCTGTAGGTGAGTCGGTCCATGTTCGGATCTGTTGCCGACACCGGTTTCACGATAATCGTGCGATGTAGGGAGTTTTCGGGAACGCTACGTTGCCCTGTCTCGTCGGACGGAAATTCCGGGGGCAGATTATCTGTCGGGTCCGCCTGAACGGCGAACTGCGTGACGAGCTGGCGCTGCTTACCCGAACCGTGGCCGTCTTCGTAGTCGACAGTTGCGCGCAAGAAGTAGCTGACGTCGGTATTCGTTGGTGTGTAGCTGTCGCTGCTTCCGCTGACCGACTCCCAAGCGCTTTTGGTCTTCGACCGGCGCCAGGACCAGGACTGGCTGACCAGGCCATCAAGGTCGGTGTGGATTGCTCTGAAGGCGGTATTCGCCACCGGTTGATCGGAGGAGAATGTCAGGCTTCCGGACTCGTTTAGATTCTCGATATCGATCGTGACAAAGTGGTCTCGTCTGAGAACGCCGTCGGAGGCCTGGATGGTGATGTTGTATGTTGCTCGGCTCTCGAAGCTGGGCGGCAATTGAATCTGAGCGTGCGCCCCGACGAACTGCCTGTCAGCGTGAAGTCATCACGGTTCGGCCCGTCGAGCGTCCAGCTGACAGTTCCGCCCTCGGGGTCGCTCGCGCTGTAGGCGCCGACGGCTTCAGTCGAGTTCTCGGGATAATCGATATTGTCGGGACCGGTGATTACTGGCTTTTCGGGGACGTCGTTGATGTTGACCGTGACAGCGAGCTCTGCCTGGAGCCTGCCGTCGGATGCGACCACGTTGACTTCGTACTTGTTGTCGCCGTCCTCGTCGGCGGGCCGATCGGCGTCTGGCGGCTCGCGGAAGCTGAGATTGCCGGACTGGTCGATGAGCAAGTCACCGAGGTCAGGACCGGATAGCGACCAGGTGATCATGTCGCTGTCAGGGTCGGACGCCGAGTAGCTGCCGACATCCCAGGATCCGCGGTCCTCTCTGAAGTCGAACGTCCTGGTCCCTGACACTATGGGCGCTTCGTTGACGTCCTCGATGGTGATGGTCACGAACTGTGACGCCGACGCAGTGTCGGGATCGGTTGCGGTCACGGTGAGGCTGTAGGAATCTCCTGTTTCGTGGTTGAGGTTGGCCGCAGAACCGACGTGAAGCTGTCCCGAATCTCGGTCGATCTCGAAGTTGTTGTTATGGGTTGTATCGATGCTGTAGGTGAGTCGGTCCATGTTCGGATCTGTTGCCGACACCGGTTTCACGATAATCGTGCGATGTAGGGAGTTTTCGGGAACGTTACGTTGCCCTGTCTCGTCGGACGGAAAGTTCGGGGGCAGATTATCTGCCGGTTCCGCCTGAACGGCGAACTGCGTGACGAGCTGGCGCCGCTTACCCGAACCGTGGCCGTCTTCGTAGTCGACAGTTGCGCGCAAGAAGTAGCTGACGTCGGTATTCGTTGGTGTGTAGCTGTCGCTGCTTCCGCTGACCGACTCCCAAGCGCTTTTGGTCTTCGACCGGCGCCAGGACCAGGACTGGCTGACCAGGCCATCAAGGTCGGTGTGGATTGCACTGAAGGCGGCATTCGCCACCGGTTGATCGGAGGAGAATGTCAGGCTTCCGGACTCGTCTAGATTCTCGATATCGATCGTGACAAAGTGGTCTCGTCTGAGAACGCCGTCGGAGGCCTGGATGGTGATGTTGTATGTTGCTCGGCTCTCGAAGCTGGGCGGCAACTTGAATCTGAGCGTGCGCTCCGACGAACTGCCTGTCAGCGTGAAGTCATCACGGTTCGGCCCGTCGAGCGTCCAGCTGACAGTTCCGCCCTCGGGGTCGCTCGCGCTGTAGGCGCCGACGGCTTCAGTCGAGTTCTCGGGATAATCGATATTGTCGGGACCGGTGATTACTGGCTTTTCGGGGACGTCCTCGATGGTGATGGTCACGAACTGTGACGCCGACGCAGTGTGGGGATCGGTTGCGGTCACGGTGAGGTTGTAGGAGTCCTTCGTTTCGTGGTTGAGGTTGGCCGCAGAACCGACGCGCAGCTGTCCCGAATTTCGGTCGATCTCGAAGTTGTTGTTATGGGTGGTATCGATGCTGTAGGTGAGTCGGTCCATGTTCGGATCTGTTGCCGACACCGGTTTCACGATAATCGTGCGATGTAGGGAGTTTTCGGGAACGCTACGTTGCCCTGTCTCGTCGGACGGAAATTCCGGGGGCAGATTAACTGCCGGGTCCGCCTGAACGGCGAACTGGGTGATGACCTGGCGCTGCTTACCCGAACCGTGGCCGTCTTCGTAGTCGACAGTTGCGCGCAAGAAGTGGCTGACGTCGGTATTCGTTGGTGTGTAGCTGTCGCTGCTTCCGCTGACCGACTCCCAAGCGCTTTTGGTCTTCGACCGGCGCCAGGACCAGGACTGGCTGACCAGGCCATCAAGGTCGGTGTGGATTGCTCTGAAGGTGGTATTCGCCACCGGTTGATCGGAGGAGAATGTCAGGCTTCCGGACTCGTTTAGATTCTCGATATTGATCGTGACGAAGTGGTCGCGTCTGAGAGCGCCGTCGGAGGCCTGGATGGTGATGTTGTATGTTGTTTGGCTCTCGAAGCTGGGCGGCGATATGAATCTGAGCGTGCGCCTCGACGAACTGCCTGTCAGCGTGAAGTCATCACGGTTCGGCCCGGTGAGCGTCCAGCTGACAGTTCCGCCCTCGGGGTCGCTCGCGCTGTAGGCGCCGACGGCTCGAGTCGAGTTCTCGGGATAATCGATGTTGTCTCGACCGGTGATCAGTGGCGCTTCGGGGACCTCCTCGATGTTGACCTCGACATAGAGCTCTCCCTGGAGCCTGCCGTCGGATGCGACCACGTTGACTTCGTACTTGTTGTCGCCGTCCTCGTCGGCGGGCCGATCGGCGTCTGGCGGCTCGCGGAAGCTGAGATTGCCGGACTGGTCGATGAGCAAGTCACCGAGGTCAGGACCGGATAGCGACCAGGTGATCATGTCGCTGTCAGGGTCGGACGCCGAGTAGCTGCCGACATCCCAGGATCCGCGGTCCTCTCTGAAGTCGAACGTACTGGTCCCTGACACTATGGGCGCTTCGTTGACGTCCTCGACCGTGATCTTGACCGGCTGGGAGTCGTCGATATTGAGATCGTTGTCACGGTTGTGATCCTTGTTATCCGAGACTTCGACAAAGATTGTATGGCTGCGCCTGTCGACCTCGTAATCGAATACGGTCTTCGTCAGAAGCTGCCCCGTGTACTCGTCGACATCGAAGAGGTCGCTGAAGCCACCCCTGATGCTGTAAGTCAATGGGTCGCCGTCGGCATCAGGTGTTGCCTGGACCGGCTCGCCGATGCTTTGGCCGGCAGGAGTGTGTTCGTCGAAGCTGCGGCCGATGACTAATCTCCATGGGAAACTTGGCTCGTGGTTCGTGGTGTTGGGTGTGCCGGTCTTGGTCGAGGACCAGGGTCCTACAGTGATGTCGGTCACCGCGCGATTAATCGCGCGCACCTGCACGTCGTACTGGGTACCGTTGATGAGGCGTGTCACGACGTATCGCAGCTGACTGCCGGAACTCCAGAGAATCGTATTTTTGGTCCAGTTACTATCGTCGGTCTCGTCGTCGACGGTAGGAATGTCGCGGATTTCGTAGCGGTGTATACCGTACGTGCCCGCGTCCGGCGGATCCCAGGCCACGATGAGCTCTTTGGATCTTACGGTGATCTGATCGATTGACGGCGCGGTGGGCGCCACGGGAGTCGTGTGTTGCATCAAGGAGTCTGACCACGGGCCATTGCCGGAGTTGTTCTTAGCTCTGACCTGGACGTCGTACTCGATGCCGGCGGCCAGTCCGGTCAGCACATAGTCATCCTCATCGGTCGTCGCGATGTTGTTCCTGTAGCTCCAGTCTGTGTCGGTCCGGTCGGTCGTGTCTGAGCGGATGAAGCGCAGGTCGTAACCGTTGATGTCGGTGTTGCCCGTGTCATCGGGGGCTTTGAACGTAACGGTCAGGAAATCAACGCCGGTCGTGATGTCATCGACATCGGCGGCGGTGGGCACGGTTCCGTGTCCGTAGATTTTCAGTTCCCACGACTTCAGCTTGCCTGCGTAGCGGTTGTAGCGGTCGGTGATGCGCAGTGTCCACTGACCGGCGGAGTTCTCGCCAAGGTGCCGTGCCGTGCCGAACCGGTAGCTCTCGGAGAGCGGGTAGGGCGCATAGTTGTCCGCGAGGTGTGAGAAGACGGCGGTCGCCTCCGGAGGAAAGCCATGCTCCGCCGGCGAAAGGATGGACTTCCTGCCCGCGGGCGAGATCAGTTCGACATCGAGGTCGCGGAAGGACGCGTGATCGAATAACGCGTTGATCTCAACGAATTCGATGAAGTCCACATCATTGTCGATGGTGATACTGCTTTCGACGGTCGTGCCCGATTGCGTCGGCGAAGGCGCGTCGGGAATGGTGAGTTCCAGGACCTCTGCCCTGCCCTCAACCTCTCTCCAGTCAGGGACCGGGGACCAGTTCTTGGCCAGGTTGACGGCGGCTTCGGCGTCAACCGTGCCGAATCCATATTCGTGATTGAACTGGTACGAACCGGGCGCTCCGTACTTCGTCGCGCCGCTGAGCCAGCCGGAGTTTGACGGGTCGAGCTTTCTGGCCGAGGCGGCAAGGATCAGCTTGACGTCGCGCCAGGTGAGTTCGTTGTTGGCGGCGCGTACCAAGGCGACTACACCGGAGACGATCGGCGCGGCAGCTGAAGTTCCGCTGAACGATACGCGATAGCGGTTGCCGTTGCGTGTGGTTCCCATGGCGGGGAAGTTTGTCGCGCTGTCGCCGGAAGGTGCGCATACCCAGAGGTTGGGACCCATTTCCGAATAGCTGGAACGCCGGTCGGCGAAGTTGACGGCGCACACGGCAATGACGGCGTAGTGACTTTCGTAGCCGCCGAGATTTGCGTAGTCGTTGCGCAAGTGTCCATTACCGGCGGCCCAGACGTAGACGATGCCCTTGCCGTCGAGTCCTTCATTGATACCACGCACGACCGCCGACTCCCAAATTGCAGAGACGGATTTCGGCGCACCGTCCTTGTCCAACACGCCCCAACTGTTGTTGGAGACCGACGTGCGAACGCTATTGGCGTCGTCCGTCTCAGCACTGGGGAACATCGCGTCACCTATGTCATCGGCTGTTGGTTTGTTGTGGTCGCCGAGAAGGTTGAAACCGTAGATGGTCGCTCGCGGCGCGACACCACGCATGCCGATCGCATTGTCCCGTGCGGCGATGACACCAGCGACGCTGGTGCCGTGAAAACGCAAGGGGTCGAAAATGTCATTGTTCCCGTAGTTATTGTAGTAGTCGTGGTTGCGAGATTCCTCGACGTTGTCAGTCAGGTCCTCGTGCTCGTAGTGCAGCCCGTCGTCGACGACGGCCACGTTGACGCCCGCGCCCATCGTCTTTGGATCTGTATCATCCCAAACATCAACCACATTGATGTCGTGGCCGGCGCCGCCGCGGATGGGGATTTGGTCGGAGTTGCTCAGGTGCCATTGGCAGCCGGATAGCGGGTCGGACAACGCATTACTCTGAGCAATCGTGAGGACAGTACAAACGTTGATCATGTTGGCATATTGCGTGACAGGAAGGCTATGGATGAGATAGCGCCGGTTGCTTCCGCTGGCGCCGGAGGGTACGGAAACCTTGATGTGGTATGTGCCTGCTTCGAGCTTTCCCCAGGCGGTCCCGCTGACCTCCGCAAGATTGTGTTCATCCCAGGCTTCATGGGCAATGTTGTACATGCTCACCTCGTCCGTACCGGCCAGCAGCGTGGCTTCGAGAGCAAAGGAGTTGCTATTGAAGGACAGCATGTAGAGGTAGACGTATGTGTCGGCGTCCAGAGTGAGTTCGAAGTAATCCACGTCGGAAGTGGAATCCAGGTGTCCGGTTCGCGGAATCCGCAACTCGATCGGGATGGCGCCGGTCGCGGAGCTGGGAGGATTGTCCGCTTCGCTCACGAACAAGGTGTAGGGTCCAGTGTCGAATGTGTCTTTGCCACGGACCTGAATGTAATAGGTGCCAAGGTTGAGGTTGCGGCGCAGCATGAATCCATCTTCGTTGTCCGCGTACCCGCCATTGTCATTCGTGACCAGGTTGACCTGGTTTGAGTTGAGTAAAGTTCCGACGGTGTCGACAGCGCCAATCGCCGTCACCCAGATATCTTTGGATTCGGACAGGACAAGTTTGAAGTAGTCCTTGTCCCCGCTAACCCCGCCGGCTGGCGTGATTCGGCCCGCGGTCAGAGAACCTAGCTCGACTGTCGTTGCTGTTGCAGCCGTGTATCCTGGATCCGTCACAGGCTGCGCGTGCAGCACGTAGGAGCCGCTGCTGCTTTCACGAAAGCTCGCAACCCAGATAAAGTAGACCGCCGGAGGAAGCGTGACGCGGATCGAGAAGCCAAGCGGATCTTCAGGGTAGAAGCTGAGGCCATTTTCCGCATAACGGAACGCCACGTTATCGTATATCCGGCCGACCGCATCCAACCCACTCGTGCTGCCGGTTGGTCGGGTGGTATAGACCCAAAGATCGGTGGACGACGTCAGCGAAGTCAGATCCAGTTTGAAGAGATCGCGGTCTCCGGCTGGATCGATTCGTCCGTCTGCCGATGAGCCCAGCGGTAGCGAGGTCGCACCTCCAATGAATTTACCATGGTCAGTCGTTGATTCCGATTCTATTTCGGACCACAGTCCTGCGGCGCCGTTGTCGGCTCTGACTTGGAGGAAGTATTCGACATCGCGCGGCAGCCCCGTCAGGACGTATGAGAGAGTTCCTGATGTCCAAATGGAATCAATCACGGTCCATCGCGGCGCGGACAGGTCCGCGGCGTCACTGCGGATATAGCGCAGGTCGTAGGAGGTGATGGTTACGCCGCCGACATCCGACGGCGCGTTCCAATTGATCGTGAGCTGGTTCACGCTGGGCGAGATTGAGCTAATCGTGGGTGCGCCCAGTGTCTGGGCGTCGCTGCGTTCGGCGACGTACAAGCCAATCAGAGCCACCAATGCGGTGCAGGCCGCGAGCCACCGTAGCCGGTTCACCGCGTTGCGACTTCACGCTGCCAGTTGGGACTGGCGATCAAGACTCCGTTCTGTCCGGCCAACGCATTGGCCAGATCGAGTGACGGGAAGCCCGGGTTGGTGTCGATGAAGAAGGCGTTGACCGCGAAGTTGCGATCGCTGACGCGGCTCCGGTCGATCCCATTGGTCGCAAAGAACGAGTCGATCTGGGACTGAGCCCACGCCTGGTCCAGGGCAAGCAAGACGCCGCCGGGCAGCGTCATCACCTCGCCCGACTCGGTTCGGAACACCGGATTGGACTGACTGGCGGCGTGCTCTGACGCTTTGCGGACCACTTCGCCAGCGCGTTGGTCGCGGGTGCTGCGCGTGGCCACTATGAGATCGGTCTGCAGCCGCACTGAGCGCATGTGTTCGCCGTCTTGCCAGCGATAGGTAGGTCCTCGCGCTGATGCCATACTGTCTACGCCGGTCGACCGAGCGCCGCCCTCCGGCTGGCCTCGCCTTTCGAAGGTGAACTCCGACTCCTCTGGGCCGTCGTCCCGCGTCAGCAAGGTCGGCGCGTGGGACTTCTTTGCAGCGACTCCCGTGGCCAATTCGACTTGAGACGTTGTTGGATGAGTCCGCGACTGGTCATCCGACTCCTCGACGATGACCCTGACAGAATCCTGATTCGGCGTTGACGTCCCCTTGAGAAGAGGGGTATCGGCACTGGCGATCCGCGTTTGTGCTGCGGCACTGGTTGATGGTGCGGCGTTGGCGGCGGTTTGGGCATCGGGTTGGCCACATGCCACAGTGACCAGCGCTGCGGCCGTCAGCAGCACGCATACTGCGCACGCAACGAGCATTTCGGACGACTGCTGGGCGGCACGTCTGGCAATCGACCGGCAACTCCAGCAGGACGAGCGCCGCCGTCCAATTGGGAATCTCACCAGGGACGCCTCCTCGTGGCCGCGCCGGCCGCAACTAGATCACACTGTTTGGCTGGATTGATGGAGTTCGAAGTATAGCTTCAACCAGTTCAACTGATTCGGGATGCGGCGTGTGATGTATTGCTTGGTGCGTTTGCATCGTTGCGCCTGTGCGATATGGCGCTTGTAAGTGAGCGTGCCACGCAGCAGAACGCACACTCATTTGCTTGCGTCAGACTCGTCATGCGCGCAGACAACGCATCGCAAGTGGGGTATCGGCGCAGTTCCATTCCTGTGTGATTCGCCTAGTCAGCAGCTGGCGGTCATGCCTCTACATCTATAGGCATATGCACATGCAATAATACCCTGCGCAGATAGTACGTATGCCTCTTGCCCAGCATGACGCTTGTTTGTAGCGTTCGGGGGACTCACGATGTTCAGCGGCGCGGCGGATTATCGAATCGGGAAGGCTCGGTCAGTAGTGAACTGTCGATGGCAAACAGACTCGAGCGGCGGCGCTGCGGGCTGGCGGCGCCGGCGCGGCTTCAGCGGGTTGCTGCTGGGGCTGATGCTGCTGGCCGCCGGCGGGTTCGGCTGGTTGGTCATGGGGCCGGTCGCTGCGCAGGATGCGGCCGGCGCGATCAGTGAGTTGCGGCTCTCCAGCGCGGTCCCGGGCGAGCTGGCGGTTGGCTGGCAGCCGCCCAGTCTGGCGCCGGTTGATTACCGGGTGGACTGGGCCCGGTCGGACGAGGAGTTCCGCTCGTACACGGTCGATGAGAATCATCTCTATCCGGCGGGCACGGTCAGCGGGGTCAGCATTGGCGGTCTGCTGGCGGGGGTCGAGTACCAGGTGCGGGTGCGGGCGCGCTACGGCGGCTGGAGCGGGCCCTGGTCGGAGGCGCGTCTGACGGTGAGCGGCGAGCCCGTCGCAGCGGTCCGGCCGCAGACGCCGACGGCGCCGGGCGCGCCAACCGTCACGGCTGCTGCTGCCACGGCGACCACACTGACGATCAGCTGGAGCGCGCCGGCGGACGGCGGCTCGCCGATCAGTTCGTACGAGCTGCGTTATATCGAGAGCGAGGCCTCTGAGCGGGCCGACGAACATTGGACGCTGCAGCGCGGCCTGTCCGCCGGGGCGCCGCTGGCGACGGTGCTCACGGGGCTGACGGACGGCGTCAGCTATGACATCCAGGCGCGCGCGGTCAACGCGATCGGCGTCGGTCCCTGGTCGGCGACGCGCACAGCCGAGACCACCGACCATGGCGATGCGCGCAGCGAGGCCACACCGCTGGCGCTGGAGACATCCGTGCCCGGACGCATCAACCGGGTCGGCGATCAGGATGTCTTCGTGATCGAGACGCCGCGCGCGGCGCTGCTGACGGTGACCGGCAGCGGGGCGGCCAACATCCAGGGCACGCTGAGCACGTCCGCGGGCGACGTGCTCGCGTCCTCGAGCGGCTCGCTGCTTGACGCCCCCCGGCAGTTCTCGCTCGACGCGACGGTCGAGGCGGGCGCCTATTACCTGACCGTCAGCCACGCGCTCGGCGGGACCGGTTCCTACCTGCTGCAGGCCGAACTGCAGGCCGAAACCCGGGTGGCCAGCCAGAGCCGCACCGCCCCCGACCCCAACGACGCCACCGTGATCGAGCTTGATTCCTACGGTGAGGGCACGTTCCCCCGCTCGAACGGCGGAGCTCAAGGCCCGATCCTGTTCAGGTTCACGCTCGAGCAAGCGACAGAAGTTTGGATGCATTCCTCTCACTCAACGCTAATTCCGGGCCCGAATGGCGAACTGATGACAGATCAGGGAGTCCGTATCGACTACAACGAGTACTCCTATCATTGGTCGACCCTCTCTGACTTCGGGATGCGGCAATCGCTCGCAGCGGGCACATACTTCATCAAGGTGACCAGGCATTGGACCAGCGATTTCGGTTCATTCCGGGTCTACGTTCGCACCGTGACGGAGCCGGGCAGCACGGCCGCGACCGCCACGCCGCTGCCGTTCCACACGATCAAGACCGGTCGCATCGCCTCGGCGACCGACCAGGACTTTTTCCAACTGACGTTGGATTCCAGGCGCAATGTGCTCATTCTGGCTACTGCCTTGGAGGAGAACACGCCGCTGGACATCAAGGTATTCGACGGGGATACGCAACTTGATTTGTTTACCGCCGAGCAAGCGCACCACTCTTCATTCTATCGCACAATAGCCGGTTTCGTGCAAGATTGGCTCGATGCTGGCACCTATACCATCCGAGTCTCGGCGCCGGAAGGCAGCGCGGGCGCCGCATACATTATCGAATCGACTCCCGACGACAAGTATGCAGCCGGAGTAACGAAGTGCTTGCAAAAGTCCATGCAGGATAATGCTCAATCAGTTGGGGAGAGTGTTGATCCCCTGAGCGCATGCCAGTGGCATCTGAACAACACCGGACAGTACGGCGCTGGTCCCGGATACGACATTAATGTTGCAGGCGTCTGGGCAACAACGAAGGGCGACGGCATCAATATCGCAGTACTCGACGCCGATCTACAAGCTGACCATAATGACTTGGACGACAACATTGATCTCGTCCTGAGTCATAACCTCGACTCCTTGGAGGATAGTCGGTTGCTCCGATTCGGATCGTTAGGGACCGTCTACACGGGAGTGATCGCTGCCGAGCACAATGACATCGGTGTTCGCGGGGTCGCGCCTGAATCAACTATCCTGTTCAATGGCGGCATCCATTGGAAAGAAGAGGAGAATACTGAATCTGAGCTTGTAGCTGCCATACTTCGCAACTCCGATGTGGTCGCCGTCTCAAACAACAGCTGGGGCGGGAACGAGGACGATAATGTCAGGCGCGCGAGTGCGGAGTGGCAGGCCGCGCTCGATTTCGGCGTCACCAAGGGCTTCGGCGAGAAGGGCATCTTCTACGTGTTCAATGGCGGCTCGCGTCTCGACTATGCCGACGACGCGAACTTGAACGAGCGAAGCAATTCCTATGCAGCGACAGCGGTTTGCGGAGTCGGTTACAACGACAAGCGATTGAATTTCGGCAACCGTGGCGCCACGCTGTGGCTTTGCGCGCCGGCGGTCAATATCGCCACAACCAACTATGGGAATCGTTATTTGTTCGAGCTATGGGGTACGGGTTACGCCACTGCGATCGTGTCCGGCGTTGCGGCGCTGATTCGGGCCTCCAATGAGGATCTGACCTGGAGGGATGTCAAGTTGATCCTCGCAGCGTCGGCGCGTTGGAACGATCAATCGAACAACAGCTGGAAATCCGGTCCGGCCAAGTATGGCGCCACAGGTAACTACCGCTTCAGCCATGACTACGGTTTCGGCGTCGTCGATGCCGGCGCCGCAGTGGCGCTGGCGACCACATGGACCAAGCTGCCGCCGATGAAGACCTTCGAAGCATCGTCCCAGGACGCACGGCAGGTCGTCCCCGACGCTCCGTCGGGTTGTTGTTTTGGTCCGACAGTGACGAGCAAGGTAACGATTGATCCATACGTCGAGTTTGTCGAATTTGTCGAGCTCCATATCGAGTTTGATCATCCCTCGTTTCGGGATATGCGGATCGAACTGATTTCCCCCTCCGGCGCGGTATCGACCATCCTTGCAGCGGCGCACTCGACCCGGATCAACACCCGGTTCTATCCTCACGCGCTGCGCTCAAGCGTGCGCTTCGGCTCGGCTCGTCATCTGGGCGAGAACCCGGCGGGTGAGTGGACGTTGCGCCTGGCTGACCGTTACCACGAGCGTTCGGGTGACCTGGTCGCCTGGCGGCTCAAAATCTACGGTCATGGCGATCTGCCGGGGCGCCCGACCGTGACGTCCGCCGTCGCAGGCATGAGGACGCTGACGATCGATTGGGCGGCGCCGGATGAGACCGGCAGCGGTGCGGTCACGAGTTACGACCTGCGCTACATCCGCAGCCGAGCCGCGGACAAGTGGGACGATGACAACTGGACCGAGGTCATCGGGGTCGGAGCCACGGACTCCGACACCTATCAGATGACCAACCTCGGTCCCGGCGCGCGCTACGACGTGCAGGTCCGGGCGGTGACGAATGTCGGCGCCGGGCCCTGGTCGTTGACTTACGAGGCCCATCCCACGCTGGAACTGCCCTGGGCGCCGACGAACGTGGAACTGGGTCCGCGACACCTCGGGCTCGGCGTGTCCTGGCGCCCGCCGGCTGAGGACGGCGGCGCCGATGTCTCCCGCTACGACCTGCGCTACATCCGCACTGACGCGACGGACAAGGCCGATGCCAACTGGACCAAGGTTGCGGCCTGGAGTACCGGCGACGACGAGCTTCGCTACAACATTCCATCTCTGCTCAACCGTACTTCCTACGACGTGCAATTGCAGGCGCACACGTCAGTTGGAGAAAGCCCGTGGTCTGCGGTAGTCGCCGCTGAGCCCAGACTGCTGAATGTTGATGCAGCATTCGCAGCCACGGAAACCGGCCTGCGTGAAGTAGTAGAGAACGCCCCGAGCGGAACTGCCGTCGGCGAACCAATCGTCGCTGTCGACACGCATGGTGATGTCTTGGAGTTTTCGCTGGCGGAGACAAACAGTTCCCACTTCGAGATTAATCCTACCACTGGTCAGATCCAGACTACTGCACCGCTCAACCATGAAGGACAGGACAGTTATTCGCTGACGGTGTATGTGCGCGACAACAAGAACCACAGCGACGAACTCGACACTACGATCGACGCGCAGATTGAGGTTGTAGTCTCAGTGCTTGATGCGAACGACCCACACCTGGTAACAGGCCGCCGATCATACGCGGTCGATGAACACGGAAGCCTGCTGATCGGCCAGTATGAGGCAGTCGACATCGAGCAGAGTCCGATGACGTGGTCGCTCTCGGGTTACGACGAGAGCGCGTTCGAGATAGACGAAGACGGTTGGCTGAGTTTCGCCTCAGAGCGAAACTTTGAGGTGTCCACCGACTCAGGCCGAGACAATATATATGATGTTAACGTGATCGCTTCGGATGACGGCTCATACGGTCACAGTCAGTCGGCATTGTTGGCAGTACGCGTGACTGTGAGAAATGTCGAGGAACTGCCAATCATTCACGGACTATCCGAACTAACCGTCAATGAGGACGGTCGGATACTAGTCACGAAGTACTATGCCGTCGATCCGGAACGGGTCCCGAATCCGAGATTCTCGGTGACTGGGGGTGTGGATGGAAACTCGTTCACCTTGAAGAGGTCGTCCACCTGGAGGAGGATTGGGCGAGAGTGGTGGCAGGAGTGGTGGCTGTATTGGCGGATTGGCGCTCCCAGCTTTGAACAGGAGATCAGGGGCGACACCGATGGGGACAATATATACGAAACGAAATTCCAGGTGTGGGCGGGCTCGGACAATCCGCCCGCGATCAAGGTCATCAGAATCACTGTTGCGGACATCAATGAAGAAGCGGACTTGACGCTGTCGTCACCTCAGCCGCTGATTTCGATCCCCTACACGGCGACGCACGACGACCCTGATCGGATCATCGGCCGGAGTTGGAGTTGGCACCGTTCCCAGAACCTGCGCGGCTGGAATGTGATTGACGGCGCAACGAGCAGTACATATACACCAGAGGTTGCAGATATCAACTACTATCTGCGTGCTACCACAACCTATGAGGATACGCACGGCGCAGGCAAGGTCAAAGAGGCTGTCTCTCGGCGAGTCGTGAAACGTACGGCTCAGGACAACGACCCGCCGCGATTCACAGACGATGGGCTCACGCTGCGGTTCGTGGCCGAGAACTCCAATCATGAGACGGAGGTAGGCGCCAGGGTGGAGGCAACGGACCCGACTGACGATGACCTGGTCTACAGCCTTGTGTCAACGTTCGATGATCGATTCGAAATTGATTCGAGAACGGGGCAGATCCTGGTAGGAAGAGCCGCGAATCTGGACCATGAGACAACAGACGAGTACCTGCTCATGGTTGAGGCCACCGACCCGGAGACCCAGAAGGATACGATCACTGTCACGGTCCGCATAACAGATGTGGACGAGCAACCGGTTACGCAGCCCGACGAAGGTACAACAAAGGAGGAAGTTGCAGTCACAATAGATGTGCTGGCGAACGATGTCGATCCCGAAGGGAATCCTCTACGGGTCTCGATCCAGCAGAGTCCGCGCAATGGCACGGCGGATGTACAGAACGACAACAGTCTGCTTGTAACACCGAATCCTGATTTCGCCGGCAGGATGTCCTTCCAGTATCGGGTTTCGGATGGAAAGTTGGAATCCGTTGAATGGGTGACCGTTGAAGTCCAAGAGATCAACGACGGACCGGAATTCCCCGTAACTACTATCGAGCTTGAGGTGCAGGACGGTTCCCGCGGAAAGACGCTAGTGGGCGAAGAGCTGCGTGCCAATGACCCCGACCATCACGAGGGCGAACTCCGTTACACGCTGAGCGGTTCTCCTGACTTTGTGATCGACCCGGAGACGGGACAAATCAGCGTGGCGCCGGGTTCTGTCATGGATGACACCGTGCAGGGGATCTATACGCTAGTTGTGAGAGTGCAAGATCCCGAGGGCGATTCCGCGAAGGCGACTGTCACGGTTCGGGTCGTGGAGCAGCTAACTGTCATCACTACTGCCAAAACCGGCGGCGGCGGTGGCGGAGGCGGCGGGCCGCCTCCCGTCGCGGTGCCGTCCGATGTTGATTTTGAGTGGAACGTGACGCGCGACATCGAGGCGCTGGACGACGAGAACGATATGCCGACGGGGATCTGGTCGGACGGCGAGACGTTGTGGGTGCTGGAGAACGCGGCCAGCGGTGCGGACCGGGTCTTCGCCTACGACCTCGTGAGCGGCGAGCGCACGCCGGAGGCGGAGTTCGAGCTCGAGCGGCGCAACCGCTTCTCGCACGGGATCTGGTCGGACGGGGAGCTGGTCTGGGTCGCGGACAGCGGCCAGGACCTGTTGTTCGCCTACCGGCTGGCCACCGGCGAGCGTCTCGAGGACCGCGATCTCGGATTGAGCGAACGCAACCGCGACCCGCGCGGGATCTGGTCGGACGGCGAGACGCTGTACGTGCTCGATAGCGTCAAGGATGCGGTGTTCGTCTACGACTTCGAGACCGGCGAACTGGTCGCGGAATATGCACTGGACAAGCTCAACCAGAGTCCTCGTGGGATCTGGTCGGACGGCGTCACGCTGTGGGTTTCGGACGACGGAGCCAAGTGGCTCCTCGCCTACCGCATCGAGAACGAAACGCTCAAGCGCTACGAGGACGAAGAGTTCACATCCCGCTCGCTGCTGAAGGCGGGCAACGGCGATGCGCGCGGGATCTGGTCGGACGGCGACATCATGTACGTGGTCGACGAGCAGGACGATCAGGTGTCCAGCTACAACATGCCGGACGCGATACAGGCGCGGCTGGGCGGGCTCAGCCTGAGCGGGATCGAGTTGGGCCGATTTTGGTCGGGCCGGTTCGAGTACCAGGCCGCCGCTGGTCAGGCGGTCTCGGCGACAACGGTGGTAGCCGCAGCCGTGCAGGCGGCGGCGACGGTCGAGATCGAGCCGGACGATGCGGATGGGGAGGCGGCCAACGGACATCAGGTCAGGCTGGCCGGTGAGACGACGATCAGGATCACGGTGACATCCGGGGACGGCAGCCGCAGCCGGACCTACACAATCGCGGTGCGCCGCCCGACGTGTCTGGAGGGTCTGGGCGGCGAGCGGCTGAGCCGGGTGCGGTTCACGGGCGGCAGCATCGCCGAGCTGGAGGCCTGTGCGCGGGGGCTGGGCGTGACGGCGCTGTATGACTATGGCAACGGGACCTGGGCGGCTTATTTCCTCGACGCGCCGGAGTTCCTCAACCGGCCCTTCGGCCAGCGTTTCGCTGACGGTCTGCCGGCGGGCGCGGTCCTGACCGCAAAGCGGAGGACACCGGTCGGCGCGACCACTGAGCAAGCGGACGCCGACTGAGCACGACCGGCAGACGCATCGAGCGGAGCGTCCGCCGACATGGACCGGGTCGGTATGAGTGACGCGCAATCGCACCCGTGTAGTGAGTGCAATGTTGTTCGCCCGATCATACGTACGGCCGCTGTTTGCACAGGCATACACACCGCCGATCTGCCCTACGGCTGATAGGCGTAACACGTGTAGCTGATGTGCATCCACACCTGCAACAACGTTGCATTACGCATCATCCATATGCCTATAAGAAATGATGCGGATGCCTCTTGGCGGACAAAGCCGTGGTGGCTAGGTTGCTGCTAGGTCAGGGTCGGCAAGCCGGAGCGGCCTGACGGCGGAAGCGAGGGAGGCCGGGATGGCGCGAGCGAGCGGCAAGCGACAGACGCAGGTTGAGGCCAGTCCCCGGTGCGGAGTGGTTCGATGCTGAGGGCGCTGTTCAGACGCGGCCGGCCGCGTGGCGAGGCCCGTGTGTCTGTCCGTGGGCTCGTACTGGCGGTCACAGTTGGCCTGCCGCTGATCGTGGCCGCCGGACTGCTGTGGGTCAACGGTTCGGCCACGCCGACGGATTCGGCGTCGGCGGACGAATCGGGTCTGCGGCAGTTGTGCGCCAACGGGGTGATCGTGGCGGACGCGGCGGAGCAGCCGGCGTTGGTCGGGGACTGTGCGGTGTTGCTGGAGGCGCGGGACGCGCTGCGTGGGACGGCGGAGCTGAACTGGAGCGTCAACCTGCCGATCGGGGAGTGGAGCGGGGTGACGGTTGCAGAGTCGGAGCGGCGGGCCTGCGGCGGGTGACGCGGTTGGATCTGCAGAGCGGGGAGCTGACCGGCGTGATTCCGGCCGGCTTGGGCCGGCTCTCGGCGTTGCGCACGCTGGTGCTGGGCTTCAACCGGCTGACGGGCGCGATTCCGTCCGAGCTGGGTGGGCTGGGCGAGCTGCAGCGTCTGGTCCTGAGCGGCAACTTGCTCAGCGGGCCGATCCCGCCGGAGCTGGGCGGGATCGGCGCGGGGCTGCAGCGCCTGCAACTGGGCGGGCGTCATCCGCTGCCGGCGGGGGCGGGTCCGAGCGGGGCGATTCCGGCGCAACTGGGCAATCTGACCGGTTTGCGCTCGCTGGACCTGAGCAACAACCGCTTGAGTGGGGCGATCCCACCGCGCCTGGGCCGGCTGGTCAATCTCGAGTGGCTGTCGCTGCAGCGCAATCAGTTGACGGGTCCGATTCCGACCCAGTTGGGCGCGCTGGCGCAGCTGACCCAGCTGCATCTGCAGGACAACCAGCTCAGCGGTCCGCTGCCCAGCCAACTCGGTGGGCTGCGGCGCCTGACCAAGATCTACCTCCTGGGCAACGCGGGCTTGAGCGGCTGCGTGCCGCTGCCGCTGCGCCGGGTGCGCTATCACCAATTCGACTGGCTGGGCCTGCCCGACTGCGCCGCGGACGCCTCAGGCACGCCGGCCACGCCGCTGCCGACTTACACCCTGAGTGTGACTGCGAGCGCGGGCGGCCGTGTGACGCCGGACGGCGCGAGCGTGCACGCCGAGGCCTCTACGGTGACGCTGACGGCGAGTTGGAACGACGCGACGCACAGGTTCGGGGGCTGGTCCGGCGCTTGCTCGGGCGCCGCGACAACCTGCACCCTGGAGATGTACCGCGACGAGACGGTGACGGCTACGTTCACGCCGCTGGCGGCGGACCGCTGCGCGTCGGCCACCGACGCCGACTGCATCCGCGCCGTCTACCTGGGCGCGCCCGACGACTACGCCCAGGTCCAGGACATCCGCGCCGCACTGCTGCTGACCCCAGACGCCGACGGCCGTTACCGGGTGAGGCGCGGCGAACAGGTCACGGTCGTCACCGCGGCCCGGCTGCCGGTCGGCTACACCCGGTTCTACCTGCAACGAGAGCCGCTGGAGCAGCCCTGGCCGGTTTTGTTCTCGCAGCTCATCCCGCCGATCGGCACGACCTACACGTTCACAATTGCCGACGATGAGCAGGCTGCGACGCTGCTCATGTTTAGCCTGACCGCGGCCCGGCCGCCGCTGCGCCCAGGCCTGAAGCCGCAACTAGGCGATGTAGTGGCGACGACGAAGTTCCGCGTGTCAAGCTGCGCGAGTGGGACCGCGGTGTCGGACCCCTCTGCCAATGGAGACCTGGTCGCCGACTGCGAGCGCCTGATTGCACTGCGCGACGTATTGGCGGGTTCCGGGGAACTGAACTGGGACGTGCGCACGGCGATGACGAGTTGGCAGGGCGTGACGATCGCGGGCACGCCACAGCGGGTGACGGAGCTCGATCTGGCCAGCTCTGGTCTAAGCGGGGAGCTGTCGGGACTGCTGGGCGAGTTGGACGCGCTGACCGAGTTGCGGCTCAACGGCAACGCGCTGAGCGGCCGGATCCCGTCCAAGCTGACCACGCTGGCGAATCTGACTCACTTATACTTGGCCGGCAACTCGTTCGACGGCTGTCTACCGGCTGAGCTGAAAGCCGTCACCAACCACGATCTGTCCTCGCTCACGCTGACCGACTGCGGCGCGCCGTCCGACATCTCCTACGGCGAGCACACACTGACTGCCGGAACCTACGAGTTCGGCCTGGTTGATGACGGTCCGGCCGTGATGTTCGACGTGCCGGCCGGGCTGAACCTGGAGATCGTCGGCATCGTGTTGTCCGAGTCCGAGGCGGGCGACTCGACGATCGGCCTGATCCTGCGTAACACCTCCGAGCAATCCTGGATCTGCGTCGACCTTGAGGCGGCCGAGGAGTGCTATCGCAAGATCGTCTCGACCATGCAACCAGGATCCCCCGACATCGCGGCCCTGTTCGACCGGCTCTCGGAGTCGATCTGGATGGATGACAGTCCATGAACAGTCGCCGCCAATGGACTCCGTGCCTGATAGCGGTTTCTGCCGCCGTTGTTGTTGCGATTGGCAGTTGGTTGAGCGCTTGCACGTCACCATCGGAGAGTGGATCAAGCGCTGGCGAGAGCGTGGACGCGGCGGTCGTAGACACGGTGATCATCGACCTGCGCATCTGGCAGGACATCGAGGAACCGCAGTCGCTCTGGGTCAGCGCGCGTCCGTCCGGACAACACGACGAGACGCTCGACATGGAGCCGCTGGGCAACTACGAACGAGCCTCGGCGTATCTACCCGAATCGCGGTTTACCTACAGCGAGATTGTCGTTGCGGGCGTGGGTCTGCGCATCTACCAGCAGGTGATTGATCCGGCCCGAATCTACGTGGAGGTGTGTGTCGCAGCTTGCGACCCTTCGGTGAGCACCCGGGCCCAGAGAGAGGAGGCGAACCCATTCCGCCCGCTCGGCAAAACGCGGCTGCTGTTGGATGACGGCACAGACGCGGCGGAGGAACGGCGCTACGGCGATCTGCGCATCGCGGCGCCGCGCGGCAACCCCGGTCTGCAGCGTGATCGCATGCATCTGCTGGCGCTGCGCGACGTGTTCGCCGCCCAGCCGCCGCTGGACTGGAGCGTATCCACGCCGACGGCGGATTGGGAGGGCGTCACCGTATCGGGCTCCCCCGCGAGGGTCACCAGGCTGGACCTCGCGAACCGCACCCTACGAGGCGAGATCTGGGGTTATCTCGGAGATCTGGTGGAGTTGCGATTCTTGCGGCTGGACGGCAATCAACTGAGCGGCGTCGTGCCGACGAAAATGCAGTTCCTCAAGCAGCTGGAGGTGATTCGACTGGGTGACAACGAGTTGGGAGGTTGCGCTCCGCCCGGGCTGTGGTCGGTGAAACAACACGATCTGAAGGACGCCGGCCTTGAACGATGCCCTCCCTTGCTGATAGACAGGCAGCGACTGGACCCTGAGTACTTCGTAGCCCATATCTCATGGGAGGACAGCGGAAATGAAGACTACCTCGCCTTCGTCGTCGACGTGCCTTATCACAGGGTCTCGGTCGAATCGACCGGTCCCGAAGAAGGGTCGAGCTGCGACATCGACGGAGAAATCGCCGACGTGTTTGAAGCCGTCGATTGCGGCCAGGTCCGGGGTCTAACTATCAGCAACCTGGGAAACCATGACGTCTATATCTTCTGGGATTAGGATACGGGGCTCGAATACGCACGCAGCCACTACAGCGGCTGCGTCTACGACTGCGGCGGCGCACGCTCGGCGGCCGCGTGGATCGAGAGGCTGACGGCCTCCACGTGGGTGACCGTTGCTCGTTCGGATAGGCAAGCTGGATTGAGGTATTCGGAATGGCCATAAGCAAACCAGCGTTCCTGTATCTCCTGGGGATCGGCGGCATCGTGCTGACCGACTCCGACGACGGCGGCGAGACGATCGGCCTGATCCTGCGCAACACGACAGAGCAGTCCTGGATCTGCGTTGACCTCGAACGCGCCGAGGAGTGCTACCGCAAGATCGTCTCGACCAGCCAGCCAGGATCCCCAGACACCGCGGCCCTGTTCGACCGGCTCGCCGAGTCGATCTGGATGGATGAAGGACCGTGAGGCTCCATTTTGTTCAATCACTAGTACTCGTTTGTTTCCTAGTGGTGCTCTTGTCCGCCTCTTTCGGTTGTTCGAATTCGCAGCCTCAATCGGTCCAGCAGGTCGATCTAGTCGACTCGGACCAATCCGACGAAGTAGGGAAGACAACTGCAGAACAGCCGGTCGCGCGGAGCGAAGAGCCGTCTGAGCGTATTCAAGCGGAGCAGCCTCCTATCAATCAGATAGAACAGATCGACCAGGTTCAATCCAGCGAGATTGGGGAATCAGCCACGGAATCGCCCGTCGTTCGAAGCGAGGAACCGGCTCAGCCAGTTCAGGCTCCGCCACTCGACGATGCGGATGAGTCCGTCGTTGAGTTGCGCGTGTGGCAGCCAGTCAACGATCCGCTGTCCATCTGGGTCAGAGGATGGTTGGAAGGGCAAGAGGAGAGCGGATCGACCCGCGAATTGGTGGAGATGCCCTGTGGGCTCATCCGTGGTGATTACACGGAAGGACGCCAGAGGTACGGGCTGATCCGCATCCGCGACTCAGCCCGAAGCCAGTTGGTCTTCGACCAAGGCGCTGTGCTGTTCCTGCTCCAACAGGAAGACCATCCGGAGCGCATCCGCATACAGGCCTGTTCGGGCGAATGTCTTGGCAATCCTTGCCCAATCCGGGCGGAGCGGCACCTGGGGATGACGGTGCTTGAGGCGAGCGACGACACCGACGGCGACCCCGGGATTCGCGTTGCCAAATTGCGCATCGTAGTGCCGAGGAACAATCCGGGACTGCTCCGCGACCGCGAGCACCTGCTGGCCCTGCGCGATGTGCTCGAGGGCGGCGCAGTCGAACTCGACTGGAGCGTCAGTACGCCGACGACCAACTGGGAGGGCGTCACAGTATCCGGCTCGCCCCCAAGAGTCAGCGGACTGAACCTCTCGGGCCGAGGATTGGCAGGCGAGCTCTGGGGCTACATTGGAGACCTGACTGAACTTACGGAACTGCGGCTCGACGGTAACCGGCTCAGCGGCATCCTGCCCTCAAAGATGCAACTGCTATCCAAACTGTCGATCTTCCACTTGGCCGGCAACCAGCTGGAAGGTTGCGCTCCTCCAAGCCTCTGGTCGGTCGACACGCATGACCTCGGGTCAGCAGGCCTGCCCCAATGTCCCGACCTCATTCAGGCCCGCTCGTCATTTCCATGGCTCCAAGTCCAGGTCAGTAGTTACTTTCTCGACACCCTAGAAGATCCGCATTTCATCGTCCTTGAGTTGCCCCTACCAGGCGCGACGACTAAGACCTACTTCGGAGCAGGCGCCACGTGCTACTGGGATAATGGGCCGGAAGACTTCTTTGAAGAGGTTGAGTGCGGCGTCTACACGGGCTTTGCCTTTCGCCATGCTCAGAACGACGGCATATGGCTGTTTCTCAGCACCGACTACGGCCAAGAGATTGCTCGCAGCCATTTCAACGACTGCGTGTACGACTGTGTCGGCACACCTTCTCCGGCGGCCTGGATCGAACAACTGGCTGCATCCGTTTGGGTCAATGAGCTCGCCGAATACGACTTCGAGTCGGACAAGTGGATTTGGACCTGGCCATGACGCAGCTTCTCCCACTTCGACTATTCTTCCCTCTGACATTGCTACTGATCTTGTCCTTCGTCGCCTTTGCCGGCGGTCCGTTGACGCCAACGGTCAGGGCCGATACCGATGCCAAGACAGTGAACTTCACTGATGGCACAACGACATACAGCGCAGAGCCCATAGTCGCACACTTCACTAAGAGCATCGCGCGCAACGTGGTCATGGGGGAAGCGATCGGCGTCTGCACTGACGACCACAGAAACGCCGCCCGAGATGCTGTGAACATGTGGAATCAGACGTTGCAGCCCCCGACCACGGCACGTCCTCTCTCCGTTGGATATCTAGCGACGAGCGCATCCGCATTTGTGGCCACCGGGCTCTGCATTGTCAACCCTAGTGCAACCGCCATTGAATTTGTGGAAGTCGACTCTACACCAACCAACTCCAAGTGGGTACTCGTGGAAACATTTGGCCCCTCGAGCGGAGCAGTAACCTGGATAGCCCGCAATCGCCCGGCGGCGACCAGATCTACCGGATATTCTCCACCACTCGTGCCGTCGCGGAGGGCCAGTGCTACGTGGATGACCGGAATTGTTCGGTCACAACGAGTGGGCCCGGCGTTGAGCGCATCGGCGTTCCTACGGACGACCTCTCAGTCACAATCCCGTTCCGAATTGAGCCGGTTCTGCACGCCCTGAGCGTTTCCATTAGGGGCTGTTCACAGTAGCCCGCGGATCTGACATTGTGGGGGTGCTTGGCGGCGCGGCCTTGGTGACCAGATGACACTGGCGGATGCTCAGTATGAGCGGGTGGCGCCGTTGCTGCCGACGCCGCGGGGCAAGTTGACGATTCCCCAGCGCCAAGTCCTGGATGCGTTGTTCTACATCGCGAAAGAGGGTTGCACCTGGCGCGGCCTGCCAGCCGAGTTTGGCCACTGGCACACGATCTACATGCCGCTCAATCGCTGGGCCAACGCGGGCGTGTTGGAGCGCGTCGTCACGGAACTGCAGCGCGACCAGCTCGCTGCGCTGGAACTGGACGCGCTGTCGCTGGACAGCACGATCATCAAGCTGCATGCGCATGGCACGGGCGCACTGCGCAAAGGGGCGCCAAGCGATCGGACGCTCGCGGGGTGGCCTGAGCACCAAGCTGCATGCGCTCGTCGCCGACGAGCGCACGGCGCTGATCATGGACCGTGCCGACCACGGCAATGAGACGCGTCAACTGGCGCGCGACCTGGGCTACCGCCCGGTCGTCCCGCCGCCCAGCTACCGCAACCCGACCTGGACCTACGACCGCCAACTCTAGCGCCGACGCAACGAGGTCGAGCGCTTCTTCTGTCGGCTCAAGCGCTTCCGCCGGATCGCCACTCGCTACGACAAACTCGACCTGATCTTGCTCAGCTTCATCCACCTCGCCCTGATCTACGACGCACTCGAACTACTGTGAACAGCCCCTAGTCGCAAAGCTGACGACGGTCGACACGGAATTGACACCCGTCATTCGTTGGATCGTCACGAACTTTGGAGAATCCCAAGAGATCCTGGGCAGTCTCATGACCCAGCACGGGGTGCGGACGTTCATGGGTGGTATGGCCACGGCGGAACAGCCGCGACTAGACGCTGCTCGCAAGTGGGTTGAAGATGATGACCCGGCAATCCGGAAGTGGGCCGACCGTGTAGTTCAGGATCTCGAGCAACGAATAAAGAGATATCGCATTGAGGACGAGGAATCAGAGCTGCGACATTCGTAGGGGCTCTGGGGTGACCAATCGATGGGTCAGGCAGAGCGACTGGGTCCGCCTAATGACGCCAGTTGGCCCAATGCAGTTCAACCACTCCTCTCAATCAACTAGCCCGTCTGAGCAAACAATGCGAATTAGCTCTGGCTCAGGCGCGTCCGCCCCGTCCGAATCGTCTGCTACCGAGAGCCGATAGGTCTCACGTAATGCCTCCAGCCGTGCAAGCAGTGCGCGACCCCGTGGTTGAATCGCGTGGACTTCACTGAGAGCGGCCTCCGCTCGTTGCGGGAGCGGTCCGCCGAAGATCTGTCTCAGTTCGTCGATGCGGCGAACCTCGGGAGCGTCCCCTGTTGCCTCGTTTCTGATGATGTTGAGTTGCTTCGAGACGTGTCGGCGTGCCCTGGTGTTGCGTGGTCGTCTGGAACGGCCCAGCCGCTGACCGAGCTCCGCGGTGAACCTCCCGAACGCCGCCATCACGCGCTCATTCGTGCCTTGAGGCAGTGGCATCGCAGGAGTGCCGTCCCCACACTCTGCGTGCGCGATGAACTGTGCTGGACTGATCGGTCGTGGTTGAAGATCATCGCCGACGGCATAGCAGGCATTGACCTCCCCCGCGCCGAGCAGCACTAAGGACTCCCCGGCCACTGGTTCATCGAATGCTGAAGGCGTGGTGGACTTCAGGTTGCTCGGAGATAGCAGCGGCGGCTGAGTCCCTTCGACTACAGGTGCGTCGGCCGGAGACCCGGCGGTCGGTTTGGCTACTTCGCCCGTTTTCGGTTTCGCGATCAGCGCCGAGCGAATCCCATCCGGCAGTCCCTCGATCTTCTCCCAGAGTTCCGGCTGTTCTTCGCGGATGCGTTGCAGCGTGGCTACCGCCCGCTGGCGCACCGAGACATCATCAAGCCCGTCATCGCTGTCGGGTAGCTGTTGATCGCCGTAGATCCGATACATCGCATCCGCATTGAGCTGCTCGGCATCGGACAGCAATCGGTTGTCGAGGCCGATCAGATCGTGGAACAGCTGGATGCGACGGCTGAGGCGATCGGTAAGATCGAGGTCCCGATCGACCTCGAAATCCGGCCACATGTTGTGCAGATGGATGATGTCGTGCTCGGTTCCGATCCGGTCAACGCGCCCGAACCGCTGGATCAGGCGCACCGGATTCCAGTGCAGGTCGTAGTTCAGCACACGAGCGCAGTCCTGCAGATTCTGTCCTTCGGATACAACGTCGGTGGCGAGCAGAATCCGAATCTCCGGTACCGGTCGATGAATCTCCGGCGCGAGATTGGAACTCGGAGAGAACCCTCCGACGATGCTCTCTGAGCGATCTCGGTTGCTGCCTGTCAGCCTCTCGATCTGGGGATTCTTGCCGTCCGGATTGAGTTGCGCATAGAGGTAGTCAATCGTGGTCTCGGCCTCCGAGAAGATCAGCACCTTGCCGCTCGCGACATCGGGACGCATGAGGAACTGCTTGAGCGTCCGCAGCTTGTCGTCGTCTTCTGGCGAGATCGACTGAACCCTTGCGTGTAGATCGCTGAGCAGTTCGTGGTCGGCGTCCAGGTCTTCAATCCATCTCGCGGCGTCGAAGTCTTCCGCTGGATGCGCTGCGCCTCGTGACTCTCCACGGTCGTCCTCCTGGCTGAGGATCTCGTGCGCTTCGTCTGCATCGAACTGCTGTCCGTTGAGCAGCCTCGTGGCCATTTGGCCGACGGGCACATAGCCGGCCTCCAACGCCTTGCGGAAGTGCCGATTGCTGCGCATCAGCGACTCGAGCGTGGATTGGAAGGCCGCGACGCTCGACTCCAATCTCTTCAGCAACAGCACCTTCATCAGACCGGCGAGCCGATCTCTGGACCTCAGCAAACCGCTGTACTTGGACTTATTGCGCGCCTCCGGCCACAGATACTCGCTGGCCGAATAGCGCGACGCTTTGTGTTGGCCAAGCGCCTTGGTGATCTCTGCGAATGTTCCCGCGCGGGCGTAGACGCGGTCGAGACGGTAGTCGATGTTCTTCAGCGACGGCTCAGGAAACTGGATTGGCTTGCCGTTGATCTCAGCCGATTCGCCGTACAGGTCTCGGACATCTCGTCGTCGACGACGAATGAACACGTGGGCCAGGACCTCTTCGATCCTGGCGTGAGGAATGGCAGGCAGCTTCGGAGGAATCGGTGGCGTCGCCTGGTTGCGACGGCGCTCCCACTCCGCGAACTCTGCCTTGTAGGCGGCCATGCTTGATTGATGATCAAGCCATTGCTGCGCGTTGCCGAAATATGCCTCCAGACTGATCGGGCTCGACGGGGAGGCCGTGGTCGCGATCGTCGAGGAACAGCGTCAACTGCCTGTAGATGTCCATCGGACCGAGGTTCTGCGGCGTGGCGCTCACCAGCACGACCTTGTGATCGCCGGAGCCGAGATACTCCCTCAGACCCTCGGAGCGCCGGTTGATGTTGCGGAAGTTGTGGGCCTCATCGACGAGCACGGGGCCGCGGTCCCGGTACTTCTCCAGTAGGACGATGCCGCGTGCTGGGCGGTCGGAGTCGACGTAGCGGCCGAGTTCCTCGTCGAACTGTGGCGCTCCGGCAGGCGCGATCATGCCGTGCGAGACAATCTCGGCGCCCAACTGGAAGCGCTCGTTGAAGGCCTGCCACATTGGAATCAGGCCGGCGGGACAGAGGATCAGGGGCCGGCCATCGTTCGGATAGCTGAACTGGAGCTGTCGCAACAGCTCGGCGCCGACGAACGTCTTGCCCAGGCCGACGACGTCGCCGATGTAGCAACCCCCGTGTGCGTCGATCATGGCCAGGCCCTGACGCACGGCGTCGATCTGAAAATTCGCAAGCTGTTGGTCCCTGACCGGAGCGGCCAGTTCTGCCAGTCCGGCCCCCGAGTGATAGAGCTCGTAGAGCGCCTTCAGGTAGACGTGATAGGGCGGCGTCCGCTCAATCGCCCACGACCGATTGAGTTCCTCGACCAGCTCGTCGCCAATATCGACCGAGTCCTGCCAGAGGTTGTCGAACCAGGCTTTGAGCGCCTTCATCTCGTCGTCGCCGGTGACGCGGACGTTGAGTTCGGTGTTGCCCTCGAAGCCGGCCAGGGTGAGGTTGGACGAGCCGACGACGGCGGCGCCGGACTCGGCGTGGTCCTCGTACCAGCAGAGATAGGCCTTGGCGTGCAGCGGACTCTTGAGGTAGGTGCGGACCTCGACGACGCCATCGGCGATGAGGTCTCGCAGCTTCTTGACGGCCGCCTCAGACCCCGATTCCTGGGGCAACTGGGCGACTCCGCAGGCAATGTGATTGACTGCCTGCCGTGCGACAGCAGGGCGGTCGCGGCGCCTGACCGTCGAATCGTCCTCGAGCCGACGCTTCAGCGCCGGCGCCTGCTGCAGTCCCCTGGCGACCTCCTCCAAGACCTGGCGGTCGGTCCGTCCGACGAGTATCCGGACCTTTTCCAAACCGGAGAGGTCTTCGGCCAGCGTCTCGAACCCGCTGATGAAGAAGTAACCGACGGCGATATCCGCCCGGGCCGAGCTGGCAAGCATCTGTTTGAGGCGCGCGAGGAGCGTGGGGTCGGTGCTGCTGTGGAGGATGTTCACGGCGTCAGACCGATTCGATTCTCAGGCTGGCGATCCGCTCGAAATGGCGTCGGTTATCGCTCAGCAGCGTGAGATCATGGCGTAACGCCGTAGCGGCGAGCATGAGGTCAAAGTCCTCGATCACGTTGCCTTGCTGCAGCAATTGCGCCTTCTCTCGGCCAAAGATCTCGCACGTATCAGAGTCCACGGATAACAGGGTGAATCTTGCGATGTAGGCGTTCAACCGTTGTGCGGCCAAGACCGGATCCGAGACGCGGTGAACGCCAACCCAGAGTTCTGCCAGCGCAATCACGCTGAGCCCGACGCCGTCCGGTTCAAGCTCTGCGACGCGACGCAAGTGCCTGGGCGAGACGCGCAGACAGTCGATCACCCAGTTCGAGTCGATCAGGTACTCCACAGCGCTATGGGTCGATCCTCATTGGCGGGCAGCAGACGCACTGTCGGTAGAGGTCGTCGGCCAGGCTCGGGTCCTCGTCGAAGAACTCTTTCCAGCCGCCGGCCGCATCGCCCATGAGTCGGTGCACTTCTTCATCATCCATCGGAGGCTCATCTTCGAGCGTGACCAGCACTTCCGCATCCTCACGCAGCGGCAGCGGGTCGAGCAACTCCAGCTTGCCCTCAACGTACCGAGCGCGGGCCTTCCTCAGCGACATGACATCCTTCTTGAAGTCCAGGGTCGTCAGTGGTTCATATGATAGGCCCGCGCCAGGTCACGCGCGATCCAGTAGCCCGCGTCGGCGAACACGATCGCCATTAGGCCTCACTCTTGAGCACGCGCTCTCGATAGTCCCTGAAGTTCTTGGCGCCGTCAGCCGGCAGTTGGTCCCATTTGTCGGCGGGAATCGAATCATGCAGGCGCATCAACCAATCCAGATATTCTGCGAACGTCCGCGGGGCAGGCTGCTCCTCGACCGTAATATCGAATTCGCAGCCTTCTTTGAGGTCGAGGGGGAAGAAGGGAATCAGGACGCCATCGGCGTATCTGGCTCTGACTCGGGTTGTCGCGGGGCTCCTTGATGGGTAGTTTATCGACGGGGCTGGGCGACGGGGGTTTGTGTGTGCTGATGCGGGTTTGGTTTGGTTGGACTGGCTGATTTTGACGGATTTGGGGGAGTTGGAGGGAATTTTGGTCGGCAGTGGTGGAAATGCTGCTGTGGACAGGGAATTTGGGTCTGAGGCGTTCGGTTTTGTTCGGTTTTGTTCGGATTTTGGCGGTGGGATTCGGCCGATGTCGGCGGGTGTTGGGTGTTGGTCGGGGTCTGTTCGGGGGTGGAGTGACTGTTCATCGCGGGCTCGGTTGGCTGGTCAGGGGGGTGAGGGGAGTCGATTGTATCAGCACAGATATTCTGTGGGGTGGCTCCTCGGTTGTCTGGGACGCAGTTGGAGGTGAGAGGGGGCTAGCTCGCGGGCCCGACTCAGGCCTCGACTGCGGCGATTTCGTCTTGATCGTCCAGCGTCAGCGAACGGGAGATCACTTGCTCTTGGCTCTTTTCTTTCGATTGCGAATTAGCTCCGCAACGCCCTCAAACACTGCGTCCTGCTCACCTGCCGACAAACCGAGAACGTCGCTCACCCTTTCGTCAATCTGCCGCCGTGTTGGAGAAGGCTGGAGCGGATCCCAGTCGGCATCACCAAAGCTTAACTGTTCAACTCCAGCTATTCGCTCCGGGTTGGCGATCAACAGATCTGAAAACTCATATGTCTGTAACTCGAGCACTCCTTCGCCGAAATTCGCTCGCGCTTCTATATTCAGGAACAACTGACTCATTGTCGCATTGAGTGCCACGCAGAGTTGACGAGTACTTCCTCGAATCGGCTCGACGGTCTGAAAATTATCGCTGAACCAAATAGGTTCCGAAGAGAGGTAAGTCCTTGCTGTTGTGTCAATAAACTTATTTATCGCCAATTGGACACGCTCACGCTCACCAAGATCGTACCACCGATGCCTACTTGCGGTTGTTGACCTCCTATGGAATCCTTCTGATTCACCCCACCTGATGTAGTCCAAAGCGTTCGTACCAGCCAGTTCCCGGGCTTCTTTGTGGCATACGAACACATGCTTCGGCAACTCGTTTACCTTCACAAACAGTTCAGATGATCCCTGTGGTGTCGTCATCACGCGTAGAAGAAATTCAGGTTCAATCCCCCATGCCTCTATATCTTCCACAAAAGGAAAGAAGAAGCGATTGGCTCCCGTCGTAACTCCGCGCCTCACGATTGAAATGTCGGCAAGTCGTACCAGCTGGTCAGCGTAGTGCGTTCTGATGTGATGGTAGATGTCCGGAGCGCGGAGGTGTTTCCCTCCCCACTTATCGCCTCTGTAGTTCTTGCCTTCGCTTCCATCTGCTATGAGCGCCGTTCGACTCTTGAGGATTTCACGGCGAAGTAGTGAGTCGGCCATGGCGGGGGCGAATTCGCCCCGCAACGAGACGAAGGTGGTTTGTTCGTCTTTAGGGTCCGAAGATCTTTGCAACACACTGATAATCGTGTTTACGGCGGCCGTTGAGAACTGGCGTTCTAAAGCGCTTTCGTAGATTGCGCGAATCTTGGATCCTTCCAGAAGGAAGGCTTGAAGCTTGCCACCATAACCAACGTCTAGCCAGCTATTCGAGCAGACGAATACGTGCATGCCGCCTTCGTTGAGAAGCTGCAGTGCCCGAGCGTAGAAATGGCAATACAGATCAGATCGGGCTGTCACTGCATTCCTGTAAAGACGAGTGAGTTGTGTCTTGGAGTTCCCGATGTTCTCCTGTCGTACATATGGTGGATTCGCGACCGCAATGTCGAAGCCGCCTACGGCAAGGACTTCGGCGAACTCGATTCTCCAGTCGACAACTCCCTCGGCGACGTTGGCGTCGGCGAGTTGGCTTCGGATCTGGTCTTTGGCGGCGTTGATCTGTTGGCGCAGGCGGTTCTTGTCTTTGCTGGTCTGGGCTCGCAGGTATTGTCCCTTGAGCGCGCCGAGCTCGGACTGTTGGATCGCGTGGCTGTCGAAGCTGAGCTGGCTGGGGTCGGGGCCTAGCAGGCTGTCGCCCTGGACGATCTTGAAGTCGAGATTGGGCAGCGGTTCGGGTTCGTCATCGTCGAACTCGATCGCTAGCGAGAGCCAGAGTCTCAGCATCGCGATATTGACGGCGAAGGGATCGAGGTCGACGCCGTGGAGATTGCGGCGGATGATCTCCAGCTTGAGGTCGTAGAGCGACTTGGAGTCGACGCCGACGTTGAAGAGCGCCTGCTGCAGCTCGACCAGCTCGTGCATCATGCCCAACAGATATGCGCCGGAGCCGCAGGCCGGGTCGACCACTGTCACCTCGGCCAGCGCGGCCGCCAAGCGCTGTGCTCCATTGATGCCGATGTCGGTGGTCTCGCGCTCGTCGACGAAGGCGGCGATCGTCTCGGGCGGGACCTTCGGCGCGCGCGATTCCAGGTAGCCTTTGAGCGCCTCGCGGCACATGAACGAGACGACCGGCCGAGGCGTGTAGTAGGCGCCTGAGTCGTGCCGTCCGGTGACCAGCTCCTCAAAGACTTTGCCCAGCATCTCGGGGTCGACGGCGACCTCGATGTCGAACGGTGTTGACTCCATCACGGTGAAGTTGAACTGGTCGAAGAGGTCGGTCATCAGCGGGCGGATCGCGTCGTCGGGGACGGGAATGCGTTCACGCTCGACCGTTTTGTCCAAGTTGGATTTTTCGAACAATCCGCCGTTGAGGAACGGCACCTCGCCGATCAGGAAGTCAACACCGCCACGCACATCACGCGAGTCAGGGTTGTTCAGTCCCTCGAAAAACAGGAAGGTCAGTCGGTCTCGGTAGAAATTGTCGTGGTCGGCATGGGCCTCGTAAGCCTTCCAGAGCTCATTGAGATAGTCGGTCTTCGTGTCGTACTTGAGCCAGCCTTTGCGTGAGAGGAAGTAGACGAACATCAGCCGGTTGAACAGGGTTTGGACGAACTGCTTGCGATCCTCGGGGTCGGAGAAGCCGGTGATCTGCTGTTCCGCCTGCTCGAACAGTTCCTTGTATTTGGCGAAGAACTGCTTGGTGACCGGGCTCGACGTCGAAGGCTTCGTTGAGTGCGTTGAGGAGGTTGCCGAGGTCCTGGTGTCGCCAGTAGATGTTGGAGAGCTGCTGGACGGCTGTGCGTTGCTTGACGCCACGTTCGACCACGATGCGGCGCAGCGTCGGGGTCGCGGCGCTGCCGAACTGGGGGTGAATCCAGTGGAGTTGGTTGGCGGATCCGTTGCTGAAGAGCAGCAGCATGTCCTCGCCGAGTTCGTCGCGGACCCGCTTGGCGACAGCTACAACCTCAGACTTGCGGACTCGGTCGGTGTCTGTGTTGGTGTCCGAGCGGGGGAGCGCGACGTAGAGGACTTGCACACCGGCGAGGCTCGCGATCCGTTCGGCGATGGCCGGCAGTTCGATGCCGGCTCGGTCGCGGGCTTGATCCAGGCCGAACTGGCCAACTTCGCGCTCGAAGTCCAAGACTTCCCCGAATAATCCTCGGAGGATGTCCGGTCGCTGATCCGCCTCGGCGACGAAGAACCGCTCGACGCGGTCCTCGACTTCGGCGGCATCGTCGCGATTGCGGATGGGCATTCGTGCTCTCTCCGAGTTGAATCGAGGCGATGGTAATCGAGAACCCCATAGAGGTACAGACTGGTGTTAGTCATCAACGGCCGTACCGCGCCGCGCTCAAGTCACCGAAGCCTGAGCCTGCTCGAAGAATGAGGGTGGTAGTTCCTCATCGAATTCCAGACCGCACTCAGCGATGAACCGGTCGGCGAGTTGCTCGATGAGGGAGCGCGGATCCCGCTCTAGCTGACGGGTTGTCACGCCGCTCAGGACCTGTTCATAGCGGTCGCGCGGAATCTCAGGTACGAATCTCGTGCCGAAGAAGCGTTCCTCTGTCCGCTTTCTGCTCTTCTTACCCTGGACGTTTGATACCGAGAAGGCCAAGTCCCACATCCGCCGCTGGCCCGTCCGGGCCTGCACTGCACCGATAATGAATATCGCTTCGCGACACGCCAGAAGTGCGCCATCTGCCAAGATGTCGTCCCTGCAATCTGGCAGCCAGTCATGGCAGTAGGACAGGTGGCAGAAAGCGCCACTCTCCTGGAACTCGATGTCTCGGTAGCCAAACAGCGCTCCAGACAATCGAAGGTGCTCAGCGCTCTGGTGTGTGATGGACTTCAGCATGCCCCAATACCTGTTGGCGACGGGTTGGAGCATCCCTGACGGCTGAGTAAGCGCGTAGGCGAAGGACTTCCAATCATCAGGGGCCCGTGCGCTCTGGAAGAACTCATTCTCGGACGCACCTATCGGTCTCACCACAATGCAGGTCCGGCCTTGCCATCGCCCATTGCCTGGCTCCTCGCGATTCAACGCAACGTGGAGGTCTGCCTGAATAGGCGCCTCTCGGTCTTCGCGTAGCCGCATGCGATCGGCGACATCTGAGTCACGCATCGGTCGAGTCTGCGTGTCCCCCCGCTCGTAGTAGGTACCTTCGACCTGATGCAGCATTGCTGACGACGCCGGAATCTCTACCCAAAGGACGCCATGACCGGGTGAATCAGAGGAAAGAATGTGAGACTCGATCTGCACTGGAGGTTCAGGAATGTCACGAGCAATCTGCTCGACGCGTTCTCGAGCTCCATTGCAGTTGATTGGCGCGACTTTGAATCCCGACGGATCTTCGGCAACGCCAATCACAAGCGCGCCACCCTCAACTGCGAATCCAGCGATTTGTTTGGCAAGAGATCTGTTCGACGGAAATTCGCGCTTGAACTCAACAGTTCGCGTCTCACGCAACTCTCCCGTTGCTAGACGGCGGCGCAATTCGTTGATCGAACCTGGCCTCTCTGGCAGTCTCATGCTCGCCCTTCCGCTAACGGTTTGGGATAGCCACTTCCCAGTCGAGAGGATTCGTTACCGATGGTTGACTGTCCTTATCTAGTTCCGGTAGGAGACATCTAACCCACCTACACAATACGCCAATCAACTAAGGTGTTTCGAACATGCATCGAGGTGAGACGGCAACATCTCCTGATCCGGAACTTGCTCATCCAACCGTGTGCTTTCGAGCGCCACCCATTGAGAGGAACAACCAATGAGTACAATGAGTAACCTTCCGCAACCTACTCCGGCAGCACTTTACGCCCGAGTCTCAAGCGATCGACAGGATGTCGACCTCTCTGTCTCCGCGCAGCTCAGGGCGCTGCGCGACTTCGCCGAGCGGAATGACTACGTCGTCGCCCGCGAGTACATCGACGAGGCCGAGAGCGGGCGCGTGGCTGATCGGCCTCAGTTCCGCAAGATGCTGGACGAGGCATCCGAGTCCAACGCCCCGTGCCAAGAAATACTGGTTTGGAAATTGTCGCGCTTCACGCGCAAGCGCGAGCACGCCGTCGCCTTCAAATCGATGCTGCGACGACGTGGGATCCGGGTTACATCAATCACCGAGCACGCCGACGACACGCCAACCGGCAAGCTGATGGAAGCGATCATCGAAAGCGTCGACGAGTTCTACTCGGAGAACCTTGCCCAGGAGGTCACGCGTGGCATGCGGGAGGCTGCGTCGCGAGGATTCTTCCTGGCCTCCAAGGCGCCATTCGGATACAAGCGAGTGAAGGTCCTAGCAGGCTGCTGAAGAATCCGCTTGCGAGCGCTGATCGTCCCTGTTCGTCATTCCTGCGAACGCAGGAATCCAGGGCTGACCAGATATGGAGCATGGATTCCTGGTCAAGCCAGGAATGACGGATTTGAGAGCCGATGACTTTTGCAACAGCCTCTGCGGGCTGCTGAAGCATGTGGGCTGTGGCAGCGACTGCGTGCGTCGGGAGACGGTGGCGTCGCTGTTCGCGCCCCGTGGCAGTGTGATCGAGGTGCGTCTGCGGGCCTGATCTTGAGCGACCCGTCGCAGTTGCCGGCGATGGCCTAGGCGGCGGTCAGTTCCAAGCAGAGTTTGTTGCGGGCGCGACCGAGATAGCGTAGTTTGCCGCCTCCGCCGAACGTCTTGATCCAACCAAAGACTTCCTCGACACGCTTGCCTCAGCGTTGACTTTGGCGGTAGCCCGCAGCCATGTTTCAGCAGCCCGCGAGGCCTCCGGGGCGGTCGCCAGGACAAGATGCCGACTTCCCTATCCTGAACAATCAAGCAAAAAGGGGGGGGCCGAGCAATGCTGGATCTGCAAGCCGAAATCGACGACGGCATCCTCGTGCTGAACCCATCAGGGAGAATCGACAGCGCCAATGCCAAGGCGTATGAAGAAGCGCTTCTTGAGCAGATCGGCGCCGGCCAGACCAACATCTTGATGAACTGCGAGTCGGTGAACTACATCTCGTCGGCCGGGTTGCGTGTGCTGCTGATCGCGTCCAGGCGCGCCGGCGAGTCGGCCGGCAAGCTGGTCCTCTGCGCCGTGCAGTCCAAGGTTCACGACGTGTTCAAATTCTCAGGCTTCGCCGAGATCATTCCGATCCACGGAGACCGCGCGGCAGCGCTTGAGTCCTTCTAAGCAAGCCCTGATTCGAGTCTGCTGCCCTACGCCCGCAATCGCAGTGTGAGGAGACGCACCACGCACCGCGCACCACGCACCGTCGGCAGCGCGCCAGTCGCCGCGCCGTCGCCACAGCTCTGATCGCCTCTGAGGCCACTCCCAGCGACCCTTCCCAGGAGACGTTTCAATAACTCCTGTTGCTGGCGACTGTCGACGGGGCGTTCATGGGGTCGCTTGGTTGATGATGGTGTGTGCGAGTGATTGGCTTGGTCTGGTTCGCTCGCCGGTTGCGCCGTCAGCCGAGCTGGAGGGGTCGTGCCTGGTGTGGCGCTGCCCAGCGGTTGTCGCTTCGGCGTTCAGCCGGCCGCCGCGTTCAGCGGGGCCGCCTGGCGCAGGTTGTAGGCGAGCACCTTGGAGCACAGCTCCAGTTTGTTGCACGCCACCCGGCGATAGCGCACTCGCCGATAGCCGTAGCTGCGCTTGAGCGTGCCGAAGACCCGCTCCAGCGCGCGCCGCTGCGGTTCGATCAGCTGTTTGCGCCGCTCCTGCCAGTGCGGCAGCTGCGCATGCCACTTGTTCGCCCGATGCTTGATCCGGTCCTTCAGCCCACGCCCGCAAGGTCTCCGCACATGTTGCGTCAGGGGGGAAGCGGAGATCAGAGCGTTCTTAGAGCGGGACGGCGCAGCCATCGGATCTTGGGTCGCTGCCTCCCCAGAGGACTCCGGTGTCGGGGTCTCGGACGATGACCTGGCCCTTGCCCACGACTCCGGTTCTCATCGCTCCTGAGGCGGGCAGGACGGGGTGGCCGAGCAGGGCGAGTTGGGAGAGGACCTCGATGCCGAAGGTGTCCTCGACGTAGATGCGGCCGTTGGGCGGTTCCTCGTACATCGAGACACGGGGTGCGTCGATCGCGGTTTGGGCGTCCATGCCTCGGTCGATCAGGTTGATCGCGACCTGGGTCTGGCCCTGGGGCTGGTTCCAGCCGCCCATGACGCCGTAGCTGGCGAAGAGGTTGCCGTCGGGTCGGGTGATCATCGAGGGCATGATCGTGTGATACGGGCGCTTGCCGCCGGCGAGGGCGTTGGGATGGTCCGGGTCGTCGACAACGAATCCGGCGCCCCGGTTTTGCAGGCTGAACCCGCACTCGCGCGGAACGATGCCGCTGCCGAAGCCCTCGTAGTTGCTGTTGATGAACGAGCAGGCGTTGCCGTCGCCGTCGGCGGCGGAGAGGTAGACGGTGTCGGACTTGCCGGGCAGGAACCCTGTGGAGGCGAGCTCGATCGCCGAGTCGGCGCAGATCAGCTCTCGACGCTTCGCGGCGTACGCCTTACTGAGCATCGCCTCGATCGGCACGTCTGTCTTGGCAGGGTCGGCGACGAGTGTGCGTGCGTCGGCGAATGCGAGGCGCAGCGCTTCAATGATCAGGTGCAGCACTTCCGCTGAGCGGGCTTCGTATTCGCCGATCTCGAAGCCCTCGAGGATGTTCAGCGCCATCAAGGTCGTGATGCCCTGACCGTTGGGTGGGCATTCCCAGACTCGGTGGCGTCGGTAAGTGGTGGATATGGCGTCGTCGAGCGTGGAGCAGTGGTTGGCGAGGTCGTCGAGGGACATGACGCCGCCATGCTCGGAGAGCGCTTCGACGATTCGTTCGGCAGGGCGTCCTCGGTAGAAAGCCTCGGGGCCGCCCTCGGCGACTTCTCGCAGGACGCGACCGAGCAGGGGATTGGTCCAGACTTGGCCTGCCCGTGGCGCGTTGCCGTTGAGCAGCATGTCTTGCCCGGCGGGGCCTTTCGAGGCCAGCAAGTCTGCCTGGAAGGCCCAGCCTCGGCCGATGGCCGGGGTCATGACGAAGCCCTGTTCGGCGATCTCGATGGCCGGCTGGAGCACGTCGGCCAGCGCCATGCGTCCGAACTGCTCGACCGTGTCGTGCCAGCCCATCGCTGATCCGGGGACGGTGACGGCATGCGGACCCTGGCGCTCCCATCCGCGTGCGCGTTCAACGACATCCAGATTGAGCGCAGTAGGCGCGCGTCCACTGCCGTTGACGGCGCGCACCGATTGGTCGGACGCGTTGTAGAAGAGACAGAAGCAGTCGCCGCCGATGCCGGTGGAGGTGGGCTCGGTGACGGCGAGGGTCGCGGCTGCCGCGACGGCGGCGTCGGCGGCGTTGCCACCCCCTCGGAGGATGGTCAGGCCGGCCAACGAGGCGAGCGGCTGACTGGTCGCGACGATGCCTCTCCGCGAGAGCACCGGCGAACGTCGGGATTCGAACAGGAATGGGTGATCAGGTAGGTCTGGCATATGGCGCATTCTAGGCGGCTATCGCATATCACCTAGACTGAGACGCGAAATCGCTTTGACCCGCCCATACTCGCAGGGAGTATTGCTATGACCACCGCTGCCGCACCAACCGTGACCCAGGAGCAGGTCGACTTCTATCACGAGAACGGCTTCCTGTTGATGCCGAAGCTGTTGCCCGACGACGCACTGCAGGCACTGCGCGACGAAACCGACCGGATTGTGGCAGAGGCCGCCGGTCTGACCGACCACAACGCACAGTACGACCTCGAGGATTCGCATACGGCCGAGGAGCCTCGAGTGCGGCGTCTGAAGTTGCCGTCGACGCACTGGCCGTTTTTCCGCGAGCTGGCCCAGCATCCGGCGCTGATGGAGGTCGTGACCGCGCTGATCGGTCCCAATGTGCGGCTGCAGAGCGACAAGCTGAACATGAAGGCGGCGCAGTACGGCGCCCCGGTCGAGTGGCACCAGGACTGGCCGTTCTACCCGCACACCAACGATGACCTCGTGGCGGCGGGCGTCCTGCTCGACGATTGCTACGCGATCAACGGCCCACTGCTGGTCGTGCCGGGATCGCACAAGCGCGCGATCTATGACCACCACCACCCTGAGGAGCGCTACTTCACCGGCGCGGTCGAGCCCGAGGAGTTTGACTGGGACATGGAGAAGGACCTGGTCCCGCTTGAGGGCCCGGCCGGATCGGTCTCATTCCATCACGTGCGCACGATGCACGGGTCGGCGCTGAATCGCTCGGAGAATCCGCGCCGCCTGCTGCTGTTCGGCTACGCCGCCGCCGACGCCTGGCCAATTATGGGTCTGGGCCGGCTGAGCCTCGACGCCTACAAGGACTCCATGTGCGCGGGAGAGCACGTCGAGCAGCCGCGTCAGACCGCGGTGCCGGCCTATTTGCCGCTGCCGGTATCGCCAAAGCAGGGCTCGATTTACGAGAATCAGAAGACGGTCAAGACTCGGTTCTTTGAGACGTATGAGGATCGGAAGGGGTAGGGGTTTAAGACTCCAAGTCGAAGCTTTTTGGGATGTCTGAATAGTGGCTCAGGCTAATGAACAGCATGTTCAGCATTGAGGTGTCGGCAGTTTGCCCAAGACAACACCCAATGGGCCAGCGTTCTGATCGCCGAACTGCCTGCACTCTGCACACAGCTTGTAGATGAATCGATCCCTCCTGTTGAGTCGTGCGCTGTGAAGGCCGCACAACTCCTCTCTCAGGCGTTCGGCTCTTAGCGCGCCCTGAGGATCGGCAAGGAGAGAGTTTATCTTCTGCGGGACATCGTCACGCCCCTTACCTGGACGAAAGTACTTGCGCTCCATCTGACGATGAAATTGTAGGGAATAGCGAATGTTCCACGCTGTTCCCGATCCGTCAGGCCATGAGAATTCGTCCGGCACGGAAGTCCTCCACAGCGGCCTGAAGCATCGGCAAGGTGCTTGGATTCAGTTTGAGCGCGATCGTTTCGACCCAGTCATTGCCGACTGAAAGGACAAAGTTGGTGTGCGGAGGCATTGGAGGGGATTCGAATTCAGCGCCGAGCGGCATATCCCGGATGGAAAAGCCAGTCCCATCAACGTTGGCCGAAAGGTCATAAGTATGTGCCATCAAGGGTTGAGCCGACCACGCCGACCGCCACTTGTCGGAGACTTCGTCGACCACCTCTCTGATCGCGGCATTCTGTTCGTTGCACAGCACCTCTCTATAGAAGGCGTCGGCAAAGTCCATTCCGGATGGAGTGACACTCCACACCTCTTCTTCTTCGAGCAATCCAGCTGCGCGAAGCCTCTCCCACGTGTCATACACCTCATTGGACATCGGGCCAAACTTCCATCGATAAAAGCTCAAGCTCAAGGCGCAGATTGACTCCTCTGCCATGCGGCGTGCTGTAAGAAAGGCAAGCTTCATAAGGCGAAGCCGCCCTCCTGCGCTTCCTTCTTCGGTTGATGCACGAAGCCAAATGACCAGGAGCATCGCCGCGTTGACCGAAAGCTGGTCATACTCGTCTTCGAGATACTCCGTTCGGGACACGACCTCGCTCCTTTGTGCGATGTTGTTCTTCTTTCACTTCTGAAGCTAGCTCACGGCCAGACCATGCGAGCCGGGTAGAGTCGCATTCGCCACAGCTCGCTCGGAATTCGGTAGCCTCCGATGACCAAGCACGGAGGTATCTGATGAGCGAATAGACCTATTGGACCCGGATGCGGACTCGCCGGCTTTCTCGGCGGGCGGTGCTGCGTTCTGCGGCGACCGCTGGGGTGGGGGCTGCGGGACTGGCGCTGGTTGGCTGCGGCGATGATGACGATGACTCACAGTCGTCGGCCGCAGAGCAACAGGATCAACAGGATCAATCGCAATCGGCTGCACCGCAACAGCAGCAGGATCAGACCGCTGCTCAAGCGGCTGATCAGGCCGACCAGCAGGACCAGGCGGCTCAGCAGCAGGATGGCGCGCAGCAGCAGGCCGCCACGGCTCAGGCCCAGCAGGCCGCCGACGGGCCACCGATTGGCGGCGAGTTGCGGATTTCGGACACGTCCGACCCGGCCTCATTCGACGGCTTCCTGACGTTTGGCTATAAGGCGTTCCTGCACAATCACCAGTGCTATCCGATGCTGACCCAGTTCTCGAACGAGCCGGGACAGTCATCGATCGACTTCCAGCCCGAACTGTGGCTGGCGGACTCGGTCGAGCAGCCCGACGACGCGACCTATGTGTTCGTGATCAAGGACAACGCGGTCTGGGAGGATCGGGCGCCGGTCAACGGCCGCAAGGTCACTGCCGAAGATGTCGCGTTTTCGTTCGATGGCGACCGTTATGCGGGCTATCCCAACCGCGGCGCAATCCTGCCGAGTTTGGGTGGCGTCGAGGCCAGCGACGACCGGACGGTCCGGTTCGACTTGACCGCTCCATTGGCGCCGTTCCTGCTCTACCTGGGCCACCACGCCGGTCCGTACGTGATGCCGCCGGAACTACTCGAAGACGAGATGTCTCGGCAGACGATGATTAGCGCCGGTCCCTTCTTACTCGATGAGTACGAGCCAGGCTCGCGCGTGGTCTATAAGCGCAATCCGAATTACTTCAATGCGCCCAAGCCCTACGCCGACTCGCTGGTGATCAACTTCATTGGTGACAATTCGGCGATTGCGGCTGCCTATTTGAGTGGTCAGTTGAACACGAGCTGGTTCGGCGTCGCGCCTCCGATCGTGGAGGAACTGGAGAACGGCATTCCCGGCTCGACCTGGGAGTTTGAGCCGAGCCTCGTGATTGGCGGCGTCTTCCCCGACATTGGGATGGAGCCGTTCACGGACCCGCGAGTTAGGCAGGCGATGTCGTCGGCGATTGACCGAGATTCGATTCTCGCCGTTGGCGGAGCTCTGGAGACCGGAAAGTGGTCAACGGCGTTGCCGCCGATGCCGGGCTGGTGGGTCGACCCGAAAGAGGACGACGCGCTGGGCGAGTACTACCGCTACAACCCGGAGCGGGCGATGCAGCTGCTCGATGCGGCCGGCATTGACGGACTCGGGCCGGTACCGCTGCATACGACGACGGCGTACGGGCCGATCTTTGCCGAGCAGTCGCAGGTCGTCCAGGCCAACCTCCTTGACGTGGGGATTGAGGTCGAGTTGGTGGTCAACGAGCCGACGGTGCACTACTCGACGATCTTCAACGGCAGCACGACCGGCGTGATCGGTCACACGTTGTCGGTGGCGTCGATCGAGCCGGACGAGGCGTTGCGCAATGTCTTCATTCCCGACAGCCCCCGCTCACCGATTCCCAATGGCGAACTGATGGCGTCGGATGCTCGGATGGCTGAGTTGCTCAACATGCAGCGGATCGAGAGCGACGTCGAAGCTCGTAAGAAGCAGATTTACGACCTGCAGCTGCACATCGCCGAACAGATGTACTCGGTGCCGTGGGTCAATGCGGCGGTTTCGCAGATTGCTCGACCGGAGATATCGGGCGTGCAGTTCATTCAGACGTTCGCGCCGGCGCCGTCGCTGGAGGACATGTGGTTCAACGCGTAGTCGCCTCATAGGCGAGACGTCCTGCACAAACGGATTCGTGATCGGCGGAGAGCGTGCGCGGATATCTGGTGCGGCGATTGTTGCTGGCAGCGGCGACGCTGTTGGGGATCAGCATGCTGGTCGCAGGGATGATGCGCACGCTGCCCGGTGACGTCGTGGACGTGTTAGCGGCCGAGGCGTTCTACGACGACCGGGAGAAGGACCGCCTGCGCGAGGAACTGGGGTTGGAGGACACGTTCTTCGTCTACTACGGGAAATGGCTGGGCGACGCGCTGCAGGGTGATTTCGGCGAGTCACTGCGGACCAAGCGCAGCGTCGGCGGCGACCTCGGGCATCGGCTCGATGTGACGATGGAGTTGGCGATCCTGGGATTGATCATCGCGACCTGCATCTCCCTGCCACTTGGGATCGTCGCAGCGTTGCGCCGCAGCCAATGGCCTGACTATGTCGCCCGCAGCATTGCCGTGTTTGCGCTGGCGATTCCCGGATTCTGGCTCGCGACGCTGGCGGTGGTGTTCGGCGCGAAGTGGTTTAGCTGGTCGCCTCCCCTGGGCTATCAGCCGATCTGGGAAGCGCCGTTCACCAATCTGCAGCAAATGTGGCTGCCGGCGCTGCTGTTCGGGCTGATCCTGGCCGGCGTGCAGACGCGGATCCTGCGGACGGCGCTGCTCGATGTCCTACGACAGGACTACATGCTGACGGCGCGGGCGAAAGGGTTGTCGCGGCTAGTGCTCCTGCGCCGGCACGCGCTGCGCAACTCGATGATTCCGTTTGTCACCGTGATCGGGGTGCAGTTTCCTGTCGTGCTCGGCGGGGCGGTCGTGTTTGAGCTGATCTTTGCGCTGCCCGGTCTGGGCGCGTATCTGCTCGACGGGATCGCGAACCGGGATTATGTCGTCGTGCAGGCGGTCAACGTCTGGATCGCCGGCGCGGTGATCATCACCAATCTTCTAGTGGACGTGTCCTATGGCCTCCTCGACCCCTGCATCCGCGTCGGCGCCTGACCGTCCCGCGACGGGCGCAGAGGCAGTCCTGTCGAGCAGGACGGGCCTAGCGTGGCGGTTCCTGCGAGTCGTCCGCCGGTACCCGTTCCCCTGCCTGATGGCCCTGATCCTCGTGTTGATCGGGCTGGGCTCCGGGCTCGCCGACTTTGTGGCGCCGGCGGATCCGCTGGCGATCAATCCTCGTGAGCGGCTGTACGGTCCGACGACGGCATACTTGATGGGCACCGACGCGCTCGGTCGGGACGTGTTCACGCGAGTCCTCTATGGAGGGCGAGCGTCGTTGGGCATCAGTGTCGCCTCGGTGGGGTTCGCGATCGCGATTTCCACAGTCGTCGGGCTGGTCAGCGGCGCGGTGAGCGGCTGGTTCGATGCACTCGTGCAGCGGGTCGTTGATGTGCAGATGGCGTTCCCGGGGCTGATCATTGTGATCTCGCTGACGGCGTTTCTGGGTAACAGCATTAGCTTGTTGATCGTTGTAATTGCGATTGCGCTGCTGGGGGCTGGAGTTCGCGTAGCGCGGGCGGCGGCGATCCAGGTGTCGTCGCAGCCCTATATCGAGGCGGCACGGACGCTGGGCGCTGGCCAAGCGCGGATCATCGGTCGGCACATCTTGCCGAATGCGTTGCCGCCGATCATGGTGATCGCGACGGCGCAGTTGGGGATTGCGATCCTGATCGAGGCATCGGTGTCATTCCTCGGTTACGGGATCCAGCCGCCGGCGGCGTCGTGGGGATACATGTTGGGCGCCGAGGCGCGACTGCACATGATCGAGCAGCCGTGGCTCTCGGTCTGGCCGGGTCTGGCGATCTTCCTGACGGTGTTCTCATTCAACATCATCGGCGACGCGCTCAGGGATGCGTTCGATCCTCGGCTGCGTGGGGCCTAAAGTGCCCGAACAGCCCAACCGGCGTGGGCATACAATGAGAGCGGAGCTCAAAGAAAAGGAATGGCTGCAAGATGACTACGAAATCACACTACCTAGCCACACCACCCACTCGACCAAGCAACTCGCCCGACCCAGCCCTTGATGCCGGAAACAATCCTGATCGCACTTCCGAAATCCAGTCTACATTTCGCCAGCTAGGCCTAGAAACACCCTCCGACCGCCAACGGCTGCTTCGGCTTGCCAATCCTGCGGGCATTGCTCAAACCAAGGACCCGGCTGAGTCTCAAATGGAAATTCGAAGCAACACTCTCATCGACGGCAGGAGCGAAAGTGCCTAGCTGGAACGAAATCCTCGACGAAAGTCGGGCTGCGAGCCAGTATGACCTTATACGCCGCCGTTACTTAGCGGAGTGCCACCGCCTTACCAATAGGAATGTGATCGCTTACTACTCAGGATGGCTACAGAAAAGTGACTTCCCTACGGTTGTAAGCATTAACGATGAAGATAAGAATGGTTTCATGACGGTCATCCATGGAATGGACAAGAGTCGCGGGCTCGACTTGGTATTGCATACGCCCGGTGGGGATATAGCAGCGACAGAGTCGATTGTTGACTATTTGAGGTCAACGTTCGGGACTGATATCCGTGCAATCGTTCCCCAGCTCGCAATGTCCGCTGGGACGATGATTGCGTGCGCGTGCCAGAGTATTGTCATGGGCAAGCATTCTAGCCTCGGACCAATAGATCCGCAGTTCAATGGCATTCCTGCGCACGGCGTGATTGAAGAATTTAATCGCGCGAAAAGAGAAGTTGGGGAAGATAACAATACAATTCCGATATGGCAGGCAATCATAGCAAAGTACACGCCGACACTAGTAGGCGAATGCGAGAAAGCCATCGCATGGTCAAACGAAATGACTGGAGATTGGCTTAAATCTGGCATGTTTCGAGAGGATTCAAACGAAGAGGCCAACCAAAAGGTCGAACGCATAATCGGCGAACTGGGCGACCACTCTTTAACCAAATCCCACGCGCGACACTTGTCAGCAGACTATTGCAGCGAGATTGGCCTCCGGATCGATGAACTAGAAGCCAATCGAGAGTACCAGGACGCGGTCCTATCTATGCATCATGCCTGCATGGTCACGTATTCGTCGACACCAGCCGTGAAGATCATCGAGAACCACAAGGGCGTCGCTTTTATCAAATAGGTCCAGCCAGTTCTCATGCAGCCAACCATTGCGCCCACGCAGCAAGTCGTGTTGCCTCCGAGTGACCAAGAGGAATCCTAACGCAACTTCGAGACTAAGACTGTCACGTGCAGAAAACCCTAGACTTCCAGCACTTGCGAAGCTGGATTGGAGATTTTCATGGCTACCGGTCGTGTTGTTGTCGTCAAGGAATATCAGCAGCCGTTTGTGATTGAGGAGTATCCGGTGCCCGAGCCTGAGGCTGGGGCGATTGTGCTGCGGATTACCCAGGCTGGGGTTTGTGGGTCGGATTTGCACACCTGGCGCGGCGACATGGTCGAGAATCCTCTGCCGGCTGGTGGTCGGGTCATGGGCCATGAGGGGACGGGCGTCGTCCATACGCTGGGCGACGGGGTTTCGACGGACTCGCTGGGCAAGCCGATTGAGGTCGGCGACCGGCTGATGTACTCGGCGATTACTCCCTGTGGCCGCTGCTATCAGTGCTCTCGGGGTGAGCCGAACTGGTGCTCGGACCGCAGCGCCTGGTCTCGGGAGGCGGGTGTGGCTCCGTATTTCACCGGCACCTATGCCGACTATTACTACCTACAGCCGAATCATCCCGTGTTCAAGGTTCCCGACGAGCTGCCGGATGAGGTGCTCGGCTTTGTCAACTGCGCGATGGGGACGACGACCGAGGGTTTGATGCGGGCGGGATGCAAGGAGAACGACTTTGTCGTGATCCAGGGCGCCGGCGGTTTGGGGCTAAACGCCACGGCGATGGCGAAGGACATGGGCGCGCACAAGGTGATTGTGCTCGACCGACTGCCTCAGCGCCTGGCGTTGGCAGAGGAGTTTGGCGCCGATCACACGATCAACATCGAGGAGTTCAACACACCCGATACCCGCCGGCGGGCTGTGTGGGAACTGACCGAGGGTCGTGGTGCGAACATCGTGATGGAGTTGGTCGGGCGGGCCGAACTGTTGGCCGAGGGTCTGACCTATCTGGCTAATGGCGGGACGTTCGTGGAGATCGGCGACATCGTCCGCGGCCGGACGGTGGAGATTGATCCGAGCACGATGCTCAGTGGGAAGAAGATCATGGGCTCGGTGATGTACCGGCCGCATCTGCTGCCGCTGATGATGGACATGCTGCTGAAGAATCAGCGCGATATCCCCTACGACAAGATCGTCTCGCACACGTATCCGCTGTCGGACGTGAACCAGGCGTTTGAGGACAGTGAATGGCATGAGCGAGACACCAACGTGTCGCGGTCGATGTTGATTCCGTAGGGGGGTTGGAACCTGAGGGACCTCGCCCGTTTCAATCGCTCAGCCAATATCTAGGGCCTGTTCACATCTGGGCTGAGACGGCCGCAGCGAGGCTTGGAGTTCCCCATTAGGGGGATCGGACCCCCTCAGCCTTCGGCAGCTCCCCCTGCGAGGGGGAGCAGGAGTTCCGAATGACGCAGTGATTGCAAATTCAGTCGCACATGTGAATAAGTCCCGACTTTGGTGCCGAGCGCAGCGAAATACCCGCGTCGGAGCGCGGGTATGACCGAAGTCGATGCCAGGCGATTTCAGAGACGCCTGCTCGGCGGCAGGGACTGGAGCAGGGGAAGCGCTGGTCTAATCAGGAGTGTGCTTCGTGCTGCACTACTCAATCCAGTCGGGGGTAGCTCCCCACTTGTTTTCGGAGACGATGTCTCTGAGCGGCTTTCGGCTGAGGGGGCCGAAGCGGCCTCGGGGGTAGCCGAGCGGGATGCAGTAGACGACCTGGGCTTCGTCGGGGATTTCGAAGAGTGTTTTGACTCTCTCGTCAACGACGGCGTGGAGCGTGGTGATCGTTCCTCCGATTCTCAGGCCCCGGGCGGCGAGGAGCATGTTTTGGACGGAGGGGATCACGGATTGTGCGTTTCCGGCCCCTGGTCCGGTCGCGCAGAGCAGGATCATGACGGGGGCTCCGCCGATCTCGTCGGCGAGTCTCATGGCGGACTGGCTGACCGGGTTTTGCAGGCCTGGGTGGTCACGGCCCTCGATGCCCTGATCGGCTCGCTTGGCCCACCAGGCTTCGTGGTAGAGCTCGGCGAGGGCTGCCTTTTGCTGTTCGCCTCTCACGACGAGGAAATGCCAGGGCTGCATATTGCCGCCGTTGGGGGCTTGGCGTGCGGCGTCGAGGATGATCTCAAGGTCTTCGTCGGAGATCGGATCGGGGCGCATGCGGCGGATGGCGCGCATGGAGTACATCGCTTCGTAGAGCGGGAGGCCGAGTCGTCCGTAGCGGGGCATAGCGGGTTCCTCTCGTATGGGGTCGGCGGGCTGCGGCGTTCGACGCTATCGTAAGCCTCCGACGGGACTTGTCACCACACACATTCATCGAGGAGCGATTCATGGCGCTGGAACACATTCATCCTGAGGGACTGGTCAACGCTCGTTCGTTCACCCAGGTCGTGGCGACGAGCGGGAGCAAGACGATCTATATCTCCGGCCAGGTGGCCTGGGATGTCGATGGCGGCATTGTCGGTGTCGGTGACTTCGCTGCGCAGGCAAAGAAGGCGTACGCAAATCTCGCCGTGGCGATCGAGGCTGCGGGTGCGACGCCGGCCGATGTGGCCAAGACGAACGTGTACATCGTGAACTACGACCCCGAAATGGGCCGGGCGTTGAACGATGCGCGCAAGGCGATCTTTGAGGGGACCACTGCTCCGGCGAGCACTCTGATTGGGGTGCAGGCGCTGGCGGCTCCGGAGTTCATGATTGAGGTTGAGGCGATTGTGGTGTTGGACTGACGGTGAGCGGTTTAGTTTGCGGGGGAGGCCCCCTCAGTCACTCCGTGACAGCTCCCCCAAAGGGGGAGCGTTTGGCCGCTTCCTGACTGCTCCCCCAGAGGAGGAGCGCTAGTTCTTGGAATGGAGAGAACGATGGGCAAGATTTCTCTTGAGGACCGGTTTGAGATCATTGATCTCTGTTCTCGCTACAACTACACGGTTGACCAGGTTAATGGTGAGGGCTGGGCCGATACGTTTACGGCCGATGGCATCTTTTACGGACCGGCAGGGCAGGCGGAGGGTCGCGAGGCTCTGATTGCGTTCTGCGGTGAGCTGGGGGCGACGTTCCCCGGTGGGATGCACTTCACCGACAACCACCTCTTTGAGATCGATGGCGACTCATGTAAGCACAAGTGCTTCCTCGACTTCAAGATTCCGTCGCCGGATGGATCGGTGACTTCGGTGCTGCTTGGCTATGAGGACATCGTCGTCAAGGTCGACGGCGAGTGGCTGTTCCAGCGCCGCGACGTGGTCTCGGTGACTGGCCATCAGGCGTCGCTGCCGGGGTAGCTGTACTACTCGCTAGGGAATCTCTGAACAACTGGTTCCGCTCGCCTATCGGGACCCCCCTTCAGCCTTCGGCAGCTTCCTCCGCAAAGAGGCCTTTGCGTAACTCCCCTCTCTCCCTCCTTGCGGGGGAGATGCCGTAGGCAGAGAGGGGGCTCCCCATCTCGAGGCCTATCTGGTCGCTGTGGGAGGACCCCCCCTCTGTCACTCCGTGACATCTCCCCCCGCAAAGGGGGGAGAGGGGATTTGTGAGTTTTGCAAAGGTCTCCGCGGGGGGGGAGAGGACTTGTGACTTTTGTAAAGGTCTCCGCAAGGGGGAAACGGGGATCGGAGTCGATCTGAGGATTCTTATACGACTAGCCGCCGCCGATGCCGCCGAATTGCGCTGGGGGGCGGCTCAGGATGGCGGCCAGGATGTGGTCGGTGTAGAGCTGGCGTCCGAGCGCGTTGAGGTGCGTACCGTCCCACGAGACCTCGCCCTCACGGCCGTCGGTGATCTGGTTCCAATCGAGCAACGTAACCCAATCGTGCTTGGCGGTCTCCTCGCGCAGCATCTTGTTCGTGTCCCGCTCGTAGCTGAGTAGCGGCTCGCGGGGCGGGAACTGCCGAGTGAGGATGATCAGGTGTCTCACGCCCTCGGCGGCGGCGAGCAGCTTATGGAAGCCCTTGGCGTCGAGGAATCCTGTTCCGACGCCGTGGAAGATGACCGTGTCGCGGGGGCCATAGCGTTCGATCTGCTCTTCCAGGATGGAGATCGCCGTGTAGGCCAAACGCCCGACCTCGGCGTCTACCTCGATGCCGACTTCTTCCAGGCGGGCACGCGCGCCCACCATGACCGAGTCGCCGATTGCCAATGGCGGCAGTCCGAAATGCAGTTCCAGGGTTGATGCCGAGGTCTGGCCCACGTCCTGAAGTTGGGGCGCGATGGAGAACGCCAACGTCTCCAGCGCGACGCCATCCCAGTACCAAACCGGCGCGGCGTCGAGCGGGCCAGCGGGTTCGGCGGTGAACAAGATTGGGAGGTCGACCAGCATGGTTGAAGATCGGCAGACGCGCTGAAGCTCAGCTTCCGCCTGCCAGGTCACGCATCCGTTTCCGATCTGTGTGATTTGTACGAACACACACGGAGCGGTTCCCGGACAGGGAAGTTTGATTTCATCGCCGGGATGGATCATGCGCATGACTTTATCGCCGTTGAGTTCAATCAAGCGAGCCGACGTGATCTCGAATCGACTCATGATTCCGTAGGGGGAGTCGCCACCCAGGACGGTGTAGGTGGCGAAATACTCACCTGGTGGATACGTGACAATCGCCGGCTCGCTCTCTGTACGTGCCGCCGGTTGGCTGGGTTCGTCGTCGGGGAGCGCAGTCGGGGTGGCAGCGACCGCGCTGATGCTCACCGGCTGCTTTGGCGCATCTGACGTGACGGCGGTCTTCGCCGTGCGCTCCTCGACGGTCGGCGCTGTCCGGGTCTGAATGGCGGTTCGAGGAATGACCGTTGCAGTAAACGTCTGGAGTGGTGACCTCTCCTCTCGCGGCGGCTGGGATTCCAACGCGCTTTCCTGGGAATAACCTGATTGCTCGGCCGAGGCGGAGAAGAGGAGGTCGGAGGGGGAACGGCCGGGCAGCACCGTGAACCCGATCACGAGCGCCAACAGCACCGCGGCGGACAATGCGGCGGTCACCGTTGCAACTCCGCGAGGATTTGCGATTGCTCCCTTGTACCGCTCGGGGTTCCAAAACTGGGGGCGCCGCATCGGCACTTCGACCAGCCGGTAGCTGATCTCGGACAGGGCGAATGTAGCGATCAATCCTGCTAAGACAATCCCAACCGTGTTGGGGACGAAGTTGAACTCCCACTGCAGCGCCAACAACACTGGCCAATGCCAGAGGTAGATGCTGTAACTGCGTTGTCCCAACCATTTCAGCGGCGAGATCTCGAGCCCTCTGCCGAGGATGGAGCCGGGACGGATGGCAAAAGCGACCGCCACAATCGTCGCGAGCGAGGTCAGGAGCAGGCCCCAGGGGTACATCCAGTCGCTCCAGTGGCGACCGATGACCATGATCACGACAATGACGGCCAACCCGGCCAGCGCGACCAGGTCCATCGCGTAGCCAACAGGCTTGTCCCACGAGTATTTCCAGGGCTGCCAGATGAGCCCGACAGCGACGCCGATCAGGATGGTGAAGGCGCGGGGATCGCTGCCGAAGTAGACACGCGACGGGTCGCCGCCGGGCGTGAAGAGGATGATCATCCAGAACACGGACAACAAGGCCAGCGCCGCAACGACGCACCAGAGCCAGCGCAGCTTGAGGAAGCGCAGCAGGAACGTGAAGAGGATCGGCCAGACGATGTAGAACTGCTCCTCGACGGCGAGCGACCAGAGGTGTCGGAGCTGTGAGGGCCGTTCGAACATCTCGAAGTACGAGACGCCGCGAGCGATCAGGTCCCAGTTGGTGGCGTAGATCGCCGCCAAGAGGAGGTCATGGAGGTGCTGACCGAGCGTCTCCTGGAGCACTAGCGCTGCGTAGACCGTGGTCACGATCAGCACGAGCACGAGCACAGGAAGCAAGCGTCGCGCGCGGCGGAGCCAGAACTGGGCGAGGTCGGTCTGGTCGCTGCGTTCTCGCTCGGAGATGAGCAGGGCCGTGATCAGGAAGCCTGAGACGACGAAGAAGACGTCAACGCCGAGAAATCCGGCCGGCAACCAGGCGACCCCGGCATGGAAGAGCACGACGGCCAGCGCTGCAAGTCCACGGATGCCGTCGAGGCCGGCGAGATGCGGTAGGCCGCGCCGGCCGGCAGCGGTGTCTGCGACGGGTGAGGTTTCTGCCTGAGCCATCCGACGTTACATTCGGAAGACGCCGAAGTTGGATTCAGGGACCGGCGCATTGCGCGCCGCTGCGAGTCCAACACCGAGCGCTTGTCGGGTGTCGACCGGATCGAGGATGCCGTCGTCCCAGATACGGGCCGATCCGTAGTAGGCGGCGCCCTCTTCCTCGTATTTCTCCAGCGTTGGCGCCATGAACTCGCGTTGTTGTTCCGGCGTCATTGCTTCGCCCTGTCTGGCCAGGGCATCCTGTCGGATTGTCAGAAGCACATTTGCGGCTTGCTCTCCGCCCATGACGGAGACGCGGGCATTGGGCCAGGCCCAGAGCAGCCGAGGAGAATAGGCGCGTCCGCACATCGCGTAGTTGCCAGCGCCGAACGAGCCTCCGAGCACGATTGAGAACTTGGGCACCTCGGCGCAAGCGACGGCGGTGACCATCTTCGCGCCATGCTTGGCGATGCCTTCGTGCTCGTATCGTCGTCCGACCATGAATCCGGTGATGTTCTGCAGGAACAGCAGCGGCGTGCCGCGCTTGGCGCAGAGCTGGATGAAGTGTGCGCCCTTGAGCGCGGACTCGGAGAACAGAATGCCGTTGTTGGCCACGATTCCGACCGGGTGTCCCATCACTCTGGCGAAACCGCAGACGAGCGTACTGCCGTAGGTCGGCTTGAACTCGTGGAATCTTGACCCATCCACGATTCGCGCGATCAGCTCGCGGATGTCATAGGACTTGCGTGTCGATTGTGGAACGATGCCGTAGATATCGTTGGGGTCGTAGAGCGGCGGCTCGATCTGGTCCGGCGGCGTGACCGGCCAGTCGGCTCGGGCCTCGCCGCCGAGATTGGCGACGGCGGCGCGGACCAGCTCAAGGGCGTGTGCGTCGTCCTCGGCCAGGTGATCCGCGACGCCCGAGATTTGCGTGTGGACGAGCCCTCCGCCGAGTTCTTCGGCGGAGATTTCCTCACCGGTCGCGGCACGGACCAGGGGCGGTCCGCCAAGGAAAATGGTACCGACGCCGTCGACGATGATCGCCTCGTCTGACATGGCGGGGACGTATGCGCCGCCGGCGGTGCATGAGCCCATCACGGCGGCGATCTGTGGGATGCCTTGCGCCGACATCGTGGCCTGGTTGTAGAAGATGCGGCCGAAGTGGTCGCGGTCGGGGAAGACATCCGCCTGCAGCGGCAGGAAGGCTCCGCCGGAGTCGACGAGATAGACGCAGGGGAGCCGATTCTGCGCGGCGATCTCCTGGGCGCGGAGATGCTTCTTGACCGTGACCGGGTAGTAACTGCCGCCCTTCACGGTGGCGTCATTGGCGACGATCATGATCTCGCGGCCGGCGGCTCGTCCAATGCCGGTGACGATGCCGGCGCCGGGCGCTTCGTCGCCGTACATGCCATCGGCGGCGAGCGGCGAGAGTTCAAGGAATGGAGAGTCCGGGTCGAGGAGGCGTTCGATTCGCTCGCGGGCGAGGAGTTTGCCTCGGGCGTGGTGACGGTCGACGCTGCGCGGTCCGCCACCGGCCCGGACCACTGCTTCCTTGTCGCGCAGCTCCTCGACCAGGCCGCGCATCCAGGCGGCGTTGTCGCGGAACTCGGCGGAGTTGGTGTCAACGACCGATTGGATTGGCGCAGCCGCCTCAAGACGCTGCGAAAGTTCCACGGACGCGCCGCCGTTTGTCATCGACTGCTCCCAGTGCGACATCTGGTACATGCCATATGGTAAGGGTATTGCGCGGGTAGACTCACCCGCAGGTCACGACCAGACAGACACGTAAACGAGCGAGCGAGAGCGGAGCATAACGATGACAGCGCAACTTTCTGACGGGAACTTTTCGTACACGGCACTCGATATCTGGGAGCAGGTGCCGGATGGCATCACACTCGTTGAATGTCCCGGAGTGGCCGTTGACGCCAACGACACGGTGTACGTGTTGACGCGTAACGTCGAGCACCCCGTTATGGTCTTCAATTCGGACGGATCCTGGCGCGGGAGCTGGGGTCAGGGCAACTTCACGGAACGCTCACACGGCATCTGGATCGGTCCCGAGGGCGATGTCTGGGGCGCGGATGACGGGACGCACACCATCACCCGCTGGTCGCCCGACGGTGAGCTGCTGCAGACCCTGGGCGACCCCTACAACCCGGCCCCGGCCTGGGCTGGCAAGCCGTTCAACCGTCCGACGCATGCGGCCGTGAGTCCGAAGACGGGCGACATTTTCGTCACCGACGGATACGGCAATAGCTGCGTGCATCGCTTCGACGCCGACGGCAATCACAAGCAGACGTGGGGCACGCCAGGAATCGACGCGGGCCAGTTCATCCGCCCGCACAACATCGCAATCGACGACGACGGCCTGCTCTACATCGCCGACCGTGAGGCGCATCGGGTGCAGATCTTCTCGGAGTCGGGCCAGTTCGTGACGATGTGGAACAACATCCACCGGCCGGACGGTCTCACGCTCGCGCCCGACGGCAACATCTACATCGGCGAGCTGAACGAGATGGGCGGGATGCAGGACGCGCCCGGTCTCGGCCACCGCGTGAGCATCTACGACCGCTCGGGGAATCGGTTAGCGCTGCTGGGTCATCCCGACGAGGGTGATGAGGCGGGCAAGTTCATCGCCCCACACGGGATCGCCGTGGACAGCAAGGGCGACGTATACGTCGGAGAGGTCTGCAACACAATCCGCGGGAAGGCGTTGGGAATCGAGCTGCACTCGCTGACCAAGCTGGTGCGGGAGGCTTAGGCGCCTGCCCTCCGCTGATGAGCGCCCTTGTTCCTGCAAGGCCGAAGATCTAGCACATCGTGCATGTGGACAGGCTTACCTCCATCGTCTCCGAGGGGGCGCTGTTCAGCGACGCCACAATGCGTGGTCGAATACAGGCGGGGACCAATATCGGCTACGACCACATCAAGGAACGCAGACTGCGAAGGGAGTTCCGCTCTCGACCTGGCTTGCGCGTCGGCGATTGTGTCCCTTTCTACTTTTGCCCAGAAGCCCGATGCTCTACACAATCACGCAGCGATCGGCAGACTTGTCGTACACAGGGGGTGACGAACCCATCGTCCACTTGGAAGCCGACCTCCGACACGTCGTGGACTGGGCCGAATCGGTGGATCTTCGGTGGGTCTTTACCGACGTTAGCGCTGCTACGAACTATTTCGAGGACTTCGTAGACTTGTCCGAGCTCAACCAGATTGACTGGGAGACGGTAAGCGCCATGTGGTAGAGCGGCAGATCTGCCGAAAAACAAGCAGAGTTTCTTGTAGAGAGCGAATTCGATTGGGCGCTGGTCGATCGGATTGGATGTCGCTCAACGCTCACGTTCGATCGCGTCGTCGACGTGGTCGAGGGCCGAACACCGTCCATTGAGATCATTCCATCCTGGTACTACACTTAGCGCAGAGACAGAACTGATGGTCTTATTCAAAACTGGCAACCTGTTCGACGAGGACGTTGAGGCCCTGGTCAACACCGTGAATTGTGTGGGTGTCATGGGCCGGGGCGTTGCCCTGCAATTCAAGAACATGTTTCCGGACAATTTTCGCGCGTATCGGGCAGCTTGCGCTCGTGCCGAGGTTCAGCCTGGCACGATGTTCGTGTACGAGAACCCGTCATTGAGCGGCCCACGATTGATCATCAACTTCCCGACCAAGCGTCATTGGCGCAGCAAGAGTCGAATGGCCGATGTTGAGAGCGGACTGACAGCTCTCGCCGAAGCAATTCAAGACCGCGGAATTCGCTCCATCGCGATACCACCGCTGGCGAGCGGTTTGGGAGGATTGAACTGGGCCGACATTCGGCCACGAATCGAAACGGCTCTTGGTGGTTTGGACGATGTGGCCGTTATCGTGTTCGAGCCAACTGGTGCAACAACCGATGGACGCCCGAATCGCTCGCAAGAAGCGCCAAAGATGTCAGCAGGGAATGCAGTATTGATCGAGTTGATCCATCGCTATCTGAGCGGTCTACTTGAACCTACCATCACACTGCTCGAAATTCACAAGCTCATGTACTTCATGCAGGAAGCAGGGCAGCCTCTGAGACTTCAATTTGTCCAAGCAACGCACGGCCCGTATGCAATGAATCTCCGTCACGTGATGCAGCGACTTGAGGGACACTTCTTGTCCGGTTACAAAGATGGCGGCGACGCGCCTGACAAAGCAATCGGTCTCATCCCCGGTGCTAGTCAGGATGCCAAGGCGTTTATGGAAGCCGAACCGGAAACCCGGACGCGCTTCGAGCGCGTCTCGGACCTGGTAGATGGATTCGAGACGCCGTTTGGTCTCGAATTGCTGTCTACAGTTCAGTGGGTCGCAAAAGACCAACAAGTCGACTCAGACCGACAGGTCATTGACCACGTCTACGCATGGGGAACACACAAGCGAAAATTCTCCGAACGGCACATTTACCTTGCTCTTGAGACCCTGCGGTCGAGTGGCTGGATCCAACCATCACCGAAACGTAAGTCATCCGATCCGATAGCGCAGGAAGACTTCCCCGGTCTCGGTGGGAATCGAGTGGAGCAGTCTCAATTGTTCGATTTCTGAACTGGTTGGTTCGCCCGGCCATTGGACGGCGGGGTGGGCGGTTTGGCCTCCGGTGACCTTTGGGGCGAGGGTGAGGAAGTACTCGTCGGCGCAGCCTTGGCGGATGAGATCTCCGTTGAGTGTGGCTCCTCCCTCGACGAGGACTCTGGTTGCTCCGAGCTCTGACTTCATGTGCTGCAGCGCGGCGGGGGCTTCTTGTCCTTCGGGAACGACGATGACGGGCCGACCTCGGGCGGTCAGGTCCTCGCGCACGGACTGCGGGGCAGCGCTGGAGAGGTAGATGACTGCTTCGAAGCTGTGGTCGGTGAAGAATCGGCGCTCGGCTGGGAGGTTTCCGCTTCTGGTGAGGACGGCGGCGATCGGCGATGGTGTCATGCCTCGATCGGTTCGCCACTGTTCGAGCGCCGGGTTGTTGAGGCGGGCTGAGGTGCCCGAGGCTCGGAAGGTGGCGGCTCCGTTGAGGACCACGTCAAAGTGGACCCGGAGCTCTCGCATCAGGCGTTGATCGAGTAGTGAGCCGAGGCCCCGTTCGGAGCCGTCGACGACGGTGCGGCCGTCGGCGGACATGACCATGTTGATGGCGACGAACGGGCGGTCCTGCGGCGGGTCGGGGAAGGTGAGCTTGGTGTAATCGATCTCGCTTGGGTCCATGGGCTCATGCTAGGTTGCGGGCATGTCTGAGCATGAGCACGATGAGCCGGAGGCGGACGACGCGGCGGAGCAGCCCGACCGCGATTTTCCGATTTCGTCCAACGCCCGATTCACGATTGGCGGCAAGCCCGTGGTGCTTGACGACTTCATCGACATCACGACGAGCGATATCGCCAAACGCCCGGTTGTTGAGCCACAGCCGCAAACGGCGCCGATGCCGAAGCAGGTGATCTGGAACTCGCGGCGTCCGATCGAGGACTAGGAATCCTCTGAACAACTGGTGTCGCAGGCCGAGCGGGGACTCCCTTCAGCCTTCGGCAGCTTCCCCGCAGAGGGGGGAAGCGGGGATCGGAGTCGCTCAGAGTATTCCTAGCAGAGGCTGTTGCACAACCCCTGATTGCTCCGTTCCAGTGATTCTTGCGAAGGCGGCAGCCTACCGCTGACCAGATACGGAGACTGGATTCCTGGTCAAGCCAGGAATGGCGAATCTGAGAGCCGATGACTTTTCAGCAGCCTGTAGAGGCTGTCGCACAAACTATCGAGGTGAGGGGTTCAGGCGTAGTTTGCGAGCGACGACCGGGTGTCACGAAGGGCGGGCGCGATGGCCGAGCGTTACCTGCCGTGTGAGCGTGAACAGTAGTACTTGATGCCGGTCAGCGTGCGCGATTGGCTGCCCGAGGACCACTTCGCCTGGTTCGTCTTGGAGGCGGTTGAGCAGTTGGACCTGTCGGCGTTTCATGCCGCCTATCGCGACGATGGTTGGGGGCGCCAGGCCTATGACCCGGCGATGATGTTGGCGCTGCTGCTCTACGCCTATTGCGAGGGCGAACGTTCGAGCCGGCGAATCGAGCGGCGCTGCCGGGAGGACATCACCTACCGCGTGCTGAGCGCGAACCAGCAGCCCGATCATGCGACGATCTGCCGCTTCCGGCAACGCCACGAGCAGGCCCTGGCCGGGCTGTTCGTCGAGGCGCCGCGGCTGTGCGCCGAGGCCGGTCTGGCGCCGTCCGGCGTGGTGGCGCTGGACGGGACCAAGCTGCGCGCCAACGCGAGCCGCGAGCGCAACCGCACGCAGGCGAAACTGGAGGCCGACGTCGAGCGCATGCTGGCCGAAGCGGAGCAGGCGGACGCCGAGGAGCAGGCGGACTCGGGCAGAGAGCGGAGCGACGCGTTGCCGCCCGAGCTGCGCAGCCGCTCGCAGCGGCTGGCGCGGCTGCGGGAACGCGAGCAGAAGGATGCGCGCGGGCGTCAGCCGAAGCGGCCGGAGTCGGATCCGGATACGAAGGTCAACCTGAGCGACCCAGACAGCCGCGTCGTGCGCGACTACTGGGGTCACTACCAGGGTTACAACGCGCAGGCCGTGGCGACCAGCGAGCAAGTCATCGTGGCGGCCGAGCTGACCCGCGCGGCGACCGATGTGCAGGAGCTGGAGCCGATGGTCGAAGCGACGAATCGCAATCTGGCGGCGCTGGGTCAGGCGCCGATCGAGATCCTGCTGACCGACGCCGGCTACTACTCCGACGCCAACGTCCGGTCGCTGGCCGCGGCTGGGCCCGAGCTGTTGATCGCCAGTCGCAACGACCGCAACCGGCGCGCGGCCGGCCCGGCCCCGCGTGGGCGCATCCCGGCCGGGCTCTCGATGCGCGAGCGGATGCGCCGCAGGCTGACGACCAAGCGTGGCCGTCGGCTCTACGAGCAGCGCCGCTGGATGATCGAACCAGTCTTCGGCCAGATCAAGGAGAACCGCGGCATCCGCCGCTTCCAGCGCCGCGGCTTCCAGGCCGGCGCCAGCGAATGGCAGTTGATCGCCGCCACGCACAACTTGCGCAAGCTCTACCGCCACACTCAGCCCCACGGCTCGCCGGCGCCCTTCGGCCGCCGCTCACCCAGACCGCGCACGCCCGCTTGTCCAGCCCGGTCCAACACCGCCGCGCCCACGTCCGATGCCAAAGGACACCGTTCACCAAACAACCCCGCGCCGGCTGACCACAACAGCCCCTGACGCCAAACTCCGTGCGACAGCCTCTGCTAGAAGGAGGGAGCAACGATCAGGTTCTATTGACCGTTGTCATCATGGCCGTGATCGTTGCCGGAGCCCGGTCGATTGTGGCCGCCCGTATCGCCGCCGGTGTGGACGTTGGGGACGCCGTTGAAGATCATCACGCCGTCGAAGAATCGCGCATTGAGGTGGTTGCTGTACATCAGGTGCAGGGCGGCTGCGGAAAGCAGGGTCTGGAATCGGGCCAGGCCCATTACGGTGAAGTTGATCTGATCACGCTGGACGAATGACAAGCGACTGAGCGGGTACGCTCCGATTGAGCCCAGCGCCGGCGTGACACCCGAGTTGTCCATCGCCTCAATCGCAGCGGGCAGCAGGTCGGCTTCAAGCACCAGTAGTCCGGCGGTTTCCGGATGTGTCGTTAGCAAGTCCTCGATCTGATCGTCGGCATCCTCCGCGGTCAACTGGATCTGTTCCACGTGGCCGCCGGTGTAGGAGCCCTCAACTGCGTCACAGATGTCCTTGCGATCCTCGTACGCGTCGTGGGGGACAAGACAGAGGACTGTGCCGGAGATGCTAAGCGAGTTGAACTGCTCGGTCGCTCGACGCCCGGCCGCCGCCTCATTCAGGGAGACGTGAATCAGCGAGCCGGCGCGGTCGGCGTGCTCTTCGCCCGCGCCGAAGCTGGCGATCTTCACGCCCTGGTCTGCTGCGGCCTTGAGCGCTGGAATAACGGTGTCTGCGTCGGCGAGGGTAGCCACGATCATATTCGCGCCATCTTCGACGCACTCCCGATGGCCTCAACCCGCTCGTCGACATCTGGATGAGTCGAGTAGTGTAGGTCAACCCCGATTAGATCGGCGGCGCGCCCCGTGTGCAACGCGACAAACTGCCAGAAGAGCTTGTTGGGATCGCCGTTCGCAACGACACACAACAGCGGCATCGGTTCGGACGGCGGCGCGGGCGTCTCAAGTTCGACCCGGCTGCTATTGAGCCAGTGGTCGACGCGGGCGTTGGACGGGAAGAACCGTTGCTGCGGAGCGATTCGTTCGCCCCAGGTGTCGCCGTCGTGCTGCTGCAGGGCGAACTCGACCCGCCCGTCATCGAGACGCTTCGCGGTGATCCGAACCTCAAGCGTGGCGGATTCTTCGGAGTCAGCCTCGGCCGGACCGAACATCGTCTGATTGGCGAGCGTGGTCACGATTACGGCGATTGCGATCATCGCGAACATGACCAATCGACCGCGATGTCGAGTGAGCATGCACAAACCCTTCCCATTTGCCAATCAGTACACGGCTGCGTAGCCAGAACAGACACCCTGAGCCGGGCGAACACTGGTCTGTCAGCCACCCCGTACTATGCCACCGAACCAACAGAGCGCAGGGGATGGAGCAGCAAACATGACCACCGCAACCGTAGGCGTCGCCGCCGACGCACCGCCCGAACCCGCCAGCTACGACTGGCCGGCGATCGTCGCAGGATTGCAGCGCTATCTGCGCCTGACCGCGACACCGGTCGGGATGAAGATGTTCGAGACGATCGAGGAAATGCAGGATGTTGAGCGCATCCGCCGCCCACAGAACAAGTACGCGCTCGACCAGCTGGTCGCGCAGGCGCGCTGGCTGAACTTCACCCTGGGCGTGACGATGGAGGACCTGATTGGGGCGCAATGCGGCGCGCCGGTCGGTCTGCATCCCAACGACGACGGCGGCGAGTGGCGTCTGCGTACGACCATGACCAACGTCTGGTTCCAGACCGACGAGGACGCGATTGCGCACCAGCAAGCGATGGATGTGCTGCCCTACGGTCGCTACGCCGCGCTGGCGCTCTCGCCGATCGCAACCGGCCGGCTGGATCCGCCCGACGTGGTCCTGCTCTACGGCACGCCGGGACAGATGATCATCCTGATCAATGGTCTGCAGTTCTCGGGCTTCAAGAAGTTCGAGTTTGCCTCGGTCGGCGAGTCGGCCTGCGCCGACAGTTGGGGTCGGGCGCTACGCACGGGCGAACCCTCGCTGAGCATCCCCTGCTACGCCGAGCGCCGCTTTGGCGGCGTCCAGGACGACGAGCTGCTGATGGCGATCCCGCCCAGGTATCTGCCCAAACTGATCGACGGGCTGGACAAGCTCTCGCGTAACGGTCTCAGGTACCCGATTCCGCCGCTGGGCATCCAGGCGGACCCGTCGGAGTCGTTGTCGCGGTCGTATCAGGATCGGTTCTAATGAGTGGCCGAGCTGCGGTTTCGTTCGCGTCAACTGCGGGCGCTGCATGAGCGAGGCGATCGCAGCCGCCTCGACCCCGGCTATGTGAGGCGCATCGAGCTCATTCTGGCCTTGATGGACCGCGTTGACGGCGTGGAAGAGCTTCGCGTGCCCGGCTTCCGACTGCATCAGCTCCGCGGCGATCTGGCAGGCTTGTGGTCGATCCGGGTGAGCGCGAATTGGCGCATCGTGTTCCGCGCCGACGGAGCTACGATGTATGACATTGACTACGTGGACTACCACGAGCGCTGAGTGCGTGAGGATGATCATGTCGATGAAGCGCCCGCCGCATCCGGGCGGGATGCTCCTGGAATTCTGTCTCCCGGGCGCCGCCATGACGATCGCGACGGCGGCGGCCCACTTGGGGGTCACAGAGCTTGAGCTGGCCGACATCTGCCACGAGCGAGCACCAATCACGGCGCCGCTTGCCGTGCGGTTCGCCAAGGCGTTTGGCAGCACTCCAGAAGCCTGGTTGGGGTTGCAGACGGCCCATGATCTGGCACGGGCGAAGGAAGAAGTCGGGAATCTGGAGATCGGGCAGCTTGAGGAAGTGTCGGAGGATCTGATGGACGCCGGAGCTGGAATCGCCGAAGTCGCGAATTAAGCCGGCGGCGGGTGTCCACCACCGATGCTCCGCCTCTGTAAAGCGCTTGTTGACATCTGGTCGGGGGCATGGGTAACATTGTTTCTTGCACCCCACTTTCAACAGTCCTCCTAACGCAGGGGGCGACCGACAGCGGGATGCGCCTTTACAAGGGACATAGTGATTGAGATGCGTCCACAGCATCCCCCCGGGCACCGGCGACGGCGCTGGAGCCCATGACATCAGGGGGGCTGCGGGATAAAACTCTCGCGCAATCGGGCTGCTTGCTGCAGCCGGACGAGCGCGGGAGGTACGTGTGTGGTTCTAGATGACATGCAAATGATGACTGCGCTGGAATAGCGCGGCGCGCGGCATGCGATGGGGAACGTCGGCATCAGCAACAATGCTGGCGAGGAACTCTTCATCGCGCGAAGTGCATGCGCGTGGCGTAGCGCAGGTCAAGTGACTACGGCGCACGGTGGATGCCTTGGCACTTCGAGCCGATGAAGGGCGCGGTATGACTGCGATAAGCCAGGAGGAGCCGTCAAGCAGGCTGATCCCTGGATTCCCGAATGGGGCAACCCGGTGGCGGTAATGCGCCATCACCCCAGGCTGAACACATAGGCCTGGTGGAGGTAAGCGGGGGAAATGAAACATCTGAGTACCCTGAGGAAAAGAAACAATTCCGGTAGTAGCGGCGAGCGAACCCGGATTAGCCCAAACCGAGCGAGCCTAATGGAGCCCTCTCCTCTGCTCATTCGGTGTTGTAGGGCGTTGCATTCGCACCGAGGGTGGTGCGACAGCAGTTACAAAATGCGCGGATAGGCGAAGGCCCCTGGAACGGGCCGCCATAGACGGTGAGAGCCCGGTAGCCGACATCCGACGCAACTGCTGGCAACGTCCCTGAGTACCACGCGGCACGGTGAAAGCGCGTGGGAAGCTGGGGAGCCCACTTCCCAAGGCTAAATACTCGAAGTGACCGATAGCGGACCAGTACCGTGAGGGAAAGGTGAAAAGTCCCCCGGGAGGGGAGTGAAATAGTTCCTGAAACCGTGTGCTTGCAAGCAGTGAGAGGCGTTTCGACGCTGATCGCGTGCCTATTGAAGAATGAACCGGTGAGTTACGTTTTGTGGCGAGGTTAAGGCATTCAGTGCCGTAGCCGCAGCGAAAGCGAGTCCTAATAGGGCGAATCGAGTCGCAAGGTGTAGACCCGAAACCAGGTGAGCTACCCATGGGCAGGGTGAAGCGGAAGTAAACCTCCGTGGAGGCCCGAACCTTCTTCAGTTGCAAATGGATTGGATGACTTGTGGGTAGAGGTGAAATGCCAAGCGAACCTGGCGATAGCTGGTTCTCCCCGAAATGCCTTTAGGGGCAGCGTTGCGGGAAACGACCGTGGAGGTAGGGCTCTGACTGGGTAAAGGGGCGAACAGCCTACTAACCCCTATCAAACCGCGAATGCCACGGCCGAACCTGCGGCAGTGAGACTGTGGGGGATAAGCTTCATGGTCAAAAGGGAAACAGCCCAGACCGCCGGCTAAGGTCCCGAAATTTCCGCTCAGTGGTAAAGGAAGTCCAGTCGCGCAGACAACCAGGAGGTTGGCTTAGAAGCAGCCATCCTTGAAAGAGTGCGTAATAGCTCACTGGTCGAGTGATTGGGCGCCGACAATTCAACGGGGCTCAAGCGGAATACCGAAGCCGCGGATCTGCATCCGTTTCGATGGATCAGATGGTAGGGGAGCGTTCTGTTCAGCAGTGAAGCCGGACCCGCGAGGGCCGGTGGAGCGGACGGAAGTGAGAATGCCGGTATGAGTAGCGAAAGGTGTGTGAGAACCACACCCACCGAATACCTCAGGGTTCCTACGGCAGGGCAATCCGCGTAGGGTTAGGCGGGCCTAAGCCGAGGCCGAAAGGCGTAGGCGATGGACAGACGGTTCATATTCCGTTCCCGCTGAGTGTGTGCCTGAGCGACAGGGGTGACCCGGGTTGATAACGTGAGCGGGCCTATTGGACATGGTCCGTCGCGCTGCGTAAGCGTCGAGTGGGGTTCAAATACCGCTCGGTTAAGCAGAGGCGGCGTGGAAGTGGCGACGTCAGTCAAAACGACTCATGCGAAAACCCCGGCAAGAAAACCCTCGGTCGCGAATACATTCAGCGCCCGTACCGCAAACCGACACAGGTAGGTGAGGGTAAGTACCTCCAGGTGGACGAGTGATTCCTCGCTAAGGAACTCGGCAAAATAGTTCCGTAACTTCGGGAGAAGGAACGCCTCGCGGCCTAGCCCCGACTAGCTCGGGCGCCGGGCCGGAGGCCGCAGCGAGCAGGCCCAGGCGACTGTTTAACAAAAACACAGGTCTCTGCGAACGCGAAAGCGGACGTATAGGGGCTGACGCCTGCCCAGTGCTGGAAGGTTAAGGGGAGGGCTTCACGGCTCGAACCGAAGCCCCAGTGAACGGCGGCCGTAACTATAACGGTCCTAAGGTAGCGAAATTCCTTGTCGGGTAAGTTCCGACCCGCACGAATGGCGTAACGATCTGGGCACTGTCTCGGCGAGGAGCTCGGCGAAATTGAAGTGGCCGTGAAGATGCGGCCTCCCCGCAGATGGACAAAAAGACCCCGTGGAGCTTTACTACAGCTTGACATTGAAGGTCGCCTTACGATGCGTAGGATAGGTGGGAGCCGGTGAAGTCGCGCTTGCGGGCGCGATGGAGGCAACCTTGGAATACCACCCTTCGTATGGTGTCCTTCTAACGCGCGAGCAAGCGCGCGAACCGTGTCTGGTGGGTAGTTTGACTGGGGCGGTCGCCTCCAAAATTGTAACGGAGGCGCGCAATGGTTCCCTTAGGGTGGATGGAAATCACCTGTTACGTGCATTGGCATAAGGGAGCTTGACTGTGAGACTGACACGTCGAACAGGGACGAAAGTCGGCCAAAGTGATCCTACGGTTCCGAGTGGTAGGGCCGTGGCTTATCGGATATAAGTTACCCCGGGGATAACAGGCTTATCTTGCCCGAGAGTTCACATCGCCGGCAAGGTTTGGCACCTCGATGTCGGCTCGTCGCATCCTGGGGCTGAAGTCGGTCCCAAGGGTTGGGCTGTTCGCCCATTAAAGCGGCACGCGAGCTGGGTTCAGAACGTCGTGAGACAGTTCGGTCTCTATCCTCTGTGGGCGTTGGAGCGTTGCGGGGAACTGCCCCTAGTACGAGAGGACCGGGGTGGACGGACCGCTGGTGTGTCAGTTGGAGGGCCTACCTCCATAGCTGGGTAGCCATGTCCGGACAGGAGAAGCGCTGAAAGCATCTAAGCGCGAAACCAACCTCAAGATGAGCGCTCCCTCCGCCGTTGAGCGGATAAGGCCACGGGAAGACGACCCGTTTGATAGGCGACAGGTGGAAGCCCGGTAACGGGTGCAGCTGAGTCGTACTAATGGCCGAACGGCTTGACCTGCCCTGCGCCACCCGCAGCACAATTTGCATCGTGCCGCGAGCGCAGAACAGCATCAAGCATGCGCCAACCACATACGTATACGCATCTCTTCACTACGTTCCCGCGTTGCGGGATAGAGCAGCGGTAGCTCGTCGGGCTCATAACCCGGAGGTCGTGGGTTCGAATCCCACTCCCGCTACCATTCCCATAACAAACGGCCGATGCCTTGCAGCACCGGTCGTTTGTTGTGTCCCATTTCCACGCTTCCCCCTTCGCGGAGGAAGCTGTCACGAAGGGACTGAAGAGGGGGTCGGTGCGCGCGCGCCCATCCGGGAGGCAAGTTTGGTGGGGCCGCCCTCAGCCTGCGGCAGTCCCCCTCCACCTGCAAGAGCCTGTCTCAGAGGTCTGCTTTTATCCGCAGATTCCCAGTCGCCGCTTCACGCGGGTCCCGGCTCGGGGGCGCGGCTTATTTGGTGGTGGTGTTTCGGGTGCAGGTGGAGCGGGTCCCCGCCTGTAGCGGGGACTGGAAGTTCCGACTTCTGAGACATCCTCACACGGGGATGCGGAGGAACAAGGCCGTATCTGCACCTGGAACAGGGGAGCGAAGGGACGGACTTGACGGCCTTGCTAGCGCTTAGCGGCGACGGTCCAGCGGCTCGCCGAGTTGCTCATCCAGCGCCGAGAAGACTAAGCGGTCGCCGACCAGCAGACGCTCTGACAACACCGGATTGAGCAGCACTTCATTGTTCTTGACGACTGCGATCAGGCGTCGGGATCCGGCTCGCTCCAGCGCCCACTCGACCGTCTGACCGACCCAGGTCGCCGGGATTGGGAAGACGCCGATTCCGTAGCTGGGCGTCAGGGGTAGAAAGTCACTGGCGAGCGAGACCCGGATCATGTGCGCGAAGCGCTCAGCGCCGTCTCGCTCGGGACGGATCACCCGCTGCGCGCCGAGCAGCCGTAGGATGCGCTGGTGCCGGTCCGAGGATGCCTTGGCGTAGACCACCTGTACCTCGAGTTGCTTGAGATTTATCATCGCCAGCACTGACGCTTCGAGGTCGGCGGTCGCCACAACTGCGACGTCCACTTCGCCAAGCGACAGAGCCCGAAGCGCATCGATGTCTGTGATATCCGCGATCCGCGCGTCGGCCACCTTGGGCGCCAGCTCGTGAACGTTGCCCTCGTCCATGTCGATCGCGAGCACGTCGTGGCCCAGGTCGTCCAGCGCTTCGGCCAAGTGCGATCCAAATCGTCCCAATCCCAACACAGCGACCTGCATCTCGGCTCCTAACCGATTCGGACCGCTTCCGTTGGGAAGCGGAAGCGTTCGCGCGGCCGGTCGGGAATCACGCTCGTGATCACGAGCGGGCCCAGGCGACCGACGAACATCATCATGATCAGGATATTGGCCCCAGCTTGCGTCGCTGCCTGCGACGCGCCCTGCGACCAGCCGCAGTTGGCCAGCGCCGACATGACGTCGAAGGCGGCCGGCAGGATGTCGATCTTCGGATCGACGGCGATGAAGAAGAGCAGCCCAAATGTGTAACCGCCCAGCGCGATCAGCACCAGCGCATTCGCCCTGAGCACGACCGAGGCGGGAATTTCGCGGCCGAACGCGACCACCCGTGGCGATCCGATCAGCGCCGAGACCACGCCGAACATCACGACCATGAACGAACCGATCTTGATCCCCGACGCCGTAGAAGTTGAAGCGCCGCCGATGAACATCAGGATGATCATGACCAGCGATGTGTCGTCACTGGCCTGGTCGAGCGGCGCGGTGGTCATCCCCGTGGTCCGATTGACCGAAAGGAACAGCGAGTTGGCCAGTTTCGAGCCGACGCTCTGCTCGGCAAACAGCCTCGACCAGTCGGCGATCAGGAAGAACGCCATGCCAATCACGAGCAGCGCTCCCATGCCGGTGACGACGAGTTTGGTGTCGAGTGTCCAGCGACGCCGCGGCTGCCGAAGATTGAACACCGTCAGGAACGAGAGCGAGCCGAGAAAGGCGGAGATGCCCATCACGACCATCGGCCAGGCGTCATGGGCTTGTCCAACGAAGCTCCGGCTGCCACCCATCAGATCGAAGCCGGCGTTGTTGAACGCGGAGATCGCGTGGAACCCCGCCAACCAGACCGCCCGGGCTGAAGAGACATCACCGGGCAGTTCAATGAGAAACCAGGGCAGGAGCAGGATGAACGTAGACAGCTCGACAGCGGCCGTATAGAGCATCACGCGCCGCAGCAGGACCGAAGCGCCCGCGCCATCGATGCCGGTGGTCATCAGCTCGAGTCCAAAGAACGCCCGACCACGCATTCCCAGACGCTGACCCGCCATCACGATTAAGACACCTGCGTAAATCGTGACGCCTAGCCCGCCGAGCTGGAACAGGGCCAGCGTGACGAACTCGCCGAAGTGCGAGAACGTCTCTTCGGTGTCGAAGCGTGTCAGGCCGGTCACACTGACAGCCGAGACCGAGGTGTAGAGCGCGTCGAGATAGGGGACGGATTCGCCGCTCTGTGAGGAAATCGGTAGATGCAACAATGCGCCGCCGACCAGCATCACCAACGCGAAGAGGGCCACCACCATCCACGATCGAGGCGCAATCCGAATCCGCCGCTGTCGCCTGGCCCGAACCCGCTCTGATTGCAGTCGCACCCGACGCAGTACCACATCTCCGGGCCGGCGACGATAGCCAGGCTGCTCGCTCATCGCCCACCCTCCCAAGTGGGAGTGTATGCCTCGTGGTGGGCAACGTGGCGGCGCGTCATAACCTTGAATGGCGATGCCGTCAGCACGGTCCTCGGTCCACTCTCCCCCCCTTGCGAGACCTTTGAATAAGTCCCCTTCGCCCCCCTTGCGGGGGAGATGCCGGAGGCAGAGGGGGGCTCCCTATCGCAGTGCCTATCTGGTCAGTGTCGGATGACCCCGCCCTCTGTCACTCGGTGACAACTCCCCCCGCAAGGGGAGGAGCGGATTCATGAGTTCACGCGCAGGTCTCCAAGGGGGGAGCACGAAAAGACAGGACCTCACGCGAATTCATCTCAACATTGACGCGGTAGTGAGAGGCTTGCAATGTCCAACAAGCAACCGTTCCGACTGCTCGTGATCTGCACCGGCAGCCGTGCATGATCGCAAATGGCCCATGGCTGGCTGCAACAGATCGGCGGCGATCAAGTCCGGATTTCGAGCGCCGGCGCCGAGCCCAACGGCGTTCATCCAATCGCCATACGCGTGATGGACGAACCGGGCATCGACATTCCCATCACACCTCTGACCACGTCGACCGTTATCTGGCCGACGACTTCGATCTGGTCCTCACCGTCTGTGACTCGGCGCGCGAGTCTTGTCCCGTCTTCCCCGGCGCCGAGCGGACGCTGCATCGGTCATTTGAGGATCCAGATCTGCCCGACCTGAGCGAGGCGGAGTTGACCGAGGTGTTTCGTCGACTTCGGGACGAAATCGGGGAATTCGCTCGCGACTTGTTGCGCACCGAGCTGGGATAGCCTGCAAGCAGCGACAGGCACTTCGGCTGGGAGGACAACGATGGCGATAGCGGCTGAGATTCAGCGGGCGATGCAGGACAGTTCCTGGATTCGGAGGATGTTCGAGCTGGGCATCGCGCTGCGCCAGGAACGCGGCGCCGAGAACGTCTTCGACCTGTCGCTGGGCAATCCGATCACCGAGCCGCCGCCTCAGTTCTTTGACGAGTTGCGCAACTACGCCGCCGCCGCCGCCGCCGGCGCTCACCGCTACATGCCCAACGCCGGATACGTTGAGACGCGCCAGGCCGTCGCCGACGCGCTTTCCGACGAAACCGGGCTGGCCTACGGCGCTGCGCACATCGTCATGACCGTCGGCGCGGCAGCGGCCCTCAATGTCGTCGTGCATTCGCTCTGCGATCGCGACGACGAGGTCGTGATCCTGACACCCTTTTTCGCCGAGTACCTCTTCTACGCCACCAGCCACGCCGCCAAGCCGGTTGTCGTCGGTTGCGATGCTGACTTCATGCCGGACCTCGAGGACCTCGCGAGCAAGCTGTCCGCCCGCACCAAGGTCGTGATTGTCAACTCACCCAACAATCCCTCGGGCGCGATGTATCCGGCCTCGTTGATCGAGGCGCTGGGGCAACTGTTGCGGGAGAAGTCGGCGGAGTTCGGCACGGACATCTTCCTCGTCAGCGACGAGCCCTATCGCAAGATCCTGTTCGACGAGCACGCCTATCCATTTCCGCAACTTGCCTATGACCGAACGATCACCGTCACTTCACACGCGAAAGACCTCGCGCTGCCGGGCGACCGGATCGGCTACATCGCGGTACATCCCGATTACGCCGGCTCTGAGGATGGGGGTCAGTTGATGGATGCGTTGATCTTCTGCAATCGAGTGCTGGGCTTCGTCAACGCGCCGGCGATCATGCAGCACCTCGTCCGCAATCTGCAGACGGTGACCATCGACACGACCGACTACCAGCAGAAGCGCGACTACCTTTATGACGTGCTGACCTCAGCCGGCTACGAGGTGCGCAAGCCCGAGGGCGCGTTCTACATGTTCCCCAGGTCGCCGGTGCCCGACGAGATGCAACTGGTCGCCGCGCTGCAGCGTCAGGGCGTGCTGGTCGTGCCCGGTCGGGGCTTCGGCATGGAGGGCTATTTCCGCATCTCCTACTGCGTCGAACAGCGAGACCTCGAGGGCGCGGCGCCCGGCTTCGAAGCCGCGATGTCGGAGTTGACAGGCTAACTGGAGCCGGTCCAAGCTCAAGGACCGGGACCAAACAGCCGTGTAAGCTGACGACAGGTCGGCCCTATCGTCTAGAGGCCTAGGACGCCAGCCTTTCAAGCTGGTAGCACGGGTTCGAATCCCGTTGGGGCCACCAATACGTACCGAATTCATAAGCCTCTCATCGAGACCGACCTGAGCTAGTGTCTGAGCGCCCGATCTGGCTGTCTTCCGGCATCGGGATGGTGTAGCGGATCACGGCCCGGCCGGGCCGAACCGTGATCCGCTTGACGAACGATCGAATGAACGCCTTGGTCTCGGTGAGTTCGCTGGTGAGCAGGAACTCGCTCATCTGCACCGCGAACGCGGCGATGACGTCGGCGCTGTCCAGCAGTTGGCGGCGTTCGGCCAACACCTTCCTGGCCTCGACGGCGGTCAGCTCGAGCTGTTCCTTGCGTTGTTTGTGCTCGCGGATGCGGTCGCTTGCGTCGGCGGCATCGAGGTCGGTGGTCTCGATCACCTGCCAGATGCGGTCCAGCCGGCGCTTGACCTCGATCAGCTCCTGTTCCACCGTTTCCAGGGTTCGGCGCTGTTCGTGCGCGACACCGTCCATCTCCTCGTCGAGCAGTTTGACCAGGGCGCGGATGTTGCTCTCGGTCAGGACGTGGGCTCGCAACTGGTCGATGATCAGCTGCTCGAACTGCTTGGCCGCAAGCCTCGGGCTGCGGCAGGTTTCGGAGCCCTTCTTGATCTTGGATTGGCACACGTAGTACGTGTACTTGCCGCTCTTGGCTTCGGCCGCGGTCAGCGCCCGGTCGCAGGACCCGCAGCGGACCAGGCCGGAGAGCAGGTAGCGGCTGGCGATGCGCCGCGGGTTGACGCGCTTCGGCGCGCGGAAATGCCGCCTGACCAGCCACGACACAGTTTTCGGCACCCACACCCAGTCAGCCATGATCCGTCAGGCGGCGCCGTCCGCCAGCCGGCGCCTGCACTCGCTGCACAGATGCTTGTCGTCGGTCTTCGCGGACTGGGGGTCGGCTGCCGCCCGTTTGAGGCAACTGCGATCAGGAGGGAGCCTCGCTGACAACGCACGGCAGCCGACCGGCGCCCAAGCGGGGCTACTCCTCGGTCACGCTCAGGGTGTAACTGCCTGTGCAGCCATGAAGTCCGTAGCAGTCGCCCATGCCTGCTACCGAGATGTAGTGAATCGATGTCGATCTCGCTCTGTAGGTCCCGCCGCCTCTCTGGAACAGAACTCCGTTGCGGTACACGCCGGCGATCAACAGCTTGTCCTGGTCGCCTTCCAGTTGCAGGTTGTAGGTCCGATTAACGGTGAGCATGACTTCGAACCAGTCACGGTCGCAGGTGTCCCCGTCCAGCTTGATGCCGTCACCGGTTTCCTCGTGGCAGCTGTAGCCCGAATAGGCGCCCGTCCAGCCCGGCTCATGGGAGGAGTAGCCGTTGGGGCCACCAGTGTCACCGGCGTTGTACCAACTCGGAGTCGAATCAATCCGGCCCGATACAGAGCCGCCCACAGACACGGTGCCCGTGGTGGAAGCGTCCGCCGCGTAGTCGTCGTAGAACGGGGCAGACGCCTCGGTCGCTTCCAGGTGCCAGTCGCCCAGCCGCTGACGAGGTGCGCCGCGGCTGCCGAACTCGATAAAGTGGTTTCCGGTCTCGGTCGCGGTGTAGACGACCCGCGCCGCGTTGCCGGGGCCGGGGTCGTGGTCGAAGAAGCCGTCGTAAGACGCCCCGAAGTAAGGCGCCTCGGTTGTCCCGGCGGGTCGCGTGATCCGGTTGCCGCCCGGGTCGTGGATGTCTATGGTCCACGGGTCGATGCTCGGGTATCCGTCGAATCGAACGTAGATCTGGTACGTCGTCCCGCTCACCATCGGCACCTCCACCCCGTCAGTGTCAGTGGCGGTCCCGAAGGTCCCCGTCGCAGTGCCCCCGACGGGAACGGTAGGTTCGAGCTCATCATTGTCCCGGTCCGCCACGAGCACCGTCTTGCCTCCGAAGTTCGTGGTGATGTTCACGTAGTGCAAGCCCGCCGCCGACGGCGTGAAGAAGTCGAGCGACGCATCACTGCTGCCCAGTCCTGTCCCTGGGCTTGCGCTCGTGTTTGCAATCTCTACTTCGTCCGGTCCGCACACGAAGTTAATCGTCGAAAGGCCGGCTTCAGTCGCGTCAACGTAGATCTGATATGTGCCAGTGGCCGTGAGCGTGACCTGCACCCACTTCTCGCTGCTGGAGAGGTTCGTCGTCGTGTCGAGCGTGGCAGTGACGATGTTCGCAGCAGGGGAACACGCTTCGCCTGCCGCCTTCTCGGTCAGGGGCTCCTTCTCGGGGACTCGGGTGATGGTGCCCGGCGTGGGCCTCAGCGGAGGGGGAGGGGGGTTCGTCGTGCATCAGCTTGGCGACCCGTGAGCGTCGGCTTGTCAGCGAGTCGCGTAGCGCAACGACCTTGTAGCGCCGGTCGCCTGCGGTCAGGTCCGTGTCGGTCCACTCGTTCAATTCGCCGTCAACCGTGGCGACCACCGTGTGGGCGGTTTCCGCGGGATGGATCTTGCGCAACACCTGCCACGAATCTACCGTCTCGTCCGGGGCATCCCAGCTACGCAGAACCCCCCCCAAGAACGGCGGTCAGGCCGGTCGGCCGGTCCGGCGCGGCGGATGCCTGGGTGGTGAGACCGGCGACAAGCGCCCCGGCGACAAGCGCCCCGGCCAGCAGCGCAGCCATCCATGCGCGGTTGCGTTTCTTGAACATATCCTTCTTTCTTTCGGGTACGAGCGGCTGATTGTACCCGTGCGCATTGTACTAGTGCGCAGATTGCAGCAGCTTGTTATAGACCATACAAAGGAACATTAGTCGCATCTACTACTCGCTTGGCTTGGGCGGTCGCGTCGCGGCACGCGGGACGGCGCCCAATGGTCCAGCCATGCTCGCGCTGGTGCGCCTGGCCACCTTCGTTCCCGAAGGGCTCGGCGCTCTGTTGGGTGAGGACCTGTTGGTGGTTCGGGAGAAGCGGAGTTGAGACGATGGGGGCCCGCCAGCGCTATGTGTACGACCTTGAACCATCAGCGTTCCCAACGGATTTCCCGGAGCGTCTGGCTACATTCCGCGAGGCGGCCGGTCTATCGTGGCGCGAACTGGCACGACTGCTAGGTCTCAACGTGCGAACGGTCCATCGCTGGCGGAACGGCTCTCGGCCAAATGCCGGTCACCTGATCGCGCTTCTGAATCTGGTGTCCGAACGCCAGCTGCTATACCTGCTCCTCTCGGCCGCTGCGCACTAGGAAAGCTCTGAACAAAGGGCCATTGAGCGGGCTTGGTGCTGACTGGGCGAGTGCGATGGCGTCAGTGCGTTGAGTTGCTGAGTGAGATGAAGGGTTGGGGCGGTTCTGAGGAAGCGGTGGGGCCCATGGTGGCGGCGGAGCCAGGCAGGGGGCGCGGTCCGCCCAGGCTCAGGCCAGTTGCGGCTCAGCGATGAGCAGATTGGTGAAGCCCAGCAGCAAGGCCAGCCGCTGGTGGTTCTTGGCCAGGCCGCGGTAGCGCACCTTGTCGTAGCCGAAGCGCCGTTTGATGTAGAGGAACGGGTGCTCGACCTTGGCTCGCAGCGAAGCCCGCTGTCGCTCGCGCTCGGCCAGGGCGCTGTCGGCTGACAGCGTGCGCCGCCGTCCGGGACGCATCGCGACCCGCCACTCGACCTCCGAGCCGGCCAGTTCCGGACGGCGCTCCACGCCCTGATAGCCGGCGTCGCCCCAGGCCTCGCGCTCGCCGCCGCGCAAGAGCCGGTGCGCCTCGGTCACATCGGCCGCGTTCGCTGCCGTCGTGCTCAGGCTATGGGTCCCCGTCTCGGCATCCGTGCCGATATGCAGCTTCATCCCGAAGTTCGTTGCCCTTGCAGGCTGGTTCTTGGTCAGACGGCCCGCGATGATGCTCGCGTCCACGATCGTGCCGGCTTGCAGCCGCAGCCCCTGGCCGGCCAGGGGCGCGTTGATCGTCTCGAGCAGCGCCTCACCCAGCTGATGCCGCTCCAACAGGTGGCGGAAGTGCAGGATCGTCGACTCGTCCGGGATCGGACCGCTCAGCGTCAACCCGCAGAAGCGGGCGCCGACTCGGCCTCGTAGAGCAAGTCTTCCATCGCCGGGTCGCTCAGGTTGTAGCAGAGCTGCACGCAGTGAACCCGCAGCATCACGGCCAAGGGGTAGGGCCGCCGTCCGCGCCCCGGCTTCGGGTAGACCGGCTCGATCTGCGCCTCCAGCACGGCCCACGGGACCAGGGCGTCGAGCCGTTCCAAGAACCGCTCGCGCCGCGTCTTGCGTTTCTTGTGGGCAAACTCCAAGCTGCCAAACGTCGGCTCCAGCATCGAGGCGCTCCCTTCAGCGGTCGCTGCCCCGACCGTAACTAGCCCTCAGAAGACAGACTTGTTCAGAGGATTCCTAGCGCTTACCCAGTTGGTCAGCCCTCTAGTTCCCCAGACACGCCGCTGACATTGGCTTGTAACAAGCGATCGTGTGGCCCGCCATTTCCGCTAATTCCCCATAGAAGCCGCTTCCCATTCACGGGCGAAGGACAGCTGCTCGGCTTCGTCGGAGAGTGCGAGGTTATCGGGCAGGCCCTGGGCCTGACCTCATGAGGAGCGTGTCGAACTCCGGCTCTACGCGGAGCACCATCAGGAATGCCCTTCGGAAGCCGTGCACGCGACCCGGCTCGATCTCCGCCGCCCCTATCCAACTAAGATCGAATAAGCCATGGGTCTGCCCAGCGCGCTCCTCCTCGACCTTGACGACACGGTCCTCGACGCGTTAGGCAACCCCGACGAGGTTTGGCGCAGGCTCTGTCGCGAGTTCGCCGACCGCCTCGGGGCCGTGACTCCTGGGCAGCTGCACGCCGCCATCGTGGAGTCCCGAGAGTGGTTCTGGGCCGACACGGGGCGTGCACGACGGGCCCGACTCGATTTGCGCGAAGCCAGACGGCAGGTCGTGCGAGGGGCCTTCGAGCGTCTCTGCCTTCCCGCGCTACCCTCCGCGGTCGAGATGGCAGACCGCTTCACCGTCGTCAGGGAGGAGGCCGTGAAGCCCTTGCCCGGAGCGATAGAAACGCTGCGACAGCTACGGGAGACGGACATCCGCCTGGGTCTGCTCACCAACGGCCAGACCGGGAATCAGCGCCGAAAGATCGAACGGTTGAGCCTCAACGGTTTCTTCGACCAGATTCAGATCGAGGAAGAATTCGGGGTCGGGAAGCCGGACGAGCGAGCCTTCCGACCTGCGCTCGAAGCGCTGGGCGTGGGGCTGACGGAAGCCTGGATGGTCGACGACAACCTGGAGCACGACATCGGGGGCGCCCAGCGGGTGGGCGTCCACGGCGTCTGGGTGGACGCGCGCGGCGACGGGCTTCTCGACGGGATGGCCATCCGTCCGGGCAGGACCATCGGCGCACTCCCGCCGTCCGAGTCAACAGACCGACTTTGGTCGACCCAGTCCTGGGGACAGCGCCTTGCGAGGACGAACTGCTGGGCCGGTTGGGAACCAGTCGAGCACACCGGGGCTGCGTGCCAAACGCGCAATGAGACGGCGGCGAGAGGCGCCGTTTCGCAGTTCTATTGGCCTATTGGTCTATCGGCGCACCCACTCAGGCGTCTTCTTCCAAATCGTCGAGAAGACCGTGACGCACTGCCCAGACCACCATCTCCTGCTTCGAGCCGACGCCGATCTTGTCCTGAATGCGATAGACGGCATTGCGAACCGTGAGCGGGGTGTTGCCGACTACTTCTGCGATTTGACGATATGAGTTGCCGCGCGAAAAGAGCTTCACGATCTCGCGCTCTCGGATGGTCAACTTGGCCGCCTTGTCGTTCTTCGAGTCCGGCGGCGCCCGACGGATGGCATTGAACGCGCGTCGTGCAATGTCGAACGGAATCCGCGAGCGGCCCTCGGCGACTTCGCGGACGGCAGTGAGCAGATCATCGCGCCCGGAATACTTCTGCAAGTAGCCGGCTGCGCCTGCCGCGGCTGCCTCGATGATCGCGTCGTCCGCGGTCGAGGAAGTCAGGATCAGCACCTGGGTATCGGGCAGTCGCTGCATGATCTCGCGGCAGGCCTCAACTCCATCCTTATTGGGCATGATCACGTCCATGATGATCAGATCAGGCCTGGCACGCTCGGCGATGGCCAGCGCTTCCACCCCGTCGGCAGCCTGCGCGACGACCGAGCAGTCGCCGCTTTGCTCAAGCACTTCCCGCAGTCCGTCGCGCATGATCGCATGGTCGTCGACCAGCATGACCCGGATCTCTGTCGCTGCCATGGCCTCAATCTCCTGTTTGCGGACTGCCCAATGGTAAGGCGCATCCGACAGTCGTCCCCGCGCCGGGGCCGGAGGATGTCACTTCGAGTCGGCCGCCCAATCGCTCCGCCTGAACCTGCATGCCGCGAAAACCGCGGCCACGCTGGGCATAGTCGTCCGGCAGGCCGCGACCGTTGTCGGCGATCGACAGCCGCACCTCGTTCTCTGCGAAGTCCAGTCTCACCTCGACCCGGCCGGCATCGGCGTGGCGGAACGCGTTGCTCAGTGCGTTGTGCGCGAACGAGAACAGGCAACTGCGGATTTCAGTGGAAAGCGGCGGCTCCTCGCCCGACTGTGTGAGCTCGGCCGGCACGGAGGTGATCTGCGCGAAGGTTGCCGTATGCGAACTGAGCACGCGGCCCAGTTCACGACCCTCGAAGATATGGCCCATGTCGATCGGGCCGCGCAGCTCCCACATCGCGGACTTGGACAGGGCCGAAGTGGCGGCGAGCTTGTCGACCAGCGCCGGATTCTCATTGCCGGCCAGAGCCAGCGCCGAGTCGATCCCCAGGCCGATCAGATACGCGGTCTGCGTGGTCGTGTCGTGGATCGCCTGTGAGAGTTCGATTCGTTCTCGCTGCATCTCACGCTCGCGCGCGACCGCCTGCTGACGCCGGCTACGTTCGAAGCGAACGATCATCCCGCCGAAACCAACCATGCTGTACATCACGGCCACTCTGGAGAACAGAATGTTCTCTTCGCCCTGTGCGACATTCACACCGTCGCCCACGCTGATGCAAACGATGACGTAGGCAGCCACGACGAGCGTCGTGCCTGCCAACGCCAGCCGAAGCGGAGCGAACACGAATGCGAACAGGGCCAACGCCGGAAAGTAGGTGAACACGATGAAGCTGTCGAATCCACCATTGATCGCGATGGCCGCCGTGATCAGGATGAGGTCGAGCACGCTCATCATGAAGAGCAAGGGCGGTGTGATCGGTTTCCGCGCCAGTAGCCGGTAGTGCAGCAGACCGTTGCCGATCACGAGCGGGAAGTGCAACCAGACGAAGGCCAACTGTTCCGGATACCAGAGGTCGGGCCGCATTGCCAGCATGTACACGGAGAGGACCCAGACAAACCAGCGAGCCTAAATCGATATTCGGGCAGCGTACGTTGCCACTTCGGGTTCCAGCCACGAGGCTTCACGTGCCCGTTGCCACAAGGACGTTGGTGTATTTGTCTGCATCGGTCAGCGTTGCCGGGTTTCTCAGCGCACCTGGTGATGATGGACAAGCTACGGCGCTGCGCCCGCATCCTCAGTTCGACAACAATCACCATAGAGTTTGCTGCGCTCAGCGCGAGACGCCGGAGATCAGGCTAGTCGCAATACGTGTCGCCGACAGCGGCTGTTACCAATTGCACGATACGAACCGGACCATGACAACTCTTGGAACGTTACTAACGTACTGACATTAGTAACTTCGTGGCGTAGACCGCATTATATTTGTTCGTTTCCCATCATGCTATATGACTGTCTCACTGCAATCGATATCACGACAACGAGTGTGATCATCGATCAGCGATCGTTTGCGAGCGGCAGGGGTCGGATCGGGGGAATCCTGTCGTGGATGAGGAGTTAATCGTCCTGCGCGCGCCAACTGATCGGACCGGTGCTGCTCGTGAGCGATGCAGGGCGTTCCGGCTTTTGGCCCCGACCGACCGCGGACATCGCGTTTGGAGTTGGTCCTCAATTGGGCGAAGTCGTCACCGAGCGCCGGGCGGTCGCAGATTTGCGGGTGCGGGCTGCCTGAATCAGCAGCGCGCCTGGATCTGCGGCGCAGGGCTCATTGCCGCCGCCACTACCGGCGGATGATCTAACGGGGAGGTTGGCAGACTCAGGGTCCGGGGAGTAAACGGCGGCCCGGCCTGAGCAGAGTTTCAATCTCTTCCGCCATGATGGATGTAGAAAACCATATCCAAATATTTCTGACAACCAACTGAAATATGTGCAATACTCTGTCAACTATGTTTTCTTGAAGCCGTATCGGTCGAATCAGTCCTGACGAACCGCAGTTCGCGAACCGCGGTAGAAGGAGCCGAGCATGAGCCAGATCAAGCGATCACCGACAACATACGTCCAGGCGTCTCCGGCCGCCAAGCGGCCGCGGCGTCGCCTCATGCGGCTTGTCGGCATACTGGCTCTGGTCCTGATCGCATGGCTCGCCGTCGCATCGCTGAACGGCGACGGGTTCGCGGAGGCCCAGACCAGTTCGCTCACGGTCGCTGATTTCGACCAGAACGGATTGCAGGTGGTGGCGCTCGCCGCGTTTACGGCGGGCGGGGCGAAGACCCTGTATTCGGCAGCCGATTCGCGCTGGGGCGCGACGGGTTCGTTGCTTGAGGGCGACGTCAACCTGAGCGCCGATTCGAAGATCGTGCGGGTGATGGTCCCCAACCGCAATGGGTCTCTGCTGCGGCTGAATGACGACGGGCCCCTGGTGCTGCGTGCCTATTTCGGCGTGTCAGGAGCGGGCGCCGACCTGACGGTGTGGGTACAGACCGATGCGGCACGACCAGCTTTGCGGCGAACGACGTCAAGACGGTCGGCGGCGGCTACGTGAACTTCAACGTGCCGACGACGGGACGCGCGATCCTGACGGGGATCGGCGCGGGCGACCGATTCGTGCTGGCGCTGACCAGGCCGGCGCCGACGCCCGCGCCAACGCCGCAGCCCGTCACGCCGCTGGTGATCGAACCTGCGACCGAACCGGTGACGCCGCCTGTGATCGAACCTGCGACCGAACCCGAGCCCGAGACGCCGCCCGTGACCGAACCTGCGACCGAACCCGAGCCCGAGACGACGCCGGTGATCGAACCTGCGACCGAGAGACCGAGACGACGCCGGACACCGTGCCGCCGAGCAGTGGGGGAAGCGGCCAGAGCAGCTCGGAGCCGGCCGCGGGTGATCTGCCCGGGACCAGCGACACGACCGGGGTGGTCGCCCTCGACCAAGCGGCCCGCGGCCGGCTGACCGAAAGCGCCGCCCTGTGGGACACGGACTGGTTCGCGGCGGAGTTGACGGGGGGGCGCGCCTACCGGATCCAGGTGTTGGGCGCGACCGGTGTCGACTGCACCTTGCTGGCGCCGATCGTCGAATCGGTGCAGGACGCCGCGGGTACCGCCGTCGCGGGGACGGAGTGGTGGGATGAGAGCCGGGAACAGTGGTCCCGCTTGACGTTCACACCGGCGACGGACGGGCGCTACTACATCTCGGTCGTGGGCGAAGGGAACTATGGGGGTCTGGGCACGTACATCGTGGCGTTGACCGACGGCGGCTCGGGCAGTGACGAGCGGATTACGGCGATCGGCTCGCAGGGCTGTGTCCCCGCAGCGCCGGTCAGCCTGGGCCTGAGCGAAGTGACCGGCGGCAGCGTGACGCTGTCCTGGACGGCGCCGGCGCACAGCGCGATCAGCGGCTACCGGATCCTGCGGGGGACCGACGCCGTGTCGCTCTCGGTAATCGCGCCCGACACCGGCAGCACCGCGACAAGCTATGTGGATGCCAGCGTGAGTCCGTCGACGACCTACGTCTACGCCGTGGTTGCGCTCAGCGCGGCCGGCGAGGGAGCGCCGTCGGTGACCGCGGGCGCCACGACGTCACCGACGCCGTCGCCGAGCGCTGAGGCCAAGCCCGGTCAGTCCGGTTCCGGCCCGACCCCCGGCACGCGCAGCCTGGCGCCGGTGAGCTCCACTCCGGGGTCGACCAGCCTGACCCTGACCCCTTCGTTCGACCGCGTCACGCTCGACTGGACTACACCGTCGGGCGACGCCATAACCGGCTACCGGATCTGGCGCGGAGCCAGTGCCAGCGCGTTGACCGTGCTCGTGTCGGACACCGGCTCGACATCCACGAGCTACGTGGACGAGACGGTCGAGGACGACACGACCTATCACTACGCCGTGGCCGCCCTCAACGCCGCCGGCGCCGGGCCGCAGTCGACCGGCAGCATCGCCACCCTGGCCGCGCCGCGGGTGACGAGCCTTCCGACCCCGGAACCCGAAGAACCACTGATCGCGGCGCAGCAGCAAGCGGTCGACGAGAACCGGATCCTGTCGTTCAACGAAAACCCGATCGTGACGTTGGCCAGCAACCTGGCCAAGCCGAACGCGAATAATACGCCTGCCAACACCCTTACCTCCGCTGAGGTTCGATTCCGGCAGTCGTTCACGACCGGCCCGGGCGAATCGGGGTTCCTGCTTAACAGCTTCAGTTTCAGGGCCTTCAACGGGAACGACTTTCTCATCGTGTCCCTGTGGACGGACGAGGGCGACAGTCCGGGAGAGAAACTGGCGGAGCTGGGCCGGGCAGAGGCACGCTATAGGGACCATGACTACACCTTTGAGTACCTGGACGTGTTCCTGTTCCCGTCGACCAAGTACTGGATCCAGTTCCAGGTTCGCCATGCCGAGTACGACAAAAAAGGACGTAGCGCCCAAACAAGGTTCGCTCGAACGACTGCCACGGATATGGATGCGGGGGGGCTTTCCGGCTGGTCCTTCGGCGGGGAAGTCAAGTTCGGCCTGAAAGGCAGAGTGGCGCCGCTCGGCCGTGCCGAACAGGCCGAACAGCCCGGACAGGACTTCCCGGCTTCCGAAGCGACGCCGGGGCGGGTCCGGCTCGGAGAGTACTCGATCGGCACGCTGGATGACGCCTCGGACAGAGACTGGTTCAGGATCGACGGCCTGGAGTATTACCGCCAGTACCGCCTCGAGGTAGACTTCCTCGGCGCGAACGTGGTTGGTGGTTCGCTCGATATCTTCTCGTCGACGATGGGCCGGCCGGCGGTGGCCCGAGGCGACTTGTGGGACAGCAACTACGACGGCCACGCCGTGCTCGACTTCTGGCCGGTCGCGGTGGGCCTGTCGACCCTCTACGTGCAGGTCGAGTCGGACAACGACATGAACCGCGAAGACGACAGGAACCGCTACACCGGCCCCTACACGATCACGCTCAGCGAACTGCCGGAGGTGCAGCGCATGGTGAGCAACCTGGAACAGCGGGCCAGCGACCGTCTTACGTTTTACAACCTCGGTCACCTGACCGAAGACGGCTTAACCGGGCACGTCAAGGAGATGGCGATCGACTTCACGACCGGTTCGCATGCCGCCCGCTACACGCTGGACAAGCTCGCGGCCTACATCAGCATGGGCCGCCGTTCCGCCCGGGTGGGTACCGCCACGATCACCGGCGTTGTCGGCGCCAACGTTGCCATTGGGACCCCGGCCTACAGCATCGTCGTCGATGACAGGACGCTGACGGTAGTCGAAGGGCTCAGCGTGAGCTATACCGTCCAGCTGAGCACGCAGCCCTCGGCCGACGTGACGGTGGTCATCACCGGCGCCGCGGACACGGACGTCACCGTGGCCCCGGCCTCGCTGACCTTCACCTCATCGACCTGGGACCAGGCGCAGACGGTGACGGTGAGCAGCGCGGAGGATACCGACAGCACGGACGACGATGTCACTCTCGCCCACACCGCATCGGGCGGCGGCTACAACTCGAACACCTCGGCGGTCGCCAGGGTGGCGGTGCGCGTGGACGACGACGAAAACACTGCGGTCGCCGACGAACCGGAGGACCCCGGCGCCCCCGCTGTCCCTGTCATCGCGCTGGTTCCGACGAAGGCGGTACCCCAGGTCGCGATCTACAGCAACTTCAACTACAGCACCGGCAATCGGCCCAACGCTGAGCTCTGCCAGGTCGAACGGCTCACGGGCTACGAGACCGGGCTGGTGCTGGCGACCGGAGACTGGCCAGACGAGATGTACGCCGGGACGTGCGCGGGAGTGACGCTTGAGGCGAGCACGAGGTACTGGATCGTGTTCAAGTCGCTGAGCAAATACCCGAACAGATTCTACCGCGTCGCTGAGTCCAACTCGAACAGCGAGGACCCATCGGGAGCGGCTGGTTGGAGTATCGGCAACCAGACCAAATCCAGACTCTACAACAGCACAAAACCGGACGAGGCTTGGAAATCGGTGTCGGACAGCCATCCGTTGGCCGTGGGCGTCTACGCCAGCCCCAACTAGAGAGTGCTGCATCACTTCCCTTCTCCCCCCTCGCGGAGACCTTCGAAAAACTCATGATTCCCCTCTCCCCCCCTTGCGGGGGGAGAGGTCACGGAGTGACAGAGGGGGGTCCGCCGCCAGCGACCAGATAGGCCTTGAGATGGGGAGCCCCCCCTCTGCCTTCGGCATCTCCCCCGCAAGGGGGGCGAAGGGGACTTATTCAAAGGTCTCCGTAAGGGGGGGAGATGAAGATCAAAGGTGTTGCATCGGTCTCAACCAGGGCCTGTTCACACATCCGGTACCAGCACTTGCAACCGGTGATCTCCAGTTTCAGACAGCGACCACAAGGCACGAAGCCGCTGCATTCCGTTGCCCCGTGTCAAGCACGGGGCAACGAGGACAGCCGCCAATGTGAACAGCCCCTGGCTATCGCAGATTGGCAGTCGCCGCCGGCACGGATCAGCTGCCTGCCCGGGTCGGTGCTCTGCGCATCCAAGGATGTCCTCCGGCCGTAGCGACCAGCCAGATCGATGGTTTGTGTTCCCAGATTGCCGACTGGACTAGGGTAAAGAGCAAAGCGTAGAGGAATCGCCGCGCATGCCTGTCCAGGTCTCCGGATTTGCCAAGGGGTTGGTCCGCTGCCCCGACTTCATGTCGGTCCCCAGCGAGGAGTTGGACGGCGTCCTCGAAGAGTCGCCGGAGACGCTGGAGCTGGACTATGTGGAAGCCACCGTTGAGTCGGCCTTCATTCAGTCAGGTTCCCCGTTTTCGCATCTCTACTTCGTGCAGCAGGGGACATTGGTCGCCTGGCAGTCACCGTACTCGGAGCTGACCGCGCCGTTTCTGATCGGCGTGCATGAGTTCTTGATGGACGCCGAGCGCTGGGTCGGGAGCTACTCGGCAATCACGGAGACCGTCGTCGTCCGAATGCCCAAGAGCGTGATGCAGCTGGTAGTCGATCGCATTCCTTCGGTGCAAGTACGGATGCATGAGCTGGTCATGCGGCGTCTGGCCCGCTTCTACTGGGTCTCGTTGGCGACGAGTGGCGCGCCTCCGTCCCGGGTGGCAGCGGCGCTGGTCTCGCGGTTGGCGCTCGATGACCTGGACTTCGGCGCCGAACGCCGGGTTGCGGTGCGCCAGAAGGACATCGGACGGTTGACGACCATGTCGCGGTCGGCAGTAGCGGCAGGGCTCGCCGAACTCTCGGAGGCGCGCGTCATCCGCTGGGGCGACGGTCCCGGCGCCAGATTCGCGGGCGAAGTGGTGGTGCCGGACGTCGACCTACTCAAGGAGCACGCCTTCCAGGATGTGCGCGAGCGGGAAATTCGGCCGCTGCTAGCGGACAGAGACCTGGATTGATCCAGGACACGCCGGGCAACGCGCTTTCCGATTCACTCTGACCGAATCTAGCCCGCAACCCCGGCCGCTTTCTGACCCGCGCTCAGCCAAACACTCCGGAACCGGTTGATGGCAGACATGCTGATCGTCGTTGACATGGAGTTCGCGCCTGGTCCGATGCGCAATCCGGGCGGCGAATTGCTCCGTAGTTCTTGCCAGTCGTCATCGGTCCGTTCAGCCAACGACGGCTTGCCCTTGGGCAATCAAACGTCGCTCTAGTCCTGCGCCGGCCACGCCCAGTCAATCGACGAAGCCTGTCACGGCCCATCTATGTCTGGTCTCATACGGTATCTAATGATGTTGAACACGCATCCGATTTGCCGTACAACGGTGAAAAGAATTGGCATTACATATTCATATTCGATAACATGCCACAACGGAGTTGAATTCTCTGAGAGGACACTCATTCCACGCTTCATCCAGCGAGGACACAAGAACTAGAGAAGGAGCGGCGTCAGTGTCGGCAGCGCAGAAGCCCTGGTCAATTCGGAACTGGGAGTTCGCCGTGTGGCTGGCCGCGGCGCTGATTCAGAGAACGACGCTGGCGCCACCCGTTGTGGGCGCGTCAGCGGCCTGCGAGAGCGGATTCGGCGTTTTCGTAGCACCCACCAAGTTTGGCTTGGTCGCGAAGCGCAGCGCGCTGCTCACGGCGAAGTCGCCAGTCGTCGTGTCGCTATGCAATCAATCTCCACCGCATCGGTGGCGATTGCCGACATCTTCGATTGCATGGCGGCTTCGGCATGGATGGAAGCAGGGTCGCCATGAAACTGGTTGCTGTCGCACTCGCCGTAGTTTGGTTTCTCCCACACGCCTTGTCGAAGTTATGGGGAATCGCGACAGGTAGGCGCTACAGCCAACCTG
>CAXXUV010000005.1:0-13818 GCA_963666795.2 Dehalococcoidia bacterium | reverse complement strand
CCTCAACGCTGGACATCTGGACTTCCTTCCGGGGCTTCGGCACGGGCAGACTAGCTGAGTCGCAAGACGATTCCTCCAAAAGTTCGGTCCTGCGTTTGTTACGATCTGCCAACCAATGAGACGCAGCCAGCCGGAGACATACTGATGACCACTCCCACTCTCGACATCGAGACGTATCTCGACGCGGAACACGTCGCGGCACTCAATACGCTGCCGGTGCGCCAGGATCCGACGGACTTCGTGGCCAGGCGCGCCGCAATGGCGGAACTGCGGGCGGCGATGCCGCAAGTGCAACTTCCCGACGGCGTCGCTCTCGAGGACCACATGGCGCCAGGCCCGGACGGCGCGCCCGATGTCATGGTGCGCACGTACCGTCCCGCCTCGCTGCCGGCGAACGCTCCGGCCCTGTACTGGATTCACGGCGGCGGGATGGTGGTCGGCAACGTCGAGATGAACGACCCATACTGCGCCGGCATCGCCGAGTCGCTGAACGTGCTCGTTGCGTCTGTCGAGTATCGGCTCGCGCCCGAGCACCCGTTCCCTGCGCCAATCGAGGACTGCTACGCCGGGCTGCGCTGGTTCGCGTCGTCGGCTAACGAGCTTGGGCTGGACCGCAGCCGAGTTGCGATTGGCGGCGGCAGCGCGGGCGGTGGGTTGGCAGCCGGGCTGGCGCTGGTCGCCCGTGACCGCGGCGAGATCGAGGTCTGCTTCCAGTTGTTGGTCTACCCGATGCTCGACGATCGCAACACGACCCGCAGCAGCCACGCAATCGTCGACTCGCGGGTCTGGAACCGTGCCTCCAACCTCACCGGATGGAACGCGTACCTCGCGGGCAATGCCGGCGGCGGCGACATCTCTCCATACGCAGCGCCGGCGCGTGCTACGGAGCTGGCGGGACTCCCGCCCGCGTACATCAATGTCGGAACGCTGGACCTCTTTGTCGACGAGGACATCGCGTACGCGCAGGCACTGCTGGCCGCTAACGTACCGGCTGAGCTACACGTCTACCCAGGCGCCTTTCACGGCTCGCCGAATCTAGCGCCGGACGCGGAACTCTCCAGGCGCTGGAGGCGCGACGAACTCTCGGCGCTCGACCGGGCGCTCAACGGAGCACGCTAGCCTGCTCCGGCGGGGGCGTGTAACAAGCACACCGAAACGGAAACAGACCTTATGGATTGCGGAACCTTCCTCCTGCTCCAGTCGCCAAGCGCCCAGGACCCTACCGAGGTGTTCGCGCGAGCGACGGAGATGGCCCAGACTGCGGACCGGCTGGGGTTCGACAGCATCTGGTGCGCCGAGCATCACTTCTCGACGTATGGCTACCTGTCACGTCCGTTGATGTTCGCGTTGCACCTCGCGGCTCAAACCGAACGCATCCGCGTCGGCTCCGCCGTCGTCGTGCTGCCGCTGCACCATCCCCTGGTCGTCGCCGAGGAGATCGCCACTGCCGACGTGCTGAGCGGCGGCCGTCTCGATGTTGGACTGGGCCGCGGCTACCAGCGCTACGAGTTCGAGCGGCTCGGTCACTCACTCGATGAGAGCCGGGAACGCTTCGAGGAGTCCGTCGACATTCTGCTCAAGGCATTCGCGGGAGAGCCATTCTCCTACGAGGGTAAGTACTACAGCTTCGGCGAGACCAGCGTGTTCCCGATGCCCATCCAACAGCCGCACCCGCCGATCTGGGTGGTCGGGCAGAGCCATGAGTCGATCGCGGCGACAGCTGAGCGAGGCTTCAACCTGATCTCAGGTGGCTTTGGCATTCCGATCGAGCGGCTGGCCGAGTTCCGCGAGACCTTCGACCGGGCGATCACTGATCCGGCGCAGCGGAAAGCGGTCCGGGTCAGCACCCAGCGTCCGGTCTACGTGACGCACGATGAATCCGAGTTGCCGGCAATCGTCGAACAGGCCCGCTGGAACATGCGCGTGACCTTGAGCCTGCGGCAGGGTCTTGCGCGCGTCGATCACGGCCGAGCGATCGCCATCCCCCTGGACACGGAACCGTCCGCGGAGGAACTGCTCGACCGCTATTTCGTGATGGGCACGCCCGATACCTGCATCGCCAAAATCAAGCAGCTTCGCGAGGTCATGGGTACCGACCACTTCAACGCAAACTTCTGGTTCGGCGACCTGTCACAGAAGCAGGTGCTGGATTCCATGAATCTCTTCGCCGAAGAAGTCTTGCCCGTGATGAAGTCGGGCGAGATGTAGGGCCTGATTGCATTGGGGTCGCAATCCCAATTAAAGCGTCAATCAGCTCCCCCCGCTCCCCTTGCGAACGCCGGGATTCCGAGCTCTCCCCCCTTGGGGGAGATGCCGCGGAGCGGCAGAGGGGGCCGCCTGATGTGCCGTTACCAGATCGCGGAGGCCCCCTCCGTCACTTCGTGACACCTCCCCCAAAGGGGGAGGTCGAAGAGTGACATGAGGTTTTGCAAAGGTCTCCTCAAAACGGAAGGCTCGGGTATGTCAGGCTCCGCCCGTCACATCAATCGTGACCCCGGTGACGAAGTCTGCGTGTGACGACGCCAGGAAACAGACCACGTTGGCCTGGTCGATCGGCTCGGCGATCCGGCCCAGCGGCGTTCCGGCGAGCGCGCGTTCTCGCAGCTCCGCCGGCCGCCCTTCCCAGTGGCGACGGATGCGCTCGGTGAGGGTGGCCGAGGGTGCAATCGCGTTGACGTTGATGCCCGCCGGCCCGACCTCTGCGGCGAGCTTGGTGGTGAACGCGATGATGCCGCCCTTGGCTGCTGCGTAGGCCGACGAGCTACTGGCGCTCTTTCCCCGGCCGGCGATGGAGGCGAAGTTCACAATCTTGCCGCTGCCCTGGCTGGTCATATGTGGAATCACGGCGTGACAGAACAGGAAGGTGCCGCTGAGGTTGAAGTCCAGCACCTTCTGCCACTCCTCCATCGTCAGTTGCTCGGCCGTCGCGGCCGAGTTTGCGATGATCGTCGAGCCGCCGACGCCGTTGATCAGGACGTCGATCTTGCCGAAGCGGCTGACGACATCGGCGACGACCGCATCCACCTCCTCCTGCAAGAGTGCGTTAGCGGGATAAGCATGGTGCTGGCCACCGCCGGCCGCAGCGAACGCCTCGACTGCGCCATCAAGCAGTTCCCCGTTGTTGTCGACGGCGGCGATTGTGCCGCCCTCGGCCGCGATGATCTCGGCGCTGACGCGGCAGATGCCGGCGGCGGCCCCGGTGATCAGCGCCACTTTGCCGTCGAAGCGGGCGAATGAGACTTCTGTCATGGCGTTTTCCTTTGCGCCTCCCATCGGGAGGCGTGGCGTGCTGGTTGGTGAAAGTGTCTAGGCGCCGCCTGGCTCGAACGCGCTGGCGTGCGGCAACACTTCCTTGGCGAACAGCTCAAGCATCTTCACGGTCTTGCTGGGACCGTAGTACGGGGGATAGTGGATCATCACCGACGAAGCGCCGGCTGAGGCCAGGGCCTCGAGGCCGCGCAACACCGTGTCCGGCGACCCGTGCAGCACGGTGTCCTTGACCAGCTCCTCGTACGAGAACGCGTTCTCGCCGCTCTTCTCGGCGACGTCGCCAAGATAGCTGCCGGTACCGCCGCCAATGAAACCCTTCATGTGGCGCACGATCGCTTCTTCCGATTCCTCGCGAGCCCTGGCGTCTGATTCGGCGACATAGACCATGCGCGCGACGTCGATATCGCCAAAGGCCGGGTTCTGGTTGTAGGGCGGCATTGCTTCCGCCAGGTGCTTGCGGTAGAAGGCCATATGCTCGCCGATGGTCTCGATCGAGGGCAGCGTCGACTGCATCAGGCCGAACCCGTGGCGGGCCGCGTACGCCATCGAGTCGGCTGTGCCCGCCGCCATGTAGATCGGCGGATGGGGCTGCTGAATCGGCTGCGGAAAGACCTCAGCCTGATCGTCCATCCTGATCTTGAAGTACTTGCCGTCTGCGTTGACGCGCTTGTCGAAGAAGCCCTGCAGAATGAGCGGAACCGCCTCCTCCTGCATCATCACGCGCCGCTCGTCGTAGGCGACGCCGAGGCCCTCGAACTCGTACGGCCGGTAGCCCGAACCGAGGCCGAGCTGAAAGCGGCCATCGCTCAGGATGTCGACGAACGCCGCGTTCTCGACGATACGCAGCGGATGGTGCAGCGGTACGACCATGACCGCAGCGCCGAGCTTGATCCGGCTGGTCTTCGCTGCGAGGTAGGACAGGTAACTGAACGGGTCGGGCAGGATCCCGTACTGATTCGAGAAGTGATGTTCGGCAATCCAGACGCTGTCGAACCCGTGCTCCTCCGCGGTCAGGACCTCGTCGGTGACGCGCGCGTGGATCGACTGGTGCGGATACGGCGACGTCTCAGGGTCAGGGTGCGATGTGAGTAGCAGTCCGATCTTCACGTCAGTCTCCCGTCCAAGAGCCAAGCTCGCGCACTCAGCACCCACGCGCCACGACCGCTTCGGTTCCAGATTCGCCACACGGCGACGACGAGCACTCAGCGGCCCTTGAACTCTGGGGCGCGGCGCTCGCGTAGGGCGGCGCGAGCCTCGGCGGCATCTTCCGAAGTAGCAAGAATCGGGGAGGCGTTCGAGGTCAGCACTGCCGTGGTTTCGAGCGTGCTGTCCATGGCAGCCCGGATCACCCGTTTGTTGATCCAGGTGACCAGCGGCGGGTTGCGCATGATCCGGTCGCACAACGCGCGCACCTCCGCCTCCAACTCATCGGACGGAACGAGCCTGTTCAAGACGCCCCACTCCGCGGCGGTCTCGCCGTCGAGGTGGCCGGTGAAGGAGAACTCAAGTGCGCGCCCAAGCCCGGCAAGCCTCGTCAGGTAGTAGGCGCCACCGTTCTCGATGATCTGGCCAACCTGCTGGTAAGAGATAAATCGCGTGTTCTCGCTGCCGTAGCGGATGTCGCATTGCAGCGCCATGTCCATGCCGAAACCGGCTGCCACGCCATTGATCATCGCGATGGTCGGCTTGCGGACGTACGAGATGTCCTTCATCAGCTTCGTGATGCCGTAGTAGAAGCGCTGGCGCGTCTCATCCAACCCGCCGGTCTCGTACGGCGCGTTGCCGAGCGAGTTGTCGTTCGGCTCGAATTCGCCGAGATCCGTGCCGCGCACATCCACACCCGCGCAGAAGCCGCGCCCGACGCCGGTCAGCACGATCACCTTCACGTCCGGGTCATCGTCGGCGGCGCGCATGTACTCGCCGACCTTGGCCAGCGTGCCGGTCCGCTCCGCTCCGCCGACGGCAGCGTTCAGCTTCTCAGGACGATTGAACTTAATCCACAGAATCCCGTTGTCCTCCTTCTCGTAAAGCAGGTACGGGACCAGGTCGAGTTGCTCCATGTGAACCCCCTTCGGACGCCTCGGCTTCTGAGACTCGCAACGAGCCTAACGCCTCGGTTGAAGAAGCGGCACTTGCCCGATCGGGCGTCGGCGGGACTGCATCATCCCGGCCCGCAGCCATGAATCGGCGCGGTACGTCAGCGGACACGCCGAGACATCGAAGCCGGAAGCCTGATCCGGTTGCCCGTGAGTTGATTCCTCAACACGGATGACAAGGGCGCAGCGGCACGGCGTTCCATGTTGCATGCGGCGCCGCACCCCGCGGTGTCGGCGATCAGCTTCTCGTCCAGAGAATCCCGGGCCTGCGTCGGCCACGATAACTGTCGGCCTCCTAGATCGTTCCCCTGGGGCCCTAACGCACGTTGCGCAGCCGGGGGTCCAGTGCGTCGCGCAGCCAGTCGCCCATCAGGTTGCCCGTCAACGACACGACCATCAGCGCGATCCCCGGCAGCCAGATCATCCACCAGGCCTGGACCATGAAGCTGCGTGTCTCGGTGAGCATCCGGCCCCACGACGCCGTGCCCGGCGGCCTCGAACCGTCATTCCCGCAGCAAGAAGCCGGTGCGTAACCTGCCACTGCACTTCCTGACACCTCCCCCTTTGGGGGAGGTGTCAGGAAGTGACGGAGGGGGCCTCCGCTCTCTGCCGACACCACATCCGGCGGCCCGCTCTGCCGCTCAGCGGCATCTCCCCCAAAGGGGGATAGCTTGGAATCGTCCGCCCTAACCGACCGCAGGTAGCCCTTCACCTCGGCGGACTTCGTTGATGGTCTCCATTACCCGTTGCTGGAATGGGGCGTACTGGACTTCGAATTCCTCTACCAAACGCGAGTTGTCCATCAGGTAGAGCCCCGAGCCCTCGTGTCCGCCTTCGTCCTGGTCGAACGTGATCTCCGCATCGGGCAAGAACTGGCGCACCGTGTCTGCCAGATCGCCCATGCTCGTCGAGTGTCCACCCGAGTTGTAGATCGAGTACGCAGTCTCCTCGGCCAGCGTCACGCGCACGAACACCTCGGCGATGTCCTCGACGTGCAGCGGCAGCGTCATCGTGTCGCGGTGCGGGAAACTGACCGGCTCATTGCGCGCCGGCAGCACCTGGCACTGGACGTGGTTCATCGAGCCGCGCACCTTGTCGGGACCCGTGATGTTGGCCGGCCTGATCCCGGTGATCGCCATGTCATAGGCGCGGTTGTACCAGTCGGCCTGGTGCTCATTAAAGGTCTTCGACACCGCGTAAATGCCGGTGCCAAGCCGAAGATCAGCCTCGGTCACCATGCGGTCGCCATGCAGGCGCTGCGGACCGTAAACGGCAAGCGAGCTCGCATAGACCACTCGCCGAATATCCAGGATGCGAGCCGCTTCAAAGCAGTTGTCCATGCCCAGGATGTTCAACCGCACCTGAGGATGAGGATCACGCTCCGACGCGCCCAACGCATACGCCAGGTTGATGACGCGGTCGGGCTTGCTCAACGCAAGCGCCTCAACGACATCGTCCATGAGGGTGATGTCGCCATGCGTAATCTGGATCTGATCACGAAGAGGATCGAGCGCCGGAGCATTCGGAAAGATGTCCATGCAGTGGACCTCATGTCCATGCTCAACCAGCCGACGCATCACGCGAGGCCCAATAAATCCACTCCCACCAAGCACTGCAATACGCATCTTGCACCGACCTTCCGCTGACATTCTGCTGAAGTCCTATTGCATGTGGTGCCAATCTAACACCCCTGAAGGTTCAACACTGGCCAAGCGCACTCGACGCATGACACATCCCTCCAAACATCGCAAGTAGGTTTCTTCCGCGCAAAACACCATTGTTGAATCACGCTCACCTCTACCGCTAACATATCTCGCGGTGACCGGAAGCCTGGCTTGTGGCCAGATTCAGTCGATCAGCAAATCAACCGTCTTCGCGTGACCCCTGCACGCAAGAACTACTGTGTCGCATGCGAATACACTGCTGTTCGGGCGTTTTTCTGAGCCCAGATCACGGGCCAATAGAAAGGAGCTCCGCGCCAACCAAGTTCCTCGGCGCCGTTCTGTCGAAACAGCATTAGCATCGGAATATCTATCGCTTGCTTCCTTGCAATCACGCCTTCTCGCTGCGCTGTGTCTGGCGCATCAGAGAACTCACCCCTGGTTTGCGATTTGAGCTTACGGCTAAGATTCCGGTCTTTGCGCACCAACAGAAGCACCTTGCCTCGGTTGCCTGACTTCAATGCAGCGTTGCTCAAGTATTCAAGTGCCGCTATCGCCCCTGCCCAGTCGAATTCATATCCTCGGTCTGTTTCCATGTTCAGAGTAGGCGCTGTAAGTCGCAGTACTTGGACCGCAACGCTCAGTGGTACTTCGGCCGGCTTCTCGAACTTGTCGCCAAACACCGCTCCCAACCTCTTATCGATCTCGACAACGGCTGGCGTAGTGCGAACCGCGTAATCCGTCTGAAATCCAATAGGGAGAAGTCGCTTGAATGGCTTTAAGGTCGTCGTCTGCGAGATTAGAATCTTATTCGGGCTGCACGAAACTACCTTACCCGCTGGGTCCCGCTGGATGAATACAACTGGCGATTCAGGGTTCATCTCAATCTCATTGCGAAGCGCAATATCACTCTCATGCATACGCCCCATAGCGTCGTAAATCTTACGAGCAGTATAGAATCGCGTAATCGTGAGGTCCTGAACCGGACGGAATCCGAACATTCTTGAATGTTGTAGTACCGTGTCTTGTTGATAGACGTTGGGCCTCCGTCCGTAAAAGAACCCGATAAGGTTTGCCACGGTGATGCCTCTGTCAAGAATCTGGCCACCAACGAATAGGTTTAGCGGAGTTCGCAGGCGCAACTGGCCCTGATCGTCTAGCAATTCTTCGACCTGACGATCAGAGTTGACTTTGGTGATCATCAACCAATCTGCCTTGAGCGCGTCCACCGCTCCTTCAAGTACTTCCTCCTTTGGGGGCAAATCGTGGCGCATCATTACGATTGAGCGGGCGAGGTCGTCGTACGCGGTGCCAAGCAGCCCATATAGCGTCGGCAAGTCGTCTCGCGCCGCTGCTGCCAACTTCTCTTTTATCGCTGCGACGACATCCTCTTGCCAGGCATGCGAGCTACGTGCCGCTTCGGTGTGTACAAGGAAACTGAACTTTCCCGGCGCCTCACCAATTCGAAGGTTCTGGAGTCGGCGAATCACGCCTCCCACTATGAAACTGCAAATTGCCGACCTAATCGCGGGATTCGCCTTGCTCGTGAGGCACTCTTCGACCTTGAAGCGTCTTCGGTCCGGTTGCTTTAAGATTTGAAGCTCTTCGGCGGAGACTTCGTGAAAGAGGTGTGAGGCCACAGACTCCTGATCCTGGCTATCGTCGAAGTAGAAGTCGCTCCCGATGTAGCTCCGTGCAACGGGCACCAGCTCCGTGAACGCCGGACGGGACGGCCGATATTCGAGTCCGCTAACCGTAATATCATCAGGCTGCAAATAGAGGGCGTAAGGGGTCGCAGTGACCTGTAGGAATGCGGACGACCGGAAAATGCCACGCAGAGTGTCGATTTGTTGCGTTGTCACGTTCGCCTGGAGCCCGCTGTCCCGAGTGTTGCGGAAGCCGATGCTAGCATAGTCTGCCTCGTCATCCACAATCAACGCTCGCTTGCCAACTAGTTCTGGATAATCGTCTCGAATCAAAGTAGATAGCTTTTCCAGATTGTCGACTTGCTTCTTTGCAATAAACACGAGCTTTTGCGAAAGCTCGTAACCAGTCAATCCGCTAGGCACTGTCATTATGTCGTGGATCTGCACGCCGTCCTGAGCGGTTAGGGGGGCAAATTCATCGCGTACGCGTACAAGCGTTTGCTTCGCCAGCGCTTTCGTCCCCTTTGTCAGAATCACCGCAATGTCGAAATCGTTCTCGAAGGCTAGCGCGATAATCCCGAGGAATGTTCTCGTCTTTCCAGACTGGATCTTTCCGAGAAGCATTCCCGGCCGGCCAGCGCTTGTCTCGATGGCTCGAAGCTTTTCGACCGTACGCTCTATGCATGCTTGTAAGTCAGCGTCGTACTTATCTGAGTTGATAACGAACTGCTCGTAAAAGCCACCCTTGGTGTTCAACTGCATTCTTTAGCATCCTTCTTCCGTACTTGGCGATCCCCACGGCTTAATTTGTTGACCGTATCGAAGATACACTTTACCAGATAAAGAGGACAAGACGAATGCCTCCTTGCCGTGGCTTTTGGTCATCGCTCGGTCATTCTATCCTAAAGCCGCGGTTTGTGCTGGAGTCGTCACCACGCGGGACAACCTCCCCACGGATCAACTCATCCCCCTGCCGGCAAACGGGGCGAACATGCGCCTCCGACAGCGTCGCCGGTTTATTTGCTCAGTGCGTCTACGAGCAGCCAACCCGACTACGCGCCGTTCGCCGACTCCTCGGCCAAGGCCTCGGCGGCAGAGTCCTCGACGATTGTGCCTTCGAAGAAGTTCGGGTTTGAGTGCGCGTAGAGGCGGAGCTGATTGGTGAAGGCGAAGTCGCGGAAGTCGTCCGGGCTGAGCACACCGGTCTCGACCGGCTCGTAGGCCTCGGCAACCGCCTCCGACATGTCCGGCACGTCCCAGTGGCCGAGGTCGGTGCTCATGATCGCGCGAATCTTCGCCCCGAACGGATTGATCTGGTCGTTGAAGGCCCAGGCCGTGATTGGATCGTCCGCTTCGCAGCCAAAGTAGAACGACGGCACGAAGCGGTCGTAGAAGTCCTCGGCGCGCTCGATGTTCATCGCAGCGAAGTTGTCCTTGATCGTCGGATCGAGCTCCGGTCCGGTCATTCCCAGGGTCCTGGGCAGATTCTCCAGCTTGCCCTCAGTCAGCTCGCCGCCGTAGCGATTGAACAGGTCGTAGGCGAGCTCGACGTCGATATTGGCCGGGTCGAGTCGTTCGAGGTTCTCGGTGCTGCGCTTCTCCCAGCGCGCGATGATGTCGGCGTAGAGCCGCGCGCCGTGCGCCACGCCGCCCTCGAGCAGCGCCACGCGCAGCTCGGGGAAACGCGTGGTCACGCCGCCCATCAGCAGCGACTTGCAGAGCACCTCGCCGGCGGCGGCGAAATGACCCATGTGGTTGTACATGTAGTTCGAGATCGAGGCGCGGTCGGAGAAGCCCATGCCCGCCGAGTGCGAGGCGACCGCGAAGCCGAGGTCCAGGCAGCGCTGCCAGAACGGATCGTAGTCGTGATCGCTGTCGATTCCGAACGAGTCGAGCCAGGTCACGCGATTCGCCAACTCCGGATACTTCTCGGCGACGGCGGGCACGGGCCGCCTGACGAAAGCCGGAATCTGGGCCACCTTGAGACCCAATGAATGCGCGTGCTCAAGCTCGGCCAGTCCCTCTTCGGGAGTGTTCAGCGGGATCACAGCGGCGACGGTCATCCGGTCGGCGAACTCGCCGTACTGCTCGGCTGTGAACTCATTGAACGCGCGACAGGCGGCCTGACGCAGCTCGTCGTCATTGATGTGTGGAAAGCCGAGACCGACCGTGGGGTAGAGCACGACGAAGTCCATGCCCACTTCGTCCATCCGCTCGTGCAGCAGACGCGGCAGCATCGCGGTCGCGCGATCCAGTGTGTTCTTGGTCGGCAGCGCCCACCAGGGCGGGACCGTCGGGCGCTCGGCGCGACGCTCATCCCAGCTCATCCGTCCCCAGGCGCGGCTCACGCTCGACGTGCGAAAGCGCTCGACCAGTTCCGATCCCCCGACGCTCTTCAGGTTGTCGAAATAGGTCGGCATGAACTCGACGATGTGTGAGTCTCCGTCGATGATCGGATGGTCAAGCCGCGCACGTATGGCGGCGGAAGGCGATTCGCTGGTGGTGGTCATGGTCGGGTCTCCAAAACTGGGGTCGATGTGTGCATGAGGATAGAGAGTTGACTGACGCCACGTGTTTCCGGCTGTCAAACGGGCCCATATGGCCTTGCTGCGCACTAGCGTTTGGGAATCAAGTCTCAGTCGATGTCCTTGTTTGGGTTGACGAGGTACTTTTCGCCCGTAGCTCGCTTGTTGTAGACCGCGATGTTCTCGAGGTCGAGTGCCTCGGCGAGTGAGATTTCCTTGGCGTAGTGGCTAGCGAACGTGGTCGTCACTTCGTCGGCGACGCGCTGGCGCAGCCGCTCCGCCGCCTCTGGGCCGACTCGCTCGAGGAACGGCGTCAGCAGCCAGCCGCCGAGCCCCCAGGCCAGGCCAAAGCTGCGATGCAACACCGTCGGCGAGGTGTCGAGCCCGCCGTAGATGTAGACCTGCTTGTGCACGTTGGACCCATAGCGGTTGAAGCCTGGATTCTTGGCCATCGCTGCGGCTTCCATCCCGCTCAGAATCTGGCTGGCGAGACGACCGCCGCCGGTGGCGTCGAATGCGAGCGTGGCGCCGGTCTCAGTCAGCGCGGCGGTCAGATTGTCCTCGAATGACGGGGCGCTGGTATCGCATACGTAGCGGGCGCCGATTGCTTGCAACAGCTCAACATGCTCCGGCCTGCGCACGACGTTGACCAGGTCGATGTCCTCATCGATACAGACCTTTTGCAGCATCACGCCGAGATTCGATGCGGCCGCGGTGTGCACGAGCGCCGTGTGGCCCTCCAGCCGCATCGTCTCGACCATCCCGAGGACGGTTAGCGGATTGACAAAGCAGGACGCGCCCTGCTCCGGGGTCGTGCCCTCACGCAACACGAGGCATTGGGCAACGTTGACGACGCGGAACTGCGAGTACATCTCTCGAGCAAGCAGAGCCACCGTCTTGCCGAGCAACGCCTGAGCGGCGTCGCTGGAGCCGGCCTCGACGACAACGCCCGCGCCCTCGTTACCGACCGCCATGGGCTGATCAAACCGGTCGGCCAGTGACGGCAGCAACTGCGGCGGAATCGGCGCCGTCACCACAGGCTTGGCGGCCGTGCCCGACGCCTGAGCCTGGCTCATGTCGGCCGGGCCAAGCAGCAGTCCCAGGTCCGAGGGGTTGATCGGCGCAGCCTCGACACGCACCACGACCTCGTCGGGTCCGGGCGCTGGCGTTTCAATCTCGGCGAGCGAGAGCTGGAGCTGACCATCGCTGGTGATCGTGGAGTGAATTTGCCGTGGCATAGAAGGTCCCTCGTTCTTCTCAACCGCACAGAGCGTCGGTCGGACATCGTAGGTCAGCGTATCCGACCAGGGCCTGCTCACCTTGCTGATCGCCAGACCACCACTTGATCGTCATTCCCGCGCTCCGCCGCGGGAATCTCGCCGAGTTCTGCACAGACGCTCCTTTGAGAGGAATCCAACCCGCCTCCTATCGCTCAGCCCGCACGCGGCATCCGTGCTGCTCGCAGCGTCATACCCGCGACAAGCGCGGGTATGACGTACTGGGTACGAGTATGGCGGAGCGATATGAACTGGGCTGCAGTCTGCTCCCCCGAAAGGACATACGCTTGCGCGCTACGCCGGCTTGCGTGCATGGAAGAAGTACATCGGCGTGATGATCCCGAGCCGGCCCGACTCGACAAACGCAACCGCGCAGAAGTTTAGGATCTCCGATACGCGAACCATTCCTTGCGGCACAATGCGCAGTGCTTCAAGCGCTCGTAGTGAGCTGTGGGTAATCGAGCGTCCGAACGTCGAACTGCGAAAGTTGTCCGAGGATAAACTTGGACGGTCCAGTGGTTGATACCAAGGGATTGACGGACCAGCTTGTACAGCGAGGTCTCGAGTTTCCATTAACTCGAACCCGACGGTGTGAATCGAGTCATCAACGGTTTGACGGTCGTCGATATAGAGCATGCCGCCTCCAAGTTCAACGTCGGCTTTAATCTTGAGGTGCTGGGCATTGTTCGCGTCGAAGCGATCGGTCAAACAGTATTCGTACGCGGCGAAACTCGCGCCCGGGTTCAGTAGCCCGAAAAATCTCGCCTTAGACGCTGACTTTGTCCGGCGCCGTAGCAGGTTGACTCGATAGCATAGGTCGCGTCGAACGAGTTGTCCGGAGCATCGACGTGCAGGTAATCCTCGTGTACGTACTCAACTTGAGTCATTCAGGCCAGCCTGTTTAGTCAGTGCGCGGGCGCGTTCGACTTGGTACGCATTGTTATTCACGCCGACGATCCTGGCGCCGGAGAAGCGAGCAATCTCCATTGCCGGCCCGCCAATGCCGCAGCCGAGAGCAGCGGCGACCATCCCGGCTCCGAGCCCGAGCGTCTGCGCTAAACGGTGCTCGTGTCGACTAAGTGACTCTTTGAAGTTCTCTCCCGCGTCGCGGGGCGCAAAGTGAAACGACCTGCCCCATCCGTACTCTGTAGAAATCCGTGACCAAGTCGTAGTAAAGATTGGCGAACTTCTGAAAGTCGCTTTGTCCGCCCTCAAGCTCGCCTCGTTTGGCCTGCCAGTAGCGATCTTCGTATTCGCAGATGGTCTGAGCGACACTGACAGGTCGCTGTTTGTCCTTCAGCAAACTGGATAGCTTGATCGACATCAGAGCATTCCCAGACTGG
>CAXXUV010000004.1:0-23719 GCA_963666795.2 Dehalococcoidia bacterium | reverse complement strand
GTGGAGGGCAGAATCGTCGGCGATCCTGACGCCCCGGTACTGATCGTTGATTACGGTGACCCGTTTTGACCGTCCTGCCGCCGATTTGCGACTCAGGTTGAGCCGCAACTGATCGAGCATCTGGTTCAGACCGGCAAGGCCCGGTTCGAATTCAAGAACCTTGCCTACACCGGGTCTGCCGCCGAACGCGTGGGAGACGCCATGGAGTGTGCCGTGAGGCAAAGTGGAGCCGGCTTCTGGGCCTTGCACGACCGCTTCCTGGTCGAACGCAGTTCCGCTGCCTCGCGCCAACAGCTCATCGCCTTCGCCGGCGAGCAAGGACTCGACACCGACAGCTTCACCCAGTGCTATGACGACCCGGCCACCCGAGCGCTGCTCAACCAGCGCATCAACGACGCCCGGGCGATCGGCGTGCGATTCGGTCCCGCTCTGCGTATCAACGGCGAGAATCCCGGTGTGATACTGAAGAGCATTACGGCCGCAGTCGAGACTGCGACCCCATAGCTCGGCGATACGCTTAGCGCCATGAAACCGAAGATCAGCATCATCACGCTCGGCGTGTCCGATCTGGCCGCGTCCGTGCTGTTCTATCGCGAGGGACTCGGATTTCCCGCGCCTAACTACAACGACGGCGACGACATCTGCTTCCTTGAGCTGGAGGGAACCTGGCTGTCGCTCTATCGGCGCGCTAAGTTCCCCGACGAAGCGAACGTCAAGTTCGCCTCAGCGGACGCAGGTACGCCGACCATCACGCTGGCTCACAATCTGTCATCTCCAGAGGAGGTCGATGCAGCGATGTCCGAAGCCGTCACCGCCGGGGCCACGCTGGTCAAGCAGCCGGAAGAAGTCTTTTGGGGCGGCTACAGCGGCTACTTCAGCGATCCCGACGGCTACCTCTGGGAGCTGGCCTACAACCCCTTCACGGATCTCGGCTGACGTAACCATGCTGACAATGCCAAACGTCACTGCACTCAGCGCCGTCACAATCGTGGTGACAAACATGGCCGAATCAACGGCCTTCTACGAGTCGCTGGGTTTCGAAAAGATCTACGGCGGTGCCGACACAGGCTTCACGTCATATCGCGCAGGTGAGAGTTACCTCAACCTGATGCTGGGGACACTCCAGGACGAGGCGCTGCGCTTTCGCGCCATCTTCTACGTCGACGATGTCGACGCATTCCATGCCAACGCCGTCGGCGTCGGAATCAAGCCGATGTTCGAGCCGCGCGACGCCCCCTGGCGCGAGCGCTACTTCCACGTCAAGGACCCTGACGGCAACGAAATATCGTTCGCCAAGCCGCTCAGTCGGGACTAGTCACCAATCTGCAGCGACCGTCCCGATGTCAGACCGCCGTCGATCACGAACTCGGCGCCGGTGCTGTAGGTCGCGTCGGCAGCGATGAAGAGCATCATCTTTGCCACCTCGTCAGCCCGACCCAGCCGCGGGATCGCCGTATTCATGCCGACGTCTCCGTCTGCTCGTCGCGGCGTGTCGTCTCTGACAATCATCGGCGTGTCTATCGGTCCCGGATGCACCGAGTTGACACGAATGTTGTAGCGGCCCAACTCCAACGCAGCGACCTTCGTCAGGCCACGTACCGCAAACTTTGACGCCACGTAGGCGCCCGCACCGGCGTAGCCTTCAAGCCCGGCAGTCGACGACGTATTGATGATGCAGCCGCCGCCCGCTTCACGCATCGGCTTGATCGCAGCGCGGATGCCGAGCCAAACCCCAACCTGGTTGATCTTGATGGTCTCGAGATACTGCGGCAACAGCGTGGTTTCGATCGGTGTGCCACGCAAGATGCCTGCGTTATTGACCAGGATGCTGAGCTTGCCAAACTCCTCAGTCGTGCGTTCGACCATCTCTGCCCAACTGGATTGATCCGCAACGTCGAGCCGGCGGAACATTGCCTGGCCGCCCGTGTCGATAATGCTCTCGGCAACGCGTCGTCCATCTTCCTCCAGCACATCGCCGATCACGACCGCCGCGCCCTCGCGCGCAAACAGTCTGGCCTCCGCCTCGCCCTGACCGCGCGCGCCACCCCGAAATCAGTGCGACCTGTCCATCAAGCTTGCCCATGTCGTTCCTCCCCGAAACCCAGTTGTCTCGTTTGATGCTGTTAGTCGCGGTTCAGCGACGACCCAGCGGTGATCCCGCCGTCGATCACGAACTCCGAGCCGGTGCTGTAGGTCGCGTCGGCGGCGATGAAAAGCATCATCGCCGCAACCTCATCGACGTGACCGACGCGAGGAATCGGACCGTTCATCGACATGTCGCCTTCTTCGCGTCTCGCGAGCTGAGGGTCGCGAATCATCGGAGTATCGATCGGGCCCGGATGCACCGAGTTCACCCGGATGTTGTACTTACCCAACTCCTGGGCCGCCACCTTGGTCATCCCACGCACGGCAAACTTCGACGAGACATACGCGCCAAGTCCGGCGTAGCCCTCCAGCCCGGCAGTCGACGACGTATTGATAATGCAACCGCCGCCGGCATCCTTCAGCGCCGGAATCGCAGTCTGCATCCCCAACCAAACACCGACCTGGTTGATCTGGATCACTTCGAGGTACTCCTGCAAGGTGGAGTCCTCGATCATCTTGAACCGGGCGATACCGGCGTTGTTGATCACGATGTCCAGCCGGCCAAACTGGGCCACGGTCTCATCCACCATGGACTGCCAGCTCGTGATCTCGGTCACATCGAGCTTCTGGAACATCGCCTGGCCGCCGCTGTCGTTGATGCTCTCGGCCACGCGCTGTCCGTCTTCTTCCAGCACGTCGCCCAGGGCCACCGCCGCGCCCTCGCGAGCGAACAAGCGAGCTTGCGCTTCGCCCTGGCCGCGAGCGGCCCCGGAAATCAATGCAACCTGTCCATCGAGCTTGCCCATCGCAAACCTCCCGACTTCGTCCTGCCTGGTTGGTCGTTACTTCGCGCCTTGAGTACGTTCGAGTTGGCGCCGAGTCCGCATCCCAAACGGCTCGACTTCGCCCGTCTCGAGATTGAAGCGGTAGCGCCACTGCCTCAGCAGATCCAACCCGTATACGTGGATCGCGAGTGTCTTGCCCTGGTTGATCTCCACTGCATGGATATCCGCCGGTGGCTCTCGCAGGTAGGTTGTCGCGCCGGCTGGCACGAGCGACGGTTCCAGCTCTTCCAACTCCGCCCGCCAGGGCGTCAGTCCGTCATCGACACGCTGGTAGTTGCGGTTCAGCTCCACGCCCGAGATCACGCCCTCCATCGCCCAGCCGTTGTGATTGTGTACGGGCGCACCGGAGTCGGGCTGCCAGACGACCGCCGAGATGGTCAGATTGTCGGAGCGATGAATGATGAAGCCCTGCTCCGGATCGGCGTCTTCGCATTCGGGCAGGTCGAGCAGGCAATCCTTGCGCTGAATCAACTTCTCAAGCGGCCCGGCGATCTGAGCGATCTGCCGATCGCCGGAGTCGCCCCGATCAGTGACGCGCTGAGCCTCTCGCACAAAATCCTGAATCGTGTAAGTCGCGGTGGTCATCGCTCAACCCTCTCATCTCACGGGTGTTCTGGCGTCGAGTATAGGCACTCGGTCAGCTCGAACTGGCGCCATGTCATTCTCCCTTCGCCATATAATGGATCGTGGATTAAGGAGCGCACCCATGTCCTGCAACACCCGTGAAACGGCCGCAGGCGTCCAGAAACCAAACATTGAATTGCTCCCACCTCGCGAGTTCAGCGAGGAGGAGATGGCGATGATTCGACAGGGGAGGAAGAACCGCACGGAGTACGACGATAACCGTCAACAACTCTTCACCGAACATCGCGACAAGCACGTCGTGATCGTCAGTAACGGTGAAGTTCATGCGTTCGACAAACGCTCCGAGATGTACTCTTTCCTCTCTGCTCTTGATCCGACGACCAGATTATCCGCCTTTAAGGCTCCACGTTGGCGTGGCAATATCGGCAGCGGATACCTGCGCGTCGTTCGTTGATGCGCACGTTTCCTGGCTCTTTTCATTGCTTCGATCCGACGGGTGACCCTGTTCCCTCCGAGCGATTCGCACCGTCTACTCAGATCACCGTGGGGTACGCAGGTAGCCAGCTGTCGATAAATTTCATGATCGATACTGGCACTGAATCGACGGTCCTGTATCCGCGGGACGCTAAGGACTTGCTGGAGCAAGCACTCGATGAGGTCGACTTCGGGACTATCGGCGATCGAGTCTTGCTCGGTGGCGTTGAAGGTGAGTTCAGCGCCGCCGCCCAAATCCCCGTGAGCCTGACATTCTTCGACGATGTGGACGCTCCTGAGACGTTCAACACGACGATCCTTGTCGCCCAGCCCAGCCCACCGAACCTTGACGACCCCGAGGCAGGGAGAGGCAATTGGGATACACCGTCACTACTCGGACGCGACCTGCTGCTTCACTTCGACCTCCATGTCTCAGGAGCCCGGGGCGAGGTCTATCTCTCCCTGCCTGATTAGCCATCGACTCCTGCGCTAGCCTGCCCTGACGACCGAGCGAGCCTGAGCGGAGACTGTCCATGACGGGTGAACGCGCCGAATTTGGCCTCTTCTTTCAGCTCCCCCAGGCCGACGGCCAGGATGTCCCTCAGCGATACCGTGACACCATCGCCCAGATTGTCCACGGCGACCGTATCGGCTGGGACGCCGCCTGGCTGGCCGAAATGCACTTCGTCCGCGAATTCTCGGTATTGCCGTCGCCGATGGTCACGATGGCAGCGGCCGCATCGCAAACCGAACAGATCCGCCTGGGCACCGGAGTCGCCCTGCTCGCGCTGTCCGACCCGATTCGCGCCGCTGAAGATGCGGCCACGCTCGACATCATCTCCGGTGGACGGCTCGAGTACGGCATTGGACGAGGTAGCATCGCCGAGCACTTCGCCGGCTTCAACGTGCGCATAGCCGACCGCGCCGGCCGCTTCAACGAGGCGCTGACCGTGATCCAACAGGCCTGGTCGGACGGCCCGGTCAACTTTGAAGGCGACCACTTCCACTATCGCAACGTGCAGGTCGTACCCAAACCGATCCAGCGTCCGGGTCCCCCGCTGCGCATGGCCGCCAATAGCGACGAGTCATTTATCCGCGCCTGCGACGAACAGTGGCGAGTCTTCGCAAGTCCGATCACAGCGTTCGAGGACGACCTCGACCACCGCTTTGGCATGTATCACAAGGCGCGACCGGATGCTCCGGCGTCCGACGCGGGAATACTACTCCCCGTTCACGTACACGAGTCCTCGGAGACTGCCAAGGCCGAGATCAAGACAAGTTTGATGAGCTACATGAAGGTCGTGACCGACACTGGATTCCGCGGCTGGACCCGCCGCGGCGGCGATCCAACCGATCTGCCGCCACTGCTAGCCCGCAACCGCAATGCGAGCTTCGAAGAAGTGATCGACCAGTTGTGCGCCGTCGGCAATCCGGACGAGGTCACTGCCAAACTGTCGCAACTCGCCGATCGCTATGGTGTCGGACACTTCCTCACCTGGTGCAATGCCGGCGGCATGATTCCCCACGAGCAGGTGACGCGGTCAATGAGCCTGTTCATGAAGGAATGCGCTCCCAATATCACGGTCTAACGACTTCCGCGGCGGCCAGTCGACCGCTCATCACATCAACCGCGTCGGGATTGGCATCAATCAGTAGATAGCGTCGACCCAACGCTTCCGACGCCGCCCCGACGGTCCCGCTGCCGGCAAACGGATCGAGGACCAGCTCACCAGGATCGCTCGAGGCCCGTATGATGCGTTCCGCCAACGCGACCGGTTTCTGTGTTGGATATCCCGTCCGCTCCCTGGCGTTGGTGCCGACGATGGTGTGCCACCAGACATCGGTGGGTAGTTTTCCCCGCTCTGCCTTTTCCTTGCCGACCAGGCCCGGCGCCATGTACGGGATGCGGTCGATCTCATCGCGATTGAAGATGTATCGCTCTCGGTCTTTGACATACACGAGGATGTTGTCATGTTTCGCCGGCCACCGACGTTTGGGTCGACCGCCAAAGTCGTAGGCCCAGATGATCTCGTTGAGAAAGCAGTCTCGACCAAAGATGTTATCCAGCAACACCTTCACGTAGTGAACCTCACGCGCGTCCAAGTGCAGATACAACGTTCCATCTGCGCGTAGGACGCGCCAGATCTCGGCGAGACGTGGCGACAGGAAGTCGATGTACTCCTCGAACGCATCGACATATGAGTGCGACGACGCTGCCTCGGTCCGATAGCGACGCCCGCCAAATCCGGTGCGGTCGCCGTCCTCATCCTGCGTCGTTCGCAGGCGCTGGTAGGTGCGCACATGTCCGGTGTTGAATGGCGGGTCGGTGTAGACGAGTTGAACGCTCTCGCTCGGCAGCGACTGCAAGACCGGGAGGTTGTCGCCTTCGACGATGCGGCCGGCGGGCTCCGTGCTCAAGGCCCTATTCGTTCTCGATTGCGACAGCGACAGCGCCTGGCTGCTGCAGGGACTCGGGGACGTCGGTGTTGCCGTACTTGTTGATGCCCCAGCAAACGATTTCACCGGCTTCGTTCAGGGCGCAACTGTGCTCGCCGCCCAGCGACAGCGCCGTGAAGGAGCCCGACGGCGGCGCGGCCTGACCCCAGATGTTTCCGCCCCAGCAGCTGATCTCGCCACTCTCGCTCAACGCGCACGTGTGCTCGCCGCCGCTGGCGATCGCGGAGTATGTGGCTTCTGGAACCTCAGTCTTGCCGTTCTCTTCATCGCCCCAACAGAGCGCTTCACCTGTCGCGGTGATTGCGCAAGTATGCGCGAGACCAAGCGACACTGCGACAAACTCGCCCTCGGGTGTGTCCGATTGTCCGAGGCCGTTGCGGCCCCAGCACGCCAACTCGCCGGACTCACTCAACACGCAGGCATGGTAGATCCCGACGCTCAACGATTGCCACTGACCTGATGGGGGGTCGAGCTGATCGCTTTGACCAGTACCCCAACAGTGAACTTCACCCTCGAGCGTCAGGGCGCAGGAGAACGATCGACCGCTGCCGACCTCCCGATAGCGGCTGACTGTCGGAGGTCTGAGCGTGGAATCAGAGTCGGAACTCCAACACGCATCTCGACCGAAGTTGCCGAATGTGTCGCGACCACAGTCTGCCTCTCCCAGCCGGAAGGGAACCAGCCTCGATGGTCCCTCCTCGAGCTCGCTCGCGGGGGCCTGTGTCTGTCCGAAGCCATCCCAGCCCCAACAGACCAATTCACCCTCTTGATTCACTGCGCAAGTGTGAGATGTACCTGGCGCGATCGACACGAACGACCCGGCCGGCGCGTTCGCCTCACCGTCGCCGTTGGCGCCCCAGCACGACGCAGCGCCTGACTCATCCAGTGCGCAAGTGTGTGCGAATCCAGCGACCAACGTGCGATAGGTCCCCTCAGGAGACTTGGTTTGCCCATAGCCGTTGGCGCCCCAGCATCGGGCGCCGCCGTCGGTCGTGACGGCACAGGTATGCTCTTCGGTCGCAACGACAGATGCGTACGTACCAGGCGGTGGGCTGCTCTGCATATGACCGTCCCAGCCCCAGCAGCCCAGCTCGCCGTCAGTCGTGATCGCGCAAGTGTGCCAGCCGCCGGAGGTGAAACTCGCATACGAACCGGACGGAATCTTCAGCTGACCATCACCGCCGTAGCCCCAGCAATACAGCTCGCCTTCCGCATCCTGAGCACAGGTGTGGGCGTGGCCTGCCTGAACTGCGACGAACCGGCCGTCTGGCGCGTCGGTCTGACCCCAGAAGTCGTCGCCCCAGCAATGAATGCCGCCGGCCAGATCCAAGGCGCAGTTGTGGTACGCGCCGGCGCTGGCCGAAAGGAAGCGGCCGTCCGGCGCTGTCGCCTGACCGTAATTGTCGAGACCCCAGCAAGCGATCTCGCCATCCTCATCCATCGCGCAGCCGTGCTCGTAGCCGATGGTCAGTGATTGGTACCGACCAACCGGCGAGTCGAGCTCGCCGCTAAAGTTCGAGCCCCAACAGACGATCCCGCCTCCGACGTTGAGCGCGCAGTTGTGGCCGGAGCCGCCGCCGATCGACAGGAACTTGCCTTCGGGAGCGTCGATCTGACCGAACTCATGCGAGCCCCAGCACTGGACCGTTCCATCGACAGTCAACGCGCAGCTATGGTTGCCGCCGAGCGCGAGCAGTTGCGCCGATTGCACTGTCACTGTTCGCAGCGTCTCCGGATGAGGAATCGGCTCCTCACTGCTGTTCAGCCAGCGATCGTGCCGAACCTGGGCCGGCATGAACCTCGACCGGGGCAGGATGTCGCCATCAACGCCATCTACGCCGTCGACACGGAGACCCAGTTCCGTCCGGCCATCGGCCAGCTGACGTGCGATCACGAACAGTGTCCGACCGTCGGCGATGACGATTTCCGAACTGGTTCGCCAGTTTTCGCGCGTGTTGGTTCGTGAAAGGAACCGCAATCTCGGTAGCAGGGTCCGCTCACCGATTCGCAGGCCAAACTCGGTGCGACTGCCGTCAACGACGCGGGCTACGATCCGGGCGCTCAGTTCTTCGTCATCATCGGATTGCGCCGCGCTGGGCAAGGCGATTCCTGCGAACGCCGCTGCCAGGGCCAGTCCCAATGTCAACGCCGACAGTGTGACGATTCTGAACAGCATGTGATGAATCCTATGACTCCGGAAGCTCTCTGGGCAAGCTCGACGTGTCGGGCTCAGCCGCTCCACGGCGCTCCTCTTCCTCCCGCCGTTCGGCTTCCTCTTCCCGCTTGATTCGACGTTCTGCCTCCGCCAGTTCCAGCTCCCGGCCGATGCCTTCTTCCATCATCTGCTCGACCGGGCGCTCTTCGACGGTGGCATCGAAGCGATCATCGAGGATGCTGTAGCTGCGACCTCCGAGGTACATCAGCGGTTTGTACTCATCGTCGTCGAGCGACCACATACCCGTATTGAAGTCAAATCCGTCGGTGTCCGCTAGCGCCGAGACGACTTTGCCGATGAACAACGTATGATCGCCCATCGTGTAGAAGTCGTGCAGCGTACATTCAATCCAACCGACGCATCCTTCCAGCAAGGGGGAGTCGATCTCTTTGCCTCTAAAGGTTGGAATGCCTGACGCTTCCAACTTGTCACCGACCGAGTTCGATACCATCCCCAGCCACTGCGTATGATTGAGCAGCACTTTCGAGGGAATATTGAGCGCGAATTGTTCCCCGAACTTGATCATGTCGTGTGTGCGTCGTGACGGATGCACGGCGACGGCAATGAGCGGCGGGTTGATCGAGACGGGCATCGCCCAGGCGATCGGCGCCGCGTTGCCAACCGCGCGCCAGCTTGCGCTGACCAACATCACCGGCGACCCGCCCAGCAGCCGCCGGGCTTCATCTTCGAGCATTCGTTTGCGTACCATTGGCCAATTCTAACCGCATCACCAGAGCCGCATCACCAGACAAGTGAGATACGATGCGGTGAACTGCCCCCAGGATGGAGACGAACGATGGTTGACTTCCACGACAACAACGAAGAATCCGCATTTCGCAGCGAAGTGCGCTCGTTCATCAATGACGAATTCCAGCCGCGGCGCACGAAAATGCGCGAGGAAGCGCGTGCGGCGCAGATGTTCGACCGCCCGCCGACGCAGCGTGCCTGGGAGAAGCAGCTGGCCAACCGCGGCTGGATCGCTCCCGCCTGGCCCAAGCAGTATGGCGGCGCCGGTCTCCCGGTGATGCAGCAGTTCATCTTCAACGAGGAAATGGCCGAAGCCCGCGCCCCGCGCCCCGGCGGCATTGCAATCGGCATGGTCGGTCCCACGCTCATCACGATTGGCACCGACGAGCAGCAGGAAGAGCACCTGCCGCCGATCCTCAGCGGCGACGCAATCTGGTGCCAGGGCTACTCGGAACCCGGCTCCGGCTCCGACCTGGCCTCATTGCAGACACGCGCAGTCAAGGACGGCGACGACTTCGTCGTCAACGGCCAGAAGATCTGGACCTCTGGCGCACACAAGTCGGACTGGATGATTCTGCTCGCCCGCACCGACCCAGACGCGCCCAAGCACAAGGGCATCACCTATTTCGTGCTCGACATGCACGCTCCGGGAGTCTCGGTGCGGCCGCTGGTCAACATGGCTGGCACACACGAGTTCAACGAGGTCTTCTTCGAGGACGTCCGCATCCCTCAGCGCAACGTGTTGGGCGAGGTAGACCGAGGCTGGTACGGAGCAGTGACGACCCTCGACTTCGAGCGCTCCAGCATCGGCTCAGCCGTTGGCATGCAGCAGTCGGTTGAGGACATCATTCGCTACGCCAAGGACAACCGAGGCAGCGGCATCTCGACCGTCGACAAACGGCAGACCCAGATCGCCCTGACCGACCGCTACATCGAGACCCAAACGGCGCGGATGATTTCCTACCGCATCGTCTCGATGCAGAACCAGGGGCTGATTCCCAACCACGAGGCCTCAATGGCGAAGCTATTCGCAATGGAGCTCAACCAGCGCATCCAGAGCACCGCAATCAAGGTGCTCGGCCTGCACGGCCAGCTCCAGGGCAAGGACGCTCCGCGCCGAGGCCGACACGCCTACGCATTCATCCGCTCAATCGCCAACACGATCGAGGGCGGTACGTCGGAGATCCAGCGAAACATCATCGCGACACGGGGTCTCGGCCTGCCTCGCGGATAGCGCTGCCGGGTACCATTGAGTTTGGAGACTCAAATGTCCAGCAAGCCCCAGCACAACGGCACAGACCACCGCGACTCGAGCCAGCGCCCGGATTGGTATGTCCCAATCGCGCCGGTCGAAAATGACGAGCGAACGGTCCAGGAACTACTGCGGGACCTGCAGGTCGTTTGCGAACCGCAGGAGCTTTCTGATGAACTGCGGGCCGACTTGACGAAATACCTTGATCAGTTCGGAACTCCCCGTTCGACGGCATGACTCCGCCTGAACCGATCTTCGTCGACAGTGTGCATTTGATCGCACTGAACGCGGCAAACGACAACTGGAGGGACGCAGCCCAATCGGCTGCCGAGGCTCTCCATCCACTACAACCCTTGGTCACGTCACATGGAGTGCTAAGCGAAACGCTGGCTCACTTCGCCCGTGCCTCTACTGATGTCCGCTCGCGCCTGGGCATGCAGTTTCAAAGGCTGGATCACGATCCCCAGTACACCGTCGTGACACACAATCTCGCGCTGATGGAAGATGCTTTTGACCTGTACGCGGGCGAGTTCGCCGACTCCTCACTTTCCTTGCAGGACTGCGTGTCGATTCTGATCATGCGTCAGTACCGCATCACCTCAATCCTCACAGCCGACCAGGAATTCACGCGTGCCGGATTCACTCCGTTGCTTCGCCGCTACCTGGTCTAAGTTGTCCGCACCCATTGCGCCGATCAACCGATTGCCAGATCGGCCTGTAGGTCCTCGGAACGGACCTGTCCCGACGCATTGAACCAGGCAGCGACGCCAACCACGACGGCGTCAGCGTCGCCGCAGGCGATGCGCACGCTGGCCGATTGCCAAGCAGCGTTGAGATAGATGCCGCCGCGAGGCTGTCCGGGAATCCGCCGTTGAAAAATCAGACCGTCCGGCTCGCGAGCATCGTGAACGATGACTCGGGCGCCCTCGGTGAAGTCCGAGATGGCCGCAATCGTCCGCGCCGCCGACTCGTCGTCTCCCGATGAGGCGATGATCCACGTCCTCTGGTTGAGCGGTACCGCCGCATCCCTCAGTCGTTGCTCGATGGCCCTGGCGAGATTCGCCGCAACATCGGGCGACAGGTGAACTGAAACGGCGATCGCCACGTCATCACGATGAGTGACCTGCAACTTCGACACTGAATCGGACATCGAGGTCACCATTGCGGCCCCCGCTCCAGCATCCACCCGACGATGAGCGCGCCGACTACGTCCGGATCGAACGCCGGCTCATGTCCCCCGCCGACAATCTGCCAGTGCTCGATCGTTGCGCCGTCGGTGCAACCCTGACGATAGCGAAACGCCTTCGTCTCTTCTCCCGGCAGTCCTTGATCGATGTCCAGATCGGCGAGAACCTCAGCGGCATTGAAATCGCAACCAAGTCGTCTCGCCGAGCGAATGATGGTCTGCGCCGCGCCCGGGTACTCGTCGTTGCCGCCGTACAGGATCACATCATCGGAGTCGCCGTGAACATGCAGGACCGATACCGGTCCTGAGTTCTCACATTGTGATTCGTCAACAAACGTTGTACCCGCCAGAGCGACGATTCCGCTCAAACCCGGCAAGCCATCACACACGAGCCGGTAGGACATGAACCCACCGTTGGAATGTCCGACGGCATAGATGTTTCCAATCGACACCTGCAACGCGGCTTCGTCGAGCAGCGCTTGTATGTAGGCCACGTCATCGACATCGCGCCCGTCGAAGTCGCAGCAGAAGTCCGTCGCATTCCAGAATCGATTGCCATCTTCGCCGCGTGTGCCGTTGGCCATGAGCAGCATGAACCGATCCAGGTTGATCCGCCTAATCAGCCCCAGGTACTGCGAAAACTCCCAGACGTTGGAGCTGTACCCGTGCAACGCGATCACTAACGGCAGTGGTTCAGTCGGATCGGCGCCGAACGGCGCCACGAGCACAGCTGGGCGACCCTCGAGATCGAGACCGTAGACCGTGTGATCGGAGGCCAACTGTTGCGCCGCATCCTCAAACGTTGGCTCCGTTTCGCCAAAGAAAAACAGATAGATCAGCGCGACGATGATCGCGATCAGCGGGACGCCAAGAGCGAGAATGCCGAGCTTACGCAGCATCGGAAACTAATTCGTCCGAGACTCGTTGAACAGCCAGTTCAACAGGTGGTCGGGCCAGTCGTCCTGGAACAAGGGGAAGTGATCGCCTCCGTAGATGGTCCACAGTTCGATCGTGACGCCGTCGGCGCAGCCCTGACGGATTCGCTGCACCGAGGTCTCAGCGCCGTCAATCGTGAGCTCCAGATCGATGTCCGGCAACACCGCGATCAAGTTGACGTCACAACTCGCCCGCTCGCCCCAACGCTGCGTCAGTGCGACCGCGCCCGGATATCCACCCTGCGAGTCGTACTCCCCGACAAGCGTTCCTGCATAAGGAATGTTGAGATCGTCGGTACCATGAATTTGCAACACCGAGACCGGAGTCGCGTCGGCGCAACGATCAAGGTCGCCAAATGACGAACCGGCCAGGCTGACGATGGCGACCAGACCATCAAGGCCATCGCAGGCGAGTCGGTAGGCCATGAACCCACCGTTGGAGTAGCCGACGACGTAGACGCCTGAGACGTCGACCTTCTCCTGCGCCTCTGCAACCAGACCGCTGAGCCAGCCGTAGTCGTCAACGTCGCTGCCGTAGAAGTTGCAGCAAGCGTCAGTGGCATTCCAGAAGTTGTAACCGCGCGTGTCGGCAATACCCTGTGGCGTAATCAGAGCGAAGTTGTACTCCGGTATTCGCTCAGACAGTCCGAAGTACCAGTCGTGCGCCTCCGCCTCGCCCTGGTATCCGTGCAGTGACACGACCAGAGGAATTGGGCTGTCGCCGCGATCCGCAGGAAGCATCAGCTGTGCGGTCCGCTCTTCGCCGATGGTTCGTTCTTCGATTCCAGTGCCGGAGACATCGCCTGCGGCAAGCTCGCCGCTATATACGCTGGCCAGCCAGTCCAGGATTCCGGTGGTGAACTGCGTGTCCCAAACGAGCGGAACATGACCGCCGCCCTCGATCGTCCAGAGCTCCACGACGACGCCTTCAGCGCAGCCTTGGGAGATGCGCCAGATCGTGGTCTCGTCGCCGGCGACCGCGGTGTCGGTATTGATCGGGGCTAGCTTCTGCACGGCTTCGATTTCGCAGTCGGCACGTTCGGCCCATCGCAGCACCGATTCCTTGGCGCCCGGGACCGGCTGACGGTCTGCATCGGGATGCATTGGCAACTGGCCACCCTGATAGAGGACCGACGTGTCCTCGGTCCCATGGATCTGCAACACCGAGAGCGGCTTCGGTACACGACAATCCGCGGCATCCGAGTGAGCCCCACCGGCGAGACTGACGATTGCGCGCAATCCCGGTACGTCCTCGCAGGCCAGGCGATATGCCATAAACCCGCCGTTGGAGTGTCCGACGGCAAAGACATGGTCAAACTCCGCGTGAGTTCGCGCTTCATCGATCAGGGACTTGATGTAGCTGACATCATCGATCTCAGCGCCAAAGATGTCACAACATTCATCGGTTGCGTTCCAGTGTCGAACAGTGAACTGGTCGATCGTGCCATTCGGCAGCAACAAGCCAAATCCGCGCTGATCGACCCATTGCGAGAACTGGAAGTAGGCATCCGCCTCGGACGAACGGCTGCCGTATCCGTGGAGCAGCACGATCAATGGCCGAGGCTCGGATCGGTCCGCGCCCGTGGGCATCAACAGCGTCGCGGGACGATCACCACCTAACACGACCCTGTCGTCGTCCCCGACCGCTTGCTCCTGTTGCGCTTGCTGGGCTTGACCCTCAGCCGCTTGCCCTGTCTCCGACTCATCCTGCTGGACCTGCTCAACCTCCGCCTGATCGCTCGGTTGTTGAGCAGGTTGCTGTTGTTCTTCTTGCTCGTCTACCGCACCGACCGAGTCACCCTGATCTGACTGCTGCGCTCGCTGGGATTGTTCACCAGCACTCTGCTGTCGGGCGACAACAGGTTGCAGTTGCTCTTCCTCTTGCTCTGGCTGATCCGTCATTTCATCTTCGCCGCAGCCCACGACCAGCAGGGCGACGACGGCAATCAGTCCTGCGAGGAGAATGGTGATTCTGCGCATCGCTGTCAGCGTATCCGCTGACAACCGTCGCGCGATTCCGTCGGCTGCTAGCCTTGCGACGCACTCGACTGTGGCTCATGGGAGCCGATAGGAGCTCACAATGCGACGCGCCGCCTGGAATGCAGACTCAACACTGAGCGTCCACGACGATCCCCAGCGAGCGCCCGCCGAGGGCGAGGTCCGGGTGCAGGTCGTCAACGCCGGCATCTGCGGCTCCGACCTGCACTGGTACCGAGGCGACTTCGAACCCACCGCGTTGCGAACGCCGGGCCACGAAATTGGCGGCATCGTTTCAGCCGTCGGCGCAGGCGTGGACCACGTCAAAGAGGGCGATATCGTCGGCGTCGAGCCACTGCTCCGCTGCGGCAAATGCGGTCACTGCATCTCGGGGCACTACAACCAGTGCCAGGTCGCCGGAGGATTGATCGGCATCGCGGTCGACGGCGGCATTGCGCAGGACGTGTTCGCACCGGCGCCGGCCGTCTTCAAGGCGCCACAGGGCATTGACGGCGAGGTCGCGGCAATGGCCGAGCCGCTCGCCTGCTCCGTCCACGGCTACAACATGATCTCGCTGGGTCAAGGCGAGACCGTCCTCGTCATCGGAGCAGGAAGCATCGGCCTAACCGCTCAGCTCGCCGCGCAGGCCACCGGCGCAAACGTGATCGTCCTGGCACGGCATCCACATCAGCAGGAAGCCGCCCGACAGCTCGGCGCAGCCGAGGTCATCGGCGAGGACGAGGCGGGCCAACAGCGGCTCAAGGAACTGACAGCGGATGACGCCATCGATGTCGTCGCCGAATGCGTCGGAGGTCACGCCGACACGATTCGGCAGTCAGTCGATGTCGTGCGCCGACTCGGACGCGTGCTGGTACTGGGAGTATTCGCCATCGACAGCGCCGGCTTCAACCCGCTGACGCTGTTGGGTCGGGAAATCACAATGATGGGCGCAGTGACATACGCCGCCCCGGGAGGCCGAGCGCCGGACTATCAGCAAGCGCTCGAACTCCTCACCGGCTGCGGAGAAGATGCGCGCTCATTGATCACGCATCGCTTCGGGCTGGACGACGTCAACGACGCCTTCGAGGCAGCCCTGAATAAGTCATCGAAGTCGATCAAAGTCCACATCAATCCCAACGCATGAGGGCGAAGCGAACATAGAGTTCCCCCAAAGGAGACTTCCCCGTAAATCCCCTTCTCCCCCCTCGCGGGGGAGATGCCGCAGGCAGAGGGGGGCTCCCTATCGCAGTGCCTATCTGGTCAGTGTCGGAGGACCCCCCCTCTGTCACTCCGTGACATCTCCCCCCGCAAAGGGGGGGAGATGATTCATGAGTTTAGGCGGCAGCTCCCCCAAAGGGGGAGCGCTTGGACCATCGATCAGAAAATCGCCAGAGGGTTCGCCGGACTTCCCGTCCCACCGATAATCCGCAACGGACTCAGCACAAACTGGAACTCGTGACGGCCGAAGCGATTGGCTGCGGCGGCAACATCCTCGAGCTGCATGTTGTCCATCAACCAGAGACCCATATGCACGATCCCGACCGCGTGGATCGGAATCCCGAGAGTCTCATAGCCAGACGGGTTGACATCGGTGGCGGTATCAGCGCCAATCGCGGCAGCTCCGCGCTCATGGAGCCAGGGCAGACAGGCGACGTGCCAGCCGGGGAAGCCGGTCTCAAGCAGCGCCTCTCGTCCGACTTCGCGCTTGCGCTTGCCGTAGCCGGTTCGCAACAGGACGGCGTCTCCCTCGCGCACACGAACCCCCTGCCGCTCTTCCGCCGCCTCGAGGTCCTCGGGGAAAACGCCCTCGCCGGGCTCCATCCAGTCGACGCCCTTGGCCGCCGCCACGTCGAGCAACACGCCGCGCGTGACGATGCCGTCGCGCAGCTCAGTGATCGGCAGGTTCGTCGCACCGCTCATGGAGTTGACCAGGCGCGCCGGCTGGCCGTTGTACATCTTGCCGTCCCAGAAGATGTGGCAGAGGCCGTCGAGGTGAGTGATCGAGTAACCGTGATAGACGAGCCCGAAGAACTCCATCGCGCCGCCCATGCGAGACACGCCCGCCTCGGCGATGGCCGCCGCCGACTCGCCGGTCGCGACCATGAAGCGCTGCGGCGTGCCCATCGCATGGTCGGGCTGGTGCGTGTTCTCGATGTCCCAGGCGCAGGACACCGACACGCCCTCCGAGACCAGCGCCGCCGCAGCTTTGCGCACCTCAGGAGTGACCAGGTTCAGCGTCCCCAGCTGGTCATCGTCGCCCCATCGCCCCCAGTTCGAGAGCGAGTCCATCATCGCCATCACTTCAGCTTCAGTCGGAATATTCGGCATTCGTTTTTCCTTTCGGGGTCACATTGACGCCGACAGGTTAGAGCCTGACCGAGGTGTTAGCGTTTCCAGCGAATCTATGTATGACAAGGAAAAACAACAATGACCGACACCCCAATTGGCGGATGGACCGAGCCACAATTTGACGCCGTGCGCGAGGCGTTTGCGACCAATTTCTCCGAGCATGGAGAGGTGGGGGGCGCAGTATCTGTCTACTTGCATGGCGAGCCCGTGGTTGACCTCTGGGGCGGTTGGTATGACACCGACCAGGCACGCAAGTGGGACCGCAACACGTTGGTCAACGTCTTCTCGACCACTAAGGGTCTGGTGGCGTTCTGCGCGCATCGGCTGGCTGAAGAGGGTCGGTTGGATTTCGACGCTCCCGTGGCGCAGTACTGGCCGGAGTTTGCGGCGGCGGGCAAGGAAGACATCCCGGTCCGCTGGCTGATGTCGCATCGGGCAGGGATGGCCGCTGTGCGGCGACCGCTCGCGATGGAGGACATGTACGACTGGGACACCATGTGCGACGCCCTGGCTGAGCAGGAGCCGTGGTGGACGCCAGGCGAGCAGCACGGCTACCACGCGCTGACCTACGGATGGCTCGTGGGTGAAGTCGTGCGGCGGATCGATGGACGCTCGGTCGGAAACTACTGGCGCGAGGAGTTCGCGGCGCCGCTCGGACTCGACGCCCACATTGGCACGGGCCCGCAGTTCGACGGCCGCATCTCAACGCTGATTGACGCCCCGGTTGACCCCAACGCACCGAGTCTGATTGAGCTGTTCGGTGGCCCCGACACGGTGGGCGCGGCGGCGTTCTCGAATCCGCCAATGGCTGGTCCCGACAACCAGAACATCACCGCCGGCCGTGGTTGGCGTGGCGCGGAAATTCCCGCGGCAAATGGTCACGCCACCGCGCGAGCGTTGGCTCGCGTCTACGGCGGCGCGGCCAACGGCGGCAGCATCGACGGTATTCACATCATCAATCCCGACACGCTGGACAACGCCCTGGTCGAGCAGTCCTTTGGTCCCGACACGTGCCTGCAGATCGATACGCGGTTCGGACTCGGCTGGATGCTGACCTCGGAATTCATGCCGCTGGGACCAAACCCGCGCGCGTTCGGCCACCCCGGCGCCGGAGGCTCCCTCGGCTACGCCGACCTCGACGCCGGCATCGGCTTCGGCTACACGATGAATCAGATGCAGCAAAACCTCAGCGGCGACCCTCGCGTGAACGGTCTGATCAACGCGCTCTACGCGTCGCTGTAAACGAAACTTGGCCGCTATGTCCGCTCCGATCCACGGCTGGAATGACCCACGGTTCGATACAGTTCGAGAGACGTTCGTCCAGAATTTCGAGACCACAAACGAAATCGGAGCTGCGGTCAGCATCTACCTCAACGGCGAGCCGGTCGTCGACCTCTGGGGCGGCTGGTACACGCTCGATCGCGAGCGCGAGTGGGACCGTAACACACTGGTCAACGTCGCCTCGACGACCAAAGGCCTGGCCGCGTTCTGCGCCCATCGGCTGGCCGAGGAGGGACGCCTCGACTTCGACGCGCCTGTCTCGGAGTATTGGCCTGAGTTCGCCCAGGCCGGCAAGGGTGATATCCCCGTTCGCTGGCTGATGTCCCACCGCGCCGGGATGGCCGCCGTGAGCCGACCGCTGGTGACAGAGGACCTCTTCGAATGGGAAACGATGACCGAGGCGCTGGCCAAACAGGAGCCCTGGTGGACGCCGGGCGAGCAGCACGGCTATCACCAGCTGACCTACGGTTGGCTCGTAGGCGAGGTGGTGCGCCGGATCGACGGGCGATCGATCGGCGCCTACTGGCGCGAGGAGTTTGCGGCGCCGCTCGGACTCGACGCGCACATCGGCACTGGACCCGAGTTCGACGGCCGCATCTCAACGCTGATCAACGCGCCGGTCGACCCTGATCCGCCAAATCTGCTGGAAATGCTTGCAGAAGACAGCGTCGGCGCCGTGTCATTCTCGAATCCTTCGCTCGGCCTCGGTCCAGACGAAATCAACGTCACCTCCAGACGAGCCTGGCGCGCCGCCGAGATTCCCGCCGCCAATGGACACGCCACCGCCCGAGCCCTCGCCCGCGTCTACGGCGGAGCTGCCAACGGCGGCGAGATCGATGGCATCCATGTGATCAACCCGGAAACGCTCGAAAACGCAATCGTCGAGCAGTCGAACGGCCCCGATACGTGCCTGATGACCCCGACCCGCTTCGGTCTCGGTTTCATGCTGACGGGCGAGTTCATGGCCTTCGGACCCAACCCGCGAGCCTTTGGCCACCCTGGAGGCGGCGGTTCGCTCGGCTACGGAGACCTCGACGCCAACATCGGCTTCGGTTACACGATGAACCAGATGCAGAACAACCTCAGCGGAAACCCCCGAGTACTCGGCCTGATCGACGCGGTCTACGCTTCCCTGTAGGCAATTTGGAACTAGCGAGGAAGCGAAATGACAGAGGTCCCAATCAACGGACGAGTCGACCCGAGGTTCGACGCTGTCCGCGAGGCATTCGAGAGCAACTTCAGCGAGCGTGACGAAGTAGGCGCGGCCGTCTCGGTCTACCTCAACGGCGAGCCGGTCGTCGACCTCTGGGGCGGATGGTACGCGCCAGATCGTGAACGCGAGTGGGACCGCAACACGCTGGTCAACGTCTTCTCCGCGACCAAGGGACTGGTCGCCTTCTGCGCGCATCGCCTGGTCGAGCAAGGCAAGCTCGACCTTGATGCGCCCGTCGCGCACTACTGGCCCGAGTTTGCGGCGGCGGGCAAGGAGTCAATCCCGGTCCGCTGGCTGCTCAGCCACCGCGCCGGGATGGCAGCCGTGCGCCGGCCGCTCGTGCTGGAGGACATGTTCGACTGGCAGACCATGACCGAGGCCCTCGCCGAGCAGGAGCCATGGTGGACGCCGGGCGAGAAGCATGGTTATCACGCGCTGACCTACGGCTGGCTCGTGGGCGAGGTCGTGAGGCGAATCGATGGCCGCTCAGTGGGCAAGTTCTGGCAAGAGGAGTTCGCGGCGCCGCTGGGACTCGATGCGCACATCGGGACCGGGCCGGAGTTCGACTGCCGTATCTCGACCACTATTGAACCGCCAGCCGATGCCGGCTTCCCCGACATGGAAGTCGCCTTCGGCGGCGCAGACAGCGTCGGATTCGCCGCCTTCACGAACCCACCCGTCCTCAATCCCGGCGGTGAACCATTCCCCGCACGCCGTGACTGGCGAGCCGCCGAGATTCCCGCAGCCAACGGCCACACAACCGCACGGTCCCTGGCGCGGGTCTACGGAGCCGCAGCCAGCGGAGGCGAGGTCGACGGCGTGCACGTGCTCAACCCAGAGACGATCGAGCAGGGAATCGCCGAACAGTCAACAGGTCCCGACGCCGCAATGATAATCGAGACCAGGTTCGGCCTAGGCTGGGCGCTCACCGCGGACCACGCGCCATACGGTCCAAATCCCAGAGCCTTCGGCCACCCAGGAGCCGGAGGCTCTCTCGGCTTGGGAGACCTCGACGCCGAAATCGGCTTCGGTTACACAATGAATCAGATGGGCAATGCGTTGTATGTTGACCCTCGGGTCAGTGTGTTAATCGATGCGGTTTACGCGTCGCTGCAATAGGTTGAAGAGGCAATCTAGGATCTCTTAGAGATCGAAGAGACTGTACATCTCATCGACGCCCAGCGTGCGCTCCAGCCCTTCGACGCTGAGGTCATCGACTGCCTCGCTGAACAATTGGCGCTTGTGCTCCAGCAGCGCTTGGATCCGCTCCTCGACGGTATCGACTGCGACTAGCGTCGTCTCGAAGACAGTCTTTGTCTGCCCGATGCGATGCACGCGCGCCGTCGCCTGACTCTGGACGGCTGGATTCCACCAAGAGTCAAAGTGCACTACGCGGTTGGCAGCGTGCAGGGTGATCCCAGTGCTTCCGGCGATCACCTGGAGGACCATAACCCGATTGCGTGGATCCTGTTGGAATATGTCAACAAACTGATCCCGATCGCGCGCGGAAGTCGAACCGGTAAAGCGAAGCGGGTGGTAACGGCTAAGCGCTGCTTCGATCTCGGCGATGGCTTTGAGGTATTGAGAGAATACGAGGAGCTTGTCGCCTTCCTCGTCTACGGCGCTCATATGCTCGGCCAGCCACTCCAATTTGGTGCTGGAGTCGTCCACTCCATTGCAGATCTGCTTCAGGGTGTGCAGATGCTGCCTGACCCGCGCCACTGAGCGTTCCTCCCGGCCCAATCGGTCGCGGGCGACACCCGCCGCGTCGTCGTAGGCACGGCGCTGTCTGTCTGTCAGGCTGATGTACTCGACGTTAGTCACTATCTTCGGCAGCTGTGAGAGCACCGCTTCTTTCTTGCGCCGCAGCATTAGCCGCTCGGCTGCCGGTCTCAAGCCGGCGTCGCTCTTGAAGCTCTTTGGATCGCAGAAGCGCAGCACGGTGGCGAATTCGTCCCTGCTGTTCTCCAGCGGTGTGCCCGAGAGTCCCCAGCGAACCTTGGCCACTTGCCCCCTCATCGCCTGCGACCGCTTTGTGGACGGATTCTTCAGCTTTTGCACTTCATCCGCGATGAGAACATCCACTTGGGGTGGAAAACCATTCTGTGCGTCATTACTGAATCGGTCGTAGGACACGACCGCGACGTGAAACGACCTCTCCTTGAAGTCCAACCACATCCCGGGGCGTTCATACGATGGCTTGAGCATCGAGACTACATGCAACTCAGGAGCCCATTGCTGGAAGTGGCGCAGCCACGAGGTGACCACGGCCGCCGGGGCGACGACCATCGCGCGTTGCGCAGCACCACGACGAAACATCTGGCGTAATGCCACGATCGCCTGGACGGTCTTGCCCAACCCCATGTCGTCGGCGAGCAGCGCACCATCGGTATTCCTGAGCAGGAACTCCACGCCGTCGCGTTGGAATGCATAGAGCGGATAGGGGAACCGCATCGCATATTGCGGGTCAACGCCACTCTCCGGCAGTGGCGGCGGTAACAGCATCGGCAGCAAGCTCGCCAGCAGGCGGCGCAACGCGCCGTCGGGATCGTGCCTGCGTCTTCGCGCTGTCGGGCGGGCGGCCGGTTGGACGGTGCGCTCAGTGCTCGATCGGGAACGGAATTTCACACCGATGACGTGCGCCGACTCGTGCTGCCAATCGCAGATAGGACCATAGTCAACAGGAGCGTTGGCCAGATCGACCCGGCCACCGCTGCCCTGGCGCCCATGCCGGCGCTGCGGAGCTTTACGTTGCGACGGGGGTAATGGCGTCCAGCCTGTGACTTGCGGAACGGGAATGTCGGCAGCTGAAAACTCGACCCTGCACGGGGGGTATGGTTGCAAGTTTCCGAGGTCGAACGTATCAACGCTGTCGGTCAGCGACGGAACCGCAACTCGACGGACGTCCGCCTCATGCGGAAGCGTCACGAGCCGATGCAGCACACGCTGGAATCGGGAAGGGGGTTTAGTCGAAACGCTCATCGTGCTCGGCCAAAACGTCCATAGCGTCCTCGATCCGATCGAACACTTCCAGAGGATCGAAGTGCTGACGAGTGCGTGAGAGCAATAGGTTGGCCTCATCCAGCGACATGCTTGTCGGTCCAACCTGGTGTGCAATCATCAAAGAGCCGTCGCCGGATGCGTCGAGGAGCTTAGTCTCGTAGTCGCCCGCGAGCACCATTTCGTCCGCAGCGCGGATGAGGATCAGCGGGGAACGGCTCTCGGCCAAAAGACAGAGGAGGTGATTGGTCAACACAAGCCGCGGGTGGTACTCCAGCGAGCTCAAAAGCGGCTTGGACACAAGATCGACGATGACGCTCCGCTCCAGCGACTGGCCGTGGACTGCGCGTTGGATCGGTGACGGTTTCACGGGCGTGGCGACTTGAATTTCCAGCGGCACCCCTTGATCGTCGGTGACCATCAAACCGCCGCGCAGACCTTGCTTCGCGTTCGGCGAGCCAAAGATTCCGAGAAAGCCGAGACGTTCGCTCACGCTGCCCTACCCGCCGCTGTCAATCTGGCCGCCCTCAAACAATCATAGGCGAGCAACCACTACCGACTACACGCTCACCAGATCCTCAGCGATCACGCCGTCATCCGCCAACCGACCGATATCCCGACGAGCTCATACCCAGCAACTCGCCGAGGACGTAGTGATTGTCTTCTCCGTACAGCGGCGCGCCTCGATCGATGGGGCCTCCCATGAAGGGTGGGGTCTCGCTCCACTTGACGGGGACTTCTTTGGTTGGCCAGGGGCCCATTTCTGTGTGTTCGACTTCGGTCAGCCAGTTGAGGTGGGTGAGCTGGGGGTCGGCCTCGTAGCGATCCTGGGCGTCCTGGCAGACTCCGGCGGCGACTCCGGCTTGCTGGAGCTTGTCCATCAGGTCCCAACGGTCGTGCTGGCGGGTCCACTCGGTGATGTGTTGGTCGAGCTCGTCGTGGTTGGCCAGGCGGTCGGCGAGGCTGGCGAATCGGTCGCTGGCGGCCCACTCTGGGTCTCCCATGACTCGCCGCAGGGATTGCCAGTCGGACTCGTCGAAGCAGGCGAAGGCGATCCAGCGGTCGCTGGACTCGATGTCGTCGCGACACTTGTAGGCGCCGTGCGGGGCGGCGGGCTT
>CAXXUV010000003.1:0-558743 GCA_963666795.2 Dehalococcoidia bacterium | reverse complement strand
GAGCTCGTGATCAAGCCCGCCAACGCCTCCGGCGGCTATGGAGTGCTGATTGGCGAACAAGCCTCGAGCGCTGAACTCGAGGCGAGGCTGGCCCAGGTCGAGGCGGAGCCGCGAAATTGGATCGCCCAGCCGCTTCTCCAATTCAGCACGATTCCCACGTTTGACGACGACCAACTAAAGCCACGCCGGGCGGACCTGCGCCCGTTTGTGCTCTCGGGCCAGGAGACCTGGGTGATTCCCGGAGGCCTGACGCGCGTGGCCTTGCGTGAGGGATCGTACGTCGTCAACTCCTCGCAGGGCGGCGGCAGCAAGGACACCTGGGTGCTGAACGAGGAGCCTGGCTGATGCTGAGCCGCGTGGCCGAGAACCTGTACTGGCTCGGACGCTACCTGGAGCGCGCCGAGAATATCGCCCGGATGGTGCGTGTCGAGCACGAGGTATCGCTTGAGAGTGGTCAGGAGATCTGGCACGGCCTGGTCAGCACGACAGCCTCCAATCAACTCTTCCGGGACTCGCTGAGCGCATCGCCCGAACTCAGCCATTCGGAATTCCTGATCTATGCGATGCAAAACCCGGCCTCGCTGCGTTCGACGCTCGTCCAAGCGCGAGAGCTGGCGCGCGGACTGCGAGAACACATCTCACGGGAGGTCTGGGAGGAGATCAACGCCATCTATCTGTTCCTCGCGCTTCGTAAGCGGTACACCGTCAACGACCTTCACGAGTTCTGCACAGAGACTCAGCGGCGCACGCAGACGATTCTCGGGCTCTACGACAACACCGTGCTCAGGGATGAAGGTCGTGAGTGGTTCCGCTGCGGGATGTATCTCGAGCGGGCGGACATGACCAGCCGCATCATCGACGCGAAGTATCACATCCTGCTGCCGCGGGGGGATTCGGTCGGCGGACCCTTCGACCGCTTCCATTGGATGGCGGTGCTGCGCTCAGCTTCGGCCCGGGAGGCCTACCGTCGGATGGGAAACAGCGAAGTCGATGGCATCCAGGTGGCACAGCTGCTGATCTTCTCGCAGGAGTTTCCGCGCAGTCTCGCCTTCTGCGTGCAGGCGCTCCAGCGTCACTGCCAACAGGCGACGGCGCAGACGCCCAAACGCAGACGAGCAGCAGCCGAACGAGGCATTGCGATGTTGCATCTGGATGTCGGCGCTATGGACATGCAACATCTCATCGACGATGGTCTGCACGAGTTCATCGACGACTTCCAGCAGCGATTGATCGAAATCAACCTCGCCATCACGGAAGATATCTTCCACGCAGAGCCCAACGCCGGCCAAACTCAACACCAAGCGAAGATTGACCAAGGTTGACATGACATTCTGTTTGGGCATCAAGTGCCAGGACGGCCTGGTCGCGATCGCCGACACGCGGATCACCAGCGGCTCCGAAGTGTCGACGGCCAAGAAGATCGCCGTACACCAGGGCGACGGACACGCCATGTTCGTGCTCACTAGCGGTCTGCGCTCGGTTCGCGACAAGGCGATCACCTACTTCGAGGAACGCTGGCGACAGAACGGGAGCCAACTCACATACTCCTACCAGGCTGTGAACGCACTGGCCGAAGAAATGCGGCGGGTCTACAACGAGGACAATGAGTGGCTGATCAAGGCAGGATTAAGTTTTGACCTGCACTGCATCGTCGGCTGCCAGTTTATCGAGGATGACGCTCCTCACCTCTACCTGCTCTATCCCCAGGGCAACTGGGTCGAGGTCTCCAGCGGCACTCCGTATCTGATCATCGGCGACACCCGCTTCGGGAAACCCATTCTCGATCGCACGCTGCGCTACGACGCCTCATTGGAACGGGCGCTGCGCCTGGGACTGCTCTCGTTCAACTCGACGGAGGCGAGCGCTGCAGACGTCGGCCCGCCAGTGGACGCTGTGGTCTACCGCGTCGATTCGTTCGACATTCGGGAGCGTCGCTTCAGCGCCGAGGACCTGGAACCGGTCGCACAATACTGGCAGCGAGCGATCGAGAACGCAGTCGAGCAAGCGGTAGCCCCCGTCGCCTCACTTGCGCAGTCGCTCGGAATCGACCCGGCAAGCTAGGCTGCCCTGTTTCCAAGATCTGACCGTGCATCCGGGCATCCGGCTGCGCGCGACCGGCCATGACTCGGCATAGGCCTGATCAAAGGTCCAGCGAGACGATCAACTCGAAGGCTCTTGATTTCGTCCGGTTTGGTAGGTCGGACTGTGGTCTGTCAGCCATCCACACCGCTAAGACCACTTCGGCTCCGGCATTCTGACGCGGCGTGGGCATGCCTCTGTCCGGTTCCCTGTTCCGCACAGCTGCCTAGCGGTCGTCAAACGTATAGGCGGTTTCGTCGTGTTGGGACAGGTCTAATCCCAGCTCCTCATCGCGGTCCGGCAGCCGGAGTCCCATTGTGTACTTGATCGCCAGCAGGATGACTGCGGTGGCGACGAGCGACCAGCCCCAGGCCGCGCCAATGCTGATCAACTGGTAGAGGATTTGCTCGCCGCGACTGACGCCGTCGGCCAGCGCTCCGTAGCCAATGCCGACGAAGAGCCCGGTGGCGATCGCGCCCCAGGTCCCGCCAATGCCGTGCACGCCCAACACCGCCAGTGAGTCGTCGATCCGCAGCTTGCCGAGCAACTCCACCGCCCAGTAACAAACGACGCCCGCCACCAGACCGATCACGAGCGCCGGCATGACGCCGACGAATCCGGCAGCCGGCGTGATCATGGCGAACATACCTTGAAAGATCATGAACGCCTGATGCGGGATGGTGTCCGAGTAGGGCCCGGGCTCCGTCGCGCCGACGCCTGAGAGGGCAAACCACTCGAGGTTGCCGATCAAGCCGCCGAGCGAGGGACCGAAGGCCAGGCTGTAGCCCCACAACACCCAGACGACGCCAACCACGCCCATCGTCACGATGACCTGCATTAGCGTCCCGGCAACATTCTTCTTGCGTACAAGTCCGCCGTAGAAGAACGCCAGACCGGGGATCATCAGTAAGACGAGGGCCGAGCAGATCAGCACCCAGGCGGTATTCGCTGCGTCAATCATGCGTCACCCGTTTCGACGGCATGTCGACCACCGCTCGCGACCAGGCCAGCCCGCTCGCGCCGAGCCTTGACGGCCCGGAATGCACTATCGAGGCTACGGTTAAGAAAATGGCGATGCGTCCTGTGCGGCGTCGGCGCCTGCCGCCTGTCAGCCCGCTGGCGCTATTACTCGGCTTGGCCAATCTGCTAATCAGCGAGCCACGTCTGGCCTGAGCCGTCTTGCGCCTGAAAGTCGCTGAGGTGCGGTGCGATCCAGGTCCGTACTGCACATCGCCAAGTGGCTGTGGCGACCACACTCGGAGTGCCTAACTCCAACTCGCAGTCTGCCAGCCGTCAGTTCCGACCGGCCAGAGCGCTGCTCAACCGTGGAAGGTGTGGTTCTGGGCGCTGTAACCCCGAGTTCGCCTACAGAACAAGCGCAAATGTCAGCTCGAAGATTCTCGATTTCGTCCAGTTTAGTGGACTGGCGACAGTTGGCCGCCGCGATAATGTGACGGCTCCGCGTGCTCCCGAACGGCAAGAGCATCAGCGTCAACAGGCTGTGAAGGAGAGTGTTCCGAACAATGCTAGCGCCAGCATGATCGCGCCGCTCCAGACCGCAAAGTGCAGCGAATAGGAGGGAGCGTGCGCCTCCGGCCCAGACGAGCGTTGCTAGAGGGCCGACAACGAGGAGGCCGCCAGCATATGATTGTTCCCATCCCACGTCTTTGGGTATGCACTCGGGAAAAAACGAGTAACCAATGATGGCAAACAGCGCAGGTCCGGCAATCATGCCCGCCAATGTCGCGGAGACCTGAGGAAAGAGCGGCATCCAGACCCAAGTGAAGCCCGCCGCGAGCACGATGCCTAGCCAGCGCAGCGGTCCAAACTCAAGCTGCAACCCGAACGCTGCCTGCGGTGACATCCAAGTCCCCACCAAGTATGTGGCCAATCCGAACAGCGAGGCCGCCATCAGCAACGGGAGCAAAGGACCTACGCGGCTCGCGCGCAGCGCCAGGATCCGGTCCACGCCGAAGCGCAGCCGAGCGGCGGCGATCACCGTGAGGGGGACAATCGCTAACTCAATACCTGGCAGTGTGACCGTGGCGTCTGAGAGGTCGGGACCGAGGCGGAAGAAGTTGTCTATTCCATTCGCTAGGTACCCGCCGAACTGCCACATGACCGTTACCAGCACCAGCAGAAGCACGAGCGAGCCAACATCCTCAATCGCTCGTCCAACCGCGCCGTCGTGTTCTCTATGCCTCCGACGTTCCTCCTCGGGTCGTGGCAATTGTCAACAGTCTGAGCTGTGACGCAGCTTGGCGGACGACGATTGGCCGGTGGGTGCGAGCGTACCGGTTGGATCGGAGCTACAACGTGAGGACCAGCTCCGATGCTTATGAGTGCTTGTGATTGGCAAGGATCCGGCCCGAGGCGCGCCGACCCGTCCAGCCGCAAACGGTCGGGGGGACCAGCTCGCTGTTCTGCGACCCGCGCCAGCAGTCGCCGTTACCGCCGCGCCGGCGCCGCCGGCGTGCCCACCTCGTTCATGGTTTCCAGCGCCAGGCCTTGCGCCGCTCCTGGCGAATCGGCCAGACCGAGCCGGTCAAGGTCGTGTTCATGGCCTACCGGAACGCCCTCAAGACGGACGCACTCACACTCGTGGCGCAGAAGCTGCAGAGTTCGCTCGCGGTCGAAGGCGAACTGCCCGAGGACGAGCTTACCGCCCACGGCGATGACGGCGACGACCTGATGCTGGTCCTGGCCCGCAAGCTGGTCTCCGGCGAGCAGGACAGCGATACGGACGAGTCGGTGTTCGAGTGGGCCTTGGACCAGGAGCTGAGCGCGGCGCTTGCCGTCTCAGGCTCGGGGCTGTTCACAGTTGTTGGAGTGCGTCGTAGATCAGGGCGAGGTGGATGACGCTGAGGCAGATGAGGTTGAGTTTGTCGTCGCGGGTGGCGATCCGGCGGTAGCGCTTCAGCCGGCAGCAGCAGCGCTCGACCTCGTTGCGTCGGCGGTAGAGTTCGCGGTCGTAGGTCCAGGTCGGGTTGCGGTAGCTGGGCGGCGGGACGACCGGGCGGTAGCCCAGGTCGCGCGCCAGTTGACGCGTCTCATTGCCGTGGTCGGCGTGGTCCATGATCAGCGCCGGGCCACCGCTGACCGGTCCGAGCCGGCGCAGCAGCTCACGACCAGCCGGCGCGTCGCCGGTCTGACCAGGTGAGAGTCCGATGATCACTGGCGTGCGCTCGTCGGCGACCAGCGATTGAGCCGCATGTAGATCGTGCGCCAGTGGCCGAACTCCGGCGGCAAGCCACGCCAGGTGCGGCCCTCTTTCGCGATATAGAACAGCGCATCCAGGACTTGGCGCTGGGGAATCGTCGACTTGCCTCGCGCCTGGGCAGCAACGGCGCGACCCGCTCGTACTGAGCATCCGTCAGTGTCATCTGGTCAGCAAGGCCGCGCCGCCAAACATTCCCACTCCGTCAGATCCACGGGCTACTCGACTTTTCAGCAGCCTGCTGAAAAAGTCATCGGCTCTCAAATCCGTCATTCCTGGCTTGACCAGGAATCCATGCTGCATATCTGGTCAGCCCTGGATTCCTGCGTTCGCAGGAATGACGAACAGGGACGATCAGCGCTCGGAAGCGGATTCTTCAGCAGCCTGCTAGGTCAGACCTATCATGTCGGCGGATGCCAACTTTGGATGGAGGCTGATATGCCCGGACCGCTTGATGGGGTTCGCGTCTTCGATCTGACGCTGTGGATGGTGGGGCCGTGGGCGTCGATGCAGTTGGGCGCCCTGGGCGCGGATGTGATTCACATTGAGCAGCCCGGCGTCGACCCGCGCACGCTGGGCGCCGGTGTGCCGCCGGCAATCAACGGGACCTCGGTCGGCTACATCACCTGGAACATGAACAAGCGTGGGCTGTTCCTCGATCTGAAGTCCCCCTCGGATCGGCAGACTGCATACGAACTGCTGCAGACCTGCGATGTCTTCATGATCAATATGCGACCCGGCGCCGCCGATCGCATGGGCGTCGGCTACGAACAGGTCGCGGCGGCCAATCCCAACATCGTCTACACCGCAATCACCGGCTGGGGCGAGGTCGGCCCGATGCGTGACAAGCCGGGCGCCGACGTGCAGTGCCAGTACTTCACCGGCTTCTGGTCGGTGAACGGCAAACGAGACGGCAAGCCGGAGGTCTACCGACACTTCACCCAACTGGATGCGAGCACCGGCAACGTCGCTGCGCAAGCGGTGTTGATGGGTCTGTTGGCTCGCAAACGCACGGGCAAGGGACAGCGGATTCACGTCGGCATGTTGCGCGCAGGCATGTCCCTGCAGAGCGGGAGGATCGCGGAATACCTGGCTACAGGTGTCCAACACCAACCGTTGGGCTCCGCCGGTTTCGCGGCCGCGCCCGACCAGGCATTTCAATGCCAGGGCGGCGATTGGATCGGTGTCGCGGCGACGAGCGAGGATGAATGGTCCCGACTCTGCGAGGCGCTGGATGCATCGGAGGCGCGGGTCGCCGGTCTGAGCGACCTCGCGGTCGATCCACGATTCGTAACCAACCTCGACCGCGTCGCGCACCGAGACCAGTTGGCGTTGCTACTTCAGGCCGCCTTCCTGCACCGTCCTCGCAACTACTGGGTGTTGCGCCTCGCCGAGGCCGGCGTGCCCTGTGGCTACCCGATTTCGTTCGAATCCCTGCAGCATCACGCGCAAGCCATCGAGAACGGCTACCTGCGCGAAGTCACCACGTCCGGCTGGGGTGACGTCTGGACCGGGGGTCCGCCGTGGGAGCTGTCGAGGACGCCGGCTCGCTGGTTCGGCACGCCGATGCCCGGCGAGCACACCGGCGACATCCTCGATGAGCTGAGTCAGCACCGCATCACAGCGTCAGAGCCGTCACCCGTGGTGGGTGACTGATATGCCCGGTCCACTGGATGGATACCGGGTCGTCGAGATTTCTGAAGGCGTCGCAGGCCCGTACACGGCCATGTCGCTGGGCGACGCCGGCGCCGATGTGATCAAGATTGAGCCGCCGTCGGGCGACCGAGCGCGCGGTTGGTCGCCGCAGACGGAGAACGGAGCTTCGGCCCTGTTTCAAGCCCTCAATCGCAACAAGCGCGGTGTCACGCTCGATTGGTCGTCGCAACGCGATCTCGAGACTGCGCGGCAACTGCTCGCCGGCGCTGATGTGGCCATCGTGGACAAAGTCGGCCTGCCCGACGCATTGAGTTGGGAGTCGCTTGACGCTCCTGGCCTCGTCTACTGCGCATTCTCAGGATTCGGACCATACGGTCCGTGGAGTGACCGACCGGCTTCTGAATTCGCTGCGCAACTAACCAGCGAAGCGACGGCGTCGCTCGGAGTGATCGGCGAGGAACCGATGCGCCAGGGCGGCGACATCGGCTCGATGTACGCCGCGAACTACGCGATCCAGGCGATCTGCGCCGCGCTCTACGCGCGAGACGATTCCGATCCGGCTGCGCCGACAGGTGGGCAGCGAGTCGAGGTTTCCCTGTTCGGCAGTCTGTTGGCCATGCGGTCAACACTTTGGGTCGCACTGTCCAATCCCGACGAGTGGTGGGGCTTCCACCTCGACTCGTACGTCAAGCCGCCTGATCATGGGTACCAATGTCGCGATTTGCCCATCTACTTCTCGCTGGCGCGAATCCGTGGCGAGTCCTTTGGGGCCCTGATTGATGAGTTGGGCATGGACTGGGCGCGGACACATCCGGACTTCGACCGACTACGGACCGATGGAGCAGGTGGAGCTGGTCGCTACGCGGCGGAGTTGAAGCCGCTCTGGGAACGCGGATTCGCCAACTTTGACGCTGAGCAGTTGATCGAGATTGTCGAGCGTCATGGCGGCTGGGCCTTCCCGATGCACGACTATGAGCGGCTCAGCCGGGATCCACAGGTTGAGGCGGTCGGGGCGATCATTGACGTGGAGCAGGGAGACGGTTCAGTCCTGCAACAGGTCGCGCCGCCCTGGGACTTTGAGGGGACACCGGCGTCGGTCAGGCGTCCAGCGCCGAGGCTCGGGGAGCATCAGGAGGAAGTGCTGATAGGCGTGCTTGGCCGAACCACGGAGTAGCTATGCTGAGGACGTGAGACGGATTGACTCTATGGGAGGTCATTGATGGCTCTGTTCCGCAAGAAGAGTGGCAAACCCAAGCAGGGCAAAGAGACGCCGAGCGTGGCAAAGAACGTCACGCCGAGTTCCGCGGGTCAGACGGGGGCGAAGACTAAGAAAAGGCGACCGCTACCGATAACCACGGAAACTCGCGGCGCCTGATTACGATTCCGCACCGGGCACTGGATCCACGATCGGCGGCTCTTGCTACCCGACGGCTGAATTGGCGAGTACCGAAGCGACTAGAAGCAGGAATTGTACGGCGACTGCAATGAAGGACCGCCGGATCCACGTGGCCTTGTCGGCGACCACTTGCTGATTGAATTTGAAGGCGTAAGCTAGTGCTTCGAGCGAAGCATCTCGCAGGGTTCGCTCTGAGGCGCCTGCGTAGCTGGTCTGAATGATCTCCAGATCGATGCCTACTTTAACGTCCCGCGTCCAATATGCCGTACCCAGGAAAAACCACGAACCTAATGATGCAGCAATAGTGGCCAGTGTGAGAATCGCCACCGGCGTGAGCGCAAATCTCACGTCCCCGATCAACCCTGTCGCAGTAAACACGATTGCGCTTGCTGTGAACAACGCGACCGTCTTCACGTCCTGTGCGCCAATATGCGCGATCTGTTCTTGCACGCGTGGCCGGGCTTCATCTAGCAGATAGTCTCGGGCTGCTTCGTCAAAATCGCGAGCCGGCCAACCCTGCTCATACGATTCCGGCTGCTGGGACATTGCAGGCTAGCCGTGTGTTGGTCGGAAGACCGGGAGTGTGATCTCGTCGTTGACCATGCGGAAATCGACCTCGACATTGAGATCGCAACTGACGTCCTTGTCTTCGATATCGACGAGGGTTGAGTACATGTACGGTCCCTCTTCGAGCTTGATCAGGGCGACCGTGTAGGGGTACTCGTCGGGCTCCCAGCCAGGGAAGTATTTCTGCCACATGCGGATCCAGGACCATACGGTTCCGTGTCCGGAGATCGGTCGCCATTCCCAGTCGTCCTGCAGGCAGCGAGGACAGGCTTCGGCCGGCGGGAACCAGGGCAGGTCGCAAATGTTGCAGAACTGGATTTGCAGGATGCCTTCGCGGCAGCCGTCCCAGAATGGCTTGGTCAGGCCGAGCATCGGCGGCAACGGCTTTTCGTAGGATTGTCCTGCGGATTGGTCGGTGGTTGGCGTCGTCATCAGTTGTCTCCCCTAATCTCCGCGACGCAAGATGTGTCCCGTTGCTAGCGGCGCGGCACAGGCGTAGAGGCCGTACTGTGCGTCGTCAACCTGCCGCTCCCCGCATTCCTGGCGCAACTGCCGGACCGCCTCGACGTGGAGCGCCCAGCCCTGCATGTACGACTCGCTGGTGTGTCCACCGCCGGTGTTGAGCGGCAGCTCACCGTGCAATCCGATTCGCTCCGGCGTGATCCAGTCGCCGCCCTCGCCACGCTCGCAGAATCCCATGCCCTCCAGTGTGAAGAGCATGGTCGGCGTGAAGTTGTCGTAGAGCTGAGCGAACGCCAGGTCGTCACGCTGAACGTCCGAGTGGGTGAACAGGTCGTCGGCGATCTGAGACATCGGCTCGTGCCAGAAGTCGTCCGCGACGTAGACGGGTGTGATGTCCGACGCCTGCGAGGTCGCGTGGACTAGCACCGGAGTGTGCTTGAGATCGCGGGCGCGCTCGGCTGACGTGACGATGAAGCAAACGCCGCCGTCGTTGATCAGGCAGTAGTCGAAGAGGCAGAGCGGCTCGGCGATGTAGCGAGCGCCCTCGTAGTCGTCCATCGTGATCGGACGTTGCATCACCGCGTTGGGATTGAGTGCCGCATTGGCGCGGTTGGAAATGGCGAGGTGTCCCAGCGGTTCGGTCGTGGTGCCGTATCGATACTGGTGTCGGCGGAACATCATCGAAGTCACTGCGCCCGGCGAGGTCATGCCGTACGGCGCCTCGAACATGGCCTGGGTTGAGATGCCGCGATTCTCGCCGCCGTAGCGCGCCCCGGTCGAGCGTCCGTTGTTGCCGTAGATGCAGGCGACGACGTCGGCCATGCCGTTGGCGACGGCCAGCGCCGCATACTGCAAGGCGATGCCTGATTGTCGGCCTTCACCGGGCAGCACGTTGACGAAGCGGGGATGGCGCAGACCAATCATCTCGCACATCCGCCCATAGTGCGGCAGTCGCGAAACGATCACGCCGTCGACATCGGTGCGTTTCAATCCGGCGTCCTTGAGCGCCTCGCGGAAGGCGATCAGACCGAGTTCGTAGGCAGATCGTTCAGGGTCGAGGTCGCGGTAGATCGAGCCAAACTCGGTCGTGCCGACGCCGACGATGGCGGTCTTGTCCTGGAGATTGCGCAGCGCACTGCGGTCGGGTTGGTTGCTCATGAGCGGAGTCTACGGCGTTCTCACCGCCGCGAGAGGCAGGCTGCGCAGGAGCAGGTCGAGTAGTCGTCGACGAGGTGGACGAGCCCGTGGATCGGCCCATCTGCCTCCTGATCGAAGGCGGGTAAGAGCCGATCGAGCACGGATGCATCGTTGTGCACGTAGCTGCGATACACCCAGTGCGCCACAAAGTCCGCCAGCTGAACAAGCCGGCTCAAGCGGCTGTCAATGAACAGCGGCACTTCCGCAAAGCTGCGCAAGGGGGGCAGATTTGACTCGTGGTGCTCGCCCCGTCGCATTTGGCTGACGAGATCCTGGATCTGGCGAGAAATACGCGTTTCATCCGAGATAGCCAAGCAACGGTGGCGCCGACCAGCGTTCGCTTCTCTGAGAATGAACCCTTCACAACGAGCGAAGAACTGGCTGTAGACCGCGTCGGTGGAGTCAATGTTGGGCATGGAATCGACGTCGAGTGCGACTCCAAACAGAACAGGGGGTTGTTCCGACACCAGGTCGGGGCGCGCCAGGAGATCTGCAATCCCATCGATGACGGATTCTCGCGCGACGCGCGGGACACGCCGCCATTGCTGTCGTCCACTTCGCAATGGACTCGCGTGCAATTCGGCCGAGTGGAACTCTGGCGGCAGCCAGTCGGACATCAACTGGTCAACGCCGTCAGCCAATCGGTCCACTTCGAGTTCATGTATCGCGATGCCACCTACCACAAGATGGTCACGGGTTGGAGAGCCGGATTCATCCAGATACAGCAGGTACATGGCATTCACAAAGAGGAGTGAAAAGGCGGGCGGCAGGTCGCGATCCCTCGCCCCCACGATAGAAAGGCAGGAGCATCACCGCCCGCATGTCCAAGTATGCGCGGTTCTGCAGCCTTCGTCAAGCCGATCCTAGCGAGAGTTTCCCGGGAAGTAGCAACTAGCTCAATCCGAGCACGGGACGTGCGTTCTCTACTAAGACCAGGTCGAGTTCGCTATCGGTTAACCCGCTTCTTAACAGTTGCAATACCTGTGGACGCTGGTCTGCGCCGGGTGCGTCTGAGCCGAACAGGACTCGTTCTGTACCGAGTGTGCGTATCAGTCTCGCCGCGTCCTCGATTGAGCAGGCCCGGCGGCCGTCGCGGCAGGTGAAGTGGCCGTCGTCGAAGCCTCCGGCGGTATCGAACAGGACCTGTGGGAATCGCCTGGCGATCTCGATGCGCTGATCCCAATAGGCGCCCGGCATGTGCGCCATGATCAACTGCAGCCTGGGGAAACGCTCGAAGACGGGGATGAAGTGGTCAGGCATTCCGAAGGCGTCCTCGCCGGGACCACCGCGCAATGCGCCGGTGTCGCTGAGGATGGGCAGTCCGAGCTCCTCGAGTCGCGCGTAGAGCGGCATCATGCGCTCGTCTCCAGGGAAGTAACGACCGAGACCGGGATGCATCTTCACCCCTCGCGCGCCCAAGGCGACGCCGCGTTCCAACTCCTCCATCAGCAGGTCGGTATCGCGCCAGGCGCCGATGTCGCAACAGAGAAAAGTGCGAATCCTGGGGTCCTCTTGCTGACGCTCCAGGGTCCAGGTGTTGAAACCGCGGACCCGCTGTCTCAGCCTGTCGTAGAGGTCCTCGTCCGACGCTTCAGGACGACGCTCCCGTTGTTGTTCAAACATCTCCGGGACGACCATGTAGTTGAGACCGACAATCGCCTCGACGTCGTTGCGAGTCATGTAGTCGCCGCAGGCGTCGCCATTGGCCCAGCGCCAGGAGAGTGGCAGGCCGCGACGCGGAAAGACGATGGCTTCTTGCTCGGGAGTCCGGCAGAGATGGACGTGGACATCGATGACGGTAGGCATTTGGCTACCTCACGGCTTCGGATTCTTGGGCAGGCGGTCGGCAAGAAATTCGGCGTAGTGCAGCGTCTCGTGCGTGGCGCCGCGAGCGACTGCGCCGGCACGGAGGTGCAACGCGCAGCCGGGATTATTGGTGATCAGGGTGTCGCAGCCGCTCTCGGCGACGCAGTTGAGTTTGCGATCAAGGATGCCTTCGCCGACCTCAGGCGCGGCCATCGACGTCAGGCCGCCGAAGCCGCAGCAGACCTCTGGCTCTTCCAATGGCAACGGCGTTTCACCGGTCAGTCGCTCGACGAGTTGGTCGATGCGTGCAAAGGGATCGCCGCGATTCGACGCCTGACAGAATCGGTGCGCCGTCCACGCTGTTTGGCTTGAACTGGTGAGGCAGCCGTCGGGAAGCCGACCGGGGCCATCCAGCCAGGCGGCGAGGTCGTGCACCCGGCTACTCACCGCTGCGGCCCGATCCAGCGTTTCCGGTTCTTCGCGGAAGAGGTCGGGCCAGTGCTCCTGCATGGCGATGACACAGCTCGGCGCAGGCGTGACGATCTCGTTGGAGCTACCTTCGAGTGCCTCGATCGTTTGTCGCGCCATCTTGCGTGCGGTTTCCCAGTCTCCGGCGTCGAATGCCGGCAGACCGCAGCAGTGCTGGGAGCGGGGCAGTTCCACCGCTGCTCCGCCGGCTTCTATGAGGCGCGCTGCGGCGTCAACCGCGGTCGGCAACATGCGATCGGCGAGGCACTGGGCGAACAGGTCGACCGACTTGCCCGTCGCAGCAGTTTCCGTAACCGCCGGCTGTGGTTTGCGGCTCTTGACCAGAGTCTGGCCGCTGCGCAACGGCAATGCCGGCACCGACCGCCAGCGCAGACGCTTCGGGAGCGGCAACCGAAGGTGGTCACGTCGCACAAGACCGAGCAACCTGGCGAAACCTGATGCCAGCGCGCCGACCCCCATTGCCGCATTGAACAGTCTCGGATTCGCCCACAGCGAAAGAGCGGCGCGTTCCCAGCGTGGCGCGTGACCCGTCTCATGGGCGCGGCGTCTGACCTCGAGGATCTGCCTGGGCAGGGGAATGGCGACCGGACAGACGGTCTCGCATGCGCCGCAGGACACGCATAATCCCTGGGGACCGGCCGCTTCCTCGATGCTGTGGTGGAATGTGGTGTTGACCAGGCCGATCGCGCCGGTGTAGATGTGACCGAAGGTGTGTCCACCGACAACCTGATACGGGGGACAGACGTTGGCGCAGGCGCCGCAGCGGATGCAGCGCAGGGCGTCGGCGATGCTGTCCGACTCGCGCATGGCTCGCCGGCCGTTGTCGAGCAAGATGATGTGCATTTCCTTGCCCGGCTGGGCTCCGGTGATGCAGGTCGTGTACGTGCTCAGTGTTTGCGCCGTGGCGGAGCGGGGCAGGAGCTGGAGCTGGCGCTCGGCGTCGGCCCAGGTCGGAATCAGCTTCTCGATGCCGGCGGTGACGAAATGCACGTCGGGCAGCGACGTGGCGAGGCGCATGTTGCCTTCGTTGGTGACGACCATGATGCTGCCGGTCTCGGCGATCAGCGCATTGGCGCCGGTCAGCCCGGCGCCTGCGGAGAGGTAGTGTCCGCGCAGGCCGTCGCGCGCGCTGGCGACCATCGCCGGGATGTCGTCGGGGTCGAATACGCGGTTGAGTTCCTTGCCCAGAATCTCCGCGACGTACTGCCGCTTCTGGTGAATGGCGGGCATGACCAGGTGCGAGGGACGCTCGCCGGCGAGCTGTAGCAGCCATTCGCCGAGATCGGTCTCGATGGCCGTGATGCCACGCGCTTCGAGCTCGTGGTTGAGCTCGATCTCTTCCGAGACCATCGACTTGCTCTTGACGATCAGTTCGATGCCGCGCGACTTGCAAACTTCGGCGATGTAGTTGACGGCGTCCTCGGCGGTGCTCAGTTCCACAACGATTGCGCCGGCGGCCTGGGCATTGGCTCGAAACTGGGCGATGTGGTCGTCCCATCGCTCCAGCGTATAGTCCTTGACTGCGGCGAATTCCTGGCGCAGGTCGTCAAACGACCGCTCAGTGCGCTGCTCGAGACGTTGCACTTGCGCGTCACGGCTCTCACGCCAGGATCGCTGGAACGCGAGCAATCGTGGTTTCAGATCGGGATCGCTGACCGCACGCTTGTAGCGCGTCTTGAAGCTGGTGGTCATGGCAGCACCGCTACGGTCAGCCGGCTCGGACCCTGTACTCCGATGGTGAGTGAGCGCTCGATGTCGGCGGTTCTGCGATGGGCCCAGTGACGAAGGTCGCGTAGGCGGCGGCTCGGGGCTGTTGCGCGAGCCAGGCGAAGCCCTCCGAGAGTTCGTCTACGATGTCGCTCTCCTGGACGGCGACGATCAGATGCCGTGTCAGGAGTGAGACGGCCCGTTCGATGGGCGACGGTTCGATCAGTAGTACCGAACCGGTTTCGGCGATCGCCAGTTCCGCCAGCGCGATTCCGACAGGCCGGTCGGCGATTGAACGTAACGGATCGTTACTGTCAGGAAGCTGTCCGCGTTGTAACTGTTCATACGCAGCCGGAGAGACAGCGGGCGACTCTTCGCTCAGCGACGTTGCATAGGTCCAAATGTCGTCCCAGGAATCGCAGCGGCGATATTCGCCCTGCGCGGCGTGCAGACCCTCGGCGAACTGTGCGGCGCGCTGGCTGGTCGTGATCATGCGGGGAGTCTAGCAGCCGCGGTCGATGTATGCTCGTGACGAGGTTCGGCTGGATGAGCGATGGATGGAGCGAGCGCGATGATTGAACTCAGCGAAGCGCATCGGTTGATACAGCAAACAGTACGTGATTTCGCTCGCGCAGAGATTGATCCGATCGCAGATGATATTGATCGCGAAGATCGGTTTCCCGCACACTTATGGCCGATGCTCGGCGATCTTGGGTTGTTGGGAGTCACGATTGATGAACAGTATGGAGGCTCGAACGCGGGGCTATTGGCCGGCGTGATAGCAACCGAGGAGATTGCCAGGGCCAGTGCGTCGGTAGCGTTGTCATACGGCGCACATGCCAACCTGTGCGCCAACAACATTGCGTCGAACGGCAGCGAAGCACAGAAGGAACAGTATCTTCCGGGCCTCTGCGACGGCAGCGCGATTGGGGCGCTGGCCCTGACTGAGCCGGAGGCCGGATCGGACGCGATGGGTATTCGGACCACCGCCGTCCGAGACGGCGATGTCTACCGGCTCAATGGCAGCAAGATGTTCATTACCAACGGCTCGGTCGCCGACACGCTGGTGCTCTACGCCAAGACCGACCCGGACGCCGGCTCGCGTGGTATGACAGCGTTCATCGTGGAGTCGGGGTACGAAGGCTTCAGCGTGGGACAAGTGTTGGACAAGGTCGGACATCGAGGCTCGCCGACGGCGGAGTTGCTCCTGGAAGACTGCGTTGTGCCGGCGTCCAACGTGTTGCGCGGCGAAGGCTCGGGAGCGGCGGTCATGATGCAAGGCCTCTCGGTCGAGCGAGCGTTCCTTGCCGGCGAGCCGCTGGGCATCGCGCAGGCGGCGCTCGATGTGGCAGTGGAATACGCGCGCAATCGTCGGCAGTTCGGACAGCGGATCGGCGACTTCCAACTGATCCAGGCGATGCTGGCCGATATGTACACGGAGTTGGAAGCCGCGCGTTGGCTGGTCTATCGGACGGCGCACGTGGTCGAGGAAGCGGTCTCTCGGGGGATTCGCAGCAACAAGGAAGCCGCTGCGGCGATCTTGTATTCGGCTGAAATGTCGAGTCGGGTCGCGGATAAGGCGGTGCAGATCCATGGCGGTTACGGGTATATGAGCGAGAGTCGCGTGGCGCGGTATGTGCGCGATGCGAAGCTGTTGGAGATTGGGGCTGGGACGTCGGAGATTCGGCGGATGCTGATTGGTCGGGAATTAATCGGTCCGGAGTAATCCAAAAGCTCCCCCTTAGGGGGAGCTGTCCCGCAGGCACTGAGGGGGCTCCCGGCTCCCAGCACGTGCGCGGCCCCCTCAGGCGCTTCGCGCCAGCTCCCCCAAAGGGGGAGCTCTTGGGACTAGGCTTCACGCCAGCTCCCTCAAGAGGAGCTCTGAGGACTACGCGCCGAGGAGGATTCGGCGGCCTTGCTCGTAGGCTTCTAGCGCCCTCATTTGCAGGCCTTCGATTCCGGCGCTGCCGATTGGGTGGTCGACCAGCGCGTACTTGAAGTCAGGCATGCCGAGCGTCTTGGCGATCATTCGGCCGGTGGGGTCGAATGGGTGCGTACAGAGAACCAGGCCCGGCTTTCCGTACTGCTCGAAGGAGATGCCGTCGTGCACACTGCACGTTGAGCAGGAGCCTCAATCACCCACCGCCGTGATCAGGAAATCGACATCGATGGCGATCCGCTCCAGCACCTGCGGCTCGGCGATCCGGCTGGCGTTGCGCTTGCCGGAATCGATCACGATGTTGCAGCGCTCCTGCTTCTCGAACACCTCGGCGGTGTAGCGCAGGAGCTTGTCGGCGTTGACCTTGCCGTTGGAAAAGAGGCCGATGCGCAGGCCGTCGAGCGAGGATAGCCTCGGCGCCGAGCAAAAGCCGGTCGGCGCGGGCTCGCCGGTTGGGTCGAAAAGTTCTAGCGCCATGATGTGCTCCGTCTTACGCGCTGCGGTCTGCGTTAGCAGTCCAGGCAGACGCCGATTGCTTTGGTTTGATAAATCGAGTTACGCCCACGGCTCCAGGAGGGCAGGAAAGCGGAGTGTCCACCCGCTTCGCCGCCGGCGACGACGAGCAGGATGTCGTCAGGACTGCGTCCGCGATGGAACAGGCCGTTGCCGCGGTCGCCCTCGGCGAGTCCGTCCTGCGGCTGACCTGACGGCCATTTGCCCGTGCTCAGCAGATCCTCGGGGGAGCGGGCGGCGTGCTCGAGGAGGTACTCCTGCACGTCCTGCTTGGTCATCCCGCCCGACGCGGCGATCTGCGCGTGCTCGGGCGACATCACGACGAGCGATTGGCCGTCCGTGAGGGCGCCCAGCGATGCCATGGAGTCGGCGAAGGTGTCGAGCAGCAGCTCGGGGTCGCTGGTGTAGTGATTCTCGATGTTGTAGAAACCGGACCCGGCAAAGACCGTGGCGGTCGAAACCTCGGGCGGGAAGCCGAGCGATTCATGCAGCGGTTCCCAGGGGCTATTGAGGATGTTCTCGGCGATGCAGCAGCCGTACTTGCCGGGCCAGCCGTGGTTGAGCGATCGGAGATGCCGGGGATCATCTGGAAGATGTTCATGATCACCAGGCGGATCGCGCGACCGATGGTGGCGTTGGCGCGGTTACCTGGACCGAACACGTTGACGCTGGCGTTCATCCCGATTTCATCGCGGATGTCGCCGGAGATGATAACCACGGGAGCGGATCCGCCGGTGCTGGCGGTCGAGCCGTGGAAGTTGTAGGCGTCTTCATTGAGACCTTCGAGCGCGGCCAGCACGGTGGGAAAGTACTGCGGCAAGCAGCCTGACATGACGGCGTTGACCGCCGCCGATTGCACGCTGCACTCGCGTCCGGTAGCGGGATGCCGGGCGACGATTTCCTCAGGCGGACGGCCGGCGGCCATCAGGAATCGCTCGACCCGCTCGCGCGCCGGAGGGACGACGGGCAGTCCGTCGGTCCAACCCTGTTCGTAGCACCAGTCGATGGCGGAGAGTTCGTCGGAAAGTATGTGTGTCTTTGTGGTCATGGGCTGAGTCTAGAGCGCTGGATCACTGAATATCTGTCACTCCCAATCCCCGCCGTCATTCCCGCGGAGGCGGGAACCACGATCCTCGGCCGGTTGGATGAAATGAATACCGACGCCGTCGCTCGGACCGCCCGCACGGGACGATCGGGGGACGGCAACAGTTTGAGCTGCTTGCGCGGTTGGGTGCTTCGTGGTTCCCGCCTCCGCGGGAATGACGGAAAGGGAGTGGGAATGACGGAAGGGGAAGTGGAGTGACGGAACGAAGAGGTGGTCGTGAGGGGTGATCTGAAGCGCAGCGCTGTTAGTTCGTCTATCCGAACTGACCATCTAAACTGACATCTGCGGCGCGTCTGGTCCGATTCCGGACGGGCCTCTGAAGAGGCGGCAATGTCGCAGAGGAATGGGGACCCCCCCTCAGCCTTCGGCAGCTCCCCCCAACGGGGGGAGCGGAGAAGTCGCGTCGGCGGCCAGCAGGCGGATGACGACCGACCGCTCGTCACCGGGCCCTCGCTGGGTCCGATCCCGTACTACTGGGTGGCGGCGATCGTTGTCTGCGTGGGCACGTTCCTCGGCGTGGTCGACAACTCGATCACGAACATCGCCCTGCCGACGCTGAGCAACGAGTTCGGCCGGCCGGCGGACGACGTGGTCTGGGTGGCGCTCTCGTTCATCGTCGTCAGCACCGGCCTGTCCTTGACGATGGGTCGGATCGGCGACATCTACGGCCGCAAGAGGCTGTATGTGGTCGGCTTTGTGGTACTCACAGTTGCCACGGGGTTGTCCGCGCTTGCCGGTTCGCTGGAAGAACTGATCAGCACTCGGATCCTGCAGGCGGTCGGTTCCGCAATGACGATGGCGAACGGCGCGGCAATCATCACCGCGGCGTTTCCAGCCTCGAAGCGGGGGACCGGGCTGGGACTGATGGTCTCGACGGTCGGCGCCGGCGCAATGGCCGGACCGGCGCTCGGCGGCGTCTTGCTCGATCTGATCGACTGGCGCGCCATCTTCTGGACGCGCGTACCGTTCAGCGTGGTTGGCACATTCCTCGCCTGGCGTTTGCTGGTTGACGGCTCGCCCGATAACCGGCCCAAGGGCCTCGACATTCCCGGCGCGCTCTTGCTCTTTGGGATGCTGGGCTTTCTGACATTCGGGATCAACCGTGGCGGAAGTCTTGGTTGGACGTCGCCGCTCATGGTCACGATGTTTGCCCTGAGCGCATCGTTCCTGGTCGGATTCATCGTCGTCGAGCGCCGAGCCTCCTCGCCCATTGTTGACCTGGGATTGTTCAAGGGACGGGGGTTCAGTTTCGGCATATCGGCAGCGATTTTGCAGTTTATGGGGATGAGTGCGTCCCTGTATCTCACGCCCTGGTTGTGGCAATCGGGTCGAGGCTTCTCACCAATCGAGGTTGCCGCCGTCATGCTGCCGATGCCGATGATGATGATGTTGTGGGCGCCGGTCTCGGGTCGCCTGTCGGACCGTTTTGGTTCGCGGCCGCTGACCACGGCCGGGATGATCATGGTCTGCATATCGCTCTTCCTGCTCTCGCGAACGACGATTGATACCTCGCCGGTTGACTTCGCCCTCAGAATGTTGCTCCTGGGCATCGGCACGTCCACGTTCAGCTCGCCCAATACGTCGGTCATCATGTCGGCTGTGCCACCCCAGCGCCTGGGAACGGCGTCGGCCGCGCAGACGACGGCTCGAACGATCGGCAACGCGATCGGCGCGGCGGTGTGGGTTGCGATCTTCGTCTCGGTCGCTGGACCGGTCGGAGAGACGGTTGGCGCTCCTGAACTGGTCGTTGATGGCTTCCGAACAGCGCTGTTGGTCGCCGCGTTCACCACCGCGCCGGCGATCCTGTTCTCAATGGTCGGCGGCCAGCGCGGCGTGCGCAAGGTGGCGGTGAAGGCTGCGGAGGGTGTGCAGGTTGTGCGTGCGGCGATCGAACTCGAGATTTCCTTGATGGTGCCGTTGTTCCGCGGACAGAAGTCGGTGTCGCATAGAGAGAATGGACTGCACAGAGACAACGGGCTCAACGGCCTCCGAGAGCAGCAACCAGTGGGAACGAGCCAGGTAGAGAAGGAGTCAAAGTGACCCATGTCATTGTCGTGGGGGCAGGGAACGCGGCGTTGTGCGCAGCGTTGTCGGCGCGGGAGTCCGGGGCGGATGTGACGGTGTTGGAGAAGGCGCCGGAGGGCGAGCGCGGAGGCAATACATACTTCACCGGCGGCGGCTTTCGCTTCCCCTACAACGGCATCGACGACATCCTGCTAATCATTCCGGACCTGAGCGAGGCTGAGATTGAACGGGTTGATGTGGGGACCTATCCGACGGCGAAGTTTCGCTCGGACCTGGCGCGTGTGACGGATGGATTGATCGACGACGGTATGGCCTCGGCGCTCGTCCGCGAGGCCGAGCCGACGATGGAATGGCTGCGCGATCAAGGCGTGCGATTCGCCTTGATGACGGGTCGGCAAGCGAATGAGGTCGACGGCAAGCTCGTCTTCTACGGCGGGCTCACTGTCGAGGCGGTGGGAGCAGGCAAGGGCCTGTCGGACCAGGAGTTTGATGCGGCAAAGCGGGCCGGCGTCAATGTGCGTTACGGCTGCAAGGTCGTGAATCTGCTGCGCGACGGTCGCCGGATTGCGGGCGTTGAGCTGTGGACGGATGACACCGTTGAGGAAGTCGAGGCGGACGCGGTGGTGTTGGCGGCGGGTGGCTTTGAAGCCAACACTGAGATGCGGACGCGCTATCTCGGTCCGGGCTGGGATATGGCCAAGGTGCGCGGGACGCGGTTCAATACGGGCGATGCGATCCGAGCGGCGATTGATGCCGGAGCGCAGCCGTTCGGCAACTGGTCGGGTGCGCATGCGGTCGCGTGGGACCTCAATGCTCCGCCGACGGGCAATCGGATTGTGGCCGACCTCTATCAGAAGCACTCGTATCCGTATGGATTGGTCGTCAACATCGACGGTCAACGTTTCGTCGATGAAGGCGCCGACCTGCGCAATTACACGTACGCGCGATACGGTCGCGCGATTCTGGCTCAGCCGGAGCGTGCGGCGTTCCAACTGTTCGATCAGCGCACCGCGCATCTGTTGCGTGACGAGTACCACGTGCGACAGGTCACGATGGCGCAGGCGGATACGATCCGCGATTTGGCTGACGCATTGGGCGTCGATCCCGAGGGGCTTGAGCACACGATCGATGCGTACAACGAGTCCTGTCCTGAGAACGGCGCCGAGCAGTTCAATCCGTCAGAGCTCGACGGCGTCGGCACGACCGGCATTCGCCCGCCCAAGTCGAATTGGGCGCTGCCGTTCGATTCGCCGCCGTACCAGGGATACGCGGTGACCTGCGGGATCACGTTCACGTTTGGCGGACTCAAGATCGATCCACGCAGCGGTCAGGTGTTGGATTCGGAAGAGCGGCCGATGTCGGGGTTGTACGCCGCCGGCGAATTGGTCGGTGGGCTGTTCTACAACAACTATGCGGGTGGCTCTGGGCTGATGGCCGGAAGTGTGTTCGGTCGGATCGCGGGTCGGAGCGCGGCTCAGGCGTAGGACGATGGCCCATCCGGACGTCAGCGTGATCCTGTTTGATCTGGAAGAGTTGCCTCAACCCTTGCGGATCAAGGCGTTGAGCTGGGCGCTGCGGGAGTTGGGTCTGCGCGATCTGGAGGCGGTGGTTGTCTACATCGATGAGCGTGAGGATCGGTTGGCGCCGAGGGTGCTGCGTGAGGTACGCAACAAGCTTGAGACTGGGCATAAGGACGCGAAGCCGTCGGAGGCGATGGTGCGTTGGATGACGGCTCGGCGGTCTACTTGTTGAGGGTCAGGGTGACGGATGGTGGGTCGTAGGACAGGTTGAGGTCGAAGCGTCGAAGCACGTCTCGACCGAGGATTGAAGGAACACGCCATGGCCGCCCTGAAGCTGCGTCAGCAAACAGGATTGACTGGGAAAACCAGTAGCCCTCGCCATCCTCATCAGAAAAGAACAGCCCGACTCGTCGCACGATGGTTCGCTCGGAGCTCGAACCGATTCCATTGATGGTCAGATAATCGGCGCGTCTCGCCTCTGGGACGGATTGGCCACTGTCTCTAAGAAGCCGTGCAGCGTGGTCGGGCTGTAGGACTGTGAAATCCGCCCCCGTGTCTATCAGGAAGGGCAGTTGCAGTCGGCCTCGGCCGAAAGACACGATGACATCGACTCGCGGCCGCGCCGTAACGACGAGTTGAGAGTGAGAGGTAACGCCAAAGTCACGGAAGAAGCCGGGAAACTGCCTGCTCACAGAACCCACACGGCTCCGGTTTCCGGCTGCTCGAACTGCAGTGCGGCGGAGCGTTCGACATCGTCCAGCGTGTCCAGGAGTTCCATCATCTCATCGAAGCTAACGCAGCCTGTCGCTTCACTTCCGTTGAATATCAGAATGGTGCACGGTCCCGGAAATTGTTCGTTGAGATCTTTCTCGTGTTCCAGGTAGAAATCCAGATTGCGCTTCCCCGCAACCGAAATGGCCTTAAGCACTTCGTATTCGGGATCGGAAGGGTCAACGGGCTCGATCTCGGCCGGTATGCGGTCCACGATGTCGGTCATTGCCACCTCCGATACCTTCAGCCTACTGAGATCACACACATGTCGGCCAGGTGGCGAGTTCTTTGACTTCTCCTCGACGGGGGATGGAGACGGGGTAGCGCTGGAGGGATTCGAGCAGCCAGCGACGGGTGTCGGCGGGGTCGATGACCTCGTCGAGGTTCATCAGGCCGGCGGCGCCCCAGGGCTCGTGACCGAGGGTCCACTCGTCGACCAGTCGTTGTCGCTCGGCGTCGGGGTCGGCGGCGTTGGCGATGTCTCGGGCGTGGACGACGTTGACGCCGACGCCGGGGTCCATGAAGGAGATTTCGGCGCCGGGCCAGGCAGTGATCAGCGAGTTGTCCATGCTGTTGCCGGAGAGCGAGAAATAGGCGAGCCCGAAGGCCTTGCGCATGACGACGGTCATGCGTGGCACGGTCATCAGCGACAGCGCCTCGAGGAACATGATCGCCTTGTGCAGGAGTCGGGCGTGCTCGGGCTGCGAGCCGACGATGAATCCGGGCACGTCTTGCAGCCAGATCGTGGGGATGTTGAAGGCCTCGCACATGCAGACGAACTGCGTGGCCTTGTCGCACGTGTTGGGGTCGAGCGCGCCGGCGTTGAACATTGGATTACTGGCGAGGATGCCCACGGTCTGACCGCCGATTCGGGCCAGAGAGGTGATCAGCGAGCGACCGAATCGTGGCTTGAGTTCCAGCATCTCGCCGTCGTCGACGATGCGCTCGAGTACACGGTGCATGTCATATGCGCGCTGACGGCGCGTCGGGACGAGATCGGCGATTTGCGGGTCGTGCTCTGCGTGGTCGTAGCCGTCGCGGAACGGCGGGGCTTCCCAGCAGTTTGACGGGAGGTATGAGAGGAAAGACTTGATCTGCTCGATCGCTTCCTCTTCGGTCTCCGCCGACTGGTCGATCTGTCCGGTGCGGTCGAGGTGGACGTCGACGCCGCCGAGCTCCTGCAGCGAGATCAGTTCGCCGGTGGCGATTTCGATCACCCTCGGTGACGACACGTTGAGCGCCGAGCCGCGTACCTGGGTGGTGAAGTCGGAGAAGGCGCTGTGGAAGCTGGAGCCGCCGAATGATTCTCCGACGATTGCTGTGGCGAGGGGGATGCGACGGCGTCGGCGGGCGGTTTCGAGGCTGGGCGAAATCTTGCTGAAGCCCTCGGAGCCGAGCGAATCAGGCAGGCGGGCGCCGCCGGTCTCGCCGAAGTAGACGTAAGGCACGCCCTGCTCGAGCGCCTGCTCGTAGATGCGCTTCTGTCGCTTGCCGCCGACCACCGATGAGGAGCCATGCAGCACCGTGACATCGTCGCCGGCGCCTGTGGCTGGCCGGCCGTCGATCGTGCCCCAGCCGCCGATCTTGCCGTCACCCGGCGTGCGATCGCGGACCGCGGGGACTTCGGACACCGCAAAAGTGCCGATCTCGCGGAAGCTGCCCGGGTCGAAGAGTTTGTCGAGGCGCTGGCGGATGGTCAGGCGCCCGCGAGCGTGTTGGCGGGCGATGCGGTCGGGCGAACCCATTTCCGAGACGATCTTCTGGCGTCGGAGAAGGAGGTCTTCGCGGACCTGCTGCGGGGTGGACGGATTGGCGACCATACGGGACTCCTACGGCGAATTTCAGGTTTCCTTGTCGTACGGACTGACGATACCGGCTGGTCGGGCTAGGGCCTGTTCACACGAGATCTGCCGCTGACCCATTTTCCCGCTCCCCCCCTTGCGGGGGGAGCTGCCGCTGACCATGTCCCCGCTCCCCCCCTTGCGGGGGGAGCTGCCGAAGGCTGAGGGGGGGCTCCCCGCGCGACGAGGTGCGTTCGGCGCTGCGGGGACCCCCCTTCAGTCACTTCGTGACAGCTTCCCCCGCAACGGGGGGAAGCGAGGATTGGCGAGGGGCACTGGGACAGCTTTCCCGGTGTTCGTTTGCAGGATGTACGCTTCTGCGACCTCTGCTCCGGCCGCCGATAGCATTGCTACATAGTGTTGTATCTGTTGGTTGTACGTGTTGAGACGTTCGGGCGGGATGTCTTCGTCGGACTTGTAGTCGACTAGTACCCAATGCCCTCCTTCGCTGAACACGAGATCGGCGACGCCCTCCGTGATGACGGTCTTGTCTTCGTGAGTCTTGATCGTGGCCAGTGGAAGCTCTCGATGTACTGACTCTGACCTGGAGGCGCGTTGTATGATCTCCGACGCGATCGCTCGTTCGATGTGTTCGATGACTTGTTCTGGTGGAACGTGAAGCTTGTGGCAGATTCGTACTGTACGGTGGCGCGTGACTTCGAGGTTGTTGAAGTCTGCGGCTTCGAGGGCCTCGTGGACGGCCTTGCCGAAGTCGAGCGGATTGATTGACGCGTCGTCGTGTTCGCTGTGGTCGACTCCGACATCTGCGCTCTCGTCGGGCACGTGGGGGTTGAGACTTGATGGCGTTACGGTCTCGATGGTTCGCGTGCCTCCCTTGACAGCGTCTTGATGTCGTTCTTGCCACTGCGGACGCAAGTCCTGGTGCGGAGGCGTGTGAAGGGTTGGCGTCGGTGTGGGCGCCGCGTCGAACGTTTGCGGTGTGAGGACGAGCGTGTTGGGATCGGCGTCGCGGATCAGCCAGTGCGGGACGGCGTCGTCGAGGTAGGTGTGAAACGAGTCTCGGCGCGAGATGCTGTCGGCCGGGAATGACGGCAGGATGAGCCAATCGCGGGCTCGGGTTGCAGCGACGTAGAGCATGCGCCGCGCTTCTGCGTCGGCGTATGCGCGATCTCGGCGTTCTGCGACGGCGTAGCCCGGAGTGCGGAAGGAGGAGCGGTCGTCGCCGAGCTTGAACTCGAGGCGCTGGTTCGGTCGGTCGACGATGAACTGGTTGCCCGAGGCCGGCTGGTCCTGCAGCTTGGGCACGATCACGATTGGGAACTCGAGCCCCTTGGCCTGGTGGATAGTGAGGAAGCGGACGGCGTCGTCGTCGGCCTCGGTTGTGGGCGATTCGGACTCGGGCAAGTTGCGGACTCCACGCTGCGAGAGCCAACGCACAAAGGGTCGCAGGCTGTCGTCGTTGTTGTCGGCGAAATGCGCCGCGCGCTGCACGAGCATCCGCAGGTTGGCCTGACGCTGGCGCATCCGGCCGGATTGGACTCCGACAGCCTGCGCAAGCAACAGGCCGGAGGCGCGAATGACGTGGTCAATCAGCTCGGGAAGACTGAAGCGGTTCAGATCGCTCGCGAAGCTCGCCGAGGGACCGGATCGGTTCCCGAAGACGTCCCTCGTAGGCGTCGGGCAGGGCAAGGGCGTTCAACCGCATCGGTTGGGTTCCGAGCTTCGAGCGCAGCTCAAGGAGCTCGGTGTCGGAGGCGGCGACGAGCGGCGATTTGAGCGTTGCGAGTGCGGCGACTTCGTCGGTGGGATCGTCCAGCGCCTGCAACAGGTGGGCGACGGCTCGGATTTCTGGCTTCTGGTAGAAGCCCTGGCCGCTGTCGAAGTGATAGGGAATGCCTGCCCGATCGAGCGCCGACGTATAGAGGTCGGCGCTGGTCCTGGTCCGGACGAGCACGGCGACGTCGCGGAATTGCGGCGGTCGCAACCCCTCCGGCGAAGGCAGATGCCCCAGGGAGGCATCGGGCTGTTGCATGTGCGTGATCAAGTTGGCGATCAGCTTGGCTTCTGCGCCGCGAGCCACGGGAGCGCGGTCGAATCTCCTGTTCGAGGGAATCACGGCGACGGCTGCTCCCCGGTCCTGGCGATACGGCACGGTCGCTTCCCAGCGGGCCTGGGCGCGGGGATAGTCCTGATCAGGCTTGATCACGCCCGGCAGCACCGTGTTTTGCCAGTCGCAGAGTTGCGGTCGGGCGCGGAAGTTGACGGTCAGGCTGGCGATGTCCGAGGTGTCCGACGCTGCACGAAAGATGTCCCGCACCTGCTCGTAGATGTCGATGTCGGCGCGGCGAAAGCGGTAGATCGACTGCTTGGGGTCGCCGGCCAGGACCAGTCGTCCGGGTCCAGGAGTGGCCTTTGTCCAGTCGTCAGTGTCTGGATCGGCGGCGAGCAGCAGCGCGATCTGCGCTTGCAGCGGGTCGGTGTCCTGAAACTCGTCAACCAGGATGGTTCGATATCTGCTGCGCAGGTCCACGCGCGCTGCCTTCGAGCGGACGAGCAGATCGCGCGCCTCCAGCAGGAGGTCGTCGTAGCTGAGCACGCCGTCGGATCGACGCTGGTTGGCGTCCTGTTCGATGAACTCGCGCAGGGCGTCGGTCAGGTCGCTGAGAGCGATATCGCGCTCGCGTTGGTCCTTGGGGACTTCCTCCGACGGCTGCACGTCGGAGCGGGCGCCCGTGAGATCGCGGTTGCGGGCGAGTTGCTCTGCGGCGAGCTGGAGGTCGCGCAGTTGCAGTCCCAGGTCGAGCGCACGCTGCAGGGTTTGCTGGGGAGCGGCGTTGCTCCAGAGCCACGAGCGCCAGGACTGCGCGAAGCGGAGATCGGCCTGGAGTTGGTCGAGGACGTTGAAGTCGGGGTCGAGGCCGGCGTCGAGCGATCGTTCCCGCAGGATGTTTGCGGCGAAGGCGTGGATCGTCTGGATCTGAGCAGCGTCGACGTCGCGCAGGGCTTCGTGCAGGCCGGCCGCTGACAGCTCGGCGCGGATGCGCTCACGCAGCTCGCCGGCGGCTTTCTCGGTGAACGTGATGGCCACGATCTCGTCGAGCGAGCGGCCGTTGCGGACGAGATTGACGACGCGGGCGACGATCACAGACGTCTTGCCCGAACCTGCGCCGGCCTCGAGGAAGAACGAGGTATCGAGCTCGTTGATGATGCGTTCGCGGACAGCGTGGTCGGCGGGTGGTGATGGTGAGTCGGTCATTTGGTGAGTGATCCAGTCCCCAATTCAATCGGGGACCCGCTCGGCAATTGCGTCCAGTGCTCTCGAAGTCTCCCGTCGACATCGGTGAAGCCGGAGGCACGGGTCTCCGCTCGGAGAGAGTGTCTCAGAAGTCGCCTGATGTCCACCTCCGTCATACCCGCGCTCCGCCGCGGGTATCTCGCTGCGCTCGGCGCGAAAGCCAGAAGTCGGCTGAGGGATTGAAACAGACGAGGTTCGCCAGGTTCGTACGTCGGTGCAGCACTCGGCGAGATTCCCGCGACGGGGCGCGGGAATGACGAATGTTGTGGTCTTGAGCCACCCTCCGGAGGCGGGGACGGGGAACTCCGATCTGTGAGTTTCCGTTCGTAGAGGCGGTCATGGGCGTTGTCGCCGTAGGATTTCCATTGGTCGGATAGCTTCCTGGTCCTGTCGCGACTTCTTTTGATATCGCTCTGCGATGTCGGCGGTGCAGGCCGATTCGTAGGGACATTGCCGGCAGTTTGGCCGGTTGCGTGGCGGGTTGCCCGGGTAGGGGATGAAGCTGGCCGATTCGAGCTGATCTGCGATTTCGGCGAGGGTGTCGCGTAGTCGCTCGCCGTCGCTGAGGGCTGAGCGACCGCCGCGCGTGGTCAGCGATTCTCCACGCAGGGTCTGCGACTCGAATGCGCCTCGCCTGGTGACCGAGCGCAGCTCGACCTCTGCTTGCCGGATTGGGACTCCGCGCTGAGTCAGGGCGGTCAGATTGGCGATCGCGAGAAAGGATGAGCCGTTGACGAATCCGCGCACATCGGGAAGCGTTTGACCCGTGAACCAGGAGACGGCGCGTTGGCGTCCGTCGGTGTGCTGGTCGATACGGTCGATCAGGCCGCGGAATCGGATACTTCTGCCGCCGGTCACGCGGATCGGCGCGTCTTCGAAGGCGGCGTTGATCTCCAGCGGTCGCCAGCCGTCGCGGGCGTCGGAGGCCTCTCGTCGGCGGGCACGATCGAGGTCCTGCGTCAGTTCTTGTCGCAGTGCCGGGATGGATGCCGGAGGTCCGAGAGCGCCGGACTCTGCTGCAGGGTCCAACATTTGTTGCGCGATGGTGTTGAAGTGTGTCTCGTTGCTCGCATATTCGAGCCAGGTTCGATCTTCTTTGCTGTGTACAAAGTCTTCGGCCCAGGTCGACAGCATTCTGCGGATCAGACGGCTCAGGATGTCTCGTCGCGGTTGATCGGGGCGGGCGGCGTCTGGCTCGGCCCTGGCTCCGACGATGTGTCTCAGGTAGAAGCGGTATGGGCAGGTGACGAAGGTCTCAATTGCGGAGGCGGACCACGTTCGACCTAGCGGATTCCAGTCTTCTCCGATCCTGGTGGAATCGAGCACGCCGTCGAATTCGGTGAAGCTAGGGGCGTTGCGTTGGAGTCGGGCGTGTTCGGCGGCTTCCGCTGGCGGCCAGAGTTCCGGCAGCGCGCTGCGTGTGTCGGCGTTCGGCGATGACAGGAGGGCGAGATCGAAGGACTGCTCGTCGGGGGCTGCGATCGCGGCGGTCCAGTCGTGTTCTTCGATGTCGGCGGCGCTTGGCAGCGTCGTGACGACAGCGGAATCGATGCGTTGGATGCGTCCGATGTCGCTGAGCGCGGACTCGGTCTGCGCTTCGTTTGGGGCGCCAATGCCCTCGGCAGCAGTCTCGAGGATGAGCGAGGACGGCCGTGCAGGTCCTCCGACGGCGCTGCTGCGCCGGCTCCAGCTTGCGGTGAATTGTTGTTGGGCAGCGCGCCGCAGTAGCTCCCAGGCGTGACGGTCGCTGTCTCCTCGATCTCGCTGCAGGGCGAGCGCGTCCGGTACCCGCTGATTGATGGCGGCTCGCTCGGCGTCGGGGAGCAGCGGGTCCTGTCTGCCGACGGCCGGGAAGATGCGCTCGGCGACTCCGGCGGTGAAGATGGCGTCATAACGGATGCCGCGAGCGGGGCCGGTCGCTGCGCCGACGTTGACGCCGCCGATGAGGCGACGCGGGTCTCGGACGACTCGCGAGCCGAAGGACCTGCCCAGCGCCGTGAGCCCATCCTGAGCCGACCAGGTTGAGCCGAGCGCGTCGTGGTTGCGCAGTTGGTCGAAGACATCGCGAGCGGCGAGTCGGAGTGATTGGTCGGCTCGTTCGTCGTCGAGGTAGAGGTCGAAGGCGTTGAGCAGGGCATCCGCAGCGCTGGCCCACGAATCGGTCTCACCTAGCTCTCGGCTGCGCTCGCTGAGGTTGTGAACGACGGCGACGAGGTCCTCTGCGCCGCCGCTCTGGTTTGTTTCGCGCCAGCGGTCCAATCGCTCTTCCATGACGAAGAGGTTTCGGGTCAGGCCGGCGTCGATTGAGGCGCGCTCCCACTGTGCCGGATGTCGATGGTGATCGAGCAGCCGTTCGCGCAAGACTCGATGCGAGAGCCAGTTGAGCAGCTCGGATCGCTCGACGGTGGCTGGGCTGAGCAGCACACGCGCCAGCCGCTGTGTTGCGTGCCCAATCGGTGTGCGCGCCAGTTGGCGTCCCCCGATTCTCCAGCTCGGGATGTCGGCCCGCTCAAGTGCGGCGCAGATGCGATCGTCGGTGGGCGCTCCCTGCTGATGCAGGATTGCGATCCGGTCGAAGGCGACGCCGTCGCCGGCGAGCGCCAGGATGCGTGAGGCGATCTCGTCGGTTTCGGCGGTTGGATCGCCGACGCTGAAGTAGTGATCGGGTGCGAGGCTGGCCTTTGGGATATCGGGCCGAATCACGCGGGCGTTCAGGTCTCGTCGAAGTACGGTCAAGGTGTGCTGGGGTGGAGACGCTGGATCGTCGGACGGCGCAACCAGCAGCATTCGTACGTCTGTCGCGGCGGCCAGGCGCTTGAGCAGGAGTCGCTGGATTCGCGTGAAGTCATAGAGACCTGAAACGATCAGCGGAGCGCCGCCGAGCGCTTCACGGAAGGCGGTATCGGGTGTTGCCGGACTAATGGCGTCCTCGTAGCGAGAGGTGCGGTCGGCTGCGGTGGCGGTCGCCTCTCGCCAGGCGGTGAACACGATTTCGAGGTCGCCGTCCGGCAGGACCTCGGGCGTGAGCGCCGCTTCCCTAAGGTCGGTGAGGGTTCGGAGGAGTGCCGCCGCGACTCCCGGGGCTTGGGGATCGAGTGTTGCCATCTCGACATCGTGGAGGACGCGGCGCAATGTAGTGAGGTCGGCGCCCGCAGGCCAGGATTGTCGAGCCGGAGCATCGCCGAATCCTGAGGTGGCCTGCGCCAGGTCGACCGGGGTGAATCCGTAGACGCCGGCGAGCGCGCCGCCGTTGGCCTCGGCGAGCATGCGCTGTGTGGAGAGTCGCTGCAGGGCGGAGCCGTGGAGGATGTTGAGGCGCGTGAGCGGCGAGGGACGTTCGGCGGCGAGTTGGGTCAGGCGAAGGTCGTTGGCGGCGGGGTCGGGGAGGAGCTCGATCGTGAGGGTCATGGGGAGGTCAGGGTAGTGGCCGCGGCGCCTGCGGTGTCTTCATTCAGTGGCTTCGCCGATTCCAATGCTCCCCCTGCAAGAGACCAATGCAAAACTCTCGGATCCCCTCCCCCCCCCTTGCGGGGGGAGATGTCACGGAGTGACAGAGGGGGGGTCCGCCGCCCGCGACCAGATAGGTGATGAGATTGGGAGACCCCCCTCTGCCTTCGGCATCTCCCCCGCAAGGGGGGAGAAGGGGAGTTACGCATCGGTCTCTGCAAGGGGGAGCTGGCGCGGAGCGCCTGAGGGGGTCGGGCAGCGTGACATGGGGTGCCAGGGGGAGGGGACCCCCTCAGCCTCGGCAGCTCCCCCTGCAAGGGGGAGCATTGGGAAAGGGGAAAGCAAAGGAACGGGTCCCCGCTCTGGGACGGGGACGGGATGGTCGTATTCGATGCGGAGTTAAACGAATGAAGCGGGGGCTGCTCCGTGGAGCTGCCCCCGCCCCAACCGGTCCCCGCGAGGGGGGATCGGCCGTCGGTCGCTAGACGGCGGCCGGGCCCCGTTCACGGGTGCGCACTCGAACGGCGTCTTCGACATTGAGGACGAAGATCTTGCCGTCGCCGATGTTGCCGGATGCCGCGTTCTCGACAATCGCCTCAATCACGTCGTCAAGCGGCGTGGTATTGATCACGATTTCGACCTTGATCTTGGGCAGGTAGTCGACCTGCACCTTCTGTCCTCGGAACTCCTGGACGATACCCTTCTGAGCGCCGCGTCCGCGGACTTCGGAGATGGTCATCGAGACGATCCCGATTTCCTCGAGCGCCGTGCGAACGACGGCGAGTCGTTCCGGGCGGATGATGGCGATCACCATTTTCATGATCGTGTTCCTTCCTACTGGAACTGGAACTGGAGCGGTGTGGTGTGCGGCGGTGGTCTGTGCTGTCGGCCACCGCCGCCTGCCACGAAGGTAGCGATTTGGCTAGTCGCCTCCGCTGCCTCCGCCACCGCCTGATGGGCTGCCAGCCGGAGCTGGACTCTCCTCGCCAGCCGAGATTTCGACGGCCACGCCGGGCGCAACAGTCGGGAACTCGGGGTAGGCGCCGATGCCGTGCTCTTGCACGTCGAGTCCGGCCAGTTCTTCGTTCTCCGAGACACGGAGTCCGATGGTCTTCTTGATCACGAGGAACAGGATGGCGGAGGTCACGCTGACCCAGGCAAAGATGGAGAGGACGCCGATCAGCTGCTCGAGCAGGGCGCGGAAGCCGCCGCCCATGAACAGGCCGTGTCCGGGAGCGCCCCAGGCTTCGGCTGCGCCGGCGGTGGCGAAGAGGCCAACCGCGAGCGTGCCCCAGACGCCGCAGACGCCGTGGACGGAGATTGCGCCAACGGGGTCGTCGATCTTGATCCTGTCGAACGTTTCGACCGCGAAGACGACCAGTCCGCCACCGATGCCGCCGATCAGGATGGCGGCCCAGGGCTCAACGAAGCCACAGCCTGCGGTAATCGAGACGAGTCCGGCGAGCGCGCCGTTGACGGTGAGACCGAGGTCGGCCTTGCCGTAGCGGAATTTGGCGACCGACATGGCGACGACTGCACCAGTACCGGCTGCGAGCGTGGTGTTGATGGCGATCCAGGCGGCCTCGGTCGCGAGTCCACCGGAGAGTCCGAGGGTGGAGCCGGCGTTGAACCCGTACCAACCGAACCAGAGGATGAACATACCCAGTGTGGCGAGGGTCATGTTGTGGCCGGGGATGGCGCGGATTTCCGCACCGACGTACTTGCCGATGCGCGGACCGACCATGATGGCGCCCATCAGTCCGGCCCATGCGCCGACGCTGTGGACCAGGGTCGAGCCTGCGTAGTCCATGAAGCCACGTTCGCCGAGCCAGCCGCCGCCCCAGCCCCAGTGAATCACGATGGGGTAGATGATGCCGGTCACGAACACGGTGTAGAAGAGGTAGGCGCTGAACTTGGTTCGCTCGGCCAGGGCGCCGGAGACGATGGTCGCGGCGGTCGCGGCGAAGGCCCACTGGAAGAAGAAGACGGCTGCCTCGGAGACGCCGCCGCTGGTGTCGGTCAGTCCGCCGAGCGCGGGGAAGAATGAGTCGCCGCCGACGAGTCCGCCCTGGCTGCCGCCGAAGGCGAAGCCGAAGCCAACCGCCCACCAGACGACCGCGCCGACGGACGCGTCGAGCACGTTCTTCATCAGGATGTTGGAGGTGTTCTTGACACGCACGAAGCCGGCCTCGAGCAATCCGAAGCCAGCCTGCATGAAGAACACCAAGACGCCTGCGATGACAAACCAAATGGTGTCAACCGCGAGGATGATGTCGGCGAGCGCCGCAGCGTTTTCTTCAACGCTTTGTCCATAGGCGATGCCAACGGTGGCCAACAGGCCGGTGAGGATACCGAGGAATAACCCCAGTCCAGGTTTGCGGACAGCCCCAAACGATAGTGGCTGTGTCCTGACCAATCGGGCAAGTATCACAATTGCCTCCCTTCCCGAATTCCGGTCTGAAGGCAACGTATGGAAGCTCGGCAATGTTGTGGTTTCGTAAGAGTTGCGCCCAGATGTCATTTCGGTTGCGCGTACATTTCGGCAATGTGTCAGATGTTTCGGGCGTGTTTCGCTGCTCGCGAACTCGCGGTGGTTCAAGACCTCCCCCGTTGGGGGAGGTGCGCCGCAGGCGCGGAGGGGGCTGCCGCCGCCAGGTACGCATGTGCTGCGCGACGGCCGTTCACCCCCCCCTTGCCGAGACCAATGCATAACTCAGATTCCCGCCCCCGCCCCCGGAGGGTGTCTCAGAAGTACAAGATTCGTCATTCCCGCGCTCCGTCGCGGGAATCTCGCCGCGTGCTGCACCAACGCTCGTTCCCGAGGAACCGCAGCCGATTCGATCGCATAGCCGGCTCCTGGTTGTCGTGCCGAGCCCAGCGAGATACCCGCGGCGGAGCGCGGGTATGACGAAATGTGAGGTCGGACGACTTCTGAGACATCCGCCCACGAGCGGGGACCCGTTCCACTCCCACCTACCAGAACTGGCGCCTGAGCCCTAACCGTCCCCGCCCCCGAGCGGGGACCAGCCCCCTCCCTCCCGCTCCCAACTCTCAGTCGCCCACGACACATCCCAACCCCAATCAACTAACAAGAACATATGTACTCTCATACATGCCCCCTCACCTCGCACCCTGGAGCGCCCATGTCCTTCCCCATCTTCCCCAACCCCGCCCGACGCGCCAAACTCCTCCACGCCCACCAACTCAGGCAGCAGGGACTCACCCTCCGTCAGATCGCCCAACGCATGGACTGCGTCCACTCCACCGTCGCCGGCTACCTCAGCGACTTCGAACTCTTCCGCACCGACCTCATCCAGGAACTCGCCGCCGACCAAATCGTCTCCCACGTCATCCAGCTCGCCGACCCCGCCGACGAACATCACGACCGACGACTCGCCGCCCTCCGCGAGCTCCGGCTACTCCTCACCGCCGTCCCCCAAATCCGACGCGACGAAGACGATCGCGTCCGCGAACTCACCCAGGGCGGCGTCAGCGTTGACCGCTACGGCAACCGCTACCCCGCGCCCAACCGCATCTACCCGCCCACCCCACAGGAAACGGCCGAACTCGAACGAAACGCCCAACTCCCCGCCCAAACCGAACTCGACCCCGACCTACCCCTCACGGTCACCCCCGATCCCCTCTCCCCCCCTTGCGGGGGGAGATGTCACGGAGTGACAGAGGGGGGGTCGCCCAACGAACCAGCCGACCAACCAGCCACTCCCGTCCGAACAAAATCGAACAAATCCGAACACAAAACCAGCCAAAACCCAGCCCACAACGGCAAATCCGCCATCAACGAACAAAAATCCCCGCCCCCGACCGAACACACCCCGCCCAGCGCCATCCCCGACGAAATCCGCGCCTTCCTCGAACACTCAACCCGCGACTGGATCAACGACTACCCCCGACACAACCCCAACCACCCACTCCGACAGGCCGCCCTCCAACTCAAAGCCGAAGCAAAAGCCGCCACCGCCCCGCTTCCCCGGCCGATCCCCTCTCCCCCCCTTGCGGGGGGAGATGTCACGGAGTGACAGAGGGGGGGTCGCCCGACAGCGACCAGATGTGCACGACGAGCCTGGACGGCAAACGTCAGCCGGGCAGGCAGCAGGCCCCCGCTCCGAGGCCGGGGTGGTTAGGGGGTAACCATCGGTCTCTCGCAAGGGCAAGATGCCGAAGGCGGAGGGGTCCCCCATGCGCAGTGCCATGAGCGTCCCGACCAGCACAGATACGCCATGTGTGAAGCCACATGTGAAGCCATATGTGAACAGGCCCTAGACTTCGCCCATGGGACCGCGATTGATCAAGGCTCTGACTAAATTTCAACAGCCGATCTTCACGCTGATGCGTGGGCGGCTTCAGGGGCCTCCGACGCTTCGGCTTTGGACGATGGGGCGGAAGTCGGGCCGTGAGCGATCTGTGTTGCTGCTGTATCTCGATGATGGACCGCGAGTGATCGTGGTGGCGTCGTTTGGCGGGCACTCCGACGATCCGGAGTGGTGCAAGAACCTCAGGGTGGAGGCGAAGTGCCGGATTTGGTCGGCGGCGCGCGGTTCGGATTCGATGCTGGCTTTGGAGTTGGAGGGTGAAGAGCGGGAAGCAGTCTGGCAGCGGTTGCTCGGGATGTACTCGAATTACGCGGATTACCAGGAGAAAACGTCGCGGCGGATACCCTTGGTGGCGTTGTCGCCGCGTGACTCCGACTGACGTACTGATACGCTGAGCTGCGTAGACAACATAACCGGCGCGAATCGCGCATAGCTGTGGTGGACCGTTTGAGTTTTATTCGGCGCTTGATAGGTAAATCTGACACGCCTGCATCGACTAGTGCGCCATCCCCGCCACCAGCTCCTGCACCCCAGCCGGCTGCTCCGAGGGCTTCCGCCAATGGCGTCGCGCCAGCGGATGACCGTCCCCGGCCAGCGCGGCGGAAGCGCAAGCCGCGCTCGGCCCAAGCTGGTCAGCCCGTTCAGCCGGCTCAGCGCGCCCCGGCAGGTTCGCCGGCTCCGATTGCCATGCGGGACGGTCCTCGTCCGCCGAGTCGGCGGCGAAACCGGAAACGTCGCTCAGCTGGCGGCGGACCGCCTGGACCGCAGAGCGCAACCCAGAAGGCGCTGCTCTCGGGTGGCTATCAACTACCTCCGCTAGACGAACTGGACCAGGTATCTCCCGACGATTGGCCGCAGTCGTTTCAGGCGCTGGGACTCTCTGAGCGCATGCTCTCCGCGCTGACCGCGCTGAAGTTCACGGACCCGACGCCAATTCAGGAGGAGGCGATTCCATTGATGATGAATGGCCGCGACGTGGTCGGCCAGGCGCAGACCGGGACCGGCAAGACTGTGGCTTTTGGAGTGCCGGCCGTCGAATGTTGCGATCCCGATTTGGGTGAATGCCAGGCGATCATCCTGACGCCGACTCGTGAGCTGGCTCAGCAGATTGGCTCGGTGCTCGATTTCTTTGCTCGTGCGAAGGGCCTGGAAGCGACCGTGTTAATGGGTGGGCGCCGGCTGACCGACGACTTCGCCAACCTCGAGCGTCGACCGCAGATCGTGGTCGGGACGCCGGGCCGGATCATTGATCATCTGGAACGTCGCACGCTGCGCCTTGGCAACGTGCGTATGGCCGTCCTTGACGAGGCCGACCGGATGCTGGACATCGGCTTCTACCCCGACATGCGGCGGATCTTGCGTCGATGTCCCGACGATCGCCAAACGGCGCTGTTCTCGGCAACGATTCCGACGCCGATCAAGTCGTTGATTCATCAATTCATGCGCGATCCGGAGCATGTGAACATCACACCGGAAATCACCACCGCAGAGGGAATTACGCAGCGCTACTTCGAGGTCGCCAATCGCGACAAGGTCCGCGCCGTGGAAGAGCTGCTGCCGGAACTGACCGGCCGCACGCTCGTCTTCTGCAACATGAAGGTGACCGTGGATCGTCTCGTGCGCCGGCTGCTGGATCGCGGACTCAACGCCGACGCGATCCACGGCGACCGCGATCAGCGCAAGCGAGATCGGGTGATGGGCGCGTTCCGCTCAGGCGAATTGCAGTTCCTCGTGGCCACCGATGTCGCAGCGCGCGGCCTCGATATTCCCGACGTGCAACATGTGGTCAACTTCGACCTGCCACAGACGGCTGAGGATTACGTGCACCGAGTTGGGCGGACGGGTCGAGCGGGCGCTGAGGGTTTGGCGATCTCGTTCGTGGGTGAATGGGACTTCGACCAGCTGGAGAAGATTCTGAAGCTGGTCGGCGACGATTTGCAGCGGAGCGAGCTGGGTATGTACACGTCGAAGTAGAGGCAGGGAACGGGAACCCCTCAGGCGCCCCCGATCAAGCCGGGCGCAGGCTTTCGTGACAGCTCCCCCTCGCAGAGACCTTTGATTAAGTCCCCTTCTCCCCCCTTGCGGGGGAGATGCCGAAGGCAGAGGGGGGCTCCCCACCTCAAGGCCTATCTAGTCGCTGGCGGCGGACCCCCCTCTGTCACTCCGTGACATCTCCCCCCGCAAGGGGGGGAGAGGGGATACGCGAGTTCTTCAAAGGTCTCCTCGCAGGGGGAGCTACCACGCAGCGGCTGAGGGGGTCCGTCCGCCTCAGTGGATGCTCCAGCCCGAGTGTTGCCACATTCTGCGAGCCTCGTTGTGGATCTCGGGACGAGCCGCGATCAACCCTTTGACCGACGGCTCCGCCTGATTGAACTGGAACGGCTTGCCGTCGATGTCGGTGACGTTGGCGCCAGCAGCTTCCAGCAAGACGGCGCCGGCGGCGATGTCCCACTCGCTTCGGCGTCCGGCTGTGAAGACGAGGCAGCCCTTGCCGGTGGCGAGCAGCGCCATTCGATAGGCGATTGAACCCACGGGCATGACCTTCGTGCCGTCCGGCACTGGTGGGAGGTCTCCGAAGTGCCACTCTCCGCGCCCGACGAGCATGAAGCTGTCGGTCAGGGACTGAACCGATTCCAGCTCGAAGCGCTCATCGTTGGAATCCGTCGCCGCGGCGTACATCTCGTCGGCGGCGGGGTTGAAGACCACGCCGAGCACCGATTGACCGTTGTATGCGAGGGCGATGGAGACGGCGTACTCGGGGACGCCTTGCAGGAACTCGCGGGTGCCGTCGAGCGGGTCGATGATCCAGACGCGGCGTTTGGTTAGACGCTGGTGGTCGTCGTGTCCCTCTTCGGAGAGCCAGCCGTCGTCCGGAAATGCGCCGAGCAGCGTCTCGCGCAGGGCGTTGTCGACTTCGACATCGGCTTCGGAGACGACCTCGTAGCTGATGCCTCGTGAGGCTCCGCTGCTCTGCTTCCAGCCGTAGCGCGCGCCCGACTCCTGGTATCGAAGTAGAATCTCGCCGGCGCGATGAGCGGCTTCCTGCGCGGCCTCGAGTTCTGCATCGTAGGCCACGGGCGGCCCCCTCTGTCGCTCCGCGACATCTCCCCATCGGGGGAGATTTTTGGGACTAGAACCCCGCTTGCTTGTCGACTTGGCCGACCAGTTCTCGGTTGCCTCGGTAGCGGCGCAGGTTTTCGCAGAATCGCTCGATGTTGCGTCCGGCCCGGAGCTGGGATGCGCCGGCGGTGTGTGGGGTCATGACGATGTTGTCGATCTCGAAGACACGGTGGTCTGGCGGGAGTGGTTCGCCCTCGACGACGTCGAGCGCGGCGCCCCGGAGATGGCCCGATTCGACGGCTTCGATCAGGGCTTCGAGCTCGATGATCTCGCCGCGCGTGACATTCACCAGGACCGCGCCCGGCTTCATCTTGGCGATGGTCTCGCGGTTGAACATATGGTGCGTCTCGGCGGTCAGTGGCGTGCAGACGGCGACGACGTCGGATTTCTTCAACAGGGTGTCGAACTGTTTCATACTACCGATGACCGGCGCGATTGGCGTGCCGCGGACGGCGAGGGCGTCGACGGCGCGCAGGTTCATGCCGAAGCCGTTGGCTCGCTCGGCGATGGCTCGGCCGGTGCCGCCGAATCCGACGATGCCCATGGTCAGGCCGGAGAGCTCAAAGGCGGCGCGGCGCATCGGTGCGCGACCGCCCCAGGCCTCGCCCTTGAGCTGCATCGCGGGCTTGAGTGAACGGGCCAGCGCCAGCAGCAGCGCGAAGGCGTGGTCGGCCAGGTGTGGTCCGACGAGTCCCTTTTCGCCGGTCAGGGGAATGTCGGCGTTCTTGAACTCGTCGAACAGGTAGCCGTCGACGCCGGAGGCGGTGGCGTGGACCCACTTGAGTTCCTTGGCCTCGGCGAAGAGCTCAGGCGTGAGGTAGCCGAGCAAGATTTCGGCGTCGGCGATCATTTCCAGGGCGTCCTCGCGGTTGTTGGCGACGACAACATCGGCTATGGGCCCGGCGGCTTTGCGAATGTCAACGAGTTGGGCTTCTGAGACTTCGGGCAAAGTGAGTCCGGGCATCACGAGTACGCGCATGGTGTTGTTAGCTCCTGGTCAGTCGATTTCGGCGGGCCGCGACCGGCTGGCGCCAACTGTCAGGGTATCACCGAGGTTCCAGCGGGCGGCGGAGCCAACTGGCGGCATTAGACTGACCAGACTCAGCAAGTGACCGGGCAATCGCCGGAGGAGCAGACGATGGCCGACGTGCAGTTTGGGGCGCAAGTTTCGGCATACCTGACATCGTGGGACGAGATTCGCGAGGTCGCGCAGACGATGGACGCCGGACGCTATGACTCGATCTGGTTCGCCGATCACTTTGTTCCGCCGAACCGCGGCAAAGAGGCCGAGGCTCGCGAGGCGTTCGAGGCATTCTCGCTGGCAGCGGCTGTCGGGGCATGCACCGAGACGCTGCGGATTGGGCACCTGGTGCTGGGCAATACGTATCGCAATCCGGGTCTGGTTGCGAAGATCGCCGGCTCGGTCGACCACATCTCGCACGGACGCTTCACGTTGGGTATCGGCGCATCGTGGTTCCGTCGCGAGCATGCGGCGTACGGTTGGGACTTTCCCAGCATGAGGGAGCGGCAGGATCGGTTCGAAGAAGCTTGCAAGATGCTGCGTAGCATCATCCATAGCGACGGTGGCAGAGTAACGTTTGACGGTCAGTACTATTCCCTGGATGACGCTCCACTCTCGCCAGGAGGCTATGATCATCCGATTCCTATCCTCGTTGGTGGGACTGGTCCGAAGCGTACGTTAAGAACGCTGGCGATGTACGGCGACATCCTCAATCTCGATGGTTGGGCCGGTCGTGGGATGTCGGTGGAATTACTGAAGGAGAAGGTTGATATTCTGCACGCGCATTGCGAGGCTGTCGGTCGTGATCCATCGGAGATTCAGATTACCGCGTTGATGCCGTGTCTGTTAACTGACGATGAGTCTGAAGCGAAGGCGTGGGAGGAGCGTATTGGTCCCGGTACGTTAAACGGCACTGCCGACCAGATTGCGGAACGTGTCGGCGAGTTCATTGAGTACGGCATTGACGAGATCATGTTCGGTCGTCGTGGCGACAACGATCCGGAGTACTTCCAGCGTCTGGACGACGCGGTGATCTCGCAGTTTCGCTAACGACCGCTGCACAGGGTAGGCTCAGCGGGACAGGGGAGGCGTCCTCATGGAAGTGAAGCAAGCTGTTGAACTGGCGAAGCAGCACATTGCCGATATTTTCGGCGACGAAGAGATCACTGACGCCGCTCTCGAAGAAGTTCGCTTGGACCACGAGGAGAATGAATGGCGTGTGACGATCGGGTTCTTCCGTCCCTGGTCGGTGCCGGCCAGAGTTCGAGTCTTCTCCGAGGAGCACATCAAGAATCGGACCTATAAGGTCGTTCACTTGAGCGACAGCGATGGCAGCCTCAAGGAGATCACAGATCGCTTCTTCGACCCGGTGGCGTAGGCGATGGCAGCGTCTTACGTGGTCGACGCCAACCTGCTTGTGCTCTTGGTTGTTGGTATGGCGGATCGCCGGCTCATTGGTCGGCACCGCAGGGTCAAGCACTTTGGCGCGAATGACTTTGACCGGCTTCGCGCGATGCTCGACCAGGCGGACCGGGTTTTCGTCACGCCCAACACGCTGACTGAGACCTCCAACCTGCTCAACATTGGACGGGGTCGCGAGCGAGAGCGCGTGTTTGACGCGCTCCAATACTTGATTGAACACAGCATCGAAGTGGTCGTACCGAGCGTCGATGCGGCGGGACGTGAAGAGTTCAATCGACTTGGGTTGACCGATTCCGCGCTGCTCGAATCGATCTCAGCCGAACGCCCCCTACTCACCGTGGACGTGGAACTGGTTCGAGCCGCTTGGACAGCCAAGCCCTTCTCGGCAATCAACTTCAACGTGCAAGAATCCACTGAGTAACGAACCGACTCCGGCGATTGAGCCGGAGGTCTGGAGGAGCGGCAATGAAATATCGCAGAATGGGTCGGACTGGGCTTCGGGTTTCGGAGATTTGTTTGGGGACGATGACGTTTGGTTTCCAGACCGAGGCTGAGGAGGCTTTTCGGATCATGGACGCCGCGTTTGACGGTGGGGTGAACTTCATCGACGCCGCTGATGTCTACCCGATCGGCACCGAGGAAGTGGGCACGACCGAGTCGATTGTTGGCCGCTGGTTGGCCGGACGCCCTCGTGACCAGGTTGTGCTGGCGACGAAGTGCGTCGGCGCGATGGGGCCGTCGCCGAACCAGCGTGGGGCGTCGCGGCAGCACATCCTGTCGGCGGTGGACGAGTCGCTGCGGCGTCTGGGGACCGACTACATCGACCTCTACCAGTTGCACAGTCCCGACCCTCGCACGCCGATCGAGGAGACGATGAAGGCGCTTGACGACCTCGTCCGCTGGGGCAAAGTGCGCTACGTGGGCGCCTCGAACTATCGGGCCTGGCAATTGGCGCTGGCGCTGGGCGCATCGGACCAGACCGGGATTGCTCGGTTCGACTGCGATCAGCCGCGCTATAACATCCTCTGGCGCGACATCGAGGCCGATCTGCTGCCGCTCTGCCGCGACCAGGGCGTGGGCATCATCGCCTACAACCCGCTGGCCGGCGGCTTCCTGACCGGCAAGTATCGGAACACGGCCGATCTGCAGGAGAACACCCGCTTCACGCTTGGCAGCGCCGGCCCGCGATATCGGGCACGGTACTGGGACGAGATCCAGTTCGAGCAGGTCGCTCGGCTGCAGCGCTACTTCGCCGAGCGCGAGGTGAGCATCACGCATGCGGCTATCGCCTGGGTGCTGGCGCAAGGCGGGATCACGTCGGCGATTGTGGGGGCGTCGAGGGCTGAGCAGATCGTGGATTCGCTGGGTTACTCGGAGGTCGAGCTGACTGCGGAGGACCTGAAGTTCTGCGATGAGCCGTGGTACCAGATTCCGCGTCCGATGGACCCTGAAGTGGCGATGCGGTAAGGAGCAGAACATGGCTGATCGAGCGACCCTACCTACAGTCTGGCGGATGGTGTTGGGTCAGAAAGGGATATATGAGACTGTCGCCCTGGAGCAAGGAGTTGTGTTTGTTGGCTATGGTATAGGGGAGGACCTCAGTGGCAAGAGCGAACGATACATCAAGGAATTGGTGTCAGAGAAGTTTCCGGGCATGCGAGAGGGGCAGAAAAGAAGTAACGCCAGTAAGTTGGCTATGCTCTGTCGCAGGATGAAAGTTGGTGATCTAGTCGTCGTTGTATTGAAGAAGCAGATTGGTCGCCTGGCGATTGGCCGCATCACTGGCGGATATCAGTACGACGCTAAGCGAGAAGGTGTGCCTCATACGAGGACGATTAAGTGGGTACTACCAGAGGTACCAATATCCCCAGATTGGGACCATCTGATCAATTTCATTCAAAGTCGGAGCACGATCAATCAGATTAGGAATAAAGAGACTGTTGGCCAAGTGCATCGCCTCGTCGCAACCATCGGCAAGGGTGATCAGTTGAGTTATCCACTATTACCAGAGCGAGAAGAACAGGTGGAATCGGAGCTATTAGTACATGAGGTTGCCCACTTGCAGATTGCAACACTGATTCATGAACGCTTTCCGGATAAGTTGATGGAGCGGCTGGTAGCATATGTGCTAGAGGCGGAAGGTTACACTATCGGGCCACTCGTGGGAGGCGCTGATCAGGGTGTTGATGTAATTGCTGGGCACGGCCTATTGGGATTCGAAGAGCCACTCATGTGTGTCCAAGTAAAGCATGAGCAAAGCCGGACCAGTTCTGTCGCCGTGCAACAATTGAGGGGAGCTGTTGAACAGTTTGGTGCCCAACAAGGTCTGTTCGTTAGCTGGGGTGGTTACACGAGTGCGGCCGAAAGCGAGGCTCGTCGAGATTTCTTCAGGATGCGGCTCTGGGATGCGAACGACTTGATCGAGGCGGTGTGCCGTAACTACGGCAAACTCCCGGCCGAGCTGCGTGCTGAGATTCCGTTGCAGCAAGTTTGGGCAGTGGCGCCAGATGACTCAAGTGAGTAGCGCAGAGGTGTATTACAACCACACCGGATCGTGCGACCCCGGCTTGACGGTCCGACCCCACGTTGGGGTCATGTCGCTGAACTGGATGGGGAAGCTGAGCCTTGTGAGGGTTCCGTAGTCGGAGTCGACCTCTTCGCTGTATTTGTCGGCTAATCGGTAGCCCTCGTTGGGGTCGGCGTCTTCGATCTGGTGTGGGGTTCCCAGGCGCAGGAACCAGGCGGCGGTCTGGCCAAGCGCGACCTTGACGTGCCAGCTTCCACCTTCGACGGCTCGGCGGCGCAGGGCTTCGAGGGCTCCGTAGGCGCCCCAATAGCCGGTGCCGTAGTCGTTGAGGGCGATGGCTGGTCCGGCGCCCATCATGCTGGTGAGGTCCTTCTGCTGTACGTGGTGGATGCCGGAGGCGGCCTGGACGTTGCCGTCGAAGCCTCGCTTTTCTTGCCAGGGACCGAATTGTCCGTAGGCGTTCTCGGAGATGTAGATGATGCCGGGGCGACGCTTGGCCAGCGCCTCGGGGCTGAGGCCTCGGCGTGCGAGCGACCTGGCCCGGTAGGACTGGCTGAAGATGTCGGCGTCGTCGATCAGGTTCCAGAGTGCGTCTGTGCCTTCTGCGGTTTCGAGGTCGACGAAGGCGCGGCGCTTGCCGTGACCGGTGTCGACCTGGGCGGCCTGCATGTCGGCGACGTTGGGCGCGCCGATGTGCAGCGCGTCGGCTCCGAGCGCGGCGAGCGTGCGCGAGATTGTCGGACCGGCGAGCACCTTGGTGTTGTCGATTACGCGGACGCCGTTGAGCGGGAGCTCGCCGCCGGGGATCGGCTTCGGCGGCGCGTCGCCGATGCGCTCGATGATCACGGCAGGCGAATCGGCCAGCAGCTTGCCCTGCGGGTGGGCGAGCCATTCTTGCGGCGTCTTGACGACGACGCCGGGGAGTTGCGCGTCAATCAGCCTGGCCTCCAGCTCATCGGCGTCGCGGGCGGCAACGTGTTCAGCGATGTCGTCGAGCGTGCAGCCCAGGACTTCGAAGGTGCGCTCAACGATGTGTGGGAAGCCGCTAAGCAGATAGAGATAGCGGCCGTCGCGAGTCGGGAAGATGCCCTGTCCAGGAGCGAGCGAGTCGGGCATCGACTCCAGGGCGTTAAGGCCGTTGACCTTGAGCACCCACATCGAGGAGATGCCGACGGCGGCCTGTCCCAAGTGGATCTGCGCAGTCTGGCGCTGACCGGTCTGTTGGTGTCGAATCTCGTCGACGACGCCGGCGATGTTGCCGAGGATTGAGGCGACACCTGAGGCAAGACGCAGGGGAGACGGGTAGATCGGGTCGCCGTCGCCGACGAATTGGATGTCGGAGTTGGTCGGCACGACGCCGGCGGCTTTGCTGATCGCGTTGAAGTCGGTGTGGTCCATGGTCATCTTCTTCTCCTGCGTCGCACTGGAGTCGCGAATCAGGCTAGGGCCTCGTGCTGCGGATAACACTTAGAGAACCTCTGGACAACTGCTTCCGGTGGCCAAGTGGGACCCCCCTCAGCCCCCCGTTCAGGCCGGGGGCAGGCTTTCGGCAGCTTCCCCCGCAGTGGGAGACCTGCGTGTAGATCCCCTTCTCTCCCCTCGCGGGGACCTTTGAATAAGTCCCCTTCGCCCCCCTTGCGGGGGAGATGCCGAAGGCAGAGGGGGGGCTCCCAATCTCAAGGCCTATCTGGTCGCTGGCGGCGGACCCCCCCTCTGTCACTCCGTGACATCTCCCCCCGCAAGGGGGGGAGAGGGGATTTGTGAGTTTTGCAAAGGTCTCCGCAAGGGGGGAGAGGGGATTCATGAGTTTATGCGCAGGTCTCCAGAGGGGGGAAGCGAGGATCGGAATTATCCAGAGGGTTCGTCGGCATATTCTGGTTGCCTGACCGAAGGGATGGATGTCGGAGAGATGCGGTCCCACATTCGGCAATCAGAAGGTGAGCGGCTTTGGTGATTGGCGAACCGGCGAGAACTCTCCCGTCGCCGATTTCTATCGCTGGTGCTCGCCGGTGGGGCGGCTGCGGTGCTTGCGGCCTGTGGCGATGAGATTCCCGTTGCTCCAACCGGCTTCAGCGATCAATCGAAGGCGGGTGACATGAAGTATGTATTCAAGGATCCCGCGCCGTTCTTCAGGCAAGGACGGGCGGGCCTTGAGGCTCGCCTTGAGTCGATGCCGGGTCGGCTCACGCCGACCGAATTGTTCTTTGTCAGGAACAACTCAAGCAGCGTGGACCTGTCGGCTGATGATTGGTCGCTGACGGTCGAGGGTGATGCGGTCGAGTCGGCTGTTGAGTTGAGCTATGACGACATTCTGCGGCTGCCCGGCCGCTCATTGGTCTCGTACCTCGAGTGCGCTGGTAATCAGCGGGCCATGTTTGACCTTTTGCAGGGTCGGGCGGCGCCTGGAGAGCAATGGGGTCGCGGCGCGGTCAGCAATGGCGAGTGGCAGGGCGTGTCGTTGGCGGACGTGTTGGCGCTGGCCGGGATTCGCGATGATGCGCGCAGCGTGCTGCTGGTTGGGCTGGATCGGACGTCGCCGGAACGTGGATTTCGTCGTGTGCTTCCGGTTGAACGGGCCTTGCATCCCGACACAATCCTCGCGTATGGGCTCAATGGTGAACCGCTGCTGAAGGACCACGGTTTTCCGCTTCGCGCGATCGTGCCGGGCTGGGTGGGCAGTTCGCAGATCAAGTGGTTGGGGCGGATTGAGGTTTCGTCCGAGGAGCTGTGGACTCGGAACAACACAACGTCCTACGTGCTGATTGGCGACGACTACGAAACGCAGGGTGAAGCGGCGGGAACGGTCATTACTCAACAGACGATCAAGAGCGCGTTGGCGCTGTCCTGGCCGGCTGAGATGAAGTCGGGCCGGCACAATCTGCGCGGCTTTGCTCACTCGCCGCATGGTGAGATTTCTTACGTGGAGTGGAGCGACGACGGGGGTGTGACGTGGAGTGAGGCGCTGGTGGCTCGGCCGCAGGATCGGTATTCGTGGGCCTTGTTCGATTTCGATTGGGACGCGTCTCCCGGTGAGCAGACTGTCATGACGCGCGCCACGGACGTGCAGGGTAATACCCAACCGGATCGGGTCCCGTTCAACCAAAAGGGCTACCTGTTCAATCAGCCGTTGCCGCATCCGATCAGGGTGGTGTGAGGTGGATGGTCCTGGTACGGATTCCGTCTGGGAAGTCCTTGTAAGTTCTTCGCATATCTCCCAGTCCCGGCCCCCGCGCCGGGACCCGCTCGGTCTCGGCGCCGTGCTGTCGACGTCGTCAACTCCGGCCAACCAGATGATGTTTGTGTCAGCAGTTGCGGCGGCTGCAGGGGAACGGGTCCCTGCTCGCGGGCGGGGACGGGAAATGTGAGACGGGAGGGCGACGAAGGCCGCGCCGAGATCGAGTTTGGAATGACCTGTTTCGGCCTGGCGCTGCGCTACTCTTGGTCCAATCGTGATATCCGGGAGGAACCGCCATGCGCGCTGCCGTACTTGAAGCTCCGAACACTCCGCTCATCATCAGGGACCTGGTGCAGGATGAGCCGCAATATGGCGAGGTGCTGGTGAAGATGGGCGCGGCGGGGATTTGCGCGTCGGACCACCACATCATGGAAGGGACGGCGGCCTTCCCGTTGCCGTCGGTGTTGGGGCATGAGGGCGCGGGGACGATTGAGGCGGTCGGGCCTGGTGTGACCGAGCTGAAGCCGGGCGACCGCTGCATTCTGTCGTTTGTGACTCCGTGCGGCCAGTGTCCGACTTGCCGCAAGGGCGCGCCGCAGCTGTGCGATCTGCACCAGTCGACCGGCTCTCGGCTGCTCGACGGCACGGTGCGACTGCACGACCAGAATGGCCGAGAGATCTTTCAGATGGGCAAGCTGGGCGTTTTCGGCGAGCACGTCGTGACGGCACAGCAAGCCTGCTTCGTCATGCCCGACGAAGTGCCGATGGAAGTGGCCGCGCTGATCGGCTGCTCGGTGACGACGGGCGTGGGCGCGGTGATTAATCAGCCGGCAGCCGAAGCGGGCATGACCGTGGCTGTGATCGGCGCGGGCGGCGTTGGCCTGAACGCGATCCAGGGCGCCAAGATGCTGAACGCGTCGAAGATCATCGCGGTCGACATCCACGAGCACAAGCTGGAGTTCGCCCGCAAGTTCGGCGCGACCGACACAGTGAATGCGCGCAACGTCAATGTCGGCGCGGCAGTGCGAGAGCTGTCCAACGGCGGCGTCGACTTCGCCTTCGACACGTTCGGCTCGGATGTGACGGCCAACCAGGTCTTTGACTCGCTGGGCAAGGGCGGCACCGGCGTGATTGTCGGGCTTGCGCCGACCGAGACGGTGGGCTCGTTTGACCTGGTCGACATGGTGCGCAAGCAGAAGACCATGGTTGGCTCGTACTACGGTTCGGCCTCACCGCATCGGACGTTCCAGAAGCTGGTCGACATGTACGTGACCGGGCGAATCGACGTGGACAGCATCGTGCAGCGTCGCTACCCGCTGGACGAGATCAACGAGGCCTTCCACGCGCTCGAGCGCGGCGAGGACGGTCGTGGTGTGATTGTCTACGATTAGGCTGGACTGCGGAGCGGGGAGGCTAGCTGGTGGAATTGTGAAATTCAGAAGCCGATTGGTTTCGGTCTCCCCACGGTTGATAGTGGCAACCTTGCTCGCCGCGGTGCTGCTGGGCATGGTCAGTACGTTGGGAGTTCAGGCTCTCACTCGGTCTGGCGAGATAGAGGTCAGAGTCAACGCATTTCGTCGTGACAATGGCGACGTGGTCTTTGCGGTCCAGCAGCGTGAGCCTAATGGTGCGTGGAGTGAGCGTCTGGAGCCTCGGGCGAATCGCCTGCCAGCTGCACGTTCCGGACGCTGGGCAAACTCGAGCCCTGTATCAGTGACCTGGCAAGTCGAAATTGAAGAAGACACGAGGGTGCTGGCGATCGTCACCCAGATTGAACAGATACAAGGCATTGAGGTCGAGGTTGACCGTCTGATGGAGGTTGAAACAGTCCAAATCGAGACGCCAGTAGTAGTCACCACGTCGAGGCAAAGCGACAATATGATGTCGGCTGGTACCTATGAAGACGACTATGGTGCGTTCTGTGGGAATCCGCTGAATATTCAACAAGGAAGCCGGATCGACGGGACTTTGTCCCGCCAACTTTCGCGAGCATTGTGGCAAGTGAACGGCAACGAGGTCACGGCGAGCCAAATTGTTCCTCTGCTTGATCTTGAGATTGCGCTTTGGAAGAGCGTGGTTCCTCCGGCCTCGTTGATTCTGTTTCATCAGGCGATGGTTGCCGGTCTCGAGTCTGTGCGCTCTGCCTATGCTCAGCGCGACCCGAACGAAGTGGTGATCGTGATCCCGGTTTCACAGTTCTCTACAGCATTCCTGAACGTTGATCGGCGAACCGCGTGGTCGTCAGGATTGCCTGAAGATGTCGTCACAAGGGTGAAGGTGTTGGGTTGCGTCCACGCTCCTGAGTTTGATGGAGGCCTGATGAGTGGTTTGCGTGACCGCTGAGACGAGGTGGAGTCATTGAACGGACGACATGTGCAGACTGTCGGTGCTCTTGCCGTAGATTCTGCTCCGTAACAGTGAGTCGGATCGAGCCAGTGTGCGGGGAGTGCGGTATCGACCAGTTGGCAGGATCGCACTCAGCGATCAGCGCCAGGCGCTCATCACCGCGCACGTGATCGCAGCCTTCAGATTCGCTATTCCAACGTCGTGATGTGCTGACTCTTGATCAGGTCCCAGTCGATATCGAAGCCGAGGCCGGGGTTTGTGGGGGCTTGGACCTTGCCTCCGGACATGTCGATGTCTTCGACGAGGCCGTAGACGAAGCCTCCGGTGCTGGGGAAGTACTCGTAGAACTCGCAGTTGGGGACGGCCATGATCACGTGCAGATTGGCGACGTTGTTGAGACTGTTGCCGCCGTGGTGGATCTCGCACTTCATCTGGAAGCCCTCGGCCAGGTGGCAGAGGCGGACGAGTGGGGTGATGCCTCCGGTGACGGCGACGTCGCCGCGCAGGATGTCGGTGGCGTACTGCGTGATCCACTGGGTCATGCCGTAGTAGCGGCCGGGCGCGTACTCGGTTGACATGATTGGGATGTCGAGCTTCTGGTGCAGCTTGACGTAGTTGTAGATGTCCTCCTCGACCAGCGGGTCCTCGTACCAGTAGAAGTTGAGGTCTTCGATGGCCCGGCCGACGCGCATTGCGTCCTCGTACTGGTAGCTCCACATGCTGTCGAGCATCAGGATCATGTCGTCGCCGACGGCTTCGCGGACGGCCTGGCAGATTTTGATGTCGGCCTTTGCCTCGCCGTGCGGGTGAAGCTTGTGCGCGATCCAGCCGTCGGCCTGGAACTTGAGCGCTTCCTCGGCGTATTCCTCGGGCGTTTCCCACCAGGCGGTGGAGGAGTAGATCGGGACCTCGTCCTTGCAGGTGCCGAGCAGACGGTGAATCGGCTGGTTGGCGATCTTGCCGTTGATGTCCCAGAGCGCGATGTCGATGGCGCCGATCGCGGAGGTCGAGACCTGGCGATTCTGCTTGTACAAGTCTCGCCAGATGCTGCCGATGTCCTGCGGGTTCTTGCCGATGACTCTGGGCTTGAGTAGGTCGATCAGGGCCGGCGCGTTGTGCTCGGGCCTTGAGAGGAAGGCGTTGCCGGTGATGCCGGCGTCGGTCTCGACGCTGACGACGGAGAGCTGCTTCGGTCCGCCGAAGCGCATGCCGGAGCCGACTCGCCAGGCTGGGGATTCCCAGTTGAAGACTTCGACCTTGACGTCGGTGATTTTGTTGGTCATGTATTTCTCTCTATCGGTTGATGGTGATGGTAGTGGCTGACTCCCTGCTCCCCCTTGCAGGGGGAGCTGCCGAAGGCTGAGGGGGTCCTTCCCTGCAGGTCTCTCAGTTGCGGCAAGGGAGGGACCCCCTCCGTCGCTCCGCGACACCTCCCCCTTGCAAGGGGGAGGAAAGAAAACGCGTTGCGACACCTCTCGCAAGGGGGGAAGCGGGGAATGGGTTAGCGGCCACGGAAGTGGGCTGGGCGCTTTTCGAGGAAGCTGTCGATTCCTTCTTGCCGATCCTCGGAGTTGCTGGTCACGCTGAGGCCCCAGGCTTCTCTCTCGACTTGCATGTCGAAGGTGGCGGCCTGGTTGTTGACGAGGCGCTTGGTCATCTCGACTGCGAGCGACGGGCCTCGGGCGATCTTTTCGGCTAGCGCGATGGCTTCTTCGACCAATGTCTCCGGGTCGAGGGTTCGGTTGGTGAGACCGTAGCGCTCGGCGTCGGCGGCGTTGAGCGGTTCTCCGGTGTACATCAGCTCGAGGGCTCGGCCTTTGCCGATCATTTGTGGCAGGTAGTAGGTGCTGCCGGTGTCGGGGGTGATGGCTCGGTGGACGAAGGCGCTGATGAAGCGGGCGTTGGTTGAGGCGAGGCGGATGTCGCAGGCGAGCGCGAGTGACATGCCGGCGCCGGCGGCGGCTCCGTTGACGGCGGCGACGATGGGCTTTGGGTAGTCGTTGACCGCTGAGAAGAGGACGCCGAAGTGACCGATTGGGGCTTCTCGGTGGCGGCGGAAGCTGTCGGCTTCGTCGAGTTCTTCTGAGAGTTTGCGGGCTTCGGGGCCTCCGGATACGTCGGCGCCGGCGCAGAAGCCTCGGCCGGCTCCGGTCAGGACCATTGCTTTGACTGAATCGTCGTGGCGGGTGGATTCGAGGACGTTGAGCAGCTCGTGGACGAGTCTCGGGCCCATGGCGTTCATTTTTTCGGGTCGCTGGAGGGTGACGATGGCGACACCGTTCTGTTTTTCGAGGGTGAGGTCTTCGTAGTTCATGGTGATTGTTTCCTTCCGCTGTTGGTTCGCATTATTGCTGGTCAGATCCAGAGCTCCCCCTTTGGGGGAGCTGCCGCAGGCTGAGGGGGCTCCCTGTCTGCGTGGTTGACCGACGGTATCGGCGAGGGGCCCCCTCCGCCCCTTCGGGGCACCTCCCCCAAGGGGGGAGGTCTTCCAGAGTTACACCTTGTAGCCCCCATCGACCGAGATCACCTGGCCGGTGATGCCGTGGGACTCGGGGGCGGCCAGGAGGGCGGCCATGGGGCCGAGTTCTTCCGGTTCGAGGACTCGGTTTTGCAGATTCTCGCTGGCTCGCAAGGCGTGGGCTGCTTCGGCGCTGGTGCCGGCGGCTTTGCCCATCGCTTCCCAATCGACGAGCGCGGTGTTGGTCCAGCCTGGACATAAGCAGTTGACGGTGATGCCGTGGGCGGCGACGTCGTGGGCTAAGGCGCGGGTGAAGCCGATCAGCCCGTGCTTGGCGGTCGAGTAGGCGAGCGCGCCTCCCGACCGCTTGGCGTAGCCCGAGCCGATGGTCAGGATTCGCCCGTAGCCGGCGTCCCTCATGTGTGGCAGCGCTTCCCGCGTTGTCCAGTAGGCCGAGGTCAGGTTGAGGGCGAGGTTGGCCTCGAAGACGTCGTCGTCGTGGGTGAAGGGATTTTGCGAGCCGCTTAATGGTGCGCCTCCGCCGACGTTGTTGACCAGGATGTCGCAGCTTCCGAACTCGGCCATGGCGCGGCGGACGGGTTCCTTTGACTGCTCGCGATCGAGCGCATCGGCGATTACGGCCAGTCCGTTGGTACCGATCTCCTCGACCTCGGCGACGACGGCGTCGAGCTGTTCTTGCGTGCGCGAGGAGACGACGATGTTGGCGCCGTGGCGGGCCATCTCGAGGGCGATGGCTCGGCCAATGCCGCGCCCGCCACCGGTGACCACAGCGGTTCTACCTTCTAAGCTGCCCATAGTTGTTGTCCGTTACCTTTTGAGTTGAGTGACCCTGAAGTGTGGTTGGAGTGAGGTTGTAGTGATGTGGTACCGAACCATCCCTCGTTGCCCTGGCTGGCGACAGGATAGGGGACGCCGCAATTGACGGCGCAGCGAATCGGCGCGACGGCGCTGCTGGCGCTGGCCCTGCTAGTGGGGCTGGGTGGGCTCTGGCTGCTCTCGTCGCAGCCGGCGCAGGCGCAGGCGCGGGCTCGCGTGGTGCTGGACATTGACGATTCCGACGATGTCGTCGCGCCCGGCTCCGATGTCGATGTTCACATCTGGGTTCGCTACGGCCTTGCGAGCAACACTTATTCGCTGCGATTTTTCCATGCCGGCGATGGGCCGACGGTGATTGACGAGACGACGATCAGGATCGGAGCCGCCTGGCAGCCGGATACGAGCCGACCTGACCGGCACGCTGTTGCTATGTGGCAGCGTGCGACTCGTGGTCCCGCAGGGCTCGCCTGACGGCAAGGCGACGCTCTCGGCGATGGTGGACGTGGCGGGTGAGGACTCGCTGGAACTCGGACAGGCCACATTAACGATTGGCGACGCCGGCGATCCGGTTGGATCGGCGCGGATTTCGTCCGCGATTGTCGAGTTTGCCAAGACGGGCACGCGATCCTCGACCTCGCTGCGCACCCGCGACGGTCTCCTATCTCAAGCTGGAGACGCTGAACTCTCGCGGGAAGATCACCGACGACCGTGAGGTCAAATCGATCATCATCACTGCGACGGGCGGGAAGCTGACGGCTCGCGGGGCGATGACCAGCCATGAGCACTCTTGCAGTTCACTGCCGACGATTCGGACGACTTTCCAGATGCCAACGCCTGACCGAGTTCACGGTCGAGTCGATCGACCGCCAGCCGATCCATATCGATGTGTATGCCTTTGTGATCGGCGCCGACGGATCGGTGCGGTCGAACACGCTGGTGGTGAACTTTGCCGGTCAGGCCGACTCGTTGACTATTGGATCGCCGAGCGGGGCGCTGGCGGCTCGGCACAGCAGCGTGCGGATTCCGGTCTCCGGGCTCGACTCCGACGGCAACCGCGACGACCTCTCGACTGCCAACGTCCTGGCCGTGATTACGGAGGGGCCGGAGGGCGCCGACCTCACGCTGTTGACGATCGGTAAGAGCAAATGCAGCAGCAGTCAGCGTGATTGCGAGCTGGGCGATGTCATCCTGTCGGTCAGCAGCACGAGGGCCGCGGGCGAGCAGGCCGAACACGGGACGTATGAGATTGAGGTCCAGCTCAAGGACGACCCCAACGATGTCGTCTACACGACCGAGGTGCAGGTGGTGGGCGAGCCGGTGGCGATGACGCTGGAGCTGCTGGACGGCGGCGACCCGGCGGTTCGGCGGATCTTCACGAGCACGGGACGCAAGGACTATGTGGTTGGTTCGGGCGAGCCGGAGCAACTAATCGTTGGCTTGACGCAGAGCGTCTACGCGGCGGTGACCCTGCGCGATGAGGACGGCGTGCTGGTCAGCAACACGGACACCAGCATTTCCGGCGACGGGGTCAGGTTCCAGATCGTCGGCGAGCTCTCGGTCAGCCTGTTCTCGACCGCCGAGGTGGAGGTGATCGACGACGTCGCCTACACCCGCTTCCTGGTCGTCGGAGACGAGGGCAGCGCGCTGATCGTTGCGACCTCGCGCGACCTGGAAGGGTTCGCCGCAATTGTGGCGCAGGAGAAGTCGCGCTTCGACCTGAGCGGGCTGACCAGGGACACAGCCGAGGACTACACGGCCTGGATTGGCGCCAACGATGTGCGCATCTCCGACATCTACGGCCTGTTGCAGGCGCGCGGGATTACGTCGGCGCTGCTGTGGTTGTCGGGCGAGCAGCGTTGGCTGCGCTACTCGGTGGTGGGGGATGCGGCGGTTCCGGGCTCGGTGGATTTCCTGATTACGTATGGCGACACGCTGTGGTTGAGTGGGTAGTTCCCCTCTCCCCCCTTGCAAGGGGGGAGAGTGGATCCGGATTGCGGATAGCACGTGTGTTCGTATACCATCTACACTCCACGAGCTTTACCTGGAGGTGTTTGATGGCTTGGATTGGCGATGGGACGATAGGCTTGGTTCGGACTCAGCGGCGGCCGATTCGACGGTCGATCCGGCGGACGGCGCCGCGGCCTTCACGGTCGTTGCCGGGCTGCCGGGCGGTTCCTCGGCCGCTGCGCCTGCCCCCGGCATAACGCGGGGCAGGAGCCGAGCGGGTCCCGGTAGGTCCCGGCTCAGGGGCCGGGATTCGGGCCGGGCAGGAGCCGAGCGGGTCCCGGCGCGGGGGCCGGGACTGACGGGAAATATTGCGGCATTGTAATTTTGGTTGTCGCCTGCCAATAATCGGTTGCGTAGGCGGTGGGAAATCGGCGAAGATCACGACGTGGAAACTCGACAACAAGGGCGGACCATGCGTGGGCGGGACTCGCGCTGCATCCCCGGCCCGACCGGGGACCACGGCATGGACACAATGCTAGAAGGGGAGGCGCCAACGGCGACACCACAGAGGCAGGCAGGAAGCGTTTGGAAACAGGCTCCGGACGCGGAAACAGCCCAGAGAAAGGGCAGATAATGATTGGAACTCTTGCGCGGAAGCGCACGCATTTGGCGGCTCTGGCAGTGCTTGCCGCGCTGGCGGTCGCCTTGTTCGCCGTGATTCAGTCCGCTTCGGCGGAACACGGTGACATCACGATCAATGACTCCGACAACGTGCCACAACTGTGGCCGGCTACCCGGAGACTCACCGTTACCAGGTCGACAGTGACTGGCACCCAGACGGCGACTTCTCACGTCACGGAGACGGCAATTGGGACTCGAGTCGTTGTCGACGGTTCATCACCGGACACTTCGACATGGAACGACGGCTGCCGGATCACTCGATGAACGTAAAACGGAACTCGCGGTTGACGCCACGTTTACGACACGCCCGTTGGCCGGGCTTCACACATCTTGGCTGGCAAGTGTCTTCGTTCCGCCGTAAGGCGTGGCCGAGGGTGTTTACACGTCGCAGCAGCTCGAGGTGTGCTGAGACCTGACGGCGATGCACCGGCGATGCGTTCTGGATTCACGGAGCTTCCGGCACGTGACTGTTGGCGACCCGGGACGCCCATCGGCTCAAAACTCTCGAAGTTGTGCTCTCCACGGGACCAAGACCGCTGACCTCGCCGAAGGCGCAGGCTCACAGGCTCCGCGTACGGCGCACTGAAGCGACGCCGTCGACAGCAGATGCTGACGCCGAGGGTGAACCTGCCGGCATGGGCACCGATTCAGTCACGATCATGTCACGGTGAACGGTGAAGCAACTCGCTCGGCAACGCGCCGAACGCGACGACGTCGACAGGTGATCACATCTTCGCGACCGCTCGCGATGTCGACTGAGTCACTGGCTCGGACGCGACAGCTGCCACGCCTGGCTTCGGCATGAACGACGTTGTTGATGCTGATTCAACGGACGCACCGGCACTTCGAACGGCAGGACAAACGAACCTGGTCAGTCGCACGACGAAGTTCTTCATTGCCAAGGCGACGCAGACCGGCGACGCGAGTTGACGTCTACGCCGATCGCGATCGGAGCCTGGCGGCGGGCTCGTTGCCACTTCGGACGACTCTTGACGCTGAGCTTCACCGGTGACGCCGACGCGATCGTTCAACGTGCTGGGCGATGTCAACAGCCCGCTGCCGGCAAAGTGACGGTCAGCTGTCGACGACGCTGTTGGGGCTGACACGGTTGGCGACGGCCACGACAGCCGTGCAACAGATGTCTGAGCAACTCACGGCCCTTGAAGATCGACGGCCAGACGACGCATCGAGGCAACAAGGCGACGCTCGACGCTTGCACGACGCTGTCGCCACAGCGACGCTGGCGGCAACGCGACGGTCGTACACGGCCATCAGGCTGGCGAACAGTCAAGTCGCGTCGATGCGACCACGTTGGCCGCTGGTCGCACCATGGCATCACGCCGATGCCATCAGAACGCTCGCGATGACAACCGTGAGTCCACGAACGGTGACGACAACCCGAAGCCGTCCGGTCACGGTGCACGTCGCGAGTGACCACATGCCTGCGCGATACACCGTTGAAGGTGTCAACCTTGGCGACAACGACCCGGTGACCACCGACCGTCGTCGTTGCTGGTGCGCCCGGCGAACGTCGAGATTGAAGCCAGCCAACAGAGCCGTCGGACAGCATCGGTGACATCATCACCGTGACCGCGACTGTGACCGACGAGGACGGCAACCTGGTCGCCGGACGATCGAACGTGTCACTTCACGCTGTCCGGCGCACTGAAGCTGACGGCCTTGGCCGCGATTGCACGACAACGGTCACGACGTGGCGCAAGCGAGGCACTCGACGACGGCGTCGCTTCGAAGTTCGCTACGTTGTGGACAGGGCAGTGGCACGGCGACTGATCATCGCGCCAGCATGCGGCGTTGACGGTGTCACTCATCAGCACTGCCGAGGCTGCCGCTGCGGCCGACGAAGCGGTCAGCCTTGCCTGCCTGAGCGCAACCAATGGCTTCGCGACCTACACCTGTGGCGTGGACAGCTCGGCTTCCGAGCTCTTCGGTCTGGTTTCCGGCCGCGGCGCGACCGCCGTCCACCTGTGGAACGGCAGCGACTGGGTCCGCTACTCGGTCGTTGATGGCGCCATGGTGCCAGGCTCGAGTGACTTCACGGTCACCGAGAACGACATCCTCTACATCAGCAACTAGCAATCGCTAGCGGTTCGCTGCTCCCGATTCGTCGGGGGCGGCGAACCAGCTTGATGCAGCGACCATTGAAAGGACGCTGACATGCAACGATTCGGAATGATGACTCGACTCATCGCCGTTGCCCTGGGTGTCGTGATTGCGATTGGCGCGCTGGCTTCGGCCTCCGCGCAGGACGCACCGCAGCACCGTCTCTACGGCACCGGCGGGACGGCCGAAGACACGATTACCGCACACGACGCAGAGGGCGCCGAGCTCGGCTCGGCGACCGTCGACGATGACGGTGACTGGTACATCGATGTCGACGACGAAGATGTCGACGGCGTGGCCTTCTACGTCAACGGCGTGCACGCCGACGCCGAGGTCACCAACGCCGGCGCAAGCCAGTCCGCGGTCGTGCTGACCGTCGTGGCCATGGAAGACGAATCCATGCCCGTCGATGAGACCATGGAAGAGGACGTCATGGAAGAGGACGTCATGGAAGAGGACGTCATGGAGGAGGACGTCATGGAAGAGGACGTCATGGAAGAGGACGTCATGGAAGAGGACACCATGGAGGAGGACGTCATGGAAGAGGACACCATGACTGAGGACGTCATGGAAGAGGACTCGCTCGACACCGAGGACGACTCGGTGATGGGCGAAGACGAAGAGACCGAATTCCCGGACACGGGTAGTGGTGGTCTCGTTGACAACAGCGGCGTCTCGGCCGGCCTGATCGGCCTGCTGATCGCGCTGGGTGTTGCGGCAGCCGCAGGTCTCGGCCTGCGCCGAGTCCGCAACCGCGTGTAGTTCTCGCGCATCGGACAAGCCGTCCCCCCGATCACAAGTCGGGGCCGGCAAGAGAAGGGGCGGGGCCACAGGGCCCCGCCTCTTTTTTGTGTCCCATTCCTCGCTCCCCCCTTGCGGGGGGAGCTGCCGCAGGCTGAGGGGTGCGCCTCCCCCGCACGCGGAGTGGCGCTGTCGCGCCGACCCCCCCTCTGTCACTGCGTGACAGCTCCCCCCGCAAGGGGGGGAGCGGGGATCGTTGCCTGAACGTAATCAGTGTTTATGGCTGACCGATTATTGGCTGGCGGCGGCGGTTGGGTTGGTTCAGAGTCGATGCAGGATTGATCGCGGGAGGTCTGGGATCTCCTGAGGAAGGATTGCACGATGAACCGCTTGCGAGAGCGCCGGACGGTGCGATGGATTGTGGTGGCGGCGTTGGCCGTCGTGGCATTGGCGCTGTGGAGCGCGTCGGCGTCGGCACAGCCGCAGCCGCCGTTCCTGCTCTACGGCGAGGGCGAGCCGGGCGACATCGTCACGGTCAGCGACTCGGACGGTCAGGAGCTGGGCATGGCCGTGGTGATGCCGGACAACAGCTGGCACGTGAACGTCCTGTGTGACGGCGACAAGGTGCAGACGCTGAGCTTCCAGGTCAACGGCGCGGCAGCCGACGCGGAGATCGACCAGACGGGCGCGGACCAGGCCGAGGTCGCACTCGTGGCGGCTGCGGGGTCGGCTACGGAGTCGGCTACGGGGTCGGCTACGGAGTCGGACGGGGAGACGTCGGACGACGAGATGACGGACGACGAGATGACCGACGAGGACGACCCTTCTATGGACGCGGACGACGACTCGATGATGGGCGAGGATGACTCAATGATGGGCGACGACGACTCGATGATGGGCGAGGATGACTCAATGATGGGCGATGACGACTCGATGATCGACGACGAACAGATGGACGACGGGGCGATGTCCGACCAGGCAACGGCCGACACCTACCCGGACTCGGGCAGCGGTGGTCTGACCAAGAGCGGCCCGTCGAGGGAGGCGCTGGTCGGGACAATCGCGGTGCTGGTCGCCGTGGGCGTGCTGGCCGTCGCCGGTCTGGGCGTGCGACGAGCGCGTCGGACTCGGAGTCAGGCGTAGGGGCGGATTCTGAATAGTGAAACGAGGGGGCCTTGCGCGAGGAGGGCCCCCTCAGTCACTTCGTGACAGCTCCCCCACAGGGGGAGCTGTTCTGCATCCCCGCTCCCCCCGCGAGGGGGGGAGCGGGGAATGGGAGCCTGTGTGTGGGAGCCTGTGTGTAGTAGCCTGCGGACAGTTTGAGTCTTACAACTTAGGAGAATTCCAGTGGCTGAATTGAGTGGCGCGCAGATCGTCGCCAAGTCGCTCGCGACGCAGGGCGTTAAGGAAATGTTTGGATTGGTCGGGGTGCCGGTGGTCCCGATTGCGATTGCCTGGCAGCAGGAAGGCAAGCCGTTTATCGGCGTGCGACACGAGCAGGCGGCGGGCTACGCGGCGCAGGCGGCGTCGTACATGCACGGACATCTGTCGGCGGCGCTGGTGGTGTCCGGACCTGGGATGACGAACGTGATCTCGGCGTTGGGCAACGCGCAGGCGAACTGCTGGCCGATGATCCTGCTGGGCGGCGCGGCGAACATCACGCTGTCGCAGATGGGCGACTTCCAGGACGCGCCACAGGTTGAAGCGGCGCGACCGTTCGTCAAGTGGTCGGACCAGGCGCGCGACGTGCGACTGATCCCACGACTGATCGCTCAGGCGACGCGCTCAGCGGTCAACGGGCGTCCGGGTCCGGTCTACCTGGACCTGCCGGGCGACGTCATCGACGCGGTCGTCGACGAGGACGAGGTGCAATGGGCGTCGCGGATCGAAGAACCGGCGCGACCGCAGGTCTCGCAGGAGTCGGTGGCGGCGGCGATTGAGGCGCTGAAGACGGCCTCGAACCCGCTGGTCATCGTGGGCAAGGGCATGGCCTGGTCGAAGGCGGAGCACGAAGTCCAGGAGTTCGTCGACAAGACGGGCATCCCCTGGCTGGCGACGCCGATGGGCTCGGGTGTGGTCCCGGCCGACGCGCCGAACAACGCAGCGGCGGCTCGGACGCACGTGCTCAAGAACGCCGACCTCGTCGTGCTGCTGGGCGCGCGCCTGAACTGGATTTTGCACTTCGGCAAGCCGCCGCGCTTCAAGGAGGACGTGCGAATCATCCAGCTCGACATCGAGCCGTCGGAGATCGGCACGAACGTCCCGACGGAGGTCGCGCTGGTCGGCGACGGCAAGGCCGTCATGGGTCAGCTCAACGAATACCTGGAAGAGAACCCGTGGCAGTTCGAGGACACGACTGAGTGGATCGCCTCGATCAACGTGGAGTTGGAGCGCAAGGCGGCCGAGCAGGCCGAGTGGAGCGCGTCCGACGAATCGCCGATGAACTACTACCGGCCGCTGAAGGAAATCAACGACCGGATGCCGCGCGACGCAGTGTTTGTCACCGAGGGTGAGAACACGATGGCGATTGCGCGTCAGGTGATCCAGTCGTACGAGCCGCGCCGGCGTCTGGACGCGGGCACGTGGGGCACAATGGGCGTCGGCCCAGGCTTCGCGCTGGCGGCGCAGGTCGTGAATCCGGGCAAGCGCGTGATCGCGCTCGAGGGCGACGCGGCATTCGGCTTCGGTCCGACCGAGGTCGAGACGGCGCTGCGTCATAAGCTGCCGATTACGTGGATCATCTTCAACAACAACGGCATCGGCGGCGGCGCCCCAGAGCTGCCGGAGGAGTACGCGACCGGTGAGTTGTCGCCGGGTCAGCTGACGCCAATGGCGCGCTACGAGATGATCATGCAAGCGTTCGGCGGCAAGGGCTACTACTGCAAGAGCCCTGAAGAGCTGGAAGCGGCGTTGGACGACTCGTTCGCCCAGGAGGGCTCGACGCTGATCAACGTCGAGATCGCGCCAGGCGCACAGCGTCGGCAGCAGCAGTTCCGCTGGCTGCAGCGCTAGCGGCTCCTGACTGAGAAGCTTGCTCGATCAGAAGCTCCCCCCAACTGGGGGGAGCTTCCTGGTTTCCAAGCGTTGATTTCCCGCTCCTGCCTTTGCGGGGGGAGCTGCCGACCTTTTCCCCGCTCCCCCTCGCGGGGGGAGCTGCCGAAGGCTGAGGGGGGTCCCTCCCCCGCTGAGCACGAAGAGCGGCGCTGTCGCGCCGACTCCCCCCTCTGTCACTCCGTGACATCTCCCCCCGCAAGGGGGGGAGAGGGGATTTGCGAGAATGCGCTAGGGCAATTGCGTCCAGACGGAGCCGACTCGGACCACGATGTAGAGGGCGTCTCCGCTCTTGAGGGTGGTGAGTGAGTTGAGGAAGGCGGGTCCGTCGGCGGACCAGAAACGCCACGTTTGGGTGTAGGAGTCGTATTGGTAGGCGTAGCTGAGATGGGCGACGTTTTTCAGAGCGTCGTCGATGTTGCGCTCGGGTCCTTGCCAGGAGATGAGGTTGGCGCTGGTCGAGAGCCGGATCGTGACCTGTTTGGGTTTGGTCGGCGGCTCCGGCAGCCAGGCGGCATCGGGTTGGACCAGTGCCCAGACCGCCTGTCCGGCCTTGAGTGAGCGAACGGCGACATCGGCGGAGCCGGGATCGTTGGGGTCGAAGCGGTCGTAGGTCTGGCGCCCGGCGTTGTGGACGACGAACTCGCTGAGTGGGGCGTTGAGGTTGGCGAAGAATCCAGCGACCGACGTGTTCGCTTGCACTCCAATTGTGCGCCATCCGCCGACTGGCGCGTCGGCGGAGATGGTCCAGACTGGCTGCGGCTCGGGCTGCGGCTCTGGAGTGGTGACCTGTTCTTGTTCTGTGCCGGCGGGTTTGTCGGTCGGTGTGTTGTTCTTGGGCTCCGGCGGATCGGGTGGATTGTCCTCCGGTGAACTGACGGTCGGAGCCGTCCAGTCGCGAGCGTTAGTGGAGGTGAACTCGAGGCCGCTGTGGAGGTTGTACTCGTCCGTCCAAGAGAGGTTTCGTCCTTCCAGGGCGTAGTCGCCGGTGAAGGCGATGCTGCGGTCGAGGTAGCCGCCGCCGTAGGTGCCGTGAATCGCGTAGTGGATGTGAGCGATCCCACCGTTGGCGTCGTATCCAACCGGGAACACCAGGCCGACCTGGTCGCCGATATTGACGCGCAACCCTCGCTGGATATGGTCATCGGGAGCGAGGTGGCAGAGCAGGTGCGCGTAGTCGTTGCTGTCGGCGATTGTGAGGCAGTTGTGATCGAACCAGGTAACAACGCCGTCGACCGGGGAGAGGACCGGGGTCCAGTCGCTGGCGGCGTCGGTGCGGACGATGTCGATGGCGTGCTGGTCCTGGCCGTCGGCCTCGGAGTGGGTACCAGTGTTATATCCGGCGACGATGCTCCATTCGGTGCCGGCGGGCGCCGGGATCGGTACGCCACCGTCGGCGCGGACAGGAGGCGCAGCCAGCACCAACGCCGTCGCGACGGCGATTCCGATTGCAGCGACCACGAGAACGGCCGCACGGGCGCTGTGTCCGTTGCGGAGCATGTCTACGAACAAATCCCGACTGTCACCTTGTTCCGACTCTACAGAGACAAGGGCCTTTGTGGTGGCCACGGGCCGAGCAGTTGCCTCAGGGACCTCTGTGAAACTCCCAAATTCCCTCTCCTTCCCTTGCGGGGGGAGATGTCACGGAGTGACAGGGGGGTCGGCGCGCTAGCGCCCCTCTGCACGCTCGGCGGGTGTGGTGCTGCTGGGGGACCTCCCCCTCAGCCTTCGGCAGCTCCCCCCGCGAGGGGGGGGAGCGGGGACTGGACATCTGAAAACGCCACTGAAAGAGCTAACTTATCTATTAGAATCAGCCGCTCGGAGAATTCTCGTCTGCCGTGGGCTCGTTGCTGCGCAGCATGTACGCCTGATTGCCTGCTGGTCGTAACATCGACATGTGCCCCGATGGACTGCCAACAGGCTGGTGACGGGTAGGCACGAGAGGACACGCGCATGCGATATCGACGGTTGGGCAATTCTGGTTTGCAGGTTTCGCTGGCCGGGTTGGGGACGAACAATTTCGGGATGCGGCTGGACTATGAACAGTCCAAGATTGTCGTGGATGCCGCGCTCGACGCCGGAATCAACTTCTTCGATACGGCCGACGTCTACGGCGGCGGGAAGTCCGAGGAGTTCCTGGGCCAGGCCCTGGGATCTCGTCGTGAGGATGTGTTGATCGCGACCAAGTTCGCGATGCCGATCGGCGAAGGGCCGTTCACGCGGGGCGGATCGCGGCACTACATCGAGAAAGCGGTCGAACGTTCGCTGAAGCGACTGGGCACCGACTACATCGATGTCTACCAGATGCACCAGCCGGACTCCGAGACGCCGATCGAGGAGACGCTGGACGCGTTGTCGAACCTCGTGCATCGCGGCGTGGTTCGCTACATCGGCCATTCCAACTTCACGGGCTGGCAGATCGCCGATGCTGACTGGGCGGCTCGCTCAAAGGGATATGTGCGATTTGTCTCGGCGCAGAATGAGTGGAGTCTGTTGGAGCGCAAAATTGAGCCGGAGATCATGCCCGCCTGCCGCGAGTTCGGTTTGGGCCAGCTCCCGTTCTTCCCGCTGTCGTCGGGCTTCCTGACCGGTAAGTACACTCGCGGCGCGGATCTGCCGGAAGGCACGCGGCTGGCGGCGTGGGCGAAGGCGATGCCGGCACGGATCGGGGCAATGACCTCGGACGCCAACTGGGACAAGCTCGATGCGCTGACGAAGTTCGCGGAGGACAACGGTCACACGATTCTCGACCTGGCGCTGTGCTGGCTGGCATCGGATCAGGCGGTGTCGTCGGTGATCGCCGGCGCGACCAAGCCGGAGCAGATCGAGGCGAACGTCGCGTCGACACACAGTTGGGAGCTGTCGCCGGACGACTTTGCGGCAGTCAACGAGATTCTGGGCTGAGCCCGTTGAGCTTCGCGCGGTTGGTCGGCTGGGCCGGCGCAATGGGCGTCGGCGCGGCGTTGTATGCGTGGTGGGAATCGACGGCGGTCGAAGTGACCGAGCGTCGGCTGACGCTGCCCGATCTTCCGCCGGGTCTCGAGGGTCTGCGCATCCTGCACATCTCGGATACGCACTTTCCTGCGTCGGGCGACTCGGTTGGTCGCTTCCTGGAACGGATCTGGCATCTTGAGTACGACCTGATCTGCTGTACTGGCGACTACGTGGAGACATCGGCCGGCTGGGACTCGGCTGGTGATGCGCTGACGCAGTTGACCGCTCCGTTCGGGGTCTATGCCACTCTGGGCTCGCACGACTATTGCGCGCCGGTGCGGACGTTCGATGAATGGGCCTCGTTCAATGTGGATCGCCTGCTCGGTTCGCCGCGCCGGTTTGTTAATCCGGCGCCGTTTGTCGAGCGGCTTGAGGCGGCCGGCATCGTTGTCCTGCGCAACGAGTGGCGGTCGCTGGAGATCGGCGGCGAGCTGGTGCGCATCGGTGGCGCGGGCGACGACTCGGTGCGGATGGCCCGGTTGGAGTCGGCGACGCCTCCAGCGGGCGGGTTCTCGATGCTGCTGACCCATGCCCCCGACGCGGCGCTGCGGCTGCCGTCACGGTCCGAAGGCGGGCCGTCGTTGGTGCTGAGCGGTCATACGCACGGTGGACAGATCCGCGTGCCGGGCTGGGGAGCGCCGCTTCGGCATTCGCGATTGGTCACAAGAGTGCAGCCGTCGGGGTTGTTCGATGTCAACGGAACGCAGGTCGTCGTCAGCCGGGGCTTCGGGACGGCGCACGTGCCGTTACGTTTCGCCTGCCGGCCCGAAATCGCGGTGTTGACGCTGTCTCGGGCAAACGCACAATAGAGACAACACGCAATTAACCAGCCAATAACCAGCCAACAACCAGCCGACATTCACGGGAAATTCCGGCTCGCTAGAATGCGAGTGGAGCGAATATGACAAGTCGTTCGCTGCTCGTGCTGAATTTCGGTTGCCTCGGCGTGGCGGTGAAGTGAGGAGAATAGGCGATGGTTTCGCAGGCATTTGACGTAACGAATCTGACTTCCGAGGACTTTGCATCCGAGCATTATCAGGCGATCAACATACATAACTTTGAACAGCTCGAGCAGATTCAGGCGCTTCCCGACGAGGAGGCGTACAACATCAACGTCGTCGGCCGTGTACTTCCGTTCAAGTCGAATCGATACGTTGTTGATCATCTGATCGACTGGTCCGATGCGCTGACCGACGGCATGTTCCGTCTGACATTCCCGCAGAAAGACATGCTCGCACCGGCCGACTTCGACACGATGGCGGCCGCGATCGACTCGGGCAAGAATGCTCGTGAACTGAAGGTCGTGGCCGATAAGATTCGGATGACATTGAATCCGCATCCGGCGGGTCAGATGGAACACAACATGCCCAGCCTGCAGACTGAGCCGCTGCCGGGCATGCAGCACAAGTACCGCGAGACGGTGCTGTTCTTCCCGTCGCAGGGTCAGACCTGTCACGCCTATTGCACGTTCTGCTTTCGCTGGCCGCAGTTTGTGGGTCTCGAGGGCAAGAAGTTCGCGATGCGTGAGGGCGAGCGGCTGAGTGGCTACCTGTCCGAGCACCACGAGGTCTCGGATGTGCTGTTCACCGGCGGCGACCCGCTGATTATGAAGACGAAAACGCTGCGCGAGTACATCGAACCGCTGACCAAGGCCGACGCCGGCCACAAGCTGCGCACCGTGCGGATTGGCTCCAAGGCGATCGCGTACTGGCCGCACCGTTTCATCTATGACGACGATGCTGAGGATCTGCTGAACCTGTTCCAGGAGGTCACCGACGCGGGGATGCAGCTCGCGCTGATGGCTCACTTCAACCATCCCGCCGAGCTGCGCACACCGGTTGCGCTGGAGGCGGTGCGGAGGATTCGCGCGACGGGCGCCCAGATTCGGACGCAGACTCCGCTGCTGAAACACATCAACGCGGACTCGCAGCTGCTGGCCGACATGTGGGCCGAGCAGGCGCAGGCCGGCTGCGTGCCGTACTACCTGTTTGTAGCTCGCGACACGGGCGCGAAGCGCTACTTCGAGCTGCCGCTGGTCGACTGCCAGGAGATTTTCCGCGGCGCCTATCAGCGCGTTTCGGGCGTCGCTCGGACCGTGCGCGGTCCGTCCATGTCTGCCGGCCCCGGCAAAGTCCAGGTTCTGGGTGTCTCCGAGCACCGCGGCGAGAAGCTGATCGTGCTTCGCTTCCTGCAGGGCCGTGACCCGGAATGGGTCGGAAAGCCGTTCTTTGCCAAGTATTCCGATACCGCCAGTTGGCTGAACGAATTGGAGCCGGCCGAAGGCGACGAATTCTTCTATGAGGAGCGCCTGCGAGAGCTGCTGGCCGAAGAGGGATCGCCGTGGTCACGTCCCGAGACGAGGATCCAGCTACTTGACGCCGCTGCCGCTGGCCTGTAGGCCCTTCCTCATATGACCGGATTCGCACGACAGGACGACGATCCTGTCGTGCGTCCGGGTACTCCAGCGTTTCGGTGCCTCGCTGATGAATGCGGAGCAATGTGCTGCCGCAATCCGTATCGCGTTGACCTGGGCGAGGATGAAGTGATCCGCCTGGCTCGTGAGGTGGACGTGTCCGAGGTATTGGACGAGCGGGCGTCGATGGTGCTGATGCTCCAGCCGGAGGGCGACGCCTGCGTGCTGCTGGGTGAGGACTTGCGTTGTGGGGCGTATGAGGTGCGGCCAAATGGATGTCGTGACTATCCGTTTCGGCTGGACGTGGATAAAGGGCAGTCGCCGAGGGTGGTGCGGGATCTGGCCTGTCCGGGTTTTGTCGGGCCGCCGATGAGCGAGTCGGAGTATCAGGAGTTAGTCGAAGAATTGGCGGGTCGTCCGTTGGGAGCGCCGGCGGAACTCTGATCAGAGGGCCTCGAAGAGAAGCGAGGAGAGCTTCAAGTCCGAGGAGCGCTGCGACAGATGGTGAATCTCGACACCGACAACCTGATTGGCCTCGTTGTAGTCGAGCACGACGCCGGGTGAGACCTCATCCGATTCAACGATGATTGAATCATCGAGTCGCAGGTAGAGAGCGTCGGCTTGCTTGTCCACGCTGAGCTTCATAGTCGGTCTCTCATTCGTCGATCGAAGAATACGCTGACGACGCGCCACGGGTCGATGGTGATGTTGACCACCACCCGCAACACTCGATTATCCCGTTCGGGTACCCGGCCGTAGAACCGAATCATGCTCGAGTCGTTTGGATCTGCTGCCTGGAAACCTGGTGCGTCGAGTACAGCCTCCACCCAGTCCTGAGAAATGTCCCGTTCCGCCATCACTTGTCGGGCGTGACGAGTGAACGACAGATTCATGGTGCTGACAGTACACCGGGTCAAGGAGTGATGCCGCGACCGCGCTTCGTATACTCGACTGAGAGCGAGCGGTTCCAGGTGGGAGTTGTCGATGCTTGATTCAGCGACGATTGAGGCCTTGCGGAAGTCTCGGAGTCAGTGGGATTCTCGAGTGGTGGCGGAGGGCCGCGAGCGGCCGGGGCCGTTTATGACGGTCTCATCGCGGCCGGTCGAGCGGCTCTATGACGCGACGACGCTGGAGGAGTCGGGCTGGGACGTGGAGCGCGATCTCGGGTTGCCGGGAGAGTATCCGTTCACTCGTGGCGTGCATCCGACGGGGTATCGCGGTCGGCCGTGGACGATCCGCATGTTTGCGGGATTCGGCTCGGCTGAGGAAACCAACGCTCGCTTCAAGCGACTGCTGGATGACGGTCAGACAGGTCTCTCGATCGCGTTCGACATGCCGACGCTGATGGGCTATGACCACGACGACGAGTTGGCTGCCGGCGAGTTTGGCAAGTGCGGCGTGGGTGTGTCGTCGTTGGCGGACATGGAAATCCTGCTTGACCAGTTGCCACTCGATCAGATCACGACATCGATGACGATCAACTCGCCGGCTGCGCCGATCTGGGCGATGTATATCGCTGCGGCCGAGGGTCGCGGCATTGATCGGTCGAAGCTGGGCGGCACGCTGCAGAACGACATCCTTAAGGAGTACATCGCGCAGAATGAGTTCGTCTTCCCTCCGCGTCCATCGATGCGCTTGGTGACGGACACGGTGGAGTTCGCGTCGGAGTACATGCCGCGCTGGAATTCGATTTCGGTCTCGGGCTATCACATCCGCGAGGCCGGATCGACGGCGGCGCAGGAGTTGGCGTTCACGTTGGCCGACGGCCTTGAATATGTGCGCTGGGCGCAGGAGCGCGGACTGCACGTGGACGAGTTTGCGCCTCGGCTGTCGTTCTTCTTCAACTCGCACAACGACTTCTTCGAGGAGATCGCCAAGTTCCGGGCAGCGCGGCGAATCTGGGCTCGCGAGATGCGAGAGACGTTCGGCGCCGAGAATCCGCGCTCGTGGTGGATGCGATTCCACACGCAGACTGCGGGCGTGTCGCTGACCGACGTGCAGCCGGAGGTGAACCTGCTGCGAGTCACGATCCAGGCGCTGGCGGCGGTGCTCGGTGGGACGCAGTCGCTGCACACCGACGCCATGGACGAAGCGTTGGCGCTGCCGTCGGAGAAGGCGGCTCGGCTGGCGGTGCGGACTCAGCAGGTGATCATGCATGAGTCGGGCGCGGTGAACACGGTCGACCCGCTGGGCGGCTCGTACTTCATCGAGCAGCTGACCAACGATCTCGAGCGCGAGGTCTATCAGTACTTTGAGCAGATCGATGCGCTCGGCGGGGTAATCGCGTCGATTGAGACCGGCTTTTTCCAGAAGGAGATCGCAGATGCGTCAGCCCGCTTCCAGCGCGAGATCGAGCGTGGCGAGCGGACGATCGTCGGGGTCAACGACTTTGAGGTCGAGGAGCCGTTGCAGATTCCGATCCTGAAGATGGACCCGCAGGGCGAGGCGCGCCACCTGGAGCGTCTGCGCCGGACGCGTGCGGAGCGCGATCAGGATCAGGCCGACTCGGCGCTACAGGCGTTGGCGAATGTGTGCAGGAATCCACGGGCGAATTCGATGCCGTTGATGCTCGACGCTGTGCGCAGTTACTGCACGCTGGGCGAGATCATGAACACGATGCGGGACGTCTTCGGGGAGCACAAGGAACACGTGGTGCTCTAGTCTGAGCGGCCAGACGGTGAGGTGATTGCGATGGTCACGGCGGAGTCGAAGGCGCCTGCAACGGCCGAATCGGTGGACGAGTCCGAGTACCCGTTCGTTGAGTTGACGCTACGTTTGCCGGAGGAGTGGCAGTTGTCGTGGGAGCGGCTCTGTGAGTTAGCAGAGTTGAATCAGCCCTATAAGTTCGAGCGGTCGGCGGAGGGGATGTTGATGGTGACAGGCACGCCACCGTTGGAGTCAGATTGGATTGAGAACCAACTTCGTGATCAGATCAGGCCGTGGATGCGCGCTGGTGGCGGCGGCATGCTTCGCGGCGGCGCAAGCGGCTACACCCTGCCGGATGCTTCGCTTCGAGTTCCGGACTTGTCCTGGATACCGGACGAGATGCTCCCGTCGCGCGGTGATCAGCAGGCATGGGAAGCTGAGCCGGTGCTGGCGCCGAAGCTGGCGATCGAGATCCGCTCGCCCGGGCAGCCACTGGTTGGCCAGCGGCGCAAGATGGAGAAGTACCTAGCGAACGGGGTTCAGCTCGGCTGGCTGTTTGATCCGAGGCGGCGACAAGTGCACGTGTACCGACCCGAGCAGGAACCAGAAGTGTTGGACGATCCGAAGTTGTTGAGTGGTGAGGACGTGATGGCGGGATTGGAAGTCGATCTGTCTGAGATTTGGCCGTAGGCGACTGAAGGGAGTTCACCATGGCTGGTCCGCTTGATGGGATTCGGGTGCTGGAGTGCTCGACGTGGGGATTTGGGCCGATTGGCGGCATGATGCTGGGCGACCTTGGCGCGGATGTGATCAAGATTGAGTCTCCGACCCGGCCCGACGCCGCTCGCTATGTGGAGTCGGTAGCCGGGATTCCGAACTTGATGCCCGATGGTCGTTCGGCGTTGTTTGAGGCGGTGAATCGGAACAAGCGATCGTTGGCGCTCGATCTCAAGTCTGAGCGTGGACGGGAGCTATTTCGCGAGCTGATCCAGGACACGGACGTATTTATCGAGAACTATCGGCCGGGCACGTTTGCGAAGCTGGGTCTGTCGACCGAGGCCCTGATGGAGATCAATCCGGGTCTAATCCATGCGGCGACAGCCGGCTACGGGTTCAAAGGCGACGAGGCGCATCTACCGGCGCTTGATGCGGTCGGACAGGCGCGGGGCGGATTCATGTACTCGGGCGGCGCTCCTGGCGATCCGCCCAACTGGAACACGCTGGGCATCGCGGATGTGATGGGCGCGACCTGTCTGGCGTATGGCGTGCTTGCGGCGATCGCTGGGCGGGAGCTGAACGGTGGCAAGGGTCAGCGAATCGAGGTCTCTCACATCATGGCGACGATGTGGCTGCAGTTCTGGGGAATCAGCGTCGGGATGATGCAGGGGCTGGACCTCTGGCCTCGGTTCGATCGGTCAAAGGCCGCGAACCCGCTCTGGAACCTGTATCAGTGCGGCGACGACAAGTGGCTGATGCTGGGAATCCTCGAGGCGGAGCGGGATTGGGCGTCGTTCTGCCGCGCCGTCGGCTTGGAGGAGATCGTCGACGATGAGCGGTTCACGACGTTGTCGGCGATGGGCAAGCACTGCGACGAGTTGATCGCATTGCTCGAGGAGCGTTTCGCCTCAGCGCCGCGCGAAGAGTGGGAGAAGCGCTTGCTCAGCGAACCGAATCTGATCTTCACTCGGGTGCAACAGATCGGCGATCTGCCGAATGATCCGGCCGTGATTGCGAACGAATACCTGGTCAACCACGATCACCGGCACTACGGTCCGACGCCGACGTTGACGCATCCGGTAATGCTGCACGGTCAACCGGCGACGATTCGTCGGGACGCGCCGGATCTGGGTGAGCACTCGGCTGAGGTGTTGCAGGAGCGGTTGGGGTTGTCGGATGAGGATCTGGCGACGCTGTCGTCGGAGGGCGTGATTGGTTAACGAAATGCTCCCCCTTGCAAGGGGGAGCAGACGGAACGGAGTGACTGAAGGGTCCTGGTTAGCGGCCGATGATCAGGGAGACCGAGGTGGTGCCGGAGCCTCCGATGTTGAGAGTGGCTGCTCGCTCTGCTCCTTCGACCTGGTAGTCGCCGGCCTTGTTGGTGACCTGCTTCCAGGCGTCGAGCGCCTGGCGGACGCCGGTCGCGCCGACCGGGTGACCGCCGCCGATCAGCCCGCCGGAGGGGTTCATCGGGATGTCGCCGTTGAAGTCGATCCGGCCGTCTTCGATGGCCTCGTAGTTCTTGCCCGGCTCGGTGATGCCGAAGTGGTCGATGGCCATGTAGTGGCTGGTCGTGAAGCAGTCGTGGGTCTCAATCACGTCGATGTCCTCGACGCCGTCGATGCTGGCTCGTTCGTACGCGTCGGTGATCGCTCGGCGGGTGTGTGGCAGGATGTAGTCGTCGCCCTGAGCCTGTGCGATCTTCTCGTCGAAGGTCAGCGCGGCGGTGTGGTGTCCCCAGCCCTGGATGGTCGGCACGTCTGCGAGATCGATGCCGCGGGCCTCGGCCCACTCGGCGGCGCGTTCCTCGTTGGCGAGGATCAGCGTGGCGGCGCCGTCCGTGATCTGCGAGCAGTCGCGGAGCAGCAGGCGGCCGGTGATCGGCGCGACGTACTTGCCGGCGCTGAGGTCGTTGGAGACATCGCCGAGCCAGGCGCGGGTCTGCGCGGCGGGGTTGCGCTGGGCATTCTCATAGTTGAGCTCAGCCAGGCGTTGGAGGTGTGCCGGGTCGAGGCCGTAGCGGTCGTCGTAGACATCGCCGAGGCGACCAAACAGTTTCGGGAAGGGCAGCTCGACGCCTTCCGCTTCAAGCTCGTACCAGCCGGCGGTGCCGAGGAAGTCGCCGCCCACGACGGGGCTGACGGTCTTCATCTGCTCAACGCCGAGCACCAGTGCGGTGCCGTAGCGCTCGGCCTCAAGCTCGGCCGAGGCCATCAGGATGGAGATGCTGCCGGAGGCGCAGGCGGCCTCGTGGCGGGAGGTCGGCAGGCCGCCGAAGTCGGGGTTGATCTCGGCGAAGAAGCCGCCGAGCTGACCCTGCTTGGCATACAGCTCGCCGGCGAAGTTGCCGACGTGTGCGGTGTCAATGTCGCCCGGCTCCATTGAGGCGGAGTCGAGCGCGCCGTTGACGGCCTCGGCCATCACGTCGCGAAGATTATGTTCTTCCTTGCGCCAGTTGCGGGCGAAGTCGGTCTGGAATCCGCCGAGAATGTAGGTCTTGGGCATGGTTACTCCTGGGTGATCGTTCTTGAGAAGCAGGATATCAGCACGAATGTCGACGCTGAGCAGTGGCTGGAATTAGCCGAAGGCTGCATACATGAGGCCGCCGAACACCGCAGTGAGGAAGCCGAACATCAGCATGAACACTCGCCACATCGTGCGTTCCAGCAAATCGAACCGGTTGATCAACTCGTCGAAGCGAGCATCGATGGCAGCGAAGTGGGCATCATGGTCGGACAGACGATTCTCTATCGTGTGCAGGCGCTCTTCAATCGCCTGTGAACGCCCCTCCATGACCTCGAAATGCTTACCCATGACCTCGAAGCGCTGGTCGATCAATGCAAAGTGTGAATCCACCAGATTGAACCGGTGCTCGAATCTCTGGTCCTGCGTGCGTAGGCGTACGTCCTGCAATTGATCCTGTGCGCGGAGGCGTTCTTCCTGTACTTGATCCTGCGCACGGAGACGTTCTTCCTGCAGTTGATCCTGTGCGCGGAGGCGTTCTTCCTGCAGTTGATCCTGGGCGCGGAAGCGTTCTTCCATTGTGGCCAGGATGAGGTCGAGCTCTCGCCGCAGCGAGTCTCGCATTTCTCTCACGTCATCCTTGGTGGCCATCGCAGAAATGCGCTCATCGAGCCCTTGCGCGATGCGCTTCGCTTCCTCATCGGAAACTCCTGCCTCCACGAGGCCGCGTTCCAGATCCTGAGCGAGGGAAACCACCGAAGACGCTCCGTCTCTTGCGACAGATCATAGCGCAGAAATCAGAACGTCAGGTCGAACTGGGAACGCTGGGGGTTCTCACTAGTAACCGCGGAAGTGCGGCGCTCGTTTCTCTTGACAGCTTCGGCGGCGGTCCAGCCTGTCTCCGATGCTTCGCTCAGACCGCCCGTAGCCACCTCGCCAAACGCCTGCGCCGGAGGTCCCCACCGCTTTCTTGCCCTACAGGGGGTCGTCAACCACGAAACCTTCCGTAATCAGGGCAAGGCGCTGAGCTTTTCAACAAAACGCCGGATGTCAATCAGAGCACCGGCGATCAACTCAGCCTCTTCGCGGTCTTCGTAGAAGTTGGTGTGGAGATCATTCGCAATCTGGAACGCGGCCCTAATGGTGCTGTCGTCTGACTCTCTTACTAGGCGTGCAACGGCTCGATAGAGGGAGCGGTGGCTCTGATGTTCCCAGCCTCGCTCCTCGCAGACCGCCTTCACTGCTTGGGCAGCTGCGCCCCAACCTTTCTCGGACGCTTGGCGCATGTCGCCTGCGGCCAGTTCTGATTCGCCTGATCGAGGAGATGAATGCTTGCCTCTTGATAACGCTGTGTCGTCATTGAACAGGTCTCCGTTGCAGGAGCCCATCATACAGCGCGATCGAACAGGTGGTCGGTGTATCGAGAACAGCGAGCGTTCCCTATAGGAATACTCTGAACTACTCCGATCCCCGCTTCCCCCCTCTGCGGGGGAAGCTGCCGAAGGCTGAAGGGGGTCCCCGCTCAGCCTGCGACACCAGTTGTTCAGAGTATTCCTAGGGCGTGTTCACATTGGGTGATGAAGACATAGAAATGACACATTCTGGCTGGACGATGGGAGGCGGGACCCCCTCAGCCTTCGGCAGCTCCCCCTGCAAGGGGGAGCGGGAGAGTTGATAGGCGCTTCGATTGGGATCGCGCCGTCGATGTGAACAGGCCCTAGTAACCGCGGAAGACTGGCGCTCTCTTCTCTCGCCAGCTTCGGCGGCCTTCCTGGGCGTCGTCGGTGTAGCGATAGCGGTCGGAGACTTCGACTTCGTGGGCGAGGCTGTCGCGGAGTGAATGCTCGGAGGAGTAGTCGATCATCTCCTTGAATGCGGAGAGATTGAGCGTCGGCAGGCTGGCCAGGTTGTCGATGTAGGTCTGCGCCTCGCTGTCGAAGTCTTCCAGCGGCCAGACGCGGTTGGCCCAGCCGCATTGCAATGCTTCCTCGGCGAACATGTGGCGGCCGGTGATCAGCAGTTCCATCGCCCGTCCGCGACCCATGATCCGGGGCGCGAACCAGGTGGTGCCGCCGTTCATGCCGATTGCCCGCTGGACTCGGTGATCGCCGACTTCCATGTTGTCGGCGCAGAGTCGGATGTCGCAGGCGCAGGCGATTTCCCAGCCGTGCCCGAGCGCCCAGCCGCTGACCAGCGCCACGACCGGCTTGTTCAGTTCGCGCAACGACATCAGGAAGGGATGATGGACCGTGATCGACGAGTCGATGCCTGGAGTCGGCTCCATGCCGTAGAGGTCGTCGCCTGAGCAGAAGGCCTGCTGACCTGAACCGCGCAGTGTGACGACACGGACGTCGGGGCGGGCCGCGGCGAAATCGACCAGCGCTTGCAGCTCTCGCAGTAATCGGAACGAGAGCGCATTGAGACGTTCGGGTCGGTTGAGAGTGATCGCCAGGACGCCGTTGTCGGTGATGTCCCAGATAGCGACCTGCCACTCACCGTCGGCGAGCGGGGTCGGCGTGTCGGGCCAGGATTGATGATTCGACATATGGCGGCCTTTCGGATCTGGGCTGTAGACGGATGTGAATGTGGTCGTTGGGAAGTGTAGGCCGATGCGTGAAGCGACCGTAAAACTACGCCGGATCGGGCGTCCGGTTGACGGACGGGCAAGGTCACCAACAGGCCGGTGCGTACACTGAGCGTGTGATGAACAGCCAGAAATGGCGTTTCCGCGTGCGGTTGGCCGCCCTTTCTGCCGTGTTGCTCCTGACGACATTGGCAGCGTTGACATGGGCTGCGACGACTCAGGCGTCGTCGCAGCAGCGCGTGCTCTCGGTCACCGCGTATCCAACTGCCGTCTCGGCGCGAGGCGGGGAATCCACGATTAGCGTTCGACTTCCAGCAGACGCCGCAGGCGCCGAGACGCGAGTCACGCTTTCGACGCAGTTGGGCGCGTTTCAGGCGGCCAGCGGAGAGGCTCGGATTCATTCGCCCCTGGTCGATGTCGGCAACGACACCCTGGGCGCGAACGTGAGATTGGTTGCCGATGGCCGCAGCGGCGCTTCGGTGGTGACGGCGCAGGTGGGGTCGCTGGTCCGTACGGTCACGGTCAGATTTGTTGGTGAGACATCGGGGTTGCGTTTGGCTCAGCCAAGACAGAATGCGCGGCTCGATGCGTCTGGCCAACATCGGATCAGACTGGTCGCGATTGATGAGACTGGCATCGCGGCGCCATCAGCTCAGGTCACGTTGGAGTTCCTCGCCGCGCCGGCGGGGGCGTTGTTGCGTAGCGGAATCGCATCGTCGACCTCAGAGCTGACAGTGGTCACGAGCCAAACAGGCGAAGCGTCCACGCTGCTGAGCTCTGAGCCAGGCGTGGTCAGAATCCGCGCGACCAGCGGCTCGGCGTCGCTGACGATGGAGTTTGAGTTATATGGCGAGCCCAAGGCGCTCCGCCTGGTCCCGATTTCGGGAGCCTCGATGGAAGCGGGACGCCTTGGCGCCTCTGGGTCGATTCAGGCCTTGCTCCTTGATGAGCGGGGACAGGGCGTGCCGAACCAGCGGATCGTCTTTGCCGCAGGGGGCGGCCTGGTCGTGTCCTGGGATGGAGACGGCGAATCCCCGGTCAGCGATGACTCGGGCGCGGCGCGAGTCCATCTGGACAGCCGAAACGCGCGGCTCGGGTCGGCGACGCTGAGCGCGGCCTGGGCTGGTGACGGTAGATCGCTGAGCGACGAACAGGAAATCAGGGTGACCGGCACGCCGGTCGCGCTCTATCTGCGTGCACAACTGTCGCTCGCCGATGTCGAGGAAGCGCTGATCGAGGAGTTCACCTCCTCGACTCGATACCGATTGCAAGCGGAGGTCGTCGATCGGCTGGGACAACGAGTGGCCGGTGGCTATCGAGTGTTGTGGCGTCCACTGGTGTCAAACGCCTCCGCACAGGTGTATCCGCAAGTGAGCGTGACCCAGAATGGTATTGCCACAGCGATCTTCGACTTGCAACACGTCGATGGCGAGCCACAGATAGATTCGACGTGGGCGCAAGCGCTGCTGATGGCGAAGGCGCAGGTCAACAACAACGGATTGATTGCGGATCTGGTGGGCAGTGGACTGCCGCTGCGAGCGAGCTGGAATGATCTCGTCTGGCGCGGGCAAGAAGTGACGGTGAGTGAAGCGGTTACAGATATCTCGCACGTAGTCTCGGCCGCCTGGCGTTGGTCGCAGAGCGGCGGCTGGCAGGCGTGGTTCTCGGGCGACGTGCCGGGCGCCGTCGACTTCGTGCTCAAGCGAGGAGATACCTTCCACCTGGTCCTGCAGTCTGCGGCCTTGATGGAGAACGTCGCGCGCCGTTAGCGCGGTCCCGTCCTAGAGTGAGTTGGTGAAGATCTGGACAGCGGTTGCTGTTGCGACGGTCGTGCTGGCGGTCTGGTGGCTGACGGCGTCCGGGCAGCCGACCTCGGAGTGGTTGGTCGTTTCAGATGGCGACATCGGCGCCGGGACGCTGCGGGGCGCAATCGAGGCGGCCAACGTATCCGACGGCGACGATCTGATTCGCTTCGAATCCGGGATGACGATCCGTCCTCGTTCGCCATTGCCGGAGTTGGCCGACGATGGCATCACCATCGACGCATCGAACGGTCTGTCATCGCCGGACATCGGTCCGCGGGTATGGCTGGATGGTTCGTTGGCTGGTGATTCAGCAGGCTTAGAACTGATTGCCTCACGAGGGGTAGTGCGCGGGCTGGGTGTCGTTGGTTTTGAGCGGTATGGGATTGGAGTGATCGGCGCTGCGGCTACGCAGGCGGTGATCGAGGGCAATTGGATTGGCCTGACGTCCAACGGCAAACGATCCGCCAATCGACTGAGCGGCGTAGCGGTGATCGGTGGCGCTCGCGGCGCTCGCGTGATCGACAATCGAATCGGCGGCAATGGCGTGCCCGAGCGCACGGGGCATGGCGTCGTGGTCGGAGGTGGTGGAACCGTCGAGGTCGTGGTTTCAGGCAATGTGATTGGCATTGCGCCAGACGGATCGTCAGCGCCAAACGACGACGGCATCCTGGTGGTCGATTCAGCGCAGGCAACCATTGAGGACAACACCATCGGCAACAGCCACGTTGCCGGGATTGAGCTGCGCGCGACTCGGTTGCCGATGAACATCGATGGCAACCGGGTCGGTCTTAGACGCGACGGCGCGTTGGCGTCCAACGACATTGGAGTCTTCCTGGGCCTGGGATCGGCGTTGGCCAGAATCGGTACGCGCAGCGCCAACGTGATTGCGGGCAATCGAGTTGGCATCGCGGTTGAGCAGGGCGCGCGCGAGATGTTGATCGAGAACAATTGGATCGGTTTGGCCCCGCAAGAGGATTCGTTGCGGCCGGCGGTGTCGGAACTGCCTCGAGCCCTGGTTCGACCCAACCGTCAGAAGGGCATCTCGATCATTGCCGGCGCCGCCGAGATTCAAGTGCGCAACAATTTTGTTGCGGCCGGCGACATTGGCATCATCGTCTCGGATCCGGGTACGACGAAAGTCAGCCTGACCCGGAACGTCATCGCCGGCTCTCGCGAAGGGCCGACGATTGCGGCGATCGACGTGCGATCGGGAACCGAGATTTCGATCGGAGGCGAATCGGGATTCGGCAACGATGTGTGTGGTGCGGAATTTGGCATTCGCTTAGCGAACACTGAAGAGGCTTCGGTCGACTCAAATGCGGTTGGCGCTAGCGTTGCCGCACGTGTGACGTTCGACAGCGACGACCGGATGGTGTGGGCGATTCGCCTTGATGATGGCGTAGTCCGCGCCAAGATTCGGAGCAATCAGATCACCGACGCGGAACGCGCCGGAATTTCCATCGTTGGATCGGCTTCCCAAGACAACACTCTCCAGGCCGGATTCTCTTCGCAGCATTCCCTAGGAGAGAATCAGTTCAGCGGCAACGGAATTGACATTGACCTTGGGGCCGATGGCATGACGCCAAACGATCTCAAGGATGGAGATCAGGGCCCAAATCAGCTATTGAACTACCCAGTGATTTCGGAGCATGAGGTCAAGAGAATCGGAGACAGCAATTTCCTATCCACCTTTCGGGGCACGGCGACTCCTGGATCATTCGTGTACATCTACGTCAAGGATCAGCAGGGCGAACGCCGGCTCAGCAGGGGTCGACCAGCCAATGGCCGCGGCGAGTGGACGGCAATCACGAATGAGTTACCGTCGGGTCCGCTGCGGGCTCTCGCCGCCACGTCCTCTGGTGCGACGTCCGAATTCTCTCCGACGTTCCTGCCCGCGCAACGGGTGAGCCTCGCAGCGGGTGTTCGTTGGTTCGCGTGGACAGGACCTTCGATGGGAATCGAGCAGGCGATGTCGCCGGTGCTGCGATGGGTGGAGACGGTCTGGGTTTGGAAATCGGCGGACTCTGAGTGGCGCGGTTGGTCGCCGCTCCTGCCGGTAGACGCGAATGGCCGGCAGGGCACGCTTGTGCGGCTGGAGCGCGGAGACGTGGTGCGGATGCAGTTGTCCGGGCAACCTCAAGCCGACTTCTTTCTTCCCGCCGGAGGTGAGATTGTTGCGGAGCCGACCATTGATCTGAAGCGAGGCTTCAACAGCGTCACCTGGCTGGGCGGCAGTGTTGACTCGCTCGAGGCGCTCGCCGAATTCGACCGCGCACGGCCGGATCTAATCGGCACTGTCTGGCAGTGGGACGGGCGCACCTGGCAGCTAATCTGGCCACGACTGCGAGGCGCGTGGGATCCCGGTCAGTGGGCCTACCCGGTGTTGTGGATCAGAGCCACCCGCGACGGCGAACTGCGACTGCCCTAAGCGCCGTCGTTGCTGGCCAACGTCTCGATTGCGACCAGGACGACGATGGTGCGATCGCCCTCCTGGGCGATCCGCAGCTCGCCCTTGAAGGATGGGTTGTCTGCGTCGCGGAAGGTAATGAAATCGACGCCGGCGCGCTGTGGATCGGCGGTCACGCGCCAGGGGTCGGTGTCGAGCTTCGAGCGAAACCAGCTGAAGAGTTCGTCGGCTCGCTGGCTTTCTGTTTGCCAGCCGACGATCAATTCCCGGCGAGTCTCCGTGTCGGTGAAGGCGGAGCCGAGGAGATTGAGTTCATCGTGTTCGGGAAAGCCGGGCGGCAGCTCATCAACCAGACCCTCGACACGGACATCGGCGATCGCGGAGCGGTCCGACTGCAGCAGGTAGTTGCGGAACAGGCGCTGTGCAGCGAGCCGCTCTTCGTCGTCCTGATTGGTGCATGCCGCGGCCAGGAAGGCAGCCGAGGCCAGCGCGAACAGCAGCAGCAGCAACGTCCGAGCCGACATCGTGAGCGGGTTCAGGGCTGGTCGCTGGCGCATTGGGAATGTCTGTGTGCTCGGGGTCGAGATACTTGAGTGGTGTAGTGGGGTGGACGGTGGGATTCGAACCCACGAATACCAGGGCCACAACCTGGCGCCTTAGGCCTCTAGGCGACGCCCACCACGTGTGACGGATGCGTTGACCGGACAATGTCCCTGTCGAGGATGCTGTCCAGCATCGCGTCAAATCAGAGTATCACCGACATGCGGACGGCACTGTCAAGCGAATCAAGCTTGTCATGCAATCCGATTGATCAGCAACGCTGCCAGACCGAGGAAGAAGAGAAAGCCCAACACGTCTGTGGCGGTCGTAACGAAGATGCTGGCGGCGAGCGCCGGGTCTGCGCCGAGGCGACGCAGGAGGATGGGGATCAATAGTCCGAACAGGCCGGCAACGACCATCGTGCCGAGCAGGGCGACTCCGACGGCGACGCCGAGCCAGGGATTGTCCTGCCACAGCCAACCGGCGGCTCCGACGAGCAGACCAAACACGATGCCGGAGGCAATGCCGATCATGATCTCGCGGGGCAGGACGAGGCGCGTGAAGTGGCGGTCGAACTCGCCCAGCGCCATCGCCCGGACGGCGAGCGTGGTGACCTGCATGCCGGCGTTGCCGCCTTGCCCGGCGATGATCGGGAGGAAGATGGCCAGCGCGGCCACCCGCGCCAGCGTGCTCTCGAACGCGGCCACGACCGCGGCTGCCGCGAACGCCGTGACGAGGTTGAGCAACAGCCACGGCAATCGTCGGCGCAGCGCAGTGAGAATCGGGGCCGTTAGCGCCTCGTCGTCGACCAGGCCGACCAGTCGGTACATGTCCTCCGTCGCTTCCTGCTGGGCAATGTCGAGCAGGTCGTCGGAGGTCGTGACGCCGACCAGGTGTCCTTCGTCATCAAGCACCGGCAGGGCGTGCAATCCGTAGCGTTGGAGAATCTTGAGCGCGTCTTCCTGGTCCATATCGGTGGTCACTGTGGGTCCGATCGGCTCCATCAGATCGCGCAGAGCGGTCATCGGCGAGGCGAAGACGACGGCATGTAGACCAACCGAGCCCAGCAGCACACCTTCGCTGTCGACGATGTAGACGGTGTCGCGGACGGTCGGCGCCGGCGCGGCGGCGCGCAGCAGCGTGAGGGCGCGCTCGGCAGCCAAATGCGGACCCAGCACCATCAACTCGGGCGCCATGATCCCGCCGGCGGAATCGTCGTCGTGCTCGAGCAGCGGGCCGACCAACCCGGCATTGGGCAACCGATCGAGGACCAGTTCAGCGTCGCCCTCGGGGATGGCGTGGAGCACGTCGGCGCCGAGCTGCGCCGTGGTCTCGTCGAGGGCGGCTGTCAGCTGCGGGAGGGCGACATCGGGCGCGACGTGTTCGAGTTCCTCGTGCGTGAGGAATGGCAAGAGCTCGGCCAGCGTGTGCGAGTCGATCCGGTCAAGCAGACGCCGCCGCTCGTTGTGGTCGAGTGCGGCCAACGCGTCGGCCTGGTCGGCGGGGTGCAGGTTGTGCAGCAGAGCCGCAGCAGTGGCCAGTTCACCGGCGTCGACGCGAGCGACGACATCCCAGACGGCGGTCGACGGCTCGGCGCTGAGGGAGGTCCCCGTGGAGGAACGAGCGTGTTGACTGGGCGTACGTTTGGCCATCGCGGAATCCGTGGTGAGCGGGGTAAGCTGAGATCGTGCGCTCGTAGCTCAGCGGATAGAGCACCAGGCTTCGGACCTGGGGGTCGGGGGTTCGAGTCCCTCCGGGCGTGCCAGCCAAGATTCAGGGTAGACGCAGAGCCGGCAATGGTGGCAACAACGGTGTGAAGTGTGGGCCGCTAACTTGGTCTTCTAGTCGCTCACCACTCGCGGACCGAGGGACACAATGTCAGAAGGCGTTAGTTCTGCGCAGAAGAGTCGAGAAATCCTGCACGTGTGCGGCCGAGCAATCCCTTTGCGAGTTGTGGAAGAGGCATTGGAACGATTCGATCATGAAGTAGGTCTCGACCAAGCAATTGCTGCGACTGAGCAAGACCTCCGCCGCGAGCGGGACGATACCTGGCACAAGATTTCGGAGTCCTACCGAGCCGCCCAAGAGTCCAGGCCGGGGGCCGAGCCGTATGAGCCTTCGATGACGGATGAACTGTTCATTGAGCGACGCGCTCATGCCTTGTTGCTCGTGATTGCGCGGATCACACAGTATCTCCCTGAGGACCGGGACATCCTCCACGAGCTGATCGAGCGAGCAAGCCGGGACAAGTGGGGTGAGTGAGTCGGTGCTCGACTCGTCTGCACTGCTCGCGGTGATCCTGCGCGAGCATGGGCAGGAACGGGTCGAAGCGGCGCTTGCGACGGGCGTTGCAATGAGCGTGGTAAACCTTTCTGAGGTCGTCTCGCGACTGGCTGACCAAGGAAGCAGCCAATCAGAAATCGAAACCATTCTGCGTGGATTCGAAATCGACTATCACCCGTTCGACGAGTCAGCAGCCATGATCGCAGGTCTGCTCCGTCCGGCAACTCGCAGTGCAGGGTTGTCTTTCGGTGATCGGGCTTGCGTGGCGCTGGCCATCGATTTGAACTTGCCGGTGTTGACAGGCGACCATCCCTGGAGCTTGCTCGATCTCGATCATCTAGTGAAGATTGAATTTTTCCGCTGAAATTCAGTGCGTTGCAGTACCTTGCATTGAATCTGAATTGCTGATCGGCGATGGGAGCGGATGATGTTCATTGGCTGGTTTACCGAGCGGCCGTATCAGGATCCTGAGGCGTCGTGGTGGGGACGGACCGGTCGTCGTTTGACTGACCTGGATTCCTCCAACGACGAGTACAATCCGGTGCTCGGCGCCAACCTGTATCACCGCTACCTCGACGAGGCTGTTGCGGCCGAAGAGGCTGGATTTGACGGCGTCGTCCTGAACGAGCATCATTCGACCCCCTTCTGCATGGGCTCAGTGATCAACGTCGAGGCTGCCATCCTGGCCCGGATCACTCAGAAGGTCAGGATTTGCCTGCTGGGCAACATCCTGCCGATCTGGGAAGACCCGCTGTGGCTGGCCGAGACGCTGGCCGAGATTGACATGATCTCGGGCGGTCGTCTGATCACCGGCTGGGTGCGTGGGACCGGGCGCGAGTCGCTCGCGCACAACTCGCAGTCGCCCTACAACTGGGAGCGCTACCAGGAGGCGCACGACCTGATCGTCAAGGCGTGGACTGATGCCGGACCATTCCGCTGGGAGGGCGAGCACTACGACTATCGCTACGTGAACCCGTGGTCGAAGCCGCTCCAGCGTCCGCATCCGCCGATCTGGATTCCCGGCGCCGTCTCGCAGCGCACCGTCGCCTGGGCGGCGGAGCATCACTATCCCTACGTGATGCTCGCGACGCGTCTTGCTCCAACCAAAGACTCATTCGCCTACTACGACAAGGTCGCGGCTGAATTCGGCTATGAGGCCGGGCCACAGCATCGCGGCTATCTGTGGAAGGTCCACGTCGACGAGACCGAGGAGAAGGCCGAAGAGGTTGGCCGCAAGTATCTGACCGGTCCCGGCAACATCTTCCTTGAGGGCTCGCGCGGCGACGTGAAGCGGCATATCCAGAATTTGCCCGGCATGATCGACCGTCGGCGCCTGCTGCCCACAGCAGGTGTTCGCCACGTGGTGGAGTCGCGCGGCGCCGGCGCCATCAATCCCGATGAATACAAGCGGCTGCAGCTCGATGCGGCCGAGGGCTATGTCGAAACCGAGGACACCTATCGCGGGCTCGAGGAGTCGTACAGCATCATCTCGGGCACGCCGGAAACGGTGATTCCCAAGATTCGCCACGTGCTCGAGTTCCTGCGACCGGGCAGCATCTGCTTCTGGGACGGCGACGGCTCGATGTCACACGAAGACTCGATGCGCTCGCTGCGTCTAATGGGCGAAGAGGTGCTACCAGCAGTCCGTGAAATGGCCAAGGAGCTCGATCTGCCGGGTCCATTCGATCTGCCAGACGACGCGGATCCGGTCGGTATTTCGCCGGCGGCGATGTCCACTCTCTAGAACACCTGCTGTTCGCACATCAGTACTGATAGGCTGACCGGCGGAGGCGTCGGCCATGGATATGAGTTTCACTTCGCGTCCAAAGCTGATTGATCGGTTGCGGTTGTTTCACGTATTGCGACGTCATATTGGCGAGGAGGATGCGGAAGCCGTAGTCGACGCCCTTCAGGATGAGTTTTCTGAGGTGTCGATGAAGGAGGATCTTTCTCGGCTGAATGGCGGTGTGGAAGCCCAATTGAAGGCTCTGAGAGCTGAGATGGACTCGCTGAGATATGAAATGACGGCCGAGATCAACGGCGCGATGCTCAAGCTGATTGGAGCGATGGGCCTTGTTGCTGGAGTCGCGTTGGCGATTGCTCGGTTGACATAGCTGCTTGACCGTTGGGCTGCTTGACCGTTGGAAGGTGTCGCTATGGACATGAGCTTCGAATCTCGGCCCAGGCTGATCGAACGGCTGCGTCCGTTTCATCTATTCCGCCGACACTTCGGCAACGAAGATGCTGAGGCAGTGGTTGACGCCCTGCAGGATGAGTTTTCCCCTGTTGCGACCAAGGGTGACCTGACTCAGTTGTATGAGAAAGTGGCTAGCGATCTGGCTGCCCTTAGGGGAGAAATGAAGGCGGAGATCAATGCTGCGAATGTCAAGATGGTTGGCGCCAGCGTACTCATCGCCGGTGTCGCACTGGCGATCGCGCGGCTGACCTGACCTATCTTTGCCGATCAGGAAGACCATCCTGTGGACATGGGTTTCACGTCAAGGCCGAGATTGATTGACCGTCTGCGCTTGTTCCAAATATTCAGACGGCACTTCGGCGACGAAGACGCTGAGTCGGTGGTTGACGCGCTGCAGGATGAATTCTCCCCGGTGGCGACCAAGGACGATCTCTCTCAGTCGAACTTGCGCTTGATTGCCGAGATCAGGGCAGAGATCAGCGCCGCGATTCTGAAAATGGTTGGCGCGAGCGTGCTGATCGCTGGAGTCGCACTGGCGATCGCTCGCCTGACCTGACGTACATGGAATTTGCTGCCCTACACCCTCTGAGCGAGACCCTGAACCGGTCCGCGCAGGCTTGAGCGTTCCGACTCGATAACTCTTGGTGTTCCCGGTCGTTATGGCTCGCTGCTGCTTGACCGGCTGAGCAATCTCGACTGTTCTGTTTGCTTCCCGGCCCTGTGTTTGTTGTGGCTGCGTAAAGCGCCGATTCGGCGGGTAACGCGTCGGTTGCTTGCGCGAGGCCTCAGGACGCAAAGTGCAGGCAGTGCTTGTCGAGAGGACGCATTGATGCAGGTCGCAAGCGGTTGGCGGCGGTCCGCGGTTGTGCTGACGGCGTTGTTGGTGGTCTTGGCTGCGGGTGTCTCCGTCACCGCGCAAGACAATCCCATTCATCGATTTTTCGCCTTCTCAGGCGATATCACCATCGACGGCGAGCCGCTGCAACCAGGCGCCGAAATCGTCGCGGTGCAAGACGGCAACGAGATCGGCCGGGCCACGGTTAATCCTGCCGGCGCCTGGATCATGGACATCGACGCCGCATTGCTCGACGGCGGTCCCTGTGACGTGACATTCATCATCGAGGGGCTGCAGACCGACCAGGATTGGGACACGTGCTCACTCCGAGTCAGGCTCACCCTCTTCAGTCCACCTGGCGCCACCGACTCGGGAAGCGAGCGGGAGAACAGCCAGGGCGGTTCCGGGGGCGGCAGCGCGCCTGGCGGCGAGAACGAGCAGCACGCCGACGGGGCCGTTGCGGCTGATCCGAACGACACTGATCCGAACGACACTTTGCGAGACGGCGACGAAGCGGACTCACAGTCGTCGCAGGGACAGCAAATCGTCCGCCCGGCCGCGCCGCGGACTGGGACCGGCGGCGTACTCGCCTCTGAAGCATCGACCAATTGGCCGCGCGCGGCGGCGATTACCGCGCTGCTGACCCTGGCAATCGCTTCGGTCGCCCTATTGATGAGCCGGCGCACCGACAGCGCCACATAACGAATCGACGTCCTGCACGCGCCGTGTTCGAACGGCTGTAGGAACAGCGGAGGTTGAACGCAAGCAACGAGTTCGCCAGTGCACGGCGAGCGAGTGAGAAAGGAAGGGGAGATGCCGGTTGTTGGCACGTGGCGCCACGTGATCACGTCATCATTCGGGTTGCTCGGGCTTGTCCTGCTGGTCGCCGGTGTCCGCGCGGAGGGCGATCCGGAGCCTGAGAGCCCACCCTCGCCCGACCACCACTACTACCAGTTCTATGGCTACGCCGCCGACGTGACCATCGATGGTGAACCGCTGCAGACCGACGACTCCATCACCCCGATCCTCAACGGTAAAGCGGTGACTCCCGCCCTGGTCGGCGACAACGGCTTCTTCCTGACTTTCAAGCACCTCTTCCTCGAGCCGCCGATCGGCGACTGCCAGGTCGTCTACGAGATCCGCAGCCAGCAGCGCGCTCAGACGTTCACGACAGAAGCGTTCACCTACGCGAGAGGTTGCGGGGACATCCAGGTGAAGCTGGCGATCGTGACGACTAGCGGGAATGACTCGAACAACACCCAACCTGAACCAGTGACCGAGCCGGCGCCCGGGGCTCAGCCGGATCCCGGAGCAGGTGGCACAGACTCCGGCGGCGGGACGGATGGCGCAAGTCAACCCGATACCGGCCAGAGCGATGACGACGATGAGACCGACGATCAGGGCAGTTCCACTGACACGTCGGAATCCGAAGCGACGAACGAGAGCGGGGCGAGAGAGAGTCAGGCAGCCGGTGGCAGTGGCGGCGGCCCAACACTTCCCGACGACGACGCCGGGAGTACAGCGGCCAGCCCCGAGCCGGACGTTGAGGCGTCGGAGGATGAACTGGCGCTGGCGGAGGACGCCGAGGAAGACGACTTGTTGGAAGACGACTCGGACTCGGCAGCCGCAGATTCACAGAGTGCAGACGCAGCGGACCGGGTGGAAAACCAGTCGGAGGCCCAGTCATCTGCCGCGGAGATCCAACGACCGGCTGCGCCCCGCACCGGCACTGGGGGCGTCTATATCCGCGAAACCACAGCCAACTGGCCGGTCGTGGCCAGCGTGCTGATCTTGCTGATCGTGGTCATCGGCCTGGTGACCGTGATGGTCAAGCGCCGAACCGACCAATCCCCTCGCTAACAATCAGGTGAAGAGATCACGATGCCAACAAACGACGAACTGACGGGAAGCAACATGAGCTTGATACGACAGGAAGGACGCCTTCTGCGCAGAATCGTCGCGGTCGCCGTGTTGGCGATTGTCATGTTCATTGCCGGCGGCGACGCGGTACTAGCCGACAATCACCAATTCTTGCTTTGTTCTGGTCCGGGTGAGACGAAGCGCTCTGACGGCACGACCGCCCTCTCTGGCGACTATGTCATTGTCGTGAACTCGAGGAACTTCAACGCGATTACCAACGCCGACGATCAGGTGCCGGAAGACACGATCACCGAAGAGGACGTAAAGAGCAGCGGCGGCTCCTTCGTCCGCCCCGACCTGAGCTGGGGGATGTGGATTCCATCCGGTTACGTGTACGAGGAGCAGGGAACTGGCACCTGCGTGATCAATCTGAAGCTCATGATGCGTGAGAAGGGATCCAACTATTTCAAAGAGGCCGCCGTCGAATTCGATCCGTTGCCGCCCTGCCAGGGTCGGTTGTGGTTGAATACCGCCCGTCCGACCGGCGTGGCGGCAGATGTGTGCCCGAGAGGCGCTCCGACGACCTCGGGCGTCACGCCGACAGATGATGAAGCGGATACCAACGCGGGCGATACGAATCAGTCGGATGACCTACCGGGAGGGACAGAGGACCCTGTTGAGACCGTTACCGATCCGGGGGAAGGCAAGCCCGGCGATACCGGCACTCCGACTCCTCCAGGCGGTAACACGGGCGGCGGAAACACGGGCGGTGGAAACACGGGCGGCGGAAACACGGGCGGCGGAAACACGGGCGGCGGAGACACGAGCGGCGCAGACACAGGCGGTGGAGACACGAGCGGCGGAGACACGAGCGGCGGAGACACGGGCGGCGGAGCGGCGGCGGAGACACGGGCGGCGGAGACACGGCGGCGGAGACACGAGCGGCGGAGACACGAGACACGAGCGGCGGAGACACGAGCGGCGGAGACACGAGCGGCGGAGACACGAGCGGCGGAGACACGAGCGGCGGAGACACGAGCGGCGGAGACACGAGCGGCGGAGACACGAGCGGCGGAGACACGAGCGGCGGAGACACGGGCGGCGCAGACACGAGCGGTGGAGACACAGGCGGTGGCAATGGCGACAGCACCGGCGGTGGAAACGACGGAAACACCGACGGCGGTTCTGCAGGCGACACAGGTAGCGGAGACGGCGACGGCTCCGGCTCCGGCAGCCAGACTTCTACCGATTCCTCGCGACCCGACGACGACTCAACTGACCAATCGAACGCCGACCTGCTCGAGACGGAAGGGGACGGTTCCGGCTCCGACGACATGATGCAGACGGAAAGCGAGCTTGAAGGGGACTCGGATGTCGGCGACAAGCAGGACTCCGATAAAGACGAGGACCAGCCTCGCGCCACCGTGAGGCCGGATGTTCCCAGGACGGGCACCGGTGGTGTCGCTGCTCAGAGAGACAGCGACCGTTTGGCGATTCCGATCGGGGTCGCCGCTGGACTCGCCGTCGTCATGGCGCTGGTGGTCATGGTCGTCAATCGACGCTTCGGAAATAGAGCCCTGTGAGTGGAAGGGAACTTTCGCGCCGACCGTAGGCGTGAATGGGAAGCAACTAGCTAATGCCATTACTCAGACAACAACCGAAGCTCTGGATTCGCGCCGTCATGTTGGCGGCGTTCGGGGTCCTGATGCTGTTTGTCGGCAGCGCGCTATCAGGCGCCCAGGAGTCCGAGTACGAAACCTGGTCGTTGTTGATCTGCTCACACCCGGGCGCATCTCGTCACCAGGACGGTTCGCTACTCAACGGCAATCCTGTGACCGGCGATTCGGTCAGTATTCACCCCACTCACGGCGACTACACCGAGGCTGTTTCGATTGGTGGCGTCTGGCCGAACCTGGGTTGGGGCGCCTACGTCTCCTCGGAAATGTTGTTGGTCGAACACGATGACAACACGTGCTCATTGCGGGCCAGCTTCCGCATCGCAACGTGGAACGTGAGCGAGCAGAAGGTCAACGCCTGGCGGGTAGCACGTGCCCAGTACGACGCTTGCCCTCTCGAGGTTCCGGTACTCACCGACGACCTAAACCACGAGGACTATTCGGTTGGACGGTCTCCGGCTGGGAATCGCGTTCGCAGCATTCGCGTCTGGCTGAATCGGACCATGAATCGTGACGAGTTGGACATTCCCTGCGACGCAAACTTTCCGGGCGCGCTGCTTCCTGGGCAGGTTTCGCCCGAGGAAACTGTCTCGACGCTCTCTCCACAAAGGCCCGTGACTACACAGACTCCTCAGACGCCGACAAGCAGCAATCCGTCGCCAACGACAACAACGACGACAACAACGACGACAACAACCACGCCAACGACAACAACCACGCCAACGACCACAACGACCACAACGACCTCGCCACCGGCAGAGTCCGAAGACGAGACGAGCCAACCTCCGGCGAGCGTCCCCGATACCGAAGAGGATGAACAGACCACGACACAGTCGACTCCGGTCTCCGACGACACGTCCGAGGACGACACTGCCGAAGGCGACACGTCCGAGGACGACACTGCCGAAGGCGACATCTTGGAGGAGGAGGGCTCCGACGAGTCCGACGACCTGTTGGAGTTGGCGGATGAAGCTTCGGACACCGATGACCTGATGGAGGAAGCTGAGACGTCTACCCCGACTCGCGTGGAGCAAGAACGGCCCACTGACTCGAAGGAACAGGCACGGAGCACGCAGCTCACGAGGCCCGGCGCGCCCAGGACCGGGACCGGAGGAGCGGCGACAGAATCGACCGGGCCTGGAATCACGATGGTATTGACCACGTTTATCGCTGCGGCGGCGGCCATTGGAATCGTCTCACTGACCTGGTACCGGCGCCGGCGCAAGTCTCAGAGTCGATGACGGGGCACTGTTGTCAACAGTGAACGAACCATGAGACGCGCAACGATGTGGCTCAAGCGACAACAGCGATTCGTCGCGTCGATCGCCGCGGTGGCGGCCATGGTCGTCGTGGTGTTGTTCACTTTTGGCGAAATCCTGAGCGCGCAGGAACAGCGAGTCACTTTGATTCTCTGCTCGCACCCGGGAGCATCGAGAGACTTCGATGGATCGCTGTTGAACGGGGATTCTACGACGGGAGACCTCATCGCGACCCACCCGACTGTCGGGAATTATCGGGAGGCAGTCAACGAAGGTGGCGCCCACTCAAACCTCGCCTGGGCGACGTACAACTACTGGAGCCCACTGATCGAGGTGAGTGATGAAGACATTGACCAACTCGTTGCGAACCAAAGCCTGAACGACAGTACAACCGTCCCGTGCGTGTTGCGCGCCCAGTTCCGGATCAACAATCGAATCGCCATCGCGCAATATGGTCCCTGCGTGCCGGTCGATCGAGATGGGGATGGTCGCGTTGATTTCGACGCGAATAACTGGCCTCTCGTCTCGATTCGAGTCTGGCTGAACAATGCCAAGGTCGCGGAGCACGAGACCATTCCATGCGAGCCAGGCAGCGACTACGAGTTGCCCGGCCAGACGGAGCCCGCGCCGTTTCAGCGGCCGCCTGGATTGTCGACGCCACAGCCTCCGGTAAATCCTGGCGGAGGCGGTGGCGGAGATGGTGTCAGAGGTGGAGGTGTTCCAGGCGAGGACGACTCAGACGACGGCGACACCTCGGGCGAGGACGACTCGGACAATGGCGACACCCCGGACGAGGGCGACTCAGACAACGGCGACACCTCGGGCGAGGACGACTCAGACGACGGCGACAGCCCAGACGATGGTGATTCAGATAACGGCGGCGACTCCAATGGGCAAGAAGACTCGACCGAAGACGGTGGAACGCCGGGCGTAGGCGCTGGCGGCACAGCCGCCGACGAGGACAGCGCAACCGACGACTCAGAGGACCAGCAGCAGCAAGACGACGCCGACGAACAGGGACACAACCAGGAGGACTCGGAGGAGTCCACATCCTCGCAGGCTTCCGCCGACACCGAAGACACGTTAGAAACCGAGGACGACACCCAGTCGGACGACATCCTTGAAGCCGAAGAAGAAAGCGACACCGAGGCTCAAGACCTGATGGAGCAGGAGGCTCAAGCAGCTGAGGAGACAGATACCCGGATCGCACAGGTGGACGAAGACAACGCCCGGAACGATGAATCTGGTCGCCCTGGACCGAGAGTGCCCGGGACAGGATCCGGCGGAGTGGTCGATTCGAAACGCGAGCTGAGCTGGCCAGTCGTGTTGGGCGCGTCGCTGGGGACGTCAGCAGCTATTGCTCTGCTGTTGCTGCTCGGCTTCAATCGGCGTTCAAGCAGGCGTACGGGCTAGACACCGTGCGTTCAAGTGTCAGGTTGGATTCAGTATCTGCCGCGCGAGGCGCGAAGTGACAATGCGAGAGCGGCTTCGAGGACTAGGGGTGCATCCCTTCCTGATCGCGCTCGGACTGGCCGCGGTCGCGATGCTCGTCTTCGCCCTCCCACAGGGAGGCGCGCAGTCCACGATTGACGAGTTGTACCTCTGCTCGGCCGATGGCCACACCGCCGGGATTCCTGCGGGGCAACCCGGCTCGATTGACGCCATTTCGACAGAGCGCCAGACCCTTCAGGCCGCGTCCGGCACCCAGACTGGAACTCTTTGGGGCATGTACTTGGCGGCTGACAACGTCGAAGTTGAAGATGTCATCAACGACCCTCTGGATTGCACTCTGAAGCTGCGATTCCTGCTTGATGGTCGGCCGGCCACCGGCTTCTACCGTTGCGACGGCCCGTTGGAAGACAGGCCAAATACTTACGCGGTCCGAATCTGGCTCAACAAGACAATGCCGTTACCCGATGCTGGGAAGTGCGAGCCCGGAAATCCCTTGGGCGGTGACTCTGGTCATCGAGTCGAGGACGTCATTCCATTGACGACCGGAGGGGCGTCTCCCTCACAACCGACAGTGCAGCCGCACCCTGAACCAGAACCCGAGCCGGAACCTGAGGAACCAGTCGACAACGACGAGGACGACTCGGAAGATCAGGACGGGCCCGAAGAGGATGACGACGAATCGCAGGACGACCTGCCGTCGGCTGATGACGACGCTCAGCAGAATGAGCAGGAGTCGGAAGAGGACGACGACCAAGCTCAGTCCGACCCCGAAACCACCGACGAACAGGACAGCGAGCAAGTCGACAGCTCCGCTGACGAGTCCGACACACAAGAGTCCGCTGTTGACGACACCCAATCACAGGAGTCGGAAGGAGATTCCAGCGATGTCACGCAAGACGGCCAGGACGGCCAAGTCGGCCAGGACAGCGAGGACGGCCAAGACAGTCAGGACGGCGGGGACACCGACGACTCCCGCGACGAGGCCGACCTCGAACTGGAAGAGGATGGGCCGGCGACAGATGATGGAACAGGGATCGAGCGCACCGACCAGGTACTTGTCCAGAAGCCGCCCAGCACCGGCCTGGGCGGATCGGACGCAGAGACCACATCCAGAAGTAGCCGCGTCACCTGGGCGATCATCGTATTGCTGATAGCAGTTGCGGCGATCGCGTTGGACTGGGCGCGCCGCCGAGGCGATACCAGGAAATAGTCCTGCTAACCTATGCATTGATTGCGCAAGTACATGAGAAGAACGACCAGAGGAACTGAGCGCCCATGCTACTGGTGAGCCGTAAAGAGCAGGAGAGTCCCGAGGGCCTCCTCCGCCGCTTCAACAAGATGGTGCAACGCGATGGCGTATTGCAGGAGGCCAGGCGGCGTCGCCGGTTCATCAGTAATCGCGAAAAGCAGCGACAGGCCGAGCGCCGCGCCGCGCGCCGGCGCCGACGCGCGATGATCAAGGTGCGCCGTCCCCGCACGCCTCGCTAGGAATACTCTGAACAACTCCGATCCCCGCTTCCCCCCCCCTGCGAGGGAAGCTGCCGAAGGCTGAAGGGGGGTCCCCGCTCAGCCTGCGACACCAGTTGTTCAGAGGATTCCTAGGGTTCGGTCGCCCCGGCCATGCCGGCGTTGTGGATGTAGCCGGCGCTCTCACTAGCTCTCGCTTTACTCAATGCTGACCAAGGCCTGACCGCCCCCTGATGTCGCTGCGTACCCTCGACCGTGAGTATGTTGATCACGTTGAGGGGAACGACAAGCGATGACCCTGATTGATAGCAGTGACCGCACGGTGCTGGTCGTTGACGACGAAGCAAACATCCGCGAGCTGTGCTCGCTCTACCTTGAGCAGGAAGGCTTTGGCGTGATCACGGCCGACGACGGCGTCTCGGCCCTGGCGGTCGCGCGTGAGGAGTCGCCGGACCTGATCGTGCTCGATTTGATGCTGCCGAAGAAGTCGGGCTACGAGGTCACGCGCGAGCTCCGCGCCGACACCGGCGCCATCCGCGACGTACCAATCCTGATGCTGACTGCACGTTCCGAGGACGTCGACCGGATCGTCGGACTCGAACTCGGCGCCGACGACTACCTGGGCAAACCGTTCCATCCTCGCGAGCTGACGGCCCGAGTCAAGGCAATCCTGCGGCGCGCCGCCGCCGCAAAGGGGCGAGGTGAAACAGACCCGGCATCGCGAGGACGAATCGAAGTTGGTCCGCTGATCGTCGACTGGGATCGGCGAGAAGCGACGCTATCGGGCAATCAGTTGAAACTACGCAACAAGGAGTTCGAACTGCTCAAACAGCTGGCGGAGTATCGCGGGATTGTCTTGACGCGCGAGCAACTACTGGAACAAGTGTGGGGCTACGAATACTTCGGTGAGACCCGCACTGTCGATGTCCACGTCAACCAGCTGCGTCGCAAGCTCTCGCCGGATGGACGAGACCCTGGGGTCGCGATTGAGACGGTGCGCGGGGTCGGGTACAAGCTGGTGGAGACCAACGGGGCCGCGTAGGAGAGATCATTTGCGTAACTTCCTGTTTCCCTCTCCCCCCCTTGCGGGGGGAGATGTCACGGAGTGACAGAGGGGGGTCCGCCGCCAGCGACCAGATAGGTCTCGAGATGGGGAGCCCCCCTCTGCCTTCGGCATCTCCCCCGCAAGGAGACCTTTGAAAAACTCCAGCACTCCCGGTTCTCCGTCCCCGCCCCCGAGCGGGGACCTGCCCCCGGTTCCCCCCCCAGGGAGAATGGCGGGGCGCATATCTGGTGGAGAGCTTAATGAAAGGGAACGGGTCTCCGCAAGGGGGGTCTCCGCAGAAAGGGGAATTATGCGTCGCCCCCTGCAAGGAGAGCAAGGGGATCGATTCTGGCGATAGAGCATCGGGTAAGAGGTGACGCTGGTGGGCGGCGGATACGGACTCAGACTCTTCATTGGCTTTGCCGGACTGGTGCTGGTCATGCTGATTGTGTCTGCCGTGGTCTTTCTGTCGCTGTTTGGCGGCTACCGCGAGGACATCGACCGCTCCGAGCTTCGCACGGCCGGGAATGCGTTGAGCGTCGAGATCGGACGGCTTCTGCGGCGCGCTGCTGTTTACGACCGGGAAGAACTGGTCACGCTGATCCGCGAGCAGGCCGAGCATGCCGAGCTGATCGTGATCCTGACCGATGGCGCCGGCCGGGTGCTGGCCGGGTTCGAGCCCGCCGGTGGGATCAAGGATGGCCAGGCGGACTTCAGCTATGCGGGCATCGCGGCGAAGAGGAGCGGGAGCGGTTGGCTGGACACCAAGCTGCACATTGGCGGCCGGTGGCGACCGTCGTTGGTGCGAGTCCTGATCCCGCCGGGAAACGCCGGCCGAGCGGACGGCGGTGTATTGATGGCCGTCACGTTTGGCGACGAGCACCACTTCGGTTCGTTGGACGAGTTGGTTCGGCGATTGGTCGTCTCCGGTCTGGCCGGTTTGGCCGCCGCGGTTGTGATTGCGATGATCCTCTCGCGACAACTGATGCGACCGCTGGAGGCGCTAACCGGCGTCGTCCGGCGGTTCGGGCCGGACCGCTACGACATGCGAGCTTCAGAGACCGGTCCGACCCAGGTGCGCGAGCTGGCGTCGGCATTCAATGCGATGGCCGAGCGAGTCTCGGACAACGAGCGCGCGATGCGTGGATTCATCGCCGATGTCTCGCACGAACTGCGCACGCCGCTGACCTCGATCCGAGGATTCGTCGAGGCGCTGCGGGACGGCACGGTCACGGATCCGGAACGGCGCGCGTCGTCGCTGGAAGTGGTGCATCAGGAGACGCAGCGAATGCTGCGGATGATTGAGCAGCTGCTCGACCTCTCGCGCCTCGAGGCGGGTCAATACCGGCTGCAGCTATCGAAGATCGATCTGGACGAACTGCTCGGCTACATCGAAGCGATGTTCGGAGCGCGGGCGACTGAGCAGGGTGTCGAGCTTCGCTTCGAAATCGCGGCCGACGCGCCGGTCATCGAGGCCGACTACGACCGGCTCGTGCAGGTGCTCAACAACCTGCTCGACAACGCGCTGCGGCACACCTCAGACGGCTCGGTCACGGTGTCCGCCCGAAGTGTCAATGGTGGACTGGAACTCACGGTCGCCGACACGGGCGAAGGCATCGCGCCCAACGACCTCAATCGCCTCTTCGATCGGTTCTGGCAGCCAGCGTCGAGGACTGGTCCAGGAGCGGGACTCGGGCTGGCGATCAGTCGTGAGATTGTGCGCGCCCACAGCGGGCGAATCGAGGCGGAGAACTCGGCTGGAGTCGGGACGACGATCACAGTTTGGTTGCCAATGCGTTCCGTGGAGTCCACGTCAGTGACATAGTTCGGTTCAGCCATTCTCTTCCTCCCTTCTCCCCCCCTTGCGGGGGGAGAAGGCACGGAGTGACAGAGGGGGGGTCGGCGCGCGAGCGCCCCCTTGGCGCTGAGCGGGGGTGCTGGAGCGGGGACCCCCCCCTCAGCCTTCGGCAGCTCCCCCCGCGAGGGGGGAGCGGAGAAAGGGACCCCCCTCTTGCGAGGAGAGAAAAGGAGTTACGCAAGGGTCTCCGCAAGGGGGCAAGCGAGGAACCTGCGGTAGCTTGTTTGACTCTGCATTTCCAGGCGGTGCTCGGGACTGTCCTGATCATTTGGACCGTGTGAGAAGGATCGCAGGTCTGCTCTTCGGTTGATCCGTTTGATCTGGGCCCTGCGATACGCTGCTTGCGATGGACACTCAACAACAACTGACGCTGGTCGCGGCCGCGATGACTCGTGATGTGTTGGTCGCCAACGGCGCGTCGGATGTGTCGTTTGCGCCCACGATGGCCAGGGCGTTGCACACCGCATTCAGCGCCAACGGAGCCTCCGGCACGCTGGCAGTTGGTCCGCTGTTTGATCTCTCGATGCTGCAGGGAGATGCTGACACGCTGACACGGAAGGTCGGCTTCGAGGAGCGCCTCCACGCCTACGGCGCGCGCGATGTCGTCGTCTGGGTGCCGCCGGGCGCATCGATTCCCTCCGACACCGATCACGCCGCCGGTCTGGTGGCGGACGCGGCCCGCGAGTTGGCGGTCGGTGAGAACGGCGAGGTCGCGTTCAAGGTCGACATCGCGATTCGCAAGACCGGCAGCGACGGCTCGTACATGAGCGTGCTGGGCGGTCTGTCGCAGCAATGGGCGCGGTTCACCAACCAGGTGATGGGCGAATATCAGCTCGACGCGTCGAACATCTTCCGACTGCCCCAGGACGAGCAACAGATCACGCAGGTGGTCGACTTCCTGGTATTGGTCGCCAACGGCATCCGCAAGGATGGCACGACACAGACGTTCAAGGGCGACGACACGTGGCGAATCCAGCGGTTGGACGGCGTCGACGAGCCAATCGTGCTCTGCTCACCGCCGACGTCCGCGATTGATGGTCGGGCAGTGCGGCGTCTGATGCGGCGCTCGTTGCGGGCGGCGGAAGAGGCGATCAGCGGGGCGAGCGGATTCCGGATCGCAGCGATGCTAACGCTGGCAAACAGTCTCGACCGCGAGTTGGTCACGACGGCGCTGCGCGGGATCGATCCAATGCTGCTCGCCGGTTGGGACTACATGCCACTGCTCGTGGACGGGCAGACGAAGTCGCTGTTGGAGCCGTCTCCGCCGCTGAGCTAGCTGGGCGTTGTTGAGGCTGCATGGAGTTCCTCAGTCCCGGCCCCCGAGCCGGGACTGGGAAATTGAGACGGCATCCAGGAGGCGGGTTGAGGAATAGGACGCGCCTTACGCCCGCTCGATGATGGTGACCTGACCACGGGACCCGTCGATGCGCAGCAGGTCGCCGGTCCGAATCTGCTGGGTTGCCTTTTGGACGTTGACGACTGCTGGGATGCCGAACTCGCGGGCGACGATCGCTCCGTGGCTGAGTACTCCGCCGATTTCGGTCACGATGGCTGCGGCCAAGGGGAAAATCGGCGTCCAGCCCGGATCGGTGAAGCGTGCGACGAGGATCTGTCCTGGGCTGATCTCGCGCCCGGTTTCCGGCGACAGGGCGACGTGCGCGCGTCCCTCGGCTTCTCCGGTCGAGGCGGCGATGCCCCGCAATGTGAGCGGCAGACTGTTCGCTGCCTCCGCTTCGGCGGATGTCTCGCCGGATGCCCGTTCCATTGCCGAATCTTCGGTCGCTGCCTGGTCTTCGCCGCCAATGACATCACCGGCCGGGTCGCGCAGGGGCGGCGCCGGTGACTTCTTCCATTCCTCGAACTGCAAGCGTCGACGTCTGATTCGGCTCCTCATTCGGGCCCCGATCACCGGGTCGCCTGAGCGGCGAGTCAGCGTGGCCAGCTCGTCGAAATGAAGATAGTAGACATCGTCCAGGTCGTTGACCAGTCCCTGGTCGATCCAGCGTCGCCCGATCTCCTGCCACAAGCGTCGCTGCTGGAGGGAAAGTTCGAGCAGACTGAACTTGGGATTTTCTCGCAGCGGTTGGAGCCGGCGCGCCTGGCGCATCTGGGCGTTGAACAACGGCCAACGCAACCGACCGAGCGGGTGTTCGTAGAGCCGCTCGCGCACCTCGCGCTCTGCTTCGATCCGAGCAATCCGCTGGCGCTCAATCATCTCGTCAGGGTTGTTGCGCTCGGGCTGGAGCACGTAGTCGCGGAACGTATCGAGGATTAGCGCGGGTCGTTCGACCCATCGCGGCTCGGCTGCCTCGAGCTCGCCGGCGGCGCGGTGACCATATTCCGCCATGAAACCGTCGAGCTCGTCGCGCAACCAGCGAAGCGATTCATCCAGCCGATCGCTGTGCACCGCCGGCCAGAGGCTTTCAGCGTCTTCCTGACGAACAAACTCCGTCGCCTGCGAATCGTTGGCGGCGCGGACCGCAATCCGGCGCAAGGCGATGTTGCCGTCCTGCGTTCGGACGCCCGGCGCGCCCTGCAGGACGGAGAGCGTGAGGTTGCGCATATTCGAGCCGAGCCAACGGTCGGTGGCCCAGAGCAATCCCTGGACCGCGCTGTAGACAGAGGCCTGGGCGCGCATCAGGAAAATAGTCTGGCGCTCGGCTTCGCCACCGGATTTGGTCAGCTCGCGGAAGATGTCGCGATCGGACATCTCCGACGTGTCGAGCGCCTTGAGTCGGTCGCGTTCAGCCTCGCATGACGCCCGCATTACGGGCCACGTCTTGGGGAAGCCGTCCTGGTCGCGCAACCAGCGCAACAGGAAGGGCAGCTGACGCAGCAGCAGGGTCCAGCGGATTTTCGTGGCATCCTTCGTGGATTGGTCGTTGTCGACGCTGGCGCTGGCAGCGACGGCGGCTTCCGGTCCGCCGACGGCCTCGAGGAAATGCGCTCCGGTCAGTCCCATTCGTTGTTGGATCAGCTCCAGCATCAAGCCGACATTGAAGTAGACGTAGCCGTCATACAGCGAGACGAACCGGCGACCCTCGGTCCAGTCGCCCCAGGGGGCATGGAAGCCACGGTCGAGCGCGTCGGCGATCACCGACCAGCTCAGCGGCGTCATCACATTCGGGATGACCTCGCCGGCGTTGGCTCTCGACCAGCGGTCGAACTCGTTTGGCGTGTAGGACAACCCGCGACCGGGCCCGCCGCCCCACGGCAGCGGTTCGTCGATCAGACGACCATCACTGGTCTCGCCGCCGCCGGCGCCATCGGATTGCCAGCGCAGCACGGCCGGTCCACCCAGAGATTGCTCGAGATCGAGCAGTTGATCTCGAACCTCGGTCAGCAGCGGAGCGTCGTTGTATTCAGAAATCTTGATCGGTCCGCGTCTGGGCAATGAGACCGAGTGAGGCGTTGCGCCTTCGAAATCAACGCGCAGGGCGTGAAGCTCGACGCCGAGAGGATCTTCCGACCAGGCCAGGCCACCGACGTGATCGGCTAACGTCGTGTTCATGCATTCAGCATAGGTAACTTAACGGCGATGGGAACCCGTGTTTTCAATTCCGGAGAGTCCGACCAGATGAGGCGCCCGTGGCGAAGATCGAGCGACTGAGTTCCGGCAAGCTACCGGCCGAGATGCTGTTCGCCGCGCTGCGGCCAGTCTTGGATCAGCGCGTCGTGCAAGGTCCTGGTCCTGGTCGGGATGCGGCAATCATCGAGTTGGGTGATCTGGCGCTGGTGGCGACATCCGATCCGATCACGTTCGTTGACGCCGACGCCGGCAAACTGGCCGTGACGATCAACGCCAACGACATTCTGTCGGTCGGAGCGGAGCCTGAGTGGCTGCTCGCCACGATCCTCGCGCCCGTTGGCTCGTCATCCGAAGAGCTGGAGGCGTTGCTGGCAGACCTGCAGGAGGCCTGCGACGATTCGGGAATTTCGCTCGTCGGCGGACACACCGAGGTCACGGACGCAGTCAACAGGACCGTGGTGTCGTGCGCGATGATCGGGAGCGCACCGCGTGAGCAGATCGTTCGGTCGGACGGCGCCCGCGATGGCGATGTGGTAATCCAGGCGGGCGCAGCAGCGGTCGAGGGGACGGCGATCCTTGGCCATCCGGAATTGTTGGAGGAACCCGGCATCAGTATTGCTGCCGCGGCTCGTGCGCTACGGAGCGTCGCAGGGCTCCATGCGATGCACGATGTGACGGAAGGCGGCATCGCGACGGCAGCCCTGGAACTGGCTGAGGCGGCCGGACTCGGCGTCGAGCTTCGGGCCGATAACATGCTCTGGCTACCAGAGACAATGGCCCTGTGCGCCGAGCGCGGGCTCGACCCGCTGGGGCTGCTGGGCTCGGGAACGCTACTGGCTTCGGTCGATCCACAAGCTGCCAATTCGGCGCTCGCGGCGCTGCATGATGTTGGGGTCAGGGGGGCTGAAATCGGGAGAGTGGGGGCCGGGATAACCGCTACACTCGTTGTCGGCGGCCTGAAGCGTTTACTGCCCAGATTCGGGCGTGACGAAGCGCTTCGGGCATTGGCCGAGCACACAAGTGATCAAGCCAGGTGAAGTGGCGCTGCCACAGGTCTGCAGCGGACTGGGAAGCAACGGACAGGAGTCGACGTGAGCGCAACACCGGCCACCGTGGGGCAGTTGAAGGCATCTGGATACCAACCGCGAACCGTCAGGCAAGAGATTCGCGACAACCTGATTACCCGTCTCGAAGCGGGCGGGCCGCTGTTTCCCGAAATTCACGGCTTCGAGGACACGGTCATACCGGCCCTCGAGAACGCGCTCCTGGCCGAACAAGATGTCATCTTCCTGGGCGAGCGCGGACAGGCCAAGAGCCGCCTGATCCGCGCCATCACCGGACTATTGGACGAAGAGACGCCGGTCCTTGAAGGCGTCGAGATCTATGAAGAACCGCTGGCCCCAATCACGCTGGAAGGCAAGCAGAAGATCGAGGAGTTCGGCGACGACGCGCCGATTCGCTGGGTTCCGCGCGTCGATCGCTACGGCGAGAAACTGGCCACCCCCGACATCACGATCGCCGACCTGATCGGCGAGATTGACCCAATCAAAGTGGCCGAGGGTCGCTACCTGTCGGACGAGATGACGATCCACTTCGGTCTGATTCCGCGCACGAATCGCGGCATTTTCTGCATCAACGAGCTGCCCGACCTGGCCGAGCGCATCCAGGTTGGACTGCTCAACATCATGGAAGAGCGCGATGTCCAGATTCGCGGCTTCCGCGTTCGCCTGCCGCTCGACGTGCTAATCGTCGCCTCGGCGAACCCCGAGGACTACACCAACCGCGGCCGAATAATCACCCCGCTCAAGGACCGCTACGGCGCGCAGATTCGCACGCACTACCCGACCGAGCTCGCGACCGAGATGGAGATTGTTAACCAGGAATCAACGGTGCTGTCCGCTCCGGGCCGCGTGCTCAACACGCCCACCTACATGGCGGAGATCGTCTCCGAAATTGTCCGGCTTGCGAGGCGCAGTCCCGACGTGTCACAACGCTCGGGCGTGTCCGTCCGAGCGTCGATTTCCGGTTACGAGACGTTGACCGCGAATGCCATGCGCCGCGCGATTCTGGCCGGCGAGGAGCAGGTCGCGCCTCGAATCTGTGACCTCTGGCACCTGGGGCCCGCGTTGCAGGGCAAGATGGAGCTCGAGACGGTCGACGAGGGCGCAGACGAAAAGGTGATCGAGAAGCTGATTGCGGGCGCGATCGCCGTGGTCTTCGGTCGCTACTTCGATCTGGGCGCGCTGGAACCGGTGATCATGCAGTTCAAGGCAGGCCTCGCGGTCGAGGTTGGCGAAGCGCTCAAGGCCGGTGACTACGCCGGAATTGTCGGGCGCGTCGAGGGCCTCAACGAAGCGCTACAACCCCTGGGTGTCGGTGAGGACGCAGCCTCGCTCGCCGCCGCCGTCGAGTTCCTGTTCGAAGGTCTGCACCTGAACAAGCGGCTGAACAAGGACGTCGTTGGCGGCAACGTGTTTTACCGCGCCTGATCCGGCCCGTCCGCAACAAGTTGATGGAGGGCGTCATGCCCACCCGATTCCGCTACTCACAATGGGACGGCACCCAGGACATTCCCGCGCTCGACGCGGACGACGTGCTGCAGTCGTTGTCCGATGACCTGCTCTCGTTCGGCGATCTGCAGCAGGCCTTGCGCAACATGATGCAGCGCGGGATCCGCACGCCCGACGGTGATCGCACCGACGGCATGCGCGACTTGCTCCAACGCCTGCGCCAGCAGCGGCGACAACAGCTCGAGCAGTTCGATCTGTCGTCAGTCTTCGACGACATCCAGCGACAACTGGATGAGATTCTCGAACTTGAGCGCGACGCTCTTGAGGATCGCCTGGACGAGGTTGGCCCAAGGCCTCAACCCGCTCAACCCGACGACGGCGCCGATGCACCCGGCGATACCCAAAACGCTGCTCCCCCCACCGGGGGGAGCTCCCCCGAAGGGGGTGAGGGGGGTCCCCCGCAGCAGAGCGGTGGACAGCAGCCCCAGATGTCCCCGCTGACCGAGGACGAGATGGAGCGCCTCACGGAGGCGCTGCGTCAGCGACTCGAGCGCAAGCAGGAGCAGATTGATCGGCTGCCCGAGGATGCGGCAGGGCAGGTCAAGGACCTGCAGGAGTACGAGTTCGAGGACGACGAGGCTCGCCGGAAGTACGAAGAGTTGCTGGAACAGCTCAAGCAGTCGATGATGAATCGCTTCTTCAACGACATGAGCAAGATGATCTCCGACATGTCCGACGCGGACATGGAGCGGATGCGTCAGATGATGCAGGACCTCAACGAGATGCTGGAGCGCCAGCGTCGCGGCGAGGACCCGCAGTTCGATAAGTTCATGGACCAGTACGGCGACATGTTCGGCGACGATCCGCCGAAGTCGCTGGAGGAGCTGGTCGAGCAGATGCAGCGCCAGGCGGCGCAGATGCAAAACCTGATGTCATCGCTGCCGGGCGACATGCGGCAGCAGCTCGGCGAGATGATGCAGCAGCGCATGGACGAGATGGGAATGGGCCAGGGACTGTCGCAGCTCGCGCAGAACCTCGAGGCGCTCTATCCAATGCGCGACCTGCTCAATCAGTACCCGTTCCGCGGCCAGGAAGAGCTGGACATGCAGGCCGCGATGTCGTTGATGGGCGACATGCAGCAGCTCGACGAGCTCGAACGCGCGCTGGAGCGCGTGCAGTACGGCGGCAATATCGAGGACATCGACCCCGACCTGCTGGAAGAGTTGATGGGCGAGGAGGCTCGCGAGATCCTGGAACAGCTCAAGCAATTGTTGGAGCTGTTGGAGGAAGCCGGCTACCTCGAGAAGAAGGGCAATTCATACGAGTTGACCCCGCGCGGCAACCGCCGCATCGGTGAGAAGGCGCTGGCCGAGATCTATTCCAATCTGAAGCGTCAGAACTTTGGTAAGCACAACGTGCCGGAGACCGGCCGCTACGGCGATCGCGCCGACGATACCAAGGCCTACGAGTTCGGCGACCCCTTCCATCTCAATCTCAAGGACACGATTTCGAATGCAATCCTGCGGACAGCGCCCGAGGGCGGCCCGCAGGTGCCGGTCAAGCTGACACCCGACGACTTCGAGGTCTACCGCTCGGAGACGCTGACCCAGACGGCGACGGTCGTGATGCTCGACCTGTCCTGGTCGATGGCGCTGCGTGGCTCGTTCCAGGCGGCCAAGAAGGTCGCGATGGCGCTCAACAACCTGATTCGGATGCAGTACCCGCGCGACTCCCTGTATCTGATCGGCTTCAGCGCGTATGCCCGCGAGCTCAAGGCGGATCAGCTTCCCTACGTCCGTTGGGATGAGACGGTCCTGGGCACCAACATGCACCACGCGCTGCTGATCGCTCAGCAACTGCTGGCCAAGCACAAGGTCGGCACGCGGCAGATCATCATGATCACCGACGGTGAACCGACGGCGCACCTCGAACAGGGTCGCTCGTACTTCGCCTATCCGCCGTCGCCGCTGACGATTCGCGAGACGCTCAAAGAGGTTCGGCACTGCACGAAGAAGGACATTGTGATCAATGTCTTCATGCTCGATCGCAGTTACTACCTCAAGGAGTTCGTCGACCGCGTCGCGCGGATCAACGGTGGGCGCGTCTTCTACAGTCAGCCCGACGAGCTGGGCGAGTATGTCCTGCACGATTTCGTCACGAATCGGCGAAAGACGCTGACCAGGTCGTAGTCGGGATGCAGTGAATCAGGGCGTAGCAAGTGACGCGCTGGATGGAACCGGCTCGCCGGTTCGCCCGTGCGCCCTTCGCTCTTGCCTGGAGAATCATCCGCTTCGTCGCGCCGCTCGCGCCCGAGGCGGCGCTGCACCGTACGATTTGGGCGGCCGCAGGTCTGTTCCTGACCATGGCGGTCGGTGTGGTCGGCTACCGGCTGATCGACGGCTTCTCAGCCTTCGATGCGCTCTACCAGACCGTGCTCACCCTGACCACGGTCGGCTTCCAGGATCTGCATCCGCTGAGCGACGGCGCGCGCGCGTTCACGATCTTCCTGATGCTCTTCGGCGTGGGGATTGCACTTTACCTGCTCACGGCAATCGCTACGCTGTTGTTGGAAGGCGACCTGTACCGCGATGTTGACGCCAGGAGGCAACGGCGCATGATTGACCAGCTAACGGGCCACCTCGTGTTCGTTGGGTCGGGCCGTATGGGTACCCGCATCATCGAGGAGGCCATCGGGCCTGGCGACGCGTTCGTGGTCATCGAAGAGCATCCCGCTTCCGCGAGAGACGCACGCGACCGAGGTTGGATGGTGATTGAAGACGACGCGGAGCAAGAGGCAGTGCTGCGCGGCGCGGGGGTCGAGCGCGCTGCAGAGCTGTTCGCCTTGACCGGTGACGATGCAACCAACACATTTATCACGATGCGTGCAAAGCAGTTCGCACCGTCAATTCTCGTGACATCGCGCTGCAGTCAGCCTGGCAACGAGGACTTGATGCGTAGTGCGGGGGCTTCCGAGGTGCTGTCGCCGTTCGAAATGATTGCCCGTCAAGTAGCAGCCGCGCGTGCGAGCCGACGCTAACTACGCTGGGGTTCTGCCAACGCGCCACTCCGACCAACGTTTGGCAAACATGTTCAGCCCGGCCCGGTAGGCGAATCCCTGGATCAGGACATTGCCGAAGAAGACGCCGACGAAGTAGCCGCCCAGGACGAGGAAGACAATCGCCAATACCTTGGTCCAGCCGGGTAGCAACAGGATCATCAGGATCGACAGTCCGGTCGCCAGCAGAATCCCGGACCACGCCGCGAGATGGACATACAGCCCTTCTCGCTTGCGCTTTGACTGGTAGATAGCGGCGAGGTCTCGGTCGATCTTGTCGACAGCCGGGGTCACATCTGTGGTTTCCCCGCAGACCACACAGGTGTCCTCATTGCCTAGCGGCGCTGAGCAATAGCCGCAAAAGCGGCCGATGTTGGGCGCTTGACCCGCCCGGATTTCCGCGATCAGTTGGTCCAGTTCCGAAGAGAATGGAACGTCGCGAGTTGGAACGAAGTCGCCGTCCTGGTAGGTCGGCTGGGAAACGCCTGACTCACTGCGGGTCGGCATTGCGCTCAGTCGGGCCAATCAGCAGGCCGGCGTCCCGGCAGCCAGGAATAGATCTGGACCAGCACGCCGCCGGTGTCGCGAGGATGGATGAAGAACTGATTCCACTCGTAGTCCTGGTACGGCTCGCCGAGTGGTTCGATTCCCAGCTCCTCGCGGATGTAGTCGCAGGCTGAGTCGGCGTCGTCGACTTCGACCGTGATGTGGTGCATCCCCGGACCGCGTTCATTGATGAATTTCTGCACGAACGATGACTCATCAAACGGGGCAATCAGCTCAAGACCCGCCTGCCGATTGGGCAGGTGAAATTGCGCAACGCGGTATCCGCCCTCGTGTGAGATCGTCCAGTGATCGAGCTCGAGGCCGAACAGCCGACCCCAGAAATTGGACGCGGCCCTCGGGTCTTCCGCCGCGATCGCGACGTGGTCCAGCCTGACCCAACCTAAGCCCTTTTTCTCAGTCATGTTTCTCAGTCATGCTTGTCGGCCATGTTTGTCGGCCATGTTTGTCGGCCACCTTCGTCCGCCATGTCGCTCACGCTCCAATCGAGACAATCCTATCCCAGCGTAACCCCCCGTCATAAGTCAGCCCGTCTAGAGGCGAATGGGCGTATGTTTCAGGCATGCAGATTCAGACCGACGACATTGTCTTCGTCCTCAATCCCAACTCCGGCAATGCGCTTCATCCGCGGACGCTGACCGCCATGTGCCATGCCGCCTGCGAAGAGGTGGGACACCGGGCGCATGTCGTCGCGACTCGCGACCCGCTCGATGCTGCGAATACCGCGCTCGCCGCGCATGAGGCTGGGGCTGCGGCGATCTTCGGCTGCGGCGGCGACGGCACACTCTCGGCGATCATCCAGGGCTTGCCGGTCGGTTCGCAGACAGCGCTCGGCGCCGTCCCGCTCGGGACCGCGAACGTCTGGGCCTACGAGACCAATCTGCCCATGACGCCCTTCGCGGCGGTGGCGGCTCAACTCGCGGCGTTGGACGGTCTCCAGGGCGAGGCCATGTGGGTCGACACTGGCCGAGTCTGGTCGACCAACGCGGACGGCTCGATCAGCCAGCAGCGATTCCTCTTGATGGCCAGTTGGGGCCTGGATGCGGCCGCAGTCAGTGGAATCGTCGGCAGCAAGCGCCGCCGAAACATGAAGCGCATGTTGGGCGAGTCGGCGTATTTTCTGTCGGCGGTGCAAGAAGCAGTAGGCCGCCGGGCCTGGCCAATCTCGATCAGCGTCGACGGCGCAGCGCCGTTCCAGGTTGACGCGGCGCTGCTCACAGTCGGCAATACGCGAATGCTGGGCACCTGGCTCGAGGTCAACCCGAAAGCCACAGTCGTCGACGGCGAACTGGACATGCTGCTCGTCGAGGGCGCGCCCTGGAAAGCGCTGGCGCTGTCGGCGCTCGCTCGCTACGGCTGGCTGCCGCAAGGTCCCGGAGTGACAAATCTCCGCTTCCGACGACTGGAGATCGCGGCGCTGCGAGAATCGCTGCCAATCCAAATCGACGGCGACCCGGGGCCCGCGACGTCCTACGCCATCGATATCGATCCGCGAGCGCTACGGGCGCTCTGCCCGCAGCCAACCTCCGAGGTGCTCGGCGGCTGAGGCCAGGGACCCTCTACCAAAAGAACCCCTCTCCCCCCCCTTGGAGACCTTTGAAAAACTCACGTATCCCCTCTCCCCCCCTTGCGGGGGGAGATGTCACGGAGTGACAGGGGGGGTCCGCCGCCAGCGACCAGATAGGCCTTGAGATGGGGAGCCCCCCTCTGCCTACGGCATCTCCCCCGCGAGGGGGGAGACGAGGATGTACGCACGGATCTCCGAGGGGGGGGGGGGGGGGGGGGGGGGGATCGGACCGGTTCCACGCAGACCTAGTTCTGTGCGACAGCCCGGACGGCGACGATCCCGCCTTCCAGCGGGTCCTTGATCTGGCCGACGAGGCCTGGATGCGTGGCGGGTCGGTCGAAGTTGATTGAGGCCAGGTTCTGCATGTAGGCGTCGTACTGACGCTGACGCAGCGTCTTCAGCTTGTCGACGCCCGCCTGCAAGTTCTCGACACCACCGGCCATCAACACGATCAGCGCCTCGCGCTCGGTCGTTGACAGCCGCATCTCCTGCACCATGGCCGCCTCGGCGCGGATGAACTGGATGCCCAGGCGCTTGTCGGCCTCCGGCTTGTAGCGGGCGTACCACTCGAGATGTGCGAGGCCGTAGTCGAGGTGGCGGCGTGAATCGGTAGCGATCCTCGCAAACATGTCGCGCTCAAGGTCGGTTTGCGCCCACTCGGAGGCCGACTCGAACAAGGTCACTTCGTAGCTCTTGTAGACCACGTCGAGGGCGATGATCATGTCGGTGAATGTGAGACCCTGGTACCAGGCGCGGTAGATCTGGCCGAGCGGCGCCTGGCCGAGTCCGCCGCCGTTGATCAGGGCGCGTTTGCGCAACGCCTCGACCTTGCGGCCGGCGTCGTAGGCCTGGGTGGCGAGGAACAGTTTGACCTCGTGGAAGCCGTAGGAAATCTCTTCGAGCCAGCGTCCAATGATCTTCTGCTCAACCAGCCCGTTGTTTGAATAGATGGTGCAAATCTGACCGACCGCACGCTCCAACTCTTCGGGCAGCTCGCCCAGGCCGTTCTCCCAGTCGAGGTCCGTCGCCGGAATCCAGCGGGCCTTGATCGCGTCCTCATACAGGTCAACGGCGTTCTCGGACCAGACTTCGGCCTTGTCGAAGATCGAGTAGCCGGCAGCCATGACCTGGCCGGTCGACTTGGTGCCGCGCGGGGCGTCGTTGGGCAGATTCCAGTGGTCGGGCACGACGCCGTAGCTGCCGATATTGATGTCGCGCAGACGCAGACCGTCGGGGCCGGGCACGGCCTTGAGGCCGATCTCGGCCGGGGTCCTGAAGATGTTGAACGGCGCGGCGCTAAACGGGTTGTCGGGATGGTTCTCGAGGAAATCGAGCCAGCCGCTGATCTTGGCTTCGCTGAGTTCGCCTCGAGCCAGGTTCTCGACCTGCTGGTCGGTGGCCTTCGATGACTCGATTCGTTCAATCAGCTCGTCCGACCAGCCCACGTTCTTGGCGCGCACCTTGGTCATCGTCGACAGTTCCATGGGGGCTCCCGAAATCGTTCAGCGGTTCCGTGAATCTGTGGATGCAACAACGACCACGCAGATTGCGCGGCCGTTGTTGTGGTTCGTCAGTGATCTCCGCCTAGATCTTGAGCGGGTGGAAGAGAGAACTAGTTGTCCTCGCCCAGCAAGGCAAGCACCTCCGGCGCGAAGCGGTCGGAGCGATCAAGCCCGATCACTTCCAGTCGGTGGGCGTACTCAATGAACTGCTTGCGTCGCATCAGCATGACCATGTTGTAGCCCTCGTCGAGGTGCTCGATGCCGCCACCGGAGAGGATGGCCAGCGCCTCACCCGTCAGCGGGTTCGTGGTCAGCGAGGTCTGCTGCGACTGCGTGAGCAGCGCTTCCTGCATGTCGAGAATGTGGTGCAGTTCTTCCTTGCGCCAGGGCTCGGTCTCGATGGTGTACTTGAGGTGCGTCACGCCGAAGGCGAGGTGTCGCGACTCGTCCTGTGCGGAGAGTCGGAATATCCGCTTCTCGGCCTCGTTCTGTGCAATCAGCTCGCCCATCCGGAAGAGCGTCTGCACGAAGCCCTCACCGACGAGGTGGAGCAACGCTGTCATCTCGGTGAAGTCGTCGGAGCCCAGCAGCTGGACCGCGCCGAGACCTGCGCCGGACATCCCGCCGCCGTTGATCAGCGTGCGCTTGCGGAACACGTCGAGGTGTCGCGCCTCGTCCATGATCTGGGTGCCGAGGAAGAGCTGCGACTCGAAGAATTCAGGGTGAATCTGCTCAAGGAAGCGCCCGGGCACGTCGGCGGCGATGAACTCGACCTGGGTCAGGAAGGTGCAGAGCGTGCACATTGCGTGCTCAAGGTCGGGAGGCAGCTCTTCGATGGTGTCCCAGGGAATGTCACGCGCGGACGACCACTGGCGCTGCAGGGCCTCTTCGTAGAGCAGCATCGCGGACTCGGTCCAGACATCGGCCTTGTTCATGTGCTGGACGCTGTTCGAAGGCGAGCGCGGGTCGGCGACGGCGCCACGCGGCGCCCACTGGCGCTGGCGCGCCACGTCCCGGTCGTCAACGCCGTAGGTGAGCTGGTTGATCGTCTCCAGCGTCAGGCCTTTGCGACCGGTTTCGATCTCCATGCCCTGGTCGGTATCAACGTTGAGCCAGTCAAGGCTAATTCCAGGTACATCGTGCTGAATGGTGGCCATGGATGTGCTCCAGTGGTTAGCGGGACGTCCGCGAATCGGTTTGGAACATGGTACACGCTCGGTCAATTCCGTGCAGGTCCGGTTGATTCGAATAGGATGGCGCCATGGCACTCATACCGATCCCGATTCGTCGCCGGCTGCGCGACTCGGGCTTCTCTGAAGAACAGACGGATGCGCTGGATGAAACCAGCGAGCCTACTGCGGAGTCTGCGCGCGAAGGCTTGGCCACTGAAGCGGGAGTCCAAAGCGAATTCCAGGCATTGAGAGCAGATATTGCCATGCTGCGAGCAGACATGAACGCCATGAAGTGGTGGCTGTTCGCGAGTACCGCTGGACTCATTCTCGCCGCAACCGCTGCCATTATCGCGGCGATTACCGTCTGGGCCTGACTGACTCATACACTCCGATGTGTGCACCTGACTCGATATCAACTCTCCAACGTTCGCTCCTGGCACGAGCTTGAGCTGGAGCTCCATCCCGGCATCACCCTGATCAGCGGCGCGAATGCAGCGGGAAAATCAAACCTGATCGAGGCGATCTACCTGCTTGCCGCGCTGCGTTCGACCCGAGCCCAGACCGAGGGTGAGTTGATCCGCTGGGATGCTCCCCAACCGCAGGTCATGCGAGTCGCAGGGACTGCGCAGACGACTGACGGCTTCGTCGAGGTCGAGGTGGCGCTGGCGGCACGCTCGGAGGCCTCGACGAGCAGTGCCAGACAACGCAGCAGAGCGCCGTTGACCTCCAAACGCATCCGAGTGAACGGCGTCCCTCGTCGCGCGTCCGATGCCCTGGGCGCGATTCGGGCGGTGCAATTCACGACGCTCGATCTTGACCTGTTGATCGGCGCTGCGTCCATGAGGAGGCGATACCTCGATGTGGCGGTCGGTCAGCTGATGCCGTCGCACGCATCCAACTTGAGCCGCTATCAGCGAGCGCTGACGCAGCGAAACGCACTGCTCAAACGCATCGCAGACGGACGCGCAACGACATCGGAGTTTGAGCAGTGGGACGAGTTGTTGACGGCGGCGGCCGAGCCGATCTGGCGCGCTCGCTCGGCGGCGGCAACGCAGTTGTCGAGGTATGCCACTGAGCGGCATCTGTCGCTGCGTTCGCCGGATGACCCGTCCGAGCGCCTGAGGTTGACCTACGCTCCCGCCGACCAACCGAGCCTGCAGGAATCTCGGCGGCGAGACCTGGCGCGAGGCTCGACCAGCGTCGGGCCTCATCGCGACGACGTGCTGATCGACCTCGACGGGCGTCCGGCGGCCAACTTTGCGTCCCGTGCGCAGCAGCGGGCCGTCGCGCTGAGCATGCGCCTGGCCGAGGCGGACTATCTCAATGCGCAAGGCGGCGATCCTCCAATCCTTCTGCTTGACGATGTGTTCAGCGAGCTCGATCCGCCCAGGCGTGGACGGACGGCCGAGGCCGTATCGGCGGCGGAACAGGTCATCCTGACCACCGCCGACACCAACGTTGTGCCGTTCGCGCGTACCGACCTGTCTGCGTCGCTGACGATCGTCGACGGTCGAATTCATACGTAAGAATCCTCATTGCAACTCCGATCCCCGCTTCCCCCCTTGCGGGGGAAGCTGCCGAAGGCTGAAGGGGGTCCCGTCTCTACACCGGTAGCGATTGGTCTGAGGATTCCTAACGATGGTGCTTAGCGCGGCAGCGGCGTTCGTTGCCCTTGCTTACAACGACGACACTTCCAGACGATCGTCACGTACTGTTCGTGGTCCTCGACTTTGCATGCCAGCGCGCCGCGGTCGGCGTGCTTACGGCTCGGGCAGTTGGGATTGTTACAACGGATGTCGTGTGTGGCGGTCATGGTTGACTCCTGTTCGTTGGCTGGCTCCTTGCGAGCTGTGGAGATTGACTAAGGACGGACGGTGCGGTCGTCGTCCGACTGGGTGAGCGGACCGAGCGGCGCCAGGTGGCCCCGGAACCGGCTCGACGCCGGCACGCTATGACCTCCATTGGCAGACGCGTCCTCGGCGGTTCCACCCCTGAGCAGCGCGAGTTCCTGCTCAAACCGAGCCTGTTCCAGGCGCCAGTGACGATGCCGCGCGAGCACCTGTTCGGCGTGCTCCTCACCGATGTACTGCTCGAGGTACGCGCGCTGGTCCAGCGGGTCGAGTGGATCGTTCAGCCGCACACGTCCGTGCTCCTGCACGGCAATCCGTTGCGCCGAGGAGTACGGATCGATCCAGACGTCGATGTCCAGCGAGGGAATCTGAGACGGCTCGACGCACACCGTCTCGCGGCGTTGGAGTCGTCCGTTCTTGCCCTTCGCGAACACCCAGATCGGCGCGCCGAATCCGCCCTCGGCCAGCGACTTGGACATCACCAGCGCCATGTTGCGCAGCATCGTGCGTGCGGCCAGCGTTTGCGCCCGCTTGAGCTGCTGGACCTGGAGATTGCGCGATCCTAGCAGCAGATTCAGGGTGTGAGGCTGAGTGTTGGGCCCGATTTCGCCTCGTTCGACCGAGCCTGAATCGGGCGCGGCTGCGAGCAGCTCGTCGTGCGACATACGCAGAAACTCGACGAATGCGGGATCGATCCGAAACTCGACCCGGTGCAGCGACGCACCGGGCGGCAATGCCTGCGCTGCGGCGGCGTCGGGTGTGAGTTCGTTCCGGTTGCCGTCGGCGTCGGTTTGCCAGGAGCCATCGGCGAGCTGGATCCAATAGAGCGGGATCGCCGTTTGCTCGGCCAGGAATCGGCCCAGCGAGCGCTCATAGTCGTAGCCCGGCTTGGCCCGATAAATGCCCTCCATCGTTGGTTCCCAGCGGCGCAACATGTCGGGATGATCGTTGGTGTCCGCCTCCGCGATGGCAAAGGGAGGCATCTCATACGGATGCGGGTGAGACTTGATCAGCGTCCATTCGTGCCGAGCGTTGGTCTTCGATGCCTGCGACCGATTGACCGCATTGCTGTCGAGCGCCGCCAGCTCGTAGTACTCGTGCCGGGTCCAGACCGACGCCACGCGCACCCGATCGCCCCAGCCTGCGCCCGACGGCTCCGCTCGCAGCGGGGCAGCCTGCCCCTGGCCTGAACGGAGGTCGACGGCGCGTGATACGGCCAGCGACGGTTCGCCGGCGATGGCGCCCATGCGCAGCTCGAGGCCGTCCTGATCGCTCAGCCGATCGCGATACTCGAACAGCCCAACCTCGCGCAGCACGACGGCCAACCCGAGTCCGTTACCCGAGCCGTGGTCCTCGACGAATGCGAACTGGTCGGGGCGGATCACTTCGACATCCCAGGGGAATCCGGCGGTGGCCTGTCGTTGGCGGTCGCGATCGCGGCGGCTTTCCTCCGTCTCGATCCAGGGCAGCGCGGGGCCGTCTTCGGAGCGCGCGCGACGGAACCGGCGCCGCTCTTCGGGATCTTCCGGGCGAGCGCCCCGTTGCTCGCGAGCTGGCAGGGACGGCAAGCGATCGGCGGCCCGCTGCCAGTGCAGTACGCCGAAGCAGAGGCAGACCTGTCCGTATCCGAGGTCGGCCTGCAACGAGAGCTGCGACCGCTCCTCGACATGTCGCAGGCCCTGCTCCAGGACATGCTCGAGGTTGTCGGCCGTCTGTCGCGCCGCCGGCGAGTTGTCGGGCGGCTCGACATGAACGCGCAGCGGATGCTCGGTCAGCCGTTGACGAAGCTGCGACCATGTCCGTCTGAGCAGATCGGTCTGCCAGGGCGCAGCCTCGAGATGCGGCGCCGAGAAATGCGGATCGGCTTCGCGAGCGTTGTAGAGGTGAGTCTCGCGATGACGAATCCGCTCATGCAAGGCAGAGAACCGGCTCAGCCCCCCGCGAGACGCCGATCGGCCACCGCCCAGTTGGTCCAGCATGTGGTTGAGATCAGCCTCCGAAAGCGTCCGCGCAAGAATCGCAGGCGCCGATTCGTCGACAACGAGTGGGACTTCATGTGCAAGCACGGGCATCGAACAACTCCTTCACGATCAGAATGTGGGTGCTGAATAGACACTCTTGATTATGAGAATATGTGTTCTTATAAGTCAAGTAGGCCGACCGTTATCCACAAACACCGTCGGCCATTGTGGATAACCTGTGGACAAAGTGGACGACGGCGCGCCACTCTCGGCGCGGCGACCCCGCTTCCTCACTCAGTCACTTACGCAATCCCTCACGCAATCCCTCATGCAAACCCTCATGCAAACCCTCATGCAATCAATGTCAGCGGCGAACCAGGCTGGGGTCATCCAAGCCGGCGACGCACATACCGATCAAACATGGGAACCGTGAAGTTGATGACTCCGTGACTCGGCGAATAGCACAGCCCTCGCTTGATCAACGAGTCACGTGTTGGACCAACCTGGGTGGTCCGCTTGCCCATTGAACGGGCAATGTCTCCAGACTGGTAGGGTCCCTGGCCGAACGAGGCCATCGCAAACAGGTAGTCGCGTTCCGCTGGCGTCGTGCGGTCGAGGCGCACCGCGAAAAACCCGGTATCGAGCTCATCATTCGCTACGGGAATCGCGGCTTCGGCGTCTTCGACTCTGATCAACTGGGGTCCGTCTGCGGCATCCCATGTCCGCTTGCCAAACTCCTGCAGGAAATAGGGATAGCCTTCCGCCTTGTCAACCACCAATCCCAATGCGTCGGCTGACCACTCCACTCCTTCATTCAGAGCCGGCAACTTCAGTGCGTCAGCCGCTTCACCGGTGTTCAGGCTGTCGATCACCGAAAACTTGAACAACCGCTCGGCGTAAGACTTGGCATTGCCTGCCAAGCTCGGCACTGAAGGCAGGCCGGCCCCTACGACCATGAGCGGAAGCAGCTCCTGGCTGATTCGATGCAGACCGACAATCAGAGCCGACAAGTGTTCCCTTGCCAGGAACTGCACTTCATCCACCGTAAACAACACCCCGGTACTCTGCTCGCGGGCGAACTCGCCGACCTCCGCGAACAAGTCTGCCAAGTCGTCATCGAGTTCACCAGAATCCGCGAGCCCTAAGACCGGGTCAATCGTTGCATCGATGCTCCCAGCTTCTGGAATGTTCCAGCGCAATTGGAACGATCTCAGAATTCCCATCGCCCGTCGCGCCCGGTCGGCCAGTCTTCTTTTGGCCGAGAGCTGCAGAATCGCCTTGCGAGCAAGAGTCGATACTGCCTCAGGAAAGTGGGTGTCTTCTGTGGCCTCGAGGCGTTGAAAGATCCAATTCCTGTTCTGCGCCATCTTGCCGAACTCAATCAAGAGAACAGTCTTGCCCACTCCCCGCAGCCCGGTGAGCATGAAACTGCGCGCAGGCCTGCCGATTTCCATTCTCTGTAGCGCGATGTCGAATTCCCGCTTTTCTTCGTCGCGGCCAACCAAGGCAGGTGGCGGGAAGCCGGCGCCTGGACTGTAGGGATTCCTGACTGGGTTCATATAACGATTTTAGCAATATATGGGGTGTATAGAGCAATCGCCTATACATCCAACAACTCGCTATACATCCGCTCGAATGCCTCAACCGTATTCCTAGGAATACTCTGAACAACTCCGATCCCCGCTTCCCCCCTCTGCGGGGGAAGCTGCTGAAGGCTGAAGGGGGATCCCCGCTCAGCCTGCGACACCAGCTGTTCAGAGGCTTCCTAGCCCTCGGCCAACTCCTTAACCAGCTCGATCAGCGCATCCGCCGACGTCGGGCCGCGCTCACCGTTGACCAGGATCGCCGGCGTGTTGGAGAGTCCGCGCGATACGGCGTCGGTGTGCTGACTGTAGATGCGGTCGAGGTGGGCTTGGTTGTCCATGCACTGGGCAAACTGGTCGGTGTCGAGACCGAACTCCGAGGCCACGGCGACAGCGCCGTCTCGCGTGTACGCCTCACGGCTCGGACCCTCGAAGTAGTAGTCGTGGAACTCCCACCAGGCGTCCTGATCGCCGGCGCATTCGGTCGCCAGCGAGGCCATCTCCGAGGGCAGGCCGTGATTGATGATGTGGCGGTACTCGAACCGAGCCAGTCCGGTGGCGATCAGTTCCTCTTCGACACGCGGCCCAACCTGGGTCGCGAAGTGGCGGCAGCCGCCTCAAAGGAAATCGGAATACTCCTCGATCACGACAGGCGCATCGGGGTCGCCGAGCGAAGCCCGGTCGCGGACGACCTGGACCCGCGCTTCCTCTTCGACCTGTCCCGCCTGTTCAGTCTGAGCAACCTGCGAGGCGCTCTGTTCATCGTTGCCATAGCCGCCGCCGTAGCCGCCGCCGCAGGACGCGAGCAAGATCGCGACAGTCACGATGGCGAGCACGCCTATCCATATTCGTCGTGCGCTCATGATCACCCCTCTTCTTCCTGCAATTGTGCCGCGAGCTCCATCACCTGTTCGATCAGAGCATCGGCGACGATCGCGCCGCCATTGCCGTTGATCCGCACTGTCGGCGTGCGGGAAAAGCCCGCTTCGGCCGCCGCGCGATGCTGGTTCTCGACAGCCTCAAGATGCGTCTGGTTGTCCAGGCATTGTGCGAACTGTTCAGTGTCCAGTGACAGCGACGCGGCAAACGCCACCGCGCCGTCGCGTGAGAAGTCCCAACTGGTCATGAAGTGGTCGTGGAAGTCCCACCAGTGACCCTGATCGCCGCCGCACTCGGTCGCCAACGCGCCCAGCTCCGAAGGCAGCCCGTGGTTGAGGATGTAAATGTACTCAAACCGCACCAGTCCGGTGCGGACCAACTCTTCGATCACCCGCGGCTCAACCTGAGCCGCAAACTTGCGACAGATCGGTCAAAGGAAATCGGCGTACTCGGTGATCACAATCGGCGCATCAAGGTCGCCGACGATATTTCGATTCGCAAGCAACCCCGCGCGGTGTCCCGACTCGATGATCTGGCCGACCATGGCCTGCTGCTCGGGCTCGTCCTCAACCGGCTGCTCCTGTTGAGCCGGCGGAGCATCTTCAGTGGACGCTTCGGTCGATTGCTCCTGGGCCTCAGACTGCTGAGCCGCCGCCGAATCGTCCGCATCGGCGGTGGCCTGCTCGGACTGATCAGTCTGTGCGGCCTGCGCGGATTCCTGAGACTCTGCGTCGTCCTGCACCGATTCGCTCTCGCCGGCGGTATATGACGTGGCCGATTGTTCCTGCTGGTCCTGTACAACTGTTGCGGCCGCGGATCGTTCCTGTGCAGGCTGCGGATCGTCAGCCCCCGACGAACAGGCCGCCAACAAGAGCACAACCGCTACGAGCGCCAGTCCCAACTTCAGCATCATCAGCCGCCCTCCTGTGCCTCGGACGCTTCTGCCGCCTCGGCCGCGTCGCGAACCTGATCGAGGATCCCGTTCAGCGAGCGAGCGCCAGGCTGTCCGTTGATCCTGAACGTCGGTGTCCCGCTGACCCCATCGGCAATCGCCTGTTGCTGCATCTGCAGGATGCGATCTGCGTGTTCCTTATTGTCGATGCATTTCGTGAATTGCGCGACATCGAGGCCTTCATCGCGGGCAAGCTCGATCGAACCGGCCCGAGTAAACGTCCGTGCCAGTCCCTTGAGCAGATAGGCGTCGTGGAACTCCCACCAGGCGCCCTGATCGCCGGCGCATTCGGTTGCCATCGCGGCGAACTCCGATGCTGCGCCAAAGATGATGAAGTGCCGGTACTCGTACCGCGCCAGGCCGGTGCGTATCGCTTCTGCTATCACTTGCGGCTCAAACTGAGTCGCAAAATTTCGACAGCTCGGTCATTGAAAGTCGGAATACTCGATGATCAAGACCGGCGCCTCCGGATCGCCGATCACGTTGCGAATGAATGGCAGTCCCTCGCGGTGTCCGAAATCAATCTCGCCCAGCTCGGTCGCTGCCAGCTCTGGCTTCTCTTCTGACGAGTCATCGACCTGCTGCTGCATGATCGAGGCCTGCCGCTCGGTGCGTTCGCTGCGCTCAGTGCCGGTCGCCGACTCAGCGTCCTGCCGACCCGGCTCACCGCCCGATCCACAGGCTGACACGAGCAGCCCGAAGCCCAGCACCACTGCCACCAGCAACGCCGATCGTCGGAAGCCCACACCCATGAATCGACTGTACTCCAGACGGGAACGGAAGGAGTTCGCGATACGCATCACTGCCCCACGGCAGCCAGCTTGACCGCCGCCTCGATGGCCTCAAACGTCGGCTCCACGCGCTCACCGTTGACAAACACACTCGGCGTCCCCTGCACGCCACGAGCGAGCCCCTCGTCGTATGAGGCGTTGACCAGAGGGAACGTCTGGCCATCGCTCACACAGGTGACGAACTGCTCATAATTCAACCCCTCAAACGTGATCTGCCGGCGCAGTCCGGCTTCGGTGTAGAGCGTGTCGTCGTCGGCCATGAAGCGATCATGCAAGGGCCAGAACGCGCCCTGATTCGCGGCGCATTCCACCACCACCGCGGCAAACACGGCCCGGTCGCCCAGGTACGGAAAGTGGCGGTAGACATACTTGGCCCGACCAGGCGCGATCAGTTGCTCAAGAATCAGCGGCTCAACCTGAGCCGAAAAGCGCTGACAGATCGGTCAAGTGAAGTCACCGTAGTAAAGGATTTCAATAGCCGAATCCGGATCGCCGAGCACATTGCGCTCAGAGCGAACCCCCTTGTGCTCGCCAACGATCTCCTCCGGCAAGACAACAAGCTGCTGCTCTGCGCTGTCGTCCGGCGGAGCATCAATCTGTTGATCCGTCTGAGATTCCTCGGTCTGAGCCTGATCGGCTCGCGCTTGTTCGACCTGAGCATGTTCAGCCGGTGTCTCGGTTTGTTGCTCAAGCTGGGCCGGCTCATCGGCAACCGCGACATCTGCGTCCTGTTGTTGTTCCTGCCCTGAGACCGTCGCCTGGCGTTCAACCCGCTGTGAGGTTTGGGTGCCGGTAGCTGCAGGTTCCGACTCACTCTCGGAGCCGCATGCAGCCGCGAACAAGCCAACAGCGAATAGACAGGCAAGTAGACGTTGCATAACCTCAGCCTATCGGGGGAGCGGTGACCACTTGACGAGTGCCGAGAGTGCAACTATCGTTCGATCTACACCCCCTGTACGCTTCGGCGACAGGGCGCGAGGCTGCCGCTAGGCAGCCTCAGCTATTTCCGGGATCACGACATCCGCGCGAACCTGTACGTTGACGGTTTCAATCTATTTTACCGGGCCTTGCGCGGGACGCCTGATCGCTGGCTGGATCTCGGACGGTTGGCGCACCTCCTCCTGCCCGGCCATCAGCTCAACCGAATCCGTTACTTCACCGCTCGCGTGTCCAATCGCCCTGGCGACCCAACCCAAGCGCAGCGCCAACAGGCCTACATCCGAGCTCTCAGCACTGTTCCCGATCTCAGCATCCACTACGGTCATCTGCTGTCGAAACGCAAGCGTCGACCACTAGCGGCGTCTCCGCCATCCGGCCCTCGCACGGTCGAGATTCTGGATACTGAGGAGAAGGGGTCAGATGTCAACTTGGCCTCTTATCTCTTGCTGGACGGCTTTGAAGAGGACTATGAACTGGCCGTCGTGGTCTCCAACGATTCTGATCTCGAGCTCCCGATCACCATGGTGCGAGATCGGCTTGGCAAAGTGATCGGCGTCTTCGATCCGAGCGGCAGGCGCAGCTTTCAGTTGTCTCAAGCGGCGACTTGGTACCGTTCCTTGAGACGCGGTCCACTGAGCGCCAGCCGATTCCCTGAAAAGCTGTCCGACAGCCAGGGTGTCATCACGAAACCGTCCGCCTGGTAGGGCCATGGCGTCTAGCCCCGCAACCGCGACATCTCATCCCTGAGCTGCTGCAGACCCATCGGCCCCAGATCAAGAGCCGCCTGATGAAATCCCTTCAAATCGAACGCGTCGCCCAGCGACTCCCGCGCCGATTCCCGCGCCGCCAGCCACTCTCGCTCGCCGACCTTGTACGAGATCGCCTGACCGGGCCAACCGAGGTAGCGGTCGACCTCGCTCGCGAGCATCTTCTGCGGGAAGAATGAACGCTCGATCAGGAACGGCAACGCGAGCTCCGGAGTCCAGGTCTCCCCGCCGTGGTATGGCTCCTGCTCCGGGATCGGCAGCTCGAGGTGCATCCCGATATCAATCACCACTCGCGCCGCGCGCAACGCCTGGCTGCTGAGCAGGCCCATGTAGAAGGCCGGATCCTCGAGATAGCCCAGCTCCGCCATCAGCCGCTCGGCATACAGCGCCCAGCCCTCGACGTAGCCCGACGTGCCCGCCAGCAGCCGCTGGTATCGCGTGAGTTGCTCGCCGAGATAGCGCGTGGTGCCAATCTGCAAATGATGTCCGGGCACGCCCTCGTGGTAGCAGACCGAGAGCTCACGCCAGAGCGGGAAGCGAGTCTCGCCGCCGGTCGGATACCAGGTCCGGCCGGGACGCGAGAAGTCCTCCGACGGTCCCGTGTAATACATCGCCAACGCCCCACCGGGCGGCGCGATCATCGCCTCGATCTGCTGCACCGGCTCCGCGATGTCGAAGTGCGTGCCCTGCAGCGACTGCATCGTGTCGTCCTGCGTCTGCTGCATCCACTCGCGGAAGGCGTCCTCTCCCACGATCGCCCGAGCATCGTCCGATTCAAGGATCGCAATCGCCTCAGCCGCCGTCGCGCCCGGCGAGATCCGCTCCGCCGTCAACGCCATCTCCGACTGAATCCGCCACAGCTCCTCCCAGCCCCACTGATACGTCTCGTCAAGGTCCAGCTCAATCCCATTGAATCCAAGAGAAGCCGCCTGATAACGCTCGCGACCAACCGGGTCATGAGGATTAGCCTTGGGCAAGTACACCGATTCCAACCACTCAGCCATCGCCGCATACCCCCGCTCCGCCACGGCAACATTCGCCCCACCATCTATACCCAGGCTGTCGACCAGTCCCTGGAAGAACCCGCTCCCCCTTGCAGGGGGAGCTGCCGAAGGTTGAGGGGGTCCCTCCCCAGCCCACACCCGACACTGCGCAATCCCACCAAGAACCTGCCGCTGAGCCACCACAATCCCCTCATCCATGCCCGCCGCCAACGACGCCCGATAGTTCTCGAGCGCCTCCGGCACCGCGCCCATCCGCTCCACAATCCGCCCGTGATCCTCCTCCGTCTCGCGAGGCATCAGATCAAAGACCTGCCGAGTGTTCTGCAGCGGCGACGCGAGGATGTTCAGCGAGCGCAGATGCTCACCCTGAGACTCCAGCTCAGCCTCAAAGTCAAAGCGCTCAAGCATCACGTCCCGAGCAACCCGGTCACGCTCCGTCTCCACATTCAGCAAGCGCAACGCGGCCTCCGCCTGCCGCCGAATCGCCGACCGCTCCGCATGACCATCGGGAGAGTAGTCAGTCAGCTCCGTCTCCCGCCCCGGAATCCCCAAAGAGTTCGCCATATTCGGATGAGCCGCCGCCAGAGCCTCGACATACCAGTCCGAAATCTCCGAGACGGTGTTCAGTTCAGCATTCATCGTGGATCTCGTTTCCAACGCTTGCCCCCTTGGGGGAGCTGTCACGTTCCCTTTGCTCCCCCTGTGGGGGAGCTGTCACGAAGTGACTGAGGCGGCCGCCCGCCAATGCCACGTATGTTACGCGCCGCGTTGGTATCGGAACATCCGTTCATATACTATCGACCGCGCCTATCCCTTTAGTACTACGCGCACCGCCTCAGCGAGGCGACGCGATCACGAACACGAGGTCCGACGTGCCCAAATCCAGTCCTGAACCGGTCGAGATTCCCGACGGGCCGATCACCGAAGCGGAGGTGATTGCCGGCATTCGTCGCATGGCCTATGGCGAGACAGCCGACACGACAAGGCTGCGCGCCTGGGAACTGCTCGGCAGGACTATCGCTCTATTCAAGGACGGCCCAACCGACGGTGGCGCGCCGGTCGTTCGGCTCACGCCCGAGCTCAGTCAACTGCCTCCTGCCACTGAGGACGATGAGCAGGAGGTCAGCCATGACGACGAGTAGCGCGCCTCCCTTGCTGCCTGCCGACCAGCGCTTTACACCGACCGAGCGGCAGCTCGCCGTCTATGACGCCTTGCGGCGCACGCCTGACGGCGGGATGACGCTGGTCGGATATGGCGGCGCGATGGGCGGCGGTAAGACTCGCGCCATCGCCGAGTTGGCGATCGACACGGCGCTCACATTTCCCGGCACCAACATCCTGGTCGCGCGTCAGCACTACTCCAATCTGCAGACCACCACCATGCGCGAGTTCTTCGACTGCCTGCCCGAGCGACTGATTGTCGAACGGCAGCGATCCTCGCCGCAGTGGGTGGCCATCCGCGACGCCGCCTGGCCCTACGGCGTCCGCTCGACGATTCACTTTCGGCATTTGACCGAGTGGTCGGGACTGGGCTCGGAGCAGTATGGCGCGGTGTTTGTCGATGAAGCGGGCGAGGTCGCCGAGGAAGCGGCGCAGATGCTGCTGACGCGTCTGCGTCATCCGGCGCAATCGCGCCGTTGGTTTGTGGCGGCGTCGAATCCGTGGCCGGGCTGGTTCGAGCGCTGGTTCGCGCGTCGCGAGTTGGACGAGGAAGCGTTCGCCGCGGCCGACGGACGGATCGTCTACATCCCGGCGAAGATTCCCGACAACCCACACCTGCCCTCGAATTACGCCGCTCAGCAACGAGCGATACAGCCCGGCGAGTGGGTTCAGCGCTTCATCGAGGGCAGCTTCGACGCCTTCGATGGACAGATCTACCAGCACTTCGACCCCGACACACACCGATGGGACGCGCCGCTGCCGCCCTTCGCCCGATACGTCGGCGGACTCGACTTCGGCGGGCAGTCGCCCAAGGACCACTACACCGCCGGCATCGTCGCCGGCCTCACCGACCAGCACGCGCCTTGCGGAGCCAACATCCTGATCCGGCTGGGCGAGTTCGAGGAGCGCGGCCCCGGCGTCACCCAGCGTCTGGAGCAGTGGCAACAGTCCTGGCATCGCCAACTGGGCGCCATCCAGTGGTGCGCCGACCGCTCACAGTCGGCCTGGATCGACCATCAACGCCGACAGGGCCACCACGTCGTACCGAGCAAGGGAGGCCCCGACTCCGTCAACTGGGGCATCGCGTTAGTACAACAACGACTCAACGGAGACCCACCCAGTGCGTACTACACGCCCGCAATGACAACGTTCCCCAGCCGGATGCGTGAGTATCAGTGGGATCAGTCAACCACCGACCAGAGTCCAAAACCAAAGAAACGAAACGACGACCTGCTCGACGCGGACCGCTACATGCACGAACTAGCAACCCAGCAACCAAGAACCAGGACAACATTCAAGCTCACCACACCCGTCAGAGGCCGAGACGCCCGCTGGAGGGGAGCATGACCCGCAAATCCCATCTCTCTCCCTCTCTCCCCCCTTGCGGGGGGAGATGTCACGGAGTGACAGAGGGGGGGTCCGTGCGCGACCAGATAGGCCTTTGAGATGGGGAGCCCCCCCCCTCTGCCTTCGGCATCTCCCCCTCCAAGGGGGGCGAAGGGGACTTATTCAAAGGTCTACTTGCGGGGGGAGATGTCACGGAGTGACAGAGGGGGGGTCCGCCGCCAGCGACCAGATAGGCCCTGAGATTGCGAGACCCCATCTGCCTACGGCATCAACGCTCAGTCGGCGAGGGCGACGATGAGGCCAACCGCTCCGATGATCAGCCCGGCGGCAAGCATGATGGCGAACAGGATCTGATTTCGAAAGTCGGCCAGGTAGTGACGCAGGTCAGCGGTCTCTTGGCGCATCTCCGCCATCATGCGATCAAAGCGCAGGTCCGATTCGCGATGGCTGTAGCCGTATTCGCTGATCGCGTCGGCGGCCTCTGCCGAAATGTCGTCAGCGGCGACATCAGTCAAGGGTTCGGTCGCCCCCAGCGAGCGAAACGCTCGTCGCAAACGCAGAATCGGATTCATCGCCGCCATGCGCCGCTCTCCGATTCAGTTGACCAGGGCGAGAAGCGCGACGCCCAGCCCGACGATGATCAGCACGCCGAGCAGCAACTGATTGCGATCCTCCGCCATGATCCTGGCGATCCGCTCCTCGAACTCGCGGCGACTCAGGTAGATGTCGTCCAGCACCGTCGACAGCTCGTCCGCCTCCTGAGGCTGGGCCCCGACCTGACGAAACAAGCGGCGCAATCGCAAGATCGGGTTCATGCTCGACATCACAGCCTCGCGTTCCACCGCCTCAATATACCGTACTTATCGCCTATCTGTTCTAGGTTGAGAATCCTCCCCGTTCTCAGTAAAGACCACCCGAGACCGCTTCCCGCCATGAATCTGAGGCTCGCGAGCCAGCTTGCGCCGAATCAAATCAATCGGCCCATCGTCCGCCACCAGAGACGCAGGAAGCCCCAAAACATCAACCAACATCGCCCGGTCCAATCGAGCCCGAGCCGGATCCTCATCAATCTGGTCAAAAGGAAGAAACCGCTCCGAAGAAAGCAAGTCAAACTGCCGCTTGGCCTCGGCGTGTTGAGCGTCGGTAAGGGCGCGAGTGTCGAGGGTTGGGATGTTGGGGATCTGCCGTGACTGTTGTTCGTCCGCGGCCATCTTGCGTCTTGTTGGTGACCCACCAATGAAAAGCAACCCGAGGGTCGAATTGCACCACAGCGACAACGCATACTCGTGCTTTGGTCTTGAAGATGACCGATGGCCAAGCCATGCCTCCGAATGCACTTGCGCTCAGTCATCGCCACGATCAAAGACTGGGAGTTGAATCGAAGATCGCGATTGTAGTGTACGTGAGTAGCAGTCCGCCAGACCATAGCCGCCTTCTCGTCGATCGACTCTTGGTCGTTGGGCCAACTCTTGATCTGCCCTTCGGAATCAGGAGTAACAACCAAGCGCCGCTCTCTCTTGGCATCATGCGTTCCACAATATTGGATACGACGGAAACGCCGACTGTTGAGGATAGATGTGTTTGAACGGGCCACGTGGACTGCCATCCGTGAGATCGGACCGTATGTCGAGATCGTACGGTCCCATTCTGCCAATCGCTTGTATTGGCGAGACCTTTACACTATGACTCGATGCTTGGGTACTCCCTTTGCACAAGCTCGCCTTCTTGTAAGTTGAATGCTGCTTGCGCAATTCGAAAGGTCGAGCAATACCTACCAAAGGCCACGGGCCGGATGCCGGCAAAGGCGCGCGCGCGACTTACTCCGACCTGCTCCTCCAAGGGTGAACGCTTCAAAGGCCTGCCCCCGATCTGCAATGTTCCCGACATTGGCCTACTGCGTTGCAGCCTTGCTGATCTCATTGGCGATGCTGGCCCCGGTCGCCGTCGACCGAAGGCTGCCGATTGAGCACGAACGAATGTGGCTTCTGGATCGTTCGTCCGCGCGGCCTGTTCCTGCGTTGCGATCAGGAGACACTCTGCCATCCCGGTGTCGGCAGAGAACGAGCGATCGTCAGAGCCTTGAGCAGCGATAGTAATCACCTTGCAGTCGGTACATCGTTCTGCGACGGCTTTCCGAACGATGTCCCACGTGAGGCCGCTCATGCTGCTCAGCGGCAGCACCATCGCCAGCGTTCCTCCCGTTCGCAGCTTGCGCAGCGCCAGATCGACGAAAGTGACGCCGCGACGCCGGCGTTGCCCGAACCGAGGCGAGCAGCGCCGGAAACCGATTTCTCGGAGTCGCTTTTGCATTGCATCTTGCTCAGGGCGAGTGGTCTCGAAGGCAGCGAACGCAGCATTCCCAATGCCGACTCGATCAGCCTCCTGCCCGCCCTGTCGAGTGAATGGCGGATTCATGATGACAAGGTCGAACTTGTTGTGGCCAACCCGCGTCGTCAGGTCGGGGAGATCGCTCCGGACTTCTACCGCCCGCGGTTACTGCCGCCGCCTGGCTGATCAATTGCGATTGAACATGCTCCGCCAGCAGTTCCAACGACCCGATCGCCGCCGACTCCCCGCCGTATGGCATCGTCAGCAGACACTCACCATCGAACGGCACGTCAGGATGTGCCCCCGCAAGCATCGTTGCGGTCAGATGCACCGCGATATTGAGCACATCGAGTCCGACCAGGCCGTTCTTCATCATTTGCGCGTGCAGCGTTCGCGGGTTGCCGCCGTTGAGCTCGTGCAGCAGCGAGATGCGTTGGTAGGCCGCCGAGAGCAGCGTCCCCGTGCCGCAGGCGAAGTCGCCGATCTGCAGCGAGGCGATCGTCTCTTCGTCGCCCCACTCCGCCCCGCCCGGCGCGCGGTCGGCGGGAATCGCCAAGCCGGCCAACAGCGCCGCAGCCGCCGGTCGCGTATAGAACGTCGCCAGGAACTTGCGGTCGGCAATCAGCCGCTGGAAGATCACCCCGGTCAGGTCGTGCGACTTGGTCACCCCGCGTTGCACCAGCCGCAGCGCGCCTTTGCGCAATGGCGTCAGTACCGCCGCGGCCGTCTCTTCCGGCAGCTTGCGGACAATCTCCGACGCCGTCGCGAAAATCGGCCAGTAGTTGATCTCCAGCACCGACTCCCATTCCAGAGTCAGAGCGTCGATGTCGAAGTCGCCCGGCGGCAGCAGTTCACGCAGGTGTCGCAGACGTCGGGGAGTCCCCCCCTCTGCCTTCGGCATCTCCCCCCGCAGAGGGGGGGAGAGGGGAACGGTGATGAAAAACTCGGCCTCAGCCAGCGCCTCGTGGAAGATCAGCGCATTGATCACGACGGTCATCGCCATCCGGCGAGTCTGTCCACCCTGATCGTCAGATTGTCCAAGCAGGTTGGCGATGTCGGCGCCAATCGACCCCGCAGCGTGGGAGCCGTGCCGGTAGGTGAAGGCGGCCGCGGCGTCCTCGATGCTCTGCTCAAGGATCACACCCATGCGCTCAACGCGCGGCGCCGGTGTCGAGGCCCGATGCGCCAGCATCGCCAGGTCACGGGCAGAGCCCGTCAGCCAACCGCTCTGCGGCAAGCGCTCCACGCCGCCGCCACGCGTGCGCGTCAGCAGCGCGTATTCCAGTCCCTCCGTGGTCCGCAACGTCTGTCGCAATTCCTTGCCGTCGATCTCCCAAACCGCCGGAGGGTAGACCAGCGCGATCACGCTCTCGATTGGCTTGCGGGTCTCGTTGACGACCTGTCCCAGCCGATTACGCGCATCCTGTTCGGCGCTGTCGTAGTTCGTCTTGTCCGCCTCAATCGCCACAGGCCACTGAGCCGCTTCCTCAATCAGCACATCGGGCCGCTTGGCAGAGGATCGAATCGTGCGAGTCTCTTCGAAATGGACCTGCCAACTGTGAGGCCGAAGCTCCCGCAGCACCTCGCCCAGAGCGACATTGATCGTGTGCTCATGAGTAGCCATCGGGCGCTCAGTCTACCGGCGCGTTGTCCGGCTCTGGCCGAGCTTCAGATCGACTCGATGGCGAGACTAGGGATTCGCTCGAAGTGGCGACGATTGTTGGTCAGCAGGGTTAGATCGTGCCGGAGGGCGGTGGCGGCGATGAGTAGGTCCATATCGCCGATCATTCGGCCTTCTGCACGCAGTCGGTGGCGCTCGACTCCGAACAGGCGGGAGGTATCGAGATCGACGCCCAACAGTTCGATCCGATCAACAAACTCAACCAGTTTTCGCTCGCTCCCCGCCCGATCACGGGCGCCAATGGCTCCCTCATACAGCTCGGCCAGTGCGATCACGCTGATGGCGATGCCGCCTGGTTCCAGGGCAGTCACACGGCTAACGAATCGTTCGGTGCCCTTCAGGTATTCAATCGCCCAATCGGTATCCAACAGATACCGCATAGCTTCAGAGGTTCGGCGGCTCGCGAGAGCCGTCGATGCGGGCCTGGTAAATGTCTCGAATGAGCTGGTCGGGGTCGTCGAACATATCAGCCCATGCGCCGGCGGATTTCAACAGCCCATCTGGGTCGGTCGCTGGGCGCACGGTTTGCTCGTCGAGGGTGAGCAGGACTACCTGGTCCTCGGCCAAGTCGATGTCCTCCAGTGGTTCGAGGACGCCGTTTCGATATCTTGCTCGCACGCTTCTGATCGTCATGATCGCCTCCGAGCTTCACGGTATCAGTCTGGCCCAGGCGCGGTCACGCCTTACACTCTGCCCATGGCTGACCAACCTGGACCTCTCGACGGCGTGACCGTTCTGGACATCACCGAGAACATTGCCGGGCCGTATTGCACCAAGCTGTTTGCCGACTTTGGCGCCGATGTGATCAAGGTCGAACCGCCCGCCGGCGACCCGTCACGGTCGGTCGGGCCGTACTACGAGGGCCTGCCGGGGCTTGAGCGGTCGGGGACGTTCTTCTACTTCAACACCAACAAGCGCTCGCTCGTGCTCGACCTCGAGCACGCCGACGCCGGCGTGGTGGTCGAGCGGCTGATCCAGCGCGCCGACATCGTGGTCGAGTCGCAGCCGCCGGGACGGTTGGACGATTTGAGCCTTGGCTGGGAGCGAATCTCGTCGCTGCGCGACGACCTGCCGCTGGTCTCGATCTCGCCGTTCGGCCACGACTCGCCCTACCGCGACTACAAGGTGTCGGACCTGGTGCTCTACGGCTTCGCCGGCGAGATGTACTCAATCGGCGTGCAGGACCGCGAGCCGGTCAAGATGTTTGGCACGGCCTCGCTGGTCGAGTGTGGCGCGGCTTCTGCGACGGCGGCCTTGGCCGCGCTAACGGCGGCCGAGCTGCAGGGCATCGGCCAGCAGGTCGACTTCTCGATGGCCGACGCGCAGTTCAACGGCGTCGACCGTCGCCACGCCGCGACGATTGGCTGGGAGTTCGCGGGCCGCAAGTCGCTGCGAGCGCCCGGTCCGGCGGCCGGCATGCTGACCGGCGTCTATCCCTGCGCCGACGGCTACGTCGAGTTCTCGGGCGCCGCCATCCGCATCCCCAGGCTGAACGAGATGCTCGGTCGTCCCGAGTGGCTACAAGAAGAGAAGTGGTGGCAGCCAGGCATCGGTCTGAACCCGGAGCTGGTGGACGAGTTCAACGCCAACTTCCTGCCATGGTCGCTAGAGCGAACCAAGCGAGACATCTGGGCTGAGGCGCGAGAAGCCAGGGTGCTCTGCGGTCCATTGTTCTCGGTCGACGAGCTGTTCGAGGACACCCACTTCAGCGACCGAGGCTTCTGGGCAACAGCCAATCACGCCGAGCTGGGAGAAGTCCAGCTCCCCGGCCGACCACTGATCATGCCGGCATCGCCCTGGAGCCTGAGACGCCCACCGCCACTGCTCGGAGAGCACACGGCCGAGGTGCTGTCGGAGTGTGGGTTTGGGGCGTCGGAGGTTGCGGTGCTCAGGTCGACCCGTGTCGTTGGCTAGCCGCCTGCGGCTTCTGATGAGGAAGTCGATGGTCGAAGCTGCTCAAGCAACTGACGCGCTGCTTCACTGAAGTCTGTCGGGGGACGAATGTCCATCAGGTACTCCTGCCCGAGCAACGACAATCTGGCAGCCTCGCCGGTCAGGTCGGGATCTGATGCGGCATCTGCGCTCGTCGTGAATTCCACTTCCCACGTGAGATACTCCGAAATCGACGTGTCGCCACGGACACATGATTCGAGCAAGGCTGCCAGTTCCAGTCTCAAGTCTGCAGTGGTCGGCATGGGAGGTGTTCCTTGGCGGCAAGGCAGCGTCATCGTGGTACGAGCCTACAAATTCCAGAATACGAGCTGCACGACCTGTTCGCGGAGCATCGAGTGTTCGAGCGTCTCTCTGTTGATGAATTGTCCGAGACGCTTGAACTGCGCACCAGCGGCACTGGTAGGCGCTGCTGCTTCGGAGGGTTCTCCTGGTACACGCGAATTCGGGAGCTCGACGGTCAAGAGGTCGGACGCGTTCACTACCTTCAATGCGTGTTCGGACACATAATCGGTCGGTATCCGTCGCACATCATCGTCGAAGATGTCTTGTTCCACCGCCAGGGCCACGAGCAACGCCCGACCGCTTAGCGGTAGCATTCCTGGCATGGCTCTCCCGCTCGAAGGCATCCGCATCCTCGATCTCTGCGTTGTCTGGGCAGGGACGTTTGGCACGACGCTGCTGGCCGATCTGGGCGCTGAGGTGATCAAGGTCGAGAATGTCCACGTCTGGCAGCCGATGACTCGCGGCGGGCAGGCTCGGCCGTCGGCGGAGATGGTCAAGGCTGGGGCGGGCTGGGCCACGGGATACCCGAATTCGGAGCCGGGTCCGCGTCCGTGGAACTATCCGCCGACGTTCGTACAGCAGTTCCGCAACAAGCACTCGATGACCGTCGACCTGCTCTCGGATGAGGGCCGCGAGATCTTCGCGAGCCTTGTCTCCAAGTCGGACGCGCTGGTCGAGAACAACGCGTCGGGCACGCTCGAGAAGCTGGGGATCGGCCCAGACTTCCTGCGCCAGGCTCGCGAAGACTTCATCGCGCTGCGCATGCCCGCGTATGGGTCGGATGGGCCGTACCGGTTTGCACGCGCCCTCGGTGTCCACCTTGAGTCGGTGATGGGACACACTCTCTTGCGCGGCTATCCCGACCTTGACCCGTCGTACATCACGTCGATCTTCTCCGGCGACTACCTCGCGGGCGCACATGCGGCCTTCGCCGTGATGGCGGCGCTCCGGCATCGACGCAAGACGGGCGAGGGACAGTTCATCGAACTCGCCCAGGCCGAGTGCGCGGGCGGCATGTTGGCCCAGGCCTTCATGGACTATTCGATGAATGGCGTTGTTCAGGAGCGAATCGGCAACAGGTCGGCGGACGGACATGCGCCGCACAACCTGTATCCCGCCAGGTCCGACGGTGATGGCGCCGACGGCGGTGATCGCTGGATTTCGATCACGGTGATGGACGACGATCAGTGGCTGGGGTTGCGAGAGGCGATGGGAGATCCGGAGTGGGCGCGTGATCCGGTTCTGCGCCACGAGGCAGGCCGGCTGGAGCGCCACGACGAGTTGGACAAGCGAATCTCGGAGTGGACATCGACTCGCGATGACTACGAGCTGATGCACCTGTTGCAATCCCACGGCGTCCCAGCCGCGCCGGTGTTGGATTCATCTCGTGTCCATGACGATCCCCACGTCCAGCATCGCGGACTCAATGAGCCACATGACCTGTTCGACGATGTCGGGACGTTCCGGTTCAATACGCCGTTCCTGCGATTCTCCGAGACGCCGCTCAGCATTCGTAAGCCGCCGGTCGCGTTGGGCGAAGACAACGAGTACGTCTATCGCGAAGTTCTGGGCTACTCAGACTCAGAAATCGATGGACTTCGAGAACGCGGTCACATCGGTATGGACTACGACCCAGAGATTCCGTAACTGGCGATGATCGTTGATCATCGATTCTTGACCATGACTTGACCGTGCGCATACCCACCGTGGCGAGTGCGCTTACAAGACATCCGTAAGTTCTTTCCATCGGGGATGTTCCTCGGGCATGGAAAGGGCAACGAGATGGATGAATCAATTTCGGGACGACGCTGGTTGCAGGTCGCGTACAGGTGGCTGATGCCGGTCGCCCTGGTCGCGGCCATCAGCGTGGCGGCTGTGACTGTGATCTCGGCTGGATCGGCTCACGACGGCCGCAGTGACGAACAACGCTGGTCTGAGGGAACCGAATCGGACAGCGATTGCGACCACGGCGGCAAGAGGCTCGGCCGCTGGTCCGGCATTGCCGAATTGGTCGGCGTCGATGTCGAAGGACTCAAGATCGCGCTCAGCGAAGGCAAGACGCTGGCCGACATCGCCACGGAGAACGACATCGAAGTGCAGGCGGTGATCGACGCCTTGGTCGAAGATGCCAACGAGCGCATTGATGCCTGGGTCGAGGCCGGCAAACTCACCGAGGAAGAAGCCGAGACCAAGAAGTCGGGTGCCGCGACGAAGATCGAAGACTTCGTCAACAACAGTTTCGACGGCGAACACTCCGGCCGATTGGGCAAGTCCCGCGGGCGAGGCCACGGTCGCGGATTCGGCGATAGCGTCGAGCACAACTGATCTTCGCCGGTAAGCAGTAGCGTGGGGGCGCGCCTCGTAGGCGCCCCTCTCGGCTGTCTGCGATGGCCTGGGCTTGGGGCGTGTCACATAGCTGCGACCAGGAAGCCGAAGGGTATTGCGGAAGCGTCAGTCGAGAGCAACCGCAATCAACTAATTCCGTCATACCCGCGCTCCGCCGCGGGTATCTCGCTGTGCTCGGCACGAACGCCGAGGGTCGGCTAAGCGACTGAAACGGGCGCGAATCCCCAGGTCCGAGCGTCGGTGCAGTACTCGGCGAGATTCCCGCGACAGGGCGCGGGAATGACGAACCTTGTACTTCTGAGACATACGTTGAAGCGCGCGGGCAACGGTGGCAAGCGCCATCAACCGAGCGTCCCGGCAGCGGCGAGACGCACCATGTCGTCGTCGCTGTAGTTCAGGAGGCCTTGCAGGACTTCTTCGGTGTGTTCTCCCCAGATTGGGGCTCGCACCGCTGGCAGACGTTCGCCGTCCCAGAGGATTGGCTCCTGTTGGATTTGGAACGTGGGACCTTCCGGAGACTCGGCCGGGTTGTAGTTGTCGCGCATGGCGAGGTCCTGGCCCAAGAAGAAGTCCTCGAGCCGTTCGACCGGGCTGGCCGGGACTTCGGCGTTGATCAGCAAACGGTACGAAGTCCACTCGTCCTGCGTGCGGGTCCACTCTGAGATTGCGGCTTCCAGCTCGTCCTCGTGCGACTTGCGACCTCCGACGCGATTCAGCTCCTCGCGGGATGCCAGGTCGGCGCGGCCGATGACCCGGCAGAGGTTGCGCCAGTCGGTGTCGTTGCGGCAGGCGACGGCGACCCAGCGGTCGTCGCCGGCGGCGGGGAAGATGCCGTGCGGCGACATAAACGGCGAGCGGTTGCCCATCCGCGGACGCTCGCCGACGCCGTTCAGCGCTTCGATCAGTTCCGTATCGAGCAGCTGGACTGCGGTTTCGTATTGCGCGATCTCGAGGTAGCGCCCCTCGCCGGTTCGCTCGCGATGATCCAGCGCCGCCATGACTGAAGTTGCCAGGTAGTAGGGGACGGTGAAGTCGGTGTGCAGCGTGCCCAGACCGATGGGGGAGCGGCCAGGGAAGCCGGAGCGATATGCCAGACCGCACATGGCGACGATGCCGTTGCCGTAGGAGCGCCACTCAGCGCGTGGGCCCTCGATGCCCATTACGGCGACGTTGCAGACGATGATGTCCTCGTTGATCTTGCGCAGATCGTCGTAGCCGATACCCCAGCGGTCGAGCCGATAGGGCGTGTAGTTCGAGGTGACGAGATCAGCCTGCTTGGCGAGTTCGCGGACGGCGTCGATACCCTCCTCGGTCTTGAGGTTGAGCGTGACCGACTTCTTGCCACCGGCGCAGTCGTTGAACGTGCCGTTGGTGTTGATCGAGAAGTGGTCGGGCGGTTGGACGCCTCGGTAGCGGATTGGGTCGATCCGCGACTCAGACTCAACTTTGAGCACCTCAGCGCCGAGGTCGGCCAAGAGTCGCGTGCCGAGCGAACCGGCGATCGCCCAGGTGAAGTCGAGGACTCGGACGCCGTCGAGGGGTCGTCTTGGCGGTGGGGGTGACGCGAAGAGGACCCCCTCTGCCTTCGGCATCTCCCCCTGCAAGGGGGAGAGTTGATCGAGGCTCGCGAAGACGTCATCTGTGTGTTCGCCGAGGGCTGGGGCGCGCTTGGCCCGGGGCTCTTCGCCGCGAGTGCGGATGGCTGAACGTGGCAACGTCAGGGTTCTGCCGAGTTGCGGATGATCGACGGTTTGGTAGTACCCGCGAGCGTGCAAATGGGGATCGGCGGCGACTTCTTCGACCGTGTTGATTGGCAGCACCAGGAGTCCGAGTTCCTGTCCTCGGTCGTGCAGCTCGGTGACGGTGAGGGCCTGGCAGAGGCGGGCGATCCATGGTTTGATCTCGTCCGTCTGTTGCTCGCGCCAGAACTCGTCGTCCCACTGTTCGCCGCGCAATTGGCCCTGCTCGAGCCCGAGCACGTCGTCGACCCAGTTCACGAACCGGTACCAATGGGGCGGGTGAATGGTGAAAGACAGCCAGTGACCGTCGCCGGCCTGGAACGTCGCGCCCGAGCCAATCGGGATGTGGCGGTCGGGCGAAATGCCGTGCCAGGTCCACCAGTTGCCGCTGGCGGTCTGGAGGGTGGTGAAGGTGACGGCTTCCTGCAGCGACACGCTGATTCGTCCCACGCCGCCGCCGCGACGGCGCTGCATGATCAGCGCCATTGCTGCCTCGGCCATGGCGATCGAGCCCTGCTTGTGGGACAGGTTGCCGGCAGGCCAGACCGGTGGATCCTGGGGATGCCCGTTGAGCACGACGTGTCCGCCGGCCGCCATCGCTGTGATGTCGGTCATCGGCTCGTCGGCGCCGCGACGGAACACCGCGTCGACGAGGGGAATCTCGGACGACCACTCAGCGTTGCGTCCGCGCTCCAGCCAGGCGGCGAGCGCTGCGGTGGACTCCAGTGGCGCGAGCACGGCGTCGAAGTGCGGCAGCATCGACTCGATCTGCGTCCAGGTGTCCGGGTCATCGATATCGACGGCGACTGATCGCTTGCCGGCGTTGTAGAGCAGATGGGCCCAGCCGCGCTCGGCGCGTGGCGCGTCGCCCGCCATCGCTGGCTCGCGCATGCGCAGGTGGTCGCCGCGGGCGTCTTCGACGCGAATCACGTCAGCGCCGAGGTCGGCCAGGAGTCGCGCGCCGAGGGCGAGCGGTTCATCGGTGAGGTCGAGAATTCTTGTGTCGTTGAGCATTGCAACAGAATAGTGGGCGCCGTGTCGCGCTCCATGTGCGAGGCTCGGCAACGGGCTGCCTGGTCCGATTTCAATGCTCCCCCTTGCAGAGAGCCTGTCCTCGGCTTGAACGGGGAGGGAGCTGCCACTCATTCCCCTTTGCTCCCCCCCTTCATTGGGTGCTGGCGCAAATTCCCGCTGTTGCTCCCCCTTCCAGGGGGAGCTGCCGAAGGCTGAGGGGGCTCCCCCGCGTAGTCGCCGGTCGGCCCCCTCAGTCGCTTCGCGCCAGCTCCCCCTGCAAGGGGGAGCAAAGAGTCCTGAATCTGTCGACAGTGTCGTTAGTTTTAGTTGTAACTCCATCTGTTCTTTATTGAGAACAGTAAGGCCGAGCACAAACTCGAACTGGCAATTTCACTCTACCGAACGTATGTTCATTACGAAGCACGACGGATAGCGCGCCTCCGAGCGCCGAACGGACATCTTCCGTCGGCGCTCAGTCTTTTGGAGGCGCAGATGGAATCTTCACAAACCACCCAGGTGCTGGATGGACGGCCGCCTGAAACCGCGGCGGCCTCGAACGACGCGACGGCAGCCTCGAGAGAGGCAACGGCATTGCGCGAGGCGATGCTGGCTGCGATTGGCGATTTGTCGGACGCAGAGCGCGAGCTGCTCGGCTCAGCAAGCCAGCCCGACCAGGTCGCTCAGGCCTGGCGCGACCTGATCGCGCAGCGAGCTGCACGCGAACGGGAAGCCACGGTTCGGACCGAGCTGACCCGGGAGTTCGAGGAGCGGACTCGCGCCGCGCAACCTCGCCCGACCAGCGGTCTGCATGGCGGCGCGCCGCCGGCTCCTCCCAGCACGGTCGCCGAGTGGACGGATTTCATTCGCTCGACCGACACCCAACCGATTCGGCAACAACGCCGGGCGCAGTTCGCCAACTGGCTCGCGGCCCATCCCGAAGCCTGAGCCGGTTGCTGCCGCATGTCGGCACACAGTTCACAAGACAGCCAATCCCTGAAAGGAACCCACTATGGCTGACACCCTCTCAACGAACATCTCGTCGTCCTACGCCGCGATGGTCGAGCGCACCATCGCGCAGATGCCCCAGACGGCGCCGATGCTGTCGCTGGCGCGCAAGCTGATCGTGCCCAAGGGCTCGAACAGCGCTCAGATTCCGCGCGTCTCCAGCGTTTCGACCGTGCAGACGCCGAACGAGGGCGCCGAACTGAGCACGACGTCTCGGTTCACGCTCGCCAACAACACGATCTCGCCGAAGTTCCGCGCGATTTATGTCCGCATCCACGTGCGGGCGATGAACTATTCGCAGGACGATCTGGTCCGACTCGTCTCGGACGAGATGGCGCTCTCACAGGGCCAGGACATCGACACCGACCTGACCGGCGAGTTCGGCAACTGGCACACCGACAACGACATCGGAGCGACCGGCGTGGAGTTGACCCTGGCCAAGCTGCGGAATGCTCGTCGCGTCCTGCAGTCGGTGCCGCGCTCGAAGGGCGGTCCTCCGCGCGGCGACATCGTGACGGTGCTCTCGCCGGTCGTGGCCGAGCACGTGCTCGAGGACCTCGGCGCCAGCGGCGTCGGGTCGGGCTCCAACTGGATTCCGACCGGTATTTCCGAGCAGCTGATCCGGCGCTTCCACGTGTCGGAGATTCCGCTGATGGGCACTGCGGTGTTTGTCGACGGTTACATGGCTGTAGACGGATCGGGCGACTACATCTGCTCAATGTTCGGCACCGAGGCGCTGGTCTGGGCCTGCTCGATGGACTGGGAAATGTCCGTGTTCGAGGAGGCTGAGTGGCCCGGCGTGACGCTGCGCTCGCTGGCCGACTACAGCGCCGGCATCGCCGGTTTCGCTCACCACGGCTGCCAGATCACCGCGGACGGGGGCTAAGCGCATGCCCCTGGACGACCGCGGCCTCTGGTCGCCGGCCGACTTCTCCCAGCTGCGGTCCGAGACCTTCTCGGCGCCGCGGCTGGGACGCTGCCTGCGCGCACAGCGAGCCCACCTGCGCGAGCCCAAGCGCGACCGCCATGGACGCGAGTATCTCGGTCGCAATCACGCGCTACTGGGACATGGCTTCCACGACGTGCGCGAGGCCGAGCGGCTGCTGCTCGACGCAGCAGACGAGCAAGGGCTGTCGCACGAGGCGGTCGCGATCGAGGCCCAGCCCTGGCTCGAAACCGAGATCAACGCCGGTCTCGGTCCGAGCTGACAACCACACGAGTCAACGACGAGAACGAACAGAACCAGGAAAGGAACGAACGAATGGCTACGAAGAACCCACAAACAGCTCCGGAGGGAGCGGTGATGGTCCGTCCCGGAGAGCGAGCCGTGCTGCTCAGCCACCACGAGTACCGGCGGGCGCGCCGCGAAGCCCAGGGTCTGGAGAACTACGACATCCTCATGCGCCGCTCCGCCGAGGACGACCCGCCCGGACAGCAGGTCACCGAGGACGAGCGCTGGCAACCGGTGAGCGCCGACAAGTACATGAAGCACCGCGCCATCGGTTGGCGCGAGGCCGAGTCGATGGAGGAGTTGCCCGAAAAGTGGCGCGAAGCGGCCGAGGGCAGAGAGGTCTTCCCCGACTCAGTCTGACCAGAAGGTAACTGCCCGCTCCGTCATTCCAGCTTCCGCTGGAGTGGCGGAGCGGGCGTAGAAGTGACAACCCACGGAACTGAGAGGCAATGATGTCGCGACCCAATTTCACCCGAAGAACCTCGCAGCCGCCCGACCCTGACTCCGGTCCCGGGCCGGGCGGCTGCCCCGCACCGCAACTCTCTTCGGACCACACCGATGCGCTGTGGCAGTACCTGAGACGGATCGAGAGCGGGCTCGATCAGATCGACGCCCGGATCGACCGGCTCTACGTCGCCCTCGGCGGCGGAACGGTCCTGCTGGCCGCGATCGGCCTTGGATCTGCATTCATCGTGCGCGGCGGCTGAAGTCCCCGCGCACATCTTGTGAAAGGAACCGTTCATGAACGAACCATCTGAATCTTCGAATCCGTCCGACCCTCAAACTGAGTCCGGCGGGTCGGAGCCGCATCCGCTCTGGCTGCCGCGCGGCACGGTTCGCGCCGTAATCGCGCTCGGCATGATCGCCGTCTGGGCTGCACTTGAGACCGGCGCGGTCGGCATTCCGGTGTCCGACGCGGTGCGCTCGATCGCGGTCGGCGTGGCCGCCGGCTACGGCATCCTGCGTAGTCGCGAGCAACGGATAGGAGGCTCACAGTGACAAGCGCAAGCCTCTATTCGCCTCCCGATCTGGTCGGCGTCACCGGTCTGCCCGAGGGCGCGCGGACGATCTGGCGGCCGGCGCATGCGTCGAACTACTCGACCGCTGCGTCGCGGCCGTACTCCGGCGCCCAACGCCGGTTCGTCGCGCTCTGCTACCACACGCCCGAGGAGCCGTGGGACGACAACGAGGTCACGCCGGCCTGGTTCGAGGACCCGCGTGCCAACGCGAGCACCAACTACTACGCCGACTCGGACGGCGACCTCTGCCAGATGGTCCGCGACGAGGACTTCGCCTGGGCGCAGGGAGTCTGGCGCAAAGACCGAGTCGAGCCGCGTCCGGCCTGGTGGCGCGACGAGTACGTCAGCTACAACACCTGCATGCTGTCAATCGAGATCGAGGGTTACGCCCACAAGATCGGCGAGACGTTCGTCGTGGGCAGCCGTCAGTTCGAGACCGTCGCCACCTGGTCGGCCTTCGTCTGCGAGAAGTACGGCATCCCGATTGATCGGACGCATCACGTCGGCCACAGCGAGCTGAGTCGTCAGAAGGGCGATCCGGGTCGGGACTTTCCCTGGGAAGCGCTGTTGGATCGGGTGCGGGAATTGTCCGGAGACCTTGAAGGCCGGGTGGTAGGTCTTGAGCGGCGATTGGCGCAACTTGAGAGTCACACGCATGGTCCAGCTCTGGTCCCCGCCTGATTCTTCTTTCTCCCCCCCTTGCGGGGGGAGACGCCGAAGGCAGAGGGGGGGTCTGGCTAGGCCACTTTCGTTAGGAATCTTCTGAGAAACTCCCATCGGTGGCCGATCGGGGACCCCCTTCAGCCGTCGGCAGCTTCCCCCGCGAGGAGACCTTTGAATAAGTCCCTTTCGCCCCCCTTGCGGGGGAGATGCCGAAGGCAGAGGGGGGGCTCCCAATCTCAAGGCCTATCTGGTCGCTGGCGGCGGACCCCCCCTCTGTCACTCCGTGACATCTCCCCCCCTTGCGGGGGGAGAGGGGAATCATGAGTTTTTCAAAGGTCTCCGCGAGGGGGGAAGCGGGGAACAGAGTCGTTCGGAGCATCCCTGTTAGTCGCGACGCCCGGTGGACCCCCTCAGTCGCTACGAGGTGAGTCTGACGTCCCTGCCTGGCGCGAGGATCGAAGTCTGGGCCCCGCGTCGGAGCGCGGGGCAACGGGCCACGATGGCTTAGTCGCGGTTCTTCTGGCCCGACATCAGCGCCACCGGACGCAGCATCGGCGGCGGAGGCATCGTCGGTAGGCCGACGGCTCCGCTGCCGTTGGCTTCCCCGCCGGCAACGAGCTGCGCGCCTCGGAGATCAGTCTCCGGCGACAGGCGAATCTGCGGCGCGCGCGCCTCGTACTTGCGGATTGTCAGCCAGCCCAACACTCCGATACCGACGACGACGAACGTCGCCAGGGCGACGCCTGTCAACACTTCTCGCTCGCCCAGCCAGTCGGCGATGAAGCCGGCCGGTCCGCCCATGACCGATGAAATGCCAAACGACATCATGGTGAATGCGGTGACTCGGCCGAGATAGGCCGATTCCGTATTCATCACGATCTTGGCCTGGAGCAGCAATGTCGGTCCCTGTAGGCCCGGTCCCAGCAGCGCCATCGAGGCGACCGCTACGCCATACGTCTGGGCCTGCGACATGACCAGGTAGCCCAAACCCATGACGCCCATTAGCACGAAGATCACCGGCCATGACCAGCGTGAGGTCGCCATTCCTGCGACGCCGATCGCCAGCACCGCACTGGCGATGCCGTTGACCGTCATCATCAGGCCCATGTCGGTCGACTCGCGGTCGAGGTGCTGTTCCAACAGCGCCGGGGTCAGGACGCGGAACATGAAACCGAGAATGACCGTGGCCATGAACAACAGCAGCATCAGCCGTAGCTGCGGACGCTGTTGGATATAGCGCATTCCATCCAGCAGGTCGCCCAGCGGACTGCGGTTGCCCGATTGCTTTGGCTTGCCCTTGTTGGGCATCACGGCCATCGTGAACACGCCGATGGAGACGAGCACGCCCATCACGATGTAGGTGCCGCCACCGCCGACGGCGGACCCGATCAGCAGCGCCGCGATCATCGGCGCGATCGGCATGCCCCAGCTATGCGCGAGCTGGTTGAGCGCGACAGCGTTGCCAATCAGACGCGGACCGACGATGTCGGCCGTGAAGGCATTGCGCGCCGGACCCATGAAGACAAATGTGGCGCCGAGGATCAGCGTGAGGATGAACAAGATGGGCAATGTGACAAGGCCGAGCAGCAGCAGCACGCCGGTCAGAGCGAGCACGAAGGCGCCCGCGCCCTGGCCAAAGACGATCAAGTGCTTGCGATTGACTCGGTCGGCGATCACCCCGCCCCAGGGTGAGCCGATCAGCATCGAGATCCCGGTCCCCATGGCGATCAGTCCGACAGCAGAGTTGGTGCCGCCGAGGTCATACGAGACGATCGACATGGTGACGAACATCATCATGTACGCGAGCGTCGCGAAGAGCGTGCCGGCAAACAGAATTCTGAACTGGGGATGCTCAAGGGCGAGGAAGGTGTTGGACTTCCAACCCTGAATACTGCGCCTCATGCGAACAGTCTAAGTCTGGGGCAAGTGGAGCGCGTGACGCCCAACCTCGACCTTCGTCGTACCCGCGCTCCTGCGTATCCCCTCTCTCCCCCCCTTGCGGAGACCTTTGCAAAACTCACAAATCCCCTCTCCCCCGCAAGGGGGGAGAAGAGGACTTACGCAAAGGTCTCCTTGCGGGGGGAGATGTCACGGAGTGACAGAGGAGGGTCCGCCGCCAGCGACTAGATCGGCCTTGAGACGGGGAGCTCCCCCTCTGCCTACGGCATCTCCCCCGCCAGGGGGGAGAAGAGGACTCATGCAATGGTCTCTGCGATGGGGCGCAAAGAAGACAAAAGCGCACGCAGATGGACGATTACCGATTTGGCTTTTGGCCCGACATCAGCGCGACTGGCCGCAGCATCGGTGGCGGTGGCATCGTCGGGACAGCGACGGCTCCGCCGCCCTTTCCGTTCGAGCTTGCCCTTACAGTTCTGGGCATCGCCGCGGGCAACGAGGGACGGTCGTCCTTGCGGATCGCCAGCCAACCGACGGTGCCCAGGACAGCCACCGCGAAGGCGAGCAAACCCATGAGGGCGAAGACTTCTCGCTCGCCGATGATGTCGGCGAGGATGCCCGCCGGCGCGCCGAAGACCATCTGTACACCCCAGGCCATCATCGTGAACGACATGACGCGCCCGTAGTAGGCCGGCTCGGTATTCATCATGATCCGCGCCTGCAGGATCATCACCGGCCCTTGCAGCCCGGGTCCCAGCAGCGCCATCCCGATCATCGCCTGGCCCAGGGTCTGCGATGCGGCCAGGACGAGGTATCCGACGCCCATCACACCGATCAGGACGAGCACGATCGGCCAGGCCCAGCGCGTCGTGGCAGCGCCGGCGACGAGGAACGAGACGATCAATGCCGCCATGCCATTGACCAGGAAGAGCATCCCGATGTCGGTGGTCGGTCGGTTCAAGTGCTGGTCGAGTAGCGCCGGAGTGAGGATGCGGAAGAGGAATCCGATCACGACCGAGCTGACGAACATCAGCATCATCAGCCGCAGCGCGGGTCGCCGCCAGACGTAGCGCGCGCCATCGGCGACGTCGCCGAGTACCGATCGCTTTGGCGGCGCATCGGTCGGATCTGCCAGTGCTGAGGCCGATTGGCTGCCGCGATTCGGCATCATCATGACGGTGAATACGCCGACCGAGACCAATGCGCCCATCAGGACGTACGTCCCGCCGGCGCCTGCGAAAGACCCGATCACGAGCGAGGCGATGAGCGGTGAGAACGGTTGTCCCATCGTGTGAGCGAGTTGGTTCAGCACGACCGCATTGCCGAGTAGCCGCGGGCCGACCAGGTCCGCGGTGAAGGCGTTGCGCGCCGGACCCATCACGACGAACGTGAGCCCCAGCACCATCATCAAAACAAACATCAGGGGCAGGGTCATCGCGTCGAACAGCAACAGGACGCCCGTGATCGTGAGCATCGCCGCGCCGCCGCCCTGGCCGACGATGATCAGCCATTTGCGATTGACCCGATCGGTCAGCACGCCACCGAACGGCGCCAACATCATCGCCACTCCGACGCCGGTGCCAATCACGCCAACCGCGGTGTTCGTCCCCGATAGGTCGTAGGAGACGATCGACATCGCCACGAACATCATCATGTAAGCGACGGTGGCGAACATCGTGCCAACGAAGAGGATGCGGAAGTGGCGGTTGTCGAAGGCCGCGAAGGTGTTCTCTCGCCAGGCGGAGAATGCAGAAATACTTCGTGCCATGCGAACAGTCTACGACCGAGGCGGTCGGATCACGTGTCGCGATCTGTGCCCGTAGAGCCGATTTGGACGCTGGCTCGCGTCCACGCGATGCGTCGCTAAGCTGACTCGATGAAGCTTCCCCAACTGAACTGGCAGGCCTGGCTGCTGGTCGCCATCCTCGGCGCGATCGTCGCAGCCGGCATCTGGGCGTTCGGCGTCGACAAACCGACCCGCGTCACAAACGTGCAGATCGCGATACGCAACATCGACGAGAATCGCGCCGAGCTCGGCGTGCTGGAGACCGACCGCACTGGAGTCGAGCATTTCTACGAGGCCGACGGCCCCGACCTCGACTTCTCGCTGGTCAACCGTCCCCGCTCGATTTACACCGAGCCAATCACGCTCTCCAACGATCGCGAAAACGCGCCGAGCAAGGTGCGAATCACGATGCGAGGTCTCTCGGACGACGAGATCAAGCTCGGGCTGCGAATAATCAAACCCAACCGAACCTGGGATAGCACCCGCTTCCCCCGTCCTGAGCCAATCACAATGGACGAGCTAGCCAGCGAGGACTGGCTCTACATGAACCCGCTCTCAGTCAGGATCACCTATCACCAACCGTTGGTGGATGGTGTGAGGGTGTTCATCTACATTTTGGCCGCGTTCGGCGTCGTGTTAGGCATCAGCTGGTTCGTCTGGCGCCAGTGGCTCAGCTAGCGAGAAGGCGTTGGAGGCCACTGAGGAAGACCTGGAGACTGTGCGATGTGTTTCCTTCCAGGTTCAGTTCCGGTGCGAGCGATTCTGCGAGTGCAGTTTTGCCCAGGCCGGTGAAGGCACGCATTTGGACGGATGGTTGCTGTAGCTCATCTGGAGAACCTCTGAAGCGGGCTCTGCGCCGTTCACGCGCGAATCTAGGAAACTTGAATGAGAGCGTTTCATGATCTCCGAAATACCAGGATTCCAGTTCGTAACATACGATCTGCACGAGCACTTCGTCACGGCGATGTAGAGGAATCCAATCTAAAATGTCGGACTTTTGGTGGTGGCAATCGGCCTTGTCCTTGTCACAGAGCACGACGAATCGAGTGCCTGGAGGCCAGGACTTGCGGAGATTTACCTCAACCAGCGGCCTGAGGTTCTGTATTCCGGCGGCGACGCGGTACGAGATTTCGGTATCCTCTGGAATCGGAAGCCGGCTGCGAGCGCCTTCGATAAAATTACGCATGGATGCCTCTTCGACAAGAAATACCAACAGTGCCATCAGTCGGGATACGCTCCGTCAAAAGCACGCGACTTCCACATCCAGCCGAGTTTGTTACCATATTCGAACTCTTCAACCAAGTGGGGATCTTCGCTCGCCCTACGTACGTGAGTGACCCCTTCTCTCTTCACTAGCCAGAATACTTGATGGGGCTCTACTGAGTCCAAGAGATCTGTCGAGTGGGTAGTCACGAATACTTGGCCACGACTGCGATTAGCGTAACTCCAGAGTTCCTCTGCGAGTACTCCAAGTAGGGAGTGGTAGAGCTGATTCTCCGGCTCTTCGATACACATTAGTGGATGAGGCTCCGGATCGTGAAGCATGAGCAACTAGGCCCACATCTTCAATGTGCCGTCTGAAACTGATGCTGCGCCGAATGGCTCGGTCAGACCAGTATTGAAGAATTGTAGAGCAACACGGCGATCTATGGTGTATTCCACACTGACGTCAGAAACTTCAGGAACTCGCTTTCCTAAGGCCTTGACTGCCAGTTCGAATGCTGCCGGGTGCTCATCATGCATGAACTTAGACACGACCGGAAGATTGTCGCCATGGATCGAAATATGCTCGTCTCGTCCCGCTGCTGCGGCCTGTCGAGCCTTCGACACTTGTATATCTGATAGGTGGACGTTGCTCAAGAACTCATAGAGTTCGCTTGCAGCCAGGTAGTATGTAAAGTCATCCTGAGTTCGCGTACTGCGGAACGTTCTTGCTAAAGCCATTGGTGAACCCAAGAGCAGGCGCCCCCGCTGCCACTCATTGTCGCGCACCTTGCGCTCAAGAGCTGCCTCTTCGTCGTCCAATGACTCCTCTGATGGAGTCGAGGGGGCGAAGTCAAAGAGATTGGGTTGAATCGAAGAAGACTGTACTCGGAGTTGTTCGTGTTTGATGACCGGCTGTCCTTCTTGAAGTCCGATGGAGAGGCCGTAAGTAAAGGCCGCGGGTTCATCGCCATTGCTACGGCCTGTTTGGACGATCATCTCGATCGTTATGTGTCCTGTGCGCTCGCGAGTCCGGACTTCGTTGAATCCACCACGGCGGTCGATAGCAGCTCGGACGTTTTCTCTTAGCGCGTCCTGGATGAATGCGAACAGGTCGATCAGAGTGCTTTTGCCAGTGCCGTTCGGTCCGATGAATATGGCGAACGGCGGCAAGTCCGTCAACGTCAAATCCTCGAAGACGCCAAAGTTCTTCAACCGTATTTCGGTGATCCTCGTGGGACTAACTCTAGCCGCCGCCGACCTGATAGATCGTCCGATGCCTGAGCCTCGCCAGGTCTTCTCCCGATTCGGCGCTGATCGTCACGTCGAGCAGGCAGTACTCGTGCTGCTTGCGACGGTAGCCGTCGGTCATGTGGCCTGAGACGACTAGCGTTTGCCCCGCTTTCGCAGGCGCGAGCATCTGCATCTGGCTGCCGGCGTGAATCCCGGCCGGATAGTTGTACGTGTGGCGGATCAGCCTCGTGCAGCGACCCGCGATCCAGCCGGGATGCAGCCTGGCATTCTCTCCGCGCCAACGCAGGTGCGGATCCTTGGCGAAGTTGTCGGCGTATTCGGCGGCGTCCTCAAGTGACATCGGCACGGCCATCGCTGGCATGTCTTCGCCGACGGGCAGGTTCTCGGGCGACAGCATGGTCGGTGGGTTGGCCTCGGGCACGACAATGCGGCTCTGCGGCACGGCGAGGTCCTTGTAGAACTCCGCCTCACCCATGCCCGCGATTCCAGCGATGCAGACCTCGCCTGACTCCTTGGCCATCGTGAACTCAATGCCCGACTCTGTCGGCGTCACACGCGTCGTGATTTCGTCGCCGGGATAGACCGGTCGGCGCAGGCGGAAGTCGATCCAGCCGCTGTCCAGCCAGTCCTCGCCGAGACCTTCGACTAGCGCCGGGGCGGCCCACGAATAGACCGTCACGCCGCCGACCAGCGCGCCTTCGAAGCCAAACTTCGCGGCGCCCTCGGTCGAGTGGATGATGTTGGGAATCGAGAGCGAATCCTCGCCGTCGAGGAATGCGGTGATCGAGCGTTCGATGCTTTGCGTGGTCATAATTCATCTCCGTCATTCCCGCGTAGGCGGGAATCTCGATTGCGTTGGCTACTTGGTTTCCTGACTACCTGGGCGCCGCCTGGTAGATCGTCGGCTGACGCAGCCGCGCCAGGTCTCGCCCGTCTGGCGAGGATAGTGTCACGTCGAGCACAGCGTATTCGTGACCCTTGCGCTCGTAACCCGATTGGATGCATCCGCTCACCAAGATTCGCTGGTCGGGATGGACCGGCGCCAGGTGCTGAATCTGGCTCGAAGCATGGATCGCCGTGTAGCGCCAGGTGTGTTCGAGCAGCCGGTTGGCTCGCAACGCGATCCAGGCCGGATGCACCCGCCCGTTCGCTCCACGCCAGCGAGGATCGGGGTCGCGTGCAAACTCGTAGGCATACCGCTCTGCTTCGGCGACGGTGAGATCATTCTCCATTGCCGGCAGGTCTTCGCCAATCGGTGCAACCGCTCGCGTGATGAACGGCCGCTCATCCGGTCGAGGCTGCGGCGTGCGATTATTCGCTGCGGAAATCTCCGCGTAGAAGTCGGCGATTCCTAGTCCTGCGGTTCCCCTGACCGCGATGTCGCCAGTGCCCTTGGTCATCGTGAACTCGATATCGCCGCCGTTGGGCGTGACGCGAGTCGTGATGATTTCGCCTGGATAGACCGGCCGTCTCAGTTGGAACTCGACCCAGCCTTCGTCAAGCCAAGCGTCGCCCAACGCCTCGACCAGAGCTGCTACCGACCAGGCATAGACCGTCACCCCACCGACCAATGGGCCTGAGTAGCCAAACCGAGCCGCACCCTCGGTCGAGTGGATGATGTTGCCGATCTCCAGCGAGTCGTCGCCGTCGAGGAAGGCGGTGATCGTGCGTTCGATAGTGTTAGTTGTCATACTTGTTGTCCTTCCGCCTGTAGGACTTGCTCAGGCGTTGTTCGACTCGTCAGCCAGCCGCCAAATCTCGCGGCAGTCGACTTCCAGTCCGACGAGCACATCCTCGCCCGGAAGCATTGCCGGTCGCTCCAGAAGTTGTGGCTCGGCGTCGGGGCGATACACCCAGACGTTGCGCGAATGCAGATCGATGAGCCAGCCTAATCGCACCCCGTAGTGCATCCAGATCTGCATCTTGTCCTGTTGGTCACGGAGACGGTCGTTGGGCGATCGGATTTCGACGACCAAGTCCGGACTGAGATTCATGGCGCCGCGCAGATCATCACGGGACGCAGCAGCGAGTCGTTCTGGACTGACCCATGAGACATCGGGTTCCAGGAGCGGGCCTGGACCGGTTTCATCCGACAACCGGTATCCGGCGCTGGCGTCGCGTGCGCGTCCGCCGCCGCCGCCGATCCGCCAATTCCGTAACTGGCCTCCGATTTCGAGGCCAGCATCGGAGCTTTCATCACCGGCGTACACGTTGATCACCAGCTCTCCGGTAGCGCTGAGCTCGAACTTCCAACCTGGATTCTGAGCGCAGATGCGTTCAAGTTGTTCGTCACTGATCGGACCGAATTCGGGGTCGAGCCGGATCAGGCCGGCGAGCGCAGGCGCCGCCGCTGGAGCGAGAGTGGGCGTCGTCATCGGTATCTACCTCTCGCCTCGAATCGTAGCGACAAACCCAGGACTAGCGACGCTCAGTACGACTCGGATCCCCTCTCCCCCCCTTGCGGGGGGAGATGTCACGGAGTGACAGAGGGGGGGTCCGCCGGCTGCGACCAGATAGGCCACAAGAAGGGGAGACCCCCCTTCAGCCTTCGGCAGCTTCCCCCGCACAGGGGGAAGCAGGGATCTGGACGATTCAGAGCTTCCCTAAATCACCCCGTCCGACGCCAGCGCTTCCAGCTCCGCGTCGCTGACACCGAGCATCCCGCCGTAAATCTCCTGGTTGTGCTCGCCGAGCGTCGGCGCTCGATGCTTGACTCCGCCTGGCGTTAGCGACAGCCGTGGCGCGATGCCTGGTTGCGGCAGCTCTCCGTGCTGCTCCGACGGCACGTCGACGATCTGGTCTCTCGCTTCGTAATGCTCGTCGCTCATCACGTCCGAGGTGGCGTAGACCTTCGTCGCCGGCACGCCGTGCTTGTCGAGCAGGTGCTGGACCTGCTCCAGCGTGAGGGTTCCGATCCATTCGCCCACGATCTCGTGGATCGCCTCGTAGTTGCGACGCCGATCGCGGTGAGCCTCGAAGCGCGGGTCCGTGAGCAGGTCTGGACGCTGCATCGCCTCGACCAGGCGGACGAAGGTGCCCTGCGTCGTGGCGTTGATGATCAGGTGGTGGCCGTCGGCGGTTTGCCATTGCTCGGCCGGGACGACGCCGGGCCAGTAGTTGCCGCTACGCTCGCGATTCTTGCCGGTCAGGTGGAACTGCGACGCATGCGTGCCCGACTGCTTCCAGATCGCCTCGTAGAGCGCCACGTCGACATCCTGCCCGATGCCGCCGTTGACCTCGCGCGCGCGCAGCGCCATTAGCGTGCCCATCGCGGCGAAGACGCCGGCGCTGTAGTCGGCGACCATGTAGCCGGGACGCACCGGCGGACCATCGGCCCAGCCGGTGGTGTAGGTCATGCCGGCGAAACCCAACGCGACGCGGTCGAAGCCGGCCCGTTCGCTGTAGGGACCGGTCTGTCCGTAGCCCGAGACGCGGGTCACCACGAGTCCGGGATTCAGCTCACGCAGCGAGTCGGGCGCCAGGTCCATCTTCTCCAGCGTGCCCGGCCGGAAGTTCTCAATCAGCACATCGGCCTGCGAGCAGAGCTGGCGAAACAGCTCCTTCCCGCGAGGGTCGGCCAGGTTGCAGGTCACCCCGCGCTGAGAGCGGTTCTCCTGCACATAAGAAATCGTGCCATGGTTAGGCTCGCCCGTCCCCGGCCGCTCCAGCTTAATCACATCAGCCCCAAACTCAGCCAACATCGTCGCGCAAAACGGAGCCGCCAGAATCTGCCCGGCGTTGATGACGAGGATGCCGTCGAGAGGAGGTCGAAGGTGGTTGGAAGTAGTCATGAGGAGGAGGATACGGCGGCTACTCAAAGAGGTCGCGGGGGAGGCCGGACTCTTTGATGATGTCGTGGAGCGTTCCTCGCTTGACTGTTCGATGCAGGGGCACAGTGAGTTTGATCGTCACTGCGCCAACCTGCCTCTCCAGTCGCACATGGCTGCCTCGCCGGCGGACTTCGGCAAAGCCATGTCTGACCAAGATGTCGCAGACCTGCCGGCCTGAAAGGACAGGCAGCCTAGCCAACGGCTACCTCAAAATTGGTGACGAAGAATTCGTCGCTCAGCAACTCTTCGATCTCATCAAGCGGAGTGCACTCCAAGTGCAGTTCGACTGCTTCAATCAGCATCGTCTTTGCTTCGACAACGGTGTCGCCCTGGCTAGTGACGCCGAGCTCGGGGCACCTGGAGACGAATCCGTCGTCTTCGCGGTAGATAATCGCGGTCAGCGTGCGCTTCATCGTCGGTCGCCTCCGTTACAACGCTGAGTGTATCCGAGTCAGGAACCCCTCGACTCGGAGATCTCCGCCTCAGTGTCGCCGGCGGCGAGGGCTCGGTACTGGTTGAGGACGAGATGCTTGGTCAGGTAGGTCCCGAACTGTTTGCGTTCGTTCTTCTCGAGCACGGGGAACTGGTCGAGGATGTATGACGCATCGTCCTCGGAGAGTCCGTAGAGATGGAAGAAGAGAGCATCAAGCCGAGCCCGCAACTGCCGCCGCTCCTCGGGATTCCAGACAAACGGGTCGCCGTCATAGCCCAGGTCACGGGCAAACGGTTGCAAGTCCCAGGCGGTATAGCAAAGCCGTAGGACGTGGTCTCGGACGAGGTCGCGGGCCGTAGTGTCGCCGAAGCGTCGGTCAAAGTCGTCGGGGTGGATCATCGGTAGTTGCTCGACGATGTACAAGGTAAGACTCACGCCAGGCAGCTTGCATTTCGCCAAATAGTCGAAAGGAATACTATTCAAGTTGGCTAAGAGACACGCTCCTTGTTCGGCTAGTAAGACCGGTGCAGGGAGCAGAAGCGGTACTTTGTGGGCGTAGGGCGACCTTGGAGCAATGGTAGCTATCATCGTGCGCTCATTGGTCGCGCTAGTGACGTCGCGGAATCCTATCAGCCAATCGACATTCTTCGGTAGGAGCCGCTCGACCTCTCTCCCATTAACCCACATGACGGCAGTAGGAGCAAACGTAGGGTCGCTGTGCTGGCTATGAGTCACTTTGGTACTAACGTGTGGTCTCTTGAGGTTGGTCGAGTCGTATGAGATGTTGTTGGCTCGATGGTCATACTGTTCAACCATTCGACCTTGGGAGAGCGGCAGCCACTCTTCTCTATCTAGTTGGAAGCGGTTCCCTTTCACTTGATACGCACCGATAGCGCTTAGTCCTGCGGACGTATTGAACAAGTGTGAATCCATCGCCATATCGAGCATTCTGTGGTACCGAATGGGATAGAGCTTACGCTCACTATCGTCTGAGCGATCGACCAACACGGGATGATTCCGATAAGTGCGGCTGACGATCTCGCCATCCCGTCGACTCCTGAGAATCGGCGCCGTGCCGGTGTTGGGATTGATACGGGCGAAATCTTCGGGGGCTAGTGGGAAGACTCGGTCTTCGTCTTCGAGGTCGGCCAGGCTGTCGAGAAAAAACCCGCACATGGCCTCCGGAAATGCTCGTTCTGGGCCGGCTGTGATCGTGGCGCAGAACTTGAACTGTGGATGGACATCGGGGAACCACTTGGCGGTCTTGGCGTCGGGATTGGCCGAGCGGCGATTCTCGAAATCGTAGATGCCTCCGAGGCGACCGGTGGTTGAAATCGAGCGGAAATACTCGGCGGCGGTCTTGTCGGCGTAGATGCCCGAGGGCGTGAGCAGTCCGGCCACTCCTGATGGCTTGAGCAGCGCGATCGAGCGTTCGACGAACAGGCTGTACAGGTTGATGTCGCCCTTGCCCAGCAGCGGATAGTCGCCGCTCTTGCGAATCACGGTTGAGAATTGCGCCGCCTGCTCCGCTGCGGCGTCGAAGTCACGGACGACGGGATCGCCTGTCTCCCGCCGAGCGGCAATGATCGACTTGCGTTCAGCAGCCGTGCGAGCCTTGGCCACGTCTTCGTCGCGAGCCGCCCACCACTCGACTTCCTGGAGCTTGATCCGGTCCCAGGGCGGATTTCCGATCACGGCGTCGAAGCCGCCTGCCGACATCACCTCGGGGAACCTGAGCTCCCAGTGCAGGACGTGCTCCCGCTCCGCGATTTCGTTGGCGGCGTCGCGGATCTTACGGTACTCCGGCGTGGTTTGCGTCTTCCCCTTGTCGTTTTCTCCGCCCAGCAGCACGGCGATCGAGCGGCCGGGGTCGCCTCTGAGGATTTCCGCCAGCGGAGCGTGAAAGGTGGCGCGCTCGCGCTTGTTCATGCCGGCGGACAGCCAGCGCAGTCCGGTCACGAGGTTGAGCGGCGTGGGTTGCCCGCCTTGCCGGAACCCGGCGTCCTGGACCAGCGCACGCGACTCCTGAATCTCATCCAGCGTCAGATCAAGCAGCGCATCGTGCCGTCGCGCAAAGCCGGCCGCCTCTTCGATGTACAGCTCGAACCGCCGATTGAGCGGATACCGACCCCATTCGGAGATGTAACCCCGGGACTGCTCGCCGCGAATTCCGAGCAGGGAGTCGCCTTCAACAATGCGGTGTTCGAGGTAGGGCAGTGGCAGGTCGCCGGTGAAGGTGTGCAGCCAGAGCGCGACGCGGGCCAGCTCGACCGCCATCGGGTTCTTGTCGACGCCGTAGATGCAACGCTTGAGCACCATGCGTTGCAAGAGCGTGCGCTCGTCGAGGCCGCCGTGCGCGTCCTGCAGCTCCCAGAGGCGTTCCCGCACGGGCGAGACGTAGCCGTGAGGTTCGTCCCACTCGCGATTGACCAGTGTGACCAACTGCTCCGCCAGCCAGTCGATGGCGGTGATCAGGAAGTGTCCCGAGCCCATCGCCGGGTCGAGCACACGCAACCGCAGCACCGCCTGCGCGGGATCGTTCTGCTTGCGCGGGTCGGCGCGAAATGTCGCGATTCGCTCGTCGATCAGCGGCGCCAGCGTCTGCTCAACGATCAGGTCGACCAGTTCCTGGGGGGTGTAGTAGGACCCGGAGTCCTTACGGGCGTAGGGCGAGATTGTGATTCCGATTTCACCATCGGCGTCGCGCCGCGGCGCCTGTTCGAGCAGTCGCTCGTAGATGCTGCCAAGCTGTTGCACCTCAAGGTTGCGATACGAGACGTAGGTTCCGCCGGACGTGTGGCTGAGGTCGTGGATGATCGGCGCGAGCTCAGCATCGGACAGCTCGATCTCGTCGAGAATGGCGTGGCCCGCTGCGAACAAGCCTCCGTTGTACGCCGGTTGGTCGATGGCTGGGTCGCCCTGGTCGATGATCTCGCGCAGGTCTTCGAGATACCTCCAATAAGAGCGTGAGCGGCTGGAGAAGTCAGCGTTGCCGTACTGCTCGGCGACCGGATCGCGGACCTTGTGTCGCAGGCTGACCTGTTGGTATCGCGGATCCTCTGTGTTCAACATGCCGCGGTCCTCGGCGTAGTAGATGAACAGCAGGCGGTAGAGGAAGTAGAGCGCGGCGCGGGCAACGTCGCCGGAGTTCGCGTCCGGCTGCTTGTTCCAGAAGAGCCGGACAATTTCCGGGTAGACGTTCTTGAAGATGACGTCTGAGAGGTCGTCGGCCAGCTCTGCGTCACGCCGCCGGCCTTCCTCAAGCAGGCGGTCGAGGAAGGTCTCGCGTTCGCCCTCCTGGGGGATCCAGGAGTCGCGTCGAAGCAACAGGAAGGCCGTGCGCAGCCGGTGCTTGGCGACTTCGTCCAGGACTTGACTGAACAGGTCGGTCCGCGTCAGCAGCGACGCGAGATCGATCTCCCAGGTCCGCTCGCGGGGGCGTGCACGGTAGGAGTAGACGCGCCAGCGCGCGCCATTGGTGAGGATGCCCCAACGCAGCGACTCGTTGGAATCGGCGCCTGCGATCAGCAAGTAGCGCTGGATTTGCTGGGCTGCGGTCTCACTGCCGCGCCCGCCGCCGGTGCCGGAGGCGTCGAAGTCTCGCTGCCAGCGTTTGCACTCGACGATCCCGGTCGCGCCCAAGACCTGTTTGCGCTCTGACTCGGCAAGCAGCCGTTCGGCGTCTGCCGCATCGGAGTGCAGGGTGAGATCGACCTCGTCACGGCTGGTCAACGACCGTTTCGGGAGTCGGGCCGACCATCCCAGCACGTCCAGAATCGGGCTGATCGCCCGTTCAATGGTGATCTCCTCGTCCGGGCCGTGGATCGACCGCATTCCGGTCAACGCGTCGCGGGCGACCGAGACAAACGCATCGAACGTTCCGCTGTCGTCCAGGATTGCCTGGTACTCAGGCTGATCGCGCAGGTCCGAATCGAGGAATTCCTTCGACCAGATCGGGATGGAGATTGGCATAACGGCAGCCTATCCGCCAAGCCAGGCCGACTCCGCCGTCGCAGCGATCTCCTCGCCGATCAGCAAACTCGCCGTCGCGCCTGGACTTGGGGCGTTGAGGATGTGGATGAGGCGGTCTTGGTGGGCGATTTCGAAGTCGTCGGCGAGGCTTCCGTCTCGGCGGAGGGCCTGGGCTCTGACACCGGCGCCCCCTCGGACGAGTTGGGCCGACTCGAGGTTTGGCATTAGCCGCTGGAGGGACTTGACGAAGGCGGACTTGTTGGCGCTGCGCCAGACCTCGCCGAGGCCGGCCTGCCAGTTGTCCTTCGCCAGCCGGAGGAAGCCGGGCCAGGTGAGCGACTCGGCGGTGTCGCGGACTGAGATGTCGCGCCAGCGATAGCCCTCGCGTTTGAGCGCCAGGACGGCGTTCGGGCCCGCCTCGACCGTGCCGTCCAGCCGCCGCGTGAAGTGCACGCCGAGGAACGGGAAGGCCGGGTCGGGCACCGGATAGATCAGGTTCTTGAGCATGTGCCGCGCGTCGGGGACGAGGTTGTAGTACTCGCCGCGGAAGGGGACGATACGTAGGTCGCGAGCCTCGGACGCGCCGGCGCGCCGGGCGAGGCGGTCGGCTTGGAGTCCGGCGCAGTTGACGACATAACGGGCGCGGACGATTCCGGTTGTGGTCGAGAGCTGCACGCCGTCAGCGTCGACGCGCAGGGCAGAGACGCGCGAGCGCAGCCGGACATCTCCGCCGGCCGCTTCGAGCAGCTCGCGGTACTTCTCGCAGACGCCGCGGTAGTCGGCGATGCCGGTCGAGGGAATGTGCAGCGCAGCCACGCCGGCAGCGTTGGGCTCGAACTCGCGCAGCTCGTCGGGACCGAGCTCGCGGATCTCGGGGACGCCGTTGGCTTCGCCGCGTCGGTGCAGCTCGCGCATCCGCTCAAGCTCGGACTCGTGAGTCGCCACCACGACCTTGCCGCAGCGCTCGGCCCCGATCCCGTGCTCCTCGCAGAAGGCGTACATCCGCTCGGCGCCGGCGACGGCCATTCGCGCCTTGGCCGAGCCGGGCCGGTAGTAGAGCCCGGAGTGAATCACGCCCGAGTTGTTGCCGCTCTGATGCCGCCCGACGCCCGATTCCTGCTCCAACGCGACCACGCGCAGGTCGTCGTGGGAGGTCGCCAGCGCCATTGCGGTGGAGAGGCCAAGGATGCCCGCGCCAATGACGGCGATATCGGCGTCAACTGCATAGCCAGCATCAGACACGAGGCGACTCCGGAGGTCTCACGCTCAAACGTCCGCCTTCAGCCGCCTCGGTGACGCGCGCGATCGGCGTGGCGGTCACACCGCGCTGCCGCAGCTCGTGGATCAGGTGCGGCGCTTCGATGACGCCGGCGGAGATCAGCAGTCCGCCGGAGGTCTGCGGGTCGTAAAGCAGCGCCTCCTCGAACGAGCTGAGTTCTCGGTTGGGTTCGACGGTGATTCGCGCGCCGTAATATTCGCGGTTTCGACCCTGTCCGCCGCTGCCAAATCCGGCGGCGACAGCTTCCGAGAGTCCGCCGAGCGCGGGCGCCGCGCCGAGGTCGATCTCGATGGCGGCGTCACTCAGTTCCGACATCTCGTGCAAGTGTCCGGCGAGGCCGAAGCCGGTTACGTCGGCGATCGCGTGGACGCCCTGCGCCAGGTCGGGCTCAGACGTGATTTCGGCGGCATCCTTGTTTAGCGTCATCATCTGCGAGATGGCGGCGTCCCAGTGCTCGACGGAGACGCCGCCCTGCTGGTTCGCACCGATCAGGACACCGGTGCCGAGCTCCTTGGTCAGGATGATCGTGTCGCCCGGTTGTGCGCCTCCGGTGATGCGAATCTGGTCGCGCGCGACCTCGCCGGTTACGGAGAGACCGAATTTGGGTTCTTCGTCAATGATCGTATGTCCGCCGGCGACGACAGCGCCCGCCTCGCGCACCTTGTCCGCGCCGCCACGCAATATGTCTGCGATGACTTCCGGCGGCAGGTCCTCGGGGAAGGCGGCGATGTTGAGCGCGAAGAGCACGCGACCGCCCATCGCATAGATGTCGGACATCGCGTTCGCCGCCGCAATCGCGCCGAATTGGTAGGGGTCGTCGACCAGCGGCGCGAAGAAGTCGAGCGTCTGCACCAGCGCACGCTTGTCGTCAAGCGCGTAGACGGCAGCGTCGTCGGGACGATCCAGCCCGACGAGCAACTCGGGATGGTCCTCGGGCGGGAATTGGGGACCGAGATGGCGCAGCACGTGCGCCAGCCCCTCAGGGCCGAATTTCGAGCCTCAACCACCGCAGCGCGCCAGATCGGTCAAGCGCACGGTTCGGTTGTCGCGCTCCGACATGTCAGCTCCCAACCGCTCAATGGCAATCCTGCATCGCAGCGTATCGCGCCACTCCCGCGCGATTCACAGCATAGCACTTGCGTTCTATTGACTTCTTGCTTAGGCTATCGGCAAGTCGGAATCTGGAGGAGGCGACAATGAACGAGCAATGCTGGGTCGAGACGCCGCTGGGGATGATGTACCTGGCGATCCGTGATGGCGCCTTGCGCGAGGCCGGGTTCGTCGAGACCTGGGCGCGGCCGGTCGTCTCTCCGGACGACGCGGACGAACGCGAAGACTTGAGCGCGGCTGCAGCCCAGGTGCGTGACGCGGTCTCGGCCTATTTCGCCGGTGATGTCGAGGCGCTGGATCGGATCGAGATTAATCCTGACGGGACCGACTTCCAGCGAGCCGTCTGGCAGGCGATCCGTGAAGTGCCGGCGGGTCAGACTGCGTCGTACCAGGAGATCGCCAGCGCCGTGGGCAAACCGGCGGCTTATCGAGCCGTCGGTACGGCGACCGGGCGCAATCCAGTCGGGATCGCCGTACCCTGCCACCGGATTGTCCGCTCCGACGGCGGTCTCGGCGGCTACGGCGGCGGACTGCACCGTAAGGAGTGGTTCCTTGACCACGAGCGCAACCACATCAGCACGCCTGAAGATCACAGAAACGGGAACAGCACATGACGTCAGCATCTGATCCGGCCGTCGCAGCGGCGCTCGCGAATGACCTGGTGATCGATATCACCACCATCGGTCGCACGAGCGGCGAACCGAAACGTCTTGAGATCTGGTTCCACAACGTCGATGACCGCTACTACGTCACCGGCCGTCCCGGTCCGCGCTCGTGGTACGCGAACGTGCTCACGAATCCGTCATTGACGTTCCATCTCAAGGAATCGACGGAAGCCGACCTCAATGGGACCGCACGCGCGATCACCGATGCGGATGAGAAGCGCGAGGTTTTCCTCTCAGCGAAGAAGCTGAGCGAGTTCATCAACGAGGACAACGTGCAGGAATGGGTCGATGGCTCGCCGTTGATCGAGGTGGTGTTCGACGGCTAAACGAAGCCTCCTGCTAAGTCGAGTCAGCCAGAAGAGCATCGGTGTTTCGTGCCTAGATTCGTGGACGAGTTGGCGTTTAACGTCGCGTCAATCGACGAGCTCTTTGGACACGGATTGGATCCCGATGATGCGGATGCAGTTCTTCGGGGAAACCCTAAGTTCCTGCCGAACAAGGGGCGACGCGCTCGACGACAGGCGAACGAGTCAGAGCGCTGGAAGATGATTGGTCCCGGGCGCACGGGTCAACTGCTGACGATTATCATTGAACACCCTGACCGCTTTGGGCGAGCGCACGTTGTAACCGGTTGGAGGGCCAACCAGGCCGACCAAACGAGATATCGACAACCGGGCGGCAGGAGGAACAGACCATGACACACGACCAGAGATTTCCGGATTCTGACTTTGAGGACGAGCCGATTGATGTAGTCGTTGCGGAGAACCCTGGCGTGATTCTGCAGTTACGTTTCTCCGGTGACGAAATTCGCGAGATTGGAGATGAATCGCGAGTAAGTGGATTGCGTGCAGATCGTCTCGTCCGGAAGTACACGCTTGCCGCGATCCGGGCGAAGCGTGAAGAACGCGAAACGGGCCAGGCCGAAGTCGCGGACTAGCGAACCGCCAGCACGGCAATCTGGGCGAACATGAAGAAGGCCTCCTCCGACTCCGCCCACTTCGCCCAGCCGGTGGAGATTCGCTCGAGATCGGCCCGCTCGGCGTAGCGGTATTCCAGCGCTTGATCGGCGATACCGCTGTACAGGATTCGCTGTGACCAGGTTCGCCCCCAGAGCCGAGCCTCCTCGCCGTTGAGCGCGACAACGTTGGGGTGCAACTCGATTTTTGGGAATCCCGCAGCTCGGACCCAGGCAGGCAGAGTACGGCCCGCGTCAGGCTCCGCTTCGTTACGGTATGCGACTCGGTGGTAGAGCTCGTTCCAGTCCAGGAATTCCGGGAACTTTGGATGCGGCGACATGGTGGCGTAGTCGGCGTCGCGCACGGCGAGCAGACCTCCGGGCTTCAGGACTCGGCGCATTTCAGCAAGGGCTCGGACGGGATCTGTCAGGTGTTGTAACAACTGGTTGGCGTAGACGACATCGAATGCGGCGTCGGAGAAATCGAGCCCGTAGACATCGCCGGCGACGAATGTGACATTGTCCACCGACTCTTCGGCGACGTGAGCGCGGGCGTGTTCGAGCACGCCCGACGCAACGTCGAGACCGAACACCTCGCTAGGCGACACAGCCCGGGCCAGCCCTGCCGTGACCGTGCCGGGCCCGCAGCCGGCGTCGAGCAGGCGCATCCCCGGTCGCAGTCGAGGCAGCAGAAACCAGGCCTCGACCTCGGCGCGGCGCCGTGCGTGCGATTGCACAACCGACTCATGGTGGCCATGCGTGTAGCGATCTTGCGGCGCGTCACTCATCGGCGAATCCGTCCACCAACCGGTTCAGCGTTTCGACCGCGCGCTCGGAGAGTGTCAGCTGCCGTGCGGCGATCTGACCATTGGGCGACATCTTACGCCAGGTCCGCCCGAGCGCTCGGCGCAACTGGCGGTCGTCGAGGTCGTCCAACAACGGCTCGAGTTGTGTGTCGAAGAAGACCAGTGACAGCGCATCCTCCAGCGTTTGAGCATCCGTATCGCCGGCTTGCAGGAGGTCGGCCTTCTGGACCAGCGCCGCGACCCGCTCGACGGTGCGTCGCGGATATCCGCAGTCCTCAAGGATGGCCGCTGTCAGCTCAGCGTGAACGGAGTGAAGCGCCCGCCGCCAGCGCAGATACGCCGTACGCCCAGCCGGAAACGCGGATCGAGGGATCATCCATCGTCGAATATGGTGCGCCCGAGCCGCCAACCGCAGCTCCTCGGACGCCTCCGGGTCGAGCTCCCGCACCCAGCGCGTCATCATCTCGGCGTGGGTCAACTCCTTGGGCAGTGCCTCGCCATCGACGGTGAGCGTGAAGGGATCGTCGACGTTGGCCGCGTCGATCGCGGCGATGGCTTGTTGGAAGCACGTGGAATCGGAGAGTTCGGGCAAGACGACGACTCCTCAACTGTCGATCAGAGCCTATCCGCTATCGGAGATGTCGCGTCCACGTCGTCAATTGATCAGATGATGCTTGGCGAGCAAGTATTGAACGAGGAAGTTCTCGAGGCCGAGCCAATGTTTTGGCATGGGCGCCACTGCACCCATTTGGCCGAAGATGAATGCGGATGTAGCGAGAAGCCGTTCATAGTCGTCCACGACTAGCCGCGAGATACAGGACGTCTGGAAGACGTTGGACTTCAGGCGCGGTCCATGACCAGCGCCGGGCCACCTGTGAGTCCGAGCCGAGCAGCTTCGCCGGCCTGATGTCCCGGCGTGCGCTCGTCGGCGACGAGCGCATGCAGCTTGTCAGGCCGCCCCGCGAGGAAGTCTGTACACCAGGTTTAGTCCCGATTGGATGTCCCGAGGAGCATCGAACCAGGCCGTGTTGCAGGTTCTTCCGCGCGGCGACAACATCCATGACCAATCGAGGTTCCTGAATAGTTTGCCGACACCAGGTTTAGTCCCGATTGGATGAGGAGCATCGAACCAGGCCGTGTTGCTGGTTCTTCCGCGCGGCGACGACCAATCGAGGTTCCTGAATAGTTTGCCGACGACCAGCCCAAGAATCAGGTTGGTACGCGGCTTGGTGGAGCGATGGAATCCTGAGAACAGCACCGATTCGGAGTCCGTGGCAGGAGTGTCGATAGCTGGCAGGATATACCAGCCCGAGGCCTTGAAGTTGAGGTCGATTCGCTGACGCCCGCCGTATGGAGTGGCTTTGTAAGTTTCAGAACCGAACGGTATGTGGTCCTCATCCGAATTCCAGTGTCGAGAGGCGTACACCTGGATGCCCGTGGTCCCTGAAGGAGCGCTGAGCGACCAGCTGCCATCAGGAGAGGCAATCACGTTAGATTCCCAACCGTCGTCACCGAGGCCGTGAACGAAGATTCGCTCGCTGATTTCGCAATCGGACAGCGCACCGTCGACATTGCCAGGCAAGCCGTAGAACTCGAACGCCGGTCGCTCTGGATCACCCGCGTGGAGGGTGATCCAGAAGGGCGCCAATTCGGGCAATGCGTCATAGCTCGGACCGTTGACCGGGAAGCTGTTGATTGTGAACGTGACATCGAGCAGGCCGGGTTCAAGTTGCAACGAGAAGTAGCTCCTTGGGCCTACACCGCTACACGCGTACCAGTGATCGTCTACGTTTGAGCACACCATGGCATCTGGCTCAACAGCTTGCCCGAAGAGTGTCATGTCGTTTCGCTTCGCGTGAACAATGAGAAATACGGGTTCGGGGTCCGTGTCAGCGCCGACATCGAGTCGCATTTCGTGCGCAACGCCAGGTACGGCCTCATCCCACGGCCCTGCAGGCACTCGAAAACCATCAACGTATAGATGGACACGCTCCCAGTCGGTAGGAAAGGAGATACGCCATGATCCATCCGGGCCAAGTCGATCGATGTTAGGAAACTCCTGTGGGTCGGGACCCAGGCCTGCCCAGATAAACGTATCTGGTGGCGCTGGCTTGCCGTTGATTGTGACCGAGCCGGGGCCACCCCAAAGCGTGATTGTGTCGGATGATGACGAGACCGCAGTTTGCGTTGTGATGGCCAACAAGGCAGTGGCGATAACCAGAACTAGTGCTTGTCGCATGAGAGCGTGACTCCGCCTGTTCGCGCTTACTGAGTAGGACGGATGGCACTAGCGATTGGTTCCGTCAGAGTGAACGAATTCGTTGCTCAGAGCGGCCGCGCCGACACCCACTCCGACGCGAACGCGTCACATACGTCCACCGCCCGCGCGAACGTCACGCCCGACTGCGATTTCATGTATGCGATCAACCGCTCTAGCATCGCGACTCGGCCGGGGCGGCCGATGATGTAGGGGTGCATGGTGAGGGTGAAGACTCCGCCTCGGCGGCGGAGTTCGTCGAAGGCGGCTTTCCAGGTCGATTCGACGTGCTCGGGCGCAGCCTGCAGGCGGCGACCGTCGGTGGGGGCGAAGACGAAATAGGGGTAGTCGTCGAGCGCCCAATGAATCGGCAGCTCAACCAGCGCTGAGTCCCCAGCGGCGACCCAATAGGGCGCGTCCGACCCCATCAGCGACGAGTCATAGCGGAATCCGCGCTCTGCCATCAGGCTAAGCGAGACGTCGCTCAGCTCCCACGACGGTGAGCGGTAGCCGGCCACTGATTCTCCGGTGATGCCGCGCAGGATGTCGCTGCCCTTGTCGAGCACCTCGGCCTCTTCCTCAGCCGAGAGCGTGGCCGGAGGCTCGTGCAAGTAGCCGTGATGGCCGATCTCATGGCCGGCGGCGGCGATCCGCTCGACCGTCGCCGGAGCGCGCTCGGCGACCCAGCCGGGGATGTAGAACGACGCCGGCACGTTGGCACGTGCGAGCGCCGTCAGGATGTGAGGTACAGCGACAGTTGGTCCGTAGTCGCCAAATGATCGCGCGGAGGGCCGATGCTCGACTCTTGGGTCGCGGTTGATCATGCCCGACGAGCCGTCGACATCGAACGAGAGCACAACGGTGCATTCGGCGGCGCCCGCGTCGGTGTCAGGAGACCAGAGCGCCGCGCCGCAGGCCGGGCAGAAGCGTCGGTCGCCGCTCCAACCGCAGAAGGAACAGTCGTGTTTCACGTTGTCGGCTTTCTTCTGGAAAGGGCTCCCCCAAAGGAGACCTGCGCGTAAACCTATGAATCCCCTCTCCCCCCCTGCGGGGGGAGATGTCACGGAGTGACAGAGGGGGGGTCCGCCCGCAGCGACCAGATACGCACTGCGATAGGGAGCCCCCCCTCTGCCTGCGGCATCTCCCCCGCAAGGGGGGAGAAGGGGATTTACGCGCAGGTCTCCAAAGGAGGAGCTTTTGAGACTATGCGAAGTCGGTAATCGTGACGAACCCCGTCGTCTGGAACGTGGTCATCGAGTCGACAACATCCGGTACCAGGTCAATTGAGATGCGCTCGGTGACGATGGTTTCGGGGTGGAGTTTGCCTGACGCGACCATGTTCAGCATTGCCGGGTAGTTCTGATTGGGCAGGCCCAGTGAGCCTCGGAACTCGATCTCTGACATGGTGATCAGGTCAATCGGCAGGCCGACTTCTCCTGCTTCTTCGGCGGAAGTGATGCCGATCTGGACGTGGATCCCGCCCTTGCGCAGCGAGTTGACCGAGTTCAGCATCGTTGCCCGGATACCGAGCGCATCCACGGACACGTTGGCTCCGCCGTCGGTGATCTCCTTGACGCGCGATGGCACGTCGGTCTCCGCTGCGTTGATGGTCTCCAGCGCGCCCTCAGAGCGGGCCTTGGAGAGCTTGCCTTCTTCCAGGTCAACCGCGATCACCTGTGCGCCCAATGCGGCCGCGACTTGGATTGCGGACAGGCCGATGCCGCCGCAGCCGTTGACGACGACCCAGTCGCCACCCGAGACTTCGCCGCGATCGGCGACGCCGTGGTACGAGGTCATGAAGCGGCAACCCATCGCCGCGCCGGCCTCGAACGAGACGTTGTCGGGCAGCGGGATGGCGTTGAAGTCGGCGTTGTAGATTGTTGCTTTCTGCGCGAAGCCGCCGGCGAAGCCGCCCTGGTTGTCGCAGATGTTTGGCAGCCCGCTGCGGCAAAGGTTGCAGTTGCCGCAGCCATTGTGGAACGGCGTCAACACGCGCATCCCGGGGCGGATGTGCTCAACGTCGGGTCCGACCGCCTCAACCGTGCCGGCCCACTCGTGACCCAGCACACAGGGAATCGGCAGCTCGAAGCCAACCCAGGACAGGTCGCCCTGCCAGAGGTGCCAGTCCGAGCGGCAGACCCCGCAGGCCTCAACTCGCACCAACGCATCCTTGGGTCCGATGACCGGGTCGGCGAAGTCCCGCACGACCAGCGGCTGTCGGACGCCCTCCATTACGACGGCTTTCATATCACTGTTCCTTTCCTCATCTGCAACGTGTTCAGTCTGTGCAGAATCTAGCAGTTTCCCCATTATCCAGAGGCGTCAGAGGCGGGAGAGACGACCCACACCGCGTCGGGGCGGAACAACTGCAAGGGTCCGACGCTCACGGATTCAGAGATCGAGTATGCGCTCAGGCCCGAGCGATAGTCAATGCGCCGCTCGACGGCTGAAACCGGCAACAACAGCGCTGACTCATCGTTCACGAACCCGACAGTGCGTCCGTCCTCAATGACCTGCGTGCGAACCTCGCTGCCAGCGCCAAGTGCTTCGAGCTCCGCTCTCATCTCCTCGATTGAGGAGTTGTTGCGTATAGCTCGTGGATCGGTCGCAAGCGCAGACAGCGCGAGCTGGTTGATCTCGGCGATCACGGGCTGCAACGCCTGGGAGGCCGTCTCGCGGGGCAGCGGAATGACATACCTCCGGCCACGCTCGACTTGCTGCCAGGTGAAGCGGAAGGTCCAACGGAATTTCTGAGCATCCTCCAACAAGTCGTCCAACGGCACAGTCGGCACAATGAGGCGCGAGCGGAGCCCGACCGCTTCTTCAATTTGGTCGAGTTCGCCGATCAGGAACGGCAGCAGTGGATCGTCGGGATCGGTCATTGATCGGTTTCCAGAGCTCCCCCTCTGGGGGAGCTGTCGCCGAGCGACTGAGGGGGCCGCCGCCTACATTGGAAGTAGGCTCGGGGAGCCCCCTCCGTCACTTCGTGACACCTCCCCCAGAGGGGGAGGTCGAACGAGAGGGCTACCCGGTGTGAGTTCTAACGGAACACCGGATCGCGCTTCTCGAAGAAAGCAGCGACGCCTTCCTTCGCCTCCGGACGCCGTGAGGCGTCGCAGATCGCGCGGGTTTCCCACTCCATCTGCGATTCCAGGCCCTCGTTCCAGGACTGGTGGTAGAGGCGCTTGGCCGCGCCGATTGACTCGGTCGGTCCGGCAGCCAGTTGCGCCGCTAGCGCGTGGGCCGCCGACTGCAATTCGTCATCCGGCACAACGCGGTTGATCATGCCCCAGTCCAGGGCTTCCTGGGCGGAGAGCATCCGGTTCGTGAGACAGAGCTCAAGCGAGCGCCGGAGGCCGACTAGTCGCGGCAGGAAGTAGGTCGAGGAACCGTCGGGGGTCAGGCCGATGCGCGAGTAGGCCATCGTGAAGCGCGCCGACTCGCCGGCCACGGCCAGGTCGCTGAACAGCGCCAGGCTCATGCCCGCGCCTGCACACGTCCCGTTGATCGCGGTGATCACTGGTGCGTCCATGCGCGTGAATCGTGAGACCGCGGCATGTAGGTAGGTCGTCATTTCCTTGACGAATGTGGCCATCTCAGGACCAGCCGGCGGAAAGCCTCGCAGGTCGGCGCCGGTGCAGAAGAATCGGCCGGATCCTCGGAAGACCACGGCGCGCACCTCCGGGTCGTCATCGACGCGGATCGAGGCGTGCATCAGCTCTTTACACATTTCCAACGAGAGTGAGTTCGCTGCTTCAGGCCGCTGGATTGTGATCGTTGCGACGTTGTCGGACAGTTCGTATCCCAGGTTGTTGTATTCCGTCATCGAGCCGCTCCTTCGCTACTGTTGGCTCATGCAAGCCGCTTCACACGCAGGCTACCGCCAGACAGGGAGGTGTCCGATGTCAATCCAGGAAGTCAGAATCGCAACAGGCGACGGCGACTTGACGGCTGCCCTGGCGCTGCCGAGCGAAACAGACTCGCAGTTGCCGGGAGTGATCGTGTTGCACGAGCTCTTCGGACTCAACGACGACATCCGCCGGATCACACAGCGGTTCGCGGACAACGGCTACGTCGCGCTGGCGCCCGACCTCTACTCGGTTGGGCCGCGACTGAGGCCGCTCTGCATTCGCCGCACGATGAAGGCGTTGCGCAGTGGCAACGGTCGAGCGTTCGACGACATCGAGGCGGCTCGTGCGTGGCTGGCGGCCCGTGACGACGTCGACGAATCGCGCCTGGCCGTAGCCGGATTCTGCCTGGGCGGCGGCTTCGCCATCCTCCACGCCGCTCGAGCCCCGGTCGGAGTAGCAGCGGACTTCTATGGCGCGGTGCCGCGCGAAGCGGAGACGCTTGAGGGTAGTTGTCCCGTATTCGCCGCCTACGGCGAGAAAGACCTCGTCTTCGCCCGTCAGGCCGCTCGCTTGCGCGGACACCTGGATCAGCTCGGCGTCGGGCATGATGTCAGGGTGTATCCCGGCGCGGGCCATTCGTTTATGAGCAATTACCAGGGACTCCAGGGGTTCCTGGTCCGCCACTCGCGGATGTCGGTTGGTTTTCACCAGCAGTCAGCGGAAGCAGCATGGGACACAATGCTCGACTTCTTCGATCGTCACCTGGGCGGAACATCTGAACCGATAGAAACGTAATGTGTGATACAACCATCCAACGAAGTTCTAATCAAAGAGGAGAATCAGATGAGGCTGAACGTCTTACAGACATCGACCGGACGGATCTTCGCGATCCTCGCACTGGCGGCGTCGCTGCTCACCATTGGACTGTTGAGCGTCAACGCGCAAGAGACTGATCCACCCGTGCCAACGCCGATCAGCGAACCGGCGCCGGTCGCCGAAGAACTGCTGACCAAACTGACCGTCGAGGGCGCGGCTTCGCGCAGCGTGAGCTACGACGGCACCGTCGGACGCTTCACCATCAGCGTCCTCAAGCCGACCGTCCTGGAAGCGGCGTCGAGCGGAAATACCGCCGCCAAGGCCATCGCCGACGCCGTCTCAGAAGATTGCACCACGGAAGCGCCAGAAGATGCCGAAGACTCCGACGAGCCAACCTGCGTCTCGCCTGGCGGTCTGCAAACCACGAGAATCCGGATCAACGAAGAGTACGACTGGACGGGACAGGGCAGCGTCTCGCAGGGTTTCCGTTACGAGAACGGCCTGAGCATCGCGATCCGGGGCACTGAATACGCCGGCGGCCTGGTCGACCTGGTGATCACAGCCGGCGGCGACCTCGTGCGCTTCGACGGACTCGATTTCACGACTTCACGCCGAGCCGAAGTTGAGCGTCTCGCCTTGCTGGACGCGATCGACGACGCACAGGCAACCGCCGACTCGATCGCAGCGCACATGGGCTACGAGATCGTGCGGATCGTCGAGCTCAGCCCACGGGGAGGCGTGTCGGCCACGCGAGTGACCGCGGAATACGCCCAAGCCGCATCCGATTCGGCATTCGAGCCCACTCCGGTATTCGGCGGCTCGGAGTCAATCACATCCCGAGTGCGGATGATCTTTGAGCTGCGACCGCTGCCCCCAGTCGAGGACGCAGCCGATGACTCGAACGGCAGCTAATGGTCTCCCTTTGCTCCCCCCTCGCAGGGGGAGCTGTCACGAAGTGACTGAGGGGGTCCCCAGCGCCGGGATCCCCTCTCCCCCCCTTGCGGAGACCTTTGAAAAACTCATGATTCCCCTCTCCCCCCCTTGCGGGGGGAGATGTCACGGAGTGACAGAGGGGGGTCCGCTGCCAGCGACCAGATAGGCCTTGAGATGGGGAGCCCCCCCTCTGCCTTCGGCATCTCCCCCGCAAGGGGGGGCGAAGGGGACTTATTCAAAGGTCTCCTTGCGGGGGGAGACGTCACGGAGTGACAGGGGGGGGGCAGCGACCAGATGGGCACTGCGATGGGGAGCCCCCCTCTGCCTCCGGCATCTCCCCCGCGAGGGGGGAGAAGGGGATTTACGCAAAAGTCTCCCAACGGGGGAGTGTTGGGCTAGCCAGCCGCCGCGGCCGCCGCTTCCTGGCGAACCTTCTGCGCGACGTGCACGGGCACCTGGTCGTAGCGCTCGAACTGCCACGAGAACGTTCCCCGGCCTCCGGTCACCGACCGGAGGTCGGTCGCGTAGTGCAGGAACTCAGCCATTGGCCCCTCGGCGATGACGACCGAGGAGCCTGGCGGCTCATCGGCAGGCTCCATGCCCAGGACGCGCGCGCGTCGCGAGTTGAGGTCGCTGATGATGTCGCCCGTTGACGATTCAGGCACAGTGATCCGCAGCGAGTGAATCGGTTCAAGCAGAATCGGCCGCGCTGATGAGACGCAATCCTTCAGCGCATGGGTCGCCGCGAGCTTGAAGGCCATTTCCGACGAATCCACGTCGTGGTGCTTGCCGTCGTAGAGGACGACCCTCAAGTCAGTGAGCGGGAACGTCCCGCGTGGCAAAGACTCGACGACGCCCTTTTCGACCGCCGAAATGTAGCTGCGCGGAACAGCGCCGCCGACAATTTCGGCGGAGAACTCGAAGCCCGCGCCTCGAGGTTGCGGCTCAACCCGCAGCGCGACTCGCGCATACTGTCCGCTGCCGCCGGTCTGCTTCTTGTGCAGGTACTCGGCCTGTCCGACACCGGTCACGGTCTCGCGATACGGCACCTTTCGATCTTTGATATCCACGTCGACGTGGAACTTGCTCAGCAGTCGGCCGGCCGAGAGCTGCACGTGCGATTCGCTGAGGCCGCTGAGGATCGTCTCGCCCGAGTCGCGGTCACGCTCGATCTTCAGCGTCGGATCGCTTTCAATCAGACGCGCCAGCGACGGTCCCAGCTTGTCGACGTCGGCCTTTGTCTTGGGCTCAACGGCGGCGGCGAAGATCGGCGCGGGCATGGCCGGCGCCGGGATGACAAGGTTGGATCCTTTTTCCCGCAGCGTGTGGAAGGTTGACGTGTGCTGCAGTTTCGTCACAATGCCAATGTCGCCCGCGGATAGTTCGCTTACGGCTGAAAGCGTCTTACCAGTCGCGCGCGATAGATTCGCCAGGCGTTCGTCGTAGCCGGTCTGTGCATTGTCGAGATGGGCGTCGCCGGCGACGACACCGGACACCACACGCAGATAGGACAGCCGACCGACGAATTCGTCGGCCGTGGTCTTGAACACAAACGCGCCGATCACGCCGTTGTCGTCAACGCCGTCAGCGATAGCCGGAGCCTCAGACGGATCCGGTAACACTTCCTCGATCAGACGCAGCAACTCAGTCGCGCCGACGCCCGACACTGCCGACGTCGGCAGCACCGGCGCAAGTGACCCAGAGAGCACCGCCGACTTCAGGGCGGCGCGCAGGTCGTCCTCTTCGATTTCCTCATCTTCCAGGTACAGCATCATCAGGTCATCGTCGGCCTCGGCGATCTGCTCGACCAGGCCGTCGCGACCCTCAGCGTCGGCGTCGCCCAGCACATCGATCAACTCGCTAAAGGCGGATTCGGCCGCGTTGGGCAGATACAGCGGCTGACACTCGGAGCCAAGGATCGACTGCACGGAATCGAGCGCCTCGTCGAACGATGAGTTGTCACGGTCGAGACGTGAGATCACCACCGCCCGAGGAATGCCTCGTTTGCCCGCCATCCGCCAGACAATTTCGGTCCCCACCTGTACCCCTGATGAGGCGTCGACGACCACGATCACGGCGTCGACCACTGAGTTAGCGGCCACGACCTCGCCCACAAAGTCCGCGTAGCCGGGCGTGTCGAGCAGGTTGATGCGGACCCCGTTGTGTTCGATTGAGACCAGCGACGTCGTAATCGACATGCCGCGCTGCTGCTCCTCGGCGTCGTGGTCGGAGATCGTGTTGCCTTCCTCGACTCGACCCTGCCGCGTCGTCATCCCGATTGAAAAGGCCAGCGCCTCCACCAGCGTCGTCTTGCCGGCTCCCTGATGCCCAACCACACCCACATTGCGAACAGCCATAGCAAACTCCTCAGAACCAGCGCGCCGGTTTTGACTCAGGTTAACGGATATACAGAGCGCTGCCGCTCCCGACAGATTGCGTCGGTCCATCAATGGAGACCAGCGCAAAACTCACAGATCCCATCTCCCCCTCTTGCGGAGACCTTTGAATAAGTCCCCTTCGCCCCCCTTGCGGGGGAGATGCCGAAGGCAGAGGAGGGGCTCCCCATCTCAAGGCCTATCTGGTCGCTGGCGGCGGACCCCCCCTCTGTCACTCCGTGACATCTCCCCCCGCAAGGGGGGAGAGGGGAATCATGAGTTTTTCAAAGGTCTCCGCAAGGGGGGAGAAGGGGACTTATGCATTGGTCTCAAATGAGGGCGAACTTTGTGAGGGTGCTTCACGTTTCCCAGTCCCGGCCCCAGCAGGCTGTCTCGCCGGAACATAATTCGTCGTATCCGCGGCGCGGCGCGGGTATGACGGAAACAGAGGTCATTCGACCTCTTGGGCCTGCCCCGGGGCGGGAACTGGAAACATGAGGGACACTTCGGTAGCGGTCACGCCTCGAACGGATCACACCGCCAGATCGATGACCTCAAGCTCAGGCCGGCCGCGCAGGCCCCGACGCAACTTCCAGACTACATCGACCTGCGAGCCAACTTCTGCAACTGCGCCGCCCAGCCGCCAACCGATCGCCGACCAGCCATCGAGGTCCAGGCGCAGATGTGCGCCGTCTGCGCCGACGGTCTTTGCCTGACGCACGCCGACGCCATTGCTGAGGAACGTTGGCGCCGGGTTTCCTTCGCCGAATGGCGCCAGACGCTCGATCCAGCTCACCGTTTGCCTCGTCACTGCCTCCAGCGGCACCTGTGCGTCGATCTCCATCCGACCCTCGAGCGCCGCCCATGCTCCCGCTTCGCCGGCGTTCAACTGGTCCTGGGCCGCCTCATTGAACTGCGCCATCAGCGCGCCCAACTGGCGAGGCTCGGCCGAGAATCCGGCGGCCATCGCGTGGCCTCCGCCTCGTGTGAGCAGCTCCCGCGACGAATTCAGTATCCGCACCAGATCGAACCCCGCTGCGCTACGTCCTGACGCTCGCGCTTCGCCATTCACAACCGACCAGGCGAATGCGGGTCGCGACCACTGATCCGCGATCCGTCCCGCGACAATCCCGACGATGCCATGATGAATCTCCTCGCCGCCGACAAACAGCACCAGCGGCGCCTGTCCTGATGCGTCGAGTTGACCGGTGATCTGTCGCTCCGCCACCTCCATGCCCTGAGTGGTCAGGCGTCGGCGCTCGTCATTCAAGCGGTCGAGCTGAGCGGCAAGCTCCTGCGCCGTCTCGGGATCACGCTCGGTCAGCATCCGCAGCGCCAGTGAGGCGTCAGCGAGACGACCGGCCGCGTTGATCTTGGGCGCCAACTGAAAGCCGATGGTCTCGGTGTCGACCGGACCGCCGCCGCGTCTTGACTTGAGCAGCGCACGCAATCCGGGTCGCTCAGTCGCATCGAGCGCTCGCAGTCCCTGGTGCACAATCCAGCGATTTTCCCCTCTGAGCGGCACGACATCGGCGACCGTCGACATCGCCGCCAGGTCCAGCCACTCCGCGCGATCCTTCTCGATGCCCATGTGCTCAGTGACGCCATGCGCGAATCGATAAGCCAATCCGCCGGTCGACAGCTCCGACAGCGGATGTCCTTTCGGAGCGAGCTTGGGCGTGACGATCGATGCCCCGCGCGGCAATGCCTCGGCCGGTTCATGGTGATCGAGCACGACTACGTCCATGCCGTGCTCGTCCTGCGCCGTCGCGATCTCAGTGAGCGCGGTAATCCCGCAGTCTGCCGTGATTAGGACTCGAGCGCCCTCTGCCGCAAGCCGCGCGACTGCCGCATCCTGCAGTCCATAGCCTTCACGTTCGCGGTGGGGAATGAATGGCCGGGCGTCGATCCCCACGTCGCGTAGCACCTCGGTCAGGATCGCCGTGCCGGTGATCCCGTCGACGTCGTAGTCACCGTAAATCGCGACCGGCTCGCCAGCCTGCGCCGCCTGCGCGATCCGCTCGATCGCGGCCGTCCAATCGCCGAGCACCGACGCATCGGCCGGCTGATACCACTCGGGATTGAGAAACTCCTGGGCCGCCGGAACTGTATCGACGCCGCGCTGTCTCAGCAGCCGTCCCACGAATGACGGCGCGTCAAGCCCTTCGATCGGAGGAGCGTCGTGGGCCTCGGCGATGCGCCAGGTGCGACCCAGCCATCCGTCCGACCGCTCCCGCACCACGAGCTCTCGCTACCGCTCAGCGCTCGCGGCTCAGGCTTCCCAGCGGCGGAAGACGAGACAGGCATTGTGCCCGCCGAAGCCCATCGAGTTGGAAATCGCCACCCGTACATTGCGCTCGCGGCAGAAGTTGGGCGTGTAGTCGAGATCGCAATCAGGGTCGGGATTCTGCAGGTTGATTGTCGGAGGAATCACACCTGTGCGAATCGCCTCGACCGTCGCCAACGCCTCAACCGCGCCTGCTGCGCCGAGCAGGTGTCCAGTCATCGATTTCGTCGAAGACACCGACAAACCGTACGCAGCCTCGCCGAAGACGCTCTTGATCGCCATCGTCTCGAACTTGTCATTGAGCGGAGTCGAAGTTCCGTGCGCGTTGATGTAGTCAACGTCGGATGGCATAGTTCCCGACCGCTCCAGCGCCAACGACATGGCGCGCACGCCGCCGTCGCCGCCTTCGGCCGGCTGGGTAATGTGGTAGGCGTCGCCGACCGAGGCGTAGCCGCACAACTCGGCGAGGATCTCTGCGCCGCGTCCGACTGCGTGCTCGGCCCGCTCCAACACCATCACCGCCGCGCCCTCGCCCATCACGAATCCGTCACGCTCGGCGTCGAAGGGTCGCGAAGCCCTTTCGGGGTCGTCGTTGCGAGCGGACAGCGCGCGTGCCGAGGCGAAACCGGCGACCGCCATCTCACAGAGCGGCGCTTCGGCGCCGCCAACGACCATCACATCCGCTTCGTGGCGGCGAATCGTTTCAGCAGCGAGCCCCAGGGCGTCGGCCGCAGACGAGCAGGCCGACATCGGGGCCAGGTTCGGTCCTCGCGCCTGCAAGGCGATCGAAACCTGCCCTGATCCCATGTTGGGCAGCATCATCGGCACCGCAAAGGGCGACACCCGGTCGGGGCCACGCGAGTCGAGGATGCGGAACTGTTCCTGGGTCGTGGCAATCCCGCCGATGCCGGTGCCAATCATCACGCCGACCCGATCTGAGCCGCCGAACCCGGTGTCGTAACCGGCGTTTGCCGCAGCCTCGCGAGAGGCGACAATGGCGAACTGTGAGTACCGGTCCATCCGTCGCGCATCCTTGCGGGGCATGTAGTCTTCAGGCTTCCAGTCCGACACCTCGGCCGCAATCCGCACCGACAGACGCCCCGGATCAAAGATCGAGATCGTTTTGACGCCCGACTGCCCCGCGATGAGGGATTCCCAGGTCTCTGCCGCTGTCCCGCCAACCGCCGTCACCGCCCCCATCCCCGTCACTACGATGCGCTCGTCCATAAGGTCCCCCCCAAAGCTCAGTTCATGCTCAGCCTACCCCGTAGCCGGGTCAAGCGTGGCCGAACTCGCCGAAGCAATCACTGAGTTCAGAGTGCAAATGTAGGCGAAACGCAGGACTACTCGCTGGACTGCCAAATTCGGCCAAAGCTCACAACCAGGCCCTCACACACGTCTTCCCCGCCGAGTTCATCGGGTTTGTCTACCCGCTCAGGTTCCAAGTCGGGTCGGTAGATCCACACCGTCTCCTCCTGAGGATCAACCAGCCAACCGAGCAGCGCGCCGTAACGAATCCATCGCTCCATCTTCTCTTGCTGGTCCGCCAAGGAGTCTGAAATAGAGCGGACTTCGACGACAAATTCGGGACAGATTCCCAATAGGACGCCATCGTGCTGCGCGGCGCCTTGCGCGATTCGTTGGTGGCTTACCCAAGACGCATCGGGAATCATGATTAGCAACGCGGACAGCCTTGCCGCACCCGAAGCGCCCAGTACTCGGCCGCCGCTGTCGATGCGATTCCAAATCGCAAGATCTGCCACCAGCTCGGAGCCCAGCGCGCTTGTCTCTAGTCCTTCCCCGACCATGATGAGCAGCGCTCCCTCTTCCGTCGTTTCAATTTGCCACTCAGGATTGTCGCGGGAGAGTCGAATGAATGCGTCATCGGTCAGTTTCCAAGAAGCTGGGAGGCGCAGACGCAACGGCGCGTGTAGTTCCGCACTTTTCGTGGGTAAAGCGACACGCTCAAGAGTCCGCTCTGGTGCGGCTGGTTTCTCAGGAGTAGTGACCATGGGACCATCCCAGCCGCGGTGTTAGCCGCCGGCGGCTGCCTGACCGTGGGAGTACCACTCCTCGGTCTCTTCGCCCGGCTCGGGCAGGACCATCCCGCCCTCCATCGTCCACTTCGCCGGACCCTCGGTGATGCGGCCGCCGAAGTCCTCCGACGCCACGCCGGTGATCTCCTGGAACGCGCCCATCAGGTTGCCCAGCAACTCCGCCTTGACCTCTTCCGAGCGTCCCGCGCGGTTGCCGCCGTCGAGGAAGTACGGCGTGTCAAAGCGAGAGTCGCCGCCCTCGTCGAAGACCACGTGCACGAAGCTGCGCGGCGCGCCGGTGTTGCTGCAGTGAACATCGGTGAACGCCTTGGCAACGGCTGCGCGCTGTTCGTAGGCCACGGAACCTTCGGGGACCACGCATCGGTAATACGGCATCTGAGACAACCTCTCTCGTCTGTCGAGCTATGGGCACATATTAGTGCACCACGCTACACGTCGCGCGCTGAGACAACCAGATCATCGACCGTGCAGCCGCTGCTTTCCATCCACATGTCGCAGATCCGGCGCATCAATTCCTCGCGCACGTCCTGCGAGACGCCACCGACAATGCTGCCGCGCACCAGCGATGTCGTGGACGGCTCGCCGCCACGGAATCCGAATCCTGAAGGGATATCCGAAAAGGTCACAGGTACGTCGTCGGGCGACTCGCCAAGTACATCTTGGGTGATCTGCTGTAGACCGTCTGCCAGTTGCGCTCGGACATCCTCTCCAATCTGACCCTCTTGCATCGTGCAATTGAAACTCACTCGCGACATGCTCAATATCCTCAGCTTCCGTTACTTCCAGATTCGCTCAAGGCTGACTTCAAGACCTTCGCAGACATCTTCGCCGCTCAGGCTGTCCGGTCGCTCCAGTTGTTCGACTTCGGCGTCCGGTCTATAGACCCACACGGCTTCCTGATACGGGTCGATTAGCCAGCCGAGTAGCGCGCCATTTCTCATCCATCGGTTCATCTTTTGGTGTTGTTCGTCTACGGAATCAGTGCGGGATACCACTTCTACGATCAGTTCCGGGCAATGCCCGAGTAGCCCCTGAGACTCAGCTTGTTGGTCTTCCCACCTCTCGTCGCTCATCCAGGCAGTATCTGGCATTCGCAAGGACTTGTCCTGGAGACGAACTCCAAGTTGCGGCCCAAAAAACCTTCCCCCACCGCCGTCAACGCACCAATTTCGGATCTGTGCCAGCACCTCCGCGCCGCGTTCACTGCTCTCGGGCCCCTCTGGAGACATCACCACCAACTCTCCACTAGCTGTCAACTCGAAGCACCATGGCTCGTTGAGGCGGGAAAGCTCGATCAGGACCTTATCCGTAGGCTCCCAGCCCTCAGGCAATGTCAATATGATCGGCTCCCTCAGCAAGCGCGGGTCTGCGCCTGAGGCCGCAGCCAACTCAGTTTTCACTGGCGCTTGGACCATGTCTCGACCTCCAGAATCAAGGCTACAGATCAGACCTGCGCATCGTCACTGCGCATCGTCACTGCGCGCCTCCGAGCAGGCCCTCAAGGCCGCCGCCCGATCCTCCGCCGCCGCCCGACTGACCGAACCCGCCCATGTCACCGCCGCCGCCGCCCATCCCGAATCCTCCGAGCGACGGCGCCTCGACCGGTTCCTCGCCGGCCAAGGACCTCGACGCCATCGCCAGTTGATCAGCCACATCGCCGGCCATGACGCCGATCGTGCCCCGCACTCGCGCCGCTCGGTTGCCGGCATCGCCGTGTAGGTAGACGCCCAGCGTCGCCGCGTCGAACGGTGACAGACCCTGCGCAAGCAACGCGCCGATTGCCCCGCTGAGGACATCACCCGTTCCGGCGGTCGCTAGTGCAGGTTGCGCGACCTCCGACACCCGCGCACGATTGTCGGGCGTCGCCACGACCGTATTCGCGCCTTTGAGCACGACATGACAGCCCCACTCCGCCGCGCGGTCGCGAGCCAATGTGAGGCGCTGTCCCTGGACCTCGTCGTTGGACAATCCGGTCAGCGTGCCCATCTCGCCGGGATGCGGAGTCAACACGAGGGGCGCGACCGCGTTCTTCAGCACCGACGTATCAGCAGCGACAAGGTTCAGCGCATCAGCGTCGAGCACGATGCCCTTGACCGAGGCGACCTCCTCGGAAACCAGGAATCGGCGGACGAATACGCCGCTGTGATCATGCTGTCCGAAGCCGCAACCGAGGACGACCGCATCGATGCTCGGCAGTTCATCGCGAATCACTTCCCATGCGTCGTGCCCGGAAATGACTCCTGCGTCGTATTCCGGCAACGGCAGCAACGTCGCTTCAGGTACGGAGCTGATCAGATGGGTGGCGATCGATTGCGGCGTGGCGATGGTCACTAGTCCCGCGCCGGCTCGATACGCAGCTTTTGCCGCCAGAATCGCAGCACCTGGATACCGAGTAGATCCCGCAATTACCAGCACCCGACCAAACGTCCCCTTGTGTGCGTCCGACGCGCGCGACGGAAGCAATGCCTTCGCGGCTCGACGTTCGAGCACTTCCGTCTGCAAGTCGGCGTCCAGACCGGGAGGAATCCCAATCTCCACCTGCTGCACTGAGCCTGCCGCCGACGCGCCCGGCTGCATGTACAGCCCGACCTTCGGCGCGTGGAACGTCACCGTCTCGTCGGCTCCGACCGCGAGCGGATCGAGCCGTCCGCTGTCGGCGTCGAGGCCTGTTGGCAAGTCGACCGCCACCAGCTTCGGCTTGACCGTCTTCGAGCGAACCGCCGCCAGGCGCTCCATGATCCCGGCCAGGTCGCCCTCAATCGGACGCGAGGAACCGGTTCCGAGCAGCGCGTCGACGATTGCCTCCGCTCCGGCCAACAATCCCTCCAGCGCTTCGAAGTTGTCGTCCTCAGCCACCGTGCCGCAGGGAACGCCCAGTTCCAACGTCTGGTTCCATTGCGAGTCGTTTCGCTCGCGCAGCGCGTAGACACGTACTTGCGCACCCCATTCGTGCAGGTGACGAGCAGCCACCAGTCCGTCGCCGCCGTTGTTGCCCGGTCCGACCAGCACCGCGATCCGGCGCTCCTCCAGCGAGCCCAGCTGCATCCAGATCTCCTGCGCGACCGCTAGCCCGGCATTCTCCATCAGCGTGTCCGTCGACACGCCGGCAGCCTCGGCCCGCTGCTCAAGCTCCCGCATCTCCGCCGATGTCAGCAGTTTCATGGCGTTTCTCTCTTGATGGCTGGTTGTACCAGTCGGTGTATCAGTTGTTGTCAGACGCGCGGACGCGGTTGTCCGACCGCGAACGCGCAGACCATGTTCTTCTCGTGAGTCAGGCTAATCTCGATCCGCTCCAGACCAATGTCGTGCGCCCGTTGCCTCGCGCCGCCATGCAGGATCACGACCGGTTTGCCTCGAGCGTTGGCCAGGATTTCGATTTCCTTCCACTTGACTCCCCGCACGCCTGTCCCCAGGCACTTCATCACCGCTTCTTTGCCCGCGAATCGCACGGCCATTTCGGCCAGCCGACCGCCACAGTAGTCGCGCTCGCGGTCGGTCAGGATCCGTTGCGGAAAGCGCTCGGGATGGCGTGACAATACGCTCTCGAAGCGCTCAATCAAGAGCAGGTCCACGCCGCAGGTCAAATCGCCAAACATCGGTTTGCAGCCTACCAACGCAACGGCCAACTCATTGGCGATATCACGTCACACTTCGCTGTAAAGCTCTGTCATACCCTGACCGCATGACAGCCACGATCATCGATGGCGCAGCGATCGCCGCCGGCATCCGAGATGCGTTGACACGGCAGGTCGCGGACATGATTGGCCGCGGCCTCCTCCCGCACCTCGCTGTGATCCTGGTCGGCGACAATCCGGCGTCCGCCTCCTACGTTCGGAGCAAGGTCAGAGCAGGCGAACAAACCGGCGTCAAAGTGGTAATTCACCGGATCGACGTCGATCCGGATCCTATGCAGACCCAGCGCCGGATCCGCGACCGCATCGAGCTGCTCAACGCCGACCTCGATGTCCACGGCATCATTCTGCAGCTGCCGGCGCCCGAAGACGTCGACTCCGACGCCTTGCTCGACCGGATCGATCCACTCAAGGATGTCGACGGCCTGCATCCGACCAACCAAGGCCGCATCTTGCAGGGCCGCGAGCGCTACTTGCCTGCGACTCCGCACGGCGTCCAGCAACTGCTCGTGCGTAGCGGCGCCGACCCGGGCGGCAAGCACGTGGTGATCGTCGGACGCAGCCGGCTTGTCGGAATGCCCCTGGCGGCGATGTTGGCGCAGAAGCGACAGGGAGCGAACGCCACCGTCACCGTCTGCCACACCAACACCGCCGACCTTCCAGCCATCACAAGGCAAGCCGACATTCTTGTCGCCGCGACCGGCCGGCCCTACACGATCACCGCCGATATGGTTCATGCTGGCGCCACCGTGATCGATGTCGGCGTCAATCGCGTCGACGATGCCACGCGCAAAAGCGGCTACCGACTGGTCGGAGACGTCGATTTCGATGCAGTTGCAGCCGTCGCCGGCGCAATCACCCCGGTGCCAGGAGGCGTCGGACCGATGACCGTGGCAATGCTGCTCAACAACGTCACGCGCGCAGCACGGATCTCGCAGCTGCGCTAGGAACGCGTTGAACAACTCCGCTCCCCTCTCCCCCCTTGCGGGGGGAGAGGTCACGGAGTGACAGAGGGGGGGTCCTCCTACGGCGACCAGATAGGCCTTGAGATGGGGAGCCTCCCTCTGCCTACGGCATCTCCCCCGCAAGGGGGGAGAAGGGGACTTAATCAAAGGTCTCCGCAAGGGGGAGCGCTTTAGAGTCGCGCTACTCCAACGGTCGGCTGCCGACGGAATGACGGCAGTGCTGATCTCAGCCCCGACGCGGCGTCAGCACGCGGATCAGCAACAGCCCACTCAGCAACACCAACGCTCCCGCGATCCCGATCAGCGGGTACTCCCAGGGGAACGGACCCGAGACTTCAAATATCGGGCCTGAGCGGCGCTCGTCCTGTCGACGCTCAATCTCAGCGACACGCTCGTCGATCTCTTCATCCGACCGGCCTATTGCCTGTTCTTCAGATGCTTCCTCTTCGTCCTCCGACGCCTCTGACCCTTGCTCGGATTCTTGCTCCTGGCTTTGCTGCACAGACGCTTGCTCGGCTGGTTCATCCGAGTCGTCCTCGGTCGATTGATCGCCGTCCGCCACCTCGGGGCCGCCGATCACGTCATCCTCGATCGTTGTCGAGCGATCTTCTTCCTGCTCCCGTGGTCCAAGTCCGACCGACGCGCGCCACTGGTTGTCCAGCTCGGCGCGATTGAGTCCATATACCTTCATCAGCGCGTCATCGACCGACGAGCCTTCTTTGAACGTCTCGAACAGCTCGTTCATTTGCTCGGGGCCGTACTCCTGGATCAGATGCAGCACGATTGCCGCCGATTGTCCGTAGAAGATGTCGACGAATCCCGGACGGTTGGACGGTGACTCCATGCTGCGCAGCGACAGAACCAGGTCGTTGTTGATCGCGTACTGCAATGCCGCGCCGCGACGGTCCTGCCAGTCACCCTCGGCGATGGTCGCCATGCCCTCGTCCAGCCAGGCCGGGAGGTCGCCGTACGGACCTTCACCCGCCAGTTTGGTCAACACGTGCGTCAGCTCGTGTCGGACGACCCAGCGCGACGGTTGATAAACGTGCACGAGGTCGGCCAGCACCCGAGTGCCGCCGGTGATCACCGATTCCTCGAATCGCTCTGACTCAATCCGCTCGACGGCGCGAGCATCCTCAGAGCTAGCCCAGACGTACACCTTGATCGGAATCAACTCTTCCCGGGCCAGGCCCAGGAACGGAGAAATTTCATCGAGCGCTTCCAGGCCCTCATCGAGCATCGACTGAGCCACGCCGCGGTCGTCGTACCAGGCAACCTCCAGATCGCCTTCCTTGAGTGATTGCCAATCGAATCGTGGGTCTTCATAGCGCCAGAGCTGCGGTTCGGTCTCAAATGTCTCGCCCGAGGCGTAAACGAATTCCCAACGCCACTCAAAGTCAGCGCCGGCCGGAATCCAGAGCTGTGAATCGCGCGTCGGAAACTCCGCCGTGACCCGTGTGACATCGCCCTGGACGATCTCCGCCGCTTCACGAGTGAGCGCGCCTTCGGGCAGAATCACGTACAGGAACGTTGCCGATTCCACCTCCGACGCGTCATCGACCAGCGCGGTCACAATCACCGAGTCGGGCCACGAGTTCTCGAAGCGTGTGCCCTGCACCGTCGGACCGTCCTCCGCCGACTGCGCGTTGATAGCCACCATCAGGGACAAGGCGGGCCAGGCGAGCGCAATCAATGCGGCAATCGCTAACAGCAATCCCGATCGTCTCATGCGACCGCTCCCTCGCGTCGCACGTCCTGACCGATCTGGTGTTGGAGCGATGCTTTGAGAAACTCGTCGATATCGCCGTCCAGCACACGATCCGTGTCGGACGTCTCGTACTGAGTCCGCAGATCCTTCACCATCCGATATGGCTGTAGGACGTAGGACCGAATCTGATTGCCCCAGCCGGCCTCAATGTGATCGCCACGAATCGCGAGGCGCTCTTCCTCGCGCTTCTGCTCCTCGAGCATCAGCAGTCGAGCCTTGAGCACGCGCATCGCCGAGTCACGATTGCGTCGCAGCGATCGCTCGTTCTGACAGCTGGCGACGAATCCGGTCGGCAAGTGCGTAATTCGCACTGCCGTCGAGTTCTTCTGAACATTCTGCCCGCCGTTGCCCGATGCTCGGTAGACGTCCAACTTGATGTCGTCGTCGGCGATCTCGACTTCGGCTGCTTCTGCGGTTTCAGGCATGATCTCAACCCGCGCGAACGACGTGTGGCGGGCGTGGTTCTGGTCGAACGGAGAAATCCGCACCAGACGATGCACACCATGTTCAGACCGCAGCCAACCGTACGCTCCGCCGCCATCAGTATCGCCACGGACCTCGAGCGTGGCCGATTTGAGGCCGGCCTCTTCACCCTCGGCCAGGTCAACGAGGTCAACGTCGAAGCCGGCCCGTTCCGCCCATCGTTGGTACATCCGTAGCAGCATCTCGGTCCAGTCCTGTGAGTCGATGCCGCCGGCGCCCGCGTAGATGGCGATGATCGCCGAGCGGTCGTCATAAGGACCAGAGAACGCGAGCTCGAATGATCGGCGCTCGATTTCGTCGCCGATTGACTGGGCTTCCGCAGCCAGGTCTTGAGCCATTTCTTCATCGTCGGCGAGTTCGAGCAGCTCCACTGCGTCATTGACACGCGATTCCAGACCGCGCCAGACTTCAATCGTTCGCTGCCGCGAGGACATCCGCTTCATCACGCTGCGAGCACGGTCGGCGTCGTTCCAGAAGGCTGTCGCCGTTGACGCCGATTCCAGGCGTGCCACTTCCGCCTCCACCGCCGTCACGTCAAAGACGCTCCAGGACATCGCTCAACCGCTCCGCCAACGCCTCCAGCGTTTCGCGTAGGTCGTCAACATCAGCCACAACACATCTCCGCTTCGATTCCGCCCAGTCCATGGTCGCAACGCTCTGGGATATTCTGGTTATAAGTTGGAGCGTACTACCGATTCGGGACGATGAGGCCGCCCGCGGTGCGGTGCATACCCTCTGGAGTCGCGGAGGTCCCGCGCGCTCGTCCGGCTGCCGCCGCAATCGGATCAATCGGCGTCGGACCGCGACGTTCAGGAGCCTGCTGCGGTGGTCGCCAGGCGGTCGCCGTACCCGGTTGGGTCGCCGGAGGATTGAGCAGAGCCCGTTCCGGATTCGCCTGCCAGACGCCGATGTACTTCACCAGCTCAAGCGGCTCGACCATGCCGACCGCGGCCAACCGGTCGTCGACGAACAACGCGGGAATCGCCGTCACGCCCGAGCGCGCCCCAATATGTTCGAAATCCTCGATGGCAAAGACATCGGTCTGCAACTTCGGCGACAACAATGTCGCCGCGCAAACCGACAACGCGGCCTGTCCCGCATTCGGGTCCATCGAGGATCCCAGCAGACGCAGACGCGCGGGCCGTCGCAGTTTGCCCAGGATGCGCTTCATCTGGACCGACGGTTTCGCCTGCCGTGTCGAGGCCAGCACTATCGCCCGGATCATCGCGACCAGCAGGTGCCCGTTCGGCGCGCCATAGAAGCGCAGCGGCCGGTTCAGCTCACCTCGAATCAGCACGCACGGCACATCGACGATGTCGCGTCGCTTGACCTGCTCAGCCGATTCTTCGTGCTCGTAGATGGTCAAGGAGATGTGGTCCGAGAGGTCGGCGATCTCTTCGTACAGCTCCTTCGCCAGCTCGCAGCTCGGCCGGTCGGGGCGGCCCGGCACCACCACTCGGCGCGGGCTCTGATGGAAGTACTCGAGTTTCAGCGGACCCTCGATCGCCTCAAACTGCTGACGAATCTGCGCCCGTTCCGACCCTGCCAGGGCCATGCCATTCCTCGCTCTTTCCACTGTCAGGGTAGACTCCGATGCTCAGTGGTGCTTGATACGATGAGCGACAGGAGAACCAGGATGAACGAGCGCGCCTCGCGATACGCCGCACGCGGCCGAAAGTTCCTTGCACAGGCTGGAGAAGAACTCGCGCGCAACGACCTGGAGCAAGCTTCGGAAAAGGGCTGGGGCGCTGCGGCGCAAATGATGAAGGCCACGGCAGTCGAGCGAGGTTGGCGGCACGGCCAGCACCGTCTGCTGTTTGATGTAGCACAGCGCCTGGCGGAGGAAGAGGAAGACGAGCAAATCTACGACTCATTCGCTATCGCCAATAGCCTGCACGCCAACTTCTACGAGGGCTTCCTGCGACCTGAGGATGTCGCTCTTCATCTGCGCAGAGTCGACGAGTTGGTCGAACGTGTCGAGGCGATCCTCGCCAACGGCTCTCAGTAGCGACCGAGCTACCGACCGTCCCGCACGACCCACTCGACCGCAGAGCGCAGCTCGGCCTCCGACACCGCGCCTTCGAAGGCGTAGCGGATGATCCCGTCTGCATCGATCACAAACACCCACGGCTCCGACGGCAGCCGCCAGGCGACGAACGCTGCCGATTCGACCAATCTGGTCGGATTGCCGGGATTCTCAAACACCTCGACATGAATACCCGTCACCGAGGCTGCGAATTCGCGCCAGACCGCCTTCACAGCGTCGAGCACCGGTGCACACGTACGCGAGTGACAGAACGCAGGCGTGGCAAAGGTCAGCAGAAGCGGCTGATCGAGTTCCAGGGCCTCGGCGATTGAGTTCGCATACAGGCCGGGTTCAGGATCGAGATCCGACGTAAGTTCGGCCAACGACGACACGTCATTGCGCGTGCGCGATTCGACCGACGGAGCGAGCTCTCCCACTCGCGGCGCGGCCTGTCGCTCTCGGACCGAGAACTTGAGCCGGACCGATTCCTCCGCATCGTCGCCCGACAGTTCCAGCAGCATGCCCCAGAGTCCGGCGGATGTCAGTTGCACCGGCGCCACGTACACGCCGCTGCCGATCGGCAGCGAGCGGTCCGAGACCGACGCATTGGCGTGACCATGCGCTTCAATCCCGACGCCGGCGGGATAAGACAGAAAGCGGGCATATTGGACCGAGCGAGGCACTCGCTGGTCTTGCTCGAGCGCGAAGAGTGAAACCCGAACCGTCGGCGGCTCATCGCCTGGCTTCAGTCCATCCAAGCTGAATGCGACCCGTTTGACGCCGACCGCAAAGTCCTGAGTCGCCAGGACCGGCAGCCAGCGTGCGTCTGGATCGACTTGCGCGACTGTCCAGACGTCGCTCTGATCCTGAAACGGCAATGCGGCCTGTTCAGCCTCTGTTCCACAGGCGGTCGCGGCTGCGGCCACGCCGGCCATCAGCAGCGCTGCACTTGTCAACAAACTGTGAACACTCGACGTAACGATCTTTGCGGGATCGATTGACATCACGGTCAAAAGTCGTTTCAATATACAATGTAACGGCATAAGCGCCTGCTCAATTAATCGGAGGCTGCCAGACATGGCCTATTCCACCACTAACCGCCGCCAGGAGACCTACTTCCTTCACGCGCGCGACATCGAGCTGAGGAACCATCATTCTCAGCGCATCTACTTCTTCGCCAAGACGGAGAAGCCTGGCGCGATCGATGCCGTGCCCGACGGCTACGAGATCGTCGAGAACTCGCGTACCGGTCTGCCTGTCCTGCGCAAGGTCAAAGACCACGCCGACGCGGCGGCTTAGCACACAGGCACCGTTCTCTCTACAGAACGTTTCCATCAGGCGACGAACGCTGTTTCCGCGCGTGTGCGCGGTTTGTCCACATTTCCACGCCCAATCCACCGCTTTTCTAGCCGATCTATCCACATAAGCGATCAAGTGCAGCCCGGTGCAGCCCGTGCGAAGCCGATGCCAACACCCGGTCCTTTGAGTCAAGAGTGAGCGGTTCGCCGTCCCAGTCGGTCATCTGACCACCCGCGCCCCGCACAATCGGGACCAACGCTATGTAGTCCCAGGATTTCAACGACGCTTCACACACAATGTCCACAAAGCCCGAAGCCAACAAGCCGTAGGCGTAGCAATCGATCCCGTATCTTGCCCGATACAGAGACGACGAGAGCCTGTTCCACGCGTCGCGCTCCGGACCCTTGAACATCGTCGGGTCGGATGCGAAACCGATCGCGTTCTCCAAATCGGTCGTTGAGGACGTGTGGATAACGTGTGTATCGTGTGTAGCTCGCGGCGAAAGTTCGGGAAAACTCAGACCTGTCCACCGTTCTGTCAATATCGGTTGGTCCAGTACGCCGAGCACGGGGACGCCGTCCCTCACCAGTCCAATCAGCGTACCAAACGTTGGCAGGCCTGAAATGAAGGCGCCGGTCCCATCGATCGGATCGATCACCCAAACCCACTCGGCGTCGGCCTGATCCGATCCGAATTCCTCGCCCACGATTCCGTGATTCGGATAGCGGCTGCAGATCCGCTCGCGGATCGCGGTCTCGGCGGCGCGATCCGCCTGAGTGACGGGGGACCCGTCGCCCTTGCGCTCGACCTCCAGCTCGCTGCGAAACCAGGGCCGGATCGCTTCGCGCGCCGCATCGGCCAATTCCTCCGCAAATTGCAGGTACATGTCCGCCACGAGCTCGCGAGGATCAGGCATAATTTCAGCCTACCCCGCGTCCCGCCGACACGCGTCGGTGAGCATTGGCAAGGCGGCGGCCGCGAGCCTATGTCTCCTGCAACTGCACCCAGAGTTGGCTGCTGCTAGATTGCAGTACTCGCAGAAGGACGACGCGGTCGACACTTTGTGAGGTTCCGAACACGCTCGGCAGAACGGCGCGACCGCACCCTGCGCGGAAGGACTTTTTCATGTCAGACGACGCAAACAGCGTCAGCCAGTCAACGAGCCAGCCAACCGGCCAGCCAACCGGCCAGCCAACCGGCAAGATCAACGTCGCCATCATCGGCGTCGGCAACTGCGCATCATCGCTCGTGCAAGGTGTCACGTATTACAAGGACGCCAAGGACGGCGATGAGATCCCCGGCATCATGCACGCCGTACTCGGTGGGTACTCCATCTCCGACATCAACTTCGTCGCCGCGTTCGACATCGACTCGCGCAAGGTTGGACTCGACCTCTCCGAGGCGATCTTCTCAGAACCAAACAACACCGTGAAGTTCAGCGACGTGCCGCATCTCGGCGTACCGGTCGAGCGCGGCATGACCCACGACGGCCTCGGCAAGTATCTCTCCATGGTGATCGAGAAGGCGCCCGGCTCGACCGTCGACGTGGCTCAGGTGCTCAAGGACCGTGATGTCGATGTCGTGATCAACTACCTCCCGGTCGGCTCCGAGGAGGCGACCAAGTGGTACGTCGAGCAGCTGCTCGAAGTCGGCTGCGGATTCGTCAACTGCATCCCCGTCTTCATCGCCCGCGAGGAATACTGGGGCAACCGTTTCCGACGCGCCGGCGCGCCAATCGTTGGCGACGACATCAAATCCCAGGTCGGCGCCACGATCGTGCACCGCGTGCTCACGCGCCTCTTCCGCGACCGCGGCGTCCAGATCGACCGCACCTACCAGCTCAACTTCGGCGGCAACACCGACTTCTACAACATGCTCGAACGCGAGCGCCTGGAGTCGAAAAAGATCAGCAAAACCAACGCCGTCACCTCGCAGATCGAGTACGAGATGCCCGCCGGCGACGTCCACGTCGGACCCTCCGACCACGTGCCCTGGCTTCAGGATCGCAAGTGGTGCCACATCCGCATCGAAGGCACCACCTTCGGCGATGTGCCGCTCAACCTCGAGCTTAAGCTGGAAGTCTGGGACTCCCCAAACTCGGCCGGTGTTGTGATCGACGCCGTGCGCTGCGCCAAGCTTGGTCTCGACCGGGGCCTCTCCGGCCCGCTGTTGGCGGCTTCCGCCTACTTCATGAAGTCACCGCCCGAGCAGTGGACTGACGACGTCGCACGCGACGAGCTGGAAGTCTTCGCCCGAGGCGAATAAAGGGATGTAGACCTCCCCCTCTGGGGGAGGTGCCCCGAAGGGGCGGAGGGGGCCGGCCGCGCGACCCCGACGCGACCCTGAACAGCCATGCACCCCCTCACCTTCGGATACCAAACCCTCGGACGCACCGCCCGAACACTCCCGCGCCCCGGCGCCTACGCCGCGGCGCGTCAGCTGATGACCGCGGTCTACTTCGCCTGGCCGCGAGGACGAAACGCCGCCCGTCGCAACGCCGAACACCTGCTGCCCCACGTCGATTGGGACGGTGACGCCGATTCCCTCGCCCGAGCCCAATTCCAGCGCTACGGCGAGTACCTGGTTGACGCCGTCCGCCTCGACGAGCTCACACCCGCCGACTGCTACGAGGCCGTCGGCGGAGACGACCCAACCTACGCCAGCCAATGGGAACAACTGGAAGAGTGGTACCAGCGACGCCCCATCCTCTTCGCCGTCATCCACTTCGGCAACTGGGACATCCTCGGAGGCGCATTCGCCCACCGAATCGGACCATCAATGGTCCTCGTCGACGACCTCGGCCACCCCGCCCTGAATCGTGCAATCCAGGATCAGCGGGCGCGCCTGGGAATGAACCCAGCCAGCGGTCGAGCAGGCCTGCGCCAAATCATCAATCACCTGAAGGCCAACGGAACCGCCGCCATCCTCTTCGACCGACCGCCGAGACCCGGAGAACAGACGACCACGGAGTCGCTGTTCGGCCGCGAAGTGGCAATACCGAACGAACTCCACCGAATCGCTGCGTTAACCGAAGCCCAGGTCGTCCCGCTAGCTGCTACTCGCCGGGGTCACGAAATTCGTTTCAATCCGCACCTGAACCTTGATCAGGAACCCGGCTGCCCGTTGCTCCCCGCATTCGAGCCAGTGCTACGCGCCGCACCCGACCAGTGGTACCAGTTCCGCGACATGATCACTCGGTAGCGATGTTTTCGGGCTCGCTGCTGTCGGTGGGCTCGGAATTCACCTCTTTGTACGCGGCCACCTGCTGCACTCGATCGAGCCGGCGATGCATCGCACTCAGGAATCCCAACCATTCCAGAGCCTCATTTTCAGTCACGGGAAGGTCATCGGCGTGTGAATAGATGTTGCGAACCGCAAGGGTCAAGCCAAGTGATAGAAAGCGAAAGCCGTCGTGACGGTTCTTCGCTTGAAGACTTGATCGGTCAGCGTCGAATTCCAGAATCGGCTGATTCTCAGAAAACGTCCGGTTTACGAGTCCAGCTCCAACTAAGTCATCACGGCGAGCGAGTTCCGCGACCCGGTTCAAGAACCGTTCAGCCGCTTTCCTCACCGCTTCCTGAAAGTGTCCGCCCTCGAACAGGCCGCGCGCAATGTCCACTTCCTCGTGGAAGTGTGCGAGTCCGACGGAAGCCACATCTGCCTCACTGGCCATTCGCGACCAGCCGTTGCGCAATTCCACGGACGCATTCGGCGCCTATGGCCCGCATCCTGACCAATCTGTTCGGCGAAGTCGACTTACCGCGGACAACGATCTCGTCCATGCAGAGCAAGTGACTGATGAAGTCGTCATCTAGTCGACCATGGATATCTGCTGCTTTCCGAATATCCGCCGTCCCGGTCTCAATACCAAGCGCAGTTCGGGCGCCACAAACCAGTAGTGCAATCTCGCGAATAGCGAATCGATTCGAGCGGTCCAACATGTCCGCGCGCACCTCAAGATATGGCGCTTCGTTCGATATATCGAACAGGTCATGTACTTGGTTACTACCAATTCGAAAATAGTCCGCAATCGCCTGTTCCCGCAAGGCCCGCGAGGCGAAAGCGTCGTCGATTTGTACAACTGAATCCTCCGCAGCCTCGTGGGACGCGCCTCTGGGAATCACATCGGGTTGTCCTTGCGACAACTCATGATCCAGCAACTTCTGGAATGCGATTGCCCGGAGTTTGCTATCGTCATCGCCTAGTGTTTCTGTCGCAACACGGACGCGCTCGACGATTTCGGTGAGTTGCTCAGTGTGAGTCGACATGATTGGCTCCGTGTGACAAAGGTAGCAGTCAATCTGCGGTAGTGTTCTCGATAGGCGCACACGATGAAGCCGTTCGTGCGAACATACCCACATGCCGACCGCCACTGCCCTTGCCGCCCTCGCCTGGCTCTCCCGATACCTGCCTCGACGCACCCTCTACGCCATCGCTGAGACGGTCGCCTCCCTCGCCATCCCATTGCTCGAGCGGCAGCGCATTCGCATCCGCAACAACCTCCAGCGCATCCACCCCCAGCACACTCCCGCGGAACTCAACCGCGATGCCGCAGAGGTCATCGCCGAGACCGCCCGCTACTACGTCGACCTCGCCATCCTGCCATCGCTCAGCCCTCAGCGAGTTCTCGACCGACACCTCCACGTCGAAGGGTTGAACTACCTCCTGGACGCTCACAAATCCGGACGCGGCGTCGTCCTGACGACCGCCCACATCTCCAATCCCGAGGTCGCGGTCAAGGCGCTGGCGGCGCTCGACATCCCGGCCGTTGCGCTGGTCGAGCGACTCAATGATCCGCGACACCTCGCAGCGGTCAATGCGTCACGCACCGCTGTCGGCGTCGAGTTCCTCACGGCGACCCAGACCGGCGTCGCCAAGGCCCTGCGCACCCTGCGTGAGGGCGGCCTGGTCTGCATCCTCTGGGACCGCGATCGCCAGGGCGGTGGCGCTTGCGTTCCCTTCTTCGGTCGCCAGGCGCGATTCCCGGTCGGCGCGATCGATCTCGCCATCCGCGCCGAGGCCGATGTCCTGCCGCTTTACGCCGTCCGGCGACCCGGGCCCGACCGTCTCCAGTTCGATGTCACCTTCCTGCCGCCGCTTGAACTGCTGCTCACCGGCAACCGAGCGCTGGACACGCGCACCAACACGGCCGATCTGGCCCGCCTCTTCGAGCCAATCATCGCCGAGCATTCGCACCTCTGGAGGGTCACGGAGTCACCCTGGGCGCCATGCCGCGACACGCCGTGGGACGATCCGCATCCGCGCGACACCGTCGGAAGCGCCAGACAATGAGTGAAGCAAACGACCCGCTGGGACGCGCCGACCTGCAGATTCACACCGACGCCTCGGACGGCATGGACGACGCAGAGACCATCCTCCACGCCGCACATCAACGAGGTCTGGACACCATCGCCGTCACCGACCACGACCAGACCCGAGGCGCGCACGACGCTCGCAATATCGCCGAACGCCACAATCACCCGGTCGAGGTGATCATCGGCAGCGAGGTCAGCAGCCGGCAGGGACACATCCTCGCCCTCTGGATCGATGAGCCGATTCCGGCGTTCAAGAGTGCGGCAGCGACGATCGAAGCAATCTGGAAACAGGGCGGCGTCGCGATCATCTCGCATCCCGCCGCTATCCTGCCGCTCGCCCTCAGCGTGCATGACATCGATCGCCTGGTTGAGGCAATGGCGCCCGAACTCAGCGGTGATGGGTCACCGATTCTCGCTGTAGAGACGGCGAATCCGATCCCATCAGCGAAATGGCGCAGGCAGTCGATCATTGACGCCAACCAACGTTGGAACCTGCCGACAACCGGGGGGTCGGACGCGCACTTCTACGAACAGGTCGGAGCAGGAGTCACGAGATATGAAGGACTTGGCGAGGCGGCGCTCCGGCGTGCCTTGTTGGACGGCGCCACCGAAGCGGAGTTCGGGACCTACCCGAGTCTGCGCGAGATCGGAGCTGTCAGACTCCTGCGCCAACAATGGCGAGGCCTGACCGCTACGCCAAAAGCGTTGCTCAGGCGCCGCGGCCGCTAGTCGCCTGAGATTACTCCGACCTACTCCGTTCCCCGCTTCCCCCCTTGCGGGGGAAGCTGCCGAAGGCTGAAGGGGGGTCCTCCCTCAGCCGGCTGACGCAGTCGTTCAGATGATTCCTAGCTGGCGAGCGCGTACTCGAGCGCGTGGTTCACTCGCTGGCCGATGATGTCCATCTTGGCCAGGCGCAGCACCCGAGGCTCGACCCGCTTGCGCTCCTTCTTCGACAGCAACACGTCGAACAGCCCGCTCGCCCGCGCCAGGCTGACCAGTGCGACATCCTCAGGCTCGGGAATCGCATCGCTGTGCAACAGGTCCAGCACGTGCTCACGAATGCAGCCCACGACCTCAGGATCGACCTGAGGATCCTGACCCCAGCGGAACTCAATCTGCCGGCGTCCATTGTGCTTCCGAATCACCGCCCGCGCCCGCAAGCCCCGCAACCGTTCTCGTCGCAGGTTGTGCGCATAGTGAGAAATTTCCGACACCCAGTAGACGATCGGTCGATTCGAAGCGTCACCAGCGATCCGTTCCAGGACCTCGTCTAACAGCTCATCGCCGGTCGGCTCGGCGTCCACGACAAACAGCTGAGCTGGGTCACTGTCAATCCGTCCGGCAAACGACAGATCAATCAGCGAAGCCCCTGCGATGGCATAGTCCAATCGAGCTTCATGCAGCCGATCAAGCGCGCCATGCTCACTCAAACCAAGCAGCAGCAGCTGCTCGCAGATCGAAAACCCTGATGTTGAGATTGGCATGTCAGCCTCCCTTTCATATTGCAAGCCCGCAAACCGCACGCATTTCGCGAGGAGCGGGATGTCCGTCACGCGTCGATGTTAACCATTCGTTCATAATCCGACAACCAATCGATAACAACACGTGCGTAGAAGAAGGCGCACTTGGCATTCGGACTCGCTTGCCGAGCGGAGCTGCTGAGACGTTGGGTCTGGGCTCCCGTGCGGTATACTGCGCCCATTGGTTCTAGATTGCGAATGAACTCATGACTAGTCACCGTGTCCAAGAGCAGGCACGTTTCGCCGACCTGACGGCAAGCGAGACCCCCTTTCGATACGGTAGGCAGACGCTGTATCTGGACGATTGCCGCTCGTGGCTGCGGAGGGCCGAAGCGGAGAGCATTCACGCAGTAGTCACCGATCCGCCTTACGGGCTGCATGAGTACCGACCGCATGAAGTGGCGCAAATGCGCGCAGGACGTGGCGGGGTGTGGAGGCTCCCCCCAGCATTCGACGGCTCCCATAGGAGGCCGCTGCCGCGTTTCACAATCAACTCGCCCTCGGACCGAGCAGAGCTGCGGGGATTCTTCAAGGAATGGGCTGAGTTGTTGATACCCGTGCTCAGACCCGACGGCCACGTCTTTGTCGCCAGCAATCAGCTCATGTCCCCACTGGTCGCTTCAGCCATGGAAGCCGCTGGGTTCGAGCGTCGCGGCGAAATCGTTCGTCTCGTTCGGACGCTGAGAGGCGGTGATCGACCGAAGGGCGCACATGATGAGTTCGCGGATGTCAGCACGATGCCGCGGTCTTGTTGGGAGCCCTGGGGCCTCTACCGCCGCCCACTGTCAGAACCAACCGTGGCAGCGAATCTGAGGAAATGGGGTGTTGGTGGGCTGCGACGGCTTTCCGACCAGACTCCGTTTCTGGATGTCATCGAGAGCGGAAAGACGCCAGCTCGTGAGCGCAACTTGGCATCTCATCCGACAGCCAAGCCCCAGGCATTCTTGCAGCAGCTAGTTCGGGCATCCTTACCCGAGAACGCAGGTGTCGTTCTAGATCCGTTTGCGGGCTGCGCTACAACACTCGCCGCAGCGGAAGCGCTTGGCGTTACTGGAATCGGTACGGAAGTCGACCCTCACTATTGGGAGCTCGCCTGTGCCGCAATTCCCGCCCTGGCGGCGCTCTAGTCCCGTGAGCACAGAAGCGTCTTTCCTTTTTCTTCAGCCGACGCCGCCCGATCCGGCCGGCATTGTCGATCACACGCTCCTGCCCGAGGCTCTTCCGTATGGATTGGAACCACGTCACGTCTTTCGCTCGATTGAAGACGTTCATGACCTGATTCATCCGCTCAACGTCGTCTTGCAGGGCGCGTCCTACGAGCCGCTCGAAGATTTGCTGGATCGAGCGTCGCTCTCCGGACTCATCAGCAGAACCATTGCGACCCGACTTGCCGAAGCCCGAAGCGGAGGCCTGGTCGTCAACCAGTTCCACAACGGGAATCCCGACCTGATTCCGAAGGGCGTCTATCCAAATGACGCCGTCCAGCGCGGCGTTGGTCTTGAAGTCAAAGCCAGCAGAAGTGAGGGCAGTTGGCAGTCACACGGGCCACGTCCTGGTTGGTTCGTTGTTGCTCAATTCAAATTGGACGAATCTGAGGGGATCGCGCGACTGGCGCGCGAGCCAACACGCATCATGGCCGCGCTGCTCGCCAATCTGGCTGAAGACGATTGGTCATGGACGCCGGCACAAGCGGGACGCATTCGCAGCGGAACCGCCTCGATCAGGTCGCGCGGTCGGCTGAAGCTTCGCGAGGGAGCAGTTTGGGTGGATCTAACGTACCGTCAACAGCACGAGGCTTTGCTATCGTCGCTCGCCCTAACGGAGTACCGCCGCCTAGCTCCAGAGTGCGTGCTGGCGGTTCTCCGCTCGCATTCAAGCAGCAGGACCGCAGCCGAAATATCAGCGCCGATGCCGATGGATTCTCGAGTCGCCGAGGCAGGCATCTTGGCCTCGGTACGCTCAGCGCTGACAAATCTGAAGCGAAACGGCGCGATTGCCTCACCCTCCAAGCGTGGCAATTACGAGGCCGCCAATGATGGCGCCGAATAGTTCGTTCACGTGCGAATCGCTCACGTCCTCCCCTACGACGCCGATCAGCCGGGCGGTGTCCAAACCCACACGCTGGCACTCTCGGACGCCCTCAACGCAGAGGGACACAAATCGGAAGTCTTCTCCCCGCGTAACGCGCTTCGGGTTTCCCTGGGCGGGACGCGTGCCGACATCGCCTTCCATCCATCGGACCTGCTGAGGCTGCGCACATTCCTCCGAACCCCGCACGACATCCTGCACATCCAGGAGCCGCTGCTGCCGCTGTTGGGTCCGCTCTCTTTGCTCCACCCTGAATCAACCCCCACAGTCGTCACCTTGCACTCGGCCGAAGCCGCCGCAGGGCGCTGTTATCGACTCGCGGCGCCGTTCGTTCGCGCTTTGCTGCGACGAGCTGACGCTGTGATCTGCGCCAGCGAGGTCTCGCGGGAGACCGCAGCAGGATGCCTTCCCCAGCGTGTCGAACAGATTTTCCCTTGCCTCGATCTTTCGCCCTTCCTCAATCCGGCGCGCGAGCCTGAGCCCAACACCATCCTGTTCATCGGTCGTGACGAACCTCGGAAAGGCTTGCCGACATTGCTTCGCGCTCTCGACCTATTGCCGGATGCGCGATTGATCGTCGCCGGTCCCGTCTCGGCATCGACAAGGAAGCTCGCCGATCAGCGGACGACCTTCCTCGGACCAGTTGCTCACGAAGACATTCCCGCCTTGCTCAGCAAGGCGACATGCGCCGCCTTCCCTGCCACTGGCGGCGAGGCGTTGGGACTCGTCCTGATCGAGGCGATGGCCGCTGGCGTACCCGTCGCCGCGACCGATATTCCCGGCTACCGCATCGCCTCAGACGACGGCGCCGCCGCACTGCTCTCGCCGCCGGGCGACCATGTAGCGCTCGCCAGGCATCTCCGCCAATTGCTGACCGACCCGTCGCTGCGCGCCCGGCAGGTTGAGCAGGGACGAAGGTCAGCTCGTCGATTTGATGCTCGACTTGTCGCCCAACAGCACCTCGACATGTATCGATCTCTTCTTCCGCCCTAGCCTGAACTGGTGACCCGCGCTGTCCTTGTTCTGTTGTTGGTCTTCGTTGCCGCTGCTTCATTGGTTCCTAGCGTGCTCGGGGCACAAGCGCAGGAACTCGAGTGGACCTTCGCAGAGCGCGACGACGTCATCCTCTGGCACTACCAGGGCGAGCTACGAGCGGAAGACCTCGCCGACCATGGACAAGGTGCATACGAGCTCGTCAGCGAACTGATCGACGCCTCGCTTGAGTCGCCACTGACGATCATCGTCTGGCCCGAGGGCGGCGACCCGATGGACCCTGCTCAGTTCCCAGAGGGCATCGACGAAGATGCACTCGTGCAACATGTGATGCGCAACGCCTCGGGCGATGTTCGTAATGCCGTGACCAACTCGCTGATCAACGCGGCAACTGGAGCGCACGCCGGCGACGTGCCCTTCTGGATTCGCTCAGCCCTTGGATTCTGGTCACAAGGTCCGCTACCAGGCTTCTACCTGAGACGCGCCGGCGCCGTTGTGATTTTCGACCACGAGGAGTACTACACGCTCGAGCAGCTTGAAACCGTGCCCGTCACCTGGCAATTCCAGGCCAAGTACTTCGGTCAGGCCGGCGGCATGTTGAGCTGGATGATCCAGGACTGGGGATCCGACGCGCTCGCCGAGCTATTCCGTCTGACGGCGTCGGGCGTCCCCTTCTACGACGCTCTCGAACAGGTGTATGAGATCCCGAGCGAGAAGTTCATCGCGGAGTTCAACAAGAACGCAGAACGCGCTCTGCTGCTCAACTGGCCCTATATCGAACCGCAGACGCCGCCGATCTGGGATCGTCTCAACATCAATTACATCATCATCGTTGCCGCGGCGATCCCGATGCTCATATTGAGCTTCTTTATCGGCAAGCGACTGTTTTACGACTAGCGCAGTTCCGCCACAGATCGCTGTGTACAGTGAATCGACGGCGGTCGGGCTTGCTCTGGGGACCTCGTGTCTCTCCTTCCCCACTCGATATCAACGGACATCTCCGAGCGCCTCGGGCGCGCCGTCGCGCGTACCGGTCTGACGCCTAATTCGCTGACCGTTATTGGCCTGCTCGGGATGGGCGGCGCCGCGACGTTCGCCGCCTACGGCATGTTCTGGCAGGCTGGAATCGTCATGCTGGCCGCCGCGTTCTTCGATCTGCTTGACGGGGCCGTCGCGCGAGCAACCAACACGGCATCCAACTGGGGCGCCGTCTTCGACGCCGTTTCTGACCGCCTCGCCGACTTCGCGCTGCTCTTCGGTCTCTTGATCTGGTACAGCGCCGCCGAGCGATTCGACCGAACGGCGATCGTGCTCATCGCAATCGCATTGTTCGGCAGCATGATGGTCAGCTACACGCGCTCGAAGGCCGGTGAATTCGGGGTCAGCATCCGCTCCGGCCTGGGCACGCGGCTTGAGCGCGTGCTGATCATGGCGATCGGACTGCTCTCGTCGCAGATCATTCCGATCCTCTGGCTGCTCGCCGTCCTCACCAACCTCACCGCGTTGCAGCGATGGTTCATCACCTGGCGAGCCATGCAAGCCATCGAAGCCGGACCACCGCCGATTGAGAATGATCCGGACGAACCGCAGGACAGTCCGTTCGGCTCATCAAGGCCGCGCCAATAGCTGCACCCGTAGAGGCGCCCCTACAGGCTTGCATAATCCGGATTCCTTTAGGAACGCTCTGAACACCTCTGCTCCACGCTTCCCCCCTCGCGGGGGAAGCTGCCGAAGGCTGAAGGGGGTCCCCCGATCGGCCAACGACGGGAGTTATGCAGAGGATTCTTAGGTGTTGTCGCCGACCAACGCGGCGATCTCGGTGACTGTTTCGTCGCGCCACGAGGCCCACTCGTCGGAGGACTGCAGGTCGCGGTAACCCTGGCGGATCCGAGCGCGCATGTCGTCTTCCGACTCGCCCTCTTTGCGGCTGAAGAGCTTCTGCATGTTGGCCATGTGCTCATTTGCCACGGCCGGTCGCTCGATCCAGTGACCGATGTACTCGTGGTCGAGCGTGTACAGCACGGCAGTCGGGATCGACTCATGCTGGCCGTCCTTGAGGAACTCGGACATGATGTCTGAGTTCTCGTCGCGGGGAAAAATGCGCAGTTCCCAACCCGCAGTCGACGCAATCTCGGCCAGCACCGGCAGGCCACGGTACACGTCCGGGCACCAGTCTTCGCCCAAGACCAGCATCTTCAGTCGGGGCAGCGCCTGCAGCGCCTCACGACCCTCTTCCGAGACCTGCCAGGAGCCCATGTTGCGGATAAACCGCTCCACATTCGCGTCGCCACGAGGCGCCCCGCCCGGCGTCAGCCGCTGGAAGTTCTCCTCGGAGTTGATGAACGCCAAATACTGGTTCCAGGTCATGCCCGACTTGAACCGTTCCGGCGTCACCACAGATTCTTTGGTTGCCGTTGTCATCGCGCCAGCTCCTTCATGTTGTTGCGTGCATGTTGTTGCGTGAATGCCAATCTGCGCCATCGCAGTCAAAATCAGTCTAACCATGCTCCGCAACCGTTGCCCAGAATCTCGCAGCGCCGACGGGCCTGACCCAGAATCAAACTCATATCCACTCTCCCCCCCTTGCGGGGGAGATGTCGCGGAGTGACAGAGGGGGGGTCCTCCGACAGCGAACAGATAGGCCTTGAGATGGGGAGCCCCCCCTCTGCCTACGGCATCTCCCCCGCACGGGGGGAGAAGAGGAGTTAAGCAACGGTCTTCTTCGCGGGGGAAGCTGCCGAAAGCCTGCTCGCGGCCCGAACAGGGGGCTCATCGGCCAACGACGCGAGCTATTCAGAAGACTCTTTGCTGATGTCGCCGCCTAGTGATCGTGGTGGCAGGGACAGGTGCACTCGTCCAGCGAGTACTTCAGCACGTCCACGTACGTCGCCTCTGCCAGGTGCTCAGCCAGTTGCGAAGGTAATCGCAAGCCCTCGGTGGCGCCCGCTTGCGTCACCGACGCGTAGGCATAGACCGCCATCGCCGCTGCGCGGTCGATCACGTCCGCGATGTCGCTCCTCAGAACACCTTCTTCGCCAGCATGCCGCTCATCCAACGCCACACCTCACAGGTAGTCCAGACCCAGTCTCAAGGAAGTCAAGGTGCGCTTAGGATACACCTGAGCAAACCCGATGATCGGCGCCATGTGCATCACCGCGCCGACAACAGTTGAGCGCAACAGAACGGATCTCGCCATGTCACAGTTCGAATTCGGCTGTCAGATTCCTGCCTGGCATTGGCATTGGGACGTCTCCGAGCTGCGCGACTGGGCGCAGGGCGTCGAGGCAATCGGCTGCGATTTCATCTCGATGGCCGACCACCTGATTTACGCCTATGCCCGCGACGACCGCCCGCAGACCGGGCCGTACACCGACGACGTGCATCAGCACGAGGTGCTGACGACCCTTGCCTGGCTGGCCGCCCACACGAGCCGCGTCGCGCTACAAACCAACGTTCTGGTCCTACCCCAGCGCGAGCCGGTGCTTGTGGCCAAGCAGGCCGCCGAGATCGATATCCTCTCCGGTGGCCGCATGCGGCTGGGTATCGGGATTGGCTGGCAATGGCAGGAGTTCGACGCGCTCAGCGCCAACTTCCGCCAGCGACCGAGCCGGATGGAAGAGTACATCCGTGTGCTGCGCGCCTGCTGGACCGAGGAACCGATCAACTTCAACGGTCGTTACGTCAACATCGACAACATGTCGGTGATGCCCAAGCCGGTCACCCCAGGCGGCCCACCGATTCTTTTCGGCGGCCTCTCCAAGCCGGCGATCGAGCGCACGGCCCGCCTCGGCGACGGTTGGATCGCCCCGGTCGCGAGCAATCTCGACCAACTCGCCCAACTCTGCACCGACCTGCGATCCGAACTGGAAAAGAACGACCGCGACCCGGACGATTTCCCAATCCAGTGGCTCCCACCGCTGAACGCCGACATGTCATCAACGTTGCGCCTGATGACCGGAGCTCGAGACGCCGGAATCACCAGACTCGGAATCGGCATGCCCAACTACGACCGAGAACTATCAATCCCAGTCGACCAATACCTGCAAACCATCGAAACCGCCTGGAGAGAAGTCTGGCCTGAAGTCAAGAGCTGAGCTCAGTTGAGCCCCAGAATCAGTGCCACGGCGATACCCAGGGCCGTCAGTTGAAGTCCCACCGTGAGGAGGATGAATTTGCTCATCCGGGCCTCAAGCCCACGAATCTCGGCAACTAATTCGGCTCGTAGTACCGCAAGGTCCTTCTTCGTCGACAAGTGCCCCGTGGCATCCTCGAAGGTCTCGTCCAGTGCGACGACAAACTCCTGAGCGGCTTCTTCGGACGCAATCTCGCCGTCAACCATGATGTTTCGGAACCTGAGCGTGTCGATGATTGCCATCGAATCGTCTTCTTTTGCTGCTCTGATTCTAGCTCCAGCGGTTCACCCGGGACCCGCCGGCGACCGCACTGCGGACCACCACGACGCCCGCTAACTCAGCGTCACCACTGCGATGACGATGCCTGTCGCGAGAGCCATCGCCGTCAGGATCACGCCGACAAAGACCAGCAGGTTCTGCATCATCCGCGTCTCGCGTTCGGCGGCATCCCGCTTCAGGTCGTCGGCCAGGTTGTCCAAGTCCTTCTTCGTTGCCAAGTCGTCCCGGCTCTCGACAAACGTGTCCTCCAGTGCATCAACGAACGCTTCAGCTTCGTCTCGTGGCATCGCCATCCGACCGAAGATCGCCCGAAATCGCGGTCTGTCGATGCGAATCGCCATGCCTGCTCCTACACCGACCAGGGTAGTGCACAATCAGTACGCGTGTTCCCATTGCGAAACAGCGCCTATTCGCTATCCCAACACAACGCCCGCGCTCGCAGCATCGACATCAGGTAGTGCTGCGCGTTGTCGCAGCGCAGCCCTGACCGATGCAACGCCGACCTCACCGCGCCGACATGCTCTGGCCCTCCTACCAAGGCCGACTCGATGTCATCAATCGACAACGACAACAGAAATCTCATGCTCAGAAGCAACGCGTGACGATATCGTTCGGCGCGGTCGTCATCGCCGGCGCGCTGAGCAATGGCCAACGCGCTCGCGATGCCCTCGCTATACGCCGCTGTCCCGATTCCCGGCGTGTTCTGGAAGGCGCCCACCCAGAGCGGATTCTCGCCATCCTCGCCGTGTTGTTCCTCGAGCGCCCAATCCGCCATGTCGTATGCGTACTGTTTGGACAGGTCATCTTCGGCCAGGGCGTGCCACTGATCACACGCCTGAATCATCCATGTCGTGAAAGACAGATCGCGTTCATCTTCGTGCTGCCAACGTGATTGGTAGTACTTCAGCGAACGCTCAACCGCCGACTTCAGTCGTGGACGCTTACGCGTTGCGTACAACCTGGCCAGCGCCAACACAATCTGACCGGCGTAGTACGTTTCCGAACCTTCCAGTTCCATCCCCCGCGCCTTGGTGCCGAGCCGTCCGTCGTGCGACTGCACTGCCAACAGCGACGACGTGAGCTGCTCGACCGTCTCGCGAGGTATGCGCAGCGACGATCCCAGCTCCGTCATCGCCAGCAGTAGCAACGGAGGCGCGCCCAGCTTGGCCTCGCCGTACATGTCCCTGAGATAGAACAGCCTCCCCGGTCCGTCTTGGCGCAGATGTCGGTCGAGAATCCCGCCGATGGCGGCAGCCGCCGCCTGGCCGATCTTCGGATCACGCGTCAGCCGCGCGACCATCGCGATGGCCCAGGCGCAGCCGCATTGGCGCACCAGTTGGTCATAGGGCGTCCAGCCACCTGGGTTATCGGCGTTGGGCGCCTGGTATTCGTAGGCAAAGGAGCCGTCCTGGCGCTGATGACGCAGCAACCAGGCCGCCGCCTGCAGTCCCGAGCCCATCACTCGGTCCGGCAGCACTTCTTCCATCTGCACTAACCGGAATCCGCCCGACCGAGCAGTAATCCGCTCGCCGTCTGTCGGCGCGACTGTACCTAGCGCCTCAACCGTTGTGAATACCTCGACCGCGGTTGAGGAGGCCAATCGAGCGCCCGGTGGCCGGACTTCGCGATTCAGTCCCTTGACCCAGGCAGCCGTGCGGCCGTCGGTTCGCAAGGCGTCGAACGGCCATCCGCGAGCCACCCGATCTCCATCTCGAAGCAATAGTCCCTGATATCCCGGCAGCGGAGTCTGCAGCAAACCAATCAGGCCTTCCGGCTTCCGCGCCGAGCGCTCGGCTTCAACTTCGATTCCCAGCGCATCGCCCGGCTGATCCGACTCTTCGCCAAGAGCCTCTCGCAGGGCCGCTCCGGCAGTTTGAGCGGCAGTTAAGCCGTCGACTGCGGACGATTCTGCCTCCGCGACCACCAGGCCCGATCGCCACAGACGCGCTCGCGCTGTGATGTCGCCCTCGGCCGCGTCGAGCGGCGCGCCGGCGAAACCCGCGCGCGCCGCCGACAGAACGTCGGTCGCTTCCAATACCTGCGTCGGCGCCACCTAGTACGCGCCCTGACGTTCGAACAGCGTGCGCGGATTGCCGATCAGCATCTGGTCAACCTGCGCCTGCGTCACACCGCGCTCCAACAGCGCCGGGACGACATCGTCGGGGATGTGGTTGAAGTGCCAGTTCGGCTGTGCCTGCCGCACTGCGTCAATGTCGGGGATCCAGTCGAGGCAGCATGACGCATCATGAGCCAGCAGCATCTTCTCGGTGTAGCCGTCCGCCGCCAGCTTGACGACGGTATTCACGCGGTCGTCAAAGGGCAGAATCCCGTCCAACCCGAAGCGGTCGAGGCCGACGTATGAACCGCGATCCATCAGCGATTTCAGGTAGTCGGTGTCCGCGGTGTCACCTACGTGTCCAATCACGATTCGCGAGAGGTCGCAGCCCTCGTCCTCGAAGACATCCTGTTGCTTCGCGCCCAGCTCCGGCGGACCGTTGTGCGTCGCGATCGGCACGCCCGTCGCGCGGTGTGCCCGAGCGCCGGCCCGCAGGCACTTTTCGTTATAGGTGTCCACGCCGCCGCCCTGTTCGTCCGAGGCGAGCTTGATGATGTTCGCCTTGATCTCGGTGCCGGCGATGCCCTCCTGGATGTCCTTGACAAAGACCCGCGTCAACTCCTCGGCCGGACGTCCGCGCCAGTACATGGAGCGCAACCAGTAGATGCCGGTGCAGACCACAACGTTGAGCGATGTCACCCCCGCCACCTTCTGTAGGTAGCCCATGTCCCGACCCAGATCGGCAGTCGACAGATCGACGACTGTGCCCACGCCGCGCTGTTGCAGCGCGTTCAGCTTCTCCTCGGCCGACGCCACGCAACCCGCTTCATCCCACAGTTCCGGCCAGTTCTCGGAGATGCCCGGAGACTTGATCCCGATGTGCTCGTGAATCAGCGTCCGTCCCAGCTCAGAAGTATCAAGCTCACCATGAAGCGTATTAATCGACGGCATCGGCCCGGTCCTTTCTTGGGGTCTGTCCCCAAGCAATCAGATTCTCTGTTGGAGAATGCTAACGCTCGCCACGGACGGGTCGATAGGCTGAGTCCGTTCTTCCTCATGTCTGCCGACGGGAGCTCCGATGGACGCCGACGCCTCACAACAGCTGATCCAACAGGTCCGCGAACTCGCCCGCGGACCGTTCCGCGAACGCGCCGCCGCCGCCGATCGCGACGGCCAGCTCTGCATCGACAACTACAACGAGCTTGCTGAGCTCAGAATTTCGGGATTGTTGATTCCTGAGTCGTTTGGCGGGCTTGAGGCCGACGGACATACCTTCATGAAGGTGATCGAGGAGATCGCATACGGTGACGCTTCGACGGCCGTCGCGGTCAATATGCACCTGCTGGTCACGTCAATCGCGAGCGTGCTGCCACCATTTCCGCGTCGCGACGCCATCTTGCGAGCCTGCGCCGAAGGGGCCTGGTGCTGCGCGCCGGGAAGTATTCCTTCTCGCGAGCTCGACAACGCCACGACTGGATTCATGGCGGTTGAGGATGGCGCCGATCTCGTCGTCTCCGGCCGAGCCGGATTCGCCTCGGGATCGGACGCGGCTCGTTTCATGATGCTGGGCGCGCTGATTGAGCGTCCAAGCGAGCCTGACCTCGTACTCGCGTATCCCGAGCTTGATCAGGACGGCATTACCAATCGAGGTAACTGGAACGGCATGGGCCTGCGCGCCACAGCCTCGCACGACATCGTGATCGAAGACCTGCGAATGCCCCGCTCCGACTGCTTCGTCGTGCCATTGTCCTTGCTGCGCATGGGCGAGCAGATGATCCCCCAGCTGCAGTGGCAGCGTCGCGCCTACCCCGGACTCGGCATCTGTGCGATCTGGCTGGGCAACGCGCAGGCCATGTTCGACGAAACGCTCGAGTACCTGAAGCAGCGCCGGGGCTACCTGGCCCAGGCCAACAGTCCGTTCGGAGGCGCCAACGAAACACGCTCACAGCAGGCCTGGGCGCAGATGGCGCTTGGCGACATGGATAGCTGGCTCGGTTCGGGTCGCACCGTTCTGGAACACGCGACCGCCCAGGTCGAAACCCCGTACGCCGACCGCCAGTCGTTCATCAGAATGCAAGTCCGAGCCACCCACCATCTCCGCCGCATGGCCGAGGAGGTCGCGCAGACCAGCATCAAGACGACCGGCGCCCACGCCTACGTCAAGGGCCACCCGCTGGAACGGCTCTACCGAGACCTCACCGGAGGCATCGTCATGGCCTGGAAGACCGACGAACTCCAGCACTCGCTGGGTCTCGCCGCTCTGGGAGAAGAGATCGCCATCGTCGGCCCGGCCGGAACATGATCCAAGGCCAATCCCTTGGGCCTAGGAACGTCACGGAACAAGTTCAAACGGATTCAGAGACAAGACGCCAAGCAGTGTGAAGTCGCGCGTGTTCCTGGTCACGACAGTCAGCTGATTGACGTTGGCGATTGCTGCGATCATCGCGTCATAGATCAGCCGACTGGGCTGGCCGTGAATCAGCCGCGACCATTCACGTGCAGCGGCCGCGTCGAGCGGCAGGATCTGGAATCCAGCCAATACATCATCCTCAAGCCAAATCTCAATCTCGCGCGCCTTGACCTGGTCATCTTGTCGTTTCGATTCAATGCCTCGCTGGATTTCGGAGATCGTTATTGCGCTCAGGTAGAGCTGATCCGCCCGCGTCCCTCCCAGCCATCTGAGCACTTGCGGAGACGGCCGCGGGCGTCGCAACTCTGAGACGACATTGGTGTCGAGCAGATACATCAGCCGCTACTCGAAGTCGGGTGGCGGAGGCAGAGACCACTCCATGCGTGGAGGCGTCAAGTCCTCCGTCCTCGCTTCCGGCGCGAGCAACCATTCCTTGATGTTCGCGTACTTTGGCCGCTGCATCCGGCGCCATTGGTCGATCGGCACGAAGACGGCGGCTTCCACGCCACGTCGCGTGACCACCTGAGGGCCCTCCGACAGCGTGGCGTCCAAGAGTGCGCTGAACTGCGCTTTCGCTTCCTGCACTTGCCAATACTTCGCCACTTCACACCTCCCCAGTCGATTGCGGCCTACCTTTGCTAGTCATCAGACTAGTCTGATAGTCATCCGCCGTCAACTCCCACCGCAATCAAGTCCGCGACTCTCCGACTTATTCCGAGCAACCTGGTGATCCAATCGAGGATTCGACGCCGACAACACCACAGCTGTCAACAAGAGACATACGGCGATGATCGCCAGCGCCCACACCGTGTCTCGTTCGATCTTGAACCAGGCCTTGGCGGTCGCTCTGGCTTCCATCAATCCACTATAGGCAGACCCGAGTTGGCCGCCGGAGGCGCTGGTACCATACGCCTAAGCACACATCATCCTGCAATTCAAGGAAGGGCCGCATATGGCTTCCCCGCTCAAGACTGAACTCTGCGACATGCTCGGCATCGAGATTCCTGTCATCCTCGCCGGGATGGGGGGCGCGGCTGGTCCGACCCTCGCCGCCGCCGTTTCTGAGGCCGGCGGACTCGGAGTCGTCGGCGCCACCGGATACACGCCCGACGAACTCGCCGGGATGATCGCCAAGGTTCGCTCGCTCACCGACAAGCCGTTCGGCGTTGACCTGCTGCTGCCCTCCTCGATCGCCGACTCCGGCAACCGCGAGGACCTCGAGCTGGAAATCTCCACCGAACACCACCACTTCGTCGACCAGCTCAAGCAGGAGTTTGAGATTCCCGACCCGTCGGGCCCGGTCGACCGACCGCCACTGACCCAGGACTACTTCCGCCAGCAGGTCGAAGTCATCCTCGACGAGAACGTCCCTGTCTTCGCCTCCGGCCTCGGCAACCCGGGCTGGATGGTCGACGACGCGCACGCGCAGGGCATGAAGGTCATCGGTCTCGTCGGCAACACCCGCAACGCCCGACGCGTCGCCGCCGCCAATGTCGACGCTGTCGTCGCACAAGGCACCGAGGCCGGCGGTCACACGGGCCGGATCGGGACACTCGCACTCGTGCCGCAGGTCGTTGACGCCATTGCTCCGATCAAGACGATCGCCGCCGGCGGCATCATGGACGGTCGCGGACTGCTCGCCGCCCTCGCGCTCGGCGCAGAGGCGATCTGGTGCGGCACCGCGTTCCTTGGCACCTGGGAGGCCTACCAGGACTCCGAGGAGCGAGGCGAGACCGACGAATGGACGCGCAAGGTCCAGTGGGACAAGCTCGTCGCCGCCGTCGACGAGGACACGCGCATCGGCCGCATGTACTCGGGCAAGACGATGCGACACATGTACAACGCCTGGACCGAGGCCTGGGAGCGCCCCGAAGCGCCGCCCACGCTGCCAATGCCGCTCCAGGGATTGCTCGTCGGGGAAGCATTGCGAGGCGCGCGCGAGGCGCACATCGAGGAACTCATCGGCGGACCGGCCGGCAACGGCGCTGGTCTGATCAAAGCCATCCGCCCGGCGATCGAGGTCGTGAACCAGATGGTCACCCAGGCCGAAGAGCTGATCGAGAAATTCGGCTCGCCGGTTCGCGCGTAGTTTGGCTCATTGTCCCCCCGCTCAAGGGGAGATGCGGGGCTGATTACTTCTCCCCCCTATAGGGGGAGATGCCATCCTTTTCAACTCTCCCCCCTCTGGGGGGAGATGCCGAAGGCAGAGGGGGGTCTCTCCGCCCTACCCCCCCCTCCGTCACTTCGTGACACCTCCCCCGCGGAGCGGGGGAGGAAGAAACTCAGACTCTCCGATCCGTCTCCGTGATAGCTAACTGCAACGTCGATGAAAATCTGCCCCGCCTGCCACCGAGAGACTTTTGGCGGGCGCGCCGCCTGCCACCGCTGCGGCGCCGATGTTGCGCGCCAGCGCCTCATCGCGCTGCCCAGCCGCGACGCCGCGACACTGATCGGACCAGTCCCGTTCACCGCTCAGCAAGGCGATCTCGTACTCGATGTCGACGGCGCGACGTTCCTGCGCGAGGATGGTCGACCGCTCCTGCATATCCCTGCGTCCTCGGTTGACACCGTGCGAGCCTCGCGTGGCCGCGACCTCGTGATTAAGTGGGTTCCGCCTAATCGCAACCGAGCGCGGCGCACCCGGCTGCGCGTGCGCTGGGCGCCCCGGGCCGATCGCACCTTGCGCACGGAGTTGATCGGCTCGCACGACGCCCTGCGACGACCATACGGTTACCGAGTCCCACGCAATCCAAATCGCAGAACCGGCCGCGACTACACGGTCGTCCGAGATCGCTGGCTCTCCGCCCTGCAAATGCTGCTGAGCGCCGACCGCTACGTGCTGGAGCGCCGCTATCGTGCCGCGTCGCAATAACAAGGGCCGGCGCGCCGGCCAGCGTCCGCGTCGCTACCACAGCAGCAGGGAGTCTCGGCGAGAACGCCGCGAGTTGATGGTGCTGGACGAGCAACCGAAGCCATCCCTGCCTCAAGAATGCGGAAACTGCCTCGAATGGCTCCCACCCAGAGCCGACGCCATGGGAGGCAAAGGAACCTGCACCCACCCCGCCAGCGGAATCCTCGCACCGCTAATCGACACTCCCGCCTGCACCTTCTTCAACAGCCGCCGTTGAGACGATGGGATGCGTGCGACACCGCTCTCATCATGCTCTTACACCGTCATTCCCGCGCTCCGTCGCGGGAATCTCGCCGAGACGGGCGCCGTCGCTATCGCCTGAAGATGCTCACTCGCCTCGAATTGCTCAGCCCGATCCCGACCACTGTGATGCACACAGCGAGATACCCGCGCCAAGCGCGGGTATGACGAACCGGGTTGGAAACTACCCCTGCTCCGCCGTCCGATTGCCTACTCCAACCACGTGCAACCGACCCGTCTCGCCTGCGACATCGTCCACGTAGTACAGCCGCGATTCACCGACCAGCACGTAGGTCGGAACCACTTGTCGTCCCGAGCGATTGACCCTTGCCTCAACCGCAAACGTCGGACGTTCTTCGTTAATGCCGAGTTGTTCGCCCTCCAGCGCGGCGGGATGGCCGCTCTCGAGGCACCAGCGGGCGAAGTCTCCGTGAAATTCGAACCAATCGCCTGCGCAGGCCTCTGCGAATTGCTGCATGGCTGCCATGGCCGTCCACAAGGCTGACGCGTCGAGACCGTCGACTTCCGACCGTAATGCCACGAGCGGCAGATGCTCCGCTACGGCGTCGATCATCTCCTCGAGCGCGGGCGTTGCTATCCCCGGCCAGCCGGGGCTGCCGCCGGATGTCGACTGCGTCAACTGGCGCTCGAGCTCGTAGGCCCGCGCCCGCGCGGCGCGGATGGCGTCAATGCTGGGTGGCGGTTCGTCCGGCTCTGACGTCCTGATCGCGCGTTGCTCTTCCAGCTCCGCCTCCAGCTCCTCGATCCGGGCGGACTGCTCAGGATCGGCGACCACCACTTGCTCAACCACGCGCTCTGGTTCGGGCGGCGGCTGAGTCGGCGGCTGAGTCGGCGATGATGCTGGCGGCGCTGCTGGAGGATCGGGAAGTGGCGCCGGCCTCGACGAGGTCTGACGCTCCACCCAGAGCAGCGCCGCGATCGCTCCGGTCACGAGCGCCACCAGCGTTTGGAACAATCTCACATTGTCCTCACGACAGCTTCACAGGTCGCTGCCTCGGACGCCCTGGAGCCAGGTCAGGCACTTGGCGTAGGTCGCCTCGGTGATCAGGTCCCGCGAGAGGAGATAGTTGAGCAGGCCTTCCAGTGTGAGCAACGAATGCACCGTGACACCTTCGCGTCGCAACCGCTCGACCCCGCCGGCGCCGCGGTCGATCAGGACGAACGCGTCCTTCACCATCAGCCCGGCCGAGCGCAGCAGATCGGCCGTCTCAGCTAGCGATCCGCCGCGCGTCATTAGGTCGTCAACGAGTATCACCGTCTGTCCGGGGTAATACGAACCTTCGATTTCCTCGGCCACATGCAGAATCTGGCTCGTTGGGTGGATGTAAATCATCGGCATATTGCTGGACAGCGAGAACGCGGTCGCCGCGTGCAGGCCACCCATCGGCACGCCGGCAATGAGCTCGAACGGCGCGATCGTCGGTCGCAGCATGCCGCCCAACATCCGCGTTTCGTCGCTCAGCAGACCGCCGATCCTGCGCAGCGCCCAGGGATGCGCGATCAGGCGTCGCACGTTGATGTAGACCGGCGAACCGAGGGTCGCGCCGAGGTCGAAGTCACCAAACATGATCCCGCCCGAGTCCCACAGCGCCCGCGCCAACCAGAGGTTGCCGGGTTCGTCGCTCTGTGGCGTCCAGGCGGCACGGCTGGGGTCTGACATTATGCACCCACCGCCAACGACACTGAATGCGGTAACGGCCGGCCAGCGAGTCCGGCGCGCAGGTTCGCTACTGCGATGTCGGCCATCTTGCTCCGAGTTGCCATCGACGCCGAGCCGATGTGCGGCAGCACGACGACGTTGTGCATTGTCAGCAAGGGCGAGTCCATTGAGAGCGGCTCGGCGGCGGTCACATCCAGTCCGGCGCCGCCGATTCGTTCCCGTCGCAGCGCGTCCACTAGTGCCTCCTCATCGACGATTGGTCCTCGTGCCGTGTTGATCAAGATCGACCCCGGATGCATCTGCTCAAACGCTGCTGCATTGATCAAGCCTCGGGTGTCATCCGTGAGTGCCACGCTCACTACGACGAAGTCTGATCGAGACAACACCTCGTCGAATGGTCGTTGTTCCGCTCCCACCGCCTCCGCTTCGTCAGGTCGCGGCGTGCGATTCCAACAGAGCACGCGCATGCCGAAGCCTTGCGCTCGGCGCGCGATCGCCTGTCCGATCGCGCCAAAGCCAATCACACCAAGCGTTGAGCCATAGACGTCAATGCCGGCCATTTGGGTCGGGGTCCACGTTTTCCACTCACCTGCCTTGACATACTCTGCCGCCTCGACGACCCGTCGCGCCGACGCCAGGATCAATGCCCAGGCCATATCGGCAGTCGTCTCGGTCAGGACGCCGGGGGTGTTGCCGACCGGAATCCCGCGCGCGCTGCAGGCTGCGACATCAACGTTGTCGACACCGACCGCCATCTGCGACACGACCTTGAGCTGTGCTCCTGCCGCCGCCAGCACCTCGCCGTCAATCTGGTCGGTAATCAGGCAGACCAGCCCGTCCACGCCTTCGACCCGCTTCAACAGCGCCTCACGCGAAGGCGGGAAGTCCTCGGGCCAGACATCCAGATCGAAATCCGGATCTTCGCGCAACGCCGCAAACCCGTCGCCCGGCAGCTCACGCGTCGCGAAAACCCGATGCTGCTCAGTCATCCACAGCCTCCTGCTCATCGGTCAAGATAGTGGGGGCAAGAGTCCCTGGCGAAACCGATCGGTGAGAAAACGGAGTTCCATGCGTATCAGTGTCGCGGCGGTGGCATTCCTCGTGGCGCTGGTTGGCTTTGCCTGCGGAGCAAACGAGCGTCTCACACTCGAGCAATACGCCGAGTTCTGCGCCGACGGCATCGCCTCAACACAGTCACTCATCCAGCCGGAATCGTTGACCTGGGGAGACATGCGAGAGCTGGGAGTGTCGTCAGCGCAACAGCTGAGAGCCGTCGAGCCGCCGGAGGTGCTGGCAAGCTTCCATCGAGCCAGCCTGAAAGCGATGGACTTCGTCGTCGGCGTGGCAACAGAGCAGCCGCCAGAAGATGTAGCAAATCCGCTGGCCTTCGGTTTTCAAGCCCTGCAAATCGCCACACAGTTGCAACGAGCCGTCGAGGACTTGCCGGTTGAGGTACGTCGGACGTTGTCGGAGGCGGGTTGCTTGTAGCGACTCCCTCCTTTGCGGAACCTCGCTTCTCTTCGACCTCCCCCTTTGGGGGAGGTGTCACGAAGTGACGGAGGGGGCCTCTGCCTTTTGGCAATGCGCGAGCAGGCGGCTCCCTCTGCCGCTCCGCGGCATCTCCCCCAAAGGGGGAGATCTCAGAATCCCGGATTACGCAAAGGTCTCCTTGCGGGGGAAGAAAAAGAAATGGCGGGTAACCCGAAATCTGCTACAACAACCGACGAATCAGAAACAGTCCCACTGGTCCCAGCGTCAAGCCCAACAGCCAGCCCAGACGTTTTGGCCGACCCTGGCTGGCCGACATGGCGGCTCCGGCGAACCCCATCCCGACCCAGATCATCAAGCCCAGCGCCAACACACTGATGATTGTCGCCAGGACCGCGACGACCAGCGCGAGCGCCGTGCCGAGCAGGCCCAACGGAATCCCGACCAGCCAGAGCAGCAACCGTTGCCATGGACTGCGGGATCGACGATTCGCCCGTTGGGCTTGATCACGGGCCAAGTCGGCCCACTGTTGGCCGCGACCGACCCACAGGGTCACCGCACGACGACCGTCATGCCATTGCAGCGGCTGATCGCCAGGCCGGCCGCGAGATTGGTGGCGCGACATGCGAACCATGGTACGGGCATTGAGCCTGCATCGCGGGAGTTTCGGCTGCTGCGTCCTCGGAGACCACGGCCTCGGCCGCTTCAATCATCACCCCCGACACGAGCGCATACGTTTTTGTCCACGCCAGCCGGACATCGGCTGTAAACGCCTCGCCGAGACCCTGCTCCAAGGTCCAGATCAAGGCGGAGCCAACCGTCTCGTAGTGTTCTGTCCTGACGCCCTAGCCGACGTGCCGCACGGCGAGTTGCTCGAGTACTGGTATCAGTTTCTCAATACGGTTCAGACCCTTGACTGTCGCCGACAGCATCTGCATTAGCTTGCGACCCTGGTCTGAGAGGTCATCGGGAAACATCGACCGTAACGACGGATCGAGTTCAAACAGTCGGCCGTAGAACAACCGCGCCGCATCGTCGGCGATCGGCGTGACCAGGGCAAGCGATTCCTGCACGAGCGTCTTGGTACGGTAATCCATCGCAAGCTCCGTTCGTCGTTCATCGCAGGTGACGTCACAGTAGTGCGACGTTGTAACAACGAACAGGAGCCGCGCTTGTGTCTGATCTCACAAGTTAACGATGAAGCGTCCAGACAGACATACAAGTAATACTATTCCTCGGTCTGTTGATTTGCCACACGTTCGATTCGCATTTGACGCTGGTTTACCTCGTCCAGTCCCTGGTATCGGGGCCGGTACTCGGACTGTCGCCCCTGAATCTGGGCGGTATGCATTCGGTCGTGCCGATAGAACGATCGCAGCCATTGCATCAGCGTCAGCTCACCGAACGCCGGCGTCGACGCGGTGTGTGCAATTTCTTCCAGCGTCAACGAACGGATGTAGTCGTTGGTCTTGGCTCGCTCATCGATCAGCGCATCCAGCAATTCGAGTACTGAGTGGTCCGGAGCTTCCTGGATCGGAATATCCACCAGTTCGCCACGAATGTCGGCCGCGTCGACGCCACTCTGGGCCTGTCCGGCGCGGCACCAGGCGATGTAGCCGCGCTCCATCTCCCACAGATGCGAAAGTTGCTCCTTCGCCGTCCACTGTTCCTCGCCGACAGCGTCGACCGGCACGCGGTCGGCGTCGTCGCCGCGCAGACCTTCGGCCGCAACAATCAACTTGCCGCGCTCCTCCGCCATCTTTGACAGCAGAGCGTCAACGTCATCTTGTGTGTAGGTCAGCTGCGTTGTCATGATCGATGTCCTTTCGGATCGATGAAGCTCAAGCTCCTGATTGCAGCGCGCGTTTGATCTGGGCCAGATGCAATCGGTCGTGGTCAATGCTTTTGCGCACTAGTATCTCGACGGTGTAGAGATCGTGCTCCTCGTGGCGACCGGTCCGAGACCAGCCAGCTTCCGGGAGTCGTTCGACAATCTCGCCATTCGATGCGCGAAGGCTTGTAAAGGTCGCCAACGATTTGGCAATCGGTCGGTCGTAGTAGAGCCGCGACGCGAACAGTTCCTCGTCGTAGGCCACAATCAGCGGCGACTCGTGGGAAACCATCAGCCGCAACCGCATCGCGTCACCGACCTCAACGTCGGCAACGTGGTGAATAATCTGCCGTACCGACCATTCGCCTGGCGTCTCCCTCTGTTCCAATTCTTCCTCCGAGCAATTCGCGACGCACTGCTCGATCAAGGCTGGGCCTGCGAGGTACTCGGACAGCAGCGCGGTTCGGTCGGGCATATCGGACTCCTGCGCGTCTCAGCAGGCGCCCGTCAGGGCGTAGCGAATCTGGTCGATGTGTTCTTCGATGTGGTGAGTGTTGGCCGTAAGCCAGCCCTCGACGCTGCCCGAGTGGTTGCCCGGCATCGGGCGTGGCTGAACCCATTCATCTTCACGCAGCGCCCCGAGAATCGACACCGCCGACTCGACCAATCCCTCCACCGTCTTCAGCGCCGGTCCGATCGGCCGCTTGTCGTTGCGCAGCCGTTTCTGCATGACTTCTTGATCTGTCGGCCAGGTTTCGACTTCGATGTCGAGCAGCATCAGTCGCAGTCTCAACGCGCCCATGACGGCAATGTCCGAGATGTGATGCACATTCTGACGCGCCGTCCAACCGGGCTCGGGAGGCGCGCCGTCCAGCTGCGCGATCGATGAGCCGGCCACAGACTGCGCCAGCAGCTTCGGCGCTGCGCGGTATCGAGCCAGCAGCTCGGAGCGCGTCTCAGCGCCCATGGCTCTGATCAATTCCGCCCGAGTTCCCTTGCAGCCGCTCGTCGCCCCAGATGCGCTTCACCAACCACGAGCCGAACAGAAACCTCCACACGTAGCGCAGGCCGGCTCCTCGGCAGAGCAAGCGCCACAGGGCCGGAATCACGACAATCGACCTTTCACCAGCGCCGCCAGACGATGTACATCGTCATCGTCCAGATGCCCGGACGGCTCCGAGTCGCCGCGCACTACCGCCAAGACATCACCGGATGTCCAGCGCAACTCGACCATGCGCTGAACCGTGTCGCCGTTCTCGGTCCGCGTCCACTCGCGAGCCATCACGCCGCCGCGCTCACCGGCATCTTCGACCTGCACGCCCTCGTCGATCATGCCCGACGGCGGGTCGGCCTGCAGCGCCTCGCTGGCCTGCTCGGACGATTCGTAACGCGTCAGCTCTACCTCCACCCGCCGGTGCGGACGACTGCGATGGATCGTCTGCGTCAGCAACCAGTCGATGAACTCACCCCACGACCTCGGGTCGCGGAAGCTTTCGCTGTAGCCAATCACCCGGCCAGAGTCGTCAAGTTGTGTAATGGTCGCCTGCGGATTATCGTCGGCCAGCGCCAGCTCCTCCGACGTGACGGCCTCAGCCGTCTGTCGGGCCAGGCCCTGAGGCAACTCCTCGCGTCGCAGACCCACCGCGCGCAGACTCGGCACACCCTCGGCAGCCAGCGACCGGCGTCGCTGCACACCACGAATCAGCGCCTGAAGAATCGGCACGCCGACCACCAACAGCAGAATCAGAATCCCAATGATCAGCCCGGTAGACATGCGGTCAGCCTAGCGCAGCCGCTCGGCCACGCCGCGCATCAGCTCGATGGTCTGACGCTCCCACTCCGGGGTCGGAGAGCTAGCCTGGGCCAGCAGGATTGCCGTTGCCGCCCCGCGTTGCAGGCGCAGTTCCATCACTTTCTCAACCGTCTGCCAGTCCTCCCGCAGGGACCACTCGAAGATGCGAATTTCCTCGGCTTCGGGCATCTCGCGTTCTCGCATCCGCTGACCGTCGGGCATCGTTCGCGTCGGCGCCGGAGCAATCGTCTCTGATGCCGCCTCTTCGGACCGGTAACGACTGAGTTCAAGCAGCAACTGCGAGCCGGAGCTCCGACGAAGGCGGCGAGGACGTTCCGCCAGGTGTTGCTTGACCGAGACGACGATGCGCTCGGACGGGTCGAGCGGCGTCCAACCTCGTCCAAGCTCCACTATCCCGGGCGGCATTTCGCCGGAACGAATCAGCGCCCTGGCAAGACCCCGGTCAGCCGGTGACGCGCTGACCTCTGCAATTCGCCGCGCCTGAGTGGCCTGTGCGTCTCCGAGTTCCTGTTCTGTTGGCTTGTCATATCCACCTGTTCCGAATAAAGCGAATGCCGCTTTCAAGACGATCTCGAATAGCGTTCTCAATCGGCGGCTCATAAGGAATCACCCGATCAAGGCCTCAAGAGACGCCCGCAGATCCGACAGATCATCCAGAATCACATCCGCTGCATCCAACTCACCCGGCTTGGCGTAGCCCGTCCGGACCGCGACGACCTTGGCCCCGATTGCATGTCCCGCTTCGACATCGTGGCCGGTGTCTCCGATCACGACCGCGTCGGCGCCGTCGTTTGAGAGGCGGCGCAGTCGCGCCAGACCGGCGGCGAGCAGCGCCGTTCGATCGGCGGCATCGTCACCAAACCCACCCTCGACGAATCGAGCCCAGATGCCCAACGGCGCAAGTTTCGCTTCGGCGGCGCGGCGGAAGTTGCCGGTACCGAGGCCCAGCGTGACATCCTCATCCGCGAGGCCGTCCAACAGCGCCAGGACACCGGGACACAGTTCCGAGTTGCGCTCGACCAGAGCGTCCCCCAGGTGCGGGACGTAGGCGTCAACAAACCGTTCGAGGTCGTCCGCCGAGCAGTCGCGACCCTGGTTGGACAGCGCCGTCGGCACAATCCAGCTGTCGCTGCGACCGGCAAAGTTCATCCCCACCAGCGCATTCTCGATGCCCCAGAGCTGCTCAAACGTCCGCGTCATCGCCAACGTCCCCGCGCCCTGGGAGGTTGACAGTGTGCCGTCGATATCGAACATCAGGATCGTCATAGTTACCTCGATTGCCTGGCTTCCAGCATCGCTTCCGCGTCTCGCAGGTTAATCTCGTCCAGTAGGTCTCGGATTCTACGCAGCCGCTCTTCAACTTCGTCGACTCGCTCAAGTATGTCGCGCAGTTCTCCGCCCAACGATGAGTCAAGATCCCGGACGGCCTCATTGGTGGGTTCGAGGGCCGACGTGACCGACTCTTCCAGATCGTCAAGAGCATCGTCGAGTCTTTGCTCGATTTGATCGCTTGCTTGCTCGGAGGCGCGGGGTACGACGACCACGAGCAAGACCACCAGACCGATGGTTAGGCCGATCACACAAATTGCGGCAATCCCGAGCAGCGCCTGCAACCAACGAGGGATCGCCTGGATGCTCGGCGGTTCCATACGGTCCTTACTCAAATAGTGCGAAGTCGGTCCAGCCGCCTGAGACGCGCAGTTGCAAGCCGCTGGCGTCGAGGGGAATGTCGTACACGGCGACCACGGTGATGGTGAGCAGCGGTTGCAGGATCAACGGCGGCGCGTAAGCCACGCCTTCGGTCACTCGAGCGGCGCCCGAGGAGAGCGCGGCGTCGGCGAGGTACGCGCGACCATCACTCGTGACCAGCTGTAGGCCCTCGATTGGCAACGCGATCGCCTGCTTGGAGCGGTTGGTGATCGTCAGTTGGACGGTGGCGAAGCGTTCGGCCGGGCTGCGCCAGATTCCGTCGGCGCGAATCTGCTCGGGGAAGGTGATGCTCTGGACCGACACTTCAATGTCGCCGACCAGCGCCGGCTCACCAAACTCAACTGCGTCGGCGCGCAGCACCGCGAGTTCGCTTAGTTCGGCGGCTGCCTGTTCATCGTTGTCCGAGCCGCCGCCGATCAGGTCGTCGAACGCGCCCGAAACGAATAGGTAGACCACCGCCGCAATCACCACGATCAGGACAAACAGCGCATAGCGCTGTGTCCCGCTCATCCCCCTCAGCATCGGACGCGACCGCTCGTCGCGGTGTAACTGGCGCTCACGCTATGCGGTCGCTACTCGGTCGGCAGACCGGCGGCGATCCAGGCATCGGTCCCGCCCTCGACGTTGTAGAGGTCGGTGAAGCCCAGCGCGGCCGCGAACTCGCAGGCCACCGCCGAGCGCTGACCCTTGGCGCAGATGAACATGATCGGCTGGTCCTTGCCGCCGGCGATCTGTTCCAATTCGTCCGCTCGGGTCATGACCGACATGTGAGGCATCAACGGCGCGCCCGTAGCGTGACCGTCCTGGTACTCATCGAGCTCCCGCGTATCGACCAGCGTCACCCCAGCCTGACGCTTTTCGTCCGCATCCTCCACCGAAATTCGCTGAAACGGTTCCTGTTGCGCCATCGTCAGACCTCTCGACTCAACTGTCCACCAGCTGGTTACACAAGTGGCTGCATCGTATCACCGCATCGGGGAGATATTCATGCGCGCTAGTCCCGAAGCTCGATCACGTCGCTGTAGACCCATTGATCACTCAGCGACCCCGGCAGGAAACGGAACAGCGGCTCAAGCTGGACGCCTTCGGTGCTGACCAGCGCCAATTCCATAAATCCGTCTTCAACCGACCGCGCCCGAATTGCGCCCCAGTGCTTCGACCACTCGCCGACGATTGGCGAGGTCAGGTACGAACTCCCCACCTGCGCAGTCGTCGGAACCAGGCCCGCCCGCGGAGCGACCAATTCGCGATCGTCGGGCTCGAACGCGACCTGTACGAACCCGCTGCTGGTCAATCTGACCGCAATGCGACCGCTGTCTCGTCCGTCACCGAAGTCTGCTCCAAAGGTCAGGTCGCCGCCCCAACACACAGCCGATCTATCTTCGCTGACAGCACAGGAATGACGATGTCCCACGCTGACCTGTGTGAATCGTCCGGGCGGTGGGCTGGCCTGGCCGTAGTGATTCTCGCCCCAACAGACGACCGCTGCCTCCGCGTTGATTCCACAGGAGTGGTACTCACCGACGCTGGCATCGATCAATTCGGCGCTGGGCAAGTCTTGTCCCAGCCAGCGCCGCTCGCCCCAACATCGTGACGAGCCCGTGTCCCGCACCGCGCAGGTGTGACGCTCTCCAGCGTCGACTCCGACAAATTGCCCCTCAGGAGACTCGATTTGGCCAGATCGATTCGATCCCCAGCAATGCAGCTCGCCTTCTTCATCGATCGCGCAACTGTGGACGCCGCCGGCGCTGACCACCCGGTATCGGCCCTCAGGCGGACTCGACTGGTTGTAGAAGTCCTGTCCCCAACATTGGAGCGTGGATTCGTTGGTGATCGCGCATGTGTGAGAGCGGCCAGCGCTCACTGACATGAACTCGCCTGCGGGAGCGTCACTCTGTCCATATCGGTTGTCGCCCCAGCAAGTCAGTTGGCTGTCGACGCCCAGTCCGCAGCTATGGTGCCCGCTGGCGCTGACGTTCTGGAACTCGCCCGACACCGCGTTCGATTGCCCATAGTTGGGGTCGCCCCAGCAAACCAGCTCGCGATCCAACTCGCGATCTTTGCGCACAGCGCAGGTGATCCAACCGCCAACGCTGGTTGAGTGAAATTCCCCCGATGGCGGGTCTTGCACGCCGCCATGACTGTCACCCCAACAGACGAGCTGATCATCGATGCGAATGGCGCAGGTGCGGTTCGCTCCAGCGCTGACTTGCTGGTAGCGACCCTCCGGAGCGTTCGTGCCGATACCACGCACGCCGCCCCAACATCGCATTTCATCATCGGCGCCAATCGCGCAGCTATGCGTCTCACCGACGGCGAGCCGGTCGAACTTGCCCTCCGGAGCGTTTGTCTGCCTGAACACATTCGATCCCCAGCACTGAATCTTGCCATCGATGCCGATCGCGCAACTATGCGTACGTCCCACAGCGACGGCGCGATAGATGCCTGCGGGTGGCTCCGCCTTCCCGCGCGTGTTGGCGCCCCAACAGCTCAGAGTCCCGTCACGTGCGATCGCACAGGCATGTTCGTCGCTGACGCTGACTGATTTGTACGACTGACCGACGGCCGGATCGAGCAGCTCTTGACTGCCCCAGCCCCAACATCGCAACGCTCCATCCGACCGAACCGCACAGGCATTGACCAACCCGGCGGAGACATCGACATACCTGCCCTCCGGAGCGATCCGGGCACGCCCCCAGCAGCGGAGCTCGCCGTCGTCGCGGATCATGCAGGTCACGCCCTTGCCCGCTTCAACTTGCCAGACGCCGCCGGTCGCGGAGACCTGATCCTGTTGCAAGAGCGAAGTGGCGATCAGCGTCAACGCGACAAGCAGCGTCGCTGCAATCCCACGTCGGAACAGCCTTACCTCAGCGCTGAGGGACTGCGCGCCGTATCCGAATCGGCCTCGAAATGCTGGCGCATCTGTCTTGAGTTTCACGAGTGTCGGCACGTTAGCATTTTCACTAACGCCACCATTGACACGTCAAGACGAGGACACCGCGATGACCACCGCCGACGCCGCAATGCCAGTCAATGAGACCTACTCCCCGCCGGAGCGCGTGCGCGATGGCGCGCTGGTCACCTCCCGCGAAGGCTACGAAGCGCTGTGGCGACGCTCGCTCGACGAGCCCGACGCCTTCTGGACCGAGATGGCTAACGAACATCTCGACCTGATCGAGCCGTGGCACACGCTGAAGGAAGAGAACCTGGCCGAGGGCCAGATCGCCTGGTTCATGGGCGCGAAACTCAACGTCTCCGTCAACTGCCTCGATCGGCATCTGGAAGAGCGCGGCGATCAGACTGCCATCCTCTGGGAAGGCGACGAGCCCGGCGACAACGAGTCGATCAGCTACCGCGAGCTGCACGCCGAAGTCTGCCGGCTCGCCAACGAGCTGCGCAGCCGCGGCATCGGCAAGGGCGACCGCGTCGCGATCTACATGGGTATGACGCCCGAGGTCGTGGCGGCGATGCTCGCCTGCGCCCGAATCGGCGCGATCCATTCCGTAATCTTCGGCGGATTCTCAGCCTCAGCCATATCCGACCGCGTCACCGACTCGCTCTGCAAGGCAATCATCACCCAGGACGAGGGCAAGCGCGGAGGACGCACCGTGCCGCTCAAGGCCAACGTCGATGCGGCGATGGACCAGCTCGACGCCAGAGGGGTCGATTGCGTCGAGTTCGTGCTCACCCATCAGCACACCGGCGGCGACATCACGATGAAGAACGGCCGCGACATCTGGTGGCACGAGACCGTCGCCAACCAGCCCGCTGAGTGCGAGCCCGAGGTGATGGACGCCGAGGACCCGCTCTTCATCCTCTACACCTCAGGCTCGACCGGCAAGCCCAAGGGTGTCCTGCACACCCAGGCCGGCTACCTGCTGTTCACGATGATCAGTCATCGCTACACCTTCGACTACCGCGAGGGCGACATCTACTGCTGCGCCGCCGACGTGGGCTGGATTACGGGGCACAGCTACATCGTCTACGGACCACTGGGCAACGGCGCCACCAGCGTGATGTTCGAGTCGATCCCGACCTACCCCGACGCCGGCCGCTACTGGGACATGATCGACCGCCTCGGCATCACCATCCTTTACACCGCGCCGACCGCCATCCGCGCCCTGATGCGCGAGGGCGACGAGTGGGTCAAGGTCCACGAGCGCACCAGCCTGCGAGTGCTGGGCACGGTCGGCGAGCCGATCAATCCCGAGGCCTGGCGCTGGTATTTCGACGTCGTCGGCGAGGGGCGCTGCTCAATCGTCGACACCTATTGGCAGACTGAAACGGGTGGCCACGTGCTAACCGGACTGGCCGGCGCCAACGACATGAAGCCGGGCTCTGCCTCGCTGCCGTTCTTCGGCATCGAGCCGGTGCTGGTCGACCCCGAGGGCAACGAACTCGTGGGCAACCCGCAGAGCGGCCTGCTCTGTCTGGCGCGAAGCTGGCCGGGGATGATGCGCACGGTCTACGGCGACCATGACCGCTTCATCAGCACCTACTTCATCCAATACCCGGGCAAATACTTCACCGGCGACGGCTCGTTCCGCGACCACGACGGCTACTACTGGCTGACCGGTCGCGTCGACGACGTGCTCAACGTCTCCGGCCATCGGCTGGGCTCCGCCGAGATCGAGGGCGCGCTGGTCGGCCACGCCGGCTGCGCCGAGGCCGCCGTCGTCGGCTACCCACACGAGATCAAGGGAGAAGGCATCTACGCCTACATCCTGCTCAAGGACGGCTTTGACCCCGGCCCCGAACTGGCCGTCGAGCTCAAGAGACAAGTCCGAGCCGAAATCAGCCCGATCGCCACACCCGACAAGATCCAGTTCGTCGCAGGCCTGCCCAAAACCAGAAGCGGCAAAATCATGCGCCGAATCCTGAGAAAGGTCGCCGAAGGAGAACCCGATAACGTCGGAGACGTGACAACGTTGGCGGAGCCGCACGTCGTAGAGGAGATCATCCAGGGAGCATCGCAGGCGCACTAAGATGTCTCTATTGGAGCCGATGATGCGACGCGTGGACGGTCCGCTGCCTGAGAGCCTGGTCGAAGAGACGCTCGCGCGCTTCAAACGGGAGGTGATTGCGCGCGGATGGTTAGACGAAGACAAGGCCGAACAGGCAGTTGAAGTCGTCCGTGAGCAGGTCGAGGAAACCTATGGCATTGATCGACGTTCTCAAGACGCGTAACTCGCTGATCGCGCGACACCTGTGCCCTGAGTCGATGGCTGAGTCCGTCGCAGTCTTCGCGGATGAACTGCTCGAGGAGGCAACCGAACCGCTAGCGCGTAAAGACACGCTGGAAGCGCTGATCGAACAGTGGCGGATGGAGCGAGCAGAGATTGCCGCGCAACAAGCGCAGTTCATGGCGGAGATACGCAAGGAAATCAACGATTTCCGCGAAGAGAACAACTTACGCGAACGAGAACGGGATGAACGCGAACGAGAACGGGACGAACGCGAACGAGAACGGGACGAACGCGAGCGCCAGCGGGTGCGGGATGAGGAAGCGAGAGACGCGAGACTCCGTAACTGGGTAGTCGGCGTGGTCGGAAGCGGGTTCGCTGCGGTGACTCTCGTGTCAGGACTCCTTGTAGCGTTCGGCTAAGAATCACGGCGCGACGGATTGCACAGGATCCTGCCCAAGGTCGCGGAAGGAGAGCCTGAGAACGTCGTCGATCTGACGACCCTCGCGGAGCCGAATGTCGTGGAGGCCATCATCGATGGGGAGTCGCAGGCGCACTAGCGCCTCTAACTCGGTACAGCCCGATCAGTTCGTCGCTATGGATACGCATACCATGCCAGTTCGCATGCGCCCGCATGGGTGTAGAACCACGGGTAACTCACGGTAACTGGGGGCACAGTGCCAGGCGAGTTCTCAACACCTGCGTCGCGCGCGGAGGCGATGAAGTAGCGATCGAGGTAGGCGTCCGGACCCCCGGCCGGCAGACGGATCTGGCGGATTACGCACATGCTGGGATACCCATAACTGTCTTCAATCGGCTCGCCTGGAATGAAACTCACGACCAGCGTGAAATCACGATTCCCGCCGAGATTGCTGAATCTCTCTCCGGCGCGTGAGTCGCGTTCACGCCATCGAGTCGCATGACCTAGCCAACGGCCGCTTTCGGTGAATAGTTCAGCATCGACGTGCCAGTGAGGACTCTGGTCCTTCCAGGCAACAATGATCTGATCTCCTCCGATCCTGATCTGGAGATCTCGCGGATCAGGGCCCGCATCGATGTCAGTCCCGGTGGTAGCAGCAATCGATCCAGTCACCGCCGTGATTCTCTGTGGTCTCGATTGACGAAAACTCGAGGGCAATGGCTCTTGCATGTTGACGACGAAACGGGAGCGCTCGGGTAGCCCCTGGTAGACGGCGATGAGTTGTTCGTCATGCTCAAGGAGGTGCGCCGAAGGCCGCGACCAGTGACCATACGCCCAGATGACGCCGCGCCAATCAGGGGACGTCAGCCACGTCAGCGTTCCGGCCATGCGAGTGCTGCAGCGTGCCCGTTCGCTGCTCCCTTGTGCAGCGCTGGCCGCTTCAGCAGCATGAGCCACCCTGATGCTGTTACCTGAGACGTTGATCTCAGCGCAGGCTGGTCCTCCACTCCAGAATCGCTGAGATTCTGACCAGATCAGATTCTCCAGTGGTATCCAGTCTTCCCCGGGGTCGAAGTCGTCCCGCCATTCAAAAGTACGATTATTCCAGGTCGCCCACATCCAGGTTCCTTGCGCCTCGTACTGCGTCAAGGGTTCGAGGGGACCCATAAGCGCTGGATAGTAGAAACTCGGCGCGGACTGTCTTGGAATGACGGAGAGATCAAAGTAAGTCCAGTTGTCTGAGCCGACCTCTCGAAAGCGGCCCAACGCAACCCGTGCAAACGGTCCGAATCGCTCATCCCCAAGTCCCCCGATACGGTCATCGCCGAATCCGCCGCGCCAGTCGCTGGGAGCCGCGATTGCCGATGCGTCGTACCACCCTGCCCAAATCGCCATTCCATCGAATCTCCTTGACGGCGCATCAGCCAACACCTTGACTGGGATGGCGACGGTCGTGATCGAGCCGAGAGCGTCCTTGAGTTGAACTGGGATAATCAAGCTCAGATTCCCGGACCATGCGCTGCTGGGGGCCAAGTAACGAATGTCGGTGCAGGGGATGAGCATTTCCTCTGCTGGCGATGACGCTTCGTGTCCGACGGCGTTAACTGTGTATGGCGCCTCCCCGCCATAGATCTCCCAAAACAGCTGCACCCTCACGCCCGGACCGCACCAGAGTTCGTCGCTGTCGTATGAGTACCTTTCTATCGCGCGTCCCAGATTCTCACCGAATGGGTCACGGTACAGACGGGCGGAAAGGCATCGAAACTGAGGTATGGCGTATCTGGCAGTCGGCCCGTGTGCTGTGAACCACTCAATGGCTTGATTCGAGCCAAGATCGTCTGGTTTGTATGTGATGTATCGCCACTGCGAACCCAAGGCACAGCGGCTATTGTCTTCGAATCGCGTCGGCGCAGTCGGCGTCACATCACCAGTTCTCGCTGCAAGCGCGGTCGACGACCTCGGCGTCCAGAGCGCGCCGACGATGGCGAGCAGGCCTAGTACGAACAGAACGCGAAGCACGCGGTCGCCTCTTCAATCTGTGAGCAGCCACGATCTCCCAGCTGCTTCAATTGAGAGACGGAATTTCCACGCGAGAAGTTCCCAACTGACCCCTACAACAACCGAGGCGACCGTTTCCGACCCGGCCGAGGGTCGTAATTCGACTTGAACATCAGCAGCTGATCTCTCTCGATCAGGTACTTGCCGCCGTAGAGGCGGGCCGGGACTCGGTTTTGCTTGATCGGCCGGTACATCGCCATTGACTTCACGAGATAAGTCTGAGCCGAAATCAGCCCCATCACCAGCCCCGACAAGATCCAATTCGTCGCAGGCCTACCCAAAACCCGAAGCGGCAAAATCATGCGCCGAATCCTGAGAACGGTCGCCGAGGGAGAACCCGAAAACGTCGGAGACGTGACGACGTTGGCGGAGCCCCACGTCGTCGAGGAGATCATCGAGGGAGCATCGCAGGCGCACAGAGCTGGCTCATTCGTTGTTGCGCCTTCGTCGGCGACTATGACGACCCCAGTGCGGCGTCTACGTTCGACCAGCGCATGACTTACGTGATTGGCTCGCGTGGGCTACGGACCTACGGCGTCACCCAGGACGCATTTGCTATACGGCCAGTTGCCGTCAGCGGAGAGCCAAAACGACGTGATAGGTGTGATCCCCACCTGCTCTTGCTGGCCTGCAGAATGGAAATACGTGTCGAGATAATGCTCCGGATTCGATGAAACCGGATTGATCTTCCATGCCATGCAGACAAACGGATAACGGGCCTCAACCGACGATATGCCTCCTGGCCGCAAGTTCAAATAGAGCACCTTTTGCATTTGGCTAGCGGAATGTCGGAAATGCACTCCCTGTCGTTGCACTGTGATCGGGCCAGTTGGCAAGATAGACAGGGTGGCGATTCGGCGGAAGCTCAATCGCGCACTGGCTAGTCTTGCGTCGTCGGCATACAGGTCCGTTTCCACCCACCAGTAGGGGAATTGGCCATTCCACTCCACTTGCAATCCATCGGGGACGAAGGAGACCTTCACATTTCGAGGATCAAACACGTGGGGAATCAACGCAGCATCGTTCGATGTCGTCCGAACGACGGACTGTTGGGCGGCCGCCTGAACAAACATGTCCGGGAGTGCCCGTTTGAATGTCACCGTGAAGGTCGTGTCGGGTGGCAATCCTCGGAATACGGCTGAAGTCCAACTTGCTTCATGCCGCAAGGTGGGTTTGGGCCGCCGGTAGGGGTTGGCCGGGTCGGCCCAAATGACCCCTGGCCAATCCGGTGAGGTCAACCACGTATGGACGACGCCACCCCTGGCTCGCCAGCTTACGATCACTTTGTCTTGTTCAGTTCTTACCACGACCTGGTCGACTCCGAACGTTCGGAAGAACTGTGATTCGGTCCAATGCATTGAATCGGGCGAAGTCCAAGATCGCCACCAGGCCTCGCCCAGTGGAAGCTGCTCTCGCCAATCCCATGGATGTTCCATCCACATCCACGCGGCTTGATACTCATATTCTCTGTTCTGTTCCAGGTCGCTGGTATGTGGCCAAAAGCACCAATAGCTGCACCAGTTCTGCGGCGGGTCTGGCAAGGGAATCGCATATTGCCAGAGGCGAGTGCCTGCCTCTCGGTATCGCACAAGTGCGACCCGCTCGACAGGGTCCGATAGAGAATAATCAAATGGCCAAGGCTTGATGTCGAAGAATGCATCCTGCACACCAGCGAAGACTCTGACTTCCTCAACTGAAAGATGCGGAGCATCCGAGATGAATCCGATAGCAATAGATGTGAATCCGGACAAACCAACGGAGTCTACGACCTTGGCCACAACATCTACGACCGAGTCATCCGGTTGTGGACCGCTCAGATACTCCCGGCGCATCTGTTGACAAGGAATGTCAACGGTGTGCTCGTCGACATCGATCTGTTGCCCGGCGATTGTCACCTCCAGAGGAAGCGCGCCTCCTGTGATGGTCCAATGAAAACGACCCACGCCAAGGGGACCGCACCAATGCTTCATTGCTGCATCCTCGCCAAGACGGCCGCTGGTCAGACCTGTGACCGAAAAACCAGTGAACGTGGGAGCTGCGTCTGCACGAGGGGCGATGCCCAACCTCTCTGACTCGAACCTCGTTTGGCTTGATGCTTGCGTACTGACGTATCCCGTTACGAGTGCCAGCAACGTCCCAATCGCAGCCGCGCCTAGGAAGGAGGTAATGGCGCGTCGCACTTCAACTTGGCCCCTTCATCGACGACAGGACGTGCGTTTTCGTCCTCTCTGATAGTGAAACGTCGATGAAGCAGAAGTTGTTCCCCAACCCAGCCCTACAACAGCCGAGGCGACCGCTTTCGACCCGGCCTCGGGTCATAATTCGACTTGAACATCAGCAGCTGATCTCGCTCGATCAGGTACTTGCCTCCGTAGAGGCGGGCCGGGACTCGGTTTTGCTTGATCAGCCGGCGCATCGACTGCGGGTGGATGTTCAGCTCCCTCGCCGCCTCGACGATGTCGACCCAGCCCTCGAACGGGTCACCCTCGGCCATGGCCCAACTCCTCAGCAGTTCTCCAACAGTTACCCAACTGTGCAACTGAGTATACAGAATATCTCCTGTCCAGTCTGCGACCGGACGGCGTGTAAACTGCCGAGGTCGATTCGCCACATCGGCGCCAGACGCCGACCAGCCGGAGATGCCCATGACCGCCGATGTCCCAAACGACGTCATCGCCGCCGCGCGCGCTGAACAGCGCACGTTGCTTTCCGAGGTTGAAGCCAAACAACTGCTGGCCGCCGCCGGCCTCAATGTCACCGAGACTCGACTCGCCACCTCTGCCGACGAAGCCGCCGCACACGCGGCCGAACTCGGCTATCCGGTCGCGCTCAAGGTCGTCTCCGACACGATTACTCACAAGACCGACGTTGGCGGCGTCGAGTTGGGCATCGCCGACGAGGCCGCCCTGCGCTCCGCCTGGGACGCCATCCATGATCGGGTTGCCACGGCGGCTCCCGGCGCGTCGCTGCAGGGACTCTCGGTCCAGCCGATGGCCGAGGCCGGCGCTGAGGTCATCCTCGGAATCACGCAGGACCAGCAATTCGGCCCGGTGTTGATGTTCGGTCTCGGCGGCGTCTTCGTCGAGGTGCTCAAGGACGTCGCCTTCCGCATCGTCCCGCTGGAGCCTCGCGACGCCTCAGAGATGATTCGCGAAATCCAGGGCTTCCCGATTCTCGAAGGCGTCCGCGGACAGCCCGCCGCCAACCTCGAGGCAATCGAGTCAATGCTGCTGCAACTCTCGGAGTTTGCGGAAGCGAACCCCGAGGTCGCCGAGCTTGACCTCAATCCAGTCTTCGCCCGACCGGACGGCGCGGTTGCGGTCGACGCGCGCATTCTGCTCACCTCCGATTTGTAGGGCGGGTTTACATGTCACGACAGTCGTCGGGGACCCCCTCAGCCTTCGGCAGCTCCCCCTGCAAGGGGGAGCAGGAATTTCACCGTAGTTTGAATGATGCAGGAGATATCCGATGGCCGTCACACGTGAACGCCTGACCCGCGCCCTCGCGCCCAAGGTCGTCGCCGTCATCGGCGACAAGCAGGCCAGCGGATACACATGGCTGCGCTCGCTCAAACCGTTCGTCGGCCCGCTCTACAGCGTCCAGGTCGACGAGAACGAAATCCCCGGCATTGAAGAGTTGGGCGTGACCAACTACAAGTCGCTGATGGACATCCCCGAGAAGGTGGACTTCGCCGTTTGCGCCGTCCCTCGGCACGTCGCGCCCTTCATCGTGCAAGGCTGTGTCGAAGCCGATGTCGGCGGCGTCACGCTGTTCACATCTGGATTCGCCGAGACCGGCGAAGATCTTGGCGTTGAACTCCAGCAGAAAATCTTCGACATCGCCAATCCGTCCGGGCTGGCGCTGATCGGGCCCAACTGCATGGGTCTGCACGTGCCCGGCCTCGGCGTGCGATTCAACCGTGACCAGCCCGAGGGCGTCCAGGGCAACATCGGCTTCGTCTCGCAGAGCGGGACGCACGGGATGAATTTCTCGCTCACCGGCGCGGCGCACGGTCTTTACTGCTCGACGCTGGTCAGCTTCGGCAACGGCATCATCCTCGAGGCCGCCGACTACCTCGAATACCTCGCCGACGACCCTCAAACCGAAGTGATCGGCATGTACATCGAGGGCGCGCGCGACGGGCGACGCCTGTTCAAGACCCTGCGCGAGGTTGCGGCCAAGAAGCCCGTCGTGATCTGGAAGGGCGGCCAGACCGAGGGCGGCGGACGCGCAATCCGTTCGCACACCGCGTCCTTGGCCAGCGACCAGGTGATCTGGGAAGCGATGATCAAGCAGGTCGGCGCGGTCGCGGTGCACAACCTCGACGAGATGATCGACGTGATTAAGGCGACCCTGCTGACCAAGCGCACGCAGGGCAACCGGCTCGGCCTGATCGCCATGACCGGCGGACAGTCGGTCGTGCTGACCGACGCCTTCGAGAAGGAAGGCTGGAAGGTGCCGACGCTCTCGGACGAGAGCTACGCCCAGCTCGGCGAGTTCTTCAATATCATCGGCGGCAGCTACCGCAACCCGCTCGACGCCGCCGGCACGATCGGCCAGGACCCAAAGCATCTCGACACGATCTTCGACATCCTCAACCAGGACGAGAACGTCGACGCCGTCGGGATGGAACTCTCAGCCACCTTCATGGCCCGCCGCTGGCAGGACAAACCCGAGGAGTTCGACCGCCTGATCGGCTCGCTCAAGAAGTTCATGACCGAGTCGGACAAGCCCTTCCTGGCGGCCCTCCATCCCAGCCACGTAGAAGAGGCGGCCCTGACCGCCCGCCTGCGCCTGCAAGAGGAAGGAATCCCCACCTTCCCCAGCTTCGAGAGAGCGGCGAACGCACTGAGGAAGGCGTCGGGGCTGGCGGCTGTCTAGTCGCCTTGAGATCTAGACGGAGCCCACGTCCCTATATTCCAGTAGCGAGGAGCGACCGCTGATCGCGATGATTCGCACGAGCCTACCGGTACCATCAGCGTCCATCAGATGCAGTTCGTCGACCCCTGGCGCGAACGTGACTGGCTGTTGCTCACCGCCATCGATCGTAATGTTCGATGCGTAAAGGTAGGAGCGCTGAAGCGTGTCGAGGATTGGATTGAGCCGACCGCGCAGACCTGGAATGTGACCGGTAGACTCTGCAATCACCACGGAACCGCCGTCAACCAACGGCGTCAGCTCGATCGCCAATGAACGCTCAGAAGGCAGCCACTCGCGTTCCACGTGACCAGCGAATCTCGGCCCAGCGAAAAACACAGTCATCGGTAAGTTGACTGTATGCAGGTCGAGCTGCGCCTCTCCGAGTTCGTTTGTGCTTGCCGATTTCCACGTGTTGTTTGGAAACAGTGCCAGCACCGTTGCTCCAGCGAAGGGCGTCCCTTCCGTACGGACCGTTATCACGACACTGGCCGGGCCGGACTGAAGCTCAGCCGCGGGAAGTGTCACGCACAGTTCTGAGTCATCAATCAGGCGATATTCAGGCATTCGACCAGTCAGCGCTATCGTTTCACTCTTGATGATGGGCATCCCGTCGCCGCGCCGCTCCATGAAGTACCGCCGCCCTCCGGCAGCCTCGATGTCCCCTGCGGAGATTCGACTCAGCAACGAGGTCACCACTTCATTGCGTGTCGCCTGACGCTCGGACATGCTTTCGATCGTGAGACTATTCGGCAGCGCGCCGGGCGATCGGATTTCCAGGCGATCAGAGAAGATCCTCAAGCGAATCCTGCCGCCACGGATTGTGTAGTCGCGGTGTGCTATGGCATTGACGAGGGCTTCGAAGATCGCGCGTACGCTGTACTCTGGCAAGTCTTCACGGGCGGGATCTTTTCGGGCAGCCACGCGCATATTGCGCACGGCGAATGCCAGTGCATGCCTGATCTGCAGATCGACAGGTCCACCGATGACTTGTGCATCGATCTGCCCCGACGCTTCATCGAGGCCTCGATATCGCACTGCCATGATCGCTGCCTGCGGTAGGTGCTCCTCTGGCGCCTCGGTACAGAACAGAACGCCTGCCACCGTGGCGCAGAGCACGTCGTGGTCGTTGGCGGCCAATAGCCCAAGCTTTTCCAGGCCGACATGCGGATTGCTGAGATTCTCGGCGCTCAGCAGTGGCTTCCAGAGACGCTCCGAGAACGCGCCAAAGCCGGTATCCCTGACCGTCGTCTCATCGAAACTGCGACGTTGCGCCTGACCACGACGCAGCGCGAGCCTCATTCGCTCGTCTGACGACATCAGTTGCTTGGCGCTGCCAACTCTCACGTAGCTTCGGCCGTCACGTTCATACAGCCCGTCCCCCTCAGGCACCTCAACCAGGACCAACCATTGTCCATCCAGCTTCACCTTGTACACCGACGCGCGAACCGCTGGCGAGACCGTGTCGCGACAGATCTCAACGACCATGCGTTCGACGGCATCCATCTGTTCACGGCTCAGGCCCGCAACTTCCCCGAGGTCGGACACGCCGAGCAGCATCACGCCACCGGAGCCGTTCGCGAACGCTACAATCTCATCCGCCCACTGGGCTCGCTGCGATCCCGCTGGTTTCTTGCCGCGGAATTTCACCTCCTTGAATTCCCACCCACTGTCCTCTCCGCCGTGCAAGCGGTCGCGCAACTCTTCGTCGCTGTAGCGCATCGTCATTTCAGTGAATTCTAGTCCGACCAGACCTCGACTACCCTCTTCGATACTATGCCAACCCCAATCACCCCACACGACCTCCAACAACGACTCTCCGAGGACGCCCTGATCGCCCTGATCGACGTTCGCGACGCTCCCGAGTACAACGCCAGCCATATCCCGAGCTCCAGCTTGATCCCTCGGCGGATGCTGGAGTTTGAGCTTCCTGCTGCCGTGCCGCATCTTGACACGCCGATTGTCCTCTGCGACGACGATGAGCAGCGCGTCCACTTTGCCGCTGCGACTGTCGAGCAGATGGGCTACACCGATGTCTCGACGCTGACCGGTGGCGTCAACCGTTGGGCGTTTCTTGACCTGCCCACCGAGTGGGGCGTCAATGTGCCCAGCAAGGACTTTGGCGAGCGGGTTGAGGTGGTGCATCACGTCCCCGAGATTGACGCCGACGACCTGCATGCGCGCATCGAGCGCGGTGATGAACTGGTCATCCTCGACACGCGGACGCCCGACGAATATCGGCGCGCCTGCATTCCCGGCGGACGCAGTGTGCCCGGCGGCGAACTGGCTTTTCGTATCACCGACATCCTGGACCATGCGCCGCCCGATGCGACGGTTGTGGTCAACTGCGCCGGTCGCACGCGCAGCATCATTGGCACTCGCGTCCTCCAGCGAATGGCGCTGGAGCGCGATGTCGTCGGTCTCAAGAATGGGACGGCGGGCTGGATGCTAGCAGGGCACGACTTGGAGTTCGGCGCCGATCGAGACGCACTGCCTTCGGTCACACCTGAGGGGCAAGCCGCCGCCGAGCAATACGCGCGTCAATGCGCTGAGGAAGACGGCGTGCAACTAATCGGCGTTGACGATCTCGACAGGCTGCTCGAACGCCGCCGGAGCGAGAGCGTCTACTTCATCGACGTGCGTACCGACGCCGAGCACGAGGCCGGACACATTCCCGGTTTCCGCTGGTTCGCGGGCGGTCAGGCGGTCCAGCGCAGCGATGATGTGGCCGTGGTCCATCACGCGCCCATTGTCTTCGCCTGCGACGGCCTGGCGCGCGCCACCCTGACCGCGTCGTGGTACCGGCAGATGGGACATCGTCACATCTACGCGCTCGTCGGTGGCACATCGGCGTGGACGGACGCTGGTCGTTCGCTGGAATCGGGCATCCGCATAACAGAGCCGGGCCTGCTCGCCAGTGCTCGCGAGAGCGTCAATCAGATCGAGCCGACTGAAATCTTCGATTCGCCGGACGCGGTACTGATTCACGTCGGGACGAGCCAGGAGTTCGCGCAGGGCCATCCACCGGGAGCTCGCTGGGCGCCGAGGGCGTGGCTAGAGCGAGACATCAGCGAGTTGGCGCCTGATGAGACGATGCCAATCACGGCGATTTGCGAAGACGGGTCGCAATCCCTGCTGGCTGCGCAGACGCTCAGGGAACGGGGTCGGTCGCTGGTCAGCGTCGTTGCTGGAGGTATGGCAGGCTATCGAGCGGCCGGGCTCACGATTGAATTGGGTTTGACCGGTGTGCTGTCGCCGCCCAACGACATTCTCAGCTTCGGCCCCCAACGAAGCTACGGAGAGATGCAGCACTATCTGCGCTGGGAAACTGCGCTCGGCGAGAAGTACGCCGTCGAGGCTTAGTCGAACGGCTCCCCCCCTTGGGGGAGCTGCCGCGCAGCGGCTGAGGGGGCCGCCCGTATCGCGTCACTCATGGGAAAGCCCCCTCAGTCCCTTCGGGACAGCTCCCCCAAAGGGGGAGCATTTTGGAACGCCGTAGCCCACGATCCACCAACACCGTGCAACACTGAGCGCATGGCTCGACTCCCCAAGTTCCGAGGACGCGGACTGCAGCCGCTCACTGATGCCCGCCTGATCGTCGGGCTGGGCAACCCTGGACCGGGATATTCCCAGAACCGACATAACGCCGGCATTCGCGCGGCCGAGCATGCCCGCAGGATGCTGAAACTTCCACAGCCCGAGCGCGAGCCTCGCTATCGGGTTTCGCAGGGGACGACTGCGTTTGGGCCGGTGGCGGTGGCGTTGCCGCGCACCTTCATGAACGAGTCCGGCAAGGCGGTGCAGGCGTTGCTGGACAAGTATCGGGCGGACCCGTCGGACCTGATTTTGCTGGTTGACGAGTTGGACATTGAATCAGGCCGGATTCGCATCCGACCTTCGGGCTCCGACGCCGGACAGCGCGGTATGCGATCGATCAAGTCGGTAATCGGTGAGCTCGATTTTCCTCGCGTGCGGATTGGCGTGGGGCGTCCACTCGTCGATGGACAGCCGTCGCGTCACCCGGACGATGTAGCGGCCTGGTTGCTCAGCGATCCGGGGCCGGCCGAACGACGATTGATACATGAGGCGGAAGTGCGCGCGGCTGAGGCGGTCGTGCATATGCTTGAGCATGGCGTGGAATCGGCGATGAATATGTACAACAGAAATGTTGCGAACAACGCTATTGAGGCGGAAAGCAAAGCGAATCATGTCGAGACGCAATAGCCAACGCAGCGCAGACGCGCTCGAGTCGTTCGCGGCCTGCTTCATAGCCTGGACGTTGTATCCGTCCGCACAGCGACTAGTCGACTATTTGGACGAAACCGACGACGATACCATCCGCGCGGATGCTCATGCAGCGGCCGATTCACTAGCGTCCATTCGGGAACGGATGCTAGCGTTCGTTGAGAAACCCTCGACGTCCGCAGATACGGAGCGTGTAGACGCGCTACAACAACAGTTGAGCCGGGTCCAAGAAGTCATCGAAGAGCAGCGCTCGGCCATCGCCGAGATGCAGCAGAAGCTCGACGAACGCGACGCAAGGATTCAGCAGAACAATGAGGCGCACACGGCCGAGCGAGACCACCTGATCGAGGAGTCCCAGGCGGCCAACGCAAGAATCAAGGAGTTGGATCGTGCCCTGTCCGCGGCGCAGGAAGAGAACCACAAACTGCGAGCGAAGAGTTCCAGTTACGAGGCGGTGTTGCGCGAACGGACTTCAGTACCGACTGACTTGGTTGAGTCCGATGAACAAGATGAGCCCGAACTCACGATTGAAGGCGTGATTGAGATCGCCCGCGAGCAATACGATCGGGTGCAGATTCCCGATGCCGCCTTGAAAGAGATTGATGCGCTTGAGTCAGATGAAAAGTCGGCTGATTGGGCCCGCGAGATCCTGCGCGGCCTGCAAGCGCTGCAGGCGTACGCCGAAGAGGGAGAGCATTTCACCGGCGGATTCTGGGAGTGGTGCGAGCACAGCAATCATCCGGATACCTGGAATGCGTCACCGCAGAAGCTGGCGATGAGCGAATCGGACACTGTGAAGAAGGACGGCCGACTGTGGCGTCAACGCCGGTTCCTGATCAGCACCGAGGTCGAGCCCACCGGCTACAAGCACATGGAAGCGCACCTCAAGATTTCAGAGGGTGGCGGTCAGCACATTCCTCGGCTTTACTTCCACGACGACGCCAAGGGCCGCACTGGCCACATCCACATCGGGTTCATCGGCCCGCACCGGCTCGTCCCGACTGGCCAGAGCTAGGAACCCTCCTAATGGCTCCCGTCGGTGGCCGATCCGTCCCCCCTTCAGCCTTCGGCAGCTTCCCCCGCGAGGAGACCTTTGCAAAACTCACAAATCCCCTCTCCCCCCCTTGCGGGGGGAGAGGTCACGGAGTGACAGAGGGGGGGGTCCTCCCACAGCGACCAGATAGGCCTTGAGATGGGGAGCCCCCCTCTGCCTGCGGCATCTCCCCCGCAAGGGGGGCGAAGAGGACTCATGCAAAGGTCTCCGTGAGGGGGGAAGCGGGGATCGGAGTCGTTCAGAGCGTTCCAAACCAATCTGAGTTGACCGCGGGCGTACCCGCTGTCGTAGGCTGAGAGCAGACGTCAGCGGACGGAGATCGCGCGCGTGAGCGCAACCGACCCGCACGACACACCACACGACACCCCGCCGGGTCTCCTCGCTGGGTTGGGCGACGCCGTGCTCCGCGCGGTCGAGTACTTTGACGAGCACGCGTCCCTCGGCGCTCCCGACGCCGCCAAACCCGCCGTCCTGGCGGAGCTCGCTGCCCGTCATCGCGGACCCGTCCTGATCCTGACGCCGACGCCGGCCACCGCCGCGGATCTGGCAGACGCACTCCCGCTCTGGCTGCGGACAGAGCACCGCGAGAGGCTGCGTGCCTTCCCGGTCCGCGAGACGGCCCCCTATGAGCGTCAGAGCCCTGCGCCGGACGTCGTCGAGGCGAGACTCGCGACGATCGAGGCACTCCGTTGCGGTTCACCGATCATCGTCGCGGACATCGACGCGGCAGCTCAACGCACCCTGTCGACCGTCAGCGCGGCGATCGCCATTCGGCAAGGATCCGAGTTGCGGCTCGACGGTCTCATGCGCACGCTGGACGCGCACGGTTACGCACGTCACCGGATCGTCGTCGAGCCGGCCATGTTTGCCGTCCGAGGCGGCATCCTCGACTTCTGGCCTCCCGCCGAGGAGATGCCGGTGCGAGTCGAACTATTCGGCGACGAGGTGGAGTCGATCCGACGCTTCGATCCCTTCACTCAGCGCTCGACGGATTCGGTCGAGCAGATCTCGCTCCGCCCGGCGCGAGAGTGGAGTCTGGGCGATGAGTCTCGTCCACTGGTCGAGCAGCTTCTGGAATCGGCCGAGCGCGGCGCCGGCGAAGATTGTTCGACCCAGGACGAAGAGCCGAACGTCGAATCCGCCGTGCTGGCTCTCGATCTTGAGCACCTGCGAAGCGGAAGTTCTACGTCGCGGCCAGACTTCTGGACACAATTCCTGGCGCCCGGCACGATCTTCGATCACCTGTCCAACGAAGCGCTCATCCTGATTGACGAGCCGCACGACATCGCGGCGCGGTCACAGGACCGCGACGAGCGGGCGGAACACGCGAAAGCTGAGCTTGAACGCGGCGGCCGGATTCCTCGAGGTCTGCCACATCCTTGGCTGACGGAGGCCGAGATCGCCAGGCGGTTGTCCGACCCTGCTGGGACCGTCCGAACAATCTCCCGGCTCGCCGGCGGCGAGCAACGACTGCCCTTCCGTCCGGCAGAGCGGCTCGCTGGCAAGTTGGCCCAACTGTTTGAATCGCTGCGCGAGAACGCCCATTCGGGCGCGCGAGTGCTGGTGTCACTGCAGGCCGCCCGGCTCTCGGAGTTGATGGCCGATCTGGGATTGCCGCTGGCCACGCTCGAAGCTGAGGCGCCGCCGCAGCCCAACGTCATTTCGGTCGGACGCGCGGCCATCGCCGAGGGCTGGCGGCTCGACGACCCGGTCTCAGGAGAGCGCCTGGCCACGCTGATCAGCGACACCGAAATCTTCGGCTTTGAACGTCAACGCCAGCGCCGGCCGTTGAAGATGAGGACCGCTCCTTCAGCTGATCCTCACCTGCTGGAGACGCTCAAGCCCGGTGACTTCGTCGTTCACGTGGATAGCGGGATCGGCAGATTCCAGGGCGTCGTGCATGAGCGAATCGGCGGTCGCGAGGGCGAGTATCTCGATATCCGCTTCGCCAAGGGTGATCGACTCCTCGTCCCGACGGACAAGCTCGATCGTGTACAGCCCTACGTCGGACCGTCGGACGCGCCGCCCTCGCTGACCCGCCTCGGAGGCGGCGCGTGGCAGCGCGCGAAGGCCAAGGTGCGCGGCGCCGTCGCGGAGATCGCCGACGATCTGCTTGAGATCCACGCCGCGCGCGAGACCGAGCCCGGCATCGCCATCGATCCCGATACGCCTTGGCAGATCGAGCTCGAAGCCTCGTTCCCATACGTCGAAACGCCCGACCAGCACCGCGCCATCGAGGAAGTGAGGAGCGATCAGGAAGCCGCCAAGCCGATGGATCGGTTGATCGTCGGCGATGTCGGCTACGGCAAGACGGAGGTCGCAATCCGGGCGGCGTTCAAGGCCGTCATGTCTGGTTATCAGGTTGCCGTGCTGGTGCCCACGACGGTGCTCGCCCAGCAGCACTACGAAACCTTCCGTCAGCGACTGGCGGCGATGCAGGTGCGGGTCGGCCTCCTGTCACGGCTGCGCACGGGATCCGAGCAACAGGTCACCGTGGCAGAGCTCAAGGCCGGCTCGACCGACATCGTGATCGGCACGCATCGATTGCTACAGCAGGACATTGGATTCAAGAGCCTTGGCTTGCTCGTGATCGATGAGGAGCAGCGCTTCGGGGTCGAACACAAAGAGCGGCTCAAGAAGCTACGCCGGGAAGTGGATGTCCTCACCCTGTCGGCGACGCCGATTCCGCGTTCATTGCATCAGGCGGTGACCGGCATTCGCGACATGTCGACCATCGCGACGCCGCCCGAGGAGCGCCTGCCGATCAGCACCTACGTGATGGAGCGCGATGACAGCGTGATCAGAGAAGCGATTCTGCGAGAACTTGATCGCGAAGGTCAGGTCTACGTCCTACACAATGAGGTGCGTTCGATCGATCGAGAAGCGTTTGAGCTGGGCCGATTGGTTCCGGAGGCGAGTTTCCTGGTGGCGCATGGTCAGATGCCATCCAATGTCCTGCGCGATCACATGGAGCGATTCACACACGGCGAAGTCGATGTGCTGGTCTGCTCGACGATCATCGAATCGGGCGTCGACATTCCGCGAGTCAACACGATCATCCTCGACCGAGCCGAGCGGCTCGGTCTGGCGCAGATGTATCAGCTGCGAGGTCGCGTCGGACGGTCCAGCGTGCGCGCCTTCGCCTACCTGATGACCGAGCCGTACCGGTCACTGTCGGAGGTCGCGCAACGGCGTCTGGCCACGATCATGGAGGCGGACGACCTCGGCGCGGGATTCCAGATTGCGCTCAAGGACCTCGAGATCCGCGGCGCGGGCAATCTGCTGGGCGCACAGCAGTCGGGCCACATCGGCGCCGTCGGGTTCACGCTCTTCACACAGCTATTATCCGAGGCCGTTGAGCGGGCCCAAGCCAAGCGCTCCGGCAAGAAGCGGGTACGGCGTCGGCAGGGGACCAGGGTCCATGTCGATCTCGCACTGCCCAGGTTCCTGCCCGAGACGTACGTCGAAGAGATCGGCTTGCGGATGACGCTGTATCAACGTCTGGCCGCCGCCGAGTCGCCGGACGAAGTCGCAGACTTCGCCCAGGAGTTGGATGATCGGTTCGGACCATTGCCGCTGCCGGCGTCGAATCTGCTCGGGGCAGTGAAACTCAAGGTGCTCGCGTCAAGGATCGGAGCAGAGTCGATCCAGTCGGAGGGCGACGGCGTCGTTGTGAGGCTCGCGTCAGGGATCATGTTCACACCAACCCAGAGACGCCTCAACGTCCCCAGGCAAGTTCAAATCGGCTCCAACCAGTTGCGCTACACACCGTCAGGCCGGTTGGTGGAATCCGCATGGGAGGACGTGTTGTCGGACGTGTTGGTGAAACTGGCTGCAACCTAGTACACTTGTGCCGTTAGGAGAAATCGATGGCAACTGAGACGCACGACCCAATTCTGCCGAAGACCGAGACGGGAACCACGATGGCTGGGGTCGTGCGCGAGGCGTGGTTAGCCACTGCGGAATTGGACGAGGTGGTTGACAGCGACACGAGGCAGTCCGCATTTGTGCTGGTGCTTGAGGCGATGCTTCGCGACGGGGAATTGGGAACGCCGGTCGCAAGTGTTGTAGAAGCTGACACTTCTGACGACTCATACGAAATCGTCGAACAGGACGATTTGTATCCCACCCCGGACCTTCGCACCGACGCTATTTCCTTCTATCTCGGGATCAGGGCCGAACAGGTTCCGTTGTTGTGTACCGTCGAGCAGGCTGAACCGATCATTCAGGTGAATCCGGATCGACTCCTGACAGACAGACCCACGCCGATCCGCGACATCGCCGTGCTGCTGCTGGGTGTTCGGACTGCCGTCGCATTGGACACTGAGATCGACGATGTTCGACGCGCGGTCGAACAGCATTGCCTTCTCGATGAGACGCGCTTTTCGGAGACTATGCAATCCAGTCCTGAGTGGGTGGTCATGGGAGTGCGGGGCAGCGATCGCAAGATCGTGCGGTTGAGAGCGGCGGGCGTCGACGCTGTTCGAGAACTAGTTCAGCAACTGGTTTCGGAATGAGCGCAGATTCTGAGGTAAGGTTCGATATCTCTCAGCAGCGGATCAGTGCAAACGCCGTTTCGCTGTTTGTGAACGGTTTCTATCGCGAAGCGATCCGCCACGAAGCTCAGGACCTGCTTAACGAGATCCGTGAGCGCAGCGGTCAAGAGGACCTTGACGGGCAACGACTGGTACAAGCAGTGCTCGCAGATAGGAATCCGTTCTTGGCCTTCAATGACCGCGAGACTCGCCAGGAGCAGAACCTGCATGCATCCTTGCGATACCTGATGCTGGGAGTGACGGCTGGTGTCCGCAATGTCTATACGCATGACGTACGCAGCGAAGTTGCGAAAGATGATGCGGCCATGTGGCTCGTCCTGATGGGTCAGCTACGGACCCAGATCGAGCGGCTAGACGTTGTCACGTCGCCTTGAACTCCGTCGTCTCCGCACTGACCATTGAGCCGTCGCTGGGTAGGCTGACTTGGTGCATATCCGACCAAACTTGCGATCTTCATGGACCCTGCTGATCGGCGCGGCCCTGATTGGGCTGCCGGCGTTGATCTTTCGTCTGGGCGGGATTCATGCGGGGACCGAGGTCGAGATTGCGATCTTCGGACTTGGCATTCTCTCCGCGGCGTTTCTGATCTCGACCGGCGCCGAAGCTGCGCAACACGACATTCCGGCTGCGCTTTCTGTCGCCGTGGTTGCGTTCATCGCGGTCCTGCCCGAGTACGCCATTGACCTGCTTCTCGCCTGGGAAGCGGGCAAAGGGATTCCCGGCAAGGACGAGTTGGCCCTGGCCAATATGACCGGCGCCAATCGATTGCTCTTGGGCGTCGGTTGGGCAACCGTGATTTTCCTGTTCGCCTGGAAGACAGGCGGTCCTCGCAATCTCGTCGCGTCGGCCGCCCGAAACACCTGGCGAGCACTACGGCGCCGTCCTTCAGATCCGGCTGAGCCGCTGCTCAATCTGCCAGGCGGAATCGGCCTCGAAATCGGCATCCTGGCGGTGGCGACGTTGTACTCATTCATCATCGTGGCCAAGGGCCGCATTGCGATTGAAGACACCATTATCCTCGGGCTGTTGTTTTTCTGGTACATCCTGCGCTTGACCCGGTCGCCGGTTGAGGAGCCTGAACTGGAAGGTCCGGCAGCTACGATCGGCAGCCTGCCGACCTGGCGTCGTCGCGCGGTTGTGGCGTTTCTGATCGGCTATTCCGCGATCGTCATAGCGATGTGCGCCGAACCGTTCGTCCATGGTCTGGAACAGATTGGCCAGGACCTGGGCATCGGCGAGTTTTTTGTCATCCAATGGATCGCGCCGCTGGCGTCGGAATCGCCCGAGTTCTTCGCAGCGTTGTACCTGGTCTGGCGCGGGTCTTCCGGGCTCGGCATCAACATGCTCGTTTCGAGCAAGGTCAACCAATGGACCCTGCTGATCGGTTCGATTCCAATTGCCTACATGGCCGCTGGCGGGGCGATCACCGGGCTGGAATCGAGTTCGCTCCAGCGTGCAGAGGTCTTCATCACGGCGGCGCAATCGGCGTTTGGTGTGATGCTGATCATTGACCGCCGCCTGACGGCGAGGGCTGGATTCGCGCTGCTCGGACTATTCCTGGCACAATTGCTGACTCAGTTCTTTTTCCAGGACAACAACACACCGCGTGTCATATTCGGGGTGATCTATCTCGGACTGACCGCATTGCTGGTCTCGCAGCACTGGCGTAGCATCATGCCGACACTGCGCGGAGCGTTCCGCTCGCCGGCCTCGGCAGCGGCCGCCTATCAAACACATGGCGACAGCGCAGCAGCCAATCAGGCAACAGAAGGCAGGCACGAATGACTGACTGGAACGAACTCTCGGAGCAGTTGCAGGGTGCGCTGGGTCTGGCCAACAAGCCGCTGGCGATCACATTTCACGACTCAGCGTCCGGCGTAGCCGGGTTCGACGAGCCCATGCCCGGGCCCGCTGATGACGGTCGCACCGGGCGAGTGCCCGCGGGTTGCGTGTTCTGGATGAAAGCCGCGGATCGCACATTCTCGACTGTCGCGGCAGATCACGCCAACTGCTCGGTCGGCTCAGTCACGCACGGATTCCTTGGACTTGGCGACGTGCTCGAAAACGGCGACGTGAGCGCCTTGTTAGAGTCCGGCTGGGTCACGCCAGAGGCAGCGATGGGAATTCCCGTCGTCGAGGAGAAGCCGGAAGAGGTCGTCTACGGACCGCTCGGCGACTCGCCGACCGACCCGGATGTGGTCCTGGTCCGAATCACCGGCCGTCAGTTGATGGTGCTGCACGACGCCTTCCCCGCAATGCGAATCGAAGGCAAGCCGCAGTGCCACATCATCGCCATCGCCAAGGCGGGCGAGATGGCGGCGTCGGTGGGCTGTCAGCTGTCGCGTGTGCGTACACAAATGCCAAACGCCGAGATGACCTGCGCGATCCCGGCGTCGCAGCTCTCGGATCTCCTGGAGCGTCTGAGCGAGACAGCCAGCGCCGACCGCGCCGTCGCACAATACGCCGCCGACGACATGGCCCGCTTCGTCTAATCTGTTGGGCGGCCTAGTTGGGCGGCCTAGTTGGGAGGCCCATCGTGGCCGGCAAATGGTTTGAGGAACTGGAACCAGGGCTCGTGATTCGTCACGAGCCCTCACGCACGGTGACCGAGACAGACAATCTGCTCTTCACGGCACTCACCCACAACTCGCAGCCGCTGCATCTCGATGCGGAGTTTTCGGCTGGCACACAGCACGGTCAACGGATCGTCAACAGCATCTTCACGATGGGGCTCGCAGTGGGCCTCAGCGTCGCCGACACGACCCTTGGAACCACCTTGGGCAACCTCGGCTTCGACGAGACGACGTTCCCGAATCCGGTCTTCATCGGAGACACGATCACGTGTGAAACAGAAGTGATCGATCGTCGGGAGTCACGCAGCAAGCCGGATCGCGGCGTGGTCACGTTCGAGCACCGCGGGATCAATCAGCGCGGGGAGTTGGTCGTCAAGTGTCGGCGAGCCGGGATGATGCTCAAGCGGCCAGAACAGAAGTGATCAACTACCGCGCAGGATGATTGCAACCGCGAGAGCGACAATCGCGGCGATCGTGGAACCCCACATTGTCATGATCCAGCGCAGGTGGGAGTTGAAACGAATCTGCATCTCTGTGAGCAGCTCAAGCCGTAGCTGTTCCAGACCAAAGTTCAGGTCCTGGCGGGTTGCGAGCCCGCCCGTGGTGTCTGTGATGCCCTCGTCGATCATTTCTGCCAATCGGTCGCAGTCTCCGACGGAGCGTCCATTTGACGGACAAGGATGTTGTGGAAGCGAAGTCGATCGAGTGCCATGACTGGACTATATCATCAAGATAGAACACTCGTGCTCTATAGCAAACGGTGAGCGTTTCGCCTCGCACTCCGGCAGCGGGCCGGCTGGGTGATACGATGAGCCGCGTCGGAGCGTGGCGCAGCTTGGTAGCGCACTTGACTGGGGGTCAAGAGGTCGCCGGTTCAAATCCGGCCGCTCCGACCACTCCACTACCCTGCGCGCGAACGTGCGCAAGAACGTACTGCTCACGGCAGGTGACACATGCGACTTTCCCACCCCCGAATTGACCCCGTATTGGATCAGGACGCGACAGAGGAACAGCGTGAAGTGCTCGCTGCTGCCGCGGTTGGGCGCTCACCGCTGAACGTCCAACGCACCATTGCTCAGTACCCTGAGCTGGCCCGAGCGCGTCAGTCGTTCACGCAGCATGTGATGCGTGATACGTCGCTGCCTCAGCGCGAGCGCGAGTTGCTGATCCTGCGCACCGGTTGGAACTGCCAGTCGGAGTACGAGTTTGGCCAGCACTCCCGATTCGGCAAGTCGGTCGGATTGTCCGACGACGAGATCAAGCGGGTGACCGTCGGGCCGGATGCCGATGGCTGGGACGACTTCGACTCCACTCTGTTGCGTGCGGCTGACGAGCTACACGATGACGCGTTTATCTCCGATGAGACCTGGAACGCGCTCGCGGAACGCTACTCCACCAAGCAATTGATGGATGTTGTCTTTGCGGTGGGTCAGTATCACATCGTTTCGATGGCGTTGAACAGCTTCGGCGTTCAATTTGAACCAGAAACTACCGAACGGTTTCCCGAATAACCGACCTGAGCAATCGAACAGTGGAGTAGCGATCATGACAACGGCAACAACTCCGGCGACTGTCGTGTTGGTACATGGCGCCTGGCACGGTCCGTGGTGCTTCGACCAGGTCGTCGCCGGCCTTGAGGTTCGCGGAGTACCGGTGGTCGCAGTCGAGCGGCGGCGCATGCATGAGCCAAGTGGAACGCTGCGCGGCGTCACCGACTCGGCCGAGAACGAAGCGATCGTGCGTGCGGCGCTTGATCAAGTCGAAGGGCCGGTCGTGCTGCTCGGTCACTCGTTCGGAGGTGTCGCAATTACGACGGCGCCGCTGGGCAACGAGAGCGTCAAGCACCTCGTCTACCTGACTGCGATCATGCCCGACACGGACGGCTCGATACCCGACAACTTCGTTAACCCAGTATTGGGCGGGGCGTTGCAGGCTGGGGATGATGGATCGACGACGGTACAAGCGGACAAGATCCGCGAAATCTTCTACCACCAATGCTCGGATGAGGATTACGAACAAGCGCTGCAGCAGTTGGTCCGCGACGAGGCGGCAATTCCGTTCGACGCCCCCAGGGAAACCGCCTGGAAGAAGATCACGACGACATATGTCGTCTGCACTGAGGATCAGGCGCTGCTGGCCGAAGGCCAACGCACCCTGGCTCGTCGCGCCAATCACGTCGTCGAGTGGGAGACCGATCACTCCCCATTCCTCTCGGCGCCCCATCTGATGGTCGATCTGTTGGACAACCTGGCGAGAGAATACGCGGCCTAGCGTCGTCAAATCTTCTCAAGGTTCGTTATCGAGGACTTCGTCGCTATCCAAACACGACTACCAGAATCCCCGTTACGGCAGCAATGAGCGTTGCGCCGCCAAGCATGATCGCCGCAAGGCGGTTGAGCTGTTGTTGATGCCGCGCTTCCTGTTCGGCGAAGAGCTGCCGCATTTCTGCGCGTAAGAGGTCAAACTCGGAGCGCAGGCCTTCAAAGCTGCTCAGGGTTGGATAGTCCTGCAATGACTCGGCGAGTTCTTGCTCGAGGCCGACCGACACCTCAAGCGCTGGCGCCTCTGCGGCCACCTGCGTTCTCACGAGGACATCTCTAAATCGCTGGATGTTGATCAGCGCCATGGTTGCGTCCGTGCCATGACGCTGATCTTAGGCACACTCACTCCCTCTTGTCTAAGCGGAACGCCCGCTGTAAACGATAGAGAACGGTCCGCCGGCTCGGTCCTTACTCGTCCAACAGACGATCCAGCAGCTTGGTCGGGCTGATCGGAAGCGAGTTCATTCGCAGGCCGGTTGCGTCGTAGATCGCGTTGGCGATTGCCGCCAGCGGTGGCACGATTGGCACCTCGCCGACGCCTCGGACGCCGTAGGGGTGGCTCGGGTTGGGCACCTCGACCAGGATGGTCTCGATCTCGGGTAAGTCAAGCGCCGTTGGCATGCGGTAATCGAGCAGGCTGGCGTTGGTCATCCGACCTTCAGGTGAGTAGACGTACTCTTCGGTCAGCGCCATGCCCGCTCCCTGCGCGACGCCGCCCTGGACCTGCCCCTCGACGTACGACGGGTGAATGGCGGTGCCGACATCCTGGACGGCGGAATAGCGCAGCACGTCGACCTTGCCCGTGTCCTGGTCGACGGCGACATCGACGATGTGGCAGCCGAAGGCAGGTCCCGGCTTGGTCGGCAGGACGTCGGCCTGGCCCTGAATCTGACCGCCGGTCGATGGCATCTTGGCGCAGAGCTCCTTGAACGTGAACTGCTTGCCGTCAGGTCCGCCAATCGCGCCGTTCTCGTAGGACACAGAGTCTGCGTCGACATCCCAGATCATCGCGGCGCGCGCTTCCATCTGCTGGCGCGCGTCCAACGCCGCCTCGTGGACCGCAATGCCCGTCGCGTAGGAAACCCGCGATCCGCCGGTGACGTGCGTGAAACCGATCGAGTCGGTGTCAACGACCTGTGGTCGGACGAGGTCGTATTCAATGCCCATCGTCTCGGCGAACTGCATCGCCAGACCGGCGCGCTGACCTCCGATGTCGACCGAGCCAACCGAAAGGTTGACGCTGCCGTCCTCGTTGATGGCGGCGTAGGCGGCGGACTCCATGCCGGCGTTGGTCCAGAAGCCCATTGCGACGCCGCGACCGAGCAGGCGGCCGTCTTCGTCGACGCCCTGACCGCTATGGAGTTCGGAGCGGTAGTGCGGCGAGTCCATCGCCGCCTGCATGGTCTCTTCAGCGCCAATCTTCGGCATGGCGACGCCGTCCGCTCGGCGGGTGCCTTCGTGGGCGGCATTCTGCGCGCGGAGTTTCATCGGATCGCGCTCGAGTCGCTCTGCGAGCTGGTCGATCAACGACTCGACAGCGAAGGTGCCCTGCGGTGAGCCGGGCGCTCGATAGGCCTGGCACTTGGGCTTGTTGGTGACCACGTCAAGCGCGTTGATATAGATGTGCTCGATGTCATACGACGAGAACATACAAGTCGCGCCGGCGCCGACGGGCGAGCCGGGGAAGCCCCCAGCCTCGTAGGCCAGCGTGGCGTCTGCTGCGACGATGGTGCCGTCATTCTTGGCCCCGATCCGGCAGCGGACGTACGTCGCTGACGTCGGGCCGGTGCCAATCAGCACCTCTTCGCGGTTCATGTACATCTTGACCGGGCGTCCGGTGATCTTCGACATCACGGCCGCGGTCGGCTCCATGTAAGCGGGCAGCTTGCCACCGAATCCGCCGCCGATCTCCATCGGGATCACTTTGACCCGAGCCAGCGGGATGTCGAGCATCTTCGCGACCGTCGCACGAACCGCGAACGGGCCCTGGGTCGAGACCCAAACGGTCAGAGTTCCGTCAGAGTTCCAATGCGCCGTGCCGTTCTGCGGCTCGATGTAGCCCTGGTGCGCCGCGGAGGTCTCGAATTCGCCCTCGACGATGATGTCGGCCTCTTCGAATCCCTTGGCCGGGTCGCCCTTCTCAAACTCCAACTGCGAGGCGATATTCGACTCGCGTTCGCCACGACCCTCGCCGGGGACGAATCGGGCGACCATCTCGACCGTCTTCATGCCCTCGTGCAAGATCGGCGCGCCTTCGGCCATGGCGTCGTGGACCGAGAGGACCGGCGGCAGCACTTCATACTCAACCTCGATCAGCGACAGCGCGTCCTCGGCGATGTGCGGGTCGGTCGCGCAGACAGCGGCGACGGCGTGTCCCTGATACAGCGCCTTGTCTGAGGCGAGGACATTCTGCAGGACCCACTTGTACGGCGCCACAGATTCACCCAGGTCAACGTACTCATCGGTCGCGCCGGGCAGATTGTCATGGGTGACGACGCACTTGACGCCGTCGAGCGCCTCGGCACGTGAGGTGTCGATGTTGAGGATGCGCGCGTGCGCATGAGGTGAACGCAACAGTCGACCGTGGAGCATACCGGGCAGGTTGATGTCGGCGCCGTAGCGGGCACGTCCGGTGACTTTGTCAACGCCGTCGGGTCGGATCGGGCGTGTTCCGACGACCCGGTAGCCATTGTCGCTGGCAGGCTTGGTCTCAGTGGTCATCGGCGGCTCCTCTTTGCTCTGTCTGTTTGTTTTGGACAGGATATTGGGTTCGACGCAGATTCAGCATCGCTGAATCACTTGATCGGCGAGTTTCCAGTTGGTCAACAACAGCGAGTTTGCGCAAACTGATCAGAATCCGGCGCAAGCTGGGATCGAGGTCTTGAACACAACCTGCTGATCGAACCGATCAACGTAGATTTCTGCAATTTCGTCGAGCGATTGCTTGGCCTCCGACGTCATCGCCACGGGAACAAGCACATTCAGGATCTTCGTGCCTTCACGGTAGAGCCGTTCTTCCTCGATATCGAGCCATTGGCCTTGAGCGTCGAAGACTGTGAGTCCGTTCGGAAACTGTGGCGTCACGACGTCGGCGAGGAAGTCGGACCATTCGGCAGCGCTGACGGCGGCGCCGTCGCCTTTCTCCTGGCCAAAGTAGACGTTGAATTCCGTGAACGGTTCGAGTCCCGCTGGACAATCCGCTGCGCCGTCATCGCTGCACGCGGCAAGTAGCCCGGAGGCAATGAGCGAGATCAAGACAAGAAGAACCGTCGCGTGCTTCAACGTCTGTGCTCCGTCGACAGCGCCCTCTGGTCAGTCTGACTCGTTCGCATGGTCGATTATCCGTCCAGATCGATCAACGTGCTTCTGAGCCAGCCGCCACTGCTTTCGACCGGGAAGAACCTTCCCTTCGGTAGGAATCGGTCCGCGTCTGTTGGAATCAACGAGAATTCGATCTGGCCATCCTCATGTCGGCGGGCGCTGATTCTGCCGATTGACACGCCGTCGACCTCTACCGGTGTCGAGTTCAGCCATTGACCGACTTGAGTTGAAGTCGGGAAGAAGCGTTTGCTTGGCAGCACGAGCTCTCCACCCTCCAAGCGGTAGCCGAATTCGGTCCGGCCGTCCTCAAGACGCCGCGCCACGATTCGTCCCGCCGGGAATGGATCGCCTGGTTGGTCGACGGCCGGAGGACCTTGCGGACTCTGCTGTGGCGGAGACGACTGAGTTGAGGTTGTAGGTGGGGTTGTTGCCGGAGCAGGTGTCGTCTGAGTTGACGCTGATGTCGCGCACTGTGCCGCCAAGGCTGCTGTGTTGGCATTCGCCTCTGCGCCGTCGGTGCTCAGGCCGTAGTTCGATTTGACCGTGCGAGTGACCGTCGCAATGTGCTTGCGCTGGTCGCAGGCGCCGCCGCTCCACTCGGCCAGATCATGATCAGATTTACTGAGGTTGACCGAGGCGTCGAGACACCAGAGGTTCGCGAAATCGTTGGCAAACTGAGATTTGCGGCTATTTGTCCAGTTGGCCGCTCCTGAGTCGTAGGCCTCCTTCAGAGCGACGATGTGGTCGACATGCTCGGAGGAATCACACATGAGCGTTGCTCGGGCGGAAGACGAGTTGAAGCTCCAGTTGTCTCGGTCGTAGCCAGTTCCTGTCGTGGATGAAGACGAGGAGGAAGAAGACGAAGAAGAGGACGAAGACCTGCGGCCTGGCGGCTCCGGCAGCACCTCGCAGCCGATTCCGTCGCGATCCCGGTCGTGGGTCCCGTCGTACACGCGGTAGCTGTGATGCGTGCGGCAGGTTCCGTGACCCGATGCCAGGTCGACCGTCAACCAGACTCCCAGCCCGGCGACGATCAGCGCAATCGCCAACACCAGCAAGCGGTTGGATCTGACTCCCCAAATCGGCGTACTTCGCACATCGTTCTCCTTGCGATACGGATTCTGTTCGCGTAAGAGAACACGAACTTACGTATCTTGAAGGGAGCGATGTTCGCTGTCAAGTACTACCGGTGTTTCCCATACCAAACGACATGAGGATTAGGATGAACGTCCCTCTGGTATGCCACCTCTTGTTAGCTGCCTAGAATGCATAGCCACGCGAGGGCGAAACATGGCGATCATCAACGTGCGGCGAGTTCGTGATGCCTTCGTCAGGGCGAAGGTGGCTGATCCCGCGGATTCGCTGGAGTTAGCCACCGTCCTCGATGAAGAGTTGAGCGAAGGGGTAGTTCCGAAGCACCAGCTTGAGACCTTCGAAGAGCGGATCGACGCTCGATTTGGCGAAATGGACGCCAGAATGGAGGTGCGGTTCGCCAGAATTGACGTGCGGTTCGCCCAAATGGACGCGCGGTTTGCTCAGGCGGATGCTGGTGCGGAGCGACGTGCGAACAGGCATACAGCGATACTCCTCGCGGCAATGGCCTTGGCGGTTGGAGTGGTGGCCCTGTTGATGACCATCCTGTGATCAGGCCGCGTGTCCGAGCTTGGCGGCTGAGCAAGTCATAGATTCGGGTCGGTCGGGAGCAAGCGATGGCGATCATCAACGTGCGGCGAATGCGTGACGCCTTCGTGAGGACGAAGGTCACCGACGAGGCAACGGGCCTCGAACTGGCGATGGCATTGGACGAAGAGCTAAGCGAGACGGTCGTCTCGAAAGAGCGGCTCGAAACGCTGGAAGGGCGGCTCGACGCCAAGTTTGACCTGCTTCACCAGGGCATACGAGCAGAGATGCAGCTCCGTTTCGCTGAAGCAGAGGCCGACGCCGAACGGCGGGCCAATCGCCACACCACGATCTTTCTCGCCGCCCTGGCCCTCGCGGTGGCTGTCATCGCCCTTCTGACGGTCGTGGTCTAGCCGACGCCTCCGGCCATGGCCGGCAGAATGTGGACCTCTGCGTTGGGTGGCACCTTTGCCAGGAGCCCGAGCGGCTGCTCGACGCTGTTGACAGCGACGGTCAGACCTCTGCGCAGGCGATCTTTCTCAATCAGCGATTCGAGGAAACCGGGATAGTTGGCTTCCAGGTCGTTGACGACTTCTCTGACGGTGCGGCCTGTCGCTTGCACGATCCGCTGCCCGCCGCTGAGCGGTCTCATACCGATGGGGACGAAGACGGTGACGTCGGCCGTCATGTCGTCTCCGCGGCTGGGACAGGCACTAGAGCTTGAGGCTGCCCTCGGCGACCACTGCGACGACGCCGTTTTCCTTCTCGACCCAGCAGGCGATGTTGCGCCGCTCGGGGTCGTCTTCGTTGACGCCCTGCAGGACGCCCTTGACCGCCACGGTTTCGTTTGGCCAGACGATGTTGGCAAACTTGACCAGGAGCTTGCCCGAGGACTTCCAGGCGTCGCCGAACCTCTGATCGAGCAGTTCGCCGAGCAGCGACATCGTCATTTTGCCGCCGACCACGACATCGGTGAAGCCGAGCTCTTCCGATGCTTCCTTGTCGGTGTGGTAGTTCTTGTTTCCGTGGAAGAACGAGCCGCACATCTCCAGCGAGATGCAGCGAATGAGCGGCCCGAACGTTTCGCCCTCGGGCAGCGAGTAGGTCTTCGCGCCCTCTTTCTTCGACGGATCTCTGAGCGTGACCTGGCCTTCGCTCTGGTAGAGGACGAAGGACTGGTGATGACGCTGGATCACGGCGACATCGCCCGCTTCGTCCTTGAGCACGGTCTCGGTCAGGATCACGCTTCGGTCGCGGCGCTCGTAGATGTCGAGCGAGCGGGCGGACGCTTCGTAGCTGGCGCCCGGCTTCAGCGGCTGGCGGAAGTCCCATTCCTGCCGCAGCCAGAGATTGCCGAAGTCGTTGGCGTAGTGCATCCGGGTCGAGAGGTCAGCATTCGCAGCGACCATCGACGGCGCGGTGTCTACTGCTGCCGGCAGCTCAAGCTCGAGCCCTTCGTAGTAGTCACTGAGAGCCGTGTCATCGATCACGACAGTCGCTGATCCCAGATCGACGCCAGCTTGCGGTTGCTCGAACTTTGCGATGGCCATTCTGAGGTCCTCTCATCCGTGGAGGGAAGTCGGTTCACATTTGCATTGAGGATAGCGAGTGGTTGCTCGCGACTAGTCGGGCGCTGGTTGGGCCCAATCGACATCGGGCGTTTCCAGGAGGATCCACAGGGGCTGATCGTGGCTGATGCTGCGTAGGTTGTTGAGCTGGGGCGGCAGATCGGTCGAGAACAATTGCCACTCCTGCCGATCCGCATCCCATGCGTAGGCTCGGAGCGTGACACCGGCCAACGAGGCAAACGCGCTGGTGACTCGAGTGTCGGGGCCGGTCCAGGTGACAAAGTTCCAACCCTGCCGCAAGCGGACGATGCGGATCGTGCGGTACTCGAACGCATCGATTGCAATGATCGGCCGCGCCCCCTCGAGCAACAGGGCGATATCCGTCACGCCGGCGCTCGATTCCGGCGTCGTGACATTGACGCACTCTCCCGACCAGAAGACGACACGCGCCGGTAAATAGCCAAACCAGACCTTCGGCGCAGTGGAGTCGGTTGCGATGCCGACGCCGCAAATCTGCACCGGTTCGCCGCCCTCGATGTATCCGCTTGGCGGTGTGACGCGGGTAATCGAGCCGGGCGGCGGCTCTCGACGGACTGCGCTTTCTCCCGTAGCGCGCCCTTCGGCGGTGTGCGCAATCACCGAGAATTCCGACGCTATCTGGTCGACGCTGATGTGCTGAAAACTGAAGCGTCCGTTGACGACCGGCGTCGCTGCTGCATAACGCCGGTTGGCGGGAGGGCCGGCGTAGAGATGGACCACGGTTGAGCCGCCGGCCTCGCCACTGACGTTCAAGCCGGCCGCGCTCCAACCCAACTGGTCGATGGTCGGAGCAGCCTGATCCGATTCAATGTTCATCCGGTTGCGCTGCATCCGGTTGCCCCAGACGAATCGCTTGCCAGCCTGCGCTCCGTCGGTCGGCATGATCTCGACGCCGACCAGGTTGTTGCGGAACAGATTGGCTCCCGTCAGGTGTTCGCCGGAGCGATCGGCGGCAACGACGGTCACCGGACTCACCGCTCGCAGGGTGAGCGAGGTTTTAGCGCCCGCCCGGAATTCGACTCGGCGCTCAAGCGGCACGCCATTGACGGCGAAGCGTAGTTCGGTGCCAGGACCAGTGGCGGTCGCGACGAACTTCGCAGATTCGTTAACGGCGACCGATGCGGTCAGTCTGCGATCGAGATACAGATTGACGGTTGTGCCGGCCGACGCGGGCAACCCGTCGATGCTGACCGTGCCGGTGATCGAGTGACTCAGACCTGACCGAGCCTGAAGGAATGCCGAGTCGAGGTCGCCGATGGGCGTCCGCAAGGCGCTCTCCCGCGACAGCACCGGCGGTTCGCCCGGAGGGCCAATCGTCACATCGCCCGCTCTGGGAAAAATGACCACTCCGGCGCCGCGATTCGATTCAATCATGCTGGCCGAGATGGAGGCCGACCCGCCGTCAACGATCTCAATGCCGTGCGACTGTCCTTTGGTCACCATCGACCCGTCGATCACTGCGTGTTCGCCGACAATCCTGATGCCCGTCTGATTCGCTTCGGCTGTGATTTCGTTGAGCCGGCAAGCGTCGCCGTCAATCAATATGCCTACGTCCTGCGCCCCCACAACGGTCAGTCCCCAGAGTTCTACATCGTCGCCGAGTCGTATACCGACATCAACGCCGGACGCGTTCAGCGTCCAGGCGTGGCCATCGATCGTGAGCCCATTGCGGACGACGGGCAGCGCCGACTCCAACAGGATGGTGCGATTGGGCCCGTTGGACTGGAAGAGAAGGATGGTCGCCTCACCGTCGAGGGCCTCGCGCAGCGTTCCTGGGCCAGAATCAGCGTTGGAAGTGATGACGGCGATCCCACTCATTGCGGCCTGAATCGCGGCGTCGGCGTCGATCAGACCTGCGCCCGAGGCGAGGTCGGGGCCAATCGGTGGGATGTCGTGGGCGGTGCTGATCAGAATGTCGCGGATCAACCGACGCTCCAGCCGGGCGCTGCCGCCGTCCGCAGCGAGCAACGCCGGCTGAGCCTCGAGCAGCAGCGCAGCAACGCCGGCGACATGCGGCGCGGCAGCCGAGGAGCCGGAGAAGCGCGGAGCGAAGTGGGTCGTATCAGAGACCGTTACACGATCGACGGCAATGAGGTCGGGCTTGGAGGCGCCATTAACAGTCGGGCCGCGACTTGAGTACGGAGCGACCGTGTCGCGTCCAACGTTGACGGCGCCGACGGTGAGCGCATCCTGGGCGTCCGATTGAGCCAGGATGCTGCCCGCGGGCGTTCGGTGATGCAGCCTGAGTTGGACGCCGGCAGCATGGAAGGCGAACAGATCGAATGTGACTGGTTCGGCATCGTTGTTGTGATTCTGAATCACAATATAGAGTTCAGTCGCATCGCCCTCGTGGACGTACTCCAGGTGCTCGCGAGGTATATGACTGTTTGCGCCGATGCCCTGGGTCGTCTCGCTCGAGGCAAGAATTGTTCCGATTCCCGACATCAAGTACAGGTTGTAGTCATTCGTCGAACGTCCCCACTCGTCATCCCAGAAGAGTGCGAGACGGATGTGATAGTCCGGCTCGACATTGAACGCGTTGCCGGCGCCGTACAACGTTCCAGCTCCGCTGGCGCCGTTGAATCGATGAGTGACTCCCGGATTCGGCAGACCGATCGTCGAGCCCTCATCGCCGGGCCGCCATTCGCCGGCCCAATGCGACTCCGCCCAGTTGCCCGCGGCAGTGACATACAACCTGAGCGACCACTCGGGATGCTGCAACGCTCTCGTGGTGTTCACCGACACGTCGCTGCGTTGATCCGCCGGGAAGGCATAGGACACGTCGTCGACGATAATGTCGACGAGTTGTGCATAATGATTGACGGCTGCGATGTGGTCGAGATCGGTTGTGACTGCGGCAAATGAAATCGCCGCGCCTGGGGCGAGATCGTGAATGATCTCGATCATCACCGTGCCTTCTTGTCCGCGATTCAGACTGCCGGCGCCGAATGCTCGGGCGTCAGTGAGTTTGGGCGCTTCGCCGGCGCGCTGGGCCTGTTGCAACCCGACGATGCCATCGGAGATCACCGCGATGCGAATGCCTGAACCATCGACGTTGAAATTCGTTCGTGCGGCGGCGGCATGCAATGCTTCGTCACCTTCGGTCAGCGCACTGCCCGAAGCGAAGCTGCCATATTGAGGGCTCGCGACAGAGATGACTCCGTCAACGCCGCGCAACTCGTCCAGCAGATGCGCCGGAAGCCACCCCTGCCAGCGCCCGATCTCGGGCACGGCAAGCTCAATCTCAAAGCCTGCGCGTTGGAGTAACTGCTCAGCATCTGGTCGCGAGGGATCGACCTGAACGTCGAGGTGGACACGCGTCTCTGCGGCCAGGGCCGAAGGCGTGGACTGGCCCACCATCGCCGCCAACGCGGCGAAGCACAGCAAAAGCAGCAGGCCCGTACGCCCCATACGCATTGCACGAGATTACTTGAGAACGATCGCCGTCATCGTTACAGAATCCCGTTCGACATTACGGGGAAGTGGTCTTCAAGCGCGGGGAATCCCGCGCGGTCCTTTCCAGACGCAACCGCGGTTGCTACAGAGGCGCTCCATATGAGGGTGTCTTATTGTTCCCAGTCCCGGCCCCCGAGCCGGGACCCGCTCGGCGTTGGCGCCGCGCGGTCGGAGTTGCCATCCTCGACCTATCGAATCACGAGTTTGTCCGCAATCGCGGCGGCCGCAGGGGAACGGGTCCCGGCTCGGGGGCCGGGACTGGAGCTTTGGCTCCGGAAAATGGGAGACGTGAGAACCCCTCATGAGGGTCGCCCCGGCGAGATGCTTCCGACGGCAAGACCGACTGCAGCCAGGTTCATCCGTCAACGGCATGACGCAGTCGCTAATCCGCAACGTCATCCCCGTGTGAACACGGCCGAGAATCGCGCGACCGACCGGATTGCATCGCGGCAACCGCAGATACACTCGATCTCGTGACTTGGTCCCTGGCCCTGCGCAATGGTTATGCTTGGTGGCTGCCGATCCTGTCGGCGGCGCTTGCTGCGCTAATCGCGGTCTTGGCCTCACAGTCGACCGCGACGGCGTGGGACGCGGATGTACATCTCTGGGCCCGCGAGGGTCGTACGGCCTCGGAGTATGCGGAGCTGGTGCTGGATCGGTCGGTGCAAGAGTCCGCGACGTCCGGCATGATGGCGAGTGAAGATGGCTTGCCGGAACTCGGCGGTGTGGCCGTCCATCTCACGGATACGTTGATCCGCGTCACGGTACGAGCATCGCGGCAGGCCGACGCTGAGGCGTTGGCCTTGTCGCTGGCGCATGCGGCTGTGGATGAGGCGTATGTCCGATACGGCAACGAAGCAGGGCTGGATCTGCTCGGTCTCGTCCGTCCCGGCGCTCGCAGAGTCGCTCCCGCGACGGAGTGGACCGCAGCCTGGGCCTCGGCAATCGGTTTGGCCGCTGGTCTGGCGTTCGCCTGGATGATCGCCCGCAGGTCGAGCGGTCCATCGACGGCGCTGGGCAGACTCGGCCGGATCGGTCTCAGGCCGCTGGCGGTGGTCTCCGCCGCGGCGGAGCAGGCAGCGAGTCAAACAGCCGGCCAGCCTTCGGGCCAGACAGCCGGCCAGACTGCCGGCATGTACGTGAGGGGAACGCAGGAGCGCGGCTCGGCAAAGGACGACGCGGTCATGATCGCTAATGCGATCAACCCGTTGTCGGGGCTGATTGCGCTGACACCTCTGGATGAAGCATCAGCGCTGATGGCCACACTGATCCAGACGGCTCGCACACTCGCGGCGCGGGGCAAGACCGTGATCTGGCTCGACGGACGGCGTCCGGCTTTCGAGTTGCAGTATTCCACTCCGCCCGGTTGGCTGGCGGGCGCGGCGTGGCATTCCGTCGCCAGGTCAGAGATGATCCTGCGCGGGGCGACGCGAGCGGTTCGTCCCAATGGCTATGTGCTGCTGCTCACCGATGCGCTTGACGACGACGCCACGCTGGATGTCGCAAACTCTTCTGCCGGAGTCATTCTGATGGCTCGCGCCGATGCCTCGGAAGAGGAATTGGTCCGTGCTCGGCTGCAGCTCGGGTCGGCGCCGCTGCTCGGGGTTGTGTTGACACAGGCGCAATCGCCCGACCTCAGGGACTTCGAATTGGCGCAGATGACGGAATAGCGGTATCCACAGGGGAAGCGAATCTTGCGTTCAACCCCGGAGTCCCGCCAATGCACTTTGAACTTCCTGCCGACCTCGCCGACCTACAGTCGCGACTGCTCTCGTTTGTCAAAGAAGAAATCGACCCGCTCACCAAAGGCGCCGACCCGGAATCGCCATCTGCGGAGCTTCGGCGCGAGATCGCCCGTCGCTCCGATGCTGCGGGCCTCTATCAGTTGGCCGTGCCGGAATCGGACGGTGGCCTGGGCGCTGGGCCGCGCGAGCTGACGGCAGCTCATGAGGCGCTGGCGCTGAGCGGAAACCCGTTCGCGTCACGGGCGCTCGGTTCCGGTCCCGGCATCATGCGCCTGGCCGACAACGACGAGCAGCGCGACGAGCTTTACGCGCCGGTGCTGCGCGGCGAACGAAGCGCAGCCTTCGCCTTCACCGAGGCGCTGCGCTCCGACGGTCGGCGCGAGCCCACGCAAGCAGTGCGTGCGACGTTGGCAGACGGCTCGGACGGCTTCCTGGTCACGGGCGCAAAGGGATTTGTTACCGGCGGCGCATCGTCAGACTGGCTGGTGGTAGTCGCGAATGTCCCCGATGAGGGGACCGCGCTTCTGGTCGTGGATCGAGAGGCCGAGGGCGTGACCGAGGGAGAGTTGGGCGCGTCTATGGACGGCAGCACGCACTCGCCATTCACATTCGATTCGGTTCCGGCGCCGGCATTGCGGCTGCTGGGCGCAGTCGGCGACGGCCTGCCGCGGGCAATGCAGAACATCGACCGGATGCGATTGGGAGTAGCCGCCGATTGCGTCGGCTGGGCGCGTTGGGTGACTCGGACAACGCTTGAGCGGATCGAAGCGCCGCATCGCAGTGGACAGCCACTAGCCGAGCAGCAGCAGGTGCAGGCAATCTTCGCCGACATGGTCGCCGATACATTCGCCGCAAGGACATCGCTCTATCAAGCTGCAGAAGCACGCGAGGCCGACGAGCCGACGGCCGGCACGCAGGTCGCGACGGCGAAGTGGTTGGCCTCGGAGTGTCTGCATCGCACGGTCGATCGAGCAATTCAGCTACACGGCGCGCAAGCGCTGTTACGTGGTCATCCATTGGAGCGACTGTATCGGACAAGCCGCTCACTGCGAATCGCCGAGGGTCCGACGGAATTGTTGCGTCTGACGGTCGCGAGGCATGTGCGTCAGAACGGAATTGAGGCGCTGTAGCCAGAGTTCCCCCCTTGCGGAGACCTTTGAAAAACTCATGATTCCCCTCTCCCCCCTTGCGGGGGGAGATGTCACGGAGTGACAGAGGGGGGGTCCGCCGCCAGCGACCAGATAGGCCTTGCGATGGGGAGCCCCTCCTCTGCCTGCGGCATCTCCCCCGCAAGGGGGGCGAAGGGGACTTATCCAAAGGTCTCCTTGCGGGGGGAGATGTCACGGAGTGACAGAGGGCGGGTCCGCCCGCAGCGACCAGATACGCACTGCGATAGGGAGCCCCCCCCCTATGCCTGCGGCATCTCCCCCGCAAGGGGGGAGAAGAGGACTTACGAAAAGTTCTCCCCAAGGGGGGAGGTCGTGAACGCCACGTGTACTGCGAAGGTCTCAACAAATGGGAGTGACGGCGGCGGACTCAGTTTCCAACCCCAAGACCTTCATACCGCTGCTTGTGGTGCAGGCTGACTCGGTCGGTGAGCTGTCGGTTTGAGGCTCTGAGGATTCGGCTGAGCAAGTTGAGCTGTTCCACCGTCGACTCCGACTTGAGCACTTCCTGCTTGACCGACGCCGGCGCCTCGATGCTTGAGGCGATGTGATTGACGAGTGGATAGGGCCGGCGCGGGAGTCGGTAGGTTCGTTGCCACGAGTTCTGCAGCGCCAGGGCAAGCCCGAGATGCTCGCGATAGAGGCCGGCGGTGTCGTTGTAGGCGCTGTAAGCCTCAGCCGACTCGGCGTCGGCGGGGTCATCGAGGAACTCCACGTTGGCGACCCAATAGGGACGCTCGCTCAGCTTCTCGATGATCCGGAACCGTCGCTCGCCGAGGCAACTGATATTGAAGCGACCGTCGGGGAAGGCCTCGTTCGACTCCATCCGCACCATGCAACCGACCTCGTGCGTCGGCTCGCGGTCCTCAGGTGTCGCGGCTTGCCGCGTACGACGAGTCAGCACGATGCCGAACGGCTCGCCGGTCTGCAGCGTGTCCTTGACGAGCTGCCGGTAGCGGGGCTCGAAGATGTGCAGCGGCACCGACTCACCGGGAAACACGACGATTCGGAGCGGAAACAGCGGCAGTTCCTGCATGTTCGCTCCCTGAGTTCGGTTGTCGGGCGTCTACCTGACGCCCGCCATTCTACCGGCGAGACGCATGACGCGGCGTGCGCCGCCGTTCTCATTGAAGGCGCGGAAAATCTGCAGCCGCTCGGCCTGCAGCGAGCCCTCGGCGTGGATCGCGAGCACTTCCTGGTAAGCGCCGTAGTCCGATGAGGTGAGATCACGGATGAAGTTGAGCAGCTTCATCCGTTTCACGCCGTCGATCCCGTCCCGTCCAGCGAGGTACTTCTGCAGGAACGGTCGCAGCTCTTCGCTCTCCCAGTCCTCGTCGCCCGGTCCGGTGACCAGGATGCCGCCGGCGATCTCCTGCACATGCTGGACCGCTTCGTGATAGCCGTGGGCGAAGATCGACTTGGCCAGGTTGACGGTCATCGGGTCCGGGGCGACCTGGCCGTTGGGCTTGGCAATGCAGCGCTCGGCCGACTTCTCCAGTAGCGCGCGGGTTGTCTCGGCGTAGGCGATCAGGTCGATGAACTTCTCGCGCACATGCGTGACGCCCAGGATGCCGTTGTAGTCGGCGGCCAGCGCCGCACAGCCGCCGAGCGCGTCGATTAACGGCAACTTGTATGAGACCGCCGTGAAGCGGTGGTACTCGACAAAGGTCAGCGCCAGCTGCCCCGCAGCGTCGGCATCACCATTGAGGAAGATGCGCTCGTTGGGAACGAACACATCGTCGAAGATGGTGATCGTCTCCATCATCTTGCGGACGGCGGAGATCGGTCGCTCACCTTCGTGCGCTACGCCGTCGCCGAATGGCGAGGCGATGAATCGCAGGTTCGGCGTGTTCACGGGCAGCGCGAATGCAATGGCCCAATCCTGCTCCTCGGGGCCCATCGCGCGGGTCGGCAGGACGATCACCTCATTGGTGTTGGTCACGACCGAGGTGTGAGCCTTGGCCCCGCGGACCACGACGCCGTCAGGTCGACGCTCGACGACATGGAGGTACATGTCGGGGTCGGCCTGCTGCGACGGTCGCTTGAGTCGGTCGCCCTTCATGTCGGTCTGTGCGACCGCGAGCGAGAGATCGTTGGCGCGGCAGTGCTCGTAGAAGGTCTTGACGCGCTCGAAGTAGGTCTGATCCTCGAACTCGGCAGTGACGGCGAGCAGCGCAAACAGCGCGTCAGTGCCGATTTCTTTGATCAGCACGACCAACGTGTCGCCCTCCGCCGTTGCCGCTTCGATCAGCTTGGAGCGGTTGAGCAGATCCTCGGTCGAGCGCGGGATGCGGTAGTAGGCCGAATGCGTCTCGCCGTCCTCTTCGTACGTGGCGAGGTCGCGGTACTCGTCCGACTCGGCCATTTCGTAGTCGATGCAGGCGTGCTTGACAGCCTTGCTGATCGTGGGGTGCGTGGTCACATCTTCGACGCGTTCACCGCGATACCAGATCTCGCGTCCGTCGCGTAGCGATTCGACGTATTCGGCAGCAGTCTTCAGGCCCATGATTGGACTCCCGTGTGCTTGGCGTACTCTTCGTCCGAGCGATTGTAACTGTCGTGCGCCTACAGCTCGATTTGGCCGATGTTTCGATCCGGGAACGCCCGCTAACATTGCTTGCGGACATAACGATGAATCGGTTGAGGAAGTAGACATGCGAAGACTTCTGGCCCTCACGGCGATGATTGTGCTGTTCCTGACGTTCGCAGGATGGGAGTCGGCAGGCGCCCAGAACGGTCCGGCGGTCTGTCCGCCGCCAACGGAGTTGGGTGAACTCAGCGATGTCCTAACCGCGAGCGGGACGTGGTCGCCTGAGTCACGGGCGCAATGCGGCACGTCACAGTTCCTCGACAATCGTCCGGGCACGCTGTACCGATTCAGCCTCGCCGCAGAGGCCGAGGTACGGATTGACCTCAGCTCCTCCGATCGTGACGCCGTGGTCTACCTGCAAGCCGAGGACGGCACGCTGCTCGACTCGGACGACGACACCGGCGGCGAGGGCGACGCGCGGATCGAACGCTCGTTGCCGGCTGGAACTTATGGAATCGAAGCGAGCGCGCTCGGATGGTCGGGCAGGGAGACCGGATCGTTCGAACTCAGGCTGCGCGTCGTCAGCGGCTGCGACGACGTGGTCGACCTCGGCGTTCTGGAAGAGACGCTCGAGGCCGAGGCGGTCTGGACGCACTTCGGCTGCGAGTCCGAGTTCCGTCCGGATCGTTCATCGCAGCGATATCGCTTCGAGTTGGCGCAAACGACCAGGATCCGGATCGATCTGACCTCTGATCTGGCAGATCCGTACGTCTACCTGCTCGACAGCGTGGGCACGCTGCTCGACAGCGACGACGACGGGGGTGTCGGATTCAACTCCCGCATCGTCCGAGTGCTCGGCGCAGGCTCGTACATCATCGAGGCCACCAACTGGGGCGACCGTGACCTCAAGAATCTGCAGGAGGCGGGCTACCGCCTCGGCATCGGTCGCGAAGAAGACGGCCCAATCATCAAGCTCGAGGCGATCGAGGCGCCGGATCGTGTGGTTCTGGGGTTGCCGTTCGACATCAACTACCGCGTCGGCAATCTGGGTGAGGCCGCGCTCTCAACGACCAACGGCAGCGTTCAGGTGCGCGTGCGCTGGCCATACATCTCCGATTGGCGTACCTCCAGGATCGACACGGGCGACGGCGATACGGAACGCTGGGATGTCGGCGCCTCGTATCACACCGCCCAGTCCCTGGCGGCATTCGGCAGCGAGTCCTTGCCGCAGTTGCACCCATTCGAGGGTCTGAACCAGTGGCGCTACGGTCCGACCGACGTGATGCTCGAGGTGCTGGTCTTCAACGAGGAAGGCGACAGCGTCGCCGAACACCGGCTGAGCCGTCCAGTGATGGTGCTGAGCGGGATTGAATTCGATCCGGTCAACGTCAGCGTTGACGACGTCGAATATGAAGTCGGCGCCATCGCGGACGAGGAGGGCCTTGTCACGACCGAGGTCACGCCAGTCGCGACCACCGAGGAGGAGCCGGCGGTTGACGACGATCAAACCGACGAGGAAGAAGACCTCGATCCCGAGATCAGGTCCCGCGCAATCTACGCAGCCGGCGTGCGTACCCAGGTGCTTGACGACTACAGCTCGGCACTTGAATCGCTTTCCGCGACGGCGGAGTCTCTCTTCGCCCTCGTCCCGCGCGGTGGACTGCCGATCTCCGCGGCGCCGGCTGCCTCAGCGCCGACACTCGATGCGCTGGTTGAGGCGCTAAACGCGGCACATAACGAAGTCCTCGATTGGGCTGGGTTCGAGCCGCAACAGTTCCAGAGCGCCGAGGCTGCTGAGGCAATCGTGCTCCGAGCCGGCCGCGCCGCGGCCAGGCGGATTGAGCAGTTCACGAGGGACTGGGGTCGTCTGACGGACCCGGATCGCGCCATCACTTCCAGCGAGGCACTCAATGCGCACTCGCAGTTTGCGTTTGCCGCGCGGGTCGACACCCCCCTGGTCGAAGCCGCCGTGCTCGTGATGATCAAGCGAGACGCCGAGCAAGGCTGGAACGATCCCGACGTGGAGGCGGCGCTGGAAGCGTTCGCCGACGAAATCGACTGTGGCGCCGACGGCGAGCTGTCGTTCTCGGACGACGCGCTGCGAGAGCTCTCGCCGGTATACAGATTCTCGCTGGACCGCGCCTACTGCGGAGCGGTGAGCGCCGATGAAGATCACGATCTGTTGCTGACCGGTCTCGACCTCTCGGTGAATCCCGTGATTCCCGTACCCGAGATCGTGGACGAGCCAGCGCCTGCGCCGTCCGTGGCCGCGAGCCGGTTGTTGGCCCGTGTACGGGAGAACGGCCAGGTCGAGTTCGGCGTCGATCTGACCAACGGCGAACGCGCACTGCCCGTCCAGCGCTTGCTGCCCGTTGACGCCGCCGAGGATGTCTGGCTGCGAACCGCTCCGATTACCTCGGAGGGAGTTGAACTCGGCCGGATCTACGTGCGACGACTCAGTGTTGGTCTGGTCCAGGCGACATACGTACCGGTCAACGGCAGCCGGAGTACGTCGTCGCGCTGGATTGTGCCGGATGATGCGCCCGTTGGCGCCTGGCTGGTCAGCGGCGAACTGGAGCGAAGTCCAGGGCGGTCAGGAGATGACCTTGTTCAGCGGGTAGGTGACCAGGCCGCTGGCGCCGGCACGGCGCAGTTCGGGGATCATCTCTCGCTCCTCGCGCTCATCGAGAATAATCTCCAGCGCAACCCATGAGTCGTCGATTAAGGGGCTAATCGTTGGGGCGTGCTCGCCGAACTTGCCAATCACGGCGAGCACGTCCTCCAGGCTCCGGCGAGGCGTATTGAGCTTGAGACCGACCTTGCTGGTCGCGGCAATCGCGCCCTGAAGCAACGTGTTGATCGCCTCGATCTTCTCGCGCCGCGCCGGGTCGGACCAGGCGTCCTTGTTGGCGATCAGTCGAGCCGTGCTCTGCAGCACTTCCGCGACGACGCGCAGGTTGTTGGCCCGCAGTGATGACCCGGTCTCGGTGACATCGACGATGGCGTCGATGATCCGCGCTTTGACTTCCGTCGCCCCCCAGCTGAACTCGACCCGAACATCGATGCCGCGCTGCTCGAAAAATTTGCGCGTGGTGCGGACGAGTTCGGTCGCGATCACGCCGCCTTCGAGCTGCTCGATCTCCTGCACATCCGATTCCGCCGGCACCGCCAGCACCCAACGAGCCGGTCGGCTGGTCGCCTTGCTGTAGGTCATTTCGGCGACCTCAACGACGTCTGCGCCGGTCTCCACCACCCAGTCGTGGCCCGTGATCCCGACATCGACGACGCCGTCCTCGACGTAACGCGCTATCTCCTGCGCCCGGAACATGATGCAGGTAATGCCGTCGTCGTCGATCTGGGGAAAGTACGAGCGGGGGTTGACAGAGATGCCGAAACCGGCGCGTCGGAACAGGTCGAAGGTGGGGGATTCAAGCGAGCCCTTGGGCAATCCCAGCTTGAGCATGAGGCAGTCTCCGCGTTGAGCGATGCTGTGTTCTCGTGGTTCGTCTGTGTTGTGATCATCGCGCATCCAAGTGGATGTCCCATGTCGCGGGATACACTGGCTCTATGACGACGATGGACCCGCCCCAGGCTCAGGTGCCGCTGACCGATGAGCGTCGGGAACGGCTGCGCGAGATGATCGGCGACGAGCTCGACGCCGCCTGGCTCTACGACAGTCTGGCCGACATGAGCGATCCGCAGCCCGCTCAGGCGCTGCGCGGGATGGCCGACTCCGAGCGTGAGCACGCCGTTCATTGGGTTCGGCTGCTCGGCGACGAACAAGCCCCGGTCGAGCTGCATCGTCCCTCGCTTCGTGTCCGGCTGATGGCCTTTCAGGCGAAGATTTGGGGACTGGGATTCATCATTTCCCAGCTCCGCCGTGATGAGTTGATTGACATCCAGAAGTACGTCTCCGACCCCGACTCAGGCGACCTGGCCGAGGAGGAGCGGGAACACCGCGCCACGCTCGCCGAGCTCGCGCCCCAGTTTGGCGCCGTCGGAGCGGTTGGCGAGGGACACGCCGGAGTCGGCGCTGCGGGCGCGTCAACCTTCCGTGCCGCACTGTTCGGTCTCAACGACGGCATCGTCTCGAATCTCGCCCTGATCGCCGGCGTCGCCGGCGTCGCGATCGGCTCCGAGGCGGTGTTAGTGGCGGGCATCGGCGGCTGGCTGGCCGGCGCATTCTCGATGGCAGCGGGCGAATACATCTCCGTCCGCGGACAGTCCGAGGTGTTCCAGCGTCAGATCGCGATGGAGCGCGACGAAGTGCTGCTGGATCCGGCGGAGGAGCGGCGCGAACTAGTCAGCATCTACCGCGCCAAGGGCCTCTCTGAGGAGCTGGCGGAGCAAGTCGCCTCCGAACTGTCGAAGAAACCGGAAGCGCTAATCGACACCATGTTGCGGGAGGAGCTGGGACTCGATCCCGAACAACTCGGTGACCCCTGGAAAGCGGCCACCAGCTCATTCATGGCATTCACGCTGGGCGCGCTAATTCCGCTCGTCCCGTTCCTGCTCTGGCACGCCGCCGGATGGAACGTCGATTACTGGGCCTTGGTCACCGGAGTCGTGGCCAGCCTCGTCGCGCTGGCGGTGGCCGGCCTGTTCACCTCGCTGGTCACGAGCCGAAATCCGCTGTACACCGCCGGCCGATCAGTGTTCGTAGGAATTCTCGCCACCGGCGTCACATTCGCCATCGGCAGCGCCCTGCCCTTCAACCTCTAGAAATCCACTAAACAACTCCGCTCCCCACTTCCCATCTCCCCGCCTTGCGGGGGGAGATGTCACGGAGTGACAGAGGGGGGGTCCTCCGCCAGCGACCAGATAGGCCTTGAGATCGGGAGCCCCCCTTCAGCCTTCGGCAGCTTCCCCCGCGAGGGGGGAAGCGGGGATCAAAGTCATTCAGAGCGATCCCAAGAATCCGCTGAAGAGCTCCGATCTCCGCATCCCCAAACGGAGACATGCGCAAACTCGTGAGTCCCCTCTCCCCCCCTTGCGGGGGACGATGTCACGGAGTGACAGGGGGCGCTTGGCCCGCGGAACCAGTTGTTCAGATGGTTGCTAGAACAACCGCGAGAGTTCTTCGTCTGGATCGAAGTTGTCAACGTCGACGCCGAACTCGCGCGGTAGCTCGGAACCGAAGGCGCGCGCCTCACGTTCCAGGTCGAGCTGCTCGATCCTGGGGTAGTAGTCGCGGGAAGGCATGCGCTCGGGAAAACCTAACGCAGACAGCCGTTGTCCTCGATCCGGGATGTCGTTCAGCGCGTCGAAGATCGCGTGGCCGTGGCCAATCACCATGATGTCGGGAGCGTTCTCACCGTTGCCACGCAATGCTCGTGCGGCGAGCAGTCCGCAGATGAACTCTTCGACAACCGGTCGCATCGGTTGCATGTCGTCGGGCCGCACGGGACTGGAAGTGTATCCGAGATCCTTCAGCGCCCTACGGAATCCAGCGTGTCCCGGGGCGATGTGGGCGAATAGCGCCTTCACCTCAGCGCCGGCGGCCAAGGATCGGCTGCGGGCGAACTCCAGCACCGTGCCCCAGTCCGGCCGTGTGCCCGGATTCGGCTTCTCACCCAGGATTTCTCCTAGCTCTTTCTCGATGCTTCGTCCGTCGACGATCAAGAAGAAATCCCGGACAGCAGAGTCGGCGCGCGGGCTGAACACCTGTGGGGCAACTCGTGGGGCAACTCGTGGGACAACCGGAGTATTGAGCGCAGGCGCGTGGACCAGGGTTGGCTGATAGGCGACTTGCTGATGGTCGCCCACCAGATCCTCGGCTTCATATTCAAACTCAACACGAGGCAAGGGCATGCGGAACAGTCGCGCGTCGTCTTCAATGTCGAAGAACTCGATCTCATCCTCGAGTTCCGGCGCATCGGGCAGAAACTCTGTGAATCCGAAGACACTAATCCGTTCCGCCTGGTCGGCCAGCTCGGGCAGCGCCGCAATCAGGTCGGGATTGTGCGTGCCGACAATGATCTGCCAGGGTTGACCGTCAACGGAGGCGCCGTTGAGCTGGGCGATTCGTTCCGTAATCAGGTCGGCGCAGCTCTGACCAGGGACAAACCGGTCGCCGAGAACGATCATGAACCCTGACGTGCGCAGGAAATGCATGAAGCCCTGCTGTCCCGGCGCCCAGAAGACGAACGTGGCGGCATACGGCGCGGGACCACAGGTCTGCTTGACGAATGCCTCGAGACGCCGCCAGTCGGGCCGCGTATCGGGGCCGGGCGGTTGTCCGATCACGCGGCCCAAGGTGCCGTCGATCGACGGCCCATCCACGAACACATAGTGTCCACGCGGCGACGCGGTCTCTGCAATTGGATGATGGAATGTCATGTCAAGTCTATTCCGAAAGTATCAGTGAATTGAGATGAGTTGCAGTGGAGCAAATGAGCCAAAGTTCGGATCGGCGTCCTGTGACGCATGTGTGATCGTTTTCTAGCTTACCGTGATTATTTCGATCTCGAATCGAACCGGGAACGGCTGCAGTTCTCTATCGGAGCGATGTCACAACGCCACAAGCACGCGGAATCATCCGCCGGAAGAGTGGTAGAAGGCGATGCCGAAACAGCGGAGCGCGGCCGCACCGATTTAGTCGGCGGCCAGCGCCACTTCCACGGCAGTCAGCCGCTCGGCGTTCACCGTCTGTAGTGCCTGGACCGCTCCAGCGCCGTGTAGCGCCGAGGCCCAAACGGCGCCGGCCGGCACGTCCTCCGTGATCTCGGCAGGCAGGATGATCTGTGTATTGTTGGCGGCGAGGCTCACCGCCGCGCCATCCTGAATGCCTCGAGCGGCAGCATCAGCCGGATTGATCTGGACGCCATCGGCGCGGTGCAGCAAATCGGCGTTGACATCGCCGCGAGCAGCGGTCAGCCGATCGGTGTAGAGGTCACGACCGCTGAGCAGCGTCAACGAGCCGTCGCCATTCGACGCGCCGCTCGCCGGCACACTGAGGAACCGCTGAGTCGCCGCGCCATTGATCGGCATCCGCGTCTGCGCGGCGACCGACTCTGACAGAGCCGAGTAACGGCTGTCGACCTGAGCCAGCGCCTGGCGAGCCTCGCGCACGTTCTGCGGCTGCGCCGGCGCCGGAATCGGTTCGCCCGGCTCGCCATCTTCGTTGGTCGTCGGTGTGTCGACCGCCGGTAGATGTGCCGACAGCGCCGCAAGCCACTGGTCAAGAGCCCGGGCGTTGCGCTGCTCGGCGGTTGCCGTGCGCAAACGGAGAATCTGACGGTCGGCGTTGGTAATGTGACCGTCCTTGCCAAACGAGGAAACGTCCGGCAGCACGTGGGTCGCGCGCTGAGCAGTCTCGGTCACGACCTCGTCGATCACGATCAGGGCATCGAGGTTGTCCAGCGCCTGGATCGTCGCGTTGCGGTCGGGATGGAGCAGGACCGGGTTGTCGCGCGCGATCAGCAGCGCCTTCAGCGATCCGTCGCGGGCCGCTGCCAGCATGCCAGCGGTGTCGAGTCCACCCTCACCAGGGACAACGCCGATATCGCGGAGGCCGACGGAGTTGGACTCGGGCGGCAGGACGTGGAGCGATGCCGGCGCAGCCTCGGGGCCGGCCAGTGCGATCGCAAGGTTGGCCGCAGCGCGAACCTGAGCGCTCGCCTGGGCAGCGTTGATCCGCGACGGCGCCACGATGATCGCGACCGAACCACCACGTCGGCGGAGGATCGTCGCAGCGGCGGTCTCAGTGCCGTCGGCATTGCCGCTGACATTTGCGAGGCCGTCAAAGCCGGACAACCCTGTGCGGACATCGAGGTCCTTGACGACCGAAGTCGCCAGAGCCTGCGCCACTCCGGCGAGGTCGCCGTCGGCAGGATGAATCGCGTGCGCTTCGTCGACCGCATAGTCGGCAAGCGGATTGCGTCGGGACGAGATGCTGACCAACGACGCGCCGTTGTTCGCGACCGCGTCCTTGATTCGCACACCAAGCACGTTGTTCGAGGCCGAGATGTCGTCGCCAATGGCAATGATCAGGTCCGCAGTCTCGACCGAGGTGAGACGAGACGGCAGATGCTCGGAACCAAACGCGTCGTTGAGTGCGTCGCCGATGGCGGAGGTGATGGCGCCCAGCGAGGAGTCGAGGTTGGCGACGCCAATGCGACTCGCAAGGGTCTTGAGCGCATAGAGCTCTTCCAACGTGGACTGGCCGGAGCCAAGGATGCCGATGGCGGATGGCCCGTATTGCTCAAGGATCGCGCTCAGTGCGGCGGCGGCATGTTCAACGACCGAGTCGCCGTCCTGCTCGAATGCGTCTTCGCCGCGACCAATCGTGGCGGCGCGCAGGCGGTCCTTGTCGCGGGTCTGGTCGTAACCGAAGCGTCCGCGTACGCAGATTTGCGAGCGCGAGACATCGTTGCCGTTGCCCGGCCGGACCTGGACGCCGCGACCGTCGCGCACGCCCATCTGAATCGTGCAGCCCATTGAGCATTCGGTGCAGGTCGTGGTGACCCATTTGTCCGGTCGGGCAACCCACTTGTTCGGCGCTTCCATCAGCGTCGCGGTCGGGCAGACATCGACGCAGGAGCCGCAGAAGTCGCAGTTGGACTCGTCAATCTGTCCGCCGGCCCCAAACGCGATCATGGTCGTGAACCCGCGCCCTGCCAGCGTGATCGCGGTCGTGTGACGCAGGTCGTCGCAAGCCCGCACGCAACGCGTGCAGATGATGCACATCTGCGGGTCGAACTCAAAGAAGGGGTTCGCGCGGTCGGGCTCTGGTTGCTTCTCGCGGTAGTAGGAGCGGGCCTCGTCGATGTAGGGCTCGACATTGGCGCGGCCGACATCGGCGGCGTCGCACGTGGTCTGCAGCTCGCAGCGATAGTTCTTGGAGCAGGTCACGCAGCGGTGCGTGACCTCGTTGTCGCGCAGGCAGATTTCGCCCGTGCGGCAGTGCTCGATGCGGTGACAGGTGAGGCAGCGGTCGGAGTGGTTGGCCAGAATGACGGCCAGGACTTCCTGGCGCATCTCGGTGACCTCAGGCGTATCGGTGCGGACGACCATGCCGTCCATCACGTTGGTCGTGCAGGAGAGCGGCAGTCCGCGCATCCCCTCGACCTGGACCGCGCAAGTGCGGCAGCCCGCATATGGAGGCAGTCCATCCAGGTAGCAAAGATTGGAAATCGGGAAGCCGGCATTCTTGATGACCTCGACCAGCGGAGCGCCAATCTCGGCCTCAACCGAGCGTCCATCAATGGTGATCGTCGCCATAAAGTCTCCCCTATCGCAGGCACGCAAAACCGTGAGGCGATTGTACCAGCAGGCTCTCTGGGAAACCGCGCTGTGCAACGCTAGGATCAGGTGGATGAACGGATTGGTTGGCGGTGATCCTCTATGACGACACTGGCTGATTCACCCGTTGGCGAGAGCATCTGCCTGCACCTGCCACTGCCAACCCCCGTCACCGATGAAGAGCTGATCAGAATCAACGATCGCAATCCCGGCTGGAAGATCGAGCGAGGCGCAAACGGCGAACTGGAGGCGCGCATGGTTGCTGGCGGTTCCAGTTCCGAAATCACTGCCGAGATTGTTCGCCAGGTCGGCAACTGGCGCGTGGCGAGCGGTGGTCGCGTTCGTGAGTCCGACGGAACGTTCAACCTCCGTAATGATGCTGGGGACGAACGCACGTGGGCGCCGGACGTGTCCTGGATTAGCCCAGAGCAAATTGCGGCGACACCGCCGGAGGATCGGCCCAAGACTGGCTTCTGGACCCTATGCCCCGAGTTCGTCATCGAGGTGCGTTCGCCGGCGGACGCTCTGAATCAGCAGCAACGTCGCATGGAGCGTTGGCTGACGTTTGGTGTACAACTCGGCTGGCTGATCGATCCGCTCCGACAGACTGTCTGGATCTATCGACCGGGCGTGGACGCGCACATGTTGTCTCGGCCATCGACGCTGTCCGGAGAGTCCGTCCTCGACGGGCTAACTGTTGAACTGGCCTATGTCTGGGAGCTGGCGGTCGAAAACCAGTCTCAGGCGTTGGCGGAAGGCGAATCATAAGACGCGCAATGTCACTTGCGTTAGCGCTCGCCTGTCTATTGATCTCCGTGTCGGCAATCCTGGCCTGCGCGACGCCTCGTGAAGCGCCAACACGAGAACCCGAGCCGCAGAGCGCACGGCACTCGCCCCCTCAGTACTACGATGAGGAGCCGCAAACCGAGTCGAGCGAGTTGGTGCGCAGCGACGACCGCAAATTGACAAACGGACCTGCCAGCGAATCATTCCGTATGAGCGGATCCGGCGACGCCGAGGCAGTACATGATCTGAAAGTAGGCACATATCACTGCGGCATTACGTTGCAAAACAACGTCGCGAGAGAGCGGCCCGAGCCGTTCCGTGTCCAATTCCTGAGTCGCGACCCGATTGGGGCGCCATTGGTGAGTTTGACTCAAGCATCGTTGAATACGAGCACCCAGTTCATCCTGATTGGGCGGGCGCAGGCAGCCGCTGGTCAGGTTGAGGTTAAGTTGCGTGCCGCTCCGCTCGGTCAGTGGACGTTGCAATGCGACAGAAGTGGCGATGTCGTCCTATCGAACATCGTGTCCGTGAACTTGGGCGGATTCATTACAGTAACCGGCAGAGGAACAGACAGATTCTCGATGCGAGTTCAGGAGGTAGGTACGATTGTCAAATGCGCGTAACAGGAAATTATGCTGAGGATGGACGCGCGGCGCAGTTTGCCATCGAAGTAGATGGACGGGTAGAGACTGACATCGAGGCCTCCGATTGGGAGGGTGAGTTCGAGTATGTCGCGGAGGCTGGCTCTGGCGCACGAACGATCTGGATCGACGTGACCGCCGCGAAGCGCGCTGACTGGCGAGTCTCTTGCGCACCGCCGCTTGGCTGAGCGCGAACTCGGAATACTCCGAGCAACTCCGATCCCCGCTTCCCCCCTCTGCGGGGGAAGCTGCCGAAGGCTGAAGGGGGGGTCCCCGCTCGCCCTGCGACACCAGTTGTTCAGAGGATTCCTAGGAGACTCATCTGTCGGCCTCAGCTCCCACTCTGCCCGCGTGCAGCCGACGTTCCGTTGTGGCATGCTCCAACTTGACATCATCCACTCTAGCTGAGGCTGTCGCACAGAGTTTGTGGTCGGCCGGGTGTGGGCGGTCAGTCGGCGCGGGGTTGTCGGCTCCCGGGGGCTGGTTGACATCGGACGTGGGCGCGGCGGTGTTGGACCGGGCTGGACAAGCGGGCGTGCGCGGTCTGGGTGAGCGGCGGCCGAAGGGCGCCGGCGAGCCGTGGGGCTGAGTGTGGCGGTAGAGCTTGCGCAAGTTGTGCGTGGCGGCGATCAACTGCCATTCGCTGGCGCCGGCCTGGAAGCCGCGGCGCTGGAAGCGGCGGATGCCGCGGTTCTCCTTGATCTGGCCGAAGACTGGTTCGATCATCCAGCGGCGCTGCTCGTAGAGCCGACGGCCACGCTTGGTCGTCAGCCTGCGGCGCATCCGTTCGCGGGTCGAGAGTCGGGCCGGGATGCGCCCACGCGGGCCGGGCCGGCGGCGCGCCGGTTGCGGTCGTTGCGACTGGCGATCAACAGCTCGGGCCCAGCCGCGGCCAGCGACCGGACGTTGGCGTCGGAGTAGTAGCCGGCGTCGGCCAGCAGGATCCCGATCGGCGCCTGACCCAGCGCCGCCAGATTGCGATTCGTCGTCTCGACCATCGGCCCCAGTTCCTGCAGATCGGTCGCCGCGCGGGTCAGCTCCGCCGCCACGATGACTTGCTCGCTGGTCGCCGCCGCCTGCGCGTTGTAACCCTGGTAGTGACCCCAGTAGTCGCGCACGACCCGGCTGTCCGGGTCGCTCAGGTTGACCTTCGTATCCAGGTCGGGCGTGGTCCGCTTCGGTTGCCGCCCGCGCGCATCCTTCTGCTCGCGTTCCCGCAGCCGTGCCTCGTAGGCGTCCTGTCGCTCCTGTTCGCGCGCCGCCAAGCGCGCCTCGCGCAGCCGCGTCAGCCGCTGCGAGCGGCTGCGCAGTTCGGGCGGCAACGCGTCGCTCTGCTGCCTACCCGAGTCCGCCTGCTCCTCGGCGTCCGCCTGCTCCGCTTCGGCCAGCATGCGCTCGACTTCGGCCGCCAACTGCGACGCCGTGCGATTGCGCTCGCGGCTCGCGTTGGCGCGCAGCTTGGTCCCGTCCAGCGCCACCACGCCGGCCGGCGCCAGACCGGCCTCGGCGCACAGCCGCGGCGCCTCGACGAACAGCCCGGCCAGGGCCTGCTCGTGGCGTTGCCGGAAGCGGCAGATCGTCGCATGATCGGGCTGCTGGTTCGCGCTCAGCACGCGGTAGGCGATGTCCTCCCGGCAGCGCCGCTCGATTCGCCGGCTCGAACGTTCGCCCTCGCAATAGGCGTAGAGCAGCAGCGCCAACATCATCGCCGGGTCGTAGGCCTGGCGCCCCCAACCATCGTCGCGATAGGCGGCATGAAACGCCGACAGGTCCAACTGCTCCACCGCCTCCAAGACGAACCAGGCGAAGTGGTCCTCGGGCAGCCAATCGCGCACGCTGACCGGCATCAAGTACTACTGTTCACGCTCACACGGCAGGTAACGCTCGGCCATCGCGCCCTTCGTTACACCCGGTCGTCGCTCGCAAACTACGCCTGAACCCCTCACCTCGATAGTTTGTGCGACAGCCTCCGCAGGCTGCTGAAGAATGTGGGCTGTGGCAGAGATTGCTTGGGTGACGGGACGTTGGCGCCTTTGTTGGCTCACGGTGGCAGGGTGATCGCGGTGCGTCTGCGGGCCTGATCTTGGGCGATCGGTCGTGGTTGCCGGCGGTGGCCTATGCGGCGGCGGCCTCGAGTTGGGCCAGGCGGGTGAGGTTGTAGGCGGCGGCGGTTAGCTCGAACCAGAGCTTGTTGCGGGCCCTTCCGAGATAGCGCAGCTTGCCGCCCCCGCCGATCGTCTTGATCCAGCCAAAGACTTCTTCGACCCGCTTGCGCCGGCGTTGACTCTGACGGTAACCCGCATGTCGCGTGGTCCGGCGGTCGATCGCGCTGCGCCGGCCGCGGTCGTTCTGGGCCACATGCGGGGTCACGCCCAGGGCCCGCGCGTTCCAGACGAAGTCGCGCGTGTCGTAGCCACGGTCGGCGCCCAGCGTGGCCGGTCCGCAGACGCTGCGTTCCAGCATCGCCAGCGCCGCCTCGCGTTCGGCCCGCCCGTCGGCCTCGGTCAGCTCGACATCGACGACCAGGCCGTGCCGGTTCTCGGTGAGGACATGACCCAGATAGCAGAGCCGCGCGCCCTGTTGCTTGCCTTTGCGGTAGAGCCGCGCCTCGGGATCGGTGGTCGAGGCGTGCGTGTCACGACTGCGGCGCTCACCCTGGAAGTCCGCATCGCGGTTGCGACCGCCGCCTTTGGGCGGTTGCTCGTCGCGCGGACGATAGCTCTTGTGCGAGGCCCAGGCCTCCAGCAGCGTGCCGTCGACCGTGAAGTGGTCCGCCGACAGCAGCCGCCGGCGACGCGCCTCGCGCACCACTTCCTTGAGCAGCACCCGCGCCGCGTCCGCCTCCAGCAGCCGCTCACGATTCTTCGTGAACGTGGTCGGGTGGAACGGCTCGTCCTCGACGTTCAGGTCGAGGAACCACTTGAACAGGATGTTGTAACGCAGCTGCTCGCAGAACTGGCGCTCCGAGCGGATCGTGTAGAAGGCCATCAGCAGGCTCGATTTGAGCAGATGCTCAGGTGGGATCGAGGGGCGCCCAGCGGCGGCGTAGACCTCGTCGAAGAGCGGCGACATGCGGCCCAACGCCGAATCGACCAGCGGCTTGATCCGCCGCAGCGGGTGGTCCCGAGGCACGAACCCCTCCGGCGTCAAACCCAACATCAACGTCGACTGCCGCTCAGTCTCACCACGCATCGCAGTCTCCCTCAGCTACAGCAACACTCGCACCTCCATGATCTCACATGCCATTTTTCAGCACCCTGCTAGGTTCGAGCAACAGAGGGGCGGCCGCCGAAGGTGCGCGGAATATTTCGGCAAAGCAGCTTCATGCGGCTCGCTGGCCTGGTGTCGGCGCTATCGCTCGCGCTGCTGCTGACGCAAACGCTGGTCGCGAGTGAAGAAGCCCCGCTCGGCGCCAGAACGCTCCTGCCCGGAGACAATCTGATCGGTTGGGTCGGCTTTGCGACGACCACTGAGGCCTTCTTCGAGCAGATCCCGGAAGCGGAACTCGTCTACACATGGGACGCCCAACTATCCCGGTATCGGTTTGCCGCCCGTGGATTTGAGGCCGGCCTCAGCATGATCGAACCCGGCATGGGGCTCATCGTTCGAATCTCCGGCGAAGAGCCGGTCGTTTGGCATCAGCCCACCGCCGCCGACGGCGAGCGAATGACGCTTGAGGCCGGACCAAACCTCGTCGCCTGGACAGGACCAAGCGGAACGCCAATTGATCTCGCAGTTCGTTCCATCGGCCAGTCGCTCACCCAGGCGCTCTACTGGATTCCTGAGACAAAGGAATTCGGGATCTTCAAGCCCGACGCCAAAACCTCTGGCGAAGTCCAACCCAAGCTGCGCCGAGGCGATGCTCTCTGGGTATTCAACAAGAACGTCTCAACCTGGTTGCAGCCCAGCGGCGACCGAGCGTTGCATCCGCTGGGTCCGCCGCCCGATCACATTCGCTGGTATCGCTCGTTCGACAAATACCTCGACGCCGACGGACTGGCGATCATCTCAAGCGACAGCGTGGCAGACGAAGCTCTGTTCCGCGCCGCTGCAATCGCGGACGAGATGCTGGTCAACCGTCCCGACATCCGCGAGACCCTGGTCCGGCAGCGCGTGCACATTGTCGTCGTGGGCCAGTCCGAAGAGACCTATGACTTGGCGCCATTTCGGCGATTTCGAGGAGTCCTCAAACTGGAGCCGTGGCGTACCGCGGGACCTCGCGGATTCGGACCAACCGAATACACACCGACCTTGTTCCCGGAGGAGAATCTGCTTTGCCTCGACAACGATTCTTTCGGGAGCTACGACGTAGCGGTGCATGAGTTTGCCCACGCGATTGACTTTGCGCTCAGTCGCACACCTCGGGGTGGTGGCTTCCGATCCTCCCTGGCAGCCGCATATCGATCCGGCATCGACTCCGGCCTCTGGAGAGACACATATGCCGCTCGGAACACAGCCGAATATTGGGCGGGGGGAGTCCAGACATGGCTCGGAGTGGACGGGGGATCCAGCTCGCCCTTTGGGAATCGACTTCACTTGTTGGAATACGCCCCGCCAATCGCGCAACTGATCGTGGACACGCTCGGCGACTTCCAGGTGGATTCCTCCTGCCACTCGGCAGATTCACCGGTCAAAGGAGCCACCCGAAAGTACGCCGTCCAAGGACAGCTGATCGATCATCTGGGCGAGCCGCTGGTGGGCGCCCGAATTCACCTCCAAGCCACTGACACCTCTTGGACCAACCGGTTCGCTGGTTCCTGGCCGGACAGCGGATATGGGCTGTTCGCCCTACCTGGCGATTACACCATGCGCTTGTCCATTGATGGCTGCCACGTGTTCTATACGAGTTCCGGCCCAACTCCAGACTTTTCGTCTGCAGAAACGATCTTCGTCACCGATCAAGACCTGAGTATTGATTTACAACTCGTAACTCCAAGCTGCACATTTGCCACATCAGGTGTTGTCCTTGACGCCAACGGCGATTTGCTGGAATCCATTCGGACCACTGTTTACGGAACAACAGGCAGGTCTGATGTGTATCTCTGGATGGACGACGCCTTCAGAGTCCGATTTCCCAATGAAGGCCGCTACCAACTTCGCTTCAAATACCTCGGCTGTGAATATGTCTACGATGGCGATGGCCTCGTCCGCGGGCCTCGGTACGGTCTCCAGTTCAGCGCACGTATGCTCGCCAACACTGATTTGAATCTGAGGCTCCCGCAAGGCGCGTGCTCAGGAAGAATCGTCGGCAACGTGTTGGACGAGAATGGCATGCCTGCGCGAGGTTTCGTCGTCGGTCTGCACATTCCACAAGGTCGGTCGAGACTCAGGATTGGGGCCCAAGGATCATTTAGCATCAGGGTCGACCTTCCGAGCAAACCCATCCTCGAAATCGCAACTCAAGGCTGTCGAGCCTACTTCGGAGCTAACGGCCTGACCTTGAACCTCGACGAAGTTACGCCGTTTGAACTGACGAACAAAGGTATAGAAGGACTGAAAATCAGGATTTCCGCAGAGTTCTGCGGATTGGACTTGATGACGGAGTGACGTAATCGTAGCGCCGTGTGAACCGCTCCGGTCGGCCGTGACGACGACCGCTAGTGATGCTGCCGACGCTCGGTCGGATGCACCGTCTGCTGGACGGCCTTCTGGCCGTTTGGGTAGACCCAGTCGTGCTTTTCCAGATACTCGTTGGCTAGCTCGATCAGGTCGTCCTTGGCCTTGTAGAGGTGGTTCGGGTTCGTCACGACGTTCGTGTACGAGCCACCAACCTGGATTGCCTCATATGGGCAGGCCTCGGCGCAGAGCCCGCAGTACATGCAGAGCCGGAAATCGATCTCGTAGCGGTTGACCAGGAACGAGCCGTCTTCGCGAGGCTCGGTGTCGACCAGGATGCAGCCGTCGGGGCATGCCTGGGCGCAGGTCGAGCAGCCGGTGCAGCGCTCGACGAACCAGACCAGGTTCGTCCGCGCGCGCGGCGGGATGATGCGCTCTTCCTCAGGGAACTGGACGGTCACCGGCTCTTTACGGACGTGCTTGAGGACCGTCATCAGTCCCCGGGCGATGCCTTTGCCGTAAACCATTGCCCCGCTCCCTTTCGAGTCCCTCTGACAGGTTAGCGACTGCTGTAGAAGTTCTGGTCGTGCGGCAGCGCGCCGGTAAACCGGTCCCGCGGCTGGCCGCTGGCTGACAGGTAAGGCGGGAAGAGCGATTCCAGCTCGGCCCGGATCGGGTCTCCCTCGGGCAGCATGCGCGAGAAGTCGCCGGTCGGCTCGGGCCGCCGCTTGCGACCGTTGTGCGCATGCTCGTCGTCGATCACCTGCTGCAGCAGCATCAAGCCGGCCAACAGCGACTCGGGCCGCGGCGGGCAGCCGGGCACGTAGACATCAACCGGCACGACGTTGTTGACGCCGGGCAAGGTCGAGTAACCATGCGCAAACGGTCCGCCGATATTGGAGCAGGAACCCATCGAGATAACCCACTTGGGTTCGGCCATCTGCAGGTAGATGCGTCGGACGGGAGGCGCCATTTTCCAGGTCACCGTGCCGGCCACGATCATCAGGTCGGCCTGTCTCGGCGAAGCGCGAAACACCTCGGCGCCAAAGCGGGCCAGGTCATAGCGGGCGTTGGCCGTCGCAATCATCTCAATCGCGCAGCAGGCCAACCCAAACATCGCCGGCCACAGCGAAGATCGCCGAGCCCAGCCAAAGACCTTGTCCACCGTCGAGATGAGCAACTGAGAGCGAAGCTCCTCCTCAACGTCCGTAAAAGGGTCCAGAAGAGGGATCGGAGCCCCCCCAGTGTCAATCGTCGGAAAAACCATGCCAGCTCCCGTCAGCGTCGGGCTCAGGATACACGAGCACTTTGATTCCGCTCCCACTCGATCCCCCGCTCCCCCTCGCAGGGGGAGCTGCCGAAGGCTGAGGGGGTCCACGGCCCCATGATTGGACCAAGAGGCCTTCGTGCACGCATTCTTGCCTCGTATGTGAACATGCGCATAAGGCGACCTGCGCTGAGAGGAGAGCAAATGAAGAAGGATACGAATGACCTGCCGCCACATGCCCAAACGCAGATTCGGGAGTTGGAAGAACTCCCGGAGGACAAAATCGACACCAGCAACGCGCCGGAGATAGCCGACTGGTCCGCCGCCGAGCGGGGGCGCTTCTACCGCCCGGAACGGCGGCGATTCACGTTGAGATGCGACCCTGACGTGGGCCGCTAGCTGGATCGCTCTAGGATCGGGCGCAGACGCAGAGGTGGAATCATGGTCGCGGTTGAGCACCCCGGTGAACCGAACGAGCCGATGGGCGTGCGCGATGTGCTGGCCCAGATGAACCAGCGGATCGACGATCTGCGAGCGGACGTGAACACCCGGTTCCGGCTGTTGACATGGGAAATCGCAATCGGATTCGCAGCCGTCTTCGCGGTCCTGGCCGCCCTTCTGGCGCGAGGCGGGTAATGAGGGTGAAGGCACCCTTCACTTCGTGCCCGGCGTCTGCTGCTAGCCCGCCTGCACCGCCGCACCGGCGCCGGCCAAATGTCCCCGTTCGCCATGTCCGGGGCGTGTGGCACAAGGTGCTGACCGTCTAGGATGAGCGCATGACGACCCAGCGCGACGCCTTCGACGAACGCCTGACCCGGCTCGAGGGTGAGGTCGGGGACATCAAGACCCTGCTGGGCGAGAACGCCGTCGTGCAGTCGCGGATCCTCAACCTGCTCGACCAGCAAGGCCAGCAGCTCGGCCGGCTCGACCAGCGGATCGATCGCCTCGATCAACGCCTCGACGGCGTCGACAACGCCTCGACCGCGTCGAGCAACGCCTCGACCGTGTCGATCGGCGGACCGAGGACATCGCCCGTCACCTGGGCGTGCCGAGCGTCTAGAATGAGCGCATGACGACGCCGCACACACATCCCGAGCTTGAGGAGCGCCAGCAACTGACGCTAGAGGCGATCAACAACCTGGCGGAGCAGATGGTGGTCCGGTTCGACGCCCTCGAGCAGAACATCGAGACGCTGAGCGAGGGCCAGCAGCGCCTCGAGAACCGCGTTGAAGATATCGCCCGTCATCTCGGCGTGCCGCCGCGCAACGGACGGGCTGAGCAGCATGAGAGAACCGAAGGCCGACCTGTTCGGCGGTGTCACGAGGGGCTGTCGCCGAGTGGGCCAGCACAATCGGCGAGCCGGTGCAGGCGCTGGTGAACAGGCTGGCCGATGATGACGCCGCGGTCGGCATCTCGCGACATGTAGTCGAGGCTGGCTGCTGCGTCGTCAGCGCCGCCCGCGCGTGTCAGCGGCAACGCAGTCGCGCCGCTGCGCGCGAGGGGCGCAACTGCTCTGTAGTCGAACCAGTAGGTGGCGATAACGCCTGAGCGGTCAACCTCGATTGGTCCGACGACGCCCATAACGCGCCGACGGTCACGAATCCGACTGATGGTCGGCCAGACATACCGTAGGGCGATCATCGCCGAGACGACAGAAGGAGTTCGGCTACGATGACCGACCAGTCAACGTATGAGGCGCTGAAAGAGACCGGGAGCAAGCTTGCCGAGGTGCTGGCGCAGCGGTTATAGTTTGGCACAAATGGGCAGGCGCCTCTGGATGCTGAGGAGCTCGAGAAGACCTACGAGTTCTACAAGAAAATCAGGCGGCTCCTGTAATAGTCACAGCCGCGTCAGCTGGGTAACAGGAGTGAGACGCGCCAGCTTGACACGTACTGACGACTGTTTGCACAGTCGTTAGTACATGGACACGCGAAACCAACGGTCCAACTTTACTTTGCCAGATGTATTGCCAAGTGCTTAGATAGGTGCGTAGGCTCAAGGCCTCGGATTAATTTCGTTCAGCTGTCCATTGTGGATTCTCGGTGCAGGCCGATACGTAAACTCGCCTCCGCGCCTCACCCCACCCGACCCCACAGCAGAATCCGCTTAAACGGATACAGGAACGGACGCTCATCCGACAACACCGACATCAACCGCTCACGATAATCCGCCAGATACGCCTCATAATCCTCCGGCCCCAGCCGATTTCGATAGTCCGTCAGTAGCGAGCCTTTGACCCACTCCACGACATCTTCACGGCCCGGCAGACGGTGCAGGTAGACCTGCTCTCGGACGTGCTGCTCCTGGAATCCGAGCCTGGCGAACAGTTCTGCGTACCACTCGGGCTCTTGCAGCGGATAGTCGCGGACGTAGCCGCCCAGCGCTGCCGCGTGCCGAGGCTCCCTCGCGACCACATGCGCCGTTCTGTGCGAGATGTGGTCGTTGTTCGACGGCATTTGCACCGCCAGTTGTCCGCCCGGCTTGAGCGTCGCCGCGAGTTGTGGAAACAGCGTCTCGTGGTCCTCAACCCACTGCAGCGATGCATTTGCGAAGACCACGTCCAGTCCGCTGCCCGCGAAGTTGGCGATGTCGCCCCGCTCGAACCGCACGCCGTCGCCGGCATGCTGAGTGCTCTTGTCCAGCATCGCGTCCGAGCGGTCCACTCCGACTGTCTCCGCCGCCTGCGTGTGCTCGTGCAGCACTCGGGTCAATACCCCGGTTCCGCAGCCCAGGTCCACCACTCGTCCGCCGGGAACGGGCGACACCAGCGACAACAGATCGTGGAATGGCTGCTCACGCTCGTCGCGGAAGCGGGCGTATTGGTCGGGCTGCCAGGCGTCGTTCGGTGCGTCACTCACGACCGTGAGCCTACCAACTCTTCCGGCGTAGTCTGACATCGGCTGGACCGGACGAAAACAATGCGGCTGACATTCAACTGGAACGAGGCGCGACGGCTGCGTCTCCACGCGCAGGGTCTGGGCGCGAGCCGAGGCAGTGAGGTCGCCGCCACGGCAACGGCGACCGCCGCAGTGCAAGCGCAGGATCGACTGGGCGAACTCCTCGGAATCGGCACAAGATCCACTGGTCTCACCGCCGAGACCGTCGAACACGCCCGCAATTTCGACCGCACAGTCACGCGAACCTGGCTGATGCGAGGCACGCTGCATCTCGTCCCATCCAACGACCTGCGCTGGATGCTCGACCTGCTCGGCGAGGAAATGGACCGGAAGGCGCTCAAGCGTCGGGCGGACCTTGGGATTTCGTTCGAGGATCATGGTCGGGTACTGGAATTCCTGAGGCCCGAGCTATCGCGTCGGGGACCGATGACTCGGGCTGAGATCGGTGAGGCATTGCGCTCTGCCGGACTGCCCTGGGAGGGTCAGGCGACCCCGCACCTGTTGCGCTCGGCGTCGATGCACGGCGTGATGTGCTTCGGCCCCGATCGCAACGGCGAGGCGACCCATATCCTGATCGACGATTGGCTACCGGACGACGGCAATCGACCGCCTGACCCAGGCGCCGAACTGGCGCGGCGCTACTTCTCCGCCTACGGCCCGGCCACACAGGCAGATTTCCGCTGGTGGTCAGGACTGGCCGCAGCCGATGCCCGGCGGGCCACACAGGCATTCTCCGACGAACTGGTCGAGGTCAACGTCGAGGGCAAGTCAATGTGGATGACATCGGACGCGGCAGAGCAGATTGAAGAAGTGCTCGCTCAGGCGCCCGAACAGCTGCGGGTGGTCGGTCCGTTCGATCCCTACCTGCTCGGCTACGCCAAGCGCGAGCTCGGCGTTCCCGACGTGCTGCTCAAACGAGTCAACGCCGGTGGAGGCATGATCCGCTCCTGCGTCCTGATCGACGGCCGGTTGGTGGGCACATGGGATCGGAAGCGGCGCGCACGCGGCTTATCGGTGACCGTCAGCGCCTTCGTGTCGTTCTCGGACGGCGCGCTCGCGCAATTAGAAAGCGAATTTGCAGAAATCGGACGGTTCCTGGGAACCGAGATCAAGTGGTCGATTCAGCCTGATCCCGTTGCGGCCAGACCTTAGACAGATCAATAGTCAGGTCCTCGGCGATCTCGGTCGCCGTGAGTGACTCGGGCCGCTCCAGCCGTTCAGGCTCCTGATCGGGTCGGTAGACCCAGACAGTCTCTTCCCGAGGATCGACCAGCCAGCCGAGCCGCGCCCCTTGCGACACCCACATCTCCATCTTTTCTTGCACCGGACTCAGCCGATCACTCGCCGACCGCACTTCGACGACGAAATCCGGGCAGACGGCCCAGACGCCCTCGTCATCCGGAGAGATCCTGGACAACCGCTCATCGCTGATCCAGGCCGCGTCGGGCGCGCGTCGCCAGCCGTTGGGCAAGCGGAACATGGCGGAAGGGAACGTACCGCCCCTCTTGGCGGCGTCACTCCAGTTGAGTAATTGTGCCCCAATCCGAAGCTCTCGGCTGCCGCTCGATGGTCCCGGTGGCGCCATGATTAGCAGCCCTCCATCCGCGTCGGCCTCGATGTACCACTCCTCATTCAATGACCCCAACTCCAGCAGGAGGTCGTCTGTCACTTCCCAATCAGGGGGTAGCTGTAGACGGAGCGGGTACGGTGAATCAGCACTGGACGCCGCACGCGGCTTGACCACGTGAACCGGTTTGGTGGGTGCTTGCAGTGTTGTGGAGTCAGCCATGTTCGGGCTCCGATTGCGGCCAGATTCGCGACAGATCGATAGTCAGATCGTCCGCGATCTCGGTGGCTGTCAGCGACTCAGGTCGTTCAAGCCGTTCAGGCTCCTGATCGGGCAGGTACACCCAAACCGATTCCTCATGAGGATCGACCAGCCATGCCAGGCGCGCTCCCTGCGACAACCACATCTCCATCTTCTCTTGCAGTGGCCCCAATCGATCACTTGCCGCACGCACTTCAACCACAAAGTCCGGGCAGAGTCGCCAGATGATCAGATCGTCGTCGGAGATTGTCTCCAGGCGCTCATCGCTGATCCATGCCGCATCGGGCATGCGTCGCTCGCCATTGGGCAACATAAACGTGGCGCTCGATTCGCAGACCACTCCAGATCCACCAGCATCACTCCAGGCGAGCGTCTGCGCGAGGATTCGAACGCCCTGGACGCTGCTCAGCGGACCTGTTGGCGACATAATCAACAACCCTCCCGCTGCGTCCGTTTCGATCCGCCACCCCTCGTTCAGAGCGCCAAGCTCGAGAAACTGCTCATCAGTCAATTCCCAGTCAGGGGGTAGCTGCAGACGAAGTGGAAACGCGTCTGGCGCAAGTTCCCATGCTTCCCTCGCAGGAAGTTCGACAGCAGGACGCGGCGATTCGGCGGTGACCATCGACCTACTCCAATCGCGCGCAGGCTAGACCGGCGACAGCGCCCGCAGACGCGCGGTGATCTGCTCGATCGTCTGTGCAATCCCGTCGATCTGCTCTTCGGTGTTGGACTGACCGAGACTGAGACGGAGGGTGCTGTGCGCGGTGTCGGGGTCGAGCCCGATCGCCGTGAGGACGTGGCTCGGCTCGGTGCTGCCCGTGCTGCAGGCGCTGCCCGACGACGCGGCGAAGCCGTCCAGGTCGAGCTGCAGCAGGATGCTCTCGCCCTCAACGCCGGGGAAGCTGACATTGAGGTTGTTGGGCAGTCGCCGCGACCAATCCGAGGGACCATTCAGCCGCAGCGGATAGACACGCTCGTTCAGCTCTCGCCAGAGCCGATTGCGTAGATCCGAGGTGTGGTCGCAGCGCTGGGCGCGTTCTTCCTCGGCGAGCTTGAGCGCGGTCGCCAACCCGACCGCCTGCGCGACCGACTCCGTCCCAGCGCGGCGCTCCTCTTCCTGCCCGCCGCCGAGCTGCAACGGCTGCAGCGCTGTCCGACGCCGCACGTAGAGCACGCCCGCGCCCTTGGGTCCGTAAATCTTGTGCGCGGTCAGCGACATCATGTCGACGCCGAGGATGTCGGGCCGCAGATCAATCGCGCCCGCGGCCTGCACGGCGTCGGTGTGGACGATGGTCTTGCGATTGCGCTCCTTGACCGCCCGCGCGATCTCGGCAATCGGCTGAAGCGTGCCGATCTCATTGTTCGCGGCCATGATGCTGACCACAGTCGTGTCGTCGCGCACGGCGCCGGCCAGCTCGTCGACATCGACGAAGCCCTCGCCATCGACGCCCAACACGGTCAGCTCAAAGCCCTCGCGCTCAAGCTGCTCCATCGTGTGCAGGACGGCGTGATGCTCGGTCGCCTGGGTGATCAGGTGCCGCCCGACATGCTGCCGAGCCAGCGCCACCCCACGAATCGCCAGATTGTCCGACTCCGTCCCACCCGAGGTCAGCACGACCTCCGAGGGCGAGCAGCCCAGCACCCCGGCAATGTCATCGCGAGCCTGGTCCAGAAGCGCATGGGCATACTGAGCCTCGCGATAAATCCCCGAAGGATTCCCCCAGCCATGCTGAAGAGCCGGCAGCATGGCTTCAAGCACCCGAGGGTCAAGAGGAGTCGTCGCAGCATGGTCGAAGTAGGCACGTTCCATAGGGTCAGGGTAGCGCCGCTCTCCCGTCCCCGCCTCCGAGCAGGGACCCGCCCATTTCCTCGCTCCCCCTTGCAGGGGGAGCTGCCGAAGGCTGAGGGGGTCCCTCCCCGGCTCAACCTCAGGCAGGAATCTGTTCAATTGCTGAGTCGGGCAGGATGTTGCGCTCCCGAGCATGCTCAATGGTCAACGCAACCGGATTGCCATCGCAGTCAAGTTCGAGCAATGTCTGGTCGTCCAGGTCGATGTGGTCGACAGTACGTTCGTCCGAGAACTGGAACAGCAAGGTGTCGGTGTCCTTGAAGTAGAGCCGCTTCACGGCCTAAACCTCCCATCAACGAACGCCGTATGCACCGTCTCTCTATCCGCCAAGAGTCCTGGCCGACTCTTGACCGCCGCGATTGCCTCGCCGGTCAAGCCGGAGCGTTCGCATCACACGGTCTCGATGCGGAGCCCGTCGATGCGCTCGAAATGCCGGACATTGTTGATCAACAGGGTCAGGTCGTGTTGCAGCGCCGTCGCGGCGATCAATGTGTCGAAGTCGTCGATCAGCTGCCCCCGCAATTGCAGGCTGGCCTTGATTCTTCCGAAGATGTCGCAGGTGGTCGTGTCGACACCGAGCAACGTGAACTCCTCGATGAAGCTAAGCATCTCCACGCGCGAGCGTGCCGAAGTTTCCAACAGATTCGGTCCCACCGACAATTCGGCCAGGGAAATCATGCTGATCGCGATGCCCTGTGGGGCGAGCTGATCAATGCGATGGCGAGTCCGACCGGAGGCGCGACGGCCTCTGAGCGCGTCGATCACTCAGTCGCTGTCAAGCAGATAGCGCACGGGTTACGCGTCAGCGTCATCGCTCACACAGCGGGAACACCGGCACCGCCCATACGCTTCCTCGAGCGCCGGGTTCTCGTGGAAGTACTTCTCCCAGCTCCCGGAGGCGCGCTCGCGCAGCTTGCGGGCCTCTGCCGGATCCATCGGCGGGCCGCCGCCGCGCATGACCTGACCAACGGTCAAGAACTTGCCCTGGTCCGCCATCGCGCGATCCTTCCCGCTCGCCATACACCCAGCCTATAGCGCCCGACCCGACGCGACCCTCGACCGCCGCTCAATCACCGCCGACACCGCCCTCCGAATCGCAAAAGCCCTCGGAACCACCCCTGAGTATCGGCTCAATCTCCAGCGCATGTACGACCTCGAAACCGCCCGAGCCAAATCCAACCTCGACGACATCGTCCCCCTCGTTGATGCCTCAGCCTGAGGCGCCCAACAAGACCTCCCCCCGTGGAGGGGATGTCACGAAGTGCCAGAAGGGGCCCGCCGAGGACTGGGCCGGTCCTATCCCTTTTCCCGCTCCCCCTCGCAGGGGGAGCTGCCGAAGGCTGAGGGGGTCCCACGCCGAGGCCTTGCCCTACAGTGCCCACGGAGACCACCAATGACCGACTGGACAAACCAGCTCTACTTCGGCGACAACCTCAGCGTCCTCCGCAACCACATCCCCTGCGAGTCCGTTGACCTCATCTACCTCGACCCGCCCTTCAACTCCAACGCCACCTACAACGTCCTCTTCAAGGAACAGTCCGGCCACGACTCCGACGCCCAGATCACCGCCTTCGACGACACCTGGCGCTGGACCCCAGGCTCAGAGCTCGCCTTTAGAGAAGTCGTCACTGACGGCCCCGACAAGCTCGCCAAGCTGCTCCAGGCCATGCGAGACTTCCTCGGCCAGAACGACATGATGGCCTACCTCACGATGATGGCTCAGCGCCTCGCCGAACTCCACCGAGTCCTCAAGCCGACCGGCAGCATCTACCTCCACTGCGACCCGACAGCCAGTCACTATCTCAAGCTGCTCATGGACGCAGTGTTCGGCCCCGCGCAGTATCGGAACGAAATCACCTGGCAACGAACGGAGAGCCACAACACTGCCAACCGTTACGGTAATGTGGCCGACATACTCCTGTTCTACTCAAAGGGCGCCGCTTGGACATGGAACTCACTCTACACACTATACGGCGAGTCACAACTCCAACGTTTTCGCCACGAAGATGATGATGGTCGCCGCTATAAGCTCGAGAACTTAACTGCGCCGCGTCCTAACAGCAACTCTGGAAAATTCAACTGGCGAGGAACGATGCCCGGTACCACCCGGGGGTGGGGCTACAAACTCGAGCAATTGGAAAAATGGTGGGAAGAAGGTCGAATTCGCACCAAGAAGAATGGAACTCCGAGACTGGATGGCCTCAAAGTCTACCTAGATGAGACAGAAGGCAAACCGCTCCAGAATATCTGGGCTGACATATCTCATGCATCCCCAACACATCTTCTGAGCGAATGGGGTACGACACTCAAAAGCCCGAAGCTCTTCTTGAACGCATCATCAAATCTAGCAGTAGTGAAGGCGACGTCGTCCTCGATCCCTTCTGCGAGCTGCGGGACCGCTGTCGCGGTCGCTGAGCGTCTCAACAGGCGGTGGATTGGAATAGACATTACGCACATCGCGATCTCTCTAATGACCGAATCGATTGCACGATAGCTTTGACTCTCAGATATCAGCGTATTCGATCCAAGGGCTCCCTGAAGATGTGGAGAGCGCCAGAGCTCTGGCCCAGGAAAGTAGTGACAAACACCGCAAACAGTTCCAACACTGGGCTTGCTCACTAGTCAAGGCCCGTCCCGGAAAGGATGGAGCAGACGAAGGGGTGGATGGGCACATCAACTTCTTCGACGACAACTCCGGCAAGGCCAAGCGCATCATCGTCCAGATCAAAAGCGGACACGTCAACCGAACGCCAGATCGCCACCCTCAGAGGAGACATGGAACGAGAGAACCGCCGCCCTCGGCATTTTCATCACCCTCGAACTGAGCCAACCAACCCCTATGGGATCCAGGAAGCCATCGGCACCGGCTTCTACGAACCCGAAAGCCTGCCCGGGAACCAGTATCCCAAACTCCAAATCCTCACCATCGAGCAGCTCCTCAACGGCGACCAGCCTGAGTATCCCCGCTTCGCCACCGCCGCCACCTTCAAGCAAAGCCCCCCGCCGCAAGCGCCAACAAGGCGTCCAACAAACCCTCGACACCTGACAGACCGCAGAGTGACGAAGTGACCAGGGCCCGTCACTCCAGGCTTGAGCTGGAATGGGGTCGCTCTACGCCAGACCGTCCAATTTGCCCACCAGCCGCTCGACATGGCCAAGATTGTCTTCTACGTCATCCACCCCCATCCAGGCCTCATAGAAGTTGGCGTGCAGCGACTCGGCTCTCGAAAACGCGCCGCGAATGTCAGTGTCGCCTGTTTCAAGCACCAGCGTGCGCACAATCCGCCATAAATCACGGTGTCGGTAATGGTCCATCTCCCGCGACTCTGCGACCGCCTTGATGGCCACCGCCGCGGCGCCCCAGCCCTTCTCCGACGCCTGCGTCAGGTCGCCCTCCGCTAATAGCGCCCGCGCATGGCCCAGATACTCCGCACTCAAATCGCTGTAGTGAATCGTTTGCTCGGTTGCCATGCCTCCAGCATACCCGCCGACAACCCCGATACCATCAAGTCAGAACGAGAAATCGGCTCACACGGAAGGCGTATTCTTTCTTCTCCCACCGCCGGAAAAAGTTTGACGCTGAAACCTGAAACCATCACCAAACCCAGCAAAACACAGGGAATTCGCACCAGACGCGGACATAGCACCCTGAAGAAACCTGAAAAACACCTGAAAAACACCTGAAGAACCTGAAACCTTGATCAGCCGCCCCGGCTCTGAATCAGGCGCTGCAGACAGCTGGGATTTCCGGTTGCGGCTGGGAATGACGGAGGGCTGGGATGCGCTACACTGAGCCCAACCTCACCACGATGAGAGAGGACTGTTTCCATGGTCTTTCAGATGACTCAAATGTTGGATGTTTCCGACTTGGCCGCTGAGAAGGCGAAGTCGCTGTTGGTCGACAAGGGCTTTGCCCAGGGCGCGCTTCGTGTGTTCGTCGTTGGCGGCGGCTGCTCGGGCTACCAGTACGGCATGGCCCTGGCCATGGACGCCGAGAATGGCGACCAGGTCATCGAGAAGAATGGCGTCCGCTTCCTGATCGACGAGGAATCGGCTCCGCTGCTCTCCGGCTCGCGCGTTGACTACATCGACGACGTGATGAAGCAGGGCTTCTCGATCTCGAACCCGAACGCGTCGCACTCGTGCGCCTGCGGTTCGAGCTTCGACACCGCCGAAAGCAGCGGTGCGTCGCAAGCCCGCTCCTGCGTCTAATCCCCCTTCCTCCGCTCCCCCCTTGCCGGGGGAGCTGCCGAAGGCTGAGGGGGTCCGGTTCCCCGGATTGATAGCTGCTGCAAATGGCCCGCATCACGCAATTGCTTGGTGCGGGCCCAACGCTGTCCTTTGAATTCTCGGCGCCGCGCGATCAGGCAGGGGCGGAGCGTCTGAGGCAGACGCTGGCGACGCTGGCGCGGCACCACCCACAGTTCATGTCGGTGACCTACGGAGCAGGCGGGACCACGCGCGGTCCGACTCGGGACTGGGTGCGCACGATCCAGGACGAGTTCGGCCCCAACGGCGTGTCGGCGATGCCGCATCTGACCTGCGTCGCCCATACCCGCGACGAGGTCTCGGGAATCATCGACGACTACCGTAACGATGGCATCGAGAACATCCTCGCCCTGCGCGGCGACCTGCCGCAGAACGCCGAGTCAGCAGACCAGGCCTTCGACACGGCGGCCGAGCTGGTGTCCTTCATCCGCGAGCGGATCGACTGGGACATCGGCGTCGCGGCGCATCCCGAGGGTCATCCCATGGCAGCCTCGCGGGAGGCGGACCTGGCGCATCAGTCGGCCAAGCTGGCCGACGCCGATTTCGCGCTCACACAGTTTTTCTACCGGGCCGAATTCTACGAACAGTTCGTCTCGGAATTGCGTTCTCGAGGTGTAGACACGCCAGTCATTCCCGGTTTGATGCCGCCGACCAACGTCGCCGGGATCGAGCGAATGTCGGCGCTCAACAATACTGAGTTCCCGCCCGAGATTCGCGAGCGGCTGGAGTCTGCGGCGAGTTCGGCTGAGCGTCGAGAGATCGGAGTGGAAGTGGCCGTCAAGCTGGGTCGCGAGCTGTTGGAGCTGGGCGCGCCGGGACTGCACGTCTACACAATGAACTACTCGCGAGCAGCGTCGGAGGTGGCGTCGGGGTTGGGCTGGCCGTTGGTCTAAGTTGACTTCGTCATTCCCGCGAAACGAGGCTTATGCGAAGATCCTCTTCGCCCCCCTTGCGGGGGAGATGCCGCAGACAGAGGGGGGCTCCTCGTCTCAGGGCCCTATCTGGTCGCTGGCGGAGGGACCCCCCTCTGTCACTTCGTGACATCTCCCCCCGCAAGGAGACCTTTGAAAAACTCCCCTTCGCCCCCCTTGCGGGGGAGATGCCGTAGGCAGAGGGGGGCTCCCCATCCCCTGGCCTATCTAGTCGCTGTGCGCGGACCCCCCTCTGTCACTCCGTGACATCTCCCCCCGCAAGGGGGGAGAGGGGATTTGTGAGTTTTGCAAGGGTCTCCGCAAGGGGGGGAGAGGGGATCTATGTATGTCGCAATGGTCCCCGATAGCGGGAATCCACGTGATGCCTATGTCGGTTGCAACTGAGCTCTCAGCGTGTTGAGGATCTCGAGGTCGGTCCGATGGATGGCTCGGGCGATGGTCTCGACGTTGATCTCTCCCTGGAAGCGGTGATTGGCCGACTGTTCCCACTCGTAGCTGGAGATCATGTACAGGACGCTGTTGATCTGCTCTCGCAGGTGGTACCACTCGCGGAGTTGTTCATAGCAATCGGGCGGATTGGGTTGGTCGAGCCACTCGTAGTCGTGCAAGGGCAGGTCGTCGACATCCTGGAAGAGCAGGTGTCCCAGTTGCCAGGCGGCGATGGTGTCTTGCCGCCAGGCGCGTTCCATCAGCGCTTCGGCATCGGGCATGGCGCGATGCATCGCCTGCATTAGCAGCTCGTACATCTCGCCCGACGCTTCGCGGAGCGCCTTGAGCAGCCAGCGTCGGGAGGTCTCCGTGTCGCTCATGTCGGCCATTGTGGCATATCCGATCCGCTCGCCTCAGCCAGGCGAGCATGAGATACGCTGCCTCGGTACGTCTGTCGCGGGAGGGATTCGATGCTGACGGAGTTTTGGGAGTCGGACACGTTTACCGAACGACGCGAGGTGTTGCTCGACACGCTGGAGACCGACTATCCGTGGAGTAAGGGCGACGTGCTGCGCTTTCGCCGCGGCGGACGCGATGACCGCTATCGGGTGTTGCGCGTGCAGGTGGAGATTAGCGACGAGGGACTGCGACGCGAAGTGCTGCTCCTGAAGCTAGCGTCGTAGTCGACGGTGGTTGTGTCGGGGGCGTTGCCGTACACGCTGCTGCTGCTCTTGTTGGAGCTGGGCGTCGGCGGCGCTCTGGTCATGCACGCGGTGCATCTGCGAGGACAAGCGACGCTGGGATTCGTCCGCGCCACAACGATCATGGCGCCGATCGTCCTCGGGCTAGCCTTTTGGACGGCGTTCACGCTCGAGGGCGACATTGTCGAGGGCTTCGCGATTCGCTCCGGCCCGCGCGATGTGTTGGTCTGGGTGTTGGCGGCGCTGACCGCTGTTTCCGTCTTGCATAATCTGGCGCTCTACACGGATCGCGACGCCTGGGCGCGCAGGCTGGGATGGGTGTTGAGCGGGCTGTCGCTGGCGGCGCTCGGTTTGACGGCGGCGACCCTCTCCGGTTCACCTGAGGCGCTGACTGCGTTGAGCCTGGGATTCGGATCGCTGGCGCTTGGACTGACGGCGGTTGGTTTGGCGCTCGGCCATTGGTATTTGGTCACACCGAGGTTGCCGGCGCGGCCGTTGGTCGAGATCACCACGGCGTTTCTGATCGTGGTGATTGTCCAGGCTGTGTTGTTCGGAGTGGCATTGGCCGTGTCGGTCGACGACCCTGTGGGTGGTCGTGATCGGTCCTTAACCAGCGATCCGACGTTCTGGCTGCGCATCGTTGTCGGCTTCGTACTACCGCTGGTATTCGGATGGATGGCCTGGACGACCGCACGGATGCGCTCAATGATGGCGGCGACCGGACTGCTTTATCTCACGACGGCGGCGGTGCTGGCGGCACAGATCGCGGCTCGGGCGTTGATGTTTGATAGTGGTCGTCCGTTGTAGGCGATTGATGCTTGAGGTCGTGGGACCCTGGAGGGCTCCCCCTTTGGGGGAGCTGTCGCGGAGCGACTGAGGGGGCCTCCCCACTCAACGACGCTGGCGGCTGGCGGGCCCCCTCCGTCACTTCGTGACACCTCCCCCAGAGGGGGGAGGTCTGAGGCATCGCTACTCGACCACGTCCTGCTGCGTGACATTGAGATTCAGCCCCGGCGGCAGCTCGGGGATCATTGCTGCCTCAGCCTGCCAACCTGCGCGGGCGTGATCGAGAAGTCCCGAGACTTCGTTGATCGCCGCGGATGTGCGAATGCCCCACCAGGTCAGATTCTGCCCATCGCAGAGATAGACATGTCCATTGCGGGCAGCCGATATCCCGTGCTGGGCCAGCAGTTCCTCGGCATGCCGCTCGCGGAAGCGGTAGGGCTCGGAGGGCAGCAGAATGACCTCTGGATCGAGGTCGATCAGGTCGGTGAGTTGGAGGCGTGGATAGCGTCCCCGCGCGGCGTCTTCGCAGACATTGATGCCTCCGCACACCCGCAGCAGGTCGCCGATGTAGGTGTCGCCCGACGCCGCCATGTACGGATTGCGCCAGATCAGGGCCGCGACGCGCACGCGCGGCCGTAGCCGTTGGACGTGTCGCTGCTCCTCGAGCGATTCTTTGATCGCGTCGACGGTCTTGAGCGCGATGCCGCCAATCAGCCGGCCGACCTTGTCGATCTCTTCCTCAACCTGCTCCGCCGTTCGTACATCGCCGACGTACACGTTGATACCCGCGTCGCGGAGCGCGGCGACATCTTCCTCGTTGTTTTCCTCGCGATTGGCCAGGACGAGTTGTGGATTGAGCCGGACAATGCGGTCGATGTCGGGATTCTTGGTGCCGCCGATCTTGCGGATTGCGGTGACTGTTTCGGCCGGCTCGACACAGAACTTGGTGACGCCCACGAGCCGCGAACCAAGACGCATGGAACAGACCAGCTCGGTGAATGAAGGGACGAGCGAGACGACCTCGCGGGCAGGTCGCTCAAGGTCGATTTCGGTGTCGGTGGCATCAACTACGCTTGGCATGTGATTGAGGCTATCAGCGAACGCCGGCCTACTACGAGGTTTGCATGACTATCGCACCGGTCGCAGGAGCGGAAGTCGTCCTGCGCAATGTCAGCGTCGGCTACCAGGGACATCGCGTGTTCGATGACCTGTCGGTGAGCATTCCCGGCGGGGTGTTCACCGGGATCATTGGCGGAAATGGTTCGGGCAAGAGCACGCTGCTGAAGACGATTGCCGGTCTACTGAAACCGTCGCGAGGCGAGGTCCTGATTGGCGGGGCGTCGCCCCAGGAGGCACGCGCGTTTCTTGGCTACATGCCGCAGGCGAGCAATGTCGATTGGCGATTCCCCTTGACCGTTCGCGAGCTCGTCGAGATGGGACGCTATCAGTTTCGCTGGAGACAACGGCTCGGCCGCATGCTGCGTTCTCGCGACGATCGAATCGCAGTCGATCGCGCCTTGGCCATGATGGACGTCCAGGATTTGCAGCACCGTCAGATCAACGAACTGTCAGGCGGCCAACGCAAACGCGCGCTGATCGCCCGAGCCCTGGCACGGCAGCCGCGAATCCTGCTGCTCGACGAACCGTCGGCGGCGCTGGACGCCGTCTCGGACGATCAGCTCTTCGACGTGCTTTGCGACCTGACTGAGCTGGGCACCTCGGTGATTATGACGACGCACGATCTGTCGACGGTGCTGGAGCACTACGCCGAGGTCATCTGCGTCAACGCGTCCGAGGGAGGAATTGTCGCCCAGGGTGATCCCTCGATGGTGCTGACCGAAGAGGTGTTGCGCAAAACGTATGGCCGAGAGCTCGCCATCGTCTCCCGAGGCGACGTGCATGACGGTCCCGATGCACATGACGATCACCACACAATGCGCCTGGGCGATGAACTACAACTGCACATGGATGATCATGAACATCGCGAGGGACACTCTCACGGTTCGTCGCTGAGGTCGCCGTAGAGCGTCGGAATCTCGGAAATCCTGCTTCCTCACCCCCTTGGAGACCTTTGATCAAGTCCCTTTCTCCCCCCTTGCGGGGGAGATGCCGCAGGCAGAGGGGGGCTCCCCATCCCCGGCCTATCTAGTCGCTGAGGGCGAACTCCCCTCTGTCACTCCGTGACATCTCCCCCCGCAAGGGGGGGAGAGAGGAATCGTGGATCAGTCTCGTTTAGACCGCTCCTAACGCAATTTCATCTGTCGGCAGAATTCAGCAATGCCACGACTCGCCGGAGCAACATCGTGAACTGACCTTCGTTGGCGGCGTGTTGGAGTTCGGCTCTCCAGTCGTCGAAGCGCCGGGCTCGGACCTGGGCTGACTCGATGACGAGGAAACGACGTATCGATTCGAGGACATCCCAGGCGAGACTGCCGAGTTCCAGTCGGTCGGCTGCTATTGACGCGGTCGACATGCTCAAGTTGGACAGATCGGCCTCCTCGGCCGAGCGCTTGATCTGGTCTCGGAGATTTCGCGGCGCTCCCTTGGTAAATGCACGAACGAGGTCGCGTCCGATCTCCGCTTCATCCGCCTGGAACCAGAGCCCTTCCCAATCGGTTTGGACGATGAGTATTGGTCCCTGCGTGACACGCGCGATTTCGCTCACTGTCGCCGTGGGATGACGCAGCCACTCGAAGACATCGACCATGAGCGCCGACTTGAAGTGGGCATTCCCAAACGGGAGGCGCTGTGCGTCAGCCTGGATCACGCTCCAATCCGCAGGTCCAAGCCATTGTCCAGGGGAAGCGGAGTCGATCGCGATTCCGTGCAAGGGTGTGCCCTGCGTGATCGCGGCCAGTGTCAGTCCGTCACTGCTGCCTACATCGAGCACCGGACGCGCGTCGCGTGGCGCCCGACCGTTGAGCAGCAGGTCGTAGAGGCCGTCGTAGTGGCGACGCAGCTCGGAGTGAATGACCGGTTGACCGCCGCCGCGCTTCTCGGGCGGGGCCAGTGTGCGATGGTGCGGCACTGCGCGCGCCTCAGGTCCACTCGGTGGCGATGATCGGCCGGCGGCCGGAGAAGCCGTCCGCCAGTTCGTGCCACCAGCTGAGCGTGCGCTCGCCGTATTGCCAACACAGGTAGACCACGTGGCCGTCGCGCTCCGCGCGCCAATCCACGAGGCCGCGCCGCACGTCCTTCACCTCGACACCCTGTTGCTGAATGTGTTCGATCAACGCGGCGATCTGGCCCTCAAGCTTGGTGATCTCGGCCTGCATCTCGGAGTCGTCCGTGACCCCGGGATCGCCGTCTGCGCTGGTGGTGCGTCTCATCGACGATGCGAGCGCCGTGAGTTCGTCCAGACGCAACGCACGCTTGCGCATCACGATCACGACCGCTGCGATGCTTGGCAGAGATCGCCGCGCCTGTGCGAGTGTGAAGAGTCGAGGCATGACAGGGATTGTAGGCGTCCCGCCGGTTGAGCGCCTTGGTTGGCGGAACAGGGATACGAACTAACGAGAAGGAGACTCGCCGTCCGGCGCAGCCGGTGCGTGTGGGAGGAACCACCAGTTGTTGCGGTCTTGCGCAGTGTGATTGATGAACAGCGCTCGCACCGCGCCTTCCTCAGGTGGGACCGACAAGACAATAGCGAGGTCGTTCGCTTCGAGCCTGACATTGCCTCGCGGGATCACGACCTCTCCGCGTCGGTGGATTGCGGTGATCACGGAGGCCTCCGGCAGTGGCAGTTGCGAGACCATGCTGGATTCGGCTTGAGAGCCAGGCTCGACCCGAGCCTCAATCTCAACTGCGCCGACCAGTCTGCGGACCGGGGCGGGCGCGGTTCGCTGACCCGAGTCGCGATCGCTCGGCTGGGCGATCTCGCGCATGAGATCGCGCTGCGTGAGCATTCCCATCAGGCGGGATTCATCGTCGCGAGCGACCACGGGCAGCTGGCGCACGTCGTGCTCGACCAGGAGTGATAGCGCGTAACGCAGGTTGTCGTCGGGATGAACGAAGATCGGCGCAACGACCGCCAGGTCGTAGGCGCGGCGGCTGAGCTCTTGGCGCTCGACGGCCGAGGTGACATCGGTGGCGGTGACCAGGCCGATGAATCGATTCTGATTGTCCGCGACCGCGACCACGTTGCCGCGCGACTGACTCATCGCGTTGGCCAGGTCCCGGATTGTCGCCAGACGAGAGACGATCGGCGTGTCGGTGCGCATCGTCGTGGCGACCGTCAAGTTGTCAAGCGGAGATGGCGTCGGCTCGTCCTGCACGTCGAGGCCTGCGCGTCGAAGCCTGACGTTGTAGATCGTGTCCCTGGTCAGCAATTGGGCCAGTGCGGTGGCAAGTGCGACGGCGGTCATCAGCGGAAGAATGAGCGAGTATCCGGTCAGCTCGAACACGATGAATAGCGATGTCATCGGTGCCCGAGCAGCAGCGGCGAAGACAGCCGCCATGCCGACGACCACGTATGTCCCGGTCGGCCCGACGATGCCGGGCAGTACCGACTCGAAGCCGGCGCCCATCAATGCGCCGAGCGTGGCGCCGACGAACAATAGCGGTGCGAACGCGCCGCCCGAAGCGCCGGAACCGATCGTCAGCGAGGCGGCGATCAACTTGAGCACCATTAAGATTGCCAGCGTCGTGACCGCTGTCTCGCCCTCGGCGAAGATCCGGATCTGGTCGAGCCCGGATCCGAGGATGTCCGACTCGATCAACGCCAGCACACCGACGGCGAAGAGCCCCAGAATGGGCCTGACCATCATCGAGACGCCGAGGAACTCGAATACGTCCTCGGTGAAGAAGCGCGTGCGCACAAAGAGAATTCCGGCGACGGCCGCCGAAACGCCAACGATCGCGTGCAGGAAGAGTTCCCAACTGCTGTTGATCTCCAGGTTGGGCAGGTCAAGGCCGGCCGAGCCGCCGTAGAACGCCACGGCAACGATGTTGGCGACGACGGCGGACACCACGACAATCGTGAAGTTGCGAACGTTGAAGCGTCGCAGCACGACTTCCAAGGCAAAGAACGTGCCGGCGATCGGCGTGTTGAACGTCGCAGCGATCCCGCCCGCCGCGGCTGCGGCGACCATGAGCACGAGTATATCGGACGGCTGCTTGGTCAAACGGCCGATCGTTGAGGCCAGCGACGCTGCGATCAGGACAATCGGGCCTTCGCGGCCGGCCGCTCCGCCGCCGCCGAGAGTAAAGCCGGTGGCGATCAGCTTGGCTGGGGCGATCACGGGCCGAACGAATCCTCCGGCCCGCTCGACGGCGACCATCACATAGGGCACGCCCGCGCCCTGTGACTCGCTGGAGATCTTCGAGACGACTAAGGCGACGGGAATGGCGGCGATCGCCGGCACGAGCATCAGCGTCCATCCGCCTGCGAACCCGTCGAGCAACGATGCGAGCTCGTCGAAGACGGTGATCATACCGTCAACCAATGCCGTCAGCGCGACTGCCGCGAATCCCGCAGCGAGGCCAACCGCGCCCGCCAGGATCAGCGGCGCCAAGTTGCGCGGGACGCGGACGCGGCCGATCAGCGGCAGCCGCCAGAAGAGTTGGGCCGAGCGCGTCCCAAAACGCCTCGAAGGACGAACTACGAGCGACATCGGTCGATTCACCCGTCGTACGCAGCAGGCAAATGGCGAGATATCCACGCGTTCGCTGCGACAGTCTGCCGCTTGAGGCTATGACGCAGACAGACAGCGGGCAATCAGACCGCCAACCGATCGCAGCCCCTCTCCGCGCCCGCCCCGTAGAGGAGGAAGCGAGTATCTCGTGCCCCTCCTCGCGGAGACCTTTGATTTAGTCCCATTCTCCCCCCTTGCGCCTGCGCGAAAATCCCCTTCTCCCCCTCGCGGGGGAGATGCCGGAGGCAGAGGGGGGGCTCCCTATCGCAGTGGCTATCTGGTCAGCGTCGGACGCACCCCCCTCTGTCACTCCGTGACATCTCCCCCCGCAAGGGGGGAGAGGGGATACGTGAGTTTTGCAAGGGTCTCCGCGGAGGGGGGAAGCGGGGAGCGCTTGATCGGCGATATGCCTATTCTTCGAGGCTGTCTTCTTCGGGTTCCTCGGCTTCAGGTTCTCCCGCGGAGCCGCCGTCCAGGGCGAGTCTGACTGACTCGACCAGGTTGTCGCCCTGCGCTGTGAAGACAAAGGTGAAACGGGCCGCCGTCGTCAGATCGGTCGCCAGACCATCGACCACGATGTCCGGGACGCCGTCGCCGGTGAAATCCTCGAAGGAGATCGATGAGACCTCCGCCACCTGAGCGGCCGAACCGGTGATCGTGCGGTAGCCGTCGCCGGTCGCCGATAGGACATAGAAGCTGCTCACACAGCCGCTGGCGTCGCAGGTGATTTCGCGGAAGGTCAGGTCGCGCACGTCGTCGCCGGTGAGGTCGACGTCGTTGAGTTGCTGAATCCCCTGCACCTCGCGGGCATAGGCAAGGGCATGGTCATAGGCGATACGAAACTTGGACGGATCGCCCGGCAACGGGTCATATACAACCAGGTTGGAGAACGGAACAGCCGCGCCGAACGAGTTCGGGTCGGTGTAGACGATTGATACGGCGAATTCGCCGGTGGCGTGGGTGTCGGTCAAGACGACGCGGTCATTTCCGACCGCGAGCGCCGGCATCGGCCAGGCCTTGAACAGTTCGATGATTGGCTCGATCTCGCTGTTGCCGTGCAGCCACGGCAATGCCGCCGCGCCGTATTGCAGGAAGTTCGACGGCGCGTCGGGAATGGTGTTGGTCGTTTGGTCGGGACCCGGCTGCGGGAACTGCGTGTAGGTGACCCGCGTGGGAGTGGCGGCTGGCACTGCGACGGTCGGCAGCTCGACGCTGGGCGGTTCGATCTGATCCTCGTCGTCCGACTCGTCCTGCTGTTCGTCGTCAGCCTGATCATCGTCTTCGGAATCGTCGGTCGCGCGGCTTGGTTCAGCTCCCGGAATCTTGAGTTCCTGGCCTGGGTGCAACAGATCGGGATTTTGAATCCCGTTGAGCGTGATCAGGTCGTCGATACGTACACCAAGTCGATTGGCGATCTGAGCCAGCGTGTCACCGGGTTGGACGATGTAGATCGTGGAGTCGGCTTCGTCTGTTTCAACTGCAACTGTCGCCTGCTGCTGGACCTCTTCTTGGTCGTCGTCAGGCGAGGTCGTCACCACGACGGCCTCGGCGGGCCGGTCCTGTTGGGAGTCCTGCTCGGAACCGGTCGTCGCGGTGACGGCCGGTGTATCCGACTCGGCGTTTTGGGCAGCCGTGTCGGGGCGCTCCACGATGTCCGGCGCGGGCTCGTCGTCGCCGAACAGACCGCAACCTGAGGCCAGGAAGGCGCTGAAGATCAGAATGAAAACAATGGAGACCAGCACGACGGCGCGCCGTCGAACAAGACAACGATATTGGAACATCAGTGATTCAACCGCCCCGTCGCCTGTCGCCACTCTATACATGTTCGCGGCTTGGATGAGGAGCGAACAACGCCAAAGGCGTTAAAGCCGGGCCAGCTGTTGTCCGAGCCAGGCGGCGGCCAGTCCGCCAACCGCCGAGACCAGCAGATTGGCCAACGCCCAGGCCCAGCGGCCACCGTTGAGCAGGTGCAACGTATCCAACCAGACCGTGGAGAAGGTGGTGAAACCGCCCAGTAGCCCGACGGTGATCGCCAGCCGAAGGTTGTCGGATACACCGATCCGCTCGAGGAACACCGTGGCCACGAGACCCAGTGCCAGCGTGCCGCCGAGATTGACGATCAGGATGCCCAGCGGCAGGCCGTCGGGTTGGCCGATCCAGCGATTGAGTATGTAGCGAAACACCGAACCCGCTGCGCCACCAAGGGCGATTGAGGCGAGCGCCGCAACGGTCATCGATCAGCGGCCCGTCGAGCCGAAGCCGCCGGAGCCGCGGTCGGTGTTGTCGAGTTCGTCGACTTCGGCCACTGGAGTGAGCGCGACCGGCGCCACGACGAGCTGTGCAATGCGGTCGCCCTGCTCGATACGAAATCCGCGTCCCATGGGTCCGCGCAAGGACATCGAGACGAGCAGCTCTCCGCGATAGTCGGCATCAACCGTTCCCCAACCGATTTCGACTCCGCGCCGAGTCAGGCCGGATCGAGGGCGAATCTGTATCTCATGTCCGGGCGGAGGCGCGCAGGCGATGCCGGTCGGTACCGGTTGCGGCATCTGGGTCAGACTCAGCGATCCGCCCAGCTCAGAGAGTTCGGCGTACAGGTCGAGGCCGGAAGACAACTCGGAGCCGCGCGTGGGCAACTGCGCCGCCGCGCGCAGTCGCCGCACGCGCAAGGCTCCGAGTGTCCCGCCGTCTGTCACAGCCCAACGAAACGGCGGGAAGCGGTCCAGCGGCGTGTCTGCCAACACGGCTGGACGGTCAGGGGCCTGGCGTAAGAGGGCCGCCGCGTCGGCGATCATCGTCGACACATCCACTCCCAGATACGACGGCGCGTACGGCGCCAGGCGCTCAATGCCGGAGGCCAGTTTGATCCGAACCCCACGAGGACGATGCGTGCCGGTCCAGTGATGCAATCCCGCCGCCAGCAGGATCAACCCCTGATAGAAACTACGAATGCTGCGGCGCTCGACCTGCCAGATCTCTTCCCAGGTCTCGTGCGCGTCGAAAAAGGCGTGGGCGTCCCACTCAGCCGCCCCCCTGGCGAGCTCAACGCGATGCTCCGCCGGGATCGTGGGCTCGACTGCGAGCTGTTCGGTGCGGGAAGGGATCTCACGAACTCGGGCCATAAATGAGGCCGCCTTATAGCTTCAGTGCGCGATCAGATGTCAGTGAGTTGTCCCGCCGCCGCCGTTCACAGACACTGTTGGTCAACTCGCCGACGGTCGGAACAGGTTGAGGTAAACATCATCGCTGAATTTGTAAATGTGCAAGGCGCCCTCAGCCAGAACTTCGACGAGCTCCGCGCGTTGCTCGACGCCTGCCCCGACGACCGCCTGGAAGAACGCCTCGCACCGGCTGAATGGTCCGTGCGCGAAATCCTGCTCCACGTCGTCCACTCCGAGCGCTGGCTGCATCCTCAGCTCATGTTGCTCCGGCGCGAGGTTGCGCCGCAGCTCGCCGTTCCGCGAGTCGGAGGCGTGACGCTGCCGGACACGGAGTCCGACGCCTCACTGCCGCAACTGAGATGGGCGCTGACCAGCGTCCGAGAAGACACCGAGCGGTTGCTGAGCGACCTGTCGCACAACCAGCTCAGAGAGCCGGCAAACCTCGAGCTGGACGGCGAGGTGATCGACATGTCGTTGCGAACGATCGCACTGACTGCGGCGGATCATCAACTGTTCCACGTCCGCCAGATTCAACGGACGTTGGGGATTGCTCCCTGATCTAGCGCTCCTCTCTCCCCCCTTGCGGGGGGAGATGTCACGAAGTGACAGAGGGGGGGTCGGCGCACCAGCGCCACTCTGAGCACGGAGACTACCGTGGGGCGGGGACCCCCCTCAGCCTTCGGCAGCTCCCCCCGCGAGGGGGGGAGCGAAGAACCTGAGACGAGGCCCCACCAACCGCTTGCCATAATCGATACGCTTGGGTCACAGACCGGTCGTTCTGATTGGAGGCCTGACGCCATGCAACGCACCGCTGAGGAGTATCCCGCACGTCTTGATATCGAGTATCCGCAATCCCTGGACCGTGTTTCGACTTTGCTGCGTCCGATCCTCGCGATACCGATCATGATCCTGATGAGCCTCATGTCGCCGCTCATCTTTCCGCCGGTGGCCTTGATGCTGGTCGTGCGGCGGAAGTATCCGCGCTGGTGGTTCGACTTCAATCTCGAACTGCTGAGATTCATGAGCCGCGTCAACGCCTACCTCAACTTGATGACCGACCAGTACCCGTCCACCGACGAAGAGCAGACGGTCACGTTGGATCTGGACTATCCCGACGCCGCTCAGCTCAATCGTTGGCTACCGCTGGTCAAGTGGTTGCTGGTGCTGCCGCATGTCATCGTGTTGTGGGTGCTTGGGATCTTTCTGGGGTTTGCGCTGCTGATCGCCTGGTTAGCCATCCTGTTCAGCGGACAGTACCCGCGCCCGCTGTTCACATTTGTACTGAACGCCGAGCGTTGGACTCTGCGTGTGCAGGCCTACGCGATCCTGTTGATCACGGATCGTTACCCGCCATTCCGGCTCGGCTGAAAATCAGACTGCCGGGCGCAAGATGCTTATGCGGCGAGACGCACGAGGCTTATGCGGCGAGGCTTATGCGGCGAGACGCAGGGCCCCATGTAGCTCGATGCGTCGCAGGAACCAGAGGAACGCTCCGAGGTTGAGCGCGAACAAGCCGGTCAGCGCGACGAAGAGGATTCCGACCCCGCGCCAGTCGATGATGAACTCCAGCGCCGGTACAACATCTCGTCCGTCCGGAGTGAGCGCGAAGAAGTCGAGCAGGATCGCGCCGGCCTGACTACCAACGATGAGTCCGGCGCCCAGCCCAATCGTGATCACGATCAGCTGCTCGAGCGCGATCAGCCCCAGGATCTGTCGCATGCTCATGCCGACGCTCTGGCAGATGGCAAATTCCACCCGTCGCGCCTGAGCGGTGACGGCGGTCAACACGACCAGACCGAATGCAGACGCGATCGCGACCGCGGCCAACGCGCCGATGAATACGCCATTCCACGAGGCGACGATCAGTGGGTCGGCCGCGAGTTCGCTGCGTGCGCTGTTGAGCGTGAGGATCCCCTCGCCGTCGAGCGGAAGGTCACGCTCGGTCAGGAGCTGCGACCAACGGCTGAGCGGCGCCGAGACCCAGAGTTCGTCGGTGACGGCCAGCGCCACACCGGCCGCCGCACTGCCGTAGAGGCGCTCCACGAAGGCGGCGCGATCAATCAACACCAGCGGTTCGTCGCGCTGCGGGTCGTAGCCGGGGAAGGTCTCGAATTGTCCGACGACATTGAACTTCACGGGCGTCGGTCCGACTCGGATGCGCACCGTCTCGCCGATGTTGAGGCGTCCCTGTTGCATCGCCTCAACGGACAACAATACGGGTAGTGGTTCACGGTCGGCGACATAACGCACGCCGCGCAACGACGCCGGAATGGCGTTCCAGCGATAGCGTGCGCCGTCGTCATCGACCTCGAAGAAGTCAAGTGGCTGCTCGCCGACTTCCAGCGGTGTCGCCTCCCAACGGCCGGAGGCGAAATCGGCCAGTAGCTGTGTTTCGCCCCGTCGCTCGTAGCTCAGATCGCGCAGCACGACTTCCCCGGGAGCGCGAGTTACCGCCAGATCGAGGGATACCAGCTTCAAAGGCCCGACCGGACGCTCCAACACTCCGGGCCGGAACCTGCTCTGTGCTCGAACGATGCGTGCGCCCTCGAGCGGCAGAAATGCATCCGCTTCATTGGTCAGCCGGGACGTGACGGTCATCTCAGTCGATTGCAGGCCATCGACGGGCGCTATCAGGTCCTCGATCGTGTACCACCAATAGCGACCGTTGGCATCGAGCACCTTGATTCCAATCAGCGTGTCCTGCCGCAACGACACGACGCGCAATCGCAGCGAGAGGACGCCGCCGAAGTCTTCGATCACCGCTCGGTCGACGCTGGTTGTCAGAGGAGCGATGCCTGCCAAATCTTCCGGTGGCAACGCCCAGGTGGCGCCTTGTTCTTGCAGTTGCTGTGCCACGACCTTGGCGTCGAGCGCCTTGATCTGTAGTCGACCAGAGCCTTCGTCTCCGTCAAAGGCGCCAACAATCCGTTTGACTCTCGCGACGGACTGGCCGCTCAACTGCTCAATCTCCTCGAACGGCACTGCTTCTGAGTAGGGCTCGCTGAGCCGCACGGACGCACCGACCGCGTGCAAGGCCCGATCGTCATAGGAAGTGTCCAGCGTCGTCCGGAACGACACGGCGAATACCGCCAGCGCGCCGGCGATAGTCAGCAGCAGCACGGTGCGTGCGTAGTGGGTCGGTGTGCGGCCCAGGTACCACGCGCCCAGCAACAACGTCAACGAACGCCATGGAGTCGCGAGCCGCGCCAGGGCCCGCATCGCAGGCGGGAAGAGGCGCAGGACGATCAGGCCCACGACGAAGAGCAACACCGTCGGGGTCGCCACTGCAAGCAGATCGAGCCGTGCTTCGCCGACGAGTGGCGAGGCAATCGGATCGCCGGCCCACTGCAACTCGAAGATCAGCAATGCGCCCAGCGCGGCGACGGCCGCATCGATCAGCGCCCGTTGAGTCCACGACGCGGGCGGACGACCTCGTTCTCGTCGTGTGGTCACCATCGTCTGCTTGGTCGCGCGATAGGTCGGCACGGCCTGGGCGGCAAGCGCCAGCGCACCGGCGCCAAGCGCGAGATACCAGGCTTCGGCCGGCAGGGAGACCGGCAGGAATGGTCCGGCGCCGGTCAGCACCAGCGCCTCGTCAAAGGGCGGCACGAATCCCAACAGACTGATCAGCCCCATCCCGATCAATGGCCCCAGAATGATCGCGGGCGCCGTCAGGATCGCGGCTTCGACAACGTGCAATATCGCGACATCGCGCTGGCGAGCGCCGCGTGAGCGCAGCCAGGCGGTGTCCTCGGTGCGCTGCTCGGCCAGCATCGCCGCCGCAACGACGGCATAGACCAGCACGGCTCCGACGAGCTGCAAGAGGATCATCAACAGCGTTGACTGCGCGAACTGGAAGCGTCGGCTGAACCCGACCAGCGTGTCGACCAGCTCGGTCTCCTGCTGCACGCCCTCAATCGACTGAGCAATACGGCGAGTCATCTGCTCAAGCGCGTCGGACGCAGCCGACGCTTCGGCAGCGGATGCGCCGGTAAGGTCGGTCCTGAATCGTTGCAGCAGCGTCAGTCTCAGCGTGGGCGATTGATCGGCGAGGATGCCGAGGATGCCCTCGCGGGTCGTCCAGAAGCGCAGTTCGGAATCCCGTGCGGCGGTAGGCAGAAATACGGGGTCGAGCGTCGACCACCACCGTATGTCTGCCGTCGGTTCAATGACGCCAACGACGCGAATGCGAGTCTCGTGCTGCACGCCGAGCCAGAAGGGCTGAGCCAGCCGCTCGTCGCCGATGCCGAGACCAAACGCCGCGCGCTGCTCGCGTTCGATCGCAACTTCCAGCACCTCGGAATCAGGCTGCGGCGCCCGGCCCTCGACCAGCTCCGAGGTCTCGTCCAGGTCGCTTTGTGCCACGAACGTCGCGTGCGCCGGATCCGGCGGACTGAACGGCTGATCGTCCGTGCGCAGGACATAACCTCCAGTACGCATCGCCGTCATTCGGCCAACGGTGAGTGACTCCGCAGCCGTGTTCACCTCGTCGTTGATCAACGATTCAACATCATCGACGGAGTCGGCGTCCGCAGTGACGCTGGTTCGGACCATTCGCAGGTCGAGGGACGCCGGATCGGCATCGGCGAGTGTCTGTCGCAGACCGAGGTCGCGGACGGCCTCGATGAATATCGGCGCGCTGCTGGCAAGTCCGACCGCAAGCAACGCGCCAATCAGCAGCACAGCCGACAGCCTGGGGGCAGATGCGATCCGTCGCAGCGCCAGCCGGGCCAACTCGCGGGTGGTCTCACCGCGAGCACCCTTACCACTTGCAGTTGGGGGCCGTAGTGCCATTAGTCAGCGCCCTCACGCAGTAGTGGGGCAGCATCCTGACCGGTTGCCCAGCGGGAGATGATGGTCGTTCCCAGGATCGCGCAGGCAACGATCACGCCCACACCGATCCCGGCGAGCACCCAGTCGACCGACAGCGTCGTCGGTGGGGCCGCGGCCACGCCCTCGGCCGTCACATCGAGGAATGCCAGCAGTGCGCCGGCCACGGCGCGACCGAGTCCAAATCCGAGCGCCACGCCGGCGGCGAGCACCAGTCCGACCTCGACAGCCGCCTGACTGGTCAGACCGCTGCGGCCGGCGCCGACGGTGCGCATCAGGGCAAACTCGCGAGCACGCTCTCCACCGGCTGCAGCGAGCGTGAAGACCAGCGCCGCCGAGCCGACGATTAACAGACCGATGAAGCCAACCACGAAGAGCGCCGCAGTGCCGCCGGAACGAAAGGGGTCCTCTTCGGCCGCATCGATCCGCGCCACAGCATCGAGCACTTTGCTGGAGAGATACACGTCGTCCAGCAGATCGTTGGCAATCAGCCGGCCGGCGTTGGTGTCCGTCGCTGCCCAAACCTCGGTGATCGGCAGAATGGCCTGCACGGCGGCGACCAGCGCTGCGCTACGCAGGGCCAACAGGTCGGCGATCAGAAATCCGCCTTGCGCCGGATTGAGCGTGGGGAAATAGTCGACAGCCGCTGTGATCCGGACAGGAATGCTGGCGTTGTTGAGCTCGATCGGGACGACATCGCCGATGCTGAGATTGGCCGTCTCCATCGACGTGCGATCCATCGCCGCGTTGACCGGAAGGTTGGGCGACTCCCGCACGATGATCCGTTCGTCGGCAGCGGAAAGTTGAGACCAGTGGTACTCAAGTCGTCCCGCGTTGAACACGATTCGATCCTCGCCGGCGCCGCTCGACGCCGGAATCCACGGGCCCGTCGAGTCGAACAGATCGACTACGACCGACTCCGCGCCAACCTTTGCTCTGAGATCGTCGAGGAACAGCGTCCCGGTCGGGGCTCGGACGACGCGGGCCTGCGGGCGCAGGATGATCGCGGCGATTCTCAGGGGATGCGTCAACCCGCCGAGCGGAGCGACCATTAAGTTGTCATCACCGTCGACGATTGTGGTGGTGTTGGTGCGGAATGGTCGCATATGGACCTGTCCTCGCCCGTCGAGGACGCGAGCAGCAAGCTCAAGATTGCCGTTGCCGGGATCGCTGCGAACTTGAATGGTCAACGCCTCGGATCCATCAGGCAATGCCTGGCCGACTTTCCCGGGCTCGCGGGCGATGGCGGTCAGCAACTCGTCCGATGTCATGCCCAGGAGCTTGTCGTCGAGCGTGACCGTCTCCAGCAGCCGATTCGTCTGTAGGCCGAGCATGATGACGCGGCTGCCCTCACGGTCGCCTCCGATCGCGCCAATCCCCCGGTATGCCGCGCTAGCGCTGATCCCGTCGCGCCGATCCAGCGGCTCGGTGACCCGCCCGACGGTCGAGGTGGAGAGATTCCCGCCAATCGAGACTCCGCGAACATCGGAGCCGACTTCATATTCGATCCGCTCCCGTTCGACGGTGCGAATCGTTGACGCGTATGTCGCCGAGATCAGTCCGACCGCCGTAATGAACGCCGTCAGCGTGGTCAGCAGCATCGGTCCGCTCGGGTTGCGGGCGACGTTCAGCACTCCGAGGTAGAGCCAGGATGGAGTCGGAGCTCGTGACAGGGCAGTCGCTGCCATCCCCCAAACTCGGGGCGCGACGCGCATGATCGTCAATGCCGAGCCCAGCAACAGCAGACCGGGACTCAGCATGAGTACGGGATTGATGCCTCCCGACTCGAAGGCCGCTAGCGCGCCGCCCGAGGCCTCTGACTTGAACTGCAGAAACAGCACGGCTGCGAGCGCCAGCAGCGCCACATCGAGCCAGGCTCGCTGGATCAACGACTGTTGCTGGGGCCGTCCGGCGGCGACACGCTGATTCGAGCGCTGTCGCGAGTCGAACCAGGCGGGCGCAGCAAAGGCGACCCAGGCCAGCAAGGCCCCGGCAATGGCGAGCGTCCACGCCTCCCAGGTCAGGCGAGTATCAAACGGCTGGCCGCCCGAGACTCGGGCGACAGCCTCAAGCCGGCCGGCGTGGCTCAAGGCGAATGCAGCCAGCGGCGCCCCGAGCAGCGCGGCCGGAACGGCAGCGAGCCCACCCAGCATCGCCTGCGCGCCGGCCTGTTGCCATGGTTTTGCCCCTCGCGCCGCGAGACGTTCGCGATCGACCCGAGTGCGTTGCGCCATCACGCGGCCGACCAGCGCCACACCGAACATCGCCACCGCAGCGATCTGCAAGCCGGCGAGTAGCGATTGCCCGGCAGAGAACTGCGCCTGGCGATCGAATGTTTGCAGTGTGCCCAGGAGCAATGTCCCGGCTGAACCGCCCTCGAGCCGGCTCAGTTGTTGTTGCCAGGCCGTCAGGGATTCGATTGCGTCTTCGACGTGATCCGAGTTGATAGCGTCGGTGTGGAACTCCGTGCGCATCCGATGCGTGACCGGCGCGCCGAGTCGTTCCAGCGCGTTGCGCCCGGCGAACAACCCGATGTACGGGTCCTCGGCCCCGGCCGGGGTGATGTTGATCTGTAGCTCGAACCAGACATCGGTGTAGTGCAGGGCGAGGACTCGGCCGACATCCGGGACTGCCGGTTCGATCACGCCTGTGACCAGAAACTGGATCTCGTCGCTGAAGCTGAAGACGGTGCCCACGTCGAGGCTGAGCTGATCGGCGAGCTGCGCCCCGATCATCACCTCGTTGTCCGCCTGCGCCCAATCGCCGCGGACCAGTCGTGCGTTGGAATCCAGCTCCTCGAACGACATCAGATAGGTCGGCAACAACTCGTAGATGCCGCTGTCAAGCCGGGTAAACCTGGCGCCGATGCGTGGAGTCTCGATGATCCGCCGGGTGTCGCCGACCAGGCCGGGGAAGCGGTCGAGGTGGCGCTCGCGGATCTCCTGCGCCGTCTCCTCAACTGCATCGAAGTCGGCGGCGTCGGCCGGCTGGAAGGCACGCGAGTGGTCGCCAATCGTGGCGCCACGAGGTGATTGGTCGATCAGCTCGATCAGCGCCAGGTCGGCCGATGCGGCACGGAAGACGAGCGGCAGCGCGACCAGGCCGGCGGAAATGATCAGCAGCGAGGCCGCGCCGAGCATCAACATCCAGCCGCCGCGCAATTCGCGCAACGCGGCGAGTCGCAAGAGGCGAATCAATCCAAGCATGATGTTGTAATGCTACGACCGACTGAACATTTCCCTGCGTGTTCGGGGCTTCGGTTGCCAGTGACGATGTCGGCGTTTAGCCTGTCGCTAACTAGTGCTCCCACTCTGAATGCGAGTGGGCGGCTGGCCTATGTTGTTCGAGCTGAATCAATGTCGTCGGAATCACTGACAGGAGCAGGCGTATGACTACACAGACCGAAGCGCATTCGCAGATCGCCGTCGAGGTCGCGGGACTGAAGATCAATGCCCTGCAGGATGGCAGCGGCCCAAATCTGGTCGTTCTGCACCACTCGACCGGTTCACCCGGCTGGATTCCCTTCTACGATCTGCTGGCCGAGAACCACACCGTTACTGCAATCGACCTGCCCGGTTACGGACAGTCGGAGCGCCCGGCATGGGCCCGGCATCCGCGCGACATCGCGATCTTGCTGCACAGCGCCATTCACAAGATGGGCATCGACAGCGACGCCAACCTCATGGGCATGGGCTTCGGCGGTTGGGTCGCGGCCGAACTTGCATCGATGCACCTGCACGGGCTTGACAGCCTGATCCTGGTCGGCGCGGCCGGCGTGCAGCCCGAAGAGGGCGAAATCGCCGATATCATCTTCTACGAGTTCGAGGAATACGTGAAGCTCGGCTTCTCGTCCGACGAGGCCTACGCCGAAATCTTCGGCGACGAGGCCGCGCCGGAGCTGAAGGAACTCTGGGACTTCTCGCGCGAGATGACCGCGCGGCTGACCTGGAAACCGTGGATGTTCAACCGCCAGCTGCCGCACCTGATCTCCGAGGTGGAGACGCCCACGTTGCTGCTCTGGGGCGAGAACGACCGCGTCGTCCCGATCGGCGTCGCCCAGGTTTACGACGCTAGCCTGCCCAACAGCACGCTGACCGTGATCGACGGCGCCGGCCACCTGGTCGAGCTCGAGAATCCGCAGGCCGCGGCCGACGCGGTGACCTCGTTCATCGCCCGCGTCTGACCCTGAATCTGAACTGCCATCTGAGCAGACGGCAATCGCGTATCATCGTGAGGAACGAATTATCGACCAGCTGAAGCCACGCTGAGTCGGTGGAACAGGAACCGAAACCATGTTCGTTGGCTATTTCACGGAGCGTCCCTATCAGGACTTCGACTCGGGTTGGGTCGGTTCGACCGGACGCGAGATCGAAGACCTGGGCATGACCAACGGGGACTACAACCCGCGCATTGGCGCCGAGTTGTACAACCGTTACCTCGACGAGAAAGTTTACGCCGAGGAGATGGGCTTCGACGGCCTGATGCTCAACGAGCATCACTCGACCCCGTTCTGCATGGGCGGCGTGATGAACGTCGAAGCAGCGATTCTGGCCCGGATCACCAAGCGCGCCAAGATCGTCCTGCTCGGCAACGTCCTCCCGATCTGGGAAGACCCGCTGTGGCTGGCCGAAGAACTGGCCGAGATCGACATGATCTCGCGCGGCCGCCTGGTCACCGGCTGGGTGCGTGGCACGGGCCGCGAGTCGGTCGCCCACAACTCGCAGGCGCCGTTTAACTGGGAGCGCTTCCAGGAAGCCCACGACTTCATCGTCAAGGCCTGGTCCACTCCGGGTCCCTTCCGCTGGGAAGGCGAGCACTACCAGTACCGCTACGTCAACCCGTGGGCGCGCCCTTACCAGGAACCGCACCCGCAGATCTGGATCCCCGGAGTGATGTCGCGCAACACCGTCAAGTGGTGTGCCGAGCATCGCTACCCGTACGTCATGCTCGCGACTGAGATCGAGCCGACCAAGAAGTCGTTCGAGTACTACGACGAGGTCGCGCGCGAGAACGGCTACGAAGCCTCGACCGAGCACCACGGCTACCTGTTCAAGGTCCACGTTGACGAGACCGAAGAGCTGGCCGAGGAAGCCGGCCGCAAGTACATCGCCGGCCCCGCGAACCCGTTCCTTGAGGGTAACCAGGGCAACGTTCGCTCCAACCTGCAGAACCTGCCCGGTCTGACCAGCCGCACCGCGCTGCTGCCGACCGTGCAGTCGTTCGCCGCAGCGGCCGCGCGCGGTCGCCAGCAGGCGCACAAGGTTGCCACCGGCGAACAGGAAGGCGAAGTCGACAGGGTCGATTCCGACGCCTTCGGCACCTACGAGGAGCAGATCAACAAGTACTCGATCATCACGGGTACCCCGCAGACGGTCATCCCCAAGATCCGCCACGTCCTCGAAGAGCTGCGCCCCGGCAACATCTTCTTCTGGGACGGTGACGGCGCGATGAACCACGAGGACGCGATGCGCTCGTTGAAGCTGTTCGGCGAGGAAGTCATCCCAGCCGTCCGCGAGATGGGCAAGGAACTCGACCTCAAGGGCGCCTTTGATGTCGACACCATGACGGGGCTGCCGCTCTCGGGCGACTAATCCGCTGGGCGTTATTCCGAACCTTCGCGAAGCCCCTGTCGAACGGCAGGGGCTTTGCAGTCCTCCGTCTTGATACCATTCCCCTATGGCCATGAGCAATCGCATCAACCGACTTCGTTTCGTGGATATCTTGCGCACGCATATCGGCGACCGCTCCGCAAGAGACTTCGTTGATGCGTTGGACAACGAAGCGGCCCGGCTCGCAACCGAGGAAGACCTGGAACACGTTGCCGACAAGCTTCGCGCCGACATGTATCGAATCGCGATGATCTCGGCCGCGATGTGGGGATCGCTGTTAGCAACCGCTGTGGCGATCATCAAGTTCACATAAGTGCGCCCGATGGCGCACAAGGTCATTGTCATCGGCGGAGGACCCGGCGGCTCGACGGCTGCGACCCTCCTTGCCCGACAGGGATTCGACGTCACCCTCTTCGAGCGCGAGGTTTTCCCGCGTGAGCACGTCGGCGAGTCGCTGCTTCCTGCCTCGATCCCAATCCTTGAGACGCTCGGCGTGATCGACGAGATCAAAGCCGCTGGCTTTACGCCCAAGTACGGCGCCACCATGGTCTGGGGCCGCGACCAGGAGCCCTGGTCCTGGCACTTCGCCGAGACCAACGCCACCTATCCACACGCCTACCAGGTCTGGCGACCGACATTCGACCAGATGCTCCTGCGCAATGCGGCCAGGAACGGCGTCGAGGTGCATGAGGGCCGTCGCGTCGTCGATGTCTCGTTTGAAGCTGGCAAGCCGTCGACGGTCACGGTCGAGTCCGCAAACGGTGAATCGGAGACGCTGGAAGCCGACTGGATCGTCGACGCCAGCGGTCAGAATGGGTTCCTCGCCCGACGGCTCGATCTGCGCAAGCATGACGAGTTCTTCCGCAACCTGGCCGTCTACGGCTACTTCCAGGGCGCCCAGCGTCTACCCGAGCCCGATACCGGCAACATCTTCATTGAGGCCTACGAACACGGCTGGTCCTGGGCGATCCCCTTGCCCGACGACGTGATGTCGGTCGGAGTCGTCGTCGACGCAGCCTGGGGCGGTTCTCAGTTGAATGAGCGGCCGGCTGACGAGTTTTATCGCCAGCAACTGTCGATGACCAATCGCACGGCCTCCATGCTGGAAGCCGGCGAGTTGCTCGATGCGCCGCGCATCATTCGAGACTGGTCCTACACATCCCAGCGATTGGTCGGCGACGGATTCATCCTCGTCGGCGACGCCGCCTGCTTCATTGACCCGCTGTTCTCCTCCGGGGTTCACCTGGCGTTGTCGTCGGCGGTCCTGGCCTCGGCGTACGTGACCTCGGCCCTCCGCGACCCCGACATGCGCGAGCCAGCCGCCGAGGTCTACACGCAGCTCTACATGCAGCAGTACCACCAGTTCCGCGAGATGGCGGCGCTCTTCTACGCCTCGAACCGCACCTCCGACTCCTACTTCTGGGAAGCCAGGCGCATCACCCAGAGTTCCGACGATGTCTCACCCCGAGAGGCATTCATTGCCGCGGTCGCAGGACAGCCGCCGCAGGGCTACGAACGGGTCGTGCTGGAGAAAGGCGAGGCCCCGCCCGATTTCGTCGAAGGTGTCGCCGCCGTCGAGGGTGCGCGCGCCCGTCGCGACGCGGAAATGGCCAGGCTGATCGACTCCGCCTGGCCCAATCGCAGCCCCATGCTCAAGGCCGTGCCGACCTTGGCCAACGGAGTTGAGCTGGCCCGCAAACCGGTGATCGGCGATGGACAGTTCGAGTGGGGCGCGGTCATCTCATCGCCGTCGCGTCCACAGGGAGCGCCAATCTCAATGGTCGTCGCAGCCCTGGCGTCGCGAATCGACGGCCGCAGCACAGTCAACGCCTTGCTGGACGACCTCTTCGAAGGAGTCGAGGAACCGCAGCGCATACAGCTGCTGCCGGGCCTCCTGACCGCGCTGCGGGTGCTCTACGTCGACGGCATGATCTCCCACTGGCGGACGTAGAGGCGAGTCTTCAATAGAGCAGGTCCGAGCGCTGCCCTGTGTCTGTGTCCCCTCTCCCCCCCTTGCGGAGACCTTTGAAAACTCACGTATCCCCTCTCCCCCCCTTGCGGGGGGAGATGTCACGGAGTGACAGAGGGGGGTCCGCCGCCAGCGACCAGATAGGCCTTGAGATGGGGAGCCCCCCCTCTGCCTACGGCATCTCCCCCGCAAGGGGGGCGAAGGGGAGTGTTCAAACGTTTCCGCAGGGGAGAAAAGTAGCCAAACGCAATAGTCTCCGTTCGCAGCAAGGACGAACGGGCTTGTACGGCTTCATGATCTGCATCTGTCACACAGGCTGACTAGACTTGCTCAAAGCGCTAGCAAGGTGTCTGCGGGGTGACGTGATGTCGCAACAGCCAACTCGAACTGCTCGAACTACTGGACGGATCGAACAGCTCAACGTATCGCCCGGCGGCGTGCCCAAGCGCGCCGTCTCTGAGGCGGTGGTGAATGAGTATGGACTGACCCGCGACCGTCAGCGCGACCGCCGCCACCACGGCGGGACCGAGCGTGCCGTTTGCCTGTTCTCGGCCGAAATCCTCGACAGCCTGCGCGCCAATGGCCACCAAATCGGACCAGGCGCAACCGGCGAAAACGTCACCATTCGCGGCGTCGACTGGAAGAAGCTGGTACCCGGCTCGCGGATTCACCTGGGCGAACAAGTGATCGTCGAGGTCACCTCATACGCAGCGCCTTGCCGCATTATTTCCCAGTGCTTCAAGGACGGCGACTTCAACGTGATCAACCAGGCGACGCATCCCGGCCGCTCTCGGCTATACGCCCGTGTCGTGCGACAGGGCACGATGTACCCTGGCAACGATGTCACGCTGGAGATCGACTCTGCGGCCGATCGAGGCGCCCGGATTCAGCCAAAGACCACACGCTGGCGCCCACCGTCAAGCTGATCCAACACCATCCAACTTGTAGCACGGCTGCAATCGAGTAGAGGTTCGCAGTGTTAGCCTGCCCGCACGCGAATCCACACATAAGATTAAGCAAACGAGACGCGTCAGGACTCTGAAACGGGAGAAGACCGATGACCACCACCGAAGCCTCCGCCCGCCAAGCCGCCCTGATCGCGCGGCGTTACCCAAGCCGAGCCACCCTGCGTGGAGGCCGCGAGATCGACATGCGCCTGATGTCGAATGCGGACAAGCCGCGCTTCCTCTCATTCGCACGTTCGCTCTCGCAAGATGATCTGCTCTATCTGCCCTGGGATATCACCGACGAACTGGTGCTTGATCGCTGGTTGGAGAACATCGCCAACCACAACACCACAACCGTCCTCGCCATTGACGGCGGCGAGATTGTCGGCGAGGCCTCGCTGGTACACAACGAGGCCGGCTGGACCGACCACATTGGCGAGATTCGCGTCACCGTGAACTCCCGGATTCGCGGTCAGGGCCTCGGCCGCTTCCTCGCCGAGGAAATCTTCGCGATCGCCGATTCAATCGGCCTCGAGCGCATCTCGGCGCGGATGACCCACGACCAGATGAGTGCCCATGCCGTGTTCGAATCGCTCGGATTCCAGACCGTCGCGACGCTGCCCGGCTGGGTCGTGGACCGCAGCGGACGAATGCGCGACCTCGTCGTAATGGCCTACGACCTGCGTGCCCGTGGCGCCCCCACTTCTGCTCAGCGATAGCGGAGCTTCCTGATCGCACGGCAATCGCACGGCAATCGCACGGCACGTCAATCGCACGTCAATCGCACGTCAATCGCACGTCAATCGCACGTCAATTGTCGCCAGCGCCTATCCTGTCATTGCAACCCATGTCATGACAGGACGTTGAATGACCACGCCGACCCAAGCCGCTCTTCGACAGCAATCGCTGGAGCACCTCTGGATCCCGACCCAGTCGCACGCTGATCTCGCCGCCGACGACGGACTGCTAGTCATCCAGAAGGGTGAAGGCATCTTTCTGCACGACGACCAGGGACGCGAGTACATCGACGCGATGTCCGGTCTCTGGCTGAATGCCGTCGGACACGGTCGAACCGAGCTCGCCGACATCGCGCACGAGCAGATGTCGAAGCTCGCCTACCAGAACACATTCGCCTACGCCTCCGAACCAGCAGTCGCGCTGGCGACCAAGCTGGCCGAGTTGACGCCGTCAACAATTCGCAAGGCGGTCTTCGTCAACGGCGGTTCCGAGGCCGTTGAGAACGCGCTGAAGATTGCCAAGCAGTACCACTACATCCGCGGCAACGGCTCGAAGTTCAAGGTCATCTCGCGAATCGGTTCGTATCACGGACAGACGGCCGGCGCGCTCTCGGTGAACGCGGCCAGTTACACCCAGCGAGTCGCCTACGAGCCGCTGGTCCCCGGCGCAATCCACGTCCCGAACGTGAACTGCGACCGCTGCCCCTACGAGAAGACCTTCCCCGAGTGCGAGGTCTACTGCGCGCGGGCGATCGAAGACGTCATCGTCGCCGCCGGTCCGAGCACCGTCGCCGCAATCATCGGCGAGCCGATCTCGACCGCCAACGGCAGCTACGTCCCCGACAAGGCCTACTGGCGCACGCTGCGGCAAATCTGTGACAAGCATGACATCGTGCTGATCGCCGATGAAGTGATCAACGGCTTCGGCCGCACCGGCAAGTGGTTCGGCATGGACCACTTCGATGTCGAGCCCGACATCATGACCACCGCCAAGCAGATCTCGTCGGGATACTCGCCGATCGCCGCGACGTTGGTCTCCGACAAGATCGCGCGCACCTTCGAGGAAGCCGGCAAGGACGGCACGATTGGCGGTATCACCTGGGGCGCCAACCCCGTCTCCTGTGCCGTGGCCCTGGGCAACCTCAACATCATCGAGAGCGAAGGCCTGGTCGAGAACGCCGCTCGAGTCGGCGAGCATGTGCGCTCACGCCTGGTGCAGCTCCGTGAGGAGCACCGCACGATTCATCACACGCGCGGCATCGGCCTGATGCATGTGGTTGAGCTGAAGAAGAACCCCGCGACCGATGAGGACTTCGACGAGGCCGACAACGTGCAAGCGCGTATGACGCAGAATCTGCGCGACGAGGGTGTCCTCGCCCGTGCCGGCGCGTCAATCCCCGTCGCCCCGCCGCTGATCACCAACCTCGAAGAGGCCGACGAGCTGGTCAACCGCATTTCGCGCGCGATCGCCAAGTTGGAATCGGACCTCGGTCTGTAACCTCACGCAGAGACGCAAAACGTCGCCTGAGCGCGGCCCGATATTCGGGCGCGGCGTTCAGGCGACGTTGGTTCGCCTCGGGCTGAGAGTGCCTAGAAGGTGTTGAGCGCGCCGGGGCGATCGTCGTGGATCGGGATGATCTCGGAGAAGCCGGAGAACTTGAACACTTCCTGGATGTGATCCTGGACCGCACAGAGCGCCAGCTTGCCCGCGGCCTGGCTGGTGCGCTTGGCCGCCATCAGCAGGACTCGAAGACCGGCCGAGGAAATGTAGTTGATTCCCTCGAAGTTCATCAGAATCTTATTGTCGCCGGCTTCGATTCGACCCAGCAGCGCCTCTTCGAACGCCTTGGCGTTCGTGCCGTCAATCCGACCCAACGGGTTCAGAACCAACACGCTGTCGTCGTACTCGGGGTACAGGTCAACCATTGCAAATCTCCTCGGTCACGTCCGTTGGCTGAGAGAACACCTAATCGGTATCGGTTTCCGCCGACGCTCGGCTCTGTCGCAGAGTCGTGACGTTTCGCCCGTTAACTCGCTCGTAGCTTACCGCATCGAACGTTGCGGCAATGAGTTGCAATCCCAGCCCACCGATGGGGCGTTCTACCAACTCCAGCTCTTTGTCCTGTTCAATCGCCTGCAGGGGATTGAACTCGGCGCCGTTGTCTTCATAGCGAACGACAACGGTTTCGCCTTCGCTACGAATTGCCACTGAAATGTCTGCTTCTTCGACTCGTCCCTCAAAGCCATGTTCCAGCGTGTTGGTCAAGAGTTCATCGAGCGCCAGGTTGATTCGGAACACCTCGGCGGGATCGAACCCCTCCGACTCAGCGAATCGTTCGATGAATGCCGTTACCCGAGGCAAGGACGTCTCGAGTTGCGGCTGGACCACCATCCGTCGCCAGCCCGATGCAAGCCGCGCATTTCCCCGGCCAGGAATGTAAGGCTCCAGTGATACGGCGCCGCCGTTGAATTGGACGGCCATGCAGGTAATGTCGTCGAACTGTTTCGCGTCACCCGTGAACTTGCGCAAGTCGATGAGAATGCCATCCATCAGCGCCTGTGGCCCCTCGTCGGGCGCCGCGGCAAGTTTTTCTTCCAGCCGGTCCCGGCCAAATTGCTGGCCATTGGAGTTCTCGGCTTCCGTGATCCCGTCGGTGTAGAGATACAGCGCCGTCCCGGCGTCGATCGGAATCGTCGTCTCGGCGTAGTTGAGCTCGGGCAACACGCCCAGGGCGATGCCGCCGGTGTGCGGGATCATCTCCGGCGCCTCGTTCGGCCGAATCACATAGGGCGGATCATGACCGGCGTTGACGTAGGTGAGCGTGCCCAGTTCGAGGTCGATCACGCCGAAGAACGCTGTGATGAATAGCTCCTTGGGATTCATGGTGCAGAGCTGGTCGTTGGTCGAAGCGATCGCCCGGCTCGGATCGGGATGTAGATTCGCCGCGCTTCGCAGTAGCGCACGCCCGACTGCCATCATCAGCGCCGAGGCAATACCTTTGCCCGAGACATCGGCGATTGCAAATGCGAGACGTCCGTCGTCGGTCAGGAATGCGTCGTAGAAGTCTCCGCCAACCTCCAACGCAGGCGTCATGAACGCCGCAACGTCCGCTCGAGGGTCTTCGGGCAGGTCGGACGGCACGAGCGCGGCCTGCACCGAGTGCGCCATCTCAAGGTCGCTGCGAATGTCGCGCTGTGCGTCTTCCAGCGCCCGGTTCTTCTCCGACAACTCAATCGTGCGCTCTGCAACCAGGGCATTGAGCTGGCTCTCTCTCGCCCCAACCTCCCGAGCCATGTCGAGGAATACTCCGGCCAACTCCCCGTACTCGTCGCGCGTGAGCGATGTGTTCCGCAGCGACGCTGCGACTCCCGGCTCGGGCTGACGACCCTTCTCAACAGATCGGGCGGCTTGAACCATGAGCCCGATTGGTCGCGCGAGTCTCGTGGCCAGGAACCGGCTGACGATAAACAATCCAACCACGAGCGCGATCACCCCTAAGACGTACTCGGCCCGGTAGAGATCGAAGTGGGTACCGATATGGTCACTCGTGAATTCCACACGCACGGCGCCGACGGCAGTGCCATCCCCAGTTCGTATCGCGGCGGTGCCGGCATATCCACCGTCGGTGAGCGACTCAACGATCGTGTCGTTGCCCGGTTCCATCGCTCGACGGGCAGGAATGATCTCGTTCCGAGTGACCTGACGCGCTCCATCGGTGGACGCCACCAGTCTGGCCTGCAGATTGAAAATCCAGATGTTCGTGAGATCGGCTGGTTCGGAGTCGTCTTGCGGCGCATTGAGATGAATGAGCGCATTGACCTCTTCGTCGGACTGAGCGCTCAGATCGACGTCCAGCAGCGACCGAGCCACCGATTCGGCGAACAATGTCGCCGACCGCCGTCCTGTGTCTTCCTCAGAGTCCAGAGCAAGCAACAGCAATATGACAGCGGACGCGATCACGCCGACAAGCGTCAAGACGGTGATCATACCAACGATGCGACCAGCCATGGATAGAGATTAACGACCTTGGCAGTCAAGTGCTACGAATTCAGTGGCACAGGCGGCCTCTGCTACGGATTGATCAGGCTCGCGGCAGAGCATCCCCCATACGCGCCCGATTCGTCGCCGAGCACCGCCTGGGCCGTGGCCACGCCGTCGGCCGCGCCGCGCGACACGATGCGTAGGTAGTTCCAGTCTCCCCTTGGCTGGCGATGCAGATGCAACGTGATGTCGGCGTTGACATAGCCGCTTCTTCCCGGCTGCATGTTCGCGAACGGTGAGACGAAGTCGGCGATGCTGGCGGCACGGACAGTCGGCGAGAGTGGGACCTCTTCGAGCACTGGCGCATCGGCGCGAATCCAGACGACAGGCGCTTCCTCGCCGCCTGGGGCGACGATATGGCGCATTTCGAGCGTGCCCGGATATGACACCCAGCCGTTCCCAACCCGGTCAACCTTGTTCGGCACGGCATGCCGGGGTCCTGCAGGTGGCTCGAACGTGTGGCTGACCCCCACGGAGCCAAGCTGCGCATCGGATCGCAAGCACAGCGTAGTCGCCTGGGTCAGCAGTTTGCCGGCAATGCTGATCTGCGTCTGAAACACGGCGATGCGCCGGCCCTCGCGGATCAGTTCAACATCTACGCATAGCTGACCGAATGGGACGGGCCGGAACAGATCAATTGTCTGCCGCGCGATGCGCAGCTCGCCACCTGCGTTGGACTGTTGCTCGTGCGACTCCCGAAGCCGCTGCTCAACGCAGAAAGCGATCAACGCAGCAACCGGACTGCCGTGCAGCGCGTCCGGCGACCACGGTCCGCGCGCACGATCGGTCGGCACGAAATAGGCGCCGTCACGTGTGAACAACGCTCCGCTCGGGGAATCAGACGTCACGGCGCCAATTTCGGAACGTGTTGGTATCTGGTCCAGGGTGGACGGTGATTGGATTAAACCGGCTACTGAATCGGCGAGCGTGGAGTCGCCTCAAGGCGCTTCACCGAGATACTGTCGCGGCTCATCATCTCGCCGACGTGTGGCGCGATTTCGTTCTTCCAATGGTCGGAGCCGTAGACCGACTCATAGAGTCGTTCACGTTCTTCTTCCGAGTGGAAACGGCGAATCCACACGTAGGTGTTCTCGTCTTCTTCGGAGATGAAGGAACCCAGGATGGTCATGCCCTGTGCGACCTGGAAGGGAATGATCTGTTCTTCCATCAGACGAACGAACTCTTCGCGCCGTCCCTCATTGATGGTGTACTGGCGAAGTTCGAACAACATGGCGTCAACCTCTCCGGCACGCGATTGAACGTGCCACGTCTGTCTGCCGCTGCGCTCTGCAGCGGCTGCGGTCAAACGTATGCTATCCGCTCGCTAGGTGCCGAGCGGACGGCTGCCGAACGTCGTCGTGGACGTGACCACCGGGGGACCGTCAGTTCGCGGAGCCGGTGCCGGTGCTGGAGTCGGCGCCGGAGCCGACACCGGAGCCGGAGCCAGCGCGGAAGGTGCGGACTCGCTGCTAGCGGACAGCAAGGCCCATCGATTCCGGCCGCTGTTTTCAATCTCGCCCATTTCCTTCATCCGCTGGAGTGTCGACTGCAGCGTCGGCATGGGCTTGGCCGATTGCGGGGCGGCGTCGTTCTTCTCGAGGAACGCCAGGATCTCAGTCGCGTGTACGGGCTCGGTCTGCTCGCCGAGGAATTCGCGTACTTTGCCCGTAATCAATCCCCGCGGCCGACGTGTGCGCTTGGCCGGGGTAGCGGTCCGTCGGGCAGCGCGACGTTGAGTCGCCTTCGGCTCCTCGGTCGCTGCCGACACGGAGCTACCAGATTCACCGGTGAGTAGTTCCTGGATCAGGCGCCGCTTGTTTCCGAGCCGATCGATTTCCCCCTGGATACCAGCTAACTCGGACCTCAGTTGATCTTCAAATGAATCGGCCATGGACGTATTTCCTCTCCGCATAACAATGCGTCCAGCGGAATCGCTGCGTTGCTTGGGTCACAACCGGCTCCACTGCCTCGTTAGTATAAGCAGAGTGTCAGCGATGCCGTCAAGTATCAATCCGAGCCAAGTGAGAGCTTATTGTCTATTCGACGGATCAATCGATCTTCAATCAGCGAGCGTTCCGCTAGAAATACACGTGAGCGCTTGACTCCGGATTGTCTTGCGACACTGGCAATCACATGTGAACGCTCAAGCGATCCTTCTCCCGTTCTCAGTAGTGACAACATCATCCCCCGCAGTTCACGTTGTGATCCTGCAAACGAAGGTTGTGCGCGGACGGCTTCGGCCTTGGCCCCTGCCGCGAACAACGGACGCGCCGCGCATAGTGTGGCCAGCGGACACGACTGACACTTGGGCGTCGGCGCACAGACCGTAGCGCCAAAGTCCATCAACGCCGGGTTCCATCGCGTTGCTTGCTTATCTGGTAGTAAGCGCTCCGAGGCCCAGCGGATATGCGCAGCGGGCGTATCGCGCGCCGGCTGGAGGTCGCCGAACAACACACGCCCGAGCGCCCGCACGATGTTGGTGTCGACCGCGGCAGCGTCTATCCCGTGGCCGAAGTTGAGGACGATCGCGGCCGTGAACGGGCCGACACCGGGTAGTGATTCCAGCAGTGCACGGTCTCGAGGCAGTTGCCCGTCGTATTGCTCGCAGACGATCCGAGCCGTGCGATGCAGGTAGACCGCTCGTCTGGGATAACCCCCGCGACCCCATACTCGAATCGCCTCCGCGTCGGTCGCAGCCGCGAGACTCTCAACGTTGGGAAACGCCTTCATCCAGCGATCGTAAATTTCTACCACCCGCGACATCTGAGTCTGCTGAGCGGCGACTGCGGCGACCAATGCGGCATACGGGTCTCGGGCGTTGCGCCAGGGAAACGGCTGCTCGTGCTCGTCGTACCAGCGCAGCAGGCGTTTGCGAATCGCGCCCAGGCGTTGCGCTGAGAGCGGGCGCGGCAGTTCAGGTTCGGATAGCGCGCGCGGCATCTCTCTCAAGTCAGTCCGCACATGTCGTCGTAACAGTCGCGGCCGACCGGCGTCACATAGACCCGATAGCCCGCTTCACCGACTCGCGTCAGATCGACCAGTCCGGTCTCCGCGAGCTTGGTCAGAATTTCCGGGTGGTATCCGGTGTGTCGCAATGCAGGATGAAAGATCAGTCCCTGCTCCGAAACCTCTTCCGCAACGATGACACGCTGCGGATCGGGCGCGTCTTGGAGCGCCATCAGGTCTTCCAGCATGGCGCAGTGGTACTCGTTCAGCCGGACGTGTCGGAATTGGATCACTGGTCGGTCGCAAGATCAGTCGCAAGGTCAGTCGATTGATCACTCGATTGATTGTTCGGTTGAGCGAGGGAGCTGAGTCGGGTGTTGACGAACTGAAGAACGTCGCCGGCAATCTCCAGCGCGCGTCCAGAATCGACCTGGTCGTAGACATCATGCGGCACGCCGCCGGGCAGGCCGGTCGGATATCGGGTCGGGTGATGGTACTTGTCGAGCAACATCGCGACGGATTTGATCACGTCAAAGGACTTGTCGAGCTGCATGGCGTCTTCACAGAGGTCTGCGAGGGCGTGACCCCAGATATGGTCTGCTCCGCGAGCAAAGAGATAGCCGGCAACCGCTTTCTCTCCCACCTGCTGACAGAGGAAGCAGGCCAACGCGTGGAAGCCGCCTGATGCTGCATGTTCGGCCGCCGCGAGGTCGTGGCGGGCCTGCGACACCCAGCGCTCCGAGTCGCTGCGCGGACTCACACGATCACCTCGTCGCTGAGCGAAGTCGCTTCAACAATCACCGCATCGGTCTCGCAGAGCTCGGCAAACTCCTCGGGCGTATAGACAATGAAGCTCGTGCCGACCTGCGGCCGCAGATGCGTCTGGAAGAAATCTGAGCGTCGGTGGAACGGCTGCTCGGTCTCGTGGACGATCAGCAGTTCGAGCTCAGACTCAGGGCTGATCTCGTTGCGGGCGAGGTCGCCGGCGAGCCAGAAGCGCTCGGCGCCGAGCTGATTCATGGAGCCGGCAATGCGCAGGAACTCAGCCTCCAGCTGCTGACGGCGATGCTCGGCGAAACCGAAGACCATTGGCATCGGCTTCGCCCGCCTCGTTGTGCCGTCCAGATGTGTGACGCCGCCTGAGGCCTTAGGTGGTCATCAACGTTGGTGAGCGCGGCTCCGGGATGATCTGACTCTCGGTCAGCGGCTCGGCGTCCTTGCGGAAGACCTGCACTCGATGCGATCCGAAGTCGCAGACGTATAGCAGGCCGTCGTGGTAGGTCACGCCCTGCGGGAAGCGAAGCATCTTCTGCGGCTCGACTGAGGTCATCTCGCGTAGCCGCAGGGTCTTGTGGTTGTTGCGGATGTATTCGCGACCCATCCGGTTCAGCGTGGCGGCGCCGTGGAACGACTCGAGGTAGCGCCCGCCCTTGTCGTACATCACGACGCGGTGCTTGTTGCGCTCGGCGATGTACAGATCGCCATGCTCGTCGACGGCGACACCGCAAGGACGCTCCACCTCGTAGCCCGGCCGCGTGCCGAAGTCCATGATGTGTTCGCCCTCGGTGGTCAGCTTTTGGATGCGGTCGTTGCGCCAGTCGGAGATGTAGAGGTCGCCCTCTGCGTCGATCGCGACGCCCCAGGGCATGTTGAACTGACCCGGTTCATCGCCGGCCTCGCCGAATCCACCGATGAACTCGCCGTCAGCCGAGAACTGCTGCACGCGGTTGTTGAGCGTGTCGACAATCCAGACGTTGCCATCGGCGTCGAAGGCCATGCCGGAGGGTCGGTCGAGCTGTCCCGGCGCGGAGCCGTGCTCTCCCCACGAACCGAGCTTCTCGCCGTCGGGCGAATACGTGGTGACGTTGTGGTTGCCCTCGTCGAGGATGTGCAAATTGCCATCCGCTGAACGGTTCAGCGCGACGGGCCAGAGCTGGCCGGTGTCGGCCATCGTGCCCATGTCGCCCCAGGGAGCGTCGTCGAGCGTGTTGTCGGAAGCCATGGTGACCATGCGGATGTTGCCGCCGACACCGAGCTCGGTGCGACCGATCACGTAGGCGCGGTCGTCGCCGATGGCGATGTCAACGGGGAAGCTAGTCACGCGGCGCATACCGAGCACGCGTTCATAGGGGTAGCCGCAACGCAGCATTGCGTGTGGGAATGACATTATCTACATCCTTGTTCGAACTCTCCCTCTGGGGGAGCTGCTGAACGGGGCCCGCCCCCCGGCTTGAACCAGGGGGCTGAGGGGCTGCCTGAGCGTCGCGGATGGCCCCCTCAGTCGCTCCGCGACAGCTCCCCCAGAGGGAGAGCTCTTGTTGATAGCCGCTAGTTCGAGAACATCGTCCGTTCGAAGGGGCGAACCTGCTCAAAGTTGCCGACCACGATCTCTTCTGGCTCCACGCCCATCCACTGTTCGAGCATGGTGCCATAGATGCCGCGGAAGTCGATCTTGTGCTGCAGGTCCTCGTTGTTGAGCCAGTCCTTCGGCAGAATCGAGGGGTACTCGGCGTAGAGACCGCCCTTGACGTGCTCGCCGATGATGAAGGCGCCGCCCCCGGAACCGTGGTCGGTGCCCGAGCCGTTGTCCTTCATCCGCCGACCGAACTCGGTGAAGACGAGGACTGAAACTTCTTCCGCCGCGTTGTGCTCGCGCAGGTCGGTGAGGAAGTCGTCGAGCGCCCCGGTCACGTCGCGCAGCAGACCGGGGTGAACCGGCGGCTGGTGCGAGTGGGTGTCGTAGCCGATGTGGTTGGTGTAGAAAACGCGAGCGCCCAGTCCAGCCGTGTGGATGCGAGCGACATCGCGCAGCGCCTTGGCGATTGGACTGGCGCCGTACTCAACCGTCGACTCGTACCCGCCGGGAACGGTGGCCAGCATGTCGGCGCCGGCCAGCGAGTCGATGCCGGTCTGGCGCAGGTAGTCCATGACCATACTTGCGCCGATGGCCGGTGTGTACATCCGCTTGAAGATCGCGATGTCGCGGTTGCGGTCCTCTTCGGCCTGGATGTCGGGCATCAGGCCGTAGTTGTCAAGGTCGCCGACCGAGGTGGCGGTGACGCCGGCAGCAGCCATCGCGCGCGGCAGGCCGCGTCCGATGTTGACGCCGGTCAGCGGGTTCTCGGACTTCGGGTCGAGCCGCTGGATCAACTTGGCGACCCAGCCCTCGGTCGAGATCCGGTCGGGCTCGCAGGTGTGCAAGATATCCATCCCGCGGAAGTGCGAGCGCGACGCGTTGGGGTAGCCGATGCCCTGGATCACGGCGACATCGCCGCTGTCGTACATGTTCTTGAGCCGCTCGGCGGCCGGGTTGAAGCCGAGTTCGTCGCTGATCGGCAGGACTTCATCCTGCGGCACGTTGACCCGCGGTCGCGCGTCGTAGTACTCGCCCCGGTTGTAGGGGACGAGCGTGTTCATGAAGTCGTTACCGCCGGTGAGCTGGACGACGACGAGGACCGGATCCTTCTTCTCACTGTGTCCGTTGCTGCTCATTTGCGATGTTCCGTTCCGTTGGGCGCTCGGTGGTGATGAATCGGGTTTAGGCGAACTGGTACTCAGGCGAGGCAATGACTAGGCGCAACGCCTGAGCGGCGCGTTGTCCGACGGCCTCGCGGGCGTCATCGCTGTCGAACGAGAGCTCGCCACCGGCGGCGGCGGCCTCGAGCAGCGCCTCGCGGGTGTTATCCGAGACCACCAGCGGCCCGGCGAAGTCGAGCGCCGCGTCGACCAGCTCTTCCGGGCTGCTCGCGCCCTGCTCCTGCAGCCGGCTGATCAGCTCCTGTACGCCGGGAGTGGACGGGTCGGAGACCAGCTTGGCGGCGAAGTTGATCCGCTCCATCAGCGTGCCGCCGTCGATCCATTCCTTGCCGGTGTGCCAGCCTTCTACTGAGGGCGGGTCCATCAGGCTCTGACCCATCGCGCCCATCGTCATGTGCAGGTTCCACATCTCGGGCTGCGGCAGATCCAGCTTGCCCGAGAGCTTGTAAGCGCCCGCGACCCATTCGGCCGGGCACTTTACGCGCTCGTAACGGGCCTCTTTGAACCATTCGGCGTTGAGCAGCACGCGCATCACGGCACGCAGGTCGCCGTTCGACTCCGCGAAGGCGGAGGCGAGCTCGGCTACTGCCTCGGGGTTGCCCGGGTCGGTCACCGACCAGGCGGAGACGCCCGGCTCGTCCTTGACGAAGAAGTTGTACAGGTGGCGGCCGATGAAGCGGCCGGTGGCCGGCTGCTCGACGATGATGTTGATGATGTCGTCGCCGTTGAACGCGCCTTTGTGGCCAAGGAACTCCTTTTCGGAGCCGTCGTGCAGGTCGTCGCGGTAGACGAAGCGTGTCGGGTAGCCGCCGTGCGGGTAGAGCGGGATCGGCTGCTCAAACGTCCAGCCGGTGAAGCTGTACGCGGCGGCCTTGATGTCGTCCTCGCTGTAGTTGCCGACGCCCATCGAGAACAGCTCAAGCAGTTCACGCCCGTAGTTCTCGTTCGGCGCGCCCTTGACCGACTCGACGTTGTCGAGCCAGAAGATCATGGCCGGGTCGCGCGACAGCTTGGCGAGCAGCGCGCGCATGTTGCCCAGCCCATGCTCGCGGAACATCTGGATGTGCACCGGCATCGAGGGGCCGTGCTCCATTTTCGTGTATGCGGTCGCGAGAATGTGGTGCCAGAACAGCGCCATCTTCTCGCGCAGCGGCGACTTGGAGTTGACCATCCAGTAGATCCAGCGACCGCTCCAGGGCCAGGGCGTATCGGAGTTGGCCAGGGCCGGGAAGTAGCGGAAGACGAGATCATCGTCGTCCTCGGCCAGAGCTGGATTGATCAGGTCTTCCACGAGCTCGGCATAGGGTCGCTTCGCAAGCTCATCGAGCTCCGATGGAGTGACCCCTGTGCCGGCGCGCCGCATCAGATGTGCGACCAGCGCTCGTTGGTCGTCAGACATTGAGACACCTCTCCTCTTGACATCCGGAACGTCCGGGTCCGGGAACCAAGCGGGCGGACACGCATGCTCAGTTCACGCGATTACTCTACAAAGGCAATATACGACATATTCACAGTGTCGTCGGGGTGGTTTCGGGCCGTTCGGCTCTATTGTCTCGCGCACCGGAGCGTGTCTACGTAGCCGCACGGACTCCTCTACCGTCATACCCGCGCTTGCCGCGGGTATCTCGCTGTGCGCGGCACGCAAGCCGGTGCTGTCTGACCGATTGTCACGGGAGGCGTTCCACAGGTTGGCGCGTCGGTGCAGCAGTCGGCGAGATTCCCGCGACGGAGCGCGGGAATGACGAGATCGGGGAGGCAGCTACAGCCATGCCCTCTTTGCTCCCCCCTTGCGGAGACCTTTGAAAAACTCATGATTCCCCTCTCCCCCCTTGCGGGGGGAGATGTCACGGAGTGACAGAGGGGGGGGTCCGCCGCCAACGACCAGATAGGCCTTGAGATAGGGAGCCCGCCCTCTGCCTTCGGCATCTCCCCCGCAAGGGGGGCGAGGGGGACTTATTCAAAGGTCTCCTTGCGGGGGGAGATGTCACGGAGTGACAGAGGGGGGGCGCCGGCGACGACCAGATAGGCATTGCGATAGGGAACCCCCCTCTGCCCTCCGCATCTCCCCCGCAAGGGGGGAGAAGGGGAGTTACGCATCGGTCTCTGCAAGGGGGAGCAACAGGACGAGGGGGAGCAACGGGAACTGTGCGAGGAGACGTGGTCCGATTTAGCCTTCGTCTCTCCTGAATCTGAAGTTCGCCGTCACACCCCCCGTTATATACTGCGCAGCAACGTCAGCAATATTTCTCCCTTCGAGGAGCGCTCCATGAGCTTGCACCAGACATCCGGCAACGGTGACAGCGGCAAATCACCTGCTTATATGGACCGGGAGACCGCCACCGCGTACGACCGCTATCGGGAGACCATCGTTGAGCGCGACAATACCTCTGCGCTGCACCAGGCCTTTGACCTGATCAAGGACGGTCGCCCGAACGCGGAAATCCTGTCGGAAACGATCCGCGCGCACGCTCCGTACACGCATGTGCCGTACCACCAGCGGATCGACACGGGCATTGTGCGCTTTGTCAACAATGACCACTGCCTGCTTTCGTCGCGCGCGACGCTGGGCTTGCAGAACTTCGTCTCGGAAGAGATGCGACACCTGCCGCTGACCCAGACCGCGTGGTACGTGCCAACCGGACTCGACATCTGGAATCAGCTCAAGGGCCGGATGCCCGGTCACTACTCGCGCCGCACCTACGACCCTGAGCAGTACCCCGACGGTCCCGCGCCGCCCGCCGCTCACTGGGACCAGCAGGAACCGGCCAACTGGGATGGCTCATTGGAAGATGGCTTGAACACGTGGCTCACGATGGTGCAATACGGCCACGTCAATGAGGAATACTCGCTGTTTCTGGGCCTCTGGGAGAAGTTCCCCCAGCGCCGGCAGGAAATACTCGCGCAGATGATGTTCGCCGGCCTGATCGACGTGCAGGACCGGATGTTCTGGAACCGCTCCTACACGACCGGCCACAAGTCGTTCCGCGCCCGCAGCACGATCCAGCTCGGCCGCGCGATCGGATGGGAGAACGCGGACCACGTGCTCTACGCCGGCGTGCCCGACATTGCGGTCGGCCCGCGCTGGTACTCGCTGTATGAGTCCGCCTGCCAGATCATGATGTACCACCTCGAGGAGGAACCGCCCAGCTCGTCGCTCAACGCGACCCTGACCTCGACACGCGACCAGGAGTTGTTCAGGAACCAGATTCCGCTCTCCACGCCGGAGGCGGAGGGTCTGATCCGCGCGATCACCCGCGAGCCGGAGGAGTCCTACATCGAGAACCTGACCGCCCTGCTCAAGGCCGGGCGATCGCCGAAATCGATCCTGGACGCCATCCAGATCGCTGCGGCACGGGTCGTACTTGAATGCGGTCTGCCGGCCAACTTCTCGATGCCGCAGCACGGCTACGAATACACCAACATGCTTGGCTGGTTCTACGAGAACTTCGACCATCCGCACAGCACCAAGCTGCTCTTCATCGCCGCCAACTTCATCAACCAGTGCGCGCACTGGGTGACCAACTCCAAGGGCAATAAGTCCCGCGGCGCGGCCACCTACTTCGCCGGCTACGGTCGAGACGAAGACGCTGCGCCGATGTCACAGGGCAAGCTGCTGGGCGAACTCAACGACGCCATGCTCGCGCTCGACTCGGAACAGTCCGTCTATTGGACCGAGAACTACCTCAAGCAGGGCTACGACGACGGTCCACTGGTGGAAACGCTGGCCGACGGCATTGCCAAGCAGGGCAACGATCCGCACAACCAGGAAATCGGCCTGTGCATGATCGAGGATTACCGCCGCACGTCATCCGAGATGCGCAATACGTTGCTGCTCTCGGCCGCGCATCACACGGCGGGTCATATGAAGTACGGCGACCAATACCAGTCCTACCGCTACTTCGCCGACGCCTTCGGGATGCAGGTCGAGGATGGCTGCCTGGGCGAAACACCGCTGATCGAGAGCCTCGCCGACGATGTCGAGGCCGAGCTGTTGGTGTCGGAACCTGTGAGGGCCGACTAGTCAACGAGTCACACGTCATCACCAGCACCCGCCCACGAGTGGTACGATCAGCAAATATGGCACCTGCTGGCGTACCCAAACCCGCGAACGACGACGAACCGGAACCGCCACATAGTGTGATGCGGCTGGTGGACGGTCGAGCGCTGAGCTGGGCCGAGTACGGCGACCCCAATGGCGAACCACTCTTCTTCCATCACGGCATCCCCTCGTCACGCGTGGCCGCTGCGGTCATGGGCGCAGGCGCCGCGCGCGCCGGCGTGCGGTTGATCGCGCCCGAGCGTCCCGGATTCGGTTACTCCGACCCGTTGCCCGGCCGCACGATTCTCGATTGGCCGAGGGACCTGATTCAACTGGCGGATTACCTGGAGTTCGAGAAGTTCTCGGTGGCCGGGATCTCCGCGGGATTGCCTTACACCCTGGCCTGTGCTCTGCACATGCCGAATCGCTTGCATCGCGTGGCGCTGGTCTCGGGATTGGGCGCTATCGACTCGGGCAAAGTGCTTGAGGGTATGTCTTACGAATGGCGGCTGATCTACACGCTGTTCCTGAAGTCGCAACGCCTGGCCTCGCTCTGGATGCGTGGTTATGGGCGTTCGGTGCAAAAGCGACCGGAACGCGTCGTTGCCGAGCAGATCAAACGGATGCCGCCGGTCGACGGAGCGATCCTGGGATCAGAGCCGACGCTCTCCAACCGAATCTCCGACCTGCGCGAAGCGTTCCGCCAGGGGCCCGCTGCCGCCGGCGATGAAGCTCGTCATCACCTCGAGCCGTGGGGATTCGAGCTCAAGGACATCAGCGTTCCGGTGATGCTCTGGCACGCCAAGCTGGACGAGTCGCACCCGGTCCAGATGGGTCGGAGGATCGCGTCCGAGCTCCAAGATTGCCGTCCGATCTACGTGGACGGCGTCGGATCACTGGGCTTTATCGCCCACGCCGAGTCGATCTTTAGCGCGCTGTTCAATGAACAGTCGCGCATCCCGCGAGCGATAAGCGCTGTCGAAGCGATGCCCGTCGAGGAAGAGGCGGAGATCTTTGGCGGTCTGCTTGATGTTGTGCCGAATCCGCTGATCGGCGACTAGTCCGGGCGAACGTCCAACCATCCCTGCCCCCTGAGCGGGGACCCGCTCCCTGCCCTCAGCCACCCTGGTCAGGCAAGCTCCCGGTAGAGGTCTCGCCAATCAGGATTGTGAGCTTCGATCAGGTCGTCTTTCCAGTCGCGGTCGCATCGCTTGAGGCGTCTTTCCCTGGCCTGCGCGGATCCGATCGTGTCATGAACTTCGTACCAGACGAGTCGTTTGATTTTATATCTGGCTGTGTGTCGGCTCCCTTTGCCTTCACGATGCAGTGCAACACGTTGAACGAGGTCGGTCATAGAACCGACGTATATCGGTGGTTCGCCCTCTTCGGGTCTATTGCCTGCAAGGATGTAAACGTATGCCTCGCGACTCATGGTGAAACTATAGCACGCATGTACGGTATGGCAGAATCAATCCGTCCCGCTTGAATGTGTCTCATTTTTCCCCGTCCCCGCCCCTGAGCGGGGACCTGCCCGGACTCCCCGTCGGCTAGCTATTCCCGCAAGCCTCGAACTAGCAGATGAGGAGGGTGTCGGTTGTCGCGGTTGCCGCCAGGGAGCGGGTCCCCGCTCGGGGGCGGGGACGGTTGGGTCGGTGAGATGCGCGGGACGAAGAGGACTGGTCCCCGCCCGGAGGCGGGGACGATTTATCGTTTCGTGAGTTCGATCTTCTATCCGCTGCTAGCCCCGAGCCCAGTTGATGCTGTTCTTGAGCAGCTGACCGTACTCCTCGGTCTCCCAGGTGAAGCGGAGGGTTTTCGGCATATCGCCGTTCTCTTCGCGGGCGTTCTCTTCCACGAAGGGCTGTGCGTTGGTCAGCGGCGAGTGGCAGTGGCCCAGGGCGATGTAGCAGACGCCGCCCTCACCGATGCCACGGGTGTAGCCGAAGACTCGAGTCAGACCGTCCGCCTCGAGCGCCGTGTCCTCCTCGTAGTCGAAACCGAAGTCCGGATAATTGTCCGGGCCGATCGGCGCGGTGAGCAGGATGTCGGTGTTGGGACGGTCGGTGATCTCGATCATGTAGGGCTCGTCGATCACGTCGAACTGGTCGGGCAGACCCTCGAGGATCGGCGAGTTCACCTGCTTGACGTCGACCGTGAAGCGCTTGATCGGCGGGTGGTTGATGAAGAAGCCGCCGAGCGTCTCGTGGTGGTTCAACTTGACCATGGCGCGTTTGCCGCCGCCGATGCGGGCTGCCTTGCCGCCGGAGGTGCCGTGCAGTCCGACCCAGTGTCCGCCGTTGCCGATCCAGTCGCGCAGGATCTCGTTCTGCGGGTCGTCGGCGTAGGGGCCGGCGGTGTAAGTGATCAGGACGTCGGTAACGGCCAGCCACTTCCACATGTCGGTGAAGTCGTTGCCGGTCGTGGCGCGGATATTGCCGTCGGCGTAGAGCATGTCGAGCAGCCTCAGCCGGGCAAAGTCCATGTCGTGGCCGCCGTGCTGTCCGGGCGGAAATCCACCGGTGACGACGTGTACGCGAGTCGGTGCGCTGGCCATATGGATCTCATTTCAGTGCAGGTCGGTGATGTTGAGGCAATGATAGGCGAACGCTGTAGGGATATTTTGAACAACTCCGATCCCCGCTTCCCCCCTCTGCGGGGGAAGCTGCCGAAGGCTGAAGGGGGGTCCCTGCTCGGCCGGCGACCCAGTTATTCCGCGGATTCTTAGGGAACACTTCGATGCTTCGCGTCGTTCTGCATTGGTGATGGTCTCCGGCTGAAGCGCTGAAATGAGATGTTTCAGCTCACTGGAAACGGAAATGGACATGAGACGACGGCTGTTGACCGTGCTCACCGTTGGGGCAGTTCTGGGACTGTTGTCGCTTGGCGGCGCCGGATTTGGACTCTGGCTGGTGATTCTGATTGAGGACGCGTCAGCGATCGGCCTGTTGCTGACGGCGATGGCGGGCTTTGGCGTCTGGTCGCTATTGGCGGCGGGGTTCGGATTGGCGTGCTGGCGCGCCTGGCATCAGAGGACTTGAAACTTCCTGATCGATTTCGGGAACTATTACGTGCTTTACATCGTCTAGATCTGCAACGGGGACGCAGCCGGTCGTAAAACTGCGGTCCCGAGTAGTCGGCTAGGAGGCCAACGTGAACGAGAACCCATCCAGAGTGCGGATCCCGAAATGGAAACGCATGATCGTGCCGCCGCTGATTGCCGTCACGGTGATGCTGACAGCGGCGTGCTCCGGTGACGACGACGCTCAGCAGTACCAGTCGCAACCGGCGGAGCAGCCCGCCGCTGCCGAGATGCAACAGCAGCAGCAGTCACAAGCGATGCAGCAGCAGGCCGATCAAGCGGCTCAGGAGCGAGCCTATTCGGCCGAACAGGCCGAACAGGACGAACAGGACGAGCAGTCGGCCGCACCGCGGAGAACCGGTCGTGTTCAAGTACAGACTCAACCGGCGGATGAGGAAGAAGAGGCGGAGCAGGAGGCGATGGAGCAGGAAGAACAGCAAGCTGCTTCTGACAGCTCCTCGCGACAACAGCCCCAAGAGCGTCAACAGCGATCCAATGAACAGCGCCCACAAAGAGCACTGCCCGGCTCGACCAACTTCGAGGACTACGCCACCACCGGCTGGCGCGAGACCGCCGATGACGACACGTCCACCTTCTCGCTTGATGTCGACCGCACGTCGTACTTCCTCGCCCTCAACTGGGTTGAGGCGGGATACGCAATCGACCCGGCCTCGGTCCGAGCTGAAGAGTGGACCAACGCGTTCAACTACAACTACGAACTGCCCAGGGTCGACGACAGCTTTGCCGTCACGACCGATATCGTCGAGCATCCGCTGCACTCCGACCTGCATCTGGTGCGGATTGCAACTCAGGCGCCCGAGTTCGTCGACAACACGCCGTTGAACGTCACACTGGTGCTGGACGCATCCGGTTCCATGCGGGAGGGCAACCGAATTGATATTGCCCGCGCAGCGGCGGAATCGATTCGTCGCGGCCTGAGCGACCAGGATCGTATTGGCGTGGTGCTCTTCTCCAACAACATCGTCGATTATGAACGGCACAGTCGGCCCGACGACCGAGACGTACAGAGAATCATCGAGCGGCTCGCGCCAGGAAACTCGACCAATGTGCAAGCCGGTCTGAACCTTGGCGTCGAGTTGGCCATCGACGTTCGCCGTGACCGACCCAACGCCTACAACTACGTGATCCTGATGTCCGACGGCGTGGCTAACGTTGACGCCACTGATCCGTTCGCGATCCTCCGCACCGCCGAGGACCGCGACGACAGCAATCCGCTGCGCCTGATCACCATCGGCGTTGGCATCACCAACTACAACGACGTGCTGCTGGAGCAGTTGGCTCAGTACGGCAACGGCTGGTACCGCTACCTGCAGGATGTGGCCCAGGCCCGCTCGACCTTCAGCCGCGAGAACTGGCTAGCGCTCTCGATTCCATTCGCCGACCAGGCCCGCGCCCAGGTGCGCTGGGACGACGATTCAGTCCTCGCCTGGCGACTGGTGGGCTACGAAAACCGCGTGACCTCGGATCGCAACTTCGAGCAGGACCGCAAGGAGTTCGCGGAGATTCCGATGGGCTCGGCGACCACGATGTTCTTCGAGGTCGAGTTGACCGCCGAGGCGCTGCGCGACGATGTGGTCGACCTGGGTGAGATCGAACTGCGCTGGCTCACACCGATGTCGGACGAGTCCAACCGGCAGCAAGTCGCCATGGTGAGCTCGGTTTCCCGCTTCGGCGACGACACGATGCTCGACCTCGGGTCAATCGTGGCACTGTCCGCCGACCGCTACAGCTGGTTCGGACAGGACAACCTGAGCCAGGACACGATGGCGCTGGCCGCCGACAACCTGAACGAACTGGCCGACTGGTTCTGGTCGCTGCCCAACGACATCCTCGACACGCAGTCCGGCGATGACTTCGGCAAGCTGCTGGCGGCAATGGGCGCGGTCGCCGAGGAGCACGAATCGGAGAACCCGGGCTACTCTCGCTAGCCTCGGTCCGGAGTATCGAGCCGCCCGCGGCCACGTCGAGCGACGTGGTCCGGGCGGCCTTCGTCTTTCCACCTGGAGATCAAGGATCCAACGTGAACTGGAAACGCCCGCTACTGGCGTCTGCGGCATTGGTGTTGGTCGGCGTCCTGTGTTTTACCGCCTGCTCCGACGAGCCGCCTCAGGAACAGGAGGTGTCGCAACCGACCGCATCGCAATCACAAGCGTCGCAATCGGAAACATCGCAACAAGTACAGCAATCGGATCGAACACCGCAGGCTGATCAAGCCGACCAAGCCAACCAAGCTCAAGAGGCCACGCAATCGCAGGATCAAGAGGTTAGTAGCGCTGAACAGTCGGTCGCAGCGACGCAACGGGATCGGCAGGAGCAGTCAGCCGACCAAGAAGCCGCCGAACAAGAATCTGGCCAACAACAGGCAGCGCAGCAGCAAGCCGAATCGACGGCCGAAGCCGAGGCTGCGGCCGCAGTTGAAGAAGATGAGGAAGCTGAAGAACAAGAAACAGCAGAGGAGGCGGAAGAGGAAGCAGCAGAAGAGGCAGAAGAAGGCGCGATGGCGGATGACTCCGCATTCCCGTCTCAGGGCACTGATCCCGCCGTCGCCCCCAGCGAAACGAATTTCAAGGACTACGAGGAGTCGGTCTGGGCCCTGACCGCAGAGGACGACACCGGCACGTTCGCGCTGGATAGCGACAGGGCTTCGTGGTCAGTCGCTATCAACTACGTGCGCAACGACTACGCAGTCGAACCGTCATCCGTGCGTCCCGAGGAGTGGGTCAACGCCCACGACTACCAGTACCCGTCGCCGAACGCTGACAACGAGTTCGGCATCACCCTCGATCTGATCAAACATCCGCTCAAGCCGGACGAACTCCACCTCTTGCGGATCGGGTTGCAGGCGCCGTTGATCGAGCGCACGCGAGCAGTGAATGTGATCTTCGTCGCTCGATGCGTCCGGGTCGATGGCCGAAGGCAATCGGCTCGACATTGCCCGAGCGGCATTGCAGGCGCTCTGGGCCAGCCTGGTTCCCGACCTGGATCGAGTGGGATACCTTCAGTTCTCCTTCGATCCGATTCCATCGTCCTTTGTGCCGCATACTCGACCTGACAGCGAGTTTCTTCAGGCGTCAATCGATCGCCTGCTTCCCTACTACGGGACCAACGTCCAGGCTGGCATCAACCTTGGCGTACAACTCGCGAATGACGCGCGCCAGGCCTGGCCCGACTCGGACAACTACGTCGTTCTGATTTCCGACGGTGTCGCAAATGTCGATGCCACTGACCCCTTCGCCATTCTGGAATCGGCCGGCGAAGCAGATCAGAATAATCCGATTCGGCTGATCACGATCGGAGTCGGGATCGGACATTACAACGACGTCCTGTTGGAACAGTTGGCGCAGTATGGCAACGGTTGGTACTACTACATGGACAGTCCCGAGCAGGCCTGGGAGACCTTTACGCCAGAAAACTGGCTGCGGATGTCGACCCCGTTCGCGGACCAATCCCGTGCCCAGTTGCGCTGGAATCCTGAGACGGTGGAATCCTGGCGTGTCATCGGCTACGAGAATCGCCGCACCAGCGACGAGTCGTTCTCGGAGGACCGCAAAGAGTTCGCCGAGCTTCCCTCGGGCACAGCCGTCACGATCTTTGTCGAGTTGGAGCTGACCGAGGAAGCGAAATCGCGTGCCTCAGAACAGATTGAGCTTGGCGATGTCGAGGTGCGCTGGCTGACGCCACGCTCCGACGAATCCAATCGCCAGGAAGTGAGGCTGGCCGTCTCGACCGTCAGCGCGCCCGATCCCCTGTTGCAACTCGGCGCCATCGTCGCGCTGGCCGCCGATCGCTACGGGTCGTTGAAGTACGTCGGCGACCCTGAATCGGCGGCGGTCAACGCCGAGCTTCAAACGCTGAGCGACCTGCTTCACTCCCAGGTCGCAGGTGGCGTTGAGCAAGGTGAGACCGTTGACGATCTGATCTGGATCCTGGAGAGCCTGCTGACCCACACGTCGCAGTAGAACAGAGCAACATTTGACTGAATGATCGGGGTAGTCTCTGAACCACTCAGCTAAAGCAAGTGAGCGCCCGCTGATGGGCTACGGCCCGTCGGTCGGCGCTAACCGGGGAAACTCATGAACCAGATCAGCCGTCGGGATTCAATTCGCGTTCGGGCTCCGCTGGTACGACTCCTTCTGTTGGCCCTGATGGCTGTGTTGGTTTCATTTGCGTCAGGGTCGTTGATCTCCCCGGATCGGGCTACCGGTCAAGAAATTCCGGACCTACTACAGATCGAAGGTCAGATTCTGATTCTCACGTCTGGCGACTATACGGTCGACGTCGGTTTCATTGTCGGCGGTTTCCGGCGCACGACACCGGTTTCTCTGGACCTGCCGGCCCGATGCGGCGATCTCAATTGGCTTGAGTCACCCGACCTGGTGCTCAATGGCCTGGTGCTCGGCAAGGTCATCGTTCGAAGATCTGAGGGCGGCGCAATCGAATCAGGATTCAGGCCGCCGGAGGGTGATGACATTTTTCCGCGGATGCGTTTTCTTCCGGCAAGCCCTGGAGCAGATTGGAGCATCAGCTCACCTATCTCGCTCAGCATGCCGGCGCCGGACGTAACGCCGTGGTTCCGCTCGACAATATCCAAACAGTTCCTTGAGTTAGATCAGCGTGCGTCTTTGCTGCTTCCAGAGGCGGATGTGCTCTGGTGGGAGTTGGCCTACACACTCGATCCCCATGTGCCGGGCCTCATATTCAATCCCGAAACCCGTCGGATCGGCGGTATGCCGAGCGAAGCGGGCAGCTACGAGATGGTCTACCGAGCGTCGACGACCGCTGGTGGGTTTGCCGAGCTTCAGTTCACCATCGAAGTGGGCATTCCTGAACCGTCCGACCCTGAACCGTCCGACGAAGCCATGGAGCAGGACTCCATGGATGACTCCATGGAGCAAGACTCCATGGAGCAAGACTCCATGATGGAGCAAGACTCCATGGAGCAAGACTCCATGATGGAGCAAGAGATGGACGACTCCGAGATGAGCGACGAGGCAGAGGAAGCGGCGGATGAGTCGGAGCCGGATTTAGGGACGCCAAGCGCTGTCCCGAGCGCCACCACATTCGCCGAGAACCCGCGGACGGGCTTCACGCTCACTAGCGAGGACGACACCTCCACGTTCAGTCTCGACGTCGATCAAACGTCGTACTTCCTCGCCCTCAACTGGAGCAGGAACAACTATCTGATTGAGCCGGATTCTGCTCGAGCCGAAGAGTGGGTCAACTCGTTTGACTATGGGTACGCGCCGCCGGAGAGCGACGACGAGTTCGCCATCTCGACTTCGATCCAACCGCATCCCCTCAACGATGACCTGCACATCGCCCGGATCGGATTCCAGGCGCCGGAGCTGCCCGATGACGCTCCGCTGAATGTCGCGCTGGTGCTAGATGCGTCCGGGTCGATGAGCAGTGGGAACCGAGTAGCAATAGCCAGGGCAGCGGCTGAGTCGATTCATGACGGTTTGCGCTGCATCGACCGGATTGCCGTGGTGCATTTCACGACTAGTATCGTCAGCGAACTCACGGTGGAATCAGCGATTCCGGGACATCCGGAGGTTGCGTCGTCGATCGAGCGACTGGTTCCAAGGAGTTCCACAAACGTGCAGCGTGGACTCGATCTGGGAGTGCGTCTCGTCGCGGAAATGCGCAAGCAGCGGCCTGACGCCTTCAACTACGTGATCCTGATGTCGGACGGCGTCGCCAACGTCGATGCGACTGATCCGTTCAAAATCCTCGAGCGGACCGGCGATTCAAATCAGGAGAATCCGATTCGCCTGATCACCGTCGGTGTTGGGATTTCGAACTACAACGACTTCCTGTTGGAGCAACTGGCCCAACACGGCAACGGCTGGTACCGATACCTCGATACTCCTGAGCAGGCGCGTAAGACGTTCGCTCGGGAACAGTGGCTGCAACTGTCGCGTCCGTTCGCCGATCAGGCGCGCGCGCAAGTCGTTTGGAACGAAGCGGCGGTCGGTCAATGGCGATTGATCGGTTACGAGAACCGCGTGACCTCGGCGGAGTCGTTCGTTGAAGATCGAACCGAGTTTGCCGAGATTCCATCCGACGTCGCAGTGACCAGCTTGTACGAGCTTGAGCTGACCGACGCCGGAAAGCGCGCCCTCGAAACGTCGGATCTAGAACTGGCCACGGTGGCATTGCGCTGGAAGTCTGCCGACACTGGCGAATCGAAGTCGCTGGAACACGCATGGGAATTAGGTCCTGCGGTTTCCGAGGACTCTGCCAGAGCAGCGCTCGACCAGTTTGCGGCAATCGTTGCATTGGCTGCTGACAGATACGGCGCCATCGATTCGGCGAGAGATGTCTATGGAGACCAAGGACGTCAGGTCGCCCCGACGTTGCGCACTCTGCAGGACGCTCTGAATGTCATCAGGGACGAATTGCCCGCAGGCGAGGCGATTGAGGAGTTCGCACGACTGCTGAATCATCTCATCATCTCTGTGCCCGAACCGGTGGATTCCAGCGATGGTGGCCAATAGGGGAGGCTAGTCGAGGCAACTCTGAATGTGCGCACGTCGATTCTGACTAGCCGCCAACGATCTGCGGCGCGATGATGGGAGGGGTCGGCGAGCGCCGACCCCTCCTCATTGATTGCGAGCACTTCAGTGACTGATTCCACCATCGTCGACCTGCGCTACTACCTGATCCATCCGACGCCGCCCGACACCGGCCAGCCGGACCGATATATCGCCGGCAAGAACCTCTGTTTCGTCCGACTGGAAACGGCCGACGGGCTGCACGGCTGGGGCGAGTGCTACACGCAGTCGGACCGCGACATCCAGATCACGGCGCACCTCGAGGCGATGCGGCGCTACATCGTGGGCTGGGACTCGTCGCGGATTAAGCCGTGGACCGACGCGATTTACAACGACTTCGGCAATCGCCGCGGCGCGATGGACCTCTACTCAGCGGTCTCAGGCGTTGAGCAGGCGATGTGGGATCTCGCCGGCAAGCGCGCCGGGATGCCGGTGCATCAGTTGCTCGGCGGCGCGGTACGCGATCGGCTGCGCGTCTACGCCAACGGCTGGGCCAAGATGGATGACCTCGAGGAGTTGCAAGCGCGCGCGCGTGCAACGGTCGAGCAAGGATTCACGGCGCTCAAGTTCGACCCCGTGCCAGGCCGTTGGCGCAGCTACATCGGGATGAAAGAACTTCGAATCGCGACCGAACGGGTCCGCGCCGTGCGAGAGGCCGTCGGACCCGATGTCGATGTGCTGCTGGAGATTCATCGTCGGCTGAGTCCGTCGAATGCGGTGCGGTTGTCGCAGATGGTCGAGGAGTACGAGCCGTTCTGGTTCGAGGAGCCGGTCTGGGCCGAGAACATGACGGCGCTGGCGGCGGCGACCGCGCAGATCAACATCCCAACCGTCACCGGCGAGGAGCTGTACACCAAGTTCGAGTTCCGCGAGGCCTTCGAGCAGCGCGCCGCCGACATCATCAATCCCGACGTCGCCAACGTGGGCGGAATCAAAGAGCTGACCGAGATCGCGGCGATGGCCGAGGTCTACTTCGTCGCTGTCGCGCCGCACAACTACAACTCAACAACGGTGGCGCTCGCGTCAACGCTGAACGCCGCAGCGACGATGCCAAACTTCATCATCACCGAATACTTCGTCAACTTCGAACCATGGGGCAACGAGGCCGCCACCCCCGCCTTCAAGGTCGAAGACAGCCACATCGCCCTACCAATGGCGCCTGGCCTGGGCATCGACCTAGACGAGGAAGTGCTAAAGGCGCATCCAGCTCGTGACTTCCCAGCTCGGACGATTGGGGACTAGGGTTTGCCAGATGCACCTAACGGAAGCAAGTCTCCGAACTGGATTCGAGTCAGAGGGAGTCAGCATGAAGGTCAGCGAAATCCTAAACCAGGTAGACCATGGGTTCATCGCCTTGCCGGTGTTTCAACGTGGATATGTTTGGAACAGAGATCAGGTCAGGCAGCTTTTCACTTCGATGTATCGCTCTTATCCGGTGGGTAGTCTGCTGCTGTGGGGCACTCAATCGGATTCTGTGGAGGTGCGCGGCGAAGTCATCCCCGCTGTATCGCCTGTGCAAATGTTGCTTGACGGTCAACAGCGCGTGACATCCCTCTATGGCGTGATCCGAGGTGCCCCACCACCGTTCTTTGACGGCAACTCAAGCGGCGTTTGAGGAGCTCTACTTCAATCGTTGAGAGATCAGAGTGTTCGCGTTCTTCCGTCCCTCGACGAATGAAGAATGATCCCCGCTGGGTCGATGTCACTCGAAGGTGATGGGTACCGAAGAAGACGAGATGCCGCAGATTGCATCGACCGTGCGGCGGAAGAGAAAAGAGGTCAGCTGATGGCCTATTTTGCTCGTTTGGGGCGTCTCCGAGGCATTCGAGAACGGGACTTCCATGAAGAGGCAATTTCAGTAGAAGACCAGTCGCTCGATGTCATCGTCGACATTTTCAGATCGCGTCAACAGCGGTGGCACCAAACTCTCGAGCGGTGACCTCGCCCTGTCCCGAGTGTGCGCGAAATGGCCCGAGGCGAGAGACGTCGATGAAGGTCCATCTGCAGAAATGGGCAGAGCGCGGGTATGACAAGTTCGACTTGGTTTGGCTGCTTCGCTCAGTCAATACCGTGTTGACCGGTCGGGCCAACTTCGACGCCCTGACAGGGCGCGCACGAAGGAGGAAGATACAAGATGGCTTGCAGCGCGCGGTAAACGCCATTGACCAGCTGCTCAATTTGGTCAGCGATCGTTTGGGATTAGACCATGCGAGGGTTCTGACGGGCCACAACGCGCTCGCAGTGATGGCCCGATACGTCGATCAACAGTCTGGAAAACTGTCGCTGAAGGAAGAGAACTGTCTGCTGTATTGGTATCTGGCGAAGCGCGATTCGTAGCCGATTCTCTGGTTCGCCCAGAAACCACGATGCAGAGCGATCTCGGGCGATGGAACCGCGGGACGGGTGGACTCGGATCGGCTCATTGAAGAGCTTCATCTCAGCTCAGGGGAAATCAATGTCGAGGCGGGTCACTTTGACGCCGCCCAGACCAATTCTCGGTTCTACCCGCTGTTGTACGCCTTGACGAGGGTCGGGAGCGCTCGCGACTTTTGCTCTGGATTGGAACTGAAGCAACACCTACTCGGTAAGCAGAGTCGACTCGAGCTTCACCACTTGTTTCCCAAGTCCCGGCTTCGGGGGAGGTTTCCGAAGCACGAAATCAACGCGCTTGCGAATTTCAGCTTCCTGACCGCGGACTGCAACGGTCCGAAAAAAATAGGCAACAAGCTTCCTCAGATCTACTTCTCCGAGTGCGAAGACAAGCATCCGGGCGTTTTGGCATCTCAGTGGATTCCTGAGAGCGTTGCACTGTGGACCATCGACCGATATCCGGAGTTCCTGGAGCAACGGCGCAAGTTGCTGGCCGATGCCGCCAATGCAGTATTGACGCAGCTTCGAGAAGGAACAATGTCTCCGTCCCATCTAGAGGCTGCGGGTGGAGTTGCCGTAGATGACGACGAGGAGCTCGAACTCCTTGGCTTGAACGATTGGGTGAAGCAGCAGGGGCTGGCCGCTGGCGTGCTGGGCCACGAATTAGCGGCCGAGGACAGTGAAGTTACGCCAACTGTCCTGGATCTCGCTTGGCCCGAGGGTGTTCAAGCGGAACTGTCAGAGCCTGTCGTAGTACTTCTGAACGAGCCCAAGGAAGTCGTGGAAGCGGCTAGCTCAGCCGGGTTCCGGTGTTTCAACTCTGTGGCAGCGTTCCAGCAATACGTTGAGACTGAGATCTTGGGTGAAGCCGCAGACGCCGCATAGTTCCTTGGCAAGGCGATGCAGAAGGACTAGTTGTGCGATACATCCCCGCCGTGCTTCCTGATGACGCACGGACGTACCGTGGTGATGCGTGGGTGTCGAACTTCACCGTCGTGCTGTCCCTGATCATCACGTTTCGAAGTCTGGTGCATCTGTTTCGAGACGATGGCGGGGCGGCGACGATCGCCGGTATCGACATCAATGTCGAGGGCGGGCAGAACCTCGTGGCGATCTTTGCTCAGTGGGGACTGGTGCAGCTATTGCTGGCTGGCGTCGCCTGGATTGCGATCGTTCGATATCGAGAATTGATCCCGCTCGTCCTGCTGATTAACCTGTTGGAGAACCTGGGCCGGATTGCTATCGGCCGGTCCAAGCCGCTTGAGATTGCCAAGCCTCCGCCGGGCGCCTACGGTTCCCGAATCCTGTGGCCGGTGCTAGCTGTGGCGTTCTGGCAGTCGCTGCCTCGACGGGAGTCGCTGCGGGCACCCGGTTGCGCTGCTTGGAACGAGTAGCCAGTCGGGGAGGGTGTCTCAGAGGCACACGATTCGTCATTCCCGCGCTCCGCCGCGGGAATCTCGCCGAGTGCTTCACCGACGCTCGATCCCAAGGAACCTTGCCGGTTTCAACCCCTCAGCTAGCTCCTGGCCGTCGGGTCGAGCACTGCGAGATACTCGCGGCGGAGCGCGGGTATGACGGGAGGTGGGAGAGTGAGGCGACTTCTGAGACACCCTCCCGGGGGTGGAAATCCCGTGAGAGTTCCTTAGATGAGCGCCTCGTAGACGCCTTTTTCGAAGTCGGTTTCGAGGTAGGCGGCGGGATTGAACTGGTACATGAAGACGTGGGTGAAGAAGAGGCCGGCGAGGTTCTCGACCGGGTCGACGAAGAAGTAGGTGCCGGCGGCGCCTCCCCAGCCATAGGTACCGACGCTGCCTGGAATTGGCGTCCCGGCGATCCGCCTGCGGACGGAGTAGCCGAAGCCGAAGCCGTAACCGGGACCGACCAGGTCGATCTCTGTGCCGCACAGCGCAGCGAGATGATCGGCCGTCATCAGTTCAATCGTCTTGCGACCGAGCACGCGCTGACCATCGAGCTCGCCGCCGTTGAGCAGCATGGCGGCAAAGCGGGTGTAGGCCGCGGGCGTCATCAGGACGCCGCCGTTGAGACCATTGCCGGAAATCTGCTGGCCGATCGATTCTCGCACCTTGTGCGAGTCCTCCGGTCGCTCGACTGGGTTGAGCGCGCCGTCCTCAGCCCAGTGGTGGTTGGTCACCAGCCGGTCCGCATCCTGCGGCGGGCAGTAGAAGCCGCAGCCCTCGATCCCGAGCGGACCGAAGATGCGCTCCTGGAAGAGCTCGTCGAGGTTCTGTCCGGTCGCACGCTCCAGCAGGACCGTGAGCACGTCGAAGTCCATCGCGTACTCCCACGCGGCGCCGGGCTGCCTCGCGTTGGGCAACAAGGCCACCGCCTTGATCCGATCCTCCTCGGAGACACTGGTGTCGACCATGCCGGGGTCGGTGACGCCAAACTCCGAGCCCTTCCAGACCGGCTCCAGCAGTGGGAACATCCCAGAGGGGATGTTGCTCAACGATGGCAAGCCTGAGGTCATTGTGAGCAGGTCACGGATCGTAATCTGACGGACCATCGGTACCGTCTGACCCATGAGCAGACCCTGTCCGCGGACTTTGTTCGGCGGGTCGAGCGGCGACAGCACCTGGCGACCCTCAAACTCGGGCAGCCACTTGGTGATCGGCTCGTCGACATAGAGCACGCCCTCTTCCTGCAGTTGCATCGTCAGCGCCGCCGTGACCGGCTTGGTCTGCGAGTACATGCGGAAGAGCGCATCGAGCGGCAACTCGTTCTGCCGCTCGCTATCGAGGTTGCCATGCGCCGACACGTGCGCGACATGTCCATGGCGGAGGAGGACGGTGACGACGCCCGGTACTTCGCCGTCAGCAACCGCCTGGGCCATGCGAGAGTCCAAGCGGGCCAGACGATCAGGGTCGATGCCGAGAGAAGCAGGGTCGGAGGAGGGAAGATCGGCAAAGTCGGACATCGGAGGCCCCTTCGTGGATGAGCTAGCTCCAAAGCTGCTCGTACGCACTGCATATTCGCTGGATGAACGCATCGTAGTGAAGCGGGTCGCCGATGGAAGGCGCTGGCGGTCGGCTGAAATATTCAGCGGGCTCTTCGTTGTTGGCGAGATCGATGATCAACGCACAAACGGCGTCGATTCCAGTGGAGAGGCCGCTCTGACGAATTTGCAACCCTCGAACCTGCTGAATGCAGTGGCTGATCAGAGTGTCCACGTTCTTGTGCAGCGTGATTGCCTCACGCAAGGGCGATTTGAAGGATTCGGATGCATTGACGACCAGCACCCCGGCCGCGATGGTATTGGGGTTGTAATGGTGAACATGCTGGTGGTGCGCATCCAGATCACGGGTTCTGTTGCGCACGGCCTTTCTCTGTTCAGTCATCACTGACTTCAACTCAATGGCGACCTGGATCGTGGATGGGCTGCTTTGCCTGATGCCCTGTTCAACCCCCTCCTGCTCGCCAAGTGGTGGTGCTCCTATGACGAGATCGACGTTCCAGGAGACGTTTGCCTGAATATTGAAGTTCAAGTCGTACACGACATCGCCCTCATGCGCACGGTTGCGAAGCAATTGACAGTGCGCGTACAGGTCCGCTGCTATTGCCTGAGCCAGGGCATTGGAGTGTCGATTGGATCGAGGGTGATAGCCCTCGGCGGTGAGGTGATCAGTAAACGAGGATGGAAGGGCCATAAAGCCTCATGAAGCGGCGCCATCCAGCAGTGAATACTGCGGAAGGTGTGTTTCAAGTCGATTGGCGATAGCCGCAGTGTATGTCGGGTCTATCTCGACCGAGATCGAAGCGCGCGCTGATGAGATGGCCGCTGCGGCTGTTGTGCCCGTTCCAGCGAACGGGTCCAGCACGGTATCTCCGGTGAAGCTGAACATCCGGATGATCCTGTCAGCAAGCGAAAGGGGATACGGCGCGGGGTGAAACGTGCGCCGTTCTCCGGGAATATCGTCCCAAATCGGCCGAAACCACTTTACATAGTCGTCGGTTGGGATTCTGGATTTCGCCTCTTGCTCAGGGGTCGGGCTGCGATACCCGCCAGGTTTCCGCAGAAACAATATCTGTTCGATGTCGTTCTTGACGATTCCATTTGGGAGGTTCGGTTTCCCAAGAAATCGCGATGATCGGGAAGCCTCCAATGCGATGTTTCCAACTTTCAGCCAACGGATCGGGGTCAGGCAGTCAAGCCCCACTGATCTCGCCTGGACTTGAATGTCGGCTCCGAGAGGCAAGACGTAGTGTCGCCCGCCTTGACGTCGTGACACCAGGACATCCCCAACAACGCAGGCCACTCGCCCACCGGGTACCAGAACGCGGCGACACTCATTCCAGACGGTTGCCAGTTGGTCCAGAAAATCCTCGTAATCGTCGAGGTTGCCTAACTGGTCGGGGGAATCTGGATAGTCGATGAGATTGAAATATGGAGGGCTCGTACAGATGAGGTGGACAGACTCATCCTCGATCCACGAGAGGTCGCGCGCGTCTCCCTGAACGACGACATGTGGCAGGCCGTTCCGAACGATCTCGCGCCGAATACCTCCTGCTTCGTTCGTAGTCGCCATGGCGATCCGGTCCTAATCGTTGTTCGCACAAATGTACAGGATGGTGAGCCTCGGTTCACTATCGAGGATAGGCGCTAGGATCGCGTAGCCTCCCAGTGATTGAGGGAGGTTGACATGGCGTATGCGTATGACCGCAACATTCGCGACAAGGTTGCGGTGATTGGCGTTGGCGAGACTGAGTACACCAAGCATGGACGGATTGGCCGGCCGGAGTTTCGGCTGGCGCTCGAGGCGATCCTTGCCGCCTGCGCCGACGCTGGGCTTGAGCCGAGGATGCTGGACGGGTTCTCGTCCTACTCGGCCGACCGCAACGACCCCAATCGGCTCTCGACCGCGCTTGACCTGCCGCACTATGCGTTTGCCTCGATGGTTTACGGCGGCGGCGGTGGCGGCGTGTGCGCGGCGATTGGCAATGCGGCGGCAGGGATCGTCTCGGGCTATGCGAACTTTGTTGTGGTCTATCGAGCGTTGGCGCAAGGCGAGTTTGGCCGCTTCGGACTGTCTCGACGCGGAGGACGGCTGCGCGGTCAGTACGCGTTCAACGTGCCGCAGGGCCTGATGTCGCCTGCGCAATTCCTGGCGATGAAGATGCAACGACACATGTATGAGTACGGCACGACCTCGGCGCAGTTGGGACACATCGCCGTCGCCGCGAACAAGCACGCACAGAACAATCCCCGCGCCGTGATGAACGGTCGGCCGATCACGCTTGAGGACCACCAGAACTCACGCATGATCGCCGATCCATACCGGCTCTATGACTGCTGCCTGGAGACCGACGGCGCGGCGGCGATGATCCTGACCACGGCCGAGATCGCGAAGGACTTCACCGACAATCCCGTTTATCTCTCGGCATCGGCGCAAGGCTCTGGACATCGGCAGGGCAATGTCGTCGACGGCTTCTGGCACGACGATTTCATGAGTTCGAACTACACGACCATGGTCGACCGTCTGTACACGGCGGCCGGGATGGGCCCCGAGGACATCGATTGCGGCCAGTTCTACGAGAACTTCACCGGCCAGGTACTGACCTCATTCGAGGATCACAAGTTCTGCGAGGTCGGCGAGGGCGGACCGTTCAGCGAGGGCGGGCGCCTGGAAGCAAAGCAGGTCGCCGACTCCGGCGCGCCACACGCGGGCGAGTTTCCGATCAATACGTCCGGCGGCAATCTGTCGGAGGCCTACACGCACGGCTTCAACCTCGCTGTCGAGGCAGTGCGTCAGTTGAGGGGCGACTCGTCGAATCCGGTCGAAGGGGCGCGGACCTGCATCGTCGCGGCGGGGCCGGCGTCGGCGCCGATCTCGACGGCGATCTTCCGCAACTGAGGGCTCAACCATCTGGACCTGCGCCCGCGAAGGTGTCTCGTATCTCTTCGTCCCCGCACACGAGGAGACTTGCGCGTAAATCCCCTTCTCCCCCCGCAAGGAGACCTTTGCAAAACTCTCAGATCCCCTCTCCCCCCCTTGCGGGGGGAGATGTCACGGAGTGACAGAGGGGGGGTACGCCGCCAGCGATCAGATAGGCCTTGAGATAGGGAGCCCCCCCTTTGCCTACGGCATCTCCCCCGCAAGGGGGGAGAAGGGAACTTAGGCAAAGGTCTCCGCAAGGGGGGAGATGGGATTTGTGAGTCTTATTGAGGTCTCCTCCGAGCGGGGAACTGGGAACCGAAGGCGTCAGGACAGCGCCCGCTTGATGCAGTGGTTGGACGGCTGCGACCACTCGCCCGACTCTCGCTGTGCGATGGCGTTGGCGAGGATTTCGCCGATTTGATTCTGTAGCTGACGGGAACTGGGCCAGGAGAGGAAGCTCTCCTGCATGATGGTCACGACATAACGCGGCTGACTGCCTTGCCAGGGCGGCGCCAGCCAGATTGCGGCGCTATTCATACGCACGATGGACCGAATCTCACTCGCCTGTTCCTTGAGCGGCGTGTCGCCCTCTTTCACTTCGGCCGCTGCGGCAATCGCCTCCGCCGCCTGGTTCAGTTCCTCAAGCAGTTCGGTTGCTTCTTCATAGCCGCGCGGGTCGATCTTGGCGAGGGGATCGGGGTCCAGGTCATCGGGAATTGTGAAGTTGCCGGTCTTGATCAGCGATTCCCAACCCGGAAGCGCCTGAGCGGGAATTTCTGCTCCCCAACGATGTTGGGCGACAACTGCGCGGAGCAGGTCGAATCCCTCCGACCTCGCGTCGTCGGGAATGGACTCGGACATCGCCAACGCTGCGAAGAGCCGGGCGAGGTGTACCGGCTCGGCGAGGCTCGCCCCCCAGCGACTGCGGTGCGTCAATTCAATCAGCTCGGGGACGCCCCAACGTTCGTAGAAATGCTTGAATCCCGAGAGTCCGCCGACCATATTGAGCAATGTGATGACGTCGGGATTCTGCGACCAGGCGACCATATAGAACAAGGCGTCGCGTTGCAGTTTGGTCGGCTCGCGTCCGTTTTCATATGCGTCGCTGAGGATTGCCCAGGCGATCGGCGGTTTGATCACGCTATGCAGGGCATATGGCCCCGCGTGACCGCCTGACCACATCGTCCCGGTTTGCAAGTCGTAGACCGCGGCGCCCATCACGGCTTCGTGGCGTAGGACCTGGCGCTCGAAGTCTGGGGAGAGCGCACACAGCGGCGCGTCGGCGGACGCATTGGTCATAGTCCCGACCCCGAGCAGAATCGGAATCAGTGCGATCAGGAGCAATCGACGCATGGCGATTTAGCCTACAAGCATGGGAACCCGTTACCCTCGCGACATGACTAGTATGAGCGACCGTACCAAATTTCTGGATGCGCCGTTTTTCCCCGAAGGAATGACCACCCCGGAGCCCAGCGACCCGATCAACGGCGGATACTTCGCCGCTGCGGCCGAGGGGAAACTGGTGGTACAGGCCTGCGCTGACTGCGGGACGCGGCAGTATCCGCCTGAGCTGAACTGTCACGCTTGCTACGGGTTCGAGATGGACTGGGAAGAATCGGTGGGCACCGGGACCGTGTACTCCTGGGTCGAGGTCGCGCATCCGGCACATCCGGCGCTGCGCGAGTTCGGGCCGTACATGGTCGCGCTGGTCGAGTTGGACGACATGCCCGAGATCAAGTTGATGGGCGCGGTCGTTGATGCGCCGCTGGGCGGCACGATGGAGATCGGCGCGCGCGTGCGGGTCGTGTTTGAACAGACAGCCGAGGACCTGGCGCAGCCGCGCTGGCAGATGGGATGACGGCTCAAGCGCCGGCCGCTGGGCCGGCGGGTTCGGCGTCCACGTCGAGGCGTCGCTGGACGATCTTGATGGTCCTGGCCGGCTCGCAGATGCTGGTCCAGCTCGACGCGACCATCATCAACACGGCGCTGCCCGCGATCAAGCGCGCATTCGAGCTCTCCGAGGGTCAGTCGCTCTGGGTCGCCGACGCCTACATGGTGATCTTCGGCGGCCTGCTGCTGCTGGCCGGCGCGCTCGGCGACCGCTTTGGCCGACGCAAGGTCCTGATAATCGGCATGGCGATCTTCGTCGCCGCGTCAATCGCCGTTGCCTTCTCGCCCGATGCCAACTTCCTGATACTCGGACGCGGCCTGCAAGGTCTCGGCGGCGCATTGGTGATTCCCCAGACGCTGTCAATCCTGACCGCCGTCTTCCCTCGCGAAGAGCGCGGCAAAGCGATCGGTATCTGGTCGGGCGCGCTCGGCTTCGGCATGGCGCTCGGCCCGCTTGTGGGCGGCATTCTCGTTGACCTGATCGGCTGGTCGGGCGTGTTCTGGGTGCCGGCGCCGATCGCCGCGTTGGCAATGCTCGGCATGTCCGTCGTCCCCGAGTCGCGCTCGAAGCAACACACCAAGCTCGACATCCCCGGCGCGATCACGAGCACGATTGCGATGATCGCGATCGTCTTTGCGATCATCGAAGGGATTCAGAGGGGCTGGTCCGACCCCGTCATCCTGATAGCGTTCGCCGTCACTGCAATTTCGACGGTGATGTTCATCATCATTGAGCGCCGCACCGACCAGCCGCTGCTGCCAATGGCGTTCTTCAAGCAGCGCGATTTCACCGGCTCGATGGTCGGCATGTTCTTCATCATGTTTGCCCTGATGGGCGTGATGTTCTACATGCCCCAGTTCTTCCAGCTGGCGCAAGGGTTATCAGCCTCCGAGAGCGGCGCGCGGATGATGCCGCTGGCGATAGCGATGATGATCTTCGCACCGATCATGGCGAAGCTGTTACCCAAGGTCGGCCCGCGATTCATGCTGTTCTGGGCCCCGGCCGTCCATGGCGGCGGCGCGCTGTTGATCCTCAGTTTGATCCTCGATATTGATACGCCGTACTGGATGATCGGCCTCGCACTGGCCTTCCTCGGTCTGGGCGGTGCGATGCATATGACTTCGACGACCGATACCTCAATGGCGGCCGTGCCGGTCGACCTGGCCGGCAAGGCGTCGGCCATCAACAACGCCGGCCGACAGCTCGGCGGGACGCTGGCGATTGCGATCCTGGGATCGTTCGCGGCGGCCGTCTACTCGTCGGGCGTGACCACCGGGTTGGCGCCGCTGGGCGTGGCCGAAGGCGCGATCGAGACCATTGCCTCGGGCATCGGCGCAGCGCAACAGGTCTTGCCGACGCTCGATTCTCAGATCATTCCTCAGGCGCAGCTCGTGATGCGGGAATCCTTCGTCAACGCGATTACCGACACGATGCGCTTCGGGATCGTGTTTGCATTGATCGCGGGCATCGTCGGCTGGATCCTGGTGCCCAAGCGTCAGCGTCAAACGCAGATGACATGGGAGGGCGGGAAGCCGGTTGAGCCATCGGCCGCACCTGTCGCGGTCGTCGCGGTATCGACAAATGGCGCATCCGCCAACGGCGTGTCGGCGAACGGCGTCCGCAAAGTTGCACCGCTGGCCAAGGCGATGGCGCTACAGCGTCCGCAGAAATCCGGGCTTCCGTAGGAATGCATTGAACAACTCTGATCCCCGCTTCCCCCCTCGCGGGGGAAGCTGCCGAAGGCTGAAGGGGGTTCCCCGAGCGACCGCCGGCATCAGTTATTCAGAGCATTCCTAAGGTGTGAGACCGAAGAATCCCGTTAGTTCGCGAATGCCATGCCGGAATCCAGGCGCCGTGCCGATCACCGCGAGATACCCGCGGCAAGCGCGGGTATGACGGAGTGTGGGGGGGTCGGGCAGATGGGGCGCGAGTAACACGGGGAATGTGCGCATATGGCGGAGAAGGGAAGGGCACTGTCGTTGTTCGATAGCCTTTCCGTAATGCCCGATTTCGTACGTTTGCCGCAGCGCAATCTGGACGACGCGTGAGTCGCGCCGCCGACGGCGACGTTGCTTCGGTCGACGTAGGCTCGCGCCGACGCTGGCTGGTGCTTCTGGTCCTGGCCGGATCGCAGACGATTGTGGCGCTCGACGCGACGATTGTGAATACGGCGCTGCCGACGATCAAGCGCGTCTTCGAGATGACGGAGTCACAATCGCTGTGGGTGCCCGACGCCTACCTGGTGCTGTTTGGCGGATTGCTCCTGCTGTCGGGAGCGCTGGGCGACAGGTTTGGCCGGCGGCGGCTGCTGGTGATTGGCTTGGCGGTCTTCACGCTTGCATCGATCGCCGTTGCGTTCTCGCCCAACGCTGAGGCGTTGATATTCGGTCGTGGATTGCAAGGAGTCGGCGGCGCGCTGGTCATTCCTCAGGGGCTGTCGACCCTGACGGCGGTGTTCCCGCGCAAGGACAGAAGCAAGGCATTCGGTATCTGGGCCGGTTCGATGGGGATCGGCATGGCGCTCGGACCCTTCCTCGGCGGGATGCTCGTTGACAACATCGGCTGGTCGGCCGTCTTCTGGGTGCCGGCGCCGTTGGCTGCGTTGGCGCTGATCGGCCTGACGATCGTGCCGCCGACCAAGTCGGTCATGTACACCAAGCTCGACATGCCCGGAGCGGTGACCGGCAGCGTCGGGATGATTGCGATGGTCTACTCAATCATCGAGGGCATCCCGAGAGGCTGGGACGACCCGGTCATCCTCGCCACGATTTCGGTCGCCGTGCTGTCGCTCTCGGCGTTCATCCTGATTGAGCGGCGCACCGAGCAGCCCTTGATGCCGCTGGCTTTCTTCAAGCAACGCGACTTCGTCGGCGCGATGGTGGGCATGTTCTTCATCATGTTCGCGCTGATGGGCGTGCTCTTCTATCTGCCCCAATTCTTCCAGTTGGTGCAGGGCGTCTCGGCGACCGAGAGCGGGCTGCGCGTCATGCCGCTCGCGATTGTGATGATCGTTTGCGCCCCCATCGCCGGTTTCATTCTGCCCAAGGTCGGACCGCGATTCCTCCTCTTCTGGGCGCCGACAGTCCACGGCGGCGGCTGTCTGCTGATCCTGGCGTTGGTGCTCGCCGTCGACACGCCGTACTGGATGATTGCCGTCGCGCTGGCCTGGCTCGGGCTGGGAGGCTCGCTGCACATGCCGGCGACCACCGACACCTCAATGGCCGCCGTCCCGGTCGATATGGCAGGCAAGGCCTCGGCGGTGACCACCACCGGCCAGGAGCTGGGCGGGACGATGTCAATCGCCATCCTCGGCAGCTTCGCCGCGGTGATGTACGCCTCAGGAGTCCGCGACGGACTGGCTGGGATGCCGCTCTCGGCAATGGATGTCGATGTGTTGGCCTCAGGTATCGGAGCGGCGCAGCAAGTATTCCCCACACTGGACCCAGCGATGATCGGAGAGGTGCAAGCCGCGCTGACCGAGTCGTTCGTTCAGGCAATCAAGCGGACCTTCCTCTTCGGCATCTCATTCGCCGTCATCGCAGGCGTCGTGGGCTGGATCCTGGTGCCGAAGCGTCAGCGATCTGGTCCAGGCGACATCGTTGGGCGGCGAGGAGATTGTCTCCGTGGCCACCGTGTCGGCGAATGGCGTCTCGGCAAACGGCTCTCGTGAGTTTGCGCCAGTTGCACGAACAGTGGCGTCGGCGAGGCCCCAAAAGTCGGCTGTCCCGTAGTTTCCAACGCAGGCACGAAACGAGAATTTGCTCCCCCTCGCAGGAGGAAATCCCCTCTCCCCCCCTTGCGGGGGGAGATGTCACGGAGTGACAAAGGGGGGGCTCCCTCAGCGACCAGATAGGCCTCGAGCTGGGGAGGCTCCCCTCTGCCTACGGCATTTCCTCCGCAAGGAGACCCTTGAGAAACTCCAGCTCTGCCATATCTCAGTCCCCGCCCCCGAGCGGGGACCAGCCCCCTTCCCCATGCGCGACTCTTGCAAAGGTCTCTGCAAGGGGCGGCGGGAGCCTCAATGGCCTCTTGGTACGTAACTGAGTCACCTACGTGGACATCGGGATGCGTTCGATATCGCCTCGATTGATCCCTGCGATCTCTTCAACGAACCCTACGAAGTCGTTTACGTTCCCAGAGCCCCCCCGCTCGGCCCCACCTGACGCGCCAACCGACGCCCTCCATCCTCTAAGAACGCTCTGAATAACTCCGATCCACGCTTCTCCCCTCGCGGGGGAAGCTGCCGAAGGCCGAAGGGGGGTCCCGATCGGCCACCGACGGGATTTATCCAGAGGATTCCTAACACCACCAAACGTTGCCCGCGACGCACTTCATCTAATAAGAACATATATACGATGCCGTAAGCCGCAACCCGAACCACTCAACGGAGATCAATCCATGTCCTTCCCCAACTTCCCCAACCCCGCCCGACGCGCCAAACTCCTTCTCGCCCACCAACTCCGGCAGCAGGGACTCACCCTCCGTCAGATCGCCCAACGCATGGACTGCGTCCACTCCACCGTCGCCGGCTACCTCAGCGACTTCGAACTCTTCCGCACCGACCTTATCCAGGAACTCGCCGCCGACCAAATCGTCTCCCACGTCATCCAGCTCGCCGACCTCGCCGACGAACATCACGACCGACGACTCGCCGCCGTCCGCGAGCTCCGGCTGCTCCTCACCGCCGTCCCCCAAATCCGACGCGACGAAGACGATCGCGTCCGCGAACTCACCCAGGGCGGCGTCAGCGTTGACCGCTACGGCAACCGCTACCCCGCGCCCAACCGCATCTACCCGCCCACCCCACAGGAAACGGCCGAACTCGAACGAAACGCCCAACTCCCCGCCCAAACCGAACTCGACCCCGACCTACCCCTCACGATCACCCCCGATCCCATCTCCCCCCCTTGCGGGGGGAGATGTCACGGAGTGACAGAGGGGGGGACGCCCAACGAACCAGCCGACGAACCAGCCGCAGCCCTTCGAACAAAATCGAACAAATCCGAACAGAACACCGACGAAAACCCAGCCCACAACGGCAAATCCGCCAACGACGACCAACAATCCCCGCCGCCCACCGAACATCCCCGTCCCAGCGCCATCCCCGACGAAATCCGCGCCTTCCTCGAACACTCAACCCGCGACTGGATCAATGACTACCCCCGACACAACCCTGACCACCCACTCCGACAGGCCGCCCTCCAACTCAAAGCCGAAGCGAAAACCCGCCAGGCCCCATCAACCCAGCAGACCAACGCGCCGCTCGTCCCCGGATGAGAACTCAGACCCCAAGCAGCGACTCCGCCACGCGCTCACCGATCATGATGGCGGTCAGGTTTGTGTTGCAGCTCACGATGTCGGGCATGATTGAGGCGTCGGCGACGCGAAGATTTTCCACCTGGTGGACTCGACCCTGTTGATCGGTGACCGCGAGTGGGTCGGTGGACCGACCCATGCGGGCCGTGCCGCAGATATGCCAGGTGGTTGAAGTGGTGCGGCGGACGTAGTCGGCGAGGGCGTTTTCTGACTTCATCACCTCCGGCCTCGGCGCGATGACGCGCTCGGTGAACTGCGCGATTTCGTCCGAGTGCATGATCTCCCAGCACAGCCGCGCGCCGTCAATCAGCCGGCGCAGATCCTCGGGATGCGAGGCGTAGTTCATGTCGAGCTGCGGTTGGTCGTTGGGATCGGGCGAACGCAGCGTGACGGAGCCGCGCGAGAGCGGACGCTGGATTACTGCCCCGATTCCGAACGATGGATGCTGTCGCGGCGCTTCGGTCAGGCCGCGCACCTGCTCCTCATCCCAGATCGTCGAGATCGCGAGCTGCATGTCGTTGAACTGGTTGGAGCCGGGCGCGGTGTAGCGCACGCCGACCTCGGTCACGATGTCGGGGTCGTGCACGACATCGGCCTTTGGGAAGGCCTGCACGCCGGTGCCGCAGTGGTCGATCAGGTTCTCGCCGACGCCCGGCAGCGGGACGCGCTGCTTGATTCCGTGCGGCGAGAGCTTCTCTGCCGGTCCGATTCCGCTACGCATCAAGATCGCCGGGGAGACTGCCGTCCCCGCTGAGACGCAGACGCGGTCGGCGTGAATCACTTCGCCATCGCTGAGTATCACCCCATTGACACGAGCGCCCTGATCGCCGTCGAAACTGAGCTTGTCGACCAGCACGCCATGACGGATGGTCAGATTCTCGCGGTCGCGGATGCCGAGCAGGTAGGCGATGTTGGTTGAGATGCGATTGCCGTTGCTGCGATTGCGCGGCCACGGACCAACCCCGGTGGCGTCGGGCAGGTTGTGGTCCCAGATGTCGTTGAAGCCGTTGTCGAGGCAGGCCTCGTAGAAGGCGCGCTGCAGCGGCTGCCAGCTATCGGCGGCGGGACGCTCAATTGGGATGGGCCCGGATTGGCCGTGGAAGTCGCCGCCTTCGGGGTCGGATTCGAGGCGTCGGTAGTAGGGCAGGACGTCCTCGAAGCGCCAATCGTCGCAGCCGTGCGCGACCCAGGACTCAAAGTCGCCGGGGACGCCGCGCAGTGCGATCGTGCCGTTGACGGCCGATGAACCGCCCATCACCTTGCCCCGATGCAGCGGGAACTCGCGTCCGTGCCGGGCGTTGGCCTTGAAGCCCCAGTCGTGGTCGCGCCACGAGACCCACGGCTTGAGCAGGTCGCGCGGCATGTCCTCGACACGGGTGTAGTCGGGCCCGGCCTCGAGCAGCAAGACCCGACGATTTGGGTCCTCGGACAACCGAGCCGCAATCACCGCCCCCGCCGATCCTGCGCCGATGATGATGTCGTCGTATCGCACGTGTTCCTGGGTCATGTCGTCCCCCGCATTGCTTCCCGAACTGCTTCCCGAGCCGTGGGCTGAGGATACGTCAGCATTACGCCAGCACGGCGAGACCATCCGATAACGTGACGCAGAGCAAGACTGGCATCCCCGTCTCCGTCATTCCTGCGTAGGCAGGAATCACGAGGCGCCTACGTCGTTGACGAGGCAGGACAACGCCGTACCCCGACTTCTGCTAGCGGAGAGCCGGGTACGGTGAGATGCATGGCCGCTATCGATAAATCGAGGATTTCGATTTCTGCCTTCGCAGGAATGACGAGATTGGCGAGGAATGACGGAAGTGATGAGGACTTGAGTGAGTGACTCCATGCCTGACGATTTAGTCCCGGCGTACGAAGGCCTGGTCGTGGTCGATCTGTCGCGCCGACTCTCGGGAGCGTTCGCGGCGCGGCTGTTCGCCGACCACGGCGCAGATGTGGTGATGCTGGAGCCGCCCGAGGGCCATCCACTGCGACACGAAGCGCCGTTCCTCAGCGACGAGCCGGGCTTGGAGCGATCGGCGCTGCACGCGTACGTGAACTGGAACAAGCGCTCCGTGTTCATTGCCGACCCATCGGAGGCGGAGCCGTGGATCGCCGGCGCCGATGTCGTGATTACAACCGATGGTCCGTCCGCGCTCCCGACATGGCCGCTGTCGGCCTTGCGATCCGATGCCGTGCATCTGTCGGTGACGCCATTTGGTCTAGACGGACCGCTGGCCGACGTACCTGCCGGCAACCTGACAGTGAATGCGCGCTGCGGTTGGGCGTACATCAATGCGATGCAAGGCGAGCCGCCGGTGACGCTGCCCTCCCGTCAGGCCGGATTCGTGGGCGGGTTTGCCGCGTTCGTGGCGGGCTCGGCAGCGTTGCGAAGACGATGGGAATCGCAATTACCTGAGGTGGCCGATGTCCGAGAGCTGGAGGCGCTCACCCACACTGGATATCCGTGGTCGATTGGGGCGATTTACCAGGGCATGGGATGGTCGCGCGGCGCGGCAGGCGGTCGGCCTCGCGGCCAGCCCGGCCCGCTGTTTCACGCTGCGGATGGACGGATGAACTTCGGCTTCGGCGACTGGCATAACTGGCCACAGGCGATGGAGCTGCTCAATCTTCCCGACCAGGGCGCGCGCAAGGAGCTGCATCCGCACGACGGCCGCTACTCGAAAGACCTCGAGCCGGTGCGGGCCGGTGTAGCCCGAGAGCTGACCCACATCGAGAAGTGGCCGCTTTTTCACCAACTGGCAAAGCTGCGTTGCATCTCGGGAGTGCTGCAAACGATTCCCGACCTGGTCGAGAACGAACAGCTGCGGGCCCGCGGGTTCATTGTCGAGACCGAGTTAGACGGCAAAACGGTTCGAGCGTCGGGCAACCCGCACCCGATGTCGCCGCCGAGCTGGTCGCTGCGTACGTCAGCGCCAAAGTTGGGATCCGACATACATGGTCCTGCGCAGTCCACCTCTGCCAGCTCTGAAAAGTCAGAAGTAGCTCCGACAAAGAAGGGGCCGTTGGACGGTGTTCGCATCCTGACATTCACGCAAGCATGGAGCGGTACATTCGCGACGGAGCTGCTCGGGTTCCTCGGAGCCGATGTCGTTCAAATTGAGGCGTTGCAACGCGTGGACATCTGGCGCACGGTAGGTCCTCGGGTGCCGAACGCGATCCTCGACGATTCAAAAGCGCAGCATCCATTGAATACACAGGGCCTGTACAACGCGGTCAACCTGAATAAGCGCGGGATCACGCTCGACCTCCGCTCAGACGAGGGCAAAGAACTGTTCTGGCGGATGGTCCCGGAGTTTGATGTCGTCGCCGAGAACTTCCGTCCCGGCGTGCTGGACAGGTGGGGTATCACGCTCGAAACGCTGGCCGAGAAACGGCCGGAGATCATCCTGGCCAAAATCTCGGGCTACGGCACGACCGGTCCCTACGCTCCCTATCCGGCCAACGGCGCGACGACCGAGCCGATGTCCGGCTTGTCTTCGATTCATGGCTACGAGAGCGATCCCGGGATGAACACCGGCGGGCTCTATCCCGACCCAATCTCTGGATACTCGGCGGCCTCAGCAATCATCGCGGCCCTGGCGCGCCGCGACCGTGTCGGTGGTCCGCAAGAGATAGATGTCGCGATGCTCGAATCGATGGGCGTCGTGGTCGGCGATGCGATTACCGAGTACGACGCGACCGGACGGATGCCGGTTCCGCTCGGCAATCACGACCGTCAGCGAGCGCCACACAACATCTACCGCTGCGCCGGCGACGATGAGTGGGTCGCGATTTCGGTGGAGTCGGACGGCGAGTGGCGGGCGCTGTGTCTGGAGATGGCCGCCGCCGATCTCGCAGAGGATTCGCGGTTCGTCGATACGGCGTCTCGCAAGTCGCACGAATTGGCGCTGGACGAGTTCGTCACCGCCTGGACTTCACCGCAGGATTCGGCAGAGGTCGAACGAAGGCTATTGGCAATCGGGATCGACGCCGCGCGGGTGAATCCGATGTACGACCTGTTCGAGGGGCCGGATCCATACCTGAGATCGGCCGGGTTCGTGCAATCGGTCGATCATCCCGAGGTCGGGTCCTCGTGGTTGCTGGGTGCGCCGTGGCGTTTCAGTGGTTTCGAAGATCGATTGCTGCGGCCGTCGCCATGCGTCGGCGAGCACTCGTTTGAGGTGCTGTCGGAGGAGTTGGGAATGACCGAGGCTGAGTATCGGTCGCTGGTGGAACGTCGGATCACCGGAACGCCGTACGACCTAGCGTCTGTGGATGTGGCCAAAGTCTGAGAAATAGCCGCGTCGCCTCTTAATCGCCGCAACGTGACATAACCGTCGTCGCCCACGCGGACCCCCCCTCAGCCTTCGGCAGCTCCCCCCGCAAGGGGGGGAGCATGAGATCCTTGCTTCCGCCTTGCGAAGACCTTTGAAAAACTCGCGAATTCCCTCTCCCCCCGCAAAGGGGGGAGAGGGAGATCCCCGCTTCCCCCTTGCGGGGGAAGCTGTCACGAAGTGACTGAAGAGGGGTCCTCCGCGACAGCGGAGCCCCCCAACCTGCTCAAGTAGGGGCCGAGTTCGGTCGCTGATATCGTGGCGTTGGGTGACTGTGCTGTTGTCCTTGTCCCGCCCGTAGATGGAGTGACGTATGCCGCCGAGTGATTCTGTGTCGAAGTTGTTGATTGCCAATCGCGGCGAGATCGCGATTCGCGTGGCTCGGGCGGCGTCCGATCTGGGGATTGGCGCCGTATCCGTCTATTCGAAGGACGACGCCAGGTCCCTGCATGTCCACGCGGCCGACGAAGCGGTTGAACTCGATGGACTGGGCGTCCCGCCATACCTGGACATCGATGGCCTGATCGAGGCAGCGCAATCGACCGGTTGCGACGCCGTGCATCCCGGCTACGGATTCCTGGCCGAGTCGGCGGAGTTCGCGCGCCGCTGTCGTGACGCGGGACTCACCTTCGTCGGCCCGACGCCGCACTTGCTCGACCTGTTCGGCGACAAGGTGCGAGCTCGGCAGGCGGCGCGCGAGGCCGGCGTGCCGGTGATCGAGGGCTCGGACGAGGCAGTCACGCTGCAAGAAGCCCTCGATTTCTTCGAGTCGTTGGGCGAGGATGCGGCAATCATGCTCAAGGCGGTCTCCGGCGGCGGCGGTCGCGGCTCGCGGGCGGTGACGAATATCGACGAGCTGGAAGCCGCCTGGCAGCGCTGCGAGTCGGAAGCGCGGATGGCCTTTGGATCGAGCGCGCTCTATGTGGAGCAACTGATTCCCCGCGCTCGTCACATCGAAGTGCAGATCATCGGCGACCTGCACGGCGAGGTCGGACACCTGTGGGAGCGTGAGTGCTCGGTCCAGCGCCGATTCCAGAAGATCGTCGAGATCGCGCCGGCGCCACATCTTGAGCCGGAGACGCGTGAGGCGATCATTGAGGCGGCCGTGCGAATTGCCCGCGATGTCAGCTACTCCTCGCTGGGTACGTTCGAGTTCCTACTCGATGCCTCAGCAGGTTCCAATGGTTCTTTCTACTTCCTCGAAACGAACGCGCGGCTCCAGGTCGAGCACACAGTGACCGAGCAGGTCACGGGCGTCGACCTGGTGCAATCACAACTTCGCGCTGCGCAGGGCGCGTCCATCGCCGACCTTGGCCTGGACGATCCGTCCTGGCTGCGACCACGCGGTTTCGCGATCCAGACACGGGTCAACATGGAAACGCTGACCGCCGACGGCTCGGTGCGCCCGGCGTCGGGGACGCTCAAGGCGTATGAAGCGCCGTCCGGACCGGGCGTGCGCACTGATGGCTTCGGCTACGTGGGCTACCAGACCTCGACCGCGTTCGACTCGCTGCTGGCCAAGGTCATTTCGCATTCGCCGACGCCGAGGTTTGAGGATGCGGTCACCCGCTCGCTGCGAGCGCTGTCCGAGTTCCGCATCGAGGGCGTCGCGACGAACATTCCGTTTCTCACCAATGTGTTGGAGCATGAGGACCTCGTCCAAGGACGCGTGCACACGCGCTGGGTCGACGAGCAGATGGCCGCACTGGCCTCGACCAACGGTGTGCAGCGCGTCCGCTATCTGCAGACGGTCACCCCGACCGCCGACTCCGGCTTCGCCGGCGCGCGCGTCGACTCGCGCGACCCGCTGGCCCTCTTCAAGCACGACGAGCAGGTCAAGCAGCAGCAGTCGGTCCAGGTGGTCGAGGAAGATGCGCCGGACTTGACTGGCCCCGAGGGATCGATCGGATTGCCCGCGCCGATTCAGGGCACGATCGTCGCGATCCTGGTCGAGGAGGGCCAGGAGGTGCGGAAGGGCCAGGACCTCGTCGCCATGGAAGCGATGAAGATGGAGCACGTGATCTCCGCTGACCGCGACGGGATTGTGAAGTCGTTGGCCTGTTCCATCGGCGACGTGATCCGTGAGGGATTCCCGCTGGTCTTCATCCTCGAGGCCGAGGTGTCCGTTGCCGAACTCAGTGGCGACGACCTGATCGATCCAGACTTCATCCGCCCCGACTTGCAGGAAAACTATGACCGTCACGCCTACACGCTGGACGAGAATCGCCCGGTCGCGATGGCCAAGCGTCGCGGTCGCGGCTATCGCATGCCGCGCGAGAACATCGAACAGCTCGTTGACCCGGGTTCATTCCAGGAATACTGGCCGCTGATCGTTGCGCGCCAGCACCAGCGCAATACCGACGAGCAGCTCCGCGAGAACACACCCGCCGACGGTCTGTTGGCCGGCACCGCGACGATCAACGGCGACCTGCTCGAAGACGAGCGGGATGCTCGCGCAATCGTCGTCCACTACGACTACACGGTGCTCGCCGGCACGCAGGGCGGTCGCAACCATTACAAGCAGGACCGCATGTTTGAGATGGCGCGGCGCTTCCAATTCCCCATCGTCTTCTACACCGAGGGCGGCGGCGGACGCCCGGGCGACGACCGCACCGGCCCAGGCGTTGCCTTCGACACCTACACATTCACCCAGTTCTCGAAGCTGAGCGGGTTGGTGCCGCTGGTCGGCGTGACCAACGGACGCTGTTTCGCCGGCAACACGGCGTTGCTCGCCTGTTGCGACGTAATCATCGCTACCGAGGGCTCGACCGTCGCGATGGGCGGTCCAGCGATGATCGAAGGCGGCGGGCTCGGAATCTACACGCCTGAGGAAGTCGGGCCGATGTCGTTCCAGGTGCCAAACGGCGTTGTCGACATCCTCTGCAAGGACGAGGAAGAGGCGACCGACATCGCCAAGAAGTACCTCAGCTACTTCCAGGGACCGATCAAGGAATGGACCGCGCCCGACCAGCGCCGCCTGCGGCACATCGTGCCCGAGAATCGGCTGCGGCTCTACGACATGCGCGAGATCATCGACACCATCGCCGACGAGGGCTCGGTGCTGGAGATTCGCGAGAAGTTCGGGATCGGGATCATCACGGCGTTGATCCGCGTCGAGGGTCACCCGATTGGCGTGATCGCCAACAACCCGCACCACCTCGCCGGCGCGATCGACTCGGATGGCTCCGACAAGGGCGCGCGATTCCTCCAGCTCTGCGATGCCTTCGACATCCCCGTGCTCAGCCTGATGGACTGCCCCGGCATGATGGTTGGCCCCGATGTCGAGGCGACTGCGCTCGTTCGCCACTGTGCGCGGATGTTCAATACCGGCGCCAACCTCAGCGTGCCGCTGTTCGGCGTGGTCGTGCGCAAGGCGTATGGACTCGGCGTCCAGGCGATGTGCGGCGCCAGCGCGTTGGTCGGGTTCTTCACGGTCGCCTGGCCGACGGCGGAGTTCGCCGGCATGAACCTCGAGGGTTCGGTCAAGCTCGGCTATCGCAAGGAGCTGATCGCGATCGAGGACGCCGAGGAGCGAATTGAAACATACGAAAACATGGTCGCCAGGGCGTACGAGAACGCCAAGGCAGTCAACGCCGCCGCCGGCGGAGGTCTCGACGACGTGATCGATCCCGCCGAGACTCGCACCTGGATCGCAAATAGCCTGAAGCGTCTACCGCCGACGCCAGAGCGTCGTGGGAAGAAGCGCCCCTATATCGACACGTGGTAAATCCAGGAGTGTGCTCTCGTTAGCACTCGTTACTTCGATTGCGTTCCTGTTCTTCGTCGCCTGCACTGACGACGAGTCAAGAGCACAGCCTGCTCCTACCAGTACTGACCGCCAGAACGCCGAAACTGCCGAAGCTGGAGGATCGCAAGCAAAGCCGTCTCCGCTCCCGTTGACGATTGCCGCCCTGGAAGGCCAGTCGCTGGAGTCCATGATGCGGGCGATCTACGAGCGATAACAAGCGAAGGTCCCGTCCGTGTGCTCCTACGTCCTGGGCACCGGGATTTACGGATTGCCGCAAATCTTGGAACCAGAGGCATATCCACCAGAGAGCGTCGCCGAACTGGTCACGGGTTGGACCGGCAGCATTTGGATTGGAGAGTTCTCAGACTACGAACTTGCCTGGACAGAGCCGAAGCGAATTGTGCTCGTCTCGGTCGAAGACGTTCCTCCCCCACACCAGGGCTTCTATGAGACTGTTGGCAATGGTCTGAAGTTTGTTCGCATTCTCGGTGAATGGGAGTTGACCATAATATCGAGGTTGTTCGACTGTGAGGATCCGAGCGTTCCCCTTCCTGATGGCATCGGAACGCTTGCGAGTCGTCACAGGGGGGAAGAAGGCTACTTTCTCTACGATGTTGAAGAAGCTGTGGACTACGACCATGAGTCGCAAGATGAGACTGAACAACGGTATTCGATTCTGGAAATCCGCAATCCTCAGGACTGGCCGCCTGCAATCGATGTAGCTGAGCTAACGGACCTGCTGACGGCGACTGCGCGAGAGCGCTGGTCGGTGGACTTTGCCTGTATGAGCGTTACCCGGCGTTCGGTCGAATCGGGCGATGCAGGGACGGGATTGAACGCGGATTCGCCTATGCCAGATGGCATTCTGTCGATATTCGAAGAGCTGCGCTACGACCCTGAGCAGGCGTTGCTGCGGCTCATCGGCGAGCGGAGCATCGTATTGGCTTGGGTGGAGACGCGCGGCGCCGCCGGACAGGTCAACGGCGGGGAGTTCGTTAGAGACTCGAGTGGCGAGTGGGCCGAGCGGACCTGGGTCTCCATGTACGGATGCGACGCGCTGGGCCAGTAGCTTTCGACGCGATCAACGGCAACAGCCGTCCGACGGCCGGTTCTTGCTAGCACAAACAAGGGAAGAATTGAGTGGCGACCCCGAGCGGATTCGAACCGCCGGTCTCCACCTTGACAGGGTGGCGTGTTAGGCCGCTACACCACGGGGCCGTATGGACAGTTTAGGCCCACTGGCCGGATTCAGCAACAGGGCATAAGGTGTAGGCAGAGCGTTGGAGGTTGCAGATGGCACGCGGATCACGTCGAGGACGAGGCGGAGCGAATCGCGCCCAGCAGGCAGCGCGACCCCAGGGACGGCGCGGCCAGCGCGGTCGCGAAGACATGTTGCCGACGGCGCAGGCAGGCGCTGCGAATGCTCCTGTGGGAGCGTCGCTCAGCGGCAACATCCAGCAGCCGGCCGCCGTTGGCAGGGCTGCGGGAGTATCGGGCGGACCACGCGGAGGCGCCGTTGGAACGCATGAGCGCCGAGACCGCCGAGCCCGAGCGGCCGCCGCCATGCACGACTTCCATTACGTCCGGGGAGACCTGCGCTGGATCGCAATCACAACCGTTGCCAGCGTCGGCCTGGTGCTCGCACTGTGGGCAGCGATCACGATGTAGCGCATAACTCACCAGCAACGCGTCCCCAGTCCCGGCCCCCGCGCCGGGACCCGCTCGGTCTGTGCGTCGAGCGAGTTAGGCCGTCGATCCCCGGCTACCAGGCAGGCAAGTGATGTGTCGAGCACCATAGCGGTCGCGGGGGAACGGTTCCCCGCGTAAAGCGGGGACTGGGAACTCGGACTGAGCTTCGGATGGATCAAAAGTCCTCAGGCGGATCAACCAGCGCGAACGTCAACCGACCCTCCGCCGCCGTCTCTCCCTCGACCGTCGCTTTCGCGCTGGCGCGTCCGATGCCCCGGCGCAGACGATCCATTTCCACTTCGAGGCGCAGCTGATCGCCGGGTACGACCTGGCGTCGGAAGCGCACGCCGTCGATCCCGGCAAAGAGTCCCAGCTTGCCCGCGAACTCGTCCGCCGACAATGCGGCGACTGCGGCGGTCTGAGCCAGCGCCTCGATGATCAGCACGCCGGGCATGATTGGGTTGTCGGGGAAGTGACCTTCGAAGAACCACTCGTTGGTCGTCACGTTCTTGAGGCCCACCGCGCGCTTGCCCGGCTCCAGTTCGATGATCCGGTCAACCAGCAGGATCGGATAGCGATGGGGGATGATCCGTCGAATGGCGCGCACATCCAGTGGGAGTTCATAGTCGATCATGCTCACAGGTCTTTCAGAATGTCGATGATCTGGTCGGCGGCATGTTCGGGCATGGGCACGGCCGCTGGACGAATCTCGTCAGGGTGCAGACCGTGGAAGTCGGAGCCGACGGTCGGTACCAGTCCAAGCCGCTGCGCGAGCTGTTCGCCGTTCGCTAACTCGTCGGGTCTGTCGTTGCGATAGTAGATCTCGAGACCGTCGCCGCCGGCGGATGCGAAGGAGTTGGTCGCGCCCGTTGGATTGTCATAACGAGTGGGATGCGCCAGCGATGCGAAGCCGCCTGCGTTGTGAATCATCTCCAGCGAGTCGGTCAGGCTGAGCAACGTTCGCGGAATGTAGGCCGGCCCGTCGTTGCGGAGGTAGCGGTTGAACGCCTCCTGCACCGACTCGACGTGCCCCGCTTCGACGAGCGCTCGCGCGATGTGCGGACGCCCAATCGATGCGCCATTCGCAATGGCGACAACCGCTTCGTAATCAATCGGCAGACCAAGTTCGCCCAGACGATCCACGGTGCGCCGGGCTCGCGATTGGCGCTCCTCTCGGTAGGCGGCTAGTTGACGTTCGAGGTCTCCGAGCGGCGCCTGCTCAGAGAAGTATCCGAGCACATGCAATTCTCCGAGTTCAGGGTCGTTTACGCCGATCTCGACTCCGGCGATCACTTGTACGCCGAGTCGGCGTCCTTCAGCCTGCGCGGCTTCGACGCCAGCAAGAGTGTCGTGGTCGGAAAGTGCCAGGAACTTGGCGCCATTGGCGGCGGCTTGCTGCACGACCCACTCGGGCGGCTTCATACCGTCGGAGTGGGTGCTATGCGTGTGCAGGTCGAGCCGCGCCATGTGGCCGCCTCGCGTCGGGCGATCTAGCGCGCGTACTCGGCGGCGCGGGTCTCGCGCAGGACGGTGACGCGGATCTGGCCCGGGTATTGCAGCGATTCCTCGATCTGCTTGGAGATGTCCCGCGCCAGGCGCATCGCACCGAGGTCGTCGATCTCGCGCGGGTCGACGACGACCCGTACTTCGCGACCAGCCTGGATGGCGTAGGCCTGTCCGACGCCATCGAAGGAGGTCGCGATGTCTTCCAGCGCGCGCAGTCGCTCAATGTAGCGTTCTGCCGACTCGCGACGCGCGCCCGGACGTCCGCCGGAGATGGCGTCGGCCATCTGCACGATGATCGCTTCGACTGAACGAATCTCGACCTCGTCGTGGTGCGCCTCGATGCAGTGCGCGATGTCCTCGGACAGCTTGAATCGGCGGGCCAGGTCGCCACCGATGATGGCGTGCGTGCCCTCGACATCGTGGTCGATCGCCTTGCCCACGTCATGAAGCAGGGAACCGCGCCGGGTTACCTCGACGTCGGCGTGGATTTCCTCGGCGATCATCGCTCCGATGTGCGCGGTCTCGACGGCGTGTCGGAGCTGGTTCTGTCCGTAGCTCGTGCGGAAGCGAAGCCGGCCGAAGATATCGAGCATCTCCCGCGGCAACCCGCTGCAGTGTGCCTCGATCGCCGCCTCATCGCCCGATTCGCGGATGATGCGGTCAACGTCCCGTTGCGCCTTGGCGACGGTTTCCTCGATGCGGGTGGGATGGATGCGGCCATCGGCGACCAGACGGCTGAGCGACAGCCGGCCAACCTCGCGGCGGACCGGGTCGAAGCCGGAGACCGTGACGACATCCGGCGTGTCATCGATGATCAGGTCGCAGCCCAGGGCCGCTTCGAGCGCGCGGATGTTGCGGCCCTCGCGGCCGATGATTCGGCCTTTCATCTCGTCGGAGGGAATTTGAACGACTGAGACCGTGGACTCGGTCGTCACCTCAGAGGCAACGCGCTGAATCGCCGTGGCGATAATCTTCCGAGCGCGGGTCTCCGCCTCTCCCTTGGCCTTCTGCTCCGCCTCGCGGACCAGCCGACCGGCTTCGTCGGATATCTCCAGCTCGACGCGGGCGAAGAGGACCGTCCGTGCTTCGTCCCGAGTCAGGTTGGAAACCTCTTCCAACCGCTGATCGTGCTCGGCCTCGCGTTGGTCCAGTGCTGCGCCGCGCTGCTGCAGTAGTTGACCATCGCGATTCAACTTAGAATCGCGGTCGTCAAGCGAGCGGATGCGGTCATCCAACGTCGCTTCGCGCCGGTCGAGCCGGTCAACGGCTCGCTGCAGGTCGTCTCGCGCCCCGCGCACGTCGGCGAGGATCTGGTCTCGTTCGGCTTGTGCTTGCTCCCGCGCCTCTTCTTGCCGTTTACGCGCCTCCCGATCGGCCTGTTCCCCGGCCTGTTGGAGGATGCGTTCGGCTTCGAGCTTGGCCTCGATACGTGGATCGGGCCCGCTGCGCAGGAGCCGCATAATGGCTCCCCACATGGTGTCCTCGGCTCAATTGGGTTGGCATTGCAATTGCGTTGCCTGTTGTCACGTTCAATCTCGCTCTACCACGCCTGTCGCGCCTGTCGGGTTCCAATATCGACAAGCGGCGGGCAGGTGGTCTCTGGTAGGCAGACTACGCCCGTTAACGAACGGGCGCCAGTGGAGATTATTCGAGCTCCGACCACGCTTGCCGCAGAGACGCGCTGGTTTCGGCCGGAGCGAATCCTCGCATGGCCATGCGGCGGGTATGCAAGAGCCGGAACCTGGGCCAGGTCAAATCGGGATCGCGTTCCAATGTCAGGCGCAGGTTGCGCCTCGCGATCTCAAGCGCAACGGCGTAGTCGCTCAACGCTCCCTGCTCTTCAAGCGAGTCCAGGACGACGTTAACGGTCTGCTTCGACAATCCACCGACCTGCAGCTTGACCGCGATTTCGTTCCGGCTGTAGCGCTGCTTGCCAGCCAGCCGCTGTGCTTCGTGGGTGGCCAGGTCGAAAGACGCCGACTCACGGAGTCGGTCAACGAAGACCTGGTCGATCTGCTGTCCCCGTTTGATCTTCGAGCGCTGAGCGAATGCGCGCGTACAGCGAAAGGAACTGCCGTCGTCAAAGTTGACCGTGGAGAGTGCTCCCGTGGGCCGTATTGAGAGGACGGCAGTCATCGTTTGCTCCGCGTCGGGTCTCGTCTAGCTGCTTAGCCCACCCGAGAGCGGCCTTTCTTCTTCGGCGGCGGCTTGGCGATCGGTTTGGACTTGGGGGCGCCGTCCTCCGTGAGCAGTGACTTGGCGTTGGGGAGCCCGCGCTCCTCCCGGATGCGGGCTTCGATTTCTTCCGCGATCTCGGGGTGTTCGCGCAGGAATGCCTTGGTGCGTTCACGCCCCTGGCCGAGTCGAGTCTCGCCGTATGAGTAGAACGTACCCTGTTTTTTGATCACGGACGGGGCCCCGGCCGGTGATCCCGGCGCCGGCTCAATGCCGAGGTCAATCAGGCAGCCAGTCTTGGAAATTCCGTGCTCGGCGGCCGTGAACATGAGGTCGAACTCCGCGGTCCGGAACGGAGGCGCCACTTTGTTCTTGACGACCTTCGCCTTGATCCGCGTGCCAATGACAACCTGGCCGTCCTTCAATGTTTCGGCTCGGCGCAGTTCGATCCGGACAGACGAATAGAACTTGAGCGCGCGGCCGCCGGGCGTGGTTTCCGGGTTGCCGAAGACGATGCCGACCTTCTCGCGGAGCTGGTTGATGAAGATCAACACGGTCTTGGATCGGGCGACAACGCCGGTCAGTTTGCGCAGGGCCTGGGACATCAGTCGGGCCTGTAGACCGACCTGTGTGTCGCCCATTTCACCTTCGATTTCGGCTCGCGGTACGAGAGCGGCGACGGAGTCGACCACGACGACATCAATCGCGTTGCTGCGGACTAGCGCCTCGACGATTTCCAGGGCCTGCTCGCCGGTGTCCGGTTGCGCAATGAGCAACTGCGACACATCAATCCCCAGGCGCGAAGCGAATTCGGGATCCAGGGCGTGCTCGACATCGACGTAGGCTGCCTGTCCGCCAAGGCGTTGCGCCTCGGCGATGACATGTTGCGCGACCGTCGACTTGCCGGCTGATTCAGGGCCGTACACCTCAACGATGCGTCCGCGCGGTAGTCCGCCAATGCCCAGCGCTACATCGAGCGACAGGGCTCCGGTGGGGATGCCGTCGACTGTGAGTCGGGCGCTGACGTCGCCGAGGCGCATCAGGGAGCCTTCGCCGAAGCGGCGCTCCATGTCGCCCAGCAGTTCGTCAATCGCGGGCGGAGATTCGCTCGTCGGCTTGATCGTGGTGGTCATGGGCAGTGGCTCTTGTGCATCGGTCGTCAGGGCAATGGGCTTGACGCCGTTGTCGGTCTTGTTAGGTGGCATAATATGCGCTTTCCCTTGTTGGTGAGTCTGGTTGCCCGCGCGGCATTCCTGCGAACGCCTGTGCTGCGCACACTACGAAAGATGCTTGCCAATGTCAAGCAAACGTTCTAGGAAAGAGCGAAAGCGAAGATCAGGCGCTGTTGAGCACAATCTGCGCGAGGAAATTTAGCCCGATCAGCGCCACTAGCGGCGACAGGTCCATCATCCCGATTACCAGATATCTGCGAAGCGGCGCCAGCACGGGCTCGGTGATGTCGAGCAGGAATTTGACGATCGGGTTAGAAGGATCGAGCGGCCGATTGGTGAACATCGGCACCCAGCTCATTAGCACCCGCGCGAGCAGGACGAACGAATAAATGCGCAAGCCAGTGCCCAAAATGAACAGGACATCACTCATTGTCGGCCCAGTTCTTCCGCTCGTTGGTGCGCGGCGGCGATCGCGTCAATCAGCGCGGCGCGCACGCCCCGTTGCTCCAGCACACGCAAGCCGGCCGCAGTTGTGCCGCCCGGCGATGTCACCATGTCTTTGAGTACGGCGGGATGCTGGCCACTCTGGGCCGCAAATTCGCTGGAGCCGATGATCGTTTGCAGCACCATGCGCCGGGCGTCATCGGGTCGCAGGCCAATATTGACTGCCGCATTGATCATTGCTTCAATGATCAGGAACACGTACGCGGGTCCGCTGCCCGAGACGGCCGTGATCTTGTCGATCGCGGACTCGTCGGCGACGTAGAGCTGCTCACCCATGGTGTCGAGCAGTTGGCTGACCAGATTGCGCTCTTCGTCGGTCACGCTCGCGGTCGCGGTCCAGGCGGTGAAACCTTTTCCTATTTGCGCGGGCGTGTTGGGCATGGCGCGGACGATGCGCTCGGCGCCGGTCGAGGCGTGGACGTCGGCGATCGTGGAGCCGGCCAGAATTGAGATCAGCAGCTTGGCCTCGGTACCGGCCGCGCTGTTCAGCGATCGCAGGTCCTGCGGCTTGACGGAGAGGTAGACGACCTCACCGCCATTGACCGCTTCGGCCTGATCGCCGGTCACCGAAATGCCGCTGAACTCGTCTTCCAGCCAGGCTCGACGCTCGGGCAGGACTTCACAGACTGTCAGTTCACTCATTGAGACCAGACCGGCGTTGGTCACGGCGCGGACAAACGTCGCGCCCATCGTGCCGCCGCCGATCACGGCGATCTTGGTCATGCCGGACCTCCGACATGATCCCCGCGTTGGCCGAAGATCGCGCGTCCAATTCGGACCATCGTGGAACCTTCCTCGATGGCTACAGCGTAGTCGTTGGTCATGCCCATGCTGAGTTCAGAAAGCGTCAACGCTTCGGCAAGCTCACGCAATTTCCCAAAGACCGGACGCACCTCTTCCGGGTCCGAAACTTCCGGCGCCACGGTCATCAATCCAGTTACTCTCAAATTTGAGAGTAGTTGAATGCTGGATAGTGCATCGGCCACTTCTTCGAGCTTGAAGCCGTATTTCGTTGGCTCATTGGCCACATTCACTTCGAGCAACACTGTCAAGTCACTCTCAAGCCGACTCGCAAGCCGACTTGAAATCGCCTGCGCGAGACGCACGCTGTCGACCGACTGCACCGAGGCAAAGCGTCCTGCATCTCGCGCCTTGTTGCGCTGCAAGTGACCGATCAGGTGAACCTCAGCTTCGACATCCATCGCACGGAGCTGATTGAGCTTGGCCAGACCCTCCTGCACCCGGTTCTCGCCAAAGTGCCGTTGTCCCGCCGCCGACGCCTCAGCGATGGCTTCCGCGGGAAACGTCTTGGAGACGGCAATCAGTTGGACGTCGGACGGGTTGCGTCCGGCTCGTGCGCAGGCGTCGGCGATCTGTTCGTTGACCCGACGCAGGTTGTCCGCGATCGACACCTCAGACGCCTACGACCGCTTCCATGGGCACGATGGTCGGTGAGTATGAGGGAATCTCGTTGCCGCCGCAGACGCCGCACATGTTGCAACCAATCTCGGGCGGCGGACAGGCGATGGTTGCTTTCTCACGAAGATGCTTGGACAGCTCGCGCTCGAAGAACCGCGCGGTGATGCCGGTCTCGACGGCTGACCAGGGACTCGGTCCGCCGCCCCAGGGCAGAGGGCCATCGAGGTTCCATTCGCCGGCGGCTCGCATCCATTCGCGAGCGGAGGGCGCTTCCATCTCGAGGATCGCGTGCGCCAGGCGCTGGTCGGAGCGTGAGCAGATGTCGTCGATTCGCGCCCAGGTTGGGCTGTCGCCGCGCAGCCGGATGCCGGTTTTGCGGAAGGCGTTCTCGAGAATCTGCTGGCGATGCTTGACCAGCCCGGCCTCGGACTGAACGAGTTCCTGGTACGCCGTGGCCGGTTTGGGCACGAGCGGACCGACCGACATCACGAGTTCGGTCCCATGACCCTGCGCGTCGAGCCGCTGTTTGACGGCGAGACCAAGATTGGCCATTGCTTCGACGTCTTCGTCTTCCTCGTCGGGCAGGCCGATCATGAAGTAGAGCTTGAGCCGGTTCATCGCCGCCGCGCCGACCTTGTCGGCCGCCTCGATGATTTGTTCCTCCGAAACGGCCTTGTTGATCCGCCGACGCATCCGCTCCGAGCCCGCCTCGGGCGCGAGCGTGACTGTCCGCGTGCCTCCACGTGAGAGCACATCCAATAGCTCGGTCGCCAGATTGTCGACCCGCAGCGACGAGACCGACACGCGACCGCCCAGACGATCGGTTTCGACAGCCAACTCTGCCAACTGCGGATGGTCGGCGACGGCGGCGCCCAACAGTCCGACGCGATTGCTGCGCTTCAGGCCTACTTGCACCTGGTTCAGCAGCGATTCCAGCGGTCGGTACCGAGGCGGACGGAAAACGTAGCCGGCAATGCAGAATCGGCAGCCCCGACCGCAGCCGCGTGCGGCCTCGATCAGGGTCATCTGGTTGAATTCAGTCTCATCGGTGAGGACGAGCGACATCGCCTCGGTCGTCGAGATGTCGCGCACCCATTGGCGTTCAACGCCGCCGCCGGATCCAATGGCCGGAACGAACACGCCGGGAATCTTGGCCAGCGCATCAAGCTGATCGGCTCTTGGACTGTAGGCGTACTCCTGCAGCGTGTCGATCAACTCTTCGAGGATTGGCTCCGCTTCGCCGATCACAAAGGCGTCGAAGCAGTCGGCCAGGGGCAGCGGATTGGTGATCACCGCTGCGCCGCCCGCGATGATCAGCGGGTCGCCGTCGTCTCGATTGATGCTCAACGGCTCAATCTGCGCCGCCTGGAGCGAGCGCACGACGTGGTAGTAGTCAATCTCGTAGGTCAGCGTGTAGGCGACAACGGGAAAGTCGGCCAACGGTCGCTGCGACTCAATCGTCACCGGTCCCAGCGACGGGTCATCGCCACGCTCGGACTTGAGCGGCGGATCGTAAAACGCGCGCTCGCAGACGATGTCTGACCTGCTGTTCAGCAGTCCGTAGAGCGTCTGCAATCCCAGGTTCGACATCCCCAGGTAATAACTGTTGGGATAGACGAGAGCCAGGGGCAGGCGACCGCCCCAGTCCTTCAGGACGGCCCCGGTCTCAGCGTCCAAACGCTTGCGTGCCAGCGAGATCGTGCGCGAGAGGTTTCGTTTAGCCATTGTCGCCAGTGTAGGCGTGTGATCCGTAGAAACGTTGTTCCACGAGTCGTTCGGAGCGCCGATAGAGCATGTCGGAAACGCTTTGAACGTCATCGCTCACAAAATCGACTGTAATTCGTAAGGGCGACCCTCTAGAGGGTGTTACATATCTCCCCGTCCCGCCCCTCGAGCCGGGACCCGCTCGGGCGCGGCGACCGGGAATCGAGGCCGTCAACGTCTATCTGCCTGACAAGACATGTGTCGGCATGTACAGGGACCGCAGAGGGACGAGTCCCCGCTCGGGGGCGGGGACGGGAGAACATGCCCCTGTGAGGGACTTCTGAAATACCCCCGCGTAGGGGAATGCCCACACCGATAGCGCAGGACGTCGCTCACAGGATTCTTAGTGCTCCGTGTCGCCCGCGATCAACTGCAATGCGTGGGGTAGGACAGGGGCCAGAGCATCCAAATTCTCGCGAACCGCGCGCTCGGAGCCGGGCAGATTGACGATCAACGTTCGGCCGGCGATCCCGCAGACGCCTCGTGACAGCGCAGCCATGGGCGTCTGGCGCAGCCCTGCCGCCCGCATCAGCTCGGCCAGACCGGGTGCGTCCCGTTCGATCACTCGTCGCGTTGCCTCGGGCGTGTTGTCGCGAGGGCCGAAGCCTGTGCCCCCGGTTGTCACGATCAGGCTGACACCATCTTCGACCCACTGGCGGAGTCGATCGGCGATTCCGTCAGGATCGTCTGACTGGATGGCGTGGTCGCTGACAACAATGCCCAATTCGGCCAATCGGTTGCGGATCGCCGGTCCGGATGTGTCTTCACGACGGCCGGCGGCGCCCTGATCGGACAGGGTGAGGACGGCGGCGGACAATTGTTGGCCAATGTGCTGGCTCATTAACGGCGTTCTATCTGGTCGTTCTGAATTTTGTCGGGCCTGGTTATCCACATTATCAACCATCGTTTCCCCCGTATTGCATGTTTTCCACCTCTTCAGTGGACAAATTTGTTCCGTTTCGGGAACTGGGGCCGATTTCCCTTGCTTATGGTCTTGAAATCCTCCCCGTTATGTGCATACAGTGCGATATCGGCACAGGGATGGGGAAAAATGGGGAACTCGGCATAACGTGAACAGGAAAGGCATACGGGGCATCTTACGTGGCGAACGTCGACTTCACCGGGGAATACGAACATCGTCTGGACGACCGTGGTCGTCTGGCGATCCCGTCCCCGTATCGGGGTCTGTTCGAACATGGTGGATTCCTGTTGCCGGGACCGGACGGACAGCTCGAGCTCTACACGCCCGAGGGCTACGCCGCCGAGAAGCAGGTGCGAACGGTCGGCGAGAAACTGCGACCTTCAGCCAGACGCCTGGCGCGCAGCTTCTTTGGCCGGGTGCGCCGGGTCGATCTCGATCGTCAGGGCCGAATCCTGATTCCGCCGCAACTGCGCGAGGAACGGAATCTCAACGGCGCCACTGTGATCATCGGGGTGGGCGACTACCTGGAGATCTGGAGCCAGGAAGCCTGGCAGAGCGAAGAGGCGGAGATCGACGAGGTCTACGCGGATTTGCTGCAGGATCTCGCCGACGCCATCGACGCATCGAACAGTTCAAGCAACAGTTCAAGCACCACGTCAAGCAACTCGAACCAGGCGGAGGAGTCGGCATGACTGCTCAGCCTCGACACCTCCCGGTCATGCTCGACGAAGCGCTGGCCATGCTCGACGTCAAGCCGGGCGGACGCTACCTCGACGCCACCGTCGGCCTGGGCGGACACGCAGAGGCCGTGCTCACGGCGTCGCGACCCGACGGCCGACTGCTCGGCTGCGACGCGGATCCGAACGCTCTCGTCGCAGCGTCGGAGCGACTGTCTCATTTCGGCGAGCGTGTCAGGCTCGAACAATGTTGGATGGACAACGCCGCCGCGGCCGCCAGCGATGCCCTCATGACGCCGCTGGACGGCGTGCTCTGCGACCTGGGCGTGTCCTCCCTGCAGCTCGATTCGCCGCAGCGCGGATTCTCGTTCCAGGCCGAGGGCCCATTGGACATGCAACTGGGGCCGTCCGACGCTTCCAACACTTCGGACCTCGTGACGGCCGACGAGATCGTCAACGAATGGTCGTCCGATGATCTGGCCAACCTGATCTACGAATACGGCGAAGAGCGCCGCTCTCGGCGCATCGCCCGAACCATCGTGGCGCGACGCCCAATCGCGACCACGACCGAACTCGCTCAGGCCATTGTCGACGCCATCGGCATCCGTCCCGGCGCCCGGATTCACCCGGCCACTCGGGTCTTTCAGGCGATTCGGCTGGAGGTCAACCGTGAGCTCGAGCGTCTTGCCGTATTCCTGGCTCAGGTGCGCGGCGTGCTGCGAATCGGCGGCCGGCTGGTCGTGATCGCATTCCACTCGCTCGAGGACCGCGTCGTCAAGCGATTCCTGCGCGAACAGTCTTCGGGCCCGACGCCGGCATTTCGCACGTTGACTCGCCGCGTGCTGCGGCCGTCGGCGGCTGAGGTCGAACGAAATCCTCGCGCGCGCAGCGCGCGACTACGAGCAGCGGAGGCAATCTGATGCCACGGCTGCGACAACATGCAATCAAGCCACAGGGAGAACCACAGAGAGAACAGGAGCGACCAGAGCGTCGGGAGCATGCTCGGAAATCGTTGAGCGGATCGTGTGCAGGGGACTACCCAAAAGCCACTACAGTGAAGGAGAAGCCCCGCCGCCAAACCACTGGAACACGATTGCGCGTGGCCCTAGGCCATGACGAACGTGGACCACGTCCCCCTGTCTGCGCACACGATCCGCTCAACGATTGCCGAGCAATCTCACACCAGACACTGGTGCGTGCAAAACACTTTACTTCAATTTCGCCAAACCGGAGCCAACGACTCGGTACTTTCCGTAGCGGATCTCATCGCCTCGAGTCGCTCCTGCGCCGGCGAGTGTCCCTGCGCCGCTGTCAAACGCGTCTAGCCGCCGTTTTGGGAACATCACGTCGTCGAACGACGTTCCGATGACAACAGCGAAACCCAGCACGACGCTCGATGCGTCGTTGCCGACCTCGGCGGCCAGTGATTCGTACCATGCGCTCCCGCGACCCGTCCTGCCGCGCCGACCTCGATACACGGGCCGTATGCCGGCCTGGGCCTGGCTGGCCGTCTTCGGACTCTGCATCGCGGCGACGCTGCCGGTCATCCGCACATCGAGTGTGACAGAAAGCGGCATGGAGCTACGCACGCTGGAAGCGGAGCGCGAGCGCTTGAACTCGGAGATCCGATCGCTCGCGGCACATGTCGGACAGCTCGGTTCGCTGTCCCGGGTCAAGCACCAGGCGGAGGAGCGGCTCCATATGGTCCCGGCCCGCCCGACCTCTGTGCTTGAGGTCAGACTGCCTCCCCCCGCTCGAACATTGCCTTCTCGATTCTTGCCGCCGGCAGACCAGGTCAACGGCGGCTTGACCGATTCGTCGCCGCTGGCCGACCAGTCGATCTGGAGTGCGATCTTCGACGTATTGATCTTCGAGTAAATCGCGACGACGAAAGGGCAGGACATTGGCGAGTCCGTCGTCGGGTAGTGGCTTTGAGTCGGTTTCCACGTGGCGGATGCGCGTGGTCATCGCCCTGCTGCTTGGACTCGCGCTCATCGTTGTCGTTCGGCTCGTCATGATCCAGGTCATCCAGCACGAGCGTCACGAAGCCTACGCCGACAGAACCTGGGCGATCGAAACCAAAGGACCGCGCGGCGCTATCCTCGACCGCAACGGATTCCCGCTGGCGACGTCGATCGATGCCTGGGAAGTACACGTCGACACGCGCCTCTGGGCGCGTTCGCAGTTCCAGCCGACCGATGCCTCGCGTCGCCTCGCCGAGCTGTTGCGCGCGCCAGAGTCGGCCGTACTGTCGCTGGCTGCCCAGGCCGCCGCCGCAGGCGGCCACGACGCGTTGGTCGCCTACGGACTCTCGGACGCGCTGGGCGCACAAATCCACGCCGAGGCGTTGCACGGCGTTCAGGTCCGCAAGACCTCCACGCGTCGCTACATCGAAGGCTCAATGGCAGCGCCGGTGATCGGTCTGGTCGGGCGCGACGAGCAGGGTCTGGCCGGTATCGAATATCAATTCGATGACGTCCTGGCCGGCGTGGCAGGTCTGTTGGTGCAGGAAGTTGACGGCCTGGGACAAGCGATCCCGTTCGGTCCTCGAGCAGAGTTGCCCTACGAAGAGGGCGCGTCCATCGTCCTGACCATCGACCGCAACCTGCAATGGATTGCCGAGACGACGCTGCTGCGAGCGGTGGACCAGTGGAATGCGCGAGGCGGTCACATCATCATGATGGACCCGCGCAACGGCGACATCCTCGCATTGGCCTCGCTCCCGACCTACGACCCCTCGACGATTGACCTCGACCTCCCGGAATCGATGGCGCTGCTCCGTTCACGCGCCGCCTCCGACATCTTCGAGCCCGGGTCAACGATGAAGGTCATCACGATGGCGGCCGCCATCGATGCGGGCATCGTCTCCCCCGACACCACCTACGTCGACACCGGCGCTGTGGTGATCGACGACCGCACGATCAAGAACTTCGACCTCTCCTATCACGGTGAGCAGACGATGACCCAGGTGCTGCAGCGTTCGCTCAACACCGGGACGGTCTGGGTCGTGCAACAGCTCGGCGGGCGCACGTTCTACGACTACCTCTACAAGTTCGGATTCGGCTCGACGACGCATTCCGGTCTTCCCGGTGAAATCGGCGGCGTCGTCACCGATTCCAGCGACATTACCTGGTCGCCCGCACAGCTGGCGACCAACTCGTTCGGCCAGGGCATCGCCGTGACACCGCTGCAGCTCGTGCAGGCCTACGCGACGATTGCGCGAGGCGGCGTTCCCGTCCGGCCTCGCCTGGTCACGGCCGTGATCACCGAAGATGGCGTCGACCTGATCGAACCACGCACCGGACCGCGCGCGATCAGCCGTCAAACCGCCGCCACGATTACCTGGATGATGCAAGCCGTTGTTGACGGCGTGGCCGGACACCCTGCGCGGGTCGAAGGCTGGCCGATAGCAGGCAAGTCGGGCACGTCGGATGTCGTCGAGGACGGCGCATACCTGGAAGACGAGTCACTGGCCTCCTTTGCCGGATTCGCGCCCGCCAATGATCCCCGTGTGGTCGTCTTCGTCAGAATCGACCGCCCGCAGGGCGAGATTTACGGCGGGATCGTCGCCGCCCCCATCTTTTCCGAGTTGATGGCGCAAATCCTGCCCTACCTCGGGGTCCCGCCGACCGCCTACATCGCCGATTCCGACGCCTGGAACACCGCCCCGAAACCGGGCTCCGACGGTGACAAGGCAACCGTGACCGAGAGCGAGGATCAGGCCGCTCTCACGGCAAGTGTCGACGGCGAAAGCGACGAAGCATCGCCGGTGACATACATCGAGGACGACGAGGACGAGGAGCAAGAGTGATCTCCTCCAAAGATCTCGCGCGCCTGCTGGCTGAACACTTGCGCAACCAGCCCCAATCGAACGACAAGGCCTTCTCCGACATCGTGGTCGATTCCAGAGAGGCCGGCCCGGGTTCACTGTTCGTCGCGCTGCGAGGCGAGACGCAAGACGGTCACCAGTACGTTGAAGACGCTCTGCAACGCGGAGCATCGGCAGCGCTCGTCTCCAAGGCGTCGGGCCTGCGTGGGTCCTCCCTGTTCGTCGTTGATGATCCGCTCGCCGCACTACAGGAAGCGGCCCGTCGCTGGAGAAATGAGCGTTCCGCCAAGATCGTCGGCATCACCGGCAGTGTCGGCAAGACGACGCTGCGCGAGGCCTTGTACCAACTCCTCTCGCAACACTTCCCGACTCACCAGTCCCCGCGCAACTTCAACGGCGACATCGGGCTCCCGATTGCCCTGCTCGGTATCGATCCCGCAGACGAATGGGCCGTGATCGAGATTGGTCCATATTCGCAGGAGGAAATGGAGCTCCTGGTTTCGTCGGCCCAGGCCGATGTCGGCATTGTCACGAACGTCGGACCGACCCATCTCGAACGCTTCGGCACGCTGGACGACACGGAACGGATCAAGGGTCTGTTGCCTGACTCCGTTCCCACCGACGGCCTGGTCATCCTAAATGGCGATGACCCACGAGTCCGGCGAATGTCACTGAGGACTCAAGCTGAAGTGCTGACCTTCGGACTCAGTCCGCAATGCGATCTGCGCGCCACGAATGTGCAGGCGCGCGGATTCGATGGTATCGAGTTCACGCTCCACGACACTCGCGAAGACTCCCAGGTGCATGTCGAAACGCCACTGATCGGCGCGCACCAGGCGATGAACGCGCTCGCGGCCTCTGCGGTTGGGTTGCGTGCCGGACTTTCGCTGGATGCGGTCGCTGAGTCGCTGAGCCGTCTCCAGCCCGGCTCCCGCCTGGCGCGGCGGACCGCCGGGAACGGCGCCACGATCATTGACGATTCCTACAACGCCGCTCCGCTCTCGATGCAAGCAGCCCTCGACCTGTTGGACACCTGCCAGCCGCGACGCATCGCGCTGCTGGGCGACATGTACGAACTGGGTACGGAAGAGCGCCCGGCGCATCAGACGCTCGGCGCGTATGCCGCTGGTCGCTGCGACTGGTTAATCGGCGTCGGCGAGCGATCGCGCGACGTGGTCGAGTCGGCGCGCCTGGCAGGTCTCTCGGAGGCATGTTGGGTCGCCGAGCCAGAGCAGGCGACAGACATCCTGCTGCATTCGCTGGAACGCAATGACACGCTGCTCGTCAAAGCCTCACACGCAATGCATCTCGAAGCGGTTGTGGAGAGGTTGGCCAACAAATGACCACCTTCTCGCTCGGCACCGCCGGCATCGCGTTCGTCCTGGCGCTCGTCGTCGGACCGTTCATCATCCACTGGTTGCAGGGGCGCAGCGCCGGCAAATCCATCTCCGACGAAGGCCCATCCTCGCACCTCGTCAAGGCCGGCACGCCGACCATGGGCGGGCTGATCTTCCTGATTCCAGTCGTGATCCTGACGATCGTCGCCAACCTCGTCGAGGGCGACCGTTGGTCGATCCTGCTGCCGCTCGTCGGGATCGTCGCGCTCGGCGCAATCGGCTACGTCGATGATCTCGGCACACTCATCGGCCGAACACAAGCCGGATTGACCTGGAAACTGAAGTTTGGCCTGCTGGCGATCTTCTCGATTGCCGTGGGTCTGGTCCTCTACTTCGCACTTGACGTGCAATCGCTCAATATCCCTTGGGCTGGCCAATTTTCGCTTGGCCCGGTCTACATCGTGATCGCGGCAGTCACCGTGTTTGTCACCGTGATCTCTGTCGCCATCTCCGATGGGCTCGACACGCTCTGCGGAGGCACGGGCGCGATCGCGATCGCTGCATTCGCCGTGATCGCTGTCGGACAAGAGCAGGATTTCCTCGTCCGCTTCGGTTTCACGACCGTTGGCGCGCTACTGGGCTTCCTCTGGTTTAACGCGCACCCGGCCAAAGTCTTTATGGGCGACACCGGCGCCATGGCGCTCGGCGGCACACTCGCGATCCTCGCCTTGATGACCGGCCACTGGTTGCTGCTACCGGTAATTGGCATCGTCTTCGTCCTCGAGGCAGCCTCCGACATCATGCAGGTCGGCTGGTTCAAGTGGACCCGGCATCGCAGCGGTGAGGGTCGCCGCATCTTCCGCATGGCGCCACTGCACAACCACTTAGAGATGGGCGGCTGGTCCGAGCCGCAGATCGTCACCCGCTTCTGGTTGATCGGCATGGCCGGCGGCATTCTCGGTATCGCCCTGGCATTGCAGGCGCCCAAATGAGCCTCCCACTTCCCGTCCCTGGGCCGAGTACGTTTAGCGGCCAGACCATTGCCGTCGTCGGTTTAGGCATCGAAGGCCGCGACGCAGCGCTCTTCTTCAAGCGCGAGGGCGCGAAGGTCATCAGAGTCGACCAACGCGCCGAACGCGCTGATCGAGCTCAAGACGACCTCTCTCTCTTGGACGAAGTCGACGGAATCATCGCCAGCCAGGGAGTCCCCTACGACATCCCCCTGCTGGCCGAGGCCGGTCGCAGGGGAGTGCCGGTCTACGGGCCGATGCAGATCTTTCTCGAACGATGTCCCGCCCTCGTCATTGGCATCACCGGAAGCGCCGGCAAGACCACGACGACCACGCTGGTTCACAACATGCTCCAGGCGGCCGGCGTGCGCTGCATCGTCGGTGGCAACATCGGCCAAGGTCTGCTCGGGCAACTGCCTGATGTCACGCCGGACACGACGGTGATCGCGGAGATCTCACACACGCAGTTACTTCGAATGACCCGCAGCCCTCAGATCGCGGCGATCACAAACATCACCCCGAACCACCTCGATCAATTCAGTTGGAGTGAATACCAGGAACTGAAACACCGCATCGTCCAGTATCAGACCGCACGCGATACCGTCGTGCTGCCCTTCAGCGACGACCTGGCATTGCATGCGGCAGCGAGAACTGAGGCCAGCCAGCGTTGGTTCGGAATCGGCAAGCCCTCGGTGCCCTGGTTCTGTGCTGTCTGGAGTGACGGTCGCGACATCGTGCACAACCAGCACCCGGTGATGCCGATCGAGGAATTGCTGATCCCCGGCGAACACAATCTGCTCAACGCGCTGGCTGCGCTGACAATCGTCGCCGACCGTGTCCCCGACGACGTGGCCGCGGACGTGTTGCGATCCTTCACCGGCGTCCCGCACCGCCTGGAACTGGTCGCAGAGGTCGGCGGCGTCCGCTTCATCAACGACTCGATCGCCACCACGCCCGAGCGCACACTCGCCGGACTGCGTGCGACCAAGGGCGACATCGTGCTCATGCTCGGCGGTCGCGACAAGAAACTGCCCCTCAACCCGCTCATGGATGAACTTGAGCGCCGCGTGACGCAGGTGGTTCTGTTCGGTGACGCCGCCCCCAAGTGGACTCGTTGGCTAACAGATCGAGGCGTCAACGCGTTCAATGCGGGCACCTTCGAGACGGCGTTCGCCTGCGCCGCACGGACCACGAGGCCGGGTCAAGCACTGTTGATGTCACCGGCCGGTACATCGTTCGACGCCTATCCCAACTTCGAGGAGCGAGGTCAGCACTTCCGCGATTTGGTCGGCGATTGGGTCAGCCGGTGGGCGCAGGACAGGAGCTCGGGCGATGACCGTTAATCGAGCAGCCGTCCCGGAGGTCAGCGCTGAGAACGGCGGCGTGCTCGGCCGGGTCCGTGTCCCGAATCCTCGCTCGACCAGGGAGCTGATCGAGGGCGAGCGATTCACGGTTGGTCACCGCATCGTCCTGCGTCTGCGCCGTCCCGCCTCGCCGCCCGATTGGGTGCTGGTCGGTTCGGTCATGGCGCTGGTCTTCATCGGCCTGATCTTCGTGTTCTCCTCATCGTTCGCCATCTCCCAGGAACTGCACGGCAACACCCGATACTTCGCCCTTCGCCAACTGATCGGCGCGGGCATCGGACTGGCGGCATTCATGGTGCTGGCCCGAATCGACTACCGAATCTGGCAACGACTCTCGTCACCGATCATCTGGGTCTCACTGGTCATGCTCGCCGTGGTGCTGGTACCCGGCATCGGACACGAGGAAAACGGCGCCAAGCGCTGGATTCAGTTCGGTTCGCTGCCGGCGCTTCAGCCATCCGAGTTCGCCAAGCTGGCGATCTGCATCTACGTCGCTGCCTGGCTCGCCGCCAAGGGCGACGATATCAAACGCATCCCGCTTGGACTGGCGCCGTTCTGCATGATCATCGGCGTCATCGGCGGACTGCTCATGCTCGAACCCGACCTCGGAACCTTCGCCGCTATCGCCTGCACCGGCGTGGTCATGTTTTTCCTCGCTGGCGCCGCGCTGCGACACATGGTGATGCTCTTTGTCGGTGGATCGGCGGTACTGTTCGCCATCGTCGCCGGCGCGGGCTACGGCATGGAGCGCATCCGCGCCTTCTTCAACGCCGAGGACGTCGCCCAGGAAGCCGGCTACCAGATCATCAATCTCGTCTCGACGCTCGGCTCCGGAGGTCTCACCGGCGTGGGACTCGGGGCATCGAGGCAAAAGTTCTTCTATGTCCCGTCGGCACACACCGACGGCGTCTTCGCGATCATCGGCGAAGAGACCGGGATGCTCGGCGCGATGATCGTGCTCACGATCTTCGGCGTGCTGATCTACCGCGGGATCCGCGCAGGCATGCGAGCCGAGGACCGATTCGGCACCCTGCTCGCGTTCGGCATCGTCGCCTGGTTCGCGCTTCAGGCCTTCTTTAACGTCGCCGGAGTCATGCGCACCATCGTCCTGACCGGCATTCCCCTGCCCTTCCTCAGCTTCGGTTCGTCGGCGCTGATCTCGTCGATGGCTGCCGCCGGCATCCTCGTATCCATCTCAAGACATGGTCGAGGCAAGATGCCGAATCTGGCCGACCCGCCGCTCAACGACGCGGGGCCCACTCGCGATGTCGCGCCAATGCGCGATACCAGGAAACCAGGGCCATCGCCATTCCACAGCGGACGCGGAGACGGCAACTAATGCCAACGGGGGGAACCGGACGGCCTGTACGGATCCTGCTCTCCGGCGGTGGTTCGGGCGGGCATGTGTTTCCCGCCTTCGCCGTTGCCGACGCTCTGCGCAACCTGATCGAGAAGCGAGGCGACACCGTCGAGTTCCGCTTCGCCGGCACTGCCGACGGCGTCGAGTCAGAACTCGCTGGCGAGGCCGGACTGCCCTACGCAACGATCGCCGCGCGGGCCCTGCGCGGCCGCAACATCTTCTCTCAACTGCTTTCGCTCGGGGCAACGGCGACCGGCGTGGTTGACGCCTTCTCGCTGATGCTGCGCTTCCGGCCTCATGTGGTCTTCCTGACCGGCGGCTACGTCTCTGCGCCGGTTGGCATCGCCGCATGGTTGGCGCGACGACCGATCGTGCTGCTCCAACCCGACATCGAGCCCGGCTGGACGCTGCGGGCGCTGACGCCGTTCGCCAGCAAGATCTGCGTGACCCACGAACGCTCGACCGAGCGGTTTCGCGAGGGCAAGGCGGTAGTGACTGGCTACCCGCTGCGCCCCGGCTTCGAGGATCTGGACAAGCCGCTGGCCCGCGCCTACTTCCAATTAAATGGCGGACCGGCGCTCCTGGTCACCGGCGCGGTTCGCGGAGCGCAACGAATTAATGATTGCATCGCCAATCATCTCGAACAGTGGCTGGAAGAAACGCAACTGATTCACATCTCGGGAGTCAACGACTTCGAGCGCCTGTCGAACCTGCGCGACACCTTGCCTGCCAAACTGCAGTCTCGTTACCGCCTCTACACCTATATGTCCGAAGAAATGCCGCTGGCCATGGCCGCCTGCGACCTGGCCGTCTCGCGAGCCGGCGCGTCTGTGATGGGCGAATACCCGGCCGCTGGACTCCCGGCCGTGCTCGCTCCATTGGGTGAGGCTGGCGGACACCAACGCTACAACGCCGAGCTGTTGGCCGACGCCGGCGGCGCGGTGGTGCTCGATCACGATCGGGTGACCGACGAACTCTATGACACCGCCATTGACCTGTTGACCGACAAGCCGCGCTTGAAATCCATGCGCGAGGCCATGCTCAATCTGCGTCGCGTCGATGCTGCGAAACGCATTGCCGAAGTGATCCTCGGTGTGGCAAAGTGACGTAACGATGACCTTGAACGTTCACTTCGTTGGAATTGGCGGAATTCATATGTCCGCCCTGGCCCACATCCTGCTGGATGATGGCCTGGTCGTATCTGGTTGCGACCGGACCGACGCTCCAATTTTGCAACCACTCCGCGACCGCGGCGCTCGAATCGTCATTGGTCATAACGAGCATCACGTCACCACCGCAACCCAGGTTGTGCGCACGGCAGCCGTCCCCGAGTCTCATCCCGAGGTCGCCAGGGCGATCGAATTGGGCATTCCGTTACAGACGCGTGCAGAATTGCTCTCCGAGATCGCATCCTCGAGAGAAGTGATCGCCGTCGGCGGTTCACACGGCAAAACGACCACCACGGCCATGATCGCGCACGCCATGCGAGCCTCCGGCCGCGACGCCGGCTACGTGATCGGCGGCGAAGCGCCCGACTTCTGCGTCCACGCCAGGCGTGGAACCGACCCCTGGCTGGTGCTCGAAGCCGACGAATACGGCCGAGCCTTCCATCACTACACACCGTCGGTCGCTGTGCTGACCAACTGCGAGCCCGACCATCTCGACTACTACGGATCCCAGGACGCGCTCGAGCAAGCCTTCCTGCAATATGTGCGAACCGTCAAGCAGGACGGCGCCCTCGTCGTCGGCATCGATTCAACGTTGGCCGCACAGATCGCATCAACCTTGCACGCCGAGCGACCCGACGTAAAACTCATTACCTGCTCGTCAAGATCGCCGGCTGACTATCAGATATCCAGCAACGACGATTCGTACGAGTTAACCACGCCGGTCGGAACGGTCAGCGGCGCGCTCGTCCAGCCGGGCGAATATCAACGGCAGAACGCAGCGACGGCGCTGGCGGCGCTGGACGCGGCTGGGTTCGACCTTGAAACGTCGGTTGAAGCGCTGAAGACCTTCAACGGTGTCAATCGACGATTCCAATTGCACGGCGAATGCAACGGCGTCGTCGTCCTTGACGACTACGCGCATCACCCCACAGAAGTCTCAGCCGCCATCGCCGCCGCCAGACAGCGCTGGCCCGAGCGACGCATCGTGGTGCTGTTCCAGCCTCACACCTACACGCGCACGTCGTATCTGATCGATGGGTTCCGAACCTGTTTCGCCGGCGCCGACGTGGTCTACACGGTCAACACCTACGCCGCCCGTGCGATGACGGGCGAGGAAATGACGTCGGAACAATTGGCCGACGAGATCGTCGCGCCCAAAGCGATCTATGCCGGTTCCGTCGAAAACAGCGGAACGCTGGCGGCTGCGAACGCACAGCCCGGTGACCTGATCATCACGATGGGCGCCGGCGATGTGGATGGCGCAGGGCCAATCATCCTGTCTGCGTTGGGCGGCGCGAAATGACTCGCTCAAGAATCCTGCAGGCGATGATGCAGGAGCTGAATGCGTTTCGCGCCGAGCCGCTCAGCCGACACACGTTTGTGCAGGTCGGCGGGCCGGCAGATTGGTTCGTCGTCGCCCGCGACTGCGAGGCGCTGATCGCTGCCGTCAGAACCGCCCACTGCGCCGGAACGCCGCTGACCGTGCTCGGAGCCGGCTCGAACGTCCTGATCCGCGACGGCGGTATTCGCGGTGTCGTCCTGCGCAATGAATCAAAGCGCTGCCGCAAGGTCGGCGACGCCAGGATCGAGGTCGAATCGGGATACCGCTTCGCTGCGCTGGCCCGTTCGACCGCGCGGGCCGGACTGGCCGGATTGGAATGGGCAGCCGGCATCCCCGGAGCCATCGGCGGAGGTCTACCCACGAACGCCGGCGCGTATGGCTCAGACCTCTCGGATGTCCTGGTCTCTATCCAGACGGTCTCACCCGACGGCGAGCCGTCCCAATTCGACGCGGACGAACTCGGACTCACTTACCGAGACTCCAAACTACGAAGCGGCTCGCTGGCCGGTCACATCATCACGACTCTCACATTGCAGCTACGACGTGGCGACGTCTTTACTTCACTGGCCGAAATCGACCGAGTCGAATCGCTGCGCAAAACGAATGCGCCGACCGGTCCGTCATTGGGCTCGACCTTCAAGAATCCCACAGACGACCCTCGCAGCGCCGGACAACTGATCGACGAGGCAGGCCTCAAAGGCACAAGAATTGGAGCCGCCCAGGTCTCAGAGCTGCACGCCAACTACATCCGCAATGTCGATGTGCGCAACGCTCGCGCCACCGACTTCCTTGCCCTCATCGCGCACATTCAGGAGCAAGTGAATCAACGCTTCGGGATCAGTCTGGAGCCCGAGATCGCCATCGTCGGTGAGGAGCCGGCCGATGGTGAGTGAGCCACGAACCCTGGGTATCGTCCTGGGCGGCGCATCCGTCGAGCACACGATCTCAGTGCGCTCCGCTCGCGCAGTGATCTCCGCCGCAGATGCAAAGCACTGGCGAACGGTCCCGTTCGCCGTGTCCCGCGATGGTCGCTGGCTGACGCCGGAAGCGTCACGTTCACGCCTTGACGCGATCGAGTCCGGCGGTCCCGAAGAGATAGCTGATCCGCTCAGCCGCAGTGCCATCTCAATAACCCCCGAGACATTGTCAGCGCTGCTGCAGTGCGACGCCGTCTTCCCGCTCATCCATGGAGCGACCGGCGAGGACGGCATGCTCCAGGGATTCCTCGAAACGTTGGGAGTTCCTTACGTCGGACCCGGCGTCGCCGCCTCGGCGATTGCCATGGACAAGGCACGCTGTAAGCAAATCCTGCGCGACGCCGGCATCCCCGTCGCGCCCTCCATCGTGGTCACCTGCGACGACTGGCGAACCGACCCGGTGTCTGTCACCCGACGAGCAGCCGAGCTTGGCTATCCCTACTTCGTCAAACCGTCGCGCGGCGGCTCGAGCATCGGCATTAGCAAGGTCAACTCCCGCGAGCAATCGGCCGAAGCGTTCGCGGCCGCATCTGCCTGCGATTCGGAAGTCCTGATCGAAGAGGCCATGCCGTCGCCCCGAGAGATCGAATGCGGTGTGCTTGGTGCACTTGCCGGTCAGCCACCGATTGCCTCGTCGCTCGGTGAAATTCGCACGAACCGCGAGTTCTACGACTACGAGGCCAAGTACGAAGATCCCGAGACCCAACTCATCGCCCCTGCGGACGTCGATCCAGCGACCACGGCGCGCATGCAAGAGATCGCGCTCAACGCCTTCCGCGCCATCGGCGCTGAGGGCATGGTCCGCGCCGACTTCCTCGTCGGCCCCGACGGACGACTGTGGCTGGGCGAGCTCAACACCATTCCTGGTTTCACATCCGCGTCCATGTATCCCCGATTGTTTGAAGTCGACGGACTGCCGCTCTCAGAGCTGGTCGACCGTCTTGTCGAGCTGGGGATCGAGCGCCGCGTGCGTCAAGGGCGAATGTTCCGTGGAGATCGCGAGGCTCGCCAATGAGTCAAGCTCCTGGTGCTCCTCAGGGCAATGACGCTCGGGTCACCGAAGACGTGGTCGTTCAGCCCGTGCCACTGACTCGACGCCAACACATGGGGCAGCAACTGTCGTCGATCTCTTCCCCGTCGTTTCCGCGCGGACCGCGCATGGCCTGGCCGCGACTTGCCTGGGCGGCAGTCTTGCTGTCGGTTGCTTCGCTCGGCGTGATGCTCGCCCTACTTAATTCACCGTTGCTGGAGATCAAGACGATTGAAGTTGAGGGCGCTGAGGTGATCTCTCCAGCCTCGGTCAAACAGCTCGCGGGACTTAAGGGCCAGCACGTGTTCTTGGCCGATCTTGAGGCTGCCGAACAGCGCATCGCGGCGCTGCCGATGGTGAAGCAAGTAACTCTCGGACGGGACTGGCCGAATGGCATCAGAGTTGTCATAGTGGAACGTACACAGTGGGGCCGGTGGCGGGCCAACGACACCGTGTGGGCAATTGATTCTGATGGCGTGATCCTCGAGGGCGCTGCGCCTGCGTTTAGCGGGCCGATCGTCACTCAGACATCCGCGTCGCCGGCGATCCGCGCCGGTGCGCAGGTCGATACGACTGCCGTCGACATGGTGGCGGAACTACATAAGCGAGGAGCTCCGCTGCCCTTGCCCAGCGTGCTCGCCTACGAATGGTCGCTGACCGACGGCCTCGTCGTTGTCACGGAACATGGACACGTCATCTTCGGTGATGCCGACGGGCTGGACTACAAATACGCGGTTTGGACATTGCTGGAGCGAGAAGCGCAAGCTCGCGGTGAGCCACTGATTCTCGCCGACTTGCGTTTCGGACTACGTCCCCGAGTTGAAATCGGGCTGAATGTCGGTCGTGACATTCGGATCCTGAACCACACCGCAGCAAGCATTCTCGAGTAGCTCGAGAGCGAGATCAACGGACCACGAAGTCTGGAGCAGTTATGCCGCCAACGTCTACCGCCAGTGTCGCCATCGATCTCGGGTCGTCGGTCATCACCACGGTCGTTGGTGAGCGCCACGAACATGGACATTTGCACATCCTGGGCGTCGGCCAATCTCCCTCCGCCGGCATTGAAGCCGGCCAGATTACCCATGTCTCCCGCGCCGCAGCCGCCATCCGCCATTCGCTCGATCAGGCCGAGGCCTCCTCGGCGCGTGAGATTCTCTCAGTCGGTATCGCCGTCGCCGGTCCTCACCTGCAGAGCATGAACAACCGAGGCGCCGTCGCACTGCCATCCTTCAGCGAGCCGATCCGCGACTCCGACCTGATTCGCGCCATCGATTCGGGCCGTGCGGTCACGATCAACACCGCCAGCACGCTGCTTCACGCCATACCGCGCTTCTATGTCGTCGACTCCGAACGTCGATCGTTCGATCCGCGCGGACAGCACGGTCAGCGGCTCGATGTCTCAATGCATCTCGTCACCGCGTCGCAGAGCGCGATCCAGAATGCCGCACACTGCGTGCAAAACGCCGGCGTCGATGTCGAACTGATCGCAGCCAAGCCAGTCGTCGCCGCCGAACGCGCGATCAGAGGAGATGAGAAGGAATTTGGCGCGCTGGTCGTCGGTCTCGACGCCGGCGTGACCAACCTCACCGCCTATGAGGACGGCGCAATCTCGCACACGTCGGCGATGCAAATCGGCACCGGCCACATCGCCCGCGACCTCTCGATCGGTCTGCATTGCACCAACGACGAAGCGCGCCGCGTCATGCAGACGCACGGTTGCGCCATCCCACAGCTCGTTCCCGACAGCGCGCCGGACATCGAGCTGCACGGGTTCTCTCCGGGCCACGTACAAAACGTCTCGCCGAGCTTCATCGCCGAGATCATCTACGCCCGTGTCTGCGAGATCATCACCATGATCGTGAACCGGGTCACCGAGCATCAACTGCAGCATGCCGTCAACGGCGGAATCATTCTCACCGGCGCAGGCGCAATGTTGAACGGCGTCGACCTGCTCTTCAGCAAGGCGATGGAATCGCCCGTTCGTGTGGCCGGCGTCGGAGACCTCTACGGACTGACAGACAAGTTGAGCAGACCCGACTCCTTCGGCGCGGTCGGGATGCTGGACTGGATGCTCGACTCCGGCGACGCCATGCAGGCGAGCCAGGCCAACAACCTGCGCCGGCACGCCGAAGGCGCCGGATCGATGTTTGGTTCGCTCGCATCGGGCGTGGCCAGCCTGGCCCGTGTCTTCAGCCCCCATTCATGAACACTCAGCCGGCTGAACCGTCCAACCTGCGGACGGCGGCCACCAGCACTTCGATCGACGAACGCAGCAACGACGGACGAACGAGAGGATCGCGCAGATGACGAGACGAACTTCCAACAACCGCACCGAGGGCATTCCCCCGATCACCGTCGTTGGTGTCGGAGGTGGTGGATGTAACGCGGTCAACCGGATGATCGCCGACAAGATTCGAGGCGTCGAGTTTGTCGCGGTCAACACAGATAATCAGCAGCTCGCCAGCACCAGGGCTGAGACGATCATTCGCATCGCCGACTCCGAATCGGACGGTCTCGGCGTCGGCGGCGACGCCGAGCGCGGCGCTCGCGCGGCGGAGAACAGCCGCGACGAGATTCGCAGTCTCTTCACCGAGGTCGACATGGCATTCATCACTGCCGGCATGGGTGGCGGCACCGGCACCGGCGCAGCACCGATCGTCGCCGAGATCGCGCGGCAGGCCGGTGCGCTGACCATCGCCGTGGTCACCCGACCATTCGAGTTTGAAGGCGTTCCCCGCGCGACGGCTGCCCAGGAAGGCATCGACCGACTCAACGATGTCGCCGATACGGTGATCGTGATTCCCAACCAGCGACTCGTCGACAAGAACGACCGCAGCCTCACCGTGACACAAGCCTTCAATCGCGCCGACGACGTGCTGCGACAGGCTGTGCGCGGCATCTCCGACGTGCTCACCGTGCCGGGCGAGATCAACCTCGACTTCAACGACGTCAAGAAGGTGATGGGCGGCGGCGGACACGCAGTGATGGCGCTCGGCCACGGCTCGGGCGACAACCGCGCGCTCGACGCCGTCGAGGAGGCGATCCACTCGCCGCTGCTGGAGAACAGCGTCCACGGCGCGACCCGCGTGCTCTACAACGTCACGTCCGCCGGCGACCTGGGCATGCTCGAGCTCTCGCAGGTGGCCGACTTCGTCCGCGAGAAGGTCCACCCCAACGCCGAGATCATCATGGGTACCGTGATCGATGAGTCGCTCGACGGCGACATCCAGATGACTTTGATCGCGACTGGTTTCCTCGATCCTCGTCAACAGACCCATGCGCAATCCATGCCGACCTTCGCAACGACTGCCCCTCAGTCGGCTCCCGCCTACCCCGAGCCCGCGCCGCCGCAACGTTCGCGTGAGGACATCCTCGACAGCCTGACGTTCAGGCCGGTCGAGCCGCGCAGCCCCGAGGAGCTCGCGACTCCTGCCTTCCTGCATCGTCGACAATCGGTCGCCAGCACGAACGGAGCGCCGCCCAGCAACGGCAACAACGGCAGCAGCGGCAACCGTCGCTGGGACCCGAATGCCGCGTTCGGACGCGAATGAGAATCGACGTCGTCACCATCTTCCCGCCTCTAGTTGCGGGCGCGTTTGAGCACAGCATCATCAAACGCGCCCGCGACCGCGGGATCGTCGATGTCCAGGTCCACGACCTCCGCGAGTACACCACGGACCGTCACCGAACGGTTGATGACTCTCCCTATGGCGGTGGGGCTGGCATGGTGATGAAACCCGAACCCTGGTTCCGGGCCATCGAGGCGCTGCGAGTTGAGGGCAATCCCGGGCGGGCGATCTTGCTGACACCGCAAGGCAAGCGATTGAACCAAGGCCTGGTCAAACGTCTGGCCGCCGAGGATCGCCTGATCATCCTCTGTGGTCGATACGAAGGCGTCGACGAGCGGGTGCGCGAACATCTCGTCGACGAAGAGGTCTCAATCGGCGATTACGTCCTCTCCGGCGGCGAGCCCGCCGCTGCTGTACTGGTCGACGCCGTCGTGCGCCTGCAACCGGGCGCATTGGGTTCTTCCGAGTCGACGGTCGAGGAATCCTTCGCCGACGGCTTGCTCGAGTATCCGCAGTACACGAGGCCGCCCGAGTTCCGAGGCTGGCGCGTTCCCGATATCCTCCTCAGCGGCGATCACGGCGCGGTCAAGCGATGGCGCCGCGAGCGACAGATCGAGCGAACCCGCGAGCGCCGCCCCGACCTCCTGTCCGAGTCCGGCGATGTGTCGGGGACAACGACTTGAGCATGCAAACAAAGCCCCGCTCGGCTAGTACAAAAGCCGTTCGCTGGCCTAAGCTGAGATCACGAGTTCTCATCCCAATCTTCTGTGCCGGAGTTGATCATGGACCGTAGCGATCTCCTGACCCTTGACCGCAATCCGGACATCGAAGAGTTCCAACCGGGCGACACCGTTCGCGTCCACGCGATCATCGTCGAGGGTGAACGAGAGCGGACACAGGTCTTCGAAGGCGTCGTAATCCGGCGCAAGAAGCAGGGCTCATCCTCGAACTTCACGGTCCGCCGAGTGACCAAAGGCATCGGCGTCGAGCGCACCTTCCTCTACCACTCGCCGAGGATCGAAAGGGTCGAGGTCACCCGTCGAGGCCGAGTCCGCCGCTCCCGCCTCTACTACCTCCGAGACCTAACCGGCCGAGCCGCGAGAATCCCGCAGCGTCCGCGAAACGCGAAGCGCTCGATTCACTCGTACTAGCGGATCACCCAGGGTGGTTCCGTCATACCCGCGCTTGCCGCGGGTATCTCGCCGTGATCAGCACCGAGGCTGACTGGCGATTGCCATCCCTGAAATAGAGAGCTGCCGACCCACTGCCCCGCTCCCCCTTGCAGGGGGAGCTGCCGAAGGCTGAGGGGGTCCCAGCGCCGGTCGAGGGACCCCCCTCCGTCACTCCGTGACACCTCCCCCTGCAAGAGGGAGGACGAATCCTCCCGCGAACTCACGCGCTCGAAGCCTCATGCAACGACACCGCATGCGAAACCAACGACCGAATTTCCTCCGACGGAAACTCCCGATCACACCAAACCTTCAGGTGACGCATCCCCTTGCCCGTCCCCTCCTGCCGTGACTCTGCCTGCGGCAGCTCCGCGCCGCGCAAGTACTGCAACCGCACATAGCCCGTCGCGCCCATGATGCTGCACATGTTTCCGTTCTTGCCCTCGTGTACCCATGCCGGATAGTTCCACTTGGTCGTTTCCGACACTCGTGGATTGGCGCCGACCGCTTGCCTCACCACGTCGCGAACCTTGAGCGCCACGACCCGCTCGGCCTCGTCAAGACCGGCGAAATACTGATCGAACTTGACTCACTCATCTCGGCTCTCGGGAGGTTCCGTCGATTCCACGATTGCCGTCAGGCCCTCCATCCCGACAACCTTGACCGACGACCCTTCGCTGATCTCCACTCCTTCCGCCGACCGCGCCGACCACAGCTCGGCCTCCACGAACACAGTGCCGCCAGGCGCCAACGTGTTGTGCGCCACGCCTTCCCTGCCGACGATTCCGCGAGGTCCCTGGAACGACCACTTCGGTCTTCGCCGATCCACCGCTACCAGCGTCCCCACGCCGAAGACGAGCGCCCCGATCAATCCGGCGCTGACAACCAATGCCCAGATCGACACCTTCTCCGCGTCCACTGACGCATCGCCGATCAGCAGCAATCCGCCCAGGATCAACGCCACAATCCCACCGATGCCGAGGAAGCCGAATCCGGCGACGAACACCTCCGCAATCAGCAGCACCAACGCCAGCACCAGCAACGCAATGCCGGCCGGATTGGTGTCCAGCGGACCCAACGCGAAGAAGCCGAAAATCAGCAGAATCACACCGAATACTCCCGGTCCGACCAGGCCGGGCGAGAACGCTTCCACCAGCAGCAGCAGACTGCCAATGGACGTAAAGATGAACGCGATGTTCGGGTCGGCGATCACATCGAGGATCGACTCGACCACGTTGTAGTTGGTCTCCACGATCGGAGCGTCGGCGAGGTCAAGTGTCACCGTCTCCCCATCCGGGTCGAGCAGGACTTCGCGTCCGTCGATCTTCGCAATGAGATCGTTAAGGTCGTCGGCCGTCAGATCGACCACGTTCAGCTCCACCGCCTCGTCGCCGGTGATCGAGACCGACTCCCGAACTGCCAGCTCCGCCCACTCCTCATTCCGCCCGCGGTGCTTCGCAATCCCCCTGATGTCCGCTGCCGCGTCGTTGGTCACCTTGTCGCGCAGGTCGCCGTCGATGTCGCTGCCGCTGCCCGAAATCGGATGGGCCGCGCCAATCTGTGTATTCGGCGCCATCGCAGCGACGTGAGCGGCCATTGTGATGAACGTCCCTGCCGACGCGGCGCGAGCGCCAGCCGGACTGACAAAGATGACGACCGGAATCTCCGCAGCGAGAATCCGCTGAACGATGTCGTCCGTAGACGAAATCAAACCGCCCGGCGTATCCATCATCAAGATCCACGCCACGGCATCCTGGCGTTCGGCGCGGTCGAGAGCGCGGTCAATGAAGTTGGCCGAGACAGGACCAATCTCCTGCGCCATACGGGACACATGCACCGCGCCAGTTGGATGATCGGAGCCGCAGCCCGACAGCAACATCGAACCAAGGCCCAGGCCTAGCAAGACCAGAGCGAGCGCTCGCATTGGACGACGAAGAATAAAACTCATACGTCAAGAATACGCAGGCGCGATAAACTTCGTTCATGCCTCCCCTGGTGACCCACATGATCGCCGCCGTCCGCGCGGGCGGACAAGTTGCTGGCGACGCGCCGCTCGACTACGAGAACGGCGAATACCTGCTCGGCGCGACCACGCCCGACATCCGCGTACTGACCCGCTGGGATCGCGAGCGCACGCATTTCTTCGACATCTACGACGACGGCCACCAGGATTGCGTCGAGAAATTCTTCAGCGCCCATCGCATGTTCCGCGACCCTTCCAACCTGTCCGCCGAAACTCGAGCCTGGGTCGCCGGCTATCTCACCCACGTGATTATGGACCAGGAATACGTCGTGCAGATCTATCGGCCGTTTTTCGGCAGCCGTTCTGTCCTGGGCGGAAGCTCGCACGCCAATCTGCTCGACCGGGTCCTGCAATACGAGATGGACCGTCGCGAGCGAGAGTCGGGCGAACAGATGCATCAGATCAGGCAAGCGCTGTTCGGCTCGGCGATCGAGATCGACGCCGGCTTCGTCGACCGCCCGCTGCTGACACAATGGCGCGACACCACCGCCGCCATGACCGAGCATCCGCCCGATTGGGAACGCTTCTCCTTCATCGCCTCACGACACCTGAAAAGCGCTGGGATCGAGAGCGAGTCGGGACTGCGCGAATTCATGGACAACATTCCACAGTTGCTGGACGACACCATGTCGCACGTAGACCAGAGCGCCCTCGACGGCTTCTTCGACTCCACCGCCGAGCGCACGGCCACCGTCCTCCGCAACTGGCTCGGCGCAGACTGATGGTCATCGCCGCTGATCAGGTTGAGACCGAGATCCCGATCTGGCGTGGCGCAGCCGAAGCGCGAGCGCGCCTGCTCTCACGTCGCCGGCCCGACGACGATGAACTGAGTGAGATCGAACGCACCATCCTGCGCCGTCTGTTCGACGACGAGCCGGAGTTCGAGGAGGCCGTGCGTCGCATCATCGAGCGCGTCCGAACCGGCGGCGACGCTGCCGTTCGCCAAATCGCCGAAGCGATCGACGGCGCAGCACCGGAATCACTCGTCGTCACTGAGGAAGAGTTTGCCCAGGCGCGAACCGAGGTCCCGCCCGAACTGGTCTCCGCCCTCCAGCACGCCGCCGACCGCGTCCGCCGCTATCACGAGATGCAGCTCGAACATGCCGCTAAGTCCTTCTCCAGCGGCGGCCTCGGCCAAGTCGTCCGACCGCTCGCGCGTGTCGGACTGTATGTGCCGGGCACAGCAGCGGTCTATCCATCGACCGTCCTGCACACCGCGATCCCGGCCATGGTCGCCGGCGTGCCGGAGGTCGTCATCGCCTCGCCGGCCGTGCCATCTGAGGACGGCACAGCAACCGTCAACGCGCTCAAGCTGGTCGCCGCCGAGATCGCCGGCGTCGACACCGTCTACAAGGTCGGCGGCGCGCAGGCGATTGCCGCGCTGGCCTACGGCACCGAATCGATTGGCGCCGTCGACAAAATCTTCGGACCGGGCAACCGATTCGTCACGGCCGCCAAGCGCCGGCTCTATGGAGTCGTCGGCATTGATGCGATCTACGGTCCCACCGAGACCCTGATCGTCGCCGACGACACCGCCAACCCAGAACTGGTCGCCGCCGACCTGCTCGCCCAGGCCGAGCACGACAACTTTGCCGCCCCGATTCTGATCGCGACCAGCGAACCACTGGCCGAAGCCGTAGCAGCACAACTAATTGAACAGACCGCGGACCTGCCGCGCCGCGAGATCGCGCTCAACGCTGTCCGCAATCGCGGCGGACTCGCGTTCGTCCCCGACCTCGACGAAGCCCTGGCCATCGCCAATGAGTACGCGCCCGAGCATCTCGCCCTCGTCGTCAAGGACGCCCACCAGCGCATCGGCGACGTCCGCAACGCCGGCGGCCTGTTCGTCGGAGAAGCCTCACCGGAGGCGCTCGGAGACTACGTCGCTGGACCGTCGCACGTGATGCCCACCGGCGGCTCGGCGCGGTTCGCTTCGGCGCTCAACGTTGGCGAGTTCATGAAGATCACGACGATCATCCAAGTCACCGACGAGCTCTTGGACGAAATCGCCGGAGACGCCGAACTGATCGCCCACGCCGAGCACCTCGACGCCCACGCCCGCTCACTCGAACGCCGACGCCGAGACCGATGAGCTCCACCCGACCTGCAATTCGGCCGCATCTCGCACGACTGCCCGGCTATGCGCCGGTCGTCCCGCTCGCCGAACGCGCACGCCTGGCCGGTCTCGAAACCGAGGACTGCCTCAAGCTCGACGCCAATGAGAATCCCTACGGTATGCATCCAACGGTGCGCGAGGCGTTGCAAGCCGCCCTCAGCGAACCGAACTTCGGCTCAATCTATCCCGACCCAAATCAGACAGTCCTGCGAGAGGCATTGGCCAGATACACAGGTGTCGACGCCGCAATGATCATCGCCGGCGCCGGAGCCGACGAGCTGCTCGATCTCAGCCTGCGCGCGCTCTTGGCGCCGGGCTCCTCGATCATCACCTGCTCACCGTCCTTCGGCATGTATCCGTTCCTGGCCGACGTGAACGAACTCGAACTGCTCGATATCCCCCGAGGCGATGCCTTCGCGCTTCCCACTGAGGAATTGTTGGCGGCCGCCAGTAAGAGTGAGGGCGATTCCGTCGTCGTCCTGACCTCACCGAACAATCCCAGCGGCGATCTCATTCCGGCGGAACTGACTCGCGAACTTCTGTCCTCAGGAGCAACAGTGATGCTCGACGAGGCCTACATCGAATTCGCCGGCCTCGACGCCTCCGCGCAGGCCCTGCTCTCAGAGTTCCCGCGCCTGATCATCATGCGAACCTTCAGCAAATGGGCCGGCATCGCCGGACTCCGACTTGGATACGCGCTCGCAAACGCCGACCTCATCACCGACCTGTTGAAGGTCAAACAGCCATACAACATCAATCAGGCCGCCGAGGTCGCAGGCATTGCCGCAATTGACGCAGCAGCAGAAATCGGCGAGCAAATCGACACCATTCGCCGAACCCGAGATTCCCTGTACCAAACGCTTCAAAGCGTCGAGGGATTGTCGCCGTTGCCGTCACAATCCAACTTCATCCTGATCGAGATCGATCCCGCACTCGGAACCGGCCGAGAGCTGCACGACCGCCTGGCCAACGTCGGAGTATTCACCCGCACCTACAGCGATCCAGCGCTGTCCTCCTACCTGCGCATCTCCACGCCACGCCATGACCAGTTAGACACACTTATCGAACGCCTCAAGGCGGTTCTCTGATTCGGCTGCCATTAGATAATCAGGAGGTCGGACCATGCAAGAATCGCTATGCCGGAGACATCGGCGACTTCGGGAAGTTCGGACTGCTTCGGGTCCTTTGCCGAAATGGCGGGCCGAGGCTTGGCATGGCTTGGTGGATGAGTCTCGGTAATAAGCAGTCCAACGACGGCAAGTTCATCGACTACCTCGAAAAGCGGAGTCCAGCCCTTAGAAACTGCGACCCTGAACTTTTCGACGCTCTTGCCCGAATGGTGCGGCAAGGGAATAGGAGCGTCGCCGCGCTCTGCGCCCTTGACATGTTGCCAGCGGACACCCTCCATCACCTGGGTGTTCTGCAATTCCCCCGTGGATCGCACCGCGATGTACGATTGCCCATCCGCTGCGAGTGGCTGGAACGAGCGGCACAGGATCTTGAGGGCGCAGAGTTGGTGTTCGTCGATCCTGACAACGGGATATCCAGAGATCGTTGCGCTTCCTTAGCAGCCCGAAACACGCATGCAGCAGTGACTTCAAAGCCTTTGCCAGTGTTGGGAGAAGTTTCGTGGTGTACCACCACTTCGATCGAAGCGGACCGGCGGTCGAACAACTGGAACGCGCCGCACAAAGGTTGAAGGAGGCGGCCGGCCGAGAACAGCGGCCTTGGACCTTCTGGTATCACCGAGGCACCGCTCGTGGGTATCTCGTTTCGCCGTCCGAACCGCATCGGGAGCTGCTCAGGGACCGGCTCGACGAGTTTCTGCAAGGTCCTTGGGGACAGCAGAAACACTTCGAAGAGACCTTCCAGCCAGAAGCGAGCGCATGACAGTATCTGAGAGCTCGAAAGCCACCAACTGCCCCGTGACCAACTCGACACCCTCATCGACCGACTCAGCTCAGTCAGCTGACGCTCTATCCTGCGCACGCTCACTCACGACCTGAGCACGGATGCAGGAGGATGCGATGCGGCTCTCGGAACCACGGTTGCAACCATTGACGATCGAGACGGCGGAGGGCGAATCCAGGGAGCAGCTCGAACGCGCCGAGGCCCGAGGCGGACGCGTGCTCAACATCACTCGAACACTCGCCCACTACCCGGAGCTGTCATCAGCCTGGGGACGCTTCGCCCGACACGTTATCGCCGAATCATCGCTGCCCGATCGCGAGCGGGAGCTGATCATCCTGCGCATGGGCTGGAACTGCCAGTCGGGCTACGAGTTTGGCCAGCACCGGCGCATGGGACAGGAAGCCGGCCTCACGCTGGAAGAGGTCGAACGGGTCAAGCAAGGCCCCGACCACGAGGCATGGAACTCGCACGAGGCAGCGCTGCTCCGAGCCACAGACGAATTGCATTCGGACGCGTTCGTCAGCGACGAGACCTGGAACAAGCTCGCCAAGCAGTACGACACCAGGCAGATGATGGACGTCGTCTTCGCCGCCGGACAGTACAACCTCGTCTCGATGGCGCTCAACACGCTCGGCGTCCAACTCGAACCAGGCACGCCTGGCCTCGAACTCGAGGAATAGCCAGCGCCGCTAGCGGCATGACCCTTCAGGCAGATGGATGATGATTCCATCAATGTCCCTACTCATCGTCTCGATGTACGTTCGGTTCGTGCTGTCTGCAACGAATCCGCTTGATCCGTACCACCCGGCCTGACAGTCTCCGATTGTCACCAGCAGCCCGACGGACGCACCGGAGAACGGAACTCCGAACTCTCCGTTCGTGGCAGTGGTTTCTGCCCATCCGACCCATCCGCGCCGCAAGAGCGGGTTTCCGGGGTCGTAGCCGGAAGGGCCACGAGGGACGACGCGAGCGCCAGAGACGGGTTGCCCTTCGCTGTCAAGCACCGTGCCCGAAATCTCGATTCGCCGACTGAACGGCAAGACCAACTCGACGCTTACGGTCTCGCCGGAGCCCACCTCTACAACAGCGCGAGCGGTTCCGTCTCGAACGACTCCGTCCGGTGTGTACCATCCATAAAGTGCGCCTGACGATTCGATTGGCGAAACACCGATCGAATACTGGCCCGGCTTGACCTTCATCGAGAAGCTGGGTCCAGACGCCGAAATTACCTGGGTAGTGGGTGTTCTGGATACCTGTGGCTCCTCATAAGCTTCAACCCATACGGCGGAATGCTGTGGCTCTAGCAAGCGACCGTCCGGTCCTTTGATGCTGCCGGAAATCACGGAGTCGCAGCCAATCGACGACACCCGAACTTGCAGGACATCTGTCTCCAAGCGTGTAGAAACCTCAACCGGGTGGCCATGTCCTTCGTCATCTGTCAAGCGAATCCGACACCCGTCAACCCACAGATACTCGATCCAAGACTCACCTGGCCTTACGGCGCCAAACAACAGCCCCCCGATGATCAGGCTGGATCCTTGCGGAGCAGGATGCAAGCTCGTCGTCGTATATTCGCTGATTTGGCTACCGTCGGGGCCGATGAACTCGATAGCAAAACGATGAGCCGGTTCCTGCGTCCAGAGTTGAGTGGCATCAGACGTAGGAGGCGCCTGTGTCGCCGCCGGTGATTTGCGAGCGCGTTCAAACTGGTCGTTGAACTTGTCGACTGTGATGCCGAAGACCTCGCGCAAAAGGTCATCAGCCTCAGTCTGACTCTGGGCATCAGCCGACCGGTTGAAGAATTCGAGAATCGAGCCGGCGCCAGCTCGCTCCACTAACAGCGCCGTCGCGGCCATTCCGCTCACGTACCTGGTGTCTACCATTTGGTCCGTCAATGGGCGGTTATGGCTTCCCACGTGGTCCCACACGAGTTGCATCCGATTCTCAAACGAACCTGGATTGCCCAGATCGCGGTAAAGGTAGGCGGCGTAATCGGCCGATCCCTCAATCAGCCACACTGGCGGTCTAACAGGGACCTGCCGTTCACTTTGCGCAGCTCGTTGCAGGGCATGGAAATACTCGTGTGCCAGGACGTGCACGCCACACTCAATCGCGTACGAGATGTGCGTCAGGTAGTACCCGCTGTAATGTCCCGACGTACCGCTGCCAGTTGACCGGCGCCGCCAATCTCGGATATTCGCCGGACTGCCGGAGGCGAGCACATCGAAGCCGAAATGACGCCGCCGAGCTTCTTCGCGTAAAACTCGCGAATCGACTGAAGGTCGTTGGTCGCCTTGGTCTGTGCATGTTCAGACGGTTCGCCCACAAACAAGAATCTGGGGCGTTCGCCGGTCAACTGGCGCCAGTTAACTGAGGTTTCGGCGTGAATCCAGAGGGCATCGCCGTGCGACAGTTCCAGGATTGTCCAGCTATCTGTCGGCTCGCTAGGATCTGCGCGAAGCCACTGCGCTTGAAGAGCATCCCGGGCTATCGCCACCCTGACCGCCTGTCGGACCTGCCTCAGTGCCACCGGCGATGGCACATGATCGAGACCTTGCCAGGCAACGAGGTTCCATCCAGGGCGAAGCGGCGTTTGATCGGTGTAAGCGCCGCGAGAACGCCGCCACTCAAACCGTGCGTCCCCGGCAAGGGATAATCGCAGCCCCATGCCGGGAACAAGCGTGCGCAGAGTTCCGTTGGCGACGTGAGGCGAGGCAAACAGCCAGTGCTGCTTCGAACTGTCCCATGCGTAAACGGTGTTGACTTGAGGGATGTCAGCAAAGAGCCGCTCGATGGGCGCAGCCTCTTCCACCCACCCGACAAGATTCACCCCCGGATAAAGCGTGCTCACCATGTCTTCGTGGGCCACAGTGATCTGCGTCGAAGTGACCGCAGCGGCGCTAATCGCAATTAGGATCGCAGCGATGACCAGTGCGATTCGCGCCATATCCTATCCCGTACCATGCCGCCGATAGGCGGGCTACACCGCAGGTAGACAGGCCAAACTATGCCCGGACCGCTCGACGGCTTACGCATCCTCGACTTCACCTGGGCCTTGGCTGGTCCGTATGGCTCGATGATCCTCACCGACCTTGGCGCCGACGTCTACAAGGTCGAACACGTCGATACCAACGAACGCCATCGCGGCGCCGGACCGTATGTACACGGAGTCTCGACCTACTTTTTCAGCGTCAATCGAGGCAAGAAATCGGTCACGCTCGACCTCAAGCACCGCGAAGCGGTGAAGATTATCAAGGACCTACTCGACCCTGCGTCCGGCGCTATCGATGTCCTGAGCGAGAACTTCCGTCCGGGCGCAATGGCCCGACTCGGATTGGGCTATGAGGACCTGTCTGCTGTCAATCCACGCCTGATCTACGCCTCCACATCAGGCTTCGGACACAGCGGCCCCTACCAGCACCGACCCGCCGTCGACGTCATCGTCCAGGGCATGGGCGGCGTAATGAGCATCACCGGACATCCCGGCGGGCCACCGGCGCGGCCGGGCTACAGCATCGGCGATATGGCCGGCGGAATGTACACCGCCATCGGCGTGCTCGCCGCACTGCATGAGCGCCATTCATCCGGCCTGGGACAGCACGTCGATGTGGCAATGCTCGACGCGCAGGTCGCCCTGCTCGAGAACGCCGTCGTCCGCGCCGCCAACACCGACGAGGTGCCCGGACCGATCGGCACCCGACACCCGCTGGTCACGCCGTTCCAGGCGCTGCCGACCGTCGACGGTTGGATGGTGATCGCCGGCGTCAAGGACTGGCAGCTCTTCTGCGTCAAGATCGAGCGCGACGACCTGCTCCACGACGAGCGCTTCCAGACCAATCCCGACCGCACCGAGCATCACGCCGACCTGGAGCCCATCCTCTTCGAAGCTTTCAAGAAGCGAACCACCGCCGAGTGGGAGGCCGAACTCGAAGGAGTCTGCATCGCCGCCCCCATGAACACGATCCCAGAGATCATCAACGACCCACACATCGCCGCCAGAGGCATGATCGCCGACCTGCCCGTCGCCAAGTCGCAAAAGACCATCAAAGTCTCCGGCTCCCCAGTCCACCTCTCCAGAACGCCAATCAACCTCAACCGAGGAGCCAGCGCCATCGGAGAACACACCAGAGAGGCGCTAGAGCTCATCGGTCGGACGCCGGAGGAAATCGATAAGCTAGTCGAGGGCGGAGTTGTGTCGGTGGACGATTGACGATAACGCGTCGCCTGCAGACGATAGCTCGGGCGCGTCTGCCCGCGCTGGCCGTATTCATCGCTGTGTTGGCGACCGTTGCTGTCGCGCTGCTCAGTTCCGTCGAGCACGCTTCCTCCTCTGAAGAGTCGACCACTACCACCCTCTATCCCGGGTGGAATCTCATCGGCTGGATTCACGAGATCACGCCCGTGAGTGACCTGTTCGCAGCAATTGACGAACTCGCCTCGGTCCACGATGGCTTCGATCGATCAGCGCATCGCCCCAGCACCGATGACGGCAACTCGCTCACTGACCTGGAGACTGGACACGGCTACTGGTTCCGCATCGACCATCACAGGTCCATCGACTGGACTCGTCCACCCTCAGCGTCCGCGTACACCTACCCACTAGTCCCAGGACTGCGCCTCGTCGCGTGGAACGGCCGAAGCCCGACCCTGATCGAAACTGCATTCGCGTCCATCCGACGAGCAATCGCCGTGGTCTGGCGCTGGGACGCTCGGCACCAACAGTTCGTCCCGTGGTCCCCGGATCCACGAGCGCCGAATCCCAGGCAAATGCCGGTCGAGCGCGGCGATGCATTCTTGATTAACGGAGTCAGCTCGGCCAACTGGACTCAACTCTCCGGTGAACTGCCGCGGATCGTGTACCCAGGTGGGCTCCATGATGAGCTTCCCGAGAACTTCCAGGAGATCGTGGAATCGGACGTGCAATTTCTGATTGATCTGTTCGCCGAACGCTACGGCGTCGAGGTCGACCCGAACCGGTTGGAGATTCGCATCCCCACGACGCTCGAGTCAGCGCGCCAAGAGCATCAGGCATATCGCGGATCTAGCTTGAGCAGGGCGTTCGCGGCCGTCGCGTCGGATACAGGAACGGCCCACCTGATTGTCGTACCAGCCGACAAATGGGGGTATCGCAGCGCCGACGGTCGTTGGATCCGGCTCGACGCGCGACCATCCCTCGCATTCACCTATTTCAACGCCGTTCAGGATGAACTCTCGCAAGGCGCATGGGGATACGCTCCGTGGTGGTTTATCGTCGGTGCGCCCACCTGGTTCAGCTATTCCGTCGAAGGCCGGCCACTTGGAGTTAATCAGGTCCAGCATTTCACGGCGCAACTCGACCTTCGCGTGGCCACACCGCCGAACGAAACCTCGCACGACATAGGCGTCGCGGCCGTCTCAGTCCTGATCGAACGATCGGGAGAGTCATCCATCGTCGACTTCTGGCGAACTCTCTCGGCTGGTGCTGCAATCGTCCCCTGGCAAGCGGCCTTCTTCGAGACGTTCGGGTTCACACCGGGCGAGTTCTACGAAGATTTCTACGAACTTCGCCGTCCTCGTTTCACGGTCATCCATGGTCTCGTGCGCACGCCCGAAGGTCTACCTCCGCCGCTCTGGATCACGGCGATTTCGGACCAGGGCACTCGCACGCGGTCCGGCCACAGCTTTGGTGTTGAGCCGGATTCTGACGGATCGTTCGAGTTAGTGCTCCCGCGATTTCATGAAGACTTAGACGAGCCGATCCGGTGGGGCCTGACCATCGGCTTGCGGGTGGCGAGCCGAAGCGACACAGCGATTTTCCTGACCGGCTGCACAGCGAAAGTTGGCGCCGATCATGCGCCCGACCCCGGGCCGAATCCACGAGCGTGGCTGTTCGTCGAGCCGGGGCAATCAGTCGACAACTTTGAATTGCACGTTCCCGACACGTTCTGCCGCCATTGGATTCGCGTGCGGCTACCTGACGCCGTCGTGGAGTCGTTCGGTTCGGCCTATGCGGTGCTCTGCGACGACACGGGCAGTTGCGCGGCCGAACGTCGCAATGCCTCCGGTGTGAACCATGTCCGCGTACCGCTCCCCGGCGAGTATGTGATGAGCCTTTCGAGACGTTGTGGCCCTGATGGATCCCTCAAGCAGACGCTGTATGTTGCGGACGGCCGCTTGACGACCGATCGTGCGGATGCAATTCGCTTCACGTCGCAGTTCGATCCACCAATCGTCTCGCTACGCGTGCAACTACCGCTCCCGGCGTGCGAAGCGCCGTAGGGTGACATAACGAATCGACTCGGAATATAGGGGGAACAGCGATGACCAACCGACAACACTTCGCCGACCTCGTCCGATCCGGACAACCGATCCTCGCACCCGTCGCCTTGGACCCACTCTCGGCCCGACTCGTTGAGTCCCTTGGCTTCAACGCCGCTTACCTCTCCGGCGGCGGATTTGGATTCCAGCTCTCCGTCTCCGAGGCGCTGCTGACGATTACCGAAGTCGCGGGCCTGACCCGACAGATCACGGCCCGCTCCGATGTGCCGCTGATCGTCGATGGCGGCGTCGGATTCGGCGACCCGCTGCACACCTGGCGCGCGGTCCGAGAGATCGAGGCGGCCGGCGGCGCGGCAATCGAAATCGAGGACCAGGTCGCGCCCAAGCGAGCGCATCACCACAAGGGCGTCGAGCATCTGGCGCCGATGGAGATGATGGTCGACAAGGTGCGTGAAGCAGTCGACGCTCGGCGCGACGAGGACTTCATCATCATCGCCCGTACCGGAGCGGTTCGCAATGAGTCCTTCGAGCGCGCGCTGGAGCGCTCCGCCGCGTACCGCGAGGCCGGCGCCGATGTGCTGATGCTCTTCACCAACGACCCCGAGCAGATCGCCGAGGCCGGCAGAGTGCTGGGCGGCCCACTCTCGATGATGGCGCCCGCCGACCGTCTCGATCGGGCGGAGTTGGCATCGCACGGATTCAACGTGCTGATCGATCCGTTCACAGGCCAGGTCGCCGCATACGGGGCGATGCGCGACGCCTATCGAAATATCGCCGAGAGCGGTGGCTCAGGCCGAGAAGTCGATGAGCTCATGTCGCTCTACCGAGAAGTCCAGAACATGGCCGGAATGGACGATCTCTACGCCATCGAAGAGCGCACAACCGAGCGTCCGTCGTAGGCTGTCCTACAGCGGTCCCGTCTCTGAGCACGAGCTCGGTCTTCAGCGTGCGACGATTCGTCATCCCGCGCTCCGTCGCGGGACTCGCAGACCTCGATCGCCGTACTCCTCGAGCCGGCGCAGAGCCAGGCTGTACAATCGCTCGCCTGATCCGCCGCGAGGATGTGCACTCGCGAGATACCCGCGGCTCGAGCGCGGGTATGACGGAGGTTGAACTCGAGCGTAACCATGAAACGAACTTCCATAAGCGTGCGTTTCTTGCAATTCGTGACACTTTTGTCAGTTGGGAGCAACACCAGGCACTGGACAGACACTGATGTGTTCAGGCAACGTGTACTCATGCGCACAGCAACGGTGGTACGCGAAACCGGCGAAACATCGATTCGAGTCGAACTCGATCTCGACGGCACAGGCGTCGCTGAAATCAGTACGGGCATTGGCATGTTGGACCACATGCTGCATCAGCTCGCCCGACACGGCAGCTTCGATCTGACGGTCGAAGCGACCGGCGACCTCCACGTCGACGCCCATCACACGGCAGAAGATGTCGCCATCTCCGTCGGTCGCGCGTTCAACGACGCATTAGGCGACCGCGCCGGAATCGCTCGATTCGCCGACCGCACCGTGCCGCTAGACGAGTCGCTAATCCAGGTCGCGCTCGACCTCAGCGGCCGGCCGTACGCGGTGATCGGACTCGACTTGCCCGCGCCGATGATCGGTGAACTGCCCGCATCAATGGCGAAGCACATCCTCGAAACGATCGCATTCGAAGGTCGGCTGGCGTTGCACGTCCGCCAACTGGCCGGCGAGAACGAGCATCACATCCTCGAAGCCACGTTCAAGGCGCTGGCCCGCTGCTTGAGAGACGCCGTTCGAGTCGTAGATGATGACGGCGCACCAAGCACCAAAGGCACGCTCAACTCCTAGCTGGACCTCCGCCTTCGGGGCCAATCTCAGAAGTAAAGGATTCGTCATTCCCGCGCTCCGTCGCGGGAATCTCGTGGAGTGCAGCACCGTCGTTTGAACCGGGGAATCCTCGCCGGTTTCGACCGCTCAGGTGGCTCCAGCCTGTCGTGCTAAGCACAGCGAGATACCCGCGACGGAGCGCGGGTATGACGGAAGCAAAGGTCGGACGACTTACGAGACTCCCCCTCCGAGGGAGGTCTTACGTAGTGACGGGGGCCTCCGCGATCGCTACCCGAAAGTCCTCGATCACCGGATTCGCCAGCAACTGGTCCGACATCTCATGCGCCTGGCGTTCGGCGTCATCGGCCGATTCCGCTTCGATCCAGACTTCGATGAACTTCCCGGCGCGGACCGCCTCCACGCCGTCATAACCCAACGAGTGCAACCCGCCGCGAATCGCCAATCCCTGCGGGTCGTTGACCGTGCGCTTCAGCGTGACGTGGATCTCCGCCTTGTATTGCATTGAGATCAGCCCGCCGTAGTCAATTCACGCCCCGTGACACGCTCGAATGCGGTGCGATAGCGATTGCGGATGTTGTCAACGACATCGTCCGGCAGCGGAGGTCCGGGAGGTTCCTTGTCCCACCCGGTCGAGGTGAGCCAATCACGCAATGGTTGCTTGTCATAGGACGGCTGCGATTGCCCTGGACGGTAAATCTTGGCGTCCCAAAATCGTGACGAATCCGGCGTCAGCGCCTCGTCAATCAGGATGACCTCGTCCTCGCCTTGATCATTCTGGATCACGCCAAACTCGAACTTCGTGTCGGCCAGGAAGAAGCCCGCTTCGTGCGCCCGCGAGAGTCCGTATGTGTAGAGCGCCATCGAGCGGACCTTGACCGCGTTGGCGATATCCTCGCCCACGATCTGCACGGCCTGCGCGTAAGTAATGTTCTCATCGTGTTCGCCGACCTCAGCCTTGGTCGAGGGCGTAAAGATCGGGTTCGGCAGCGGCTCAGACTCCGACAGTCCCGGCGGCAGCGGGATTCCACAGACTGTGGTGCTGCGCTGATACTCGGCCCAACCCGAACCGGCCAGGTAGCCCCGCACGATCGCTTCCAGCTTCACCGGCTGAGCCTTCTTGACCAGCATCGAGCGACCGATGTACTCCGGTCCCAGTTCGACTGGAATGTCGGGATTCTCTGTCGAATCAATCACCCGAATCATGTGATTGGGAACGACTGTTCGCGTCGCATCGAACCAGAACGCCGACATCTGCGTCAACACGCAGCCCTTGTCGGGAATACCCGTCGGCAGAACCACGTCAAACGCCGAGACCCGGTCGGTCGTAACCAGCAACAGCCGGTCGCCCAGGTCGTAAATGTCGCGAACCTTGCCCGAGTGCTTGGGCAAATCCAGGTTGGATTCCATCATCACGCTCATCGCAGACTCCTCTGCGCCGATCCTAGGTCAAGTTGCGCAAAGGATCGGCAAGCCGCGACGCTTACCAACAGGCCTCGATTGCTTCCAACGTTTCGGGCAGGTCAGGCAAGCGGAGATCGACCCGGTTCGTCCGAATTTCCACGTCAACGACAGTTTGTCTGTCGCCAAACGGCGCCAGCTCGCCATCCACTCCTCGCGCACCCCACCACTCGCAATAGGATTCGCCGGGACCGGCAATGATCAGCACGGTCTCATCCGGCGTATTGATGGAATAGGAACCGGTTTCGTCGGTAACCGATCTGCCGCATCCCGTGTCCCCGCAAGCGAGGACCTGCACATTGTCAACACCTGCGCCGTCGGGATCCAGCACTCGCCCTCGGATGGCGTCTCCGCCTTCAGCTTCGCTGCAGGTGGACCATCCTCGCATTCGCGCCGGAAGATCCGGCAAGCGCACGACTAGCTCGGCCGACTCGCCGGGCCCGACGAGAACGTCAATGGCCTCGCCCCACGACGCGAGAATCCCGCCGTCGCCATACGCTCCATACACCGTGCAGTTGCTTTCGCTGTGCACGGCCAACCGATAAGCATCTGCCCTCACTTCGATATGAAAGCGTCCGTCGGCGTCCGTCTCAGTGCTGCGAGTCCGTCTGCCTCTCCACCGATATGCGTGCACCCTAAAGTTCGGGGCTGGATCGCCGTCACGGTCCACCAGGATTCCGCTGATCACAAATGGTCTGGGTTCCTCGAACTTGACCGCGTGCTGCCGGAAGGCCTCGTAGAACTCTTCAACGGTCATACCGAACGCGATCTCAAAGGCAAACGGCCACTTGGATCCGGCGCGTGAGAGCTGGCGCTGGTACTCGAACAACGCCTCGTCACCTGCATGAGCCGCCAACCACTCCGCCGCCAACATGCCGAGTGCATATGAGAAACCAGGATCGACCTCGCGAAAATCGGCCCTGGTCTCCAGTTGACTAAGCGAAATCTCTTCTCGCTCATCTTCGACGACTTCGACCGCTCGCTCCCGGGCATCGTCATAGTCTTCGTAGTCCATCGCATCGCGATATCGCCCTGCGATGTACTCCGCGGAACCCTCAATCAGCCACGCCGGTTTGGTTTCCCAGGACGATCCCACCGCGCCGCGAGCAAGTTGGTGCTGGATCACGTGGACGTACTCGTGGTCGAACGCAATCGGTTCGCGGCAGCCAACCAGGAGTCCCAATCCTCCTGTCCATCCCACGCCGCAGGCGTCATCGGGCCACCAGCTCACGTCAAACTCACTGCCGGTGAGCGCTTGGTACGCCCCGGACATCGCGCTGACCTCCGACAACAACATCACCAGGTACGGTTCCGCTCCGAGACCGTAACGAGCGACCATGTAGCCGCTGACTTCTCGGACCTGCTCGCTCAACTCGGTGTGCGCGTCGGCGCCGATCGTGCCGAACGAAGCGTGGATCGGCGACCACATCCACGATTGCGTCCAGGTCGCATCTTCTCGCAGCTCGATTGCCAACAAATCTCTCGCGCCCAGGATGGTCGAGAAGTCCTTCGAATCCGTCAGTTCATCACCAAAGTCTCGGTGGCAGGTGTGGGTGAGACCATCGATCCGAGTGATCGACACGATTTTCGGGCCAATCCAGCGGAAGGCTTCGCGAATCGTGACATCCAATTCCCTGGTATCCGACCATCGGACCAGGTTCATCCCCTGTTTGAGATGAACGACGCTGGCGACCTGATCCCAGTTGATAGTCGTAGTGGGTAAGCTCTCGCCCACCGGCTCACGCCAGACAGTCATCGTGCGGCGCAGGGAGTCGAACGAACCGGAATGCGCACCATCGCGTCTGGCAACTCGAAAGACGCCATTCATCGCATCCCACCAATGAAGCGCCCCAGTGTCGGGGTTGGACTCGAACCACGTCGTGAGATCGAGAGGATCGTCGGCCCACGACATCCAGCCGCAGTCCGTCGCGGTCTCGATCTCAGACAGTCTGGAATTCTCCGGTGGCTCGTTGGGGATGGCGTCGGCACAGCCCGACGCCAGCAAGCCGATGACAACGGCCAGTGCGAAGAAGGCGCCCGTCCGACTACAACCCCAGGCGAGCAAAGGACTCGTCTACGTAGCGAGTGAAGTAGCCGGGATCGAACACATCATCCATCGCAGCCTCGTCGAGCGCGTCTGTGATCACATCGTCCTCTGAGATGAGATCGCGGAACTGGATGCCCTCGTCCCAGGCCCGCATCGCATGTTTCTGGACCCGCTTGTAGCCTTCGTCTCTCGACACGCCAGCCTCGGTCAGAGCGAGCAGTACTCGCTGGCTGTAGATCAACCCGTACGACGAATCGAGGTTCGCCCGCATCCGCTCGGCATCGACCACCAGCCCATCGATGATCCAGGCCAGCATGTCGGTGATGTAGTCGAGCGCAAAGCAGGCGTCGGGAATCACGATCCGCTCGGCCGACGTGTGCGAGATATCGCGTTCGTGCCACAGGGCGACGTTCTCAAACGCAGTCATCGCGTTGGCGCGGATCGTGCGCGCCAAACCGCAGACGCGCTCAGCCTTCTCGGGGTTGCGCTTGTGCGGCATCGCCGATGAGCCGGCCTGTCCCTCGGCAAAGGGTTCGCGCACCTCGCGTACCTCAGTGCGCTGCAGATGACGAATCTCCGTGGCGAATCGCTCCAGCGACGCAGCAACGAGGGCCAACGTCGAGATGAAGTGCGCATGACGGTCGCGCTGCACGACCTGCGTCGAGATCGATTCCACCCCGAGACCCAGCTCGCGGCAGACGCGCTCCTCAATGTGCGGCGGCACCGTCGCGTGGGTGCCAACGGCGCCGGAGATCTTCCCGACAGCAACCGATTCAATCGCATCAGCCAACCGACGCCGGTTGCGCCGTGTCTCATCGACCCAACCGGCCAACTTGAGACCGAAGGTCGTCGGCTCGGCGTGGATCCCATGCGACCGACCAACGCAAAGCGTGTGCTTGTGCTCAACGGCTCGCTTCGTGATCGCCGCCTCTAACCGTTCCAGGTCATCTTCGATGATCCGCGCGGCATCACGAATCTGCAGCGCTGAGGCTGTGTCCCACACGTCCGATGTCGTCAACCCGTGATGCACCCAGCGCGACTCGGGACCAAGCGTGTCGGCGACGGAGTGCAGAAACGCCAACGTGTCGTGGTGGACCTCGGCCTGGTAACGGTCAATGTCGGCGACGTTGTAGCCGGCGTTCGCCGCCACCAGCTCCGCGTCTTCGCGCGGCACGACACCCTCATCGGCCCAGGCGTTGACGACAGCGATTTCAACGTCAAGCCAGCGACGCCACTTGGCGTCATCGGTCCAGAGCGCGGCCATCTCCGCGCGTTGGTAGCGGGGGATCATTAGGGGATGTACTCCTCGCGAGCCGGAGAGAAGATGTCGATCGCGACGGCGTCTTCAAGCGCGGTGACCTCGTGCGGCACCTCGGAGGGAATCACCCACGAATCGCCGGCGCTCAATTCCTTGACCTCGTCGCCAAGCTCAAACTTGACCCGGCCCGAGGCGAGGTAGCCGATCTGCTCGTGAGGATGCGTGTGCATCGGCACGACGCAGCCCTCCGCGATTTCAATCTCGTGAATCGAGGTGTGTTCACCTGCATTGAGCGTGCGCCGGGAAACGCCGGGAAACATCTCAATCCGCTGGGCTTCGTCGTGCGCCTGTAGGTTCGGCCTGATTGTGCGAGTCGTCATGCTTGCAACTCCCTCATGAAAGTTCTCTCTGCGCGATATCGGTGCGATGGTACGAGCCGTCAAATGTGATCCGGCGGACGTTGTCATAGGCGATGCCGCGCGCCTCAGCCAGCGTATCGGCGACCGCGGTCACGGCAAGCACCCGTCCACCGGCGGTCAGGACGCAGCCGTCATCATCGATTGACGTACCGGCGTGGAAGATGTCAACGTTGTCGTCAACCGCGTCAAGTCCAAGAATCGGCTTGCCCGTCACGTACGAACCGGGATAGCCGCCGCTCACGATCGCGATGCTGACCGACGCCTGACCGCTGTGCGAGATGGCGTTTCGAGGAAGCGTCTCGCCTCGTGCTGACGCCGCCAGCACAGGCAGTAGATCGCCATTGAGCAGCGGTAGGACAGCCTGCGTCTCTGGATCGCCGAAGCGTGCGTTGAACTCCAGCACGTTCAGCGCGCCGTCATCGACCATCAGGCCGGCATACAGCAGTCCTCGAAACTCGCAGCCGTTGGATGCCATCTGCTCCGCTACGGGCAGATGGATGTTCGTGAACACACCCTCGGCGTCTCCGACGAAACCGGGTGGCGCATAGACGCCCATCCCGCCGGTGTTCGGCCCCTGATCGCCGTCCATGATCCGTTTGTAGTCGCAGCTCAGCGGCAGAGGCAGGATGTCGGTCCCGGAGACGATCGCCATCGCCGACGCCTCCATCCCCGAAAGCCGATCCTCAATCACCACGCGCTCGCCCGCCGACCCGTACTTGCCGCCGAACAGCTCGTTTATGGCGGCATGTGCATCGTCGATGTGATCAGGGGACGATCACACCTTTGCCTGCAGCGAGACCGTCGGCTTTGAGCACCGGCAAGTCGTGCGGCCCCAGAATCTCAAGCCACTTGTGAGCTGCCTGGGCCGACTCAAACAGCTCGCCTCCGGCGTGCGGCGCCTTCGCCGCCTGCATCACCGATTTGGCAAACCACTTCGACGACTCAATCTGCGCCGCCACCCGTGACGGACCAAACGTAAGAATCCCCCGCGCCATCAACGCATCGGTCAGACCAGCGGCGAGCGGCGCCTCGGGTCCGATCACCACCAGGTCGATCCGCTGCTCGGCCGCAGCCGCGCAGAGCCCATCGATGTCGGTGTCCTTGATCGGAAGATTTTGCCCAAGCTGAGCCGTACCGGCATTGCCCGGAGCCGCAAGTATCGCCTCGCAACTCGGAGACTGCGCCAGCTTCCAGGCCAGCGCATGCTCGCGTCCGCCGCCGCCGACGATCAGGATTCTCATGCTGCGAGTCTAGTCTCAGTTGAGGCGATATCCATTCGCTCGATACGCGGCAAACTTCTCGTAGAACTCCAAAACCGAAATCCCGAATGCGTCTTCAAACATGTGCGTCCAATCCCGCCCATCGCTCCACACTCGCCAGAACTCCAGAGGGGAGATCTGGCCCTCGGTTAGGTGCGAAAGGAATTCCAACGCGAGGGCCCCCACATGATAGGCCGCGCGCACAGGGGGATCGTCGACTGGTGACTGAAGCTCTGATAGCGAATACTTCGCATTTGGCGATACATCGTCTCTGGGATACTCGCGCTTCTGCTCTGGTTCGGCTGTATGGCTGTCAAACGCGAATGCAGCGAGCGTCGCCGACCCTTCTGACAACCAAAGTGGGATATTCAAAGAAGCGACATCACTCGCACTCAAGGCTCCTTGCAGAATATGATAGTATTCGTGCGCCATGGCACTTGTCTCCGACAGGAACATTTGGCGTCCCGACGCAAGTGATCTACCGTTGAGTGGTCCCGCTAATCGGTCCGAATAGTCGTCCCAGTCGTCCGAAAAGTATACGTCAAAGTTGGTTGCCGCGATGCCTTCCGTAGACAAGAAGTAGCTCGAGACGCTTTGAAACTCGTTCTGCAACAAGCGTTGAAATCTTTCAGCTTGATCACTGTAGATGTACCAGGTCGGCTCTTTATCCTGCGTTGGTGGAAGCCAACGGAGGCTCTGTTTCAGATTGACGTACAGTATGTCTCCCGTGTTTAACAGTTCGGCGTCGCTGGTGTCCCGCTTATTTGAAAACTTCACCAGAGTCTGCAAATTGGGACCAAAGCCCCGGCGAATCTCGCCGAGAGAGGTGTTGTCTTCTCCTGGCCAGGCAACGAACGCTCCACCCGCAGACAACTCGATTGAGCCGCTCGGTTCTGCTACCAACAGGGTAAGGTTGAGCGTCTTGCTTGCGCTTGTCTGAATCAAGAGTGGCCAGCCGAAATCAACCACTCGTGTCGATGTTGCGCTTTCGCCGGCGTGACAAACCATCGAACCTCTTGGCCTGCCGGTTGTTGAGAAGGCAGTCAGCGAGACGATGTCGGCCGAGGCATTGCAGATCTCCGACAATTGAGTTTGTCCTCCGTACCAGCCGATCAAATTGGCGCCGGGAGAGAGTCTCAACGCAACAGAGTGGTCCCGGGGCTGGAGCTCATTAGCCGATTTCACGAGGGAGAGGGTGAAATCCCGCAGTGCAGGATCGGTACCATCAAGCATGCCGCGTCGGTGGTATTCCGGAGTGAAGGGAGGATCCAGGTCTGGGTTAACGTACAGTCGTCGGCCGTCGATAGTAAACATCATGTTGAAGATTGCTCTCGGCAAAATGATAGGTTGTGGATTAGACCAGTCTCCTGGCATGAAGCTCGGGTGGACGCATAAATTGTCGGCGAACTCGTAGCAAATGTTAACGCTGGTGACAGATTCGACCAGTGACGACGGACCCTCCAAGGTGATATGTGAGATGTTTGGGCGCGGGATGGTGATTGTGGGTAGGACAATAGGTTCGTCGCCGACTGTGATCCGTGTGACCTGCGATGGCGCCTCGGTTGCGTGCTCCGGTAGGTTGGCGGTATAGCGCAGCAAGGACGTGTCTGGTCTGAGGTGAGAGAAATAGTAAAGGCGGAGTTGATAGTAGCCATGCGGTAGGTGCACGGAGAAGGTACCGTCTGACGAAGTGAGGACCGAATTTAGGGAGGTGAAAAAATCGTCGTCTGTGCGGCTTCTGTAGCCCCACCAAGAGAGGTGTAAGGCTGTCGATTGCCCATCGAGCGGCGTGTCATCAGGCCATACAAGGCGCCCGCTGACCCGCGTGCCTACGGGAGGCAAGGTGATTTCCAGACCTCTCAGGTCGTCATTGTGAATGATGAGAGTTGTGGCTTCATTTTCCAACCTGGAATAGCCGTGGTGTTTGTTGTAGTGATGGACATTGACATTGTTGAGAATGAGAAAGCGGACAGTGTGTAATCCTGGTGGAATGCCGCGTAGTGTGAATGAGCCGTCCGGCCTAGTAACGTACCGATGCGAGGTCTGATCACGGCTGCCCCAGCTAAAAAGCTCAACGTCTGGGGCAGGAGTTCCGTCATGAGAGTAAAGGGTTCCAGATATCTCGTACGTCAGGGGAAATGTGATCGAAAGTGTGGTGGCGAGATTCGTTTCAGTATCGACCCGTATGAGGTCAAGATGAGAGATAGTCAGGCCTTGTTTCGTGAGGTTGAAGTCAATGCCGTCGTATTCGATCGACAAATGATAGGCGCCGGGGTCGGCGGCGAGGTTGAAGCGGCCGGCGATGTTTGTGGTGGAGGATGCGCTTGGCGCCAGGTTATGCCCGTTGTCGACCCAGTCGTATGCGCGGACCACGGCGTGTGGCAATGGTCGGCCTTGAGCGTCGAATATGTGGCCGGAGATGGTCGGGGAAGTTGCGGTGATTGTGGCAGGAATCAAAAGCAGGCAGGCGAGGACAAGGATCGCGAGGCAGCGTCGGATGTCCAGCAGGGACCTGGGGAATGTTTCGTCAGCGACTGCCATATGGGACAAAGGGGACATTGCAAGAGGCTAGCAGATGGCATTGGGGTCGCATGTCCCTAGTCTGCCAAGGTCGGTGTTGATTACAATCGGGTCCATGGCCAGCATTTCCGACCGGTATGGGGACTCGGGCAGGTCCTGCATCAGGTAGATGGGAATGTTCAGCACGTGGGCAAATCCCATCTCGAGGAAGCTGTTGCCTCCGATGTAATTGGGTCTGCCGGGCAGGTCTTCGTTCAGCACCAGGATGGCGTCGGAGACTTTGATCTTCTCATAGTGGGTCCGGATCAAGTCCTTGTCTCGCTTCAGTTCGGCGCGCTCATGGTCGTCCGCCCGCTCATAGTCGAATTCGCGCGTGTCAACCGGAGTCAACACTTCATGTCCGGCAGCCTCCAACACACGGCAGACCTCGGGCAATCGATGCCGCAGTGACATGCTCATGCAGATCGTGATGACCAAGCGCTTCACTCCCACTCGATTGTGCCCGGCGGTTTCGATGTGATGTCGTAGACCACGCGGTTGATCTCCGGAATCTCGTTCACGATCCGGTTTGCGATTGTCCCCAACACGTCATACGGAATCCTCGCCCAGTCGGCGGTCATCGCGTCGTCGGCGGTGACCGCGCGGATTGCGCAGACCCAGCCGTAGGTTCGGGCGTCTCCCTGGACGCCGACGGTGCGTGTATCGGTCAGGATGGCGAATGATTGCCAGAGGTCGTCGTATAGGTCGGCGTTGCGGATTTCTTGCATGACGACGGCGTCGGCGAGCTGGAGGACGCGCACCTTCTCATGCGTCACCGATCCGATGATCCGGATCGCCAGTCCCGGACCCGGATACGGCTGCCGACCCACAATCTCTTCGGGCAGTCCCAGCTCGCGGCCGACTTCGCGCACTTCGTCCTTGAACAGGTGGCGCAGCGGCTCAATCAACTCGAATCGCACGTCATCCGGCAACCCGCCGACATTGTGATGCGACTTGATCATCGCCGTCGCCGAGCCGTGGCCCGAGCCGGCGCTCTCGACGACATCGGGATACGTCGTGCCCTGGACGAGGTAGTCGACGCCGTGATCTCCCTTGGCGATCAGGGCCGCCGTCTCTTCGAACACGGAGATAAACGTCTCGCCGATCCGCTTGCGCTTCGTCTCGGGGTCGTCAACGCCGGCCAGCTCTTCGAGGAACTGGTCGCCGGCATCGACCGCACGCAGATTCATGTGCATGTTGCGCTCGAACGTGTCGACGACTTCTTCGGTCTCATTCAGGCGCATCAGTCCGTTGTCGACGTAGATGCAGGTCAACTGATCGCCGATCGCGCGATGCACCAGCGCGGCGGCGACCGAGGAATCGACGCCGCCGGACAAGCCACAGATCACATGATTATCGCCAACCTGGCGCCGAATCTCTTCCACCGTCTCCGTGACGAAATGTGCGGCGTCCCAGTCGCCGGTGCATTTGCAGATGTCAAAGACGAAGTTGCTGAGCAGATGCAGTCCATGCGGCGTATGCGCGACCTCGGGATGGAACTGGATGCCGAAGCGATTCTGGTCGTCGCCCATGGCAGCAATCGGGATACTGTCGGTGCCGGCCAGCGTCTGAAAGCCGTCTGGCAGATCATCAACGCGGTCGCCGTGTGACATCCAGACCGGCATCGGTCGAGGCAGGTTGTCGAGCAGGGTTGAGTCGTTGCGCGGATAAATGTGCGCGGCCCCAAATTCACGTTCTCGGCCCGCTTCGACTCGCCCGCCGAGCTGGTTGGCCATCGTCTGCATGCCGTAGCAAATGCCGAGCACCGGCATCCGGCCATCCAGCGCCCAATCCGGCGCCACCGGCGCGTCGTCATCGTGGACGCTGGCCGGCCCGCCGCTGAGGATGACGCCGCGCGGATTCAGCTCGCGAACACGCTCCCAGGCAGCCATCGGCGGCACTAATTCGCAGTAGACGTTGAGCTCTCGGACGCGACGCGCGATCAACATCGCAGTCTGCGATCCGAGGTCAACGATGACGATCGATTCGTGCTCGGATGTGCCCTGGGACGCGTCGCTGTTCACGTCATAATGATACGGGCGCTCTACAATGAATCTGTGTCATTCGATGAACTTGCTCATGCAGTTGATCATTTGCGAAACAGCGGGGTCGTCGCCATGCCGACCGATACCCAATACGCCCTCAGCGCTATCGCGACCGACGATCAAGCCGTCGCGAACGTCTTCCGGCTCAAGCGTCGGCCGGGAGGCGAGAACCTGCCGGTCTTCCTTCCGCCCGCTCGCTGGCGCGAGCATCTGGAAGAGATCGCCGAGCCGCTTGATCCGCGAACTCAGTCATTGGCCGAGTCCGCCTGGCCGGGAGCGCTGACCTTGATCGTGAACAAACGCGACGGCTGGTCATCCAGAGCGATCGACGGCAGGACGGTCGCGCTGCGCATTCCCGACCATCCCGTGGCGGCGTCGCTGCTCGATCTGCTCGACGCACCGCTGACCGGCACGTCGGCCAATATTCACGGCGAACCGGCGTCACTCACATCCGATGACGTGCGCCGACAATTCGCCTGGGACCTCTCTGCAAGTCAACGAAGTGAATCACTTCACATTGTTGACGAACATGGGGTGATGCCAGCCGGTTCAGCCTCTACTATCTTGGATTGCACGGGCCGGGTTCCGCGCGTACTGCGTCGTGGGCCGATGCTCAGTGCGAAGGTCGGAGAGCTGCTGATGCAGCACTGGGGACTCTCCGATTCAGACTCGGCCTCCTAAGTCCGAAGAATGGGGCAGCGAGACGTGCGTATCGCAATTGGCAGCGACCATGCCGGCTTTGAGCTGAAGGAACGCCTTCGCGACCGACTGGTCGAGCAAGGTCATCAGGTCCAAGACTTCGGTCCGAACACGCCCGCCCCGACCGACTATGCCGACGTCGCCGCGCCTCTCGCCGAGGCCGTGGTCGACGGACAACACCAGCTCGGCATTGTCGTCTGCTCCAACGGTGTCGGCGTCAGTATTGCCGCCAACAAAGTCCGAGGCGCTCGCGCCGCACTGTGCACCGACCCTTGGTCAGCGCGTCGCGCTCGAGAGCACACCGACTGTAACGTGCTCGCGCTCGGCTCCTACGTCACGGGTCACGCCCTCGCCGGCGAGATCGTTGCTGCATTCGTCGAGGCGCAGTTCGAAGGCGGACGCCACGTTCGCCGGTTGGCCAAGTTGGCGGCAGTCGAGGCCAGGCACAGCGATTCTTCCGACAACTTGCCCGACAACTTGTCCGACCACCTACCCGACCACTTACCCGATCACTTGCCTGAGAGCGTGATCAAGGAACGTGGAGCCCCCGAGCTCTCACCGATGGCTTGAGCCGAACAGCTTCACGCGACGAACGAGGCTCCCGCCGACCCAGGATTGAATCAAGATGAGCAAAGTTTCAATTCGCGACCTGGATCTGGCCGGGAAGCGTGTCTTGTTGCGGCTGGACCTCAACGTGCCGATGGATAGAGGCGCCGTCCTCGATGACACCAGGATCCGGGCCGCGGCGCCAACCGTGAAGTATGCCCTGGAGCAAGGGGCGTCCGTGATTGTCGCCTCGCACCTGGGCCGACCCGGAGGCGAGCGCCATCCACGCTTCGATCTCACCCCTGTCGCCGTCCGATTGGCCCGAACGCTGCGGATGAATGTGCGCTTGGCGCCGGACTGCATCGGCGATGTCGCCACGCAAATGTCGAGCGAACTCAAGCCGGGCGAAGTGCTGGTGCTGCAAAACCTCCGCTTCCACGAGGAAGAGGAAGAGAACGACGAAGACTTCGCCATGCAGCTCGCCGATCTCGCCGACATCTACGTCAACGACGCCTTCGGCGCGGCGCACCGAGCGCACGCTTCGACCCACGCGGTCGCCACAATGCTGCCGTCCGCCGGCGGTCTGTTGTTGGACCGCGAGATGGCTGCGCTGGACCCGATCCGAAACGGTCAAGCGGGAAAACTCGGATTCATCACCGGCGGCGTAAAGGTCTCAGACAAACTCGGCCTGCTGGAGCGGTTCGCAGCCATCGCCGACGTGATCGCCATCGGCGGAGCCATGGCCAACACCTTCCTCCTCGCTCGCGGACTACCGACCGGAGCATCGCTGCTCGAACAGAACATGGTTGAGGCCGCCAATGAAGTCACGGCCATCGCAGCCGAAGAGAACTGCAACCTCCTGATTCCGACCGACTGCGTCATCGCACACGGCGCTGACGAACCCCCGCGTGCGAAACCGCTGGTCTTCGGCGAGGAAGAACTTCCTGAGGACTGGCAGATTCTCGATGTCGGCCCGGCAACCGTCGAGGCATACTCTCAGGCGGTCAAAGACTGCGACACGATCGTCTGGAATGGCCCGCTCGGGCTATTCGAGCGCGAACCATTTTCCGGCGGCACGCGCGCGATGGCCGAAGCCTTGTCCAAGCTGGAAGATGCAACCACCGTGATCTGCGGTGGCGAGACTGCCGCCGCGGTCGCGCAGTTCCGCCTGACCTCCAAGATGTCCCACGTCTCAACCGGCGGCGGCGCGGCCCTGGAATACTTGCAGGGACTCGACTTGCCAGGCATCGCGGTGCTGCCCGACGCTGAGCCCGCCACTGAACCCGACGCTGAGCCCGGCACTGAGCCTGCCACTGGGGAGGACGACGAATGACCCGAACTCCAATCGCGGCCGGCAACTGGAAGATGAACGGTACCAACGCCGAGGCCCGCGCGCTCTGCCGCGGACTCGCTGGAATTGACGCCATCGAGGGCGTCGATGTCGTCCTCTCACCCACGTTCACACAGCTCGGACTGGTCTGGGACTTCTGGTGCGGCACCGATGTCCACATCGCCGGACAGAACATGCACACCCAGCCGTCCGGCGCATACACGGGCGAGGTTTCGCCGGTGCAGCTCGCCGAGGTCGCCGACTGGGTCATCCTTGGACACTCCGAGCGCCGTCAGTTCTTCTGCGAGGACGACCAGGCGCTCGCGCTCAAGCTGCGCACTGCCGACGCGCACGGCTTAACCCCGATCCTCTGCGTCGGCGAATCGGACGCCGAACGCGAGAACAAGCGAACCGCGAACGTGCTCACGCGACAGCTCAGCATCGCTCTGGGCGACGATCCTGCCCCCGCAGAACTCGTCGTCGCCTATGAACCGGTCTGGGCGATCGGCACGGGCAAAGCCGCCACGCCCGACGAGGCGCAATCCGCTTGCGCCCACATCCGCTCCGTCCTGAGCGACAAGCTCGGCACAGAGGCAGCCGATGCCGTTCGCATCCTCTACGGAGGATCAGTCAAGCCCGACAACACCGCCGACTTCATGGCTCAGCCCGATGTCGACGGCGCGCTCGTCGGTGGCGCAGCGCTGGACGCCAATGCCTTCCTCGCCATCACCCGTGCCATCGCAGCCAGCACGTAAGTGCGTCCAACAATTGGCACGTAAGTGCGTCCAATAATCAGCACGTAAGTGCGTCCAACAACCTGTGCCTAATGCGCCACCGCTGCCAGCGCCTGATGCGCGACCACTCATAGCGGTCGTCGGACTCACCGCTTCCGGCAAATCCAACTGGGCCATCGAGATCGCGCGCCATTTCGGCGGTGAGATCATCTCGATCGACTCCCGCCAGATCTACCGCTGCTTCGATATCGGTACGGCCAAACCGACCAAAGCGATGCAGGAAGAGATTCCGCATTGGTGCATTGACATCGTCGAACCGACAGAGCGCTTCTCTCTAGGGGCCTACCTGAAAGAAGCGCGTTCCGCAATCGAAGACATCCACGCAAGAGGCAAGCGACCAATCGTCGTCGGCGGCAGCGGACAACACATGCGAGCGCTGCTCGAGGGCTGGGTCATACCGCCGGTCGAGCAACAGCCTGAGTTTCGGCAAGCTCTGGAGGAAGCGCCACCACACGCGCTGTACGACCGACTACTGAGCGTCGATCCACAGGCCGCCGAGCAAATCGGACCCACGAATGTCCGCCGCATCGTCCGTGCGTTGGAAGTCCAACACTTCACCGGAACGCCAATCTCCGAGTGGCAACAAAAACGCCAGCCGATCACGTACCAAGCGTTCGCGCCCGACGTTTCACTGGAGGCGCTCGACCTTCGAATCGAACAGCGAACCGCCGCAATGTTTGCTGATGGGTTCGTCGAGGAAACTCGCGCGCTGCTCGACGACGGCATTCCCGAGGACGCCCCCGGCTTCGATTCGATCGGCTACCGAGAAGTGATCGCGCATTTGCGAGGCGAAACAACCGTCGAAGAGGCGCAGACGGCTGTGGCGCAGGCGACTCGACGCCTCGCCAGACGCCAACGAGCGTGGTTTCGCCGCGATGATCCGGCGATTTGTTGGGCGGCTGATGTACCGCTAGAGATGCTTGGGTAAGATGCAAATAACTGTGGGAGTTGTTTGATGTCAATTCCGTTTCTCAAAGTCCAGGGCGCAGGGAACGATTTCCTGCTGATCGACGCCCTCGGCGAGAATGCGCACCTCAATGAGATCGACTGGTCGGCGCTCGCGCCGCGTATCTGCGACCGGCACTTCGGTGTCGGAGCAGACGGCATCCTGATTGCCCAGGACACCGACGTTGCCGCCGCGCGGATGGTAATCGTCAACTCCGACGGCTCCGACGGCGAGATGTGCGGCAACGGTTTCCGCTGCTTCACCAAGTACCTCGTGGAGCGGGTCGGCATGACGCTAACCGACGGCGCGCTCGCAATCGAGACCGGCGCCGGCGTGCTCCACGCTGACCTCTCCGCCATGAGCTCAGGCGACGCCAGCGTCGACCGCGTCCGCGTCAACATGGGCCCCGCCTGGCTCCAAGCCAACGAAATCCCCGTCGTCCACGAAGGCCCCGCGCCGATTCTCCGCCACGCGGTTGAAGTCAAGGGCCACGTCTACGACCTGACCTGCGTCAGCATGGGCAATCCTCACGTCGTCTGGTTCACGGACGAGGAAGTCGACGACTTCCCGCTGACCGAAATCGGACCGCTGGTCGAGACGCACCCCGACTTCCCCAGGAAGACCAACTTCGAGATCGTCAACGTGCTTGCGCCGGATCATCTCAAGATGCGAGTCTGGGAACGTGGTGTCGGAATCACGCTGGCCTGCGGTTCGGGCGCTTGCGCGGTACTCGTCGCGGCCCGACTGCGTGGCCTGTCGGATGCAGCAGCGACGGTCTCGTTGCCCGGCGGCGACCTCGACATCGCCTGGGACGGTCTTGACGATCCGTCGGCCTCCGTCTACATGACCGGGCCGGCCACGTTCTCCTTTGAAGGCCAACTAGACGCCAATCTGCTGAGTGTTCGGTGAACACACAGTTCTTTTTTCCCCAGTTCGACGAGCGAATGGACATCTGATGGTCATACCTGACTACACGCGGCATGAACAAGATCGCGCGCCCGGCATGGTGCGCAATCTGCACGAAACCCTCGCCACCAAGGCGCTGGCTTACCGCAACCTGCCCGACACCGACTTCGACGCCCTCGTCCGCCTGCCGCGCATGCTCTCGACGCAGTGCGACGACGGCTACGTGATCGGCGTGCCCTACGGACGCCATCTGCGGCTGTTCTACGAGTTCGACACGATCAACCACATCCGGCTGCATCTGACCAATCTGCTCAACGAGATGGGCGAGCTCGCCTCCGAGCACTCCGACGCCGTGCTGATGGTGATCGACTACTCCGACTTCCCCCATCGCCACTACGTCGAGCCGATGTTCATCGGCGCCGGCTTCGCTTCACCGTCAGAGGTCGCCGTGATGCGCTGCCGCGATGTCCGCGACCAGGCACTGCCGGAAATCGCGCCTGGAATTACGGTCCGCGAAGCAACCGCCGACGATGCTGACGCGATCGTCGAGATCGAGCAACAGGCCGCCGGCGAAGCCGCGCACGCCCCGCCGCTGGCCAACCAGTTCTTCGCCGCCGCCGAGTGGGTCGGCATCGCCGAGCACGACGGCTCGCCCGCCGGCTACATCCGCACCGCGCCCGGCGAGAAGCGCGGCATCATTGCCGAAGAGCTGATCGTTCACCCCGATCAGGACCACACCGAGGTTTCCCGCGCGCTCCTCGCGATCGCCATGCAGCGCGGCGCTGAGGCAAACCGCCGCGCCATGACCCTGCGTGTCGCCGGCGACAGCGTCGGCGACGACCTGCTCAAAGAGTTCAACTTCCGGCACGTGACAAACGAACTGACCTATCAGCGTCCGGCCGATGCGGCCGAGGTCCTGCGCCGACGCGACGCCAAGGTGACGACCTACGTCAAGATCGGCAAAATCTGGGGGCGCTTCTAAGCCCAAACGCTCTTTCTACTGCTCTCCTACTCCCCCTCCGGGGGAACCGCACGCACCTTTTCTCCCCCCTCTGGGGGGAGATGCCGAAGGCAGAGGGGGGCTCCCTGGATCAAGGAAAGTAGTCTCCATGCGCACAGCCCGACGAGTCCGCGATCTCCCGCCCTACCTCTTCGTCGAGATCTCCCGCAAGATCGCGGCACAGCGAGAGAAGGGCGTGCGCGTCATCTCCTTCGGCATCGGCGACCCCGATCTGCCGACCCACCCACACATCCTCGAAGCGTTGCATGAGCACGCCGACGTGCCCGCCAACCACCGCTACCCCGAGACCGAGGGTCTGCCCGAGCTGCGCGAGTGCATCGCCCGCTGGATGGCCCAACGATTCGAGGTCACGCTCGACCCCGCCACCGAGATCGTCCCGCTGATCGGAGCCAAAGAAGGCATCGCCAACTCCGCGCTCTGCTTCATCGACCCAGGTGACATCGCGCTCGTCCCCGACCCGGCCTACCCCGTCTACGCGATCGGCACGATGTTCGCCGGCGGTACGTCGCACCACCTGCCCTTGACCGAGGAGAACGACTTCCTGCCCGACCTCGACGCCATCCCCGCAGACGTGCGTGAGCAAGCGCGAGTGCTCTGGATCAACTACCCCAACAATCCCACCGGCGCACTCGCCGACATCGACTTCTTCGAACGCGCCGCCCAGTTCGGCCTCGACAACGAGATCGCCGTCCTGCACGACAACGCCTATTGCGATGTCACCTTCGACGGCTATGAAGCGCCCGCCTACCTCCAGGCGCCTTCGGCCAAAGCCGCGGGGATGGAATACTTCTCGCTCTCCAAAACCTTCAACATGACCGGCTGGCGGCTCGGCTGGGCCTGCGGCAACGCCGAGCTCGTCGACCCGCTGCTGCGAGTCAAGTCCAACATCGACTCCGGCATCCCCCAGGCAATCCAGCAAATGGCCATCGCCGCCCTGGACGGCGACCAGTCAGTGATCGAGGCCAACAACGCAATCATCGAGAAGCGCCGAGACAAGGTCGTCAGCGCCCTCCGCTCCATCGGCCTCGAAGTCACCAATCCCAAGGCCTCGCTCTACATCTGGGCCAAAATCCCCGAGGGCGACACCTCCGCCGACTTCGCCAGCCGCCTAATCGAGGAGCAGGGAGTCGTCGTCACCCCCGGCAACGGCTACGGCCCCGCCGGAGAAGGCTACATCCGCCTCAGCCTCACCCTCCCCGACGAAGAAGTCGACGAGGGAGTGGACCGAATCGCGGCGTTCACCTCTAGCTAACCCTTCTTGATCCGTCATTCCCGCGCTCCGTCGCGGGAATCTCGCCGAGTGCTGCGCCGACCCTCGAACCAGAACAACTTCGCCTGCTGAAATCGCTCAGCCTGCTCTTGGCCTTCAAGATGCCCAGGCGGAGCGCGGGTCTTTGGCCTTCGAATCGAATAGAGAGAGCGATGGTCGACTCTTCACGCCAGAACTTGACGATTGACGCTGATCCCGCTGCGGTGCAAAACTGGGTAACCTGCACGGGACCTCACTGAGCGAGGACGTGAAGTTCGCGACATGCGCTAAGCGGTCCCGTCATCACACGCTGACTAGACTGAACCGCGTCCGAAGGAACTGGGCGTCTCGCGCCAGACGGTAAACGCCATCGCGCCCCAGGCTCCCCCTGGCTTTCAAGATGGCCAGGCTCGTCCGAGAACATTTTCACGCCAGAACTTGACGATTGAGAGCTGATCCCGCTGTGCAAAACTGGGTAACCTGCACAGGATCACTGAGCGAGGAGTGAAGTTGCGACATGCGCTAAGCGGTCCCGTCATCACACGCTGACTAGACTGAACCGCGTCCGAAAGCGCACATCGCGCCGTCCGGACGTAGCGACGGAGACTCCTATTCCACGCATACGCAACCGACAACCAAGCGGCGCACGACGCAGACGCTACCCGCCCGTCCTCCCCGCGAGCGCGCCATCCTGGTTGGCGTCGACACGCGCCGCGCCGCTCACTGGGACATCCACGCATCGGTCGAGGAACTCGCGCAACTCGCCGAGACCGCCGGCGCAATGCCGATGGCGCGCATCACCCAGCGACTGCGTCATCCTGATCCGCGCTCATACGTCGGCAAGGGCAAGCTCGAAGAGATCGCCGAGCTTCGCGACGAACTCAAGGCCACGGTCGCCATCTTCGACGACGAGCTCACGCCGGCTCAACAGCGCACGCTGGAGAAGCGGCTGGAGATCAAAATCATCGACCGCACCGCGCTGATCCTCGACATCTTCGCCCAACGCGCCCGCACCCGCGAAGGCGCCGTCCAGGTCGCGCTGGCCCAGCACGAGTACCTCCTGCCCCGGCTCACCGGACAGTGGGAGCACCTCGAGCGGATGGAAGGCGCGATCGGCTCGCGTGGCCCCGGCGAGACCCAGCTCGAGACAGACCGACGGCTAATCCGCAACCAGATCAAGAGGCTCAAGCAGGATCTCGAGCGCGTCCGCACACACAGGCAGCAGCACCGACGCCAGCGAGATCGCGCCGGCGTCCCGTTGGTCGCACTGGTCGGCTACACCAACGCCGGCAAGTCGACCCTGATGAACTCACTAACCAACGCTAACGTTCGGGCCCGAGACCGCCTCTTCGAGACGCTCGATACCACCACCCGACGCTGCCGGCTGTCCGAGGAACACACCGTGCTCCTCTCCGACACCGTCGGCTTCATCCAGAAGCTGCCAACCCAACTCGTCGCCGCCTTCCGCGCGACACTCGAAGAGTTGGAAGAGGCCGACCTGCTGCTGCACGTCGTCGATGCAACGTCACCGGACGCCATAGAGCAGTCGCAAAGCGTAGACCGCACGTTGCAGGAACTGGGAGTCGATCAACGTCCAATCTTGACAGTGCTCAACAAGATCGACGCGCTCGAAGAACCCGTCGATGAGGTGGTCAGCGCCATCGGAGCCGAGCTCGGATTCAAGCCAATCGCCGTGTCGGCTGAGGCCAAGACCAACCTCGGAGAGGTTCGAGCCGCCATCGAAGCCATCCTGCCGACCCTCGAGGGCGTCCACATCATCCAGCGTCGACCACGACAGCCGGCTGCGGCGAGCTAGGGTCATTAGACCTCCTCCTCTGGGGGAGGTGCCCCGAACGGGCGGAGGGGGCCGCGCGGCGTTCCCCAGTCCCGGCCTACGAGCCGGGACCCGCTCGGCTCCGGCGTTAGCTGGATGTGAACCCTTGCGTCTCACTGCGAAAGGGGGCAGGTCCCGGCTCGGAGGCCGGGACTGGAACCCTTCGCGGATACCGCGCAAGACAGCCAACTATCATTCAGCCCATGACCACCTCAACCGCCGCAGGACCGCTCGCCCCGTTCCGAGTCATCGACCTGACCAACGAACTCGGACAGCTCGCCGGCCGCATGCTCGGCGATCTCGGCGCGGAAGTGATCAAGGTCGAGCCGCCGGGCGGCGACGAGTCGCGCTTCATCGGACCCTTCCGCGGCGATGTCATCGACCCAGAGCAGTCATTGCATTGGTGGACATTCAACACGAACAAGCTCGGCGCAACGCTCGATCTCACCACGCAGCGAGGCCAGGACCTGTTCACTCGACTGTTGGAGAACGCGGACTTCCTCCTCGAAACCTGCCCGCCCGACGCGGCGGCGGCGCTCGGCCTGGGAGCTGAGAACATTCGCTCGGAGCATCCGAGCCTCGTCCATACCTCAATCACCCCGTTCGGACGCGAAGGTCCTTACGCCAACTGGAAAGCCACCGACCTCGTCGCAACCGCGATGGGCGGCCTCTCCTCGCTCTGTGGCGCGCCCGGACGACCACCGATTCGCCCAACCGCATCCCAGGGCTACACCCAGGCATCCGCGCAGGCGGTCGTCGGCACGATGATCGCCCACTATCAGCGCACCAAGTCGGGACGCGGACAGCACGTCGACCAGTCGATGCAGGAGGCCGTCACCTTCACTCACGACAACGCCTCGCCGACCTGGGACATTCGCGGGATCAACAACGGACGACCCGGCAACGGCCGCCAGATTGGCGGCTACAAGTCAGGTCAGTACGTCTACGAAGCCGCCGACGGCTACGTGGCCACGCTCTCATACGGCGGACTATTCGGTCTGACGGCGCGGCAAACGGTTGACTGGCTTGACCATCACGGGATGGCCGGCGACCTGACATCGGACGAATGGCTGACCAAGGTCGACGCCACCCAGGGCCTGCTGATTCCGCCATCCGGCGATGACGGCGAGTACCTGAACGAAGTCCTCGTGGCCTTCTGCAAGAAATTCACCCGAGCCCAGCTCGTGGCCGAAGCGCAGCAGATCCGCAACGGCTGGGGCATCGTCCACACGCCGCGCGACCTGATCGAGAACGAACACCTCGCCGCCCGCGACTACTGGGTCGATGTGGAGCACGAGGAGGGCCACCTCCAATACCCCGGACCCTGGGCCAAACTGAGCAAGACCCCACTCTCCGTCAGGCATCGAGCGCCGCACATCGGCGAGCACAACGACTACGTCTACGGCAATCTGCTGGGTCTGTCGGACGACGAGATTTCGCAGCTCGCGGCGGACGCGATCATCTAGGACCGAAACATGACCACTCAAGCAACCGAATCGACGACCGACAAAGTCTTTGAAGGCATTCGCGTCGCCGACTTCGCCTGGGTCGGCGTCGGACCGCTGGTCTCCAAATATCTCGCCGACCACGGCGCGGAGGTGATCCGCATCGAGTCGTCGATCCGCCCCGAGCCGCTGCGTCGCGCGCCGCCGTTTGTTGATGACACCCCCGGTCTCGACAACAGCGGCTACTACGCCGACTTCAACTCGTCCAAGAAGTGCGTCTCACTCAATCTGCAGCATCCCGACGGCGTCAAGATCGCCAAACGAATCGTCGAACACTGCGACATCGTGACCGAGTCCTTCACGCCTAAAGCGATGCGCGCCTGGGGCATGACCTACAAGGACCTCTGCGAAATCCGCCCCGACCTGATCATGATTTCGATGCCGATGTACGGCCTCACCGGTCCCTGGTCGATGTGGCAAGGCTACGGACACGTCCTGCAGGCGGCCGCCGGCATCTCGCATCTCACCGCCTATCCCGGCGAGGAACCGATCGGCACCGGAGTCGCCTACACGGACTTCCTCGTCCCCCATTTTGCCGCGACCGCCCTGATTGCTGCGCTCGACCACCGGCAGCGCACCGGCGAAGGCCAGAACATCGACTTCGGTCAAATGGAAGCCGCAATTCACGCCACCGAGACGATGATGCTCGACTACAGCGTCAACGGACGAGAGCAGCAGGCGCTCGGCGCTGGACATCCCGACCACGAAATCTACGGCACCTGGCAATGCGACGCCCGCGGCGACGATGATGACCGCTGGATTGCAATCACTGTCACATCCAATGTCGAGCTGGCCGCGCTGGCAGAAGTCGCCGGTCAGCCGGGATGGGAATCGCTTGAGGCCGAAGCGCTCAAAGACGAAATCGCCGCCTGGACACGCACGCAGCAAGCCGAAGAACTGATGCAGCGCCTGCAATCGGCCGGCGTACCGGCCGGTGTCGTGCAGACACCCGAGGATCTGCGCAGCGACCCACAACTCGCCCACCGAGGGCACTTCTGGATGCTCGATCACCCAACCATGGGCCACCGAGCCTACGACGGCCCCTCATTCCGCCTCTCCGAAACCCCCGCCGAACTGACCAAAGCCGCGCCGCTCCTCGGTGAGGACAATGAGTCCGTCTACAAGGACATCGTGGGAATGTCGGACGAGGAATACGTCGAGCACCTCGTCTCGGGCGCATTCGACTAGGAATTCTCTAAGCAACTCCGATCCCCGCTTCCCCCCTTGCGGAGACCTTTGCATAAGTCCTCTTCGCCCCCCTTGCGGGGGAAGCTGCCGGTCGCTGTGGGAGGAGGCTGAAGGGGGTCCCTCAGCATGGCGAGCCCTCTCTTCAGTCGCTCCGCGAGACGGAAACGGTCCTCGGAAGCAGAGATGCCAATCACCATCCAGTCCTACGACGCCCCCCAAATCCTCACCCCCGGCGCCGGCTACCTCCGCAGCTACGACTACTCGCTCAACCCCTACGTCGGATGCGCCTTCGGCTGCTCATACTGCTACGCCGCCTTCTTCGCCCCCTTCGACAAACAGGAATCCTGGGGCGATTGGGTCCGAGTGAAGCAAAACGCCGCCCTCAAGCTCACACGAATGCGCCGCTCGCTTGAGGGCAAGACCATCTACATGAGCAGCGCGACCGACCCCTACCAACCGATCGAGCAACACCTCAAGCTCACTCGTTCACTGCTGCCAATCCTCGCCGACAAGGGCGCAAAGCTCGTCGTGCAGACTCGAAGTCCCCTGGTCACCCGCGACATCGACCTGCTCAGCCAGTTTTCCGAAGTCTGCGTCAACTTCAGTATCACCACCGACTCCGACGATATCCGCAAAGCCTTCGAACCGCGCAACCCGCCTATCCCAGATCGCTTGGATGCCGCCGTCAGCGTCGCCGAGGCAGGCATCCCCGTCGCCATCACGATGACCCCGCTGCTGCCCATCGCCGACGCGAAGGCGTTCGCCAAGCAGGTCGCTGCCACCGGAGCTACGCGGTTCGTCACCGAATCGTTCGCGCCAACCAAGGGCCACTTCCGGGCCGGAACCGGTGAATCGGCAACCGTGCTGTCAGCGACCTATCAGTGGGACCGGTCCGCCTACGAGACCGCCCGCGACGTGCTGCTCCGAGAACTCGCGCCCAACATCCGCGAGGGCGAGTCGGGCTTCAGCCCTGAGTTTCTGCTGAGCAATCTGTCGCCACCGTGATCATCGCCTCAGCCACCGCGTCGGGACGACGCATCGGGATGAAGTGGTCCGAGTCCTCAATCACGGTCTCGAACGCGTTGGGAAACACCTCAACGGCGTTCTGACCCGTTGGCGATCCGTGGCCCTGCATCTCGCCGGCCCTGAGAATCAGCGTCGGCTGCGACGCCTGAGCCATCTCCGGCCAGGGATCGACCGTCGCCGCATGCTCGAAGCACCATGCTTCCACTTCCGGGTCACAGGCCAGTTGCCACTCACCGAGCCGGCCGGTCGGATTCAGCCCGTATCGGACATAACGTTCGACCGCCTCGCGCGGCCAATGGGTGAACGCGCCGCGACCCGTCAGCGACTCCGACATCTCCCTCGGACTACCCCAGATCCGCCGTCGCTTTCGAGCGGCCACAGCCAGCCCGTCGGGAGGCATCGGCGGCATCGGTCCTCGAGGATTGAACAACACAGGATCAACCAGCGCCAGCGATTCAATCCGCCTGCCGGTGGCTGCTGCAAGCACGCAGATGCAGCCGCCCATCGAGTGACCGGCAGCGACGACATCCGTCAGATCACGCTGAGCCAACCACGCATTGAGGTCGGCGGCCATCTCGCGCCAGTCAGCGCCCGCTTTGTCCGGCGGCGACTGCGACGCGCCATGCCCGCGCATATCGAGCGCAAACACGCGCCAGTCCTCTGGCAGCAGCCGAACAACCGCATCCCACGTCCGAGCATGAAATCCGGTCGCGTGGACCAGCACGGCCGTCCGCGCGGGATCGCCAGATGCCGGCCATTCCCAAACGCGCAGCGAATAACCTCGGACTTGCGCCGTTGACGCAATTGGTAGCAGTCGCATCGACGACTACGTCCGACGCCGCAGCGCGCCGCGACCGTCGCCGAACGGATCGTCGCGCCACTCCAGCGCGACCTTGAGGCCTTTCTCACGCCCGATCTTGATGAACTCATCGATCGTCGGCGCCTCGTGCCAGATCGCATCGAAGTCGGCGCCCTCGGAGGCGGCCGTGCGCAGGCCCATCAGCTCGAACCAGCGGTTGGTCGCGTGCTTGTGCACGGTCAGGCCGTCCAGCGGCACCTGGGCGATGCGCTGGCAAAAGGCCATCGTCTCCTCGTCGAGCGCTTCCTCGGGATAGGCCCGATTGATCATGCCGATCCGTTCGGCCTCGATCCCGTCCACGGTGTCGCCGCTGAACAACAGTTCCTTGGTCTTCAGCATCCCGATCTTGGCAGGCCACAATCCCAGCGTCGGCGGGATACCAATTGCCCGACCTGCGGGATGGCCGAATCGAGCAGCCTGGGTCGCGAACACAATGTCGCAGGCGCCGATCATCTCACCGCCGCCGGCCAGGCACCAGCCGTGCACCTGGGCAATAATCGGCTTGCGATACGACCACATCCACATCCAGCGGTCCACCGAAACGCGAAGATTCTCACGGTCCAGAGCGATTCGCGACTCACCCAGCTCCCAGGCCTGATCGCCGGTCCGCTGGTTCACTCGCCAGTTCATTGCCCCCGCGCCCGGCGTCAGGTCGTAGCCGGCGCAAAACGCGCGTCCCGCCCCCTTGAGCCGAATCACCCGTACGGCGTCGCCCGGATTCAGCTCACGCAGCGCCGCCTCAAGGTCATCACGCAGTGCCCCAGAGATCGCATTCAGCTTCTCCGGCCGATTCAGCGTGATTGTCGCCACCGGGCCGTCGACATCGACGAGGACGTTTTCGTAGTCAGTCATGATTTCAGACTCCCATCATTGAGTGATCGCATGGTACTCGCCGCCCTAATCGAGTTCGGACAGTAGGACTCTCACCCATCATTTGGTTGGCACAACTTGAACGCTCAGCAGGAGGCGCGGGCGAAACTGCCTGATCAACGCGCAAGGCACGGATTTCCGGCTTCTTCGACCGGAAACCCGCGTGCTCGCCAACAGGCGAAGTGCTCGTAGAACTCATCCATGGGAAGGCCCCAAAACTCGGAGAACGAGCGCTCGCCGACAGCGGCTAGGTGCTCAGGAGAGTCGTCGGGGTGAAACGCGTTCTTACCGACATACCGGAAAAAGTCATCCATGCTTACGCCTTCAGTTGATGCCGTTAACCACTCAGCCGCCAACGCTCCTAGGATGTACGCCGACAGCTCGCCTTCGTAACCTTCGTAAGCTATGGCAGGTGGATCCGAAAGGGCTGTTTCGACTCGATCTGCATAGTCAGTCCAATAGTTTCGGGAGTCGAGATATGGCCGATTCCCATGATCGTTGTCGAACATAACATCAGCCATGTTTGCGAAGCCTTCGGTAATCCAACGAGGGAACACTTCTGTAGTCTCGGCGCCAATGAGTTCTCCTTGTAGGTGATGGAAGTACTCATGCGCATAGACCGCAGGATCTTCAACGCAGGCGTTGTATATTTGCGTCAAGCCACCACTGTACTTCCCGCAACCACAACCCTGAGAAAGGTCAATTCTGGAATGCTCGAACTCGACAAGCCAAATCGCGGTGTCTGAATCGAATCCGAATCGGGAAACGAACCAGCTGTCCACCGATGCAATCGTCTCGTGTATCTGCGCCGAACGTTCTCTTGAAGAGGGAGTAGTTAGAATCAGAGCGTTTCCGGAGACCGTTTCGGGTAGCCAAAAGCCTTGCGCGTATGCGCTCCAATCCAGATCCAATTGAGCGCGGGATAGGCCGAATGCACGCTCAACTGCATCTTCGGCTCCCCCTGTCTGCTTCAGGGCTGCAAAGTAGTCGAATAGGCTTGGTTCTCCGAATCGTTCCGCAAGCCACGCGACAAATTCACGGTTGAAACTTCGCGTAGTCGGAGCGTGTTCGCGTGTTCGCGCTGTGTTGATCAGGTAGTCGAGGTTGTGGTGGTAGGTCGTGCGTTCAGCAAGCGCTTTTTCGTCAGATTCTGCCTCAACCCCGATTTGGTTGATTAGTCCTAAGCGGAGGTCGGAACTGAGGCTAGTCCAGCCGGGTCCGCCAAAGCCGAGAATGGCGCCCATGGCAGCCATCGCTACGACGCTTCCCGGTACATCGTAACAGTCAGGCTTGAGCAAGATGTCAGCTGGACCCCCTGGACACCCTCGCCAATTCGGTTCGAAATACGGTCGTCTGCCATGTGCCAACAGCAGATCATGGAGGTCTGCAGCTTGCTCGCCGACATAGATCTGATACCGCTGTGGAAGGAAAGCGTATCGATCGGCCAACAAGCGTTCAAAATCGCGAATCTCGGCAAGGGTCTTGTGACGATCTTCGGTCGCGACGGCATCAGAGAAGTTGACAGCACCGGCGGGTTCAATTGGTCGCTCCCATTCGACGTCTTTGAGCACATACAGGGCAAGCCAGTCGCCGTAGTTAATGACTGCGGCATCCGCGTTCAGAGTGTTAGAACGATAGGCGCGCCATGCGCCGTCTTCTGCGCAGCAGATGGCGATTCCGGCCAATTTGTCCTGGATGCTGCCGACGGCGTTCCCTAGTGAAACCTCGTCCGCTCCAAGCCAACGGACCAAATGGCTGCCGGGTTCCAAGTGCAACGTCTCCGTCTCGCGCAGTCCATCGGCGGATGTGGTCAGCGTGAGCAAGAGGGTCCCAGAAAGCGCAACGAGTATCGCCGATAGCAGTGTTCGCATCCGCACGGAGTCAGACCTCCCGCCGAACCGCTCCGCGACCATCACCAAACGGATCGTCGCGCCATTCTAAGGCCGCCTTGAGCCCCTTTGACCGCGAGATCTTGCCGAACTCCGCGATTGTCGGCGCTTCGGCGAAGATCGCGTTGAACTCGGCGCCCTCGATCGCCGACATCCGCAGCCCCATCAGCTCAAACCAGCGATTGGTCGAGTGCTTGTGTACGGTCAGCCCGTCCAGCGGTACCTGGGCGATGATCGGTTTGCGATACGACCAGATCCACAGCCAGCGATCGATCGAATCCCTCAGTTGCTCGCGGTTGAGCGCCGCCATCGACTCGCCCAGCTCCCAGGCCTGATCGCCCCTCCGCCGGCTTGGAACAAAGCTGAAGTCGTTGTCGTTGTCGTTAGGTGTGATGTCGTAGCCCGCACAGAACGCGCGTCCCGCCGCCTTAATCCGAATCACCCGCACGGCGTCGCCGGGATTCAGCTCCCGCAGCGCCGCCGCAAGGTCGTTGCGCAGCGCTTCCGAGAGCGCATTCAGTTTCTCCGGTCGATTGAGCGTGATCGTCGCCACCGCACCGTCGACTTCGACGAGCACGTTCTCGTAGTCAGCCACGTTCAACTCCTTGACCAACTCATGGTCCAGCCGCTGGGAATGCTCTGAACAACTCCGATCCTCGCTCCCCCCCTCGCGGGGGAAGCTGCCGAAGGCTGAAGGGTGTCCCCGAGCGGCCACCGGCGGCAGTTATTCAGAGCATTCCTAGACCCGACGGACCCAACAGTGTGAGTAAGAATGCGAGTGCGAGTCTACCTCGCGCGCCGCTCGCCACCGGAGCGTCCCGCCGATGACGTGTTGCGCTGCGCATCCCTCCGGAACTGGATGTAGTCGCCGTAGTGCTTCTTGCAGAATCTACGCTGACCCAACGGCGTCGACACCGGTGAAGAGAGTCCGCGAGACGCGCCACACGCTTTCCAGGCGCAGTACAGAGGCGAGTCGCCAATCTGCGGTTCGCGTTGTTCGCGCTCCTGCTCTTCGCGTCTGATCCGTTCCTCGCGTTCCCGTTCAGCCAACAACTGCTGTCGCATCGCTCGACGCTCGTGTTCCACCAGTTCCCGTTCCAGCCGTTCCTGCTTCTCGCGTTCGAGCCGTTCTTGACGCTCCTCTTCCGCCCGCTTGAGTTCGGCCTGCTTCGCGCGCTCTTGCTCCAGTCGCTGCTGCCGCTCCTCTTCCTCACGCGTCTCATGCTCCCGTTTCGCGTCTTCCTGCTGCTCTTCTTCCAGGGCGGCCCGCCGGCGAGCCATCTCCGCCCGGAATCGCTCGTTCTCACGCTCGGCTCGGCGCGCCTGGCCACTCACCGTCGCCCGACGCCGTGACCGACGCTTCTGCTCGGCCTCACGCCGCCGCCGATACGACTGGAGAATTCGCTCCTGCTGATCGGCATCGACCTCCGGCGCCGGCCGATACAGCATCTCCGGCGTCGGTGCATTCGGATCCTTCAAACGTTCCAGCAGCAGGTCATACGACGCCTTGAGCCGGGCGAACTGTTCAGCGGCATCGGGCGCGTCCGACACGTCGGGATGCACCGTCTTCGCCTTCCGCCGAAACGCCTTACGCAGCTCATCGGCCGACGCGCCAACCGCGACGCCGAGCAACTCCCGCGGGTCGTATGACTCAGGCACTAATCGTCAACCTCACGCAACCGCAGAGCATACTCCGACACCCGAACGCCCAGTTTACGCGCCTGCTCCCGATCCAGGTCCGTCACCTTCCGCACCGCAGTCGCGCCGTAGTAACTGCCTGAATAGTTCATCGTCGATGTCCACGGCAACCCCACGATCAGCATCCCATGCCCAATCAAGAGGTGCACCAACTGCATCAGCGTCGCCTCAAGTCCGCCCGACGGACTCCAACCAGCGCTGAACGCTGCCGCCGGCTTGTCCGCGAGCTCGCCCGTCTCCCATAGGTCGCCTGTGTAGTCCCACCAATGCTTCAACCGACCAGTGATCCCCGTCCAGTTGGGACTACCCAGGATGATCGCGTCGCACTTGACCAGCTCCTCCTTGTCGGCGACGTCCAGGGGCCGATCCCAGACCTCAATCCCATCCACCGACGCCGCGCCTTCGACAATCGAACCGGCCAATTCCGCGACCAGCCCTTGCGAGTCGTACAGCACCAACACAACCGTCTTGTCTGACTCGCCAGCCATCAGAGATCAGTTTCAAACCAAGCCGCTTGACCGGGCATTTCCTCCACGCCGACGCGCAGTCGCGCCAGTCCCGCAGGACCAGCAACTTCCAACGACGCGATCACCTCGCCCGCGATGTACTGAGACAACCGCTCCGCCGTGCTGTTGTCGATCGGCAGCGCCGCGACATCGCGCTTCGGCAACCGATACGGATGCTCCTCTCGATACTGCACGATGTAGTGAGTGTCGTCGTCGCTGATCGTCAGCGAGCGCGAGTCCATCTGTAGCAGGAACTTGTGATCGAGCGTCTCGCAGACCTCACGCGTCAGCCGCTTGAGCAGCGAGAAATCGATCACCCACGACTCGTCAGTCAGCGGCCCGACCACTTCCACTAATACGTCGTAGTTGTGACCGTGGATCGGTTCCAGCTCCTCGGCGAAGGTCGCAAAATGTCCAGCCGCGAAACGCAAGCGCTGTCGCTCGACCGTCACTGAATGCGATGAAGACTGCGCTGGCATAGCCGCAGCCTACCCTGCGTCCAACGACGCACCACCTAAGAACGCCGATCCCTGCTTCCCCCCTCGCGGAGACTTTTGCGTAAGTTCCCTTCTCCCCCCTTGCGGGGGAGATGCCGTAGGCAAGGGGGGGCTCCCTTTCCCAAGGCCTATCTGATCGCTGGCGGCGGACCCCCCCTCTGTCACTCCGTGACATCTCCCCCCGCAAGGGGGGGAGAGGGGATCTGAGAGTTTTGCAAAGGTCTCCTCGCGGGGGAAGCTGCCGTAGGCAGAGGGGGGCTCCCTATCTCAAGGCCTATCTGATCGCTGGCGGCGGACCCCCCTCTGTCACTCCGTGACATCTCCCCCCGCAAGGGGGGGAGATGGGAACTGAGAGTTTTGCAAAGGTCTCCTCGCGGGGGAAGCTGCCGTAGGCTGAAGGGGGTCCCCGATCGGCCACCGACGGGAGTCATTCAGAGGATTCCTACCCCGCGTCCAACGACGCACCACCTAACCTGCGTCGATGAAGCCTCCACCTCCGAGCGCGATCATTAGCTGGCTCAAGACGTGGCGGCCGGCCATCCTGCTCGGCCTCCTCACCGTCGGCGCCTACGGCCTCGTCCTCTACGGATTCGGCGCGATCACGGGCGCAATGCAGGACGAGGAGGGCTGGTCCTCCGCCGCCGTCAATGCGGCCTTCATGGGCTCCTATCTGCTCGGCGCGGCCGGATCGTTGGTCTCCGGACGTATCCTCGACGCCTTCGGCCCGCGACCCGTGCTCTGGACCGGGCTGATCGCCGGCACCGTCCTCCTGATCGCCGCTTCCTACGCCGATCAGGTCTGGCTCTTCATCATTCTCTGGAGTCTGGGCGGCGCGATCACGATCGCGGGCCTGTTCTACAACGTGACGATGCCGATCGTGGCCCGGCTCTTCCCCCAGCGACAGACCGCCGCGATGACCGTCCTGGTCACGACGGGCGGGTTCTCCTCCGTCGTCTTTCTGCCCCTCACCGGACTACTCACCGAGGAGTTCGGCTGGCGTTGGGCCGTACGAGCGCTGCTGGTGCTCGCCGCAGTATTGGGATTGCCCGGCGTCCTGACGGTTCGCCGTCTGCCCCCGCTGCCGCCGCCGCAGACACCGGCGCAGACGACCAGCTCACACACACTCGGCGCTCCCGCCGATCAGTACGGCTATTCCAGCATTCGCGAGGCGCTGCGCTCACGCGAGGTGCAAGTGATGCTGGTCATGGTCCTCTCCAGTTCGTTCGCGCTGGGAGCGCTGCTCAACCACTTCGTCCCCGCCGCAACAGCCGCCGGACTCTCGCTCACTGCCGGCGCCTCCTTGACCGGTCTGCGCGGCTTTCTCTCGCTGCCCGGTCGCGCCCTGATTGGTCCGATGGCGTCCGTGCTTGGACTCCGGCCTGCGCTCGGTGTCGGCTACGCGGTGATGCTGCTGGGAACGCTGGCTCTGCTCTCAGCCGGTTCGGTGTACTGGATCTACGTATCCGCGATCATCGCCGGACTGGTCTGGGGACAGGCCATGCCGCTACAGGGATTGATCTCCGCCGACGTATTCGGTCTGCGACGCCTAGGCACGTTGATGGCGATGCAGACGTCAATGGGCAACGTCGCGCTGGCGATCGGCCCCTTCGCCGCCGGCCTCCTGCTTGACGCGGTTGACGACAACTACCGGCCGGTACTGATCGCCATCGCCGCGGGCAATGCGCTCACCCTGGCACTGTTGATCCTGTTGGCCAAAGTACATCGCACGCCCCTGAAGCGACTGGCCGCTAACCTGATCGCTAGCCGAACTGCCCCACAAAAGCACGACGAAGGCGCGCTCTGAGCGCGCCCAACGCGTTTGATAAGGAATGGACTCCATGGCACGACTGGACGGAAAAGTTGCATTGGTGACCGGCGCAGCGCGAGGCATCGGCAAAGGCATCGCCACCGAATTGGCCAAAGAGGGCGCGGACATCGTCATCTGCGACCTGCTGATCGACGCGGCCTACCAAACCGCCGGCGAGCTACAGAATCGCTATGGCGTCACCGCAATCGCCTTGGAGATGGACGTCACCAACGAGGATTCCATCGCCTCGCAAGTCGCATCGGCGCTGGAGCAGATGGGCCACATCGACATTCTCGTGAACAACGCCGGCGTCCCGCCCGACAACTTCGGCCAGGACGAGACCGAGGCCGACTGGGATCGCTGCTACGAGGTCAACCTCAAGGGGATCTGGAAGGTTACGTCGGCCGTGGCGCCCCACTTCAAGGAGCAGGGCGGCGGCAAGATCGTCAACATCGCCTCGATCGCCGGTCGCCTCGGCGGCGGGATGGCCTCCTACTCCGCCTCCAAGGCCGGCGCGATCAGCATCACTCAGTCCCAGGCCGCCGAACTCGGCCCCTCCAACATCAACGTCAACGCGATCTGCCCCGGCCTGCTCTGGACCGACCTCTGGCGCCAGATCGAAGGCATGTTCGCCGGCGACCACACCGAGGAAGTCGTCGATCGACGCGAGCGGTTCGAGGCAGTAATCGCGAGCAACATGCCCCTCGGCCGTGAACAAAAACCCGAGGACATCGGTAAGGCCGCCGTCTTCTTCGCCTCCGACGACGCCAAGAACATCACCGGACAATCGCTGAACGTCGACGGCGGGATGCGGATGAATTAGCCCCAGAACCGAACAGAACCGAAAAAATCCGAACAACCCCGACCAAGAAATCGCAGGAACTCCAGCTATGACCGAAGAACTGCTCTACGACGTCCAGGATCACATCGCCGTGATCACCCTCAACCGCCCCGAGAAGCTGAACGCCTTCTCCAACGACATGCTCAACGCCTGGCAGGAGTCGATCACTCGCGCCTCGGTCGATCAGGACGTCCGCGTGATCATCGTCACCGGCGAAGGTCGCGGCTTCTGCTCCGGCGCCGATGTCAGCCGCGAACGAGCCGGCGCCGACGTGCTCGGCGGCGACCCCAACGCGCCCGCTGCCAACCGCAACTCGCTGCGAAACTCAGTCCAGCGCGTCCCGCGAGCTCTCTTCAACTGCGAGAAGCCGTACATCGCCGCCGTCAACGGCGCAGCCGTCGGCGCGGGCATGGACATGGCCTCAATGGCCGACTTGCGCATCGCCTCCGACCGAGCCAAGTTCGGCATGGCCTACGTGCGAATGGCCCTGATCCCCGGCGACGGAGGCTGCTACTATCTCCCCCGCATTGTTGGCATGTCCAAAGCGCTCGAGCTGATGTGGACCGGCAAGATCTTCACCGCTGATGAGGCGTTGCAGATGGGCTACGTGAGTAAGGTCGTCGAGCACGACGAACTCTTGCCCGCCACGCTTGAATTAGCCGAGCAGATCGCCAGAATGCCGGCCGTCTCAGTCCAAATGATCAAGCGTCTCGCCTACCGCTCCGCCCAAACCGGCCTGCACGAGTCCCTCGAAATGGCCGACCACGCCATGGTCATCGCCCGCTCCACTCAGGACGCCGTTGAGGGCCCCAAAGCCTTCGCCGAAAAGCGAGAGCCAAACTTCAAGGGCTTCTAGATCGAGCGCTGGCTGGAATCTCTTTGCTCCCCCTCGCAGAGACCGATGCAAAACTCTCAGTTCCCTTCTCCCCCCCTGCGGGGGGAGATGTCACGGAGTGACAGAGGGGGGGTCGCCGACGACGACCAGCTAGGCATTGCGATAGGGAACCCCCTCTGCCTTCGGCATCTCCCCCGCAAGGGGGGAGAAGGGGAGTTACGCATCGGTCTCTCGCAGGGGGAGCTCCCGCGAAGCGGGTGAGGGGGTCGGCTCGCACGTCCTACACTTAAACTTCTGACGAGAGCAACATGACTACCTCAGATGCCCCAACTGGAACAACACCGGTCCGATATCGATTGCCGGAACCGCCGGAGCGTGAACTGGACGAAGTGACCTCGTACGACTACGTCTACAGGCTTGGCGTGCCGCCGAACCTTGCGCTGCACTATGGGCGTCCCGAGACGACGTTGTTCGCGGCGGATCACTGGATTGCCGCTTTTCCGGGATCAAGACCACTCCTGCTGCCCGATTTCATGGTCGCCTTCGACGTAGACCCGGAACTGTACGACGAGCAGAACGGCTACGTGATCTCCGATCAAGGTAAGCCGCCCGACTTCGTGCTCGAAGTCGCTTCGCCGAGCACCGCCGAACGCGATGTCGGCTACAAGCGCGTCGAGTACGCCGCTATGGGGATTCCCGAATACTGGCGCTTCGATCACACCGGCGAATGGCATGACGCCAAACTGGCCGGTGACCGCCTGGTTGGTACTCAATACGAACCGATCCCAATCGTCGAGGTCGAACCTGGGCTGTTCGAGGGCAAAAGCGAGGTGCTCAACCTGACGCTGCGCTGGCACGACAGCGCGCTGCTCTGGATTGACCCCGCAACGGGCCAGCCGATCCCGGGAGTCGAGGACGAACGCGCGGCGAGACTGGAAGCCGAGACGCGCGCTGAGCTAGCCGAGGCACGAGCGTCGGCGTTGGAAGCCGAGCTGCGACGGCTGCAAGAGCGCAGCGACTGATTGCCGTAGCGCTCAGTCGTCCGAGACGAAGATCGTCCCGTCCGACACCCGCGTCCTGAACGTCTGAATCGACTCCGGCTCGATCTTCTTCTTGATGAATCCCGGCGGAGGCGGCATCAGCTTGTGGATCACGTTCCACATGCCGTTGGGCAGCCACGATTTCGTCTTGCCCGTCCGCATGTCAAACTCGGAGTCGTGCCAGGGACAGACGATGTGCGCGTTCTTCAGCTCGCCCACCGAGAGCGGCGCAAACAGATGCGGGCACTTGTCCTGGACGGCGAAGATCTCGCCATGCACATTGGCGACGCAAACTCGGGTACCGTCAACATCAGCGGCGGTGACTTCACCGGGGCGCAATTCCGATAGCGGACAAACGGCGGTTTCGCTCACGGTGGCCTCCCTGACGTAACGTCAAATCAAGCTGCTGCTGTCAATGATCATCGCGTGGGTCGGTTCCACAGTCAACGCGCCGACTCTCTGCACGATGCACAAAGCCGCTGCGCTCATACACTGAGGAAATCGCTCCGACTAATAGGACGAATGGGACGAACGGATTGACAAACATGGACATTGAGCAGTACCTCTTCCCGCAGCGAGTCGCCATTGTCGAGGTGGCTGGACAAATCGGCGCCCGGATCAACCCGCGCGAACTCTCGCGGACGTTCAACAGCATCGCCGAGAACCCGCGCTATCCCGCCGTCGTGCTCGACATCGATTCACCCGGCGGCGGCGCAGCAGCCTCTGAGGCGCTCTACCTCGCAGCCAAGCGACTCTCCGACAAGAAGCCCGTCGCAGCAGCGATTCGAGGCGTCGGGGCCTCCGGCGGCTACATGATCGCCTGCGCGGCCAATCCAATCTTCGCCCTGCCGACTTCGGTCGTCGGCTCAATCGGTGTGATCTGGACCGCACCGATGATCGCCGAAGCGCTGGACCGCGTCGGAGTCAAGATGCGTACCCGCGCCGCCGGCGAATACAAGGACATGGGCTCACTCTTCCGCGACAGCACGCCCGAGGAGGACGCCAAACTCGACGCCCTTATCTCATCCGTCTACGAACGCTTCGTTGACATCGTCACAGAAGGCCGTCCCGACCTCACGCGCGAGCAAGTCGCTACCTTGGCCTCCGGAGAAATCCACACCGGAGCCGAGGCCCACGGACTGGGTCTGGTCGACCGCCTGGGAGATCTCACCGACGCCGTCGAGTGGGCCGCAGACGCCGCCGGCATCGAAAAGCGAACCACCCTCGTCCGACCCAAGCGGGGCATCCTGCAAATGCTCATGACCCAGGGCGCCGACTCGCTGGCCAACGCGCTGGTCGACAGCTTCATCGATCGAGTTGACGCCGCCCGGTCAGAGCGACTCCTCGAAACCCGCATGCGTATCGGTCGCTAATCGCCCAGTTCCCAGTCTCGGCGCCTGAGAAAGTCATGAGGGTCGTGCTATCTCCATCTCCGTCATACCCGCGCTCCGCCGCGGGTATCTCGATGCGCTCGGCACGAGGGACATGAGCCAGCGAGGCGATCGAAACGGGCACGGTTCCTCCCGTTCCCGCGTCGGTGCGGCACTCGGCGAGATTCCCGCGACGAAGCGCGGGAATGACGAATCTTGTCCTTCCAAGACACCCTCAAGGGGCCGACCCAACGCCGCCGAAGCGCGACCCGATAGCGACTCCTACAGCGACCGCATCATCGTCGGACCGTTGATGATGTCATCCGCGTGACCGTTGTCATGCAGCGACCAGGCCTCCAACAGCGACATTGCGTTGCCGGCAAACCCCATCCGCATCATCACCTGATCCGTACTCAGCGCCGCGAACAGCATTGTTGACTTCTCAGCGCCAGCCTGTAGCTGCTCGGCCAACTCATCCACTCCTCGGCCGACATACCGCTCGACGCCGAGCGCATTCGCCAGATCGAGCTGAGGACTCGGCATCGATGGATCGGGCTTCCAGCTCTCGAGCGGCGACCCATTGAGCACCATGATCAAGACATCGTGATAGCGCCGATCCGACGCGGCCAAGTGAGCCAACACGTCGCGTCGAGACCACGCCGGAGCGGCCGACTCCTTGATCCAAACCGGCCCAGGCAACAACTCCGCCATCTGCAGCAACCGACGCCGCGCACGTAACGCCCGAGTCAGAGGTACCCAGAGGGCAGGGACAAAGTCGTCGGCCGGTAACGGCGGATCCGTCGCGAGCAGCGGACGGTCATCCATCGCGTGGACTACCAACTCATCGACGGATCGGGCGGACCCATCTTGCGGTAGTTGCCGCCGTAGAACAGGATCGGCTCGTCGTCCGACTGCTTCACGAAGGTCTTGACCTCGCCGATGATGATCTCGTGGTCGCCGCCGTCGATGACGGAGTGAATGTCACAATCGAAGACTATCGTCGCTGCCGCCAGCCGCGGTTGCCCCGTCACACCCAACACATGCTCATGATCGTCGAACTGATGCGGCGGCGCCGGACGCTTGCTGCTGGCGAAGAAGTTGGACGTGTCCATCGCGGTGTCGGGCAGGATGTTGACCGTGAACGCGCCGGTCTCCTTGAGCAGCGACAAGACGCTCGCGCTCTTGTCGACGCAGACCAGCACCAGCGGCGGATCGAGCGACAGCGACGAGAACGACTGCGCGGTCATCCCAACGAAGTTCGGCTCGGTTCCGGTCGTGACGACTGTGACGCCGCTCGGGAACATCCCCAATGCATTGCGGAACTCTCGGTCATCGAAGTCCATGGCGATCTACCCGCTTCCTTGGATCAGACCTCCCCCGAAGGGGGAGGCGCCACGAAGTGACGGAGGGGGCCGGCCTCACTGTTCGCCGGTGATTCGCAAGACCCCCCTCAGGCGCTCCGCGCCAGCTCCCCCAGAGGGGGAGCGCTCAACTGGCAGGCGCCGCTGACCTAGTTTAACGCAGCGGCAAATCGAGCACCGTCATCAGTCCACGCCTCGTATGAGGAATCACCCGAGCCGCCCGCAACACCGCCGCCGCCGTCGCGTCATCGCCGAAGACCCCACCCTCGAATCGCAGCTTGAGAGGCGGTGTGCCATCGACCACAATCTCGTCGTATTCTTCCTCGACCGCCGCATTCGCCTCAAAGTGCAGTCGCACGCGATGCCCGTCGTACGTCGATCCCTCCAGCGTCTCGAGCGTGCCCTGCACAAGCTCCTGACCCTGAACTTCACAGGGAACCATGTCGTGCTGCCAGTCGATGAGCTTCCAGCCCAGCGCATACGCCAACAACCGCGCCGACTCCACCAATCCCACATGGCCGAAGCCCCCGGCGTCGCGCTTCGCTTCCCACTGAGCCAGCGAAATGCCCATCCCCACCTTTTTCTGGAACGGGATGCGCCGCCGCGACGGATCCTGCACCCGCCGCACCGAGACCGACTTGATGCTGTGTGAAATCGCCGACATCGACGCCGGCAGCGCATCCATCAGGAATCCCGGATTCACACCGGTTCCAACGACCGTGCGCTCGGCCCGTCGAGCCAGCAGGTCCAATCCCGCCGCAATCTCAGGATGCCGCGCCTGAGCAAACGCCAGCTCCTCACAGGTCGAGACCACATGCAAGTCCTGTCGCAGCGCCTCCTCAATCTGCGGCGACACCTGATCGAGGTACGAGCCGGTGCAATGCAGCAGAATCCCGCCGTCCGAGCGCGCATCAACCCGAGCCGCCGCCACCGCCTGCCGGATGATGATCTCCGGCGCGCCATCAATGAATTCCGACAGCGGTCGCCCGACCATGTCTGGATTGATCTCGACTGCGCCAACGACTTCCAGGAACGGGTCACTCAGCGCCGCCTCGGCGATTCGCAGTCCGATAGGTCCTAACCCCTGCACAATGACGGGCAACGGTGCGCTCATAGCGTCGCTCCAGATTCGGTCGTGATAGCCTCGGCAGTCTTCGCATACGGTAACAACGGACGGATGCAGCCATGGTCGACTACCCCGACCACAATGCCGAATCACTCGACGCCTGGGAGACGAACGCCGAGTTCTGGGACAGCGCCCAGGGTGACGCGGGCAACTACTGGCAGCGAGTCCTGGTCTTTCCCAACACGCTCGAGCTATTGGATCCGCTACCGACATCGGTGCTGGAAATCGCCTGCGGTAACGGCAATTTTGCCAGGCAGCTCGCAAAGAAGGGTGTGTCGGTCACAGCCACCGACGGCTCGCAGGCGCAACTTGAGGCCGCCCGGAAGCGCTCCGAGGGCATGCCCCTCAACTTCATCACGCTCGACGCCACCGACCGCAGGCAACTCGCAGCGTTGGCCGGCGCGAAGGACGCGCCCTTCGGTGCGGCCGTCTGCAACATGGCGCTCATGGACATCGCCGAGATCACCCCACTCTTCGACATGCTCCCGCTGGCCCTCGCCGATGGCGCGCCGTTCGTCTTCTCTGTCCTCCACCCCGCCTTTGGTCCGGGCCCGAGAGTGCGTCTCTTTCGTGAGCGGACCGAGACCACAGATGGTCGTTTCATCGAAGAGTCGGGCGTACGCATCACCGGTTATCTCAACAGAGGTGTGCACCACGGAGTCGCCGTCATCGGCCAACCAGCCATCCAGCCCTACTTCGACCGAACACTGACCGAACTATTCGGAGCCGCCTTCGACAGAGGCTGGGTGCTCGACGGCCTCCGAGAACCCGCCATCACCGACGGAGGAGACGGAGACGCCAAGAATCGCCTGAGCTGGGATCACCTGCCCGACATCCCACCAGTCATGGTGGCTCGGCTGCGCCATCGAGGCTAAGCGCGATCGCAGGATTGCGCCTCAGTCGCTTCTCGATGGTCGCTCGAATCCCTCGTACACGACAGGGCGGAGCGCGATGCGGAAGACGGAGATTTCACGCCTGCCAGGCACGGGACGGAAGAGAATGCGGTAGTCGTCTTCTCGAACTCGGTAGACGATTTCGTCTGATTCCAGCTCCAATTGGAGTGAATGTGAACCGTAAGGATTTGTCTCCAGCTCCAAAAGCAGCTGATTGACGCTTCGCTTGGGATGAGGCGGCAAGACGGCCCGCTGCGCAAGCGCCTCGTCACTCAAAGAGACCCGGAAGCGCACCGCCCTAGTCGTCCCAGTCGTCCAGTTCGTCCAGGTAGGTCCCTTTACCCGCGAGCGCGTCTTCAAGCGCCTTCCGCGAGAGCTCGGCGATATAGACCTCGGCTTCGGGCGTGAGTTCTGGGTCGTAGCAGATGCCAACTCCCGGATCAGGGTTCCACATCGGTACCCAGGCCCGGCCCTGCGAGTCAATCATCCGTCGCGCCAGCCGCGATTCGGTCCACTCCCAGTAGGGGTGCTTGGCGCAGAATTCTTCGAATGGCATCCCCTTGCGCCGGCGGATTTCGTCCGTCGACGAGACGGGCTGCGCATTCCTGAGCGCCATGTCAGGCCTCCTGACTCTGTTCAGCGTATCGACTACCAGGAGACATCGGTACGCCTGCCAAGAGGCATTGGCGTGCGGCGGGCCCCCTCCGCCGCTGAGCGGCGCCTCCCCCAGAGGGGGAGGTTTCGATTTCGCCTAGTTCAGCGGCGACCACTCGGTCGGCTGCAGGATCCGATTCTCGATGTGGTGCACCAGCGGGCCGGCTTCCTCCGACGCGGCGCGGGCGGCCACCCACTCGGGGTCGGCGCCGAAGTTCTTCCAGGCCTCCTCGCGCTGACCGTGATTCTCGAAGCTGACGATGTACCAGAGCTCGTCCGAGCGGCCGCCGACCGAGTTCGTCCAGTAGCCCACGTTGTGAATCCCGTGGCGCTCGAACAGCTCCATCGTGTGGTCGCGGAAGCGCTTCATTAGGTTGCCCATCTGGCCGGGGTGTGCGGTGTAGATGCGAAGTTCGTAGATCATGTCGTGTACCTCTCTCTTAGTCGTTCAGGACGTACATTCTCAGCGCCGACGGGTACTCCCCGCCGCGACGAATCGTGTTGATCGCCGGCAGCATCTCGGTCGCCGAGTTGACCGAACCGCCGTCGTTCGAGTTCGCCATGAAGCGAGGGTAGTTGCTGCTCGACACTTCCAGCCGAAGTCGGTGTCCAACATCGAATCGATGCCCGAGCGACGCCAGGTCGACGGTCAGCTTCACCACCTCGCCCGGTGTCAGGAACACCTCACGGTCGAATCCCTCGCGGAACCGAGCCCGCATAATGCCGTCGACCAACGACACCGCTTTCCCCTCCGGATCGACATCGACCAGCTTCGCCGTGATGTCGGTGTCGGGTCGGTCGCTGGAGAACCAGATGTCAACCTCGACCGGACCAGCGGCGTCAACAGCTTCGGTGAGTGGATCACTGGTGTAGCAGAGCACATCGTCACGACTCTCCGCACGACTCTGGTCGCGCGGACCGGGCATACCGACCGCAACCTGCAATGTCGAGCCGCCGTTGGTGATGGCCGGCTTGTAGCCGGTGTACATGAACTCGTCCCAGCGAAGGTCCTCCTCCGGGCATTCAGCAGTCAGACGCCCGTCGCCGTAGTGCATGTTCCCACCACCGTTGGAACCGAGATGCAGCGTCCGCTCCTCCGCATTCGGCGGCGGCCACGTCTCGTCGGTGCGCCACTCGTTCGCGCCCATCAGGAACCAGCGGACAGACGGCAGTTCCCGGTCGCGGCCCTTGAGATGCTTGTCCAGGAACACATTGATGTCGGCGATCACATTGGCAGCCGCAGCCGCTCCGGTCGGTCCAAACTCCAGCTCGCCTAGCCAGCGGTCGTAGTTGGTGTGCGCCCACGGACCCATGATCAGGTGCTGCTCCGGATTACCCTCCTCGGAGATGCCGCGGAAGTTGCGCACCGTGCCGATTCCGAAAATGTCGAACCAGCCGCCAATATGCAGCATCGGCACCTGGAAACGCGAATAGTCGGCCGAGTGCCGAACCGATTCCCAGTATTCGTCGCGAGTCTCGTGCTCCAGCCACTCGTGCCAGTAGGCAGCCACCCCATCCTGCGAGATGCCTGGCATCGCGTTCAGCGGCCGGCTGCTCAGCAACTGGAATCCATTGCCCATCACCGCTTCGGTCAATTCTGCGGCGGCCTCCGTCGGTCGTGTGTGGTTCTGCTGCAGATACCCCGTCGCCGCCACACCGCTGCCCCACAGCCCAATGAATCCCAACTGGAACGCGCCACCTTGATAGGTCCAGCCGTCGTAGTAGTCATCGGCGGTGATGATCGGAATCGCGCAACGCAACGACGGCGGACGCTCGCGCGCCGCCAGCATGGTTGTCGCGCCGACATACGACGGTCCATAGATTGCCGTGTTGCCGTCGCACCAGGGCTGCGCCGCAATCCATTCCAGCGTGTCGTAGCCGTCGGGGCCTTCCTGATGGAACGGCTTGAACTCACCTTCAGACGCATACCGCCCGCGCGTGTCGCAAACCACCACGGCGTACCCGCGTTCGGCCAACTTGAGCGCGCTCGGCATCACCGCGACCAGCCCGGCGCCCGACATCTCCTTGTCGTAGGGCGTCCGGGTCACAATCCCCGGCACCGAATTCCCAGGTTGATCGGCGTCTGCCGGTCGGTAGAGGTCCGCGCGCAGGATCACGCCGTCGCGCATGGGGATGTCCAGGTTCTTCTCGACGATCACTCGTTCGACGGCCACAGCACACTCCTGTTCGTATATATGTCTGACGAACGCTATGCTAGATAGCGAAACTCGGACGGGAGATTCAGATGACTACCAACGTGCAAGCAGGCGAACTGGGCATCACATTTTCGGATATGGCGCGATCGAAGCTAGTCGAGGTCTTGACCGGTTATCCGGAAGAGGTCGCCGGTTTGCGCCTGAAGATCACCGGTCGCACCTCGGAGGGCTTTGAACATGTCCTGACGATCGTCGAGAAGGGCATCGAGCCCGCCGGCGACGCCACTCTGCAGTTCCCCGACTTTTTGCTCTTCGTCGAGGGCGAACGGATCGAAGACCTGCGCGGCACCAACGTCCACTATGAGTTCAAGGGCCCCAACGTCTCCGGCCTTGAGTTTCACAACCCCAATCCCGTCTGGCGCGACTCATTGGCGCAGGAAATCCAGCGCATCTTCGACGAACAGATCAATCCCCAGATCGCCGCGCACGGCGGCTACGTCCAGTTGCTCGAGCTGAGAGGCAAGCGCGCCTACATCGAAATGGGCGGCGGCTGCCAGGGCTGCGGCATGGCCGGCGTCACGCTCAAGCAGGGCATCGAAGTCGCCGTCAAGGAAGCGCTCCCCGAGATCGAAGAGCTGGTCGACGTCACCGACCACCAGTCGGGCGAGAATCCGTACTACCAGCCGTCGAAGAAGTAGCACAACAAGCGAATAGGGCGAAGCGTCCGATGACGCGCGTCCTGCTGATCTCCACCTACGAGCAAGGCCATCAGCCGCTCGGCATCGCTATGCCCGCAGCCGCGTTGATCGACGCCGGTCATCAAGTGCGAGCGGTCGACCTCGCGGTCGAATCGGTCTCCGCCGAGCGCCTCAATGAACTCGCAGCAGACGCGGACCTGGTTGGTATCTCAACGCCAATGCACACCGCCGCGCGGCTGGGCGTCAGGATCGCGCGGACTCTGGAAGGCGCGTCGGACAAGATCGTGTTCTACGGCCTCGCGGCAAATTCATTGCGGGAGACCGGTCTCGGCAGAGCACTCAGCGGCGACACCGACCTGCAACTCGTAGCGCTGGCAAACGGCGAGCAAGCGCCCAGTGTTCCAATCTTCGACCGCCTCCCAAGGCTCGTGCCCGAACGCTCGATTCTCCCGCCCATCGACCAGTACGCTCGCTACCGAGACACCACCGGCGCCGCTCATCTCACCGGCTACGTCGAGGCCACGCGCGGCTGCGCCCATCGCTGCACTCACTGTCCGCTGACCCCGATCTACGCCGGCCGGCTCAGAATCAACGGTGCCGAAACCGTACTCAGCGACATCGATCAACAAGCCCATGAGGGCGCTGAGCACATCACATTCGGAGACCCCGACTTCTTCAACGCAGCCGAACAAGCCATCGATCTCCTCCGCGAAAGCGCCCGTCGCCACCCGTCAATGACCTTCGACGCCACAATCAAGGTTGAGCACCTCATCGAACACGAACAGCTACTACCGGAGCTGTCCAAGCTGAGCGTGACGTTCATCACCTCCGCGTTTGAGTCGGTCGATGATCACCTACTGTCTGTCCTCGACAAAGGCCATAGCGCCGCAGACCTCGATACCGTCCTGCAATCGACCGCAACGGCGGGCATTGCGATTCGGCCAACGTGGTTGCCGTTCACGCCCTGGACATCGGCGCAGCACTTCCTCGACCTGTTGCAGTTCGTCGAGACACGACAGTTGGTTGACGTCACGCCTCCAGTACAGCTCGGCCTCAGGTTGCTCGTTCCGTCAGACTCCCCCTTGGCTGCGCCGATGCAAGAGATGGGGTCACTGGTTGACTACGACCAGGACGGCCTCACCTGGAACTGGCGACATGAGGATCCGAGGATGGATGCGCTGCAGTCGGAGCTCGCCTCAATGGCCGAGCAGCAAGCATCATTCGCCCAAATCAAAGAGGTAGCCTGCCTAGCCCTCGGAGCCGAACCTTGGCCCGACGAGCCCGCGCCACACACCCATCGGCCCGGCCTGACCGAAGACTGGTTCTGTTGAGCAGAGCCCACCGGGGACCAGTTGGCCCCTCTCAGCCTCGACCAATCGGTCAGCCCGATCAGCCTGATTGAGTTCTAGGAACACGCAATACAACTCCGTTCCCCGCTTCCCCCCTCGTGGAGACCCTTGCAAAACTCGCAAATCCCCTCTCCCCCCCTTGCGGGGGGAGATGTCACGGAGTGACAGAGGGAGGGTCCGCCGCCAGCGACCAGATGGGCCTCGAGACGGGGAGCCCCCCTCTGCCTCCGGCATCTCCCCCGCAAGGGGGGAGAAAAGGAGCTACGCAAGGGTCTCATCGTGGTGGAAGTTGCCGAGTGCCTATTCACCACCTCCGTCATACCCGTGCTCCGGCGCGGGTATCTCGCTGCACGCGGCACGAAGTCCCAAGCGCAGGCTGAACTGTGGGAGCGACTAGGCATCCGCAGGTCGGACCGTCGGTGCAGGACTCGTCGAGATTCCCGCGGCGGAGCGCGGGAATGACGGAAATTGGATCGGTCGGCAGCGCCCGCCTAAATCCCCTCCAACTGACGCAACCGATCGACCAGCAGCTTCGCATCGTCCAGCACCGCCTGCTGATGCGGCTGTAGATCCTGACCACCGGCCGTCGCCGAGTTGTCCTCAAACGGATCGCCGGCGATCGACCGCAGTCCACTCATCTCCTCAACGACGGCCAGACCACAGAACGGCACATACGTCGGGCTGTATCCGCCCTCATGGCTCATCACCAGGCGTCCGGAGCAATGCTCGTCAGCAACTTCCATCAACAGACGCGTCATTTCCCGATACGTCTCCGAGTACGCCATCATCCGACCCAAGGGGTCGTACATGCTGCCGTCGAATCCCGATGGGATCAGGATCAGATCAGGCTTGAACGCATGCATCGCCGGCACGACGACCTGCCGGATGGTCTCGACATAAGCGCCGTGACCACTTCCAGGAGGCAGCGGGATATTGATGTTGTACCCGTCGCCCTCGGCCTCGCCCTGGTCGTCCATCGCGCCGCTGTTGCGCGGATACCACTGATCCTGGTGGATCGACATCGTCAGCACGTCCTTGCGGTCGTAGAAGGCCTGCTGCGTGCCGTTGCCGTGGTGGACATCCCAGTCGAGCGTTGCCACCTTCTCGATCCCACGCTCCGCCAGCGCGTGCATCGCCGCGATCGCAACATTGCCAAAGATGCAGAATCCGCGCCCGCGGTCTCGCTCCGCATGATGCCCCGGCGGACGAGTCAGCGCGTACGCATTATCGACATCACCGTCGAGCACCGCGTCGACAGCCGTGATCGTCCCACCAGCCGCGAGCAAGGCGATCTCATAGCCGCCGTGCGAGAATGGCGCGCCCTCGCCGGCGTCCCCGCCGTCGCCCGCCGACAGCTCGCGCACTCGGTCGACATATTCAGGAGTGTGGAAGCGCAGCACCTGCTCAAGATTGGCCGAGCGCGGCTTGAGTTGTACCAAGTTGTCCGAGAACTCGGAGACGTCGAGCAGGTTGTTCAGTCGCCGCTTGGTGTCGGGATTCTCCCAGTGCTCCCAGGCCTGCATCCAGCGCCGCAACTGAGGGTCCATCGCCCTGGTGCGTCCGGTGTCGTGCCACATATACAGCTCGTGAAAAACCCATCCGGTCCGGCGCTCAGCCATGGCAATCCCCCTCGTCCTTCACTGTTGGATGTTGTGGTCCTCGATGATTCTGAGGCAGTCTAGTGAGGCATCAGACAGTGCGTGGAGCGGGATCGGTCGTATTCTGAATCGGCTTTGTCCAACTCTCCGACCTCTCCAGATTCCTTCAATCTCCCACCGCATCGACCACTCGCGGCGCGCCTCCTGCCGTCCAACTTCTATTACGGCTGGGCCATCGTCTTCGCCTGTGGCGCGCTGCTGTTCGTCTCCGTCGGCGTCGGCTACTACGGTCTCGCGGTCTACCTGGGACCGCTTCGAGAGCTTCACGGCTGGAGCAACTTCGAGGTCTCGCTCGCAACAGGCATGTACTTCGCGTTCTCGGGACTTTCGTCTGCCATCATTGGTCCGCAAATCGATCGACACGGCGCGCGCCGCTGGATGATCCCCGGACTGCTCCTGATCGGTCTCGCCTCCGTCGGCATCGGTCATGTCAACAGCCTCTGGCAGCTCTATGCCGCCTATATCTGTCTCGCGATCGGCTCCGGCATGAGCGCCGGCGTCGCGGTCAACGCGACCTTGGCCCGCTGGTTCCTGCATCGACGCGCCTGGGCGATGGCCGTGTCATCGACGGGCGTCTCGCTCGGCGGCGCCGTCCTGACCCCCCTCAACACCACACTCATAGAAAACTTCGGCTTGGGCATCGCCACACCCGTGATGGGTGGGCTGATTCTCATCGTAGGAATCCCGATCGTCCTCTTCGTGCTTGTCTGGGATCCTCGACAAATGGGGTTACCCCAGGACGGTCTTAGACGAACGACCGCAATGGTCACAAACGTCGCGAGGTCAACTGCGAATCAGACTCGAACATGGACCATCAGGCAGGCAATGGGGACGGCGCCGTTCTGGGCGATCATGATCAGCTTCGTCATTGTGCTGTTGGCCCAGACCGGGTTCATCCTGCATCAAGTGGCGTTCCTTGAGGAGCGCCTCGGCTCACTCACGGCAGCGGGCGCCACACTCTCGCTAACGGCAGTTGGCAGTATCATCGCGCGCCTGATCGTGGGCCGATTCTTCGCCGACAAGGTGGACCTGCGCATCCTCACCGTGATCATGTTCCTGGTGCAGGGGACCGCCGCACTGGCTGTGATTCACATCGAGCACCCGATAGCAACTTTTGTCTCAATCCTGATCTTCGGCTTCACGATCGGCAACGTTTACATGTTGCAGTCGCTGCTCACCTCGGATGTGTTCGGCTACGTCAGCTTCGGCGCCGTCTACGGGCTGATTGCGATGGCCACGCAACTGTCCAGCGGTTTCGGACCCTTGATGATCGGAGTGCTGGAGGACATCACCGGCTCCTACGACCTCCCACTGACGTTGGTCGCGATCCTCACCTACGCAGCACTGATTCCCATCTATTTCGCCAAGCCGCCACAGATGCTCCTCAGGCGAGCGATCAACCGGCTAATCCCACGCTCCGCCCCACAACAAGAGGCAGGCGGTAGCGGTATCCTGAGTTGATTGGAGCAAGAAGTGGAGAGCCCCTGATGCCTGGTCTGAGAAGACGACCATCGAAACCAAAGCGAGACTCGAAGACTTCGTCCGCCGACGCCAAGCCATCCCGCAAGCCAACTGATCCTCCGCCAGGCATTCCACTGATCATCACCAAGCGCAGCTTCTAGGCCCTTTGTACTGACAACACTAGGGACGCGACCAGCGCTTCGAACTCGATCAACAGACCTACGGCGGCAACTTGCAGCGCCCATGATCTTCGTTGTATTACCCGCTTGTTGAGTTCCGCACCAGTCAGCAACGCGGCGAGTCCGCGCGCCTTCATGACGTGGAGCGATGGTTTCTGCCACTTGCGGTACCACTGCAAGTCAACCCCGTATGCCCAGTCCCGCGGCCACAAGGCGAAGACGCCCGCAGTCACCACAAGCGAAGCTCCCGCAATCACGAAGATCGCGGCGATTCCCGGACCTGACTGATTGAATTCTCGGCTTCCGGCTACGAGTAGCGTGCCAACACCAACGATGGCCCAGCCAACGATCGCAACGATTCTTGAGTCGAGCGCAGAATATGGTCGTTGATCTGAATCGAATGTCTGTTACGCCTCGGCGAGCAAGTGATTGAGTTCCAGCTCTTCCAGCGCCTCGGCCCAGTTGAGCAACTCCTGCTGGCCACCCTCGTTCACAGGACAAACTCGATCTTCGACCACGCCTCCCTCAGCGCCGACTCCACCTCAGCCGGATCGTCACCCCGAGCAAAAATGAACCCCGGGTAGTTGGCGCCCTCGGGCAGCGGTACCAGAAAGTCCCCGACCCGGGCTTCCATCTCGATGTCTTCGACCAACGGCGTCGCCGCAGCCTCGTCTAGTCCGAGAATCGCTCGGATTCGTCCCCGACCCACGATCGGCATCATCATCACGCCGGCAGCCGTCGCTTCTCGGTTCAGCGTCTCGAGCGGCGCGTTGATTGCGTGTCGCAGGACGATCTCCTCAAGCGACATCCCGGCGCCAAAACGGAGTGTCCGTGCGCAGAGGCCGCCAATCGTTCGAGCCGCCACATCGACGGGCCACGCGCCGGCCTCGTTCAGTCTGAGTTCCGCGTGCATCGGACCGTCACGCAACCCCAGAGCCTCAGCCGAGCGACGTGCTGTGTCGACAACCTCTTGCACATCTTCGTCGGGCAGCCTCGATGGGGTGACGTAGATGGTCTCTTCGAAAAACGGGCCGTCAAGCGGATCGGGCTTGTCAAACACCGCCAGCGTGTGCAGTTCGCCGTCTCTGAGCAACCCTTCCAGCGCAACCTCGACGCCGGGAATAAAGCCTTCGACGAGGTAACGGTCGACGAGATCACCACATTCCTCTGCCGCCGACTTCGACCTGAGCATCCGACCCAATCGGACCAGGGCACGTTCAAACGACGCGGGATCGTTCGCTCGCATCACACCGCGAGACCCATTGAGACCCAGCGGTTTGATCACGACGGGATAGTCCAGCTCTGAGGCCGGGGAAGGATCGTCGAAGCGGTAGACGTGCCACCAGGGTGAGCGAACGCCGTGGGCGTCCAATGCGCGGCGCAACGCCGACTTGTCCCTCGTGCCGATCACTGACTCCGGGCTGTTACCCGTCAGTTGCAGTGCCGAGCTGGCATATGCAGCCAGGACTGTTCCCGGATCATCAACAGCTACCACGGCGTCGAGCGGAAACCGGTCGGCAAATCTCGCGACGGCTTGTGCGCCTCGTTCAATGTCGTGATACGGCAGTGTCAGCCAGCGGCCTGGGTACATGTCGGCCAGCGGTTGATCGACATCCGACGCAACAACCACATCGAGACCAAGTTTGTCGGCTGCCGACATAAAGTCGGGCGCACGATAGGAAGCGGTGGGAATCAACAGCATGACACGTGGCATGGGCTCAGGCTATCCGCATCGGCAGAGACATATGCTGCAATCAATGACCACTGCGACCGAACGTCAGACCCAGACCATACGTATCGAAGGCATGCATTGCGCCGCATGTGTCAGGCGCGTCGAGCGGGCGCTGGTCAAAGTCGATGGCGTGTCCGAAGCCTCCGCCGACTTCATCGTCGGACGAGCGATCATCGAAGTTGATCGCCCCGTCGAACAACCCGCCCTGAGCGCAGCAATCACCGGCGCCGGCTACGAGCTGGTTGAGTCGAGCGACGAGGCTGGGCAGCCAGGCATTCGCGAGATTCGGCCCCAACTGATGCGGGCCGTTCCGGCGCTGATCGTGGGCTGGGGCATCTTCTTCGCGATGCAGGCGAACCGCTGGGGCGACCTGAACTGGAATCCAGACACGCTCTTCCCGATCCTCTTCGTGCTCGCCACACCGACACTGGCCTGGGGCGTCTGGCCGATGCTGAGGAACGCCGGTCGCGCTGCGGCCCGGCGCACGACGGACATGGACACCTTGATAGTCCTCGGCGTCGTCGCTGCGTGGGGCTACAGCACGGTCTCAGCAATGGCGCCCGCTGCGCTGGAAGGCGCCGACGCGTCCCGCGATGTCTTCTTCGACACCGCCCTGATCATCGTCGGATTCGTCAGCCTGGGCCGAGCACTGGAAGCGCGCGTGCGGCTACGTGCGGCCGCGACGCTGACACGGTTGCTGGAACTCGCTCCGCAGACAGCCAGAATCGTTGAGAACGGAATAGAACGCGACATTCCAGCCGTCGATGTGCGTGTCGATGACGTCATCCGGGCGAGACCCGGCGAACAGATCGCCGTCGATGGCGCCGTGGTCAGTGGCGAGAGTTCAGTCGATGAGGCCTTGCTGACTGGTGAAAGCGTTCCCGTGGCAAAGGCGCCTGGCGGCGTCGTGTTCGCCGGCACGATCAATGTCGAGGGCGCGTTCACCTATCAGGCGACCCAGGTCGGTTCCGCAACCGCGCTGGCTCGCATCACTGCGACCGTCGAGCGCGCCCAAGCCTCGAAAGCGCCGATCCAACGGCTTGCCGATCAGATTGCGGGTGTCTTCGTCCCAACGGTTGTCGCCATCGCCATCATCACTTTCATCGCCTGGGCGCTGTTCGGTGACGGCGCGAGCTGGACGTCAGCCGTCGTGAGTGCCGTCGCGGTACTCGTCGTGGCCTGCCCCTGCGCCCTCGGACTCGCGACTCCCGCAGCGGTCGCCGCCGGTTCCGGCCGAGCAGCGAGGCTCGGGATCCTCTTCCGCGACGCCGCAGCGCTGGAATCGGCAGGCAAGATCGACACGGTTGTCTGGGATAAGACAGGCACGCTCACCAGTGGACGACACGAAGTGTCATCCGTCAAACCGATCGGCGTCGAACCTGCGGAGCTCGTGCGTCTCGCGGCCACGGTCGAGCAAGAATCAGAGCATCCACTAGCCGCGGCAATCGTGGCCCACGCCCAGGATCTTGGCCTCTCTCTCAACAGTGCGGACAACTTCCGCAGCCGCCCTGGACGAGGCGCCTCCGCTCTGGTTGAGGGGCGAACCGTCGTCGTTGGCAACGCACGATTGCTCTCCGAACTCGCAATCGATTTCGATCAAGCAGAATCAGTAGGTACGCCCGTCTACGTCGCTCGCGACGGTGCGCTGATCGGAGTGATTGGGCTCAGCGACCAGGCCAAGCCCGGAGCGAGCGACGCCGTCCAGCTATTGCGTGAACGCGGAGTGGAATCGGTGCTGATCAGTGGCGACACCGAGCCGGTTGTCAGGGCGATCGCTGCCGAAGTAGGAATCACGCATTTCCACTCCGGCACGTTGCCCACAGAGAAAGCAACGCTCGTAGCCGAGCTGCAATCTGAGCATCGTCGAGTGGCGATGGTCGGAGACGGTGTCAACGATGCGCCAGCCCTGGCGCAGGCCGATCTCGGACTGGCGATGCGGACCGGCTCTGATATCGCGCTCGAGGCTGCGCAGGTCGCGTTGATGCAATCCGATCCCCGCCGCGCCGCCCAGGCAGTCCTGTTGGCGAGGGCAACTCGAACTGTCATCAGACAAAACCTGGCCTTCGCCTTCTCCTACAACATCCTGCTCATCCCACTCGCCGCAGGTCTCGCAGTGCCAATCTTCGACGCTGTAGGAGAAGTCCCTGGAGGCCTGACCTGGCTGTTCGGAACTCGGGGCCAGTTCGAGCCAATCGCCGCCGCCCTGGCAATGGTCGCCAGCTCCCTCTCAGTCCTGACCAATGCGCTTCGGCTTACGAGGTGGGACACGCGGTGGCATCGAGGCTGAGCAAGCAACTCCAGGCGCTGGTCCCGTACATGTACACGTCCTGGGCAGTGGTACCGAGATACATGTCCCCCTCGAGGAACGCGTTGCCGTAGGCGGTGGGAGCGGTCACTGTCGGAGTTCCTGCGCCGGAATACCAACGATTGCCCGACCCAGGAAGTCCCTTTGAGCCTCGGTAGCCTGCTGGACCTCGCTCGCCCTCTTCTCCTTGCTCGCCCGGCATGCCTTGGTCGCCTTCCATACCCTTGTCGCCTGGCGGACCCTGCGCGCCCGTATCACCGGTTGGTCCTTGGTCGCCCTGCATACCTTTGTCGCCAGGAAGTCCCTTTGAGCCTCGGTAACCTGGTGAACCTCGCTCGCCCTCTTCTCCTTGCTCGCCCGGCATGCCTTGGTCGCCCTGCATACCCTTGTCGCCTTGCATACCCTGCGCGCTTGGCGGACCCTGCGCGCCCGTATCACCGGTTGGTCCCTGGTCGCCTGCTTCACCCATGTCCCCCGCCGGTCCCGGTTCACCCTGTGTCCCCTGGACGCCCTGAGTTCCCTGGGCGCCTTGTGGTCCAGCTGGCCCCTGCGGACCCGCGGTGCCAGTAGAGCTTCCTGACCCTGCAGGTCCTTGTGGACCCGTTAGACCCTGCGGACCGGCAGGACCCTGTGCTCCGTCACGACCCTGCGGGCCGGTCTGACCTTCTGGGCCTGCAGCCCCTTGCGGGCCTTGCGCTCCCTGAGGCCCCACGCCACCGGAACTTCCCGACCCACCAGGGCCTTGTGGTCCGGGAGCACCCTGATTGCCGGTCGGTCCCTGGTCGCCTGTCGGACCTTTGTCACCTTCGGGCCCTTTGTCACCGGTGGAACCTTTGTCACCGGTGGAACCTTTGTCACCGGTTGGTCCTTTGTCACCGGTCGGACCCATGTCCCCGGTCGAAGCTTCCTGTCGCGTCGGCGGTTGAGCAACTGAAGGCTCAGTCCTGTCAGACTTCTTTTGTCCATGCGTTCCGTTCCGGGCGTGATCCTCCCCTTGGCCTCTTCCAGGACAGGCGCGCCGCGGATCCGCTTGACGCCGGCACGGCGGCTCCGGCGCGCGTTCTTGCGGCTGTTCCATCTGTGCTGGTTGTTCATCGGCTGACCGAACGAGCGCAGAATCGGTTTCCTCGTCCACTTGCGCCTCGTCCACTTGCGCCTCGTCCACTTGCGCCTCGTCAACTTGCGCCTCAGCGACACCGACCACTGGCAGGCATGGACACTTCCCATCGTCACCGCGCAACGATCCAACCGGCGACAAGTCCCAGCCAACCTCGTCGTGGCGGTACACGTATCCATCGTTCAGGTCCAGGTACAGGTCATCGGCCACTGGAGTACTGTTGCTCGGCTTGAGCGTGTTCTCGTTCGGCGGCCCGTATCCCCAGTACCAATGTGCTCCGGTAAGGGACTCCTGCACCTGGCTCGGATCGGCCGACACGCCGGCCTGCGAGTCCGGCGCCAACTCGACACTCTCGACACTCTCGACACTCTCGACACTCTGACACTCTGTCTGAACCGTCCGGAGCATCCGCGGCCGACAGCGAAGTCGCGTCTCGTCCAGCAACCAGCATGAAACTCGCGAGAAATGACACGATGCTGAGAACGGACAGCACCAGAGGATTCGTTAGACGTCGGTAATTCATGTTGGACGTAATAACTTTCGCATTGGTCAACCAGTTAGAAAGATATTGCTCATGTCCGTTAGAAGAAGTGTGTAACGGAACTGATCCTTCAAGTCACATTACATAACGCATCAGCACATAAGACCCATTGTCGATGGTTACGTCTCCGTACACCCGGGAGTTTGCTTGCTTAAGTCGTGCCCTCTACAGCATGAGTGCGACTGACAGGGACCTGCGAGCCAGCTCGATCCATAACAACAAACCGCCGATGCAGTTCGGCGAAATAGTCTCGGACGGATTGATCCCGTACCTCATCCGACCAGCCAAAGCTTCGAGCCATAATCGCGGCGGTCGGACCGGCTGCGTTGCGACCCAGATCCTTGGTCAGGCCGACCGCTGTCCGCCGAAGGAGTACATCGGCAACAGTCCGGGCGCCTTCGTGTTCGACTGCGTACGCCACCTGCGCGCCGATGTCCCGGTGGTGTGACGAAATCGGTTCCCCCAGCGAGGCATCCGAGGCCGCATATGCCGCGACCTCAGGTGCTCGCGGGCCGTACACCATCCGCAGATGTTCTTGCGTCTCAGGAGGTAGGAAGACCGCGCGACTGGTTGGTACTTCGGGCAGTGCGGCGATTCCGCGTGCCCGAGGACGACCGATTTGTTGCGCAACAGTCTCGGCGACAGTGCGTCCGAGGTCGGCCGCAGTCGTGAGCTTGCCGCCGACCAGCGACACGAGCCGCTCAACGCCTTCCGATGCGTGGTCGGCCACGATTGACCGACGTGAAATGGCGCCCTCAAAGATGCCGTCGCCGGCGCGCGCGAGCGGTCGAACCCCGGAATAGGCGTACAACACGTTGCGATGCTCGATGCCCAGGCCGGGCAAAATGCGGGCCGCCTCAGCGATCAGATAGTCGATTTCCCAACCAGCCGCCCGTACGTTCGACGGATCGTCGTCGTCGCGAACATCAGTGGTGCCAATAATGTGATGGTCCAGCCAGGGCGTGACGAACATCGGCCGGCCATCGGACTTCGCACTGGCCAGCACTGCATGCTTCGGCCCACGTCCATCGAGATCCACGACCAGGTGCGATCCTCTGGTCCCGCCGATGCGCCGTTGCAGCGAGCGCCCCGTCGCGTCGAGCACGGCATCGACCCAGGGTCCGGCGGCATTGATCACGAGCCGTCCCGACGCCGTGGAACGTTTTCCGGTCAGCACATCGTGGAAGTCGACGCCTTTTGCCCGACTTCCGTCGACAATGATGTAGTCGACCGCAGCATGGTTGCGCAGGTCGGCGCCCGATGCGCGAGCTTGCGCCAGATATTCCAGCGTCAGCCGTTCCGGCGACCAGACTTGAGCGTCGTGGTAGAGAAAAGCAGCCTTGAGCCGATCGGTCGAAATCGAAGGCTCGAAGCGTTGCAGCTCCCGCTCCGTGAATGACGAGTGCCAGGGGGACACCTTGCGCGGCGACAACAGATCGTACAGCGCGAGCCCGGAGCGGATGTACCACGAGGGTCGCGGATCGCCTTCATAGACCGGCAAGATGAATCCCATCGGACGCACCAGATGCGGTCGCTCGCGCAGCAGACGTTCGCGAGACTGCAACGACTCGTGAACCAGTCGTGCGTCTCCGGTTTCGAGATAGCGCAGCCCGCCGTGAATCAGTTTGGTCGACGCGGATGTCGTGCCCGAGGCGAAGTCGTCCTGCTCAAGCACGAGCGTCCGATAGCCCCGAGCAGCGACCGCGGCCGCAGTCGCGGCGCCATTGATCCCGCCGCCGATGATGATGACGTCGTAGTTTGCCGTAGCCATGACCAATGAACCTGGGGATGCTATGAACGACTCAGATCCCTGCTTCCCCCCTTTGCGGGGGAAGCTGCCGAAGGCTGAAGGGGGGGTCCCCGATAGGCCAGCGACAACAATCGTTCAGAAGTTTCCCATTTGTTGAGTCTATTCACTCCCGAGCGATAGCTTGCACCGCCTCGCGAGCGGCGCTCCAACGACGGAACTCGCTCTCAAGATCGCCGTTCGGCTCGAAGCGCTGCTCATCAGTCTCAAATCTGGGTTGCAGGCCGCTCATTTCCATCGCCAGGCGTGCAACGCCGAGAGCCGTCGTTTCCTGCATCGCTGGGCGGATGATCGGCCGTTGCAGGACGTTGGCCTGGATCTGCATCATGACCGCGCTCGCTGTCATCCCACCATCGACCCGGAGTTCAGCAATGCGCCCGGCGCCCGCTTCCATTGCCTCCAGAATCTCACGCACGCGGAACGCAACCGCTTCCAGCGCCGCTCGGGCAATCTGTGCCTTCGTCGAGCCGCGTGTCAGCCCGAGAATCGCTCCCCGCGCGTCGGAATCCCAGTGTGGCGATCCCAGGCCGGCCAGCGCCGGAATCAACATCACGCCCCCGGACGTATCGGTCGACGCCGCCAGCTGCGATATCTCTGCCGCCGAAGGAGCCAGTTGCAACTCGTCCCGCAACCATTGCACGACTGAGCCCGCGGTAAATACACCGCCCTCGAACGCCAATCCGCCATCGGCAGCCGCGGTCAACAGCAGGCCGTCTGGGGTCGACTCAGGAGTAGCCTCATGCCCGGCATGGGAGAGCAGAAATGCTCCGGTGCCATATGTGCACTTCGCCGCGCCGGGAGTAGTGATTGCGTGACCGTAAAGCGCCGCCTGTTGATCGCCGGCGACCGCCAGGATCGGCAGCGCCTTGCCAAACAGCGACGAGTGAGTCAATCCAAACTCGCTGCCGCTCGGTTGAACCACAGGCAACATCGACATCGGCACGCGCTGCCAGGAGCAGAGTTGGTCGTCCCAACACTGACCGCCCAGGTTCCAGAGCAGGGTCCGGGAGGCATTGGTGACGTCAGTTGCGTGGACCGACCCGGCGGTTAGCTTCGCGAGCAGCCAGGTATCTACTGTTCCACAGGCCAGTTCGCCCGATGCAGCTCGATCTCTGGCGTTCACCGCCGGTGGCGAGTGGTCAAGCAGCCAAGAGAACTTAGGTCCGGAAAAATAGGCGTCGGGCCGTAGACCCGATCGCGTGCGGACCTCGTCACCGTGAAGCGTATTGAGTTCCGCAGCCGCGTCCGCCGTGCGACGGCATTGCCAGACAATCGCCGGTCCGATTGGTTTGAGAGACTCACGCTCCCACAGCAGCGCAGTCTCGCGCTGATTCGCAATCGCAACCGCGCGGATATTCTCGACCCCGACCTGTCCCACAACATCTCTGGCCGCATCCAGTTGCGATTGCCAGATCTCGTGCGCAGACTGTTCAACCCAGCCAGGTCGAGGAAAGTTGGACTCGACGCTGCGTTGCGCGCTCGCGAGCACGTGTCCGCCCTCGTCCCAGACGAGGGCGCGGCTGGAGGAAGTCCCTTGATCGAGGGCGAGGAACAACCGAGGAGTTACGCCTCGTCCTCTTCGTCGCGGCGACGACCCATGACAACTCGAGCGACTGCCGCCAAAACGGCGAGGATTGCACCGACACCAATAATTCGCTTCATTGTGCGTCCCGTTCTGCTTGCGGCCACGCCATCAGGCCGCCCCTAGTTCTCGGCACAATACCACGACCAACCTGCGATGTAGGCGGCAAATTGGCGATCCACTTTGCCTATTCCGGTAACAACGTTGTGGGAATTAACACTTGGTCGCCCACACCGATTCCCATCTCGGCAAATCGGCCTCGAGGCATCTCAAGGACGAAGAAATAGTCCTGCCCGGGACGCTTCGTCGTCTCGTCCTTGGCAATCAGGATCGAGAACTCGAGGATCGCGCCATCGCGGTCGAGCCAGGCCACATCGAGGTCGATGGGCACGTTGCGATTCCAGAATCCGCCGCTGCGAGCACGAGTCTCTTCCCAGATGAAGATCATCCCACTGTTCGGCGGCAGACCGCTCCAGTACATCATCCCCCGGCTGCGCCGATCGGGAGTGTTGGCCATCAGCACGCCCACCGTGATATCGCCGGAGTCCCGCTGCACCACCACTTCGGACCAGGGGAATACGACCTCGCCGACAAGGGTCGGCAAATCAAGCCGGCCCGCCAGCGCCGCCGGACGCTCGACCGCCGGCGGAATCACTCCACCTCGCGTAGCCGGATCACCCGACGGTCCGCAGGCCAGCACGACGAGTGCCGCCAACCCAACCATCACCAAGAACGACAGCCGCCAAGTCATGCAAGGATCGTAGTCGAAGCCTCGATACACTGAGAGCGAGTCCCAGGGGCCGGTAGCTCAGGGGTCAGAGCAGGCGGCTCATAACCGCTCGGTCGCTGGTTCGAATCCAGCCCGGCCCACCAAACTGGACAAAATCAAGAACCTTCGAGTTGATCTTCCCCCTTGAGTTTTGAGCTGATTTTCCTGGCAGGGTGACGGGACCTGCCTTGTCGCTGGCGCTCAGCAGATCAAGCCACCGAGCTGTCGAGCCATCGCTGCTCGTCCCCTGTCCCACGTGGTCGACCTTTGCATGCGATCATCAGTTGGTCGGTTGCTACTCATCTGTCGTGCCGCTCGCAAGACTCCGAGTGGCCGTTGAGACGGACGTCGTTACAGGCGACAATCCGCAATCGGTTTGCAACCGCATCCAGCGGATGGCCGTCGACTGTGATCGCGGCGGCTGCCGAATACCGCGCACAGCTCATGCCGCCTGAGGAGCCGCGACCGTTAAACGGACGGCAGTGAGGGTGGCATATCTGCTCAAAGCCAGGTTCTGGTCCAAAGTAGTTGGCGGAGAGCAATGGCTGTGGCCGGCGCCTAGTTTCCGGAATGATCTACTTCAGCGCAGATGCGTTCGACCCGAGTGAGATCGACGCGGATGAACGGGGCTGATCGCAGCGGTCAAGGCGAGCGGCTTCCAGCGACCTCCGGGCCAGATTTCTCCGGGGAGCTCAGCGTCGTTCCTGCGTCCCGATGCGGCCATGACCGCAACGCCATGCCTGAAATAGCTCTGGCCTTGGACGAAGTCGTCCGCAGATGGAGGACGTGCTTCGAGGCTGAATCGGTTGACTTGGTCATAGAAACTGATTAGGTTCCACTGGCATGAGATACCAACAAACCAATGCCTTGAGCTTGGTTCGCCGTCGCCTGATGCTCGGAATGCTGCTGGTCGTCCTGGCGACCGTCGCCGGGGTTATCTACTTCGTTTCCAGCGACGGCGCCCACCGCGCCTTCGCGACGCCGGTCTGCGAGAACGGCACGATCATCCCTAACCACGCAGACCATCCTCAACTGGTCGACGACTGCACCGTCCTGCTCGATCTGCAGCCGACCCTGGCCGGCACGGCGACCCTCAACTGGGGCGCCAACACGGCGCTCACGTCTTGGGACGGGATCACCGTCGGGTCGCTGGACGGCATCCAGCGGGTGACCGAACTGGACATGGATGGCCAGGGATTGAACGGTACGATCCCCGCCCAACTGGGCCAACTGTCCGCACTGCGCGAGCTGCGCTTGGCCTGGGGCAATCAACTCACTGGTTCGATCCCGGCGGAACTGGGACGGCTCACCCGCCTCACCTTCCTCAACCTGGCCGCCAACCATCTGTCCGGCCCGATCCCGCCCGAGCTCGGCTCGATCGGCCCGCAGCTCACCCACCTGGTCCTCAGCGCACCGCAGCCCTTGCCGAACGGGGTCGGCCTGACCGGCTCGATCCCGGCGCAACTCGGCAACCTCTCCGGTCTGACATCCCTCTACCTCGATGGCAATCGTCTGACCGGCTCGATCCCGCCGCGACTCGGCCGGATGCTCAACCTGAGCTGGGTGCACTTGAAGCGCAACCAGCTCACGGGCGCGATCCCGACTCAACTGGGTGCGCTCACCAACCTGACCAATCTGCTGCTCGAGGACAACCAACTGAGCGGACCGATCCCCAGCCAACTGAGTCGGCTGACCAACTTGCGCAAGGTCTACCTCAAACGCAATGCCGGCTTCACCGGCTGCGTTCCGCCCCGCCTGCGCGAGGTCCGCTTCAACGACATCGCCACGCTCAACTTGCCCGACTGCGCCTCGGACGCCCCGGAGACGCCCGAGACCCCGCTGCCCACCTACACCCTGACCGTGACCGCAGGCGAGGGCGGCGCTATCGACCCAGCGGGCGTCTCGACCCACACCGAAGCCGCCCCCGTCACCCTCACCGCAAGCTGGAACGACGCCACGCACACCTTCGCCGGCTGGGACGGCGCCTGCACGGGCTCAGCCACGAACTGCACTTTGGAGATGTACGCCGACACGACCGTCTCAGCGGCGTTCGCTCCACTGTCCACGGACCGCTGCGCGTCTCCCACCGCCGCCGACTGCATCCGCGCCGTCTACCAGGGCGCGCCGGATGACTACGCTCAGGTGCAGGACATCCCTGCCGACCTACTCATCCAACCCGACAGTGACGGCCGCTACCAAGTCGAACGCGGCCAACAGTACACGGTCGTCACCGCCGCTCGCCTGCCGTCTGGTTGGTCCCGCTTCTACCTCCAGCGCACGCCCGACCAGGACCCGGTCAGCCCCACATCTTTCATGCAGCTCATCCCGCCCGTCGGCACTACGTTCACGTTCACCGTCAACACCGACGAGCGCGGCTCCAACCTGCTCAACTTCGACCTCCACGCCGCCCGCCCGCTGCCCATCCAGCGGCCCGGGATCAAACCCGAACTCGGCGACATCATCGTCACCACCGAGTTCTACTACCCGACCCTGCGTTACCACAAGATCGACGCTTCGGGGGCCGCCTCTACCAACGGAAGCTATGCCTTCCTACGCACTTCTGGAGATAACGCTAGCGCGACCAACAACGTGTACCAAAACAGCCTGGAGCTTACCGAGCTCAAGCTCAACATCTTCGACACATCCGGTACGGCGCGAAGCGATTTCTACGACATCATCGAGCCCGGCAACACGTTCGACTTCCGGACTAACGGACTTGATTGCTCTTACCGATACAAGGTTACGACCACCAACCTGACCAGCACGCATGCACGCTACGGACTCGTGTATGTGACGGAATTCGGCGGCGACTGCATTGGCCCGCTCGAGTCGGAGCACGATGTCCAAATGGTCTGGTTCCCGTCACCCGGCCTCCTCGCCGCCGATGGCATTCCAGTGTTGCTGTACAACGAACCGGTCTCCGCCGGAACTTACCGGCTTGCGTCCAATCTGCCTTATATCATCACTGTTCCCGAGGGAAGCCAACTAGTGCTCCGCGGCCTAGTCAGAAACGCGCGAGACGAGGGCGACGACGACGTGCCACTCCACGGCATCGTGCTGATCGACCCCGACACGGGCTCCTCCATCCAAATCGACCCGCTGACAGGAAATGATTACTATCGCGTCATCAAGGCGCCAGAAGCCACCAGACTGTTCGATCGAATCATGGCGTCGATCAACTACCAGGAATAGACAGGCACTCTCGATGACGCTTTCCAGGCTGTTGGTAGCATTGTGTCTCGCCTGTGTGATGATGGCCGCGGTCGCGCTTCCGGTTCGTGTGCCGCCAACCCCGACCGCGCTCGCAGATCACAACGAACCGGGTTCCGGCAATCTGATTGACAATTACATCGCCCGCAATATTGTGTTGGGACATGCGATCCTGGTCTGCAGCCACGACTATCCGATTTCGACAGAGAAGGCGGTCACAAGGTGGAATGACAAATGGGGTGACTTCTTTGGCCCCTCGACTGTGTTGAAACCCACAACCTTGTTCAGATTTGTCGAACTGGACAGCGGTGGCGATCCAGTCGATCGAAATGACCCCGAATGCGAACCCAAGGCAGTGCGCCCGAGTTTCGGAATCGGGAGCGTGCTCGTCCTCAAGGACGCCGACGAATGCAACACCGGCGCTTGTATGCTCAGATTGGGCCTCGCCTCGAGTTTGCAAGCACCTCTTCCGAAATGGGACACCATCCAGGGTCAACCGAAGATTTATGTGGCCGACTATAAGACCGCCGCCACCAGTAGAATGTTGTTGGACGACGATGAAGATCGAGTCACTCGCTCCATCACACATGAACTCGGGCATGTGCTAGGGTTCGAGGACTACTCGATTGCTTATTGTCGGGCACTGGAAGCGACCGGAACGACCCAGAGCGATCACATCACAATCATGTCCGGCGGTGAGCGTTATGACGGAAATAGGAATTTCTGCTTCGCAGACGAGCCTTCCGAAAACGACCGAGATGACTATGAGGCCTCATACATTCCCGGAGCCCCAAAAGACGTCGCCATTACCAGCAAAGACGCGAACACAGTCAAACTGACGTAGAAGGCAAGCGAGACCCACGTCGAGTCCGAATTCGGCATCGAACGCAAGCTCAAAGATGGTAGTTGGAACAGGATCGGCACGGCTGACGCTCGAAACAGATCCGCGAACGGCTCAATACCGAAAGTACTAATCAATCAACAGTCACGATGGCAAACGTATCGGGTTGTCTCGCTGAGCAAGGCTCCGGGGCAGCCCGATCCTCCGCCTGCATCTGAGGAACGTCCCATATTCGTGAAACCTCCTCCTCCGGTGTTGGTGTCGATAGACCACAATTCCATCGCGGGCGACGGCGTTGTCAATATCAGTGAGCGGGCGCAGGAGATCACCATTGAGGGAACGGCTGAACCCGGAGCTCAAGTCGTTGTTAGCGTAGCAAGCGTCCGCGTGACCGGTGTGATAGCCGATCCTCTTGGCGCATGGTCGGTCGCCGTTCCGGCGAACGCCACCTATATCGTCGAGACTGCGAGGGGATTGCTAGTCACTGCCAGAGCATCAAAAGTGGGCTTTGAAGATGCCGCGGACACGGTAACAATCAGAGTGGATCTGACCGCGCCGAACGCTACTTATGTTGCCCCAGCCAGCCTAGCTGTGGACAAACAGGTGAGCGTCACCGCCAGAACCTCCGACACAGACATCGACTCGTTCGCGCTGAAGAGTGGTTCCAGCCTGCCATTGGGGTTGAGGCTGGATGCCGCCACCGGGGCTGTTCGCGGCGCGCCGACGGCGTTTCGCAACGCTCTGACTTCGCAGATCGTCATCACGGATACCGCCGGAAACACTAGCGAGGTCTCGATACAGTTCCCGCAAGTGATGAAAGGATTCCAGGACCTCTCCGGCTTCTCGTACCAGCCGAATCGGGTCACGGTCAGTCAGCAACCCACACTGACCAAGCCCGCAAGCATGATCGGTACTCCAAGCTACTCGAGTTCGAATACCAGCGTCTGCACGGTCGACGGGACGACCGGCGTCCTGACCATCAGAGGCGTCGGTACCTGCCAGGTCAGAGTCACGGTTCCTGCTTCAGCCAACTACCTGGAGTCGACCACGACGCTCACCGTTCAGGTGTACTCCGGGACTGCGGTCCCCCCATCCCCACCCAGCCCTGGATCCTGCGCCGGCGACGGAGCTCCGCCTTGTGAGATACCGGAAGAAGAAGAGGAGGAGGATTGCGACCCGCTGACCGACGAGTGCGGCGATGGTGAAGAGGACGAAGGTGAGGATTGCGACCCGCTGACCGACGAGTGCGATGATGGTGAAGAGGACGAAGAGGAGGATTGCGACCCGCTGACCGACGAGTGCGACGATGGTGAAGAGGACGAAGAGGAGGATTGCGACCCGCTGACCGACGAGTGCGACGATGGTGAAGAGGACGAAGGTGAGGATTGCGACCCGCTGACCGACGAGTGCGACGATGGCGAAGAGGACGAAGGTGAGGATTGCGACCCGCTGACCGAGGAGTGCGACGATGGTGAAGAGGACGAAGGTGACGAGGAAGAAGAAGCAACTAAGACCTGCTGGAACGAATCCGAGATCCCCGTTGACCAGGTTTGCCCAATTGAGACCAAAATCTGCTGGGACGGCTCGGTCATCCCGATCGGCCAACCTTGCCCGCTGAACAAGTGCGAACGGGATCCCCAGCCGGACGACTACACGACGATGCCGCATCCGCCGATCGCGACGGTCGAATACCAGTGGGTTACCATCGTCGACATTTTCACGTTCGAGTGCACGCAACATCAAGAGCAGCGAACGAGAACGACCACAACCACATACCACGTCACATTCGGTTGCTCCGGCGGGTGCTGGGTTTCCAGTGTCACACCGTCGAGCACCTCGACGACAAGCGCCTGGAGCCGCAGCGGAGTGACGCAATCGTGTAGTGGGAGCCGTTCAGCGTCGGCAAGCGCTATGACCCTGAGCGCGGGGCGCTATGAAATGCAGTGGGGCGAAGAGCGCATCGTGTTCACCGTCCCCACCGGCGCAACGGTCGAACTCAGCAGGCGGCAGCTCGCCAGTGGCAACTACGTCGCAGTGCTCTCGCTGAATAAGGGCGAGGAACTCGTCATCGGCGCCGATGCGCTCAGCGGCGACGATCAGGCGCGGTCGGCCAGATTCGCCGACACAACGAATTCGACATTGCGATCGATTGCATTGTCGCTGGCTGACCCCGCGACGTTGGAGGCTGAGTCGCCCGTTACGACTGGCTCTGAGTGCGCGGTTGCGGAGGCGTCCGAGGATGGGACGACAAGCGTCGACCTCGACGCTGATTCCTGCATCATCGTGCGTGAGGGAGGTTCCGTTACGGTCTCCCGAATCGGTGAATCACACACGCTCTCGCTCGCAACCGGTCGTGAGTGGCTAATTGTCGACAATCCCGTCACAACCGCCGCCACCTTCATCGACATCTCGACGGGCGGCTACATCACTCTGTCGCTGAGCGACGGCTCGGAGCTGTCGCGCCACATTCCCGATGGCGCCAACGACCTGCCCGCACTGTTCGACGCGATGCGGACCGTCCCGCCGCCGGAGCCATCCGAGGAAGATGGAGGCTAGATTTGGGCGCCGGCGTCCGCTCAGTGCCAGTCGTGGGCGGTGGGCATGCGGAGGTCGGCGCCGATTGCTTCGATTCTCTCCGCCACGATGTTCGTCGTGCCGTCCCAGCGGTCGATGAGACCGGTGAGCATGATCAGCTGATTCGACAGCGCCCGCCGACACTTGGCGAACACCTTCGGCCAGACGATGGTCTGCACGTCGCCGGTCTCATCCTCAATCGTGACGAAGACCGTTCCATCCTGACCGCGCGGGTGCTGCCGAGCGATCGGCCAGCCGGCGACGCGGATCCGCTGGCCGTCCCTGGCGTCGTAGACCTCGGCGGTCGTCATCACACCGGCGTCCAGCGTCGGGCGGATGAACTCCATCACGTGACCGCCGGGATAGATGCCCAACGCCTGGTACTCGCCAACCATCTTCTCGTAGTCGCTGAAGTCCTCGAAGCGCGGCGGCGCATTCGCGCCCGCGACCGGGAACGCGCGCAGCCCGGCTCGCGTAGGACGGATCGAGAGGCCCGCCTCCCACAGCGCCTCGCGACGATTCGGCGTGACGCCGTCGAACGCGCCCTATTGGCGCGATCCGGTGTTGCCCGAAGGGATGCTCTTCCTCTGGGCAGGCAGCGGCGACCAGGCCGATCCCGTGTACGGCTACCAGGCGAGGTTCGAGGGCGGCGGAAGCGGCATCGCCCTCTACGCCCACGACGCCAATTACACCCGTTATCCCGATCTGGCGTCCTGGCTTGACGGTCGCGGCGCGCGCGAAACGCGGATCATCGCGAACCGGCCAGCCGTCGTCATCTACAGCCCGCCCGGCCCCAGCTTTGATGATCTCTTCCCCGTCACGGTCTGGGTCTACGACCCCGAATACGAAGCCGTCTATGAGATTCGCGGGCTCTACGGAGGACTGCGGGGGAGCGATGTCGACCCGGTCATCGCCATTGCGCGAAGCCTGTTCGAACCAGAGGCGCAGCCATGACCGGGCTAGCTAAAGGGCTGTTCGCGGGGCTGATCTTGACGCTGGTAGCGTCGTTCTGGCCCTTCGGTGGGGCCGAGTGGAGGACCGGGGACGCCCAGATCGCCGACTATTTGTACGAAGTACGGCCCGGGCTGCATGACGGTCGGAATCGGACCGATCTGACACTGACGACGGGCTGGCGCCTGAGCAGTCGCGGCACAACCGTCGCGATCGACATGGACATCGTAGAAGTGGAGTCGAACCCGCTGCCCGTGTACGCCTCTTTTCGGGCTTTGTCGCCCGACTCAAACGTCAAGGCAAGGGTTGAATCGGTCGTATCGAGAGGTAAAGGTTGCCGAGAAGTGCTGGTGTCGTTCTTCTATGGCAATCGCTCGCAGCCGCTGGGAGAGGTCTCTTACCTCCACGTGGTGCCCGGCGTCCAGGTGGGCGACGAGGTGCCGGTCGTCGCGGGTGCAGGGAAGTTGCTCGACAGCCTGGCGCGTTCTCCCTGGGTCCGGCTGACGGGCGACGATGCGGCCGACATCATCGCGCTAGCCGGAAACGTGGGGTCGCGCCGGATTGAGGGTCCATTCGACGTGGCCTACGACGGCGGCACGCTCTCGATCATTCGAATCGAAGGAGAGTGGTACCGGCACAGTCCTTCATACGCCATCAGCGACAGGAGCTACGACGGCGGCGATTGTGCGACCACGGCGGCGCACCTGCACCAGGCGGTCCCGCTGTCGACCGAGGACCACGTATGGCGAAACGTGGATCGGCCAGGCAGGGTCAACGACAACGGCTTAGGGTATCCTGGCGGCAATCCTCATTCGCTGTTCTGCTCCGACACGTGGGTGTATCGCCTGCAGTCTTCTCGCACGACTCCAGCAGCTTCACCCGTCCTGCCCTGCGCTGGGCGTGGCGCCATCCAATCTGCAGGCAGTTCCTGGCGCTGCAAGTCTCAACTTGAGTTGGCAGGACCCGGATCACGCTTCACTTACGGGCTATGAGTACCGGAAGCGTTTGAGCAGCGCGTCAACCTGGGACGACGCGGGGACGAGGCACGGCTGGAAAGCGATTCCTGATAGCAACGCCGACACCACCAGCTACACGCTGATGGGACTCGATGACGGTCACCGGTACACGGTCCAGGTGCGGGCGGTCAACGACAGCGGGAACGGTCCTGCCAGCACGGTCAGCGAAACTCCAAACGATCCGACGCTGCCGCCGATGATCGGCGAAGTGAGCGTGTCCGGCACGACGTTATCGGCAACATTTGAGTGGCGCGACACCCCCTCGCGATCGGTCTGGTGGGAGCTGCACCGCTCGACGGGCCAGACCTCGGGCTTTGTGAAGGTGGAAGGCCCGACGCCAGACTCGAACTCGCCGGTCCGGTTCGACAACCTCGCTCGAGGTTACTGGTACAAGATTCGCGGACAAACCTGCGAGTCTCCGGCGAGCGTACCAAGATCGGGCAGCGACTCGACAACCCGTTCGCCCACTTACGTAGCGACCAGTTGCGGTGACTGGACAGAGTTCTCAGGCTCGAGGCTTGTGCCTGGCGTCGACACGCTGCCACCCAACAATCCGAATCAGCCGCAGACCTGCGACGACAGTACTGCACCGCCCTGCGACAGCGAACCGGAGACCTGCGATGACGGCACGGCGCCACCCTGCGACAGCGAACCGGAGACCTGTGGCGACGGCACGGACCCGCCTTGCGACAGCGAGCCCGAGACTTGTGACGACGGCACGGCGCCACCCTGCGATGACGTTGTGGTTCCGCCGCCGCCGCCCTGCGCGGGCAAGGTGCAGCCGCCCGACTTCAGAGGTCAGCCGATCACATCGACATCCACCGACACGCGCTGGGTGACGCAGTTTGTCTCTCCAGGCTTCTGCGTTCGCTACGAAGAACAGCGGACGACCACCACGACCACGATCACCGACGTCACCCACGTTTGCGACGGCGAATGCTATGTGCCGCAGACGGCGACCAGCGTCTCGACCTCGACTGGAACCTGGTCTCGGACCGGCAACTCCGAGGTGTGCGACTTCGGACGCTCGGACACGACGCAAGCACTGATGCTCTCGGCCGGCGTCTACGAACTGGAACTGGAGGGTCAGCGCATCCTCTTCGACGTGCCGGATAGTACGCAGGTGGTCATGACTTGGCAGCAGTCGGACGAAGGCATGCAGGAGGTGGTCCTGACGAGCGGCAAGGACGAAGAGCTCGTGATCGGCTCAGACGCCCTGAGCGGCGACGAGCGAGCCCGGAGCGCTCGCTTCGCGGGCACATCCAATGCAACGCTGCGAGCCATTGTCGATTCTCTGCGCGCTCCGCAGACGGCAACCACCGCGACAGTGTCGACCACCACGACGTGCACTGTCGTGGAAGCAGGCGAAGATGGAACCTCCTCGGTCAACCTGGACACGGACTCCTGCGCTCACCTGAGCCAAGGCGGAACAGTGACCGTGTCGCGAGACGGCCAGTCGCGCTCATTCGTCGTGTCCAGTGAACGAGAATGGCTGGCAATTGGCAGCAGCGATTCCGCGGCGGTGACGTTCATCGACATCGTAACGGGCAGCGCGATCACGCTGTCCCTCTCCGACGGCTCAGAGGTCAGGCGCCACGTCCCCGAGGGCGCGAGTGAGCTGGCGCCACTGTTCGACGCAATGCGGTCCTCTTCGCCATCCGAATCCGCCGATGAGCCGGATACCTAGGGCCTGTTCACTCTAATCGGGGTTTGTGTCAGAGTTGCGGGACGGTCTGGCGGCCGGGTCAATGGGATCATGCAACTGACCGACGCACAATGGGCGCGGATCGCGCCGCTCATGCCGACTCCCCGCGGCAACTGCAAGCTGCCCTCGCGACAGGTGCTTGAGGGCTGGCTGTTCATCACCAAGGAAGGCTGTAGCTGGCGCGCCTGGCCCGAGCGCTTCGGACCCTGGCACACGGTCTACATGCGCGGACGGCGCTGGATCGACAAGGGCGTGCTGGAGCGCGTCTTCGCCGAGCTGCAGCGCGCTGAACTGGAGGCGCAGATCGAGCAACGCAAGCCGGACCGGCCGCTGCGCGTCTCGCTCGACAGCACGATCGTGAAGGTGCATCAGGACGGCACGGGGGCGCCGAGGAACAGGGGCGCCAAGCGATCGGCCGCTCGCGCGGAGGCTTGACGACCAAGTTGCACGCGCTCGTGCTGGATGACCGGCTGCCGCTGATCCTGACCCTGACGCCGGGTCACTGGGGCGATGCGCCCTGGGGACGCTGGCTGCTGGAACGGCTCGGCCCCATATCTGGTCAGCCGCAACTGCTCGCCGACCGCGCCGACGAGGGCGATGAGCTGCGCGCGTTGGCCGCGGCGCTCGGTTGGGAGTTGGTCACCCCGCCGAAGGCGAATCGCCTCAAGCCCTGGCCGCTGAACCGCGTCGCCTACCGCGCCCGCAACGCGATCGAACGCTACTTCGGACGCATCAAGCGACTGCGCGGCATCGCCTGCCGGTATCACAAACTCGCCCACGTCTACCTCAACCAAATCCTCCTCGCCTGCATACACTTCATGACGAAATAGAGTGAACAGGCCCTAGGAATGCTCTGAACAAGGGGCCATTGAGCGGGCTTGGTGCTGACTGGGCGAGTGCGATGGCGTCAGTGCGTTGAGTTGCTGAGTGAGATGAAGGGTTGGGGCGGTTCTGAGGAAGCGGTGGGGCCCATGGTGGCGGCGGAGCCAGGCAGGGGGCGCGGTCCGCCCAGGCTCAGGCCAGTTGCGGCTCAGCGATGAGCAGATTGGTGAAGCCCAGCAGCAAGGCCAGCCGCTGGTGGTTCTTGGCCAGGCCGCGGTAGCGCACTTTGTCGTAGCCGAAGCGTTGTTTGATGTAGAGGAACGGGTGCTCGACCTTGGCTCGCAGCGAAGCCCGCTGTCGCTCGCGCTCGGCCAGGGCGCTGTCGGCTGACAGCGTGCGCCGGCGTCCGGGACGCATCGCGACCCGCCACTCGACCTCCGAGCCGGCCAGTTCCGGACGGCGTTCGACGCCCTGGTAACCGGCGTCGCCCCAGGCCTCGCGCTCGTCGCCGCGCAAGAGCCGGTGCGCCTCGGTCACATCGGCTGCGTTCGCCGCCGTCGTGCTCAGGCTGTGGGTCAGGCCCGTCTCGGCATCCGTGCCGATATGCAGCTTCATCCCGAAGTACCACTCGTTGCCCTTCTTGGTCTGATGCATCTCCGGGTCGCGCGCGCGGTCCTGGTTCTTGGTGGAGGACGGGGCCGCGATGATGCTCGCGTCCACGATCGTGCCGGCTTGCAGCCGCAGCCCCTGGCCGGCCAGGGGCGCGTTGATCGTCTCGAGCAGCGCCTCACCCAGCTGATGCCGCTCCAACAGGTGGCGGAAGTGCAGGATCGTCGACTCGTCCGGGATCGGACCGCTCAGCGTCAACCCGCAAAAGCGGGCGCCGACTCAGCCTCGTAGAGCAAGTCTTCCATCGCCGGGTCGCTCAGGTTGTAGCAGAGCTGCACGCAGTGAACCCGCAGCATCACGGCCAAGGGGTAGGGCCGCCGTCCGCGCCCCGGCTTCGGGTAGACCGGCTCGATGCGCGTTTCCAGCACTGCCCACGGGACCAACGAGTTGATCCGCTCCAGGAACCGTTCACGCCGGGTCTTGCGCTTCTTGTGGACAAACTCCAGGCTGCCAAACGTCGGCTCCAGCATCGAGGCGCTCCCTTCAGCGGTCGCTGCCCCGATCGTAACTAGCCCTCAGAAGACAGACTTGTTCAGAGCGTTCCTAGGCAGTGATGGGCTTCGCAGCGTGAGGTCGAACACCCGGACCAATACAGCGTCCAAAGCGACGAGATGGAGGTCGAGGACCTCACGGCGCACCGAAAACAAGTCGGCCGTTGCGGACGTATCGCGTGTCGATTGCGAGACGACGTCCTCCCAGTCACCCCGATAATCGATGCGTGAGAGAGCCGACCGTTCACGGCGCCGGTGAATGCCCGCCGCATGGACAAAGTCCTGCGCGACTTCCCGGCTTAAGCTTGCGTCTCCCTCGACGCTGCGAAAGAAGACGAGGGGCGACACCCCAATAGGTAGATCATGTGGCGCGCGCCACTGCTCATCGTCTTGGCGGATCGCATGCACTCCGTCGGTACCCCAACCCCACGCGTAATTCGACGCATCGTGGTGGAGCGGATTTGCCGGCCATTTCATCAGTTTGAGCGGACCCTCCTGCAACTCAGGCAGGTTCGCGGGAACGACGTAGGAGTTTACGCAGGTCTGGCTACGTGAAAGCACCGCGAGAGTGAGCTCTTTCTCATGGATGTCGGTTAGAAGGAACTGGAGATGCCGTTCACCACGCAGCCAACCTGAGAGATCTCCTGCGTCAGCCGGTGCTTCTTCGGCTGCCGCCAACAATTCGAGCAGGCGCTTGTGTTCGAAGGAAACCACGGGCGACTCCATCCTCTCTCATAGTCACTGCTTCCGGTCGAAATCGTAACGGCAATTGTTAACTGGCGTTCTAGTTTATGTGGTGCTCGCAACTTTCGCCGGAGTTCGTTTTCGGACGCGAGAAACGAGTTTCTGGTGGCGGCTCGACCTGAGCGGACAGGGCTTCCGCTGAGCGCATCTGGTCATAGAGGAACGCTACGAACAGGGCACGAAATGGAGTGTCTGTTGAGTAAGGTGGCGAAGTGTCGGCGACAAGGAATGACGCACTGTAGGGCTGCAATGCCGTGACATTCCCCCTTGATCCAGTGAGCGAAATTGATGCGCGGGGCGCTTGTCTGATACCCCTGTGGGAGTAGCGTCGCCGTGAGTACGCGCAGGAACGAAACGCCGCGACCGCGGATGCCCCGTACTGACTGAGTGACCGGCGCTCTGCCGTGGCGAGACAAGTTACTGAGTTCCTAGAGCAATCGGAGCAGGCTGAAGGTGAGTAGGCGAAAGAGCAACAGAAGGCGCCAGAGGAACAAAGAGCCGTCGAGGCCTCCGCAGCAGTTGCGACGCCCGCGGCCCGCTTCGCGAGTGGCCCCTGATGCTGCCGCCATTCAAGCACCTGTCCCACAGGGCTGGGACGAGGAAGAATCCTGGCTGGGACCGGCGTGGAAACGCTCTCGACAGGGAGCCGTATCTGGTCGCGGTTACCACTTCCAAGAGGCAGTCGGGGCATGGCTCGCCGCACGAATGGCTGTCGGGGATCTGGCCGCTGACCTTTTCACACCGGAGGGGCTCGATGATATGCAGCTTGAGGGGGCGGCTCCGCTCCAGCTTGAGGTCAAATCGCATCAGACCCGCCTCGGGCCGTTCTCTGTTGGCGAGGCAGCTCGACACATCACGGATGCGTGGCGACGCCACGTTGGGCGCTTCGGAAGAGATAGACCGCTTGCCGTGGTGCTTGAAAATGGCATTCGAGGCTTGGAATCAGGCGACGGCGAAGGCATCACTCAAGGCCCAATGACCAGATTTGTGGGTGAAGTCGAAGGGCTGGAAGAGGCACTATTCGCGCGGTTCAAGTCGGACGAGAATGCTGCGGAATCTGTATCTGACCTGTTGAGAACCACGACCCTCATCACCTCGACGTGGGTTGACATTGTTAGGGCAACAGAGCAACACATTGGCGAAGTAGTGCAGTTGCCCCCATTGGCTCTTACGAAAGTCGCTCGCGATCTCAGATCGATGGTGGCTGACGCCAGTGACGCGAATGCCGAGCCTGACTACGACAACCAGACATCGCTCCACCGGACAGGAGTCGTAGATGCGATCCATGACATGGCGGAGCTCATGGACCTGGAATCGATCGAATACGCCATCAGAGAAGGAATCTGCAGTGTCCTCGACATGCAACTGCTCACCCCGAGTGACGCCTACTACGAGGGAATCTCGACGGAACCAGGGCATGTGACCGCGGGTCTTGTTGTCGCTCGCCCGGACTTGCTCTCAGAAGTGGTTGACGGACTAGATGCCGGAAGGGCTGCCCTATTGACCGGGCCGTCCGGTGTAGGAAAATCAGCTGCGTTGTGGACTTTGCCGCGTGCACTCCCAGGAGTGCTGTGGTTCAGAGTGCACCGCATATCGAAGCTAGGCCTTCCACACATCGAGAGGCTCTTGCGCGCCCACAATGTCAGCCCAAGGCAGCCGGTAGGACTTTTGACTGACGCGGCTGGCAGAGGTGATCTGGTGGATTGGTTCCGACTGCGCGAAATGGTCTCTCGGCTGCCAGGAGCTGTTCTCGCTGGTTCTGTTCGCAACGAGGATCTATACCTGCTCGGGGATCTCTCGGATTGCAAACAGATCCGCGTCTCCCTTGACCAACCGGCAGCTGCGAGGATCCATGCCGGACTTCGCCGTAGAGGTGCAACCGATGCCCCACACTGGCAAGAAGCTTTTGAACAGGCTGAGGGGCTGACGCTCGAATTCACACACCTGCTGACTCGGCGGCGGCGGTTGAAAGAAGTTGTTGGAGAGCAGATCGCAACTCGGATACATGAGAATCGCGATCTTGAGCTTCGCGTTCTCGCATTAGCTGCGACAGCAGATCGATGGTCAGCGTCCGTATCCGTCGAAGGTCTTGAGTCCACGCTCGGCGTACCGAGGTCGCAGCTTCGAGCAGCGATGGCTCGCTTGGTGAACGAGCACCTCCTTACCGAGCGCAATGGCCTAATTTCGGGCGTTCATCAGGTGCGCTCGGCAGCCATCGTGGACGCCGTACACGAGATCCCGCCACCTCTGCTGCAAGAGAGCATTCTGTCCGTACTCGCACTGCTTGCTGGGGAATCTCTGACTCGCTTCGTGTTCGAGGTCTTGAGGCAGGTGCCCGAACTTGACGCAACTGTGTTTGATGCCCTTGAAAGCCTCGTAGAGGGCGATGTCGACGCCCTCGTTTGTTGCCTCAGGGCGCTCGAACTCTTGGACTTCTACAGGGAGGCAGGCGTCTGGGCCGAAGAAGCCGATCGATGCGGCGTGCCAATTGCCCATCGCCCTCTCACTCTCCAGTTGGCGATCATGGGGTCGCGCGGGGCTGAGTTGCCGAACGTCTTTTCGGCTGAGTTGCGAAGCGCGCTGGACGAAATTGCGGACCTCCCGAAGATGCCGAAGACGAAAGAGGCGTTGCTCAGGTCATCGGCACTGGCAGAGATCACGGCTGTTCTTCCTCACGCAACGAGCGTGGATGAGTGCATTCGCCTACTGACGTGCGCTCGCGGGCTGACCATCGAGTGGACTCCGCTGTCGTCGGCTTTTGAGGGCGATAGTCCCCTTGTAGCAGTGTTGAAGGAGTGCTCAATAGAAGACTTCGGTGAGTGCGTGTCGACTGCCCGCGACGTCGCCGTCGGTCTGGCTCGGACGTTGGTTGAGGCTGTCGGCGGTGAAGCGGCAATTCTGGACCGAGTACGAGACAGCGACCCGTGGATCTTCGAGTTGAAGGTTGACACCGTTGCCGGACAGTCGACAGGAATAGGCAGATACCTGTTTGTCTCAGAGGCGGACCAAGGGGAGCCGCGCGAACGATCCATTCAGATAGCCCGCAAGCTCCTAAGGTCGCTTCCGAACCTTGAAAGGGTTGATGTCAAGCCAATCTTGCCTGACGGATCCGAAATGCAGATTGGCGGGAATGCCCTGTGGTCCTCAGGTCTATTACGTCGCTACGACCACAGTGAAGCCGCAGTGCGCTGGAACCGCGACCGATCGCAGCTCGCGCAGACACATTTCGGTGCCCCAGAGACCGAGCGTCTTGCCGAGTTCAACGAGCTCTTGGTGGAGACAGCGAAGATCATGCGAGAGTTCGGTATCTCGTTTGCGCGCTCAGGCGGCAGAGGGAGGATGTCAGCGAACCTATACCAACAGTCCAAGACCTTGGATGAGCGAGCACAAAGCCTTTCACCGCCGCTGCGCGCCGGGCCGCTTGCTGGGGAGGAATTCGGTTGGTTGGACAATGACCTCTCGCCGATCATCACGGAAATTTGCGGGAACATCCTGCCCAGACTTCATCGCAATGACGACCATCGCCCAGTCTCGGCATTTCTCAGTGAAACGGTTCTAGGCAAGAGTGTGCCGCGTGCGCGGGGTCAGGCGTGGAGATTCCTGGGATACAGTGCCCCGCCGCTCGTTGTCGACGAGCTTGAAGAAGTGCTCTCGGACGTTGACGCAGTCATTGCGGTATTGATCAAGGACCCCGGTTGCGCGAACATGATTGGTACTGTCGCGCGGCGGGGGCCAGTCCAGGGAGCCCTGAATCGCGGTGCTGAACTGGCTCGTGAGCGAATGCAGCATCGCACTGAACAGCATCGGCGCGGCGTCGAGTCAGCGCTCAAAACCTCTAGTTGGGACTTATAAGTTCACTGGAGCGGCGGCGATCGACGCAATGGCGAGTCTCCGAACTTTGCCGTAGAGATAGCTCTTAGGTCGGTTGCCGATTGGCTGGATGCTCTTCCAGATCTTGTCGAGAAAGTTGGAGCCGTTCGAGAACCTGGCGAGTTTCCGTTGCTGGTTCCAACAGTGGGGGGCAAAACCGTAACGAGGTACGCGAAGAAGCTGATCGAGCAATTGTGGCCAGTTACCGACTTTGGCGGCTTCGCAGCTTTGCTACCAGACCACCTAGAGGAACGGCTTACTACGCAAGTCGAAGCTGCACACTCCGCCTTGCTCATGTGTTCAGCTCTCCTAGGGCTCAGCGAGGCCGGCACCATCGATAGCAGGTTGGCCGCAGTGGCGGAACAAGCGCAGGGTACGTACAACGATGCAATCGACGAGATGTCTGGCCTCGGTGATGATGAAGTGTTCTTGGAATTGTGCGAATGGCTCTTTGGGATCGCAGAACGAGTGGCCGACGAGTTGAGTGGAGAGGTCGAACCCGGCAAGTTCGCTGCCGATTTCTTCCGCGGTGCATTCGGAGACGGGCCAGAAGAGAGCAATGCACTCGATGGCGCCCTCCTACTTAGCCTTCAATGGGATTCCGATCCCAAAGTCGCGATAGCTGAGTTCACCGGCTAGAATCCCATCCGCTATGACAGGAGAGCAAACCAGAACATGCGGCTCTGCTCTTTCGCCATCACCTATCAGCCTGCGACGGGCCTACTGACTGCAAGAGTTCCGGCGCAACAAATGTCGGGAAGCCGATCCGTACGGAGCCCGAGCGTTGCAGGGCGATGGATTTTACAAGGGTATATTCGCATTGATTTCAGGGCGTCTCTGATGAGTACGGGGTGGATGAAGGCAAGGAAGATAATGTCCAGGTTCCTTTGTCGGCTGGCGATCTGGCCTTAGCCTTTGCGTCGCCGGAAGGAGCATTCGATCTTCTTGCGCCTTCGGTAGAGGACGGGGTCATGCGACAAGCGCGTGTTTCGGTCACAGTGCAGCGGGACGGCGGTCCGGTAACCGAGAACAACGACCAGTGATTGGGTAGGGTTGCCATCGTGGGCGCGACCCATAAACGGAGTTGGCTGACCAGATAGGGGACCGAGCCGGCGCAACGGTTCGCGATCCCAGGACGCATCTACAGGTTAACCCCGCGAGAGCTCTAGCCTCGAGGGGGTCCGGTTATCAACGACAATGGCGTGAAGCTTCGTCGTCCAACCGCCGCGTGAGTGGCCGATAGCCTGCCCTCTAGCAGAGGCTGTCGCATAGAGTTCGGCGTCAATGGCTGTGGAGGTCAGCAATGGCGGGGGTGTCCGTTGCCAGATGTCCTTCAACATCGGGAATGGGCGATTCGATACTGACCGCGTTCGGTCCAACGGGGTCGGCGAGGACGTGGGCCTCGCCTCGTTGAGGGGCGACCGGATGGCCCGGGCGAGCGTGGGGTCTCAATGTGGCGGTAGAGCTTGCGCAGATGGTGGCTGGCGGCGATCAGTTTCCTCTCGCTGGCGCAGGCGTCGAGGCCGAACCGCTGGATGCCGAGGTCCTCTTTGATGTCGCCGAAGGCCGACTCGGTCATCCAGCGCCGCTGTTTGTAGTACTGGCGGCTTCGCTGGGTCGTGAGTTTGCGCCGCGTCCGCTCGCGCACAGAGAGTCCGACCGGGATCCGCCAGCGCGGTGCCGCGCCGGCCGCGAGCCGGTTGCGGTCGTTGCCGATGGCAATCAACAGTTCGGGACCGGCATCGGCCAGCAGGATACCAATCGGCTCCAGACCCAACCCCTGCAGATTGCATTTGGCCGCTTCAACCATCGGCTCGAGTTCCTGCGCATCAGTCGTCGCGCGGATCGATTCCGCTGCCACGATGACCTGCTCACGGTTCGCCACCGCCCGCCCTCTGCAGCCCTGGAAGCGACCTCAGTAGTCGCGCACGACCCGGCCTGTCTGGATCGCTCAGGTTGACCTTCTCGTCGGGATCCGCCTGTGGCCGCTTCGGCTGCCGCTCACGCGCTTCCTTCTGCTCGCGCTCCCGCATCCGCGCCTCACAGGCATCCTGAAGTTCCTACTCGCGGGCCATTCAGCGCGCCTGCGCTTCCCGCAGCGGCCCGCTTCACGTCGGCCACCACAAGCTTCCGACTTCCGCGTCCAACAGTGCCTGTACGCCGTCGCGCTCGCGGCACGCGTCGGCGCGCAGCTTGGTCCCGTCCAGCACCAGCAGCCCGGCCTCGGCGCAGGGCCGCAGGACCTGGACGAACAGTCCCGTCAACGCCAACCCGTGACTTTGCCGGAAACGGCAAATCGGCACGTGGTCGGCCTGCCACAACACGCTCAACAAGCGGAAGGCAATATCCTCCATGGAACCCCGATCGATCCGGCAACTCGAACGCTCGCCCTCGCACTAGGCGTAGAGCAGCAGCGCGAGCATCATCGCCGGGTCGTGTGCCTGGCGGCCCCAGCCGTCCGCTCGGTAGACGGCATCAAACATCGAAAGGTCCAAGTGCTCGACCGCCTCCGAGCCGAACCAAGCGAAGTGGTCTTCCAGCAACCAATCGCTGAACCTGGCGCACGTTAGCACCTGCTGCTAGCGGCCAGACGGCCGAACACGCCGTGGCCGCGCACGAGCCACTGTTGATCCGCTAGTTCCGCGCATCTTGCTCGCGCCAGGCCAAATCACGAGCTTCGTCGGACAGCCTTTGCTAGTGCGAACAGATCGTAATTGGATGACGTAGAACGTGTTTGAACTATTCAATTTGCAAATCGTCGTAGAACGCTGGGTGTATCTTAAACCAGATATCTCCCCAGTCATTCTCTAAGGATAGTCTCTCTGCCATTCGAAGAAGCACACTTCTCTCATTGTCATGTTCAGGAAATGTATATCCAGTAGCTGTGCGGATTCCGAAGAAGTTGACATCGCAAAGCAGGTGAAGATAAAACTCATTATCTGATTGTGGCACTTCGGCTTGCTCGATCCGAGACAGTACCTCTGACTTACTCACCTCCGTCTCAGAACCGGCGAACTCATACAATATCGGTTCCATCATTAGGCGTTGCGGATCGTCTTCGGCCAAGATCGAACCGAATACGTAGTTCGAGTGCCGCTTGCGGGCGAGGAGCATGTCTTGCTCAGTCACGGCGTCGTGGTTCCGGTTCACGCCGATTGCGATCGCCTCCTTCGCCAGGAACACTACGTCTCTTGGCCGGGGTAGAGTGTTTTGGATAATGAACTGGTAAGGTGGTAGACCGACGACAGTAGATGGGAACGCACACTTCCAGATTTCCTTCGCACTAAGAGCCGATTGGCCCGCATGCGATAGTCGTTCGTCCACTACCCGGAGCAACAAATCCGGGTCACTCCACGTCATCCGCCGAACCGGCCATTTGTCTTGTTCAGTGGCAAGCGGTTCAAGGTGCGAGAAGATGTCGCTTCGAAGAAATGTAGTCATCGCAACGTTGACGCGACGGCGCTGTTCGAGATCGCGTTGAAAGTCGCTGACGATTTCCTGAGTGACACGGAGTAGCCCCAGAAGTAGGGTAGAGAGGGCTTGTGTATTCGTGCCTGCCTGCCACTGGTGATCCAAGTTATCAACTAGAATTACGACTCTATTGCGAGTGTGTAGGGCGGAACCCAAAAGCCGGCGCAAGCGTCCGAGGTGTTCGATGTGCAGGTGTTCGCTAATTCGAGCTCGCTGGCCATCTATATCGTTTAGGGCACCGCTGCCGGATAGCTGTCCCACGGCCCGGTTCAGGCGTTGGGAGAATGGTGAAAGAAGGACATCTTTGTGGTGAGAGACATACTCGCTCAGTGCTCTCTCTTCCGTGGTTGGCTGGCTGTGGACAGGGCGTGCCGCAATTGATTCTGTGACACACTTGGCAAGCTCTGTGTAGATCAAAAACTTCCAAAGGCTCTCTACAAGGAATCCTCGTTCAGCAGTTCTCCAATCTTCAGACAGGAGTTGGATCAGTCCATCGACTTCGTATCCAACTGGCTGTACGGTGCATACATGATTGCGCCGATCCCTACGTAAGGCCTCGTCCAGCGCGACGAATGAGGCCGTCTTCCCTGTCCCACGGCGCCCTACGAATAGGGACACGTCTGCGCTTTTGGCCTCATAGAATGCGCTTGTCTCCACAAAGTACTCATGCAGTCTAGTGCGTTCGTTCTCAGCAACTGGCTCTCCTAGCGAGAGATCCCGCAGGTGTAAGCTCTGTGAAGCGTCTTCACGAACTAGCTCGGGTCGTCGAGAACGACGCGGCCGAATGTCAATGGACTCTCGCCAAGAATGAAAGAGCACAGACGCTTGCTCTGCAGTACCGTGGGTGCGGAGCAGGGTGAGGTAGTCGGTTGGACACTTGAATGGGCGGTGAGCAAGCATGAGCAGAGGCTTCCGCATGCCATGAGCCAATCCGGCGACCCAGGACGCTTTGCTATTGTGTGCAACCGAATCACGATGGTCGTCGCTAAGCATGTGAACCAAGACGCCGTCAGCTTCGCAAACCTTATCGGCGTACCACTCAAGGGTCGGTCCCGCGAGTTCCCTAGGATCGTCAAGAATCGGGGAACGACTGAAAGTCGACTCTGATATCGCTTCGCGGACGGCAATCACAGCGTCCGTGTTGATTGGCGGCATCACGTAAAGGAGTGTCGGATCCTCTGAGTGAGGCCGTCTGTCCCGATACGCGTCTCCGAGGACATTTAGGCTTGTGGAGTTCCATGGTGCGTCCGTTAGCAGGGACGCAGCCAGTTCCCGGTGATTCTCATACGACGCGTAGCCGACGCCGAGTAGTCCAAGATAAGAGCGTTTGAATTCTCGCGAAGCACTAGCAATTGAAGTGTCCAGTGAGAGCCAAAGTCTCTTGAACTTGCCAACCGCGTAACCGATCTCAAACGATACATTTGCATTGATATGCGTAACATCGCACGCAACAACCGGCTCCGATCAATTTGGTCAGTGATTTCACCGAGGAGCCGCCGACCTGACACGGGCATTTCGGGCCAGGGTCTGAGTCTCAGGCCCGTGCCGACGATCTGGCGATTCGTCTGTATGTCGCCAAGGGCGAGTTGAATTGTTTCGCCGAGGCTTTCTGGCTGGGATGGAAAGGCGTAGAAGATCGCCTGCCGTTTGGGCCGACCAGAGCGTTGATGTCGAGAGCCGGGGCGCTTCTGGCGATGTCTTGCCATGCTAAGTCCCTTCCACCATGGAGTATCGCACGAAATCCAGATGGCTAAGTTCATCCAGAAGCCCCCGAGGTCGGGGCAGGTTGACAGGGGTATGTCAACTCCTCGACGACCACATCAGTCTGGCTCATCCTCTGCAAGGGCGCATTGCCCAAGCGTTGCGCAATCCCGCGTCAGTTTGACCATTACGCGCGACTACGTGCTGGATGCGCCCTCTGTGACCCACTACGGGACGCCCGTCTGAGACCTGCGTATTGTATCGATATACGCGGCAGGTTTAAGGAATGTGAGTGGAAACCGATCACCTTTCCCTTGAACCCTGCTCCCTTCAAGCTCAGCAGCTGCAAGACCCCATCGCAAGATGAAATTGGACTTGCCCGACTCTTTTCTTCCTCTATTCAGGCGAGGTTGCATTTTTCAACAGTCAGCCCGCTGACCAGCCTTCCGACAGCGCTTCTGCTTGTTCCAGCACGGTGCGAGTCGCCTGTTCCGCCTTGTCCGGCGGATAGCCGTGCTTGCGGAGGATGCGTCGGACCAGGACTCGCAGCTTTGCGCGGACATCCTCGCGCAGGGTCCAATCGATGGTCGCGCTGGCACGGACGGTTTCGACCAACTCTCGGGCGATGTCACGGAGCGTTTCGTCGCCAAGTACTTGGACTGCAGTGTCGTTCGTTTCCAACGCGTCGTAGAAGGCCAGCTCGTCCTCTGACAAACCAAGTAGATCGCCCCTGTCGTTCGCCTCACGCATCTGCCTGGCGAGCTCGATTAGCTCCTCGATCACCTGCGACGCCTCAATAGTTCGATTCTGATATTTGAGCAGGGTTTTCTCAAGAAGCTCTGCGAAGGAGCGGGCCTTGACGACGTTCTTTCGACTTGTTGTCGCGATTTCGCCCTTCAATAACTTTTGCAGCAATTCAACCGCCAGGTTGCGATGCGGCATCCCTTGCACTTCGGCCAGGAACTCTTCGGACAGAACTGAAATGTCCGGCTTGGCCAGACCGGCCGCTGAGAAGATGTCCAACACGCCTTCAGGCGCCACCGCGCGGGAGATGATCTGACGGACACCCAGGTCCAACTCTTCGTCAGAGTGCGATTCTCCCGCTGCGCGCTTGGAGAGTGCCGCGCGCACCGCTTGGAAAAATGCGACATCATCTCGGACGCGTAGCGCCTCTTCGTGTGGCACGGCCAACGCGAAGGCTTGGGTGAGTTCTCGAACGGCGTTGAGACAACGCTCTTTGCTGTTCTCCTGTTTGAGGATGTGCTCCTGCGCTGGAGGAATCAGAGAGAGGCGTTGTACAGGAGTTCCTGTGGTCCAAGCCGACCAATCGAAGCCGTGGAAGAGGCCTCTGCAGACTTCGTACTTCTCCTGAAGAACGGCGACGGCCTCTTCCTGGTCGAACGTGGTTTTGCCTAGGCCGCCGCTCTCGGTGTAGGTCGTGAGTGCCTGCTTGAGCTCGTGCGCCAGGCCCAAGTAGTCGACTACCAAACCGCCGGGCTTGTCTTTGAAAACGCGGTTGACCCTTGCGATGGCTTGCATGAGACCGTGACCGCGCATCGGCTTGTCGACGTACATCGTGTGCAGGCTTGGCGCGTCGAACCCGGTTAGCCACATGTCGCGCACGAGCACGATTTGCAGCGAATCTGTTGTGTCCCGGAAACGCTGCGCGAGCGCCTCGCGTCGTGGCTTGTTCCTGATGTGCGGCTGAAACTCCAGCGGATCGGACGCCGAGCCGGTCATCACAACTTTGATCGTTCCCTGAGCATCGGCCTCATTATGCCAATCGGGACGACGACGAGTGAGTTCGCGCTAGAGCTCCACGGCAATCCGCCGGCTCATGCAGACGATCATGGCCTTGCCCTCGATGGCTTCCAGGCGCTGCTCGAAGTGATCGATGATGTCCTGCGCAACGAGCTTTATCCGTTTGTTGGCGCCAACGATCGCCTCCAGTTGCGCCCACTTGGTCTTGAGCTTCTCCTTGCGCTCGATCTCTTCGCCCTCGGTCGCTTGTTCAAAGTCGAGATCGATCGCCGGTCGTTCCTCTTCGTTTAGGGACAGCTTGGCTAGCCGGCTCTCGTAGTAAATGGGAACGGTCGCCTTGTCCTCTACCGAGCGCTGGATGTCATAGATGCTGATGTAGTCGCCGAAGACGGCGCGGGTGTTGGCGTCTTCTTGCTCGATTGGCGTGCCAGTGAAGCCGATGAATGAGGCGCGGGGCAACGCGTCGCGCATGTGCTTCGCGAGGCCTTTGAGAAATTCGTACTGGCTGCGATGGGCTTCGTCGGCGATCACGACGATGTTGCGGCGGTCGGACAACAGCGGATGTTTGTCGCCCTTAGTGTCGGGGAAGAACTTCTGGATGGTGGTGAAAACCACGCCACCCGATTCGACGCTGAGCTTGATGCGAAGGTCGGCACGACTCTCAGCCTGAGTCGGTGGCTGGCGGAGCAGGTCCTGGCAGCGGGAAAACGTGCCGAATAGTTGGTCGTCGAGGTCATTGCGGTCGGTGAGGACGACGATGGTTGGATTCTCCATCGCCGGTTCTCGGATGATTACTCCGGCATAGCAGGCCATAGTCAGGCTCTTGCCCGAGCCCTGCGTGTGCCAGACCACTCCGACTCGTTGGTCGCCCGGCCTCCCACCGGACATCGGTTTTGATTCGTATCCGCCCGTTGTTTCCTCTTCCACCATCTGCTTCGGAGCACTTGTCGCGCGTACTGTTTCAGCGACAGCGCGTCTAACGGCGCCGAACTGGTGGTAACCGGCCAGCTTCTTGACGACAGCGCTGCCATCGTCCTCGAAGATGACGAAGTCACGGACGAGTGCGAGGAAGCGCGCGGGCTGGCAGACGCCCTCGATCATCACCTGCAGCTCGGGCATATGCGAGTCAGCCAACCCCTCGCCTGAGATCGTACGCCACGGATTAAACCACTCCCAGCCGGCGGTGAGCGACCCAATGCGGGCCTCAGTACCGTCAGAAACCATCAGGAATTCGTTGAGCGCGAAGAGCGACGGTATGTGCTCCTTGTACGTTTGCAATTGATTCCAGGCACTTCGGATTGTGGCGTGCTCATCGGTTGGGTTCTTCAGCTCGATGACGGCCAACGGCAAGCCGTTGACGAAGAGAACTATGTCGGGTCGGTGCGTATGGTCGCGTTCTTTGACCGTGAATCGATTAACCGCTAGCCAGTCGTTGGCCCCGGGATCGTCGAAGTCGAGCAACCGCACCTGCGCCCCGCGAATCTGCCCATCAACGCTGCGGTACTCAACCTCGACGCCCCAGACCAACATTCGGTAGAAGGAGCGATTGCGGGTTTCCATGCTGGCGCCTTCGGGTCGGGTCACTTTACGGAAGGCGCTATCGAGCGCCTCGTAGGGTAAGTCAGGATTCAGGGCAGTCAGCGCCTCTTGGAGGTGTTGCTCAAGGATGACCTGCGTGTAGTCGCGCTCGATGTCCGGGCCGTAGGCGGTCTCCCAGCCGAGGTTACGGAGGTGTTCGAGCGCGATCTCCTCGACGTCGGCTTCGGTGATGGTGATCATTGTGGTTGGAGAATCTGTTCGAGCTGGTCGGGGCGCGACCAGAACGCTATCTCCGAATGCCCTTCAACCAGCCTGAAGTCTTCGTCCCGCCACACGTTCTCAGTGTCGTCGAAGAGGGAGATGAACACCAGGTCGGCTTGCTCGGCTCGTAAGTGACTCAAATCCACGCAACCGGCCAACACATGCTCCGCGATTCTGCGGGTTGCGTTGCGTGAGCCGGTGCTGAGGAGAAAGACCATCGATGTCCGAGCGTCTGCCGAAACTCGATAGTCGACTGTCCACTCTTTGTTTGAACGGCCGTGCAGCCGAATGCCGCGGTCGTATCGGAACGCGCGATCACGCAATCAAGTATCAACCTCGTCTGCGACGGATGCCCTCATCCGTGAGGTGAAGGTGATGGAAATGTCGGCGACGCGGACAGCCGCCAACGCGACTCGCTGGACCGCATCGGCGATCTGGGCGACGCTCTCGCAGCGAAACACGAGCCGCCCGCGTTCGAGCGCAACGCCCTGGGTATCGCAAAATCTCCGATATCAGGGCCCGAGTCCGCTCGGACAGTCGCTCGGCAACAGACTGCATGCGCAACCATCCGATCGCGGCGCCGTGATCCGTCACAACTGGTAGCTCGCCTCGTTCGAGAACGAAGACATTCACGGTGCCGCCGTCGGGATAGAGCATCGGTGTGCTCACGTGCACGCCTTCGCGTGGAGCGGCGGCGCACTCGAACAAGTCAGGCAAGGTGAGACGGAGGGTGTCACAGAGCAATTGTGGTGTCATAGCTCCAGCTCCCTCTGCCATTCGGGTGCGGCCAGTGTACCCAGATGTTCGACGCGGACTTCTGCGCAGAACTGCGTCCAGACCGCCTCCATGTGAGCGCCACTCCGGTATTTCAGCGTCTCGCTAGCCGGCGCCGGACACGGCCTGCGTTGTGATCTGGATGGCATCTCGCTTCCCGATCAGTACTTCGCCGCCCGGTACGCCCTCGGCGAAGCGATCGCGGAATGGACGATTGAGGAACTCCGGCGCATCGAGGAAGAGGCCTACCCAGGCGCTGTCGCGGTAGTGATACAGCGCGTCGACGCCGAGACTCTGCGCGCAGTCGCCTAACGCTTCTACGCTGCCACCCACGAACTGAACCGAGTTCAGGCGCGTCTCGCTGAGGCCGCTCAGACAGTGGCTGACGCCGACCCGATACTCCAGGGTCCGCGAGCCGTCTTCAGAGGTCACCGAGACCGTGATCTCCTGACCATCGATCAGCCTCGCCTGGTGTCCGTTGCTCGGGTCGCCGTCGGCGTCGGCTGGCGTGATCTCGATGCCGGCCTTGCTCTGAGCAGCCTCCGCTTCCACCGTGGTCTGAGCCAGACCGGAATCGACGACGGCCGCATACTCCGTTCGCCCAGCCGAGAACTCGCCGAACTCGACGCCGCTCAAGGTGAGTGAGGCGAGCCTCGCATCGATCGCGTCGGGCATGTTGTACGTGTAGATCTGTTCGTCCTGTTCGTCGGCGACGAAGATCACGTCGCCGTCGGACCAGATCCCTCGCGCGTCACCGTTGCTCGCCTTGAGCAGCGAGCGGAAGGTGAACTCCTGGTCCTCGTGGCGATTGAGCATCTCGCCCTCAATCCGGTATGCAAAGATTCGATTGGCGCCGTCGTCTGAGACCCAGATTGTGAAGCTGTCGGACCAGATGCCGCGCGGACTCTGGTTCAGCTTGTCCAGCGGATACTCGGCGAGTAGCTGGCCCGATTCGAGCTCGTAAACGAACAACGCCTTCTTGACGCTATCAAGCACCAGGATCAGCTCGCCGTCGGACCAGATCTCGCGGGGGTCGCGGTTGCGTTCATCCAATTCGAGGTCGCGCTCCTCGACTCGCTCTCCTGTTTCGAGCTGGTAGGCGAAGAGCTTGTCCTGGCCGCTGTCGGCGATCCAGACCAGCTCCCCGTTGGACCAGATGCCATGCGAGAACCGGTTGCGCGCGTCGAGTTCGAACTCGTGCTCTTCCAACCGCTCACCCGTGTTGAGGTTGTAGGCGAAAAGCCGGTCGGCGCCGCTCGCCGAGTTCTCGACGACCCAGAGCACCTCGCCGTTCGACCACAGACCGGTCGGTAGATCGTTGTCGCGATGCAGCGACTCAATGTCGCGGGTCACATTCCAGTCAAACTCCACGTCGGAGGGGACCAGAACGGAAGGCGGACCGCCGCCGCCACCGCCGCCTCGGCCGGGGGACGAACCCGCCACTCCCGGTTCGTCGACGAGGTGGACAGTAGCTTCGTTCGGCCTTCCTCTGCTCACCCCGTCTGGCAGCGTCTCGAAGGCCAACAGCACGCGCTCGCCGTCTTCGCCCAGATCGTCCTCGAGGGCGCTGAAGCTGAACGACTTCGACCTATCTCGAGCGTTGAAGGACAGGCTCAGTGGCACGCCGGAGTAGTCGGCGGAGGTCGCACCGCCCTGGGGCGTCGCCGTGAGGGGAATGACCACCGTGCGTTCCGGGTCGGCGTTGAGGGTGACCGTCACTGTGACCATGTCGCCCTCAACGACCGTGTATGTGGCCTGCCCGTACGAGACCGTCACCTGCGGATCGTCGTTGTCGGTGATGCTGACCGTCGCCTGCGTGCCCGCGCTCACCCCGCTCGGCAGCATCCTGAAGCCGAGCCGCACGCTCTCCCCGTCGTCGTCGATCACGTCATCCGTTGCCGTAACGGTGAACGTCTTGGACATATCCCCGGAGCTGAAGGTCAGACTCGCCGGCACGCCGGAGTAGTCGGCGGAGGTCGCACCGCCCTGGGGCGTCGCCGTGAGGGGAATGACCACCGTGCGTTCCGGGTCGGCGTTGAGGGTGACCGTCACTGTGACCATGTCGCCCTCCGCGACCGTGTACATGGCCGGCTCGTACGAGACCGTCACCTGCCGGTTCTCGTCGTCGGTCACGTTGACGGTGATGCTGGGCGCCGGGGCGCCGTTGTAGCTGTTGTCGCCGGAGGTCACGCTGTGCGTCACCGTGGCGGTTTCGTCCACTGCGTCTGTATCCTGCGCCGCGCTCACCGTCACCGTCTGCGCTGAACTCCAGTCGCTCATAGTGAACGTCAGGTAGTCCGGGTCCGCGGTCACGTGCGTGTTGGATGGGTCGTTGATCGTCACGATCACATCGGCGGTGGGCTGGCTGGCCAGCACGATCGTGTACGTCCCGAGCTGCCCTCGCCGATGCCCAGGCTGGTTCCGAGACCGTCACTCCCGCCCCATCGTCGTCGTGATGCTGACCGTCGCCGTCGAGTCCCCCGCGCTCACCCCGTCCGGCAGCGTCCCGAAGCCGAGCAGCACGCTCTCCCCGTCGTCGTCGATCATGTCCTGCGTCGCCGTCGAACGTGATCGTTTTCGACGTCTCAGTCGCGCTGAAGATCAAGTCTGTGGGCACGCCGGAATAGTCGTCGGGGATCGCACCGTCCTTCGGCATATGCGTGATCGGAATGTCCACCCTGCGCTCCGGGACCGCGCTCAGGGTGACCGTCACTGTGACCGAGTTGCCCTCCGCGACCGTGTACGCCGTGTTCCCGAACGACACCGTCACCTGCGGGTCGTCGTCGTCGGTCACGCTGACAACGACGTTGTTCGCCGAGGCGCCGCTGTAGCTGCTGTCGGTCGAGGTCACGCTGTGGGTCACCGTGGCGGTCTCGTCCATTGCGTCTTCGTCCTGCGCGACGTTCACCGTCACTGTCTGCGCCGTACTCCAGTCGCTCGACGAGAAGATCAGGCTGGCCGGCTCCGCCGTCACGTCTGTGTTGGATGGGTCGTTGATCGTGACAGTCACATTGGCCGTGGGCTGGCTGTCCAGCTTGATCGTGTACGTACCCGAGCCGCCCTCGCCGATGGTCAGGCTGGCTTCCGAGACCGTCACTCCCACCCCATCGTCGTCGTTGATGTTGACCGTCGCCGTCGCGCCCGCGCTCACCCGCGGCGGCAGCGTGCCGAAGCCGAGCAGCACGCTCTCCCCGTCGTCGTCGATCATGTCCTGCGTCGCCTCGAACGTGATCGTTTTCGACGTCTCAGTCTCGCTGAAGATCAAGTTTGTGGGCACGCCGGAATAGTCGTCGGGGATCGCACCGTCCTGGGGCGTATGCGTGATCGGAATGACCACCGGGCGCTCCGGGTCCGCGCTGAGCGTGACCGTCACTGTGACCATGTCGCCCTCCGCGACCGTGTACGCCGTGTTCCCGAACGACACCGTCACCTGCGGGTCGTCGTCGTCGGTCACGCTGACAACGACGTTGTTCGCCGAGGCGCCGCTGTAGCTGCTGTCGGTCGAGGTCACGCTGTGGGTCACCGTGGCGGTCTCGTCCATTGCGTCTTCGTCCTGCGCGACGTTCACCGTCACTGTCTGCGCCGTACTCCAGTCGCTCGACGAGAAGATCAGGCTGGCCGGCTCCGCCGTCACGTCTGTGTTGGATGGGTCGTTGATCGTCACGAGTCACATTGGCCGTGGGCTGGCTGTCCAGCTTGATCGTGTACGTACCCGAGCCGCCCTCGTCGATGGTCAGGCGGCTTCGGAGACCGTCACTCCCACCCCATCGTCGTCGTCGATGCTGACCGTCGCCGTCGCGCCCGCGGTCACCCGCGGCGGCAGCGTGCCGAAGCCGAGCCGCACGCTCTCGCCGTCGTCGTCGATCATGTCCTGCGTTGCCGTGAACGTGAACGTCTTGGACATGATCCCCGAGTTGAACGTCACGCTCGCGGGCACGCCGGAGTAGTCGGCGGGGGATCGCACCGTCCTTCGGACGTATGCCGTGATCGGAATGACCACCGTGCGCTCCGGGTCGCGCTCAGCGTGACCGTCACTGTGACCGAGTCGCCCTCCGCGACCGTGTACATGGCCGGCTCGTACGAGACCGTCACCTGCGGATCGTCGTTGTCGGTGATGCTGACCGTCGCCGGCGTGCCCGCGATCTCACGCCTGCTCGGCAGCATCGCTGAAGCCGAGCCGCACGCTCTCGCGTCGTCGTCGATCACGTCATCCGTTGCCGTAACGGTGAACGTCTTGGACATATCCCCGGAGTTGAAGGTCAGACTCGCCGGCACGCCGGAGTAGTCGGCGGAGGTCGCAGTGCCCGTGGGGACGTCGCCGTGAGGGGAATGACCAGCGTGCGCTCCGGCCGATCTTCGTTGAGGGTGACCGTCACTGTGACCATGTCGCCCTCAACGCCACCGTGTATGTGGCCTGCCCGTACGAGACCGTCACCTGCGGGTCGTCGTCGTCCGTGATGCTGACCGTCGCCTCGGTCGTGGCGCCGCGCTCACCCCGTCGTCGGCAGGACCGTCCCGAAGCCGAGCAGCACGCTCTCTCCGTCGTCGTCGATCCTGTCATCCTGTTGCCGTAACGGTGAACGCTCACCGTCACATGTCTGCGCCCGAACTCCAGTCGCTCACGCCGTGAACGTCAGGTTGTCCGGGTCGCGGTCACGTGCGTGTTGGATGGGTCGCCGTGATCGTCACGATCACATCGGCGGTGGGTCTGGCTGGCCGCACGATCGTGTACGTCTCCGAACTGCCCTCGCCGACGTTCCTGCACGGTCGGAGACCGTGACGCCCGCACCATCGTCGTCCGTGATGCTGACCGTCGCCTGCGTGCCCGCGCTCACCCCGCTCGGCAGCGTCCCGAAGCCGAGCCGCACCCTCTCCCCGTCGTCGTCCAGGCTATCCTGTGTTGCCGTGAAGGTGATCGTCTTCGACATGTCCCCCGTAGAAGGTCACGCTGGTCGGCGACACGGAGTAGTCGCCGGCAGTCGCTTCGTCCAGGCCCGTCGCCGTGAGGGGAATGACCACCTGCGTTCCGGGTCGGCGTTGAGGGTGACCGTCACTGTGACCATGTCGCCCTCCGCGACCGTGTACATGGCTGGCCCGTAAGAGACCGTCAACAGCGGGTCGTCGTCGTCGGTGATACTGACCGTCGCCGTCGTGCCCGCGGTCACCCGGATCGGCAGGTCCGTCCCAAACGCGAGCACTACGCTCTCGTCGTCGTCGTCCAGGCTGTCCTGATTCGCCGTGAAGGTGATCGTCTTCGATATGTCGTCCGTGTTGAAGGTCACGTTGGTCGGCGACAGGGAGTAGTCGGCGGCAGAGGCGCTGCCCAGGGGCGTCACTGTGATCGGGATTACCAGCCTGCGCTCGGGGTCGCGGTTCAGTGTCACGGTCATCGACTGAGCGTCGCCCTCCGCGACGGTGTACGTGGCCTGATCGAACGAGACCGTCACCTGCGGGTCGTCGTCGTCGATCACGCTGACGACGACGCTGTTCGCCGTGGCGCCGCTGTAGCTGTTGTCGCTGGACGACACGGTGTGGGTCACCGACACTGTCTCGTTGTCTTCGTCTGCATCGTGCCCCGCGCTCACCGTCACCGTCTGCGCCGAACTCCAATTGCTCGAAGTGAATGTCAGGCTGGCCGGCGCCGCCGTCACCTCCGTGTCGTCCGATGGGCTGTTAATCGTCACGACCACAGCGGCCGTGGGTGGACTTTTCAGCACGACCGTGTAGGTTTTCGAATTGCCCTCACCGATGCTCAGCGCGGTCTCGGAGACCGAGACCGCCGCCCCATCGTCGTCGTTTATTTCTACGATTTTGTTCATGGGATTTTGCGAGACCACGCGGTTTGGCAGCGTCCCAAAAGTGAGCCTCACGACCTTGCCTTCGTCGTCGACCGTGTCCTGAGTGGCCGTGAATGCGATCGTTTTGGACCTGTCCTGCGCGTTGAACGTCACGCTCGTCTGCACGGAGAAATCGTCCGAGCTCGCCCCGAGCTGCCCGGTCGCCGCGATGGGAATGACTACCGCGTGGTCCGGAGCTCTGTTCAGCTTGACCACGATGTGCTCGGTCTCGCCCTCATTGACGATGTACCTCGTCCGATCGAACGACACAAACACTACCCACGGGAGGTCGGTGTCGTTGATGTTCAAAGTTGTCTGGCCCGGCGTGCCCACGGTCACGCCCGTTGACAGCGGCCAGAAGCCGAGTTGCACGCTCTCGTCGTTGTCGTTATCCGTGTCGTCCATCGCCGTGAAGTGGAAGGACTTCGACGTCTCGCCCGAGTCGAAGGTCAGGCTCTCCGGCACACCGCTGTAGTCGGCGTAAGTCAACCCGCCCCAGCCCCTCGTTGTGATCCCGATCGTGACTCTGCGCTGCGGGTCGGCGCTCAGGCTGACCGTCACCTGCTCGGTGTCGCCCTCATCAACGGTGTATGTCGCATGCTCGAACGACACCGTTACCTGTGGAGCGTCGTCGTCATCGATTTTGAATGTTGTTTCGGTTAAAAGCACCCCTACGCTGACGCGGTCTGGCAGTTCCCCGAACGCGAGCCGCACGCTCTCACCTTCGTCGTATACCGTGTCCTGTATCGCCCTCAACCAGAGCGTCTTCTCTCTTTGGCCCGATCTGAACTCCACGCTCGTTGGCACGGAGTAGTCAGCGGACGTCGCCCCGCCCAATTCTGTCACCGTGAAGGGAATCACTACCGTGCGCTCCGGGTCGGTGCTCAGCCAGACCGTCACGCCTCGACTTTCGCCCTCCGAGACCCTGATACTCCCTAAACCAAACGTCACCTCCACTTGCGGGTCGTCGTTGTCTGTGATAAATATGGTTGTCCAGGTCGGCGGAGCCGCGCCCACCCCGGGTGAGAAACTGTGTCTGCTAGCATTGAAGTCGATCACGACACTATTGCTGTCGTCGTTCTCATCGTCATCGATTGCCTCAAAGGTGAACGTCTTTGACGTCTCGCCGATGTTGAAGGTCACGTTCGCCGGCATTGAGTAGTCAGCGGAAGTCGTGGAGCCATTGTGAACTGGAATGAGGGGGATGACCACCGTGCGCTGCGGGGCGGGGCTCAGCTCGACCGTCACATCGACCGTATGACCCTCCTTGACTGTGAATTGCGAATTGTCGTAGTACGGGTTTGAGCCGCGCGGCAGTTTGAATTTCACCAACAACGTCGCGTCGGTGATGCTGACGGTTGCCTGGCTCGTCGCGCCCGCGGTCATGCCTTCAGGCAGCGTCCCAAAGCTGAGCTGCACGCTGCCGCCATCGACCGATCGGTCCAGGTTCGCCGTGAAGGCGACCATCCCCTCCGTCTGCCCAGGATCGAACCGCACGCTCCTCTGTAGTACGGAGTAGTCGTCGTCGTACGTTCTGTACCCGTTCCTCACCTGTATAGGGATGGTGACCGTGCGCTGCGGAGCGGCGCTGAGCGTGATCGGCACCGCTAGCGTTACGCCCTCCAAGACCGTGTAGGCCGACTGACCAAGCGACACGGACACCTGAGGGGGATCGCTGACAACCGCTGTGCCCGTTTCCGACCAATCGCCGGCGCCATTCTCGTTGACTGCGCGCACCTGAACGTCGTATGAGACGTTGCCGGGCAAGCCCGTGATGGTGTATGTCAGGCTGCCCGAAGTCCAGGCGATCATCTCGGTCCAACGCTCGTCGGCCCTGTCCGTCTCGGCGCTGCCGATGTAGCGCACGTCGTATCTGGTGATGCTGGCGCCGCCGTCGGAGTTCGGGGCGGTCCAGACGACGGTCAGCGTGGTCGGAGCGCCCCCGACGGATGTGATCGTCGGGGCGCCCGGCTTGCTCTGCTGGGCGACGATAGTCACAGCGATCAGTGAGATGCAGAATGCGATGAGGGTCGCAGCGATGGTCCGCGCCTTCACTGTGTCACCACCCCTCGTTCCCAAGTGGGGATGGGAGAGTTTCCTCGTCCTCCTGCGCGGCAAGCTGATTGGCGAGCTCGAGCGAGACAAAGCCAGGCTCGCCGCTGTCGCTGCCGACGCCGGTGATGCAGTGGGGCGTTCGGTCGAACGCTCCCGTTCCTGCCCGACCTCAACAGCCGCCTGTCGCTTTTGCCGCTCGGGCGCCACAACCGTCGCTGTGTCGTCGTCTGTGCAGCCGACAACCAGGGCAACCAGCGCCCGCAACGACATTGGCGACCAGATTGACGACGAGCCGTCAGCCAACGCGATTACGGTTTCTCGGGACAAGGCACGTCTCATAGGTTCAACCACGCCATTCCGTTGTTCCAAGGAATAAATGGCCCAATCGCAGTGACACCGCTGACGGTCAGGGTGGTCATACGAGGAGGTGTCGGTCGGCTCCTTTCAACGTGCAGAAGCCCATGACCTGATTTCTGCCAAGTGAAGTGCCCATATTGTGTCAGATCATCCGGACCTGCGCAAATAGACGGGCTACCAAGTGTCAGCACGCTCCATCGCCGGTCGCGGTTCAGGGGTGCAACAAGCCGCTGCGAACGGATATCTGGAGCCGGGCGTTGGCTCGAGGGCGGCGCCGCGATGCTTGCTCGCACCGACTAACGTGCCCACCTGCGCCGCCCTTCCCGGCGACAGCCACCTGCCGGACACGCTCGGCGTGCTTTCCTCCGGTAAAGGGACGGCGACGTCCAGGCCTCTCCGGAAATTCAGCAGTCCCCGTTGACAGAGGGCGTCCACGACAGCCGGGGCCGTCGTTGGACGCCATCGAGACCGGATCACGGGCAGGTCTGGTAGTTGAAGAGCGAATCGTCATATCCGTGGAAGACACAGCGCACCTGAGTACTACCCTGGGGCGTGTACTTGTGAACCACACCTCCCACGACGAGTGCGTAGCCATCCTTGTCGAACTCGCCCATCGGCGTCTGCTCCACGGGGACGTTGCTGTCGTGAGGCGTGATCGTCGTAATCGGCGGCGGCCTATTCGGGCCGACGACTCCATCTCCGGGATTTCCTGACACCGGCTCCGGGTCATGATCCTGCGTCCTTGGGACATGAACCTGAATCGCGCCGTTGACCACAGTACGTGGACGGGGCGGAGCATAGAAGCGCTTCTCCCAGGCCTGGTCGGCCTCGTACGATGCTTGCCATCTGGCGCGCACAGCCGCGTACTCACTGCCGAGGAACCATTCCTGGCACACTTCCACATAGATCCTGTGCACTCGTCTGATCTGACTGGGGTCCTGATCGAAGTGACGCGGTGTTCGGAGGAGATCTGCGTCGCAATATTGCTGGACGATGACCTTGACCTGTGGGTCCACTTCCTGCAGATAGGCAAGTTGGCGCGACTGAATATTCCGCAACTCGGCAGGAGTTGGCTTTCTCCCGTCTAGCCGTTGTATGTCAGTGCAGTTTTGAATGATGTCCGCCGCGTTCTCGCCGCCGTCGCTGTCGCCTGCGGTACTCACAGCATGCTGGCAGCGCTGGAACCGTTCCAGCGTCGTATCGATGACCCGACCTCCGGCAAAGGTGTAGCGGAGCACATGTTAGAACGCATCTACCAGCTGGAGCTTCGAGAGGGCGCCACGAGGTACGTTATAGCTCCCGGGCTGCGGCGTCTCCTCGCCCGGCCTATACAACGTGACTTCGTAGTTGTAGAGGTGGCCGATCGCGCGTTCCCAATCCTCGCCGGTAATCGGTTGGCTGCGGCAAGTCATTTGCTCTGGTGTGTAGGTCATCCCCGCCCGCGTCCCGCACACCTTGAGAATGAGAGACTCAATTGTTCCGGCAACGGCTAACGCTTTTCTGATTGACGCATCCGACGATGGAAGGAGGAGTAAGACTGGTATCAGGACAGGGAGATCATTCACGTTGTCTTGCTCAACTTGCATAAAATGGTCCGTTAGCCCAGTGCGCAATACTTGGTCGGGAGATTGCACCGTAACGGTCGTTACGAGTAACCCCACGACCAACGCGGCGAGCGCCGGTAACAACATCACCCTCTGCATCGGTCTTCCTCTCTGTGGGTCCTGGCGTTCAACCAGGAATCTCGAATCGAGCTGACGGTTCAGAACCGGCCGCTGGCGCCGGCATTCTGCCGTGATGCGGCTGTCAACCGCTGTTGCCGTTCAGAATGTGGTTTCGGAGGCCCACGCGACCGAGGCGGCGAGCCGTCTGGCCGTCGGGGCGGTGGAGGGGTAGGTGACCGCAGCAGGGATCGGCACGACTCTCGGCAACAGGGACCGCTCCCAGCGAGGAGTCGCGAGTTCGCCGACGAGCTACAAGCAATCTGACCTCAGGGGCCATATGCGCACCCTCCGTGACATTCCGTTGCCTCGCTTCTTGTGGCGTTTCAGCCGAGCCGCCTCAGAGACGTTCTGACCTGACAGATAAAGTGTAACAAGAATGCGTTAGTCCATATGGGTGATGTCTTCTCGCCTTGGTTGGGCCATCCCGCTATGTCGGCGTGCAGAAACGGGACCGCGATTTGCAGGGGGCGCGGAGAATGTCCGCTAATCCACATGAATTTGGACGAATGTGGCGCTGTGGACCGGGAATCGGATGCAAGCTCGCCGATTTGCTGCGTGAGGTTGCGGTCGAGCGGTTGTCTCAGCAGTCCGAGGATTGTCATGCCCACACCCTGACGCAGGAATTTCGCCGAATGCTGCGCCGGCGCCCGAACCTGAGGAACCTCGCTCGCTTCAATCTCCCAGTCGGCTCCTGGCTTTCGTGCCGAGCAGAACAAGATACCCGCGGCGCAGCGCGGGTATGACGGAGATCGAGATCAGGCGACTTCGGAGACGCGGGCCCGAGGGGGAGCGCGACGCTTCTGTCCTCCGATGCGAACAGGCCCTGGGACATCTCTGAATAACTGGTGTCGCAGGCCGAGCGGGACCCCCTTCAGCATGCCGCAGCTTCTCCCCCGCAGCGGGGGGATCAGAGTTGGTGAGCGGATTTCTAGCCTGGCGATGATGTTTCGGAATGATCGTCCAACGCCATGCGGTAACCAACCCGCGGTACAGCGCTGATGTAACGGGGCCGGTCGGCGGGATCGCCGAGCTTGCGGCGCAGTCGCATGACGGTCGTGCGGACCTTGCCGACGCTCTGGGCCGAAGCGGAGCCCCAGACCCGGCGTTCGAGTTGGTCGAAGCGAAGCACCCGCCCAGGATGGCGCGAGAGTTCGGCGAGCAGATTAAATTCTGTGGCCGAGAGCTGGACGTCGTGGCCGTCGACGAGGACGGATCGCTCGCCATAGTTGATCGTCAAGTCATCGAGCACGAACGCCGGCTCGTGGACGCTAACGGCCGAATGGACGCTCAGCACCGCTTCGATGCGGGCCACCAACTCGGACGTTGAAAAGGGCTTGATCAGGTAGTCCGCGGCCCCCGCCTGCAGGGCGCGCGCCATCACTTCCGCGCGCCCGTAGGTTGAGCAGAAGATGATCGGCGCGTCACAGACATCGAACAGCGATTGCATCACGTCGATCCCGTCGGCTCCGGGCAACACAAGTTCGAGCAGGATCAGGTCGGGGTGCAAATCGGCTGCTAGCTGCAAGGCCTCGGCCGGGTTGGCGCACAGCCTGGCGTCGAACTCGGCGTTGAGCAGCGCGCTTCTGACGTAGTTGAGCGAGAGCGGATCGGCGTCCACGACGAGGATCCGAGAGGGCGGGCTGCCGTTTCGTGAACGCCCGGCGCCGGCGGCAAATGATCCCTCCGCAGGGCGTTCGGCGATGGGCAGCGTAAAGACGAGGCGGGCGCCGCCCGGTCCTTGCTCGTTATCCCAGATCCGCCCGCCATGCGCCTCAACGATGCCCTTGCAGATGGCCAGGCCGAGCTGGGAACCGCCACGGTCTGAGAGGCGACGCTGTTCGGTCATAGAGAACTGGGACGGCCAGTCGGGCTGTCGCTCCGCCGGGCCTTTCCAACCGCTGTCGGTCAGCGAGACCTCGACGTGCGTCCCCGAACTCACGGCCCGCAGGCTGAGCGGCGATCCGTCGTCCGACTGGGCGAGCAGGTAATGCATGAGCTGCATGATGCGCGGCGGGTCGGCCATGACCCTGGGGAGAGAGGGGTCGAGCATGAGCGTCACTTCACGCGATCCGCCAGTGCTCAGATAGGTCCGCTTGGCCTCCTCGACGACGACCGCCAGGTCGGTCGGAGCGGGCCGCACCGAGAGCGTGCCCGCCTCGATCCGAGAGACGTCGAGCAGTTGGCTGATTAGCTGACGCAGGAACTCAGCGCGTTCGTCGATCACGCGCAGGAACTGCTCGGTCGCATTCGCATCCAGCGAGGGAGCCGCTTCCAGCAGCGTTCGGGCGGCGCCTTTGATCGAGGCCAACGGGCCCCACATTTCGCGGCTGACTTCGCCCAGCAGCCGGGCGCGCAAGCGCTCCAGATCTTCAAGAGCGCTGAGGTCTTGCAGGGTGATAACGTAGGACTCCACGACACCGGCATCGGAGAGGATCGGCGTGGCGTTGACCAGCGCCTTCACGAAGCGGCCGTGCGGCGCTTCAATCACGATTTCCTCGGCGCGCAGGGTCTCGCCATATTGCAGCAGATCAGCGAGCGAGAGTTCTTCGAGCGAGAACTCTCGTCCGTCGGCGCGGTGGAACTTGAGCACACTCAGCAGACGCTCGGCCGACTCGTTGGGTGCTTGTAGCTGGCGCACCAGGCGGTTGGCTTCGAGATTTGCGTGGAGCAGTTCGCCGGTGCGTCCGTTAAACATGGTCACGGCCAACGGCACGGTGTCAACCAGCGCCTCGAGCTCGGCGCGGGCGCGACGTTCGTCACGGTAGCGCCGGGCATTGACGATCACCGCTCCGGCGAGTGCAGCGAAGCGGATCAGCGCTTCCTCGTCCTGGGAATTGAACTCATCTCCGCCCGCGGTGCGGCAGAGCAAGAATCCGCCGACCAGCGCGTCGCGATCGCGAATCGGCGTCGCCAGCGCGGCCAAGGGACCGTCTGCGGCGAGCGGCAGGGGGAAGTCGGGGACGTTGAGCGCCGTGAGCACAGAAGCGAAATCCGGGGAGCGCTGCGCTGCGGCATGCTCGCCGAGCCAGCGATAGAAGTATCCGGCCTCAGGCGTCTCCCTGAGTTCGCGGGTCTGTTCGGCCGTCAAGCCACTGCTGACCATGTCCTCCACTTGCCCGTCTTCGTCCAGCAGGGCAAGCACGCCGTAGCGTGCGCCGGTCAGTGCGCGGGCGTATTCGGCCACAGCGCTCATCATCTGCTGGTCGCCGAAGGTCTCACCGGTTTGCGTGTCGGCCTCCCACGTAGGGCCGATCCGCTGGCGCCGGTTTGGTAGTGAGCCCTTAGCCGTGTTCTCCTGAGCCACTGGTTACCTCCGTTGAGTTCTGATGCTCGTGCCGTGGGGCGTCCGTCAAGGCAAAACGACCAAGCCCCGACTCGTACCGCAAGCCAAGGACCACCATCATTATGCCGCTACAGATTGGTCAGCACAATATCGACATCACAAATAGCAATACTGTGACTGATTTGTGATCTCTTTGCAGTATCCTCAATTAAGCGATGACATCTCAAATGAGCGCCGCTCCAGTCGCGCGGCGACGCTTGAAACGACGGCCCGCGATGACGCCAGACGACATCCTCTCGCTGTTCGCAGAAACCAGCTACGGCGTATTCGCGATCGACCCCGAGCAACGGATCGTCTGTTGGAACCCAGCGGCTGAGCGAATCCTGGGCCACGCCTCGGCCGACGTGATCGGACAGCGTTGCGACGCGGTGCAAAGCGAACACGCCGGACCGGGGCTGATGCCCGAGTGCGCCAGTGGCTGTCCAGCGTTTCGGGCGTTCCGCCAGGACTCGCTGCCTCAAACCTCGACCTTGGAGCTGCTCACCGCCACGGGCGACTGCAAGACCGTCAGGCTCGTCAACGTGGTCATCAGTGGAGCGCGTGAGCGTCTGCTGCTCTACCTGATCGAGGAGGAGCCCGACCAACAGGCGGCTGAGCGAGAGGCAGCATCGCGACCGGCTGACGATCCCGAACGCGCCGGCGCGCAACGGCTGACGGCGCGTGAGCGGGAAGTCATGCAGCTAATCGCGAGTGGGCGAACGACGGACGGGATCGCTAACGATCTCGGCATCAGTGCGCACACCGTCCGCAACCACGTGCGCAACGTGCGCCGCAGCCTGCGCGCCAGGACCAAGCTAGAAGCCGTGCTCATCGCCATGCGCTCAGGCTTGCTCGACTGAGACCAGACGCGGGCAACGTGACCGACTCTGCCACGCAGGCTGTGGTCGAGCGGACAGGCGAGGCGAAGCCGATACGGCACGGTTCCAGGACAGACAAGGGCGACAACACGACTCGCCTGCTTGGCGGCGCGCAGGCGCGAATTCCGCGGCGGCTGCTGTACGAGCAGCGATCCTTGTTGGGCCGTTGCTCATCGCCTTCTAGAGGGACTCCAACAGGTCTGAGAGGCGACCTCCACGGCTTCGTCCGGTTGATCCGACAACGCCACATTTTGCTTGCTTGAACTGTGTAGAAATCGTGCAGCCCACGCTGCACCACTTCAGCCCAATCGGTGACGGTCGGCGCCGCGACCATAGGTGCAGCACGGCAGATTTTGCGTTGTGCTGATCAGGTCGTCACGAGTGACAATCCGACTCTCCGGCGCTGCGGTTTGTTCGGGGCAAGCCGACGCCCGGGGTACCGGCTCGTTCAGTCCCGCACGGTTAGCGCAGCCAATTGAGGCTTGTGTTCGGTCACGGGGCGAGTCGTTGTGCCGCCGAGATTCACGCGACATGTCACCAGGGTCGGCTGTCTCGTCGCCAGGCGCAGTTAAGCAAGTACCCAGTCCAACCAGGACCGTACTCAGGTCGCTTGCCGCGGACCGGGGCATTGGCAGACCAACTGCGAAGACCGGTCAGACTCCCTCCTCAGGACCGTTGCCCACGGGGCAGGCCAGGTTTATCCCGATCGGCCTGTTCCACGGCTGCGCTACTTGATTCGAACTTCGGCTCACGTGCTAACATTTTCTGTCCAACTGATATCTGTTGCCCTTAGTTAGCCATATTCCAACAGTTGGAGGGTTTCACCGATGAAATGGCCCATTCAAGGCTCGGATTCGGACCGGACGGTGTTGCCCGCGACGATTGCCACTCTTGCCGGCGCCGAGCCGCTGAATCGAGCGAGTTCGCGCCGAAACCCAGGACACACCGTGATCGCGTGGCCCGGCGAACCGCCGTGCACGACCCGCCTGGTTCTCAAACAGTGGGACCTCGGCGGCGACAGGCTCACGTATCGCTTCCGCCCTGCAACTGGCCGACGGCAGCATGATTGCGCGGGGCTACCTCTACCGCACCGCTGTGCGCAGGCTCAGCGGGCAGGAACCGACCTACGCGGCGAACGGCTCGCCCATCTCTGTGCGGATGCCGCCGACGCTGCCGCCGACTGAACAGGACACCTAACCAGCCAGGACTCCAACCGGTCCAGAGGGAAGCCGACAGAACATCTTGTTTGTGCGCCTTGTCACTCTCCTGTTGCACAAGTTGCATATGCACACGCTTCGTGGCGCGAATCGGGCCGCTATTGCGGCTCGGGCTGCCCGCAGCCTGATCCTCGTGGCTCTGCTGATTGGGGTGTTGGCGGGACAGGGCGGAGCGGTCGCGCAGCCGACTGACGGCGAGATCGTCACGCTGACGCTCACCTCGGAGACTGTCGGCGCCTTGACCGTGCGCTGAGCCACGCTGACGCCCGCGCCCGACGACTACCGCCTGAGCTGGGCCCGCGCCGACCTGGGCTACCTCTCCTACGCCGACCCGAACGAGGACCAGCGCGGCAACGAGTATCCCGCCGCCGACGCGACGGCGCTGACCCTGAGCGGGCTCACGCCGGGCGCCGAGTACCAGGTCCAGCTCCGCTCGCGATATCACGTCGAAGGGTCGACCGCCGTGCTCCGCAGCGGTCCCTGGCGAGCGGCCGGGCCGCTGCGCGTGCTCGACGATCCGGCCCCCACGCCGGCGCCCGCCTCGCCCACGGGCTTGATCGCGGTCGCCGGCGACGGTCTCGTCGATCTGACCTGGACGGCGCCGGCCGACAACGGCAGCGTGATTAGCGGCTACGGGATTCTGCGCGGCCCAAGCGCCGGGGCGTTGGCGACGCTGGTCGTCGACACCAACTCGACGCAGGTCTTCTACCGCGACGAGACGGTGGAAGCGGGCGCGGACTACGTCTATGCCGTGGTCGCGTTGACCGCCGACGCTGAGAGTCTGCCCTCGGCGACGGCTAGCGTGACCGTTCCCGAGGAATCATCCGAGCAGGAGCCCGGCGGGGGCGGACAACCGGCGCCACCGACCGGTCTAGTGGCGGTGGCCGGCGACGGCGTCGTCGATCTGGTCTGGGCCGCGCCCTCAGACAATGACAATGACAATGAGATTGTGATCTCGGGCTACCGGATCATGCGCGGCGCGAACGCCGGGGCGCTGGCGACGCTGGTTGCCGATAGCGGCTCGCCGTTGACGTTCTACCGCGACGAGACGGTCGAGGCGGACGCGGACTATGTCTATGCGGTGGTCGCATTGAGCGCCGGTGGCGAGAGTCCGCCCTCGGCGACGGCGAGCGTGACCATACCCGCGCTGACCTCTGCGGAGGCGTCCGGCGAGAGCGACCCTCTTTCCGCGCCGACGGGGCTGCGGGCCGAAGCTTCACACAACCATGTGATCCTGACCTGGGACGCAGCGGACGACGACACGATCAGCGGCTACCGCGTGTTGCGCGGACCCGACGCCGGGCGTCTGACGGAACTCGCCTCCGACACCCGCAGCGCGTTTGCGACGTACGTCGACCATGCGGTCGAGCCCGAGACGAAATACGCCTATGCCGTCCAGGCGATCCGCTCGGGGGACGTCGGGCCGCAGTCCGAGGCGGTCTCGACGCGGACGCGGGAACCGGCTGAGGAAGGAACGCGCGCGGCGCGGGCAATCTCGGACCACATCGCGGTCAGCAACTTGAACAGGACCACAGGGGGTGGATTCAGCCTGACCCTTCATGATTCTCCAAAGTTTGCCACACCGTTCAGCAGCGGGAACGTAGCAACCAAGCTATTCGGGGTGGGGCTGCTGCTGGGTCTCAGCAACACGATGAGTGTCTCCATCTGGTCCGACAGCTCCGGCGAGCCAGGGAACAAGCTGCACACGTTGCAGAGGCCTTCTAGAATATTTGTAGTTGGTTCAGCGACTACGTTTCGATCAGGCGGCTTCACGCTTGCCGCCAATACGAACTACTGGGTGATGTTGGAAGGCTCGGCCGGCGTCTTTCTAGTCACGCGCGACGACAGCATTCACGGCAGGCCGGCTGCAGGCTGGAACATAGGCAATATCGGCGCGGTTCCGATGGGCAACGGCTGGCAGGACGCTTCCCACTCGCATGTCAAGAGAATGGCGATCTACGCCGCCCCGGCCGCGGATCTGACGACGGTCACCGTCACCGGGGTGAGCATCATCTCGAAACCGCTGCGCGGCTTGGTCTACCGGGCGGGCGAATATATCGAGCTGGCCTATACCTTTAGCCAGCCGGTGCGGTACCAGGCCGGGGCCGGCTCGATATGGGTGGCACAGGTCGATCATCGTTCCGCGTGGCGGGGGCTTGGCTATGTGTACGGCAGTGGCGGCAATCAACTGATCTTCCGCTACCGGGTCCGCCCCGGCGATTACGATCGCAATGGTTTCTTTATTTCCGCACAAGGATTGGGAGCCGCCGACTCGAACAATGTCATTTCCGTCGCCGGCGACCAATTGATCAATCTCTGGAACTCGGCTGCTGAAGCCGGCGCCGCTCATCAGATCAACGGGGACAGTGTGGGTTGCGCGGAGTTGTATTGCGCCTTCGTGTGGGTGGCGGACATATCTTCGGGTGTGCTGGGATTCAGCGGTTCCGCCAGTCCGGCCAAAGGTTCGCTGAGCAACCGGACGGTCGGCTACTACGGAAACAACGTCATCCAGGAACGGCTGGTGCGCAATGTTTCCGGCCGCAAGCGGTTGGAACTGCTGTTCGCCGGTCCGCCCAGCGCACGGCTGCTTGACTTCCTCGCCCTGCAGATCGGAGATCGGAAGTATCCGTTCATCGACGCCGAGGTCTCGGGTAACCGCCTGCAATGGGCGGACAGCGGGTTGAGCTGGTCGGCCAACGACATAGTTGGCGTCCGAATCGTCAATCGTGACTGGGCGGTCAGCAATCGGCAGCAGTTCTCAGGTCTCAACACGCACAACTATACGTACGACAACGTAGTAGCTCAGTCATTCACGACCGGCCCCTGGGTACAGGGATACCACCTGAACGGCGTGGTACTCGAAGTTGGAGGGACCTGCCCAACAAGCACTAGCTCCTTGGTCCAAGTGGGCCTGTTGAACAACATCTCGGCTGATCCCGACGGCCCCCAGGTTCCGGATCGCTTTTACACGCTCATGGACGCCAGATGGCCGCATCTTGACCGCGGTAGCTCTGGCCTTTCAGCAATGCCGACCCCGTACTGGTTTAATTTCCAGGATGTCCCCGTGCCGGCTATGCTAAAGGCAAATGCCACATACTGGCTGTTCGTGGATCAATTCTGCGTCGGCGGGAGCTACAGTCTGGCGGCCACGTCGTCGCCGTCCGACATTGGCAATCTTGACGATGGCTGGCGGATCGGGGACACGATCTGGGAGAGGGGCGCCGATGGCTGGCAGGTAGCGAAATCAGCCGAGGGCCGCCGGATCAAGATGGAGATCCGCGCGGAACGTATAACAGCTGGCGCTATGGAATTCGGTCAGAGACCGGTGGGTCTGCCGGTCGTCACGGGCCTGCTGGAACTTGGCGCGCTTGCCAACGCCGATTTGGGCGCCATCGGCGATCCGCAGGGAATGCGCAACACGGGGATTGAGTACTTGTGGAGTCGTCAAATCGACGCTCGGGTATCAGAGCCAATCATTGGCGTGGAGGGGTCCACTTACCTGATCCGGGAGGAGGACGTTGGACATCGGCTCCTCGTAGGTATCCGGTATCGGGATGACTCGGGAACAGATGAGCCCTTCAATTCCGGAGTCTTGTGGAGCGATCCGAGCGCAGTCGTCAGACCGGCGCCGGACTACGTGGTCTCGACGATCGGCCTGCCCTCCTACAAGAACGCTAACAAGCCTCATTTGACCAACTGGCAAAGGCAGCAGTTTACGGTTGGGAATACGCCGGTCACGCTCAAGTCCGTTCGGCTGGGCCTTGCGGCATCGCCGGGCGCTGAAGTAGAGGCCGCCATCTTTGCCGCAGATCGCGAGCCTACAACATTTGGTCAATCCCAAGTGTCGCTTGGCGACCAGTTAACGAAGCTCAGGGCGCCTGAAGTGATCGATCGCAGTCTGCATACGCTTGAGGAGTTCGACGCCGGCGGCTTCAGACTGGAAGCTAATACCACGTACTTCCTGGGCGTTCGGACGCCGAACGAAGGCGAAGAGGTGTGGATCGGTAGCGTTTCGGCATACTTTACCGCCAGGGATCCCTCTCGCTTGACGCCCTTGACGGCCGGTTCAGAAGACGGCTGGTGGGTGTTTACCTTTGTGAGCCCCGGCAGTTTGCCGGGTTCCTTCCAACAAAACCTTGCCTATCCCATGCGGTTTGGCCTCGTGGCGCAGGGCCCGCCTGCTATCAATAGCCCGGCGGAGGGCGCGCCCCTGATCATCGGCCTGCTGGAACCGGGGACGGAGGTTCAGGCCGAAACGTCGCCGATCAGTGACAACAACGGCTTGCAGTACTTCGATCCCGAGTATCAGTGGTACCGTATCCGTGAGGGCCAGTCGGAGCGGATCGAAGGCGCGACCGACTCTGTCTACGCCATTCGACCTGGCGACCTGGGCGCGCAGTTCCAGGTTGAGCTGAGATTCATCGATGACGACGATTTCGAAGAGCGGCTGATCAGCGAGCTCAGTGGAGTCGTGCACGAGCCGCCCGTGTTTACGGTCAGTAACTTACGCCAACTCAGTGAAGGAGGCATCCGTTGGGATAATAACCCTACTAAATTCGATATGGCCACGGCGTTTGAAACCGGTGACTCGTTATTGCAGGTCGCCGGCATACGGGTTTCCATGTATACGCAAGCAGTGGGTCTGGAAACATGTGTCTGGATCTTTTCCGATAACGGCAGCAACCGGCCCGGAACGGAGCTGCACCAGTTGACCACGGTCACGCCGTCGGGTGAGGACCGTTCGACGGTCAGGGACTTCGTTGCGAACAATGTCACCCTGAGCCCGCGGACCAAGTACTGGCTGGTGATCGGCAAGACTCCAGCGAACGCACTCATTGCTGCTACGGCCACCGAAACCGGCCGAATAGATGGCGGCGGCGGCGGCCTATTGGAATATCGGTAATTTGACGATCGTTTGGGTTCGCGGCCAATGGATTCCGATCTTTGTTGAGGATACTGTGTATTCGATACAGTTTGGCATTTACCGACCGCCCAGCAATACGCCGCCGGCCTGGAACAGCGCCGAGCCGCAACTCACGCTTTCGATTGACGAGAACGTCGCCGGTGGAACGGAAGTCGGCGTGGTCGATGCGACCGACGCCGACGCGGGCGACGTACTGACATACGGCGTCAGCGGCGCCGACATCATCGACCTACAGGCGTTCCATGAGCTATTCGACTTCGATAGCGGGACGGGCCGGATTACGGTCAAAGCGTTGTCGACGCTCGACTTCGAGACGAAGCCGTCCTACGAGATCCTGGTGGAGGCGCATGACGGGAAGGACAGCGTAGGCGGCGCCTCGTCGCTGATCGACACCCGGCTGCCGGTCAGCATCGCGCTGCGCAACGTGGACGAGCCGGGCTCGGGGACATTCTCAACGATGTCGCCGCTGGTCGACGAGGAACTGACGGCCGAGTTCAGCGATCCGGACGGGATCGCGTCGTCGCCGGAGCTGCAATGGTCGTCGTCGGGAGCGTCCACGGGACCGTTCACGCCGATCGCCACGGCGACCGAAGCGGCCTACACGCCGGTCCGAGCGGATGTCGGCAAAATCCTGAAACTGACGGTGTCGTACGACGACGTCCAGGGCGCGGACAAGCAGCTTGAAGTGATCAGTGAGCGGCCCGTCGGCGGGCCGGCGATTACAGGCGGCAGCGGACCGCTGTTCGCCCAGCGCGCCGAGATCTGCACAGTCGGCGAGAACGCAGCGGGCGCGACCGTGGTCGGCACATTCGCGTCGAGCAATCCCCATAGCTCGACGCTGACCTACACGGTCACGGGCGTCGATATCGCCGCGTTCAACGAGCACTTCGATTTCGACGGCGCGAACGGCCGGGTCACGGTCAAACAGGACGCGATGCTGAACTACGAGCGGCGCCCGGCCTACATCCTCACGCTTAGTGTGACCGACAACATCGATAGCCTGGGCGACCCCTCGCCGGCGGCCGACGACGAACAGTCGCTGACGATCAACGTGAGCGACGTGGACGAGTCGGGCTCGGTACTGCTGGCGGCGCAGTTGCCGGTCGAGAGCAACACCTTCACCGCGACGTTCACCGATCCCGACTCGGACGTGGTCGTAGAGGGCTGGCAGTGGTCGTCGGCGAGCACGCACGGAGGCTCGTACAGCGAGATCACGGGCGCGCGGGGCACAAGCTACACGCCGACGGAGGACGACCTGGGCAAGTATCTGAAGGCGACGGCGGACTACACCGACATCCACGGGACGGGCAAGCGCGCCGAGGGCAAGACGCCCCACCAAGTCGGTACGCAGATTGCAACGGGGTCGATCGACGGGGTCGGATTCGCGGCCCGCAACGCAGTCCGCAGCATCAGCGAAGCCGCCGCGGCGGGCAAGCTGGTCGTAATTATCCGGGCCAACAATCCCGATAACGCGACCCTGCAGTACTCGGTCGCCGGGCAGGACATCAACGAGTTCAACCGAGACTTCACACTCGACACGTCCGGCGGCCGGATCACGGTCAAGCCGGGCGCCGCGCTCGACTACGAGACGCTCAACTCCTACTCGATCATGATGTCGGTGACGGACAACCTGGACGGGTCGGGCAATTTCTCGTCGGCGGCGGACGACACGATCGCCGTGGCGATCAACCTGATCAACGAAGACGAAGCGGGCACACTGACGCTGTCCTCGTCCGAGCTGCGAGTCCGCGATCCGCTGGCCGCCGTGCTGAGCGATGAAGATCGCGGGTTCGGCAATCAGGCCTGGCAGTGGTACTCGTCGGACGCAAGCGAGGGTCCGTTCACCGAGATCGCGGGCGCAACAGCGGTGACCTACATACCGACGGACGATGTCGAAGACAAGTACCTGCGGCCCAAGTTCGCGCAAAGCGCCTACACGTTCACGGTCAGCGAGGAGCCGGCGTCCGGCGACCTGATCGGCACGGTCGCGGCGAGCGACTTCGAGAATAACCCACTGACCTACTCAGTCAGCGGCACAGACCTGACCGAGTTCAACCGCGATTTCACGCTGGATACGTCAAGCGGCCGAATCACGGTGAGCCAGGCGGCGCAGGTCGACAAGGAGACGAAGGCGTCCTACTCGATCATGATCAGCGTATCGGACGGCAAGGATTCGGACGGCGTCGCCTCGGCGGGGATCGACGCCACGGCGCGGCTGACGATCTGGGTCGGACAAGAGCCGCGACCGACGGTCGGGGGCGACGCGAATCTGCAGGGTGGGAGCGGATCGAGCGGACCGAGCCAGCCGGGGCAGCCGCGGCAGCCGACGCCGTCGGAGGCGGACTTCGAGTGGAACGTGCTCCGCGATTTCGGTCCGCTGCATTGCGACAACGACGTGCCGGTCGGGATCTGGTCGGACGGGGAGACGCTGTGGGTGCTGGACAACTCGCGTCGTCTGACCAGTTCGGTCTTCGCCTACGACCTGGCGAGCGGCGAGCGGCGAACCGAGCGGGAGTTCGAGCACGACTGTCTAAACCAGCTCTCGCGCGGCGTCTGGTCGGACGGAGAGACGCTGTGGGTCGCGGACGCCGATGAGGATCGGCTCTTCGCCTACAACCTCGAGTCAGACGAGCGGGCCGCGGACTCAGACTTCATCCTGGCCGCCCGCAACCGCGACCCGCGCGGGATCTGGTCGGATGGCGAGACGATGTACGTGCTCGACAACGCCAAGCGGTCGCTGTTCGCCTACGACCTGAATTCCGCCGACCTGGTCTCGGAATACGCGCTAGACGGGTTCAATGCGGCCCCGCGCGGGATCTGGTCGGACGGCGCCACGATCTGGGTATCGGACGATATCGCCAACCGGCTGTTCGCCTACCGCCTCGAGCAGGGTGCGCTGACGCGGCTGAGCTAGGAGGAGTTCTCCGGCCGGCTGCTAACGGCCTCGGGCAACTCCGGTCCGAGCGGCATCTGGTCGGACATCGATGTGATGCTCGTCGCCGACGCCGAAGATGCGCACATCTACAGCTACAACCTGCCGGACACGTTCGACGCGCGGTTGGCGTCGCTAGAGCTGAGCGGGATCGTGACCGAGTCGTTCTCGCCGTTGCGCCTGAACTACACGGCAACGGTCCATTACGACGCGCGCCAGATCACCTTGCAGGCGCAAGCGTCGCAGGAGGACGCCAGCGTGTTGATCACGCCCGCCGACGCCGACGGCGATCCCGCCAACGGACACTAGGTCCGGCTGGGAGCAGAAACCGAGATCCGGATCGCGGTGACATCGCCCGACGGCAGCCGGACCTGGACCTACGAAGTCGTGCTGCGCCGGTCGTCGTGTCTGCAGGGTCTCGGTCAGGATCGCCTGAGCCGGGTCAGCTTCGCGGGCGGCAGCGTCGCCGAGCTCGAGTCCTGCGCTCGCGGGCTGGGGGTCTCGGCGCTCTACTACGAGGTCAGCCACGACGCCGGTGAATCGTGGGTCGGTTTGTTCCCCGGCGCGCCCGAGTTCCTCAACCAGGCCTTCCGCGCCCGCTTCAGCCGTGGTCTGGCGCCGGGCACGGAGCTCGTCGTCAAGCGCGACCTCTCAACGCAACCGGCCGCGGCGTCTGTTCGAACTGACCAATAACCAACCAGCAATCTCAGAACATGGCAAAGGGGGCGGTGATGCGCAGTGCTCGTTCGATAGTTGGACTGAAGTGGGTTCCAGGCCGGCGGCCGGCGGCCTCAGGATCGAGTGGAAGTAGACCGGGTAGCTCTCTCGCGCGTCGGCTGACGCAGGGTCTGTTGATCCTGATGTCGGCGCTGGCGCTCTTCTTCATTCTGGCTCCGCAGCAGGTCTCGACGCAGGGCGGCGACGAAACAGCGTATGAGGCATTCAGCCACGATCCCGACAAGGATGTCGGGGGCTTTAGGCTATCCGAGACGGGGCTGTGGTCGGACGGCTACACGATCTGGGTCGTGAATCACTGGCAGGACAAGACGTTCGCCTACGACCTGGTAACGGGCGAGCGGCAGGCGCACCGTGAGTTCTCTTGGCCCTACCGGCGGCTTTCCGACCTCAGTCCGGGGACGTACGCGGCAGGCTTGTGGTCGGACGGCGAGACAATCCATGTCGCCTTGTACGGGTCGAAGGCCCTACAGGGCATCGACCTGGCCACCGGCAAACGGTTGAGTTCAATCGGTACCTCCGCCGAAGGCGGCGACCCGATCGGCATCTGGTCTGACGGACGCACAATCTGGGTGACCAACCGCGCGAACGGCACAATCAACGCCTACAACTTGCAGACGAAGCGACGCACGCCCGCGCTCGACTTCACCGAGGCTGCGCGCGCGGCCGGCAACCATGAGCCACGGGCGTTGTGGTCCGATGGACGGACGATAGTCGAATCTGAGCTTGAGCCCGAAGCGACACCCGAAGATCAGTCCGAAGACCCAGCGGCGCTCACGGCCGCGATCAGCAACCTGCCAGCGTCGCTGTCCTCGGCTACCCCCTTCATCGTGCGCCTGTCCTTCAGCGAGCCGCCGGCGAATCTCAGTTATGTCGTCGTCCGTGATGAGGCGTTCAGCATCAGCGGCGGCACGGTGACCAGGGCCAAGCGCGTCGATGGCCGCAACGATCTGTGGGACATCACGATCAACCCCGATGGCGGCGTCGATGTCGTGGCGACCATCGAGGCGCGCAGCGATTGCGAGACCGCACCGGTGATCTGCGCCACAGGAGATCGCCCGCTCAGCGAGAACGCCTCCGTCACGATTCCATGGTCGCCGCCGCCGTCGTGAGCGGCGACGTTCAAGTTGGCGCCAATTCGTGAGAGGATCATGCGCCACACGACCACACTCGCATCCGGAACATCTTCCGCCTCCGGTGCGGGGCGAGGTCGGTCAAGCGATGTGCCTCGCGGTTCGGGCAATTACGGCGCGACCCGCTTCTGCTGCACATCCGTCAAAGTCATCTGGTCACCAGGACTGCGGCGGACTGCGGCGGACTGCGGCAGACTGCGCCAACGTTGGCCCCCATCCTTGAGGACACGGCTGACCTCCGTGTCTGCACCAATCCAGAGATTATTTGCCAGCGTCTCGACCGTTCGCCCACTCGTGATCACAACGACCGGGCCTGTACGTGATCCGGTCGCGAGCGGTCCAACGATGGGCCGAACCCATGTTGGACACGCACGGGGACGGCGCAGAGGTGTCTGAAGTCCTCGCTTGAGTGCGACTGCGACCTGCCCTCATGACCCTCGAACATCTCGCAGCCGTCGACTCAGGCGGTGAGGGAGCTGTCGGTCAGCGCCGTGACGACGCGTGGCTCAGTCTCAGGATTCCAGGTCACGGAGACCGTTTAGTCAAAGCTGGAGCAGGAACCGCGATAGCATGTGTCAATGAAGACAAGGCACGTAAGTTGAACAGTCACAAGAGAACTGCCACAATCGCTCTACATCACTCGGCAGAACGCTTTGGGGGAACCCGGCGCCTGGCTCTTGCACGCTCAATGGAGCAGACCGATACCTCCTCGAACGACCACGCTGACGGTCAGGCGGATTGCTGCGCTTGGGGCGCTGTGCAGCCGGCCTTGGGTACTTCGTAATGGTGCTGCGCCGGTCGTCGTGTCTGGAGGGTCTCGGTCAGGATCGCCTGAGCCGGGTCAGCTTCGCGGGCGGCAGCGTCGCCGAGCTCGAGTCCTGCGCTCGCGGGCTGAGGGTCTCGGCGCTCTACTACGAGGTCAACCACGACGCCGGTGAATCGTGGGTCGGTTTGTTCCCCGGCGCGCCCGAGTTCCTCAACCAGGCCTTCCGCGCCCGCTTCAGCCGTGGTCTGGCGCCGGGCACGGAGCTCGTCGTCAAGCGCGACCTCTCAACGCAACCGGCCGCGGCGTCTGTTCGAACTGACCAATAACCAACCAGCAATCTCAGAACATGGCAAAGGGGGCGGTGATGCGCAGTGCTCGTTCGATAGTTGGACTGAAGTGGGTTCCAGGCCGGCGGCCGGCGGCCTCAGGATCGAGTGGAAGTAGACCGGGTAGCTCTCTCGCGCGTCGGCTGACGCAGGGTCTGTTGATCCTGATGTCGGCGCTGGCGCTCTTCTTCATTCTGGCTCCGCAGCAGGTCTCGACGCAGAGCGGCGACGACATAGTGTACGAAGCGTTCAGCCACGATCCCGACAAGGATGTCGGGGGCTTTGGGCTATCCGAGACGGGACTGTGGTCGGACGGCGAGGTGTTCTGGACCTCGGGGTTCAGTTACAGAGATCTCAACGCCTTCGAACTCGACGGTGGAGCGCGCCGCAAGGACCGTGATGTCCCGCTGGTACGCCGCACGCTCTATGACTGGGGCAACGCGTATTCGCGAGGACTGTGGTCGGACGGCTACACCATCTGGGTCGTGAATCACTGGCAGGACAAGGCGTTCGCCTACGACCTGATGACGGGCGAGCGGCAGGCGCACCGCGAGTTTTCTTGGCCCTACCGGCAGATTTCCGTGGATAGTCCGGGGACGTACCCGGCAGGCCTGTGGTCGGACGGTGAGACAATCTATGTCGCCTTGTACGGCTCGAAGGCGCTACAGGGCATCAACCTGGCCACCGGCGAACGGTCGAGGTCGATCTCAACCTCCGCCGAGGGCGGCACCCCGATGGGCATCTGGTCTGACGGACGCACCATCTGGGTGGCCAACCCCGCGAACGGCACGATCAACGCCTACAACTTGCGGACCGGGCAGCGCACGCCCGCGCTCGACTTCACCGAGGCTGCCAGTGCGGCCGGCAACCAGAAGCCGCGGGCCCTGTGGTCCGATGGACAGACGCTGTGGGCGGCCGATCGGCAGGACAGCAAACTCTACGCCTATCGGATGCCGAAGTCGGCGATGCTCCGTACGCTGAGCGTCGATGGCGAACGCGTTCGCAGCTTTGCCGCCGAGCGCGGCGACGCCTGGCACGACGTGCAGCGGCTAGCGTCTGCTGTCACGATCGTCGCCGAGCCGGCCTTCGCCGATTCGAACGTCTCATTCTCGACGCCCGATCTGGATCCCACGACGGCTGGACACCAGATCAATCTTGCTTTCGGCGACAACCCGGTCACGGTCCAGGTCACCAACGGCAGCGACAGCCGCACCTACCAGCTCAACGTTCGCCGGGTGCTTCCAGACGCGCAGGACTACGACGATCGACTCGTGACCCTTGGCATTACCGGCAAGTCGGTGGCGGGCTTCACGCCGATTCGGCACGTTCATCAGCTCGGTGTCGAGCATGACATCAGCACAGTGACGCTCGATCTGACGCCCGGCAGCGTAACAGCGACCGTCGTCGTGTCGTCGCCGCCGGACACCGATCCGATGACGGATGGTCACCAGGTCTCCCTGGCCACCGGCGCGAACCGGGTCTCGATCGATGTTCGTTCGTGGGTCGGTGAGCTACGGCAATACGACTTGTATATCAACCGCGGCTCTGACCAGCCGTTCGCATGGAATCCGGCCAACGACTTCGAAAACCTTGGGCGATTCGACAATGACGAACCGTCCGGCGTGTGGTCCGACGGCGAGACCTGGATTGTGGCGAACTCGCACAACAATCAGCTGCACATCTACGAACAATCGAGCGGCGATCTGCGACAGCTACGAACGATCGATGTCTTCGGCCTCGATAGCATCTTTCAAACGAGCCAGGTCTGGTCGGACGGTCAGACGGTCTGGTTGAGCGACACACGGGACTCGAATCGGATCTACGCGGTCGATCTCCTGACCGGGGCACGCCGCCCAGAACTCGAAGTCGGTCCCGTGCCTTGGCAACAGTGGCGGGGGCTGTGGTCGGATCGACAGACGATCTGGACGGCCTATGGGTGCAACGTCGTCGCCCGCGACCTGGCCACCGGCGCGCGCCGCCCCGAGCGAGATCTCAGCGGTACGCCGTGCAGCCCGGACGGGTTGTGGTCAGACGGAACTGTCATGTGGATCGGATCGAGCGCCACCCACCAGATTCAGGCATTCGACCTCAGCACCAACGACCGGCTCCCCGAACTCGACTTCGACACTCCGCCGGCAGCCGGCGTCGGGCTGCTCAAGTCGATCTGGTCGGACGGCAACACCATGTGGGTGTCGGACGCCGACGACCGGAAGTTGTACGCCTTCAACATGCCGCCGAGCATCTGGTTGGATTCGCTCGAAGTCGGCGACTTGACCTTGCGCCACGATCTGCCTGCCAGCGTTGTTGGCTTCGACAGGTTGCAAGGAGGCTATCGGGCATACGCGCCGAACACGGTCGACGTTGTGACCGTCGCCGTTAGCGCCCACAGCGCCGAGGCGATCGTGACGCTGACGCCGGAAGACGCCGACGACAACCTCGACAATGGCCACCAGGTGAACCTGGCGCCGGGCCAAACCGACATCAGCGTGAGCGTTCAAAACGGCGACCGGACCCGGAGCTACCGAGTGGCCGTCCATCAACCAGACGTCGCGACACTCAGCAGCGACGCAACGTTAAGTGGTCTCGCCGCCAGCGGCATTGCCCTCGGCGAGTTTAGTCGTGACACCGAACGCTACTCGGCAAACGTGTCGAACGCAGGTCAAACGATCGTCACGACGACGGTCAGCGCCAGCCCGACCGACTCGGCCGCCTTCGTAACGATCCTGCCTGAGGACTCGGACGACAACACCGAAGGTCACCAGGTCGAGATGCCCGTCGGCCAGTCCGCCATCACGGTCACCGTGCTTTCCTCCGACGGCTCGACCACCCGCAGCTATCAGCTCGATGTCAGAGTCGTCGACGCGGTGACCCTCAGCAATGATGCCACGCTGAGCGCTCTGAGCATCGGCTCGCTCGATCTGAGCAACTTCGACAGCGCCGTCACCACCTACGAAATCGACATGCCCGTGGGCGCCGATGATCGCCGCTCCCTGGAAATGACCGTGACGGCGACTCCGACCGAGCCGGCCGCCAGTGTGACGATCAGTCCGCGCGACATTGCGGGCAACAGTCCTGGTCATCAGGTGGGGCTGGCGTTGGGTTTCTCCGAAGTGACGATCACGGTGACCTCGTCGAATGGCACTGCGGTGCAGCAATACCGCGTGCGGGTGACTCGCCAATCGGAGCCGATTAGCTGGGGCCGTCCGACCACATCGCGACAGTTGCCGTCGCAAGGCAATAACCTTCCGGCCGGGCTCTGGTCCGATGGCGCCGTGATGTTCGTCGTCGATCGGGCCTCCCATACCACCATCAACGCGCACGACATGCGCACCCTGAACTTCTTGTTAGATCAATCGATCGGCTGGAACACGGTCGTCTGGGACACGATCGGCTCGTACTTTTCCGCCCCCGATGATGGGCACGGCGTCTGGTCGGACGGGAACACGATCTGGTCCTCAGACGCGAGCGATGACAAGCTCTACGCGTTTGGCCTACGCACCGACCTGCCGGAGTGGGCGAGGAACGTCGACAATCTCGACTTTGCCGGCAACGACGAAGCGCGAGGCATCTGGTCGGACGGGCACATCATTTGGGTCGCCGACCATGAGGACGCCAAGATCTACGCCTACGAGCTGGCAACCGGAAGCCGGCGCCCCGAGTCCGACCTCGACACGCTCAGCGCGGCCGGTAATCAGCATCCCCAAGGCCTCTGGTCCGACGGGGACACGATCTGGGTCGTGGACAGCAGCGATATCCGTGCCTACGCCTATGACCTGCGCAGCGGCGAGCGCCGGGCGCAGCTCGAACTTCCCACCGAACTACTGAGCCGCCAACACAACCGCTCACCGCGCGGCATCTGGTCCGACGGCGAGACGATGTTCATCTCGGACCTTGGCGGCTTACGGATCCACACATATGCAGCTCCGAAGACCTGGGCGCTGAACTCGTGGGAACTGAGCGGCACCGGCTTCGCGGACTTCCATCCCGCCGACTACACGTACGACATGGAGATTCCGCGCAACGTGGGCGTGACGACCGTCAACCTCGGCCTCGCCGACGGCGCCGTCGCCGTGATCAGCCCGGCAGACGCAGATGCGTTGACCGACGGTCATCAGATCAACCTACCGGTCGGAGAAACAACCATCAGCATCGAGGTCACGCTGGATGGTCGCACGAGCCTCTACACGATGGCATTCGAGGTGGTTAACGCCGATACCCTGAACAACGACACCACGTTGGAGCGCCTCTCGCTCAGCGGGCTGGATTTCAGCGACTTCAGCCCGCAGCAGCCGTCATACCGGGTTGGTACCGTTGCGGCGGCGGTCGAGCGCACCATCGTTGACACCGCCGCCACGGCCGAGGGAGCGATCGTCACGATCTCCCCCGCCGATGCGGATCCGGACACACCGGAACACGAGATCGACCTTCAGGACGGCATCACGCACATCAGCATCAAGGTGAGATCTTCGGACCGGACCTCCGCCCGGACGTACACCGTTGATGTGCCCCGCGACTCCGGCCAACCGTTCGATTGGAACCCGCTGTTGGACATCACGATTCCCCCGCTCGCCTCGTACGATTGGGGCAGCGAATGGATCCAGGCATTGTGGATTGAGGGCGATACCATCTGGGTCACCGGCGGACGGGAATGGTCGTCGGGGACCGTGATCTATGCGATCGATCGGTTCACCGGCAATGCCATTCGGACGATCGATATGGATAGCCTTGGTCTCGGCGGGGGTGGTCTTTCCGGGTTCTATTCGGACGGAACCACCCTCTATGCGACAAACATGGATTACGACCGGGTCTTCGCCTTCGACCTCGCCACCGGAGTCCGAAAACCCGATCTCGAAATCAACTTGGCGACCGGGAACTATCGGCCGGACAACGGTCACAGTTGGGACGTTTGGTCCGACGGTGAGTACTTCTGGGTGACCGACTGGTCGGATGGTCACCTCTATGCTTACGACGCCATAACCAAACTACCGGCTCTCGACCGGACTCACTCCACAAATTGGACGAGAAATCAACGTGGCATTTGGTCGGACGGGATCACCCTCTGGGTCGGGTACGACGACTACGATAAGCTCCTGGCGTACGACTTGCGTACCTTCGAGCGAATCAGATCACTCGATTTCACCAAGCTGGGTAACGCCGAAAACCATCACATGGGCGACATGTGGTCCGACGGCTGGACGATGTGGGTCGTTGACTCGCTGGACCACAAGCTCTACGCCTACAACATGCCGCTGCGGACCTACCTCTCCTCGCTGGAGCTCTCGGATCTGGAGCTGCAAGACTTCCGGCATTCCACGCTGTCCTACCAGATCACAGCGGACGCCGCGCACACTTCGACAACGGTGAGTTACGAGACCGTCGATCCGCGCGCGCTGGTCAGCATTGTGCCGGCCGACTCGGACAGCGATGTCTCGAACGGACACCAGGTGACTTTGCAAGCGGGCGTCACGAACATTGACGTCACGGTCACGACCGGAACCGAATCTCGCACATACCAGATCAGCGTGACACGCCCCGCCGGGCGAAACAGCGGGCGAACAGTTCGCGACGTCTCCCGCGACGTGAGCCTGGTCCGAACCGATCCCGGCTCGGGAACGGCCAATCCGATTCCGGCCCAGGCGCTGGCCGGCGTCTGGTCGGACGGAACGACGATCTGGGCGGTCGACACCGACTCGGGCGCCGTGCTGGCCTTCAGCGTCGCCGAGCGTGAGCGGACGGCGGAGCACGACTTCACCGATCTGGCCGCCCATGGCAACGAAGACCCACGCGGCATCTGGGCGAACGGCTCGACGATGTGGGTGAGCGACGCTGAAGATCGCCGCATTTACGCGTACGACCGGGCGACCAAAGCGCCGCAGGCGAACAACGAGATTGACGTCTCGGCCGCCGGCTGGGGCCTGGCGACTGACGGCTCGCTGCATGGCCCGCTCGGCATCTGGTCCGACGGGACAACTATCTGGGTGGTCAGCGACGAGACCGACACAGCGCATGCCTTCGATCTGGCCGGCGGAGCACGCCGGGCGAGCAAGGACCTGTCCTTGTCCGAATCAGACGAGGTCGAGCTGACCCCGTTCGGCAGCACGCCGCTGGGCGGTTCACCGGCGCTCACCTCGTCAGTCCGCGCAGCCAACCAGCGCTCGTTCGATGCAGCCGACCTGCTCGGCGCTCGGGGCAGCGCTCAGCTCATCGGCAAGCAAAACCCCAAGATCGACAGTCCACTCACGGGGCGGCAATCAGCGCCGCGCTCGATCTGGATCGACGGGGACGCCGTCTGGGTGTCCGACTCCGCCGGACAGGTGCGCGCCTACGTGCGTGACTCGGGCAAGGCGATCCCCGAGCTGGACTTCCAGTCCGCGTCAAGCTGGGGTCTGTGGAGCGACGGGACCAGCTTCTATGTCGGCAACACGGCCGAATCAAGAATCGAGGCCTCCTATCTGCCCACCACCTACCGCCAGATCGTGGAACGGGCCGCATCCGCACCGCTGACCGCGGAACTGCTGGGCTTGTCCGGTGCATATACGACATACGATCCCCAGTCGGTGGTCATTGGCCGGCTCAGGTTCGAGGTGCAGTTCAGCGTTCCGCTTGCCGCATCGATCGATGCGGAGGCATTGCGCGACAACGCATTCGAGATCGACAACAGCCGCGTCGTCAGCGTTGAGCAGGTGGACGGACGCCGCGACCTCTGGCAGGTCACGATTGTCATGACCAACGCCGACATCAGGGTCACGCTGCCGGCGCACAGCGACTGCTCGGCGGCGGCGATCTGCACCGATGACGGACGTCCGCTCTCCAACAGTCCGTCGGCAACTTCCTCGTACTACGGGCGCCCGCTGACCGCCGCGTTCGTCGAGCCGCCCGAGTCCCACGACGGCGCCACGACATTTGAGGTCGCCATCGAGTTCAGCAAAGCCGCGAACTTCAGCGTCGAGACGATGCGCGATCACGCATTCATCGTCAGCGGAGGACAAATCATTGGGGCAACAAGGGATACCTCGTACGGACCGCTCTGGCGACTGATCGTGCAACCCGATTCAGACGGCGACGTCATCCTGACCTTGCCGGCCGAGAGCGACTGCGGCCGCGAACATGCGATTTGTAGCGGCCTGTTGCCGCTCTCCCACTCGCTCGAGCTCACGATTGCGTTTGCCGCGGACGAGTCCGAAGAGCAGCCCAGCCTCACGGCCAGCTTTACCCAGGTTCCTGCGTCGCTGGCCTCAGCCGACCCCATCACCGTGCGCCTGGCCTTAAGCGAGCCGCCGCTGGCGATCAGCTACCGAGTCATCCGCGACGAGGCGCTCAGCGTCGACGGTGGCACGGTGACCAGGGCCAAGCGCGTCGATGGTCGCAACGATCTCTGGGACATCACGATCAACCCCGATGGCGATGTCGATGTCTCGGTCACGATCGCGGCGCGCAGCGATTGCGTAACCGCCCCGGTGATCTGTGCTGAAGGCGATCGCCCGCTCAGCGAGAGCGCCTCCGTCACGATTCCGTTCGTCGCGAATCAAGCAGAGAGCGTTGCCACAGTCGAACCTGAGCTTGAGCCCGAAGCGACACCCGAAGATCAGTCCGAAGACCCAGCGGCGCTCACGGCCGCGATCAGCAACCTGCCAGCGTCGCTGTCCTCGGCTACCCCCTTCATCGTGCGCCTGTCCTTCAGCGAGCCGCCGGCGAATCTCAGTTATGTCGTCGTCCGTGATGAGGCGTTCAGCATCAGCGGCGGCACGGTGACCAGGGCCAAGCGCGTCGATGGCCGCAACGATCTGTGGGACATCACGATCAACCCCGATGGCGGCGTCGATGTCGTGGCGACCATCGAGGCGCGCAGCGATTGCGAGACCGCACCGGTGATCTGCGCCACAGGAGATCGCCCGCTCAGCGAGAACGCCTCCGTCACGATTCCATGGTCGCCGCCGCCGTCGTGAGCGGCGACGTTCAAGTTGGCGCCAATTCGTGAGAGGATCATGCGCCACACGACCACACTCGCATCCGGAACATCTTCCGCCTCCGGTGCGGGGCGAGGTCGGTCAAGCGATGTGCCTCGCGGTTCGGGCAATTACGGCGCGACCCGCTTCTGCTGCACATCCGTCAAAGTCATCTGGTCACCAGGACTGCGGCGGACTGCGGCAGACTGCGCCAACGTTGGCCCCCATCCTTGAGGACACGGCTGACCTCCGTGTCTGCACCAATCCAGAGATTATTTGCCAGCGTCTCGACCGTTCGCCCACTCGTGATCACAACGACCGGGCCTGTACGTGATCCGGTCGCGAGCGGTCCAACGATGGGCCGAACCCATGTTGGACACGCACGGGGACGGCGCAGAGGTGTCTGAAGTCCTCGCTTGAGTGCGACTGCGACCTGCCCTCATGACCCTCGAACATCTCGCAGCCGTCGACTCAGGCGGTGAGGGAGCTGTCGGTCAGCGCCGTGACGACGCGTGGCTCAGTCTCAGGATTCCAGGTCACGGAGACCGTTTAGTCAAAGCTGGAGCAGGAACCGCGATAGCATGTGTCAATGAAGACAAGGCACGTAAGTTGAACAGTCACAAGAGAACTGCCACAATCGCTCTACATCACTCGGCAGAACGCTTTGGGGGAACCCGGCGCCTGGCTCTTGCACGCTGAATGGAGCAGACCGATACCTCCTCGAACGACCACGCTGACGGTCAGGCGGATTGCTGCGCTTGGGGCGCTGTGCAGTCGGCCTTAGGTACTTCGTAATGGTGGGGTGAGGGCTGTGAAACGTGCGTTGTCCCGGAGGTCCGTACTCGCGTTGCCTGACGGCTCGCCGTCGATCTGGTTGCGGGCGCTGCCTGTCCTGGTGGTCGGTTGCGCGGCTATGCTCATCGGCTGCGCCGGCGATGACAGAGCGACGCATGCGGCTCCGCAGCCCCAGGAGCAACAGGCGGCTATCGAAATTGAACAGGATCAGGGTCAGCAGCGTTCGCAGGAGCTTCGCGACGCTGTGCCTGCGCGAGCCTCAGTGACGAAGGCGGACTCCGCTCAACAGACCCAATCCAGCGAGCCGCCGGTCAACACCCGAGCGGCGGCGTCCGAACCGTCCGCCCAGCCCGAGGCCAGGCCCATCGATTCCGCCGCCAGGCAATCCGCGTCGAGCAATCCTTCAGCGGCGACGAGCGTGCAAGACTCGAATAGGGAGCCTACCGTCGCCGAATCCGAACCGGAAGCATCCGCCTCGCAGGCCCAGTCTCAAGGGGCGGTGGCTGAGCCTGAAACGCAGTCCCAACCGGAACCAGAACCGGAGGTGTCCCTATCGCAGGCCCAGTCTCAAGAGGCGGTGGCTGAGCCTGACGCGCAGTCCCAACCTGAACCGGAACAGGAAGCGCCGGCGGCGGACCACGAGCCGCAAGATGCGGCCGAAGAGAGCTACGTCGCGCAAGCGCCCGCAACCGACCCAGAGGAACAGCAGGCTACGCAACGCCAACGGACGCTCGACACGTCCGGTTTTGCCACCACAAAACGCGATGGCGACAGCGGAGGCGACGCCGGCGGAGAGGACACAGCCGACCCTCTGCCGGGGTAGCAATCAGATCAATCTGTCGATGATCCGCCGATCGAGGGCACGAGTTACACCTGGCAAGACGGCGAGCACACCCGGACGATCACCCACGTCGCCGATTTGAGCGTCGTAACTCAACCCGATGGCCGCAGGGACTTCGTCCAGGGCGAGGACGCAAGCGCGCAGAGCGACGAATCCCCGGTCTTCCGCTCCGGCACCGGTGAGCTGATGGCGCTGTCCGGAGGCGTTCTGATCATTCTCGACGCCGACTGGGACCAGGTCAGGATCAACCAGTTCTTCGCCGACAACGGGGTCGCCCTGAGCCGTGTGCAGAGCCACAGCTTCGCCCCGAACGGGTTCTTCATTGAGACCGAGCCCGGATTTGCCTCGCTCAACCTCGCCAGTCTGCTTGCTGCGCAGGAGGGCGTGGAACTCTCCAGCCCCAACTGGGAACGACGAGTGGAGACACAGTGAGGGCGCGGACCATCGTTGCCACCCTGGTCGCATGCTGCATCTCGCTGATCGCGGCAACCAGCCTCGCCCAGGACAGCCCCGGCGCACCGACGATCACATCCGTCACGGGCGATCTGACCTCGCTGACCGTCGTCTGGAGCGCGCCGACCGAAGACGGTGGGTCAACCATCACGGCCTACGACCTGCGCTACATCCGCAGCGCCAACGGGACCGACAGCGACTGGACCGTGATTGACGATGCCTGGACCAGCGAGTCGCTGACATACACGCTGACTAATCTACGCCGCGACACGAGCTACGACATAGCACTCCGCGCCGAAAACACCGACGGTGCAGGCGAGTGGTCGGACACGACCACCGCCAGCACCACCGACCACGGCAATAGCACCTCCGACGCGACCACGCTGGCGCTGGGTTCATCCATCGAAGGCAGCATCGATCCCGCGACCGATGCAGACTTCTTCAAAATCGTAGTCTCAGGGCGCAAGGACCTCTGGATATACGCCAGCGGCCCGCTGGACACAACCGGCTACTTGGTCAACTCCAGTGGATCTCTGTTGACCAAGAACCAGAACAGCAATCATGTCGACTTTCCCCGCGCCTTCTCGATCCGACACCAAGTGAACACCGGCACGTATTACGTCAAGGTCGAGAGTCGCGGCCGACTGGTCACGGGCACTTACATCCTCCACACCCAGGCAGTCACAAATCCAGGCTACACGGAGACCAACGCTACACGGGTAGCACTCAACTCCATGACTCCCGGCCGGCTCTATTTCCCCGGAGGCAACAACGGCGCCATTGACATGTTTCGTTTTGTCTTGGAAGAATCCACCGATATCTGGGCGCATGGCGTTGGCGCCGTCGACACTGTTGCTAAGCTGCTAGCCTCCAACGGACGCGTCATCACCGCCAACGATGATATTCCATGGCCACACTATCCGTTATCTTTTTTGCTAAACTCCCGCTTGGCCCCGGGAACATACTACTTGCAAGTCAAGGGGTACCACAGGCAGGACACTGGCGCCTACACACTTGAACTACGGGAATCAACTACACCAGGTGGTTCTCAGAGTAACGCCACGCCTATCTCCCTTGATCTGCCGCAAACCGGCTATCTCTCCTCCACCGCCGATATCGACCACTTCAAATTGTCGATAACAGACGATACGTATGTGACCATTCAGACCCTGGCCTTCGGAAGCCGGTTGCCCGTTACGATCAGCGGAACCGGGATTACGTCGCTCGCAAACGTTTACTCCAAGCCGCACTCTACCTGGGTTAGCCGAAACCAGGCCAAGATCGGCTATTGGACCTGGGGCAAGCTCGCCGCGGGCGAATATCAGTTTGCAGTCGCTCCCGCCGGCTCTGACACAGGTTGGTATATGTTCTTCATCTCCACGGACCGATCCAGCGAAGTCCTTGATAGCTGCGAGGCGATCACGACGTCGTTCGACGACCCGCTCTACGGCTGTCAATGGCACCTGAACAATACGGGTCAGTTTCCTGACGGCGCCATGCAAGACCTCGGCGTCGAGGAGGTCTGGGACACCTCTGATCCAACGACGATGGGCGAGGGGATCAACATCGCCGTCGTCGACGACGGCATAGACGCTGATCACGCCGATCTGTCGCCGAACGTCAATACCTCCCGGAATTACAATTACAACACCGCCACTTCCGACGTATCACATCCACACGAAACGCACGGGACCGGGGTCGCCGGAATCATCGCTTCTCGGGACAACACCATAGGTGTCATCGGCGTGGCGCCCAGGGCCACGATCTACAACTACAACCTAATTGGTCACGGCGTGGCCACTTCGGCAAATGACGCGGACGCTATGACCCGCAATATGGCTGACACTGCGGTATACAACAATAGCTGGGGTTTCTCTCCCCTCGGGGTAGGCAATCCTGCATTCGCCCAAACGTCCTGGGAGAGGGCGGTCGTCAACGGAGTGACCAATGGGTATGTGGTCAACGGACATCCCAAAGGCGTGTCCTACATCTTTGCCGCCGGCAATGGCCACTTGTTCGGGGCAATGAGCAACCTCTATGGCTGTTCCAACTACTACGCGGTCACTGCTGTTTGCGCCGTTAACTACAACGATAAGCGCAGTTCCTACTCTGTAACGGGAGCCAATCTCTGGGTATGCGGACTGTCGAACGATCGGAACGCAATACATGACTTGCCTTCCATCACTACCTTGCGCAGCAATGACCGTTATCGCGACGATTTCTCCGGCACGTCCTCGGCCGCGCCGATGGTTTCCGGTGTCGTCGCATTAATCCGAGCTGCCAACCAGGAACTGACCTGGCGGGACGTGAAAGTTATTCTTGCAGAATCAGCTCGCAAGAATGATCCAGACGATCCCGGCTGGCGAACGGGGGCCGAGAGATACGGCTCTGATGGCGACTATGAGTTCAACTACCAGTACGGCTTTGGCGTGGTCAACGCCAAAGCTGCCGTCGATCTCGCCAAGAGCTGGACCAACCTCCCGCCCATGAGAACGAGAAAGGCTGTTTCAACCGACGCCGCCCAGTCCATTCCCGCCGCCTCATATTCATATGTGCCTGGTGCGACCATCGAGAGCACGCTGACCATGGACGATTACGTCGACTTCATCGAGTTCGTCCAGATTAACGTCGATTTCAAGCAGACGTTCTTTCGCAACATCGATATTGAACTGATCGCGCGGTCGGGCGAGTCAGCAATGTTATCCCCCGCCGCTTCGATCAAATTCTCCTCGGCGTTCGACGGCAACTTCCGGTTCGGTTCCGCTCTTCACCTTGGCGAAGATGCGGCAGGAGTCTGGAAACTCCGGATGACGAATCGGCTGGGACAGAGGGCGGGTATCTTGCGGGGCTGGAGCGTTACGGTCTACGGGCACGGATTTACCCCTGGGTTGTTGAAAGTGAGCGCTGCAACTCCGGGGGTGGACAGCCTTGACGTCTCCTGCACTTCACCGGTTCTCGTGGACCGCGAGACCCTGTCGGCAGTCGCCTCCTACGACCTCCGCTATATCCGTGCCGATGCCACAGATCAGTCGGAATCTCGATGGACCACGGTCAATAGCCTCAGCGCCAGTGGCACGCTGCAACACAAGTTGGACAACCTGGACGCTCTGACCGAGTACCAGATCCAGGTCAGGGCCCACAATGACGCCGGTCCCGGCCCGTGGTCGGAGGTGTTCGCGGCCACCACGTTCGACAATCCGCCGTCCGTGCCGCGTAACATCAGCGTCGACTCACGCGATGTGGCACTGGCCGTCAGTTGGCAAGAGCCCGGTTCGTCGGGCGGCCGGGCCTCCTCGTACGACGTCCGTCATATCGAGAGCGATGCTATCGATAAGGCAGATCCCAACAGTTGGACTGATCACCTGGGCGCCTGGACCGACGGTGACGGCGATTTGCTCTACCTCATTCCCAATCTGACAAACGGCGAACAGTACGACGTCCAGGTGCGCGGCGCCAACGACGGCGGCACGGGAGATTGGTCTGCAACCAGGACCGCAACGCCTGAACTGAGAAACAGCCAGCCCCGGTTCCCGTCGAGTGGCAGCTCTACCCGCTATGTCGATGAGAACAGCCCGGCGAGCACTGAGATCGGCAGCCCAGTTGCCGCCAACGACGATGAAACAGCCCCGCTCACGTACAGCCTGAGCAGCGGAAGCGAATTCTTCGAGATCGTCGCGACGAGCGGCCAACTGCTGACCAAGTCGGCGCTCGATCGTGAGAGCAGATCCAGTTACACCGTCACCGTCCAGGTCGGCGATCTCAAGAATGTCGCGTTCGAGGCTGACACGGTGATCGACGACACCGTCACGGTGACCGTCGAAGTCAACAATGTCGACGAGCCACCCATGATCTCCGGACGAAACTTGCCCATGGTCATGGAGAACTCCAGCCCTCGCATCGACAGATACACCGCATCCGACCCCGACGGTGAACCCGTCAGCGAATGGCTTCTTGAAGGCGCCGATCGCGACAAGTTCCAGATCTTGAATGGGGACCTGTCGTTCATTCAACCGCCCAACTTCGAGGCGCGAGCAGACTTCGACGGCAACAACGACTATGAAGTGACGTTGATCGCAAGAGCGGGGGCGCTCAAAGGCAGATACGACGTCACCGTCACCGTCGAGAACGTCAACGAGGCGCCGGTAGCGGCCGACGACACCGCGTCAACGGACGAGGACACGTCGCTGACCGTCAATGTCCTGCCCTTGGCCAGCGATCCTGACGGCGACCCGCTGACCCTGAGCCTCGGCGCCGGGCCGGGTCACGGGACCGCCACGGTCGATGCCGCTAACTACGGGATCACCTACACCCCAAGCGTGAACTACCACGGCCCGGACAGATTCACCTACATCGTCTCAGACGACCGCTTGACCGACAGGGGTGAGATCACTCTTACGATCCATCCGGTCAACGACTCGCCCGTATTCCGCTCAAGTACTGCGGAGTTCGAGGTCGCCATTGATGCGGAAGCGAGTAGTTTCGTCGGCAATCGGCTGACCGCCACCGACAGCGACGGTGACACGCCCATCTACACACTCTCGTTCTCACCGGAGTTTGAAATCCATGAACGCAGCGGGCAGATATCTGTACGACAGGGCGCAACGATCGATCCCTCAGTTGACTCTTACTACGTTTCCGTGACCGCCGATGACCAACAGGGTCAGTACAACAGCACCGCCAGTGCGGATGTCACGATCATGGTAGTCGAGCAAGTAACGCTCCTCACATCTAGTGGAAGTACCGGCTCCGGTGGTGGAGGCGGTGGTGGCGGCGGTCCGCCTCCCGTTCCGATCCCCTCCGACGTGGAGTTTGACTGGAATGTGACCCGCGACATTGAGTCGCTGCATCGCGACAACGACCTGCTCACCGGTCTCTGGTCGAACGGCGAGGTGCTGTGGGTCGTCGAGAACTCGGCGAGCGGCGCCGACCGGCTCTTCGCCTACGACCTCAACACGGGTGAGCGGCTCGAGCAGCACGAGTTCGAACTCGACGCGCGCAACCGCTTCTCGCATGGCATCTGGTCCAACGGGGAGCTGGTCTGGATCGCCGACAGCGGCCAGGACAAGCTCTTCGCCTACAACCTTGCATCGGGCGAGCGTGCCGAGGAACGGGACCTCGAACTGGATGAACGTAACCGCGACCCGCGCGAGATCTGGTCCAACGGCGAGCTGATCCTGGTGCTTGATGGTGTCAAGAAGGCGTTGTTCGTTTACGAGCTCGAATCGGGCCAGCTACTCGCCGAGTATCCGCTGGACAAGCTGAACCAGAGTCCGCGCGGTATCTGGTCCGACAGCTTCACAATCTGGGTCTCCGACGACGGCGCCAAGCGAATCTTCGCCTACCGCATCGAGGGCGAAACGCTCAATCGCTACGAGGACCAGGAGTTCACCTTCCGCTCGCTGCTCAAGGCGGGCAACGGTGAGGCCCGCGGAATCTGGTCCGACGGCGACGTGATCTTCGTCACCGACGAGCAGGACGATCAGATCTACACGTACAACATGCCCGACGCGATCGATGCGCGTCTCGCCTCGCTCACCTTGAGCGATGTGGACTTCGGCGAGTTCACCTCCAGCTGGACGAAGTATATGGCCCTGGTCGATGCCGACTTGACCCAGACCACGGTGGACTCGGCAGCGGCGCAGACCAAGGCGACGGTCGAGATCTCGCCGGCCGACGCGGATAACGACCCCGACAACGGGTACCAAGTCAGTCTCGAAGCCGAGACCACGATCACCATCGAGGTTACCTCCCTGGATGGCAGCCGGACCACGACCTACCAGGTTCAGGTCAACAAGTCACCGAGCCTGGAAGGGCTCAGCGTAGAGCGACTGACCGAAGTTAGCTTCTTCGGCGGCAGCGTCAGCGAACTGGAAGCCTGCGCTCGCAGCCTCGATGTGAGCGCGATCTATCACAACCGCAATGGCGTCTGGACTGCACTGTTCCTCCTTCCCGACCTACCTCAGTTCCTCAGCCAGCCCTTCCACACTCGCTTCCCTGAAGGACTGCCGCCCGGCGAACTGCTAATCGCCACCCGCCAATTGCCTGCGGTCTCTATCGCAGGACCAGCCTCCACTAACTAGACCTCAGCGGAATGTTCCTTCCCAATCGCTGGATCGCGGGTCCAACTGGGAGCGCGCTGACGCCATCGACGTGATTAACGTCCGTTCACTGCTCAAGGACAAAGGTCAACACGAGGGTTCTTAGTTTCCTCCAGGAACGGTCTGAACAAGTCTCCTCTCTGAGGGCTGGTTAGGATCGGGGCAGCGACCGCTAAAGGGAGCGCCTCGATGCTGGAGCCGACGTTCGGCAGCTTGGAGTTTGCCCACGAGAAGCGCAAGACGCGGCGCGAGCGGTTCTTGGAACGGATCGACGCGCTGGTTCCATGGGCAGCGTTGGCGGCACGCGTCGAACCGGCCTACCCCAAGCCGGGACGCGGCCGGCGTCCGTACCCGCTGGCCGTGATGCTGCGCATCCACTGCGTCCAGCTCTGCTACAACCTCAGCGATCCGGCGATGGAGAATTTGCTCTACGAGGCCGAGTCGGCGCCCGCTTCTGCGGGCTGAACCTGAGTGGGCCGATCCCGGACGAGTCGACGATCCTGCACTTCCGCCACCTGTTGGAGCGGCATCAGCTGGGCGAGGCGCTGCTGGAGACGATCAACGCGCATCTCGCCGGACAAGGACTGCGGCTGCAGGCCGGCACGATTGTCGACGCCAGCATCATTGCCGCGCCGTCCTCGACCAAGAACCAGGCCCGTGCACGCGACCCGGAGATGCATCAGACCAGGAAGGGCAAGGAGTGGCGCCTTCGGGATGATGCTGCATATCGGCGTGGACGCGGCGCTGGGCTTGACCCACAGCCTGAGCACGACCGCGGCGAACACGGCCGACGCGCCAAGGCTTGACGGCGCGGCGACGAGCGCAAAGCCTGAGGCGACGCCGGTTACCAGGGCGTCGAACAGCCTGCCCCTGGCTTGAACAGGGGCCGTCCGGAACTGGCCGGCTCGGCGGTCGAGTGGCGGGTCGCGATGCGTCCCGGACGCCGGCGCACACTGCCGTCCGACAGTCCGCTGGCTCGGCGCGAGCGCCAGCGGGCCTCGCTGCGCGCCAAGGTCGAGCATCCGTTCCTCTTCATCAAGCGGCGCTTCGGATACGACAACAGCCTGCCCCCGCGAAAGCGGGGGTGCGTTACCGCGGCCTGGCCAAGAATCATCAGCGGCTGGCGTTGCTCCTGGGCTTCAACAATCTGCTGATCGCTGAACCACAGCTGGTCTAAACCTGGGCGCACTGCGCCCTCGCCCGGCTCGGCCCCAACCATGGGGCCAACCACACCCTCGGCATCGCCCCACCCCATCGTCCCCCGCGCCAGTTCGGCGCTGTGACGCCACCGCCCGCGCCGAATCAGGACCAAATCCGCTGGAAAACCCCTTGTTCAGAGCGTTCCTAGCGCGCGGTCCATCAGTAACAGCAGCGAGACGCAGAAGGCAACGCGGGTACTTCCGGACGGCGCCGATAAGCCCGACCTGCAGCGACCGCCTGAGCGAGTGCGCCACCACCTCGACCCCTCCGCACTCCCAAACCGGCCTTCTCCAGGCGTCATTCAGAGCGTTCCTAGTATTGGTGGACGCGGCCTGTTCGAAGAAGGGTGCCTAGTTCAGTCGAAGCCGCTTGCGGCTGTAGATCGACCATCATCGGCTGAAGTCGACGCGCGCCAGCAAAGCGCGCTGTCTAGGCCCCCCGCAGGCGGTGTTCTTCGGGTGAACATGAATGCAGCATTCTGGGTGACTGAGGCGGCTGGTGCAAGCCAGATCACGAAGTAGCCGACTCAGATGAAGACCTCAGTCGGCGAAAGCGACCAATCGACCACCGAACGCAGAGGCAACCCTGGTGGTCATGCCCTGGCGGCGCCGTGAAGCGCTGTTCGTTCAGAGCGAAGCCGCTGATCTCGAGTGATTGCGCTCTTCGACCAGCTCTCGACTGCGGGTAGCAGGACGCTGGATCAAACCCAGTTCCGCGGCCAGGCTGAACAGCGCGAACAGGTGGCCGGCATCCGGCCTCGCGCCGGTCCGCCAGCGATGAACGCTGCGCACGTTCAGCCGCAGTTCGCGGGCCAGTGCGCGCCAGGAGAGCCCCGCCGCATCCCGGAATCGTTCCAGGCGATTAGCGAAGTCCGCGAGGAACACCGCTGGCTCTACCCGGTAGACGCACTGTTGCAAACGGCCCATCTGTCGTCTTTCTTCATCTGCGAATGGGTTGTGGGTCCTCGTCGATGAGCGTCGCCAAGCCACCCGGAACGCGCGCAGCGAACCGCTCCAGGGAGAGCATCGCCGGTCCGTTGGGTACTGTACCTCGACGCCAGCGGTGCAACTGCCGGCAGTCGCCGCCCATCGCCGCGGCCATTTTTCCCCAGGACATCCCGGTCATCTCTTTGAGCGCAGCCAGCCGAGCTGGAAAGTTCTCCGGCATTAGGCCGACACCGGGCGTCAATATGGCTTCCCAATGAGCGTGATCATTGCTGATCTGCGTACTCCAAGACGAATAGCTCTTCGAATCGCTTGAGCTCCAACGCCGCTTGCGGACTTCGGGAGACGGACTCTTTCTGCCGCAGATCAGCTGAGACAGGTAGCCAGAAGAGATTTTGGCCAGGCGGGCGAGATCGTTCTGGCTTATGCTGCGTCGGCTGTTCTGTTCCCAGACCGGCTCTGGCTTGAGCTTGACCCTGGGTGACATTCGTCGCTGTTTCATTTTTCATCCTCCCCCTTCGATGTGTGGCCGAGTTCGCTCGTCGACGCTCGTCGGCCCCGAAGGTGGGTGGTTATCTTGCCCGCTTCGCTGCCGGCGGCGTATCGCTCCGGGTGTTCGAGGTAGTGCTGGGCAATGACTCGCGCCAACGTGCGTAGGCCCTCTCGACGCCGCTCTTCTTGCTCCTCCGACAACGGTGCTTGGAAATGCACAAACGCCTCCTCTCAGCTCGGCTGCGGTGTTCATTCGGTTGCGCTGCTGATCACTAGAATCCGTGTTCAAAGCGGCGCCAATCTAGCAAGACATTTCACGGGCAAACAAGGACGAGTGGGGAGCCGACATCCGGTTTTCGGCAGATTGCTTGCTGGATTTCTCCTGAAATGTGGCTGATGTATATCCCTGGCGCGAGGAGTCGGATGCCAGACGGGCGACGAGAATTTACTCTCGACGGACCGGCGCCAGGCGTCTGAACGTCCCTTTGACCAGCGTCGACGCGAGACCTCACGGGTCGAGTGCGTGAGACGGAGAAGAGCAATGAAAGAAGAAATTTCCCTGACCCCAGCGGCACTGTACGGGCGGGTCTCAAGCGACCGTCAGGATGTTGATCTCTCGGTGTCCGCGCAGCTCCGCGCCCTTCGCGACTACGCCGAGCGAAACGGTTACCTCGTCGTTCGCGAGTATGTCGACGTCACACTGACCGGCAAGCTGATGGAGGCGATCATCGAGAGCGTCGACGAGTTTTACTCCGAGAACCTCGCCCAAGACGTCAAGCGCGGGATGCGCGAGTCGGCCTCCCGCGGGTTCTGGGTCTCCACGTGGGCTCGCTATGGGTACTGGAAGGTTCACGTCCAGGACGGAGCCAAGACCCGCCCCTAACTGGAACTCAATCCGCCTGCCAGCGCCGTCGTGCGGCGCATCTTCGACCGCGCGCTCGAAGGTCAGAGTGTGCTCGACATCACCCGCACGCTCAACTCGGACGGTATTCCCACCACCAATGGCAAACCGTGGCTCAAGACGACCGTGCATCGGCTGCTCACTAACGAGGCCTACATCGGCACGTTCGTTTGGGGCCTGAACGCGAAGGATGGTGGCCCACCAATACGTGTCGAGCACGCTTTCCCAGCTATTGTCAATCGGCGGGAGTTCGAACGCGTCGGCACGATGATGCAATCCCGTGCCCCGAACCGGGCCAACCCCCGGCATATCGCCAGCCGCTACCTGCTCTGCGGCCTGGTCAGCTGCGCGTCGTGCGCCGGGGCGCTAACCACGGCTGAAGCCAAGAGCGGCAAGTACACGTACTACGTGTACCGATCCAAGATCAAGAAAGGCTCCGAAACCTGCCAGTGCGCGCAACCGAAGGCGATTGATTGAGTCGGCCGGGGGGTCGTGGCGACGAGCCTTTCTGTGCTGTCACACACAGCAGAATCGTCGCCAGGGCCCTCTGCTCACCAGGCCCACATCTCTTGCCACAACTCGCGGAACGGACACTCCAATGGGTTCGGCGGTAGAACTCTCCACGCTCTGCTGCCGGATCGCGACATCCCCCAAAACAGCAATCGCAAACGAGAGCGAGCAGGGAGCTGAACGGTGCTGGATCTGAGGCGCGATGTCCGATTACGACTACTGATGGTTCGGCGACAGATTCCGCTGGTGTCACAAGTCGGGGTCGCGCCTCGAGTGGTCGAGTGTCCAGAGACTGCCAGCGCCCCACGGTGTCGTTCATCTCTGTTGGCGAAACTTCAGCCGAGGTCCTCTATGCCGGCCGGTTGCTCGCGCGGGAGTCGTTCCAGATAACCCCGGTTGAGATGATCTGGTCCGTCTTTGGAGACGGGACGGATGAACGCCATGTTAGGGGCCCCGACGAGATCGCTCCCGTGGAAGATCGAGACGCGCTTGTTGATATCCGGCCATTGGATGTCAGCCGAGGATGCCCCCGGCGGGATGCAGGATCACCCTTCTCATCCCGCCCGGGGCCTTCAGCTAGGGCTGCCGGGTGCTGAGCGGACTGCTAAACAGACAGCGATCCAAATCGGCATCAGCGGGAAGGTAACGGGCCCGCGGCAGAATCCGCTCTCCCCAGGTTTCGTCCTCGGCGCGCACCTGCAGCGCGAACTCGGCCAGAGTGAGCCGCGCGGATTCATCTCCCGTAGTCAGCTTGAGCGGTAGTATCTCGGCGGCGACCGGTGCACGGTTAGCGGTCACGACGACCACGCGGTACTGCCGCGTCCTGCTCGTGTCTTTCGAGGTCACAGTGATCTCGATCTCGGTACCGTCGGCAATCGCGACTTGATGGCTGTTCCCAGGATCAGCGTCAGCGTCGTCGGGCGCGATCACGATCATCGAACCCTCAATCGCTGAAGCCGCCTCCATTGTTGTCACACCGATGCTGGCCTCAGGGACGGCGGTGTGCTCAAGCTCGCGAGCGGAGAACTCGCCGAGCTCGATGTCGCTCAGGCTGAACGAAGCGAGCTGAGTGATGATCGCATCGGGGATGTTGTAGCTGTAGAGCTTGTCGTCCAGCGGCGAAGGGCAATGCTCCTCGCTGAACCGACCTCTACCCCAGCAGATGATCTCGCCGCCCACAGTGCGGCCGCAGGTCTGATAGCGCAGCGCCCCCAGCTTGGTGAACTGAACGTCGCTGGGGATGTCGAGGAAGCCGATGCGTTTGAACGCTTCCGCTTCGCCGCCCCAGCAGACGACCTGCGATTCGGTGGTGAGTCCGCAAACGTGGTAGTTGCCGGCCGCGATCTCGGTGAAGTGGATGCCCGCGGACACCTTGAACTGACCGAAGCGGTGATTGCCCCAACAATGCGCGACGCCGTCGCCACGCAGCGCGCAGTCGAAGTCTTCGCCGAACGTGAGTTGCACATACGGTCCCGACTCCGCCGGCGGGCTGCGCGTCGACCAGCTCAAGCTGTGCCGCCAGGTCGCCCGCGAGCGGCCGGGCCGGGCCCCGGCGCCGCTCTTCCAGCTGATCGGCCACCGGGTCTTCCGCTGCCTACAGATCAAGCGCAAAGACCAACTCGAAGGTTCTTGATTTTGTCCAGTTTGGTGGGGTTCAGGGGATCACGATCCAGTGAACACAAAGCCGGCCCAGGCGTATGGCGCCTTGTATGGCGTGTCGTCGATCGACTCTGGGTCCGAGCCCCGATTTCGATAACGGGTCCGCAGTTATTCACGACCTGCAACGTATCTCTCGACGGCAGCGTCATCCGCATCGCGAAGCCAAAGCTGTGCTGCTCTCAGAGCAGCCGGTGGGTTCATGCCTGCTCCAAAGAGTCCTTCGTAGAACTTGCTTATGACCAGTGCTGTGGCGAAGTCATCAACTGACCAGAGGGAAGCAACGACGCCAGCCGCGCCTGAGGCGATGAAGGCCGTGGCCAGCGCGAGCGATTCATCGACTTCTTCGTATCCTTGGATCACGCCAGTCTCGCAAGCAGAAGCAACTACGAGCCTTGCAGGAATCTCTAGTCGCGCGATTTCTAGTGCAGATAGCTCTTCTTCACCAGAAAAGGAGAATGAAGCTGCGAAGAGCGAGTCGTAACACTGAGCACCCACGTGGCACGCAAGGTGAACGTGCGTCGCTGATTCTAGTGCGCGGACGACGCCTTTCTTTGTCGCCTCATGGCGCTTCAGCAGCGTTGTATCGCCCTGCGGCAAGAGTTGCTCCACTAGATCAAGTTCACTCTAATCGGGGTTTGTGTCAGAGTTGCGGGACGGTCTGGCGGCCGGGTCAATGGGATCATGCAACTGACCGACGCACAATGGGCGCGGATCGCGCCGCTCATGCCGACTCCCCGCGGCAACTGCAAGCTGCCCTCGCGACAGGTGCTTGAGGGCTGGCTCTTTATCACGAAGGAAGGTTGTAGCTGGCGCGCCTTGCCCGAACGCTTCGGTCCCTGGCACACGGTCTACATGCGCGGACGGCGCTGGATCGACAAGGGCGTGCTGGAGCGCGTCTTCGCCGAGCTGCAGCGCGACTGAACTGGAGGCGCAGATCGAGCAACGCGAAGCCGGACCGGCCGCTGCGCGTCTCGCTCGACAGCACGATCGTGAAGGTGCATCAGGACGGGATGGGGGCGCCGAGGAACAGGGGCGCCAAGCGATTGGTCGCTCGCGCGGGGGGCTGACGACCAAGCTGCACGCGCTCGTGCTGGAAGACCGGCTGCCGCTGATCCTGACCCTGACGCCGGGCCACTGGGGCGATGCGCCCTGGGGACGCTGGCTGCTGGAACGGCTCGGCCCCATATCTGGTCAGCCGCAACTGCTCGCCGACCGCGCCGACGAGGGCGATGAGCTGCGCGCGTTGGCCGCGGCGCTCGGCTGGGAGTTGGTCACCCCGCCGAAGGCGAATCGCCTCAAGCCCTGGCCGCTGAACCGCGTCGCCTACCGCGCCCGCAACGCGATCGAACGCTACTTCGGACGCATCAAGCGACTGCGCGGCATCGCCTGCCGGTATCACAAACTCGCCCACGTCTACCTCAACCAAATCCTCCTCGCCTGCATCCACTTCATGACGAAATAGAGTGAACAGGCCCTAATCGGGAATCTCTGGGATACGGAGACGGATAGGTGCAGCTACGATCGCGCAGCAGAAGACCGAAACGCCACCCGGGGATTGTTCATGAATGTTCGCGCAATCGTCGAGGTCCTCGGCCAATACCCCGAGGACATGCGCATCGTCGTCAACGGCTTTGAAGAGGGATACGACGATCTATCGCCGGAGTTCTTGTCCGTTGTCGAACTCGCGCTCAACGCGAACAGATATCGGTTTGTCGGCCGTCACGCAGTCAGAGATGAGCTTACGGACAAAGCGCAAACCAATGCGCGAATAGCTACTGCGCTGGCTCTGCACCGCCCGCGTCATCTCGACGAATAGACTTCATCTAGCCAATCCGTCTAGACTGATCTTCACTATGACCGACTGGCCCCTGCAAGACGCCAAGAACCGCTTCAGCGCCGTCGTTGAAGCCGCGCTCGCCGGCGATCCGCAGCGCGTCACCCGGCGCGGCCAGCCCGCTGTCGTCGTGCTCGCCGTGGACGAATACGAGCGTCTCCGACTGATCGAGCAAGCGAACGCGCCCTCGCTGACCGAACTGCTGCTCGACATCCCCCAGGACGGCCAGGAGTTTGAACGCTTGACCATGCCCGTCCGCGCGTCGGACCTCTGATGTTCCTGGTCGATACCGACGTGCTCTCGGCCCTTCGGCGGGGCGAACGAAATCCTGGCGCTGCCCGCTGGCTCGCGGCGCAACGCACCTCCGACCTCTACCTCAGCGTCGTCACCATCGGTGAGATTGAACGCGGTATCGAGCGTCAACAAGGACGTGATCCGGAATTCGCTCAGGCGCTCTCGGCATGGCTCGATCGTGTACTCGTCTAGTACGGCGACCGGATTCTCCCGGTTCACCTCGCCACCGCGCGCCGCTGGGGCCGCCTGTCGGCCGCCCTCGGGCACGAGGGCGCCGACCTGCTCATCGCCGCCACCGCGCTAGAGCACGGCCTGACCGTCGTCACCCGCAACGTCCGTCACTTCCAACCGACCGCCGTACCTGTGCTCAATCCCTTCGTCGAAGCGGAGGCAGCTGATGACTGAAGAAAGCTGACACGAAACGACATTGGGCGATTTCGCGGAGATCGTTATGGGCCAATCACCACCAGGTGACACTGTCTCCAGCGACGGCGGGCTCGCCTTACCTAATGGCCCGACCGAGTTTGGCGCTCATCATCCAACACCTGTGGAGTTCACAACAGAAGCACGGAGAATCGCCCAACCTGGTGACATTCTCTTTTGAGTGCGTGGCTCGACCACGGACTGCATGAACTGGGCCGATCAGGAATATGCGATTGTCTGTGGTATCGCGGCCATACGTCACTATCACAATCATGAGTTACAGCCGTTTGTCCGAGGAGTCATTGAGCTTCAGTTGCCCGATCTCTTGGCACAGGGGACCGAATCAACGTTTGCCAACGTCTCGGCGAAACAGCTTGCAACCGTCCCGTTTCCCAAATTGAGTGAGGACGAGCAGCGACGCATCGCCCACATCCATGGAACCCTCGACGACAAGATCGAACTCAACCGAGGCATGAGCGAGACCCTTGAAGCCATGGCCCAGACCCTCTACAAGTCCTGGTTCGTCGACTTCGACCCCGTTCGAGCCAAGGCCGAGGGTCGCCCAACCGGCCTCCCGCCGAACCTCGACGCCCGCTTCCCCGACTCCTTCCAGGAGACGGAGTTGGGCGAGATTCCCGAGGGTCGGGAAGTGGGGCAATTGGAGAGTATCGCCGAGGAAAGAAGACCGTCAGTAAAGCCAGGCGAGACTGCTCCTTCGACTCCATACATCTGGCTTGCCGACATGCCCCAACGAAGCATCGGACTCACTCAGTGGGACACCGCTGACGGGATTGAAAGCGGCAAGTCCGCGTTCAAGCGCGGTGAGATTCTCTTCGGCGAGCTGCGCCCCTACTTCCATAAGGTCGGCATCGCGCCGGTCGATGGAGTCTGCTCGACCGATATCGTCGTCGCAGCAGCCAAGTCACCTGAGTGGTTCGGGTTCGTCCTGGGCCACATGTCGAGCAGGGAATTCGTCGATTACACCGAACTTAGGGTCAACCGGCACCCGAATGCCACGCACGACCTGGAGGCGGATGGCTCAGTATTGGGTTTCGCTGCTGCCGAACGAACCAGCGGGAGCTTTCAGCGCGCACACTCCCCCGATCGTTGAGACCATCCACTGTGGCGTATGTGACACGCATATCCTGAGCCACCTCCGTGATACCCTCTTACCCGAACTACTGTCCGAAAAGGTGGTTGTAGCTTCGCCGAATGCGAGCACCCAAGCCTGACTCTGCGAGAGCGCCATGACCTCCAGCATTTATCTATTTCCCGACACGAATGTCTTCCTACATTGTGAAGCTCTCACGAATATTGACTGGCGCACATGTGGGACTTTGGTCGATATCGACGAGATCCACCTGCTCATCTGTCGACCAGTCCTACAGGAAATTGACGAGCTCAAGTATCGCAACGACTGGATCGGACGGCGGGCAAACAAGGTGTACAAGATCGCGCGCCGCCTGATCATCGGCGACGATGCCGAACACACGATCAGCAAAACAGGACCAGCCGTCAGGCTCCGAGAAGAGACGGGAATTCGGCCTTCCGAAGGCCTGCTCGACTACACGACATCGGATGAACGAATAGTTGGGTGTGCTCACGCCTACAAGAGCGCTCACGCAGACAGAAACGTTCGCTTCCTGACACACGATGCAGGTGCTATGGCGACCGCTAGGAATGCCGGTGTAAGACCCGTTATGGTTCCCGACGAGTGGCGAGCCGCTCCTCCACCTTCGGCTGCCGAGCGCCGGGTTGCCGAGCTAGAAGCAGAGATCAGGCAGCTTCAGCAGTTGCAACCGCGGTTCGACAATCAGTTTCTTGGGACGGATGTAGACAAGCTCGAGGGACGGTGTCTTGCCGCTCGTTCGCTCACGGACAGCGAAATCTCGCAACTTCTCAGCCAACTACGGAGTCGTTTCGCTCGTTCTTCCACCTCAGAGTGGCTAGGGGATTGCGAGGAAGTGTTACGCAATCTGCACACGTCGATTCAACATCAGTCGGAACGGCTTTCAGTCGAGATTGCCGTCAAGAATCAGGGTTCTGTTCCCGCAAAGGACGCATTGATTGAGATCGTCGGGCATGGGCCTGTCCAGTTGGGCGTACCACTTGACGACGATCATCCTTATAGAGAGTATCGACAGGAGCAAATCCGGTTGCCTTCGCCGCCATCGCCATTCGACGCCAGATCGCTCCCGCCCTACATCAATAGCCTCATGAGCAACTACGTTCCCCCGCCTCGCGATCCAAACGCCTTCTACTACAAGCCCGAACGCCCAACGGTGCCTATGGGAACGATTGCATTGGAGTGCAAACAGTGGCGTCATGAGTCGGGAACGGAGTATTTCGACTGTGATATCTATGTTGGTTCTGAGAGTCCTATGATCAGTGGAAGAATCGAATGTCGAATTCATGCCGAGAACCTCTCCGCCCCTGCCCGAGCGTTCATCCAAGTGCAAATCGCGGGCCAAACTGTCGACATCGCGGAGCGTGCAGCACAGCTAGTCGCTCAGGTGGCACCACGGGCACATGGCCATCCAGGCGATTTCTCGATCTCGCCCTATTGAGAACAGACAAGACGCTCGCACATGAATCTCGAGTGGAGCCTGACAGTAGCTGGCCTGAGCATCGACATCGTCGGAAATGTCGTGTTGTTCGTGATGACCTCAGCAAGGCGAGTAGAGGCCGGGCGCGCCCTGTTCGCTTGCGCGCCGGCCGCGCAGAGCGTGGCCAGGCAGGTGAGTTTGTAGGCGGCGGCGTTGAGTTCGAACCAGAGTTTTTCCGGGCCCGGCCGAGTCAGCGCAGCTTGTCGCCCGCGCCGACCGTCTTGATCCAGCCGAAGACCTCTTCGGCCAGCTTGCGCTGGCGTTGGCTGCGTCGGTAGCCCGGGTGCCTGGTCGTCCACCGGCCGATCGCGCTGCGCCGACCTTGTTCGTTCAGCACCACGCGAGGCGTGATCCCCAGCGCGCGAAGGTCCCAGACGAAGTCTCGGATGTAGTAAGCACGGTCCGCGCCGACTGTGGCCGGCCCCATGACGCTGCGTTCGAGAATCGTCATGGATGCTTCACGTTCGGCGTTGCCGTCGACCGTGAAGTAATTCGAGGATAGCCACCGCCGGCGGGCTTACTTGACCACTTACTTGAGCAACACCCGCGCCGCATCGGCCCCCAACAGCCGCTCACCGTTCTACGTGAGCGTCGTTGGCTGGAATGGCTCGTCCTCGCACCTGAGGTCCAGGAACCACCTGAATAGAAGGTTGTTGCGGAGCTGCTCGCAGATCTGTCGCTCCGAGCGGATCGTGAAAAAGACCATCGATACATTTGGCTTGAGCAAGCGCTCGGGCCGGATCGAGGGCCGTCCGCAATCAGCGCGGATCTCGTCGAACAACGGCAGCATTCGGCGCAGCGCTGATTCGGCCAAGGGCTTGATCCGGCGCAGCGGGTGGCCCTTAGAGACGAAGCCGACTGGTGTCAGCGCCAGCATAATCGTCGCCTGTTCCTCTGCCGCGCTGCGCATCCCGTCCTCCCTAGCAGAGGCTGTCGCACAAACTATCGAGGTGAGGGGTTCAGGCGTAGTCTGCGAGCGACGACCGGGTGTAACGAAGGGCGGGTGCGATGGCCGAGCGCTATCTGCCGTGCGAGCGTGAACAGCAGTACCTGATGCCGGCCAGTCTGCGCGACTGGCTGCCGGAGGATCACTTCGCCTGGTTCGTCTTGGACGCGGTCGATCAGATGGATCTGGCGGCCTTCCATGCCGCCTACCGCGATGACGGCTGGGGGCGCCAGGCCTATGATCCGGCGATGATGTTGGCGCTGCTGCTCTACGCCTATTGCGAGGGCGAACGTTCGAGCCGGCGAATCGAGCGGCGCTGCCGGGAGGACATCGCCTTCCGCGTGCTGAGCGCGAACCAGCAGCCCGACTATGCGACGATCTGCCGCTTCCGGCAACGCCACGAGCAGGCCCTGGCCGGGCTGTTCGTCGAGGCGCCGCGGCTGTGCGCCGAGGCCGGCTTGGCGCGGGTCGGCGTGGTGGCGCTGGACGGGACCAAGCTGCGCGCCAACGCGAGCCGCGAGCGCAACCGCACGCAGGCGAAACTGGAGGCCGACGTCGAGCGCATGCTGGCCGAAGCGGAGCAGGCGGACGCCGAGGAGCAGGCGGACTCGGCGGCACGGAGCGGAGCGACGCGTTGCCGCCCGAGCTGCGCAGGCCGCTCGCAGCGGCTGGCGCGGTTGCGGGAACGCGAGCAGAAGGATGCGCGCGGGCGTCAGCCGAAGCGGCCCACGCCCGACCCAGAGACGAAGGTCAACCTGAGCGACCCGGACAGCCGGGTCGTGCGCGACTACTGGGGTCACTACCAGGGTTACAACGCGCAGGCGGTGGCGACCAGCGAGCAAGTCATCGTGGCGGCGGAGCTGACCCGCGCCGCGACCGATGTGCAGGAGCTGGAGCCGATGGTCGAAGCGACGAATCGCAATCTGGCGGCGCTGGGTCAGGCGCCGATCGGGATCCTGCTGGCCGACGCCGGTTACTACTCCGACGCCAACGTCCGGTCGCTGGCCGCGGCTGGGCCCGAGCTGTTGATCGCCAGTCGCAACGACCGCAACCGGCGCGCGGCCGGCCCGGCCCCGCGTGGGCGCATCCCGGCCGGGCTCTCGATGCGCGAGCGGATGCGCCGCAGGCTGACGACCAAGCGTGGCCGTCGGCTCTACGAGCAGCGCCGCTGGATGATCGAACCAGTCTTCGGCCAGATCAAGGAGAACCGCGGCATCCGCCGCTTCCAGCGCCGCGGCTTCCAGGCCGGCGCCAGCGAATGGCAGTTGATCGCCGCCACGCACAACTTGCGCAAGCTCTACCGCCACACTCAGCCCCACGGCTCGCCGGCGCCTTTGGGCCGCCGCTCACCCAGACCGCGCACCGAGCCTCGCCACGCCCGCTTGTCCAGCCCGGTCCAACACCGCCGCGCCCCCGTCCGATGTCAACCAGCCCCCGGGAGCCGACAACCCCGCGCCGACTGACCGCCCACACCCGGCCGACCACAAACTCTGTGCGACAGCCTCCGCAGGCTGCTGAAAAATGGCGTGTGAGATCATGGAGGTGTAGTTGAGCTGGTAGCTGAAGGAGACGGCGATGCGTGGTGAGACTGAGCGGCAGGCGACGTTGTTGTTGGGCTTGACGCCGGACGGGTTCGTACCCCGGGAGCACCCGCTGCGGCGGATCAAGCCGCTGGTCGATTCGGCGTTGGGTCGGATGTCGCCCCTGTTCGACGAGATCTATGCGGCCGGCGGGCGGCCCTCGATCCCGCCCGAGCACCTGCTCAAGGCGAGTCTACTGATGGCGTTCTACACGATCCGCTCGGAGCGCCAGTTCTGCGAGCAGCTGCGTTACAACATCCTGTTCAAGTGGTTTCTGGACCTGAACGTCGAGGACGAGCCATTCCACCCGACCACGTTCACGAAGAATCGCGAGCGGCTGCTGGAGGCGGACGCGGCGCGGGTCCTGCTTAAGGAAGTCGTCAAGGAGGCTAGGCGCCGGCGGCTGTTGTCGGCGGACCACTTCACGGTTGACGGCACGCTGCTGGAGGCCTGGGCCTCGCACAAGAGCTACCGGCCGCGCGACGACCAAGGGCCGCGCGGCGCTGGTCGCAACCATGATGCGGACTTCAGAGGCGAGCGCCGCAGCCGTGACACGCACATCTCGACCACCGATCCGGAGGCGCGGCTCTACCGCAAAGGCAAGCAACAGGGCGCGCAGCTCTGCTATCTGGGTCATGTGCTGACCGAGAACCGGCACGGCCTGGTCGTTGACGTGGAGCTGACCGAGGCCGATGGCCGGGCCGAGCGTGAGGCGGCGCTCGAGATGCTGGAACGCAGCGTCTGTGGGCTGGCAACCGTCGGCGCCGACCGCGGCTACGACACGCGCGACTTCGTCTGGCGGTCGCGCGCGCTCGGGGTGACCTCGCACGTCGCCCAGAACGACCGCGGGCGGCGCAGCGCGATCGATGGTCGGACGACGCGGCATGACGGCTACCGCCAGAGTCGGCGCCGGCGCAAGCGGGTCGAGGAGGTCTTTGGCTGGATCAAGACGATCGGCGGAGGCGGCAAGCTGCGCTATCTCGGTCGGGCCCGCAACAAGCTCTGGTTCGAGCTAACCGCCGCCGCCTACGACTTCACCCGCCTCGCCCAACTCGAGGCCGCCGCCGCATAGGCCACCGCCGGCCGAACCCTCACCCAGGCCGCCGGAACGTCCCCCACCGCTCCAACTGGACCTACCGTTCAGCTCACTCGAGCCTGCTCAGCTAACCCCTACTCCCGCTGCCAAGCCCCAACCGGTCATTGTTCAGCACCCTGCTAGACGAGAACCATGGTGGCACGCTCGCCACGTTCAATGCGAACGACCCGGAGAACCAGGCCGGTCTCACTTACACCTGGTCTCTTGGTGGAACCGATGCATCCGACTTCGGCATTACCTCCGCCGGCGCCATCTCCTTCACCAGCACGCCAGACTACGAACGCCCCTTGGACTCAGGGGGTAACAACGTTTACGACATTCGGGTGAGTGCCCTCGACAGCGACGGCAAGACGGGCAGTATCGACATGACCGTCACCGTCAGGCCGGTCAACGAACCGCCGACTATCACCGGCAACGCGACCCCTAGCGTTGTGGAAGAAGGCGCGCGTCTTGTTGGGACATACGGGGCCACGGACCAAGACGATACCACGATCGCTTGGCTGCCCCTGGGCGGTTCCGACAGCGACAAGTTCGAGTTCAGCTCATCGACCGGCAGGCTTGTGTTCAAGGCCGCGCCCAACTACGAGAACGCCGGCGATATCGGCCGGACCAACATGTACGACGTGACGCTCAGCGCTGCCGCAGACGGCCAGACTACGCCGTTCGATGTCGCCGTCAGCGTGACGAACAAGGAGGAATTCGGCTCGCTCGGCTTCTCCTCGCCACAGCCGCAGGCCGACGCCGACTACACCGCCACGCTCAGCGACCCCGACGGAGTTGTGTCTACGACTTGGACTTGGGAGCGATCAACGAGCCGCAACGGCCCCTGGACTTCGGTTAGCGGAGCTTCCGACAGTACTGAGACGAGCGTCTACCAGCCCGACGCCGACGATGTCGGCTACTATCTGCGGGTCACAGCCAGTTTCACCGACGGCCACGGTCCGGACAAGAGCCTCCTCGCGCGGTCGGCCAACTCCGTGATCGCCGACCCCGCGAACAATACCGCTCCGTACTTCGCCACCCTGACCACGACTCGCGATGTCGCCGAGAACGCTTCGGCCAACGCGACCGTCGGCGCCGCCGTCACGGCCACCGACGACGACCCTCGCGATGTCCTGACCTACACGCTCAGCGGCTCAAGCCGCTTCACTATCGACAGCGCACGAGGCCGCATCCGCGTCGCCTCAGGCGCCATGCTCGACCACGAGAGGGGACCCTCCCACACGGTGAGCGTCACCGCCTCCGACTCCTCCAACGCCACGGCGAGCATTAGCGTCACGATCAGTGTCACCAATGTGAATGAGCCGCCGGAGGCCGACGACATCGTCGCAACGACGAACGAGGACACGGCGGTGACCCTCAACGTCCTGGCCGACTCCAGCGATCCCGAGAACGACGTTCTGACGGTGAGCCTGGGCTCGGGGCCGCGCAACGGGTCCGCCACCGTCGATCCCGACACCCAAGAAATCACATACACCCCGAAGTCCGACTACCACGGCTCCGACACGGTCACATACATCCTGACTGACCCCGGCCGTTTGACCGATAGCGGCGAGATTGCGCTTACTATCCATCCGCTCAACGACGCGCCGCTGTTCTCCCGAGGCCCGCTGAAGCGGCAAGTCGCTCGCAGCGCGCAAGCCGGCGACGATGTCGGGAGTCCAGTGACCGCCACCGACATCGACGGCGACTCGCCGACCTACGGATTGCGCGGCCCAGATGCTTCGAGCTTTGAGATCGACGACGAGACGGGTCAGATCACGGTCGGTGCGGGAGTGATCTTCGATCCATTGGTTCAATCCGAGTACTCGGTGAAGGTGGAGGCGCGCGACGAGGATTTCGCCCGCGCCGAGGTTGCGGTCACAATCACAGTGGTGGAACGGGTCCAGCCACCGCCGACCGGCGGCGGCGGTGGCGGTGGCGGAGGCGGTGGGCCTCCACCGGTTCCGATCCCATCGGACAAGGACTTCGACTGGAACGTGACCCGCGATATCGAGGCGCTTGACCGCGATAACGACCTACCGACCGACATGTGGTCAGACGGCACGACGCTCTGGGTCCTGGAGAACTCGGCCTCAGGCGCCGACCGAGTCTTCGCCTACGACCTCCAGACCGGCGAACGCAGGCAGGACGCGGAGCTTGAACTCGAATCTCGCAACCGCTTCTCGCACGGCCTCTGGTCGGACGATGAGACCGTCTGGGTCGCGGACAGCGGACAGGACAAGCTCTTCGCATACGAGCTCGCCAGCAGCGAGCGCCTGGCGGAACGCGACATCGAGCTGGCTGAACGCAACCGCGATCCACGCGGCATCTGGGCGGACGGCGAGACGCTCTACGTGCTCGACAGCGTCAAGGACGCGCTCTTCGTCTACGACTTCGAGACCGGCGAACTGCTGGCCGAGTATCCGCTCGACAAGCTCAACAAGAGCCCGCGCGGGATCTGGTCTGACGGCGTCACGATCTGGGTCTCAGACGACGGCGCCAAGCGCCTGTTTGCTTACGAGTTCGAGGACACGGCAATGACCAGGAATGAGGACCTGGAGTTCACATTCCGCGCCCTGCGCAAGGCCGGTAACGGCAACGCCCGCGGCATCTGGTCGGACGGCGATGTCATGTACGTCGCCGACGAGCAGGACGACAAGGTCTACAGCTACAACATCCCCGACGCGACCATTGCTCAACTCGCGTCGCTCAGCCTGAGCGACATCGACATTGAGGAGTTCTCGCCCAACCGCTTCGAATACACCGCAACCGCTGTCCAGGAGGTCTCACTAACGACGGTCACGGTTGAAGCATCGCAAGAAGCGGCCACGGTCGCGATTGAACCGGTCGACGCGGATGGTGACCTCGAGAACGGAAACCAAGTCAATCTCGGGGCCGAGACCACGATCACCATCGCGGTCACGTCCGAGGACGGCAGCAGGACCACGACTTACCGGGTTCAGATCAGCAAACCAACTGTGCCTGGAAGGACTCAGCGAAGCGCGACTGAGCCAAGTCAGCTTCGTTGGCGGCAGCGTTAGCGATCTGGAAGCCTGCGCGCGCAGCGCTCAACGTGAATGCGCGTTCTACCACCTCCGCGACGGTACCTGGACCGCGCTCTTCCTCTTCCCGGACCTCCCCGAGTTCCTCAGCCAACCGTTCCGTAATCGGTTCCTAGAGGGACTACCGCTGGATGAGCGATTAATCGCCCAGCGCCAATCAGCTGTTGTGGACACGCCCGGAGCGTCGACCACCAGCTAGTCGCCATCTGGCCGCAGATCGGGAATGGTTGGTCGTGGACGCCGCGCTTCATGCCGCAGGAACGGGCAGGGCGGCGACGTTCGTCGAAGTGCGCAGCGGCGGCTAGAGCAGCTTCTCGCCCAGCGACGGAACGGAAGTCGCGCGGCACGTGCCAGACGCCAACACCGAGCTGGGCGCCCAGCTCGACGCCGTGCGCACGGCTGCTCCGGCTCGCGCCGACGGAGGGAGCGAAACGGTAGACACGGAGTCGTAACGTCGAACAGATACCTTCGCCAAACGCATCGGTCGTCTCCGCAGATATCGCCTTGCGCACGCCAGCGCCAGTGAGCAGCACACGAGGTGACGAAACGACCTGAGTGAAGAGAGATCCGTCTCTGATCTCTTGTCCGTGCGGGCAAGAAAAAAGCGCTCCACATATATGCGGCTGCAGGGAGGGTCATCGCCAGACGAGATGATGACTCGCTATCCGCATATCTGGTGTTGGCGACCAACCTTGCGTTCTGCTCCTGTTCCAGCTCCCAGTCGAACTGTGAGCGCGAGGCCGACGGGGCCTTGCGTCCGAGCCGCTTCGTTAGCCCAGGTGCTCGAGCTATGAACTCGGCCCAGGTGAACAGTGACTGCTGTGGTTCCGGCGTCCCGTGGTGGCCCCGGCAGGGAACCAGTTCGACTACCGACGCGACGCGTCGGTCGGTGGGAGATGCTACAGCCAGCCGCTCGGGTTCTAGTTGCGCTCGCTGCTGATCGTGGTCAACAAGCAACGCCTCACCGTCCGTCGCGACCCGTTGGGCCTGCGCGAACACCGACTCGACCAAGTCTGGGTCCTCTGCGACGGAGACGAGCTTGTGGGACAGCGCCAGCATCAGGTCGTCGCCGTAGGCGGCGAGCCTGCCCTCTAGCAGTTCATCCGCAACCGCCAGAGCGCTGGGCAGCTACTGGGCGAGCAGCTTGAGTGCGTCCGTCTGGCTGATCCGTCAACAGGGACGCGAGGGCTGCCCTCCAACAGAATCCACAATATAGTTCGCAGTTCAGTACGTACTGGTCGAGAAAAGTGGGCCTAACGAGACCGTACTGCGAACTTGTTCCTGGGAGATCGACCTGTAGGCGCCTGACCCGGGATGCCTGGAGCGGCGCAATCCTCGCACGGATCGAGTCCCCCAAGGCGGTCCTGAAACAGCCACCGACATCAACGCGCGCACGACTTTCATGAGGAGCGCCCGCTCCGCGTCCACTTCCAACAATCGCTCGCGATTCTTCGTGCAGGTCGGCGGGTGGACCGGCTCGTCCTTGATGTTCAGGTCCAGGAACCACATTAGGAGGATGGGGAGCGAGGAGGATGGAGAGCGCAGTTGCTCGCAGAACTCGCGCTCAGTCCACCACGCATAGACCCTCATGCACCAGCGCAGACCGCCTCCATGTGAGCGCCACTCCGGTATTTCAGCGTCCCGCTAGCCGGCGCCGGACACGGCCTGCGTTGTGATCTGGATGGCATCTCGCTTCCCGATCAGTACTTCGCCGCCCGGTACGCCCTCGGCGAAGCGGTCGCGGAATGGACGATTGAGGAACTCCGGCGCTTCGGGGAAGAGGCCGACCCAAACGCCGTCGCGGTAGTGATACAGCGCATCGACGCCGAGGCTCTGGGCGCAGTCGCCTAACGCTTCTACGCTGCCGCCGACGGACGTGACCGAGTTCAGGCGCGTCTCGCTGAGGCCGCTCAGACAGTGGCTGACGCCGACGCGGTAGACCACGGTCCGCGAGCCGTCTGCCGATGTCACCTCGACCGTGATCTCCTGACCATCGATCAGCGTCGCCTGGTGTCCGTTGCTCGGGTCGCCGTCGGCGTCGGCTGGCCTGATCTCGATGCCGGCCTTGCTCTGAGCCGCTTCCGCTTCCACCGTGGTCTGAGCCAGACCGGAATCGACCACGGCCGCATACTCCGTTCGCCCAGCCGAGAACTCGCCGAATTCGACGCCGCTCAAGGTGAGTGAGGCGAGCCTCGCATCGATCGCGTCGGGCATGTTGTACGTGTAGATCTGTTCGTCCTGTTCGTCGGCGACGAAGATCACGTCACCGTCGGACCAGATCCCTCGGGCGTCACCGTTGCCCGCCTTGAGCAGCGAGCGGAAGGTGAACTCCTGCTCCTCATACCGATTGAAGGTTTCGCCTTCGATGCGGTAAGCGAAGATACGCTTGGCGCCGTCGTCCGAGACCCAGATCGTGAAGCCGTCCGACCAGATCCCACGCGGACTCTTGTTCAGCTTGTCCAGCGGATACTCCGCCGGTAGCTCGTCCGCTTCGATGTCATACACGAAGAGTGCCTCCTTGACGCTGTCGAGCACGTACATAACTTTGCTGTCGGACCAGATGCCCCGAGGGTCGCGGTTACGCTCGCCAAGAACAAGGTCTCGGTCTTCATCTCGCTCGCCGGTAGCAAGGTGGTAGGCAAACAGCTTGTCCTGGCCGCTGTCGGCAATCCAGACGACTTCGCCGTCGGACCAGATGCCGTGCGAGAAGCGGTTGCGGCGCTCGAGTTCAAACTCGCGCTCTTCCAACCGCTCACCCGTGTTGAGGTTGTAGGCGAAAAGCCGGTCGGCGCCGCTCGCCGAGTTCTCGACGACCCAGAGCACCTCGCCGTTCGACCAGAGACCGGTCGGTAGATCGTTGTCGCGATGCAGCGACTCAATGTCGCGGGTCACATTCCAGTCAAACTCCACGTCGGAGGGGACCAGAACGGGAGGCGGACCGCCGCCGCCACCGCCGCCACCGCCACCACCGCCACCACCGCCACCGCCACCCCCGCCTCCTCCGCCGCTGACCGGGGGCGTCATTTGAGCAACCACACTGATCGTGACGTCGATTGAGTCGAACGCGAACTCGGGATCGTGGACCTCGGCGGTCACCGTGTACTTGTCCTGGACTGCCGGATCGAACGTAGCGTTGGGCCCCACCAAGATCTGACCGCTCGACTCCACGATCTCGAACGGGAAGCCGCCGACGAGGCTGTAGGTCAGCCGGTCGCGATCCACGTCCGACGCCCTGAGCGGCTGCCCGATCCAGTCGCCCTCCGCCGCGTTCATCGCAACCTCGAACTCGACCGAATCGGCAGAAAACTCCGGCGGGTCGTTGATCCCTTCGATGACAACAATCACTTTGGCTGTTGCTGTGTAGGTTCCATCGGTGATCTGGTAGATGAAATCGTCCTGGCCTGTTGCATTGGCATTCGGGCCGTAGAGGATGACGCCGGACGGTTGAACGATCAACGTCCCTTTGCTGGTGCTTGCCGGTGCGGTCACCGTAAGATCATCGGAATCTTGGTCATCGTCGTTGGCAAGCACGTTGAAGGATGTCGGCGTGTCTTCGCGAACCATGAACGAGTCGTTTTCGGCCACGGGCGCCTCGTTGACATCCGTGATGGTGATGGTCACGGATTTGGCGCCTACGCCACCAAAGTCATCCCGTGCGGTCACGGTCACAACATGCAAGGGTTGCGCTTCGTGGTCGAGGATCGCCCCCTGTATCACCGTGATCAGACCGGATCCGCTGATCGCATACTTGTCCGAGTCCGTGCCCGAAAGCGAATAAGTCAATTGGTCGTTGTCGGCGTCCTCCGCGACGACCGCCGCGTCTTTCCCGGGTTCGGGATGCACAACCCGTTCTCCACGGCCGGAGTTCTCTGGGATCGTCCGCTGGCCCGTTTCCGTGGACGGGAACGCAGGGTCGCTGTTGTTCGATCGGTTGCGAATCACACTCCGACCTGAGGTCGCGGCCAACGTCCTGCCATTGCGGTGGGTGTCGTCGTAGGTCAAGGTGACACGCAGGTAGTAGCTGACATCGTCAAGGACCGGGGTGTAGCTGCTTGATGTCGCGGACTGAATTTCGGTCCAGCCGCTGCTTCGGCTCATCGAGCGTTGCCACTGCCACGCTCTGTTGGTGACGCGATCTGCTTCGGTAAAGGTTGCGGCAAGGTCGATGTCCTGCACTGGTTGGTTCTTTGCCAGCGAGAGCATTTCAGTTTCATCGAGATCCGTAACGTTAATCGTTACTAGTAGGGATCTCGTATGACTACCGTCGGAGGCGCGGACGGTGAGATCATAGCTATCACTCGCCTCATGGTTCGGCGGCGACCTGAAGCGGAGTTGGCCGTCTGTCAGCGTGAACGTGACTTGATCGCTCATTGGCAGCGACCAGATGACGGACCGGCCTTCTGGATCGGCGGCCGAGTACCTCTCGACAACCGCAGTGCTGTTTTCTCGATAGTCGATGTCGGCCCGGCCGGTGATCTCCGGCGCTTCATCGACATCTTCGACCTCGACCATGACATCGAGCTCTCCACGCAACGTGCCGTCGGAGGCGACCACGTTGACTTCGTACGTGCTCTTCTGGTCTTGATCGGCGGGTCGATCGGCGTCGGGCGGCTCGCGGAAACTGAGATTGCCGGATTGGTCGATCTGGAAGTCGCCTCGGTCGTCGCCCGCCAGCGACCATCTGATCATGTCGTCTTCTGGGTCGGACGCGGAGTAGCTGCCAACATCCCAGTAGCCGCGGTCCTCTGGGAATTTGAAATCCCTGGCTCCCGACACCACAGGCGCCTCGTTGACATCCGTGATGGTGATGGTCACGGATTTGGCGCCTACGCCACCAAAGTCATCCCGTGCGGTCACGGTCACAACATGCAAGGGTTGCGCTTCGTGGTCGAGGATCGCCCCCTGTATCACCGTGATCAGACCGGATCCGCTGATCGCATACTTGTCCGAGTCCGTGCCCGAAAGCGAATAAGTCAATTGGTCGTTGTCGGCGTCCTCCGCGACGACCGCCGCGTCTTTCCCGGGTTCGGGATGCACAACCCGTTCTCCACGGCCGGAGTTCTCTGGGATCGTCCGCTGGCCCGTTTCCGTGGACGGGAACGCAGGGTCGCTGTTGTTCGATCGGTTGCGAATCACACTCCGACCTGAGGTCGCGGCCAACGTCCTGCCATTGCGGTGGGTGTCGTCGTAGGTCAAGGTGACACGCAGGTAGTAGCTGACATCGTCAAGGACCGGGGTGTAGCTGCTTGATGTCGCGGACTGAATTTCGGTCCAGCCGCTGCTTCGGCTCATCGAGCGTTGCCACTGCCACGCTCTGTTGGTGACGCGATCTGCTTCGGTAAAGGTTGCGGCAAGGTCGATGTCCTGCACTGGTTGGTTCTTTGCCAGCGAGAGCATTTCAGTTTCATCGAGATCCGTAACGTTAATCGTTACTAGTAGGGATCTCGTATGACTACCGTCGGAGGCGCGGACGGTGAGATCATAGCTATCACTCGCCTCATGGTTCGGCGGCGACCTGAAGCGGAGTTGGCCGTCTGTCAGCGTGAACGTGACTTGATCGCTCATTGGCAGCGACCAGATGACGGACCCGCCTTCTGGATCGGCGGCCGAGTACCTCTCGACAACCGCAGTGCTGTTTTCTCGATAGTCGATGTCGGCCCGGCCGGTGATCTCCGGCGCTTCATCGACATCTTCGACCTCGACCATGACATCGAGCTCTCCACGCAACGTGCCGTCGGAGGCGACCACGTTGACTTCGTACGTGCTCTTCTGGTCTTGATCGGCGGGTTGATCGGCGTCGGGCGGCTCGCGGAAACTGAGATTGCCGGATTGGTCGATCTGGAAGTCGCCTCGGTCGTCGCCCGCCAGCGACCATCTGATCATGTCGTTTTCTGGGTCGGACGCGGAGTAGCTGCCAACATCCCAGTAGCCGCGGTCCTCTCGGAATTTGAAATCCCTGGCTCCCGACACCACAGGCGCCTCGTTGACATCCGTGATGGTGATGGTCACGGATTTGGCGCCTACGCCACCAAAGTCATCCCGTGCGGTCACGGTCACAACATGCAAGGGTTGCGCTTCGTGGTCGAGGATCGCCCCCTGTATCACCGTGATCAGACCGGATCCGCTGATCGCATACTTGTCCGAGTCCGTGCCCGAAAGCGAATAAGTCAATTGGTCGTTGTCGGCGTCCTCCGCGACGACCGCCGCGTCTTTCCCGGGTTCGGGATGCACAACCCGTTCTCCACGGCCGGAGTTCTCTGGGATCGTCCGCTGGCCCGTTTCCGTGGACGGGAACGCAGGGTCGCTGTTGTTCGATCGGTTGCGAATCACACTCCGACCTGAGGTCGCGGCCAACGTCCTGCCATTGCGGTGGGTGTCGTCGTAGGTCAAGGTGACACGCAGGTAGTAGCTGACATCGTCAAGGACCGGGGTGTAGCTGCTTGATGTCGCGGACTGAATTTCGGTCCAGCCGCTGCTTCGGCTCATCGAGCGTTGCCACTGCCACGCTCTGTTGGTGACGCGATCTGCTTCGGTAAAGGTTGCGGCAAGGTCGATGTCCTGCACTGGTTGGTTCTTTGCCAGCGAGAGCATTTCAGTTTCATCGAGATCCGTAACGTTAATCGTTACTAGTAGGGATCTCGTATGACTACCGTCGGAGGCGCGGACGGTGAGATCATAGCTATCACTCGCCTCATGGTTCGGCGGCGACCTGAAGCGGAGTTGGCCGTCTGTCAGCGTGAACGTGACTTGATCGCTCATTGGCAGCGACCAGATGACGGACCCGCCTTCTGGATCGGCGGCCGAGTACCTCTCGACAACCGCAGTGCTGTTTTCTCGATAGTCGATGTCGGCCCGGCCGGTGATCTCCGGCGCTTCATCGACATCTTCGACCTCGACCATGACATCGAGCTCTCCACGCAACGTGCCGTCGGAGGCGACCACGTTGACTTCGTACGTGCTCTTCTGGTCTTGATCGGCGGGTTGATCGGCGTCGGGCGGCTCGCGGAAACTGAGATTGCCGGATTGGTCGATCTGGAAGTCGCCTCGGTCGTCGCCCGCCAGCGACCATCTGATCATGTCGTTTTCTGGGTCGGACGCGGAGTAGCTGCCAACATCCCAGTAGCCGCGGTCCTCTCGGAATTTGAAATCCCTGGCTCCCGACACCACAGGCGCCTCGTTGACGTTTTCGACCGTGATCGTGACCGGCTGCGTGGCGTCAACTTTAGGATCGTCTTCGGCGTTGACATCCTTGTTGTCCGAGACCACGACGTTGACTGAGTATGTCTTCCTGATGCCCTCATAGTCGAATTCGGTCAACGTCTGAAGTTGCCCGGTGACTTTGTTGATCTCAAAGTCGTCGGCGTCGCTACCCGTAAGGTCATAAGTCAATGGGTCGCCGTTGCGGTCAGTCGCCTGGACAGCCTTGCCGATGGTCCGGCCGGCAGGAGTGTTCTCGTTCAGGCTGCGCGTGCCCGTCTCGTTGGATGGGAACATCGGGCCGTGATTGGAGACATTTGGCGTGCCGGTCTGGGTTGAAGACCAATCGTTGGTCGCCTGTCCGTTAGTCGCACGTAGCTGCACGTCATAGCTGACGCCATCGGTTAGGTTGTCGATGATGTGTTTCAAGTCGCCGCCGCCGGTTGTCCAGGCCACATCTTCTGTCCAATTCGTATCAACTTCCTTCTCCTCGGGAGTGGCGCTGCTGAGGATGTGCCGCACGTCGTAGCTGCTGATTCCAACCTGCCCCGTCCTGGGTGGCGTCCAGGTCACGAGCAGTTCAGTCACACGAGGCGTCACGCCCGGCGCACTGAGCGTTGCGGGCGCGTCCGGGTCAGTGTTGCCTTGTTCAGTCTTGGACCACACGCCTGCGCCGCCGTCGTTGTGCGCCCGCATCTGGATGTCGTAGTAGACTCCGGAATCGAGATTTGTGAATTCCTGGGCCGTGGTTGTAATGTCAGTATGAGTGGTCCAACGGCCGTCCGACTTGTCCGTGGCGTCGGAACGGATCACGCGTGCGTCGTATTGGGTGACGTCGCTTCGGCCGATGTCCTGCGGCGCCTGCCAATTGACGGTCATGGACTGGTCGCCTGGTGCGGAGGAACCGAACTTGGGTTCGCCCGGCGTGATGCCGTGTCCGTAGAATTTGATGTCCCAAGACCGCAGCGTTCCGCTATCGCCTGGCTGCCGGTCCGTCACCCTGAGCTTCCAGATGCCGACTGAGTTTTCGCCAAGGTGGCGAGCGGAACCGAAGCGGAACGCGCCATTATATCCGCACATGGCGTCGTATTCGCCGTAATTCTCCCGCAAACAACCAATCACGGCAGCGGAGGCCAATTTGGAGATGCTGCCTGTCGGTGAGACCAGCTCCACTTCGAGATCTCTGAAGTAAGAGTGACGAATGTTGACGTTGATCTCGACGAACTCAATGAACTCAACGAACTTGTCGATCGTCAGCGAGCTCTCGATGGTCCTACTGGGTGAGCCGTCGGGAATGCCCCGTTCCTCGCCGCTGGACTCAACGGTACTATTCCGCCAGGTGGGAAGATTGGTCCAGCCTTTGGCCAGGTCAATGGCGGCTTCGGCATCGACCATTCCAAAGCCGTACTCGTGGTTAAAGATGTACCGCTCGGTTGTCGAACCATACTTGATCTGTCCCGTTTGCCAGCCACGGTTGGCGGAATCGTTCTTTCGTGCCGAACTGGCGAGGATCAGCTTGACGTCACGCCAGGTGAGGTCTGGATTGGCCGCACGTATGAGCGCCACGACGCCGGAAACAACGGGCGCTGCTGCCGAAGTTCCACCGAAGGCGTCGGTATAGCGATCGTCACCGACCGTCGTCGTGATTGCCGGATAGTCGGTTGTGGTGAACGGATCGTGCGATGGGCCGCACACCCAGAGGTTGGCGCCCATTTCGGAGTAAGAGCTTCGCCGGTCGGCGTAATTGACAGCGCAGACGGCAATGATTGCATAGTGATTGGCCCGACCGTCAAGGTTGCTATTGTCCCGCTGGCGATGGCCGTTGCCGGCTGCCCACACGTAGGAGACGCCTCTGGCAATGTCGGTTGGTCCGCTGTCATCGACATATCCCTGGTCGACCCCCGTCTCGACCGCTGTCACCCAAGTAGCCTTCGCGGCGTTTGGTACGGCGGAAACGAAGAATCCCCAGCTGTTGTTTGACACTGCCGTCACACGCATATTGCGCGTCATCGCGTCGCTTTCCTCATCGGCAGTATATCTATCGGCAATCAAGTTGTAGGCGTAAAGTTTGGCTCTGGGCGCGACCCCGCGTACGCCAATGTCGTTATCGCGAGCGGCGATGATTCCAGCGACGGACGTGCCATGTGTATTAGTCCGATTAAAAAGCTCGCCGCGTCCGCTGTAGTCGTGATTCAGTGCTTGGAGGACATTCGCTGTCAAGTCCAGATGATCGGCATTGAGGCCGCTATCAACGATCGCAACGTGGATCCCATCTCCCAGACTGCTCAGATCCGCGGGGTCGCTGTCGTCCCAGACATCTTCAACGCCGATGTCTTGCGTGGCTCCGTGGGGGAACTGCCCGGTATTGTTCAGGTGCCATTGGCACCCGTAAAGCGGGTCGTCGTAAGCAGACGCAAAGGCCCCACAAAGTTCCAAGAGCTCATCGGACCGTGATGATTGAAGAGAAACCAAATGGGGTCCTGTTCTAGTAGCGGGTGGCGAAGTGCCAATGTCGTAGGATCCTCGCGGGAGCGCGGCCCAGTCCCAATAGTCGACGCTTCTCCGAAGATTAATTTGCCAGGCGGCGTGGGGAATGATGAGGGAGGGACTGAGGGCGTTGATAACCCGCTCCGATACTACGGGGTGCAAGCCGTCGCCAAGCGAAAGGGCGTGGATAGTTGCATACGAGTCGTCCTCAACCGACAACGTGAGGCGGTTGTTATCACTTGAGGTGAACATCTTGCCAGTGTGGGGGACATCCAGGGCGATTGGTGTTGTATGATTCGAATAGCCGCCCGGTTCGGTTTGTGATTGTAGTTCCAGACCGTACAGACCAGTCCGGAACGTGTCTAATCCTCGGATTTCCAGGTAGTACGTTTCCGCAGGTAATGTAGCGCGCAGGACGAATGCGGTTGGATTGTATGGTAACACGGCCTCGTTATGGTTAACAACAACGGCTCCGCGGTTGTTGCGTAATGTAACGGCGGCACCGATCGTGCCAGATCCGACCGCCCATACTTCGGTGACTTGCGTCAGAACTAACGTTAAATCGTCAACTGTGCCACCAGGCCCGTCAGCGTATGAGATCCTCGCGGGAGTCACCGACTGGAGTTCGACTTGTACTACGGTCTCCCGGTTGTCACCAAAATCAATGGACTGCTGTGCGTGAATCGCGTATGGTCCGGTCAACGTCTGGCCTTGACTGACATCCTTGCCGTGGTACGTCCCGGTAGATATCTGCTCTCGGAGCGAGAAGGCACGGGGAGAGTCGATATGTCCGCTATCTTCGTTCGTGCTGATCAAGGTTCCACTGGAGTTGAGCAAGTAGCCTGTCGTGTCCAGAGGGCCGGTGGTATACACCCAGAGGTCAGTCTGTGAGGAAACGACGATTCTGAAGTAGTCTTCACCAACCGTCGTAGCAATGCTGCCTGCGATGGTTGAACCAACTTCCAGCGAGGTCGCTTCAGCGGTGCTATCGCCATGGTCGGTGGTGTTGTTGGGATTCTTGTCCGACCAATCACCTTCGCCATCAGTGTTTTCGGCCCGGAGTGCGACGCCGTAGCTCGTGTCCCGGCGTAGATTGGTCAATTGGTATGTCAGCGAGCCGCTGGTCCAGGCATCGTCAACCTCGGTCCAGTTGCTGTCGGTCGCGGTATCGGCTTTGTCGCTGCATACGTAACTTAGGCCGTAGCTCGTGATCGCCGAGCCTTCGTAGTTAGCCGGGGCGGTCCATTGGATCGTGATATCGCTGCCGCCTCCCGCGACTGAGCTAAGCGTCGGCGCGCCGGGAGCTCCCTGGGCGCAGCTGGGTATCAGAAGTAGCGCGGCGCAAAGTGAAGCTATTAACCCCAGAACAACTAGCGCCTTCAACGGGTCACAGCCTGGGTCTGCCAGTTGGGACTGGAGATCAGCACTCCATCCTGGCCGGCCAGTTGGTTGGCGAGGTTTAGCGATGCGAATCCCGGGGTGGTCTCGATGAAGAAGGCGTTGGTGGCGAATGTTCGCTTCTGGACGAGGCTCAATGAAACTATGTTTTCGGCGAAGAACCGGTCGATCCTGGCCTGGTCCCATTCGGCGTCGAACACTAGCAAGACGCCGCCGGGCAGGGTCATTTGCTGTCCGGACTCGGCGTAGAAGACCAAAGCGGAGCTGTCTGCGCCGCTGACATTGCCGCCTGCATCGTTCTCTCGCTCATTGGGTTGCGTCTCTGTGTCGGTCCAAATTGTTCTGGTCGCGTCGCCGTCCTGCCACGTGTAGGTGGTTCTGTTGGAAGGCGAGACGTTAGTCGTAGGCGCGGGTTTTTTAGTTCGCGGAGGGTCGGTATCACCAACGCCGCTGGGTTCGCCTTCGTCCTCGTCGCCCACTTGCCTCGCGCTGCCGCCGGACACGCCCGGCCCGGTTTCGGTCTGCGACGCTTGCTGTTCCTCTGGGTCGGTTGCGGGCGGTTGCGCGACGTAGCTCTCTTCGGCGGCTACTTCCGGCTCGTGGTCCGTCGCCGGCGCTTCCGGTTCTGGTTCCGGCTCGGACTGCGCTTCAGGCTCTGCCACTGCCTCTTGAGACTGGGCCTGCGAGGCGGATGCTTCCTGTTCTGGTTGCGGCTCGGATTGCATTTCAGGCTCAGCCACCGCTTGTTGAGATTGTGCCTGCGAAACGGACGCTTCTGGCTTCGATTGCGCGCTGGAAGGATCTGTGTTCGCTTCTTGCTCGCTTGTCGCCGCTGGAGGGTTGCTTGCGGCGGAATGGGAGGCAGTCTGATCGGCGTAACGGGTCTCGGGCTGTGCTGATGCTTCGGAATCTTCCGGCTGGGTGCTGGCAGGAGTCTCACTGGACTGAGTCGCTTGGACGGATTTCGCATTCGTCGCCGACGTAGGCGTAGCGTCGCGATGCTCTCGATGCTCTGTCGATTGCTCCCGCTCAACTCCTGCTGCCGACTGTTGTTGCTGGAACTCCGGAGCTACATCGGTCGTGGTGTGATTGTTTGTGCAGTCAATTAGAACCGCCATGCAGCCGACGACCATGGCAAGCAACACCCGCGTCAACATTGACGCCGAGCCGTCGGCCAACGTGGTTCCGGTTCCCAGCAACGATGCACGTCTCACTGGTCCAGCTGCACCCTTCCGTTCCGCGGTATCAAGGATTCAGCCCCCCATCGCACGGACAACACCGACGATCAGCGTGGTGGTCAGTGGAGATATCTGTGGGCGCCATTCGGTGTGCCGCAGCCAATCACTGGATCCTTCGTGGAGTGGAGTGCCTATTATATGCCACGCCATTAGGGGCTGCTCACCTGTACTGCCTACCGGATATCAGAACGCGCCCTCTCTGCATCGCAGCCGGTGACCGAGCCTGAGATCGCGCAGGCGCGTAGTCGCCAACGCCGATCCCAACGTCGACGCCGCTGACGCCGACCACGCGGGGGCGACCTTGGCGTGCAGCCGGCTAGACGGCAATCCGCAGCCTGACGCGATTGCTCCAGGCGATTTCCCGCACGACGCTCACATCCCGGGCATCTACGAGTTCGATTCCAACCCTGGAATCCTTGAGCGATTCGTCCACGCCGTCGACGGCCTGTCCACCCGCATCCGCGACGTTCCCGACTCCGACCCAGAAGAGGCGTTCGAACACTCGGTCTCCCGCTACCTCGACGTTAGCTACGGGTTTCGTCGTCGTGCTGCTGGAGGCTTGTGGAAACGACTTCCGCGCGAAGATCAACCGGATGCCGTCCCTGCCCAAACGGGTTGATGCACTCGATCGGGAGCGGATGGACGATGCCGCAGTTCTTTGTATGAGAACCAGTGCCTCTTCTAATCGGAATACGACTAATCGACCCGATTATCCCGATGTCGTCCGGTTTATCTGCGAAACCTCGTCCGAAGAAGACCAGCCGCAACTCAACGGTCTCACGACGACCGCGAAGCTGGATGTCGATCGCGAGATCACCGAGTACTTCCTTGACGAATTGAACAGCGACCTCAAGATCGTCGACGAAGGCGCTCCGCGGACCAACCTGGGGTTTGTCTTCGTCCATTCCACGGGCGCGCAAGGGACGCTCGGCGTCCGACCTGCTCAAAGCCCGCCGGGGGGAACCGACAGCGACGGCGCGGCGCGGCCGATTGCGCATACTCGAACTCAGCGGCGATCAAGCCTCGCCCGCCGAAGCGCTACCCCGATTCCCGGGTGACCGTGACCGTGTGGGTCTTCGTCGCGCTGCGGTCGGCCGAGACGACTCGCACCTTGATGACGTTGGCGCCCACGGACAGGTTGACGATGCCGTCCTCGTCGACAGCCCCATCAGTGTCGGAGTAGATGGTGTAGACCGCCAGTGAGTTGGTCAGCTCCGGCGAGAGGGTAACGGAGTCGATCTCGTGGGCGACGGTCGCGGTCTGGGCGGTCGTCGCGCGATCGAAGGAAGACGATAATCCGGCGCCGGCGACCGGCAGGCCAAGCAGGTCGGCGCTGTTGCGCCACGGCGAGGTGTGGTTCAGGGACCAACTGCTCCAACCGGTCCAGCATTCCATCGACCCATCGGTTCGCAGCCCGCATGGACCGGCTCTATGGGCAACCGACACCGTTTCATAGCCGATCGTTGCCTCGTCCGGCGCATTGCTCGCAGATTGAGATTCTCCGTTCCGCCAACAGTTGACGGTACCGTCCAGCAGCACGCCGCAGGCCCTGGCGCCGGTGCCGGCGTCGATCCACTTGTATTGGCCAGCCATCGTGGGCAGTGTCGCAATGTCGCGGTTAAGCGAACTTCCTCGTCTATTGTCGATGTACCACTTCCAGCACAG
>CAXXUV010000002.1:0-15149 GCA_963666795.2 Dehalococcoidia bacterium | reverse complement strand
TCAAACCGTAGAGGCCCTGCGCTCCGCCCTCAACCAGCTACAGAGCCAGAACTACTCCTATGAGCCGGTCTGCGAATAGGCACGTCCACTACATCGTTATACCCGCGCTTGCCGCGGGTATCTCGCCGAGCCGCGCACTGATGTCGGTGTACGTCGGTGTATAAGGCCGCGAGATTGCCCCCTGTTCAAGCCAGGGGCAGGCTGCGGCGGAGCGCGGCAATGACGGAGGTAGAGATAGGCCTCGGCCTCCCCGCGACAGATTCGCTAGCCTCTGCTCGGCGGTTAAGCGCCGTTGCGAAGGAGTCGACCATGGAACTGCTATTCACCGGCGGACGCGTCTTGACGATAGATGCCATGGACCGAATTGCCACCGGCGTCGCTGTTCGAGATGGCCGCATCATTGCGGTTGGCGACAGCGACGAGGCGAAGCAGGCGCTGGGTCCCGATGCGACGCACATCGATCTGCGCGACGCGCCCTTGTCCCCGGCTTCTGCGATCCGCACAATCACTTCTCGATGACGACCTTCGAGCCGCGTTCGGTCGACTGCCGGACGCCGCCGCTGTCGGGAAAAGCTGCCGTGCTCGACGCAATCGCGGCAGCCGCCGACGGCAGTCCCGACGGGCAGTGGATCTGGGGCCTCGGATTCAGCGCCCGCAATCTCGAAACCGATCGGCGAAACGGTCCTGTTCCGGCACGAACTTGACGAGGTCGCCCCGAACAACCCCGTTTGCGTGATGGATTCCTCCTATCACGCCTGTTACGCCAATTCGGCCGCATTGGCGATGGTCGGGTTCGATCGTCATACGCCGAATCCGCCCGGCGGCGAGATTCGTCTCGACGACCATGGCGAGCCGAATGGCGTGCTCTGGGAACGTGCGATGGACCCGGTGCATCACGCCACAATGCGCTCACACATCGACACCTTCGGCCCTGATGTCGTGGCCGGGCTCGTCGAGCAGAACGCGCGCCGCCATCTCTCCCACGGCATCACCACCGTCGGCGACGCCTTGGTCATGCCCGAGAGCGCAGAGATCTATCGGCTGACAGACGAACGCGGTCAACTCCCCATCGTGATCCATCAGATGCGCGGTGGACCCGGATTCTTCGCCGCCCCGAGGATGCCGCCGGCGGCGCGTTCATGGAGGACAATGTCTCCGACCGGCTGCGCGGTGGGATCGTCAAGATTTTCATGGACCCGTCTGGCCCAGTCCGGCCATGACGGTTTGCCACGAGGACGGCACGACCGAACCGTGGGCGATCCGTACTACGGACAGGAAGAGGTCGACCACCTCGTCCTCGACGCGGCTTCGCACGGGCTCCAGGTCGCCATCCACTGCATCGGCAACCGAGCCGTCGAGCAGGGATTGAACGCCTTCGAACGGGCGCAACGCGAGATCCCTCGCGACGATCCGCGCTACCGGATCGAGCACTTCAGCTTCGGCCTTCAAGACCAGATCGAGCGAGCCAAGTCGCTCGGCGTAATCATCTCGCACCAGCCGCCGTTCCTCCAGGCCATCGGCGACTTCTTTGAGACGCGCACCGCCGCGGCGGGCATCGAATCACCGCCGATTCCCTATCGCTCAATGCTCGATGCCGGCGTCACCGTCGCCTCAGGCTCCGACTTCCCCTGCGCGCCGGTGGAACCGTTGCTCGGCCTGTACAGCATCGTCGCGCGCCGCTCTCGCGAGGGTCGGGTCATCGCTCCAGATCAAGCGATCTCGCCACTCGAGGCGCTGCGCACCTACACGCTCAACTCAGCAACCGCCATGTTCCGCGACAACGAGGTCGGATCAATCGAGGTCGGCAAACGAGCCGATCTCGTCGTGCTCAGCCACGACCCCACATTGGTCGACCCAACCTTCATCCGAGACATCGTGGTGCAGCAAACCTACGGTCGACGGCGACCTGGAATACGCCGTGTAAGGAAGCACGATCCCCTCTCCCCCCCTTTGCGGGGGAGATGTCACGGAGTGACAGAGAGGGGGTCCTCCCACAACGACCAGATAAGCACTGCGATAGGGAGCCCCCCTCTGCCTCCGGCATCTCCCCCGCGAGGGGGGCGAAGGGGATCTATGCGCGCGGTCGCGACAACGTCGCCTGAGGCTTGGTCATCGAATTCAATGTGATCGCAGCCTGGGCCTGCTCTAGACCGTGTAGCCGTCGCCAGATCACCGCGAACACCCCTCCTGGCTGCCAGGAGAATCAGCAACAACAACCCGAACGACGCCTGAAAACCGACCGCGTCGGCGACCGTCCCGGCCAGGGGCATGATGATGGCAATCAGCAGCGCCGTCGAGAGCTGGAACATCGACAGCACCGTCGCGCGTTGATCCGAGGGATTGCGGCGATTGACGTAGCCGTGGCGATCGGACGACTCATCCCACGAATCGCTGCCAGCATGCCGAACCCGATCACCACCCAGAGCGAGTTCCACAGCGTCGGCGCGAGGAACAGGATCGTCCCGGCAAAGAGCAGGACCATCAGCGAGCGTCGCTCGCCGAATCGGGTCGCGACCCAGGCGGCAAGCAGCGATCCGATCACCATCCCGGCGACCGGCGACATCAACATGCCCGAGTAGGCGAAACCGGTCGTCACGCCGGCGGCCGGATCGATGCCATGGTGGACCACAAAGGGTTGCAACAGGAACTCGGTGATCGTGATCATGGCCGCAATCAGCGTCCCGAAGAGGATGTACCAGAACAGCATCTTGCGCCGCCAGACCACCATCACGCCGCTCAGCATGTTGGCGAACAGACCCGGCTTGCTCGCACTGGACTGACTGGACTGGCTGGACTGGTTGTCAGTGCCATTGGCTCCGTTCTGGTTCGGCTGTTGAGCGGCAAACTCAGCCTCGCTTCGCGGCGGTTCGCGGAGGAACAGGGCAATGCAACCTGCGACGCCCATCGCGATCGCGCCCAGGAAAATCGTGGCCGAATATCCAACCAGGGCGACGAGCGGGCCGCCCAGCAGGGTGGCGACCAACAGCGAGGCAAAGGTCAGCGCCTCAGAACGCCCGATGTGCTTCTCGTACTCATCGGTGCGGCCCATCTGTCGCAACGTGTCGTAGACCAGCGCATGACCGGCGCCCGAGTACAACGTCGTCGCAATGCCGACCACGACGTAGGCAGCCAGCCGCACGACATAGGTCGAGCTGAAGGCGAACACAACCGAACCAACGCAGAAGCATGCGCCGCCCATCACCAGCGACACACGCCTGTCCCAACGATCCGCCACTGCCCCGGTCGGCACTTCGGCGACGACGACCGTGAGCCAGAAAATCGACTCAATCGTCGCGATCTGGGTCAGGCTCATGCCTCGGAACTCTTGCAGGTAGATCACCCAGATTGGCAACCAGATCAGGAAGCCACTCGCGGCATAGAACAGGTAGTAGACAGGAATGTTCCGGGCAAAGCGTCGGCGAAGTTGGTGAACATCCGGCTGGCCGACACCCGCGCCATTCAAAGAAGTTGACATGGCGATTCGAGTCTAGTCACCGGCGGATGCCCGACCACCGAGGCGCCTATTGGTCGTCAGTACGAAACCGATCGCGATCAGGAATCGCTGCGCCTCGGGTGAGTGGCGGCATACCGAGCATCCGTCGAGAGCCAGCATCCCAGTTGAAATCGAGCCCGGCGTTGTGCCGACGCGCGACCTGGAGATCGCGGAATCGCCGCTCGAGCGTCCAGCGTCGGTGGATCGCGTTCGTGCCTGCGGCTGGGAAGAGCATCTCCACCGCTTCGGTGGCCGCGTGGACGGCATTGACGTTGGCCAGTCGCCACTGTGAGACGGCATCGAGGTCGGGTGCGCCGCCAACGACCGATTCCCAGGCGCGCGATCCCATCTCACGGACGTACGAACGCGCCGAGCCGACTCTGGCCTGAGCGCGGCCCACGGCGACGCGGAAATGCTCGCGATCGGCAAGCGAGCGTGAGTCGCTCTTGCTGTCGACATGCTTCGCAAACCGGACGACCTCGTCAATCGCGCCCTGAGCAGCGCCGATCGCCTGACCGCCATTCTGCAGCCAACTGGCGATGCCACCGTCAGGGATGCGCCAGTTCGGGCCTTGGGCAATCGGTCGGGAGCCGAACTTCATGGTTCGGCTATCGGAAGCGAACACGTTCTCGTTGCGGTAATCGTGGGAGCCGGTGCCGCGCAGGCCCATCGTGTCCCAGGTCCGCAGGATCTCTCCCTGGCCCGGATCGACAAACGACATGTACTGCTCGCCCGGCTGAGCTTCGTCCTTGAATGCCACCACGACGTGAGTCGCGTGGTCGATGCCACTGGCAAAGGTGGAGATCCCGTTGACCAACCAACCGCCGTCAACGCGCCTGCCGGTGTTAGTGGGCCTGCTCGAGCCCGCGATCCGGCAGCGCGGACCGCCCGGCTGGTCGGCGCCGATCATCTCGCGCAAATGCTCGGTGGTCAGGAACCCGGTGACGAGTGAAAGCTCGGACGCGAGCATCACAACCCAGGCGGTGGACGGGTCGGCGACCGCCAGCGCCTCGATCGCATGGAACACGACGAGCGGCGGAACTTCCTCGCCGCCGGCCGCAGCAGGGATAAACATCCGATACAAACCGGCGTCGGTGATGGTCTCGATCAGGTCCCTGGGCGGACTGCCGTTCGCCTCAGTCTCGTCGGCGCGGGCGGCAACCTGCGGCTGTAGCGCTCTGGCCCGTTCGACCATCGGGTGCTCGGCTGGGTCCGCTTGCATTGAGACAGGCTAATCCCTGCATCGGAGATCTTTGATCGCCGCCGTCCCAATGCGGGACAGCGCCAGTTCGTTCCCATGTCCAGGATTTCAGCGGGGAAGACACTAGGAAAGGTCTGAACAAGAGGTGTTTGAGCGGACGTCGTGCTGACCGGGCGAGGTTGTTGCGTCGAAGCGGTGAGTTGGCGACTGGTGCAATAGGTCGGGGGCGGCTCTGAGCGTGCGATTGGCCCCATGCTCGGGGCCGAGCCGGGGGGGGGCGCAGTACGCCCAGAGTCAGTCCAGCTGAGGTTCAGGGATCAGCAGATAGGTGAAGCCGAGTACCAGGGCCAATCGCTGTTCGTTCTTGGCCAGGCCGCGGTAGCGCGTCGTGGCATAGCCGAAGCGCTGCTTGATGTAGAGGAAGGGATGCTCGACCTTCGCCCGCACAGAAGCGCGCTGGGCGAGTAGTTCGGCGCGAGAAGCGCCGTCAAGCCTTGGCGCGAAGGCCGCGTACGTCGCCGTCGTGCAGTTGCGGGGACGATTCAGCGTCGCCTCATCGAGGGCGCTCGTGCGAGTGATCACCGACGACATCGAAGATCACGAAGTCGTGATCTTCGACTTCAGCCGCACGTCGGCGTTAGACGACAGCGCGGTTCGTATGCTGGAGCAGCTCTTCAATCGAGCCGAGGAGAACAATACGCCCAGCATCATCGCCGGTCTCGTCGGAACCCCAGCCAATGCCCTGGAGTCAATCGGAGCACTCGACGGCATCCCCGAAGATCGCCGAGTCGAGACCCTGGAAGAGGCGAAGGAACTCGCCCACACTCTGCTGCCGGAAACGACTCCGTCGGCGGAGTGAACGGATACCTGAGAAGGCCGACAATCGCCAGAGTGGCGCTCGCCTGTTCGGCGCGTGGGCGAATTTCGGGCTGGAGGGTGTTCAGCCAACTTTCTTCTCGGCCGGGGAAAAAGAACACCGGGGACGATCTTTAGTGTATTGCTGGAGATCGTGACTTTCGCGGCGTTCAGGTTGTTCAGCTTTTTTCAGGTTTGAGCGGTCGGATCTGTTCGGGTTTGTTCGGATTTGGACGGGCCCGGTCGGATATCGGTCGTCGAGATTCAACCCAAGTCGGAGATGGATGGATGGGCACGGCGGCGTCTGCCGAGATGGGGGAAGGAGTCTCAGCTTGGGCAAGGTTGCCGCCTTTCGGGCTATTGAGCGCATACGTGCTCATTTTAGCGCGGCGCTGGCGGTGTTGGGGTCGGAGGCTGGTTGTTGGAATCTGCTTGGAACCTCGGACTATGTTGCCCTCGATCCGCATCGATTCCTGGAAGGACTGGACTCGGGTCTACAACGATGTCTTGGTCTGGCGGCCGCTGATCGACGCGATTTGCGTCAGGGACGGCGTGGGCCACCAGCAGATCCATCCCGCCAGCGCCAACACCGTCTTCCCCTTTGACCGGGGCTAGGCTCTCGATCACGATCTAATGTCGGCCATCGTAGCTGGTACTCATTAGTCCACTCGACACTAAAGGTTCCGCAGTGCCAAAATCTCCATCGCTGGCTTACGATTACCATCCGAGCTGATCCGCCTAGGTCCCTTCAGCTGGGTCACATCGAAGCCCCATTTCTCATACAGCTCAATGATCCGCGATGTGGCCTGGTTCGATGCAATGACAGGCCCTTCATGCCCCGAGAGCCACTCTGCCAAGCGCTCTTGATCAGCCCATTGGAACCCGCCCGCAGAATAGCTTGTAAACTCCACATCATAAGGTGGATCGGCATAGACAAATTCAGTTCCATTCAGTTTGACATCCTGGAAATCGCCCGCTGTAACTTTCCACTCAGCGAGCACCCCTTGGAGGTGGAGGAAATCCCTAGCATAGTTTATCCGATTGTAACGGCCAAATGGTACGTTAAAGAGCCCTCTCTTGTTGAATCGACACAGTCCATTGTAGCCTGTCCTATTCAGGTAGTAGAAGAGCATAGCTGCCTCAGCCGACGTTTCTCTTCCGGTGGAAATGAGTTGATTGAATCGGTCCCGTGAACGGTAGTATGAATGCTGATCATTGGCGAACGGATAGTTGAACACTAGACCCCTTCCAAGCCACTCATAGAAGTTGATCAAGTGCACATTCGAATCGTTGAGCCAGGCGTCCGCAGGCTGGAAGACCCAACGAGATCGCGAGGGCCCCGCAGAATGGTTCGACAAGTCTCCGACCACTATGCACTTCCCACAGGTCAGCAAGTTTCGGGACTAACCATCGTTTGCCGCCCGCCCACTTGAGAGGTGGTCGGTAAATTCCAGACGAGTCGATAGAACTGGACCTCACGTTGGCAACCGGAATATCGCCCAAGATCCACCGTGGCGATGGGCCTTCAACCAAGAATCGATTCCCATATCATCCCTCCTCCTTGTCCGATGACCAGCGCCCTGTAGGCCGAATCGGTGGCGGTTCTTCCTCTTCCCCACGTGACAACTCATTCGAGACAGGCGGAAGTCCCCTGTCGCTTCCGTGCTACCGCAAGAACAGGCCACTCACGTCCTCCTGCTCGACGGGGCGAACCATCTCTGCGACCAGCTAAGGTCTCCCACCAGTCGCGGCGGGTTGTCTTCCCGGCTTCGCGCCAAGACGAAATGACTTCGTCTATCTCAGCTGCAACATCAGCGTAGCCATTGTCCCTCAACCACTGTCGGGCGGTCGTCATGCTCTTCCTACTTCTAAGGCCTGAACGTCGTTACATGCTCATACTTTACCGGGTCAGACAACTCATCAACAAGGAAGTCAATCCAGCTGTCGGTATAGATGTAATCTTGATGGACGTTGTCGAATTGGCAAAACTTGACTTGGCAATGCTCGGGGTCAATTCCAGATTCCCTGACCTTGTAGTGTTTCCACGCACGGGTGTGATGGTTGACAGAGAATTCACGTCCGAGTTTTTCGGCGACCTTCTCGGCCACACTGCTTGGTTTGTATTTTCCAGCATTCGCCACTGGAACTTGGCGATCTCGTATCAGCGTCACTTGGTGTTCGAGCGCCTTCATGTCGTCCGGTTTCCCCGGATCATACTTGACAAACTCGAATGCGAGATCTGAGGAAGATTCATGGTTTCCTACCTTTGGGATCAGGTAGACACGGAAGCTATAGGAGGGATCAGAATAGACGGCATCAGGTAGTTCACTGCGGAAACTCTCGACATATTCCATTACCTCATCGTAGTGGCCTGCCTGCAGTTCCCGCATTGCAATAGCCCGCGACGTGCTTCGTAACGTGGATGTCTGCAGCGGCACACTGAGCGAGTCGGAGATAGAGTAGTAGTCTCCAAATTCGCTTGAGAGGAGCCGGTCGAAGTTGAGGAGCAGCGCTTGGCACTCGCCTGCGACCTTCGCGTCAACAGCAGGTACATACCTGTGCTCAATCTTGTTTCTTAAGCCTATGATGAAATCAAGGTTGCGGCGTGCTGGTGGAGTTCCATCGCCGAAGTGCTTTCGAAGGCAATCACTCAGGGCCCAAGCCTTAGGATCTCCATCGATGAGAAACCGGTTCGCCACTTTCATCGCGATGGATGTAGTCCACCCCATCACGTTCAAAGATTGCCTGCAATGCAGCGGTCCATGCCACAACCATCATCACGACATACCCCTCCGTGCGGAATTCAGTCCCGGGGCGGTTGTAGATGTCCAAAGCCAGCACGGCTGCCTGCCGCGCCTTGAGCACGAGGCGCTCGACTTGATCGGGCAGGACCGGACGACTTGGTTCCTGGCTAACGTCTTGTCTTTGCGACATGTGGCGCTTGTACTCAGCCTCGCTTAGAGAAGTCAACCCTGAGACACGATATCCATCGCTGTCGCCGGTGATCCATCTTCCCCACTTCTTGGACAAGTAGGTGCGTGGTGTGGCCATCCCCCACCCGGTCGCGTCACAGAGTTCCTCAAGCGAGAACTGCTTAGAAGAACGTTCACAGGAGGTCAAGAATCGGTAGGAATCGCTAACGGCGTCTGGATTTACCAAGGCTATCTCCCTTGTCATAGCGGCCTGTTTTGGTGGGCCCTTCTGGGACTCGAACCCAGGACCTTCGGATTAAAAGTCCGCTGCTCTGGCCAACTGAGCTAAGGGCCCAACACCAGTTTACGGCGCGGCGGCGGCGGAGGGGCTGGTCGATCACTAGTCTTGGCCCAGCGCGAGTGTTGCGATTTGCTGAGTCACGGGAACGGCGGGGGCCATGGCAGAGCCGCTGAAGGTTGGATTGATTGGCGCGGGCGGGATTTCGCGGCAGCATCTGCCCGGCTACCAGCTCGACCCCGACCGCGTTCGGCTCAGCGCGGTCTGCGACATCCGCGAGGATGCCGCCCGGCAATTCGCCTCCGACGCCGGCGTTGAGTCGGTCTTCACCGACGCTCGGGAGATGTTTAAGCAGTCCGACATCGACGCCGTCGACATCTGCACCATCCACGACACGCATGCGGATCTGGCGATTGCGGCGGCGCGGGCGGGTAAGCATGTGTTGCTGGAGAAGCCCATGGCAGTGTCGCTTGACGATTGCCGTGCGATCATCGAGGCGACCGAAGAAGCCGGCGTCACCTTCATGGTCGCCCAACAGTTGCGTCACGTGCCGACCTACATGGCGTTGCGACGCCGCATCCAGGCAGGCGAGTTGGGACGGATCTGGTCGGCTCGCGTCGACACGTTCCTGACCGCTGCGCTCGATGACCCGCACCAGCCGATCGCGCCTCGGGCCGGATACTGGGGGTTCGACGGTAAGCGTGGTGGCGGTGGGGGTCGTGACGCTGCTCTCTGTGCATCACCTCGATCTGATGCGCTATTTCGTCGGCGAAGTCGCGCGGGTCGATGCTCGCGCCTGGCGCGGACATCCCAGCTTCACCAATGATGCGGAGGATCGGGCCGTGGCGACGCTGGAGTTTGTCAACGGCGCTCGTCGGTCATCTCACGGCGAGCTTCACCAGCCGAGCGCCCTGGTCATTCCAGTTGATGCTGCTCGGAGAACAAGGCACGGCATGGACGCCGCCGCTGCCAGCGGCCGACGGACCGTTGATGGCCCATCGCACGCCGGCCGTGATTGCCAGCGTTGCCCAGGACGGCGAGCACAGCTTCAATCCAGATACGAGTTTTCGTCCGATCGATACCGATGACTTGGCGCTGTCGACGGAAGACCCGTATATCAACGAGATCATGCTTTTCGTCCGCTGTTGTGAAGACGGCGCCGAGCCGATCAGCGGCGGTCGCGACAATATCGAAACCATGAAACTTGTGTTTGGCATCTATGAGTCGTCGCGTACCGGCAAAGCAATAGAAATAAGCCAGCTCTGATGCGTGAACTTGCCATCCTGAGCTTCATCACGCTCGACGGGGTGATGCAGAGTCCGACCAGTCCCGAGGAGGACCCGTCGGGCGGATTCAGCGGCGGAGGTTGGGCGGCGCCGTACTGGGAGCAGGTCATGCCGCAGGTCTACGCCGAGGCGATGTCCGAGCCGTACGACCTCCTGTTTGGGCGCAAGACCTACGACGTGTTCGCATCGCACTGGCCGAACGTCAGCACCGATGATCCGGTTGCGGTTCGGCTAAACAGCGCACACAAGTACGTCGCCACGACATCATCGACACACCCGCTGCCATGGCAGAACACTACCCGCCTGTCTGGTGACGTAACAGCGCAAGTTGAAGCACTGAAGGAACAGGATGGCCCGCTTCTGCAAGTTCATGGCAGTTGCAAACTGATTCAAACGTTGCTGAGATACGACCTGATCGACGAGTTCCGTCTGTGGACATTCCCGGTAGTGGTGGGCGACGGCAAGCGGCTCTTCGGCGAAGGGTTAGCCCCCACGAGTCTGACGCTGATCAAGACGGGCGCCACCGCCAATGGCGTAGTCATGACGGTCTATCGCCGGCGATAGACATCGCCACGAAGCCCGATCGCATACCCGGCGGGAGACCCTTCCTTGATCGCTCACCAGCGCACCGCTCCTCGTCGACTGAGTAGATGATGCGGTCAGAAATGCCTGCCCGCATTCACGAATTCTCCACGTCATCCGCTTGCACTGCGGGGACCTGCTCGCACATCTCCTGCCCATCAGGTGGTCCCGTCTCGGGCGCAGAGGGAGCGTGTCCCCGCGTCAAGCGGGGAATCATCTGGGACTTCCTACGGTCTTGAGGCAGGCTCAGAATCGGGGACAAGAATGCTCGCTAGGCAGCGTCAATCCTTCAACGGTACTCCATCTGGGCATCACATTCACCGTCGAGTTGGAAGGAGCGCAATCGGTCTAAGGGTTAGCGGTCAGCAAACAGTTCCTGTAGCACCTCGCCTGCCCGAGGATCATCCATTCGCTCGAGTCGCTCGGCCAGTCTCCGCTTCGCTTCATCCCATGGCACAGCATCCTCCTCTGTCCAGGGATGACGCTTCCGCCACTCAGAGATTTGCGAGTACTCAGCATCCTTAAGGTTCTGTGCGGTCCACTCATCCATCGGCGGGTAGAGAGCCAGCACTTCCGGGTACCACACCCAGTCAGGCGATCTTGAGTCCATCTGCCAGTAAGGGTTCTGCTGAATCCCCGTTGACGCGGCGTTGGTCGCCTCTGCCATAGCGGACGTACCCTTCAAGCCCTTTGGTTCACGGTATCGGTTTGCCGATCGCTTGGTCCTCAGCTTGTGTGCTCAAGAATGGCGGGAATGACCACGTCCCACGTGCCCTCAGGAAGCTCGTGGCCGACGCCTTCCAGGGCCAGCATGGTTGCGCCGGGAACCATCTCGACGAGCGCTTCTCCATGGTCGTAGGGCAGAATCGGATCATCGGTGCCGTGGATCACGAGGGTGGGGAAGTCCAGCTCGCCGAGGCGCTCGTGCCAGGACTCCGATTGGGCGATCGCGGGTCCGTGATTCGTGGTGCTGGCGAAGCTGATCGCCCGGTCGATCTCGGCAGCGAAGACCTCGTCGCGGTTCGGGTCGTACGGATAGGCGGAGCCGGAGAGCGTCTTGAACATGTGGATTCGATTGGCCAGGACCGCGTCGCGGTCGCTCCAGTCCAGCTCGGCGCTTGCGACAATGGCCTCAATCACCTTCGGCGCGGGCGGCGAGAGCGGGGCCTCTTTGCCTTCCATCGCATCAAGCACAGCGCCGCCGTTGGGCGTGGACATGATCGGCGTCAAGGTGAGCACGCGATCGGGATGATTGAGACCGATCACCTGGGTGATCATCCCACCCATCGACGCGCCGATGATGTGCGCTTTCTCGATCCTGTAGGCGTCGAGCACCGCCGGACCATCGGCGGCCATGTCGTTGAGCGTGTAGTTCGGTTCGCCGGGCGGGCAGGAAGTCGTCTTGCCCGTGTCGCGGTTGTCGTAGCGGATCACAAATCGGCTACCGTCGGCCAAGGCTTCGCACAAGCCGACATCCCAGAGCAGCATCGAAGCGCCCGCGCCCATAACCAGCAGAATCGCCGGATCCGAAGGGTCTCCGAACGAGTCGGTGCAAATCTCGATGCCGTTGCCCTCAATCATCCGCTCGCCGTGATAGATGGCCATTTCAATCTCCCAGTTCGTGACGGTTTGTTGTTATTGCAGCGCACCCGACGCTACCAGCTCGATGATTCTCTCGTCCGAGTAGCGGAGCAACTCTCGCAGCACGGCGTCGTTGTCGGCGCCCATCGTCGGCGCGACTTGTGGCGGTCGGGCCGGCGTGCGGCTGAAGACGATCCGAGCACCCTCGACGACCGACTTGCCCTGGGTCGGATGGACGAGGTCGACGAAGTGGTTGCGGTGGATCAACTGCGGATCGGCGAAGCAATCGGCCGAGGTCTGGACCGCGTGAGCAGGGACGGCGGCGGCCTGGAGCGTCGCCATGGCATCCTGGGGCGTGCGGGCCGCGGTCCAATCCTCCAACGCCTGACCATCAAGCACCGACTCGAGAGCCGCGCGGTCTGCATCGTTGCGACAGGCGATCGCAACCCAGCGATCCTCGCCCTCAGACGGGAAGACGCCGTGAGGTGACATCTGTGGGTCGTCGTTGCCGTTCGCCGACCACTGCTCGCCGGTCAGGAGGTACTGGAGCAGTGCGGGCGTGAGGAAGTGGATCGCGGCTTCCAACTGCGAGACGTCGATGTATTGTCCGCGGCCGGTACGGTCGCGCTCGTCCAATGCCGCGAGGAGAGCAGCGGTGGCGAAGCGTGGCGCGACGTAGTCGGTGTAGGCGCCGAACGGTCCGGCCGGGGCACGATCGGACCAGCCGCAGAGCGGCGTGAATCCGGCGAACGCCGCCGCGAGGTTGCCGAAGCCGGCGAACTCAGCCAGCGGGCCACTCTGGCCCATCAAGCAGGACGACATCATGATCGCGCGCGGGTTGACCTCGTGAATCGTCTCCCAGGTCAGGTCCCAGCCGCGCATCGCGCGGGGCGTGAACGACTCTGTGACCACGTCGGCCCAGCGGACGAGGTCGAGGACCAGCTCGCGACCCTGCGGATTGGCCGGGTCGACCGTGATCATCCGCTTGTTGGCATTCATGTTGTGGAACATCGCCGAGCCGTCGGGCTGCAGCGAATCGTCGTCGATATACGGCTGCAGCGTGCGCGCAGTGTCGATCCGGGTGCTGGACTCGATCCGCACCGTGTCGATGCCGAAGTCGGCGAGCGCGCGGGTTCCGGCAGGGCCAGCCATGACCCACATCAGGTCGACCATCTTGAGGTCGGAAAGCGGCGGGTCGGTGGGTGGCGGGTCGGTGGGCGGCGCTCCGTCGGCGCCGTGGAGGCTCGCCGCAGTTCGGGATTCAGCGAGCACCTCATCGGTGTGCTCGCCCAGCGTTGGCGCGGGCCGGCCGTACTCAATGGGAGTTTCCGATAGCCGTGCGAACGGTCCGGGGAACTTCAGCGTCTGACCGTTGCGCTCGACCTCGCGCCAGTAGGAGCGTGCGGCCAGATGCGCGTTCTGGTCGAGGTCGTCAACCGTGGAGACGGGGACCAGCAGCAGGCGTCGCTCCTGGGCCACTGCAAACAGCTCGGCCTTGGTCTTGTCGGCGCAAAGCGCGCCGACCACCTCGCAACAGCGGAAGTATTCGGACAGTGGTTCCTGTCCGGTGAGGATCATGTTGGTGTAGTTGAGCCAGTCCTTGTCGCGAGTCTGCTGGTCGCAATAGCCCTCCTCCAGGGCGTACTGCATCAGACGATCCGTGAACGGTCCGATTGCTGCGCCGAACAGGTATGTGACCGCGACGTGGCCGTCCTTGCAGGGCCAGAAGAGCTGGATTTCCAGAGGTCCCAGTTTCGCGCCCTTGGCCGAGCGCTCGAACATCCCGGCATTGTTGGGCGCGGCAACGATGCCGGATTGCGTCGCCTGGGCGTAGGCCGCCTGAGCGGAGACATCAATGAACTGTCCGAGCCTGGAACGCTTGCGTTCGTGCAGTGCCGTCAGGACGCCAATAGCCGCCTCGGCGCCGGCGTGGAGGCCGGTCTGCGGCAGTCCGACACGCAGCGGCGCGCGGTCGGTGTCGCCACTCTGAATCATCGGCCCGGCCGAGGCGGCGACGGTCACGTCGGTGGCGGCCCAGCCGGCTTTGGGCCCTGAGGAGCCGAACGGCGTGATCGCGACGTAGATCAGTCCCGGATTGATCTCGGCAAGCGCCTCATAGCCGATGCCCAGCGCATCCATCGCACCAACGTCGGCGGACTCGATCAGCGCGTCGGCCGATTCGACCAACTCGCGCAATTCACCGCGCCCTTCGTCAGACTCCAGATCGAGGATGACCGAGCGCTTGCCTCGCGCATACGACTGCCAGATCAGCGAGTCCTCAAGATCGCCGTCGTAGGAGCCATCCGAAAAGGGGCCGCGTCGACGGGCCGCGTTGCCTTCTGGTGGTTCAATCGCGATGACGTCGGCGCCGAGATCGGCCAGGATCATCCCGGCGATGAAACCTCGGTCATCGGTCAGGTCGAGAATCCGATAGTCGCTGAGCATGACTCGCCTCCTCCGTTCCCATTTGGGACGGAGGCTAACGAAGCGTCAACGTCGAGGACGGTAGTTGGTCAAGTCGCGGAGCTCCGCATAGTCGCTGGAATCGAGGTAGTGACACCAAACTGAATATGGGGCATCGAAATTGAGCCGTCTTCCATGTGCTCCAACGGCGCCAAGCCGCGACCTCCACCGCGATGTCAGGGTGATTATGAGCGACGTATTCCAATGCGGGACGCAAGTCAGTGTCCGCCGAAAACAACACGCCGACATCGTACTGCTCGCGGAAGGCCATCGTGACAAAGTCGACGGCAATGACAACATCGATGCCCTTCTCGCGAGCGATGCTCCTTCGGTTGTGGGGATTCCAGAGGTACTGCAGAGGCCTGGTTATGACTTCGGCCCCGTCACGACGCCAACGGGCAATTTGTTTGCTGCGAGCCATGAACCATCGTGCGGTTTTGGTGCGGATCAGCCACGCCGGAATAGACGCGTACAGCCG
>CAXXUV010000001.1:0-42242 GCA_963666795.2 Dehalococcoidia bacterium | reverse complement strand
GACATGCACCGTGTACTCGAGCGCATCGTCGACGACGGCGAGATGCTGGAACTCAAGCCACGATTCGGTCGCTCGCTGATCACATCGCTGGCCCGAATCGGCGGTCAGACCGTGGGCATCCTCGCCAGTAATCCGATGTTCAACGCCGGCGCGCTCGACCCCAACACGTTGCGACAAGGCCACGCAGTTCGTCTGCATGTGCGAGGCCTTCAACATCCCCACGATCTGGCTGCAAGACGTGCCCGGATTCATCGTCGGCTCGCAGCCCGAGCACGCCCGACTCCTGCACAAGGCGATCATGTTCCTCGAGGCGCTGTCGCTGATGACCGTGCCACGCATGACCGTCGTCATGCGCAAGGCCTTCGGGCTCGCCTATTTCTCGCTCTCCGGCAACAGCATGGACAACTCGCTGATCACTGCCTGGCCCGGCGCCGAAATCTCCTTCATGGACCCCGGCGTCGGCGTCAACGTCGTCCACGCCCGAGACATCGCCAACGCCGCCGACCCCGACGCCGAGCGACAACGGACTGGTCGACGAGTGGACCCTCGGTCACGAGCCCTGGGGCGCCGCCGGCCTGATGAACCTCGACGAGATCATCGACCCCGCTGACACCCGCCGCTGGCTGCTCGAATCCCTCCAGCGCTACCCCGTCTCCATCCCCCGTCGAGGGAGAAGTCAAAGAACTCGCCACCTGGCCGACATGTGTGTGATCTCAGTAGGCTGAAGGTATCGGAGGCAGTCATGGGCCGAGCGACAGAACCTCTACCTTACGAGCAACCACCGTCGGATCCAGCCGATCCCGGTTACGAGAGTCACCGGGCGATGCTGCGCGAATCTCAACGCAATTGGGAGTACTTCGTCGCCCACGAAGCGCAAATCTTTGAACACCACCTCGACGACATCGCAATCGTCTACAGCGGAGGCAAGGTGCAATATTGCGCAGATTCGGAGTCGGTGGTGGAGTTCCTCGAGACATTGGACGATGTCCAGCGGCCCGCTGCACACCTCTGCACCCCTCTGTCATCTGACCTGGCCTGGGCGCTGTGAGCCGCATATTTCACGGCGCATTTGGTTCCGAAATTCCTGCTTCTGCACATCCGCTTCTCACTTCCACACGGAGGCCGTTCGTTAGCGTCAACATCTTGATCGGACGCAGCCGAATCGGACAATCATTCATGATCGATACCGGCGCTGACTACACGATTGTCCAGCGCAGACTCGCGGTCCCGCTGTTACAGGCGGCAGGTGTTGAGCTGAATGCCGACTCCGCTCTCGGCCGGATCGCTCTCAATGGCGTAGGTCCTACTCCATTGACCTGCCTGGTCCAGCCAGCCGGACTCAGCCTCGTCGATGAGGACGGCGATGAGCACGTCTTCTTCAGTCCGATCTTGGTTCCGCAGCCTACGCATCCTGAGAGCGGTCGCAAGGCGGCTCGAGTGCCGTCACTCCTCGGTCGGGATGTCTTGAGACGATTTGATCTCAAACTGTCGTACAATCCGCCGTCTGTGTCGTTGACGCTCAAGGAGTGAGTTGCCTGTTCGCCGCCATCCGACGCTACATCGCCTCCGACGGCTTGCCGTCCTTATGTCCCGCCTCAATCTTGTTACGCACCTCACGCAGCACCCTCGGCGCCAGCCGATCCCTCACGCTCATCGATGTAGACAACCACCGCCTCCAGATCACGCAGACCCAACTCCCGCAGCGCCCAGCTCAACGCCTTGATCCGCAAGGGTTGAGGCAACTCTTCCAGATCAAACAGGATCACGCTGACGTCCGGATGGGCCATCGTCCTACGCCTGAGCCGCGCTCCGACCCGCGATCCGACCAAACACACTCCCGGCCATCAGCCCAGAGCCACCCGCATAGTTGTTGTAGAACAGCCCACCGACCAACTCGCCGGCGGCGTACAGCCCCGACATCGGCCGCTCTTCCGAATCCAACACCTGACCGCTGCGTGGATCGATCTTCAGTCCGCCAAACGTGAACGTGATCCCGCAGGTCACCGCGTATCCCTGGTACGGCGGCGAATCGAACGGCAGCGCCCAATTCGACTTGGGCGGGCGAATGCCGGTCGTGCCGACGCCATCGAGCTCTGACGGATTGAACTGCTCGGCGCCGTTCTCGGGACAGGACGCGTTGTACGCATCGATCGTGTGCTCAAGCCCCTCGGGATCGACGCCCAATGCGTCAGCCAAATCGCCGATCGTATCCGCCTGCGCCATCGTGACCTGTCGGACGTGGTACTCGTCACGCAACAGATGCGCGGTGCGCTGATCGAACAGTTGGAATGCCGCCCGCTCCGGCTGAGCCAGAATCGCGCGACCGTATCGCGCGTACGTGTAATTGCGCAGGTCGGCGCCTTCGTCGACGAAACGTTGACCGTCGATGTTGACGACCAATCCATACGGATACGAGTGCTTCTGATAGAGGTCGGCCACAATCCGATTGCCCGTCGGCGGAGCATTGAGGTCCCACGCGACCGCATGCGCGCCCGACCAGTTGCCGAACGGCTGCGCTCCGGCATCAATCGCCGCTCGGATCGCATCGCCCGTATTGAACCGCGTCCCGCGCACCTTGGCCATATCCCAGCCCGGACCGAGATAGCGCGTCCGCATCTCAGTGTTGGCTTCAAAGCCACCCGCCGCCAAGACCACCGCGTCCGCCTCGACTTCCTCAACGGTGTCATCCGTCCACAGCTCAACGCCGGCAATCCGGCGACCGTCGCGCAGCAGATTCACGACCTTGCAGCCGTAACGCACATTGACGCCGGCCCGCTTTGCCGCATCAAACTCCTGGTCCGACAGGCCCTTGCCTGCTCCCACCGCCTCGACAGTGAGCCCGCCGTAGAAGACGAGCTTGCCGTCGACCTCATTCGCTTGCCGACCCGTCATCAAGGCGAATCGCACGCCTTGATCGCGCAGCCATTCCATCGTCGGCTCGGCCTCGCGGACGAGCGCCGAGGCCATACCGTCGTCGATCAATCCATCCGTCACACGCGCCAGGTCCGAGCGAAACTTCGCCGTCGGATAGGTCCCCACATCAACCCGTTCAATCTCAGCCTCGCTCAGGTCCGGAATGATTAGCAGGATGTCGTCGATGCCGTTGTAGGGGAAGCGAAAGCCGCCGCCGGTGAAGTATGTATTGCCTCCGCGCTCGCCCTCCGGCGCCTTCTCCAACACCGTCACATCCGCCCCGGACTCCCGCGCCGACAACGCTGCGCACAACGCCGCATTCCCTGCCCCCACGACAATGACATGGGTCACTTTGACTCCTTCTCTACCTGGCTCGTTCCCACTGGTTGCTGCTCTCGGAGGCCGTTGAGCCCGTTGTCTCTGTGCAGTCCATTCTCTCTATGCGACACCGACTTCTGTCCGCCGGAACAACGGCACCATCAAGGAAATCTCGAGTTCGATCGCCGCACGCACAACCTGCACACCCTCCGCAGCCTTCACCGCCACCTTGCGCACGCCGCGCTGGCCGCCGACCATTGAGAACAGGATCGCCGGCGCGGTGGTGAACGCGGCGACCAACAGCGCTGTTCGGAAGCCATCAACGACCAGTTCAGGAGCGCCAACCGTCTCTCCGACCGGTCCAGCGACCGAGACGAAGATCGCAACCCACACCGCCGCGCCGATCGCGTTGCCGATCGTTCGAGCCGTCGTCTGCGCGGCCGACGCCGTTCCCAGGCGCTGGGGTGGCACAGCCGACATGATGACCGACGTATTGGGCGAGCTGAACGTGGACGTGCCGATGCCCAGGAGCAACATTCTGAGGGCGAAGTCAACCGGCGAGGTATCAATCGTCGTTCGCGAGAGCAGGAAGAGCGATATGCAGACCATGATCATCCCGGCCGTGGTCAGCGGCCGCGAACCAAAACGGTCCGACAGGCGACCCGAGACCGGCGCCCACAACATCATCATCATCGGCATCGGCAGCATGACGGCGGCAACCTCGATTGGTGAGAAGCCTCGACCCGATTGCCACAACCAGGGCGTGAGATACAGGGACGCACTCATCCCCATAAACTGCAAAATCGCTGCCGATATGCCGAAACTGAACCCCCGTCCCTTGAACAATCCCAGGTCAACAATGGGCGAGGAGGCTCGGCGCTCGACGACGATGAATCCGACCAGGAACGATGCGCTCAGGGCAAACATCGTGACCATGAGCGGCGACGTCCAACCAAGACTTCCGCCACGGTTGATCCCGAATGTCAGAAAGCCCAGCATCCCAAAGAGCAAGAGCGCGCCGGGAATGTCGAGGCCCTTGGGCCGGTTATCGGGCGAGCCGTCAACCAGCAGACGCCAGGCGAGGAATGTGCCAACCACGCTGAACGGTACGCGCGTCCAGAAGATGGCGCGCCAGTCGATCAGATCGAGCAAGACGCCGCCGAGCGCCGGTCCGGCCATTGCGCCGGCGCCGACCGTCGAGACCATCAGTCCCAGCCCGGTCCCCCGCTTCGAGGCTGGAAACGCCGCGGTGATGATTGCCGCGCCGTTCGCCATCGTCATTGCGGAACCGACCGCCTGCAGGATCCGAGTGCTGATCAGTTCTTCCAGCGAACCGGCAAGCGCGGACAAGCCCGTGGCAACTGTGAGTACCACAAAGCCGACCACATACAGCCTCTTGCGGCCGTAGATGTCGCCGATCCGACCCATCGTCAAGGACAGGCCAGTGCTGACGACGATGAACGAGAGCGCCACCCAGACCACGTCGTCCGCCGGCCGGCCGAACTCGTTGCTCAGCGTCGGCAGGGCGATGTTCGTGATCGAGTTGTCGACCACGCCGAGGAACGTGCCCACGCAGACAACGATCGCCGCCACCCAGTAGTACGGGATCGGACCCAGCGAGGGCCCGGTGACGAGCGGTCGGTCGTCATCCGCCTGCTGGCCGCCGACGCGACTTCTCCGCTCCCCCCGTTGGGGGGAGCTGCCGAAGGCTGAGGGGGGGTCCCCATTCCTCTGCGACATTGCCGCCTCTTCAGAGGCCCGTCCGGAATCGGACCAGACGCGCCGCAGATGTCAGTTTAGATGGTCAGTTCGGATAGACGAACTAACAGCGCTGCGCTTCAGATCACCCCTCACGACCACCTCTTCGTTCCGTCACTCCACTTCCCCTTCCGTCATTCCCACTCCCTTTCCGTCATTCCCGCGGAGGCGGGAACCACGAAGCACCCAACCGCGCAAGCAGCTCAAACTGTTGCCGTCCCCCGATCGTCCCGTGCGGGCGGTCCGAGCGACGGCGTCGGTATTCATTTCATCCAACCGGCCGAGGATCGTGGTTCCCGCCTCCGCGGGAATGACGGCGGGGATTGGGAGTGACAGATATTCAGTGATCCTGCGCTCTAGACTCAGCCCATGACCACAAAGACACACATACTTTCCGACGAACTCTCCGCCATCGACTGGTGCTACGAACAGGGTTGGACCGACGGACTGCCCGTCGTCCCTCCGGCGCGCGAGCGGGTCGAGCGATTCCTGATGGCCGCCGGCCGTCCGCCTGAGGAAATCGTCGCCCGGCATCCCGCTACCGGACGCGAGTGCAGCGTGCAATCGGCGGCGGTCAACGCCGTCATGTCAGGCTGCTTGCCGCAGTACTTTCCCACCGTGCTGGCCGCGCTCGAAGGTCTCAACGAAGACGCCTACAACTTCCACGGCTCGACCGCCAGCACCGGCGGATCCGCTCCCGTGGTTATCATCTCCGGCGACATCCGCGATGAAATCGGGATGAACGCCAGCGTCAACGTGTTCGGTCCAGGTAACCGCGCCAACGCCACCATCGGTCGCGCGATCCGCCTGGTGATCATGAACATCTTCCAGATGATCCCCGGCATCTCCGATCGCTCAACCACCGGCTGGCCCGGCAAGTACGGCTGCTGCATCGCCGAGAACATCCTCAATAGCCCCTGGGAACCGCTGCATGAATCGCTCGGCTTCCCGCCCGAGGTTTCGACCGCCACGGTCTTTGCCGGGTCCGGTTTCTACAACATCGAGAATCACTACACCAGCGACCCCGAGCTGCTGCTCGACACCTTCGCCGACTCCATGGCATCGCTGGGCGCCCTCACGGACGGCCAATCGCTCGTCGTGATGTCGCCCGAGCACGCGCAGATCGCCGCGTCGGGCGGGATGACCAAGCAGGACGTGCAGGAGTACCTCCTCGAGCACGCCGCCCGCTCCCCCGAGGATCTGCTGAGCACGGGCAAATGGCCGTCAGGTCAGCCGCAGGACGGACTCGCCGAGGGCGACCGCGGCAACGGCCTGTTCCACCGCGGACGCAGTCCTGACGACATCCTGCTCGTCGTCGCCGGCGGCGAAGCGGGTGGACACTCCGCTTTCCTGCCCTCCTGGAGCCGTGGGCGTAACTCGATTTATCAAACCAAAGCAATCGGCGTCTGCCTGGACTGCTAACGCAGACCGCAGCGCGTAAGACGGAGCACATCATGGCGCTAGAACTTTTCGACCCAACCGGCGAGCCCGCGCCGACCGGCTTTTGCTCGGCGCCGAGGCTATCCTCGCTCGACGGCCTGCGCATCGGCCTCTTTTCCAACGGCAAGGTCAACGCCGACAAGCTCCTGCGCTACACCGCCGAGGTGTTCGAGAAGCAGGAGCGCTGCAACATCGTGATCGATTCCGGCAAGCGCAACGCCAGCCGGATCGCCGAGCCGCAGGTGCTGGAGCGGATCGCCATCGATGTCGATTTCCTGATCACGGCGGTGGGTGATTGAGGCTCCTGCTCAACGTGCAGTGTGCACGACGGCATCTCCTTCGAGCAGTACGGAAAGCCGGGCCTGGTTCTCTGTACGCACCCATTCGACCCCACCGGCCGAATGATCGCCAAGACGCTCGGCATGCCTGACTTCAAGTACGCGCTGGTCGACCACCCAATCGGCAGCGCCGGAATCGAAGGCCTGCAAATGAGGGCGCTAGAAGCCTACGAGCAAGGCCGCCGAATCCTCCTCGGCGCGTAGTCCTCAGAGCTCCTCTTGAGGGAGCTGGCGTGAAGCCTAGTCCCAAGAGCTCCCCCTTTGGGGGAGCTGGCGCGAAGCGCCTGAGGGGGCCGCGCACGTGCTGGGAGCCGGGAGCCCCCTCAGTCCCTGCGGGACAGCTCCCCCTAAGGGGGGAGCTTTTGGATTACTCCGGACCGATTAATTCCCGACCAATCAGCATCCGCCGAATCTCCGACGTGCCAGCCCCAATCTCCAACAGCTTCGCATCGCGCACATACCGCGCCACGCGACTCTCGCTCATATACCCGTAACCGCCATGGATCTGCACCGCCTTATCCGCGACCCGACTCGACATTTCAGCCGAATACAAGATCGCCGCAGCGGCTTCCTTGTTGCTGCGAATCCCCCGAGAGACCGCTTCCTCGACCACGTGCGCCGTCCGATAGACCAGCCAACGCGCGGCTTCCAACTCCGTGTACATATCGGCCAGCATCGCCTGGATCAGTTGGAAGTCGCCGATCCGCTGTCCGAACTGCCGACGATTGCGCGCGTATTCCACTGCCACATCGAGCGCCGCCTGCGCGATGCCCAGCGGCTCGCCGGCAAGGAACGCTCGCTCGACCGAGAGGCCTTGCATCATGACCGCCGCTCCCGAGCCTTCGCCGCGCAACACGTTGGACGCCGGCACAACGCAGTCTTCCAGGAGCAACTCCGCCGTCGGCGAGCCTCGATGTCCGACCTTGTCCAACACTTGTCCCACGCTGAAGCCTTCGTACCCCGACTCCACGATGAACGCTGTCATACCACGCGAGCCGGCGTCCGGGTCGGTCTTGGCGTAGAGCACCAGCGTGTCGGCGACCGAGCCGTTGGTAATGAACATCTTGCTGCCATTGAGCCGGTAGACATCGCCGTCTCGGACGGCGGTGGTCCGGATTCCCATCGCGTCCGATCCGGCCTCCGGCTCAGTCAGGGCCAGCGCCCCAATCGCGCTGCCGTCGCAGAGGCCCGGAAGATACTGTTCCTTCTGTGCTTCGCTGCCGTTCGACGCAATGTTGTTGGCGCACAGGTTGGCATGTGCGCCGTATGACAACGCTACCGACGCACTGGCCCTGGCAATCTCCTCGGTTGCTATCACACCGGCCAATAGCCCCGCGTTCGAGCCTCCATACTGTTCATCAATCGTGACTCCCAACAACCCAAGATCGCCGAGCATCGGCCATAAGTGTGCGGGAAACCGATCTTCGCGATCAATATCATCTGCGATCGGATCAATCTCTGCGCGAGCGAAATCACGTACTGTTTGCTGTATCAACCGATGCGCTTCGCTGAGTTCAATCATCGCGCTCGCTCCATCCATCGCTCATCCAGCCGAACCTCGTCATGAGCATACATCGCCGCGGCTGCTAGACTCCCCGCATGATCACGACCAGCCAGCGCGCCGCACAGTTCGCCGAGGGTCTGCACGCCGCGCAGGGCGAATATCGCCGCTGCGATTCCTGGGACGATATTTGGACCTATGCAACGTCACTGAGCGATGAATCACCCGCTGTCTCTCCGGCTGCGTATGAACAGTTACAACGCGGACAGCTTCCTGACAGTAACGATCCGTTACGTTCAATCGCCGACCGGCCTGTCGGAATCGCGCTTGCGGAATTGGCGATCGCTGAAACCGGTTCGGTACTACTGATCGAACCGTCGCCCATCGATCGGGCCGTCTCACTCCTGACACGGCATCTAATCGTCGCCGTCCAGGAGAGCGACATCGTCGACGAACTCTCGGAGGGCTTCGCCTGGCTCGCGCAACAGCCCCGAGCCGCCGCCTACGCCACTTTCGTCACTGGCCCATCGCGCACAGCCGACATCGAACGCTCACTCACCATCGGAGTACAGGGTCCAAGTCGGCTGACCGTGGCGGTGCTGCCATGACCACCAATTTCAAGACGCGCTACAAGCGTGCGGTCAGCGATCCCGATCTGAACCCGCGACTGCTCGCGTTCCAGCGCTCCTGGCGTGAGAGCCGCGATGCGCAGGTGAAACGTCTCGAGCAGCGAACCGAACGGTCGTTTGACGACCTGCGCCAGGAATTCGCCGCAGTCAAGGACTATACGCTGGAGCGCTGGGACGACCACATCGCCCAGTTTCGAGCCAATGCCCAGGCCGCCGGCGCAATCGTCGTGGAACTGAGCACCGCCGAGGACGCCGTCAACTACATCGCCGAAGTTTGCAAGTCGCGCGGCATCGAACTGATCGTCAAGAGCAAGTCGATGGTCTCGGAAGAGATCGAGCTCAACCACGAGCTCGAAGCGCGTGGCATCACGGCCATCGAGACCGATCTCGGCGAATGGCTGTTACAGCTCGCCGGCGAGCGTCCCTCGCACCTGGTCATGCCCGCCATTCACCAGAAGCGGCAGTACGTCGCGGAAATCCTGGGCAAGGAACTCAACCGCGTATTCGACCCCGACGACATCCCGGCGATGGTCGCCAGCGCGCGCGACGGCCTACGCGGACACTACCTCTCGGCCGGCGCCGGACTGACCGGCGCCAATGCGCTGATCGCCGAGACCGGCAGCATCATGGTCGTCACCAACGAAGGCAACATGCGCCTCGCCACGTCGCTGCCCGACGTGCATTTCGTCACCGCCGGCATCGAGAAGCTGATTCCAACCTGGGCCGACGCCGAGCGCCAGCTCCAACTCCTGCCCCGCTCCGCCACGGCGCAAACACTGACCACGTACACGACCTGCATCACCGGAGCCCAGCCGGGCAAGGAAATGCACATCATCTTGCTCGACAACGGCCGGCGAGCAATGCGCGAGTCGGACAGCATCGCCGACGCCCTGCGCTGCATCCGCTGCGGCGCCTGCGCCAACGTCTGTCCCCCGTATCAGGTTGTCGGTGGACACACCTTCGGTCACATCTACACCGGCGCGATCGGCCTGGTCAACACCACATTCCACCACAGCATCGAGGAAGCGGCCGGTCCCCAGGGATTATGCGTGTCCTGCGGCGCATGCGAGACCGTCTGTCCGGTCGCAATTCCCCTACCCAGGCAGATCCTCGAGGTCAGACGCCGCGCCCATGAGACGGGTCACGCGCCACGCTGGGAACGCGCCGCTCTTTCGCTGTGGGCGAATCCGAGACTGTTCAATGCGGCAATGGGGGTCGGCGCGCTGGCATCAGGTTTCGCCAGGTTGCTCGGTCTTGTGCGACGTGACCACCTTCGGTTGCCGCTCCCGAAGCGTCTGCGCTGGCGGTCGGTGCCGGCATTGCCGTTGCGCAGCGGCCAGACTCTGGTCAAGAGCCGCAAGCCTCAGCCGGCGGTTGCGGAAACTGCTGCGACGGGCAAGTCGGTCGACCTGTTCGCCCAGTGCCTCGCCGATCGCATGTTGCCGACCGCAGTTGACGCCGCAGCGCGCCTCATAGAAGCCGGCGGAGCAGCGGTGGAACTGCCCCGCTCCCAGCACTGCTGCGGTCTGCCGGCATTCGACGCCGGAGACTGGGAAACCGCACGCAAGATGGCGCGACAAACGATCGAGGCGCTCGAAGGTAGCTCCAACGAGATCGTCACGCCTGCGCCAAGCTGTGTCATCGCCATGCAGGAGCACTGGCCCGACCTCTTCCGCGAAGAACCGGAAACGCTGGATCGGGCCGCAGCGGTGAGTAGCCGGGTGCACGACCTCGCCGCCTGGCTGGATGGCCCCGGTCGGCTTCCCGACGGCTGCCTCGCCAGTTCAAGCCAAACAGCGTGGACGGCGCACCGATTCTGTCAGGCGTCGAATCGCGGCGATCCCTTTGCACGCATCGACCAACTCGTCGAGCGACTGACCGGTGAAACGCCGTTGCCATTGGAAGAGCCAGAGGTCTGCTGCGGCTTCGGCGGCCTGACGTCGATGGCCGCGCCTGAGGTCGGCGAAGGCATCCTTGATCGCAAACTCAACTGCGTCGCCGAGAGCGGCTGCGACACCCTGATCACCAATAATCCCGGCTGCGCGTTGCACCTCCGTGCCGGCGCAGTCGCTCGCGGCGCCACGCACGAGACGCTGCACTACGCCGAATTTCTTGCCGACCGCCTGCCCAAGAATCCGAAGCCGTGAGGTAGCCAAATGCCTACCGTCATCGATGTCCACGTCCATCTCTGCCGGACTCCCGAGCAAGAAGCCATCGTCTTTCCGCGTCGCGGCCTGCCACTCTCCTGGCGCTGGGCCAATGGCGACGCCTGCGGCGACTACATGACTCGCAACGACGTCGAGGCGATTGTCGGTCTCAACTACATGGTCGTCCCGGAGATGTTTGAACAACAACGGGAGCGTCGTCCTGAAGCGTCGGACGAGGACCTCTACGACAGGCTGAGACAGCGGGTCCGCGGTTTCAACACCTGGACCCTGGAGCGTCAGCAAGAGGACCCCAGGATTCGCACTTTTCTCTGTTGCGACATCGGCGCCTGGCGCGATACCGACCTGCTGATGGAGGAGTTGGAACGCGGCGTCGCCTTGGGCGCGCGAGGGGTGAAGATGCATCCCGGTCTCGGTCGTTACTTCCCCGCGGACGAGCGCATGATGCCGCTCTACGCGCGACTCGAGGAGCTCGGACTGCCCATCCTCAGCGACACCGGCGCATTGCGCGGCGGTCCCGGCGAGGACGCCTTCGGAATGCCTGACCACTTCATCCCCGTCTTCGAGCGTTTCCCCAGGCTGCAGTTGATCATGGCGCACATGCCGGGCGCCTATTGGGATCAGCGCATCGAGATCGCCAGGCGATTCCCACAGGTCCTGTTCGATACCGCCGGAGGCTTCGACGACGGCCACTTCACCTGCCGCGACGGCCGCCGGGCCTGCTCAATCGAGGACGCGGCGAGACTGATACGCACACTCGGTACAGAACGAGTCCTGTTCGGCTCAGACGCACCCGGCGCAGACCAGCGTCCACAGGTATTGCAACTGTTAAGAAGCGGGTTAACCGATAGCGAACTCGACCTGGTCTTAGTAGAGAACGCACGTCCCGTGCTCGGATTGAGCTAGTTGCTACTTCCCGGGAAACTCTCGCAAGGATCCGCTTGACGAAGGCTGGAGAACCGCGCATACTTGGACATGCGGGCGGTGATGCTCCTGCCTTTCTATTGTGGGGGCGAGGGATCGCGACCTGCCGCCCGCCTTTTCACTCCTCTTTGTGAATGCCATGTACCTGCTGTATCTGGATGAATCCGGCTCTCCAACCCGTGACCATCTTGTGGTAGGTGGCATCGCGATACATGAACTCGAAGTGGACCGATTGGCTGACGGCGTTGACCAGTTGATGTCCGACTGGCTGCCGCCAGAGCTTCACTCGGCCGAATTGCACGCGAGTCCATTGCGAAGTGGACGACAGCAATGGCGGCGTGTCCCGCGCGTCGCGCGAGAATCCGTCATCGATGGGATTGCAGATCTCCTGGCGCGCCCCGACCTGGTGTCGGAACAACCCCCTGTTCTGTTTGGAGTCGCACTCGACGTCGATTCCATGCCCAACATTGACTCCACCGACGCGGTCTACAGCCAGTTCTTCGCTCGTTGTGAAGGGTTCATTCTCAGAGAAGCGAACGCTGGTCGGCGCCACCGTTGCTTGGCTATCTCGGATGAAACCCGCATTGCCCGCCAGATCCAGGATCTCGTCAGCCAAATGCGACGGGGCGAGCACCACGAGTCAAATCTGCCCCCCTTGCGCAGCTTTGCGGAAGTGCCGCTGTTCATTGACAGCCGCTTGAGCCGGCTTGTTCAGCTGGCGGACTTTGTGGCGCACTGGGTGTATCGCAGCTACGTGCACAACGATGCATCCGTGCTCGATCGGCTCTTACCCGCCTTCGATCAGGAGGCAGATGGGCCGATCCACGGGCTCGTCCACCTCGTCGACGACTACTCGACCTGCTCCTGCGCAGCCTGCCTCTCGCGGCGGTGAGAACGCCGTAGACTCCGCTCATGAGCAACCAACCCGACCGCAGTGCGCTGCGCAATCTCCAGGACAAGACCGCCATCGTCGGCGTCGGCACGACCGAGTTTGGCTCGATCTACCGCGACCTCGACCCTGAACGATCTGCCTACGAACTCGGTCTGATCGCCTTCCGCGAGGCGCTCAAGGACGCCGGATTGAAACGCACCGATGTCGACGGCGTGATCGTTTCGCGACTGCCGCACTATGGGCGGATGTGCGAGATGATTGGTCTGCGCCATCCACGCTTCGTCAACGTGCTGCCCGGTGAAGGCCGACAATCAGGCATCGCCTTGCAGTATGCGGCGCTGGCCGTCGCCAACGGCATGGCCGACGTCGTCGCCTGCATCTACGGCAACAACGGACGCTCGACCGGGGCGCGCTACGGCGGCGAGAATCGCGGCATCTCAACCCAGGCCATGTTCGAGGCGCCGTACGGCATGACCTCGCCGGGCGCAGTGACTTCGATGATGTTCCGCCGACACCAGTATCGATACGGCACCACGACCGAACCGCTGGGACACCTCGCCATTTCCAACCGCGCCAATGCGGCACTCAATCCCAACGCGGTGATGCAACGTCCGATCACGATGGACGACTACGAGGGCGCTCGCTACATCGCCGAGCCGCTCTGCCTCTTCGACTACTGCCTGATCAACGACGGCGGCGTTTGCTTCATCGTCACGTCAGCCGAGCGCGCCCGCGATCTCAAGCACACTCCGGTGCTAGTCCACGCGACCTCGCAGGCGTCGGACATCACACCCGTCTACGTCGCGGACGACTTCTGGCACGAGCCAATGTCTCAGATCGCCGACGACCTGTTCACCCACTCGGACGTTCAGCGTGACGACCTGGCGTTCGCTCAGCTCTACGACAACTTCACGCCGACCATGCTCTTCACACTGGAGGGCATGGGATTCTGCGAGCGTGGCGAGGGCGGCGACTGGATCACGCCGGAGCGAATCGGATTGCACGGTGAGCTGCCGCTCAACACCGGCGGTGGACACACCAGCGAGTCGTACATGCAGGGCTGGGCGCTCCACGTCGAGGCGGTCCGGCAGTTGCGCCAGGAATGCGGGGAGCGGCAGGTTGACGACGCACAGTACGGCCTCTACGCCTGTGCCGCGCCGCTAGCAACGGGACACATCTTGCGTCGCGCAGATTAGGGGAGACAACTGATGACGACGCCAACCACCGACCAATCCGCAGGACAATCCTACGAAAAGCCGTTGCCGCCGATGCTCGGCCTGACCAAGCCATTCTGGGACGGCTGCCGCGAAGGCATCCTGCAAATCCAGTTCTGCAACATTTGCGACCTGCCCTGGTTCCCGCCGGCCGAAGCCTGTCCTCGCTGCCTGCAGGACGATTGGGAATGGCGACCGATCTCCGGACACGGAACCGTATGGTCCTGGATCCGCATGTGGCAGAAATACTTCGCTGGCTGGGAGCCCGACGAGTACCCCTACACGGTCGCCCTGATCAAGCTCGAAGAGGGACCGTACATGTACTCAACCCTCGTCGATATCGAAGACAAGGACGTCAGTTGCGATCTCAATGTCGAGGTCGACTTCCGCAAGGTCAACGACGAGATCACACTACCGGTCTTCCGACCAACACACGGCTAGCCTGCAATGTCCCAGCAGCCGGAATCGTATGAGCAGGGTTGGCCGGCTCGCGATTTTGACGAAGCAGCCCGAGACTATCTGCTAGATGAAGCCCGGCCACGCGTGCAAGAACAGATCGCGCATATTGGCGCACAGGACGTGAAGACGGTCGCGTTGTTCACAGCAAGCGCAATCGTGTTTACTGCGACAGGGTTGATCGGGGACGTGAGATTTGCGCTCACGCCGGTGGCGATTCTCACACTGGCCACTATTGCTGCATCATTAGGTTCGTGGTTTTTCCTGGGTACGGCATATTGGACGCGGGACGTTAAAGTAGGCATCGATCTGGAGATCATTCAGACCAGCTACGCAGGCGCCTCAGAGCGAACCCTGCGAGATGCTTCGCTCGAAGCACTAGCTTACGCCTTCAAATTCAATCAGCAAGTGGTCGCCGACAAGGCCACGTGGATCCGGCGGTCCTTCATTGCAGTCGCCGTACAATTCCTGCTTCTAGTCGCTTCGGTACTCGCCAATTCAGCCGTCGGGTAGCAAGAGCCGCCGATCGTGGATCCAGTGCCCGGTGCGGAATCGTAATCAGGCGCCGCGAGTTTCCGTGGTTATCGGTAGCGGTCGCCTTTTCTTAGTCTTCGCCCCCGTCTGACCCGCGGAACTCGGCGTGACGTTCTTTGCCACGCTCGGCGTCTCTTTGCCCTGCTTGGGTTTGCCACTCTTCTTGCGGAACAGAGCCATCAATGACCTCCCATAGAGTCAATCCGTCTCACGTCCTCAGCATAGCTACTCCGTGGTTCGGCCAAGCACGCCTATCAGCACTTCCTCCTGATGCTCCCCGAGCCTCGGCGCTGGACGCCTGACCGACGCCGGTGTCCCCTCAAAGTCCCAGGGCGGCGCGACCTGTTGCAGGACTGAACCGTCTCCCTGCTCCACGTCAATGATCGCCCCGACCGCCTCAACCTGTGGATCCCGGCTGAGCCGCTCATAGTCGTGCATCGGGAAGGCCCAGCCGCCATGACGCTCGACAATCTCGATCAACTGCTCAGCGTCAAAGTTGGCGAATCCGCGTTCCCAGAGCGGCTTCAACTCCGCCGCGTAGCGACCAGCTCCACCTGCTCCATCGGTCCGTAGTCGGTCGAAGTCCGGATGTGTCCGTACCCACTCCATGCCCAACTCATCAATCAGGGCCCCAAAGGACTCGCCACGGATTCGCGCCAGCGAGAAGTAGATGGGCAAATCGCGACATTGGTACCCATGATCAGGCGGCTTGACGTACGAGTCGAGGTGGAAGCCCCACCACTCGTCGGGATTGGACAGTGCGACCCAAAGTGTTGACCGCATGGCCAACAGACTGCCGAACAGGGAAACCTCGACTCGCTGCCCACCTGTCGGCGCAGCCGGATCGGAATCGTCTCGCGCGTAGAGCGCGGCGCAGATCGCCTGGATCGCGTAGTTCGCGGCGTACATCGAGCCGATGTCGCCGCCCTGGCGCATCGGTTCCTCGCCGATCACTCCGAGCGACGCCGTCGCTTCGCTGGTTAGTTGCGCAGCGAATTCAGAAGCCGGTCGGTCACTCCACGGACCGTATGGTCCGAATCCTGAGAATGCGCAGTAGACGAGGCCAGGAGCGTCAAGCGACTCCCAACTCAATGCGTCGGGCAGGCCGACTTTGTCCACGATGGCCACATCAGCGCCGGCGAGCAGTTGCCGCGCAGTCTCGAGATCGCGTTGCGACGACCAATCGAGCGTGACACCGCGCTTGTTGCGATTGAGGGCTTGAAACAGGGCCGAAGCTCCGTTCTCCGTCTGCGGCGACCAACCGCGCGCTCGGTCGCCCGACGGCGGCTCAATCTTGATCACATCGGCGCCGGCGTCGCCCAGCGACATTGCCGTGTACGGGCCTGCGACGCCTTCAGAAATCTCGACGACCCGGTATCCATCCAGTGGACCGGGCATATCAGTCACCCACCACGGGTGACGGCTCTGACGCTGTGATGCGGTGCTGACTCAGCTCATCGAGGATGTCGCCGGTGTGCTCGCCGGGCATCGGCGTGCCGAACCAGCGAGCCGGCGTCCTCGACAGCTCCCACGGCGGACCCCCGGTCCAGACGTCACCCCAGCCGGACGTGGTGACTTCGCGCAGGTAGCCGTTCTCGATGGCTTGCGCGTGATGCTGCAGGGATTCGAACGAAATCGGGTAGCCACAGGGCACGCCGGCCTCGGCGAGGCGCAACACCCAGTAGTTGCGAGGACGGTGCAGGAAGGCGGCCTGAAGTAGCAACGCCAACTGGTCTCGGTGCGCGACGCGGTCGAGGTTGGTTACGAATCGTGGATCGACCGCGAGGTCGCTCAGACCGGCGACCCGCGCCTCCGATGCATCCAGCGCCTCGCAGAGTCGGGACCATTCATCCTCGCTCGTCGCCGCGACACCGATCCAATCGCCGCCCTGGCATTGAAATGCCTGGTCGGGCGCGGCCGCGAAACCGGCGGAGCCCAACGGTTGGTGTTGGACACCTGTAGCCAGGTATTCCGCGATCCTCCCGCTCTGCAGGGACATGCCTGCGCGCAACATGCCGACGTGAATCCGCTGTCCCTTGCCCGTGCGTTTGCGAGCCAACAGACCCATCAACACCGCTTGCGCAGCGACGTTGCCGGTGCTCGCATCCAGTTGGGTGAAGTGTCGGTAGACCTCCGGCTTGCCGTCTCGTTTGCCGTTCACCGACCAGAAGCCGGTGAAGTACTGGCACTGCACGTCGGCGCCCGGCTTGTCGCGCATCGGGCCGACCTCGCCCCAGCCGGTGATTGCGGTGTAGACGATGTTGGGATTGGCCGCCGCGACCTGTTCGTAGCCGACGCCCATGCGATCGGCGGCGCCGGGTCGCATATTGATCATGAAGACATCGCAGGTCTGCAGCAGTTCGTATGCAGTCTGCCGATCCGAGGGGGACTTCAGATCGAGGAACAGCCCACGCTTGTTCATGTTCCAGGTGATGTAGCCGACCGAGGTCCCGTTGATGGCCGGCGGCACACCGGCGCCCAGCGTGCGCGGGTCGACGCCGGGCTGCTCAATGTGAATCACATCCGCGCCCAGGGCGCCCAACTGCATCGACGCCCACGGCCCCACCATCCACAGCGTCAGATCGAAGACGCGAACCCCATCAAGCGGTCCGGGCATATCAGCCTCCATCCAAAGTTGGCATCCGCCGACATGATAGGTCTGACCTAGCAGGCTGCTGAAGAATCCGCTTCCGAGCGCTGATCGTCCCTGTTCGTCATTCCTGCGAACGCAGGAATCCAGGGCTGACCAGATATGGAGCATGGATTCCTGGTCAAGCCAGGAATGACGGATTTGAGAGCCGATGACTTTTTCAGCAGGCTGCTGAAAAGTCGAGTAGCCCGTGGATCTGACGGAGTGGGAATGTTTGGCGGCGCGGCCTTGCTGACCAGATGACACTGACGGATGTTCAGTACGAGCGGGTCGCGCCGTTGCTGCCCAGGCGCGAGGCAAGTCGACGATTCCCCAGCGCCAAGTCCTGGATGCGCTGTTCTATATCGCGAAAGAGGGCCGCACCTGGCGTGGCTTGCCGCCGGAGTTCGGCCACTGGCGCACGATCTACATGCGGCTCAATCGCTGGTCGCCGACGAGCGCACGCCAGTGATCATCGGACTCTCACCTGGTCAGACCGGCGACGCGCCGGCTGGTCGTGAGCTGCTGCGCCGGCTCGGACCGGTCAGCGGTGGCCCGGCGCTGATCATGGACCACGCCGACCACGGCAATGAGACGCGTCAACTGGCGCGCGACCTGGGCTACCGCCCGGTCGTCCCGCCGCCCAGCTACCGCAACCCGACCTGGACCTACGACCGCGAACTCTACCGCCGACGCAACGAGGTCGAGCGCTGCTGCTGCCGGCTGAAGCGCTACCGCCGGATCGCCACCCGCGACGACAAACTCAACCTCATCTGCCTCAGCGTCATCCACCTCGCCCTCATCTACGACGCACTCCAACTACTGTGAACAGCCCCTAATCCCTGCGCGACTAGATCTCCATTCGGACGCGCAACTCTTGCAGCGATTCCCGCCGGTCTTCAGAGAGGTCGGACCGAGTTAATCTCTCGATCAGCTCAGGCCAGTCGAAGAAGGGTGGCGTAGCTGACTCCGAGCTGGCCAGTCGCACCAAGAGGTCGACCACCGCATCAGGTTCTCGCTCGCACTGGTCGCCTTTTTTGAGTCGTCTGATCAGAAAGAAGGCCCCTACGCTCCTAGATGGCATTCGCGACGCAAGCTCGACGCCTTCGGCGAAGAGGCTGTGAAGTTGTGCCAGCCAGTTCTGCATCCACTCGATTTCGACGTCTTCGAGAGGAGTTGGGACGCCATCGACGCGATTCTCCCAATATCGCCGAAGCCAGTGATTCCACAGCTCCTTCTGTTCGGCATCAGACATGTCGCCTAGGCGCCGCCAGATCGCCCAGGCGAAACGCTGGCGATCTTCTTGACCTGCGCTCGGCAAGAACCTGGGAAGCCACTCGTCTATCGGGTCATTTGCGAAGTCAATCAGGAGCCCCACCAAGTAGGCGACGAACTGTTCGCGTGTGCGTGGAGCACGAAAGCTTTGGACGTGGCCGGCGGCGAATTGGAACGGTTCAGTCAACACATCAATCGTCGGAACGGACAGTTGCCCGTACATCAGTCCATCCCAGCCAGCCTGAAAGTCGTCTGACTCGGGAGCTGCGGTCAGCAGCGGGACAAGGTGTGCTCGTGTCCACTCCTCGTCCACGCTTAGGACAAAGGCAAACGCTGTCATCAGAACGGAGCGACCCATCCGGCCCGATGGCGTCCCGTCGCGAACAATTGCATCGAGTGCCGCCCGATATGGGTCCACGAGATTTCCACGATGGACGAGGTTCTGGCGCAGAGCAATCGAAAGGCTGCCGAGCCAGAACTTCGCCAACGGCCCGGCTGCCCGATTAATCGCGAGGGTGAACCAATCAAGACTCTCTGAAGCGTCAGCGTCCTTCCTGGCGTGCTCCCAAAGTAAGGTTGCTAAGTCATTCGCGATGCCGAGCAACTCGGCGGCATATGGATGTCCACCGCCACTGACCAGCTTGGCCAAAACCTGACACGTCGAGCTGGCGTGATTGCGATGCAATTGGGTATGGCTGAGCCGCGACAAAACTTGCCGGTACTCTGCTTCTCCGATGTCCGCCTCCCAGGCCCCCAAGAGCGAACCCCAAAGTGCAGAGTCCCAGTCCTGATCCTCGATTAGTGCGTCAGCGAGCGCGGCGCCCCAATCGAACTCTTGGGTGGTCGCTTCCTTAACCTGTTCCAGCAAGCTTCGCAGACTTGAGCCAAACGGATCGTCGCTATCGAATCCGCTTAGTTCCGGCAACCACTCCCCGGCTGGACGATCCAGCAGTTCTTCGGCTGTCCAGGGACTGTGTCTCTCCATCCGCTTGTCCTCAAACCGCGGAGCGTCGAGATCGAACTTCCTATCGACCCGTAGCTCGGTAAATTTCTCGCTGAGCCTCTCCAGCGCCGCGGTGGTGTACGGACAATCCGGAGCGATTCGGTGGAGCCAGGCGAGCCAATCCATCTTGGCGTCAGCGACGTATTCACTCATCGTGGCGCTCCGATTTTCGTTTGGAATTGGGGTAGTCTTCGACCGCTGTCAGGATTCTCCGCCGCTGAGCGTCTGATGCATCTCCATAGGTGGCCTCCATGAATCGGAACAGTTCCCGCTGGCAAGCGCGGTCATGCAGACTGATATGGCCAAGAAGCCACTCAATCTTCTGATCCGCTGAGATGTCATCTCGGCACGCCGCGCAGTGCACAGCCACTCGGCGCAATAGCGGCGCGTCCGACCGAACCATTTGATCGAGGTAACTAGTGGCGACCAGCGGTTCATTCTTGACGAGATAGCGCAAGCAGTCACGCGCAGCGTCGATCAACACGTCGATGGAGCTGTAGTAGCGAGAGTCATCGTCGCGAGCTTCGATCGCATCTCTGTGCCAGCTGGCCGAGTCTGACTCGCGAGTCGCGTTCTGCCAAACGCGCGCCCACTGGTGGCGCTCTCGGAGTCGAGGCAACATAACGCCCAACAGTTGCTCCGCGACCAGGGCGATCCGGGGAGCCAAGCACTCTTCCCAGACCTCGTTCAGAGCCCAGGCGTGATCGACGGATGCGTTTGGTGCGCCGACGGACAACCCCGCCATGGCATCAAAGACCGCTATCAGCGAGTCGTCCAATCCTGCGCGACCAGCTGCTTCCGCAAGATTGTGGAAATGGAACTCCAGATTCAGCACGCTTTTCGGGATGGTGTCGAGCAGGTGAGAGAGCCACTTCGCGACAACGTATGGCTCCCACACCAGCTCCTCTTGCGTCTCATCGTTCTGTGATCTCAGTTCTGACGCCAGGGCGGTCCACAACTCACGGCTCATCAGCGTCCCGTGCCGATCGAACAACAGGAGAAGCTCGTCAGAATGCTCCCGAGCGAATCTGTGGCATAGCCACCAGGCCAGTCGACCATTAGTACCATTGCCATGACCCGTCTGGCCCGGATCTAACACCGCCTCAAGGTGGCCGCGACCTTCCAGCCAGTTGACCCAAGCGACATTGGTGGCCGAGTTCGAGAAAAATCCGACTCGTTTCGGGTCCCTGAACGCGTCATCAACTATGTCTGTTTGCTCGTAGTCAACAGGTGGAAGTCCTTTTGCAATGTCACCGATCGTGCGCTGCCAGCTGAGCAGGTCTCTCTGCATGTGGTCGGCGAGGCCTTTGATTCCGTCTACCAGTCTTGCGTGCTTGCCGTCCGGATTCTCATACGCGATCGGCAAGATCCCGAGGTCCGCCCATCGTTCGTGAGTCGGTTCGTTAGTAAGCGCGAATCGTCTCGGCGCGTTCCTCCTAGTTGGTCCGGAATCCTCCAACGCTGATGCGAGGTAGGACATGACAATGTCGTCGTGACTGTACCCGACGAACAGCACCGTGTAAGTCCGAAACAGGTCGACCAGGAATCGGGGTGACCATCTCCCCGTGAGATAGGCCCGTCCAAAGTCTGCGTTTGTCAGAGTCATCTGGTCTGGACGCTTGACTGAGCCATGAAGATGGACGATGCCCTCAAACTCCGTGCCTAGCGGCAGCGCGGGTGCTCTGAACACCTCGACGGGCCGTGAACATTCCTCATCTGCCGCTTGTTCAAATAGCAGGTCGAAATTTGTGGTGACGACTCGCACCGCTTCAACGTTTCGAAAGCAGCGCAGCAATTGACGGTGCAGTTCAGTTGCTCTCAGATCATGAGCGCACAGAGCGTCGGCGGTTCGGCCGTGGACATCCACACTCGAGCGGGCGAGACGCCCCAAGAATTGATCCACGGGTTCTCTGCCACTCGGGGATTGACCCGTTCCTCGGGCAACAATTTCCGCGAGCCCGCGAAACTTTGGCAAGTTGGCTGGTTCGCCCATGGACACACCTGCGCCAGCGAACACGACAAGGCGATCGTCGCGGAGCGCAGACAGCACTTGTTCCGGGAAGTCGACGCGTGCAATCCTCATGGCGCCGAGAGCATATCATCGGCATTGCCTGTCTCGTACCTTTGCCCGGCCAAAACTCCACCCTCTTGGACTCGAACCGAAGGCAGACCGAACAGTCCAGGACTGCCACGAGGTGGATCTATATATAGTGACCCTCTCGTTCGCTAAGGCGTTTGGCAACTAAGGCGACACAGCAAGGTCCTTGCCTCGTTGTAGTTGTAGAGTCGGAACTCAAAGGAAGCGAGTCCGGTATACGATCTCAGAGGTGACAACTGCAACGCGGATGCTGTCCCCAAGTCGCGCGCCTACAGCGCCAGCCGACCGGGTTGGCGACCCACTAAACTGGACGAAATCGAGAATCTTCGAGCTGACATTTGCGCTTGTTCTGTAGGCGAACTCGGGGTTACAGCGCCCAGAACCACACCTTCCACGGTTGAGCAGCGCTCTGGCCGGTCGGAACTGACGGCTGGCAGACTGCGAGTTGGAGTTAGGCACTCCGAGTGTGGTCGCCACAGCCACTTGGCGATGTGCAGTGCGGACCTGGATCGCACCGCACCTCAGCGACTTTCAGGCGCAAGACGGCTCAGGCCAGACGTGGCTCGCTGATTAGCAGATTGGCCAAGCCGAGTAATAGCGCCAGCCGGCTGACAGGCGGCAGGCGCCGACGCCGCACAGGACGCATCGCCATTTTCTTAACCGTAGCCTCGATAGTGCATTCCGGGCCGTCAAGGCTCGGCGTGAGCGGGCTGGCCTGGTCGCGAGCGGTGGTCGACATGCCGTCGAAACGGGTGACGCATGATTGACGCAGCGAATACCGCCTGGGTGCTGATCTGCTCGGCCCTCGTCTTACTGATGATCCCCGGTCTGGCGTTCTTCTACGGCGGACTTGTACGCAAGAAGAATGTTGCCGGGACGCTAATGCAGGTCATCGTGACGATGGGCGTGGTTGGCGTCGTCTGGGTGTTGTGGGGCTACAGCCTGGCCTTCGGTCCCTCGCTCGGCGGCTTGATCGGCAACCTCGAGTGGTTTGCCCTCTCAGGCGTCAGCGCGATGGAGCCCGGGCCCTACTCGGACACCATCCCGCATCAGGCGTTCATGATTTTTCAAGGTATGTTCGCCATGATCACGCCGGCTGCCGGATTCGTCGGCGTCATGCCGGCGCTCGTGATCGGTCTGGTGGCGGGCGTCGTTTGTTACTGGGCGGTGGAGTTGCTCGGCAAGCTGCGGATCGACGACTCACTGGCGGTGTTGGGCGTGCACGGCATTGGCGGGACCTGGGGCGCGATCGCCACCGGGCTCTTCGTCGGCATTGGCTACGGAGCGCTGGCCGACGGCGTCAGTCGCGGCGAGCAGATCCTCTACCAGTTGATCAGCATTGGCGCGGCCTGGGGCTGGTCGCTCGTCGCCACCGCAGTCATCCTGCTGGCGATCAAGTACACAATGGGACTCCGGCTGCCGGACCGCGATGAGGAGCGGGGATTAGACCTGTCCCAACACGACGAAACCGCCTATACGTTTGACGACCGCTAGGCAGCTGTGCGGAACAGGGAACCGGACAGAGGCATGCCCACGCCGCGTCAGAATGCCGGAGCCGAAGTGGTCTTAGCGGTGTGGATGGCTGACAGACCACAGTCCGACCTACCAAACCGGACGAAATCAAGAGCCTTCGAGTTGATCGTCTCGCTGGACCTTTGATCAGGCCTATGCCGAGTCATGGCCGGTCGCGCGCAGCCGGATGCCCGGATGCACGGTCAGATCTTGGAAACAGGGCAGCCTAGCTTGCCGGGTCGATTCCGAGCGACTGCGCAAGTGAGGCGACGGGGGCTACCGCTTGCTCGACTGCGTTCTCGATCGCTCGCTGCCAGTATTGTGCGACCGGTTCCAGGTCCTCGGCGCTGAAGCGACGCTCCCGAATGTCGAACGAATCGACGCGGTAGACCACAGCGTCCACTGGCGGGCCGACGTCTGCAGCGCTCGCCTCCGTCGAGTTGAACGAGAGCAGTCCCAGGCGCAGCGCCCGTTCCAATGAGGCGTCGTAGCGCAGCGTGCGATCGAGAATGGGTTTCCCGAAGCGGGTGTCGCCGATGATCAGATACGGAGTGCCGCTGGAGACCTCGACCCAGTTGCCCTGGGGATAGAGCAGGTAGAGGTGAGGAGCGTCATCCTCGATAAACTGGCAGCCGACGATGCAGTGCAGGTCAAAACTTAATCCTGCCTTGATCAGCCACTCATTGTCCTCGTTGTAGACCCGCCGCATTTCTTCGGCCAGGGCGTTCACAGCCTGGTAGGAGTATGTGAGTTGGCTCCCGTTCTGTCGCCAGCGTTCCTCGAAGTAGGTGATCGCCTTGTCGCGAACCGAGCGCAGACCGCTAGTGAGCACGAACATGGCGTGTCCGTCGCCCTGGTGTACGGCGATCTTCTTGGCCGTCGACACTTCGGAGCCGCTGGTGATCCGCGTGTCGGCGATCGCGACCAGGCCGTCCTGGCACTTGATGCCCAAACAGAATGTCATGTCAACCTTGGTCAATCTTCGCTTGGTGTTGAGTTTGGCCAGCGTTGGGCTCTGCGTGGAAGATATCTTCCGTGATGGCGAGGTTGATTTCGATCAATCGCTGCTGGAAGTCGTCGATGAACTCGTGCAGACCATCGTCGATGAGATGTTGCATGTCCATAGCGCCGACATCCAGATGCAACATCGCAATGCCTCGTTCGGCTGCTGCTCGTCTGCGTTTGGGCGTCTGCGCCGTCGCCTGTTGGCAGTGACGCTGGAGCGCCTGCACGCAGAAGGCGAGACTGCGCGGAAACTCCTGCGAGAAGATCAGCAGCTGTGCCACCTGGATGCCATCGACTTCGCTGTTTCCCATCCGACGGTAGGCCTCCCGGGCCGAAGCTGAGCGCAGCACCGCCATCCAATGGAAGCGGTCGAAGGGTCCGCCGACCGAATCCCCCCGCGGCAGCAAGATGTGATACTTCGCGTCGATGATGCGGCTGGTCATGTCCGCCCGCTCGAGATACATCCCGCAGCGGAACCACTCACGACCTTCATCCCTCAGCACGGTGTTGTCGTAGAGCCCGAGAATCGTCTGCGTGCGCCGCTGAGTCTCTGTGCAGAACTCGTGAAGGTCGTTGACGGTGTACCGCTTACGAAGCGCGAGGAACAGATAGATGGCGTTGATCTCCTCCCAGACCTCCCGTGAGATGTGTTCTCGCAGTCCGCGCGCCAGCTCTCGCGCTTGGACGAGCGTCGAACGCAGCGAGGCCGGGTTTTGCATCGCATAGATCAGGAATTCCGAATGGCTGAGTTCGGGCGATGCGCTCAGCGAGTCCCGGAAGAGTTGATTGGAGGCCGTCGTGCTGACCAGGCCATGCCAGATCTCCTGACCACTCTCAAGCGATACCTCGTGCTCGACACGCACCATCCGGGCGATGTTCTCGGCGCGCTCCAGGTAGCGTCCGAGCCAGTACAGGTTCTCGGCCACGCGGCTCAACATCAGCCAGGCTCCTCGTTCAGCACCCAGGTGTCCTTGCTGCCGCCGCCCTGCGAGGAGTTGACGACGTACGATCCCTCACGCAAGGCCACGCGCGTCAGGCCTCCGGGAATCACCCAGGTCTCCTGGCCCGAGAGCACAAACGGGCGCAGGTCCGCCCGGCGTGGCTTTAGTTGGTCGTCGTCAAACGTGGGAATCGTGCTGAATTGGAGAAGCGGCTGGGCGATCCAATTTCGCGGCTCCGCCTCGACCTGGGCCAGCCTCGCCTCGAGTTCAGCGCTCGAGGCTTGTTCGCCAATCAGCACTCCATAGCCGCCGGAGGCGTTGGCGGGCTTGATCACGAGCTCTCGCGCATGGGCGCGAATGTGTTTCAGCTCGGACGGAACCAGCGGCGAGTACGTCTCGACGTTCGCGAGGATGGGGTCTTCGTCCAGATAGAAGCGGACAATCTCGGGCACCCATCGATAGACGACCTTATCGTCGGCGACGCCGGCGCCGGGTGCATTGACCAGGCTCACGTGACCGTTGAGATAGGCGCGCATAAGTCCCGGCACGCCCAACAGCGAGTCCGACCGGTAGACCGTCGGATCGAGGAAGTCATCGTCAATCCGCCGGTAGATGACGTCGATCCGCTCCAGGCCGGTGGTCGAGCGCAGGTAGACGAAGTCGTCGTCTCCGACGATCAGGTCGGAGCCCTCGACGAGCGGAAGACCCATCTGGTTGCTGAGAAACGAGTGCTCGAAATAGGCGGAGTTATAGATGCCTGGAGTGAGCAGCACCGCACGGGGCGGATCGCTGCTGTCCGCCGGTCGCACGGAAAGCAGCATGGCCATGAGCTGGTTGGGATAATCAGCGACGGCGCGCACACCCCAGCGAGGGAACAGATCGGGCACGACCCGTAGCATCACGGTACGGTTCTCGAGCACGTATGACACGCCCGAAGGCGTTCTGAGATTGTCCTCCAGCACGACCAGCCCGCGTTGCTTGTCGCGGACCAGATCGCAACCGGCGATGTGCGCGTAGACATCCAACGGTGGTCGGAAGCCCGCCATCTCTGGCTTGTAGCCTGGGGAACTCAGGACGATCTCTGCTGGAATCACCCGCTCCTTGATGATTCGCTGCGCCCCATAGATGTCTAGCAGAAACAGGTTGAGTGCTTGCAAACGCTGCTTGAGCCCGGCTTCGACGTCCGACCACTCCTGCGCTCCAATGATCCGCGGGATCAAGGAAAACGGGAAGATTCGTTCCGTCCCTTCTTCCTCCGAATAGACGTTGAAGGTGATGCCCGCGCTTAACAGCGCGAGGTCCGCGCGCTCCTCGCGTTGCAGGTGATCCTCTAGCGACCAGCCTTGCAGGATCTCGCCAAGCTTTCGGTAGTCACTCCGGAACGCTCCGGTTTCGTCGAACATTTCGTCGTCCGACAAACCGCCGGCCTGATAGCCCTGTAGGAGATCGTTCGTCATAGCCTGAGCCTATATGCCAAACATCTACCGCAGCAGTCAGCGCCGCCAGGCACGACGAAGCGCGATCCAGCGGTCAGTCTGTCCAGATGCTCCGGAGAATGGAACGCGAGATCCGGCGGCGTTGCCATTGGGGCATTGAGTAGCGATTGAGCGCTTGGCTCCAGCTCGATGATCCGCTTGCTGAAGACCTCGTTGACGAACAGCGCCTCGCGTCCGCTGACTGTGCGGGTGCGGGCGATCGGATGGACAACGCTGGGGTTCCCGCGTTGTGGGACTCGAACTGTGCGCAGATTGCGGCGCATCCGAGGTTCCGAGTCGGCCCCTACAGCGCCACCTCCCAGGCGAACGTTCGCAGTACGGTCTCGCTTGGTGCTCTCGATCGCCTGCCAGATGCGGTCCAGCCGGCGTGTCAGGCTCCGCACCACGGTCGGCGAGGTCTGGATCGTCATGCTTCGGCGCGGCCTTCAGCCGGGTCCCGTCCCAACCGACCGAACACGCTGCGGCGAATGGGCAGATGGCAACGATGGAGCCGGAGAGCTCTGACTTGATGGTGCGCGGCCGTTGCCTCCGGCGTCGCCAACGGACCGCGCCCGGCGCGTTACGTTGGCGAGGGCAAACGCACCCGATGGCGTAGGCATTGGTACTCGTAGAGCATGCAACTGCCGTATGCAACCGTACATACAATTGACCGTGGAGACGCATGCTGCAAGAAGGTGCATATCGTTTCCGAATATACGGACAAGCGCCGCCAATCTATCACCATAACGTTGAGTACAAATGCCTACAAGGAAGTGTTGCATCACGGCCCTTGTGCAGCCTCTTGTCGGGGCTATAAGCTTGCATGCCGTGCCGAGGCCCAACGGCAGCCCATTGGAGTTGTTCCGTACAAATCGGAGCGAGTAGGCTTCGTTGGAACCAAGGCGATCATCACCAGCCCTACAGACCAAACGACGACGGGTCCAACAGCGGCCAAGCAGGGCCGCCAGCCGTTGTATTCGAATGTAAAGGTGCGTAAATGGCTATGAAGCTGCCCGCGATCCGAACCATTCAGTCCTCCGATCGTCTTCAGCGAACATCCGAAGCTGGAGTGCGACCGAGGAGGTTCCGGCCGCGGCCCGTCCTGGCCCTGGCGGTCCTGCTGCTGGCTGTTGTGAGCTTCGTGGGCATTGCGTGGGGGGGGGGGGGGGTCCTCTCGGTTGCCCAGGCTCAGCAATCCGATGGCGCTATCAGTGACCTGACCCTGACCAGCGACACCCCCGGCGTCCTTGACGTCGCCTGGGACGCGCCCACCGGCGACGCCCCGACCGACTACCGGGTCAACTGGGCACGCAGCGATGCGGACTGGCCCTCATGGACCGACGAGTCCGCCAACCTGCACCCCACAACCGCCAGCCAGCAGATCACCGAGCTCGTCCAGGGCGCCGAGTACAAAGTCCGCGTCCGCGCCCGCTACCACAAGGGCACTCACGCCGCCAGCCCCTGGAGCGGACCCTGGGACGACGCCACCCACACAGTCGCCGCCACCGTCAGCGTCCCAGTGGTCGTGCAGCCCCAGCAGGACCCAGGCGCCATTGCCGGCCTGACCCTGACCAGCGACACGACCGGCGTCCTTGACGTCGCCTGGGACGCGCCCGCCGGCGACGCCCCGACCGACTACCGGGTCAACTGGGCACGCAGCGATGCGGACTGGCCCTCATGGACCGACGAGTCCGCCAACCTGCACCCGACAACCACCAGCCAGCAGATCGCCGAGCTCGTCCAGGGCGCGGAGTACAAAGTCCGCGTCCGCGCCCGCTACCACAAGGGCACTCACGCCGGCAGCCCCTGGAGCGGACCCTGGGACGAAGCCACCCAGACAGTCGCCGCGGCGCCCACAGTAGGGCCCCGCACAGTCGACGAGCCGCCAGTCACGCTCACACCGCCCGTGTTGACCGTCATCGAGCCCGAGGAGCCCGTGCTCACCGTCATCGAGCCCGAGGAGCCCGTGCTCAACGTCTTCAAGCCCGAAGAGCCCCTGTTCTCCCCGTCCCTGCTCACCGTCATCAAGCTCGACGGGCCTGTGCGCGACGCGCCCGTGCTGACGCCGCCCGTGCTCAACGTGATCAAGCCCGACGAGCCCGTGCTCACCCCGCCCACGCTCACCGTCATCGAGCCCGAAGACACCGACGAGCCCGACGAGCCCCTCATTGCACTCCAGCAGCACAGCAGCGGCCAACCCGTGCAACTCGGCGGCAACGAAACACAAACCTCCGGCGGCACTGTGACCGTCGGACCCGATGGTGCGGCGTACCGGGGCGCGGCTGTCTCGTTCACGCCGGGCGCCGGCGCCGGCTGGTACGAGCTCAGCTCCATCAAATTCACCGCCGGGACGGTCTCCCCCACGTCAATCCATGCTCCGGTGCGTGTGGCAATCCACCCCGACAACGGCAGCAACCGTCCCGCCGAGAGCGCCCTGTACGTCGCCTACGCCCTTTCCGACTCCGGTCCGGTGCCGGCTGAGGCTCTGGAGGCGAGGTTCCCGGCCCACGCGATACTCCAGCCCAACACCAAGTACTGGGCAGTCTTCCACGAGGCGACCGGGGTGCGTTCCTTCACCCTCAATTCGACACTTTCCAACAACGAAGACAGCGGTTCCGGCTTCGCAATCGGCGACGATGCGTACACGATCGACTACCTGGCCGTGACCTCGCCCGACGCTTGGAGCGTTGACAGCACTGCTTCGACCATCCAGTTGTCGTTCTGGGGTTATGCGGCGACTGAGGCTGTGCTGGTCGGCGCGCATGGGCTGCGCGACACTGCTGCCGACGGTCCCTTGTTGCGGTTCGGCAACGAGCGTGTCACCAAGGTGTGGCTGAACCTGCCCAAGTCCCGCACCTATACAGGCTCCGGGAACCCGCGGTTCGTGTGCGACCCGTCGGGCCGTCTGGACAACGGGATCGACGGCGACGCAGACGACAGCGAGATGTCGTGGCGGCGGTGCAGCGCGAGCTCCAGCTCGCATTACGATCAGCTCTGGGCCGGCGGGCGGTCGTTCACCGCGGGGCCAAACCCGTACGGGTACAGCATCACCGCCCTCGGCGCGGACATCGACAACAAGGTCGGCACGATCACTCCGACCGCGGAGCTCTATCCCGTCGCTGCGTTCCAGCGCGCGTCGGGCGACACGACCGTCGATCCCAAGGGCTCGGCGCTGGCGAGTTATCGGGCGGCGAGCACGACTGCGTCGCCTGACCGGTTCGCTCGCGTGTCGGGTCCCGAAGAGCTCCAGGTCGCCCCCGGCTCCACGTTGGTGGCGTACTTCTCCAACGCGGCCAGCAACATCCAGGGCGCTCAGAACTATTTCGAGATGCCCAACGCCGCGCTGGGCACGGATCCCGGCGGCGAGTCCGGCTGGAGCCTCGGCTATTGGCCGCACGGCAGCCGGTTCACTCCCCCGTACGGGTTCGCCGGGCTCAGCTTGAACGCAACCGCAGGCCTCGCGAAGCGGATCCCGCTCAACGTGTACGGCTGGCCGAACCAGCCACCAGCCACCACCCACAAACCCGAGCAGGCCCTCCAGGGCAACATCGAGCAGCTGATCGACAACCTGGGCTCGTCGACGGATTACACGATCAGGGCCGTCGACACCGACGACTTGCTCGCGCAGGCGTTCACGACCGGGACCCACCCAGCGGGCTACGAGGTCCGAGGGTTGCAGGTCAGGGTCGAGTCCACGGAGGGCTTCGTGGGCGGCGCTGAGGGCCGCCATCCACGCGGACGACAACGGGCAACCGGCGGCAACGGCGCTGAAGCTGATGGCCTGCAGGCCTACCCGCGCCCGGGCGTCGCCACCTTCTACAGCCCCGGCGTTGCGCTCAACCTCACGGCGGACACGACCTACTGGCTGGTCGTCGGCGCGCCGCCGAGCGCGACCAGGAATCGTGAGACAAAGCTTGGTCTGACCGAGGACAGCTACGACGAATGCGTCGCCGGGGACTGGTCGTTCGCCGGCGTCGTCCATGAGTATAACGGCGCAACCCTGATGTATCAGCGGCAAGGTCACCTCCAGATGGCGATCCTGGGCCTCAAGAAACGGGCGAACACGGCCAGGTCCTTCGAGCCGGCCTGCGACCGGCTGATCCCCGGCGGCGCCGCCGTGAACGGCCGTCTCGTCCACACCGCGGACGCGAACGGCTTCGTCAACGTGGGCGACACAGACTGGTTCCTGGCCCAGCTCGATGCCAACGTCGAATACCGGTTCGAGATCGGGACAGGCAAGCCGTACTACCGGCTCTCGATCAGCGACGACCAGGGAACACACCTCCAAAGGAGCGAGGACCCCGCATCAGGATCTTCGTTTGCCCACCGATCCGGCATCCTGACGTACACGCCTGGCACGACGGGTACCTACTACGTGTCCGTGTCGGCCCCGAAGGGCGGGCTCGGGACGCGGGAGTACAGCCTGTCCGCCCGAATAATACCGTGATCGCCCGATCTCGACGACCGCTCCGCTGATCTGTCCAGCGGGACCGTCGTCGAGATTCGCACGGGTGCGCAGGGTCTGAGGATCGTCGTCCACGACCAGCGCGCGCAGGGGCTCGCTGCCATATCCGGCCAGGGCCGAGGCCGACGGCGCCACATACCGGTCAACCCGCTCACACGCCGCTCACACGCCGCTCACACGTTGGTGAGAAACATAGCCTGAATCGCAGAGCGGCGGCCCGGACGTGGCGGTCGCTCTGCGAGTGCGGACAAGCCGCGTGCAGACGGAGTTCAAGATGAAGACCAGACTCAAGCAACTCAAGCTGCGCGACCTTGCGCTGTTCGTGGTCGTGGCTGGGGTGGTCGCCGTGACCACGGTCTGCGGCGCTCAGGAGGCCGGGCTGGACGGCGAACGGGCAGGCGCGCACAGATTCGAGCCAGGACCAGCCGGTTCAGCCCCAACCGAATCAGGAGCAGGAGCAAGCCGCGGAGCCGCTCACCCTGACCCTGAGTGGAACGCAGATGTGCGAAACGGATGGTGGAGTTGGCGGATTCTCCTCGCGGTTTGACGGCGGAATACGTTACCACGTCTACCTCGGCATCATGGACGTGGCCGAAGTACCGGTGCGCTGGCAGATCCAGGGCGGCACGCTTCCGTACCAGTTGGAGATTGACGGCGAGACCCGGGACGCGCAGCACGCCTACGAAGGGGCCAGCGGCACAGCCTCGGTGAGCTGCGCCCTGCGGCTGGGCGAGGTGACCTACAACAAGAGCACTCCCCGTTCCTTCCGCCGCTAGCAGGGCGACGTGTTGGTCGATTCGGGCGTGAAGACGATTCGCGCGACCGTGACCGACGCAGCCGGCCGAACCAGCAGCGCCGAGATCGACATGTATGTGGTCTTGGTCATCTGGGGACCCAACCATCCGCTGACCGAGGGCCAGACCTATCGGCTCTTTGGCAATCTGCTCACGGCCCCGGTGGGCGTCTCGACCAGAGTCGGCGGTTACTCGGTGGATGACTGCTCTGACGATGACGCCTGCGAGCCGGGCTTCGAGGTGTACGCAACTGGAGTTGGGTTCTTCGCCGTCGTAAGTATCGGTGAGAACAGCGGTCGGATATTTGGACAGGGCATGTCACTCGACAACGACGGGGCGGTCGGCTCCGCCGATCTGCGTCGGCAAGTTGAGGGCATTCTGGCGGCCCTGGTCGAGTCGATCGGCCAACCGCCATTACAAGGAGTGCAGGAATGAGAACGTTCGTCTCCGCCCTGATCGTTGGCGTTGCCGTAGCGTTCGCCTGGCTGTTGCCGCAGGACGCCGGAAGCAACTTCCGAGAAACTGGGAGCTTCGGCCAGTCCGACACGCTTCCGCCCGGCCTCGTTTCCACTGATCTTGGTACACAGTCAGGCGGCCGGATCGTTGGCGCGTACAGCGAGAGCAACACGCAGCCCGACCTGATACTCGCGACCGCCCACGTTATCCGAGACAACCACGCAAGTCTGGGTCGAGAAGTCGAGGTCCGCGTCGACGCCTTCGTCGCATACAACGGTCGTCCCAACGCTCGGCTGGTCGACCCGCAAGTCGACCTGGCTAAGGAGAGCCAGGCAATAACCAAGAAGGACTGGATTGTTCCAGCCCCCTGAAGCGGATATTGGCGCAACGAGTCAGCAAACAGCATCCCGCTGGCCCAAAGCAGCCAATCAAAGTAGGAACCTCCCGAACGAATGATCGCAGTACGGTCTCGGTACGCCCACCGAACTGGATAAATCATGAACGTTCACGCTGACGTTCACTCTCGAGCCTGAAGTGAATGCGAACGTCCTCTCGATTTGCCCACAAGGCAACGGGGCGCTGCCCGACGCCCATGGCCGTGCCCGCGCGCCGGCGGTCAGGATTGAGCTCGACTTCCGCACCGAAGACCACTGACTGTCGATGCTCGGCAAAGAGGTGCCCGACGGATGAGTTTGCAGCGTCGCCTTGCCGCCGCGCTGAGCCCGTTGCTCGGGCTGGACTCAGTCCTTGGACCAGTAACCCTGAGCTGACGGGAACACCGTCGAGGTTCGCGTGATCTCGACATCGCCCTCGAGCGTGTCCCGGGCGGCCGACCAGACGGCGTAGTGCGGCGCGGCGCGGTGGGCGGCCATCGCGGCTTCGTCTTCGTAGACCTCGTAGAAGTAGTAGGTCAGCTCGTCGTTGGCGTCCTGCAGGACGTTGAAGCGCATGCAGCCCGGCTCGTCCCCTTCGGAGCCGAGTGCATCGACCTCGATCGCGTGGAGGAACTTCTCCAGCCCGTCGGACTTGACCTTGACCTTGACCCAAATGGCGATGTTACTCATGCGTTCTCTTCCTGTTCCTGCCGCTTCCTGGTTGCGGCGCTCAGGCTACCGGTTGGGTGGTAGCTTGTCGCTGAGTTCGGCAACGGACGCGCGTACATGAGGAAGGCGGACGACGTGACCAAGATTTCCGAGGACCCGCGAATCGACCCACGAATCAAGGCGCTATTTGGCGGCGTCGACTTTGGTGGCTCAGAAGATGTCGCGAGCCGCGAGGAAATGATCGCGCGGGCGAACAGCGAGGAGGCCCGCGCTCAGTTTGAGGGGCTCCAGGTCTTCATGGCGATGTGCGACACGGAAGAGGTCGCGCCGTCGGCTGGCCTGACGGTCACGACTGAAACCTTCACCTCGTCGCCCGACGGCAACACGATCAACATCCAACTGATCATGCCCGAGACCGAGGAGCCGCCGGCCTGCGTCTACTACATCCACGGCGGCGGAATGGCGCAGATGTCCTGCTACGACCCCAACTACAAGGCCTGGGGCCGGATCATCGCGCAGAACGGCGTCGCTGTGGCGATGGTCGATTTCCGCAACTGCTTGGTCGCGTCATCGGCGCCCGAGGTTGAGCCGTATCCCGCGGGCCTGAACGACTGCGTGTCGGGCGTGAAGTGGGTCTCGGAGCATGCGGACGCGCTGGGCATCGACGCCTCGCGGATCGTAATCGCGGGCGAAAGCGGCGGCGGCAACCTGACCCTGGCGACGGGCATGAAGCTCCTGCGCGACGGCGACATCGGTCTGGTCCAGGGCCTGTACGCGCTCTGTCCGTACATCGCCGGAAGCTGGCCGCGCGACGACCTGCCGTCCACGACCGAGAACAACGGCATCCTGCTCAACCTGCACCACAACAACGGCGCCATGGGCTACGGCTGGGACGCCTTCGAGGCCGAGGACCCGCTGGCCTGGCCACTGTTCGCCTCGTCGGAGGACGTCATTGGCTTACCGCCGACAACAATCTCAGTGAACGAGTGCGACCCGCTCAGGGACGAGGGCATTGCCTACTACCGTCTGCTAATCGAATCGGGAGTAGCGGCGAGGTGTCGGCAGGTGATGGGAACGATCCACGGAACAGAAGTCTTTCCCATGATGTGCACCGACATCTCAAGGGACACAGCTAGAGATCTGGCGGCGCTGGCGACGGGCAACTGAAAACCCCATTCGGGGCCTCCTGGCAAGTCGGCGACAGATAAGATGTTGGTATGAACGCTCGGCGGACGGCAGAGGTCAGGCGACCGGAGGTTGCTCGTGACGACTGAGACGCGTCCGGACCCGCCCGATGCCGGTGGCATCGTCGGGGAACACCTCGAGCAAACCCTGGTCGATGCCGGCGTAAATGGTCCCAACTCGCGAGCCTTGCGTGCCGCCGTCGAGTTGATTGTGCTTCGGCTGCGGGCCACTGTGGCAACCAAGGAAGATCTCGCGGTGGTCAAAGACGATCTGCGTCGCGAGATTGACGGCTTGCGTCGCGAAATCGACGGCTTACGCCGGGAGATGCGTTGGACCGCGTTGTTGATCATCTCCGTGCTCGGCGGGATGCTGATCGCCCTCATGACGCGCACGTTCTGAAGCGCAGTTGCGCCGTGTCTTGGCGACTTGCGTCTGCGTTGCGGCGCCTTCGGTCGCAGGTCTCGGCGACGCCTGTGATCCGGAGATGTTGTTCAAGCCCATGCCAAGGACCCCGGCAGCGAGGGCAACACCGATGGTGATCGCAAGCGCAAAGAGTTTCACTAACCAGTTCCCAACTTGGATCGGGCTTTTGCCAACTGAGTGCACAACGAAGTCAAATGCGGCATCCACAACCAACTGGCCGGATGAGCCTCTCGGACCGCTGAATCGGCCATCGATGAAGTATCCGTCGCTGAGGAGGTACCGTCTGCTGATCGAGTCGGGAGTGCCGGCCAGGTGTCGGCAGGTGATGGAAACGATGCACGGAACCGAAGTCTTCCCCATGATGTGCACCGACATCTCAAGGGACACAGCCCGAGAACTGGTAGCGTTGGCGAAGGAGAACCCGTAGACGATGATCGTTTACGTTTTCAGTCGCCCCAGGTTCAAGTCGACCAACAGGTAGGCACTAAGGCATATCTCAATGACAATAGGCTCGGCGCGGAATCTCGTAGTCATCGATTGCGAAACAACAGGCTTAGGAAATCACGACCGAATAGTCGAGATTGCGGCCGTTACGGTCGATGTGCAAACCGGAGAGGTACTGGACGAGTTCGACACGCTGGTAAATCCTCAACGGGACGTTGGACCAACAGGCATTCATGGAATCACGCCTTCGATGGTAGAGGCAGCACCCGTATTCGCTGAGATCGTTGCTGTCCTGTCGCGACGGATTCATGGCTCGGTTCTAGCAGCTCACAATCTGAGTTTCGACGCGCGAATGCTGTTTCTTGAGTTTGATCGCCTCGGCGTGCCGACCGACTTCGGCGCCGGCTTTTGCACGTTTCTGGCGACCAGAGAGAAGCTGTTGGCGGCGTGCCATCGATACGGGATTGAATTGCCCCAGCAGCACCGAGCATTGGCCGATGCCCGTGCAACAGCCAACTTGGCAATGAGACTGATTGACGAAGAAACGTGCAAACAACTAACCAACGCCAGAATTGGTCATGTTCCTCACGCACTCAATCCGCGTACGCTTCGCCGCATGGATGAAGCAGAAGTCAGTGACATGGCTCGAATCGTGTCACATTCAACCTTCCCGCATTCGGACGAAGCAATCCTTCACTATCTTGACGCCCTCGACTGGGTCTTAGATGACCAGCACATTGACGATCAAGAGCGGTCGGAGATGAATCAACTGGCCGAAGACTTGGGGATCTCCGATTCCGCTCGCCGACAAGCGCATCGGTCTTACCTCACGTCGATCATTGCTGCCGCCGAACGTGACGGAGTCGTGACCGACGCTGAAGAGCACCTAATCAAGCAGATCATGCGTGCTCTGGACCTCGCTGAAGTGGAGTTGCCTACCGTGACGAATCTCCCACAAGCGACCAGCCTTCAGGCAGGAATGCGCGTCTGCTTCACCGGCACGGTCGTGGTTGCCGGTGTGGAGTTTTCGCGAGCGCGGCTCGAGGAGTTCGCGTCTCAGCTGGGCATGCAGCCGGTATCTGGAGTGACGAAGAAGCGTTGCGATCTCCTGGTAGCCGCCGACACATCAAGCGGCTCAGGCAAAGCCAGGCAGGCAAAGAAATTCGGCATCCCGATTGTGAGCGCGACAACATTCGTTGAACAGATGGCCCTGGGGACACCTAAAAGATCGTAGTGACTATTCTCGTTGGTCTTCGCGGCAATATCGATATGGCGACAGGGACCGTGCGGCATGCGGCGAGATACCCGCGACAAGCGCGGGCATGACGGAACATCTTTAAGAGGGTTTCGTCGGCAAGTCTTGAACTAGCCAGCACAGGTGTGTTCGAGCTCTAGAACGGCTTGTCGCCCTTGATCGTGACGCGGATGCCGCTCCTCGACTGCGGGTAGTAGTCCCAGATGGCCATGTGTTGGGTGCAGCGGTTGTCCCAGAGGGCGACTGAGTTGGCCTCCCACTGGAAGCGGCACTGGAAGTTGACGTTCTTGACGTGCTCGTAGAGGAAGTTGAGGAGCGCGTTGCTCTCGTCGATCGGCAGGTCGACGATGCGCTTGGTGAAGCTCGAGTTGACGAACAGCGCCTTGCGTCCCGTGACTGGATGCGTCCGCGCGATCGGATGCACCGAGCGCGGTGACTCTCGCTGCGGCTTGTGGTCGCCGTACTGGCCCGAGTAGTCGGCGGCGTGCAGCGCGCTCAGCGGCTCGAGCATTGCCTGCATCTGCGGCGAGAGTCCGTCCCAGGCGGCGTACATGTTCGACCAGCAGGTGTCGCCGCCCTCGGTCGGGATGCTCTGGATGTGCAGGATCGAGGCCATCGGCGGCTCACCATCGGCCGACACATCCGAGTGCCAGCGCTCGCCGTTGTTGCGGAACGAGTCCTTGTCGGTGTGAATCTGCATCAGCTCGGGGTTGCCGTGGACGTAGGGCGCGGCCGGGTGGATGTGCAGGTCGCCAAACATGCGACCGAAGGCCAGGTGTTGATCGGGCGCCATCGGTTGGTCGCGGAAGAAGAGCACGAGGTGCTCCATCCAGGCGTCGTGGATGAACTGGTAGGTTTCCTGGTCGATCGGTTGGGTCAGGTCGACGCCGGATACGGTGGCGCCGATCGTCGGAGTCAGAGGCTCGACGGAGATGGCGGAAGTGGACATGTTCATCCTCGGGTGCGGCGAGTCGTGGTTGGTGCGTATTGCATTGGAACGAAGATAGCGCCAGTCGCGATCGGGAGGTCGTGACAATGCAGGCGTGCGCGATACTGAATCGAACGATGGGGGCAACCGATGGCAGACAAGAACAGATCGAACAGCAACGGGTCGCGCGAATTGGTCTGGCAACCTGAGATCGAGCAGATCACACGCCGACGCGAGCTGGCTCGCGAAATGGGCGGAGCGGATCGCGTCCAGCAACAACACGAGCGCGGCAACCTGACCGTCCGTGAACGGATCGAGCTGCTGACCGATGAGGGATCGTTCCGCGAGCGCGGCGTCCTCTCGGGCGCCGGTTACTACGACGAGTCAGGCGAGCTGGTCGGATTCCACCCGTCGGCGACGGTGATGGGCACAGCGAAGATCGGTGGCCGGCCGGTTGCCGTGTCGGGCGGCGATTTCACCTCAAGGCCGCGCAGCGGCTCGGAAGCGGAGCGCAGCCAGGGCGGTAAGGTTCGCATCCACAGCGGTGGGGACAAGCAAGGCCACATTGAGTCGCTGGCTCAAGAGTTGAAGATTCCGATGATCCGACTGATCGACGGCTTCGGCGCAGACATCCGGGCCACGTCGGAAATGGGACGCACCTATCTGCCCGAGCTGTACTGGCCGCAGCGTTGGGGTCGGCTGTTGGGCGAGGTCCCGGTCGTCTCGGCGGCGTTGGGCTCGGTCGCGGGACTGCCGGCGGCCGAAGTGCCGGCGTCGCACTTCTCGGTGATGGTGCGCGGCACCTCGCAGGTCTTCGCCGGCGGACCGCCATTGGTCCAGCGCTCGATGGGCGAGAAGCTGACCAAGGAGGAACTCGGTGGCTACGAGGTCCACGCGCGCAGCAGCGGTGTCGTCGACAACGACGCCGCCGACGAGGCCGACGCGATCGCTCAGATCCAGCAATTCCTCTCCTACCTGCCGACCAACGTGCACAAGCTCCCGCCGGTCATCGATTGCGACGACCCGGTTGACCGTTGCGACGACCGCCTGGCGTCAGTCGTTCCGAAGCATCGCAACCGCGGATACAACGTGCGCCGGATGGTCGAGATGATCGTCGACCTTGGCTCGTTCTTCGAGATCGCGCGCTACTACGGTCGGGCGCAGGTGACCGGATTCGCGCGGATCGGAGGGATGCCGGTCGGCATCCTGGCCAACGATCCCATGCACTACGGCGGCGCCATGGGCGCCAAGGAGGCTCGCAAATTCGAGAAGTTCGTCGACCTCTGCGATGTCTTCCATCTGCCAATCGTCAATCTCGCCGATCAACCGGGCTTCCTGATCGGCCGTCCGGGCGAGGGTGCGGGCACATTGCGCGCCGGGGTCAAGGCGGCCGCCGCGATCAATGACTCGCAAGTGCCATGGGCGACGGTCGTCATACGCCGCCTCTACGGAGTCGCCGGAGGCGCGCATCAGGACTTCAGCCGCTTCTGCTTCCGCTTCGCCTGGCCCTCGGGCGAGTGGGGTTCGCTGCCGATTGAGGGCGGCGTCGCTGCTGCGTATCGACGGGAGATCGAAGCGGCCGAGGATCCGATCGCGCATCGGACGGCAATCGAGGATCGGCTAATCGCATTGCGCGACCCATTTGCAGCCGCCGAGGCGTTCGCGGTTGAGGACATCGTCGATCCACGGGAGACGCGACCGATGCTCGCCGAGTGGTTGGAGATGGCGTATGAGACTCAGCTCCCGGGTCAAGTGGGGTTGAGGATCAGGTATGGGATGCGTCCGTAGGACTACTCGTCGTCAGGTCTGATGAGTGTCACTGTGCCCTTGATGTAGCTCAGCTCGAAGTCGCCGGGCCGGATGGCGTCGCGGCCGAGGATCGAGGGGATTGCCCAGTTGCCAGTCGTTGTGACGTAGTCTGGACGTGGTTCTGCAACCCACAATTGGACCGGAAGAGCGATTTCGACGTCAACGTCGTCTTCTAGTGTGAGAACGGCGTCAATCGGCAGTTGGCGCTGGCCTCCGGTGCCGATTCCTTCGGTCACGATCGCCTGCGTGGAATGCTCAAAGTCCAGCTTGAGGAAAGAATCCCCAAGCAAGTGATAGGCATCATCCGGCATCAGCGACGTAATGTCCGATCCGGTGTCTATCAGGAAGTCGTACCTCAACCGGCGGCGTCCGTATTCGACGACAACCCGCACGAAGGGCGCCAAGTCGCCAGCTTCGCCCGACTCGCTTGACAGCCAGCCGTTGATCCGTCTCATGGTCCGCTACGAAGGAAATTCTCCTGATTCGGAACGTCCCCCGCTTACGCGGTGGCAGAACATGAAACACTGTCGCTTGACGGAAGTCATCAAGGGAAAACAGGTAGTCGAAGTACTCTTGGGAATCGTCGAACGCCAGAACGGTGCCGCCGTCCAGGATAAGCAGTCTGGCCGTGGGATGCTGCTTCCGAAGCTCGGCGGCATGCTCTTGCCAGAAGATTCGATTCCGCTTGAATTCTGCAGCGATCTCTCGCCTCTGTTGCTTCCTGCCTTGCTCGAGCTTTGCCTCAGTCGTCATCGACCTCTCCTCACCGCTGTAGCTCATTCTATCGGTCTCTCAACGCCTCCCTGACTTGCGATCCGTTACCATTTGACGCGCACTCGATAGCTCGCGAGAGCGTTGGTGAAGGGAACGATCATGGCACTTGGTGGATTTGCCGACCGCGTGGCGCGGATCAATTTGAGCGACCGCACGATCTCTTACGAAGGCATCAATGAAGACGACGCGCGCAAGTACATCGGCGCTCGCGGGCTGGGCGTGAAGTATCTGCTCGACAATGGCCCGAACACCGACCCGACTTCGCCCGACAACATGCTGGCCCTGGTCAACGGACCGATGACCGGCTCCGAGGTGACGATGTCGGGACGCCTGGCGTTCGTCACCAAGTCGCCGCTGACCGGCACCGTGACCGACTCACACATGGGCGGTTGGTCGGCAGCGCGGCTGCGCTGGTCCGGCTTCGACGCACTGCTGATCACGGGCAAGGCGGACACGCCGGTCTACCTCAGAGTCGAGGACGGCGAGGTCGAGATCAAGGATGCTTCCGACGTCTGGGGCATGGGCATCCACGACACGGTCAAGCACTTCGGTTCCGACAGCGGCAACAAGACCGATGTCTCGGTGATGAGCATTGGCCAGGCCGGCGAGAATGGCGTGCTGTTCGCCTCCATCCTCAACGAGGACGACCGCGCCGCCGGCCGCGGCGGTACCGGCGCCGTGGCTGGGATGAAGAACCTTAAGGCGGTAGTGGTGCACGGCACCCGAGCCGGACGCTGGCGACCGGAGCAGGGCGAAGTGCGGCAGAAGTTCCGCGCGGCGCAGGGCGCTCACCTCAAGCTGATCATGGAGTCGCCGGTCACCGCGCCGTCATCGGTCAACGCCGACGGTTCGCTCAAGGATGGCTCGGGAGCGCTCTCCGCGTTCGGCACCAACGTGCTGATGAACGCGGTCAACTCGATCGGTGGACTGGGCACCAAGAACTCGCAGACGACGCAGACCACACCCGAAGCCGCCGACGCGGTCTCGGGCGAGACGATACGCTCGGACTTCCTGACGGCCGAGCCGACTTGTCACGCCTGCCCCGTCGCCTGCAAGAAGGAAGTCGAGATCACGACAGGCGTCCACGCCGGCCTCAAGATGGAGTCCTTCGAATACGAGCCGGCCTGGTCGCTGGGCGCCAACTGTGGCAACGACGACCCGGGTGTGATCGCCAAGGTCATCGATCAGTGCAACGACTACGGCATGGACGCCATCGAGATCGGCAACGCGCTGTCGATGTACATGGAAGCCTCCGAGCGCGGCTACGTCGACACGCCGCTTGACTGGGGCGACGGCGCGGGCATGGTCCGCGTGGCCGAAGAGATGGCGATGGGCTCAACGGGGATCGGACGGACGCTCGGTCAGGGACCGGCGCGCGCCGCCGCCGCGTGGGGACACCCCGAGATTTCAATGACCGTCAAGGGCCAGGCGGTACCGGCCTACGACCCGCGCGCTGTCAAGGGCGAGGGCCTGGGCTACGCGACCTCCAACCGAGGCGCCTGCCACCTGCGCGGCTACACGCCGGCCTCCGAGCTGCTCGGCATCCCGATCAAGACCGACCCCTTGGAGTGGGACGGCAAGGGTCCGCTGCTGAAGATCTTCCAGGACCTGCATGCGTTCTCGGATTCACTCGACCTCTGCAAGTT